>CP070775.1:3603605-3608018 GCA_020346185.1 Betaproteobacteria bacterium | reverse complement strand
GGCATTCCGCATTTGCTCGCGCCGGTGGTGACTGACATGCCGAAAGCTGCGCACGCGCTCAACTGGTGCGTCGGCGAGATGGACCGGCGCTACAAGCTGATGTCCACCCTGGGCGTGCGCAATCTGGCTGGTTACAACCACAAGATTCGCGCCGCCGGCAAGAGCGGCAAGCCGATTTGCAATCCGTTCACGCTCACGCCGGAAAACCCAGAGGCGTTGCAGGAATTGCCGGTGATCGTGGTGGTGGTTGATGAGCTGGCCGACCTGATGATGGTGGTGGGCAAGAAAGTCGAGGAATTGATTGCGCGGCTGGCGCAAAAGGCGCGCGCTGCCGGCATCCATCTCGTTCTCGCCACCCAACGACCGTCGGTCGACGTGATTACCGGGCTGATCAAGGCAAATATCCCGACGCGCATGGCGTTTCAGGTTTCCAGCCGTGTCGATTCGCGAACCATCCTCGACCAAATGGGTGCCGAGCAGCTGCTCGGGCAGGGCGACATGCTGTACCTGCCGCCGGGTACGGGCTACCCGCAGCGCGTGCATGGTGCATTCGTTGCCGATCAGGAAGTGCACCGTGTGGTCGATTACCTGAAATCGCGAGGTCAACCGCAATACATCGACAACGTTCTTGAGGCATCGGGCGAATCCGATGTCGACGCCGACTCGGAACAGGACGCGGAATCTGATCCGCTCTACGATCAGGCGGTGGAAATCGTGATCAAATCTCGACGCGCCTCGATTTCGCTGGTGCAGCGCCATCTTCGGATTGGTTACAACCGGGCGGCGCGACTGGTCGAGCAGATGGAGAACGCGGGGCTGGTGTCGAGTATGTCGTCCAGTGGAAACCGCGAGGTGTTGGCACCGTCACACAACGAGGCGCGTCAATGAAACAGACTTCGAGGCAAGGAACACAGCTCATGCAGCGTGCGGCAAACAGCAAGATCGAAAAAAATTGGATGGCATTGCACCGGTTCGTGTTGTTGTTGGCGAGCGCCATTTGGGCACCGTTGCTGCATGCCGGCGGCATCGAAGAGTTACAGGCGTTCATCGAGCAAACGCGCTCAGCGCGAGCAACGTTTACCCAGACCGTAAGCGATTCGCAAGGGGTGACGATTCAGGACTCGAGCGGTGTCGTCGAGTTTTCGCGTCCCGGGCGCTTCCGCTGGCATTACCTCGAGCCGTTCGAACAGCTGGTGATCGGCGACGGTACCAACCTGTGGGTTTACGACAAGGACCTGGCCCAGGCGACGACTCGAAAGCTGGGTCGCGCACTCGGCTCGAGCCCCGCCGCACTGCTGGCCGGCTCCGATGACGTAGAGCGCTATTTCTCACTCGAATCGATGGGCAGGCAGGGCGGCCATGAATGGCTCGAAGTGGTGCCCAATGACGAGGAAAGCCTGTTTGAGAAAGTACGCATGGGTTTTTCCGATAGCACCTTGCAGATCATGGAGCTGTACGATCACTTCGGTCAGAAGACTGTCATTCTGTTCTCAGAGTTCAAACGCAACCCCAAGTTCGCGCCCGATGCGTTTACTTTCACGCCCCCACCCGGTGTGGATGTCGTTACCGACTGAGTTGTCACGCGTCTGCCAGCATCGGCTGTGCTGGCGGCCGAGAATAGTTTTTCTTTTAGGCGCGGGCTGATGCCGTATCACGCGTTGACGCGCGGAAGCGTTCTGACCGCGTTGCCATTTCTGATCTTTGTGCCGTTGCTGTGAGTGAGTTGTTCGACGCGCCTCGGCCGGCAGCACCGCTCGCCGAACTGCTGCGGCCCGAGCGGATTGAGGATGTCGTCGGACAAGCCAATCTATTGGGGCCGGGCAAGCCGCTGCGTGTAGCGTTCGAGTCGGGAAAGCCACACTCGATGATTTTCTGGGGGCCACCAGGCGTTGGCAAGACGACGCTGGCGCGGCTGATGGCAAAAGCATTCGACGCCGAATTTATGCAGATATCGGCCGTGCTGGCGGGGGTGAAAGACATTCGCGACGCGGTCGCGCGTGCCGAGGCGACGCTGCAGCAATCCGGACGGGGCACTATTCTGTTCGTCGATGAGGTACACCGCTTCAACAAAGCGCAACAGGATGCGTTCCTGCCGTTCGTCGAGCGTGGTCTCCTCACGTTCATTGGCGCGACCACCGAGAATCCGTCGTTTGAGGTCAACAGTGCTCTGTTGTCGCGTGCCGCGGTCTATGTACTCGAGCCGCTTTCCGACGACCAGTTGGGCGAGCTGCTCGAGCGTGGCCGCCGCCGGCTCTCTGTTGGTATCAATTTCGATGGCACTGCGCAGGGTCTCATCGTAGCCGCGGCCGACGGCGATGCACGCCGTTTACTGAACATGGTGGAGGTCATTTGCACTGCAGCGGGGGCGGAGTGCCTCACTAACATCGACGCCGCCTTCGTGCGGCGCACGCTGGCGCAGAATCTGCGCCGCTTCGACAAGGGCGGTGACGTGTTTTACGATCAGATCTCGGCGCTGCACAAGTCGGTGCGGGGCTCATCTCCGGACGCGGCGCTGTACTGGCTGGTGCGCATGCTTGATGGCGGAGCGGACCCGCTTTATCTCGGGCGGCGCATGGTTCGCATGGCCAGTGAAGATATCGGGCTGGCCGATCCGCGCGCCTTGACGATCACGCTCGATGCATGCGCTACCTTTGAGCGGCTCGGCTCGCCGGAGGGCGAACTGGCGCTGGCCGAAGCGGTTGTCTATCTGGCCTGTGCAGCGAAGAGCAACGCGGTCTACGTTGCCTATAATGCGGCCCGCGCGCTGGTTCAGTCGGATCAGTCAAGAACCGTCCCGACCCATCTGCGCAATGCGCCGACGCGGTTGATGAAAGAGCTCGGTTATGGCCGCGCTTATCGCTATGCACACGACGAACCCGAAGCTTATGCTGCTGGCGAGAACTATTTTCCAGAGGGCCTCGATGCGCCAACGTTTTACCGGCCGTCGCCACGAGGTCTCGAAGGCAAGATCGGCGAGAAGCTGGCGCACCTGCGCGACCTGGACCGCCGGGCCAGGGGAACGAGCGGCGCTAAGGACCAGACCAATGACAAGAAGGACACGTGATGCTTGATGTACAACTGCTTCGCAATGAATTGGATGTTGTTGCACGGCGCCTCGCTGCGCGCGGCGGCTACCAACTCGATGTGGAGAGCTTCCGCAAGCTCGAAGAGCGGCGCAAGGCGTTGCAATCAGATACCGAGTCGCTACAGGCCCAACGCAACGCACTGTCCAGGCAAATCGGCGCCGCCAAGCGTGACAAGGACCAGCAGGCAGCCGAATCGCTCATGGTGCAAGTCAATGCGTTTTCCGACGAGCTGAAAAACAAACAGGAGAAACTCGACGCATTGCGCGGTGAAATGGAAGACCTGCTGCTCAGCGTCCCGAATCTGCCGCATGGGTCGGTGCCGGCAGGCGCGTCAGAGCAGGATAACGTTGAACTAAAACGCTTCGGAGAACCGCGCTCGTTTTCGTTTTCGGTCAGGGATCACGTCGATATTGGTGAATCGCTCGGGCAGCTTGATTTTGAGCATGCAGTCAAGATTACCGGTTCGCGCTTTGTTGTGCTGACTGGTGCAATTGCGCGATTACATCGGGCCATCGCGCAGTTTATGCTCGACGTGCACAGCGGCGAGCACGGTTACACCGAGATTTATTCACCTTATCTCGTGAATGCTGAATCACTGCGCGGTACCGGGCAGTTGCCCAAGTTCGAGGAAGACCTGTTCGCTGTTCCGCGTGCCGATGACAGTCGGTTTTACCTGATTCCCACTGCCGAGGTGCCGGTGACCAACATCGTGCGGGATGAGATTATCCCGGCGGACCGTCTGCCCCTGAAGTTCGTCTGTCATACGCCTTGTTTCCGCTCCGAAGCCGGTTCTTACGGCAAGGACACGCGCGGCATGATTCGTCAGCACCAGTTCGACAAGGTCGAGCTGGTGCAGATCGCACATCCCGAAAATTCGTACCAGGTGCTCGAAGAGTTGACCGGTCACGCCGAGACCATTCTGCGGCGGCTCGACCTGCCCTATCGGGTGGTTACCTTGTGTGCGGGTGACATGGGATTTTCGGCAGCCAAGACCTATGACATTGAGGTCTGGCTGCCAGGGCAGGAAGCTTATCGGGAGATTTCTTCCTGCAGTAATTTCGAATCGTTCCAGGCACGGCGCATGCGGGCGCGTTTTCGCAACGACAAGGGCAAACCGCAACTGGTGCACACGCTCAATGGTTCCGGACTCGCGGTGGGCAGGACCTTGATCGCCGTGCTGGAAAACTATCAACGCGCGGACGGTGGGGTTGACATCCCTGGTGCTCTCCAACCCTACATGGGAGGACTGAAGGCGATTGCATCGCCGCGTTGATGTTTCAGTGCAGACGCATGCGCGCAGCGCGTGATGTCGGAACTAAAACCGCTG
>CP070775.1:3574179-3603505 GCA_020346185.1 Betaproteobacteria bacterium | reverse complement strand
ATCAACTGGTCGGTGGATTGTGCCCAAGCGCCGCTTGAAACGAACAGCGCGCCTATCGCTATCGCTAACCAAAGCTTCTTCATCGCGTATCCTTGTTTCGAAATACTCAGTAGTCATGTCCCCAGTGCGAAAAATGCGGCAGTTAATAATAGACTTTCAGTAACTGAATGGGAATGCTTGCTCGAAAAAACCCCTTAAAATTCGGCAGGTTGTCGCAAATCGGCGACACTGTCGAGGACGCGGTCAAAGTTGCCATCGGTCTCGCTGTCTGGTGCTCACCTCTTCTTCGCTTTGTGAATCAGAACCGGAACAGTCGAATGTGACAGCACCTTTGCAGCCTGGCTTCCCAATACAAGACCTTGTAAGCCGGTACGACCATGCGATGCCATGAAGATGAGATCACATTTTTTCCGTTTTGCAGCGTCGACGATTGCCTGCCACGGTGCAATGCTTTCCTTGAAATAACCTTCGTAGCGCAAGTTCGCCGCTTTGGCGGCTTTTTCAATTGGCGCCAGGTGTTTTTCGGCGGTCTGCTCGCTGCGCTTGCTCCACTCTGCTCTTGATATGAGATTGGGCGGGAAGTATTCGCCGTAGGCCAGCACCTCGTATTGCTCAGGGGAATAGAATCCCGTCACACGTGCGCCGAGTTTCTTTGCGAGCGCAATGCCCTCGCGGATTGCCTTGCGCGATTGCGGTGAACCATCCGTAGGTATCAGAATATGCTTGTACATGTTCGAGTCCTCCATCGAGTTAGTCACGCAACATCTTTGGTCCGTGCCCGCACCTGCTCATTGACCTGAATCAACATTGAGGCAGGAACCAAATATAGTCTGCGACGAATTGATCGATCCATTCAAGACATGACAGTACCTGTTTTTGCTCTGTTACGCGTTCTGTCGGACGGACGATTTCACGCCTCCAAAGCAATCAGAGAGCAATTGGGTGTATCCGAGGCGTGCCTGCGCGAAGCTCTCGAGTGCCTGGCGGGTGCCGGATTTGAAATCGAGGCCGAGGGTCACGCTGGGTACAGGCTGCTGACATGGTTTTGCATGCTGAGCGCATCGAAGATCGAGTATTTCCTCGGTGACAAGGCGGACTCGTTTTTGCTGGAGGTTGTCGATCAGACTGGTTCAACTAACGAAGATCTGATGCTGCGGGCGCGGCAGGGCGCAACCGGCGGGTTGGTGCGAATTGCGGAAACGCAGACAGCCGGACGCGGGAGACGCGGTCGGCGCTGGGTCTCCGCACCTGGTGGTGCCTTGACGTTTTCGCTTTTATGGCGTTTCAATCGAGTTGCCGACCTGTCTGGCTTGTCACTGGCAGTCGGCGTTTCGCTCGTTCGCAGCCTTAAGGCTGTAGCGCTGCAGGACGCGCAGCTCAAGTGGCCAAATGACCTGCTTTGGCGGCAGCGCAAGCTCGGCGGAATACTGATCGAGAGTGTTGCCAGCCCTGGAGGCGGTGTCAGCGCGGTCATTGGTATCGGCATTAACCTGCGTCTCGTGAAGCCTGTAGCTGAATTGATTGATCAACCTGCCGCTGACCTCGAGTCGGCCGGCGTACACGTCGACCGCAACGAGCTGCTGGCGCGGGCGCTGCGTGATCTGAGCGATGTGCTTGGCATATTGTCTCGCCAAGGATTTGCAGCCCTGCGGTCAGAGTGGCAACGAGCACATGCTTACCAAGATAAAATGGTAACGATTGAAATGAACGGCAAGATACAAGCTGAGGGAAGGGCCGTTGGAGTTGATGAAGCCGGGGCGTTCCTTCTGCAAACGGCAGAAGGAACGCATACTATCCACTCAGGTGAATTGTCGCTACGCCTCAAAGCGAACTAGAAAGGTGAGGAATGGTTTGCTGCTTGCATTGCTCATCTTGGCAGTGTTGACGGAACGCCCGTTGGCCGACGCCGGATGCCCGTATGCAATGAACTGCGGATATTGACGTTTGTCACGAGCAATTCGAATACTGGCTGTAGATGCTGGCAACAGCCGAGTGAAGTGGGCGTTGTACGAAAATGCCGCTTTCACCGGTCAGGGCTGGCTCGCCACGAATGAACCGCAACGGCTCGATGCCGAGTGGCAATCAATGGCTGAGCCCGATGCGGTGGTGATTGCCAATGTCGCGGGAGATGTGGTCGGTACGTACTTGGAGAGCGCGTGTCTGCGCTGGGGATTGTTTCCCACATGGGTCAGAGGTCAGATTGAGCAGTGCGGGGTGAGTAGCGCCTATGACGATCCGGGGCAGCTCGGCCCGGACCGTTGGGCGGCTTTGATCGGAGCACATGTTTCCGCGCCGGGCAACTGTGTTGTAGTGTGCATGGGAACCGCGACGACGATCGACGCGTTGACCGGCAGCGGAGTGTTTCTCGGCGGCATGATCTTGCCAGGTCTCGACCTGATGCACAGCTCGCTCGCGAGCAAGACTGCGCGGCTCGGATCGGAACGGGGCGAGGTGGTGTCGTTTCCGCGCTCGACACCCGATGCAATCACGACAGGCGCAGCTCGTGCGACATGTGGTGCGATCGAGCATATGCTTGGCGAGATGCAGCGAGCCGGTCACAGTAGCGTAAGCGTTATTGCGACGGGTGGTGCCGCGCCTCTGATTGCGACCGTGTGTCGCTTTCCCCTAGTGTTGAATGACAAACTCGTGTTGCAGGGGTTGGTGCGCATCGGCGAAGAGACAACGACAAAGTCCGGTTCATCATGAAGCACGCTTAGCAAAGACAAGAGAGGACGAAAAGAGTTGGCCCGATGAGGTGGTTGTTCTTTTTCCTGTTGCTGGTCAATTTTGCACTGGCGGGATACGGCTACATTCAGCATACGCGCCCAAACCCTGACGCCAAGATCATCGATTTTCAGATGAATGCGGACAAGATCCGGATTGTTTCCGAGCCGGTCAGTCCTGTTGCGCCGAGTGCAGCTGGGCAACGCACAGCCTGTCTGGAATGGGGCAACTTTGACGATCTGGAACTGAAGCGAGTCAGCCGGGCACTGTCGTCGATGGAGCTTGGCGAGCGGATCACGGTGCGCAAGCGGGAAGTTACAGCTAACTGGTGGGTCTTTATGCCACCGCAAGGCTCGCGGGCACGCATGGATCGCAAGGCAGACGAGCTTGTTGACTTGGGTATCACTGATTTCGTCAAGATTCCCGAAGCCGGGCGCTGGCGTTATGCAATATCTCTCGGCGCGTTCCAGAAAGAGAAGGGGGCTCGCGCCTATCTAGCGGAACTAAGAAGAAAAGGGATTCGAACCGGCGAAATTGGACGTCGCGAGCAGCGCATGCCGCAAACCACCCTGGTTATCCGCGCACCGAGCCGAGCAGAGTCAAGGCAATTGGTCGAATTGGCGAGGCGCTTTCCTGGAAGCGACATGCGAGCAACGGAGTGCTAAACACCGTCACCCTGATAATCGCCGTGGCGTTTGCCACCTTGTGGCCGCAGCGGCCTTGCCGAAGGCGAGCAGGTTGTTTCAGGCATTTGCTGCGGCCTCGTCTGTCAGCTCAATGTCGAAGGCGGCAGAGATCAGAGCACGCGTATAAGCCTCGCGCGGGTTGTCGAAAATCTGCTTCGCCGAACCATGCTCGACTAGTTGACCATCGCGCATCACGACAACTTCATCGCTCAGCGCGCGGACCACGCTCAGATCGTGACTGATGAACAAGTAGGCCAGGCGGTGGCGTTGCTGAAGCTCGCGCAACAGATCGACAATCTGCGCTTGCACCGACATATCCAGTGCGGAAGTCGGTTCGTCGAGTACGACAAAGCGCGGTTTCAGCACCATGGCGCGGGCAATGGCGATGCGTTGCCGCTGTCCACCGGAGAACTCATGCGGGTAGCGATGGCGGCTTGCCGGGTCGAGACCGACTTCCCGGAGCGCGTCGATGATAAGACGCTCGCGCTCTGCTGGTGAATTGCCCAGTTGATGCACTTCAGTCCCTTCTCCGACAATTTGCCCTACTGACAAACGCGGGCTGAGGCTTCCGAACGGATCCTGAAACACGATTTGCATTTCGCGGCGCAATGGACGCAGCGGCTTCGCCTGAAGTGACTGGATCTCGCGGCCACGGAATTCAATACTGCCCCGGCTTTGTTCGAGGCGAAGCAGCGCCAGTCCCAACGTCGTCTTGCCCGAACCGCTTTCGCCGACAACGCCAACGGTCTGACCTTCGCGAACCCGCAGGCTGATCCCATCGACGGCTTTGATGTGACCGACCGTCCGACGCAATACGCCGCGGCGGATCGGGAACCAGACTTTGACATTCTGGCCTTGCATTACTGCCGGTGCGTCCGGCGCTACTGGCGTTGGGTTGCCGCCGGGCTGGGCAGCCAGTAGTCGCCTCGTATAGGGATGCTGCGGATCATCAAAGACCCTCTCGACCTGGCCGGATTCGACGATTTCGCCCGCATACATGACATAAACGCGGTCCGCCATTTTGCGCACCACGCGCAGGTCGTGCGTTATGAGCAGCATGGACATACGCAAACGTGCTCGCAGGTCTTCGAGCAATTTCAGTAGTTGCGCCTGCACCGTGACATCGACTGCCGTGGTTGGCTCATCGGCAATGAGCAGGTCGGGCTCGTTGGCTAGGGCCATGGCGATCATGACGCGTTGGCGTTGGCCGCCGGAGAGTTGATGCGGGTAGGAGGCGAGCCGTTGCTCCGGTTGTGGAATCCGTACCAGTTCGAGCAGCTCCAGAGTTCGGGCTCGTGCCGCTTGCTGCGACATACCCTTGTGGATCATCAGCACTTCACTGATTTGCTTCTCAACCACATGCAGCGGATTCAGCGAAGTCATCGGTTCCTGAAAGATCATCGAAATCCGGTCACCTCTAACCCTTTGCAACTCGCGCTGACCGGCACCAACCAGTTGTTGACCCCTGAAGGTGATCGAACTGTCTTTAGTGTGTGTGGCGGCCGGGTAGGGCAGTAGCTGCAGCGCGGACAGTGCAGTAACCGATTTTCCGGAACCGCTCTCACCAACCAGCGCCACGGTTTCACCTTCGCCAACGTGCAGTGAAGCGTTCTTGACGGCGTCGATGACGTTTCCGGCCTGGTGGAACTGCACACCCAGGTTTTCGATCTCAAGCAGCTTGTCGCTCATCGGTGTTTGCTTAACGGCGTTGTTGCGACCTTGTTCTCGTCTAGCTATGCGTTGCAGGCGTACTGGCGCCTGCCCCTGATGTCGCTTCGACAGTGGATGGTTCGGGCGCCTTGCCACCGGCGAACAGCTTGCGCGGATCAAAGGCGTCGCGTACCGCTTCGCCGATGAAGATCAGCAGGCTGAGCATCAGTGCAATGACGAAAAAGCCGGTCAGTGCCAGCCAGGGCGCCTGCAAATTAGCCTTGCCCTGCGCCAACAATTCGCCCAGCGATGGCGAGCCAGCTGGCAAGCCGATACCGAGAAAGTCCAGCGAAGTGAGCACGGTAACGGAGCCTGCGAGTGTAAACGGCATAAAAGTGAGAGTCGCGACCATGGCGTTGGGCAGCACATGTCGGGACATGATCATGCGGTCACTGAGGCCCAGTGCACGCGCGGCGCGCACATAGTCGAAGTTGCGTGCGCGCAGGAATTCCGCGCGCACCACACCGACAAAGCCCATCCAGCTGAACAGCAACAGCAACACCAGCAGCCACCAGAAGTTTGGTTCGACGACACTGGCGAGAATGATCAGCAAGTACAGCGTTGGCATGCCGGCCCATATTTCGATGAAGCGCTGCGCCAACAGGTCGACCCAGCCACCGAAGTAACCTTGAACTGCGCCGGCGGCCACACCGATGACGGCGCTGATGATGGTGAGTATGAAACCGAACAGAACCGAAATGCGAAAACCGTAGATCACCCTTGCCACGACGTCGCGCGCCTGGTCATCGGTGCCTAACCAGTGCCCGGAGTCAGGCGGCGACGGTGCCGGCGCCGGCAAGTCCCAGGCGACCGTGCGATAGCTGTAGGGAACCAGCGGCCAGATCATCCAACCCGCCTCGTCAATCTTGCTTGCGACGTACGGATCGCGATAATCGGCTTCGGTCTCGAACTGGCCGCCGAAAGTGGTTTCCGGATAGGCGCGGAAAATGGGCATGTAGAAACTGCCCTGGTAAGAAACAATGATGGGCTTGTCGTTGGCGATGAACTCGGCAGGCAACGTCGCGGCCAGCAAGGCGAGAAATATCCAGAACGACCATAAGCCGCGTCGATTGGCGCAGAAATTCTGCAGCCGACGTCGCGTCATCGGGGATAGCCTTGATGGTTTACTGATGTTCCTGTTTTCTTGTTGTGGCATCAGGTCATCCGTTTCGGCTCTCAAAGTCGATGCGCGGATCGATAACGGTGTACATCAGGTCGCCGATCAGGTTCATCACCAGGCCGAGCAAAGAGAAAAAGAACAATGTGCCGAACATCAAAGGGTAATCGCGGTTGAATGCAGCCTCGAATCCGAGCAGCCCAAGTCCGTCCAGAGAGAAAATGATCTCGATCAGTACCGAACCGGTGAACAGAATGCTGACGAATGCAGCGGGGAATCCGGCGATGACAATCAGCATGGCATTGCGGAATACGTGCCCGTACAGCACACGCCGCTCCGGCAGACCCTTGGCGCGCGCCGTCAGCACGTATTGCTGATGCAGTTGATCTAGGAACGAGTTCTTGGTTAGCATCGCCAGCCCGGCAAAGCCGCCAATGACCATTGCCAGAACCGGCAACGCGATATGCCAGAAATAATCGCCGAGACACGCCGCACTGGCGATGCAGCCACTGAAGCCGAGAGCGAGATACTGTTCGGACTGTAGCCCTCGAAGCGGGAACCAGTCGAGGTAACTGCCGCCGGCAAAGACGACAAGTAGAAACACGGCAAACAGAAAGCTCGGGATCGCCGTGCCAATGACCAGTGCGAAACTGGTGGCAACGTCGAAACGGTTGCCATCGCGCACCGCCTTGGCGATGCCAAGCGGTATCGACACCAGATACACAATCAGGGTTGTCCAGACACCGAGCGAGATCGATACCGGCATTTTGTCGAGCACCAGATCGACGACCTTGCGATCACGAAAGAAACTCTCGCCGAAGTCGAAGGTGAGGTAATCACCCATCATCTTGAAGAAGCGTTCATGCATCGGCTTGTCGAAGCCGAAGCGCTGTTCGAGTTCCTTGATGAACTCCGGATCGAGTCCTTGCGCGCCGCGATATCGGCTGGTACTTTCACCTGCGGGCGCAGTTGACGTCAACGTCTCGCCAGTCCCCGCACGCGTTACCCGCTCGGTAATCGATGAACCCTGGCCAGTCAGTTGCGCGATTGCCTGTTCGACCGGCCCGCCGGGTGCCGCCTGCACCACGACGAAATTGATCAGCATGATGCCGAACAAGGTTGGAATCATCAGTAACAGGCGCCTGACGATGTACGCGCTCATTTAGTTCTACGCCTTTGCCGTCTGTGCCGCGCAATTTTGTGTCGAAACATAACGACGGCAATCGCTCCAAGCACGATGATGACGGTCAGCGCCGTATTCAGACTCACGGCATTGTCATCGTTGGCGTTTTCCGGTCGTTCGTTTCTAGCTTTATTCAGTCGAGCGGCCTTGGCCTCGTCGAACCACCAGTAGTCGATTGAGGTGCCGTTGCGTGGCGCAACCTCTGGCCGAGAGAATTTGTCCCAGTACAGCACGCGTTGCATGCGCAAATGCCACTGCGGAATCACGTAGTAACCGAACAATAACACTCGGTCCAGCGCGCGGGCACGCGCTACCAGACTTACCCGATCGGGCGCGTTGATCAGCAACTCGACCAGTTCGTCGATGACCGGATCACTCACGCCGGCGTAATTGCTTGCTGCGGGCGAACTCGCCGCAGCGCTGGTCCAGTAACCGCGCTGTTCGTTACCGGGCGACTCTGACGCGCCCCAGCCCGACACAATCATGTCGAAATCGAAGCTGCGAATTCGATTAATGTATTGCGACTGATCAACCAGACGCACGCGGGCATCAATGCCGAGCCGTCTGAGGTTGCGCACGAAGGGCAACACGATGCGCTCGAAAGCAGGGCTGACAAGAAGAATCTCGAATGAAAACCCCTGGCCCGTATCCTCGTTTACCAGCTGCATATCGCGAACCACCCAGCCTGCCTCCTCCAGCAGCGCAAAAGCGCGTGACAGGTTCTCGCGTGGCCAGCCGCTGCCGTCTGTCGACGGCGCCTGATAGGGTTGGTTGAACAGCTCATCAGGGATACGTTCGCGATAGCGGTCGAGGATGTTGAGTTCGCGCCCTTCTGGCAAACCGGCTGATGCCAGCTCCGAGTTGGAAAAGTAGCTTTCAGTTCGTGCATACTGTCCGAAAAACAGATTCCTGTTCGTCCACTCGAAGTCGAAGGCGTAGGCAAGCGCTTCGCGCACCTTGCGGTCGCCGAACAACTCGCGACGGGTGTTGTAGACGAATGCCTGCATGCCGGTCGGACTGAAGTGGCGTATTTCCTCCTTGTTGAGCCAGCCCCGCTGTACCGCCGGCACGTCGTAGTCCAGCGCCCAGGCCTTTGCCTGATTCTCCAGCCGAAAGTCTATTTCACCGGCCTTGAGCGCCTGCCGAATGACCGTATCGTCGCGGTAATAGTCGTAACGAATCCGGTCGAAATTGTTTTGCCCTACATTGACCGGCAAGTCTTGGCCCCAATAATCGGTCACGCGCTCGGTAACGATATAGCGCCCCGGCTCGAAATCAGTAACGCGGTAGGGCCCGCTGCCCAGCGGCGGTTCCAGGGTGGTGCTCTCGAAGTCGCGCGATTCCCAGTAGTGTTTCGGTAATATCGGCAACTGGCCAACAATTAGCGGCAGCTCGCGATTGCCCGGGTCGGAAAAACTGAACTTGACTTGTCGCGGGCTAATTTGTTCGACACTCGCCACACCGTCGTAGTAAAAGCGAAAGAATGGCTGGCCTTTCGTCTTTAATGTTTCCAGTGACCAAATCACGTCATCGACCGTGATGGGTCTGCCGTCATGCCAGCGCGCCTGCGGGCGCAGAGTAAAGATCGCCCACGAACGGTCGCGGGGTACCTCGATGTTTTCGGCGATCAGTCCATATTGCGTAAACGGTTCATCGGCACTGCTTGTGAGCAAGGATTCATAAGAGCCGCCGGCGCCGGCGTTGCCTTTCGGTATAAACGGGTTGAAACTGTCAAACGTACCTTGCAAAGCGAGTCGCAGGGCGCCACCTTTGGGCGCATCAGGGTTGATGTAATCGAAGTGCGGAAAATCAGGCGGGTACTTGGGCGTGCCATGCATGGCGATGGCATGCGCCGGGCGCGTGCGCTCGGCGGCGGCGACTGCTGCCGGGTGGCTCAGCGCCAGGGATACAGCGGGCGCGAGCAGCAGGCCACGCACGAAAACGGCAACACTGGAGCGAGCGAACGACTGTGGAGAGTGGTCCAACCAGTGACAAGGCCAGTTCACCATCGCTTGACGTTACCCGTTGCGAATACGTGACAGCGTTTCGGTTGTCGATCGCTTGAACTCGAACGGAATGGAATGAACGCTGCCACCCCAGCCGCGGACTTCATTGGCGCCGACAATTTTTTCCGGTTGCCAGTCACCGCCTTTGACTAGTACATCGGGCCGGCAACTCAATATGGCTTTTATTGGTGTGTCCTCGTCAAACCAGGTGACCATGTCGACCATACCGAGTGCTGCGATCAGCGCCATACGATCTTCCAACGTGTTGATAGGCCGATCCGGCCCCTTGCCGAGACGCTGAACCGAGTGATCGGAATTGAGCGCGACCACCAGACTTGCGCCAAGCTGCCGTGATTGTGCCAGGTAAGTGGCATGGCCACGATGCAGAATGTCGAACACGCCATTTGTGAATACCAACGGACGCGTGAGTTGTGCGACGCGTTCTTCCAGCGAATCGGGACTGCAGATTTTGTTCTCGAAGTTCGGTCGCATGGTCGCCCTGGATCGGTCAGCTGCCATCATACAGCCGCAATGCGGGTGTTGCCGCCGCCGATCATTCAGGCTGCTGCGGCTGCGAGCTGCTTTCGGAACCGATTGAGGTCCTGTGCCGATGTCATTGACTCTTCGAACAGGCTGGATAGGTTATGCAGGATCATTTTAACGACGCGCGCCTCCCAGTTTCGGTCGAACTTGATTTGCCGATCGAGCCAGTATTCCAACCACTGCGGGTCCGGAAGCCGGCTCTGAACCGTATCGTTCGGGAACAGGCCTTTGTTGACGTGCAGGTTGGTCGGGTGTAACGGCTTGCGATTGCGGGCGCTGGATGCCATGAGCACGCCAACCTTGGCGAAGGCCGCGCGGGCAGCATCACCCGCTTTCTCGATCGCTTTCTTCATGTAACGCAGATAAGCGCCACCATGACGCGCCTCATCCTTCGAAATGGTCTCGTAGATGTGCCGTATCACCGGTTCGGTATGCCACCCGGCTGCGCATCGATACCAATGGTTGAGCCGAATCTCACCGCAGAAGTGCAGCATCAGCGTTTCCAGCGGCGGCGCTGGATCGAATTCGAACCTCACGGCGTGTAGCTCGTCTTCGCTTGGCAGCAGGTCGGGTCGAAATCTCCGCAAATACTCCATCAATACCAGGGAGTGCTTCTGCTCTTCATAGAACCAGACCGACATGAAAGCGCAAAAATCGCTGTCGTCGCGATTGTCACGCAGGAACATCTCGGTCGCTGGCAACGCTGCCCATTCTGTGATGGCATTCATCTTTATGGTTTGTGCCTGCTCGTCCGATAGCTTGTCGTCATCGAACTCGGACCATGGAATGTCGGTCTCGAGATTCCACCGCAACGCTTCAAACTGCTTGAACAATTCGGGATATAGCATCGTATTTGGATAGTGCTCGGCCGGGCCACTATACATTAATACTAGTGAGGTTGAGGCTTTGTCTTCCGAAGCCGTCAACAAGTTCAGAGCAGCTCCGAGCGAGACCGGATGGTGTGCCCGCCTTCCGCTGGATGTCTTCGCCTTCAGTAGCTTGAATGCTCAGCGCGCCATTGTCTAACTAGCTCGCACATCTTGTCGAGACCGGTAATCAATTCGATACCATTGAGGCGGCGGCGGATGCGGCCAACGCCGGCCCCGCCAGCACAAAGCAGAAACGGCTCAGGAAGCAGCGTGCGCAATTCCCGCAACCCTTCGATCGCCTTTGTTTCCGGGTAGGCGCCGCTGAAAGACAAGGCGACTATATCGGTTCTGTGAGCCTTAGCAGCCTGCGCTATTTCGGTTACTGGCGTTTCAGTCCCTAGCGCGATACACGGTGCGCTCTCGACAGTGAGTATGGCTTCGACCATGAGCAGGCCGAGGTTGTGCTGTTCATTTGGCAGCGAGGTCAGCAGCACGCGAGGCGCCTTCCCCTGTGGCTGGAGCGCAGTGATGGCGTTGCGAAGCAGACCTTCCATCAATTCGGTGAAGAGGTGTTCTTCGAAAACAGCGATCTCGCCGCGCATCCAAGCCTCACCGACGGCTTGGGTAAGCGGCCCGACAGTGTCGGTCACAAATCTCTGTAGCCCCTGGCGTGCCATTGCCTGGGTGAGGTGGCGCCGCAATTCGAGCGCTTGGTGGGACCGAACCAGGTGGATGTAGACCGCGATATCCTGCCGTGGCGGCTGATCACCGGCTGGTTCGCTGACCAGTCTCTCCAACCGCTCATCGTCAAGCCCGATGATTTTGCCGGGTCGGTGCCCTTGATCCAGTAACCGTTTGATTAAGCGTAGCTTGGAAATCTGCTCGGTGGTGTAAGCACGATCTCCATTGTCGTCGCGAACAGGGCTGGGGAAATCGTAGCGACGTTCCCAGACGCGCAGGGTGTCCTTGGAAAGGCCCGTCTCGCGCTCTACCGCGCTGATATTGAACAGGATTGTTCCCGTGTCGCCCTTTGTGTATTGATCCATCAGCTCATTGTCCTAGACAAATAATTGACTATATCTGAATTTAGCGATAATTTAGCAGTACCGGGCTATTTTGACTAGGACAAACCATGAACATTTTGATGATTTTGTTACTTCCGCTGGTTGTGCATGGAGACGAGCCGTGCCCACAGCTGTCTACAGCTTCAATGAACGTTCAGATGGTTGCGGCTAACCGTCAGGGCGCTGATGGACATGTTTCCGTGCGTAATGGTCATGACCTGATCGAAACTGGTGCGAGTTTGCCGCGCGGGTCGGAGCAGTCCGATTATGCCGGCACGGCGGATCACCCCGGGCCCGCTGACTTGCTGTTCTATTTTTCTTCGCACGCGCAGGCAGTGGGCGACACCTCGGGGCCGACGATGAAGCCGTGGCTTGAGCTCCGTCCGATCGCCGATGTCGAGCAAGCTGGCTTGAGCGGAGCAAGCGAACCCGTGGCCGTCGGCGAGGACCACGCATGTTCACGCTCGGCGGCTCACGCCCCCGCCTTTGCGTCGGCGCGATTGGCTGGCGACGTTTGAGGTCGCAGCGTGAAGCTTTGGCATTAGATGATTGTTCGCGAGGGATTTCGCCCAGAATGAATCAGGAAAGAATCGCGGTAGTTGGCGCTGGCATCGCCGGCCTGTCTGCCGCGTGGCTGTTGTCGCGTCGCTACCAGGTCACCTTGTTCGAGGCAAACGACTATTTGGGTGGTCACACTAATACTGTCGACGTGACGCTCGGTGGCACCAGCGCGCCGGTCGATACCGGGTTCCTGGTGTTCAACGATCGCACTTACCCAAATCTCGTTGCGCTTCTAGCGCATCTAGGTGTGCCGCACGCGTTGAGCAACATGTCATTCAGCGTTCGGGTCGATGAAGAAAAACTCGAATGGGCCGGCAGTAATCTGGCGACGATCTTTGCCCAGAAACGCAACCTCATCAAGCCCGAATTCTGGCGCATGCTGAAGGAAATAATTCGATTCAACCGAGAAAGTACTCAGGCGCTGATGACCGGTCGTGGCTGCGGAGGCTCGCTGGGCGATTTTCTAGACCGGCACAGATTCGGGCGAGCATTTCGTGATTGGTACCTACTGCCAATGAGTGGCGCAATCTGGTCGTGCCCGACTCTGCGGATGCTCGATTACCCGGCAGAAACTTTTTTCCGCTTCTGTCATAACCACGGCTTGCTCGGCATATCGAATCGCCCGGACTGGAAGACCGTGCTTGGCGGTGGCCGTGAATATGTATCGAGACTTGCTGCAGAGATTAGCGATGTGCGCGTGGCTACGCCTATTTCATCGGCGGTGCGTACTGCGCGGGGCGTGCGCATCAGAACTGCCGCGGGCGCAACGGAGACATTCTCTCAAGCGATATTTGCTTGCCACAGTGACCAAACCTTAAAAATACTCGAAGATGCCTCTGCGGCCGAACACCGCGTACTTTCGCGGGTTGGTTATCAGATGAATCACGCCGTGTTGCACACCGACCCTTCGCTGCTACCTCGCTCGCGCGAGGCGTGGGCGGCCTGGAACTACGTCGCCGGCAGCACCGGACCCGAAGGCCGTCCGGTCAGTGTCAGCTACCTGATCAATCGCCTGCAACCGCTCCCCTTCGAAAAGCCGGTCCTCGTGACATTGAACCCGACCCATGAGCCAAAGGCCGATTCGGTGATCGAGCGCTTCGAATACGCGCACCCGATTTTCGATTGCGCCGCCATAGAGGCGCAGCGCGAGCTGCCGCTGATTCAGGGCATGAACGGCACCTGGTTCTGTGGTGCCTGGACGGGCTATGGCTTTCACGAAGACGGCCTGCGCTCCGCACTCAACATAGTGAATGGTCTCGGGGTTACGGCACCGTGGCAGCAGCGCAGTGCAGTCGAGCTTGAAGGCAGGGGCGTGGCGTGAAGCCGACGATCTACTTTGGTAATGTCATGCATGCGCGCTTGCGCCCCCGGCGTAACCGCTTCCGTTATCGCGTGTTCTTTTTGCGCTTGCCGCTGTCGAAACTGAACGACATAAGCAGTCCCTTGTTTTCGGTTAACCGCTGGAACCTGTTTTCGTTTCAGTTTCGCGATCACGGCGCTCGCGACGGAACGCCGCCCGAGTCGTGGATTCACGAGCTGTTACTGCGCGAAGGTGTCCACACTGCTGATGGCGAGGTGATGCTGCAAACGTTTCCCAGAGTTCTTGGTTACGTATTTAACCCGGTCAGCTTCTGGTTGTGCCACGATCGCGACGGTGGGCTGCGTGCCATTCTGTGCGAAGTCAATAACACCTTTGGCGAGCATCACAATTACCTGCTGGCCCACCCGGACGGAAGCCTGATTGAGCCCGACGATGTATTGGAGTCTCGCAAGGTGTTCCACGTATCACCGTTCTGTGAAATCAAGGGTAGGTACGTGTTCCGCTTCCGCTCTGAGTATCCCTCCTGCCACATCAACATTGACTATGAAGACTCGCAAGGGCGTTTGCTTGTCACGGCCATCGGGGGAAAGGCTTCGGCTTTGAACGTCGCAGGGCTACTCAGGGCATTCTTTCTGTACCCGTGGATGACGTTGGGCGTGATGGCGCGCATCCACCTGCAGGCGTTCAAGCTTTGGTTGCAGGGCTTGCGCTACGTCCCGAAACCGATCCCCCCGCAACAGGAGACAACCAGATGAAACCGGTTGAGATGTCAGCGGGTGAGGTGACTTTGCGCGCGACGTTGCCGGCCGTGCCGCGGGCGGGGCGGATCTTGCTCTCGTTGCTGTCGCGACTACGCCATGGACGTCTCGAATTCGTTACTCCGGACGACAACCGATTTGTTTTTAAGGGCGACATAGCGGGTCAGGACGCAACACTGCATGTGCATGACTGGAGCGTTTGCGCCGATGTGCTGAAGTCGGGCGATATCGGTTTTGCTGAAGCGTATATAGCGTCGAAATGGGAAACGCCCGATCTCGCTGCGCTGCTTGAACTGGCTTTGCAAAATCGGGACATTCTCGAAGCGGCGATCCGTGGCAAGTGGTGGGGAAAGATTCTCCATCGTCTGCGCCACCTGATGCGACGCAATACCCGCAGTAATGCGCGCCGCAATATTCACGCCCATTACGACCTGGGCAATGAATTCTATGGGACATGGCTCGATGAGACGATGACCTATTCGTCGGCGTTTTTCGGGACGGACTTTGACCTCAGCCTCAAGGACGCCCAACTCGCGAAATACCGAAGAATTCTCGATTGCCTCGATGTGCAACAGGGTGATCAGATCCTCGAAATCGGGTGTGGTTGGGGTGGATTCGCCGAAGTCGCAGCGCGCGAGCGTGGCGCACGCGTACACGGAATTACGCTATCGGAAGAGCAGTGGTCTTTTTGTTCGCGACGTATGTGCCAGGCGGGCCTCGACCGACAGGTAACAACCGAAATCTGCGATTACCGCGATGTAGAGGGAAAATTCGATTTTGTGGTTTCCATCGAGATGTTCGAGGCGGTCGGCGAGGCTTTCTGGCCCAGTTTTTTCACTACCGTACGGGACCGGCTTCGACGTGGCGGCCGGGCGCTGATACAGACCATCGTTATTGCCGACGCGTTGTTCGACAACTACCGGCGAAGCACTGACTTTATTCAGCAATACGTTTTTCCAGGAGGCATGTTGCCCTCGCCCTCAGCGTTCGCGCAACAAGTCAGGCGCGCGGGCCTGCAATTGGGAAATAGCCATTTCTTTGGTCTGGATTATGCCGAGACGCTGGCGCGCTGGCGGGAGAGCTATAACGCAGCCGCGGCCTCGCTGAGGAAGTACGGCTTCGATGCGCCCTTCGAGCATCTTTGGAATTTCTACCTTGCCTATTGCGAAGCGGGATTCAGGGCAGGGAGTATCAACGTGGCACAGATGGAGTTGATCAATGCGCAAATTAATCTTAACGCTGATTCTGTTCCTTCCCCTTGCGGGTCAGGCAACACCTCCCCTGCCGGCCTCGGTCACCGGCGCAATCCCGGATCTTCGCCCAGCGGGCGAGGGCCGTTTGCGTTGGCTCGGGCTGCATATATACGACGCTGCTTTGTGGACCCGTTCCGACTCGGTCAGCACAGAAACTGAATTTGCGCTCGATATCCGTTATGCGCGCAACATTCCGGCCAGACGGTTGGTCAACGCCAGCGTCAAGGAAATGCGTCGTCTAGGCTTTGGCGATCGCGATCGTCTTCGCGAGTGGTCTACCAAGATGGCGAGGGTATTCCCGGAGATCCAAAAGGGAGATCGGCTCACCGGAGTCAATCTTCCGGGGGTCGGCGCGCAGTTCTACCACAATGGTCGCCTGGTCGGCACGGTGGCCGATGATCAGTTTGCCCTTGCGTTCTTTTCTATTTGGCTCGATCCGCGCACCCGTGAACCGGGGTTACGTGAATCCCTCATCGGCCAGAGCTGAAACTGCGCTAAAGCCGGAGCATGAATCTGTCGCGCGGAACGCTCGTCGGTTACTCGGTGCTTGCCTTGCCTTTGGCGATGGCGGCGTTGCCGATTTACGTCCATGTGCCGAAGTATTACGCAACGACACTGGGTGTGCCTTTGGCTTCGATTGGCCTGATCCTGTTTGCAGCAAGGCTGCTTGACGCGCTTCAGGATCCGTTACTGGGTTACCTGAGTGATCGAGCGGCCGGCGGACGCTGGGGCCGATTCGCCATTGTGCTGCTGGGTGTGCCTTTATTGGGGGTGGGTTTTGTCGCTTTATTCCAGCCGCCGGTGGCAGGGGCTACAGCCTTGTCATGGTGGCTTGCCGGATCGCTGGTTGTCGTTTACTTTGGTTTCAGCGCTGCGTCGATCAGCTACCTTGCTATCGGTGCCGAGCTGACTTCGGATTATCACGAGCGCACACGCGTAACCGCGGCACGCGCTGCACTTGGGATACTTGGGGTGATGCTTGCGGCGACACTGCCCGAGTTTCTGTCGCAGCGCTCGGGCGCAGTTGCTGGCGTGGTGCAGTTCAGTCATATGTTTGTTCCGGTACTGTTGCTGTGCGCACTGTCGACGTGGCGACTTACACCACGCTTGCTGGCATCGGCGCAGCCACCGCGTTCGTGGACCGCGATGTTTGCGCCATTTCGCCATCGAGAGTTTCGCTGGTTGCTGGCCGTGATCATACCCAGCGGGGTCGCCGGTGCCATTCCTGCAACATTGATATTGTTTTTTGTCGAGGACGTGCTTCAGACGCCGCGCCTTTCGGGCGTGTTTCTGGTGACCTATTTTCTTGCGGGTGCATTCAGTATGCCAGCATGGGTGGCCGTTTCGCGTCGCACCGGCAAAAAGAACGCGTGGATGCTCGGCATGGTGTTGGCAATCGCCGCCTTCGTCTGGGCTTTTGCGCTCGGAGCAGGTGATGTCCTCGCTTTCGCGATCGTGTGCCTGATGTCGGGCGTGGCTTATGGCGCAGAACTCGCACTGCCGCCGTCAATCCTCGCTGATCTTGTCGACCGCGGTGGAAGCGGACACAAAGCCAACGGCGCTTACTTCGGTCTGTGGCAGATGATAGAGAAGCTCAACTTGGCGGCGGCGGCGGGCATCGCGCTGCCGCTCCTGGCCCTGCTGGGCTATCAGCCAGCCTCTGGTGCTGGCGAAACACTGGCACTGTCTGCGACCTATGCTTTGCTGCCATGTGCAATTAAGCTGGTGGGCGCCGCTGTTTTGTGGGCGGCGCCGGTTGATCCGAGAGACAACGGTTCCGTTCAACTTGTCACTGAGGGAGGCGTGTCGTGAAATTTCTGCCATTCGCATTACTCACCGCGGCAGCAACATTTATTGCCGGTTGTGCAGCCCCCCGTGTTGACACATATCGTAACGAACGCCCGGTGCTCGATTTGCGCGAGTATTTTGATGGAGAGGTCGAGGCGCACGGCATGTTTCAGAACCGTTCCGGTGAGGTTGTAAGACGCTTTACTGTTGCGATCAAAGGCAGCTGGAAAGGCAATGTCGGCACGTTGGAGGAGGATTTCGTCTATTCTGACGGCACTACCAGTCAACGCGTCTGGACCATTACCAAGATCGATGAACACAGCTACGTCGGGACAGCAGACGACGTCGTCGGCGAGGCAATTGGCACTGCGCATGGCAATGCGTTGCGCTGGCGTTACGTGCTCGAGCTCGATGTCGACGGCAGGACCTATCATGTTGACTTCGACGATTGGATGTACCTGTTGGACGATAAGGTCATGTTAAACCGGTCGGAGATGCGCAAGTTCGGCTTTCGGCTTGGCGAGGTGACGCTGGCTTTTCGCAAGAAAAGGGGTGATTCGGAGTGGCGTTGAACGCACGCATAACAGACTGGCGAGGCCGGCGTGTCTGGGTGCTCGGCGCCAGTAGTGGCATCGGGCATGCGTTTGCCGAAGCTTTGCTGGAGCGTGGTGCGCGCGTGGCGCTCAGCGCACGTAACGCAAGTGCGCTTGAGACGCTGGCGCTGAAATTTCCGCGGGCGCAGAGCATGTTGTTGCCGGTCGATGTGACCGATAGCTCTAACATCGACGAGGCGTATTCGCGGTTAAGGGCCGCGTGGTCAGGGCTAGATATGGTGGTTCTTCTTGTCGGCACTCACTTGCCGGTAAGAGCCTGGGAACTGAACGCTGACACCGCGGAGCGCCTATTCACGGTCAACGTGTTCGGCGTTATCCGGACACTGAAATTGGTCATTCCCGATTTGGTGACGCGAGGTGATGGCGGCATCGTCGTGGTTTCGAGCATTGCCGGCTATCGTGGACTGCCGACGAGTCTCGTTTACGGGGCTAGCAAGGCGGCGCTGATCAATTTCGCCGAAACGTTGTATCTTGACCTGCGACCAAAAGGCGTCAGCGTTTATCTGGTCAATCCCGGATTTGTCAAGACGCCTTTGACTGATCGTAACGAGTTCGAGATGCCGGCGTTAATTTCGCCTCGGGAAGCAGCTGAGCAAATGCTGCGCGGATTCCGGCGCGGACAGTTCGAGATCCATTTTCCGAAACGCTTTACCCGATTCATGAAACTGCTGCGCCTGTTGCCGTACCGTCTGTTCTTTCCTCTGGTTCATCGCGTCACTGGTATGTAAACATGCGAGGTGCTCACGTCGAAAGACTGATCTCGTTCTACGAGAATATGTCGCCCGAATCGGTAGCGAATGTCACCGACGTGTACACGGCAGACGCCTATTTCAAGGATCCGTTTAGCGAATTCAATGGCGTTGGCAAAATTGAGGAAATCATGCGGCAAGTGTATCGGAAGGTTCGGGATCCGAGATTCGTCGTCCGAGGGTGGTCGGGGACGGAATATGACGGATTTGTAGTTTGGGATATGCATTTCCGTAGCCGCTTTATGCGTGGGGGCGGTGAGCAGACCATACATGGCGTCAGCCACATACGATTTGACGTATCTGGAAAGGTCAGTTATCACAGAGATTATTGGGATACGGGTGAAGAGCTGTATGCCAAGTTGCCCTTGCTTGGTTGGTTAATCCGGCGGCTTCGCCGGACGATGGCATGAAGCGAACTGCCAAAGTGAATCCGAAGCGCTTTGAAATGCGTAATGGCCTGTGTAAGCTGCGGTTTACTTCAGCGCGGGCCAGCATGCAGTCCAGTTGCTTCAAGCCGGGCCTCTCCCATCCCCAACCCGGATTGAACGAAGTAATAGCTGGCACACAAGGACCGCCATGGTCTGGGCCCGGGCTGAATTTTTTATCCGAGTCTTTGCCCAGCCGCCCTCATTCATTGGCCAGTGAACCGACCAACTACTCGTGATTGGATAGCTCGATGAAGCGCTACGATCGGGCACTGATGTGGTTTCGGCGCGATTTGCGCGCCGAGGACAACGCGGCCTTAAGTCGCGCCCTTAACGAAGCCGCTGCTGTTTATTGTGTGTTTGTATTCGATAGCGAGATACTCGAAACGCTTCCCAGCACGTGCGATAGGCGCGTAGAGTTCATCTGGCACAGCCTGGTCGAACTCAAGTCATCGCTAAGGGCTCTCGGCGGTGATTTGAACGTATTGTATGGCCGGGCGCGCGACGTGATTCCGGCATTTTCCCTAAAGCACCAGATTCAAGCCGTTTACACCAACCATGATTACGAACCGGTTGCATTGGACCGTGATCACGATGTGGCCGCTCGCGTCCGCGCTCAGCCTTGCGACTGGAACACCTTCAAGGATCAGGTAATCTTCGAGAAATCGGAGATCCTGAACGCCGAACAGCGACCCTATGTCGTTTTTACGCCGTACAAGAAAGCCTGGCTGGCCAAGCTCGGCCGCGGCGACCTTGACCCTTATCCGGTAGCAGAGCGCGCCAAAAGTTTGGCCCCGGGAGATGATCGACCAATGCCTGAGCTGGAGAGCATCGGGTTCGCGCGCACCAATTTCTCGCAGCTCGATATTGCGGCCGGCTCAGCCGGCGCAAAGAGATTATTCGAGAACTTCCTGGGCCGTATTGGTGAGTACGCTAAACAACGTGATTTCCCGGCAATGGCGGGGCCTTCACGGTTGTCGGTTCATCTAAGGTTTGGAACCATCTCGATACGTAAGTTAGTACGATCGGCTGTGGAATTAGATGCCGACACCGAGAGTCGGGCTGGTGCCGGTACCTGGCTGTCCGAGCTGATTTGGCGTGAGTTCTACTTCTCGATTCTTCATCATTTCCCGCACGTGGTCGGTCATGCTTTCCGGCGTGAATACGATAACTTGGCGTTTGACAACAACCGATCGTATTTCCGCCGATGGCGCAATGCAGAGACCGGATATCCATTGGTTGATGCCGCCATGCGGCAAATCAATTCCACCGGGTACATGCACAACCGCTTGCGTATGGTCAGCGCTTCTTTTCTGGTCAAGGATCTGCATATCGACTGGAGATGGGGTGAGCGCTATTTTGCACAACACTTGAACGATTTCGATCTTTCGGCAAACAATGGCGGCTGGCAATGGTGTGCCTCCACCGGTTGTGATGCACAACCGTACTTCCGTATTTTCAATCCAGTGACGCAGTCGAAAAAATTCGATCCGCGAGGCGTGTTCATCCGTTCTCAGCTACCCGAACTGTCGGGTGTGCCTGACAAGTATTTGCACGAGCCGTGGAAAATGCCGCTGCAAGTGCAAAACGCCAGTGGTTGTCTGATAGGAAAAAACTACCCGGGGCCGATTGTCGACCATGCTGCCGCTCGCAAGAAGACCTTGGCGCTGTATGCCGCAGTTCGTTCAGACTCGGGGTCTTGAAGCACGGTCCGGGGTCTGCTGCAGTATCTCGAGTCCGCTGTCGCAGTTTGTTGAAGGAAGCGTAGCGAGCCGTCCAAGTGCAAGTAGACGCACAGTATACGACGAGACATACCAGAGCAGGTAGGCGAGGAGCAAGCGACACCGCAATCGGACGGTGCAGTAGCCTTTTGTTGCAACTGTTAGTCGAGGTACTCGAACACTTTCACTACACGCTGCACGCCACTGGTGGTTGCGGCGGTGCGGGTTGCGGCATCTGCTTCGGCGCGTGTTACCAGGCCCATGAGGTAGACCGTGTCGTTATTGGTGACCACTTTGACGTGATTGGCGCCGACATCGTCGTTGTTCAACAACCGGCTCTTGACCTTGCTGGTCAGCAAGGCGTCGCTGCTGCGTGACACGAATGAACTCGCGCCCGCTATCGCGATCTCGTTTTGTACAGTCCGGACGTTCTCTGTTCCAAGTGCCATCAATCCGATTTCTTTCTTGCTCTCTTCGCTTGGCGCCTGACCGACCAGCAACACAACCCGGTTGTAACTGGTAACACTGACACGCACCTGGTCTTCGTAGGCCTGGGAAATCAGCTTGGAAACCTGGCGTTCGATAACCTGGTCTTCGAGCATTATGCCGCTGCTTCTGCGATCTTCGGCGATCATCACCCCGGCGCCGACGCCGGCCCCTACTACGACGGGCGCACATCCTTGCAGCGACAATATCGTCGCCGCTGCCAGAATCGCCAGCCAAGACGCAAATTTCATTCTTCAACTCCAAGTAAGAGACAGTCAATAGCATCACAGATGCAATGCAAACAGATCAGGTGTACTTCCTGTATCCGCGCCGTGCTATCTGACGGAACACATAGATTGATATCGGTCTCGCGCAGCAAACGAGTCATCTTTCCGCCTTTTTTGCCAGTGAGCGCAACGACTTTCATGCGCTGCTCGTGGGCCGCTTCGATTGCCCGCAGCACGTTTGGCGAGTTACCGCTAGTGGAGATGGCGAGCAATACATCGCCGTCACGCCCGAGACCGGTGACCTGCTTGGAAAATACCTCGTCGTAGTGGTAGTCATTCGCGATCGATGTCAGCGTCGATGAGTCCGTCGTAAGCGCAACGGCAGCGAGCGGTGCTCGCTCCATCTCGAAGCGATTGAGCAATTCGGCCGAAAAATGCTGCGCATCGCCGGCCGAACCGCCGTTGCCGCAAGCGAGAATCTTTCCTCCGTTCTTGAGACTGCTGGCCATCAACTGGCTGGTTTCGGCCAGCGCGCCGGCGAGCACCGTAACGGATTTCAGTTTCAACTGGGCGCTCTCGGTGAAGTGCTGATTAATTCTCTTGACCAGGTCCATTTTTCAGAGAAGCACGTTACTGTCGGGGCAGATTATTGCACAAAGGCGTGTCTCAAATGCACGGAAACTTATTCTTCGAACGCATTCTTTATCCACTCCATACACATGTCGCTGTTCAGCAACACTACGTCGAAACGGCATTTCGGTATCTGGCCAATCGAGCCGATGTAATGGTTTGCCGCGGAGATTAGTTTGTGTCGCTTGCGAGCATCGATGCTTGCCCGCGCACCGCCAAACGCAGACGATGTGCGCATGCGAACTTCGACAAATACGACTACCGGCCCATCGCGCATGATGAGGTCTATTTCCCCGAAGCGGCAGCGATAGTTCCGTTCGACCTCGCGCAGACCATGGCGTCGCAGATGATCGAGAGCCAGTTGTTCGGCTTCCCGCCCGCGCTGAATCATTGCTCCGTGCCAGGTTCCTCGTTAAGCATACGGGCCGTGCCGTAGGAAAAGAACGCTGGAGTCAGTTGGTGCGTGAAACGCTGCTGCTGGTCGAGGCTAATTAAGCCGGTCACACCATCGATTGTCGGCACCTCCGCACTGTTGTCCAGCAAGGACTGAGAAATACGATAGGCGTCGATGCCGAGCGCGTAGAAACGCTCTTCATCGAGCGCGCTCGAATCCAGGGGCGCCCGTAGGTAAGTCATCACTGCGGGATGATCTTCCTGCAACAGCCACGGCATATCCATGAATCGAACTCCGTCCAGATCATACAGTTCAAGTTTGTCTGCGCTCGACGCATAGACCAGCGAGGTCGCATAGATTGGGAACTGCGTACCCAAATAGGCACGAATAAACCTGGCGCGGGGTGCATTTACTGCGAGAAAGGCTACGTCGGCCGCAGTTGTATCGAGCAGATCTCGCAAACTGGCTAAAGCCAATGCTTCAGTGGAGTAGATGAACTCATCGCTGATGTCGCCTTTGAGCGCTTTCCATTGCTGCGCAAATGCACGGGCGATACGTTGGCTCAGTGCGGACTGGCTGACGACCAGCAAGACTTTGCGCCCTCCGTGTGTAAACGCCAGCCTGGCGACCTGCTCTGCTTCGGTTTCGATCTGCAGACCAAACACATACATTTGTCGCGGTAAAGTGATGCTTGCATCCGGTACATTCAGGGTAACGGTTGGTACTGCCACGATGGTGCTCTCGGCCACAGCCGAAACTCCGTCACGCGTTAATGGTCCGATGATGACCCTTGCGCCGTCTCGCACCGCCTGTTCGTAGGCTTGCACGATGCCTTGCGTATCGCCGGTGGTTGAGTAAACGATTACCGGCAGCGCGTTGTATGAGGACATCTTCGAAGCAGTCAGTATCCCCAGCCGGACTTGCTCGGCTAGGCGTGCGTATGCGCTTGATTGAAGCGGAAGAACTACCCCGACATGGGCCTGCGTGAAGAGAGACCGCTCCTCAATCGGGGCGGGCTCGGCCCTTGGCTCCTCCGGTTCGGTGGTGAGTGGCGGGCGTTGATTCTGCGGCCATTGCCAGCCCTGGGCCAAAACGTGTTGAGTAGCGGCGGCGCTGAGCGCAAAGTATAGTAGCGCCGTTAGCAGTACCCGTGGGGCACGATGGCGT
The DNA here is from genome assembly GCA_020346185.1 of Betaproteobacteria bacterium. Lineage (GTDB taxonomy): Bacteria > Pseudomonadota > Gammaproteobacteria > Burkholderiales > Eutrophovitaceae > SG8-40. The sequence goes on along the minus strand of CP070775.1, from coordinate 3,579,509 downwards.
TGCATACCGTGATCAAAGAAGCAAAAGATTCCACATTATATGTGGTGGCAACGCCGATCGGAAATCTCCGCGATATAAGCTTGCGGGCACTCGATATACTCAGAAGCGTGGATGTAGTGGTCGCTGAGGATACGCGGGTATGCAGCAAGCTCCTGGGACACTTCGGGATTGACGCCCGCGTCATTGCCTCGCATGAACACAATGAAAGCCGCTCGGCTGAAGGCATCGTCAAACTTTTGGCGGGGGGCAAGTCGGTTGCACTGACCACCGATGCCGGTACGCCGGCCATCAGTGACCCGGGCTCGGAGGTGGTTGCTCGAGCCCGCCAAGAAGGTTTCGCGGTGGTGCCGATCCCCGGGGCAAGTGCCTTGACGACGGCCTTATCGGTTTGTGGCCAGCGACTTTCGCGCGTGATGTTCTGCGGATTTTTGCCGGCCAAAGCAGGCGACCGAATAAAAGCCCTTCAGGAATTGGCTGGCGTTCCAGCAACGCTGGTTTTTTATGAAGCGCCACACCGTGTTCTCAAAAGCGTTGAAGATATGGCGCAGATTCTGGGCGCCGATAGATGCATCTTAATAGGCCGGGAGCTGACCAAGTTGCACGAAGAGACTCACGTTTGCGTATTGGGTGAAGCCAGGGCATGGCTCAAAAATTTGCCTGGGCGTATCCGCGGTGAATTCGTGTTGGTGGTAGAACGCGGCGAGGTGGTCGAAGCGGGTGGAATTGAGGAGGGCGAAAGGGTGCTTGCATTGCTGATGCGGGAACTGCCCTTAAAGAGGGCTGTCACTTTGGCTGCTGAGGTTAGTGGGGAGCGCAAGAATGCGCTGTACCGACGTGCACTGGAACTTGCCGGGGAAACCGATTCACAGTAACTTGATTCGGGGCATTCTTTTTTGTACTGCTTCGGTGGCACGCCTTGCTCAAGATGCTTTAGCTGTTTTCTGAAAACAACAACGCTGTATGGATCGAATCACAATTGGCGTACCTGATGACTGGCATTTACATGTTCGGGACGGCGATGCGTTGGCGACAGTCGTCCCGCATACCGCGGCACAGTTTGCACGGGCCATTATCATGCCTAACGCGAAGCCACCCATCGTCAGTACTGAACTGGCGCAACGCTACCGTGACCGTATTCTTGCCGTGTTGCCTGCGCACAGCTCGTTCGAGCCGCTGATGACACTGTATCTGACCGACCATACCCAAGCGCAGGAAATACGACGCGCAAAAGCCAGCGGCATCGTGTACGCTGTCAAGTACTACCCGGCAGGGGCCACTACCAACTCCGATTCGGGAGTGACCCGCATAGACAAGTGCTTCGATACCCTGGAGGCGATGAGTGAGACCGGTCTGCCGCTACTGATTCACGGCGAAGTTACCGATCCTTCGGTCGACGTTTTCGACCGTGAGCAAATCTTCATCGAGCGCGAACTGGTTGAACTGGTAGCGCGATTTCCAGATCTGAAGATCGTCTTGGAGCACATTACTACGTCGCAGGCAGTCGAGTTCGTGCGCAATGCGCCGAATAATGTCGCGGCCACCATCACCGCACATCATTTGTTGCTGAACCGCAATGCCATTTTTCAAGGTGGTATCCGGCCGCACCACTATTGTCTGCCGGTACTCAAGCGAGAGGAGCACCGGCTCGCCCTGGTGAACGCAGCGACATCGGGAGAGCCGAAGTTTTTCCTCGGTACCGACAGTGCACCGCACGAGTGCGGCTCCAAGGAGACCAGCTGCGGCTGCGCTGGTGTTTATACGGCGCATGCGGCGTTGGCGCTATACGCCGAGGTTTTCGACGCAGCTGGCGCGCTGGACAGGCTCGAAGGTTTCGCATGCCATCATGGTGCCGACTTCTACGGTCTGCCGCGTAACAAGGAAACCATTACGCTAGACAGATCGCAGATCCCTGTGCCGGAGAGTTTCCCCTATGAAAAGGGGACGCTGGTGCCGTTGCGTGCCGGCGCATCGGTGGCATGGCGGCTATCGAGAAACCCGGCCTGATTGGGTCGAGCTGTTCGGTAAGTGACCGTCTCCGCTGAGGTTGCCGGCACTGGCGTCGGGTGCCAACGGGTAGAGATTCTGTTCGAACTGTTTGATTGACGTCGTCCAGGAAAACCCTTCCGCGTAGCTGCGCGCTTGACTACGATTGATCTCAAGTGCGCTCAGGCAAGCTTGACGCAAATCGTTGTGCAATGCGCCGGCACCGCTGTCTCCGATTACGTCGATCGGTCCATGTACCGGGAAAGCCGCAACTGGTGTGCCGCAGGCGAGAGCTTCCAGCATGACCAAACCGAATGTATCGGTCAAGCTTGGGAAAACGCACACATCTGCCGCGCGGTAATAGCTTGCCAATTCATCCGGCGTCTTGATACCTTCGAAGCGCACGCCTCGATATTTGCGCTCGAACTTGGCGCGGCTTGGCCCTTCGCCAACGACCCACTTGGAACCGGGAAGATCTAGGTCCAGGAATGCTTCGATATTTTTTTCGATTGCCACCCGGCCAACGTACAGGAAGATCGGACGGTCTGTACCTAATGCGCTGCGGTCGCCCGGCGAGAAGATCTCCGTATCGACGCCACGTGTCCAATGTGCGGTGTTGGTGAAGCCGCGTGTCTCAAGTTCACGTCGTACTGCCGGCGTTGGCACCATTACAGCGCGCGAAGGCGCGTGAAACCGACGTAACCACTCGTAGCTGAAATCGATGGGGATACGAAAGCGCGCGTGGACGTATTCGGCAAAGCGGGTATGGAAGGCAGTGGTAAAAGCAAGCTTGCGCTCAAGGCAGTAACGCCGCGCTGCAATACCCAGCGGGCCTTCGGTGGCGATGTGGATGGCGTCAGGCGAGAAGTCCTCGATCGTTCTTCTCATGCCCGACGAGGGAAACAGGCCGAGCCGAATCTCCGGATAGGTCGGGCAGGGGAGCGATCTGAATTGCTTTGGCGTGACGAGGCGGACCTGGTGACCAATTGCGTGGAGGCCCGCAGCGGTTCTTCTGAGAGTGGTGACGACGCCGTTAACCTGCGGAACCCAGGCGTCGGTAATGATCATGACTCTCACGCGATTCTCGCTATTTCTTCTGTTTCTGATTCTGTCGCCATTGCTGTTGGAAGCGGGTCGCGGAGCCATTCGATGATCTTCAGCTCGCCTTCGTACGTCTCGACCAGGGCGGACAGACTTTCCACCCAGTCACCGTCGTTGCAATACGTAACGCCGTCGATTTCCTTGATTTGTGGTTTGTGGATATGGCCGCAAACAACCCCATCGTAGCCGCGTGCGAGCGCCTCGCGGGCAACGGCCTCTTCGAACTTGGTCATGAAATTGACTGCGTTCTTGGTCTTGTGCTTCAGATATTGGGAAAGAGACCAATAGCGAAAGCCAAGCTTGGCGCGGATGTGATTAAACCAGCGATTCAACTTCAGGATCAAGGCGTAGAGGTGATCGCCAATGATTGCCAGCCATTTCGCGTAAAGCACAACGGCATCATATAAGTCGCCATGGATGACCAGAAACTTGCGCCCGTCAACCATGGCGTGAACTGCTTCATCGCGGATTTCGATGCCGCCGAAAGCGAGGCCGAGAAACTGTCGTGCCGCTTCGTCGTGGTTACCAGCGATGTAGCTTACGCGTGTGCCCTTGCGCACCTTGCGTAGCACTTTTTGCACAACATCGTTGTGAGCTTGAGTCCAGTACCAGCGGCGTTTCAGTTGCCAGCCGTCGATGATGTCACCTACGAGATAGAGATGATCGCAATCGTGGTGTTTGAGGAAATCTAGAAGCCGTTCCGCCTGACAGCCAGGCGTACCAAGGTGAATGTCAGAAATCCAGATTGTCCGGTACCTGGTTGTCCAAGCTTCCGGATCGTCGTTCAGATTCAGAGCGCATTTCCAATCATGATATTGGTGCTTATGAAACTACGTTAAGGTGACACTGATATTGCAGATCGGCGACACTTTTGTGACAGCAGCTGGCAACGGTTTGACCAACAGGGGAAGGTTGTCGTTGGCTGGGTGGCCTACGTCAGCCGGCTTGGCTAGCGAGCGTGGCGAAAGATCGTCTCGCGGTGCCATGGCTGGAAGGTTGTCCTGCCAAGTTTGGCTGCAAAGGAACAGTCGATTGGAAATGATCTTCTCGCTCAGCAAGCAGTCATAGTCCGTTCTCATTTCCTGTGAAGATTTGCTCGAATGGCGCCCGATGGCAAGTGCTGGCTGCGGATCACATGGCTTTTTCAGACACTCGCGGCATGGTTCGTCGAATTGGCGCGTGGGCCATCGACGCGCTCTCGGGCGGTCGTCGTTTTGTTCAACGATGTCATTCATGGTCAGCATTTCGCGGCGAGATTCTTCTCAACAGGTTAGCCACGATGTGCTTGCCGGGCCTTTCAACCGCAACGAACTGGACCCGCGGCTCAATCTGCAATGAGAAACGGGTCAAAGTATGACCACAAGTACTCGCGGCTCTATCTGGACCTTCACCAGTTCCAGGTCGTCAGCGATGCTGGAGCACAAGCGGCAGTTGACGAACTAATCCGCCAAAACAGCAAGCTATTGCAGAACCGGTTTCCAAAGCGCGATACGCTGACCTGCCTGGATGGAGACGAGTTCGGTAACCCACTTGGGGACTGTTTGCGCAAGCCCCGAATGCGAGGCACCAACAAAGTACGACAGGCGACGACGCACTTGCGTTTCGCGTGGCTGGAAATACCGTTTTTGCGGGGCTGTCCAAATGTCGTCGGCGCATTCAGGCACTCGATTGATTGTTGGGGGCCACAGCCTTCGAGATCCATGCGCAATTGTCGAACAAGGAGCATGATTGCTCGAGGGGGATTTGCAGCATCAATCTGTCTGGTGCTTCGTTCGGCGATGAAGGTTTCCTGGAATTCCTGCAAGTGCAAGCTGTCATCGCTGGCGTGCCCTGCAACGCGTCCTGCTTTGAGATTGCGCAGGCCGTGGCGGTTGAAAACCTGACCGAAGCCGCGGACTTGAGTCGGTGGCCTGGTTTGCCTGGCTACCAGCTCTTTTTGCATGATAGACGTGAGCCGCGAGGGAACCGGGCGAATTGAACGATACTCTAATGTGAAAGCTGGCCGGGCAATCGCTGCACCACCTTGAGTATGCAGAGGAAAGTCCGGGCTCCGCAGAGCAGGATGCCGGCTAACAGCCGGACGTCGTGAGGCGATGGAAAGTGCAACAGAAAAGATACCGCCAGCGGCCTGCCGAGGCAGGTGCGGGTAAGGGTGAAATGGCGAGGTAAGAGCTCACCGCGGACGTGGCAACACGGACGGCACGGTAAACCCCATCCGGAGCAAGACCAAATAGGGGGGCGAAAGC
>CP070775.1:3558070-3574079 GCA_020346185.1 Betaproteobacteria bacterium | reverse complement strand
ATCGAAGTAATCGATCCGACCTTGGTCGAGACGATGCGCTCCTGCAATTTGCCCATTTCTTCAGCAAGCGTCGGCTGATATCCCACCGCCGATGGCATACGCCCGAGCAGTGCCGATACCTCGGTTCCGGCGAGCGTGTAACGATAAATATTATCGACGAAGAACAGAATGTCGCGGCCTTCGTCGCGGAATTTCTCGGCCATGGTCAGTCCCGTCAGCGCAACGCGAAGACGGTTACCCGGCGGCTCATTCATCTGGCCAAACACCATGCCCACTTTGTCGAGAACGTTCGACTCTTTCATTTCGTGATAGAAGTCGTTGCCCTCGCGCGTGCGCTCTCCGACGCCGGCGAAAACCGACAAGCCCGAGTGCTGCTTGGCGATATTGTTGATCAACTCCATCATGTTGACCGTCTTGCCCACGCCGGCACCGCCAAACAAACCGATCTTGCCGCCCTTGGCAAACGGGCAGATGAGATCGATAACCTTGATGCCGGTTTCGAGCAAGTCGACCGACGGCGAGAGTTCGGCAAACTTCGGAGCCGGTGCATGAATCGGCCGCAGTTCGTCTGCGTCAACCGGGCCAGCCTCATCAATCGGCCGGCCCAGCACGTCCATGATTCTGCCGAGCGTGCCGTGACCAACGGGAACCGAGATCGGCGCGCCGGTGTTGGCCACTTGCATGCCGCGTCGTAGACCATCCGACGAACCCAGCGCGATGCAACGTACTACACCGTCGCCGAGTTGCTGTTCCACTTCGAAAGTCAGACCTTCTTCGGCGAGCCCGCCTTCGCTGGCTCCAGCAGCGAGCTTGAGCGCGTCATAGACGTGGGGCATCCCTTCGCGCGGGAATTCGATGTCGACCACAGCGCCGATGCACTGGACGATTGTTCCGATTGCTTGTGACATAGCTGTATCTATCCGTTCAATTCAAATATCCAAAACCCGTTCGTCAGGCCGTACCTCTACTAAACTGCAGCCGCTCCACCGACGATCTCCGCAAGTTCCTTGGTAATTGCCGCCTGACGCGATTTGTTGTAGATCAGCGTCAGCTCGTCTATCAGGGTCGCGGCGTTGTCTGATGCCGACTTCATCGCCACCATGCGGGCAGACTGCTCCGAAGACATGTTCTCGGCGACCGACTGGAAAATCACCGCTTCAATGTAGCGCGTCAGTACCTGGTCGAGAACGCTCTTGGCCTCCGGCTCATAAATGTAATCCCACGACCCTTCAGGTGCACCAAGCCGCTCACCACTGATCGGAAGCAGCTGTTCCATCATCGGTTCCTGTTTCATCGTGTTGATAAATTTCGTATAGAACAGAATGACACGGTCGAAACGGTCCGACATATACCCGTCGAGCATGATCTTGACAGCGCCGATAATCTGCTCAAGGCGCGGGCGATCACCCAGGCCACTGACTTCGGAAATGATGTTGGCGCCGAGGCGCTGCATGAATCCGAGACCTTTGCCGCCAATGCAACAAACGTCGATTTCCTCGCCTTCTGACTGCCATTGCTTGTATTGGCCCAGGGCCATGCGCAACACATTGGTGTTGAGCGCACCGCAGAGACCCTTATCCGTGGTCACTACAATCATGCCCACACGCTTGACGGTATCGCGCTCAACCAGAAACGGATGGCGATACTCCGGGTTGGCATGTGATATATGTGCAGCAACGTTGCGAATTTTCTCAGCGTAAGGGCGCGCGGCCCGCATGCGTTCCTGCGCCTTGCGCATTTTCGATGCCGCAACCATTTCCATGGCTTTGGTAATCTTGCGAGTGTTCTGAACACTCTTGATCTTGGTTCGTATTTCCTTGGTGCCTGGCATTGTTAGCCTTTAAGCGTGGCTTGTGCTGTGTCGGTTAGTAGGTTCCGTTCGCCTTCCAGTCTGCAATTGCTTCCATGAGCGCTTTCTCATCGTCTTCGGTCAGATTCTTCTGCTTATCGATGCGTTTGATGAGTTCCGGGTACTTGCCCTTGACGTAATCACGCATGGACTTCTCAGCCGCAAGCGCCTTGTTGACATCAATATCATCAAACACATCGTGGTTTACCGCGAAAAGGGTCAGCGCCATTTCCCATACTTCAAGTGGCTGATATTGCGGCTGCTTCATGAGTTCGGTCACCATTCGACCGCGCTCGAGCTGGCGACGCGTGGCTTCGTCAAGGTCCGACGCGAACTGGGCAAACGCTGCCAGTTCCCGATACTGAGCAAGCGCCAAACGCACCCCGCCACCGGTGTCCTTGCGCTTCATGATCTTGGTCTGCGCGGCACCACCAACGCGTGACACTGAAACGCCCGCATTGATGGCTGGGCGAATACCGGCGTTGAAAAGATCGGTCTCGAGGAAGATCTGACCGTCGGTAATCGAGATCACGTTGGTCGGCACGAACGCCGAGACATCACCAGCCTGCGTTTCGATGATTGGTAACGCGGTGAGCGATCCAGTCTTGCCTTTGACTTCACCATTGGTATGTTGTTCAACCCACTCGGGTGACGTGCGGGCAGCCCGTTCAAGGAGGCGGGAGTGCAGATAGAAGACATCACCGGGGTACGCCTCGCGTCCTGGCGGACGGCGCAACAACAGCGAGATCTGGCGATACGCCCACGCCTGTTTGGTCAAGTCATCATAGATGATCAGTGCATCCTGACCGCGATCACGGAAATACTCTCCCATGGTGCAGCCCGAGTAAGCCGCAATGTACTGCATGGCAGCCGATTCGGAGGCCGTCGCAGCAACGACGATGGTGTAGTCCATCGCGCCAAATTCTTCTAGTTTGCGCACCACGTTGGCAACAGTCGACGCCTTTTGGCCAATCGCGACATAAACGCAGAACAGGTCCTTGCCCTTCTGATTGATGATGGTGTCGACCGCCACAGCAGTCTTGCCGGTCTGGCGGTCACCAATGATAAGTTCGCGCTGGCCGCGTCCGATTGGCACCATCGAATCGATCGATTTCAGTCCCGTCTGCACCGGCTCCGACACAGATTGACGCCAGATAACACCCGGCGCCACCTTTTCGATGACATCTGTTTTCTCGGCGTTGATCGGCCCTTTTCCGTCGATGGGCTGACCCAACGCGTCCACCACACGGCCTATCAGCTCAGGCCCGACCGGCACCGCCAGAATGCGGCCGGTGCACTTGACGGTGTCTCCCTCGGTAATGTGCGTGTAATCACCGAGCACCACCGCACCTACCGAGTCGCGTTCCAGGTTCAATGCCAGTCCAAAAGTGTTGCCGGGAAACTCGAGCATCTCGCCTTGCATCACGTCCGACAAACCGTGAACGCGGCAAATGCCATCGGTCACGGATACGACCGTACCTTGCGTCTTTGCCTCGGCCGACGTAGCAAGGTTCTCAATCTTGCTTTTGATCAGTTCGCTGATCTCGGAAGGGTTTAATTGCATTGATCAATGCTCCTATTTCGTTAGGGCGACGGCCATCTCTTGTAGTCGGCCGCGCACCGAGGCGTCCCATACCTTGTCGCCTACCTGTACCTTGATTCCGCCAATCAAATCTGCGTCGACATCGACAGTCGGGTGGATTTTCTTGTCATAGCGCTTCACCAGCAACGTAACAATCTTTGCGAGCTGCTGATCTTCCAGCGGATAGGCAGATGCGATGTGCGCATCGACCACGCCCTCGTCTTCCGACTTGAGCTGCTCATACAACCGCTGCACCTCGCCGATTACCGACCAACGACCATTCTCAACGAGCAACTGGATGAAGTTGCGTGCGTTGCCATCAATGCGCTCGCCGCAAATTGCCAGCATCAACCGCTTGACGTCGTCGTTGGTCACTGACGGTGCGCCAATGGCCGATTGGAATTCCGGGTCGTCGTACACGCTTACCATGAGCGACAGCATCTCCGACCATTTGGCGAGTTCATCGCGTTGCTTGGCGAGTGCGAATGCAGCCTCTGCATAAGGCCGGGCAATGGTTACAAGCTCCGCCATAATCCCTTACCCGAGTTCCGCTTCCAGGCCTTGCAACAACTGCGCATGCGCGCTGGCGTCAATTTCGCGTTTGAGAATCTTCTCGGCACCGCTTACAGCAAGAGAAGCGACCTGGGTTCGAAGTTGCTCCTTGGCACGATTGACTTCCTGATCAATCTCCGCCTTCGCCGCGTTAACGATGCGCTCGCCTTCAGCCTTGGCGTTGTCCTTCGCTTCTTCGACCAGTTCACCAGCGCGCTTCTCTGCTTGCGCCAGTATCTCGCTGGCCTGCTCACGAGCTTTCTGCAGTTCTTCTGTGACGCGCTGTGCTGCCATTTCCAGCTCTTGCTTGCCTTTCTCGGCAGCCGCAAGGCCTTCGGCGATTTGCTTTTGGCGATCCTGCATCGCCTTTTGCAGCGGCGGCCAGATAAATTTCATCGTTATCCAGATGAAAAAGGCAAACCACAGCGCTTGGGCAAGTAGTGTTGCATTGATATTCACGCTTGTCTCCTGCGCTTAGCTAGAAGGATCTGTTAACTACCGCTGACGATCCCAATGAAGGGGTTCGCAAACAGGAGGTAGAGCGCGATACCAACGCCGATCATTGTCACCGCGTCGAGCAAGCCGGCAACGATGAACATTTTCACCTGCAGGGTCGGGATCATTTCAGGCTGACGCGCAGCGCCCTCGAGAAAGCGCCCACCCAAAATGCCGAATCCGATAGCCGTTCCGAGTGCACCCATGCCAATCAGCAAGGACACCGCAATTGCCGTCATTCCCAACACGGAAGCGAGTTCCATTATTTTCTCCTAGTACAGTAGTAGTGATCGCAAAAGTAAATCAATGGTGTTCGGCTGCCATGCTCATGTACACGATGGTGAGCATCATGAACACGAACGCCTGCAGCGTGATGATCAGAATGTGGAACAGCGCCCAGCCGAGACTGAGCGCGGCCGCAGCCGGGACCCAAGCGAACCCGGCGCCAGCCCACACCGCCAACAGAATAAAAACCATCTCCCCAGCGTAAAGGTTTCCAAACAAACGCAACGCCAAAGAGACCGGTTTGGCAATGTCTTCAATAATGCGGAACAGCAAGTTAACCGGGAACAGCCACTTGCCGAATGGAACGGTCAACGCCTCATGCAAAAAGCCGCCGACGCCTTTGAACTTGAAATTGAACGCGATCATGATCGCGAACACGGTCAGCGACAATGCAAAAGTCAGATTGGGATCGGTCGTGGGGACAATCTTGAGGTATTCAACGCCCATCGCTTCGGCAGTCATTGGGACGAAGTCGACCGGGACCAGATCCATCAGGTTCATCATGAATACCCAGATGAATATGGTGATAGCGAGCGGGGTGACGAGATTACTCTTGGCGTGGAAGGTGTCCCTGACTTGCGTGTCGACCATCGACACGATCAATTCGATAAACGTCTGCCAGCCAGGTGGGACGCCGCTGGTCGCTTTACGCGCGACCAACAACATGAAACCGAAAGTCACTAGGCCGAGAAATCCCGACACGATCAAAGTGTCGAGGTGAATCGTCCAGAAACCTTCACCGGTGGTGAGATTGGTGAGATGGTGGACTATGTATTCGCTGGAAGTTCGCGCGCCTTCAGAGGCCATGCTCGTCTTTTCTGTTACCCAATTTTAAACAAAATCAGTGCTAGCCAGTACACCAACAGTACTGCGATGTAGGCCACGAACAACGGTATTGCGGATACGTCCTTCATCCAGAGGAAGGTTGCAGCGAACAAGACAAAAGTCAGCGTCAGCTTGCCTGCCTCAGCGACGAAATGCGCCCGCAACAACCGACTCGGAGCCGAATCCCGGGAAACAATCAATCGCCACGCGTAAAACGCGCCTGGAATAAATGCGATCGCGCCACCGACCGCTGCCGACTTCGCGGCCATCGGACCTGAAGCAAGCACAAAAGCCAGCGTGACAAAGCCAGCGACCAATAACTGGAGCCCAAGTACCGAAAGCAACCCGCGAATCACTGGGGACAATCCCGGGAGCTAGCGACTGACTCTATGTGCGGCCGCAGCATAGCCACAAAAAGGCCGTGATTTTATTGGCTTAACGAAACAGTGTCAACGCACTGGAGAACGCCTTTGCAGATCATTGGCTAATGCTTCAACCTGGCCATAATGGCGTCGAGCTGATCAAGATCGACGTAGTCGATCAGCAGCGTGCCACTACCGCTTTTGCGGTGACGAATGGTCACCGCTGCGCCGAGTGTCTCTGACAGGGATTCTTCAAGCGCGACGATATCCCGGTCTTTGCGAGGGCGAGGTTTTGGCCGCTTCGCCGCCGGCGCCCCCTTAGTGACCAGTTGTTCGGCCTCCCGCACCGATAACCCAAGGGCAACGATACGCTGGGCCAACTCGACCTGCCGCGCACCAAACACGGCCAACAGCGCCCGCGCATGTCCCATGTCAATACTGCGGTTCATCAATAACGCCTGGACCGGCTCCTCCAACGACAAAAGCCGCAGCAGGTTGGTTACGGCACTGCGCGACCGGCCGACCGCTTGCCCGACCATCTCGTGGGTCATCGCGAACTCGTCGATGAGGCGTTGAATGCCAATCGCCTCTTCGAGCGGGTTGAGATTCTCGCGTTGAATGTTCTCGATCAGTGCAATCGCCAGTGCCGCGTTGTCTTCAACGTCGCGCACCACCACCGGCACTTCGTTAAGGCCGGCAACCTGCGCCGCCCGCCAGCGTCGCTCACCAGCAATAATTTCATATGCGTCGTCGACCGAACGAACCAGTATCGGCTGCAGCACACCCTGCGCCTTGATTGAATCGGCAAGCTCCGCGATTGACGCCTCGTCCATGCGAGTGCGGGGCTGATAGCGGCCCGGCCGCAATCGGCCGGTAGCAATTCTTCGAAGCTCGCCGTCCACTGATGTAGCTGCTTGCTCGTCAGTTGCTAGCAGCGCATCGAGACCGCGGCCAAGTCCTTTGAGTTTCGCCATCGACTGTGTCCTTATTGGCTGGACGAGGGTTGCCGCAAGATTTCATCAGCGAGCGAAAGATACGCCAGCGCGCCTTTGGATGACTTATCGAAATGTATGGCCGGCAAACCGTGGCTCGGCGCCTCGGCCAGACGGATATTGCGCGGAATGATGGTGCGATACACCTTCGCGCCGAAATGCTTCTGCAACTGGTCCGACACCTGCTGCGACAGCGTATTGCGCGAATCGTACATGGTACGCAGCAGCCCTTCGATCTCCAGCGTGGGATTGAGATGATTCCGCACTTTCTTGATCGTCTGCACCAGATCGCTCAGCCCCTCAAGTGCGTAGTACTCACACTGCATTGGAATCATGACTGCATGTGCTGCAGTCAGACCATTCACGGTGAGAAGATTCAGTGCCGGCGGACAGTCAACCAGAATGTAGTCATATTCGGATTCAACTTCGGCGAGGGCCTCTTTCAGGCGATTCTCGCGCCGCTCCATGGCAACGAGTTCGACCTCAGCCCCGGCGAGTTCCTTATTGGCGGGCACCAGATCAAAGTCGCCGTTCTCACAGCGAATGCGTGCTGTTTCAATATCACTGTCGCCGAGAAGCACCTCGTAGACGGTCGCGCGCGATGCGCGCTTGTCGATGCCACTGCCCATCGTTGCATTGCCTTGCGGATCGAGATCGACTAACAACACGCGTTTGCCTGCTCGTGACAATCCAGCCGCGAGATTGATCGACGTCGTTGTTTTTCCGACGCCACCTTTCTGATTCGCCACCGCAAGTATGCGCGTCACGGCTCAACTTTCCGTCAACATTGATGGCCGCAGGAACACGACGTGGCGTTGCTCCTCAAGCAAGGGTACCTCGAGCCGGATGACCTTCTCGACGACCGCGGACGGTAACTGTTTGATCTCTTGAGCCGGGTATGTGCCCTTCATCGCCACTAGCCTTCCGTCGCCGCTGCACAGGCGGCCAGCTAACCTCACGAATGTCGGTAAATCGGAAAAGGCGCGGCATACCACCACATTAAAGCCGACAGCTGGTTTGAAATCCTCCACGCGGCGTGTTTCCACCGCCGCATTGGTCACGCCCAGTTCAGCCACCACCTGTCGCAGGAACGCCGTTTTCTTGTTGTTGGAGTCGAGTAACAAAACTTCCCGGCGCGGCTCGGCAACCGCAATCGGAACACCCGGAAAACCACCCCCGGAACCCAAATCTAGCAGACGCCCAGGTGGAAGAAACCTTACAATACTTAGAGAATCCAGTAAGTGATGACTTACCCACTTCTGTTCGTTGGGCAACCCTGTAAGGTTGTAAACGCGGTTCCATTTGGCTAGCAAACCGAGCAGTGCGTCCAATTGATCCACCGACGACGACGACAAGTTCAGACCCATCGCCGCGCCATACTCGGCCAGCCCCCATTGCCTCAAACGCCGCCTCCATGCACCCGCAGGCTGGCCGAGTTAACTTCGCGCCGCCCGTTATTGCGTTTCAGGTGCACCAACAGCAATGAAATCGCCACCGGTGTGATCCCCGAGATTCGCCCTGCTTGACCAAGTGTTTCCGGGCGGTGTTGCGCCAGTTTCTGCGACACTTCTGATGACAGGCCACGCACCTGGCTGTAATCAAGGTCGGCGGGGATGCGAACCGTCTCGACCTGGTCAAGTCGAGCGCACTCCTCGCGCTGGCGATCAATATAGCCCTGATACTTGGTCTGGATCTCGACCTGTTCGGCCGCCTGTTCGCTTTCTAGGCCCGGGCCAATGTCCTCGAGGGTCATCAAATTACGGTAGCTGACCTCCGGCCGTCGCAACAGCTGCAGCGCGGGATACTCACGCTCGAGCGACTGACCGATCGCGACTTTTAGCTTCCCTCGGTCAAAGCGATGTGGATCTACCACTAACTTGTCGAGACGGTCCAGTTCACCCGATATTGCATGCCGCTTGTGCTCGAACAGCGCCCAACGCCTATCATCAACCAGCCCGAGATGGCGGCCCGTCTCAGTCAGACGCAAGTCAGCATTATCTTCCCGCAAGCTCAGTCGATACTCGGCCCGACTGGTAAACATCCGGTAAGGCTCTGTGACACCGCGTGTTACCAGATCATCGACCAGCACACCAAGATAAGCTTCGTCACGGCGTGGACTCCACGCTGGCTCGCCCTGCACCTGTAAGGCCGCATTGATGCCCGCCAGCAGCCCCTGTACGGCTGCTTCCTCGTAGCCAGTGGTACCGTTGATCTGTCCGGCAAAAAATAATGCGTCAATTACCTTCGTCTCCAGCGACGACTTCAGGCCGCGCGGATCAAAGTAATCATATTCGATCGCGTAGCCTGGCCTGAGAATGGTCGCGTTCTCCAATCCCCTGATCGATCGAATAATTTCAAGCTGGACATCAAATGGAAGGCTGGTGGAGATGCCGTTAGGATAGACCTCATTGGTATCCAGTCCCTCCGGCTCAAGGAAGATCTGATGGGACGATTTGTGCGCAAAGCGCATCACCTTGTCCTCGATGGACGGACAATACCGTGGTCCAACGCCCTCGATGGCACCCGAATACATCGGCGACCGATCGAGGCCGCCTCGAATCACCTCATGAGTCCGCTCGTTGGTATGCGTAATCCAGCACGACACCTGCCGTGGATGCTGATCACGACGGCCCAGGTACGAGAAGACCGGCACGGGTTCATCGCCACGCTGCTCCTCCATCACTGAAAAGTCGATGCTGCGCCCATCGAGACGCGGTGGCGTTCCAGTTTTGAGACGCCCAACCGGGAGTTTCAACTCGCGCAGCCGCGCCGCCAGACTCAATGAGGGTGGGTCGCCTGCGCGTCCCGCTTGATAGTTTTCCAGCCCTATGTGAACACGCCCGGACAGAAATGTGCCGGCCGTAAGAACCACAGCGCCCGCCCGGAAGCGCAGTCCAATCTGCGTGACCACACCCACAACACGATCGCCTTGCAAGAGCAAATCGTCGGCAGCTTGTTGGAACAGGGTAAGATTGGGCTGGTTCTCCAGCCGCGACCGGATTGCCTGCCGATACAAGACACGATCTGCCTGCGCGCGCGTTGCTCTTACTGCCGGCCCCTTGCTGGCGTTGAGAATTCGGAATTGGATCCCTGCTTCATCGATTGCATGCGCCATTGCTCCGCCAAGCGCGTCGATCTCCTTGACCAAATGGCCCTTGCCGATGCCGCCGATGGACGGATTGCAGGACATTTGACCTAAAGTTTCGATGCTGTGCGTCAGCAACAGCGTGTCGCAGCCCGCCCTAGCCGCCGCCAAGGCTGCCTCGGTGCCGGCGTGCCCACCGCCAATCACAATGATGTCGAACTCTTTAGGATAAAACATGATGCCCTCTCGCGAGCGCGCAATCATACCGGAAAGGGGTCGAAATGACCCCTGCAATCCATGATGTTTCACGTGGAACATTGGCGCGAGGTGGGTTCCTCGGGATGCCAACGAGCGAATGTTCCACGTGAAACATCACACAAATTGTATCTTGGTACGATCCGCAATCAAGATCCTCGAGTGTCGCCGAAACGGCGTCAACGCTCATCGAAAAACCAATGAATCTCAGTATGTTGGCTACCGTGAGCTTTACTTGCCGATACAGAAGCGGGAGAAAATCTCACCCAGCAGATCGTCCGCCGAAAATTCGCCGGTGATCTCATCCAGGTCGCGTTGCCCCAACCGCAACTCCTCGGCGCACAGCTCGAGTCGGTCAATTTCGTCCCTGGCTCGATGGACGCGACCGAGTACTCGCCTGAGGCAAGCAATATGTCGCTCACGCGCCATGAACGGTACTTCATCCGTCACCTCACGGCCGCTGGCTCGGAGCAATGCCTGGCGCAGATAATCGAGTCCGGCGCCGGTCTTGGCTGATAGCCATACGGTTTCACACTCACTCTCGGCGGTCGTCCGTGGAACCGCGTCAATAATATCTATCTTATTGATTACAATGATTTTATTTGCGCCTTCCCCAAGCTCGAGCGGCAACGCGTCGATGGCTGCCGCAGTTGGCTTGGCGGCTTCCCGGACTTCCAGAACGATATCTGCCTGCCCGATCTGGCGCAGGCTGCGTTCCACACCGATGCGTTCCACTGGATCGTCGCTGTCGCGCAAGCCAGCCGTATCGATGACGTGCAACGGCAACCCCGACACGACCAATTCACGCCGCAAAACATCACGCGTCGTTCCTGGCACCTCGGTGACGATTGCCACCTCTTCTTCGGCAAGCCGGTTCATCAGACTCGACTTGCCGACGTTCGGCGCACCGGTCAACACGACTTGTACGCCTTCACGCAATAGATTGCCCTGGGTCGCGGACTGACTCAGCGCAGAGATGTCATCGCGCAGCGAATCGAGTTTTTTCACAACGCCGTAGCGATCGATCAGTTCGACCTCCTCTTCAGGGAAATCGAGTACCGCTTCGAACAGCGCCCTCACCTCGATGAGCTGTTGGCGAACCGCGCAGATCCGCCGTGAAAACTCTCCTGCAAGGGAGCGCTGCGCACTGCGTACTGCATCCACTGAAGAGGCATCGATCAGATCGGCAACGCTCTCGGCTTGCGCAAGATCCATTTTGTCGTTCAGGAAAGCGCGTTTCGTAAATTCACCCGGTTCCGCTACACGCGCGCCCAGTTCAACGCAGCGCCGCAGCAACATGCGCAATAACGCCACTCCCCCGTGCGCCTGAATTTCCAACACATCCTCGCCGGTGTAGGAGCGTGGGGCGGGAAAGAAGATTGCGATTCCGTGATCGATTACGACGCCTTCGGCATCGCGAAATTCGCTCAGTGTGGCCTGGCGTTCGCTCGGCACCCGACCGCTTAGCGCAACGGCGACTTTCCGTGTTTCAGGACCGGATACTCTGACTACACCGATTCCGGCGCGACCGTAGGCAGTCGCGACAGCCGCTATGGTGTCAGCGGTTGGCATTGGCGGGTTTGGAGCGTTCGATTACCCGCGTGATGCGCCACTGCTGGAGAATGGACAGGATGTTATTGACGAGCCAGTAAAGGACGAGCCCCGCAGGAAAGAAGAAAAAGAACACGCTGAACACAACCGGCATTATTTTCATGATCTTCGCCTGTACCGGGTCGGGAGGTGTAGGACTCAACCACGATTGCACGATCATTGATAAACCCATCAGTATCGGCAACACGTAATACGGGTCCTTCGCCGACAAATCATCAATCCACAGGTAAAACGGTGCATTGCGCAGTTCGACGCTCGCCATTAACACCCAGTACAAGGCGATAAAGACGGGAATTTGCACAAGTATCGGTAAACATCCGCCGAGCGGGTTGATTTTTTCGGTTTTGTACAGCTCCATCATCGCCTGTTGCATGCGCTGCCGGTCATCGCCGTAGGTTTCTTTCAATGACTGCAACTTGGGCGCAAGCACACGCATCTTTGCCATCGACTTGTAGCTCGCCGCCGAGAGCGGGTAGAAAATGAGTTTGATGATGACGGTGAGCAAGATGATCGCCACACCCCAGTTACCCACCCTTTCATGGATTGCCGACAACAACCAGAACAACGGCGCGGCAATCACAGTCAGCCAACCATAATCCACCGTCAGTTCGAGGCCCGGAGCGGCCGCCGCCATTGCCTCCTGATCCTGCGGGCCGGCGAAAAGGCGCGAGCCAATCGTGCCAACCGCCCCCGGCACAATCGGATCGACCGGCAAAATACTACCAACCGCATACAAGTTGTTGCCGCGCGCTTTGGTAAAGTACTCCCTCGGTATGCCCTGCGGCGGCAGCCACGCGGCGACAAAATAATGCTGCACGATCGCTGCCCAACCATCCTCGGCTTTGCGGGGATACTTAACCTTGCCCTTGTCCATATCGTCAAAGTCAACCTTGGTGAACTTCGACTCATCGGTATACACCGCAGCGCCGGTAAAAGTCGGCATCATCCTCGAGTCACCCGCAGCAGGGTTGCCGTCCCTCAGAAGCTGGAAGTAACTGTATGCCGAAAGCGGCGCGCCGCTTTTGTTGGCAATCTCGTAGTCGACATCGATAACGTAACTGCCACGCCGGAATGTGTAGCGCTGTATGACGTCGAAACCGCTCACCTCCAGCGCACGCAGTTCCACCGATAATTCGTCGGCCCCGGGTTGTAATTCGAACCGGTCGCCATTGATCTGATATCGCGTCGAATGATTCGGCAGCCCTTCGCCAATCAAGCCACTCTGGGCCACATAGGTGCGTTCGCCATTCTTGTCGAACAACTTCAGATTAGTGTCTGGATCGTCCTTGCTGTAATGCTCCAGCAGTTCGAGCGTCTGCATCACACCGCCCTGGGTACTGATCTTAGCTTCATATAGATCAGTGCGCACGGTCACGGCGCGCGCAGGCGCTGCTGCCTGTGAAGGCGCTGACACGGCCGGCGTGTCGCTTACTGAGTCGGCCTCGAGAGTAACTTGGGGAACGGTGCCGTCGAGCACCGCCGGCGGCGCATCTGCGGTCGACGCGCCCTCACGCGACGGTGGTTGATTCGCTTTCATCCAGGCATCTGCCAACAGGATGATGGAACCCGCAAAGACGATGGCAGCAATAACTCGCGCGTTATCCATTAGGACTTCTCTTATTTATTGTCAGTGGCAGCCGGCATTGTATTGGCAGGACTGGCTTTGCCGGCGCCAGTTGATTTGCAGCGGTGGGGAACCCAGTCAATTCCGCCTGCATGCCAAGGATGACATTTCAGCGTGCGGCGCAATGCCAGCCAGCTACCTCGGAAACTACCGTGTTCGATGATGGCAAGACGCGCGTATTCCGAACAGGTCGGGTAAAACCTGCACTGGTTCCCGAACCAAGGCGACAACAGAAACTGATAGCCACGAATTGCACGAGCGAGAACATATCTCATGCTGCTGCCTGTCCAAACAGCGTGTTTAACTCTGATCGAATCGTGACTCTGCTGCGGTTACCAGTACCACCGCAATACCTGACTACCACATCAATATTGCCGAGTTGATGCCGGCGAACTCGAAATACTTCTCTAACGATACGCCGCAGCCGAGAGCGCTCGACGGCACGAGCGATTTGCCTTCGCCCAATCACAATTCCCAGCCGAGCCCCTCCTTGCACGGAACCTCCAGGCCGAGTCATTAACAAAAAGTGTTGACTGCGATACCGCCCCTGAAAAGCGCCTGTGAATTGCGCTGCTCCCCGCAAGCGTGTCGCCCGCGGCAGCGTCGCGCCAGTCACACTCACACACTGAGGCGGGCGCGCCCCTTCTTTCGCCGAGCGTTGATGACAGCTCTGCCGCCACGCGTACGCATGCGCACGAGAAAACCGTGACGACGTTGCCGACGCGTCTTCGAAGGCTGATAGGTGCGCTTCATAAGTGCTCTCCAAGTGGAATCTTTGAAAAAGCCCGCTATTACACTGATTTGTCAACCCTATGTCAATGCTCAAGTGGCTATATGGTCTGTGGATAACTTTTTCCGAGACTGTTAGAATCCGGCTTCCTTTCCTCGTGGCTGCACACAGCGGTCTTGACACTCTTGGGCTCGGCTAATGCGCGCGCAAATGGACAGTTTCTGGACACATTGTCTTCGCCACTTTCAGTCGGCGATACCAGTCCAACAGTTCAAAACTTGGATTCAGCCCCTAAATGCAGAGTTTGACGGCAAGACAGTTCATATCGCTGCTCCAAACCGCTTCGTTCTGGAGTGGGTGCGAGACAAATATCTCGGTGACATCCAGCGCCTGTCTTCGGAGTATCTCGACAAGAATGTTGGCGTTAACATGACTCTGGCAACACGGCAGACGTGCCCTCCCAGCCCTGCCGCACAGAGTTCCGCAGCGCCTGCCAAACCACGGGATCGGGAACAAAGCCGTCTCAATCCGCTTTTTACCTTTGACACTTTTGTCACAGGAAAAGCAAACCAACTTGCGCGTGCTGCTGCGTTGCAGGTTACTGAACATCTCGGTAGCGCCTACAACCCCTTGTTTGTTTACGGTGGTGTCGGTCTTGGCAAGACGCACTTGATCCAGGCCATCGGTAATGCTGTGCGCGACAGACAACCCGATTCAAAGATCCGTTACATTCATGCCGAACGATATGTTTCTGATGTGGTACGTGCGTACCAACACAAAGCTTTTGATGGCTTCAAGAAGTACTACCACTCTCTCGACCTGCTGCTGATTGACGACATTCAGTTTTTTAGCCGGAAGAACCGCACCCAGGAAGAGTTCTTCTACCTGTTTAATGCCCTGACTGAGGCACATCGACAGGTCATTATTACCTGTGACACTTATCCGAAAGAAATCTCGGGTATGGAAGACCGCCTGGTGTCCCGATTCGGCTGGGGGCTTACTGTTGCCATCGAGCCACCTGAACTGGAAATGCGCGTCGCAATTCTGCTCAAGAAAGGCGAATTGGAGCGCATCAATTTACCTGAAGATGTCGCCTTCTTCATTGCCAATCATATCCACTCAAACGTACGTGAACTAGAAGGCGCGCTTAAGCGCATCCTCGCGTACGCCCGCTTCACAAACGCGCCTATTACGGTCGAGCTGGCCAGAGAGGCACTCAAGGATTTACTTGCCGTCCAGACGCGACAGATTTCGCTAGAGAACATACAAAAATGTGTCGCCGACTACTACAAGATCAAAGTTTCGGAGATGTACTCCAAGAAGCGCTCACGCACCATCGCAAGACCAAGACAAATGGCGATGGCGCTGGCCAAGGAACTCACTTCAATGAGCCTGCCAGATATTGGTGAAGCCTTTGGCGGCCGCGATCATACAACCGTACTGCACGCGTGCCGTAAGATCACCGAACTGCGATCGTCCAATATCGATATCAACCGCGACTTTGATTCACTGCTCCAGACACTCCGTGGGTAAACCGGAAACGCTACCCGTGGGAGACAAAATGTGGATAACTCGTGCATGACTTGTGAATGACTAGCGCGACTGGTCGAGCGATTATTTTCATTCACAATTCATCCACCGCTTCTACAAGCCTAAGGTCGGTCGTTGTACAGAAAAATTATCAAATATAATCAAGTAGTTGATATAGCTATTCATAACTCTCGGCCAGCTTTATTAATCTTATTATTTAAAGCATATGAAA
>CP070775.1:3544263-3557970 GCA_020346185.1 Betaproteobacteria bacterium | reverse complement strand
CGGCACACCGACGTCCTTGCCGAAACCAGTGACGACGTTGACTACACCATCCGGGAAGCCGGCTTCCTTGACAAGTTTCACGAATTCCAGAGTCGATACCGACGTGAACTCCGAAGGCTTCACCACCACGGTGCAGCCGGCGGCAAGTGCAGGCGCCAGTTTCCAGGCGAGCAACAAGAGCGGCGAGTTCCAGGCGGTGATAGCCGCGACCACTCCGAGCGGTTCGTGGCGGGTGAAATTGAAATAGCCTTTCTTGTCGAGTGGGATCACTGCGCCCTCGACCTTGTCGGCGAGTCCCCCATAGTAGTAATACCACTGCGGCACGTAGTTCAGCTGGCCTTGCATCTCGGCAATCAGTTTGCCGTTGTCCATTACTTCGAACTCGGCGAGTTTCTTCGCGTCGCGCGCAACAAGATCGCCGAGGCGGTGTACCAGCAAGCCGCGCTGGCTGGCGGTCATCTCGGGCCACGGGCCCTCGGTGAAAGCCCGTTGCGCCACTTTCACCGCCCGGTCGACGTCGTCGGCGCCGCCTTCGGCCACTTGCGACCAGACCTTGCCGGTGAACGGATTGTAGCTGTCGAACCATCTTCCGCTCGCCGCTTCGACAAACGCGCCGTCGATGTACATTTTGAATTTTTCCATCACCATCTCCTCGTTTGTTTCAATGCGTCGTTGCTCGCACCTAGTCGCGAACACCCATCTGTCTTTCCTTGTTGCGCACCAGAGCACTGATGACCGTATTGAATGGCGCTGCTGTGCCCACTGCTGCCGCGGCCGGTGGAATGGCGCCGTTGATGGCTTCGATTTCCGACATTCTGCCGGCCAGATGATCGAGCAGCATGGACGGCCGCGCTTTGGGAATCTTTGATCCAAAATTCCGCACATACTCAACCGGGTCGTCAATGTCGACGTTGATCTTGCGTGCCTTGGCCACGTTGTAGGCTTCCACCGCGCAACCCGAGGCTACCTGCCAGGTATCGGCATCGTTCATCACTTCCTCGATGGTCAGTCCCGTGACGGTGCAGGTGCCCGAGAAGCAGACGTTGCAGATCAGTTTCTCCCACACCAGTTGATCGATGTCGTCGAAGCACTTCACTCGAAAGCCGCCCGAGCGCCAAACCTCCGCCACTGTCTCCAGCCGGGGCGTCACCGGTCCGGAAAACTCGCCCAGCCGCACCAGTTCCCAGCCATTGTGATGTGCATGGCCAGGCCCGCGCATCGACGCACCGAAGCCGCCGACCACGCCGACCATGACTTTGTCCCGGCCGAGCACCCGCGCTGTCGTGTCTGGTCCGCCCAGTCCGTTCTGGATCGACAGTACCAGGGTATCGTTGCTGACCAGTGGCTTCGAGGCAATGGCCGCCTGCTCGACGTGCATCGCCTTGGTGGCGATGATCACGAGCTCACAGGGGCCTGCCTCGGCCGGATCGGTGGTGGCGTGTAATCTGACGGTGCGCTCACCCGACGCGCCCTCCAAATGCAGGCCCTTGGTGCGCATCGCTTCGACGTGCCCTTTCCAGGAATCGATGGCCCAGATTTCGTGCCCGGCGTCGGCGAGCAAGGCGGCATAGACGCTGCCCATGGCGCCGCATCCTACGATGGCGATTTTCATCTTTCGGAATCCCTCCCGCGTTGTTCCGGTCTGATGCCGGATACAGCAAGTTGATGGCAGGACTCAGCGTTGCGCCCGCCCTGTTGGCAGGCGCAATGCCGGTCGTTTGTCAAATGCGCTGCTTGGCCGTGGTCACGCGTTGGGCGTATACAGTTCGACACAATTGCCTTCCGGATCCAGCACCCTGAAGGCGGTGAACTCGGGACCCGCTTTGGGCTCTGCGTCAAACTTGCTGGCCCAATTGCTCAGCGCGCTCATTGATGGGACACGAAAACCGACGTGCACGTCATCAGCCCGATCGATCGGCTCGCCTTGCTGAAACGCGATCAGGACACCGGGGCCGCGAGCGAGATGGTTTTCAGCTCTAAGGCCGAAAGTCTGTGCGTACCATTGAGCCAAGCCGATGGGGTCTTTGGCGGGAATGTTCAAATGCTCAAGTTGCAGATCGGGCATGTTCTTTATCCTGCTCAGTTGGTTGGAGAGCCGATCGAGGGCCAGGGATGCACCGACTCGTGGAAGGTGCCCGGACATCGCTCGTCAGCGGGAACAGCGGGTCGAAATGCTACACTTTTAGCGTGTGCGGTGTCCAAGATTATCCTGTCGTAGCTCTTTGCGAATTTGCACAGCAGTATTAACGTGAGCGTATATTCTGCTCAGATAGCGAGGAAGAAATGATCATTTCGTCAGAAAGTTATCGGCGCCTGGCGAGCAGGGCGCCGGCCACCATTCAAGGTGGTCGCGCGCAGTATTTGCCGGCCGAACAGTCGGCAGTTGTCGGCACGCCGAAGCTGTCTGTGCATGTTTTTTCCGATGAGGCCGCAAGGGCTTTCGACGCCGCTGCGCAGACCGGAACCATTGATTTCGATCGGTCCTCGACACTTGGCGGCGGGTATCCGGCGACGACGTCGAACCTGCTCGTGCGTTACCTGGTGATTCGCGGGGGCGAGGAGTTCGAATTCGCGGCGCAGGCGACCAGCGTGTTGTGTTACGTGATCAACGGAAGCGGGCGCTCGTTTCAGGAAGACGAGGTCATCGAATGGGAAAACGGTGATGCGTTCTTGTTCCCCGGTGGCGAAGCCATACTCCACGAGGCACGCGATGGCGATGCGGTTTTGTTTGTCGTGACCGATGAGCCGTTCGTGTCGATGATGGGTTGCACTGTAGCTCCTGTCGAGCGCGCGCGGGTCAAGTCGACGCACTACGTCGGGAAGACGGTCGCGGCGCGACTGGAAGACACGGCAGCGGGCTTACAGCAACCGTCGGAGCATGCGATCCTGAATTTCGCCAGCGCCCCGTTCGAGCGCAATGGTTGTGTGGCGCCAATGATGGCTGCCGGAATTGCAACACTTGCGCCCGGTGCGAGCCAGCCCGAACACTGCCATGATTCGGACACCATTTCATTGCCGCTGGAGTGCGATGGTGGCTACGCGTTGATCGAAGCTCGCCGCGTTGACTTGATTACGAACACCGCAATACTGACACCGGCGGGTGCGGCGCATTCGCAGCATAGCGCCAGCCAAAGCCGCGTGTTCAGTTTCTTTGTCCAGGACCGCGGCCCGCGGCCCGTGCGAACCTGGGACTCCGGTCCGATTCAAGCCGGCGAGGCAGACACGGGCGAGCAAGCTTGAGGCCGCGGCAGAGAGTTGGTTTTGGTTTGACTCCCTGGGCCGCTCAAACAAACTGCGCCGATGTCGGCTCGGCAGTCGCCAACTCGTACGGCGGCCAATTCGTTTTGAGCCAAGGCCTGGCGATGCATTTGCTTGGTGTCGATTCGTCCCGCGGGTACCGTCGTGAAGGCTATATTGCGGTTGCGTACAGTCTGCAGCATGGTGCACTAGCGGCAGTCGATTCGCCACTGCCGCTACGACGCGGGCTCAAGGCAGGGACAGAAGGATAAAATTAGACCGATGCGTTCGCGAGCCATCCGGATGACGAGCAGGTGCGGATGCTTTTGTCCTGTAACGTGACCAGTGAGGGCGTAGCCGAATTGATGATCGAGGAAATCGTTGCCTGTGAAAAACACGGGCCGGGAAAGCCGGTTCAGGTGCTGAGCGGGGTGGCCACTGATACGCCGGTGAGTGATGGGTAAACATTTGGCGCATACGTTTGTCAGTCGGGCCCGACAGGCCAGTGCGGTGGCGGGACCTGGCTCGATTGTGGTCGACGTGGTGATTGTCGGTGCCGGGTTCGCCGGTATGTACATGTTGCATCGCTTGCGCGAGGTCGGCTTCTCGGCTCTTGTTCTCGAGGCGGGAAGCGGAGTCGGCGGCACCTGGCACTGGAACCGATATCCCGGCGCGCGCTGTGATGTCGAAAGCATGCAGTACTCATATCAGTTCTCCGACGAGTTGCAGCAGGAATGGGACTGGACTGAAAAGTACGCAACGCAGCCGGAAATTCTTCGTTACGCCAATCACGTCGCAGACCGCTTCGATTTGCGCCGCGATATTCGCTTCAACGTGCGGGTCGAAGCGGCGCAGTTCGATGATGATCGCGGCAGCTGGCTATTGACGAGCGAAAATGGTGAACGGTTTTTCGCTACTTACTGCGTGATGGCAACCGGTTGCCTTTCCGCTGTCAACAGGGCACGCATCGACGGACTGGAATCGTTCAAAGGCAAGGTTTATCACACTGGCGAGTGGCCGCAGGAGGGGGTTGATTTCAGCGGTCAGCGGGTGGCGGTCATCGGCACCGGTTCATCGGCCATTCAGGCAATTCCCATCATTGCCGAGCAGGCGGCGTCTCTATACGTTTTCCAGCGCACACCGAATTACACTGTTCCGGCACACAACGCACCGCTTGACGCCCGGCACCGGCAGGCGGTCAAGGATCGCTATCGAGACTTCCGCGACGAGGCGAAACAGAGTTTTGCGGGCATTCATTTCCGCTATAACCCGGAATCGGCTGTTGAGGTCAGCGAGCAACGCCGCCGGGAAGAATTCGAAGCGCGCTGGGCTTGCGGCGGCGTGACCTTTATGGGCGCGTTTTCTGATTTGTTGTTCGATCGACGCGCGAACGACGCGGCAGCCGAGTTTGTGCGAAGCAAGATCAGGCAAATCGTCGAGGATCCGGAAGTGGCGGAGATGCTTTGTCCGGACAACATCATCGGCTGCAAACGCTTGTGTGTCGACACCGGCTACTATGCGACCTTCAACCGGTCCAATGTAAGACTGATAGATGTCCGCGAATCGCCGATCGAGGGCATCACAGCGGAGGGCGTCGGGGCCGGCGGAATGACGTATCTGGTTGATGCAATCGTGCTGGCGACTGGTTTCGATGCGATGACCGGCGCCCTGATGCGAATCGATATCAGAAACGGTTCGGACGAGGCATTGGCCGAAAAGTGGCAGCACGGGCCACGCGCCTACCTCGGGTTGATGATTTCCAGGTTCCCAAACTTGTTCACTATTACCGGGCCCGGCAGCCCGTCGGTGTTGACCAACATGCTGCCGTCCATCGAGCAGCATGTGGAATGGATCGGAGACTGCCTGGTTCATTTGCGCGAATCGGGAAAGAAACGAATCGACGCGACCGAGGAAGCCGAGCGACGTTGGGTCGAACACGTCAACGAAGTCGCTGGCGGCAACCTGCGTTCGACCTGCAGTTCCTGGTACGTTGGCGCCAATATTCCCGGCAAGCCGCGCGTTTTCATGCCGTACATCGGCGGCTTTCCTGCCTACGTAGGCAAATGTGAAGAAATCGTCGCCAGAGACTACGAGGGATTCGCAATCACATGACCTGCCGATCTGTCGACCGGCTTGCTTTACTGCTTGTTTGATACGTGACGGGTAGATAGTCGAAAGGAGTGCGCATGTCCGGGCGTTTACGCGGAATCTTCATCACACTTGCTGTCTCGGGCATCGCCTTTATCGTTGCTACGCCTGCCATGCCGGTCGACGAAGACAGGTTGCGCGGGGCATCGAACACGACAGCCGATTGGCTGACCTACGGCCACGATTACCAGAACCAGCGCTTCTCGACGCTGCATCAGATCAACCGTAAGACGGTAAGCAAGCTCGTACCGCGTTGGCTTTATCAAACCGGCATTGCCGCGACATTTCTCGCCAGCCCGGTGGTTGCCGACGGGGTCATGTATCTGTCGACACCGCGCAACGATGTCGTTGCTCTCGATGCTGTTAGCGGCGTCGAAAAATGGCGTTACCGTCACGAGATGAAGGCAGACAAACTCTGCTGTGGCCCCGCCAATCGTGGCGTCTCGCTCGGCTATGGGGCGGTCTACATGGCGACGGCGGACGCGCGCTTGATCGCTCTGGATATGAGGACCGGCGCTGTCAAGTGGGACATTTTCATGGCGGTGCCGGACGAAGACCCGACCGAGACAGTAACCGAGTTGGCGGAAGACGATCCCTGGCGAAAGCAAAACGTCACCGGCTCCAGCGGGCTGGGAGCCAACATGGCGCCGCTGGTTTTTGATGGCATGGTCATCGCCGGTGTGACCGGCGCCGGCTACGGCTTGCACGTCGACCATGAATCCGGCAAGGAGCTTGGCGCGGTGATCGGTTTTCAGGGCAGCTTCGGCCGGCGCGGTTACCTTGCCGCCTACGATGCCGCCAGCGGCAAGGAGATCTGGCGCTGGTATACGACCAAGCAGGACGGATGGGAAGGCGAGTGGCGCACGGAAACGCCCGACGGTGCGCCGCTGTATCGCGACATCACCGCAGAGAAAGCGCGCGTGTCGCAATATGCAGATGCATGGAAAGTCGGCGGCGGCTCACTGTGGTCGACTCCGGCGCTCGATAAGGAACTCGGGTTGCTTTACCTGGGAACCGGCAATCCGGCGCCGCAGATGGATGACGTGTCGCGCCCGGGTGACAACCTGTACACGCTCTCGGTAGTCGCGCTCGATGCGTATACCGGAAAGCTGCGTTGGTATTATCAGCAGGTGCCGCACGATCTGTGGGGTTATGACGTTGGCAGCCCGCCGGTGCTTTTCGACGTCAAGCACCATGGTCGTACCGTAAAGGCCGTGGGTGAAGCTTCCAAAACAGGCTGGTTTTACGTCAACGATCGCGTGACTGGAGAGTTGCTTTACAGATCGGAAAATTATGTCCCGCATCGTAATATCTTCCGTCCGCCGACCGAAGAAGGCATCGTCATCGCGCCGGGCGCGGCCGGGGGCACATCCTGGTCGCCGGTTTCCTATGACCCCGCGACTGGCCTCGTCTATGTCACGGGCATACACATGCCAACCAGGTATACGGTACGTGAACGCCCAGCCAGTGATGGCAAGCCGGCGCTGCGTTACTCGGTGCTCGAGGTGGCCGATGAGCCACGCTGGGGTGTGCTGAGCGCAATTGATACGCGTGCACGCGGAAAGATTGTCTGGCAGACGAGGACCAGGGACATTCTGGTTGGCGGGGTACTGGCGACTTCCGGTGGGCTGGTATTCATGGGCCAGGGCACCGGCGAGTTTTCCGCCTACGACTCCGCGACCGGTGAGCATTTGTGGTCGTTTAATTGCGGCGCCGGCGTTAATGCGCCACCGATCACCTACGAAATCGAAGGCACGCAATACGTTACGGTTGCTGCCGGCGGGCACAACCTGTTTGGTTTCCCGAAAGGCGATGCCGTGATTACATTTGCGTTGCCTAAGTAACAGCGCGTTGCATTTTCGCATGCGCTCGCGTCGAACGGTGCGAGATTCAGTGTGCTCGTCGATGCCTTCCCGCGATCGTCGCCGCCAGCGGGATCAATGTGAAGGAAAGCAAGGTCTGTCATCAAGGCGAAGCGCCTTCTCGCACGTCAGCTTGACGCTCGCAGTTTGAGCCGTTTAATCTATCTCGCTATCGAGAACGTTGATGAACGTGTACGCACTGGTCATGGCGATGGCGGGCTGCGCAGCCAATCGAGACTAATTTTTCAGTGTTTGCGATCACGCCGCGGCCCCGAGTGCCCGCAGCCGTGAACAGTGCGATGCGCTTTTCGGAATAGAGATATGCCCCGACATTGTTACCGTGGTTTTACCCTGCTCGAGCTGCTGGTGGTCATTGTGATCATTGGCTTGCTTGCCGGCTACGTGGCGCCCCGTTACTTCGCCCAGGAGGGCAAGTCGAAGATCCAGGTGACCCGTGCCCAGATCAATGCTTTTGAAAAGGCGCTCGATCAGTACCGGCTCGACACCGGCCGTTATCCCACGACTGAACAGGGCCTCGCCGCGCTGAATACCGCTCCAAATGACGAACCGAAGTGGGACGGGCCGTACCTGCGCAAGGCGGTTCCCGCCGATCCCTGGGACAATCCGTACCAGTATCGTCAGCCGGGAGAACGCGGCGAGTACGACCTGTTCTCGCTCGGCAAGGACGGCCAGGCGGGCGGTGACGGCGAGAATGCCGACATCGACAATTACTGAATGGACTGAAAAGCCGGGCTGAAGCGCTTTGCGAGCCGCCGATCTTCGGCAGCTAACCGATTCGCTGCGGTTGCGGCCATTGGTTGCGCCGCTTTGGTCACATTCACTCGCGCTGCCAGTGCCCGCTCTTAACTACCTTGGTTCAGTCTCGTGTCACGCCACTGCGGACGGCTGGTCGTCAGCCTGTCAATTGACGGTCACTTGAATTGGGCAGCCTTGTTTACCTGGCTGAACAGAAGACAGGAAATCTTGGTTCGCTTGTCGTTTCTCCGCATGTGACATTCGGTCGCACTTCGACTCCTGGCAATATTGGTACCGTAGCGACTCGACATTCTTTTCGATACCCGTGATGCGCTACGAAGTCAAAGCCGTCAAGGGCGGCGGCATGGTCGTCTCCTTGTCGATGGAGGCACGCGATGATCGCGATGCCGCCGACCAAGCTCGCTCGCGCGGTATGAACGTGCTCGCCGTGCGGCGTATCGGCGCCCTCAGCGTGCCGGTGTTCAAAAGGCGATCGGCGCGTTTTCCAATCGTCTTGTTCTCCCAGGAATTGCTTGCCCTGTTGCGTTCCGGTATCAGTCTGGTCGAGGCGCTCGAGACGCTGGCAGAGAGGGAATCGGGCGGCAGTTCGGGACAGGTCATCAGCGGTCTGATCGCAAAGTTGCGCGAGGGGCAGTCATTTTCGAAAGCATTGCAGGGCTTTCCCGAGTCATTTCCCGAGCTGTATGTGGCAACGGTGCGCGCCAGTGAACGCACCGGTAGCCTGGTGGAAGCCTTGACCCGCTTCGTCACTTATCAGACGCAACTCGACTCTGTAAAGAAGCATCTGGTCAGCGCGTCGATCTATCCGGTGATCCTGATTCTGGTCGGCGGGTTGGTATCGTTATTCCTGCTCGGTTACGTGGTGCCAAGGTTTTCTCACATCTACGAAGACATCGGTGGCGACTTGCCGATGCTGACCCGCGCGCTCATGGTCTGGGGCAGGTTTGTCGAGGAACACGGCGCGCTGCTACTGGGCGGCATGAGCGCGGCTGTACTCGGTCTGGTGACGTGGCTGCGCCAACCGATGGCGCGGCGGCTCATTGCCCGGCAAGTCATGCGCATTCCGGCGATCGGTGAACACGTGCGGGTCTATCAGCTCACGCGCTTCTATCGGACCATGGGCATGCTGTTGTCGGGCGGCACGCCGGTTGCCCAGGCAATCGGCATGGTGTCGGGGTTGCTGGACGATGAATTGCGGCGACGCCTGGATGGTGCCCTGTTGCGTGTGAATGAGGGAAAGCCGCTTTCCGCTTCCCTCGAGGCCCAGTCACTGACTACGCCGGTGGCATTGCGGATGCTGCGCGTCGGTGAGCGTACCGGGCAGATGGGCGACATGATGGAGCGTATCGCTGCCTTTCACGAGGAGGAACTCGGGCGTTGGGTCGAACGATTCACGCGCACCTTCGAGCCGTTGCTGATGGCGGTGATCGGCATTGTGATCGGCGGCATTGTTCTGCTGATGTACTTTCCGATCTTCGAGCTGGCCGGGAGCATGACATGAGCGCGAGCGAGCCGCAGTCACTCGACCTCTCCGAGCAGATTGCCGCGGCGCGGCGCGACGCGCACAGCAGCGGCAAGCCGGTGATCGAAGTGCTCGAGGAGCGGCTGGATATGCCGCCCGAGGCCGTTACCGCGGCTGTCGGATCGATGCTGGGCTATCCGGCGCTGACCATGGCTGGAATGGAAGTGTTGCAACCGGCCTTCGATCTGTTGCCCTACACCGAAGCACTGGGGCGTGGTTGTATCCTGCTTCGCGGCGGAGACGATGACGGCAAACTAGTGTTTGCTTTTGGTGATCCGTTCGATAACGCGCTCAGGCCCTGGGCGGAAGAGCTCATCAGGATGCCTGCCGAGTGGCGTCTGGCCCATCCGGCGGACATCAATGCGGTGTTGTCGCGTCATGGTGAAACAATGCGAGCGATGGACTCGCTGCTCACCGAATCCGTCGGCAACGAGGGTCAGCGCGGCCACCTCGAAGAGCTGTCACTGAAGAGCATCAGCGAAAATGACAGCCCGGTGGTTCGGCTGGTGCACTCGACGCTGTACGATGCACTGAAGTCCGGCGCCAGCGACATTCACCTGGAGACAGCACCTAATCAGCTGGTCATCAAATATCGTCTTGACGGCGTGCTCAGCATGGCTGGTACTGCGCCGGGCCTGGACATGGCGGAGCAGGTGATCTCACGCGTCAAGGTGATGGCGGAACTGGACATTGCCGAGCGGCGCATCCCGCAGGACGGTCGCTTCAAGGTGATGGCAGAGGGTCGTGAAGTGGATTTTCGTGTCTCGGTGATGCCGAGCATCTTTGGAGAAGACGCGGTGTTGCGACTTCTCGACAAGAAGGGTTTGTCGGACCACGTCAAGGGACTGTCCCTGGATGCTCTGGGATTCGACGGGGCCTCGGCGGCGGTATTGCGGCGGCTCTCGGCCGAGCCTTACGGCATGCTGTTGGTCACCGGGCCGACCGGCAGCGGCAAGACGACCACCTTGTACGCTGCTATCACCGAGATCAATCATGGCTTCGACAAACTCATCACCATTGAGGATCCGGTTGAGTACCAGCTGCCGGGCGTGCTGCAGATCCCGGTCAACGAAAAGAAGGGACTCACATTCGCCCGCGGCTTGCGGTCGGTCCTGCGCCATGACCCTGACAAGATCATGGTTGGCGAAATCCGTGACCCCGAAACGGCCCAGATCGCGGTACAGGCGGCGCTGACCGGTCACCTCGTGTTCACCACGGTGCACGCAAACAGTGTCTTCGACGTGATCGGACGCTTCATGCATATGGGCGTTGACCCGTACAACTTTGTGTCAGCGCTCAATGGCATTGCAGCGCAGCGACTGCTGCGGTTGAGTTGTACGCATTGCGCGCTTCCGATCGAACCGAATGAACAGCTGCTGTACGAGTCGGGGCTGACCAACGAGCGGGTGCGCGGCTGGAATTTGCGGGCCGGGCGGGGTTGCGGCCAGTGCCGCGGTACCGGATTTCGCGGTCGCATGGCGATCGCCGAGATCATGGTGCTCAATGATGAAATCCGCGAACTGATTGTCGGACGCGAGCCGATTCGCAAAGTCAAGGAGGCGGCCTACCGTGCCGGCACGATTTTCTTGCGTGACTCGGCGCTCGCGGTGGTGAGGTCCGGCCTTACCACGCTCGAGGAAATCAACCGGGTGACCCTCGTTGGCATCGAAGAAGGCAGGGTTCGGGATGCCGGGAAACGCCAGGCGCGTGCGACCGATGGAATCGAAGTCATCGAGCCGGTTCGGACCGAGCCTTTTGCGACCGAACCGCTTTCGACTGAAGCGGTGGCCGTCGCACCGGTCGGTGAGCCTGGACAGCAGGAGCAAGCCGGCCAGCGGCCCGAATCGGAGGTCAGCAACGCAACCGTGAGTGAATGGTTGGGGGAGATTCCCGCTTTCCTGAGGTGATGCCCATGAACTGTTCGATCTACTGCAGACGCATGTCGAGGAACGGCACAGCCGTACGCCCTCCTGTTATTGCCGTCGCCCCTTCGTTCTTCTTCCGGGCGAACGGTGCGCCGGTTCCGCCCGGCAGGTGCATCGCTGCGCGCGCGCTCAGCGAATCTTCCCGTGGCCATACTTGTTGCCTTTGTAACAAACAAATGCAACCAAAGATGACCTCGCAATCTCTTGGCATTCTGGCAATTGCCCACGCCGTATTGTGCGTGCCATGGATGGCACCTCGCTGCTGATACTGACATGTCATTTTCCGCTGGCCTCGATGTCCTGCTCCGTCCGTCAGAGATTCGCCTGGTGCGACGCTCGGCATTGCTTGGGCGGCTGGGCAAGAAAGTGACATCGCGAGCAGTTGTGCCCGAGGCCGGAGCCGAGCCATGGAGGGCATGCGTCGAGGCACTCGGTGGCATGCTCGAAACCTCGGGCGCAACCACCTCCATGGACGTGGTTGTTTCCGATCATTTCTTGCGCTACGCGCTGGTGCCGTGGAGCAAGGATCTGGTCCGCGATGCCGAGCGGCTGGCGTTGGCGAAACTGACCTTTTCGCAGATTTACGGCAGCATGGCAGATGATTGGGTCATCACCATCGGCGAACAGAAGGTCGGGCGGGCTTCGTTGGCCTGTGCCATCGACCGGGGATTGCTGCAGGCCGTTCAGGCAGTTGCCAGGCAGCGCGGGGTGCGCATGCGCTCGCTGCGAACCGCGCTTGTTGAGCGTCTCAATCGGCATCGGCGCCTGCTTCGGGAAGACGAATTCTGTTTTGCCAGTATCGAACCGCAGCGCCTGACACTGGCCTTCCACGGCAAGGCCGGCTGGCTCGCGGTGCGCAGCCGGCGTGTTGCTGCCGTGATCGCCGAGCAACTGGCAGACGTATTGAAGCAGGAAGCGGCGGCGGCCGGTACCAGAGAAGGAGGCACACTGTACCTGGTCAGCGAGTCGCCGACTGAGTCGCTGCCGGCACAGCTCGCCGGCTGGAGAGTGGTTCGGCTTCGCGAGCGCGTCGGGGTGCGAAAGCCTCTTGCCGCGACACCTCCGGCTCGGGCGCTGGCGGATTGACGCAGGGCACGTCCATGGCACGCATTGATCCCGTCCAACTCGACTTTGTCCAGACCCGCGGAAAGTCCCGCCTCGGTCAATGGTTGCTGGTCATTGGCGTTCTTGCCGCATCGATTTCGCTGCTCGAATACGACAAGCTCAGCGAGCAGCTGCAGGCGCAGCAGGAAGCTATCGACGAGCAGCGTGGCGTGCCGCGGGGTCCACGTGCCGGGATCGAGGTCGGCGATGCTGATTCGCCGGAGATGCAAGAGCGGATCAAAAAGGCCAATGGCGTGCTCGATCAGCTCAACGTGCCGTGGGGCGACCTGTTCGCGGCGATCGAAATGGCGCAGGGTGGGGATGTCGCATTGTTGCAGGTTCAGCCCGATGCCCGGTCGCGCACTGTACTGCTCGGCGGCGGAGCGCGTAATTTGAGCGCCGTGCTCGACTACATTGGCCGGCTCGAAGGCGCCGAAGACCTCAGTGAAGTGCTGCTCGTCAGTCACAAGCTCGAAACGCGAAAGCCGGGGCGCCCGGTGGAGTTCCTGCTCAATGGACGCTGGGTGGAGAAACCATGACGCAGGCGGCCGTGCACTCGGGTCATGTCTTGTGGACGCTCAAGCGCGGGCTGCTGCGTTTGGGTTCAGCCGGCCTCATCGGGCTGGTCCTGATTCTTTTTGCGCTTGGTGTCTTGCTGCTGGGTGTCCAGCCCATGCAACAGCGTATCGCAGCACTGGATGCCGAGCAGTCGCGACTGTCCTCGCAGTTGCGCACCCGCGGGCCGCAGCGCTTTGGATCTCTCGGCGTGCGCGAGCAACTCGTCGATTTCTATGCGTTCTTTCCCTCCACCGAGCAGATTCCGCAGCTGCTCGACAAGATCCAGCACGCCGCGCGGGACCAGCGTCTGACCCTGGCGCAGGGCGATTACAAGCTGTCACGCGACCCGGGATTCCCGGTCCAGCGCTACCAGGCTTCCCTGCCGGTGATGGGTCAATATGCGCAGGTGCGAAGTTTTGTGAACGCGGTGCTCGACACCGTTCCCAATGCCGCACTTGACGAACTCATTCTCGAGCGTGACGACATCGGTGATCGGCAACTCGAGGCGCGGGTGCGCTTCACGCTGTTTGTGCGGGTGCCGCAATGACTTGTCGCTCAGCACGCGCGGACCGCG
>CP070775.1:3540993-3544163 GCA_020346185.1 Betaproteobacteria bacterium | reverse complement strand
CCTTGAACTGGTCGTGAATACAATCCAGCTCGGTCATGGCCCAGCTTGGTCAACGCCCTATGTTACAACGAACACAACCGGGAGCATTTGGCCATCGGGGCACGACGCTTTTATCGAATGGTCGACTCAATAGTGCACAAGGTCAAGATAATGAAACGGGGCCATGGCGCTTCGGCGAAGGCAGTCACGGTGCGGGGATGGCGTCGCGCACTGCGCCGAGCCAGCTGGAGCATTGCCACGCTGTTCCTGATTCTGGTGCTTGGCGCTTTCTATCTAACCCTCGTGGGGGTCACGGTCGACGCATCTTTCCTGCGCGACCGAATCGCTCAGACGTTCAGCGATAACATCGACCGGCCAGTACGTTTGGAAGGGGTCATCGAAATGGTGATCTCCGCCAAGCCGAAACTACGCATCCGCGGATTGCGTATCGCCAATCCGCCAGGATTCGGTGGGGGTGAATTCGCCAGCCTTGGTGAAGCGCATCTAAAACTCGACCTGTGGCCGTTGCTATTCCACAGGCAACTGCGGATCGAAGAACTGGCCGGCAGCAATGTCACGATTCGCCTGCAATCCAAGCCCGATGGCAGCAACAACTGGGCTCTGTATCGTCCGATACGGACCAGCGCAGCACCGGCACGTGCGACGGGGCCCACTCCGACGGAGCGCGCTCAACAGGCTGTTGCACTGCTCGATATTCACCAAATCTCACTCGAAGATCTCAACGTCGAATACGTCAGTGACGAGAACCAAAGCCATTTCTTTGACCTTCATTCCCTCGAGGCACAGTCGCCCGCCAATGCACCTGTGAAGATGCTGCTCAACGGCGCAGTGGAGAGACAATTCCCTTACAGTCTGGAACTCACCGGCGGCATTCTGTCGGACCTCGCAACGGACAAGTCCTGGCCTCTTGCTTTCACACTCAACTTCCTGAGTACCACACTTTCTGTCAGCGGCAGTCTGAATAGCGGTGGTACCGGCGCACTGACGTTCGGCCTTGGCACCGAAAATCTGGAAGAGTTCGAACGGCTTCTGCAAACCAGACTCCCAAACGTCGGCGCGAGCGGGATCGCCGCAACCGTAGAGTTTTCCCCGCGCCAAGTGACGATAAAACAACTGGCTGGCGCGATGGGCAATACCGCTTTCACGGGCGATCTGAAATTCGATACAACCGGGGCCAGACCAAAGCTGAGCGGCTCCTTGATTGCGAAGACGCTCGATCTGCGACCTTTTCTTGGCGAAGAAGTCTTTGCTGGCAATGAGCGCGCAAACGCCAAAGAACTTGCCGACTCGGCGCCACCTCGTACTCTTCCCGAACTATATCGCGGCCTCGCGGGTGCCAGCTTCGATCTGCGGCGACTAAACGAGATCGATGCCGACGTCACGCTCGGTGTCGAGCGCTGGCTCAGCATGCCTGGTGAGGTCAAAGATGCGCGCTTGCGGATCCGGCTCGAGAACGGCTTACTCCGGGCCCCGCTCACCGCTGCCATGACCGGTGTGACCATGACCGGACAAGCCGTCGCCGATGCCACAGTGACTCCCCCCGAGTTCGATCTGACACTCGCAACCAGCGACTCCGAATTGGGCGGACTTGCTGAACTTCTAACCGGCGTGCGCGGCGTCCGGGGACAACTCGGACTTTTCGAGTTCAAACTGGCGGCGCAGGGCAGTAGAGGCAGCGACCTGGTGCAAAGCGCAGATGTGCGCGTGAAGATTGAAAGCGGCCGCTTCAGCTACGGCAACATCGAAGGTGGACGCCCGGTAAGCTTCGGACTCGACGAGCTTGCACTACGACTCCCGTCCGGCAAGCCGCTGAACGCAAACATGCGGGGCACACTACTCGACGTGCCATTCAGTGGCAGTTTGTCCGCCGGCGCGCTCGAACCGCTGATGTTGCAAGGCCGTACACCACTCGACTTTCACGTGCGATCGGGTGACGCACGAGTCCGCGTCAAAGGAACAGTTCAACCTCCTGCCGCCGACCGCGGCCCGGATCTCGCATTCGAGTTCTCTGCACCCCGTGCTGGTGATCTGGCAAGCTGGTTCGGCTTACAGCCGGGAGCACAAGCCTCCGCCAGTCTCTCCGGCGAAGCCAGCCTGCGCACAACGTCATGGCAGCTGAGCGATGTCGTGCTCAGCCTCGGCCGCTCGAGTCTTTCCGCCTCACTTTCGCGCGACATAACGACGGGCGCACCCCTGCTGCAACTGCGACTCGAGGCCGAGCAGATAGACGTTGCCGAACTGGAATCGATGCTCCCGACGTCGGACCAACCGAAAGCTGACGTCGAACAGGTGGGACTGGACATCCCATTGTTGCCGGAGGAGATTGATCTCACCGATTCCGACATTACGGTAAATATCAAACGCATCATCGGCGTACCAGTGCAGGTGCATGACGTGTCATTTGAGGGACGCATTCGCGATGGCTACATGCATCCCTCACCTTTTTCTGTCACTAGTGCAGACGCCGGCTTCAGCGGAGCGGTCCTGCTCGATCTGCGTGCGGCGGAGCCAATTGCCGGACTGTGGTTGTACGCCGAGAACCTCGATGTCGGCAAGGTACTAGCGAAACTTGGCCTCGGCCGCGATCTGGATGCGGGTTTTCGCGAGTTCGCTGTCAATCTCACCGCGCGCTCAAGCCGGCTCAGTGACATCCTCGAGCGCTCGGAACTCGTGGGATCCGTCGGCGGTGGGCGCATCGTGCTACGCGACCCGAATACAGAGGGCGAGATGCGGATCGCCGTTGAAACCGGGGAGTTGCGAGCCGATCCGGGCAAGCCTGTGCGTTTGACGATCAACGGCGCTTTGGACGACGTACCCATCACCATCGACGTGTCAACAGCGCCAGCCAAGGAGTTGGCAGATCCCAAGCTGCCATTGCAGTTCCAACTCAGCGCTAGAGCCGTGAAAACCAGCGTCAGGCTCAGGGGCAAGATTGCGCGCCCTGTCGGCAGCGAGTTGGAACTTGCGCTCGAGGCACGCGGGGAGCGATTTGCCGATTTCGACGAACTTGTTGGCGCCTCGCTGCCCCCGTGGGGGCCATGGTCTGCCGTTGGGGAGTTTCGAGTGTCGCCACGTGGTTACGAAGTCAACGATTTGCGGTTGCAGGTCGGTGAAAGCACGCTAACTGGATTGGGCCGATTGGATACCGAGACCGGCCGCCCACGCGTGTT
>CP070775.1:3535385-3540893 GCA_020346185.1 Betaproteobacteria bacterium | reverse complement strand
AGCTACAACAGCACGAGACTGGCAATTATAAGTCTTGGTCAGGACCAGCGCCAAATGCAACCCATCTCAGCGGTGCCGGAAAAGCGGCTGGCGTTTCTCGGCAAACGCGGCCATACCTTCCTTCTGATCTTCGGTGGCAAACGCCGAATGAAACAGCCGGCGCTCAAAACGTATACCTTCGTTCAAGGTGGTCTCGAAGGCACGGTTCACCGATTCCTTGGCCATCATCACGATCGGGCGACTCAAGTCAGCGATTTTCTGGCCAGTGCCAACTGCCTCTTCCAGCAGTTCATTGAGCGGCAAGATGCGGCTCACCAAACCGCAGCGTTCTGCTTCATGCGCGTCCATCATGCGCGCCTGACCCAGCAACACCATTTCCATCGCCTTGGACTTGCCGACAAAACGCGGTAGCCGCTGCGTGCCACCTGCACCAGGAATGATGCCCAGATTGATCTCCGGCTGGCCGAACTTGGCATTGTCTGCAGCGAGAATGAAATCGCACATCATCGCGAGTTCGCACCCGCCGCCAAGTGCGTAGCCGGCCACCGCAGCAATCACCGGTTTACGGCACCGCGAC
This sequence comes from Betaproteobacteria bacterium, assembly GCA_020346185.1. GTDB lineage: Bacteria > Pseudomonadota > Gammaproteobacteria > Burkholderiales > Eutrophovitaceae > SG8-40. The sequence goes on along the minus strand of CP070775.1, from coordinate 3,540,316 downwards.
ACCCGCTCCCATTCGGCGGTAATGAAGTCGTCTGTGTACACGTCCATATAACTCTTGTTCTTCATGGCCTTAATATCGGCACCGGCGGCAAAGGCTTTCTCATTGCCGGTGATGACCATGCAACCGACGTTGTCGCCGGCTTCGAATTCATCGAGCGCAGCCGCCAATTCGCCCATCAACTCCGGTGAAAGCGCGTTGAGTGCTTTAGGCCGGTTGAGCGTAATGACGCCAACGTTGCCGCGCGTTTCGGTAATGATGTTCTGGTACGACATGCGGGTTCCCTAAGATGATAAACATAACGTTTTTCGCGGCAGTGCCGATGTTTAAACCGCGAATGGCTATTTCTTCCAATTGAACAGGCACCAATGTCGCGCCGACCGCGCAAAAAGCAGTGGTGCGATTAAATATCGCGCGGGTAGAGCCAAGTTGAGGAGCGATGTAACGACCGCGACCAACCCCAACAGATGCGACGGACCACTCAGCTATTGTTGTCCGACTCGGGCCGGACACGGATCACCACGTCCATGCCTTCAGCAACCACTCCACCCGGTAACTGCGGCAATCCTGAAATCCGTACCGAAGATGCATCGATGTCGGTCAATTCTCCCGATTCGAGATTGTATATATGGTAGTGCGGTTCCATATTCGGGTCGTAGAATACCTTGCTGGGATCAACGATCACTTCGCGCACCAACTTCTTCTGGCGAAACAGATTCAATGTATTGTAGACGGTCGCCTTCGATGTCTCCGAATGTTTCTCATTGACGATGGCCATCACCTGGTCAGCCGACAGATGTGCTTGACGTGAAAACAGCGCATGGGCGATCTCGATACGCTGGTGGGTGGGATTGATTCCGTGCCGCCGCAGTGTGTCGGCGAGATTTTCCCTTGTGTACTGAAGTTTGTTCATGAGAAAAATTATAGGGTAGGAATTGGACTCTGTCTAATTTTCATCAAGCCACTTGACAACAGCTAGTTACCAGCAGGCAGTAGCAGATTTTTCGGCAACGGCCTCTTGTTACTGGGTCGACTTGGTCACCGAAAGCGCTTTCCGACAGGCACAAATTGACGCGTCGTCACAAGGTTTTTTCCTGCGCCCATCGGAGCAATCAACGAGCCTGACAAAGTTGCCGCCCTGAACTGCCGAACCAACCAATGGGATGCGGCAGGGGGGCATCGTCCAACACAGCCTTATCTGCAAGGTACCCCCGCTAGCTGGATTAAAACCCACCCGCTTTCCTTCAGTCCGGCAGTGCGCGACGTGGTATTTCAATTGACCGACACGCTCGCCGCAGTGCTTGCAACCAGGTCATACAAAGTAGCTTTAGGATCATTTCCCAGCTGATGTGACAAAGGGCTTGACCACACACAATGCGAACACAATTTGCTTTGTCACCTTGAACGGAAGTGCTCGGCATCGTGCATCGCATGACCGCTCGTCTGTCGCGAACGGCAAGTGGCCCCGCTCATTCTGCTGCCCCCTTCCTTTTGTCGGCAAAAAGTGGCGCCTTGCAAACCACTCAAATAACCTGTCCGCCATCTAAAAAGGAGTTGAGGAATGCAAAGAGCAGCAGGTTTCACGCTTCTCGAAGCAATGATCGTCTTGGCGATCGTTGCACTGCTGGCGTCTATCGCGATGCCCGCGTACACCGAATACGTGATCCGCGGAAGACTCAGCGAGGCTTATTCCGGGCTGATGTCCAAGCGCGTCGAACTCGAGCAATTCTTCCAGGATAACCGGACTTTTGTCGGCTACGACTGCACCGCCAACAGCACCGCCAATTTCAGTTTCTCCTGCACGACGCAAACTGCCACTACCTACACCCTGCAAGCTGACGGTGTAGCGGGAACAACGACTGACGATTTCGTTTTCACCCTCACCGAAGCCAACGCGCGTGCCACGACGAATGTACCGTCCGGATGGCAAGCGGCAGCCAATTGCTGGGTAATCAAAAAGAGTGGTAGCTGCGGATGAGAAATGGCCTCAGCAACGGAGTTACGTTGATCGAGTTGCTCATCGGCATGGTGATCCTGGCGTTACTCCTGACGCTGGGGTTGCCGAGCGTATCGACGTGGATACAGAACACTCGCCTGCGTAGCGCGGCGGAATCGGTTCAAGCCGGTCTGCAACTGGCACGCTCCGAAGCTGTCAAGCGCAATACTTTTGTCGGCTTCACGATGACTGGCCCGGATTCGAGCTGGAGCGTGGACGTAATGAATCCGGCTCAGCAGCTACAGTCGCGCACCAGCGCCGAAGGTAGTGGCAACGTGCAAATCGCCACCTCCAGCGCAACCATTGTTTTCGACGGCCTGGGCAAGACCAGCCTCCCCGCGGACGCCACCATTCAGGTCACCAACCCGGCCGGCGGCGCCTGCAAGCCAGGCGGCGACATGAACTGTCTGAACGTCACAGTCGCAGTCGGTGGCCAGGTCAAGATGTGTGACCCGGCAATCGTCGCCGTTGGCGACACTCGCGCCTGCTAAACGGAGCATGAAGATGAAACGAGTGCGGCTAGCCAAGCGTAAGTGCCTGATGTCGGTTGCCTCGCAATCGGGCGTCATGCTGCTCGAAGCGCTGATCGGCATCCTGATCTTTTCGCTGGGGGTATTGGCTCTCGTGGGCATGCAGGCCACAGCAATTCGTGCAACCACTGACGCGCGTGACCGCGCGCAGGCGAGCAATCTCGCCACGGAAATTGTTGGTGAACTGTGGCTCGACCGCGCCAATCTCATCGGCTACGCCTATGACGGCAGCGGCACGCCACCAGCCGCGCTCGCCGACTGGGTCACCCAAGTCGAGAATTCGTTACCCGGCGCTGCCAACAACCACCCGACAATAACCATCGGGCCCAGCATCCTGGGCGCGTCGGTGGGTACCGAAGTGGAAGTCGTTGTGTTCTGGCAGAACCCGTCGGACCCCAACCTTCACCAGTTCGCCATGACCGCATATATCAACTGAGGCAAATCGTGAAACGCACAAACAACGTCAAGCCCGTGCGATCGATGATCGGCATGAGCCTCGTCGAGATACTCGCTGCAATGCTCATCGGACTGATCGGCATGACCATTATCATGCAAGTGTTCACCATATCGGAGAACCGCAAACGCACAACCGGCGGTGCCAGCGACGCGCAGATCACCGGCAACATCGCCATGTTCAGCCTGGAACGGGAAGTTCGCAATGCCGGCTACGGCATGGTATCCCCGCACGGCAACCTGCTTCACTGTGACCCGGTGGTCGCCTGGGACAGCAGGCGCAATCCGACCAACTTCACGTTTTCTCTCGTTCCACTCGTCATCAGTGACGGCCCCGGCGGTGCACCAGACCAGATCAGGATCACTTACAGCAACACGTCAAAACCGGCGCTGAGCGCTGTCGGCTTCAGCAAAGCTCCGGGAGACATAAGTAAGGCTTTTCTGATGACCGATATAGCAGGACTGGGAGCCGGAGACCTTGCGATAGTTTCGGACCCGGCAGCTGGTGTGGATTGCGGATTGATCGAAATCACTGCAATACAAGCGGGCCAAGTCATTCAACATGTTCAAGGATTTGAATACACCTACACCGATGAATTCGGATTTCCCGTGACGAAAACAGCGACATACAACAAGCCGGGCGGGATCGAAATCGGCGGAACTCTCAGCAATAACGCACAATTTTTCGGACTGGGGCCCAAGCTACGGGTCAGCACTTTCTTGATCAACAACGCCAGCCTCGAGACTCGCACACTCTTCCCCTACGACCCTGGCCTGGATCTGGACAACGACGGCCTGAGCGAGACCAAGCTCGCCGCTGGCGTTGTCCAGTTGCAAGCCCAGTACGGGAAAGACACCAATGGTGACCGCATTGTTGACACGTGGGACAACGTTACCCCGGCCAGTGCTACAGACTGGTTGCAGTTGCGGGCTGCGCGCCTGGCACTATTGGTGCGCAGCTCGCAGTTTGAACGAACCGCCGTGACCACGGTTGCGCCAACGTGGTACGCCGGCGCTTACACGATGACCAATCTCGATGGCACACCCGACACCAATCCGGGTGATGACAACGACTGGCGCCACTACCGCTACCGCAACTATCAGATGGTGGTGCCGCTGCGCAACATGATTTGGAGTACCGACCCATGAGACATCTCGCGACCGCAACTGCACCCCCGCGCTCGGCGCGCTGCGAGGCCCAGCGCGGCGTGGTGCTGTTCATCGCACTGATCGTGCTGGTGGCGATGACCATGGCCGGCATCGCGGTGATGCGCTCGGTTGACACCAACGTATTGATCGCTGGCAACATTGCGTTCCGCAGCGCGGCACTGAGCGCGGCCGATGCAGGCATCGAGGCGGGTCGCGACTGGCTCGCGGCGCAGTCGGGCGGCACCCTGGTCAATGATGCCGTACCCGGTTATTACGCCAACTGGCAGGACAGCTTCAATCCGTCCACGTTTGACTGGGCAGCGAGTAGCGCCTTGGTCGGCACCGATACCGGCGGCAACGAAATCCGCTACATCGTGCACCGTATGTGTGCCGAGTCGGCAAAAAGCGTCGACGGAACTGACTGTTTCAAAGTCCCGAGCGCGACCCCCGGCAGCACCAAGGGCGGCGGGTCTTATGGACAAACGCCGCTTAGCGGCAGCAACAAGCCTTACTACCGCGTTACCGCCCGAGCCAAAGGGCCACGTAACACGGTGAGCTACGTGCAGGCCTTTATCTACTGAACAACAGCGGCCGTCAACAGAAATTCGAATCATGAGAGGCGAGGCCACGATGGCCGCAAGACTGACTGCCCTCACGGCGAGCCTGGTGATTGGCTGTTCGGTGGTTCACGCTGCTGCTACCGACATTGCGGTGGCGCCGATGGGTACGGCATCGACGGCGGTGGTCAAGCCCAATCTGATGTTCATCCTCGACGATTCGCAGTCGATGGAACTTAACTTCATGCC
>CP070775.1:3531402-3535285 GCA_020346185.1 Betaproteobacteria bacterium | reverse complement strand
TGCAACAAAGAGAAGACCGCCGCCGCATCGGTCGAACCAACAATCGCACCAATCAGCAATCCCTGGCGCCAATCGAAATCGAGTAACCAGCTCGCGGCCAGACCGATCATGCCGGTCGTCAATACCACGCCGAGTGTCGCCAGTGACAGCGCCGGCCACAAACCGACACGCGAACTCTCGGCCCGGGTGCGCATACCACCATCGAACAAAATGACCGCCAGCGCGATAGTGCCGACCAGATAGGCCGACTCGAAATTATGGAAATGAATGCCGCCCGCGCCCTCGGCGCCAGCCATCATGCCGACACCGAGAAATACCAGCAGCAGCGGCGCACCAGTGCGCTGCGCCACCACGCTGGCGAGGATGCTGAGCATCACCAGCACCGCGCCAATCAATACGGCGTGATTCGCGAAATCCAACTTCGCTCCAGGATGTTGTCAGGGATGCCTGGCGAGCCACCAGAAGACGAACTGCGGCGCAACTCGCGAACAACGGTCATGTAAGCGGAAACGTGGCGAGCCGACACCACTGCGCCCGGAAGTTGCAACTGCTTCTGCCAGTCCAGCCAAGTCAACTCTGAGAGCCCACCTGGCCCGGCCGCCAGCGCAACAGGCGCCGCTCGGCGATGGTGACGATGCGGTCGAGCACCAGCGCGCAGAAAGTCAACACCAAAACACCGGCGAACACGGTATTGATGTCGAACACGCCCTCGGCTTGCAGAATCAAATAGCCGACACCTTTTGCCGAGCCAAGGTACTCGCCAATGACCGCGCCGACGAAGGCCATTCCCACCGCCGCGTGCAAACTGGAAAATACCCAAGCGGTGGCACTTGGAACATAGACGTAGCGCAACAGCTGATGCTTCGACGCACCAAGCATGCGGGCATTGGCAACCAGCACCGGGTTAACCTCGCGCACGCCGTGATAGACGCTGAAGAAAACAATGAAAAACACCAGTGTCACGCCAAGCAACACCTTGGACCAGATCCCCAAGCCGAACCAGACGGCAAAAATCGGCGCCAGGATCACGCGCGGCATCGAGTTGAACGCCTTGATGTACGGGTCGAGCAGCTGTGATGCAGTTTTCGACAATGCCAGCCACAAGCCAACCACAAGGCCAGCCACGGTGCCGATGACGAAAGCAAGTATCGTTTCAACCAGGGTAACCGCGAGATGCTTGTAGATGCGCCCACCGCTAAACCACTCCCAGATCACCTCCAGCACAACCAGCGGCTCACCGAAGAAGAACGGCGGAAGAATTTCGGCACGGGTCAGCACATGCCAGATCGCGAACAGCGCCAGCAGCAACAGCAGCTGGAAAACCCATATCCAGCGAAAACCCATCAGGCGTTTTCCCGCTCATGGGTTTTGTGCACTTCGACCTTCAGCGCGTCCCAGATGGTCCTGTGCAGTTCGAGAAACGCGGGTATCAATCGCACCTCGGAAACATCGCGTGGGCGAGACAGGTTGATCGGGAACTCACCAACGGGGTGACTAGCCGGACCGGCCGACAAAACCACCACCCGGTCCGACAGGGAAATAGCTTCCTCGAGATCATGCGTCACGAACACCACCGACTTGCGATCTTGCAACCACAGTTCGAGCAACTCGTTCTCCATCAGGCTGCGCGTCTGTACGTCGAGCGCCGAAAAAGGTTCATCCATCAGCAGGATCTTCGGATCCAGTATCAGCGTCTGCGCCAGGGCGACTCGTTTACGCATGCCGCCGGACAACTCGTGCGGGTACTTGTCGCCGTGACCGGCGAGACGCACGCGCGCGAGCCAGGCGTCAGCCTGGTCCCCGGCCTGCCTTCTGGACCTGCCGCGCAGTTCCAGGCCCAGCATGACGTTTTCGCGCGCGGTGCGCCACGGAAACAGCGCGTCACTCTGGAACAGGTAACCCGCCTGGTCGTTCAGGCCCGACAGCGCAGCGCCAAAAACCTCTACCGAACCGGCGCTTGGCGCCAGCAGCCCGGCAGCAACATTGAGCAAGGTCGATTTCCCACAACCGGTGGGCCCGACCAGCGACACAAACTCGCCTTCAGCGACAGCGAGGCTGGCATCGGCCACCGCGCAGTAGGCACTGCCGTCCCGCGCCGGGAAAGTGCAGGCAATTTCGTCGAGGCGGAGCGCAGTCTGCGTCATTACCGGATATCGGTTGGTTTCATGTTTGTCTTGTTCTGGTCCAGTCGGCAACTTTGGTCGCCAAGTACTGCGCGCCCGGTCGGTCGACTGAGCACCGAGACCAGATCGCTGGTGAGTCCGGCCTGCCGAACTTGGGCCAGCTGACCGGATTCCGGCGCATTTTACCCCCGAACTTCGCACTAAATCGTCTTACCACGGGCGACTCGGCCGGCACCAGACTTAGTGGCACTCGGGGTCTAACCCACCAGCCTGTCGGCAAACCCCGGGGCGGCTGGATTGTTGCTTCAGATAGCGCCGGGAATCCGGCTGGTGCAGTGCATCCAAGCGGGCGCTTGACGGCAAAACCGGGCCCGAATCCCTCATTTATACTGCGGGTCAACGTCGCTCCGTTCCGGGCGCGGCCGCAATGACTCGAAGCGTGCCCGCCTGCGGGCCCCGGATCGGAGAAAAGCAGCATGAACTACATAAATGACCTCGGGAAGTGGCACCGATGAGACTCGGCAACGCGGATTCCTATATCGATATCGAAGTGCGCGAGCCAGTCGCCCCGGACATGCCCGGGGCCGGTGATCTGCGTCTGGGCATCACCGTTCACGGAGCCGGCTTCACCGGCGAGCAACAGGACGTCTGGGTGCGGGGAAGCGCCGCCGAGCGCTTCATCGATGAGTTATACGCCATGGCACGCGGCGAACGCGACGATGTAACGTTGGGCAGCCCAAGCAGCAACAAGGAGCTGACACTCAAAGTCAGCCGGCCGATGCAAAGCCATGTCGTGCTGGAGGGCAAGCTGCGACGCACCGGGCCCGGATCTCCGGCGACCATTTCTTCATCAGTTGTGTTCTCGATCTACCTGGATGTCAAGAAGCTCGAGAACCTTGCCGACATCTTTGCTGATGCCTGGATGGCACCAGAAGACACCGTGAGCACCAAACACTGACATATACTTTCGTCACTGCACCCGTCGCGCGCGGTCCTGAGGATATCCGCGCAGCATGAAAAGAACAGAATGTGGGGAGACAACATGGCGGAAAAGCTGGGTTCGTATGACTATGTGATCGTTGGCGCCGGTTCGGCGGGCTGCCTGCTGGCAAACCGGCTGAGCACGGATCCGACCGTCCGCGTGCTGCTGATCGAAGCCGGTGGCAGTGACAATTACTTCTGGATTCCGATCCCGGTTGGCTATCTTTTCACGATCGGCAATCCGCGCACCGACTGGATGTACCAAATTGAACCGGACGAGGGCTTGAATGGGCGGGCCTTGGGCTATGCGCGCGGTAAGGTCATGGGTGGCTGCACCTCTATCAATGCCATGATCTACATGCGCGGTCAGCAAAGTGATTACCAGACCTGGGTCGACTCCGGCAACCCGGGCTGGGGCTGGAATGACGTGTTGCCCTATTTCAAAGGCATGGAAGACTACGTGCATGGGGCGGACGAACTGCACGGTGCCGGCGGAGAATTGCCGGTGCAGGAAAGACGCGTGAGCTGGGAGATACTCGATGCCTGGCGCGATGCGGCTGAAGAATGCGGTATCCCCAAGATCGACGAATTCAATCGCGGTGACAATCTTGGCAATGCCTACTTCCAGGTAAACCAGCGAGGTGGCGTGCGGTGGAATGCTGTGCGCTGTTTTCTCAAACCGATCCGGCGCCGTCAGAATCTCACTATTGTCAGCCGTGCTCACGTTGAGCGCGTCGACCTTGAAACGCAAGATGGCGTCAAACGCGCAACCGGAGTCG
>CP070775.1:3519112-3531302 GCA_020346185.1 Betaproteobacteria bacterium | reverse complement strand
GCGTATTTCCCCTGCACCTCGGCACACCAGTTTCCAACGTTCCAGCTGCCGTAAGCGCCCATCCCGCCCAAGGGGTCGGGCCCGCAGTAGACGGGCACGTGAACCAGGCTGAGGCCTGGATGGGCGTGCGCTTGTTCGAGCGCCTTACGCAAAGCAGGCGCGTCATCACCACCCCAGAGCGCCTTTACGCCGGTGACGGCGTTGGCCATCTGGACGTAGTCGACCGGCACCGCATCATTGGTGCGGTAGTCCTGCCCGTACTGCGCGACCTGCAATTGACTGATGGCGGCCATGCGACGATTGTCGAAGATGACGATCGTGGCGTGAACGCCATGTTCCACACCATCGATTAATACCTGCGGATTCATCATGAACGACCCGTCGCCCGTGAAGGCAACCGCATAATGCCCTTGTTCGGCCAGGGCGCTCGCCAGCAGTGCCGAAACGGCAAAGCCCATGTAGGAGGCACCTGATTCTGTATAGGTTTCGCCGGGCCGGTCGTCCTCGACGACCTGGAATCCGTTGGCTTGCACGTCACCGGCATCAAAGAACTTGATGGCACCGTGTTGGCGGCAAAACTGGTCGGTAAAGTGGATTGCCTGCGGTTGTGTCAGCACCGGGCGCTGCCACACGTCGTCACGCACGCGCGGTGCGGTGAAACGCGTCGCCTTGAACGCCGCCCATTCGGTTTTCTTGGCGGCGCAATCGCGCAGCCAATCAGCGTGGCTGGCAGTCGCTTCAAGTGATTCGATTCTCCCCGCTAGCGCTTCGAGAACGAGGGCCGCGTTTCCGGTCAGCGCAAGCGTTTCGTTGTAATGCTGCACATCGACCGGATCGGCGTTGATGTTGATTACCTGGCGCACTTTGGGCCAGCCAATGCCGGAACAATCGCTTTGGCATACAGCGCGACTTCCGACAACAACCAAAAGCTCGGCTTGATCCATGGCGAAATTGCCGCTGATCGAGCCTTTGGAACCGCCGACGTGCATGTTCTGCGGGTGGGCGTCCGGCAGCACGCCGGTTGACCCCGGGCTGAGGACCACTGCTGCCCCTGACGCTTCGGCAAACCGCGTCAATTCCCTGGCCGCATGGCGCGCGCCGCCACCGGCCTTGATCGCCACCCTTGATGTGGCGACAATCAATCGCGCAGCCTGGTCAATGATGTCGTTGCCGGCCGGAACCAGTGGCGGAAATTCGGGGCGTTGCGGCAAGGCATCCAACCGCAACGTCACTTCTGCCGGCTGGGTATTCAGTGGCAAATTGAGATAGAAAGGTCCGGCTTTCCATGGATGAAAAACGGTTGCCGCGCCTTTGCGCAGTGCATCACGCACTGAACCGGGTGCTTGCAGCGTATAAGCCCCGCCCATGGCGCCGGTGATGCGCCCGAACAAACCCTGTTCCGGCTTGGGCACCTGCTGCATGTTGTAGCCTTCGCCGTGCGTCGTTTCGTCACCGTAGATGTGATAGACACCGACACCGTTGGAAGCTGCCGCAAGCGAACCGGCCATAGCCTGGAGTGCACCCGGACCGATCGAGGTGACCACCGCGCAAGGCTCGTCGTAGACCCAGCGCAGCGCGGTGGCCGCGTGGGACATTTCCACCTCATTGCGGAACTGAAACCCCTTGATCAGCCCCGCGACCTCGTAGGCCCGTAGCGCTTCGCCCAAGGCGGTCGAACCATGGCCGAAGATCACCAGGTACTTCCTGACACCTTGGCGCATCAGGCCGAGCACCAGAGCCTCGGCGAGCGGCATGCTGACGACTTCGCCAAGATAGCCCGCCTCAATCGCAGCTTGCAGTCCGCCTGCCTTGGCAAGCCATTCGGCACGAGCCTCGGTTGTTTCGGGGAGTCGGGTCGCACCCGTCTCACCAGCAGCGGATTTGTCTTGCTCGGATTTCATGGTCATCTCTCTTGCTGAGTCTGCCTGGCCCGATGACAAACGAATGTGCGCCCGTCACGCATCACGCTCGCTGCCAACTGTCCCTTACAGCAGTTGGTCGACAAACGCCTTTTCACCCTCGACGATTTCTTGTTCCGTAAGGTCATAGCCAAAGGCTTGTGCCTCGTATTCAACCGAAAGTGCGCCGTCGTAACCGACAGAGCGCAAGCGTTGCACCAGATCGAAAAAATCAATATTGCCTTGCCCCAACGGAGGAAATGAAAAGTCGGGGAAGTGACCCTTGCCGTCTTTCAGATGCACGTGCCGGATCTTGTCGCCAAATTCATCCGGAACGCGCCGCGGATCTTCGTCTTGCACGATGAAATGACTCGGGTCGAAATTAATCCAGAACGGCACACCTGGCAGATCCGCATAAAGGCGTTGGAAATCACCAACTGATCGAAACAACTGGCCGACAATGGCTTCGATGCCGAGTTCGACCCCTTTGGTTTGTCCATAGTCGGTGAGGCTCCGGACTGCATCCGCAAACCAGCGCCAGGCGTCTTCACGGTCAACCGAACTAGCGGGCTTTCCCGACAGTATGTGCACGAAGGGCACTTTCATGTCCGCGGCCAGGTCGATACAGCCTTTGACGAAACCGAACGCGTTCCCTCGTGCAGCGGGGTTTTCGTCGACCATGTTGATCTTTGCGCCGAGCGCCGGAATCCGGATCGCACTCGCCTTGCAGGCTTCGACGATGGCGACGCGATCCTGAGCGCTTGTTTCGGGTGTCACGTGCGGCTTGGCGAAAGGCAGTGTCTCGGCATTGAGTTCGACGGCTGCGTAACCTGCGCGGGCAACCCGCTCGACCATCTTCGTTGGCGGCAACTGATGCAGCCCTACACTGTGAAAACAAGAATACATCGCGGACCTCACGAATACGTCGGAATATTGAAAGGCGCGTTCGCAGGCAACGGCAGATCGACCCACGTACCCGACTCGTGCGACAGGTAGCCGGCCTGAACCACCTCTTGTGCGCGCAAACCGTCCACTCCTGAAACATGACTCGGACGCCCTTCGCGGATGCTTGCGCAGAACTCTTCCAACTGCAACCGGTAGGGATTGCTTCGCGGCGGCTTTACCGTGATCCAGCCGCCGTCGAACTCCTTCCACCAGGCATCCGGATAGCAGGCTTGCTGCAGGATGTCGGGCAACTGCGATTTTGACTTCTCCGTGTAGACGCGCAGCGGCGCAGAGTTGTGGGGATTGATCGATTCGGTGGCGATGTGAATGGTGCCCTCGGTACCGAAAATGTCTGTGCCGTCACCGATGTTCGGGGAAATACGGTTGCTGGTCAGACATCCGCGCGCGCCGTTCACAAACTTTGTCAGCAGCCATACGTTGTCGTCCACCTTCTCAGGCAGGAAGCTATGTTCGAGCTCCGCAAATACGGAGGCGATGTCTCCCACCAGATAGCGGGCAATGTCGATACGGTGCACGGTGAGATCAATGATCGTCGCGCCGCCCGATTTCACCAGGTCGTAACGAAATGCCGTCGTTGCCGGATAGGCCGTCGACTTCTCCGAGTAAAGCGAGCGCATCTGATGAATCTCGCCGATCAGGCCGCAATCAATAATTTCCCTGGCGATCCGGTTTTGTGTCCAGAATCGTTGATTAAATCCGGTTTGCAAAACGACTCCGGAATCGTCACAGGTTTTGATCATTCTTGCTGCCGAAGCCACGTCGATAGCCAGCGGTTTTTCACACAACACGTGCAAACCGTGCTCCGCCGCAGCGATAACGTTCTTTTCGTGGAAACAGTTCGGTGTCGCAACAATTACCGCATCCAGATCCGCAGCCGCCAACATCTGCTCGAGATTGTCGTAAGCGCGGCCACCGAAAGATTTGCTGATCGCGTTTGCTCGCTTCAATTCGACGTCGAATACGGCGGCCAGTTCGGCGTCGACGCTCGCATGGAGAGTCGGCGCGTGCGCGACGCGCATGATGGTGCCGGCCCCGACCAACCCGATCCTTAGCTTGCTGTCAGCCATGCGGGAAGTGTAGCGAAATCGCGAAATCCGGACAGTGGCATTTTCTTGGCGACGGGCAAGGCACTGGACTCACCAAGCGCGAACAGGCCGGTGCGCAAAGATCGGCACTTGTAACTCGCGCAGAGGTATTCATCATCAAAACAACAAACTAGATCAAATTATCCTGCTGTCGCGTGAATTGCTTTTATCATTATCTTTGGCAGTAGGATTGCTGTATCGATGGGGCGACACATGCAAAGCATCACGCGATCAACTCTGACGGCAATGCTGGCAGAGACGGGAATCACTATAAACGGCGACCAGCCATGGGATCTGCAAGTGCATGACGAACGCCTCTATGCTCGCCTTGCGCGCGGCCGCACCATTGCCGCGGGAGAGAGTTATGTCGATGGTTGGTGGGATTGTGATCAACTCGACGCGTTGTTCAGCCGGGCACTGGGAAAAGCGATGGATCGGCGCTTGTACAGTCCTGCCTTCGCGTGGCGCAAGCTGATCAATTCGATCGTCAACCAGCAAACACCCAGGAAATCGAAGGACGTTGCGAACACCCACTACAACCTCGGCAATGAGCTTTATCGGGCCATGCTCGGCGAGAGCATGGCGTATACCTGTGCCTATTGGTTGCACGCTGATTCGCTCGATGCTGCGCAGTTCGCCAAATACGATCTGGTGTGCCGCAAACTTGACCTCCAGCCCGGGGACAAAGTGCTCGAAGTGGGAAGCGGGTTTGGCGGCCTGGCCAGGTTCATGGCGCAGCGACACGGCTGCGAGGTTGTTGCACTGAGCATCTCGGAGAAACCGGTTGAATACGCGAGGACCTTGTGCAAAGGACTACCGGTGCAACTGCATCTATGCGACTACCGGGACGTTGCCACCTACAATCCTGCAGGTATCAGGTTCGATAAGGTAGTCAGTGTTGGTGTCTGCGAGCACGTCGGCTACAAGAACTACCGGACATTGATGCAACTGGTGCGTTCGCAGTTGAAGGACGACGGGCTTTTCATGTTGCATACCATCGGCGGCAATGTGAGCAAGAACTACACGGAGCCCTGGATCGACAAGTACATCTTCCCCCACGGCATGCTGCCTTCGTTGAAGCAGCTTGGTGCGAGCATGGAGAATCTGTTCGTGGTGGAAGACTTGCATAATTTCGGTGCCGACTACGACAAGACCCTGATGGCGTGGCACAGGAACTTTGTCGCTCACTGGGATCAGTTCCGATCAACATATGGCGAGCGTTTTTATCGAATGTTCAGCTACTACCTGCTGTCCTGCGCCGGCGGGTTCCGCGCCAGAGGCATGCAGTTATGGGAATTTGTTCTCTCGCCGCACGGTGTACCGGGCGGATATACGACCGTTCGCTAACCTTGGCTTCAGCGACGTGTGCCCGAACAGCAGTGGGCTAGAATGCGTTTGACCCAAGGCACATTTTCCGAATGAACCGGCCCCGAGTTGTGTTTGCCAAGACGACTCAGCCGAGTATTACCGGGGTACATCCCCGGGAGCGGCTGTTTGAATTGCTCGACGAGGCACGCCAGAATCCGGTGGTGTGGATCGCGGGCCCACCCGGATCGGGCAAAACGACGCTCGCTGCAAGTTATCTGGAAGGCCGCAAACTGGCCTCGCTGTGGTACCAGTTCGACGAAACCGACGTTGACGTCGCTTCGTTCTTCTACCATCTTGAAGCTGCGGTCAACGCACGTGCCAGGCGCAAGTCTTTGCGGCTGCCGCAATTGACGACGCAGCATCTTACCGGGCTTGCGGCCTTTACACGCAGATATTTTCAGGCGCTGTACCGACAGCTTGGCGAATCTTTCGCGATTGTCTTTGACGGCTACCATGAAATCTCGCTGCGATCGGCGTTACACGAAGTCATTGCCACTGCGCTGAGCGAAGTGCCGCCAGGGGGATCAGTGATTTTGATCAGCCGCAGCGATCCCCCGCCTTCGATGGCACGTTTGCGTGCGAACCGTAAGCTCGAAGTGATCGGCTGGCGTGATCTCAAGCTCACGCCGGAAGAGTCTGATGCGATCGTCGCACAACGTGGTTTGAAGCTGGATGCTGCGCGGCTCAAGGAATTGAACGAGAAAACGGACGGTTGGGCCGCCGGCCTGGTGCTGATGCTCGAGCAGGCCGAGGCGGGGTCATGGTCTGCACCTGCCGATGTGTCGACGCCGCAATTGGTCTTTGATTACCTGGCCGGTGAGCTCTTTGAGAAAGCCGATGCTGCTACGCGCGAAGTTCTGCTCACCACGGCGTTTGTGCCGCAGATGACAGCGGAGATGGCGAGCACACTCTGTGGGCACGCTGATGCCGGAGAGCGGCTCGATCATCTCTACCGTAACAATTACTTCGTCACGTTAAAGCAGACCACGCCTGAGGCAATCTACGAGTATCACCCGATGCTGCGCGAGTTTGTCATAGCGCGCGCCAATGCCTCCTTGCCGAAAGACAGGCGCCTGGCGTTACAGCGCACATCAGCCGACCTGTTGCTTTCACAAGGTCTGGTTACGGAAGCCGTAGGGCTTGCGCGAGCGGGCAGTGACTGGGAGCGCATTGCCGAAATCATTCGTCACCACGCGCGGGAGATGCTCGACTCGGGTCGCAGCGAAACGCTGGTGCAGTGGGTCGAGTCCTTACCCAAGGAGTTCCAGGACCAGCATCCGTGGACGTTGTATTGGCTGGGTGTGGCTCGAACGGACTCGTCGCCGCGCGAGAGTCGCCGTTTGCACGAACGCGCTTGCGATCTGTTCGCCCGCCAAACAGAACCCGATCTGCTCGGACAGTTGCTCGCTTGTTCTGGTGCAATGGATGCCATCCTTTACGAAATGGATGATTTTTCCCTGGTCGATCGCTGGATCGATGTAACCGGTCAACTGTTGCGTGATCATCCCGATTTGGTATCGGGCGCTCTCGAGGCGCGCATCGTTTGCAGCTTGTTTACTTCATTGGTTTTGCGCCAGCCGCATCACCCGGAAATCGAGTATTGGGCGGAGCGCGCCTATCGTACGTCGGTGGCACAGGCCGACATCAATGTGCGTATCTCGGTCGAGACGCGCATCGCGCTCGGTGTCGTCTATGGCGGACATTTTCCGAGGGCGTGGTCACTGATCGAAGGTGTGCGGCAACTGGTGCAGGAACACGAGGTCACGTCGTTTGCGCTGACTTCGTTGAAGGCGGTCGAAGCCACCTACTTCATGCTCAGCGCACAAGGCGATGCCTGTTATGCAGCAGTGCGTGAGGGGCTTGACCTAGAGCGTGCCGAGGGTGTGAACATCTTGTCCCGCCAGTTGCTTGCTTATGGCGCCGGGGGGGCACTTTTTTCCGGCGATCTCGACTCTGCTGAAGCCTTTCTCAAGGAACTGGAAACGCTTCCGGGTATACCGGCGCGCTTCGATAATTGTTTGTATCACCTGTTTTCGACGTGGCTCGCCATGCTCCGGCATGACGCGGTGAGCGCATACCAGCAGCAAAAGCTTGCACAGAGAATGGCAATTGAAGTCGGCTGCCCCGTTTTCGAGGTGATGTGTCGTATTGCTTCGGCCCACGTGCATTACGAAAGCGGTGAGCCACGCGCGGCATGGCTACAACTTCAACAGGTCTACGACATCACCCGCCATATCAGCAATCATCTGCTCGAGTTTGCCGGGTTGCTTTGCTTTGCCTATGTGGCGCTTGATAGCGGCCGGCGACCGCGCTCGGGAATGCGTGCCCTGCGCCAGGCGTTTGCGATCGCCAAGCCGCGTAACTATCTTTCGTTTCCACTGTGGCGTCCGGGAATGTTGGCCAAGCTGTGCAGCGCGGCACTGGAAGCCGGTATAGAGACCGATTTTGTCGCGAGATTAATCGAGAAGCGATCACTCCAGCTCGACGCTACCAGTTCGGCGTTGCTCAATTGGCCGTGGCCACTCCGGGTGCAGGCGCTTGGACAGTTTCGCGTAACCAAGGATGGTGAGCCGATTGCGTTCACCGGCAAAGCACAACGCCGTCCGCTCGATTTATTGAAAGTTGTGATTGCCTGCGGCGGTCGCGATGTTAGCGAGGAACGCGTCGTTGAAGCGTTGTGGCCACGCATCGATGGTGACTCGGCGCATCGTTCGTTTGCGACCACCTTGCATCGTCTGCGAAAACTGCTCGGTGAAGAAAAAGCCCTGCAACTCTCCGACGGGAAACTCACGCTCGACGGGAAGTACATCTGGGTCGACATCTGGGCCTTCGACCAGGTGGTTTCGCGTATTCATTCACTTCTGCATTCGCGGCCCGAAGAAATCTCACTCGATTCCGAGACGGCATCGCAACTGTGTACGCAACTCCTGCAGCGATACGTCGGGCCGTTCCTCGCCAGTGAGCCTGAGCAAGCCTGGGCCTTGCAGCTGCGAGATCGTTTGCGACAGCGTTTTGTTCGTGCTGCGGTAGACCTTGCCCGTTACTGGCGACAGGTTGGCGATGCCGAGCGCGCAATCGATGCGCTAGAACTTGCCGTTGAGCGGGACTATGCGAGCGAAAGCATCTATCGCAGTCTCATAGAGTGCTACGCGTCGCTCGGACGTCGTGCAGACGCGGTCGACACCTACAGTCGTTGCCGCAAAATGCTCGCTGCCACCCGGTGTGTCGATCCATCTCCTGAGACGACCGCGTTATACGAAAGGCTCACCCAGGCAACGTGAGTGAATGTCTCGGCTGTGTCCGGCCCAGACACAAGCTGCTGATTAAAGGATCAATTTGTATCCTTTTTCGGTGGGATGTATCTGTAACCGATCAGTAACCCTTCTGTAAGTCATTAGCAACCGGTGCTGCTTCAGCATGCCCCCATCGCAGACCGGCCGTTGAATCGTCTCGGCTGTTGCGATCTTTCAAGGAGGGAACACGATGAATCCGAATAATCCATTGAAAAGTGCAAAGGCAAGACCGATCAGCACTGCAACGCACAACTGGTTGTGTGCAAGGCGACTCGCAGTCGCGGTAACGCTGTCGACGTCGGCGCTGACAGGCTGTTATGTGATGCCCGTTGGCCAGGACTCGAGCGGCAATACCGTCTACGCTTACTCGCCGCTCACCCCGGCGCAAGGGCAGAGCGGTGCGCCCGGGGGGGCACCAGCTTCAGGTCCGCCGGTGCCTCACTCGCTTAACGTCAAGCTCTATCCAATCAATGACCTCGCTAATCAGACCGGTGTGCTCACGGGTCAAGTGACCAATATGATGACAGGCAAGGGGCGATTCACTTTCAATTATCAGGGGGAGACGCTCGTCGGAGAGGCTACCCGAGTTGAGAATGACAAGCGGCGGGGAATAGCCAGCGCTTACGGCCCAAGCGGCGTCTTCGCCCGATGTGACTATGAGATGAGTAGTTCGAGGATAGGGGCGGGTACTTGTACCTTCTCCAACAATGCCATGTACCAGGTGCACATTGGCAACTGAATCTTGTCGCAGTCAAGCTATGTGAGTGCACCGCAACCTGATGCCGCAGTCATTGCGGCGTCAGGCTGCCGTCCGCAAGTCACGATATGGTAAGGCAGAACCCCAGGTCTGCTTGACCATCGTCACTGGTGCATACCAGCGCGCCGGCCGGGAACTGCAGTTCGCAGATTCGCACAGGAGCACCAGGAAGTGTCAGCGGAAACCGCATCGTGTCCTCAGAGATCTCTTCGTAGGTGATCTTCTGCGTATCATTCTCGAGTTGCAGCGTGTGCTTCCTGGCGTTGACCAGCATCCTGAACTCAGACTGGGAAGACTCCAGATCGCACTCCAGCGCGCTTACCCCCTGCAGATGCCGGTCCGAAACAATCGCGCCTACGGACGCGACGCCTAGCGTTGCGGCGACAGCGCCGATCCAGCAGGCACGTCCTGCGCATCGTGCCATGCGAACTGCAACCGATTTCCCCGGAACCAAGTCAAGTGCCCTCACGCTGACCTCGTCGTCAAGTGTGATTGTGATGGCGCTCAGTCCGTGTATCGGAGTTCACGCAGTTCCAAGATAGAAACAAGCACTCAGGCAACTGGTGGTAGCTCCTCTTCATCGGTGAACGGCTGCCCCATTTTGAAGCTGAATATCCGGTCGTCGGCAATACGCAGGCGACGGCTCAGCTCACGCGCGAAGTTCATCTGTATCAACGCGAATTGCTCGAGATTGCGTTCACAGAGTCGATGGACCACGTCCGGTGACAAGGCGATGGCTTTGCAATCGGATAGTGCTACTACCGACGCACTTCTGGGAAACAGATCAATCAACGCCATTTCACCGAAGCAGTCTCCCGGGCCCAGGTGGCGAATCTTGTACTCCTTGCCAAGCCAGGATTTGAGGACTGCGACAGACCCGCTTTCGAGCACATAGATGAAGTCGGGGACTTCGTTCTCGCGAAAGAAGTAACCATTCTTCGCGACATCGCGCGACTGCGCTGAATCGACGAGGAATTCCAGCGTGTCCGGCTGCATGCCGCCGAAGATAGGCATCCTTTGCAAGGTTTCAATGCGTGGCTGTTGCATGATTACCTCCGAACGAAGCTTGGCCAAGTTTCAATGGTATCAGGACATTTGACTGGTGCCGTAGCGAGAGCGTGCTTTCGGGTTCTTGGGTCTCGAGCTCTGGGACAGAGTATCGCTTACCGCGCAGCGTAGTGATGGACCGTGGCGCTTGCGGCGTTGTCCATATTGGTTACACTGCACGGCTCGAGTCTTCATGATAAAGCTGGTCTATATATATATGGGAAAAACAAAAGTGCTGTCCGCCCACCGGTTGTGGCTATGCTCCCGGGCGGTAAGTTCTTGCTCGCGCGGTCTGGCCCTGGCTGCGTTGTGGCTTCTTGCTGCTGTTGGGCACGGGCAAACGTTGAAGCCTGGTGACACCTTCCGCGATTGTGAAACATGCCCGGAGTTGGTGGTTGTGCCTGCCGGTTCGTTTGCAATGCGAAATGCGCCATGGGGCCCCGGACATCCTCACAATGAAGGTTTTTTCTACCCGGTGACTTTTGAGGAAGATTTCGCGATCGGCAAGTACGAGGTCACGTTTGACGAGTGGGACCTGTGCGTAGCTGATGGAAAATGCGAGGCGATTGATAATGCTGAGGGGGGCCGCGGCAGACGACCGGCAATCAATCTGAGCTGGAGTGATGCGGTCACCTATACCCGATGGCTGTCTTCGAAGACTGGCGAAAGCTATCGCCTGCCGACCAATTCGGAGTGGGAATACGCGGCGCGCGCCGGCCTTGGCATGAACCGTTTCTGGGACATTCCGCCCGCTGAAGTTTGCAAGTACGGCAATGTGTACGACCAATCAGCTCACGCGGAATTTGGCTTCGAATGGGAGCCTATGCCGTGCGACGACGGACAGGTTGTATTGGCGAAAGTCGGATCGTTCGAACCCAATGCTTTCGGTTTGTATGACACCATTGGCAACGTGTTCGAGTGGACCGAGGATTGTGCCAGCCCCGATTGGAGGGGCGCACCGGGAAACGGTAGGCCCTGGGTTGACGGAGACTGTTCGCTGCGCGGCTACCGGGGCGCATCCTGGCTTACCAATGAACCTTTCTATCTGATTGAATCCAGCCGCTTCAAGTTTCTCGGTACGCGCGACACGGATCTCGGTTTTCGTGTGGTTCGGGATTTGCCCTGAGTGCCGGCTTTGCTGAACAAGTTCTTCCAGCTGCACCGCAGCTCAATGGCTCGTGTTATTCAGCGAGCACCGGAACCAGATGCTTCTGGAAGTAGCTTGGCGTCTTGCTGCCGTATTCGCGCGAGCGCAGGATACCCTTTCGATCAACGACAAAAGCCCGCGGAGCGCGATATTTCTCGCCGAAACCATTTTCCTCCAATTCATTGCTCATGAAGCCCTCGAGGTTGTAGAGCTTGACCATGCGCTCGACTCGATGGCGGTCCTGCGGGCGGTCTACGCCGATGTACACGACGACGAGCCCCTTGTCGCGATTTTCTTCGAGAAAGGCTTCAATGCTGCCGATTTCGAAGGCACACTGTTTGGAATAGCTCGAGTAGTAGTTGATCAGCACGACCTTGCCGCGCATTTTGGTTAGATCGAACTGCTTGCCCGAAAACAACGTGCCTTTCAGTGGCGGCGCCGGCTCGCCTATTTCCGGAACTGCCGCGGCGGGCAGCGCCGCAAACAGTGCGAACAAAAGTCCTGCGGATAGCTGGGTGTAAGCCTTTATCATCGCATCCCCTGATCGGTCGCGCGCAAGTTGCGGCCGCGCAACCGCAAACCACGGCTCGTCAAAACGCTATTATGACCCCGGTGGCGAGGCAACGAGA
>CP070775.1:3513768-3519012 GCA_020346185.1 Betaproteobacteria bacterium | reverse complement strand
TGCGCGCAATGCATGGACTGATGCAAGCCTACTACCAGCAAAGCACGGTTGACAAAAAGTACCTGGAGCTGGCGATCCTGATGGTCTCGCGGTTAAACCGCTGCCATTACTGTGTGGTGCACCACACGCCACCGGCATTGAACTACGGTGTTACTGCCGCACAATTGCAGGCGATTGAAGATGGATCGTGGCGCGAGGGTAAGCTCTTCGATCCGGTCGAACAGGCCGTACTTCGATTCGCCGAGCAGATGAACACCAGACAAGGCCGCATTGACGATTCGCTGTTCGCCGAATTGAGCCAGACTTTCGATCGTGGCCAGATCGTCGAATTGACAGTGCGCGCAGGGATGTGTGAGTTCTTCAACCGCTTCAATGAAGCGCTGCAACTTGATATCGAACCGGTAGCTGAATCGCTCTTCACACAAAGTGCCGCAGGCTAGGTCACATTATTAGACATCCCGCGTTCTAGGAAAGTGGCCAGGTTCCGACCTGCGAGTATTGCGGCCCGTCGGGCAAAGTGTCCGAACGCATCAGGGTGAAATGGTCGACACGCCATTCGAGCGGTATTTGCTCTCCGGCGGGTTGTGGTCGGCATTTCGCCTTTCTGAGCAACGTTACGTGCGGCGCGAATGGCTTGTCGTCGACACGAAATCCGGCTGCCAGCAAGCGGCTGCGCAGATCCAGCATCAGGTCCTTCAGGGGTTCGGGCAGACTCTCCGGCGCAATCCATCCCACCGCACTGCGTTTCCAGCAACCGGTCTCAGTCAGCTTGAGTTGAAAGCGTTCGACCGTGATCGAGCTACCGATGCCGCGCAGTTCATCGGCGCGCTCTGCCGGCACCGATCCCAGAAATGCCAATGTGAGGTGGATGTTTTCCGTTCGCACGACGCGCCCGCCAAACGCTTTTTGCAGAGACTCACCGGCAAGATGCAGCGCGGCCTGCAGCTTGGCATTCGGCCATAGAGCGAAGAACAGTCGCTGCGCAGCGTGATTTGCGCCAGGCGCAGACGACATCAGAGCGATTTCAGCAGCGCGATCGCTTTAGCCGCGATACCCTCGCCGCGGCCGGCAAAACCAAGCTTCTCGGTTGTCTTTGCCTTAACGCTGACGTTGCCCGCATCGATCTGAAGATCGCCCGCGATGTTGGCGACCATGTCCGGGATAAATGGCGCCATTTTCGGCTGCTGGGCAACGATGGTCGAGTCGATGTTGCTAATGGCAAAACCGGATTGCGCGAGCATGGCACCGACCTCTCGTAACAGTGCACGACTATCGGCATCGGCGTACTTGTCGTCACTATCCGGAAAATGTCGCCCTATATCCCCTAACGCGGCAGCACCCAGCAATGCATCGCAGATGGCGTGCAAGAGCACATCGGCATCGGAGTGTCCTGCCAACCCCTTCTCGAACGGAATCGTTACACCCCCGATAATCAGCGGCCTCCCCTCAACGAGGGCATGCACGTCGAAACCTTCCCCTATTCGCATTGGCTTCCCTTGCATTGGTGTGTGTCGGTCAGGTGGTCACGCAGCATCAATGCCCATCCATGCGTGCCTTCAGTATCGTTTCTGCGAGCTGCCGATCGGCAGGGAATGTGACCTTCAGATTCTCCACCGATGATTCAATCAGCAAGGGCTGGAAGCCGAGCCACTCAACCGCTGAAGACTCATCGGTTACGTCGGCCGACTGCATTTCCCTCATGGCCCGCTCGATCAAACTGCGACGAAACATCTGCGGTGTCTGCGCACCCCACAAACCTTCTCTCGACTGGGTACTGGCGACCCGGTTGCTCTCGTCAGCTGACTTCAAGGTGTCGGCAATACGCACTGCGAGCAGGCCGCCGATGGCATCGTCGCCGACCCCCTCAATAAGACGGTCAAGTAATTCTGTTGCAAGGCAGGGCCGGGCGGCATCGTGCACCAACACCCAATCGTCGGCGCCTACTTCGTCATCCAATGCCTCGAGACCGTTTCTGACGCTCTGCGCTCGCGTCGCCCCCCCGACCCGGTGAAACTGCAGCTTGACGCCGGAAACATCCCAATCAAATTGCTGGAACCAGGTATCGTCCGGCGAGATCACGACCATCACTGTGGAAATCCGCGGATGCCGCGCAAGCGCTTCGACCGAGTACGCCAGCATCGGCTTGCCAAGCAAGTCAAGATACTGCTTGGGACGACCATTCCCGAAGCGGGACCCGGTTCCCGCAGCGGGGATCAACGCGACATAACGTGGCATGCGTGCCTTTCTCCAGCGCCAGCAGACATTATCGGTGTGCCGCGCACCGAGCCGCAAGCGACGCCCATAGCGGTGAGCCGCGCGCCGGCCACTGTTGACTGATAACATATAACGCTATAGCTCTCAGCATGAACAATTCCTCTCTCATTCCACGCCAGGGCGAGCATAATCGTGTTGCCTTGCCGCCAGGCTCCGGCGATGCGTTATTGCTTTCTCGGCTGGCGCTGGCACGTCGCCCGCTGATCGTGGTAACTGAAACCGCTGCGCAAGCACAGCGTCTGGTCGAGGAGTTGCGATTCTTCGCGCGTAATTGTCGTGTACACCTGTTCCCCGACTGGGAGACGCTCCCCTACGATGCCTTCTCTCCCCATCAGGATCTGATCTCGGAACGACTCGAGACGCTGTACCAGATATCGCGCGACGAGTGCGACGTGGTCGTCGTGCCGATAACAACCATGTTGTACCGGCTGCCGCCGCCGGAGTTTCTGGCGAGCTATACTTTTTTCCTCAAACGTGGCCAAAACCTCGACATCGAACGCTTTCGCAAGCAATTGACGCTGGCAAGCTACTCTCACGTTAGTCAGGTGGTTTCTCCCAGCGAATACAGTATCCGCGGCGGAGTCATTGATGTCTTTCCGATGGGTAGCGTTGTTCCCTACCGGATCGACCTGTTTGCTGATCAGGTAGACAGCATTCGCACCTTCGATGTGGACACCCAGCGCAGCATCTACAAGGTCGGAGAAGTACGTCTGCTGCCGGCGCGCGAGTTTCCGACCGACGGCGAAGCGCGCAAACTATTTCGTACGCGGTTCCGGGAGACTGTCGAAGGCGATCCCGCCAAAAGCCGCATCTACAAGGATGTGTCGCAAGGTGGCATGCCCGCCGGCATTGAGTATTACCTGCCACTGTTCTTCGACGAGACAGCGACGCTCATTGATTACCTGCCCGAGCAAAGCGTGCTTTGCCTTCATGGCGATATCTCGGGTGCTGTCAAGACATTTTGGGAACAAACCAATTCGCGCTACCGGCTTCTGCGCGGTGACCCTGATCGCCCACTGCTGCCGCCGGGTCAATTATTCATGCGTGAGGACGAATTCTTCGGTGCTGTAAAGCCGTTCCCACGCCTCGAGCTTCGGGCCAGCACCGATGCGCCGAGCCAGTTCGCCGAGCCCCTGCCCAATGTCGCCGTAAATCGCCGCGCCGACGATCCACTCACTGCGCTAAAGGCATTCGTCGGGAACTACGATGGGCGCGTGTTGCTGGTTGCCGATAGTCTCGGCCGCCGCGAGACCCTACTTGACCTGTTCAAGGAGCACGGCTTACGCCCGCCCGCCGTCGACGACTGGGAGGCTTTCGAAAATTTTGCTGCTGGTCTGATTATCACTGTCGGTGAAGTCCATTCCGGCTTCGTTGATCGGAAACACAAAATCGCACTGATCACCGAAAATGAGTTGTTCCCGGCACAGGCACGAACACGCAGCTCCCGCGAGCGACGGGTCTCCACCGAGCACATGCTCAGAGATCTCTCGGAGGTTAAGCCTGGCGATCCGGTGGTGCACATCCAGCACGGGGTTGGCCGCTACACCGGTTTGACTACCATGGATCTGGGTGACGGTCCGACCGAGTTCCTTAACCTCGAATACGATGGCGGCGACAAGCTGTATGTACCGGTCTCTCAGCTCGAAGTCATCAGCCGTTATAGCGGCGGGCCGCCGGAGCTGGCGCCGCTGCACAAGCTCGGCAGTGGCCAATGGGAAAAGGCCAAAAAGCGCGCCGCTGCACACGTCAGGGACACTGCGGCCGAACTTCTCAGTCTGTACGCCCTGCGTGCCTCGCGCAAAGGCTATGCATTCGGTCTCGACGCCCACGACTATGCTGCCTTCAGCGACGGTTTTCCCTTTGAAGAAACCGCCGATCAGGCCATGGCAATTGAAGCCACGATCAGCGATCTGAAATCGACCAAACCGATGGACCGGTTGATCTGCGGTGATGTCGGATTCGGCAAGACCGAGGTTGCGTTGCGAGCTGCATTCGTCGCCGTCGCAGATAATCGGCAGGTTGCCGTGCTGGTGCCAACAACCCTGCTGGCAGAGCAGCATTTCCAGACCTTTTCCGATCGCTTTGCCGAGTACCCGGTGAAAATTACGGAACTGTCGCGGTTTCGTAGCGAAAAGGAAATCGCTGCAGCCCTAACCGGCCTTGCCGATGGCAGCATCGATATCGCGATTGGCACCCACAAATTGCTTAGCCGCGGAGTTAATTTCAAGAGCCTCGGCCTGGTGATTATTGACGAGGAACACCGATTTGGCGTACGCCAGAAAGACAAACTCAAAGCTCTGCGCGCCGAAGTCGATGTGCTTACGCTCACGGCTACGCCCATTCCACGAACCCTGGCCATGGCAATGGAAGGGTTACGCGATTTCTCGGTGATTGCCACGGCGCCACAAAAACGACTCGCCATCAAGACCTTTGTCGCACCTTTCAGTGATGGACTGATACGTGAAGCGGTGCTGCGCGAACTGAAGCGCGGCGGACAAATCTACTTCCTGCACAACGAAGTCAGCTCGATCGGACGGATGCACGACAAATTAGCTGCCCTGCTACCGGAAGCGCGCATTCGTGTAGCGCATGGACAAATGCACGAACGCGACCTCGAACTGGCCATGCGTGACTTCTACCAGGCGCGCTTTAACATGCTGTTGTGCACCACCATCATCGAGACCGGTATTGACATCCCGACTGCCAACACCATGATTATCAATCGTGCCGACAGATTCGGCCTGGCCCAGCTGCACCAACTACGCGGTCGCGTCGGACGCTCACATCATCAGGCATACGCCTACCTGTTGACGCCTGAGGATGAGGCATTACGCGGTCAGGCAAAAAAACGGCTCGAAGCGATTCAAATGATGGACGAGCTAGGCGCCGGCTTCTTTCTGGCGATGCACGATCTGGAGATTCGCGGTGCCGGCGAGGTGCTCGGCGAATCGCAAAGCGGCGACATGCAGG
>CP070775.1:3500208-3513668 GCA_020346185.1 Betaproteobacteria bacterium | reverse complement strand
GGTCGGGATGAACAACAAAATCGATTTCGTAATGCCGCATTCGCCAAACTCCTTGTGGGTTGTTCGCCCGATGGCGAGCGAAAAGCCTCCCGAAGTGCGGGCTCCGATGAGGCAAGGGAGCGCCGGATTATACCGAGATTACGATTGATATCAAGGCGCTCGATCTTTGCGTCAGCGATTGCAGCGCACTCCGAGTGGCCTTAAGGACGGGACGCAAATTCCCCTTCAGCCGAGGCAGAACAGACCGGTACGGATCTTCTCTCCGAGGTCGAATGCGTGAGCCAAGCCGGAAACGCCGAACCCAAATACCAGAGCACCGGACACAGTGCGAAAACTCCGTCCCTGAAACACTCGGGCAGATCCCCTGATGATCAAGCCAGTCAGCAGCAGATTGGGCAGGGTACCAAGGCCAAATGCCAACATTACTAGTGCGCCGCGCCCGACAGTGCCCGACAGAAGCGCAGTCGCGAGCACCCCGTATACCAGTCCACAGGGAATCCAGCCCCACAGCGCCCCCACGGCCAGCGCTCGCGGCGCTGTGTCAGCCGGGATAAGACCCCGGCCAAGCGGCTGGATGCGCCGCCATAGCAACTGCCCGGCCGCTTCAAAGTGCGCCGCCAGCGGCGACAAGCCCGCCAAATATAGACCGAGAATTAACAACATGACGTTCGCCAGCACGTAGAGCACGAGCTGCACTGGCAAAACTTCGGAGAACATTAACCCGAGCCCCCCCACCGATCCGGCAATCGCGCCGGCAAGGCAGTAGCTGGCGATGCGGCCTGTGCTGTACGTCAGATGCAGCCACATCCGCGCCCCACCCGGCTGGGCCGACAACGCGCCAACAATCCCGCCACACATTCCGGCACAGTGGCCTGCACCGAGCAAGCCGACCAGAAAAACCGCTGCCAGTCCCAATTCGTGGGGCACTAGACCACTTTCGAATATGAGGCGCGCATTCTTTGCTGGCGCAATCGGCGATCAAACACCATGCAGATCGCGCGCACTAAATGCCGGCCACGCTCAGTGATCGTGAGACAGTCGCCTTCGACGGTGACGAGCCCGGCGTCCACGAATGCCTCGAGTTCTTGGAGCTCCGTTTCAAAATACTCGCGAAAATTGATCAGGTGCGCAATCTCTAGCGAATCGAAGGCCAATTCGAAATGGCACATCAACGCCAGTATGACGTTACGGCGCACCAAATCATCGTCCGTCAGTGCGATTCCCCGCATGGTCGGCAGCGTGTTGGCGTCGAGCCGGTCATAGTACTCATCCAGGGTGCGCACATTCTGGCTAAAAGTGGGCCCCAGCGCGCTGATCGAAGACACACCCAGCCCAAGCAGGTCGCTGTCGACGTGCGTCGAGTAGCCCTGGAAGTTGCGATGCAGACGTCCACGTCGCTGCGCCACCGCAAGGTCGTCCTGCGCTTTGGCGAAATGGTCCAACCCGATGTGCACATAGCCGGCCTGCGTCAGCCGCTGCACTGCCAGACTGAATATCTGAAGCCGGGTGTCGACGTCGGGAAGATCAGCAGCATCAATCCTGCGCTGCGGCTTGAACACATGTGGAAGGTGCGCGTAGTTGTAGATTGCCAACCGGTCCGGAGACAACGCGATCACCTTGTCGAGCGTGCGGTCGAACGCGGTCAGAGTCTGCTTCGGCAGGCCGTAAATGAGATCGACGTTGACTGACCGGAAACCTGCCGCCCGCGCCGTAGCAATCACCTGCGCTGTCTGAGCCTCGCTCTGCATCCGGTTGATTGCCCGTTGCACCTCTCTGTCAAAGTCCTGCACACCAACCGACAGGCGGTTGAAACCGAGTTCGGCGAGCAGCCAAACACTCTCCTCACTCACCCCACGGGGGTCGACTTCGATCGAACATTCCAATTCCGAGCTGCGATCGAAATAGGTACATAACATCTGAGCCAGGTCACGCAGCTCGGCGCCGCTCAGGAAGGTCGGCGTACCGCCCCCCCAATGCATTTGCGCGATGCTCGGATCATCCAGCAATTTGGTCTGCAACTGCACCTCCTTCTCGAGGTAACGGAGGTATTTCGCCGCCTTGGAGCGGTCCTTGGTCACAACTTTGTTACAACCGCAGTAGTAACAAATGGTGTTACAGAATGGTAGGTGAACATACACCGATAAAGGCCGGCGAAGACCACCGCTACCGCGCTTTGCGAGCCATACGGCGTGCTGTTCTGGTCCAAAGGACTCGACAAACCGGTCTGCCGTCGGATACGAAGTGTATCGTGGGCCGGCCACGTCAAATTTCTTCAGCACCTCGATATCGAGGAGGGATGTGGTGGAAGAGTCGCGCACGTCCTGATTCAATCTCGCCTGCTCGCGGGACACAACACCAATATTCTCAGATACCGCTACGCCACCCCGGGTTGACCAAAATCAAGACATGGTGCGGAAAACGATTGCTCGGGCGCATGCAATGCTTTGGCGGCGCAGACTTGTCTCTGGCTGACCTCGCTACGCTGCTCGACTACAACAGTTTCTCGAACGAGGCGCGCCTGCGATCCAAGCGCAAATAGCGATCGAAGACCTGGCAGATCGGCCACACCACGTAACGACCACGGTCTGTGACACTTAGCCAGCCATCATCGATGGTCACCAGACCGGCATCGGTAAACGCTCTAAGCTCCTCCAGTTCGTCAGCAAAGTACGTCTTGAAATCGAGCAGATGTGCGATTTCAACCGATTCGAATGCGACCTCAAAATGGCACATCAAGGCATTCATGACCGTGCGACGCGCCAGGTCGTCAGTGGTCAATTCGATGCCCCGGGTAACAGGAACGACGCCCTCGTCGAGGAGACTGTAATAGTCCTCGATCGACCGGGCATTCTGACTGTAAGTGGGTCCGATTGCACTGATCGACGCAACCCCGGCACCGAGCACATCACAGTCACCGTACGAGCAGTAGCGTTGAATATTACGATGTAGCCTGCCTTGGTGCTGAGCAACAGCCAACTCATCGTCCGACCTGGCAAACACGTTCATGCCGATGTGAGCATATCCAGCCTCTGACAACCGCATCACTGCGATGCTGAACAACTGCAGGCGTGTCTCTTCAACATGACAATCCACTGGACTGTCTTTGCGCGATGTTCTCACTGTCGTTGGCAAGCGCACATAGTCCTGCAACAATAATCGCTCGGGTTGTAGCGCGAGTAGCCTCTTGAGCGTTCGGTTGAATGACATCACCGTCTGACCCGGCACACCAAAAACGAGATTCACCGTGATTAAGCCGATTCCGGATCTGCGCGCCGCAAAGACGGCCTCCTCGGCCGCCGCCATGAGTCGGTCTGGGTCAACGCAGGCATGCTCCGGTGCGTCGCACTCCCGCACGTTGACGCACAGTTCATTGATGCCTGCCTCCGCCATGCACGCAACCCGTTGTTCATCAACTCCAACCGGGTCGATCTCGATGGAACAACGGGTCTGGTCGGACCGCTCAAAGTAGCGATCCAATCGGCGCCACGCCGTGCTAAGCGCATCGTTCCGCAGCAAGGATGTGGTATCTGCGCCCCAGTGCAAGTACACAAGCGCCCGCTCGTCCAGACAAGCGCTGTGAAGGCGCAATTCTTTGTCAAGGTAGGCGAGATAGCGCGAATCCGACTCGTGCTCCGCGCTGACTGTGCTGTGACGCCCGCACGAGGTGCACACGGAGCGCCTCGGGGACATACGAACATACATCCCCAAAGCGCGGCTGAAGCCACCGATACCCCTTTTGCGCAGCCACAAGGTATGGTCCTCCGGACCGAATGCCTCAACAAAGCGATCCGTGGACGGGTATACGGTATGTCGCGGGCTGACGGTGTAGAATTGCTTCAAGATCACCGGGTCCGTGAGAGGTGTTTTTCTGGTTTGAGCCATCAACGAGCTCTTACTGGCAGATTCGGCCGACGGGAAAATCTTAAGCTCAGGTGGTGAACTCCGCTTGATAAGCATCAAATACGATGCATTAGCGGGCAGCCTGATTTCGGGGGGAAGAACAAGATGACCGAATTGAAAACGGTTCCCAACTACGATCACGATGCACTTCGCAGCGCCTGCTCCAAATGCAATCTCCGCGAGCTGTGCCTGCCGAGCGGTCTTTCCAGTGACGAACTCGAGCAGCTCGATAGCCTGATAAGAGTACGTCGCTTTTACCGCAAGGGCGAACATGCCTACCGTGCGGGAGATCCTTTTGATTCGCTCTATGCGGTGCGCGCCGGTTTCTTCAAGACCAATCTGTTGAACGAAGATGGACGCGACCAGGTCACCGGTTTTCACATGACCGGCGAACTGATGGGGCTCGATGGCATCAGCACGGACCAGCATCCGTGCGACGCGGTAGCCCTCGAAGACAGCGAATTATGCGTCATTCCCTTCTCCCGGCTCGAGGAATTGTCGCGCGGGGCGCCTTCTTTACAACGCCACCTTCACAAGATCATGAGCCGTGAAATCGTCAGCGACCAGAGCGTGATGATGCTGCTCGGCAGTATGCGGGCCGAAGAACGGCTTGCCGCTTTTCTGCTCAATCTGTCGCAGCGCATGACCGCGCGCGGTTACTCGCCGTCAGAATTCTATCTACGCATGACCCGTGAAGAAATCGGAAGCTATCTCGGACTAAAGCTGGAAACTGTCAGCCGGGTTTTCTCTCGCTTTCAAAATGAAGGGCTTATCGCTGTCCAGCAAAAGCACATCCGGATACTCAACATTCCAAAACTGCGCACTATCGTCGGGCAAAGTTGCTGACATTGGATAAAGCGTCCTTGACTGGCGCGGTTTTCCGATTCTCACGACGGCGGGGGCGCTGCAGGGCCTTGCCTCGCGCCCTGCCCTGCCCTTTGGCGCTAACCCTCAGCGTTTTGATCGGTGCCACTCCGACCTCCTTGTCAAGTAACGTTTCCACCAGGCACCTTCTCTTGATTTCGCTCTGGAACAGATTAGCGCCAAACAGAAGGTGCTAAACCACAGCCATTAGCTGGAAAAGCACAACGGGCTGGCTGGCACATCCAGCGCAAGCGAAAACGAAATCAGCACAAACAGCTCCGCAATAATTCCTAACCGTCTGTCTATCGTCATCCCCTAACCTACATTTCTGGACACGATATGACAGGCCGAGCGGTCAAGCTAAAACACCGGTTATTCCGCTCGGGATTCCCGCCTGCACTGCGTTCCGACATGGCCACGCCTGTCGTCGACAAAATACCGCGTAACACAGTACCAGTATCACGATTAACCTGAGTAATGTTGACACGAGGTTCCCCGGTATCGAGGAAACCGCAAGCCGGTTAAGGATCGGGTCATCAAGTGTGAGGATTGCGCCGAGCATGGCCCGCCAATCCATTGAGCACGATCGGCTTGGCCCTTGCGCTGGCAGTCCCAATGACCGCCTCTGGCAGGTGCATGCCTTCGCCGGCGAAATAGTTGACTTCGATAACATGGCCGCTCACCCGTGCCGATACCGCCGATCGTTTGATGGCTTCCAGCACCAATTCGACCGCTTGAGTCTCGTTGACATCGCAGTCGCGAACGTAAGCGGCCTCGAACTCTTGCGCCAACACCGTCGACGCCGGTAGCACCCAATTCGCACCAAACAGCAAAGACTCCGGTTGCAATACGAGCCTCCTACGGACAACCTTACGTAATGCGGCCGACGTAGCCGCCGAGTGCCTATGACATAGATCACATCTTGTTGCCGTTGGCGGCAACAGGCGCAGACCGTTCGGCGTATTGGAACGGACTCAGCGGTTGATCTTCTCGGAGGTAAGCTGCAGCAAGCATGTCGCCGTGCTCGAAGCAGCGCAGATCGCCCAGAACACGAAAAAACCGACCGAATAAACGGCCTCCCGGCTCCACGTGATCGGATACCCCAAGAACATCATGTCCAGCGGATCGAATGCCGTAAAGAACAGCACTTCGGCTATACCGCCGACGATGAACGATGGCCACAGAATCCAGATCAGTCTTCGCGTAGTCACCTCTTTCCTTCGCAATCAGGACTCTCCGGAGGCGATCATCCGTATGTTCTGCTGACCTGTCTGCCAGACCCCTTTCAGCCGCCACGTCGAGTCTCCATCCTCGAGCTGCACGTACCAGCGACCAGCCGTGAATTCTGGCATCTTTCCCTGATACCATCCCGGCGTGATCGCCGCGAGTGCGATCTCATGATCCTCGCCGGCGCGCGTCGGGTGAATAAGACGGGCAACCAGACCGGCAGGAAAGTCATCCCCGTTCGTAATCCTCACCCTGATATGCCTGTCGGCCACCATCACATGTGCTTCCAAACCCAATTGCGCAGCCCTCGCCTCGCGTTCGAGGACACGATTGATCGCCAAGCCCTGCTTGTAATAATCCTCTGCTACCAAACCATCACGGTGGATGATCGCGATAACCAGGGTCACAAAGCCCGCGACCACCGCCACCGCCGGAATGCCGAACAGAATCCACGGCCACGGTTCCCGATACCAGGGAATGCGCTCCGTTCTGATGGCTCGAGTATTCATTCGCTTCCCCTATTCGCTCCTTGGTGTGATGAAGGTGGCATCTTCTTCAATCACGATTTGCTCATCACCACCGACAGTCTCCACAGTAAACAAGACGCGATTCGCACCCGGACGCGTCTGACGCTTGTCAGCACGTAGCCGCACCGGGATCACCCGCTGACTGGCACCATCGATGAAAATCGGCTGTGTCTGCGACTCCAATTCGATGCCATCAAGTCCCGAAGCCGAAATGCGGAACTGTCGCGGAATTTCCGAGGTGTTCATCACCTGCAGACGATAAACATTTTCAACCACGGGGTCATCCGGTGCAACCATCGTAATGCGATCGCGGATCACGTCGACCTTGACCGGCACGCGATTGGTCAGAGCAAATGCCGCGACGATAATGATGGTCCACAGCACAGCGGTGTAAATCAGGATGCGCGGCCGTACCACGCGTCTTATCATGCCCGCAAAATCCAGATGGTTCTCCAGAGCGTTCTCGCTCGAGTAACGAACCAGCCCCCTGGGATAGCCCATCTTGTCCATCACCTGGTTGCAACCGTCGATGCATGCCGCGCAGCCGATGCACTCATACTGCAGACCGTTGCGGATGTCGATGCCGGTCGGGCAAACCTGAACGCAGATGCCGCAATCGACGCAATCACCCAGCCCCCTGGCCTTGTAGTCTGCTCTTTTTGAACGCGAGCCGCGCGGTTCGCCACGCTCCTGGTCGTAGCTGATAATCAGCGTGTCACGATCGAACATCGCGCTCTGGAAACGAGCGTAAGGGCACATGTACTTGCAGACCTGTTCGCGCATCCAACCGGCGTTACCGTAGGTAGCAAAGGCATAGAAGAAGACCCAGAACCTTTCCCACGGACCCATTGACCAATTCAGCACCTTGCCCGCGAGCTCCGTGATCGGCGTGAAATAGCCGACGAATGTAAAACCGGTCCACAACGCAACTGCTATCCAGGCGCCATGTTTGGCAGCCTTGATCACGACCTTCCGCACATTCAGAGAAGCCTTGTCCAGCTTCATGCGCTTCATGCGATCGCCCTCGATCCTGCGCTCGATCCACATGAATATTTCTGTGTACACGGTCTGCGGACAGGCATAGCCACACCACAAACGCCCTCCGACAGCCGTGAACAAGAACAAGGAATAGGCTGAGATAATCAGCAGGACACTCAGATAGACGATGTCCTGCGGCCAGAAAACCAGACCGAAAATATAAAACTTGCGGTGGACCAGATCGAACAACACGGCCTGTCGATCATTCCAGCTCAGCCATGGTAAGCCGTAAAAAACCAGCTGGGTCGCCCACACGAAGAACCACCGCGACAGGGCGAACTTGCCGCTAACCGCCCGCGGGTGAATCTTATTACGGACTTCGTAAAGCGCCTGTTCGGCCGGTTCCGCAGTGGCCTCCTGCGTCTGCACTGACTGCATCGTTCAGCGAGCGCCAGACAATACGTTGCTGGCTCTATGCTCCATTCGCCCATTGCCGGATCAAGGCCACGCAGTCGTCTTTCAACATCTGTACCTATTGGTTGGAAAGTGACCAGACATAGGCGGAAAGAATGTGTACCTTGTCTTCACCAAGGAATTCTCCCCATGCTGGCATGACATTGTTGCGCCCGTTGACAATGGTCTCGATGATTGCCGACTCGCTTCGTCCGTATAGCCAAACGTCATCGGTCAGGTTTGGCGCACCGAGCATCTTGTTGCCGGTACCGTCCGCTCCGTGACACACCGCGCAGTTACTCTGGAACAAGTCAGCCCCGCGCGTCTTGCGTAGATTGTCATGTGTCATGCCCGAGAGCGACATGACGTAATGCGCAACATCCTTGACGCCCTCGCCAGGAAGCGCAGCGGCCATCGGCGGCATGATTCCCTGCCGGCCGTTGAGCAACGTAAGCTTGATGGTCTCGGGTTCACCGCCATACTGCCAAGCATTGTCGGTCAGGTTCGGGAACCCGCGGCTGCCCCTGGCATCCGAGGCATGACACTGCGCACAGTAGTTAAGATAAAGATTCTCGCCGATCTTGAGGCCCTGCGGATCGGCCGCCACAGCCGGTATTTCCATCGCCGCATACTTGGCAAAGATCGGACCGAACTGCTCGTCAGCCGCTGCCATCTCTATCTCGTACTGATCGACGGAACTCCAGCCGAGTGTTCCGCTGAAACTTCCAAGTCCGGGATACAGCACTAAATAGATCAGCGAGAACACGATGGTGATATAGAACAGCCAGCGCCACCAGTTGGGAAGCGGGTTGTTGTACTCCTCGAGGTTTTCATCCCAGACATGACCCATAGTGCCGGGCTTTTCCCCTGGCGCCAGCTTGCGCGTGGTCAGCTTCCAGAGAAACACGCCGCAGGCGAGAATGCTCACGACCGTGATGATCGAGATATACCAAGTCCAGAACTCGCTCGTGAAATCGCTCACTTGCCGCTCCTTTCAGCATCGGTCTTATCCGTAATGGTGCTCTTAGTATTGTTCGAGCCGTCTGGCCCGGCTTCCTGATGCAGTTGGTCTTCTTCCAGAGGAATGCGTGCGGCCTCGGCGAACTGTGCTCGGCGCGCCCCATTCCAGGCCCACAACGTAATACCGATGAATGTTGCAAACGCCAGCACTGTGACAAGTGAGCGCAGCGTATTTACGATATCCAGATTCAGAATGTCCACGGCTTACCTCGTCTTCACTGCGGTGCCCAGCACCTGGAGATAAGCAATCAAAGCGTCCATCTCCGTCTTGCCTTTGGTCTGCTTGGAGGCGGCGTCGATCTGTTCATCCGTATAAGGCACGCCCACCGTTCTCAATGCGGCCATCTTCTTGGGAGTCATCGTAGAGTTGAGCTCCCGCTCGGCCAACCATGGATAGCCGGGCATATTCGACTCCGGCACAACGTCGCGCGGTTGAATCAGATGCAGGTAATGCCACTCGTCGCTGTAACGCCCTCCGACACGGGCAAGGTCCGGCCCAGTACGTTTGCTGCCCCACTGAAACGGGTGGTCATAGACGTACTCGCCAGCTACCGAATAGTGGCCATAACGTTCGGTTTCCGCCCGGAACGGCCGGACCATCTGCGAGTGGCAGCTGTAACAGCCTTCACGAATGTAAACGTCGCGTCCCTCCAGTTGCAGCGGCGTATAAGGGTTGAGCCCCGCTACCGGCTCGGTCACCGAACGCTGGAAGAACAGCGGCACAATCTCAACCAATCCGCCAACGGCAACCACCAGAACGATCAGGATGACCAGCAGGGGAACGTTCTGTTCTATCTTGTCGTGGAATGTCTGTTCAGCCATTTGTTGACTCCATATCTTCGCTGTCGATTTCAGGCGTGCGCCGCGGCAGGTACTACGACCGGCGCGTCTACTGCCTTGGCACCAACAATCGTCTTCCACACGTTGTAGACCATGATCAACATGCCGGAGAAGAACAAGATGCCGCCCAGCAAGCGGATCGCATAGAACGGGAACGTCGCCTTGACGCTCTCGACGAAGGTGTAGGTCAGTGTCCCTTCGGGATTAACAGCTCGCCACATCAGTCCCTGCATCACTCCGGCAATCCACATGGCGGCGATGTAGAGCACGACGCCGAGGGTGGCGACCCAGAAATGCACCGTGATGAGGCGCGCGCTGTACATTTGCGTCTTTCCGAAAAGGCGCGGAATCAGGTAGTACAAGGCGCCGATTGAGATGAAAGCGACCCAGCCGAGCGCACCGGAATGAACATGTCCAATCGTCCAGTCCGTATAATGCGACAGCGAATTGACTGTCTTGATCGACATCATCGGGCCTTCGAAGGTCGACATGCCATAGAACGATAACGACACGATCAGGAACTTCAGAATCGGGTCGGTGCGCAGTTTGTACCAGGCACCGGACAGCGTCATGATGCCGTTGATCATTCCACCCCATGACGGCGCCAACAAGATCAGCGAGAAAATCATGCCGATCGACTGCGCCCAGTCAGGCAGTGCCGTGTAATGCAGGTGATGCGGGCCAGCCCACATGTAAGTGAATATCAGCGCCCAAAAGTGCACCACCGACAAGCGGTAGCTGTAGATCGGACGCTCGGCCTGTTTCGGGACGAAGTAGTACATGATCCCGAGAAAACCGGCGGTCAGGAAAAAGCCGACGGCATTATGTCCGTACCACCATTGGACCATCGCGTCCTGCGCCCCGGCATAGACCGAATACGATTTCCAAAAGCTGACCGGAATCGCCGCACTGTTAACCAGGTGTAGGATGGCAACGGTGAGGATAAACGCGCCATAGAACCAATTCGCTACGTATATATGCTGCACGCGGCGTTTGAACAGTGTGCCAAAGAACACCACTGCGTAGGCCACCCAAACCAGCGTGATCAGCACATCGATCGGCCACTCCAGTTCCGCGTACTCCTTGCTGGTGGTAATCCCGAGTGGCAAAGTGATCGCCGCTAGCACAATGACCGCTTGCCAACCCCAGAAGGTAAAGGCGGCCAACTTGTCCGAGAACAGTCTGGCATGACAGGTCCGCTGCACCACATAGTACGAAGTCGCGAACAGCGCTGACCCGCCAAACGCAAAGATCACCGCATTGGTGTGCAGCGGGCGCAATCGCCCATACGCGAGCCAGGAGATCCCATACGTCAGGTCGGGCCACATCAGTTGCGCTGCGATAATCACGCCGACCAACATCCCAACTACGCCCCACACCACCGTCATGATCGAGAACTGGCGGATTACCCGGTAGTTATACGTCGTTTGTTCTTGCACGCGTTCTCCCTCAACTCTGCTAAGCTCGCTCGCCGTCCCGCCAGCGCCCGAAACACCCGGTAATCGAGCCAATTGTCATATACAAATCAAAAGGTTCGAGCCTTTACAACCCGCTCCGATGCTAATCGCTAGCGTAATGGCTCCAATTGATATAGATCAAGGTGTCGGAAATGTGAGTCAACGCCACGCAAGCTACCACTACATCGTAGCGACGAAGCCGACATTTCAAGGAACGCCACGCGTGTGCATCTGATCTCTATCAACATGACCGTCCCGTGTCCAGGTTAGCCTTTTGCAACGAGTTGAACATACGGAGGCCTGCCCGATGGTAGCCAAGCGACTGTTGTTCGAGGAAGAGGCCCACCAGAAGTTACTGAGCGGCATGCAAGTGCTGCGCAATGCCGTGCGTGGAACACTTGGCCCAAAAGCGCGCACCGTCGTTCTGGAGAGAGCCTACGGGCCTCCAACCATCATCAATTCCGGTGTAGTGGTAGCACGCGAGATCGAGCTGTCCGACCGATTCGAAAACATGGGCGCGCAGATGCTGCGAGAGGTCGCCAGCAAAACGTCGGACATTGCCGGCGACGGCACGACCACCGCAACGTTGCTGGCCTATGCTCTGGTACGCGAAGGCATGAGATATGTTGCGGCAGGAATGAACCCGATGGACCTCAAACGAGGCGTCGAGAAGGCGGTGGAGCTCATTGTCACGGAACTGAAACAGATGGCACGACCATGCGAGACGAGCACCGGAATCGCCCAGGTTGCTACTATTTCGGCCAATTCAGACCGTTCCATCGGTGAAATCGTTGCCAGGGCCATGGATCAGGTAGGAAAGGAAGGCGTGATCACGGTTGAGGACGGGTCCGGACTGGCAAGCGAACTAGAAGTGCTCGAAGGCATGCAGTTCGATCGAGGGTATTTGTCGCCCTATTTCATCAACACGCCGGAGCGCCAGCGTGCGTTGCTGGAGGACGTCTACATCCTGATTCACGATAAGAAGATTTCCTCGAACCGAGATTTTCTGCCGTTGCTCGAACAAGTCGCCAAGGCAGGCAAACCCTTGCTGGTGATCAGCGAAGACACCGAAGGCGAGGCACTAGCCACACTGGTGGTCAATACGCTGCGCGGCGTGTTTAAGGCGTGTGCCGTCAAAGCGCCCGGATTCGGCGACCAGCGCAAGGCGATGCTGGAGGACATCGCGATACTGACCGGCGGGCAGGTCATCTCTGGAGAACTCGGTCTGTCGCTGGAAAAAGCCGAGCTCAGCCAGCTTGGACGGGCCAAACGTGTCGAGATTGACAAGGACAACACTACCATTATTGGCGGGGCTGGAGAGCACGATCGGATCGAGACACGCACCAGTGAGTTGCGTCGGCAGGTCAAAGACACCAGCAGTGACTACGATCGCGAAAAGCTGCAGGCCCGTATCGCCAAACTCTCCGGTGGCGTTGCCGTCGTCAAGGTCGGTGCTGCGACCGAAACCGAAATGAAGGAAAAAAAGGCCCGGGTCGAAGATGCACTTCACGCCACTCGCGCTGCAGTCGAAGAGGGAATACTGCCCGGAGGAGGTGTCGCACTGCTACGCGCGCGCCATCGCCTGCGTGAACTGCATGGGGAAAACGCGGATCAAGATGCGGGCATCCGTATTGTCGAGCGCGCACTCGAGGATCCGATCCGTCAAATTGCCTCCAACGCCGGCGAGGAACCATCGGTAATTGTCGAACGCACTGAAAAGGGGGCGGGCAACTTCGGCTACAACGCGCTCACCGGGGAATATGGCGATATGGTGGCAATGGGTGTGCTCGATCCATGCAAGGTAACTCGCACGGCACTGCAGAACGCAGCATCGATCGCCGGATTGGTGCTGACCTCCGACTGCATGATTGCCGAAATTCCCCAAAAACCCTTTGCTGGCACTTCGCAAATGGGTGGCATGGAGATATAGACCGCCAGTGTATAAAGAAGGATCATGGCGATGAAGCGGATACTGGCGATCAACGGCTCCTATCGCGACGATGGTATTACCGACCAACTGGTCCACGCAGTGTCACACGCGGCCACCGTAGCCGGAGGTCACGTTGAATTGGTGCAACTTCGTGACTACCCGATCGAGTTCTGCCTGAATTGCCGAGAGTGTACCCAGCAGCACGGCACAGCGCCGGGCAAGTGCGTGCATGACGATGCCATGCAGGCACTGATCGACAGGATT
>CP070775.1:3492671-3500108 GCA_020346185.1 Betaproteobacteria bacterium | reverse complement strand
GGCGTTTCGTCTGTAAGGCATACCGCAGTACTTCCGATTGTGCGCTGCCGCAATGTTGTTGAGACGCGGCCGACGGGATGGACTTGCGTCGAGCGTGCGTGGCTTGGCATGCCATCCTGTGGCGGCTTCTTCTTGAGCCTTTATTCGGTTGGTGATACGGTGTTTTTCTGCCCGTTCGCTGAAGTGTGCACATGAAGCTCTCGATCACAGTCCTTGTAATGCTGTTTGCGGTGATGCCCGTTCCTGCGACAGCCGAGGTTACTCCGGGCCAAGCGAGAGATCTGTTTGACCAGATGTGCGCCGGCTGTCATGGCTTTCGGGGAGATGGTGGTGAAGGACACCGCGGCGGTTTCAGCCCTCATGTCGGAACTCTGGCGGACAAGGAGTATATGGCACAGGTGCCCGACGAGTACATCTACCTGATCATTGCGAAAGGGGGCGCTTTCATGGGAAAAATCGCCACCATGCCTGCCTGGGAAAAACGGCTGTCAGAAGACCAGATGCAGGCCCTCGTTAAGCATATTCGGACT
Organism: Betaproteobacteria bacterium; assembly: GCA_020346185.1. GTDB lineage: Bacteria > Pseudomonadota > Gammaproteobacteria > Burkholderiales > Eutrophovitaceae > SG8-40. Next base: position 3,499,578 of record CP070775.1, on the reverse strand, counting down.
TTCACGCAGTGACTTTTGATTGTTTTGTGCATTGTTGATGGTGATCGTGAATGCTTGCGAGCCGCTTGTTAGGGTGTAGTCAAGTGAGGAGCAGTACGACGAGTAGATAAAGGCAAGTTAACGCAGGAGGAGGAGAGCAAGATGAAAATGAAAATACCAATATATGCAGCATTCGTTGCATTCATGCTCGGGACCGTTCCGGTGCTCAGTTATGCACAGGAGAGTGGAGTAGCCGAGCCCGGTGGCCGCGCCGGCAAATGGGCGAAACGCACGCCGGTCAAGCCGGACCCGAGCAAGATCAAGGTTCCGCCCGGCTACAAGGTTGGCGTATTTGCGTCGGGGCTGGATACCGTTACGTCGATCACTGTCGACGGCGACGACAATGTGTGGGTGGCCATTTCGGGCAATACTTTCGGATTTCCTCCGAAAGGTATCGACAAGCCTCATGTCAAGATCTACAACAAGCGCGGCCGAATCATCCGTGACAATGTCGGCTTGGGTATGTTCAGGTCTTTCGCCTTGAACGAAATTGCCTATTGTCCGGAGAATGGCCGCACCTATGTCGGCGATTACAGCGTGGGTCTGTGGGAAATCGATGGTGTCAATGGCACTCCCAAGCTGATCATGGATGAAGTCCCGATCGGTGACCACGCGATGGGCGGTATCACTTGCCGAGATGGCTGGCTTTATTACGCGGTCGGTGCGCCGACCAACTCGGGCTTTTCCGACCCGGACATCCATGGCTGGACCGATGCGATCGATCCGTACTGGGAAAAGCGCACCGCTCCGGGAATTCCGCCGCTGCCGCGTGACCCACCTTGTCGGGACATCGTGCTCACTGGCCTGAACATTCGTGACAGCGAGGGCAATCTCACCGGTGCGTATCTACCGAAGGGCACACCTTCCAAGCCGGGCCAGGTGATCAAGGCACAAAAACCCTGTGGCGGTGCAGTCCATCGGGCGCGGCTGAAGCGTAATAGCAACTACACCCGTGACGACTGGGAAGTGTATGCAATGGGATTGCGTAACTCCTCGGGGGTTGCCTTCGGCCCGAAGGGTTCGCGCTTCGAGAAGGCCTTGGCGGTTAGTGACAACGGTCACAACGACAAAGGCAACCGGCGCGTAGCGAATGCTGCAGAGCGGCTCTTCATCTTCACCGAGAAGGGTCAGGATGCAGGTTTCCCGGACAAGGATGGCGATAACTTCGTCAATATCAAACGGTCCGGGCCAGATGTCTACCGCGGCAACAAGTACGATCCGACACGGCCGAATCCGCAGCTGTATATCGGGAACAAGCCATTCATCCCGAAGCTGCCGCCGTATCGCTTCATCGACCACTCAATCGGTGTGCGAGGCACACCGCTGATCGTGGCCAATCCCAATCCGAACGGCTATGTCAATCCGGTTCTCGAATGGGATACCAACAATCCGATGGATGGTTTGGCCTGGTCGCCGAAAGCGTTTGGCTCGACTGACACGATCTATACTGCCGTTTTCGGCATCATCGACAACGGTCCGGAAAGTCTGAGACCGATGTGGCCAGCGATCGTGAAAGTGGAATTCCTTAACCCGACCGGCGTAAAGTGGTCGATATTCGCCGAGAACATCGAGCCCGGACCAAATGCCTACCAGAAGCCGGAAAACCGTGGCGGGTTCGAACGGACCAACGATGTTGAGTTCAGCAATGATGGCAGTACGATGTACATTGCTGACTACGGTGAACTCTATGTGAACTACCAGATGGAATCGCCGTTCTACACGACGCCGAAATCAGCGGTGGTCTGGACGATCACCAAGCAGTAGTTCATTTGTGCTGACTTCATCCCGGTTGCATGTGCCGCCGGGATTTTTTTTGTGCGTCGGTCGCAGCGTGGCTTTTGCTTCAGCGTTGTGCCGTGCCTTTAACGAGTATTGCTGACAATCTTTTCCTGTAGTTCGAGCAAGATCGGGTCTGAAGCGACGTCGTTACCGTTAACAATAATCACGGCCGCGAAAAATCCCTCGCCGACGTCACGCAGACCATGCAGTTTGATACGCTTGTACTGGTGAATCATGTTAGCGAGAAGCGCATTCAGGCGATCGCGAACCGCTATCGAATAGACCTCGTCCGAGCTACGAGCGATGCCGTCCAAATAAACGCGGTATAACGCAGGCGGTGCGCCGCCGAGCGAGTCGATCCAGAAGCGGCACCAACCAGCTGAATCGCAACCTCGAAACTGTGCCTGCACCGGCCCGGCGTGTATCGGCGCGGCGTCCGTGTGAGCGGCGTGCAGCGGTGCCACCGATAGCGATGTCGAGCAGATCAGCATTGCTGCCGAAAGCAGCAGTTTGCGCCATGCGTTTGCCAGCAAGTGCATGTACGCTCTTATATCAGAAGTTAGTCTTTTTATGGGGGCAAGGCAGACGCTTCGCGCATCCTCCTTGCGATATTGCAGCGCATAGCTCCGGCGCGCGGCAGAAGACTTGCGCACGGCGATTTGTATGGACACTTCGCCGAGACGGCCGCGCTGAAACCAGCCGATCTCTCCGCAATGCGGCAGCGGGTGCCGATTCGGAGATGATCTGCGGCTCATAGTAGGAGTGGCCGACTTCCCCAAAGGGTCACTTGTTAGCAGCCCGCGCCACCACATCGGATCGTGATGCTTAATTGCTGATCGATGACCGTTACCGAGAATTTGACCGTACCCCCGGATGCGAGCCAGCTTTGATGTGGGAGTTTGAGCATATGAGGCTGCCTGCTGAGCGAACACCACGGGTGGTTTGCGACGCAAGGATCGATGCAGTCTGACATGGTTGTAATGCATTCGCCATTGCTCGATTGTCCGTTTTGCATCGTCTGAGCTGGCAAACCAGTGTAGATCTAGGCAGTAGTCGCGGAACTTGCCGTTAACCCTCTCAACAAAGGCATTCTGAGTGGGTTTGCCGGGCTCGATGAAATGCAGCTTCACGTTGCGGTGCGTGGCCCAGAAGAACATCGCCTTCGAAGTGAATTCAGGGCCGTTGTCGCAGACCAGGGTCTTGGGCAAACTCCGGGCTTTGGCCAGTTGGTCGAGATAGCGCAGCATGCGTTCTCCCGAGATCGACAGTTCGGTGAGCTGGCCGACGCAGACTCGGGAGAAGTCATCGACGATGTTGAGCACCCGAAAGCGCCGCCCATCGGCTGACTGGTCGTGCACGAAGTCGGCTGACCAGCGTTAGTTCATGCCAAATGGTACGGCTATGTGGACTCGGGGGCGGGTAAGCTTCTTGCGCCGTTTGATTTGCACCGGTAGCCCCAGATCGGTATAAGGCCGATACGTGCGCTTGCGATTGACCGCCAGGCCTTCTTGGTGCAGCAACTGGTGCAACATCAGATAGCCGTAGCGCGGGTAACGCTCGGCCAGGCCCTTTAGTCGCTTCACCACTTCGGCATCCTTGGCTGCCCGATAGCTCACTTGGCTGAGTGCCTTACGGCTGATGGGCAACAGGCGGCAGGCGCGACGCTGGCTAATCGCGTAGTTGTCTTGCAGGTGACCGGCCACCTCCTTGCGCGCAGCCGGCCTCACCGCTTTCGCACCAGCACGTCCCTGAGCATGACCTTGTCCAGTTCAGCTTCGCATTCTCGGCTTCGAGCTCGCGAAGGCGTTTGGCTTCTGATAATTCCATGCCGCCGAATTTGGACTTTCAGCGGTAGCAGCTCTGTTCGGAGAAGCCGTGTTGGCGGATCAGATCAGCGAGCTTCGCTCCCTGTTCGTGGGTTTTGAGCAAACCAATGATCTTCTCCTCGTTGTAGCGCTTGCGCTTCATGTCGAGACCTCCCTCGGGTCGATTTTAGGGAAAATCTCACAATGAACTTGGCTACCTTGGCGGGGAAGAGGTCAAACAGGATTACAACTAAAATGCTCTTGGCATGATGCAAGGGAAAATCCAGTCGCATACTCTTGCCATTTGCCGTTTGACCCAACATCGATCAGACAGTACGCTCTCGATGTCGAGGCTGTGTTGCGACCTTTCGAAAAAGCAGGGTTGATGTCATGAAGCCCACACGTTGCAACCATGACGAGTGAGTGACCGTCAGATTCTGCCTTGAATGCCGCGCTGAACAGTTGGAATATTCGGTAATCAGCGCGCACTGCTGTGTCGATCCCGGTCGCCTGCAACGAGCGATGGGCAGTATATTGTGAGCATAGGAAACACTGGCCCGCGCCGGCGAGATGCGCCTCGACATAGGTATGACTGACTATCTGGGCAACGCGGAAAAGGATTCAACCACAATCGACTGACAGCGATTTTGCGCATGCAATGTTCGAGCTGCCACCACGAAAACCCGTCCGGACAGAAATTCTGCGGAAACTGCGGGGCGCGCCTTGTCGCTGTATGTGCATCGTGCGGCACAGTCAATCCACCACAGCAGAAGTTCTGTGGCGATTGTGGTAGCAAACTCGCTGTAGGCTCAAACGCTGCCCTCGCAGAATCACCAGCTTCCTATACCCCCAGGCACCTTGCCGACAACATCCTCATCTCTCGCACTGCGATCGAAGGCGAGCGCAAGCAGGTTACGGTGCTCTTCGCCGATCTGACTGGCTCGATGGAGCTGCTCGCTGAACGCGACCCGGAACAAGCACGCGCCATTCTCGACCCTGTTCTTGGTCAGATGATGGATGCGGTGCACGCCTACGACGGCACGGTCAATCAGGTCATGGGTGACGGCATCATGGCGCTATTCGGAGCCCCACTCGCTCAGGAAGACCACGCGGTGCGTGCATGCTACGCAGCACTGGCGTTGCAGTCGGCGATCCGGCAATACAGTGAAGAGATGCGTGTTTGTCACGGCGTCGCCATTCAGGTTCGCATCGGCATTAACTCCGGAGAAGTTCTGGTGCGCTCGATTGGCAGCGATTTGAAAATGGATTATTCGGCCATTGGACAGACGACGCATTTGGCTTCCCGCATGGAACAACTGGCCGCGGCTGGCTCAATCCTGATTACTAACGACACACTGCGCCTCGCGGAGGGGTTTGTTCAAGTCCGATCGCTAGGCCCGGTGCCGGTGAAAGGGTTACCTGCACCGGTCGAGACGTTCGAACTAACTGGCGCACTCACGCGCCGCTCACGATTGCAAGCTCGGGCGGCCAGCGGCGGGCTCACCCGCTTTGTAGGTCGCCAGGTCGAAGTCGCCGTGCTTGCGAGGGCTGCGAACAGCGCCAAGGAGCACAAAGGACAAGCTGTGGCGATTGTCGGTGAGGCTGGCGTCGGCAAGTCACGTCTGTTCTGGGAGTTTACCCACTCGCATCATGTCCAGAGTTTCATGGTGCTGGAGGCCAGTTCGACATCCCATGGCAAGGCCAGTTCGTTTCTTCCGGTCATTGATCTGGTTAAGAGCTACTGCGAAATTGGCGAAAGAGATGACACAAGAAGCGTAAAAGAGAAGTTGACCGGCAAACTGCTGACGCTGGACAGGCGACTCGAACCTTTACTGCCTCCACTGCTTGCTCTTCTCCATCAGCCAGTCGATGATAAACAATGGACGCAACTCGACCCGCCACAGAAAAGGCGCCAGATTCTGGAAGCATTGAAACAACTTTGGTTGCGGGAGGCAAAGAACCAGCCGCTCATTCTGGTTTTCGAAGACTTGCATTGGATTGATTCGGAAACGCAGACGTTTCTGAACGAAATGCTCGACAAGGTACCCGCTTCGCCGATCCTGTTGTTGTTCAATTACCGGCCTGAGTATCAACACCCCTGGGGTAGCAAGACCTTCTACACGCAACTACGCCTTGATGCGCTGCCGGTAGAAAATGTCGACGAGTTCCTGGTCGATCTCGTTGGGTCCGACCCCAGCGTCGAGCCACTCAAGAAAACCTTGCTCAAGCGCGGCAATCCGTTATTTCTTGAAGAGTCTGTACGTACGTTGGTGGAGACTGGCAAGCTGGTAGGCAAGCGCGGTGACTACCGCTTAACCGAAGCGGTCGACATTCTCGATATTCCCGCTACTGTGCAAACCATGCTCGCCGCACGCATTGATCGGCTCGAAGCCGAAGACAAGCGCCTGCTTCAAACCGCCTCGGTGATCGGCAAGGACGTACCATTTGAACTGTTAAAGGCTATCGCCGATATCGGCGAAGCGAAGTTGACCAATGCACTCGTGCGCTTGCAGGCAGCTGAGTTCGTTTACGAAGCGGGGTTGTATCCGGATGTGGAATACACCTTCAAGCACGCGCTGACCCATGAAGTGGCCTATGGCGAGCTCACCCATGACAGAAGGCGAGCCATTCACGCCAGAATCGTCGATGCCATCGAAACCGTTTACGCAAACCGCGTCGAAGATCACGTGGAGCGCCTTGCGCATCATGCGTTCAGGGGCGAAGTGTGGGAAAAGGCAGTCAAGTACCTGAAAGAGGCGGGGCAGCGCGCATTTGCGAGATCAGCAAACGTGGAAGCCGTAAAGTTATGGGAGCAAGCACTCGAAGCTACGGATCAGCTGCCAGAGGGGCAGAACAGGGCGCGACAGGCAATCGATACCCGCCTCGATCTGCGCGGACCATTGCTCGCAATCGGGCAGATCTCGAAAACACTTAAGCTATCCCAACAAGCCCAGACATTGGCAGAACTGTCAAACGATCGCTACCGTACCGCGATGGCATTGGCTCACCAAGTTGCGCCACACTACTTCGCCTGTAATCTGAATGAGGGGATCGCAGCTTGGGCGCACGCGATGGAAATCGCAACAGAAGAAGGGTACACCGACGCACAAGTAATTGCCTCAACGTTCCTGCCAATGATGCTGTTCATGCGGGGAGAGGGACACAAATCCGAAAAAGCATTTCACGAAAATATTGCGCGAGTAACGGAACTCGGTGAGTTGGAACGGTTCGGCTTTCCAACTATTCCTGCCGTCTCCATGCGCGGAAATTGCGTACAGGTGATC
>CP070775.1:3472015-3492571 GCA_020346185.1 Betaproteobacteria bacterium | reverse complement strand
AGCGCACGGTGCGCTGAGTGCCGATGCAGGTATATGGTGACTGCAGCGATAGTGATGTGCGTGAATACGAAGGCGACGACTACATAGCCCCACCATGGCAACTCAAGCACACCGCCTATCCAACTCGGCATCTCTGGTAACCCAATGATTTTCATCTAGTTGTCCTCATGACTTTTGAATACTAATATTTTACAGGAACGATAATGAGCAGACTCGCGAAATTTTTTACGCACCCGCCTCTGTCTCCGCTCATCCAACGACGAGGCCCTTGCCGCAGCTCTACATCTTTCAACAAAAGCGTCGAAAAGGCGATGATTATCGGTGAAAAAGTAGCCATCTCCCCCAGTCAAGGCCGCTAAACTTTATATTTTGAGGCATTTTTGTTGAATTCAACTTGATCTCGAGCAAGTTCTACTCCCATCACATGACGCTAACGGATGGTACGAAATTCGTTTCAGGCGGCCGCAGTTCGCTCGATAAGGGCGGCAAAGAAGCCGTCACAGCGATGTTCGTCCGGCAGGACCCGGAAATAAGGACCGGTGTCCAGCTGAATATGTAGCGCCTCCAAAACTGACTGACAATTGACCAGGCAAAACCTGCCGTTTTGCGACTCGAGAAAGGCCGCAACGACCTCTTCGTTCTCCGCCGCTAGCAGGCTGCAGGTCGCGTAAACAAGACGCCCGCCCGGTTTAACCAGCTGGCTGCTCGCCTGCAGAATCCTGCTTTGCATGGCAACCCACTCATTTACCGAGGTGGGCGTCTGTCGCCACTTCAGGTCGGGACTGCGGCGCAGGGTGCCAAGCCCGCTGCAAGGTGCATCTACCAGCACACGGTCTATCTTGCCCGCCAAGCGTGCGATTCGCGGATCGCGTTCGCTGCCCATCAGTTGCGGGTGTATGTTGGTGAGCCGCGCGCGTTTCACTCGCTGTTTCAGGGATTCCAGCCGTTTCGCTGAGATGTCAAAGGCATAGAGCCGACCCTGATCACGCATCATGGCACCGAGCAACAAGGTCTTGCCGCCGGCGCCGGCGCAGAAGTCGACCACCATTTGCCGCCTCGCAGGTGCTACCAGCAAGCCGAGCAGCTGACTGCCTTCGTCCTGTATTTCGATCGCGCCGCTCAAATACAAGGCATGCTGATTCAATGACGGCTTACCCTCGAGCCGGATGCCAAACGGAGAGTACGGCGTGACGCATGCCGCGATGCCACTCTGGTTCAACTCTTCGTTTACATCTTTTCTATCTGCAATCAGTGTGTTGACTCGCAAGTCCAGCGATGACGGAGTAAGTAGTGCCGAGCCCAGGCGAAGCGCTCTGTCGTTGCCGAACTGTGACTGCAGGTCTTGCCAAAGCCAGTCGGGTAGCGACAGCCGAATGGCGGGGGCCAAATCACTGGTCGACGTTCGCTCGACCCGGCTCAGCCAAGCATGGTCCGAGGTCATGCCCAATGAGGCGACTTCTTTCAGTGGTAAATCCTGAAATTTCAACAGGCTCGCCAAAACAAGGCGGCGCGTGTCGGGCTCTGGAACAATCGTCTCGAGCAAGCGTTTGTGGCGAATAATGCTGAACACCGTGTCGCCAATGAAGTGCCGATCGTGGCTGCCCAGCTGACGGTTCCTCTGGAAGAACTCGGCCAATACGGTGTCAGCCGGCCGATCGAATCTGCATGCAAGACTGGTGGCGTGGCAGGCGGAATCCAGTAACGCCCTGGACAGTTTCACCGGATCAGGGATAGCGGATCGAAGTGACTACGGATTCGAACAACCTTCCTTTCTTGTCGGTGAAACGCATCTGCACCGGCAGGTAGTGCTGGTCCACCGCGACCCAGAACTCGAAGCTGCGCTTAGTACTGGGGTCGACCCGTCTCTGGATATGGATTGTGTCGATTTCACCCAGTGCGGACTCGAGACGTTCGCGGCCGATAATGCGGTACTGATACTCCTTGATTCTGCGCCCGTCAGTGACATGGACGCTGAAGTCATCGGGGATTTTCCCGGCAAAGGCGAAGGCATATGGCAGGCTGGCCTGGTCAATCGAGCCTTTCGGCAGGTCTACAACCTGGTTCGACTCACCATGAATCAGCCGCAGCCGCTCATTGGTCCAGTCGAATTCAGCAGCCCGTATACCTTGCTTGCGACCTCGCTCAATAAAGCGCACCGGCCTCAGGCCACTCTGGGTGATCGAGCCTGCACTCTCGCGGCGAATAGTATCGATGAACAAGGCAGCCATGCCCTGCGGAATGGTGTCGCTATAGACTTGATATTGCTTGCCGTCATGCTTGAGCCGGTCTTCGCCGATACCCAACCGTATCGCCCCGAAATGGATTTCAAACGTGATTTCAACCTGTTCCGGTGGTGCGGCTCGTGCTGTGCTGAGGCCCAGCAAGGCAACGCAGATGAGTAGGTAGCATGTCAGTCTGAATGTTCTGAATATATTGCAAAGTGCGCTCATGTCAGTTTTGACCATTAGGTGATATCACGGCTTTGGGAAAGCGCAGTGTACTGTCGATTCGCACCCGGCCGTCCTGCAGCGTGATCCGGTCGTCGAGAAACCAGCGTGCCGCGAGCGGGAAAATGTGGTGCTCCTGCTCCAGGACCCGCGCCGCGAGCGCGGCTTCATCGTCTTCTGGCAGCACCGGAACGGCAGCCTGAATGACGATCGGGCCGTGATCGAGGGCGGTCGTCACAAAATGCACGGTGCAGCCATGCAGCCTGACGCCCTCATCAAGGGCTCGCTGGTGCGTATTGACGCCGGGAAACGCGGGCAGTAGTGACGGATGTATGTTCAGAATGCGGCCCGCAAAGCGCAGCACAAACGCCTCGGTGAGAATGCGCATGAAGCCGGCCAGTACCACCAGATCCGGAGCGAATGAGTTGACCTCGTTTGCCAGCGCCGTGTCGAAAGCGTCGCGGTCGGCAAAGTCGCGATGGTTGATGATGCGTATTTCGGTGCCTTGTTGACGGGCGTAGTGCAGGCCTGGCGCGACCGGGTTGTTGCTGATGACGGCAACGATTTTTCCCGGCAGCCTCGCTTCGAACAATGCTCGCATGTTGCTGCCGCGACCGGAGATCAGGATGACAATACGCTTCATGCCCGGAATCTGTCACACAACGACGGTCTGTACTTCGTCGCCGCGGCGTTCGCGCACCGCTCCGATCCGATAGATGCTCTCGCCTTGATCCCTCAGCACACTGGTCAGACGATCCACTTGTTCCTCGGCAGCAATCAGCACCATACCGATCCCGCAATTGAAAACCTGCAGCATTTCCGCCGTGGCTACGTTGCCGCCCTTCTGCAGCCAGTCAAATATGGGCGGGCGCGGCCAGGTGTCACTGTGGAGCTCGGCGACGACGTCTGCTGGCAGGACCCGCGGCACGTTGTCCAGCAGCCCCCCCCCGGTTATGTGCGCCATTCCGTTGATTGTCGCCTCCTTCATCGCTGCCAGCACAGCTCTGACGTAAATTCGCGTCGGCTCCAGCAGTAGTTGACCTAACGTTTGGTCCCCATGAGTGGATGACAAATCCGAGCCGGTGCGATCGATGATACGTCGGATCAGCGAATAGCCATTGGAATGTGGCCCGCTGCTGGCCAGGCCGAGGACAACGTTACCAGGGCGGATCGACGCACCGTCGATAACCTCCGTCTTCTCCACCGCGCCAACCGCAAAACCCGCCAGATCGTAATCGCCTTCGGCGTACATCCCCGGCATCTCGGCTGTCTCGCCACCGATGAGGGCGCAATTGGCAAGTTGGCAGCCGCGCGCGATGCCGCTGACGACATCGGTTGCGACTTTCACGTCGAGCTTGCCGCAAGAGAAATAATCAAGGAAAAATAACGGTTCTGCGCCTTGCACCAGAATATCGTTGACACTCATTGCGACCAGGTCGATGCCAATCGTGTCGTGCTTTCCAATTTCCGATGCAAGCTTCAGTTTAGTGCCAACGCCGTCGGTACCGGTGACTAGCACCGGTTGCCGGTAGCGCTTCGGAAGCTCGAACAATGCGCCGAAACCGCCCACGCCGGCCAGCACGCCCTCTCTGGTCGTGCCGCGTGCCAGCGGTTTGATGTTCTCAACCAATTGCTCTCCGGCATCGATGTCGACGCCGGCGTCGCGATAGGAAAGCTGCTTACTGTCGTTGACAGATTTCAAGTTGAGTGGATGTCCGCTTAGGGATACATTGAGCGTCCGATTCCGCGCAATGAAGCATGTGCCGGTGGACGCCATTCGACACTTGCGAATTCTACAAAAAAAACGAATATCATTCGCCCAATTCCAACACTGATGCGCGTGTATATGGTTATCATCAACAATCCGGCTTGCAAGCGAGCAGGAAAAAACTGAAACGGGCGGCTGTTGATGCGACAAATGGCGTTGTCACTGGCGCCGGCACCAGCGCCGACGCTGCAAAATTTTGTCGGTGGCCGCAATATCGAGTTGATGTCGCTGCTGAATGCGCTTGCACGCGGCGCGCGGGTTGAGCGTTTCGTTTATATCTGGGGCGTGCCTGCCTGCGGCAAGACGCACTTGTTGCGAGCGATGTGCGGCGCGTTCGAGCAGCACGACGTGGCGGTCACTATGTTCACGGGTGGCGCGATGCAATCCGAGTTTCCGCAAAGCGAGGTGGTATTGGTTGACGACGTCGATCAGTTGGCCGAGTCGGACCAGCAGCGGCTGTTCAATGTTTACAACGAACAGAGGGCTGACGGTGGTGTTCTGATTGCGGCCGGCGCCGTGCCGCCTGCGTGTCTTGAGTTGAGAGACGACCTCGTGACCCGTCTCGGCTGGGGTCTCGTTTACCAGGTTCATATGCTGTCCGATGAGGAAAAGATGGCGGCCATGACCGAACATGCGCGGGCGAGAGGTTTCAGTCTGAATCGGGAAGTCATCGACTATCTCCTGAGGCGACAGTCGCGTGATCTTCCGGACCTGCTTGGCATGCTCGACTCGCTTGATCGCTATTCGCTCGAGAGCAAGCGTGCTGTGACGATTCCGCTGGTGCGTGAGTTGCTATCCGAAACGAAAGCGGAGGGATGAAAGATGCGTTTCCCGATCCCGTTTTTTGCTTGAATTGTTTGCTGTCGCGAGCACGCTTGCCGGTTCGGCAATTCGGCTATACTGATCGGCGGGCGATGTCATCGACGGTTATCGTCGTCTTGGCTCTCGCTGAGCGGTGGCATTTCCCATCCGGGCGAATACTGACTGGAGCGAATACTGATTGACGCTGTCCGAGTTGTTTCTCTTTAGTGGCGTGGCGGGCTGGTGCTACGTAAGTGAAGCCGTGGGGGCGTGCGCGTGAGGCTCGCTCTGTTCGATCTTGATAACACCTTGTTGTCGGGCGACAGTGATTTCGAGTGGGCCCAGTTCCTGATTGAAAAGCAGGTCCTCGACCGCGAGGTCTATGAGGCGCGCAATCAGGAGTTTTTCGAGGCCTACAAGGCAGGCACACTGGATATTCACGAATTCCTCGACTTCCAGCTCAAGCCCTTGTCGCGTCATCCCCGCGAGCAGCTCGACCAATGGCATACGGAGTTCATGGAGCAGAAGGTCCTGCCCATGATCTCGCAAAAGGCGCGTGATCTGGTCGACAGCCACAATGACGATGCGCGTGTCATCGTGACTGCTACCAACAGTTTCGTTACCTGGCCGATTGCTCGTGAGCTCGGCGTAGAGAACCTCATTGCTACCGAGCCTGAGGAGATCGACGGCGATTTCACCGGCCGCGTCGATGGCACGCCCGCATTCCGCGAAGGAAAAGTGGCGCGGCTCAGGCAGTGGCTCAAAGAGCATGACCTGAAGTGGGAAATGTTTGACGAAACGTGGTTCTACAGTGACTCGCTCAACGACTTGCCGCTGCTCGAGATCGTTAGTCACCCGGTTGCGGTCGACCCGGACGAGACTCTCAAGGAACACGCGCTGAGAGAGGGCTGGCAGGTTATCAGTCTGCGCTGAGTGCCGGCGCGAAACCTTTGCTACAACACCTGTAGGTGGACACCACGCGAAAGTTCCTCCTGGCCTTTCTTCTTACGCTCGTAGCAGCGGCGGCCGGACTAACAACCGGAAGTGTTTCGCTTGACGCAGATCAGTTGTTATCCGCATTGCTGATGCGTGAAGGTGTCGCCTCAGACATCGTCTGGCAGTTGCGCGGGCCGCGGGTTTTTGCTGGGTTCGTTGCCGGTGCCTTGCTTTCCGTAGCCGGCAGTTTCCTCCAGACGCTGCTGCGAAACCCGCTAGCCGATCCGTACATTTTTGGCGTGTCCAGTGGCGCCGCAGCCGGCATACTAGCCGGCGATGCTGCTCGGATTGACCATGGATGTTGGCTATCTGCTCGGCTTCGCCGGTGCGGCCGCGGTCGCCATGTTAGTCGCGTTGCTGTCGTACCGGGTTGCCGATTGGAATCCGTACCGCCTTACGCTTACCGGAGTGATGGTGGCTGCGGGCCTGAACGCTGTGATCAGCCTGGTTTTGGTGCTGGCGCCATCGTATGCGGTAAAAGGCATGTTGTTCTGGTTAATGGGCGACCTGAGCTATGCCGAGCCGCCATTTGGTGCTGCATTGCTGTTGTGTTTTCTGTTCGTGCTCTCGATTGCACTTGGTCCGGAGCTCAATGCGCTGACGCTGGGGCGCTTTAAAGCGGCAAGCCTCGGTGTGGCCACGCGTCGCCTGGAATACACTCTGTACGTGGCTGCCGCGGCAGCAACCGCGGCAGCCGTGATTATTGCTGGACCGATCGGATTTGTCGGGCTGATCGTGCCCCATCTGATTCGCCTCTGCGGCGTTCACGATCACCGTTTGCTGGTGCCGTTGGCGGCCCTTGTGGGCGGCAGTCTGGTAGTCATCGCTGACACGGTGGCGCGCAGCGCGTGGGCCCCCGTGCAGCTGCCGGTAGGTATTCTGACAGCGCTTGTCGGTGTGCCGGTGCTGCTTGTGCTGCTGGCAAGGCAGGTTGATGCTGCACGCTGAAGCGGTTGATGTCCGTCTGGGAGGGCGCGTACTGGTACGCGGTCTAGATCTTGTTGTCGCCAGAGGCGAACGTTGGGGGGTGCTGGGGCCGAACGGTGCCGGGAAATCGACCCTGTTGCATGTCCTCGCGGGTTTGCGATCTGCTGATGCAGGCCGGGTGCTGATCAACGGGAAGCCCGTCGCTGCGATGCCGCGTCGTGAAGTGGCGCGCCATCTTGGTGTTCTGCTGCAGGAGGAAACACGTGATTATTGGGGCAGCGCACGCGATTATGCAGCGCTGGGCCGCTATCCGTATCAGCGCGGGCTGTTCGGCCCTGGGCCGCGCGATCGCGAGATCGTGGAGGACGTGCTGACGGCGATGGATATGAATGCGCTTGCCAGTCGCGCCTATCGCTCACTTTCTGGAGGCGAGCGTCAACGTGCCCGTCTTGCAGCGCTGTTCGCACAGCAGCCGGCATGCTATTTGTGTGACGAGCCTTTGCAGCAACTCGATCTTCCGCACCAGTTTGCTTTCCTGGAGCGGATGAGCGGTGTAGTGCAGCAGCAAGCTTGCGCCTGCGTGATGGTGCTGCACGACCTGCTGTTGGCGTATCGCTATTGCGACCGCCTGCTGTTGCTGTTCGGTGATGGAAGTTATATTGAGGGCAGCCGTCACGAGACGATGACCGAGGAGAACCTGCAGCGACTTTACGGTTTTCCTGTCGAAGTGCGCGTGGTTGGTGACGATTCCGTTTTTCTTCCGGTAAGGCCTGACGGTGAAGCAAAGTTATAATCCGCCACTTTTCACCGAGCGGTCTGCATCACTGATGAATGTGACGAATCGGCGAGGCCAATGATTCGAAAGCTGTTGCTGCGACTTGTCGACGGCTTTTCGCGCTCTTCTGCGCCGCTTGTAGTGGCGCGTTCCCGGCATGGCGTGTCGCGCCACGCTATCAGCGCATGTGCCCGGCGTGTGACCGCGGCACTGCAAGCAGAGGGTTTTGACGCCTACGTTGTCGGGGGGGCAGTGCGTGACATTCTGCTCGGTCGCGAACCCAAGGATTTCGACGTTGCTACCAATGCGACGCCGGAACGCGTTCGTGCGCTGTTTCGAAGGTCGCGCATTATTGGCCGGCGTTTTCGGCTGGTGCACGTGCTTTGCGGGCGTGAGGTCGTGGAGGTGTCTACCTTTCGCGGCAAACATGCGGGAGGTGATGGCGAGCGCGGCGCCACTGACGAGCACGGACGTATTCTGCGTGACAACGTATTCGGCACGCGCGAGGAAGACGCGGTGCGCCGCGATTTCACTGTCAATGCCCTGTTTTACGATCCTTCGACCGAAGAAATCATCGACCACTGTGGCGGGCTGGCTGATCTGAAGGCTCGCAAGCTGCGCATGATTGGTGATCCCCAGGCACGCTATCGCGAAGATCCGGTGCGTATGCTCAGAGCCGTTCGCCTTGCGGCGAAACTCGATCTGGAAATCGAACCCCGCACGCGAGCGCCGGTCCCCGCGCTGGCGAATTTGCTCGAGAGTGTTCCGCCTTCCAGGCTGTTCGAGGAAATGCTTAAACTGTTGTTGTCGGGAGGTTCGTTTCAATCTGTGCAACAGCTCCGAGCACTTGGTTTGCATCATGGATTGCTGCCGATGCTCGACGTCATTCTCGAGCAGCCGCTGGGTCAGCGCTTCGTCATGCTTGCTTTGCAGCGCACCGACGAGCGGGTGCGCGATGACAAGCCGTCATCTCCCGGTTTTCTTTTTGCGGCACTGCTGTGGCACGAGGTGTTGTCGGCGTGGCGCACTGGCGAAGCTGCTGGCAAGAGCACCATGCTTGCCATGTTTGAAGCGATCGACCAGGTCATCGAGGAGCAGTCCGAGAACCTCGCCATACCGCGCCGTTTCAGTTCCGACATGCGGGAAATATGGATACTGCAGGCGCGCTTGCTCAATCGTTCGGGCCGGCGGCCTTTCGCACTGCTTGGCAATCCGCGGTTTCGTGCCGCGTACGACTTCTTGCTGTTGCGCTGTGAAAGTGGCGAACTGGATATGGAGATTGGTCAGTGGTGGCAGCGCTTCCAGCACGCTGGCGAGGAGGAACGCAAGAGCATGCTGTTGCCCGGCACCGGCCGCCGGCGTCGCCGCCGTAAAAAGCCGACATCCGGGCTTCGTCATGACAGCGCATCCGGAGAGACGTGATGCCTTACCGGCAGCAACGGGTGTTTATCGGGGTCGGCGCCAATCTAGACGACCCTGAATCCGGCGTGCGGCGTGCCATTGAATTACTTGGCGCAACTGCCGGCGTGCGGCTCGTTGCGTGTTCATCGTTGTACCGCACCGCGCCGGTCGGCTATCTCGACCAACCGGATTTTGTCAATGCGGTGGTTGAACTCGAAACCGGGTTGGAACCGCGCGCGTTGCTCGCACAACTGCATTCGATAGAAAAGCAATTCGGACGCAAACGCAGCTGGCGTAATGCGCCGCGCACTCTCGATCTTGACTTGTTACTTCACGGCAATCAACAGATGAAGTCCGAGACTCTCACACTGCCGCACCCGCGCATGGCCGAACGTGCGTTCGTGCTGATACCCTTGGCAGAGATCGCCCCCGATGTGATGGTTGGCGCAGCCGGAACGGCTGCTGAATTACTTCAAGATGTATCTACCGATGGTGTAAAACGTCTTGGCGATACGATCGACTTGCGCCGCAGCGGTGTCGTCTGAAGACTTGCAAACATAATGCAACTGCCAGCCCGTTTTCGTTACATTGTCGTCGAAGGTCCCATCGGGGCCGGCAAGACCAGTCTCGCCCAACGTTTGGCAAGCCGTCTGAGTGCAGAGCTTGTGCTGGAAGCGCCGGAGGAAAATCCGTTTCTGCGGCGTTTCTATGAAGAGCCCGCGCGGCATGCTCTGGCTACACAGCTGTTCTTTCTGTTTCAGCGCGTTCAGCAATTACGTGATCTCAAACAGATCGACCTGTTTACCGGTATCATCGTTTCAGATTTCCTTTTCGACAAGGACGCCTTGTTTGCGCGGCTTAATCTCGCCGACGACGAATTGCACTTGTATCAGCAAATCTACGGTCAACTCGCTCCACAGGCGCCGGTGCCCGATCTGGTGATTTATCTGCAGGCATCGCATCGGAAACTGGCTGAAAGGGTCAAGCGGCGTGACATAGCCTACGAACGCAATATTGAAGAGCGTTACCTGGGCAGGCTCGCAGATGAGTACCAGCGGTTTTTCTACCGGTTCGATTCGGCCCCGTTGTTGATCGTAAATTGCGATCGACTGAACTTTGTTGATGAACAGGCAGATTTTGATTTATTGTTGCGGCGCATCAGCGAGATGAAAGGTCCTCGCGCGTTTTTCAGCAAAGGGGCTTAATGAAGCAGCATTCTGCAATCACAACAAGGACCGGGTATTTTCATTCGCGGCCGGGAGAATCGAGACGCTCATGACGTCTTCCCGGCTTGTTCTGGGAGATTCCTTAGTATGGCAAAGGTTACGACGGGCACACTGGAAAAAATGCGGCAGGAGCATGATGCTATTACCATGCTGACTTGCACTGATGCCAGCTTTGCTGGTTTGCTCGATGCGGCTGGTATCGACATTTTTCTGATCGGCGATTCACTTGGCATGGTCGTGCAAGGCCACGATTCAACGCTGCCCGTTACCATGGACGACATGGTCTATCACACCCGATGCGTGGCACGTGCTACACAGCGGGCGCTCATTTTGGGTGACCTTCCGTTTGGCAGTTACCAGCAAAGCCCGCAGCAGGCGTTTGAGAACGCGGCGCGCTTGATGAGCGCTGGTGCGCACATGGTCAAGCTCGAGGGTGGCGAGGTTATGGCGGAGACGGTTGAATTTCTTGTCGGTCGTGGCATTCCTGTTTGCGGACACATTGGCCTTACGCCCCAGTCGGTCCATGCGCTAGGTGGCTTCAAAGTTCAGGGAAAAACCGAGGATGCGGCCAGTGGCCTGGTCAGGGCGGGGAAAGCGTTACAGCATGCGGGGGCGTGCCTCATGGTGATTGAGCTGGTGCCGGCTGACGTTGGCAAACAGGTGACCGCAGCGCTCGATATTCCCGCCATTGGTATTGGTGCTGGTCCTTATTGCAGCGGACAGATATTGAATCTGTACGACATGCTGGATATCTACCAGGGGCGCAAGCCGCGCTTCGTCAAGAATTTCATGCAGGGCGCGGATTCAATCTCGACCGCCGTGAAAAACTATGTGAAGGAAGTTAAGGCCGGGACATTTCCCGGGCCGGAACACTGTTTCTGAGAGGCGCACAAGGGCACGGCAGGCAGTAGCGGCGTGAAGGCAATACAATCCCAATTCTGATACGAGTGCTTCAAGTTAATGGCGCCCGGGTGCAGACATTGAAGAAGCGGGCAATGCCTGGGACCAAGCAAAACGCAAGAAATTGCAACAACAAACACGGCGACGCATTGCGTCGCAGACTGGTTAGCGGAAGGAATGGAAGTCATCAAGACAGTGGATGAGTTGCGTGCGCGTTTGGCGCGCGAACATGACGTGTGCTGCGTGCCTACCATGGGCAACATTCACGATGGCCATCTAAGTCTGGTAAAGATCGCCGCGCAGACTGCCTCGGTTTCGTTGACGACAATCTTTGTCAATCGGCTCCAGTTCGGACAGGGTGAAGATTTCGAACGCTATCCACGCACGTTTGAGGAAGACTGCGCCAAGCTCGAGGCTGTTGGAAATAAGATCGTATTCCATCCTGATGAGCAGCAGATGTACCCCGAACCGCAGGCATTCTTCATCGACCCGCCCAAAGTGGCCAAGAAGCTCGAAGGGCGTTTTCGCCAGGGACATTTCCGTGGCGTTTGCACTGTGGTGTTGAAGTTGTTCAATGCTGTGCAGCCGCAGTCGGCGGTTTTTGGCAAGAAAGACTATCAGCAGCTTGCCATCATCCGCCACATGGTTGACCAATTTGCGCTGCCGATTTGTATTATCCCGGCGGAAACAGTGCGCGCCGGTGACGGATTGGCGCTGTCATCGCGTAATCGTTATTTGTCGGAAGCGGAGAGGAAGGAAGCGCCACGATTGCGCGAGGCGATACTGCAGATTCGTGACGCAATCAACGAGGGCGATCGCAAGTTTGTCGCCATGGAGTACGCGGCCGGGGCGCTGCTTTCCCGACATGGTTGGAATGTCGATTACGTTGTCGTTCGAACTCAACGTGGTTTGAAACGGCCTTCACCTGACGACTCGGACCTTGTGATACTTGGCGCTGCAACGCTCGGCTCGACGCGGCTGATTGATAACCTCGAAGTTGTCGCCCCCTGACGTCACGATTCTACTGAAATGTGGCACCGGCGATTTGATCGAAAAGGCGTAGCGAGTGGCCCGAACGTAAGCAGCCGCGGGGCGCGCGACGAGACATACCAAGTAGGTAGAAGACGAGTAAGCGAGCACGTGACGCAGTAATAGGGTCGCGCAGTAGCTTTCAGTTTGAATTTATGAGCGTTCTTTTCTACAGCCAGGCCGACGATCCAGTCCCGTGGCGGAACGCGTTCGCTGCAGCGCTTCCGCAGATGCCATTCCAGGTTTGGCCGGATGTCGAGGATATGGAGTCGGTGCGTTATGCGCTGGTTTGGAATCCACCTTCCGGACTGCTGGAGAAACTGCCGAAGCTGCGAGCGGTGCTGGCGCTGGGTGCAGGTGTCGACGCGTTGATTGCCGACCCAACGACGCCGCAGGTTCCTGTGGTGCGGCTGCTCGACGCCGGCCTCGCTGCGCAAATGGCCGAGTACGCAGTTTATGCCGTGCTGCATTTTCACCGCCGAATGCGCGATTATGAGAAGCAGCAACAGAAACGCACATGGAATCAACTCGCACCGATGCCGGCAAGCGGCTGGTCAGTCGGCGTTATGGGAACTGGAGTCATCGGCGGCATTATTCTCAAGCATCTGGTGACACTGGGGTATCGGGTGCGTGGCTGGAGCCTGTCTGGGACGTCAATTGAAGGCGTCGAGAGTTTCGTCGGTGAAGACGAACTGGATGCGTTTCTTTCTGAGTGCCGTGTTGTTATCAATGTGCTGCCGTTGACGCCATCTACTGCGGGCATCCTTGGCGTACGTACGTTTAATGTTATGCCGCGCGGCAGCTACGTAGTGAATATCGGACGTGGTGGCCACCTTATTGAAGAAGATCTCTTGGCGGACCTCGATTCCGGTCAGATTGCTGGCGCTATGCTCGATGTGTTCAATGAAGAACCCTTGCCGCAATCGAGCCCGCTATGGTCGCATCCGAATGTCATTGTTACGCCGCACATTGCTGGCGTCACCATTGCTTCCGAGGCGGAAGAGCAGGTGATCGAAAACGTAAAACGCATGGAACGCGGCGAAACGCCAGTCGGTGTCGTGGATCGCTCAAAAGGCTATTGACGCGCTGGATGCTTCAGGGGAAGTAGAAAACCCTCGCCGCGGAGATACCGTGTTCCCCGTCAGCTTTCCGTCACGCGTCCAGTGCAGCGCAATGAGCCAATCAAATACATGGCAAAACGGCTTTCACCGCAGAGGTCGCCAAGAACGCAGAGAAAAACCGGAAGCTTCCGTCTGGCCATCTCCAATTACAGTTGCCGTCATTTTGGGGACAGCAGCTTGCGCGAAGAAAGTCAAAAAACCGAAAAATGCTTTCACCACAGGACGCAAAGCACGCTGAGGAAAAGTCGCAAAAAACAAGACACCAGGAATAAACGTCAAAGTTCCAATGAGCTGGTCGACACCGGTGCCACTATCGTGGCCAGCCTATTTGGATTCTGAGCGGCGCGATGTGATGCTGTCACCTGCTGTCGCTAGAGCATTCGCCTTCGTTTTTGTGTTTCAGGTTTCCTCCGCGGTGAGCGCTTCTCCAGTCATTGAACACTAAGCGGTTGGGAGTTTGTGGTGCCCATATTCTTCGCGTAGTTTAGTCTTTAGCAGCTTGCCGGTTGCCGTGTGGGGCAACTCATTGACGAATAGAACGTCGTCAGGAATCCACCACTTCGCCACTTTGCCTTCGTAGAATTTCAGCAGGTCGTCGCTGCTGACATCCTGACCTTCTGTCTTCACTACGATCAGCAGCGGCCGCTCGTCCCACTTTGGATGTGCCACCGATATGACTGCGGCTTCGGCAACTGCCGGATGTGCAACCGCGGTGTTCTCCAGATCGATTGAACTGATCCATTCACCACCAGACTTGATCACGTCCTTTGAGCGGTCGGTGATTTGCATGTAGCCGTCCGGGTCGATCGTTGCGACGTCGCCGGTCGGAAACCAGTCGTTCCCGTTGTCATCTTCGCGTAGCGGATTGCCGCCTTCACCCCGGTAGTACTCGTTCAGAATCCATGGTCCGCGTACCAGCAGATCGCCGAACGCCTTGCCATCCCACGGCAGTTCCTTGCCATCAGCATCAACGATCTTCATGTCGACACCGAACAGCACCCGACCCTGCCTGTTTTGCAACGCAAGCTTCTGTTCACTGTCCAGGTCCCGGTGCTTTCGTTTGAAAGTGCACACGGTGCCAAGCGGGCTCATCTCGGTCATGCCCCAGGCATGCAGAACGTGCACGCTGTATTCTTCCTCGAATGTACGAATCATTGCCGGTGGGCAGGCGGAGCCGCCGATTACCGTGCGTTTCAACGTAGAGAATTTGGCATTGTTCTGCTTGAGGTGCGCCAGCAGCCCCATCCAGATTGTCGGAACGCCTGCCGAGAGAGTGACTTTCTCGTCTTCCATTAACTCATGCAAACTGGCGCCGTCCATGCCGGCACCGGGGAACACGAGTTTCGCGCCGGTCATTGCGCCGGCGTATGGTAATCCCCAGGCGTTGACGTGAAACATCGGCACCACCGGGAGTACCGAGTCCGATGAGGACAAGCCGAGCGCGTCGGGCATGCATTCAGCGTAGGCATGAAGAATGGTGGTGCGATGCTGGTAGAGCACGCCTTTCGGATTACCGGTAGTGCCCGACGTGTAGCACAGCGATGAAGCAGTGTGCTCGTCGAATTCCGGCCAAGCGTAATCGCCCGGGTCACTGTCCAGCAGTTCCTCGTAGCAAATAGCATTGGGGATCGACGTAGGCATGTGTTCCTTGTCGGTCATGACCACAAAGCCTTTCACCGTCTTCAATTCAGGCAGCAGCTTTTCTACCAGCGGCACAAAGGTCAGATCGAAGAACATATACTTGTCTTCAGCATGATTCGCGATGTAGACGATCTGTTCCGGGAACAGGCGCGGGTTAATCGTGTGACACACTGCGCCCATGCCGGCGACCGCGAAATACACCTCGAAATGGCGGTGGGTGTTCCAGGCGAGCGTCCCGATCCGGTCGCCTTGTTCGACTCCCAGCTTCTGCAGTGCGCCCGCCAACTGTCGACAGCGTCGGTGGGCATCGCTGTAGGTGTAGCGGTGGATCGGCCCTTCCACCGTGCGGGTGACGATCTCGGTATCGCCGTGATAGCGATCGGCGTGGACGATCAAAGACGAGATCAATAGTGGCATGTTCATCATCTGACCGCGCATGGATGGTTTCCTCCTGAATGGTTTGCTTTTCAAGATTTTAGCAGCGTCACCGCCACGGCCGGCGCTGTTGCGAACAGCCGGATCAAGTCCGGCTCGGTTTATAATCGGATTCGGCTGCAGTCATTGAATGCCAAGGCTGTTCCCCGCTCGGGAAGTGTTTCGCACAGGTGAATTGATTAGAAAATCATTGCCTCGTTGAGGATGCCGCCGTGCCGACGGAGAAGTTGTCGTTAGTGTCACTCGGGAGGCAGACACGAACCATCAAAAAAGAGCGATGCGTCGCGGCAATAGTCAGCGAGGCACGCGTCGCTTCCCTGTAACCGCTCGCTCTCGGGGAGGAGAATGATGTCTGAATTTGTAAGTTACGAAGTTCAAGGACCCATTGGGGTCATTACTCTCAATAATCCACCGGTCAACGCCTTGTCGGTCAACAAGGGCGTGCTGCAGGCAATGCTCGACGCCATCAAGGAAGGTGAACACGACCAGCACGTCAACGGTTTTCTGCTGATTGGTGGTGGGCGTAACTTCTCGGGCGGCGCCGACATTACCGAGTTCGGTAAAGGGCGCGAGCCGGGCCTGGCAACGCTGCCTGACCTGCTCGCTTACATGGATACGGTTACCAAACCGATCTTTGCGGCCTTGTCCGGGCCGACCATGGGCGGTGGGCTGGAGTTGGCACTGGGCTGTCACTACCGGGTCGCGTCGCCGGACACGCTAATCGCGCTACCCGAAGTAAAGCTCGGCATCTTGCCGGGCGGTGGCGGCACGCAACGATTGCCGCGCATCATCGGAGCTCAGCGCGCACTTGACTTCATGATCGATGGCAATCCGATCAAGGCCGATCAGGCCGCCGAGCTGGGAATCGTCGATGAAGTCATCAAGGGCGACCTGTTGAAGAACGCAATGACCTGGGCCAAGCGCGCCATCCGTGAAGGTAAGGGGGCGCGACGCGCCAGTCAGCTGACCGCTTCGCTCGACGAGGATGTCGATACCTTCATCAACGCAGCGCACGAGCGCATTGCCAAGCGTTGGCGGGGCTATCCTGCGCCACCCGCGATTATCGAGTGCGTCAAGGCGGCATTGACGCTGCCGTTCGACAAGGGCATCGGCGTGGAACGCAGTGAGTTCGCCGCACTGGTGCGCTCAGACGAATCGAAAGCATTGCGCCATTTGTTTTTTGCCGAGAGGCAGGCAGCGAAGATCGCCGACGTTCCGTCTGGCACGCCGCAGATACCGGTCAAGACTGCCGCAGTCATTGGCGCCGGCACCATGGGTGGCGGTATCACCATGAACTTCGCCAACGCCGGCATCCCTGTGACCATGGTCGAAGTGAACCAGGAGGCGCTCGATCGCGGCGTCGAGACCATTCGCAAGAACTACGCGGCGACGGTATCCAAAGGTCGGCTGTCCCAAGAAGAAATGGACAAGCGCATGTCGCTGATCAAGCCTTCGCTGCAAATGAAGTCGATTGGCAGGGCCGACATCACCATCGAAGCCGTGTTCGAGGAGATGGACGTCAAAAAAGAAGTGTTCAAGAAGATGGATGAAATCGCCAAGGCCGGTTCCATCCTCGCGACCAACACCTCAACGCTCGATGTCAACGAGATCGCCGCAACAACGTCACGGCCCGAATCGGTCATCGGCCTGCACTTCTTCAGTCCGGCCAATGTCATGCGCTTGCTCGAAGTCGTGCGCGGGGACAAGACCGGCAAGGACGTGCTGGCAACGAGCATGAAGCTGGGAAAGACCATCGCCAAGGTGCCGGTTTGCGTTGGCGTATGCGATGGCTTCGTTGGTAATCGCATGATCCACACCTATCTGAAAGAGGCCGGCTACCTGCTCGAGGAGGGTGCGTTGCCGCACCAAGTCGATCGCGCGATCGAGAGCTTTGGATTTGCCATGGGACCGTTTCGCATGAGCGATCTTGCCGGACTTGATATCGGCTGGGCGATTCGCAAGCGCCAGGCGGCGACCCGCTCTGCCGATGAACGCTATGTAAAAATCGCTGACCTCATCTGCGAGAAAGGCCGCTTCGGCCAGAAGACCGGCGCCGGATACTATCGCTACGAGAAGGGAAGCCGTGCTGCTATTTCTGACCCTGAAATCGAAGCACTGATTGTCGAAGCTTCGCGTGAGAAGGGCATCGAGCGGCGTAACATCAGCGACACGGAGATTGTTGAGCGGTTACTCTATTCACTGGTAAACGAAGGCGCGAACATTCTCGATGAGGGCATTGCCCAGCGTGCTTCCGATATCGACGTGATCTATGCGTTTGGCTACGGATTCCCGCGTTATCGCGGTGGCCCCATGTTTTACGCCGATCTCGTTGGTCTCGACAAGGTATTGACGGCTATCCGGCGCTACTCAGACAGCCCATTGGGCGTACACTGGAAGCCGGCGCCACTGCTGGAAAAGCTCGCCGCCGAGGGCGGCAAGTTCAATGAATGATTCAGACAATCATAAAAACGGGAGGATGAACAATGACTGAAGCTGTAATCGTTTCCACTGCACGCACACCCCTGTGCAAGAGCTGGCGCGGCGCAATGAACAGGACACATGGCGCGAAACTGGGCGCACATGCCGCCAGGGCGGCGGTACAGCGCGCCGGGCTCGAGCCAGGCGAGATCGAGGACGTCATCATGGGTTGCGCGAATCCTGAGGGCGCAACCGGCAGCAACATTGCGCGGCAAATTGCGATTCGTGCCGGCATGCCTGTTTCCGTATCCGGTATGACGGTCAATCGTTTCTGCTCGTCGGGCCTGCAAACGGTGGCGCTGGCATCGCAGCGAATCCTGGCCGGCGAGGAGGCTATCTACGTTGCCGGCGGTGTTGAATCGATCTCCTGCGTTCAAAACGAAATGAACAAGCACATGCTTGAAAACGATTGGCTGCATCGCCACAAGCCGGAAATTTACTGGCCGATGTTGGCCACCGCCGAGAATGTCGCAAAGCGCTACAACATCCCGCGCGAGGTACAGGATCGTTACGGTGTTGATAGCCAGAACAAGGCCGAGAAGGCACGCGCCGAGGGCAAGTTCGACGACGAAATCGTGCCGATCAGAACCAAGATGACGATCGTCGACAAGGAAACAGCCCAGGAATCCATCAAGGAAGTCACGACATCAGCCGACGAGGGCATTCGCCCCGGCACCAATTACGAGTCAGTGTCCCAGATCAAGCCGGCAATTGAAGGCGGCGTCATTGCCGCCGGTAACGCCAGTCAGTTCTCCGACGGCGCGTCCGCGCAAGTTGTGATGAGCGACAAGATGGCAGCCAGCAAGGGTTTGACGCCCATGGGTGTGTTCCGCGGTTTCGCGGTTGCCGGGCTGGAGCCCGATGAAATGGGCATCGGCCCGGTTTATGCAGTACCGAAGCTGCTCAAGCGTGCCGGCATGAAGGTAGAAGACATTGACCTCTGGGAACTCAACGAAGCGTTTGCCGTGCAGGTCATTTACTGTCGGGACAAGCTCGGTATTCCGAATGACCGGCTCAACGTCGACGGCGGCGCCATCGCACTTGGCCATCCATACGGTGTCAGCGGCAGCCGCCTTGTCGGACACGCTTTGATCGAAGGCAAGCGCCGCGGTGCCAAGCACGTCGTCGTTACCATGTGCATCGGCGGCGGCATGGGTGCTGCCGGCTTGTTCGAGGTGGTTTAGTTTATTTTCCGTCGGAGCCGCGGTTTCACCGCGGCTTCCTGACGAGCGTTTACCGCTGAGTATGCCAAGGACGCTGAGGAAACGCGAAGACAACGGCGATGTGGTGCGAAATTAGTTGTCGATTGCAGCTGGCTTTGCCAGTCATGTTCTAGCATGAAGACCGATGATTCGACAATTGTGGTGGTGTTGATGGCTTGGTCGTGTTGTACTTTGTTCTGAGGGTTTCCTCCGCGTACTCTGCGACCTCCGCGGCGAGAGCTTGGTTTTTAGCTTTTTCTTGCTTCCTGATCGATCTACATGCAATCAAAGATCCTCAATCCCCGTGACATCGAGTTCATTCTCTATGAACTGCTCGGCATCGAATCGGTGACTGCGTGGCCGCGTTTCGCCGAGCACGGCCGCGGGACGTTCGACGCTGCACTGGAGACTGCGAGCAAGATCGCCACGGAGAAATTTGCGCCACACAATCGCAAAGCGGATCTGAACGAGCCGACTTTTGATGGCAAGCACGTAAGCATGATTCCGGAAGTCGGTGAGGCACTGCATGCGTTCAACGACGCCGGTTTTTTGTCGGCGACGCAGGGCCTTGACGACAACGGCATGCAGTTGCCTTGGACGGTAGCCCAAGCGTGTCTGGCGTGGTTTCATGCGGCCAACATCGGGACCGCGGCTTATCCGTTCCTGACAATTGCCAATGGCAATCTCATGGATGTATTCGGTGGCGAAGAACAAAAGGCGCGCTATCTGCCCGGGCTTCGCTCCGGGCGTTTCTCCGGCACCATGTGTTTGTCAGAAACACAAGCGGGTTCTTCACTGTCGGATATTCGCTGTAGCGCTGTCAAGCAAGCCGATGGCAGCTATCGTCTGCGCGGCAGCAAGATGTGGATCTCGGCAGGCGAGCACGAATTATCGGAAAACATCATTCATCTGGTGCTGGCGCGTATCGAGGGCGCGCCAGCGGGAGTCAAAGGCATCTCGCTATTCATCGTTCCGAAGTTTCGCGTTAACGACGATGGTTCGATCGGTGAGCGCAACGAAGTCGCGCTGGCCGGGTTGAACCATAAAATGGGCTATCGCGGCACCACTAACTGTGCGCTCAATTTCGGCGAGGGCGAGGGTGCCTGGGCAGAACTGATTGGCGAGCCCAATCGTGGTCTCGCCTGTATGTTCCACATGATGAACGAGGCGCGCATCGGTGTTGGCATGGGCGCCGCTGCACTTGGTTACACGGGCTATCTGCATGCGCTCGCTTACGCCCGCCAACGTCCGCAGGGCCGCCTGCCAGGCGCCAAGGACCCGACGCAACCACAATTACCGATCATGGAGCATGCTGACGTGCGCCGCATGCTTCTGGCGCAGAAAGCTGCTGCAGAGGGTGCGCTGGCCTTGTGCCTGATCTGCGCGCGGCTGGTCGACGACGAATATAG
>CP070775.1:3432298-3471915 GCA_020346185.1 Betaproteobacteria bacterium | reverse complement strand
CTGACCGGTGTGGTTCGCGCCATTACCGATGGTGAGTACACCATTACCGGGCCGCAATTCACCGGTGTGCGCGCCTTGATGGGCCGCACCGTCGTATTCGATACCGGCTCCGCCGAGATCGTGATTACCGAACGCTTGCAGGAACCTTGGGATCGCGGCGTATTCACCAGCGTTGGCATCGACCCGACCCGCAAGAAATACCTGTTGCTGAAATCGCGCATGTACTTCCGCCCGGTGTTCATACCGATTGCCAAGGACATGGTCTATTGTGACGGTGTCGGCGTTGGTTCGTCCGACTGGCGCATGTTCAATTACGAACACCTGCGCCGGCCCATTTACCCACTAGACGAACAGTTCGAGATTTCGCCGTTATCTGAAACTGCGCCGTTAGCCGCGCAAAAAAAGTAAACCGTAGCCGGTTCGGGCGCGCAGCGAACGCGCATCGCGCAGATCAACACAGCTCTGAATGAGAGGAAACAATGAACAAACCCGCAAGCAAGGAAACTGTCCTGCCTCGCGCAATCAACCATTTCGTCAACGGCAAGGAAATGAACGGGACAAGTGATCGATTTGGCGATGTCTACAACCCGGCGCTGGGCGAAGTCGCCAGCCGTGTCGCCTTTGCCACCGAAGCCGAAGTCGCCGCGGCCATCGAAGCTGCGCACAAGGCTTTTCCGGGCTGGGCTGCCACGCCGCCGCTGAAGCGCGCGCGCGTGATGTTCAAGTTCAAGGAACTGCTCGAGCGCGACCTGGACAAGCTCGCCGCCATCATCACCAGCGAGCACGGCAAAGTACACTCCGATGCACGCGGTGAAGTCATTCGCGGTCTCGAGGTGGTCGAGTTCGCCTGCGGTATTCCGCAACTTCTCAAGGGCGAATACACCGAGCAAATCGGTACCGGTATCGACAGCTACTCGGTACGGCAACCGCTTGGTGTGTGCGCCGGCATTACCCCGTTCAACTTTCCGGTGATGGTGCCGATGTGGATGTTCCCGGTCTCGATCGCCTGCGGCAATACCTTCGTGCTCAAACCTTCCGAACGCGATCCGTCAGCAAGCATCCATCTCGCAAATTTGTTGAAGGAAGCCGGCCTGCCCGACGGCGTACTCAACGTGGTACATGGCGACAAGGTCGCCGTTGATACCCTGCTCAATGATTCGCGCGTCGCGGCGATCAGTTTCGTCGGCTCGACACCGATCGCGGAGTACGTCTACCGAACCGGCACTGCCGCCGGCAAACGCGTGCAGGCTCTCGGCGGCGCCAAGAATCATCTCGTTGTCATGCCGGACGCCGATCTCGATCAAGCGGTCGACGGACTCATCGGTGCCGCCTACGGATCAGCCGGTGAGCGTTGCATGGCGATTTCCGTCGGTG
The DNA here is from genome assembly GCA_020346185.1 of Betaproteobacteria bacterium. Classification (GTDB taxonomy): domain Bacteria; phylum Pseudomonadota; class Gammaproteobacteria; order Burkholderiales; family Eutrophovitaceae; genus SG8-40. The sequence continues at coordinate 3,470,541 of CP070775.1, read as the reverse complement.
TCGTTGTTGGCGATATTGCTGACAAACTGGTGGAAAAACTTGCCGAACGTGCGGCGTCGCTGAAAATCAACAATGGTGCCGTCGGTGACCCCGACATGGGACCGCTGGTCACCAAACAACATCTCGACAAAGTCACCGGCTACGTCGACAAAGGTGTTGAAGAAGGCGCGACACTGGTGGTGGATGGCCGCGGACTCAAGGTCGAGGGTCACGAAAGCGGTTTCTTTCTCGGCGGCTGCCTGTTTGACAACGTCAAATCGGACATGACCATCTACAAGGAAGAGATCTTCGGGCCGGTGCTGTCGATCGTGCGCGTGCCGGATTTCGAATCGGCGGTCAAACTGGTGAACGATCATGAATTCGGAAATGGTGTATCACTTTATACACGCGACGGTGACGTTGCCCGCGAATTCTCCACCCGTATCCAGATCGGCATGATCGGCATCAACGTGCCGATTCCGGTGCCAATGGCGTTCCACAGCTTCGGCGGCTGGAAACGCTCCCTGTTCGGCGACCATTACGCCTATGGGCCCGAAGGCGTGCGCTTCTATACCCATCTCAAGACGATTACGACGCGCTGGCCAACCGGCATTCGCAAAGGCGCCGAGTTCGTCATGCCGACAATGAAATAGGGAAGTCTGACGCGAGGTGCTTCCACTACGCACCTAAGGCCTCACGCCTCGCTCGCCCCGATGGCTCCTATTAATTCCATACACCGGTTGCGGGAACTGATCGGCGAGCCGAACGAACTGGTTCGCCTGAAGATTCATCGTGACCTGAACGCAGCGGCCCGCGACTTCATTGCGCGCTCGCCGATGCTGTTCCTGGCAACTTGCAATAAGAACAGCCAAGCACAAGTCTCGCCCAAAGGCGATGCCGCCGGATTCGTCCGCATCGAAAACGATCACACCATTGTCATTCCCGAGCGCAAGGGCAACAAACTGGCGTTCTCGCTGGAAAACATTCTGAGCAACCCGAAGGTGGGGCTTGTCTTTCTGGTACCGGGGACATGCGAGACACTGCGCATCGAAGGCCGCGCCAAACTGGACGATGACGCGGCTGTGTGTCGGAAGTTCTCTGCACGCGGTTCGCCTGCGCTGCTCGTTACCCGCGTCGAAATCGACGCGGCGTACTTCCACTGCGCAAAAGCTCTCCTGCGCGCCGAGCTGTGGAAACCCGGCACCTGGCCGGAAACAATCAACATTTCCTTCGGCAAGGAAATCGCGCAACGCGGCGGACTCGAGAAACAAAGGATCGACGAATTCGACGCGGCGGTACATTCGCGCTACGAGACCGATCTTTAACCCGCGCCGGTGCATAACCGGCGCGGGCGATAGGTCATTTCATCAGGTGCTGTTGGAACCACTCCAGCGCGGGCGTCGACGAGCGATCGAACCCTTTCACATACGCATCGAAGTGCCCGCCCGGGATGATCTCGAGCCGTTTCGGGGCCCGGGCACGCTCGAACGCTTCGATCGCCAGATCGGTCGGCGTGAGCGTATCGTTTTCGGCAACGATCATCATGAATGGCGTCGGCGAAATCAAATGAATGCTCGCGCCGGGGTTGTACTCCAGAGCCAGCTCCAACGAGCGTATCGTCTGGCGGTTTTCCCACGCGGGCGCCCGCTTCTTCCAGGTATCCATGAACCAGTCATAAGAATCCTGCGTCGGAAGCCCGGCGGGTTGACCTTGCTCGGCAACGACCGGCAGGTAGTTGACCTTGCCGGTTGTGTACTCCTCGACGCGATCCGCCGCCAGCCAGGCCTGCGTGCCGGGAAAGTGGTCTGCCCTCACCAGACGGCGAAAATTCTCGATGCCGTTGGCCAGCGGAACCTGCGCTACCGCGCACTTGACCCGCCGGTCGTGGGCGGCAAGATAAATCACATGTCCGCCGCTGTAGGATGAACCCCAGATGCCAATGCGGCTGGCATCGACCATTGGCTGCAATCCGGCCCAGGTGATCGCATTCTTGTAATCCTCGTGCTGCATGTGCGGGTCGATGTGATGGCGCGGCTCACCCTCACTGCCGCCAAAGTTGCGGTAATCGAACACCAGTACCACAAAGCCGCCGTTGGCAAACTTCTCGGCGTACTTATCGAGATACATTTCCTTGACCGCAGTCCAGCCGTGCGCCATGACGATGGTCGGCCGCTTTTCGTCCTGCCTCACGCCTTTCGGAACGTAGAGCCAACCGACCAGCTTCTTGCCGACGCTCGTGAATGTGACGTCCTGCCTGACGAAATTGTCAGCCGCAAACGCGATACTCGTCGCCGCCATCGCTGCGAAAAGCAACGAACCAAACAACCATTTTCTCAATGTATTCACTTCTCTTTATCCTCCTGTTTATTAATGTCCTGGCTGACTGCACGCCGCGTCATTGATCTGGCTCCGAAGGCGTCAACGCTGAGTCCCATCAGTCGGCGGGCCGAAGCCAACTGGCTATTGCAGCTCGGCCCACCGCGTCGAGTTCTATGACAATACAAACCCTTCGTAGCCGTTGTCGGCACTCTCCCTGAATTTCTGGACGTAGGTCGGTAATCCCATCGGGAAGTTCAGAGTCTCGACGTGTTTGCCCGGTATATTCGATCCCTGGTACCAGGACTTCGCTTTGGGAAACAGACTTGTCGCCCAAAACTCGTTGATCATCTTGGACCAGGCTTCCTGTGCCTCGGGTACCGCTTCGAAGCGATGCAGCCCCTTGTCACGCATATGCTGGAGCATTTCGATAATCAGCTCTCCCTGGTACTCGGCACTGGTCGGCCCGTTACAGAAGCCGCAAGGCGACTGCGGGCCATAGCCGAATATCAGGTTCGGAAACCCGGCTGTCGCCACGCCGAGTTGGGTGCGCACTTTATCGGCCCATACCTGTTTGAAGTTCTTGCCTTCGGTGCTGCGAATATCGATGCTGGTCAGACCGCCAGTGACCGCGTCGAAACCCGTCGCCAGTATCAAGACGTCGAGTTCATGCTCGCCAGCCGAGGTCAAGACGCCCTTTGACGTCACTTTTTCGATCGGCGCTTCGTTGACGTCGACAAGGCTGACATTGTCCTGGTTGAACATGTCGTAAAACCACTGTTCGAGTGAAGGGCGCTTGACACCGAATGGATGAGGCGGCGTTTCAGGCGCCAACTTGTCGGCAACCGCCGGGTCCTTGATTCTTGCCCGCACCTTGTCACGCCAAAAATCATAGGCAAGACTGTTAGCCTCTTCCGAAAACAACGTGTCCTGATAAGTCGCGAGCCAATAACGGAAGCCGCCTGCAGCCCACAGCTTTTCGTAAGTGGCATTTCTGACTTCCGGTGCCGTCTCGGTCGCATTCTCCGGAATGAAATCGAATCCGAAACCGGCAAACGACCCACCGCGCGCCTTGAACGTTTCCGGATATTCCTCTTTCATCTTGCGATTGTCTTCTTCGGTGAGTTTTTTCTGTTGCATCGGCAACGCCAGATTCGGCGTTCGCTGGAAAATCGTGAGCTGGCCAGCGTCCAGCGACGCTTCCTGCGACACCTGAACGCCGCTTGCACCTGTGCCAATAACGCCAACGCGTTTGCCTGCCAGGCTCAGACCCTGCTGCGGCCACAATGCCGTGTGATGACACTCGCCCTTGAAAGATTGCAGGCCTTCAATTGCCGGAATGTACGGCTTGGCTCCGAAGCCGGTATTGATATCGAGGAATGATGCGCGGAAAGTCTGGCCGTCCTCCGTCTTGGCAACCCACTGATTGCGCGTTGTATCGAACTCGGCTGAGCTGATGCGGGCGTTAAAGCTCACGTCCTTGCGCAAGTCAAGCTTCTTGTCGACGTAATCAAAATACTCGCGGACCTCTCTCCACGTTGGAAACAGCTCAGACCAGTTCCAGTCGTGCCACAGATCGTCACGGGTGAACTGGTAAATCTGGCAATGCGTGTCAGTGCGCGCGCCGGGATAACAATTCCAGTGCCACACTCCTCCAAAGCCTGAGCCGGCTTCGGCCAGGTGCACGTTGAATCCGAGATCACGAAGTCGATAAAGCTGGTAAATGCCTGAAAAACCGGCGCCAACGATGAGCACATCAAGCTCACCAAGAGACTTCTTGTTCGCCATTATCTACTCCCCCTCGTATGCGATTGATTCGCGTTACTTGAAACCGCAAAACAAGGCTACACCGCGCCGCGCGAAAAATATACGGCAAAGACTCTTCTCGCTTAGTTTGTACCAACATCGAATAACTATTTGCCAATGCGGCACTGCGCAACACACATCGGTAACAAACTGTCACATATCCTCGGCCTACTTCGCCGAGAGCGTTATTCCGCGCTGCAAAAGACAGCGTCCTGAGTTCTCGAACTTAAGACGCTCGTGGGCCAGCAGACTTGTGACCGCAAGCGATAGCTGCAATGACTGTAAACAGCGTAAAGCAAAGGTGACCGCCGTGAGCAAAAAACAATCGAACACTGCGTTTAGACTGCATGGCCCGCATACCAGCCACGGCTAATGCGTAGTGGGCGCAGCTTCGCAAACAGGGTTACGCACGTGGCGTGCGGTAGAAATTCACCATCTCGGTGTTATCGCGCTCACCCCAGCCGTCGACAACCATTCTGCGAAACAATTCGGTAACACTCGCCGTCACCGGCAACGGTGCGCCCAGTTCACGGGCGAGATCGTGAATCAACTCCAGGTCCTTCAGCATCAAGGCGGCACGCCCGGTAATGGAAAAATCCGACGCCACCATTTTAGGAAACATTTCCTGCAGTTGCCGTGAGTCAGCACGACCGCCCGCCAATGCCGACGGAATTCTTGCCGCTTCGATGCCGGCGCGCTCGGCCAATCCACACGCTTCTGCCAGTACTGCCAACCCGGTCGAGACCAATACCTGGTTGATCATTTTGGTTGTCTGGCCCGCTCCGTTCGGACCCATCAAGGTGGCACGACCGGCGAGCGCGTCCCATAGCGGCCGGGCCCGCACAAACACATCTTTGTCACCACCAACCATGATCGCCATCTTCCCTTCGCGCGCGGCAGGTGCCCCGCCGGAGATGGGTGAATCGAGCCAAGCCATACCGCATTGATCGGCGAGCCGTTGCGCCATCTCGCGCGTGTGCGTTGCCGCACAGGTGGACATGTCAATGAGCACTTTGTCGGCACTGCCCGCCTCGGCCACGCCGCCTTTGCCAAACACGACTTGCTCCATCGCCGCGCCGTCGCTAACGCAGGTGATGACCAACGTGCAATCGCGCGCCAGCTGCGCCGGACTGTCGGCTTCGGTTGCGCCGGCCCTGACCAGGTCGGCCAGCTTGGCTCGGTCACGATTCCAGATAAATGGCGCAAATTCACACTCGATGAGGCGGCGCATGATGGCGCTGCCGAGAACGCCGGCACCAATGCAGCCGACCTGTGGTTTTTCGTTACTCATGAAACCTCCCCAGCAGATGACACACTGGACAACGTACGAACAGGTGTATTGCAAGATCAAAAGATCGATCCGGCCCGACGCCGCTACGCACGGCTATCAGACAGCCCGGGTTCGCTCAGCGCCTGACGCCGCGCCAGCGCCAGGTCATTCTGCAAGCTGCCTGAACGTCTCGTGATACCGACGCATCACCTCGCAACCGGCGTTGAACTGCACCTCAAGCTCCGCATCATACGGCTTCAATGCGAGCACTTCCGGCGTCTCGGTGACAAACACCTTTGCCCCCTTTCAAGCTTCAACAACTTCATAACCTCGTTCGGGAGGATGATGGCAAGCACATCGCCGGTCTGTGTCGGTTTGCGCATGCGCATGGGATGCTCTCTCGGCTTCTTGGGCCCTATACTAGATCGATAGCGCAAGCCTCTCAATCACAACCGCGCGGACAATGCAACGCAGTCACGGCAGCGACATCCGCAGACCTCTCGATGCGAGTCTCAGTAAAATGGGCCTTGTGTGCCAAGCCGGAATCAACTCCGGAGGTAACAACAAACCAAAAAACATTTTGGGAGACGAAAATGACAACAACGACATCACCAGGCATCGCCGTCGTCACTGGCGCAGCAAGCGGCATCGGCGAGGCATGCGCGCGCGAATTGGCAGCACGAGGTTCACCAGTGGTCCTGCTCGATCGTGAAGAACGGGTACACGCAATTGCGGCTGAGCTCAAAGGTCGCGGCTTCATTGCCGACGTCACAGACGACGAAGGTCTCGAGCGGTCTGTGCGACAGATCGAGGAGGAAGTCGGCCCGGTGCAAATCCTGGTCAACAGCGCCGGGGTGTTGCAGCAGCCGCTGCCACCAGACCGGTTATCGATGAAAGTCTGGGACGAAATAATTCGCGTCGACCAGCGCGGCACCTACATGGCTTCAGTTATGTTTGCAAAGTACATGGCCGATCGGGCGCATGGCGCCATCGTCAACATCGCTTCCATCGTCGCATCCCGCTCGGTCCCGTTGCATGCCTATGCGCCGGCGAAAGCGGCAGTGGTCTCGATCACCGAGTGCCTTGCGGCCGAGTGGGGGCCGGCCGGCATCCGCGTAAATGCGGTTTCCCCGGGCCACACCCGCACACCGGCCTTGCAGCGCGCGATCGACCGAGGCGAACGGGATGCGACAACTCTCGAGCGCAACAACGCACTCGGGCGAATGGTGGAGTCGGCCGAAGTAGCGAACGCAGTGGCTTTCCTCGCCAGTTCAGACGCTTCGGCCATTACCGGCGTCAATCTTCCGGTCGATTGTGGTTGGCTGGTGACCGGCTCTTGGCACTCATATGGAGGCCTGCGCAAGACGTACGGTTTGTAGCAGGAGCAATCTGGTGCGCCAAAATTCAGCTCGGATGAGCGCAGAAAGATGCGATCATGCGTTCCCAGGCCAATTCGGCTGCGGCTTCATCACAGCGCGGCGTCGAGTTGATTTGACAACCGTGTTGTGTCCCCGGATACGCATGCGCTTCGCGTGGGGCACCGGCTGATGCTCCGCACGGCGAATGGAGTAGCATCACATGGTGACAACTTGGTCAGCCAGATACAATGAAGATATCGCGAAACATCGTTGCATTTTCTCTGTTCGTTTTCACCTTGCCGTGCCTTGGCGAGCCGATGGCGCTGAGCAAACGCCAGTTTCTTTCACCCCGGGAAGCGGCGTCGCTGCAGCAGAAAGTCACCTACCTCGACGTACGAAGCACGCTGGAGTGGTTGAGAGGCCATATCAAGGGAGCGGTGCACATTCCCTATGACGAGGTAGCCGACAAGGTTGCTGCCCTGATACCTGACCGCTCGACACCCGTCATCGCTTACTGCGCGTCGGGCGGGCGCGCGCGATCCGTAGTCGACGCAATGCAAAAACTCGGTTACACGGTCGTCCCGGTGGTCAATGGCGGTTACCGTGAGCTGATTGCCAACGGGCTGGAAAAAGACTAGCGACCGACTGTCTGCTCACCCGGCGCGAGCGGCCAGGCTAGGAAGCCTTGCGCAGCGGCGAGTGCCGCACCCCGTGATAAGCGAGGAATGCGGTGGCGCCCTTGTCACCCATGTAACGGGCGAGCACCCGCGGCTCAGAGGTACGCAAGTCAGTCATGGTTAGTCCATCCAGCGCATTGTTAAATGCCTTGTCGGCACTGAAACAGAGCAGCCTGCCGCCGAGCTTGAGGGGTTGCTTGAGCAGAATCGGCACGCCCTTCTGATCGCTTTCGATCCGCTCGATAGCCCGCGACAGATCCTCGGTGCTTTTCAGGTTCGCGAAATCGACGCCGTCCCATTGCGTCTTGCGCCGGCCGCGAAACCAACACCGCGGTTTGACGTAACGCGCCACGCTCGCTTCCATGCTGTTGCTGCTGAGAAATTCAACCATCAAGGCGCGCGACGCCGCAGCGTAACTGTTGCTGATGCTTACCGGACCAAACAGCACCGCGTACTGCGGCGATCGCAGAATGTAACCGCCCGATGCCGCGCCCCAACAGCATCAACGGTGCGTAGCTGCGCTGATACTCGGCGCGCACGAAAGATCGGCCAAGTTCGATCGCCGGGTTGAGGATCTTGAGCAGTCGCGTGCCATAGGCGAACAGTGACTGCGTGTAGAGCCCACGCTTACTGTAGCGCTCGAGAATTTGGTCGGCAAGTCCGAGCCGATACCCGCCAACGATCATCTCGGCCTCACGTCCCAGATAAACAGGTGCAGGTAGTAGGCATCGTACAGGTCAATGCCCGTAGCCTTCCCGGTACCCTCGCCCACCGCTCGAAAGGCAAGCTCGCGCAGCCGGCCGATTTCCTGAAGACACCACGGAATGTGTGCCGCGCGCGCGTAAACCACCAGGAATTGAACACTGCAAACAAGACGTTGCTCTTCGGGCAACGCTTCCACTTCGGCCTTCAGCAGCGGCACCGCGACCGCCTGCGCAATCTCGCTAGCATCGGGCGGCGGCGCATTTTCGAGAGATGGACGCAGTGGCGTCAGTGTTGACAAAACGCTACGCGCTTCCCGGTCAAATTCGAATGCACGCAACCGAATGGATTGCAGCATTGAAGCCAACGGGTGGCCGGACGAAGAACCGGGTTTCACCAGTTTCAATGAATCTCCTTAAAGGATTTAGCCCAATCATTCATGCGAAACTTTAGATGCGGTTGTTTACTTCACGATTACGCGGATATTGCAATTGTGCGTCACTCGGATTCTGCACGAACAATTACCACAGCGACGTGAATTGCCGCTGGAACTTCGTGATCGCAGACGCCCAGGACATATAGCCTACGAATCGGCAGCTCGTGACACGACTCTTAGAACCCGACAACACAGATCGAGCGTCGGCGTCGCTACACCGATTTGTGCTGCAAGCTTCAGTGTGTAGCCCAGTGTCTCGTTGACTTCGAGACGTCGCTGGCGATCCGCGTCCTGGAGAATTGACTGGCGAAACCCGGGCGCGTTCTTCTTCATCATCTCGCCGTACGCCTGCACCGCCTTGACAGCGCCGTCTTCACTGGCGTTGACAAATTCCCTGCTGCTGAATCCGCTGTCCTGCAGTTTCACTCCCTGACGCATGGCCACTTGTGCCGTCTCGCGCATGACGCGCGCAGCGATCAATGCCGTATCGGTATCGGCCATGAAACGCCAGGTGGGCAGGCGCGTCAGAATCGCCAGCGCGCTGAAGCCTGACCAGCCGACAAATTTCGACCACTCGGCCGAAGTGATGTCCTGCGAGACTTCCGCCTTGAGTCCCGACTGGACGAAAGCGCCGACAATTCCTTTTGCCCGAGCGGACTCGCCACCCCCGGTTTCGCCAATGATGGTCGGCCCCGCCATGTTGTAGCGCACCGCACCCGGCAGATCACCTTGCGCTGGCAAAACGTCGCCGCCGACCATACTGAGCGCACCGAGCGTCGACCGCGCCCCAAAAACCTCACCGAGCAACTCGTTCTTGAGCACACCGTTCTGCACCGAGAAGGCCATCCTTGTTTTCAAGGCACGCACTGGCGCCAGCGCGCCTTCGGTGTCATAGGTCTTGACGGATACGATCACGACGTCGGCTTCAGTCAATTTCTCTGGCTGAGTAACGATGTTGCACCGTGCCGTGAACGATTCCTTGCCGGTAACGGGAATACCATGTTTGGCCAACGCAGCAGCCCGCTCGCCGCGGGCAATCAGCGAAACCTGATAGCCGCCGCGGGCGAGGTAAGCTGCATAAATCGACCCGAGCGCGCCGGCACCAATAATCACGAACCTCATTGCTTCTGATTCCTCGTTGCTGAAACGACAGCGTAACTCACCGCCTGGTCACGCGAGCTGAACCTCGCCACGCACGCCGAAGCGCCCCCCGACGTAAAGGTCGCGGAGGACACGGATGAACACAGAGGTCGCATCATCTTGAGAATAACCTCGCTGGCTGCCGTTCGCGTCACGCCTCGCACGACGCCACTCGTCCCTCAAAACCCGTCACTCGTGACTCGTCACTGCTATGATGCCTCGGGAGAAAAACGATCTCCCTTCAAGAGATGGAGGAAGCTACAGTGGCGGCACCCTCGACCACGCTCCGCACCATGTGCCCGATGAATTGCCACCCGACACTGTGTGGCATGCTGGCCGAGGTGCAAGACGGCAAGCTGCTGGGCGTCAAGGGAGACAAGGACAATCCGGACAGCAAGGGATTTCTCTGCATCCGTGGGCAGGCTTCGCGCGAGATTATCGACAATCCATCACGCCTGTTGCATCCGCTGATCCGTGACCATCGCAACGAGGCGTTCCGGCGCGCCTCGTGGGACGAAGCATTCGAACGCATTGTCGCCGGCATGCAAAATCCTTCATCGGTTGGCATCTGGCCGGGTCATGGCACTTTCGCCACCAACTACGGTACGCGTATCAGCGCGCAGCTGATGGCGCGCTTCGCAAACTTTCATGGCAGCGAGTTCTGGAATCCGGCGATGATCTGCTGGGGCCTGGGCGCTTTCGGGCTCGGCCTCACCGGCATGCTCGAGACCAACACCAAAGAAGACATGGGCGAGAATTCCGACCTCGTCCTGCTATGGGCGGCCAATCTGACGAGTCAGCCGAATACGGCGCGACACCTGCTTGCCGCAAAGAAACGAGGCGCCTACATCGTAACCATCGATGTTCGCCAAACCGAGGCGGCAGCGAAATCGGACGAGGTACTGATCATCCGCCCCGGCAGCGACACGGCACTGGCACTGGCGCTGATTCACGTCCTCTGCGCCGAAAACTTGCAAGACCAAGCGTTCGTCGCCAAACACACCGTCGGCTTCGAACATCTCGCGAAACACGTCAGATATTACACGCCGCAGTGGGCAGCCGGCATCACCGGTATTGAAGCCGGGCGCATCGTTAGACTGGCGCGGCGTTACGCGCAGCGCCGGCCGGCCATGATTGTGTTGGGTGGCAGTTCAATGCACAAGGGAACCAATGGCTGGCAAGCAAGCCGCGCCATCGCTTGCCTGCCAGCGCTCACCGGTAACGTCGGCATCCCCGGCGGCGGTTTCGGCCCACGCCATGGCAGTGGAGCGCATGGTCGCGGGCTGGGAAGCATCATTCAGCCCGAGTGCAGGCAGCGGGCGCAGTCCATCCCCAACCAGATGTCCGCCATAACTGCGGCGTTGCGTGACGGCCAGATCAAGTCCCTGCTGTTGCTGGGGACGAACATGCTCTCCTCGTATGCCAACGCCGAGGAAGTCGCACAAGGGCTTGAAAAAACGTGGCTTGTTGTCAGCTACGATCTGTTCCTGAACGAAACGGCGCGACGCTTCGCCAATGTTGTGCTGCCGGCAACCGCCTGGCTTGAAGAACTGGGGTGCAAAATGACGCACACGCATCTCTATCTCATGGAACAAGCCCTCGAGCCACCTGGGCAAACGCGATCGATCTATGATTTCCTGACGGAACTGGCTGAACGTCTCGGCCTGGACGGCTATAACCCCTGGTGTTCCGAAGAAGCAATGATCGATGCGGTCCTCGACCATCCTTGCACCGGCCATGCTTCGGTGGCAGCACTGCGCGCAGAAGGCGGAATCCGCGCACTCAACATTTCACACGTCGCCAATCCCGCACTCGACTTTGACACACCTTCGCGCAAGATCGAGTTTTTCTCGAAGCAGGCTGAGCACCTCGGCCTGCCGCCACTGCCCTCGTATAACGAGAAATCACCGCAGCGGGCGGACGCCTCGCGCGCTCACCCACTTGTCCTTACCCAAGGCCGAAGCATGGCCCATTTCCACAGCTTCTATAACAACGGCCAGGTACTGCCGATGCTCGCCAAGCGAGAGACCGAACCAACCTTATGGATTTCGCCAAGCGACGCCGAGCCGCGAAACCTCAGCGATGGTGCCAGCATCCGGATCTTCAACCAGCGCGGTGAACTGACGGCGCGCGCCCACGTCACCAAACGCATCCCGGCCGGCACCGTCTGGATGCGCGACGGCTGGCCCGGACTGAACAGACTCACGTCGGGCACGGCAGTTTTGCCAGACGCTGCGGTCGACTTGTTTGAATTCCCGGCAGGGCAAGCCGGGTTCGACGCGATGGTGGAGGTCGCGGCTGTCTGAGCCGACTGACACGGCGTCTCGACTTTGCTCAAGGGGTCGAAAGCCCGACTTGGGCACGCGCGGGAAGCATACCTGTCGGTCGTGCGGCGTGTAGCGCTCCCTGATCAGCGGCGAAACGCGACTAAATTGCATGATCATGCGCTTGCGGCTGGCGTGAAAATACGAACCTGACGGCCGATTTGGCTGGTTCCATGCCCGAATGAGTCAGAAAACTACGCTACACGGCGTCAAACGCGCCAAAACCCGCCAAGCGTTGTCGTGAGATCGCATTGCAGGGCACAGGCGGCATCAGTGCCGGGGAAGCGCAGCAGAGCCGCTGCCTGAGCTTCGATCGGCGCTACGACGCCCCCGGCGAAAGCGCTGCGTTCACGTCCGTCAGATCCGGCAAGATCGCGAATCCGACTGGCTTCTGTGCCTGCGATGAGGATGCCGGCGCCGCCGGAAAGCGAGCGAGCGTACGCGGCGGGGACCAAAATCACTGATGCCCTTCGATCAACACGACAACTTGCGCCGACAGCAAAGTCACCGAGCGCTGGAAATTCGAGATTTGGTTCGTTATTCGTGATGTCGGCGATGGCAAGACCGTCCAATTGAAGAAAAATGCACCCAATTCGGCGCCACTTTCGCGTTTATTCACCAAAATGGAACTTGACGCATTGTCATCCGAGCACCTGTCCCGAGGGATGACTCGAACGACCATGGCTTCAGTAAGGATTGCCGCTTGTGCGGTGAACACATGGTCGCGCCGTTTTGAGCCGTTTTGTCAACAATCTCGTGCACACTACGCGCCATCATGGCTGCCGAGGTCACTGCCTTAGTGCAACGACAGACCTGAGATCCTCGCCTCATGCAGCGCAACATGCGGAAAACGTCCATTTGATCGCCCGAAGCGGCGCAAATAGGGCGCATGACACTGGGAACGAATATCGCTAGGTTGTTCACAATGGCTGAAACGAATGCACAAGTTCTGGGGCAACGCTCGCGCGCGCAGTATTGCACTTCATTCAGCGTTGGAATGAACTATTAGATGCCCAATTTGACCAACCAAGTACGGGCTTCGATTAACCAACTCTCGCAGAGGAAATTGCGCTAACTGCCGATCCAAGGAGGCACACTACATGAGTTTCTTCAGTAACTACCAGACCCGGTACGAAGACGCACAAGAAGAAGAATATGGCCTCCAGGAATATCTGGAAATCTGCAAGAACGATCCGACTGCCTATGCGAATGCGGCCGAGCGGCTGCTGCTCGCCATCGGCGAGCCCGAGTTCGTTGAGACATCAAAAGACTTGCGTCTCAGCAGAATATTCTCCAACAAAGTCATCAAGCGCTATTCGGTATTTGGTGAATTCTTCGGCATGGAAGAGGCCATCGAGCAGATTGTCTCCTTCCTGAGACACGCTGCGCAGGGCCTCGAAGAGAAGAAGCAGATCCTTTACCTGCTCGGTCCGGTTGGCGGCGGCAAATCGTCACTGGCTGAAAAACTCAAACAATTAATGGAAAAGACGCCTTTCTATTCACTGAAGGGCTCACCGCTACAGGAAACGCCTTTGGGTCTTTTTGATCCGGCCGAGGACAGTCGCATCCTCGAAGAGGAGTTCGGGATACCGCCGCGCTATGTGAGAAACATCATGTCTCCGTGGGCCGCGAAACGTCTCAGGGAGTTCAACGGCGACATTACACAATTCCGCGTAGTAAAACGACATCCGTCGATACTCAACCAGATCGCAATTTCGAAAACCGAACCCGGCGACGAAAACAACCAGGACATCTCCTCGCTGGTCGGAAAAGTCGACATCCGGAAGCTGGAGGAATTTCGACAGAACGATACGGACGCATACAGCTATTCGGGAGGCTTGTGCCGGGCCAATCAGGGCTTGCTCGAGTTCGTCGAAATGTTCAAGGCACCGATCAAAGTATTGCATCCGTTACTGACCGCATCGCAGGAAGCCAATTACAACGGCACCGAGGCCATCGGATCGATACCTTTCAGTGGCATTATCCTGGCTCACTCGAACGAGGCCGAATGGCAGACATTCAAAAACAACAAGAATAACGAGGCATTTATTGATCGAGTGAATATCGTCAAAGTGCCGTATTCGCTGCAAGTCACCGAAGAAGTCGAAATCTACAAGAAGCTGCTGCGAAACAGCGCGTTGCATGAAGCGCCATGCGCACCGGACACCATCCGGATGCTTGCGCAGTTCGCGGTGCTCAGCCGGTTAAAGGAGCCGGAGAACTCCAGCATCTACTCCAAGATGCGAATCTACGACGGCGAGAACCTGAAAGACGTTGACCCGAGGGCAAAGTCGATTCAGGAATACAGGGACAACGCCGGCGTCGATGAAGGCATGGACGGATTGTCCACCCGGTTTTCCTTCAAGATACTGTCCAAAGTATTCAATTTCGACCCGACTGAGATTGCGGCCAATCCTGTGCACTTGCTCTACGTGCTGGAACAGCAGATCGTACAGCAACAGTTCCCCAATGATGTCCTCGACCGCTACATGAATTTCATCAAGGAGTACCTCACGCCTCAGTACATCGAGTTCATCGGGAAAGAAATTCAGACGGCTTATCTCGAATCCTATTCCGAGTACGGTCAGAATATCTTCGACCGCTACATTACCTACGCCGACCTGTGGATACAGGATCAGGATTTCCGCAATCCCGACACCGGCGATATCCTCGACCACCCTGCACTGAACGACGAACTGGAGAAGATCGAGAAGCCGGCCGGCATCGGCAACCCGAAAGACTTCCGGCACGAGGTGGTCAATTTTGTGTTGCGCGCCCGAGCAACCAACGACGGAAACAATCCGGCCTGGAATAGCTACGAGAAGTTGCGTCTGGTGATCGAGAAGAACATGTTCTCAAGCACCGAGGACTTACTACCGGTGATCTCTTTCAACCCGAAAGCATCTGAGGAAGACAAGAACAAGCATCGTGACTTCGTGAAGAGGATGACCGATCGCGGCTACACCGAAAAACAGGTACGCCTGCTTTCGGAGTGGTATTTGCGGGTACGCAAGTCACAGTAATTTCCCGTGGTATTTCAACTAATCGACCGCCGGAAGAACGGGAAATATAAAAGCGCCGTCAATCGGCAGCGATTTCTGCGTCGCTATCGAAAGCACATCAAAAAAGCTGTTGCTGAAGCTGTTAACAAGCGCAGCATTACCGACACCGACCGCGGAGACGAGATCAGCATTCCGAAGAAGGATGTTTCGGAACCGCGTTTTCGCCATGGCTCGGGTGGTCGCCAGCGCCGAATTCTCCCCGGCAACAAGGAATTCATTACTGGCGACAGGATCACACGGCCTCCCGGGGGTGGCGGTGGAGGTGGCGGAGGCAAGGCGAGCGATTCCGGTGAGGGGATGGATGAGTTTGTTTTCGAGCTTACGCAGCAGGAGTTTCTCGACTTTATGTTCGAGGATCTGGAACTGCCGAACCTCGTCAAAAAGCAGTTCAAGGACGCCGAGGCGTTCAGACCCGTCAGGGGTGGATATACCAATGACGGTGTGCCAGCGCGGCTCAATATCGTCCAGTCCCTGCGCGGCGCCCACGCTCGGCGCATTGCGTTGGGCGGCGCCATCCGGAGACAAATAAAAAGTCTTGACGCAGAGCTCGAAATGCTCGAGCACCAACCCACGTCCACGGAGCGCATTCAAGAAATCAGGGCCGAGTTGCGACGGCTCCAGCGGCGTCTTAAGCAGATTCCGTTTCTCGACGATTTCGATCTCAGATACAACAACTTCACCCGACAGCCTGTACCCACGACGGCAGCGGTAATGTTCTGCCTGATGGATGTATCCGGATCCATGACACAAGAGATCAAGAACCTCGCCAAGCGGTTCTTCATTCTCCTGCACCTTTTCCTGAAACGTAACTACCAAAAAATCGACGTTGTATTCATTCGCCATCACACGATTGCGAAAGAGGTCGATGAAGAAGAGTTCTTCTACTCTCGGGAAACCGGCGGCACCGTCGTATCCAGCGCCCTGCGGATGATGGACCGGGTCATCAGTGAACGGTATCCCACCAGCGACTGGAACATCTATGCGGCGCAGGCCTCTGACGGCGAGAACTGGTCAGACGATTCGCCCAATTGCCGCGACTTCTTACTAGAACGTATTCTGCCTAAGGTACAACACTACGCCTACATCGAAATCAACTCGGGCGACGATCAGGAGCTATGGCACGCCTATCGAGAGATTCCGGAGCGCTATCCCGCCAGTTTCGCGATGAGGAAGGTCTCTGAGGCATCTCACATATTTCCCGTATTTCATGATCTTTTCGAGAAGAAGTCGGCATGACCACGCGCAAAACTATCGCTGAGGGCTCTGAGTGGACGTTCGCGGATCTGGAGGCCTACGAGAGCGAGCTTGCTCGCGTTGCGGAAAGCTACCGGCTCGATACTTACCCCAATCAGATTGAAATCATCAGCGCGGAACAGATGATGGATGCCTATTCCTCGACGGGCATGCCGGTCGGCTACCACCACTGGTCCTTCGGTAAACAGTTCCTGGCCACCGAGCAGCGATACCGGCTTGGCCACATCGGGCTCGCTTACGAGCTGGTAATCAACTCGAACCCATGCATTGCCTACCTCATGGAAGAAAACACGCTGACGCTGCAGGCATTGGTTATCGCTCACGCGTGTTTCGGACACAACTCTTTTTTCAAGGGTAACTATTTATTCAAAACATGGACGGATGCAAGTGCTATCGTAAATTATTTGTTATTCGCCAAGAGATACGTTGCTCAGTGCGAGGAACGCTACGGTCTTGAAACCACTGAGAGTTTGCTTGATTCGTGCCATGCGCTCATGAACTACGGCGTCGATCGGTTTCGTCGCCCCGCTCCGATCTCCGCTGAGCGCGAAAGACAACGTCAGCGCGAGCGCGAGGCGTTTCTACAAAGCCAGGTCAATGACTTGTGGCGCACGATCCCAAGGAAAGAGAAAGCCGAAGTAGAGCAGTGGCCGAAGTTTCCGCCCGAGCCACAAGAAAATCTGCTTTACTTCATCGAAAAGAACGCGCCTTTGCTCGAGCCGTGGGAAAGGGAGATTGTAAGGATCGTCCGAAAAATCTCGCAGTATTTTTATCCCCAACGGCAGACCCAGGTCATGAACGAAGGCTGGGCGACGTTCTGGCATTACACGCTGCTGCATACACTTTATGACGAGGGTTTAGTAAACGACGGATTCATGCTCGAGTTTTTACAATCGCACACCAATGTGATCTATCAACCTGGTTTCGATTCACCAAACTTCAGCGGCTTGAATCCATACGCACTGGGCTATTCGATGTTCACTGATATTCGCCGAATGTGCGAACAGCCTACCGAGGAAGACAAGCGCTTCTTCCCGGACATTGCCGGGGGCGACTGGCTGGAAACGGTTCATCATGCGATGGCGAACTACAAGGACGAAAGCTTTATCCTTCAGTTTCTTTCACCCAAGGTGATACGCGACTTGAAGCTGTTCAGTATCGTCGACGACGATCACGACAGCGAAATCGAAGTCACTGCAATCCACAATGAAAGTGGCTATCGGCGGATTCGCGAGGAGCTAGCGAGGCAATACAATCTCGGCCAATTGGAGCCAAATATTCAGGTGCAAGAAGTGAATCTGAGAGGTGACCGGTCGATGACACTTCGGCACCTGCAGCACGACCGAATCCCGCTCTCCGAAGAAGACGGCGTGGAGGTCATGAAGCATCTGCATCACCTTTGGCGATTCGATGTTCATCTGGAGAGCGTGCAGGATAACTCAGTTACGGACCGATACGTTTGTGACGACGAATCCGCCCGCAAGGTCACTCGCGAAACAGCCAGCGCGCACTAGCGCCAAAGCAAAGCCCGCCACAAACCATACTGCATTGCCTGACAGCTTCCGATAGCGTCAACGCAGGCGCCTTCGACCAATAGAAGGCTTCCGGCCCATGGTTACCACGGCGTTAGTGGACGAAGCGAATGCACTGGTTGCATGGCCCTGTGGACGCGGGCGTCGCCAACGGCGAGGCGCTTTACCGCTGCACGAGTGAGGCTGGCAGTATAAATTCGCCACAACCGCCAAACGCGCTAGCCAACAAACTTTTTTTCATTCGGCGATAAACGGGCAACAAGGCACCGAACTGACGATGACCGATAGCCACGGCCGGTACGAAATGGTGCGCTCACAGCAGCTGTGCCACCGCTGGTGGCGGCATCTGGAAACGGAATCCAGACGGCGTGCCGGAACACTCAGACTCGAAGCACCAACACGCAGCCGGGCAAGCCGGCGAAGCTCGCCTGTGTCGAGGGCCATGACCGCACCGTGCGCTGCGACTGTTTAGGACAGCATCCATTCAAGACGCGCAGCCAAGTGCAAAATTTCGCTGCCCGCTGGCTGTGCACCGACAATCATGAAAAACCGAGTTTGACCCTGGGAAATATCACGCCAAAAGAAAAACTGACCCTCGCGGCCCGGCTCCACTTCTGACATCAACTAAGAATGAAGGATTACCGTTATGCTTTTAGTTTTGGCGGGAGAGCAAAGCGTGGCGCAGTCAACTAACACCTTCAAAAGCCGCATCTTTCACGAACTGGATTTCGACAAGCCGGGAAAACAGCTCGGTTATCTGCGCGTACCACAGTCACGCGATGGCGGTGCCTGGTCGACGATCGAAATCCCCATTGCCGTAGTTAACGGTGGTAAAGGACCCGCGGCACTGTTCACCGGCGGCGTGCACGGCGATGAATATGAAGGCCAGATCGCCATCTCGAGACTGGCACGCAGACTCGATCCCGCCAGCGTCAAGGGAAAAATCGTCATGCTGCCCGCGGTCGATTTGCCAGCAGCACTGGCCGGACGCAGGATGTGCCCGATCGACGGGCGCGATTTCAATCGATGTATGCCCGGTGACGCGGGCGGTAGCTTCTGCCAGATGCTGGCGCATTTCATCGAGACCGCGATCATGCCGCAGGTCGATGTGTCGATCGACGTGCATTCCGCCGGTAATTCCATGGAAGCAGCCCTGTGTTCCATCATGCACTGGGTCGATGACGCCAAGGTCATCGAACGCACAAAGGCGCTCGCCGAAAATTTCGCGGCACCTTTCAATGTCGTTTTCTGGGGCGTTGACGAGACCGCGACTGTCGCTGCCTCAGCAGAGCGCCATGGCACACTGTCAATTTCGACGGAGATCGGCGGCTATGGGCGCGTCCGGCCCGACGCCGTTCGCATTGCCGAGCGCGGACTGGAAAACGTGCTCAAATGGATGGGCATCATCGACGGAAAACCCGACATCACACAGCCCGCCGGCGGCCGCACCAGGCAAATGATGGTACGCGACCAAGGCTCGTATCTGTTTGCACCCAGCAACGGATTGTTTGAGCCACTTTTTGTTCCGGAGCAGAAGATCCGCGCCGGCGAACTCGCCGGTTATTTACACTTCGTCGAAGAATGGGCACGAGAGCCTCAGCCGGTCGAGTTCCCGATCGATGGCTACATCTGGATGGCGCCGGGCTCCGGCCGGGTAAAGCAGGGTGATGTGATGGCGGTGATTATGCAGGACTATTCGCCAGCCTAACTCACCACCCCATGATCGTCGCTGAGGAGGCCAGAACATCAAGAACATTATCGTCACGGGTGGTAGCGGAAAAACAGCTCGTGCCACAGCGCGTGAGTTGATTGACAACGGATACAGTGTCGGTAAGCGTCGACCTGGCACCTCCCGCGGAAACGTTGTGCCACTTCTTTGAAAGCCGATCTCAACGACATCGGGCAGACTATCTCTGCGCCGAGGCGCACAGCCGGTAAAGTGGCACGGCAGCGACCGTCCGAACTGGCTGATGTAGTGGTGCAGCGCGCCGGCATCCCGGCGCCGGGGTTTGCTTGCGACATGACAACTTTCCAGGTCAATCTGATGACGACTTAAAACGTCTTCAGTTCGACGACCATGCTTTGTCTGACGCGGCTCGGGCCTGGAGCGAGACCCTGTTCGCATCAGCGTTCACGCGCGAAGCGCCCGCTGCCCGCTTTCGCGCCCGTCACGGAGCAGACTGCAATGATGCCCAAGAACAGCTATGTACTCGCCAAAACGCTAGCAGAGGCAATGGCGCGCCAAATGCATCGCTGGAAGCCCGGCACACCTTTCATTGGGTTGCGCAGATCAAACATCATCGTCGATCCACTCGAATACGACATGTTCGACATGCTGGCAGCACGAACCCGAAATTTGCACGTGGGACCTGATGAGCCATGCAGACAGCTACGACGTTGCGCTAAAGCGGCCTTGCCCTGAAAGCAAAATCGACGGCGCAGACCACCGAGTCGTCGCCGCTGAAGACAAGGTGATGGGGTGGCGTAGTCCTGATCTGATGACGGAGCCCTTTCCGCAGCCACCCAATCACCCGCAAGTTCGGCGAGTTCGTTCGACTCGCTACAGTCGACGGAGAAGGCACGCCGCTTATTCGGATACGATCCGCGCCACTCCGGGCGCGAATTAACGACAATAGTTGTGGCAAACGTAGTAGCAATAGCAGAACCATGCGGGAGTTCGCGCGAAACTAACCGGTCGCCACTCGACGCACGAAATTCGAAATTGCATCATTTGTCTCGCGGGCCGCTTCGAGCATCGGAAAATGGCCCACTCCTTCAATCACCACGACAGTTACGTCTTTCACGGCATTCGCTACCGCGTCAATCCACGGTGTTGTCTGACCGTGCACAATCGACACACGCTTCAGGTTGGTATCGAGGTACGTGGACTGAATCGCCAATGCCGGCACCTCGATGGCCGCCAACGCCGCGCGGGAGCGTGACGCATCCCAGCGCACAACGTTGAGCCAAAGCTCCCTGGCAAAGTCCATATCTATGCTTGTCATCCCGGCATTCACGAAGTTGCGAACCTTGGCCGGCGTGCTCTCGACGTAAAAGCCCTCGTAGAGTCGTTCGATGAAATCTGCCATGCCAATACGGTCAAGCGATCCGATCATTTTTCTTACCGCTTCGTCCGGATCGCCAACTGCCACCATGCTACCGTCAACGTAGACAACCCCCCGAACGCGACCGGGCGACTGGTTGTACGTTTCCGAAACCAGGCGACAGCCCATACTGTGTCCGACAACCACCACCTCGTTCAGTTTCAAACGGTCAAGCCTATCGTTGACCGCTTCTGCCAAGGTCTCCACAGTTGCCTCTCGGGGTGCAGCCGAGGCACCATGCCCGGGCAGATCAACGGCGACGCAACGGTGACCGCCCGACAGGCCCGACAATTGTTCGTTCCAGTTGGACAGGTTGCATGTAAACCCGTGAATGAAAATGATCGCGGGCTCGCCCTGACCGTGATCCACCAGGTTCAGTTCGATATTGGACATGGTCGTTCTCTTCACGGAGTATGTGGTCAGTGTGCGCTCATTCTAAACTTCAAACACAATGATTCTGCTTAGACTCATTTCGATCGCCGTGCTGGCGCACATGGTATTCGTCGCCGCGCGCATGACTGCCTCGCTTTACGCGTTGGCGAACCAGACATCGGCCTTCACCGTAGGTGTAATTTTGGCGCTGTTCTCGCTGGTGCCGATGCTGATCTCGGTGCGCTCCGGCCGTTGGCTCGACGCGGTGGGACCGTTACGCCCGACAATGATAGGAACCCTACTGATCCTCGGCGGCGCGCTGCTGCCGTGGATATTCTCTTACGAGGCTGCCGACCTGGCGCCTTTGCTGGTCGCGGCCACACTCATCGGCACCGGGCTGACCCTGGTGATGATCTCGATCCAGCAACTCATCGGCGAGCGCGCCGACCCCGCCCGCCGACCCGCTGCTTTCTCCGCATTCGCTCTGGGCGTTTCGGTGTCCGGTTTCACGGGCCCGGTTTTGAGCGGGATACTCATCGACGCGTTAGGCCATCGAGCCACGTTTGGCGCACTGGTCGTTGTCGCATTGCTGGCAGTGGTGACGGTCTGGACCAGCCGCGGCCTGATGCCGTCACGGCATGGCACGGTGAAACCGCCAAGACCCATGCATCCAGTCGAACTTTTCAGGCACACCGAATTGCGCCATATTCTGATCGCGACCGCGCTAATCTCGATGTGCTGGGATCTGCAATCCTTCGTGATTCCGGTGTACGGCACGCAAGTTGGCCTGTCAGCCTCCGAGATCGGTTTCGTGCTAGGCAGTTTCGCGCTTGCGACTTTCGTCATCCGCCTGGCCATGCCTGTGCTTGCGCGACGGTTTACCGAATGGCAGGTGCTCATTTACACAATGTTCTCGGCAGCGCTGGCCTTCACGCTGTTTCCGATGTTCTCCTCGGGCGCGCCGATGATGGCGACTGCTTTCCTGCTCGGTTTGGGACTGGGTGCGGCACAACCCAATATCATGTCGCTGGTCCACTCCCGTTCACCGGAAGGCCGGATTGGCGAGGTGCTGGGCGTGCGATTGACCATTATTCACGCAAACCAGGTGGTGCTGCCGCTCATCTTCGGCGCCTTCGGCTCGGTGCTTGGCGCCGCAGCGATGTTCTGGACGATGGCGGTGCTGGTCTTCAGTGGCGGTGTAGGAGCTGTGCGATGGAAAATGCACAGACGCGATCGGTAGAGTAGATCGCGCTACGGGCCGCCTGGGAACGCTTCGCGCACGCGACAGCATCGCCTTAAGTCTAGGCATTCATCAGGAGACCGATGCCATACGAGATCATCATGCCTTTTTGTGATCATTTGAACGACAGTGCCACAGTTCGCGATGTCATGGCCCGCCAGGCCGCGCGCTATGCACCCCTCGAAAACTTCACACAGGACCTGATGCGGGGTGAGTCGCCTTTTTCCGTGGCAGAACGCGAACTGATTGCAGAATGTACCTTTGGCCTAAACGTCTGCCAGTTCTGCTATGGCGCACATCTCGCAGGTGCTGAGGCTTTTGCTGTGGCACCCGAGCTGATTGAAGGTTTGATCAAGAATGTTGATGGTGCCACCGCCGTAGACGACCGGCTAAGACCGGTACTGAGTTTCGTTCTAAAGCTCAGCGTCGAACCCGCACGGGTGACCAAGTCCGACACCGATGCGGTACTTGCCGCTGGTTGGGGCGAGGACGCGCTTCACGCAACTCCGGCAATCTGGTTGCAAAATACAGCCTCGGCTTATTCGGTAAATTCCCAAACGCCCTCGCCGTGTCTCGCTCGCCCCTCAGCCTCGAGCTTGTGCAAATGCGCAAGCAGCGAACGCATGGCCAAACGGTGCATTCTTTCCGGTGTGTCGTCATAAACCGTGGCCACGAGTGCCTCCACACTGCCGGGGCCAACGTCGCGCAACGCGTTCACGACTTTGTTTTCGCGCGCGCGCCGATGCACAACCAGGCGCTCGACCATCTCACGCGGTTGCTCCATCAGAAAACCGTGACCCGGCGCAAGCCAGTCGAGATCTTCTTTGAACAGTCGCTGTAACGACGCGAAGTAATCCGACATGTTTCCATCAGGCGGATTGATCACCACTGTTGAGCCCTGCATGATGTGATCACCGGTAAACAACATGCGCTCTCCTTCCAGCAGAAAGCAAAGCTGATTGGAGGCATGTCCCGGCGTGTGCAACACGCGTAGTGTCACGCCCGCGACGGGAAGACGTTCACCGTCCACCACCGCATGATCCGGCACAAAAGATTGATCCTGCCTTTCCTTGTACTTGGCAAGCATCCCGAAAGTAGTGGCCCGCGTTCGTTCCTTGAGCAGCGCCGCGCCTGGCGAATGGTCGACATGCGTATGCGTACACAGGATCCAGCGAATCGGCCCCGCTGCCGCGTCGATGATGCCCGCGACGTGGTCTTCGTCCAGCGGCCCGGGGTCAATCACCGCGACACCCGTCGACGCATCGCCGATGAGGTATGTGTTGGTGCCTGGCCCCGTCATCACGCTCGGGTTCGACGCGGTGATTCTCCGCACGCGATCCGACACTCGCACCACCTTGCCGGGAACAATCTCGTATGACGCTGTGCCCTTGTGTTCTGGATCGAGCTTGCCCAATTCGGCATAGGCAAAGTCACCGGGCACCAATAATTTTTTCCCGCTCTTTCCGATCCCGGCACGCGGGCTCATCGGTCGCGCCGGACGCGGCGAGTTCGCAAATTCGACCGCCGCTGCCACATCTCGTAGCTTTGAAATGCTCTCGAGCGTCTTCAGGGTTGGAAACATCAAGCTGATTTCACCACGAGTGCTAAGCTCGATCGCCTCCGCCGGCTGGATCCACAAATGGTTCACCAACTCTTCACCATCATGCGATGGTGTTTGCCTCGCCGGCGCCTCGGCCAGAAAAAATCTCGTGTCGTAGCGACGCGGTCGCCCGGCTCCGGTGATCCAGTGACTGTAGTAATGCAACCGATCCGCCGCCAAACGTAAATTGTTTGACTGCAGCAGGTGCAATAGCGACGCCTCACCCGCCGCCAGCGCTCTGCGCGCAGAGCCAAAATGCTGCGCCGTATGTTCATCGATGTCGATCAACACTTCGTCGCGATTATGCGCGAACAACAGTCCTGCTTCTTCGAAGCATTCCCGAATAGCCGCAATCCAATAGCCAATGCCACCGTGCTTGACGCCCAGGCGTTTGCTTGCTTCCACATCATCAATGCCGGACGCAAGTGCAGCAAGTTCCGGCGCATGATCGGCGCTGTCGACGGCGCCACCTGGGAAGACGTACGCCCCACCAGCAAAATCGGCGAGATGGGTACGTTTGGCGAGCAAAACCTCCAGCCCGTGCGAGGCGTCGCGAACGAGGATCAGCGTCGCCGCGGGCCGCGGCGTAACGGGTTGATGGGTCATATGCGTGGTAACGCAGAACTCAGGAAGTGGCATGGAACACGAGCCCAACACAAGGGCACCCCGCCCATGCAGTCATTATAGAGGCCGCGAAGGCTCACGCGTATCCGCGTTGCGGCGCATGGCTCGGTGAACGCGTCAAATTCACACCGTCGATTGGTCGGTTGTCATCGCCCGGCGACACTATGGAAGGCGGTCGAGCCGCATCTAGTTGATTTGCAAGGAGGCCAACCGCCGGCATATCACTTGCAGTTGGCGTAAGCGGATGTCACATGTATCCGTTCAGGAGGAGTAAAAACCAACTATGCATATCCAATCCACTACTAACAGCGACAGATACAACGCCGATGCTGCAGGCTCCCGCCTTTTTTGGTCCCGCAACCAAATTATCGAAATACTGGACCGCTTCGTCCGCAAAGATCAACCCATCTCGGTTCACTACTCAAACGAAGAGAGAGCGATCATATCGCGTGCGCTGCAACTCAATTCCGATCTCGACCGAGTCTATTTCGAATATGGAGATCACAAGGGAGCAAACTCCCGTTTACTCCGTAGTCAGGAAGTGCAATTCTCGGTAGAAAACAATTCAGGCAAGCTGCAATTCACCGGGCCGCGTGTGCGCGACGTGCTGCTCAGCGGCAAACCCGCTTTTCATGTTCCAATTCCGGACCGCCTCGTCCAGACCGATCGTCGGCAGCATCAGCGTATCAAGATTCCGCAAGTCTCGGCACCGCTGGTGCGATTTAGTCTTCCCGATGGGCGCAAGGTGGAGGGGCAGCTCGCCGACATGAGTACCGCCGGAATCGGAGTGATTGGCCTCAAAGCAGACCCCAAATTGCCCCCCGGGACCCTGATTTACAATTGCCTCATCCAACTCGGCGACGGAAAACGCGTTCTGGTTGACCTGGAGACACGAAATGCCGGCGTGACGCCAGGTGCCGGTGGCAAGCTCATGCATCGCATCGGCTTCAGTCTCGCTTCCCGGCCGAGGGAATTCTCTGACCTGCTACAGGCTTTCACGGTCGACTTCTAGGAAAAAACGGCTCAGCAAGACCAGCTTTCTTCGAACGCCCGTTTGTTCTCTATTTTGACGGCAACACAGTGGTGCCCCCCTGGGGTGCCACTGTGTTGACTGCAGTCAAATCGGGACAGTCTGACGATGTCTGACGACCCAAGACTACAAAGCTCATTCGCTTAGCGTTGGGCCGGCGCCGCGGACTCGCGTTTGTCGCATCAGTCGGCGCCAACGGTCTGCGTCGAACCCCGCCCCTCTGTGCAGCAAGCAGCGATTGTCCCAGATCAGCGTATCTCCGACCTGCCACTTGTGCGCGTACACCTGATCTGGTCCAGTTGCTCTCCGCAACAGGTCATCGATCAGTTCGCGGCTTTGGGTGCCGGAAAATCCGATAATCGATCGTGCATGTGACCCGACGTAATAGTTCTTGAGACCATTCGCCGGATTCGTTCTCACCAGCTTTTGCTCGACAGGTGGCAACGACGCAGCATGATTCGGATTCACCGGGGCGACCTGACTGCGGGAAAAAACGTAGTCGTGCAGCACATGTAATGGGTCGATCATCGCCTGCAAGGACGCAGGCAGACGCGCGTAGGCGACGCGCTGACTGGCAAACTCTGTTTCCCCACCCTCACCCGGGGCTTCATAAGAGTGATTGATCGAGAACTTGGTCGGCACGAGCCGGAACGATGAATCCGAGTGCCAAAGATTATTGCCGGTTTGGTAGCGGGTGTGCGGATCGGCGTTGCCTTTCTTGTTCTCCGCATCGATGACGTTTCCCAATGTTGCGAAGTAATCGATCTCGCCGGTCGTACCAAGCGTGACGTGATTGTGCTCGGGTTCCCCCAGGCGGCGGGTCAAAGTAAGGTGAGCCTCGTCGTTCATATCCTGATCCGGAAAACACAACAAAGAGTACTCGTCCATGGCGTCGACAACCGCTGCAATGTCGGCTTCCGAAAGCACTGCCGTCAAATCGATACCGGTTACGCGCGCGCCGAAAAAATTGTGTAGAGGTTCGAAATGGAGTTTACTCATATCTCAGTTTGTCAAAAAAGGCACTGGGTCAGTATGTTGCAACCGACCGATTGCTGCGTCGCGTACTCGACTGGTTACGACGGGTTGGCCAGATCCCAGCCCCACCATCTGCAAATTGCCTCGCCCATGACAAGCTCCCTGTCTTTTCCCGTCAACCACAGCAGTTCCTCGGTAAACATTGTCACGCATTGCCGCCAGGAACAAGGCATTTTCGTAATATCGGTGCCCCAGAACATGCGATGCGGGCCAAAGCTGTCGAAGATTTGCTCTAAGTAGGTGTGCATCTTCGGAAACGGATACGCTTCGCTCGAGTAGCCGGGGGCACCAGTTGCCTTCACCGAGACATTCGGGTATTTCGCCAGTTTCAGCAATTCGGGCATGTGCGTCATCGCGGCGTTATCCTTCAGCGTCGTGTTGCCCCCCTTTCCACCCATGTGGTCAATGGTCAGCTTCAATCCGGGATACCGCTCGGCGATGACGCCGATCTCGCGCAGCGAGTCGGTGGCCAGCAAAGCGATGGGGACACCAGCGCGTTCCGCTTCGCGCCACAGCCAGTCAAGCGTGCCATCACGCAGCCAAGTGCGTTCCGGTTGGTTCAAAAACAGATAACGCAGACCGAGCATGCCCGGTTGTTCCCGCCAGGTCGCAATCCCGGTTCGCGACTCCGGATCATCGAGCGGCAGCGAACCCAAGATCGCAAAGCGGCCCGGATGATCGCGCACAGCTCTTAATGCGATATCATGCGCGCCGGGGTCCCACGGCGGCGGGTGAATGACGGCCGCATCGACGCCGGCCTCGTCCATCAATGCAATCGCTTCGGCTGCACGAAATGATGTCACCTGCCGGTGCGCCATGTTGCTTGGCAGGCTAGTTCCCCAGAGGTGGATTTGCGCGTCAACGATTCGCATTGCCAGGCTCGCCTTCTAGCATTCGCCTTGACGCAAACCTCGCTCAGGCGCGGGATGCATGCCCGGCAATCACCTGCGCCACACACGCGGTCAGTTTCTTCGCATAGGCAATATGCAGAAACTCGTTCGGACCATGCGCGTTCGACTTCGGACCGAGCACGCCAGTTATCAGAAACTGCGCATCGGGAAACCAATCACCAAGCATCGCCATGAACGGAATGGTGCCTCCCTCGCCCATCATCATCGCCGGTTTGCCAAAAAACTGCATTGAGGCGTCGCCTATGACTTCCTTCAACCAGGGCGCGGTTGGTGGCGCATGCCAGCCGGTTGCAGACTGGTCCGCCTCAAACGTCACCCTGGCGCCATGTGGCGGGTCCGCTTCAAGTAGTCGCTTCAGGTCCTGCGTTGCGCGGATACCGTCAATCAACGGAGGGATGCGGAGGCTGAGCTTCAAAGAGGTCTTCGGGCGCAACACGTTGCCGGCATCCTTGATCGCCGGCAACCCGTCGGCACCGACCACGGACAAAAACGGACGCCAGGTGCGGTTCAGCACTGCCTGGCCATGATTGTCTGTCATCGGGCCCGTCTTGCCGGCAAAAGGAAATCGCGTCAGCATCGCATCGCCGAGGGTCTTGCCGGCCAGCATCGCCTGCTCACTGCGCTCTGCGGGAATCTCGCAGTAAAACTCGCCGGGAAGAATGTGACCGGTTTCCGACTCTTCGATGCGATCGAGCAGCGATCGGGCGATGCGAAAGCTCGACGGCACAATGCCACTGGCATCACCCGAGTGGACACCTTCGTTGAGCACTTCCACTGTTAACGTGCCAGCGGCCATCCCGCGCAAGCTGGTGGTGACCCACAGCTGCTCGTAGTTGCCACAACCTGAATCCAGACCAATGACGAGATCGACATCGCCGATGCGTGACTTCAAAGCATCAAGGTAATGCGGTAAATCGTAGCTGCCGCTTTCCTCGCAGGTTTCGATCAACCCGACGATGCGCGCATGGGCTATATCCTGCTCTTTCAGCGCCGATAAGGCCAACAGGGAAGCGAATATCGCGTAGCCATCGTCAGCACCGCCCCGGCCATAAAGTTTTCCATCATGCAGCACCGGTATCCACGGCCCGTAGCCATCGCGCCAGCCGGTCATCTCCGGCTGTTTGTCGAGGTGGCCATACATCAAGATGGTGCCGGGTGCATCGCCTGCAAGCTCGAAGAACAGCACCGGCGTGCGGCCTTCAAGGCGAACGACTTCGATTTTCAGTCCCGGTATGGGCTGATCGCGCGACCACTTCTCGGCCAGCGCCACTGCCGCATCGACGTGGCCGTTGGCAGCCCAGTCAGTATCAAAGTGTGGCGACTTACAGGGAATGCGGATGTACTCGACCAACCGCGGCACGATGTCTTCATCCCATTTCCGGGATATGAGCTCTTCGAGTTCCGTCGCGTCGACGTTGGCTAAGGTCGCTGGGGACATGGCTGATCCTGTATCTCAATTAGGTCTGACCGGGGCATTGTAGAGGCTTCGCCATGAACCAAGAACAGACAGCTTGAAGTTACGCGAGAGCGGCGCTCAGCGAAGGAGTTCGGCGGCCTTTTCGCCAACCATGATGGCCGGTGCATTGGTATTTCCAGAGGGCATGGTCGGGAAAATCGACGCGTCTGCCACACGCAGACCTTCAATCCCGTGCACACGCAGATTTTCGTCCACCACCGTGCCTGGGCCCTGACCCATACGACAGGTGCCAATCGGATGATAGGCCGTCTGCGAGTTGTTGCGGATCCAGTCGAGAATCTGTGCGTCGGTCTCGACCTGCCTGCCCGGCGAGAACTCCTCACCGCGCAGGCTCTGCATGGCCGGCGCGTCCACGATTCGTCGCATCATCCGAACGCCTTCCACGAGAGTACGTCGGTCCACCTCTGCATCCAGGAAATTGAACCGGATTGCCGGCGCTACATCTGGATCCGCCGAGCGAATATGAATCGAGCCGAGACTCTCCGGCCGCAGCTGATAACAGACGATGGCCATCGACGGAAACTCCTGCAACTTGCGTGTCTTCGGGTCCTTGACCGAATAGGGCACCAGATGCAGCTGCACATCGGGTGTGGCGAGATCGTCACTGGTTCTCAGGAACGCCACCAAAGGTGCGGAGGGCAGGCTGAAAAATCCGCCACCGGTGAACAGATAGCGAAACGCTTCTATCACTGATCCAATTCCCCGCGCCTTGTGGTTATAGGACAGCCGCGGATCTTTCACTCGCCAGATAATGCGCGGGGTCAGATGGTCGCGGAAATTCTCCCCTACGGCCGGCAACTCGTGCTGCACTGCGATGCCATACGACTCGAGGATTTCCGGCTTGCCGATGCCGGACAGTTCGAGCAGCTGCGGCGTGGCCACTGCCCCAGCAGACAGAATGACTTCTCTCTCCGCACGCACGGAGAGCTCCTTACCCCGGTGCGAATAGACAACGCCGACACAACGCGTACCCTCCAGCAACACGCGCCGCACGCTCGCCTCGGGAAGCGCGGTCAGATTGGGCCGCGGCATCGCCGGATCCAGATAACAATGGTCAACGCTCATCCGGCGTCCACGCCGAATGTTCGCCTGGGTCTTGCTGATGCCCTCCTGATCTTCGCCGTTGTAGTCTGGATTGGTTCGATAGCCGACTTCGCCGGCTGCCTTGAACAGCGCTTCGTAAAGCGGATTCCGGTCCGGCACAACCGACACGTGGACCGGCCCACCGTTGCCACGCCCCGCTACGCCTTTTCGTTCGAAATCCTCGATACGGTCAAACAGTGGCGCCACGTCCTCCCAGCTCCAACCGGGCGCGCCCATGCTGGCCCACGTTTCGTAATCACTCGGCTGTCCACGCACCCACACCAGACCGTTGATCGCACTCGAACCGCCCAGCAGTTTTCCGCGCGGCACCGGTATCGGCCGCCGCGCGGTGACTTCCTCCGGTTCGGATTCGTACAGCCAGTTCGCCGTCGGGTGGTTAATCAACAACCCGAAGCTGATAGGAAAGCGCGAATAAAAATGGCTGGCACGCCCCGCCTCGAGCAGCAATACGCGTTGGTTCGGGTCCTCCGAGAGGCGTGCCGCCAACACTGCGCCGGCTGAACCGGCGCCAACGATGATGTAATCGAACTGGTCCATTAGTTCCTGCTGATTCGCTTCCCGATATTATGTGGCCCCGACGTGAGTTCCGCATTGTTATACCAGCTTGCCGCGACGCTCGCATGCAATGCCAACGATCGCAGAAGCTGGTATTGAGGAGATAAAAAACAAAATCTGCGAAGCTTGCTTTGCCTGAATGCCAAGTGCCAACGAACTTCTGTTCCAGACCTTCGAAGCCAGCACCAAACTCATTGATATGATGCTGCGATGACACAACCAATTTCACTCGCGCCGGTCTGCCGGCACCGAAACGACATTGAACCGTAAACGATTTTTTGACTTTGGAGTCTGGACGGGGCTGAGGCCTCGACTACAAAGTCGCCATTGTCACCGCCGGCGGTGCAGCTCGAGATCGCATCGGCGACTGCCGTCCATCAAGCACTGCCAGTTGGTGAGAGCGCAGCCACGGCCGGCACCGCATCAATGCCTTCTCCAAGGGAGTAGGATTGTTTGCCCGGATACACCAACCAAGTGCGCTCAAGCTCGAGATCCCGCATGCAACCCCGCAGGCCCTCGGCGCCGTCCGCGCGCGGTTCTCCAGAAATAGAACTGACTCGCCGGAACGACACGCTGAAACGCTGAAATCAACTGGTCGATAACGAACGCCTCCGAGCTCATCCCGCGCGAAGGATGAACATCCAGTTTCTGCTGCGATTCTATTCCCAGAAATATAGTGTAGCAGCCCGGTATCGAGAAAGTAGATTTTCGGGCTCTTGACCATGCGCTTTGCAATGTCCACAAAATACGGCGCTAGCCTGCGAACCAGAAACGTCTGTTCCAATATGTCCAGATACCGGTTCACGGTGTGATAAGAAATCCAGAGCGAGGCAGCAAGTTGCGAAGCGGTCCACAGCGAACCGTTTCCGTGGGCGACCATGGCCCACAGTCTTCGCATCTGCGTGGCGGAAACGTCTATTCCCAACCCCGGCAGATCACGTTCAATAAACGCGCGGGCATACGCATCGAACCAATCCAATCGTGCGACGTCATGCTGCTCGAGAAACGCATCCGGAAAACCTCCCCGGAACCAGAGATCCGGAAGATTGACGTCTCGAAGTCCCCGGGCAACCTCGTCCCATCGAAATGGCGGCAAGTCAAGAAACGCTGTGCGGCCGGCCAACGACTCTGAAATCTGCTTCACCAGCGCAGGCGATGCGGACCCGAGAAGGACGAACCGACCGTTACGCGATCGCTCCCCGTCAATCACGCCTCGCAAGACCGGAAACGATTGCGGGACGCGCTGCGCTTCGTCAAAGATGACCGAATCACCAAGCATCATCAGGCGCGCTTCAGCGTCGGCTTCAAGGGGCGTGGCGTCCGAGCGCCGCTCAAGATCAAGATAGGTCCAGCCCGACAAAGCCTCCCTTATAAAAGTCGTCTTCCCGCACTGGCGCGGACCAAGCACCGTGACGCCCGGAAAACGCGAAAGAAGGTATGCCAGCCGCTCGTGAAAACCTCTCTTGATCATTTGTGCATATTTAGAGTCGACATTTCTAATTTGAACCTTCAAGCGGAGCGAGTGCAGGACCAGCCCGGCAACCCACTCGGGTACGGCGGGAAGCACCGGAGTACGACAGCAACGCCTTGATCCAAGACCGACGCGTAGCCACCCGGTGCGTATCCAAGGCGCGCATCAAGGGGTTGCTACAATGCGCAAATGACTGCAGTGGCCCCAGATAATTACCGTCAAGGGAGAAGTCATGGAGACATCTCATACAGCGGATGACCTTGGTCTCTCAGGCAAAGTCGCGATTGTCACCGGCGGTGGTGCGGCAGGTGATGGCATCGGCAATGGTCGTGCCGCGGCGATACTGCTGGCGCGCGCTGGCGCGCGCGTGCTGGTGGTCGACCGGCAAATAGATCTTGCCGAGCGGACGGTGCAGATCATTGCCGACGAAGGCGGGGACGCTGCCGCGTTCGCCACTGATGTCACCGACGAGAATCAGTGTCGCACTATGGTCGAGCACGCCGTTTCGCAATTCGGCCGGCTGGACCTGCTCGACAATAACGTCGGCATCGCCAGCGTCGGAACGGTAGTCGAAGAAGATCCGCAGCGCTGGCGACAACTGATGCAAGTCAACGTCGAGAGCATGTTCCTAACCTCGAAGTATGCGATACCAGCGATGCTTGGAACGGCGAAGTCTGGCGCGATCGTCAACGTCGCGTCGATCGCGGCACTGCGCCCGCGCGGCATGACCGCCTATTCGACCTCCAAAGGCGCGGTCATTACCTTGACGCGCGCAATGGCAGTAGACCACGGCGCCGACGGCATCCGTGTCAACTGTGTCGCCCCGGGTGCAGTCTATACGCCAATGGTGTTTGCTGAAGGATTGAGCGACGAAGCCCGCGAGCGTCGGCGCAAGGCATCGCTGCTGGAAATCGAGGGTAACGGCTGGGACATCGGCTACGCGGTTCGATTTCTGCTGTCCGAGCAAGGGCGCTTCATTACGGGACAGACCTTGGTCGTTGATGGCGGCATGACACTGACCGGACGGCCGCGGGCAACTGATTCGCAATAAAAACAGCTTCTGATAAAACCGATACGCAATGATGGGCAATATGACGAGTTATCAAATCGGCGACATTGTTGTTCACCGTATTGTCGAGTCAATCTGTACCGACTTCGTGGCAATGAAGTTTTTCCCGGAAACCACGCCGGCCGATTGGGAACATCACGGCAAATGGCTGGCGCCGTGGGCCTACCTTCCCGACACCGGAAATATCATCCTGACGATACAGGCGTTTCTGCTAAAGACCCGCCGCCACACGATACTTGTGGATACCTGCGTCGGTAATGACAAACCGCGCCCGCAACGGGCTTTCTGGGACATGATGAAACTCAACACGTTCCTGCCGCGACTCAAGGCCGCCGGCGTCACGCCAGACGAAGTCGATTATGTAATGTGCACACACATGCACCCGGATCACGTCGGCTGGAACACGCAACTGCGCGACGGGCGCTGGGTGCCGACGTTCACAAACGCGAAATACCTGTTTACCGAAATCGAATGGCAGAGCACACTGGCGCTGCACCAGCAAAAGCCGATCCCCCATTTCGTCGACAGCGTGTTGCCGTTAATGGAAGCCGGTCAGGCACAACTGGTCAATACTGATTTCGCCGTCGATGACGAGGTGCGACTGGAGCCCTCGCCGGGCCACACCATGGGACATGTCTGCGTGCGCCTTTCGTCACGGGGTCAACACGCCGTCATTACCGGCGATTGCATGCACAGTCCGGTGCAATGCCTGGAACCGGAATGGATGATGCGCGCCGACATCGACTCGGCACTTGCCGCTCGTACGCGCCGAAAATTTCTGGAATCTTGTTGCCAGGACAATCTGCTGGTTTGTGCAACCCACTTTCCGGAGCCCTCCTTCGGACGTATTGTCGAACGTGACAATAAGTTCTCGTTTGAGTACTTGAATCAACACCACTGACACAGACCATTGAAATCAACCGCAATGACCACACCAGCGCCGGCCAAACCCTTACTGTTCACTTCCATAGCCATACGCGACATTTCTTTCAAGAATCGCGTCGTTATCGCACCCATGGCGACCTACTCCGCGGTCGACGGCATCGCACAGGATTTTCATTTTGCCCATTGGGGCCGGCTGATCCTCGGCGGCGCCGGTTGCGTTTTCATCGAAGCCACCGCGGTCAGTGCCCAGGGGCGCATCACCAACGGTGACCTGGGATTGTGGTCAGACGCGCATATTCCCGGGCTCAAACGCGTTGCCGACTTCATGAAGACGCAGAACGTCGTTCCGGGCATCCAGCTTGGCCACGCCGGGCGCAAAGGTTCGATGCAGCGGCCGTGGTTTGGCAATGGTGCACTGACAGCGGAGGATCTCGCGCGCGGCGAGAAGAAATGGGATACGGTCGCGCCGACGGCAACGCCGTTGGGTAAAGGCCATATCGTTCCCCATCAACTCACCATTCCTGAGCTCGCCGCCCTCAAGGAAGAATGGGTGAGCGCCGGTAAGCGCGCAATCGAAGCCGGTTTTGATGTTCTCGAAATTCACAATGCGCACGGCTACCTCATGCATCAATTCCTGTCGCCGATTTCGAACACCCGTGATGATGGTTACGGAGCCGACCTGAAAGGGCGAATGCGCTTTCCACTCGAAGTGGCAGAAGCGCTGCGTCAAATATGGCCACAGGACAAACCTGTGTTCTTGCGTGTGTCTGCGGTGGACGGCGTGGAAGGCGGCTGGACCATGGATGACACGGTGGCATACGCAAGAGAATTGAAGACACGTGGCATCGATGTGATTGACTGTTCCTCCGGCGGACTGTTCGGTTCGGCGACTGCTGCGCGCATCAAGCGAAGCTGGGGGTTTCAGGTACCCTACGCCGAACGCGTGCGCCACGAAGTCGGCATCAAGACCATGGCCGTCGGGCTGATCATCGATTCATTGTTCGCCGAAGATATTCTGCAGCAGGAAAAGGCCGATCTGATTGCCATCGCGCGCGAGGCACTGGTCAATCCATGCTGGCCGCAGATGGCAGAAATTGCTCTGGGACGAAAACCGGTCGACGCCATGGATGATTGGCCGGTGCAATACGGTTGGTGGCTCAAACACCGCGAGCGCACAATTGAGCAGATCCGCGCCGAGGAGGCCGCGGCCCCGCAGAGATAGCAGCAAATTCAAGTCAGGACATCCTGCTCGCACGTGCGTTTACATAACTCGACTACGCCTGCCTTTGCAACGATTGGCATTTGCCTTGGCGCAGGCGTGTGCCTGTTGCTTGTCGCACTGCTGGTAAGCTGCGGCACGCCCTCACCGCGCCCGGAAGTCGCGAGTGTTCCAGTGCCCGCCCTAGTGCGTGATCTCGACAGTGAATCCGTGGCGCCGCTCGCGCAGGCCGCTTACCTCGAAGCCGGGACTCTCAATATCGAGGTTCGCCGGGACGGCGGAACCGCTTATCGAACTGTTTCGACCGACCGACTTTTTTTTGCGAAAAGCCAGACAAGGCCGGTGTTGCCGTCCGACAACGCCGGGGCACCCGCGATCGTGGTCATGCAGGACCTGCCGGCGGAGAACTGGACTCCTCAAGCCGGCATGGACGTGCCTGTCTTCGACGTGGCGCACTGGCAGCGAATCCTGGAGTCGGTGCGCGCTTCGGTGACGCCGACTGACCGGCAATTCGGTAGTGTCGTCAACGTTCTCGATGAACAAGACCTGTTTCACTACTACGACGAGTTCGGAACGCTGCGAACGGTACCGCTGGTCTTCAAACCCGACGCCGTGCGGGTGAAAGAAACGTACCGGCTCGATCAGGTTGTCACCCAGTCGATGCCACTAGTACGACAGAAACTGTCCGAGGGAGGTGAGCCACCTGCCTATGCGCTGCTCAGCACCGGCGACGAGTCAAAAGGCGGCTACCCGTTCGTGTTTCTCGATTTCGGACGACAACGGGCCTTCTTCCTGCGTTCGAAGCCGGCGGAACGACCGCAAGCGGAAGCGCTACCAATGTCAACGATGATCGAAACCGCCGGACATCTCACGACCAGTCATGTTCGCATCATTGTTGAGCAACCTGTCTCGGCGCTAACGCGCCTGTTGACGCTGGCAACCCGCTCGACAACCAGCATGCTGGACCCCCGAGGACGGTTACCGATCGCGCAAAAGCCGGTCCCGCCAATTGCTGACCGCCCCGGCATGGACCTCGCCGCATGGGAAAGAACGCTCGACGAAATGACGGGCCGACCGGCACCGAAAGGGCACGTCACCACTTTGCTTGACGGTGAAGAATTCTTTCCTCGATTGATCGATTCGATCAGCGGGGCAAAAGAGTCGCTGCGTCTGCGTACCTATATTTTCGACAGTGACGACTACGCTTTTACCATTGCCGAGCTGTTGAAACGGCGCTCTTCCCAAATCGACATTCGCGTCATGGTCGACGGTCTCGGCACGATCAGCGCTGCCGCGGCACAACCGGAATACCAGCCCGCAGGCACCGCCGCGGGTGGTCCTGTGCTCGAGTACCTGACATCAGATTCGAACGTTGAAGTGCGCATGTTGGCCAATCCATGGCTGACCGGCGATCACACCAAGTCAATCATCATCGACGATCGGGTTGCATTCGTTGGCGGCATGAACATTGGCCGGGAGTACCGTTACGAGTGGCACGACCTGATGTTCGAGCTCAGCGGCCCCGTCGTTGACCTTCTACGCAAGGATTTCGACAAGACCTGGGTGCGACAGCGCCCACTCGGCGAATTCCTTGCGCTGCTGAAAATCGTCAGACCGGTCAACACAGCGACGGACGACATGTACCCGGTGCGGGTGCTGACCACCAGCCCAAAGGATGCGCAAATACTTAAGGCGCAGATCGCAGCCATCCGTGCCAGTCAGCAGCGAATCTATATCCAGAACGCATACTTCACCAACGACGCCGTCCTTTACGAACTGGTGATGGCGCGCCGTCGGGGCGTCGACGTGCGTGTCATCCTGCCTTTGCGCAGCGACTTCGGGCTGATCGACAGGGCCAATGCCATCGCTGCCAACAAAATGATCGCCAATGGCATCCGCATCTATATCTATCCGAAAATGTCGCACGTAAAAGGTGCGATCTACGACGGCTGGGCGTGCCTGGGATCAGCCAACTTCGATGCACTCAGCCTCCAAGTGAACCGGGAGTTGAACATCGCCACCTCCCACCCGCCTTTCGTCGAAGAACTCCTGCAGCGCGTATTCCTCCCGGACATGGAACAATCGGTTGAACTGACCGATCCGTTCCCCAGCCAGTGGCATGATTTCCTGACCGACTTGATCGCCGACACGCTTTAGGAAATTCAGTATCTGGCAGGCCGCGTCCGATGGCTTTGTGCGATACCAGCCCCGGCGTATGAATGATTCTGGCAGGGTTTATGCGAGGGCTTATGCGCTTTCACATAAGGTAGCAAACACGGTTTTGTCGGTCGTTCTGGCTGCTATCCAACAGCAATCTTCTCCTGTCGCCAAACGCTCCGGGAGCGGACTGACAAAACCTGTCGGGCGTTGTTGCCAGTTCCCGACACCAGCGCATCGGCCGGTGTGCTCACCGGACCATTTGACGCCTGCCTCTGGAATGAAACTGCTCCCAGAACCGGACTGAGAGGATTTCGCTGTGCGCATCTCCGCATTCATCGAATACTGCCTGCTTGGCGCCGGGTTATTGGGAATCGTCGCCGGCAATATCTTCGGACTACCAAAGGGCGTTGAACTCGGCATCGCCCTCGTCGGGCTTGGATTCGCGCTGGCCGGTCTGGAAGCAATTGTCAGCCGGCAGATGTCGTTGCGCTTCTCCGACTACGGCTGGGATGACTGGATGGGGGCTCCGGC
>CP070775.1:3424009-3432198 GCA_020346185.1 Betaproteobacteria bacterium | reverse complement strand
GGCCATGAACTGTTCCAGCCCGAAGCCGTGCACCTCGAGATAGGCGGCATTGGGCGCCGCCGCGAGGAGATGAACATGCAACTCGTGCGCACCATGAGACGTCACCGGCAATCCATTCGCTTGGGCCAGGTGCGCAATCTTCATCCACGGCGTAATGCCGCCGCAAGTCGTCAGATCAGGTTCAGGGAAATCGACGCCACCAGCACCAATCAGTGCCGCAAACTCCGCGACCGTGTGCAGGTTTTCACCGGCAGCAATCGAAACGCCGCCGTGTGCGCGCAAATGCGCGTAACCCTGGTAGTCATCAGGCCGGATCGGTTCTTCGATCCAGATCAGATCGAATTCACGCAATGCACGAAAGGCGCGCATCGCCTGGTCGGTTCGCCACGCCTCGTTGGCGTCCGCCATCAACTCGATGTCCGGCCCGATGAGTTCACGTACCGCGGTGACGCGCGCAACGTCTTCGTGCAAGTCGGGCTTTCCGAGGCGCATTTTGACCGACCGATAGCCCGCGTCGAGGCTGCGCTGCACACCCTCGAGAAGCCTCTGAACGGGAAAGTTGAGGTCGATATTTCCGGCATAGGCGCGGACCGATTTGCTGTGGCCACCGAGCAACCGCCAGAGTGGTTCGCCAAAGCGACGCGCGCGCAAGTCCCACAACGCAACATCCACTGCGGCAATAGCAAAGCTCACCAGCCCACCACGCCCGGAATAATGATGCTCACGCCACATGCGTGCCCAGACACGCTCTATGCGGCGCGGGTCTTCCGAATGCAGAATGGTGGCAAACACGTTGTCGACGACTGGCACCAGTGCATCGCCGTGACCGGCATGCAATACCGTGTAGCCGCAACCGGTTGCGCCATCAGAATCGGTCAGTATGACTGCGACCATGTCAAATTCTTTCATCAAGCCGTGACTGGCCGCCTCTACTGGCGTGACCAATGGAACCCTGTATAAATCCGTTTCAATTCGCTCTATCTTCACGTCGATCATCTCAAAGGGGGTGGTCTGAGGACCGGACACGCTACCAAGCTTGTACGCATCGCCCCAAGAATGGATAATGCCCGGTTTTCGCGAGGGTTTTCGCGGTAATGACGGTCTGATCTCAAATGCGATCACTGACACGTCCATCTCACGTTAGAACAAAGAACTCGATTGTACGGAATTGATCTCATGCGTATCAGCTACCTCTTGATTGTTTTTTGCACGTTACTCATAGCTGCGCCCGCCTTCGCTGAGGGCAAGCCGGCACAACAGTTAATTGGCGCCTGCTCGCGCTGTCACGGAGAGGACGGAAACGCCTCCGGCCAGTATCCGAACCTTGCGGGGCAACAAGCGGAGTACATGGCCAAACAGCTAATGGACTTCAAGTCCGGCGCCCGAAAGAACTCACAGATGTCACCGTTTGTGGGTGTGCTGAGCGAGGAAGACACTCGCACACTCGGCAAGTACTACGCAGAAGAATTCCTCAAGCGCCAGCGGGCACCAGATAAGGACCTGGCGGATCAAGGCAAGAAGATCGCAGCAGAACTAAACTGCGAGAGCTGTCACCAGAAGAATTATCGTGGTGCCAACCTGATTCCCAGGCTTTCTCGTCAGAACCGTGTTTACCTGGTGAATCAGATGAAAGCCTTTCGCGACGGCAAACGCACCAACGACAACGGCCTGAAAATCACGTTCATGAATAATCTGACCGATGAGCAGATCAAGGCGTTGTCCCATTACTTCACTGGGATGTGATGCCATGCGCAAAAGTGCTTCGCTAATGGCGAAGACCTGGGGCTCGCGAGTACTGGCCCGGAGGGTTAAAGGAAAGGAAACTCCACTTCGGGCGACCGCTGACTGACAAGGTCGGCAATTGCTGCCCCAGAACCACAGGCCAGCGTCCAACCCAATGTGCCGTGACCCGTATTCAGATACAGGTTTGAGTAGTGGGTACGGCCGATCAGGGGGACATTGGACGGTGTTGCCGGGCGAAGCCCCGCCCATTTCTTGACATTCGTGTAATCAACCGCGTCGGGAAATATCTGCCGCACCCGGTTGGCGATTCCCGCGCAACGCGCCTCACTTATCGAAGCATCGTAGCTGGCGAGTTCCGCGGTACCGGCCATGCGCAGTCGATCCCCCAGTCGCGTCATGGCAATCTTGCCATTCTCATCGGTAATGCATACGCTGGGTGCAGCGGCGGCCTGTTTTACGGGAGCCGTAATCGAGTAGCCCTTGACCGGATAGACAGGCACGTTGACACCAACCGGAGCTAGCACGAACGGACTGTAGCTCGCCATCGAGACCAGGTAGGCGTCGGCGCTGAGCACGTGTCTACGGCCACCGGCGCGCACCGCTACACCGCTGATGGCATCGCCTTCTTTCAACAGCCCTTCTACTTCGACGTCGTAGCCGAAACTCACGCCCTCCTTCGTGGCCAACTCGGCCAACCGTTCAC
This sequence comes from Betaproteobacteria bacterium, assembly GCA_020346185.1. GTDB lineage: Bacteria > Pseudomonadota > Gammaproteobacteria > Burkholderiales > Eutrophovitaceae > SG8-40. The sequence continues at coordinate 3,429,752 of CP070775.1, read as the reverse complement.
TGAACAGGTGTGCATCACCTGACTCATCGTCAGCCGCATAGGTCGCGCCGACAATTCTGACCTGCGAATCACGCAGGGCAGGTTCAATTCTGATGACTTCAGCCGGACTGCGCACGGAAACCGCCAGGCCGTGCGACAACAGCATTTGCACTCGTGCACGCGACGACTCGAACTCCTTCTGATCGGTATGAATCTGCAGAATGCCGTTGGAAAGGTGATCGTACTCAATGCCGGTATCGCCGCGCAGCGCCTGCAGCCGGGCGCGACTGTAAATCGCGAGCCGAAGCACGTTCAAGGTATTGGCTCGGGTACGCCAGGGCAAACATTCAAACAGAAAGCGCAGCCCCCAAGACCATTGCCGCAAATCCGCACGCATGCGGAACAACAAAGGTGCGTCTTCGCGCCCGAGCCACTTGATGATCTTCGCCGGCGCTCCCGGGTTGGCCCAAGGTTCTGCCTGACTGACAGAAATCTGTCCGCCGTTGGCGAAGCTCGTTTCCAGCCCAGCAGCCGATTCCCGGTCGATCACCGTCACTTCGTGGCCGGCTTTCGCCAGGTACCAGGCACTGGTTACACCGACCACACCAGCACCCAGAACCAGCACTTTCATATCAGATCAGCCATCAATGTCACTCGCAACAGCCCAGGTCCGTGACAACTTGCACCAGCACCCCCGCGGAACATATCGCGTTAACCCGCCTTCGCCGCTGCCAATGTGATCATTCACCCCGCCAAAAAAAACGTGGCTCGCATGCTACCCGGACAACAGCAGGAATCAGGCCCAAGCTCGATGCCCGACAGCATAGCGTTTGATAAAAGACCACGTTCCGGTCGAGAGGTTGCAGTACATTGCCAAGCCATATTCGTGACAACCGATTCCCTTGACAAAACTGCTCGAGGCCGTAGGCTACTGCGCCACCCAGCCACCGTCCGACAAAATATCTGTTCCGGTTATGAAGGAAGCCCCTTCAGAGCACAGAAACAGCGCAATGTCGCCGATTTCTTTCGGCTCACCCCATCGATTGGCCGGGACATGCGACAACAGCTCGGCGTTCTTTTGCGGATCTTTTCGCAACGGCGCCGTCAGGTCCGTCGCATAAAAACCCGGGCTTATTGCCACGACGTTAATTCCGTCCTCGACATGCTCGAGCGCCATCGACTTGGTGATCGCGAGCACACCATGTTTGGTTGCACAGTAAGCTGCCCGTCCAGCGCTGCCAACGCGCGCCATGATGGAGGTTAGGTTGATGATGCGGCCCCATTTGTTGGCCTGCATGTGTGGAACAAATGCGCGCGAACAGAGAAAAACGCCCGTCAGGTTTGTGTCAATCACCTCATGCCATTCGTCGAGACTGAACTCGACGAGTTTCTTGCGGACAGCGGTCCCGGCATTGTTAACCAAAATATGCACGTTACCAAAGCGCTGTTTGATTTCCTGCTCCAATTTCGAGACCTGGAACTCTTCGCGCACATCGCAGATATAGATCTCTGATTCGATATCCTGTTGTTTCGCAAGATCCTGCGTTTCGCTGAGTTCCTCCTGAGCGATATCCACCAGGGCCAGCTTCGCCCCAGCGCCACCGAGTGCCAAAGCTATCGCCCGGCCAAGTCCTTTGGCGGCACCGGTTACAACCGTCGTTTTGCCTTCAAGAAATTTTCCGTTCACGTCCCCTCCCACGCCCAGATTGGTCCTTGGATAAAGCGCGAGTATACAAGCGGGCCCGGTCGAAAGCGCAGCTGGCGGCAACCCAGTACCAAAACAGCTAATATTATCGAGACGCCTTTCTGCGACCCACGGCGCCAAACTGGAACTCCGCGCAAACGCAGCTGCAGAACAGGTCATGCGACAACCCAAGACAGATTAATGACACAGCAACGACACCTGCATCACTGGCCCAAACACCTGCCTCGCCATTTGACGGTGCCCGAAACCACACTCGGCTACAACCTCGACGTTTCGGCTTTGCGCTATCCGGATAAGGCGGCGTTGGTTTTCTACGACAATCAAATCAGCTATTCGCAGTTGCGCAAGGAGGTCGAAGCAATCGCCGGATATCTGCAGCACGAATGCGGCGTACGCAAAGGAGACCGGGTGCTTCTCGACATGCAGAACTGCCCGCAGTTCATCATTGGCTACTACGCGATCCTGCGCTCCGATGCCGTCGTCGTTCCGGTCAGCCCGATGAACGTGACCGATGAACTGGTGCACTATCTCGCCGACAGCGGCGCCGTGACCGCATTGATTGGCCAGGAAGTGTACCGGCAGTTCCGATACCTTCTCGGCACCAAGCTCGAGCATTTGATTGTCGCGACGTACGCCGATTATTTGCCCGGCGATTCCGACGTTACTGTGCCGGTATTCGTTTCGGAACGGCGTCTGAGCGCGTCTGAGCCCGGCCTGGTGACTTGGTTTGACGCCCTGAAAGCTGGCCACACGCCACGACCGCAGACAGCACAGACAGACGACCTGGCAGCACTCCTGTACACGTCCGGTACCACCGGCAAACCCAAAGGCTGCATGCATACGCATCGCACGATCATGACAACCCTGGTCGGAGCAGCGCTGTGGGAAGGTGTCATGACCGACTCGGTTTCGCTGGCGACCGCACCCTTCTTTCACGTCACCGGCATGCAACACAGCATGAACGCACCAATTTACGCCGGCGCGACGACTGCCATCCTGCCGCGCTGGGATCCGGAAATCGCTGGCTACATGATCGAGCGCTACGGCTGTACCCACTGGGCAAATGTTCCAACCATGGTAGTGGACTTGCTGGCGCATCCATCAATCGAGAAGCGCGACCTTGGCACGTTGCAGAATATTTTCGGCGGTGGCAGCTCGATGCCGCAAGCAGTGGCACAGAAGCTGTACGATCGCTGCGGCGTGCGTTACATGGAAGGTTACGGCATGACCGAGACCGTTTCGCAAACGCACATGAACCCGCATGGCGATTTGCGCAAGCAGTGTCTGGGCATCCCCACTTTTGATACCGTTTCAACCGTCATTGACCCGCAAACACTGAAAGAGCTGGGGCCAAATGAGACCGGCGAAATCATTTCCAGTGGCCCTCAACTCATGCAGGGCTACTGGCAGCGCGAAGATGCCAACAAGGAAGCCTTTATCGCTTTCGACGGCAACGTCTTTTTCCGTACCGGTGACCTTGGCTACTACGACGAAGACGGCTTCTTCTACATTGCCGATCGGCTCAAGCGCATGATCAACGCGGCCGGCTACAAGGTTTGGCCTGCCGAGCTCGAAGCGACTTTGTACAAACACCCCGACATCAAGGAAGTGGCGATTATTTCTGCGCCTGACGAGCGGCGCGGCGAAACTGTCAAGGCGGTCATCGTGCCAACCGACAAGGCCAAGGGCAGCGTGACGGCCGACGACATTGTCAGCTGGTCACGCGAACACATGGCGGCCTACAAGGTCCCGCGCATAGTCGATATCGTTGACGCCCTGCCACGCTCCGGAACCGGCAAGATCCAGTGGCGCACGCTGCAGGAACAGGAGTGGGAAGGCGATCACAACGAAAAAGCCGATGCGGCGCCAACGCCCAAACCAACTAAAGCACCAAAGCATTCCTGACGATACCGTTTGACGCGTTAGGCGAGCACATAGCCACGTCCGCACTCGCGTATCAGCGGCGATCATGCTGGCAAGTCAGTTCAAGCCCGGGTCTTCATGAGGCAATGATCCCAAGCCCCTCCATCATCGCGTCAACGCCAAGCGCGACCTGGACAAGAGAAAGCACCGCCGCAATCAAGTACAACACCGACTTCAAGCCCGGGATCTTCATGATGAAGTCGATCAGAAGCATGACTATCAGGTTAGCCGCCATTAATCCCAGCAAGGGATACAAGACAGTCTCACGCGAAGCGACAGCGTCTGAAGCGGCCATGGAGAAGACCAGGATCGCGGCGATTCCCACCGGGGAGACGATGACCGGTGTTGCAACCGTCAAGCCGGTCTCGAACACGCTGCGTCGCTCAAGCGATGGAGCGGGACTCCCTTCCGGGAAAACCAAGTTCTTCAGTGCAGAGACGGTTAACAAAAGGCCTCCGGCGACGCGTACCGACTCAAACGCAATATCGTACTTCTCCAGCAACCCCTCGCCTACTAATGCGACAAATATGCAGATAGCAGCGGCGATTCCCGCCGCGACGAGCGCGATTTTCCACTTGAACGTCGCATCGAAACCGGCAACCAGCTTCGCATATGGAACGATCAACCGGATTGGCCCCACCAACAGGAACAAGACGGCAAAGATCAACGCGGCGTTGAACATAAAGTCACTCCTCAGGGCCGCATTGCGGCAAGTCGATTAGCAACCACATTGGCCACGCCGCAACTGGCGTACGCGGTGCTGTCGAATGGTTCACCATCGGGAAGCGACAATCAATTCCGGCTTGTTCCAGTTCGTCTGTGCTTTGAGTTTCGATCATGCCTTCGCCATATCTGGACAAAGTGACGTCAGTTTCTTCCAGTTTTGTCCCGATACTCCTCGTCATATAGCCACCCTCATCTTCAAGTGAGGCATCACAATGAAGTCATCTGCCTGGTTCAAGGCCGGATCGAAAATCAGGCGGAATCCGGGAGTTATCCAGATATTTTGTGTGAGCGACATTCTCCAGTACGCTTCCAACCCGTATTCATCGCGTACCGGCCCATCAAAGATCTCATCAATGGGTTTCATGTACAGCAAACTGACTGCTATTTCTCCCCGTATGCCGGCCGGGTTGCGGAAAGCGGCCCCGGCCGTCACCACGTGTTCCGAAAAAGTGCCGGTTACGCCGCCGCCCTGGGCCGTGTTGTAGGTATAGCTGGCAAAACCAACCCAGGGATCCCACTGCTTTTCGCCGGCGACCCTGAAACCTCCTCCAGCCTTGTTGGGCAAGGTGTCCGGTGAGCGCGTGCTTCTCTCATCGGCATAGAAAAGAAGAAGATGCACATGGTCGTAGTCGTCCTTGGCCCGGGTCCAGTCGTGACCGAACTCCAGGCCGTAGAAGAATTCACCCCTTTCTACCGTCGACCAGTCGAAACCCTGGAGATTCGGGTCGCCATTCATGTCGTTGAGCGACCCTGCCACGTACAAACCGGACTGTCTCTCGGGCCACCACTTGAAGCCGGTACCGAAACCGAAGGTTGGATAAGGCACAGACGGATGAAAGGCCCACGGTCCGGTTGTAAACGAGACCCGCGAATCCTTGTACCGGAAGGGGTTGAGCAGCGTGGTAACGACCTGGTTGCCAATTCGCAACATGAACTTGCTCTGTTCCGAATTAAACCATTGCTCCCAATACAAATTCTCGATTTCAAAATCCCACGTCGTGAACTCGACGTTGGTCGTGAGGCTGCCCACATCAATCAGGCCGAAATTCGACGGCACGGCATTGTTGCCCACGGCTCCGCGCTCGAACATGCTGAAGACGAAGGTGCCTTCCTTGTCCCCGCCCCTGTCGAGCAGCGTCCACTTGGTGAGAAATCCCCACCAATCGCCCACGGCAGTGTCGTAAGTAGCCCCTGGTAGGGTGGCGGAGGCTTTCTGCCCCAGTATCTGATAGCTGAACCCGAACCTCAGACCATAGCGGTCGTAGATATCGTCCTTGAAATCGAACCAGGCACCGGGAATGCCGATATCAAAGACGGACTCGGGCTTCGGAACGATTTCGTCGAGGACATTGCCGGCCTCCAACGGGTTGGTGTCGCGCGCTTGCGCCATGACTCCACCCGCAACGAAGG
>CP070775.1:3413758-3423909 GCA_020346185.1 Betaproteobacteria bacterium | reverse complement strand
TCAACTCGCTACGCAACTTTGCCACGTCAACCTTCGGCACGGACACGTTTGCGCTCAGATGTGCATTATCGCCACTCGCGTCAAGAATGATCGTGCTGCGCACCGAAACACCCGCGACACTGGTGCTAATCGACGGAACGCGCAAACGCCCTTGCACCAACTGCGCAGACCCTCGAAAACTGTCAACCGCCACCGGTGCACCGGCAATCCGGCCAATGTTCAATCTCAAATCAGCGTCAACCAGTCGAAGTGGGGCCAACGGTAACGGCGCGTCAAAGACCTTATCCTTGCCGCCTCGCTTCTTTTTCTTTTTTCCTTTGGCAATGCCGGCCAGCTTTTCTATATCGACCATCGGCAGGGTGACACTTGCATTGATATACGGTTGGCTGCCCTTCCATCGAAGGCTACCATCTGCCATGACCACCGAGTCGGCCAGTGACCCGCGGAATTTACGTACTTCAAGTTGACCGCCTTTGAGCACTGCACGACCGGAAATTCCGGACGCCGCTACCGGAAGGCCGGCAATCCGCTCGACGCGCAGCTGCACGTCTGCAGCCACTGTGTTCAACCATTCGGGCGGTCCCGATGGCTTCGACGGCTTTGAATCTGCTTTGGCCTTTCCTCCGATGCCTTCAAAAGCAGCGAGGTCTACCGCGCCGAGCGCCAACATGGCGTTCACGCCAAACGGTGTGCCGGGTTGCAATGTCACGTCACCGGAGACGCTGGTTTGCGCGATGCGACCGCGTAGTCCGGTTGCAACGATACGGCTTGGGCCACCGACAACTTGTCCTGCCAGGTCCACGAATAATGGCTGTTCGGACAAGGTGGCCCGGTAAAGACGCACCGGCTTGCCGATATCGCCCCTCGCGTAGGTCGCCAACTCAAAGCCCCACGCGTCCACCGGCAAGCGAATTGTCCCTTCAGCGCCGAACTCGAAATCATCCAGTGTGACTTTTGAGTTAACTGGAATGTCCTCTCCCCGCGCAGAAAGTTGCGCAAGTTCTGCGGTCTTCACATCGAGGCTGAATCTGGTCTCGTCCAGACTTCCCGCAAGTTTCGCTGATGTGGCAACGTCCTGCCCGAAGAATAGATCTCCCGAGTCAATTTCAACGCGCGACAGCGTGATCGGCGTCTTGCCTTCCAGGCCTTCGACAAACATCCTGAGGTTGTCCAGCCGCACACTGCCGGAGGCAAAAGCCGCCCTGCCAGACACACGATAAGGCCCTAACGCGGGCAAGGGCTGACCAACAAGTGCCGACCACTTGTCGAGTTGTTGACCGTTCGCGGCGAAATTGAACGACACATTGCTGAAGTCGAACAATTTCGGTAGTGCAAGTTCAATGTTTGCACGTGTGTCTAACGCACGCAGACCGAAGGATGCAAGGATCGGCTGGCCAGCAAGTGCATCACCCAGTGACGTGCTCGCAGTCAGTTTTGCGTCGAGCGGCACCTCACGGTAAACGACCTCCGCCTCGACTTGTAGCGGCTGGTTGGCTGGCAGCATTGCATCGGCGCGTTTAATTCGAACCTCCGTCACCGTTCCATCGTCATTGCGCCAACCGATCCGTGTGTCGCGAATGGCCACATCATCGAATCCGGGTAGCTGTGGTGTTTCTCTGGTGCTGGCTGAAGTTCTTTGCGGCGCAAAAATCCAGTTGCCTACCCCGTTAGCATTGCGCTCCAGTAACAAATCGACGCCGCTTGCTTGAATGTCGCCAACCTCGATCTCCCCACGGATCAACGCGAGCAGGCCCAATTGCACCGAGGCCGAGCTGACTGATATGAGATCAGGCCGTGACGCCCAGGCCGGATTGGCAATTCGCAAACCCGTTACGGTGATGGTCGGAAAAAGCGATCTGCCAATCGCCAGATGGTCAATGGTGATCTGACGCCCGAGCGCGGCAGACGCTTTACGCTGAATCGACGGACGATAGGTGTCAGCATCGATGACGAGCACTGCGACCGTCAGGGCGATAACCAGCAAGGCAATCAGCCCGACCGACACCGCCAGCGCGACTATTGCAATCTGTCTTAGCCTCGGCATCGGGTCGAATGCGGACGGATAGTCCAGATCAGCAAAATCATGGCGACAACGTCCGATTCTTTGACGGCAAGGCCGTGGGGCTGGTTGATTCGAGTGTAGCACGCGCTTTTGGCGGCCAAACCGCCACCAGTTTCTCTGGTGGCTTGCACAATTTCGCCCCTTTGCGGCGAATCGGCTTGCTGACCGGGCCGCCAAAGGTACAATAAGACCTGGTGACTGTTCATCGGGGCTGAATTCGTCCGACGATTTCGATCTGCCTCGCCGGCAATCATCAATACAACATCAATATTGCGGGAGGAAACACCATGAAAACGAGTTGGACATCCCTGCTCGGACACATTGGCGTAATCCTGGCAGGATTCGGGATTGTTACGGGGGCAATTGCCGCCGACGTCACAACCGAGCGTCTCATTAACAGCGAGCGCGAGCCGAGAAACTGGTTGAACCACCATGGCAACCTGGAAGCACATCGGTATTCGGGCTTGCGCCAGATCAATAAGAACAACGTCAAGAACCTGAGAGTCGCCTTTACCTGGGCGATGGGCGGCGTTGAAGGCGGCGGTAAGGAAGTCATCGTCTTTCCGTTCGCTGGCCTCGAAGGCACGTCCGTTGCCGAAGACGGCTTTCTGTATTTAACCACCGGCTGGGGCGTTGTCACCAAGCTCGATACCAATGGCGGCGTGCCAAGACAGATATGGAAATACGACCCGGCGCCCGACCGCGACTACGCCATTACCGTAGCGTGCTGCGGCATCAACAACCGTGGTGCAGTGCTCGCGGCTGACATGGTGATCTCACCAGTAATCGACGGCCGCATCGTCGCGCTGAACAAGGAAACCGGCGAGAAGGTCTGGGAGGTACAAGTCGCTGATCCAGGCGCTGGCGAGACCATCACCGGTGCACCGCTGATCGTCAAGGACATGGTCGTCACCGGTATGGCTGGTGCCGAATTCGGTGTTCGCGGCTGGATCGAGGCAATGGACCTGCAGACGGGCAAGAAGCGCTGGCGCACTTACATGATTCCTGGACCGGGTGAGCCTGGCCACGAAACGTGGAAGGACGATTACGACGCGTGGAAGACCGGCGGCGCCACAACCTGGGTGACCGGTTCCTACGACCCTGAGCTGAACCTGATCGTCTGGGGCACGGCCAACCCGGGTCCCGACTGGGACAACGAGTATCGTCCGGGTGACAACCTGTGGACCGATTCCCAGGTCGCATTGGATGCCGACACCGGCGAAATTGTTTGGGGCTTCCAGCACACGCCCAACGATCCCTACGACTATGACTCGATCAACGAAAATACCTTCGTTGACACGAAGATCAAGGGCAAGATGGCCAAGGCCGTGTTGCATGCCAACCGCAATGGCTACGCCTACGCGTTGGACCGCACGAACGGCAAGTGCCTGTGGGCTACGCAGTTCGTCGCCGAGCTGAACTGGAGTGGCGGCCTCGATGAGAACTGCAAGCCTAACGCTTACGATCCAAACTCGGACGTCCAGAAGTACGTTCCGGGAACGGCTGCCGGCCGCGGTAACGCGACCGAAGGCCGCGGCGAAATCGAAGGCGTGTTGCGCCCGGGACACATGGGTGGCAAGAACTGGCCGCCGACCACCTACAGCCCGCAGACCAACTACTACTACATTCCGGCGATCGAAGGCTGCAACAAGGCCTTCAATGAGGTGACCGTACCGGGTGCGCACAAGCCACGTCAGCTGTTCCTTGGCGGTGCGCCGTTTACCACCTATGACGATCCCGAGTGCGGCCGCATCAAGGGCAGTGTCGTTGCCATCAACGTAGCTACTGGTGAAGTGGTCAAGCGTCACTGGACTGAGCACCCGCAATTGGGTGGGCTGCTCTCCACAGCAGGCGGCCTGGTGTTCGCCGGTTATGCTGCTGGTAAGGTCGTTGCGCTCGATGCCAACACGCTCGAGGAACTGTGGTCATTCGAGACTGGTTCAGCCATCAACGCCCCGCCCATCAGCTTCATGTCGGCTGGCAAGCAATACATTGCCATCCAGGTGGGTCTGGGTGGTGCCTGGCCGCAGTGGTTCGCCGACGCCACCCCGGAACTGAAGTCCCAAGTCCCGAGCAACGTGCTGTACGTGTTCGAGTTGCCGTAACCGGGTTCTCGAGCAACTCGGGACGGCACGTGCGTCGTTTCGAGCAACGCGTTCGAGACTGCGGAACCGTCGACAGACGGTTCCGCAGTTATTTTGGGGCTGCCGCCTCACTGCGATTCGGAATAAAATCGCGCTGGTTTGAACGGCGGCCAGTTGCAACAATCTGCTTGATTGACTGAACGGACTGCATAGCTACGAGTATGAACGGAAAGAAGACGACAACGGGCTACACAGCAATCGCCACGGCAATCGCGATGTCAGCCCTCGCGCTGAATTTCTTTGTGCCAACAAGGTCAGCCTTTGCGCAGGCGCAGGTAGACGATGGCAGACCCGTCATCAAGGTACCGCGTAGAGGTGGACGAGAACTGTTTCAAGACTGTGTGTTGTGCCACAAATACGATGGCAGGGGCGGCGCGAGTGAAGGCGGTTACGCAGCCGACCTGCGGGTGACAACGCTAACGCGTGCCCAGCTCATTCATGTCATTACGTACGGCCGGCGGGCTAGGGGAATGCCTGCATTCGAAGAATTGCTTGAAGCAGCAAAAATAGAAACGCTCGCGGATTTCATCCTGACTGATCTCAGACTGCCCGAGCAGAGAGACAATTAAACGCTCGCTGAATATCGGCACCATGGCTCTGGCCTGCTTACCAGAGCCATGTCGATGACACAGACGCTAAAAACCCCGCTGCCGCGAACGCCGTTACTGGCCGCTTAAGTCCTTTGCCTGAGCCAGCTGTTGCGGCGTCATCTCGGCGGCCAAATTACTGATCAGTTTGTCGAGGTAGTCAATGCCGGCTTGCCGGTCCTCGACCAGCCAGACGTAAGCCTGAACATAATCCTCGTGATTGCCCCAACTCAGCTGCAGGTGAGTCATCTTGAGTAATCGCTCGCCATTCCTGTCATTTTGTGCCACAAGCTCACGCCCGATCTGAAGCGGTTTCGAGAAATCGCCGGTCTCGCGCGCCTTCTCGTAAGCAATGCGCCCCAGCCGATACTTGGCCAGAGGATCGCCCGCCGCCGCTCTGCACTCCAACCAATCTTCACCTTGGGGACACTGTGCCTCCAACTGCTCCTGTGCGTGTGCCGAGCGCATCGACTGCTCAGGCCACGGCGAATGCAGCAGCGTCATTGCGAGTGCGGCCCCCACCAACGCAAACTGTTTCATGCATGTCCTCACGTGTAGCATGACTTTACTCCGCAGCCTTGGTCGCACCCGGGGCATCCGAAAAATATTCAGCATGCCTCGCAGTGCCTTGGTAGAAATTAACCGACTGGAATTTTCCGCTTGCAGCCAATTCAATAACAGCAACCATATCCAGCTTCACCGGTGTCCCCGACGCCTTGTGTACGGCGTTCCACTCAAACTCCACGGCGCCGACGGGGCCGCTAATGAGCATCCTCTTGGTCGTCCAGGTCGCTTCGAAATTCTCGAACTCCCAGGCATAGTAGTCTGAAAAGGCCGTCAAACCATCCTGAGACGCTTGCGGCGCATTGCGCTTTACGTCGTCGGTAAAGTACTTGGTCCAGCGGGACGGATCGCCGGCACGCATCGCGGAGTTGTATTCCATGATGGCCAGCTTGACGATACGGTCCACCTGCATGGCCACCGCGCCGGCACCGCTCGCCATGCGCGTATGCAACGGGACAATGAACAGCATTGCACCGAGAACGAGGGTGGACGCTGCGAGGAATCTGTGTTTAAGTTTAACTGCTTTCATACGGTTAGTCTCGTCACAATTATGGTCTGCCAAGGAAAAGTCGGCGAGACGGTATCACGGCTGGCTGGGGGGCTCAAGGCAGAGCGGGGTCGAAAATATCTCCCAAGTAGTCCCACGACAAGTGTGATGAACACGGTCAATCGTCGGATTATGCTCGCGAGGCCGAATGCCCCTCTGGTCTAAATTCCAGTTCAGAATCCTGTCTTGCTGGAGTCCGATCGGGGGTGTAACCTGATTTGAAGGCTGGACACTTTATGACATTTCGCAGCTTCTTGTTCTGTGATATCTGCAATCCATATGGTACACGTGCCGTTGAGCTCAGACGTGACATGACACGGTGCGATATGCAAGGACGTCGCATCTCCGATGGTCGGGCCTGGTTCGAGGGTAATATCGACGAGGCAAAAGATGCTGGCTGGTTTGTGCTGGACGATGGCCGCCATCTCTGCCCGCGCTGCAGGCAACGCAGAGCAGCTGACATCATCGCCGACCGCTGAAGTTTTCGCCTTGCAAGAAACTAGCCGTTTAGCGCGCTCACGCAGTCAGCACCCCTTTACGGCCTTCAGCGCCTGACTTGCGCCCGCAGCCTCTAACCATTGCTAGCCATCGCCTCGCGCCACGGCGACAGATCGAGAACCCGGTCATGACCGACCCGACATAGCGGAGCGCCCGTGTGCGCTTCGATTGTACAGCAAAGTCTTGAAATCCGCGCTCTGTGCCCCATGTCCCGACAATGTTCCTGCCGAAAGTGAATTGATGGATTACCAACATCATGTTGCATGCCCTCATTGCAACGCTGTCAACCGACTCCCGGGCTCGCGGATCAATGACCAGCCCAGCTGTGGCCGTTGTAAGGGAATACTTTTCCTAGGCAAACCAATCGTCCTCACCGACGCCAACTTTGCGGCGCACGTAGATCACAGCAGCATTGCGCTGGTGGTCGATTTCTGGGCCGAGTGGTGCGGACCATGCAAAATGATGGCACCGCATTTCGACCGCGTTGCGGCAAAGCTAGAACCTGCAATCAGGCTTGCCAAGCTTGACACCGACGCAAATCCGCACACCGCTGGCCGCTTTACTATTCGCAGCATCCCCACCATCATTCTCTTCAGGAATGGCGCAGAACTCGCCCGCCAATCGGGTACCATGGATGCCAATGTGCTGTCGAACTGGATTCGCTCGAACGTCTAGCTTTTTCAGCACGCCTGCTTCTACCCTACTTCTCCTGATGTAGACTGCGCGGGTGAAATCCCGCGTCTCATTGACTCTGATTTGCCTGCTTGCAGCTTGCGCGACACCACCGAAGCAGCCCGCAACGGAGCAACCTCAACCCCTCCCTCAGTTATCTAATCAGGGCATACCGTTCGCTGGTCTATGGCTGGCCGCACCGGAACCAGCTGGCGGACAACAAGCGACGGGCGCACGCGTGCTCGGAATTGTTGCCGGACCAGCTGCAGTTGCCGGCCTCCGGGCGAACGACCTGATCGTGCGTATCAACAATGACGACGTTGACACCGCCCGCGCCTATGCAATCATCGGGGCAGCCTTGCCCGGCGATCGCTTGGTGCTCGAAGTCATCCGCGATAACGAGCCGATGACTATGACCATGACCGTTGACTCCATCGAGCACTGGTTGCCGCCATCGAATTTCCCCTCCGCCGTCCCGTTCACAGCGACCGGCTTGTCCGAACCGCCTGTCCCGTTGGTTCAGACCATGCCAAAAATCCTGGGGGTGGCACCGCAGGTCGAACCGATCATTACGCGCATCGACGGCATGTTTGTCGATCTGGCGCGAGACGACACGGGCTATCACAAGCTACCGTTGATCCGCGCCGCGATGCTGGATCCGACCGGCATGAACCGCTGGCGCAATGACCTGGCAGAGACTCTGCGTCCGTTTGAACTCGAGCGCGGCGCCGTCGTTGACGTGATGTGCGACACACTCGCTCTGGTGTGCCTTGGTCATGCACAGCCTTCCACAAGTGATCCGGTTTCACTGCAACAGTTTGCAAACGCGATCAGTGACGCCAACAATCAGGTGCGGACATTGTTCCACTCCGCAAGCATCGACCGCGGGCTTGCACACGCGGATCTGCACTACTTGATGCGAACAACCGCAGCCGACCGCACCCTTATCGGACAACCGGAGGCGCATCGTGGCATCCATGCGATGCAGCTCACCATGCGCGTTGACCTCGCTGTGCTGCTCGACACAGCCAGACGAATTGTCACTAACACCGCACAACTACCGGAGATTTCCGGGGCTAACCGGCAACCGCCCGCAGAGCTGGCGGGAATCGTTGAAGGCAGTATTGTCGACTACATAAAGATTGACGATAGCTATGCCGTTATTGGCGGAGCCGAGGCCAATCGCTACGACATGAACAAGCTATATGCGGTGATTGATGCTGGTGGCAACGATAGCTATCAATGGGGCGACGCCGTTTCGCTCGAAACGCAAACCATCATCGATCTAGACGGTGACGATACTTACCGCGCAAAAGCCGGCGGTCCCGGCGCCGGCTGGCTCGGCGTCGCAGTGCTGATCGATCGCGCCGGCAACGATCAGTACTCAAGTAAACTCGGCGGCTGTGGCGCTGGCGTATTGGGCTTCGGGTTCTTGTTCGACGACAGCGGCAACGACACCTATCGGTGTGCGGCATGGTCGTCCGGTAGTGCAATATACGGCGGCGGGGCGCTAGTCGATCAAGGTGAACAAACCGATGTCTATGCCTCGCAAGTATTCAGTCAGGCCGTTGGTGGGCCGCGTGGAATGGGTATTTTGATTGATGCCGGCGGCGGTGACGTGTATCGGGCGAATGGCGCGGCAAGGTCCGCGTACAACACGCCGGGGTCGTTCATGGCGTTCAGTCAGGGGGTCGGCGTTGGCATTCGTCCCTATGATTTTGGCGGTGTCGGTGTGTTGCTCGATTTCGGTGGTGACGATCGCTACGATGGCGGTGAATTCGCCCAAGGTGGCGGATATCTGTGGGGCGTCGGCATCCTTCGGGATGAGTCAGGTAATGACCTTTACTATGGCGATCGCTACGCACAAGGCTTCGCCGCGCATCAGGCGTTCGGCATGCTCACCGACATTTCCGGCGACGATATTTACTGGGCCAAGTCTGCTGCAACCCAGGGTGCGGCGTGGGATCAATCCATTGCCGTTCTGTTCGACGCTGAAGGTGATGACGTTTATCGCGCCCACTCATTGAGTCAGGGGGCAGCCGCGCAGCAGTCACACGCTCTGCTGCATGACGTTGCCGGTGACGACTGGTACTGGTCCTCAGCGCGTGACACCCAAGGTGCTGCCGGTGGCAACAACTATCATTTCCTAGCAGAAGATCCGATTTACAGTCTCGGTGTTCTGCTCGACGAACGGGGAGAAGACCGTTACTCCACCGGTGTCGATAACGGCGAAACGCTGCTACGCCGCCGCGCCAATAGCAAGAACGGCCGAGGCGTTGCCGGGCTAGTCGTTGATTTACCGTGATTCTTGTATCGCGATCAACGAAGCAAAGGGTGGCTCATAACAGCTGTCAATCAGACGCTTACGCGGATACGGTTTAGCAAACACGATTGCACAATTTGGCTCCATTGAGCCATTGCATCTATCCATTGTCCATTGTTTTCATTGGGGTCAGTTCTTTACTTTATAGCTTTGTTAGCCTAAGGTTTATTAATGGCCCGTCCACTTCGCCTCGAGTTCCCTGGTGCCGTCTATCACATTACCGCCCGCGGCGATCGTCGTGAGCCGATCTTTCTCGACGATGAGGATCGCCTGCGCTTCATTGATCTGTTGTCCAAAGAGGTCAAGCAACAGGGCTGGCTGCTCTACGCCTTTTGCTTGATGGATAACCACTACCACCTACTACTGGAAACACCTCAACCGAATCTGGTAAGAGGCATGCGCCGCTTGAATGGCGTATACACCCAAGCCTTTAACCGCACCCACGGCCTGGTCGGGCACGTCTTTCAGGGCCGCTACAATTCCATTCTGGTGGACAAAGACGCGTACTTGCGCGAACTGTGCCGCTACGTGGTGCTCAATCCGGTGAGGGTAAAGAAAACGCAAGTCACTTCGGTTGCTCACTATAGGTGGAGCAGTTATCTAGGGAATCTCTGATTTATTCGTCGCTTGAGTCATAATTGAAGTGTGTTGATCAAGCCGTCCGAAGAGTGAGCCGATGCGTCAAGGTACACTGTGCGATGAAGGGTTTGAGAAGTTTCGCAAGCCAACGCGCCGGGAACAGTTTCTTGAGGAG
>CP070775.1:3385647-3413658 GCA_020346185.1 Betaproteobacteria bacterium | reverse complement strand
AAGCAACGCTCTACGGCGGACAAGCCAAGGGCTCGGCGGCGATTTCCTGGAGGTCGCGCTGGACTTTGACGTCCCAGTTTGAATTTGCCGGTGTCGAGACCGAAGACTTGCTGGCAGTCTTTTCGAACACGGCAAAGGCCTCCGGCAGTGCCAGCGCCCGGGGCACCTTGTCGGCACAGTCGGCAAGTGTCGATGGGCTGCTCGACCGTCCCTCCGTGCGAGCCAGTTTCACCGTCAAGAAGGGTAGTCTCGACGGCGTGGATCTGGTACGTGCCCTGCAGTCGCGCCGTACAGGTACTCGGGGCGGATCAACACGCTTCGAGGAACTCACAGGCGAAGTCGCAATTGCCGACGGGCGCTTCAGTTACCGGAATATTGAACTCTCTGCGGGTATTCTCTCGGCTCGAAGCAATTTCAATATTGCGAGCAATCAGGACCTGAGCGGGCGCGTCAGTGTGGCTCTTCGGTCACCTTCGCAACGGCTGAATGCCAACCTGAATGTGTCGGGCAACCTAACTGGCGCAACACTCCGACCCTGAGCATCGCACTCCGAGGGCAAAGGCACGAGGTTTACCGGTGGTAACCTCTCAATATATTCTTGTTGATGCCAGGAGCGGCATTTAGCGGGTTGAGGCCGATTTCCATTTTTTTGGATGTTACTTTGGTTCGTTTTTCGCGGAGGGCTATGGTCAAGCGAGATCGTCGGGCGTGTCGATATCACGCAATATTCCAGGATCATCGCTGCAATCGATCAAGCGACACTCGCTGGCGTGGCGCTTGACGAGCTCACGTGCGCCTTCGTCACCGGTGATCGCCATCAATTCCCGGCGCAAACTCGCTGACAGTCCGACCGGATGACCGCGTTTGCCGTCACAAACGGGTACTGCGATCAATGCGCCCTGTCCGATGGCATTGGCGATTTTCCTGATCGTCGCCGGTTTGATGAAGGGCATGTCGCCGAGGGCAATTACCCAGCCGCTATAGTTTGGCGTTGCCTGCAACCCAGCGATCAGGCTGCGCGACATGCCGTCCTTCGCGTCAGCGCACTCTACGACGTTTGCTCCTTCTGCTTGCAGCGCGCCCCTTAACGTCGTGTCACCGCAGCGCACCACCGCAACACCTTTTGCAATGGCGTGGCTCAGATTGCGCCATGATGCCACCCCGATCGGCGTCCCATCGGCGAGTGGCGCGAGCATTTTATCGCCGCCGAAACGGCTGCCTCTGCCGGCGGCGAGCAGAACGGCCTGAGGCTTCATGTTGCAGAGTGTCGATTCAATTGGCTTGGACGTCTTCTTTTCGCCTGTCGGTGCTCGCAGCGCAGAAATGAACCGGACTTTCCCCCGATCATGGTTTGGGCTTGCCGACTACGTGCTGCAGGCAGAGCGCCGAGAGAACTCAGGATCGATTAGTTGAGGGCGAGTTCGCCTCGAACCAAGAGCGGATTATCGGCGAAATAACGTTTGATGCCTTCCATGACAGCATTCGCAACTTTGCGTTGATAGCGCCTGCCGCGTAGTTTGCGCTCTTCGGCCGGGTTGGTCAGAAACGCCGTTTCGACCAGGATTGACGGGATGTCGGGCGCCTTGAGAACAGCAAACCCCGCCTGCTCCACGTGCGGTTTATGCAGTTTGTTGATCTGTCCAATCTCCGCGAGAACCGACCGGGCGAGTTTGAGACTTTCGTTGATGGTCGCGGTCTGCGACAAATCGAGCAGCACCTGCTTCAGCGTAATGTCCTCGACGTCGATGTTGACACCACCGATCAGGTCTGCTTCGTTTTCTTTTACGGCCAACCAGCGCGCAGCTGCAGAAGTTGCGCCGCGCTCGGAGAGGGCGAAAACCGATGAGCCGCGAGCTTGTGGTTTGATGAATGCGTCCGCGTGTATCGATACGAACAGGTCAGCACGTACCTTGCGGGCTTTTTCAACACGTTTGCTCAACTTAACAAAGTAATCATCGTCCCGAATCAGCACGCCGCGCATATTTGGTTGTTTGTCTATTAGCGCCTTCAAATCACGCGCAATTGCGAGGGTGACATCTTTTTCTTTGGTACCGCGACGACCTATTGCGCCCGGGTCTTCGCCGCCGTGTCCAGCATCGATAGCAACGACGAGGATCTCTTTTGGAACCGGCTCTACAGATTGTGGTGGTGGCGTGGACTCGGCAGGTGCAGCTGCACCACTGGCTTCGAGCAGAGCGAGGATCGGATCTACTGGCACGGCCGGAAAAATATCGACCACGAGGCGATGCCCGTAAGCACCGATCGGCTTGATTATGAAGTGCTCGGCGTTAACCGTTTGCCTGAGTTCCAAAACAACACGGGTCACACCGGGCTTGAACTGACCGACACGCGCTCCGGAAACAAACGAATCATCAGCAGTAACTTTCGACGGCAGTTCCTCCAGTTCGGCACCCAATCGTGTGTGGTACAAGTCGATCACCAGTCGATCCGGTTTATCAAGGGAAAAGACTTTGTAATTGACTTGTCGGTCGGTTTCGATGGTAACCCGGGTGTACTCCGGCGCGGGCCATACTCGGACTGCGGCTACCGAAGTTGCCGCGCTCGCTTGCGCACTGAACCAGAGGGCGAGCAATAGAACGATCGCGCGCATGGATGTTGGCGATGCCACCATGCACGCCGTCGACGCGGTGCGAGAGATCAAACTTGTAGCTGTCGCAAGCAACGTTTTCCCTTTTTCGTCTGCGCCGTGACGAGCGCGCTTCGAGCGCCGTTCCTCATCGCCAGGTTGACCTCGATATCTGCTGCTGGCAATAAACTGCCGGCCCGTTCGGGCCATTCGACGATGCATACGCTGGTTTCGTTGAATGCTTCCTGTAATCCCGACTCAACCAGTTCTTCTGGATTGCTGAAACGATAGAAATCAAAGTGATATAAGTCTAACCTAGAGAGTTTGTAAAGTTCAACCAGGGCATAGGTCGGGCTTTTCACGCGGCCTTCGAAGCCAAGGGCGCGCAACACGCCGCGCGCAAGTGTGGTTTTGCCGGCACCCAACGGGCCGCGCAATGTGACCAGTGTGCCAGGTGCCAGTCCGGCTGCCAGGCGCTTGCCCAAGCCCAGTGTGGCTTTTTCATCCGGCAGATGGAGATCGATTGGTTCGCTCACTGCGGTGTCCTGACTTGCGACACATGTGATTGCGTGACCGAGATGGCCATCTCGCGCGCGAGGTCGCGGAACAGAAGCAATGCCGGCGAGATGTCGCCGTTGCGCCAAGCCAGGCGAATCTCGCTCATCGGGCTGTTTTCTCTTAGCGGCTTGTAGACGACACCAGCGCGCCGTAAGTTCTTCAGCGAACTGGGGATCAAGGCCACGCCCATCTCCGCCGAGACCAGGCTCACCACGGTTTGCATCTGTATCGCCTCCTGGGTTACCTGCGGGCTGAAGCCGGCAGAGTGGCAGAAACTGACAATGTCATCGTACAAGCCGGGCGCCATATGGCGGGGCGTGATGATAAACGGGGCTTTGGCGAGCGCTCCGAGTGCGATGGCGCCTTTTTTCCTTGCCAGCGGGTGGTGTTCGGGCAGGGCAGCTATCAGAGGCTCGCGCAATATCGGCACGGACTCAATGCCCGGTTGGGTCACGGGGGGCAGTAAGAAACCGACATCGATCCGTCCCTCGGTCAAATCCGAAATCTGGGCATCCGTGGTCGACTCCTTGAGCGAGAGCGTGACCATCGGGTACTGGCGACGAAACTCACGTAACACCAATGGCAGCAGGTTGTAATCGGCCACGCTGATGAATCCGACCGCCAACTCACCGATCTCGCCGCGACCGGCGCGCCGCGCCGTCAGGATGGCCTGATCAGTCCTTTCCAGGATCTGCTTGGCGTCTTGAAGAAACGCTCTGCCGGCGCAGGTCAATGAGACGTGGCGGCGAGTCCGGCGCAGCAGAATAACGCCGAGCTCGTCCTCGAGTGCCCGAATCTGCATCGATAGCGGCGGCTGTGAAATATGCAGCTTCTCAGCAGCGCGGCCGAAATGCAGTTCGGTCGCGACGGCCACGAAGTAGCGAAGGTGCCGCAGTTCCATCGCTCGAAAAGTAATTCATGGAAAGTATCAGAAAAAAGAGAATAATATATTTGACGCGGCATTGAAGCCAGGCGAGAGTGAACATTGTTCCGGCAACGCCGTCGGTGGCTGACGTATCATTGCGACGTCCAAGGCGGACGACATGTCATGCCGGGGCCGTCGTACTGGACATCGAATGAACCGAAGCGGCCGGCGCAGCAATGCAGGCAAGAGTCGCGCTTGAGGAGGAGACTTGGCAATGGCTGATAACTGGCGAAGCAAACTGATCACGGCGGGAGTCGCGCGCTCGCCAAATCGTGCCATGCTGCGTGCCGTTGATTTCGGCGATGATGATTTCCAGAAACCGATCGTTGGCGTCGCCAACGGCCACTCGAACATGAACCCGTGTAACTCTGGCATTCAACCGCTGGTTGATCGTGCCATGGACGCCTTGCGCGAAGCCGGCGCCATGCCGCAGGTGTTCGGCGTGCCGACGGTGACCGACGGCATTGGCATGGGTACGGACGGCATGAAGTATTCGCTTGTTTCGCGCGAAGTCATCGCCGATGCCATTGAGACGTCTGTCAATGGTCAAATGATGGATGGCGTGCTGGTGGTCGGCGCATGCGACAAGAATATGCCGGCCGGCATGATGGCGATCGCTCGCATGAACGTACCTGCAATCTATGTCTACGGGGGCACCATCAAGCCAGGCAAGTGGAAAGGGGAGGATCTGACGATTGTCAGCGCCTTTGAAGCGGTCGGCGCCTATAGTGCAGGCAAGATGTCCAAAGAGGATTTCGATGGCATTGAGAGAAACGCCTGCCCAACCGCGGGTGCCTGCGGCGGCATGTACACCGCCAACACCATGTCCTCATCGTTCGAGGCACTGGGGCTGAGCCTGATGGGTTCCTCACAGCTCGCCGCTGTAGATCCGGAGAAAGCAGAGTCTGCCGCAGACTCCGGGCGCGCGTTAGTCAATGCAATTCATAACAACATTCGCCCCCGCGACATCATCACCAAAAAATCGCTCGAGAACGTAGTCAGTCTGGTGATGGCAACCGGTGGTTCGACCAATGCCGTGCTGCACTACCTTTCGATCGCGTCGGCCGCGGAAGTCGAATGGACCATCGACGACTTCGAGCGTATTCGACGAAAAGTGCCGGTGCTGTGTGATCTCAAGCCGTCAGGGCGATACGTGGCCGTCGATTTTCACAAGGCCGGTGGCGTGCCGCAGGTACTCAAGATGCTGCTGGTGAACGGGCTGCTACATGGCGACTGCTTGACCATCACAGGGCGCACCATTGCCGAGGAACTGGAACACATTCCCGACGAGCCGCGTACCGACCAGGACGTGATCCGTCCCTTCAACAGCCCGATGTATGAGGAAGGTCATCTGGCCATTCTCAAAGGTAACCTGGCAACTGAAGGTTGTGTGGCCAAGATCACAGGTTTGAAAAATCCAACCATCACAGGCCCGGCACGTGTCTACGACTCCGAAAAAGAAACTATGGACGCCATCATGGCTGGCAAGATCAAGGCTGGTGATGTCGTGGTGATTCGTTATGAAGGGCCGAAAGGCGGTCCCGGCATGCAGGAAATGCTCTCGCCCACGTCAGCGTTGATCGGTGCGGGGCTGGGAGATTCTGTTGGTCTGCTCACCGACGGGCGCTTCTCCGGCGGCACCTGGGGCATGGTCGTCGGGCACGTTGCGCCCGAGGCTTTTGTCGGTGGCACCATTGCGCTGGTGGAGGAGGGCGACTCAATCACCATTGATGCACACAAGCAAGTAATAGAACTACATGTATCCGACGAGGAGCTCGCCAAGCGCCGTGCCAAGTGGAAGCAACCAGCTCCGCGCTTCCGGCGGGGGTTGCTCGCCAAGTACGCGCACCTGGTGTCGACTGCCTCTAGAGGTGCGATTACCGACGGTTTCGATAGTTAGGCCTTTGCGAGCTGTCGAACGTCAAATAAGGGCTCGGGCATCGGATTGATGTTCGGGCTTTTTTCTTTTTTGGCATCGATTCATTCAGGTATTGGCTCGCCCACCTAATGTGGACAGCGCTTTCAGGTGCAGGCGATAGCAGTGCTCGCCGGTCTCGGTTGAACTGATAGCTTGGCGGAACTGACCACCGGAAAAGCCGATTACAGGTCAGAAGATAGTCCCTTGGAACCTGATCCTCACGGCCTCAGCATGGTCGGCTAAGTTAATTCCCTGAAGCGCGTCGACCGTTTCGGCGCCATGCCGTTATCACCAATATCCAGTGTGTCGAGATCAAGCGGTTGTGGAGAAATGTTTGTTGGACCACCGCAGGCGTGTCCAGTGAGCCAACTCTGTGACAGTGTCTCGACGTCGCAAAGGAAGACTTGCTGCAAGTTACTCAGTATTGGCCCTGGCAGGCTGCGCTCGGCCAGCTCTGCGAAATCTGGTCGACGCAACGCGTTGGTGGTATTCCCGGATCGAATTTGCGCAATGTTCATTGCACTTCGCTGCTGGCGCCGCTCTGTGACGCCTCAGCGAGTTTACAGATCGGTGTCACCGGCCTGTTTGCAACGCCAGTGCACACGAAAATTGCCCTCGTTGCGACTGTGACTGCATTGGTGGTGGCAGCCGGCGTGCAGCGGTGTGCTTGCCTAATGCGCGGCATATCCGGCAACCAACTGGCGCCTCCCCACGACCGGCATCATTTCGGATTTGTCGGCGCATCAGCGAATAGCGCTACCGCCGCTTCCCCGTGATCCGGTATTTCTAGTCCGCTCAACGTGCTGGGATATGTACACCGCTTGCAAGGCATCGAGCACCTCGAAGGCCACCCCCTGATCGGCGAATCTGGCGAACTGCGACCCCGTCAGTGCCGCGGTGCGAAAGCGCGAGGAAAAAGCGGGGCTGTCGGCATAAAGAATGTCAACACGCGAACCGAGCACCGTGGCGACGATCTCCTCCGTTGGCTTGCCGCTGTTGGTCATGTCTACCACGGAACTTGCTGACATTAATGGACCTGTCAGTGGTGGGTAGGGTGGAACCCATTCAGGGACGCCCTGAGGCCGAGTGCCGTGAGTCATGCGTCCGAGATCGTCTGTTGGAGCCATGCCATTGCCGCCCCGGCCGAGATTATCGAGGTCAAGCGGCTGCGGCCACTGAGACTTAGGACCGCCCTGTGGACCCCGGCTGAACCAGCGGCGTGTCAGAAACTGCACGTCGGCAAAGAAACGCTGCTGCAATTCGTCGAGCACCGCCTCCGGTACGCCGAGCGTTGCGAGCTTCGCGAAGTCCGAGCCGCGCATCGCATAAGTCGTTCTGGCCGTGCGAATTTCGGCGACAATCTGGTTGCTGCTGGCGCCGACTTGCGCAGCTTCGACGACCTCCGATATCGGTCTTACCGGCCGTTGCTGAAAGAGCGCGCAGCCTGCCACAACTGTCATGATCAATATTGATAGCGTGATCGTTCGGGTCGCCCGACTCTGATTACAGCGCCCCCTGCTTTCTGGCATGTCTCCTCCTCCTATCTTTATGTAGATGTGGTGTAAACTCGTGCCCGGTTCAATGACGGTAATAATAAGGCGATCCCCGCCAAGAGGGGGTTCTGCATCCGGTGCACAGATATTCCCACGATGCGTCAACGTACATCATTCGTTCCCGACGTCGTACATATCTTGGAAGCCGCCTGCGTGTAGTCGAGCACGGCCATTGACACGCCCCTTTGTTCCAGATCAACGAAGCCCGATGTCAAGAACCGGTAAATCGCCCTCGACTCTTTTGACCGCGAGAAGATCTGATCATCCGCAACGCCTTCCGGGCTCATTTGCACGTGTTCATCCAGCGAAGGCGCGGGCGGCCGGCTGGTGATCCCGACGCAGCTACCAACAAAACGCTGGCTGCCATCATGGCGGCAATGTGGCTAATGTTGCGGCACGAGTTGGTTTGGGCGCGAATCATCAGGGCTGCCCGTTGGCGCTACTGGTCGAACAGCTTTGACCCCATCTAGCAGACAACGCCCGAGACCTTCGGTTCGCCGACCGCTACGGCGTAGCTTGATGCAGGTCAATATGCCGTTATGCTTCAAAGCCAGACTAGGCCCATGTTATTTTCACGGTTGATGATTTATGTTTTAGTAGGGATTGGTTATTTCATGAATCGGCTTTTATGGGCGATGACGGCGTAACAGAAACGGTTGTCCCGGTGGGTGTTGTTTTGCCTACATAAACTGGTTTTGGCGTCGAAACCGAACGCGCAGGAGATACAGGAATGAAGTACTTGATCGCGATGCTCTTCTTCGGGTTGGCTTTCGCAAGCAATGCCTTCGCGGAGTCGCAGGCGAAGACCATCCATGATACTTATTGCATTATGTGTCACGGCACCGAGCTTTACACCAGAGAATCGCGAATCGCGCGCGACTATGAAACGTTACGAGCTCAGGTCGATCGCTGGCAGGCAAACGTCGCGTTGAACTGGAGCAACACGGAGATTGACATGATGACCAACTGGCTCGCTGAGCGCTATTACGGCCTGTCCTGCCCCGCAGATTGTTGAGAGCACTCTGCTGACGGTGGGCGTTTCAGGCCGGGATGTCAGGCACCAGTTGTCGCTCTAGCATTGCGATCTGGTCTTTAAGCATCAGCTTGCGCCGCTTCAGCCGCCGTATCTGCAGTTCGTCTTGATAATGATCCTCGACCAATCGTGCGATCACGTCGTCGAGGTCGCGGTGCTCAACGCGAAGCGTTTCCAGTTTCTCTTTTATCACTGCAATTTCTTCCTTGCTGAGATGCGTGGCCATCATCCTTCCCCCGGTCGCGGATGCGATCCACCACCGGCCATAGTAAGCGAGCCGCCCCTGCGGCCGTCAAACCTTGACATCAACCGGTGCTCTGCGCACCGCATACGCTCAACCTCAGCCAGCCGTTCTCAGTAGCGTTTGTATATTTCGATTGCTTTGAGAATTGACCTCTCACGCTGGATGATCGGCATCATTTTTGTTTCTTTGTCGTCATATTCGGCGAGCAGTGCAACAACCCTTTGCGCAGCTGCTACCGGCACCACCACTACGCCGTCGGGGTCACCGACGATGTAATCCCCCGGATTGACCAAGACGCCGCCGCACATCACTGGGACCTGCTTGCCGGCGGCTACCATTCGCCCCACTGATGTCGCCGGGCTGACGCGCCGCGCGAACACCGGGAACTGCATATTGCGAATAGCCGTGATGTCGCGCACTGCGCCGTCGATCACGGCCCCTTCCAGTCCGCGAATCTGTCCGGTGGTGGCCATCAGGTTGCCCATGGCGGCGATATCCAGACCGTCCTGCATGACGTAGACCAGGACACTGCCGGGAGCGGCTTCATCGAGAATCTGCAGGTGGTGCGGTGGATACTTTTGCTTGTCGTTGGTCAGGGCTGGCCGCATCAGGGCTGTTGCTGCTTGGCCGACAATTTTTGTGTCGTACAACGGCTTCATGTCGGAGTTCATCCAGCCGCGCCCACCTGTCACCGCCTCTACCGCATCGGCGATGTTGCCGGTACTGTTTTCCGGCTGTCGCAATGCATCCACTATTTGATCAGGCGTGAGTTGGGCAAAAGCGAACTGGGTGCACAAGACGAGCAGCGTGGCTGCTACGATGCGAAGCGGCATAATCAGTATCTCCCGATTGATATCGATCTGGTTGGTATCGCTTTGATCGGTATTTTCTCCGGCTACTGGAAAATGGTACACCGAAACGACGTCCTCGAAGCACGCCAAAGCAAAAGCCCGAGCAGAATCAAGGTCGAGATCCTGTTTGCATGGCGCCGCCGGGGCTGCCCGTGTCCCCGAGACCCTGAATGAGTGCTGAAAGGATATGCGAATGAGCTGGTCGCCTCGCCCCGCTGGAATCTATCCCATGTTGTACGCGTTCTTCTCGAGCGACGGCTCGCTCGACCGTAACGCGATGCGCCGTCAGGTGCAAGCCTGTGTTGCCAACGGTGCGCACGGTGTCGCTATCCTCGGGCTTGCCACCGAAGTCGAGAAACTTTCCGAGCAGGAGCGACATCAACTGGTCGAGTGGGTTAGCGAAGATCTTGCCGAGCGGTTGCCGCTGGCCGTTACCGTATTCGGTGAAACAGTAGAGCAGCAGGTCGCGTTCGCCCGTCACGCACAACGATGCGGCGCAGCATGGGTGATCTTGCAGCCACCGCGAATCTCTAGCGTCGGTGAATCGGATTTAGTTTCTTTCTTCGGCAAGCTTATGGATCAGCTCGATATGACGGTGGCCATTCAGAACGCACCTCAATATATCGGCATCGGACTGACTGACGATGGCATCGACGACCTGATACGACATCATGACAACTTCACGGTTCTGAAGGGTGAGGGCCCCGTGCTGCAGGTCCGCAACATCATCGAACGTCATGGTGAGCGTCTGGCCGTGTTAAATGGCCGGGCTGGCCTGGAGCTAACCGACAACCTGCGAGCCGGGTGCGCCGGCATGATTCCGGGCCTGGACTTGTTCGACCTGCAGGCGCGTTGTTTCGATGCCATGTCCGCCGGCGACGAGGACGTTGCCGACGCACTCTACGCGCGTGCCCTGCCAGCTATTGTGTTTGTCATGCAATCGATTGAGCACCTCGTATGCTACGGCAAGCGGATCGCTGCGCAGCGGCTGCGAATCGATGCCACTTACGATCGTTCACCCGCGTTGTCACCGACGGCATTCGGTATCGATTGCGCGCAGCGACATGCCAGGCGGCTCGGGTACCTCGCTTGAGTCAGGGGCCCGGCAAGCGTTTCAAAAGCGGCTTGAAGATCCGGCCGATCGAATGAAAACTGGTCTGAGCGGTTGAGCAGAGGTTGCTGCCGAAGACGCGATCAGTGCCCCCGCCTGAGCGGATGGACTATCCTGGTCTGGTCAACCCGACCACGGTAACGATCGCGCATCCTGCGCCCCTCAATTGGTTGTGCCACAAGCACGTTTCTATGGACGTCCTGATGCAGCAATGCATCGATGTAGTCCGCCCAGTTAAGGCTTTCATCCGGATCAATATCCTCAGCCGCCTTGAGATGACTCATCTGATCCTCCCATAAGTCCATGATCAATCGCTTTGTTTTATGTGCAGTGGCCGAAGTGGGTGCTGGCAAGCAAACTCGATCCGGGGAGCGTTTGGGCGCCTCCTGCTACTGCGATGCGAACCATTTTTCTACCACAGCATCCGACTCCAATGCCAGTGGGATTTGACGGCAGGTGATAGAAGCATTGCCCTATATCAAAGGTTTCCGAACCGAGTGCGGGGCAGTGTCCCTGCGCCAAAAAAGAAGGGGCCGTATCATCCTTTTAGGAGGAGGCGAAAGATGAAGTGTCCAGCTGAAATAACCGACCCTTTGACATTTGGCACATCTGGCAACACAAACGCTACCTAGAATGACTGAATTATGCCCTACGTCACCCATTACGCCCACTAATGACCTATGCGTCGTCATTGATAATTCGATCGGGTGAAATATTATTCATGCTTAAAACCAAATAAATTAGGTTTGTCTTGGATCGTTTTCGCTTGATGCAGTTGTTCGTAAGGATTGTGGAGTCCGGCAGTTTCTCGGCAGTGGCTCGCGAACTCGGCATGATACAGCCGACCGTGAGCAAGCAACTAACTGTTTTGGAAGAGCAATTGGGTGTGCGCCTGCTCAATCGCACGACTCGCCGCTTGTCTTTGACCGAAGCCGGTCGCGAATACTACGAGCGCTGTCAGCGCATCCTCGACGAAGTTCAGGAACTGGAGACCGAAGTGGCCGGCCTGCAAAACCGGCCAACCGGAACGCTGCGCGTCAATACACCGGTGGCATTTGGTCACGTACACATGATGTCGCTGTTGCTCGCCTTCCAGCGCAAGTACCCGGGGCTTGCAATTGAGCTCTCGCTTGATGACCGTTATGTCGACCTGGTGCAGGAAGGGATTGATGTTGCCATTCGCTTCGGCGAACTCGGTGACTCGCAATTGGTGGCGCGCCATGTCGGCAGCAGTGCTCGCGTATGCGTTGCGTCGCCCGCTTACCTTGCGGCGCATGGCACACCGAAGGAGCCGGCGGAGTTGGTCAACCACAACTGCATTACCTATACCTACCTGTTCACCAATGAATGGCCATTTGATGGCGTCGATGGCTTGCAGTCGGTTAAGGTGGGCGGGGACTTCCGTGCCAATAGCGGTATGACGATTCGTGCGGCTGCGTTGGAAGGAGTCGGAATCGCCAGCGTTCCTGCGTTTCTGGTGCGTGAGGACATCGAGACCGGTCGCGTGGTGCAGATTCTTTCCCAGTATGCCCCAACGCCGATTCGCATCAGCGCCGTTTATCCGTCGGCAAGGCTGCTTTCCCGTAAAGTGAAATTGTTCGTCGAGTTTATGCAGGAGGAGTTTCTCAAAATCCCGTTACTACATCCGCGCAGCCCGTCGCGGCCGGTGCCGCGTATTCGCTCCAAGCCGGGCGTGGCGACGCCGGCCAGAACATGACGCGTGCTCTACGGCGGCAACAGGTTCGTAGCTGCCGGACGGCGATTTTGTCCGCTTGGTTATGCTCGAGCCTGCCGGTAGCATAATCTTGTGCGTGAGCAATAGCGAGAAAAGCTCTAGAATACGCGCCGTGACGTTCATCTTGACTAGACCGCGCTCCGCAAAGCCAGCCTGGGCCTCGTCGTCTTTCCCGGCAGCACCAAGCCTACGGCATGGTCAACTTCACTCTGCCTGTTTATTCAACCAATCGAGCCGCACCGCGCCTGCACCGCGTCTCTGGTTCACTTTGTAATACTCGATGAGCAGAAAAAGCGCCTCTTACACCGCAGAAGATATTGAGATACTTGAAGACCTGTCGCCGATTTTACATCGGCCCGGTATGTATACCGACCCGGTCAACCCCAACCATGCATTAGTCGAGATTATCGACAACGCATCTGACGAAGGCCTGGCTGGATTCGCCAAGAACATCATGGTGATCTTGTACGATGATGGGTCGGCCGAAGTGATGGACGACGGTCGCGGCATACCGGTTGATCTACATCCGCGAAAGAAGATCCCGGCGGTACAAGTCATCTTTACCACGCTGCACTCCGGCGGCAAGTTTCGCAAGACCGACAAGGAGGCGGCTTACCGCATTGCCGGTGGGTTGCATGGAATCGGTGTGTGTGTCAGCAACGCCCTTTCAACCCGCCTCGAAGTGGAAGTCAAGCGTGACGGTGCGCGTTACACGCTGGCGTTTGGTCCCAATGGCAAGGTCAAGCAGTCGCTGAAAAAAGTCGCCAAGGCGGGCCCGCGCGAAAGTGGCACGCGTGTGCGCTTCTGGCCCGATCCGAAGTATTTCGATTCGCCGAAGATCGCTGCGGCGGATATTGCACTGCTTCTGCGCGCCAAGGCGATGTTGTTGCCAGGTGTGAAGTTTACGCTTGGCATCGAGAAAAAGAATAAGATCGAACAGCAGACTTGGCACTTTCCGGAAGGCATCAAGGGCTACTTTGCCAGTGCCATTTCCGACAACGAACCGGTTGCCGACGCCTTTCTCGGTGAGCGATACATTAGTGTGCAGTCAGAATCCGACAGCTTCGCCGAAGGCGAGGGCGCCATGTGGGCGATTGCATGGACAACCGAGGGCGACGTCGTCAACGAATCCTACGTCAACATGATTCCGACGCGTCATGGTGGAACGCATGTCTCAGGCCTGCGCGAGGGCGTTTATCACGCGATCAAGAATTTCATCGACCACCACGCGATGGGCCAGCGCGGGCTGAAGATCGTGCCCGAAGATGTTTGGTCGCGTGCCAACTACGTGCTCGCCTGCAAGATGCTTGATCCTCAGTTCAAAGGTCAGGTCAAGAACGAACTTATCTCGCGTGACGGCGTGAAGCTCGTTGCACAGATGGTGCGTGACCCGATCGAGTTGTGGCTCAACCAGCATGTTGACGAAGGCAAACGGATCGCCGAGTTGGTCATCCGGCAGGCTGTCAACCGCACACGTGCAGCGCAAAAGGTCGAGCGGCGCAAGCTCTCCGGCGTGGCGTTGTTGCCCGGCAAGCTTACGGATTGTGCCTCGGAAGACCCGGAACGTAACGAGTTGTTCATCGTCGAGGGTGACTCCGCGGGCGGCTCCGCGAAAGCTGCTCGGGACAAGGAGTTTCAGGCGGTTCTGCCGCTCAAGGGCAAGCCGAAAAACACCTGGCAGGATTCGGCTGATTCGCTCTACTCAAACAAGGAAATCGAGGCGATTGCGCTCGCGATCAACGTCGATCATCACACGCTCGATTCGGCCGTCGTTTTATCCGGCCTGCGATACCAGCGTATCAATATCCTCGCCGATGCCGATGTCGACGGTGCACATATACAGGTACTGTTGCTCGCGCTGTTTTTCCGTCACTTCCCGAAACTCATTGCCGAAGGACACGTATTTGTTGCGCAACCGCCGCTGTTCCGGATTGACGTGCCGGCTCACGGCAAGAACAAGCCGGCCCGCAAGCTCTATGCGCTCGATGAGCAGGAGTTGAGCATGCTCGAAACGAAACTGTTAGATGAAGGTGTGCGCGAACACGCGTGGACAGTCAGCCGCTTCAAGGGTCTGGGAGAGATGAGCCCCGAGCAACTGTGGGAGACAACGCTCAATCCGGATACGCGTCGTGTGCTGCAAGTGTCGATAGAAGATGTGCTCGACGACTCGCGCGAGATATTCAACATGATGATGGCGCGTGAGAATGCATCGCAGCGACGCGAATGGATGGAGACCTACGGCAACTTGGTGGAGGCGGATATTTCATGAACGTGACATCAGGATGAAAGGGCCGCGAACATGACAGTCAGGACGTTGCGAATTGCCGCCTCGGTGCTTGGTCTGCTGGTCACCGGTCTTGTCTTCCTCGGTTTGTTCGTGGTTAGTTCGGCATTTTCGCAGCAATCGGAAACCTCGCGTCAATCAGAAACTGCCCGGCCGCTCGGCAAGGTTAGCGAATACGGCATTTACTCCGAAAAGAACGAGTTACTCCAAAAAACCACCGCTATTCCCGACGGCGCAGCCGTGCGTTTCGGTTTTTGCTTCGAAGCCGATATTCAGTTTTTCGATGACGATAGCTACATGATGGTCGAAGCGCTCGAACATCCCCCGGTCGCGGGAAAGCAAGGCGGAGAGAACGCCGGCTACAGCGTGCCACGCCTTTTCAAAGTGCGCGACGGCATCGCCTATGGGTGCTCCGGTTATCGCGCCCGTGATGCGGCCGATCTGCGCCCCGGTGTCTGGAAGTTCACCATCACTGATGGACCGGATGACGTGGTGGTGCAGGAATTCACAGTTCAATAGTAACCATTTGAATTTGCGTTCGCACCAGAGTCACTGAAGTCAAAGTTACTGGGACGGAAGGAGCGTATGACAACGCAAGAAGATCTGTTTGGCGAGGTAGCCGTTGTCGATAAGCCGGCAAGGGATGTGCGCGGCAATGGCGGTGCTGCTGACGGCGTCAAGGGCAGCGGCAAGAAAGGCGCTGGCTCCAAACAAAGTGGTGGACAAGGTGGTGGTGGCGGGCTGCCGCCGTATTTCGCGCCCTTGTCGGGTGGTTTTGAGGACCGTTTGCCGCTTGGCCGTTACGCCTCGACACAGTATCTGCAATATGCCATCGCGACCGTAAAGGATCGCGCGTTACCGCGTATTGGCGACGGTCAGAAACCGGTGCAATCGCGCATTCTCTATGCCATGTGGGAGATGAATGCGCTGGCGGGCACGCCGCGCAAGAAATCCGCCCGTGTCGTTGGCGATGTGCTCGGCAAGTTTCATCCTCATGGCGATGCTTCAGTGTATGACGCACTGGTGCGCATCGCGCAGGACTTTACGCTGCGCTACCCACTGGTTGACGGTGAGGGAAACTTTGGTTCGCGCGACGGTGATGATGCAGCCGCGATGCGCTACACGGAAGCGCGCTTGACTCGATTTGCCGATGTGCTGCTCTCCGAACTCGATCAGGGTACGGTCGATTTCATCCCCAATTACGACGGCAGTGTGCAGGAGCCAAAAGTGTTGCCGGCGCGCCTGCCGGTGTTACTGCTCAATGGCGCTTCCGGTATCGCGGTCGGCATGGCGACAGAGATTCCAAGTCATAACCTCACCGAAGTCGCCGATGCCGCAATCGCCATGATCAAGGACCCGAATCTGTCGGTGCACCAGATCATGCGTCGCATCAAAGGCCCGGACTTTCCGGGCGGCGCACAGATCATCACCTCGCGTGCAGACATGGTGGAAGCCTACAGTTCGGGCCGCGGCTCGGTGCGCGTACGTGCAAGGTGGGAAATCGAGCGGCTCGCTCGCGGCCAGTGGCAACTGGTGGTGCATGAATTGCCGCCGAGCGTGTCGTCGCGCAAAGTGCAGGAGGAGATTGACAGTATCACCAACCCACAGCCGAAGGCGGGCAAGAAGTCAGTCAATGTCGAGCAGCAGCGCGAGAAACAGGCAATGCTGGCGATGCTCGATCGCATGCGCGATGAATCTGATCGTACGCATCCGGTACGTCTGGTATTTGAACCGAAGACCTCGCGAATCGATCAAACCGAGTTCATCAACCGATTGTTGGCCAAAACCAGCCTGGAAACCAATGTATCCATCAACCTGGTCACGGTCGGTCTTGACGGTCGCCCGGCCGGCAAAAATTTGCGTGACATTCTCTTTGAGTGGCTGCAGTTCCGTTTCGAAACGGTTACGCGGAGAACGCGCCATCGGCTCGACAAGGTGCTCGACCGAACCCACGTGCTCGAAGGGCGCATGATCGTTCTGCTCAATGTCGACGAAGTGATCAAGATCATTCGCAGCGCCGACGAGCCCAAGGTCGAGCTCATCAAGGCTTTCAAGTTGAGTGAACGCCAGGCCGACGACACTCTCGACATGCGGCTGCGCCAGCTCGCAAAACTTGAACACATCAAGATCGAACAGGAACTCAAAGGGCTCAAGAAAGAACGCCGCGACCTGGAGAAGATTCTCAAGGACCGTGCTGCGCTGGAGCAACTGGTCAGTGATGAGATTACCGCCGATGCCAAAGCATTTGGCGACAAACGGCGCACCGTGATTGAGGAGTCGGAGAAGGCCGTCATCGAAACTCGCGTCAGTGATGAACCCGTCACGGTAATTTTTTCGCGCCGGGGCTGGGTGCGGGCGCGGCAGGGTTGGGAAGTCGACCCGGCAGCTTTGTCTTTCAAGGAGGGCGACAGCCTGTTGTCGCTTATCCAATGCCGTACTGTGGATCCGGTGGTTTTTCTGGATTCCAGGGGGCGTGCCTACACTGTCGAGGTTTCGCAACTGCCCTCGGGGCGCGGCGACGGCGTGCCCTCATCATCGCTGGCTGAAGTGCAAGACGGCGCACAAATCTTGTTTTGCTTGGCCGGCAAGCCCGACACGCCTTTGATTGTTGCTTCGAACGGCGGCTATGGCTTTGTGTCGAAGATCGGCGACATGATTTCCAACCGCAAGGCGGGAAGGGATTTCATGACGCTCAACGAGAACGAGACTCCGATCGCGCCTTTTGTTTACGCGGAATCTCCTGGCAATTACGTCGCTGCGCTTACGCAGAAATGCAAGCTGCTCTTGTTCTCGATCGCTGAGCTCAAATATCAAGTGCGTGGCCGCGGCATGATTGTCATGGGACTGGACGGTGAAGATCGTCTCGCTGCGGTCGCCGTTTCAGACAAGCAAAGCCTCACTGTCGAGGGCACGGCGCAGCGGTCGGGGAAACGCGACAAGATCACGTTGTCTGGCGCGAAGCTCGGCCATCACGCCTTGAAACGTGCACGTATGGGGCGAGTGCTGCCGAAGAAATTCAAGATGCCGTTGGCGATTGTTGTCAGTGACGAATGATTCGGTGAGCAGTGCGTGGTTAGGGGCGAGTTAGAAAGTGCCTAGGTAAGGAACGTTTTGGCCTCCGTTTTTCTCCGCGTCCGCGACCTTATACGCTAGCATCGTCAGCGGCTTGCGAGCGCTCGACGAGGAACACGCTGTCTTAGCGTGTGAGCGTTTGCAATTGTCGGGTGCTGGTTCTATTGGCCAGGCTTTGGCAGTTACTTTTGCCTTGGTCTCCTTGTAGAGATTACGCACATGTTCGGCGTGCCATCAAATTGCTGCTGCGGCTCAGTATGTTCTGTCATGAATGAATCTGGATATGTCGGCATTTTGACCCAGGCTACACGCCCTCGACTGCAACCATGTTAATCCGGGCGGTGTCTTGGCGAACCTTTCTCAATTCGCGATATGCGTCTGAGTCGTACCGTTGACGCGCTTTGCCCACGTTGTCGTACACGCAAATTACGATTCGTTTTGGCTGCCAGTTGCCTTCGAGAACGCCGATTTCTCCGCCCCGCACCAAGAAACTGGCACTACATGCTTTCAGTGAGTTACGGACTTTTGAACGGTATTTCCCATAACCGTCTGGGTCGGTGACTTCGATTTCGGTGGTTACATACGCTGGCATCGCGTTTCCTTGTCGCAGCGAACCATCTCTGTCCCGAGCTTGTACCCAGTTCTATCGATCTCGTCTACTCGGAACGGATTATCGCTTGGATTGACTAAGTTGCCAAAGTATCAGGACTAGCGAAACTCGAGCAACGTCCAGCCTGGATTCTTGACTTACCACCTACGGTAGCGTGAATTATTTCGTTATTATTTGATGCCTGAGCGGGTTTTTGAGAAAACAAGAACGAATTTAGTGGAGGAGGGGATGTTCAAGTCTCTGATTCAAAACCTCGGCGCGCGAACCGAACTGTGCTTTCGTATGACATTCGCCGACGGATCGACATGGCAAAATCATGACGGAGAGCCGATTATCCATGTGCAGTTCAACACCTCGTGGGCTCAATGGCGTCTGGTGGCGTTTGGTCATGTTGGCTTTCTAGAGGGTTATTTCAGTGGAGACATCGACGTCGACGGTGATCTTGCCCAGGTTTTCCGCATCGGCCTGCAAAGCCGCTTCGACCGCAAGTCCAGTCCTCTCATCTGGCTGCGCAACAAATGGCATGAATTGCGGTATTCCAATCGCAGCATCGCCCAGGCAAAAGCCAATGCACGGTTTCATTACGCACACGGCGCTGACTTCTACGGCTACTGGCTCGATCGCGATCTGATGATGTACACCTGTGCCTATTGGAAAAAAGGCACGCAGAACATTGAACAAGCAGAGCGCAACAAGGTCGAGCACGTGTGTCAGAAGATCCGCCTAAAACCGGGTGAGTCGGTCATCGACATCGGAACCGGGTTCGGCGGTTTCATGTTTCATGCGGCCGAGCATCATGGCGTCAAGGTGTGTGGCATCAACACCACCACCGAGCAGGTGGACTGGCTGAAGGGCGAAATAAATCGCCGCGGTATGAATGATCGGCTCGAGGCGCGCGAAGCTGACTTCCGTGAAGTCCATGACCAGTTCGACAAGGTGGTTTCCATCGGCGTGCTCGAACATGCCGGGCGCGATTCAATCAAGGAAGTGGTCAAGGCGCATGCCGACTTCTTGAAACCTGGCGGCCTTGGCATGCTGCACTTCATTGGCCATGTCGGTATGCGCGACACCGAATACTACATTCGTGAGTACGTGTTCCCCGGCGGCTGGATTCCCAGCTTGTCGGAGACTATTGACGCCATGGAAGAGTTTGGTCTGGAAATCGTTGATATCGAGAATCTGCGTCGTCACTACGCACTTACACTCGACGCTTGGACCGAACGCTTCGATCAGCACTGGGACGACATTCATGCGCTTGACCCTCAGAAATTCGACCAGCGTTTCTACCGCATCTGGCGAACCTACCTGATCTCCTGTGCCGAGATGTTCCGCTCACCGTATGCCCGTACCCACTTGTTCCAGATCGTGTTCAGCAAAGGCAATATGCCCAAGGATAGCTACCCGATGAGCCGTGCCTTTTTGTATGCAGAGGACTTTGCGGAGTCGGGGGCGGAACGGGCCTCCGCACAAAGTGCATTCGGCGTGGATGATAAAACCAGGCAGGCGATGTGACAGCGCTCAAGACGGTTCCTCTACGGGAGTTGGGAAACGCCTGCCAAGGCAGTGCGGCCAGCTCGTAAAGCAGGAGGGATCGATTGCAGACGTTCGCAGAGCGTAAGGCCCGACTGGTTGAACAACTGAAGGCGGCGAGCACGCCAATTGGGCTGGGTAAGGACACGTCTAATCTGTTTCGCGATCGCGAAGCCAGTGGCAAGCGCCACCTCAACGTTCGTGATTTCAATCATGTGCTCGAGGTCAATGTTGAGCAAGGCTGGGTTGATGTCGAAGGCATGGCGCCTTACGACGCGCTAACCGAACAAACTCTCAAACACAAAGTGATGCCGGCTGTGGTGCCGCAACTCAAGTCCATCACCATCGGCGGGGCTGTCGCCGGTGTCGGTATCGAAGCGTCTTCGTTCAAGTACGGTCTGGTGCATGACACCATGCTCGAAATCGAGGTGCTAACCGGCACCGGTGAAGTCGTCATTGCTCGCCCGGACAACGATCACAGCGACCTGTTCTTCGGCTTCCCCAATTCCTATGGTACGTTGGGTTACGCGTTACGCGTGAAGACGCGAACTGCACCGGTCAAGCCGTTTGTCGAGCTACTGCATCGCAAGTACACCGATCCGTTCAGGTGTTTTGCTGCATTGCGCGAGCTGTGCGAAAGCGATATTGATTTTGTCGATGGTGTCGTCTTCGATCGGGATCTGATTGTGCTCACGGGCGGCCGATTCGTCGAGCAGGCGCCATGGGTGAGCGACTACACTTATGAGGACATCTTCTACCGATCCTTGCTCGAGCGCAACGTCGACTTTCTCAGTGTGGCCGATTTCATCTGGCGTTGGGACACCGACTGGTTTTGGTGCTCGAAAAAGCTCGGCGCGCAGCATCCTATCGTGCGGCGCATACTGGGACCTTCACGGCTCAACTCGCGTTTTTACACCAAGCTCATGCGCCTGAACAGCCGGGTGGGGTTGACGGGCGCCATGGATCGGCTCTCCGGAAAGCATCGCGAGTCAGTAATCCAGGATGTAGACGTACCGATAGAACACGCCAGCGAATTCCTTGAGTTCTTCAACAAGGAAATCGGCATTCTGCCGATCTGGCTCTGTCCGATTCGTGCGTGCGCTCCGCTCGAGCGTTTCGACCTGTATCCGGTGCCGGAGAACAAACTTCTGGTGAATTTCGGTTTCTGGGATGTGGTTCGTCGCCCATACGCCTTCGAACGCGGTTTTCATAATCGCTTGATCGAGAAAAAGGTGGCCGCGCTGGGCGGCATCAAGTCGTTGTACTCCGAGAGTTATTTTCCGGAACAGGAATTCTGGAGCACCTACAACGGTGATGCGTGGCGACGTCTCAAGGCACGCTACGATCCCAGAGGCGTGCTTGGCGATTTGTACCGTAAGACAGTACTGCGTAAGTAGAGCAAATTCCGCTAACAGGGAATCGCGCCTCTGTGCACATCACGGGCATCCAGATTCCAAGTGCCCATGGTGCCTGATGAGTACAAATACCCGGCTGAGGTATCTGCCCGTCTGCTCACAGCATATACAATCA
This sequence comes from Betaproteobacteria bacterium, assembly GCA_020346185.1. GTDB lineage: Bacteria > Pseudomonadota > Gammaproteobacteria > Burkholderiales > Eutrophovitaceae > SG8-40. The sequence continues at coordinate 3,392,117 of CP070775.1, read as the reverse complement.
CGTTCGACACACAAACTGACAGGATTTCAAAGCAATGAAGACCCGCATCACAGAAATGTTCGGTATCGAGCACCCGATCATCCAGGGCGGCATGCACTATGTCGGTTTTGCAGAACTGGCTGCCGCGGTATCGAACGCCGGCGGCTTGGGCACGATAACCGGGTTGACTCAGAAGTCGGCCAGCGACCTCGCCAATGAAATCGCGCGCTGTCGCGATATGACCGACAAACCGTTCGCCGTCAATCTGACGTTTCTGCCCTCGGTATCCACGCCCGATTACCCTGGCTACGTCAAGGCCATCATCGACGGTGGTGTGACAATTGTCGAGACAGCGGGCCGCAATCCGCAGCAGGTATTGCCAGCACTTAAGGATTCCGGCATCAAGGTGATTCATAAGTGTACCTCGATTCGCCACTCACTCAAGGCGCAATCCATTGGTTGTGACGCCGTTTCGGTGGACGGTTTCGAGTGCGGTGGTCATCCAGGCGAAGACGACATTCCCAATTTCATCCTGCTGCCGCGCGCTGCCGATGAACTGGAAATTCCTTTTGTCGCCTCCGGCGGCATGGCCGACGGTCGCTCCCTGGTTGGTGCACTGGCAATGGGTGCGGACGGTATGAACATGGGTACACGCTTCATGGCGACCAAAGAAGCTCCCATCCATGAAAACGTGAAGCAGGCCCTGGTTGCTGCCACCGAACTGGACACGCGTCTGGTGATGCGACCACTGCGTAATACCGAGCGCGTGCTCAACAACGCCGCCACCGAACGTCTTCTGGACAAGGAAAAGCGTCTCGGTAGCGACATCAAGTTCGACGACATCATGGAGGAAGTTGCCGGTGTCTATCCGAAAGTCATGATCGACGGAGAAATGGATGTTGGTGTATGGTCGTGCGGCATGGTGACGGGGTTGATTCACGACGTGCCGACTTGTAAGGAGCTCATCGACCGCATCATGGCGGAGGCCAACAGCATCATCACACAGCGCCTCGAGGGTATTGTCGCGGCCAAGTTGGCAGCTTAGTGATCGGTTTGGTAGTAGATCAGTCGGACGCGAGACTCCAATAAGCCGATGTTTGTCTGGCCAGTCGGCGCTTTCTGGTGTTGCCACTGAGCGAGGCCGACCGTCTGCCTGCTTCATACAGGTATCCTTAGGGTCCAGGCATCGCCAGCAATGGCGAGTCCCGCCCGGTGCGAAGCTGACGCGCATCTCAACGTACATCCAGCTCGTGTGGGCATCTCCGGCGGCCATCGTCGCGAGGCGTCACCTTTGTCTCAGTTGTCGCGCGTCACGGTTTTTTTGAATCAAGCGATGTGTTATACATCTGCGACGACCATGGTGTCAGATCCAAAACCTAATACATCAACACGCTCAGCGATGGCTACCAGGAACAGCAAAGCATCCGACCTACTGGTTCGCTGCCTGGAAGAGGAAGGTGTGTCGCACACCTTCGGCGTTCCGGGCGAAGAGAACGCTGATTTCATGATGTCGCTGAAGAACGCCAAGCGCATCCGGTTCTTTCTGACGCGGCACGAGCAGGGTGCCGCATTTATGGCCGAGGTCTATGGTCGATTACGAGGCTCGCCCGCGGTTTGTCTGGGCACGCTCGGGCCGGGTGCAACCAACCTGATAACTGGCGTAGCCAATGCCAATATGGATCGCGTGCCGATGCTGGTAATAACCGGCCAGGGTTCGTCCACCCGCCTGCACAAGGAATCACACCAGATCATGGATGCAGTCGGAATGTTTCGTCCGGTCACCAAATGGGCGGTACGAATAATAAATGCCGACACCATTCCCGAAATCGTTCGCAAGGCAGTGCGCATTGCGCGCGGTGAGAAACCGGGCGCGGTGCACATCGAACTGCCCGAGGACATCGCCAGCGCGAAGACCAGCGAGGTGCCGATGCCGCCCAAGCGATTCGTGCGTCCGGTGCCGGATCGCGAGATGGTACGCCTGGTCGCCGAAACCCTTGCCTCAAAGAAAAGGCCTGTGATCATCGCCGGCAACGGCTGTGTCCGACAACAGCTCGATGGCGCGTTGAGCGGTTTTTGCGACGTGACCGGCGTGCCGGTTATCTCAACTTTTATGGCCAAGGGTGCGGTGGACATGGATTCGCCTCATTGCATGTACACCATCGGACTCAGCGGCCGCGATTTGCCTGCGTGTGCCATCGATGCGGCTGATGCGATCATCACCATCGGCTACGACATGGTCGAGTACCCGCCGATGCTTTGGAATTCCGACTCTGGCAAGACAATTGTTCATATCGACTACACGCCGGCGGAAATAGATGAACATTACAACCCCGATTTTGAGTTGATCGGAGATGTTAAACAAACACTGTTGCGGCTCACTGATGCGCTGACGAGCAAACCTACTGAATACGATCTTGCGCCATTTCGCCAGTTGCGCGTGGCGATGGCAAAAGAACTCGCCGCAACGGCAGATGAAGAAACAAAGGGTTGCATCAAACCACAGAAAGTACTTTGGGAAACGCGCAAAGCATTAGCCAGCGACGCCATTGTGCTGTCCGATGTTGGCGCTCACAAGATGTGGGTTGCGCGGCACTTTCATTGTCACGAGCCGAACACCTGTCTGATGCCGAATGGTTTCTGCTCCATGGGTTTTGCACTACCCGGCGCTATAGCGGCTGCGCTGGTTCATCCGCGGCGTGAGATTCTGGCCATCTGCGGTGACGGTGGTTTCATGATGAACGTCCAGGAGATGGAGACTGCCAAGCGGCTTGGAGTCAATATCACGGTAATGGTTTGGGAAGATCACGAGTTTGGCCTGATCGCATGGAAACAAGAGGCCGCATTTGGTGATACTACTGACGTGAAGTTCGGCAACCCGGATTGGAGTAAACTCGCGACCGCTTTTGGCTGGCATGCGCATCGGGTCGATGAAAGCCGTGATCTGGCTGCGACCATCCGCACTGCGATCGACGAACCGGGGTCGTCTCTGCTCGTTGTTCCGATCGACTATCGGGAGAACATGAAGCTGACCCAACACCTGGGCGAGATCGTCTGTCCGATCTAGTCTGTGCGTGATCCGACGCCGTGTTATCCGTCGTGTTGGTTGCGCTGCACGCAGGGTACTTTCGAAACGGTTCGTAAGGAACTGCCTGGAATAAGCAATTTCCTATAAGTTCTAAGAACAGTGTAACAAGTTGGTGGCGGCAGGCTGTCGAAGACTATAGGATGCCCAATCCACCATTCAACATAACAGGGAGTGAGCCATGACTACTGCTACCACTGAACATCCGGTCGACAATGGTGTGAACGTCGAAGCGTTGCTTAGCGCACGCGAAGCACTGTCTGCATCGCCAGACGCCGCCAAATTCAAATGGCGGGCATCCGTGAAGTGGATAAACGGAACCCATAGCAGGTCCACGGTCGGTGGATTTTACGGTTTGGGCGAAGAACAAAAGCACAAGACCACGTTCAGCTTCGATGCGGATCATCCGGAAATATTCGCCTCCGAAGACCACGGCGCTACGCCCGTCGAACTGGTGCTCGCCGGTCTTGCCAGTTGCCTGACCGCTGGAGTCGCAGCGGTCGCGCAGAATCGCAACATTCAATTGCGTTCGGTGTCGGCCACGCTCGAAGGTGGTATGGATGTGCGCGGCATCCTAGGTGCCGACTCCGACGTTCGCAATGGCTTCGACGGCATCAAGGTCACCTACAAGATCGACGCTGACGCATCGCGCGACGACATCGAAGCCCTGGTTGCGCAGTCTCAGAAACGCTCTGCGGTTTACGACATCATTACCAACCCGACCAACGTCACCGTAGAAGTCGAGTGACTTTTTCCTGGCGAAACAGGCTTTGCCACAACTAGGGGAGGAACTGGTGCGTACCACCGCCGTTGTGATTGGTGGAGGCCAGGCAGGGCTGGCTATGAGTTGGTGGCTCTCCAAACGCTCGATAGACCACGTTGTCCTCGAGCGAGGGCAGATAGCCAACTCATGGCGAACCGAGCGCTGGGATTCCCTGCGCCTGCTCACGCCAAACTGGCAGAGCCGTTTGCCTGGCTATAGGTATCAGGGGGGCGATCCCGACGGCTTCCGGACTATGCCCGAGACCATCGAGTTCATCCAAGGCTATGCGAAGTCGATATCGGCTCCGGTGCGCACTCACACCAGCGTCACATCGTTGCGAAGAACGGATGACGGCTACCAAGTCGTTACCGATAGCGGTAGTTGGCAATGTGATGCCGTCGTGGTGGCCAGCGGCGCATGCAACATGGCGAATTTGCCGGCGGTCGCCGAGACGGTGCCGAAGGAGATTAATACGCTCACCAGCATGCAGTATAGGAATCCCGGTCAAATCGAGGACGGGGCCGTACTCGTGGTGGGAGCATCGGCGTCGGGCACGCAGATCGCCGACGAGCTGCAACGCGCCGGGCGAGCGGTCACCTTGGCAGTCGGGGAGCACGTGCGCTTGCCGCGCACTTATCGCGGCAAAGACATTCTGTGGTGGATGGACGCCGCTGGGGTATTCGACGAGGACTACAAGAATGTTGACGATATCGTGCGGGCTCGCAATCTGCCTTCCATGCAACTGGCAGGCTATCCCGATCATCGCATGCTTGACCTCAACTCGCTCAATAGCATCGGGGTCAGACTCGTCGGCCGCCTTGCCGGAATAAATCAAGGCAAATTTCAGTTATCCGGTTCGTTGCGAAACGTGTGTGCACTGGCGGACCTGAAAATGAACCGGCTGTTGAATGCTATTGATGAGTGGGCCAATGAAAACCTGGTTTCCGATCAGGTCGATCCGCCGCACCGATTTGAGGCGACCAAGGTGGAAGCCTCGCCGCCATTACTGGCGGACATCACCAGCAGCGGAATCAAGACGATCATCTGGGCAACCGGCTTTCGTCCTGACTATTCGTGGCTCGATATTCCGGTTCGCGACCATAAAGGTTTCATTCGCCATGACGGTGGCGTCGTTACCGACTCACCCGGGATGTACCTGATTGGTATGCCGTTCCTCCGGCGGCGCAAATCGACGCTCATCGATGGCGTCGGTGACGACGCACGTGACTTGAGCGCGCACTTGGGTCGCTGGCTGCGCGGGCAGCGTCGTCCGAAACATCGGCGGCTTCATGCAGTGAACCACTGAGCCCTTGTGCGGGACGGCGAAGTTCAAAGGAAGTATGGTTGGTCCGGCTAACGCCATGCTGGCGACGTGCCATACCGAACAGCATGCCCTTTCATGACGAGTCAGGCTGCAATTTCTCTGGTCGTTCGGTTTAAAACTCGGCGAGGGGGGGTGCCTGGCAGGCTTGTTTCCCACCAATCCCCCTCGCGGGGTTGATCAATTGGTCAACCCGAGCCCTTCATGCATTCTCATCAATCCATTCGGGTCAGGCGTATTGTCTTGTGCGTGGTTCTCCAGGCCGACCTTGTGATGATGCAAGCGCGTTGTCACTTTAACGTCGATCGTTGCGAACGAAATTCTCGGAATCTGTGTCGGCGGGGTTAGTTTCAATGATTGCTACGGGCGATGACTTACGCCTTAGTATCCTATAAAACGCGTACGCAATAGCGGCAAGGATTGCCATTCGAAGAGCTACATATGACGTTGCATAAAGAGCGATGTCGATTTCCATGGTGCGATCCTCATTCAGAGAAAATGGTTTGTGATTGTTTGGCGGTCATCGAGCGCAGCTGCTGCGATCTCCAGTGTCGCTTGGGCGGGACTGGATGCCACACCTAATGCTTCTCGATTACTTTCCAGATGATTTGTTGAATTCCTGAATGGTCATAACGATGCCCAGAAAAGTGAGCGCGAAACAGAACGTTCCAGCTACCAGTAGTGTGACGTTACTCATTTGTTGGCTCCTTTCAGCGCCAAGATGTTGAAGTACATTCCGAAACATAGGATGGCCGGTACCCAGGTGGCTGTGAAAAGACCCTCCTCTTTTTGTCCCGAGAACCAGAGGTATGCAGAAATGGCAAACGACACCATGACTGCGATGAGAATAAACATGTCGGAAATTTTGATCATCTACTGTCTCCCTGCGTGTTTTACTTCGAGTTGAAAAAATGGCTCAACGGCCCCAGAAGCCCCAGGCGGCAACCATCAAACTTCCCACCGCCAGACCTGCGTGACTTCTCACGGCGGATTCACCAGGAATGGTGAAAGTGAAGGGCACTATGTCCAGGATGCCGAGGGGTAACCACAGAACGAAAATTGCCGCGAGAACTGCAGCGATCACGCCGATCTTCGGTCTGAATCGTTTAATTACTGAAAGCATTTAGAAGTCTTCAATGTGGTTGGATGTTTGAAATGCGTTGCGTCAAGTGGCGGTCCCGTCCTGCCATCGCGTCAGCGCGGCGATTTCCCGAGACGTTCATAACGCAGCAGCGTGTTTTGTTAGCCAAGGCTTTTGTCGTGTACAACCTTGCACCGCTTCGTTGACGAGCCAACAGCCCACCACTGTCAAGGCCTGTTGGTTG
>CP070775.1:3366103-3385547 GCA_020346185.1 Betaproteobacteria bacterium | reverse complement strand
AAACTGGCGTGCTCGCCATACCCGCTACCTTGCTAACGCGACTGCGACACAATCCCTTCCATACCTATCAAGCTCTTCGCATTAGCGACTTTGCCAACCAGATCGCCGCACGCTCGAGCAGTCAGTGAACGCGTAGACTGCGGCTCGGTCACAGAGCATGAAAACCTGTATTCATGCTATGCCCGCACCAAACTTTCGGGAGGCACCGTCAATGAACAGAATTGTCTGTTAAGTGAAATTGGATATGCACCGACTTTGACACTTGCATTTCGACCGTGACCAGACCGATTCGCAACCTCGTAGTTGTTCTTGGCGATCAGCTCAATCTCGACAGCACCGCATTCAGTGATTTCGACCCGGATGTCGACCGGGTGTGGATGGCCGAGGTCAGCGAAGAATCAGAACATGTTTGGTCGCATCAAGCACGCATCGTCCTGTTTCTTTCGGCAATGCGCCACTTCAGACAAGAGCTTGCAGATGCCGGTCGCCCCTTGATATACCACCAACTTGCGGACCACCCGTATCACTCCCTTTCGCAAGTACTCGCCGCCGACATCGAGAAACTCCGGCCAAAGCGGATCGTTGTGGTCCAGGCCGGCGACTATCGAGTGCAGCAGTTGATCGCAAGTGCGGCCCAACAAACCGGGATTACCCTCGATGTTCGCCCCGACACCCACTTTCTATGCAACATCGAGGAATTCGAACACTGGGCTAGTGGCCGCAAACAGTTGCGCCTCGAATACTTCTACCGTGAGATGCGCGCACGATTAGGGATTCTCGTTGATGGCAAGCAGCCAGTTGGTGGCGAATGGAACTACGACAAGGCAAATCGTCAGACTTTCGGGAAAAAGGGGCCCGGCACTTTACCAACGTGGCCCTCGTTTCGCCCCGACGCGATCACCAAAGGCGTCATTAAAGAAGTTTCGCATGAATTTCGCGAACACCCGGGCTCGCTCGCAAGTTTCGATTGGCCGGTAACCCGCGCGGACGCGAAACTCGCTCTGCAGAACTTCGTTGCGAATCGCTTGCCGAGATTTGGTGCCTATCAGGATGCACTCTGGTCAGACCAACCGTTTCTGTACCACTCCGGTCTAGCGTCCGCGATGAATGTCAAGCTTGTCAGTCCGGCCGAGGTCATCGAGGCGGCCGTTCAAGCCTTTTACCGCGGGGAAGCGCCGATCAACTCGGTAGAAGGTTTCGTGCGGCAGATTCTTGGTTGGCGCGAATACGTGCGCGGGATCTACTGGCGCGAAATGCCGGACTACCTGACCCGTAATGCCCTGGGCGCACATCAACCGCTGCCGAAGTTCTACTGGACCGGCGGGACAGACATGGTTTGCCTGCGAAACACGATTGGCCAGACACTCGAATACGGCTACGCACACCATATCCAACGGTTGATGGTCACGGGGCTGTTCGCACTGCTGCTGGGCGTCGAACCGCTTCGCCTCCATGAGTGGTACCTCGCCATTTACGTCGACGCCGTTGAGTGGGTCGAAGCGCCGAATACTCTTGGCATGTCGCAATATGCAGATGGCGGCCTGCTGGCGTCAAAGCCTTATGTCGCGACCGGCAAGTACATCAAGCGGATGAGCAACTACTGCGAGAATTGCCATTTCAATCCGGACAAAGCCACCGGCAGCGACGCCTGCCCCTTCACCACCTTGTATTGGGATTTCTTGCAGAACCACGAATCACGCTTCGCCAGCCACCCCCGCACCGCACTTCAATGGAAGAACCTCGCCCGCCTGACCCAGGAAGATCGCAAAACCATTACTGAACAGGCGAACCGGATCCGCAAACGATACCAGCATTAAGTCGGTAAAGCGCTTGCGCCACCGATGATGCCGCCGGCACTGGAATCGGCCCGCCCAGTTGCGCTCACGCCCAAAGCCATCGAAACCGCAGTGAGCCGGGCAAGGCGTAGCGCATACGAAAAAGCCCCGCGGCTTCAGCCTGCGGGGCTTTTCTGTTTCATGATATTGCCGTTTGGTGTGACCAACACCCGGCGAAACGGCGTCGTTACATGGTAATCGTTGCCTGACGATCAGTTGTCCTCGGAACTGGCGTTTTGCTTCGCCGCGCCGGGTTTACGTCCCGGCGCGCGCGGCGGCACGTGCGCCGAGAGCCGGTAGCTCATGCCTTCGATCTTCTTTTCGCCGGAATAACGCGTCACGTGACAGCAAATCACTTCCCCAGCAGCCGAAAGCTGGGAAAGGTGCCGCTGTACCTGAGCATGAGGCATATCAAGCGCTTCGGCGATTTCAACGTCCAATTGTTCGCCGTTGGCTCTGAGGTATTGCAGAATCGCGGTGTTCATCACACTTGTTCCTGGGGTACTTTAATCTGGCAGCCCCGAAGTGTGCGCCACTGCGACGGCGGGATCAACCCCAAATCGGGGTGCAGCAGGACTGCGCGGCCTGCCGAGCGTTGTTTGACATAGGCTACAGCCACCTCACCTAAGGTGCGTGAAAGACCATTTCCATCGGCAAGCCCGCCGCGTCTTGCGGCGCAACAACAGGCAAGCTCTCGTAGCGCCCGGCGCCGAGTCGGGCGCTCACCGCAAGAACCAGAGCGTCGACGATATCGTCCCGCGCCACCTCGCTTCGGCGATAGCGCGATGTCGCTTTCTCGAAGATGATGTGAGACATCGGATAAAACTTACGAAGTAGCATCATGCGCTCGTCTCGACCCTCAGCGGTTTTCTTGTTGTGACGCATCGCCTTCGCACCATTGAGTGCCCAGAAACAAACTTCCGGATGACTCTCGCGCAGCACGCCGCGTAATCTGCTGTTTGCTTGCATGAGTTCGTCAACAACTCTGATCTTGGGAGCAATCAGCCACGACTGCTTGCTGATGCCGCGACCCGTGCGCCGCCGGTTGATGGCCAAGGACTCGGCAAAATCGCTTGCTTGCAAGCTCGCTCGCGCCGGCACCGGGAAAACACTCGAACCACGTCCGCGACCCAGTTTGCTACGTGCCTCACGGTCGCAGAGACGCTCTTCGACATCTTTATCCGGCAGCCCAATCGGGATATCAATGAGCGCTGCCGTCGCAGTCGCCGCCACCGACGCAAGTGCGTCGGTGGCAATAACCGAGGCGGACCAACTCGCGTCGGCATCAAGGCCAACGCAGAACCAGCCACCAGGGCAGCCATCGATGCCCAGGTAGCTGGATCCCGCTTTTCTCAGCAACACGTTTCTTTCATTGACATGGGGCGGGCCCGCCTTTTTTCTTTGACGTGAGACCAGTTCACTGAGGGCAATTCAATTGCTACTTGCGGATGATGTAATAGTCGTTCTGAAAATCGTGCGCCAATTGTTCAACCTTCACATTCCTGAACCCGGCCTCATTCAGGAACTCGGTGGCTTTTTCCCGACCCCACATGGTACCGAGTCCGTCACCACCCTGAGCCAGCGACACCGTCATGCAATGGGTTGTCGACAATGCATAGAGCAGTGGTCCCACCGGGTGTTCCATGTTTTTGTCGACGTTACTCGAGGCATGGATGTCCTGCATCAGATACACGCCGTCCTGTTTCAATGCCTGGTATATGCCCTTCAGAACATTGAGTGGCTTGGCCTGGTCATGGACCGCATCAAACGTTGTAATGAAGTCAAATTGTTCGGCACTGTTGTCCTTGTCGAAATCGGTGACGTCCTTCGCTACGAAAGTGGCGTTTCGTAAACCTTGTTTCTTCGCTTCTTCCTTTGCAAAGCTGATCGCATCCTCCGACAAGTCGACACCGACGAATTCGCTGTTCGGATAGCGCTTTGCCATCAGGTTGATCGCGCGGCCGCGGCCACAACCAACATCGAGTACCCGAATGCCCTCCTCTAACCGAATTGTGAGGTCCGGGATCAGCGGAAGGATATGCTCCTCCAATGAGGATAGAACCGTCTGCCCGCTGTCTTCGGCCATCACCTCATGAAAGCGTGGATACTTTTCATAAGGCACGCCGCCACCGTTCTTGAAGCACTCGACGATGTCATCTTCCACGGTCCCCATCATCGGGATGTACTGCGCGAATACAGCGAAATTGCCTTCCGTTGAACGCCGCGTCAGATAGCCTGCATGTTCCTCCGGCAAGAAATAGCTTCGCGTTGCTGGTGTGTACTCAACAACCCCCGCCACCACGAGTCCGTTGAGCCATTCGCGCACATAGCGCTCATCCAGACCGGAGTCTTCTGCCAGCTGTTCGCTCGTTAACGGCGCACGCCCATCGAGCTGGTCGAACAACCCGGTGCGGTGACCAATGGACAGCATCGTGCAAAGAGCCCCCTCGTTGAGGACACCGATGAGCCGGTTGGCAAAGGCATCGGCTTTATGACTGTCGAACTGGCTAAGTTGGTGATTCAGACACATGACGCTTCCCCCTCTTCTGCATTCAGTTTGGTCGAGATTAAAGACATACCGACTGGTCGGTATGCAAAGATTAGTCCTGGCGTTCCGGCATGTCAAGACTAAATAGTCTCTTATTTAAATAAGCATTTTAGTTATTGTTTATTTGTGCATTTATTTTCATTGTCAAATTGAGTTACATAAGGCAAATAGGCTCACAACAAACCATTGAGTATGGTATTGTGATCAAATTCAGCATACGGAGCATGATCGATGGCCCGCGACGGCACCGCTACTAAAGACAAGATTCTTGATTCCGCCATGCAGCTCGTCATGGATCAGGGCTACGGCGGCATGACAGTCGACCAGGTCATCGCCGGCGCAGGCATCACCAAGGGTGCCTTCTTCCACCATTTCAAGACCAAGAGCGATCTGGCGCAGGCCCTGCTCGATCGCTATGTACGCCTCGACGACGAACTGCTGCATGAACTAATAGCACGGGCAGAGAAACTCAGTCACGACCCACTGCAGCAATACCTGATTTTCGTCGGCCTGCTCGAAGAGGCTCTTCGGTCCCCCGGCGAATCTCCGCCCGGCTGCCTTGTCGCAAGCTATGTCTACCAGCTCGAGTTGTTTCCGCCCGATACACGAGCAGCCGTTATCAACAGCTTCAATGAGTGGCACCGTATACTCGGTGCCAAATTGGATGCGGCGCTGGCAAAGCAGAGCGCGAAGCTGCCGGTCACATCGGAGCAGTTGTATGACAACCTGATGGCCGTGTTCGAGGGCGGCGTGATTATGAGCAGGCTCTATCGTCAAAGCGCCACGCTTCCCGACCAAGTCGCGCAGCACAAGAATTATGTTGAATTACTGTTCGGGCTGCGCGACTGAACCACCACACCCAAATCGAAACAGCCTCCAGGATTCGCTAGCGCCTGCGTTACTCGATGAACCGGGCCTTGCCGACCGTGCTTCGTAGACGGCTGCCCTGCAAGACCCATCAGCGACGTATCGCGCAGCAAACTGCGACCTCGCCACCAGTTCCTTCCATGGCCCTGGATCACAAGTGGAAACGAATCAAGGTTACCGTCGCAAGCCAAATCGGTGTCAACGCACGTTGCCGCGACGCGCTACCTGTCTCGACTGGTAACGACCAGTTTCAGATTTGCCTATTTAACGTGAAGTTCGTCAGTCAGTCTCAGGCGTAACGTCTCGGACTGCTGTGTCTCGGACTGCTGTGTCTCGGACTGCTGTGTCTCGGACTGCTGTGTCTCGGACTGCTGTGTCTCGGACTGCTCAAACTGATAGTACTCGACTGGTCCTTGCCCCGCCCCGATCGCCGAAGGTCGATCCACTACGATCAGGTCGGGCTCAATCGAATCACCTCTCTGCTCCGCGATCCATAGATCAACGCCCTGGACGGTTGCCCCTCTGAGGTCGATCCCGGTCAGGTCAGCGCCCTTGAAATCAACTTCATTGACCTCTGCCCCCCGCAAGTCGACCCCGGTTAAGTTCGCCTCCCTGAAAGAAACACCTCTCAGTTCTGCTCCCCGCAAATCAGCACCCGTCAAATCCGCACGGAAAAAATTTCCCCGTCTCAGATCAGCGCCGCTCAGGTCCGCATTTCTAAGGTTTGCCTCTTGCATGTTCACCAATCTCAGATCGGCTCCTCTCAGCTGTGCATCGACAAGATCGGCTTTACTCAAATCAGCTCCACTCAAATTGGCCCAATTCAGTATTGCGCGAGTAAGAATGGCAAGGCTGAAACGGCTTCGGATAAGAACGGCCCGGCTCAAATCGGCCCGACGCAGAATCGCTCCACTCAAATCAGCCCAACTAAGATCCGCCTGTCGCAGCTGTGCACCCCTGAGGGCACTCCACGTCAGGTTGACGCCTCTCAGGTCGATTTCATTTAGGACTGCTTCGTTCAAGACTGCGCCGCAAAGATTCGCGCGACGCGGATCGTCGGGGCGCTGTTCGGCTAACTCTAGGGCTGTCCACTGCAGATGCACGGCCAGTACGTGAGCGAGTTGCTCCCGCGTCGGCGCCGTACCGTCAAACTTGCCGGAGCAAGGTTGAACCGGTTGTGCCGACAATGATGTTGAATAAAGTGTCAGCAACAGCCCCATCGACGCGAGTTTCCAGGCATGCAGCAGACCAGGCAAGCCGAAATGCCATTTAGCCCCAGAAGCTCGCTCCAACTCCAGTAGCGCGATGTTACTGATTTCTCACCTCCACGCTTCGGCACACCCCCCTCGTTCGAACCCAATGCTACTTGATTCAGTTACCAGAGTCAGATTGCCATAGTCCGATACCACCTGCGGCAAAACAAGTTGAAGCTTACATTTCACTTCCCAGCCGCCTTAGCCGAGCGCCAGCAAGGCTTGCCTCGATAGTGGATCGCAATAGGTCTGGCGCTAACAAGCTCGCGCAGCAGGAATGACTGCTATTAACTTGTCAGCCACGCCCTTTCCATTGGTGTTTCCGGCGACTCGACAGCAAGATCCATGATTGTTGTATCGCGCAAAGCCGTATCCGCCGCGTCCTCAGCCCGGCGCAGCAAACGCTCGACAGATTCCGGTCCGCGTAGCGCTTCAGGCCTCAGGTATTCGTTCTCACCGAAGGTGCGTACCGTATCGATCACTTCTTTGACACTGACCTGAGCGAGATCACGCACTGGCAGCCAGCCAGGCGGCTCATCTCCGGTGGTGGTCAGTATATTGCACTCTCGCAACGCGATCAGGACGTTGTCGACCGGACGAATCGGTATGCGCAGTTGGCGGCTCAGCGCATCCAAAGTCCACGGCGTTCTTCCTTCGAGATGACAGCGGCCAATCAGACTCATAATCACCAGCACTAGACGTTCACTCATGCGATTGGAAAGGCGCACTTCTCCGCCATTCTTGACCACGTATTCCGGCCACTGAACATAGAAAGACACGCTCGAGCCGAACAACAGAATCAACCAACTTAGGTATAGCCACAGCATGAACAGGATCAGGATCGCGAAACCAGAGTAGATGGCAGCATAGCGGGTTGACGCCGCTGCGAATTGTGCGAACGCCCAACCCGCGGACTGCCAGGCGATACCACCGATCAACCCTCCGATCAGCGCCGGGCCGATGCGTACTCTGATGTTTGGTATGAACATGTATAGAAATGTAAAAGCCGCAGCAAGGAGCACGTAAGGCACCAGCCGCCCGGCCTGTAGAGCCAGCCAGCCGACCGCCTCGATCTCCATCGCCTCCCGAACTATCGCCAGACTCATCGCACCCGCAGTCACTCCAAGGGCCGCAAAGATCAGTATCGGGCCTACCATAAGTGCCGAGATATAACGACTGAACCGCTCGCCGATACTTCGCCCACGATGGACGTGCCAAATATAGTTGAACGCTTCTTCTACTTTGTGAACCAGCGATACCGCCGTGTACAACAGCAGCGCCAGCCCGACCGAGCCAAGCACGCCGACATTCATATTCTCGATGAAGTCCAGGATACGCGCCGTAATCTCAACGCCCTTCTCGCCAAGCGGCTCGAGAAAGCCCAGCAGCATCGGCTCCACCTGGTTGTGCACGCCGAAAGCCTTGAGGACAGAAAAGCTGATGGCCAGCAAAGGCACAATAGCTAACAAGGTTGTGTAAACCAGCCCCATCGCTCGCAGCGTCAATTGGCCGTGGGTCAGGTCGCGTGCCAGCACGATCACCAGCCGCACGGACTTCAAGGCCCATTCCTCGGCACGCGACCGCTTCTCTGTCGGCGCACCCCAGATCAACCGATCCAGAGAGGCCGATACCGATTCGAGGTCCCATTTCATGCGATCGAAAGCTCCATGTAAGAAGGCGTCCTCATGCCATGCTGCATTGTAATCGTGATGAGGTGGCCAGCCGAGCAACAGCGGCCGCCGTGACTGCCACATGGGTTACTATGCTCGGGTGCTGGATTTCACGTGCATGATCGAGATCAAGTTCTTGTCTGTTCGGCGGCGAGCTGCTCTCTTTATCCTCACCGGCCTTCACTTGCTCGCCGGCTGCGCCACCACACCGTTCGTCGTCCCATCAGTCGAGCAAGCACCGTTTATCGGACGCGCTATCGTGGAAACGCAGCAAACAGTACGCGTCGCAGCTGCAGTGCCTGACGCTGAAGAGACCCGAAACCTGATCGGCGTCGACTTGTACGCAAAAGGCATCCAACCGGTGTGGCTGCAGGTCACCAACCTTGGCGAAGCGAGCGTCTATGCCGCGCTACACAGCATTGACGACGAGTATTTCTCTCCACTGGAAGTGGCCTGGAAGTTCCGTGGATGGTTCAGCAAGCAGGGACGAGCGGACATGGAACGCTGGTTTTACGAAAATCAGATGCCGCGGCGCATCCCGCCCGGTGAAACACGCTCGGGTTTCGTATTCACTCATATAGCCAAGGGCTCGAAGGCCTTCAACTTCGACGCCTACTCGTCGGGCCGATCATTCAACTTCACCTTCGTTGTGCCAATGCCGGGGTTCTTCGCGGATTATATGGAGGTCGACTTTGAGGCTGTCTACGATGAAGACGAAATTCGCGTAGTCGATTTGAATGGACTGCGCGAGGCACTGATCACCTACCCGTGTTGCAGCACGAATGAATCGGGCGAAGCCGGCGACCCGATCAACGTTGTCGTTGTCGCCCAGGAACGCGCCCTCGGTCTCGCATTGCTGCGCGCCGAATGGGAAGAAACTCCAGCCAACGATCCGGAAACAGCGGTGGCGCGCACCCATCGGCACCTCGGTCGCCGGCCCGACGGTACTTTTCACAAGGCGCGGCCCGACGGCAGCGAACGCAAGGAACTGCGACTTTGGCTCGCACCTTTATTACTTGGCGAACAAAAAGTTTGGGTCGGCCAGGTCAGCTACGAGTTGCAGCGCGCAACCGGAAAACAAGGCTTCAAGAACTACCGCATTGATCCAGAAATCGATAACGCACGCTTGTACCTGCTGCAGAACTTCTGGTATACGCAGTCGCTTGCGGCCCTAGGCTATGTAAGAGGTGTGCCGCCAGCAACATTCGACGCGCCATCGCGCAACTTTGCCGACGCCAGGTACTTTACTGACGGAAAGCGCGTTGTGCTGTTCTTGTCCGAGACACCAGTCGCCATGGACGAGACCGACGTGCTGCCATGGGAACGGATGGTGGTCGAATGATCGAGCCTTCCATGTGCCCTCCACGCGTTTGGCGCCCGGTCTTGATACTGTGCTGTGCCCTAGCGCTACTTGCAGGACCGGCGATCAGCCAGGAACTGAATAGCTCGAAAAACGGGCGCGTCCCGCCGCCGAACGATCGCCTGCATGAAACGGTGTTTGACGAAGTGCGCGTTACCACCGCAGTTCCCAGCGCTGCCGAAACACAGCAAATCTTTGGCGCCAACCTTTATCGCCGCAACATTCAGCCGGTGTGGGTACAGATCGAGAACCTGAGTAACGAGACGTTGTGGTTCCTGCCGCTCGGGCTGGACGAGCAGTACTTCACACCAATCGAGACCATTTATCGTCGCGCGAAACGCAACGCCGCACTCGATTTCGAGAGCGTTCGCGACATCTACGACAGTAGTATGCGTTTGCGTCTTGACGCAGGCTCCGTGCGGTCCGGGTATATCTTCAGCCGAGTCGACGAAGGAACCAAGTCGTTCAATGTCGACGTGGTCGGCGACAAAGGCAAACATTACCTGATGACTTTCTTCGTGCAAGTGCCGGGTTTGCGCATCGACCACTACAAAGTCGCCTGGAACAAACTGTACACTGACAACGATTTCAAGGACGTCGATCGCGACGGGCTGATTGCCGGCCTTGAGGCGCTGCCATGTTGCGCAACCGACGAAAGCGGCGAGGAAAACGCCGATCCGCTCAATATCGCCCTTGTTGGCCACCCCCGGGATCTCTACTACGCATTGATACGCGCCGGATGGGATGAGACCGAAATCGTCTACCGCACGTCAGTATTGAAGACGATTGCTTCCTCCCTTATGGGAAAGGAGTATCGTTATTCGCCAGTTAGTTCACTATACGTGTTCGGACGAGCCCAGGATGCTGCATTTCAGAAGGCGCGCGCCAACATCGATCAACGCAACCACTTGCGCCTGTGGATGACGCCAATGCGATACGAGGGCAAGCCAGTATGGATCGGTCAGATCAGCCGCGACATCGGAGTGCGCCTTACCTGGAAGACGATTACCACGCATAAGATCGATCCGAATGTGGATGAAACTCGCGAATATCTGCTCGAGGATTTTGCCTATGCCCAGTCGCTGGATAAAGTTGGCTATGTAAAGGGTGTCGGCGCTGCCCCTTACGACAAACCGCGCAGCAATCTGACCGGAGATCCGTACTTCACCGACGGGCTTCGCGTCGTGTTGTTCGTCTCTGCTGAGCCGTCGGATATTTCCGAAATTCAGGTGCTGGATCTGGGCTACGCGCCTTGAGCCCCGCTCGCGCGGGCTACGATCTGCATTGTCACGACATCTGCCGCAGTTCTATTCTTCACGCGCAATGTGGCCCTCGATCCACCACACTGCCAAGGCTATCGACAAACGCATGTCCCGCTGTGGTAGCTTTGTCACTCAGGCTTCGAAAAAACGACGCGACGTTCAAATGTCAAGAGGCACTCTTTGGAAAAGTTGGGCTGCCGTAGCCATTGTGGTGGCGGCCGTGCTTGCCATCAGTCTCATACGCTCAGAAGGTCCTGCCGCCACCGGCGACATAGATAAGGTTGTCTGGAACTATTCGGTGTGGGGACCACCTCGCGCCTTTACCCGTGGCATCGAGAAAGCCAAGGAAATGTGGGAGACCGCGGGCAACGGCCGGTTCAAGTTGCAGATCGGCTACGCCAGCGCTCTGTCGCCGGAGAAAGAGAATCTCGACAGCATCAAGCTCGGCCTGATCGAAGGCGCTTACGTTTGCGTCGGCTACGGGCCGAACAAGACGCCGCTGGCACAGGTGCTGGAATTGCCTTTCCTGCTCACCGATGACATGCGCGTCAACACTGCGGTCATCGATGCCGTGATGCAGCATCCGCTAATCGAAAAGGAACTCGCGACACGCTGGAACGCAAAATACTTGATGCCCGCGGTGCTCGGCGTCTACGAATTCATGGGCAACCGGCGAGTGGCAAACCTGAAAGAACTCAAGGGCGTACGCGTGCGCATTTCCGGTGCTAACGCCACTGTACTCGAGAAATTCGGCGCAGTACCGACCATGGTCACTGCGCCGGAATCGTATACCGCGCTCGAGCGCGGTACCATTGATATGGTCGGATTTCCCTGGACTGACTCGTTTGGCGCCTTCCGTCTGCATGAGGTATCGCAATACGCCACACTCGGTATTGCGATGAGCGGCTTTGCCTGCCTTAACATCGTCTCGCTGGATGCCTGGAACCGCATGCCAAACGAACTCAAGGTGATGCTGCCGCAGGTCCGCGCGCAAGCGACACGGGCTTCCTTCCAAGCGTTCGACGCCGGCGATTCGAAGTGGTTGCCGATCTTCGAAGAGAAAATGGACATCGTGCAGTTCCCGAAAGCAGACCGCGCCAAGATGGTCACGGTTGCCGCACCACTGTGGACTGAATGGGCCGCACGCCAGGACAGCCAAGGACTCAAGGGAAGCGAGATCCTCGAGTTCACCAAACAGCAGGTCGCCAAGTTCAGCGCGACACGCTAACAAGTGTCATATGGGCGAACTACTTGAACTGGCAATTGGCGTAATAGCCATTGCTGCCCTTGTGGCACTGGCAGCACGCCCCGTCAACCGCGTTGCGTGGCGTGTTGAGAATGGGCTCAGCCTTGTCTCGGCGGCACTCATCCTGTTCGCCATGCTGCTGGTATCTGCCGAGGTGATCAGCCGCAAGTTATTCAATATGCCCATCCCCGGCCAACTCGAGCTGGGCGAGCTACTGATGCCGCCGATTATCTTTCTGGCCATTGCCTACACGCAGGCAACCGGCGGGCACGTGCGTATGACTATTGTCATCGATCATATGCCCCCCGCCTGGCGCCATGCCGCAGAGATAATAGTCAAGATACTGGCGATTGCGGTCTACGCGGTACTGTGTTTTTACAGCGCGAAGTTCGCCTGGCGCACCTGGCAGTTTCAGGACGTGACCATGTCACCTCCGTATTTCCTAATCTGGCCCTCTGCAATCATGGTTCCGATCGGCATGTTTCTGGTCACGTTGCGTGTTTATCTCGAAGTTCTGCATCTGTTGTTTCCGAAACTGCTACCCGAAGACGAACCGGGACTTGCTTCGGCGAGCACGGCAGAGTAAACGAAAGATCAGGTGCACATCGAATGGAACCGATCACCGTCGGCATCATTGGCATCCTGGTTCTGTCAGTACTGTTGGTCAGCGGTATGCGCATTGCCTACGCGACAGCGCTGTGCGGCCTGCTCGGCCTGTGGGCACTGCGCGGCTATGAGCCGGCCGCCGGCATCGCCGGCCTCATGCCGTATGCCGAATCGTCGCACTATTCGTTGTTAGTTCTACCGTTGTTCGTACTGATGGGTTACCTGGCGCATCACGCGGGCATCACCCGCAACATCTACTGGACGGCAAGGCAGTGGCTCGGCCATCTTCCCGGCGGACTGGCGATCGCGACAATTTTCGGATGCGCAGGGTTTGCTGCCGCGTGCGGCGCGTCCACCGCATCGGCTGCTGTCATGGGACGCGTGTCGCTACCGGAGTTGAAGCGCTTCGGCTACGACGAGAAAGTCGCCGCCGGTTGCGTCGCCGCCGGTGGAACGCTGGCGACAATGATTCCACCGTCGGTGATCATGGTGATTTATGGTTTCATCGCCGAGCAATCGATCGGCGCCCTGCTGCTGGCGGGAATCCTGCCGGGATTGCTGCAGGCAGGCAGTTATTCGATCATGCTTTATTTGCGATTCCGGGCCAATCCGCAACTCGGTCCCTCGATCAGCGGAATTGACTGGTCAGAGCGAGTCAAGTCGCTGCGCGGAACCTGGGGCATCTTCGCGCTGATCTTGATCGTGCTAGGCGGCATCTACACCGGGTTTGCGACACCCACCGAAGCCGCTGGGATTGGCGCCTTTGGCGCCTTTCTTATGGCGCTGCCGCGCATGCGCCGCGGCGACCTGAAGACGGCACTGCGGGAAACTGCGCGCACCACGGCCATGATGTTCGCCATCATCATTGGGGTACTGATCTTCGTGCGCTTTCTCGCCTTCAGTGGTATGCCGGCGGCACTGGCTGACAAGGTGCTGGACCTCGAGGTCAACCGCTATGTGATCCTGATCGCTATCCTCGCCTTGTACCTGGTGCTGGGCATGTTTCTCGACGGCATCGGCATGCTATTGCTGACGATTCCGATCGTGCTGCCAGCGGTGACCGGGCTCGGATTCGATCCGATTGTCTTTGGCGTGCTAGTGGTGCGCATGGTTGAGATCGGTTTGATCACACCGCCGGTAGGACTGAATGCTTTCGTACTCAAGGGTGTCGCGCCGGAAATACCGATCGGCAATATCTTCCGTGGTTGCGGCTGGTTCGTCGTCGTCGACCTCGTCAACGTGGCGATTCTGGTTGCGTTCCCGGCAATTATTCTGCTCATTCCCAATGCAATGATGCAGTAATCCTGTTAGCGCTAACGGGCCGATTTGACCCTCAAGCTATGCGTCGAGCTCTCGATGTTTCATCGAGATACCAGCGGGCGCGGTATTCGCCACGCGTTGTCACGCACGCAGTGATCGCATCACCGTTGGATTGCAGCCGGGTGACCTCAGCATCGACGAATTCAACGCCCGCCTGTTGCGCTGCTTCTCTGAGCGCTGCGTCGAATGTTGACCGGTCGACGTGGATCTTCCGCGTCTGCGTTCCGAACACCGATTCAAAAAACCCCAGCGGCCGAAGAACAAGACTCTCGCCAGACTGCGCTTCAACCTTGATCAATTTCTTCCATGTCGCCCTGTCTTCGCAAACCAGTGCGTTGCCATCGAAACCGAGCTCGGCGAACAAGGCAGGAGCCGCAAAATCGAGCGACTCAACCAAGCTGTAATCGGAGTGCGGCGTCGGACCGATGCAGATCAAACGGTAACCGCGAGGACCGAACAACAGCGCCGCGATCGTCGTGATTGACTGCGTCAAATCAAGTAACGGCGCCACAAACTCCGGCCGTCAGCGGTTCGGCGAAAGGGGGCTCAATCGGACCGCACTCAGCCGGCCACGCCGAGCCCACAGCGACGCGCAGCCGCTCCAAGCAGGACCGAGATTTAACCTAGATCAAAGTCGAAACACTGCGTCGGTCGATACTTTCATGGAAGAAACTCGGCTCATTGATTGATCGCGACGCGGCCCATGAGGAGACTGAATTATGCATATGTTTTTGCAGCGAAAAGCAACACAAAGACGCACCTATCTGGCCGTCGCGACGTGTCTCATCGGTGCGCTCCTGCTGGCAACGCTGCCGTCAGTGACTGGAGCGGACGATGATGAACGTTGGGAGCGAGTTACGCTGTCGGGCAGTCACCAGGAGCAGCAGTTTCTCGCCGGCGAGCGCGTCGACGTGAACAACGCCACCGTCGATGATGACATTTTCGCCGCGGGCAACGATCTGGATTTTGATACCGTCGTAGCTGAAATGATCGTCGCAGCGGGAGCATCACTGCGATTCAAGGACATCAACGCCGACGATCTGATATTGGCTGCAGGCGCATCGCTCCGGTTCGAAGACGTTGAAGCTGAAGAACTGATACTGGCGGGCGGTGAACTCAGCTTCTCCGGACAAGTGGAAGACGACATCGTCGCGGCCACCTGTCCTTTCTGTCCAATTCACGGCCGTTTGCGCCTGAAGGAGCGCGCGCAGATTGGCGATGATGCGCGGCTTGCCGGTCGCGAGGTAGTCGTCGATGGCCGTGTCGACGGTAACCTGTATGCGGCAGGACAGCGCGTCGAACTATCCGGACAGGTTGGCGGCGACGCGGCCATCGAAGCAGAGCGGATCGTCCTCGGGTCGGGCGCACGGATCGCCGGAGACTTGCGCTACGCCTCGCCCAACGAACTCGAGATTCGCGACGGCGCGAGCGTCGCGGGCGAGATCATTCAGGTGGAGCCGCGCATACCGTTTGACAGGGAAGGACCGGAACACCCAGTGTGGATCGCTGTGCTGGTCATGCTCGGCTTCTTCCTCGCGCTGCTGGTACTTGGTGTCGCTCTGCAGCTGGCGATTCCGGGCATCTTGATCGGCTCCACCGAAGCAGTCAGCAAAGGGCCGTGGGCTTGCCTCGGACGCGGCCTCGTGCTCGCCCTTCTGGCTCCTGCTGTCGCGGCCCTGCTTATGTTCACGGTAATCGGCACGCCAATCGGTATTCTGATCTTCGCGGCACTGGTACTGCTGTACGCAATGGCGTTCGTTGCCATTTCGTATAGCATCGGACTGTATGTGAGCCGCTTGTTTGGCAAGAGCGAAACGGCAACTGGAACCGGTTCGAGAATCCTTTGGACTTGTGTCGGGATTCTGCTACTGGTCATTATCGGGATGATTCCCTTGATCGGGTGGGCGTTTGGCATGCTGGCGATCATCTGCGGACTGGGTGCGGTGATAAGTCAACTTGGGCCGCTGTTTCGTAGAACCGGCTCCATGCCCGCGCCGGGTTGATATGAGCAACCCCCTGATAAAACGTTCCAACAGTCGAGTTGGCTGCTGAATACACAGGTTCGTTCAAGCTTACGGGAGGAAACGATGTCTACACAGATACCAACACCCATGCAAACGTGCCCGATGGCGGAAACGTGCGGGGCAATGATGAGAAAGCCTTTTTCTCGCACTACCCTTTTGCTCCCAGGGCTGATTTTTATAGCACTTGGCGTTTTGGTCGTAATTTATCCACTGGTTCTTGTCTGGCTCGTGGCAGTCGCATTCGTATTTGTCGGAATCATGATGTTGGTCACGGCAACCTTCATTCGCAAGATCGGTACGCGACTAGGTAGCTAACCAAAGTCAAAAACGTCGGTCAAAAGGCGACACCATAGTCACGAATGCAACACGGAAGGAACACACAATGAACGACGGAGAACCCGAGTCACACACCTATCATGGCCGGAGAGAAAAAGGTGCGCTATCTCACAAACTCGACGCCATCGGCTGGGGCTTGTTCTTCATCTGGATGGGCATTGCATTCCTGCTCGATGTCGGCTGGGGATGGGGCATGGTCGGCATTGCCGTCATCATTCTGGGAGAGGCACTGATCCGCAAGAAAATGGATCTGAACGTCGGCGGGTTCTGGGTGGTTGTCGGATTGTTGTTTCTGGCAGGCGGGCTCTGGGAACTGCTCGAAATTCAGCATTCCATTGCGCCATTCGCAATTATTGCGATCGGTGTGGCCGTGTTGTGGGGTGCTTTTTCAGGCAAGCATATGATGAAGAAGTGACGGCACGCCGAGAATAATGAACATGGATTGCTCTCGTTTGCGGTAGTTTGGGCGGTCAGTCAGTATCGCGATTCGAATACCGCCATTGCCATGGTGGCATTGGTCGCGAGCCGCGCCACAGACCTCGACGCTCCTGTCTGGCTTGCGTCTCGCAGGCCTGATAAGTGCGTTGTTCGGCAACCGGTAGTTCATAGATGTATTTGTCGAAAACCCAGGCATAGCCTGCACATACCTGCGCCAGGCCAACATCCACGTCTCCGATCCATACTCGCGCCAGGATTCGTCCATAATCGTCACGGCCTCGGAAAATCAGACGAACGTCCCGACGACCAACCAGACTGTAGAGATGTCGACGTGAGCGCTCCGAGTAAGGTTGGCCCGGAGTCCCGCGGCGCCCTTTCTCCGGCGCGTCGATGCTTACGATTCGCACGTTGTCACGGTTGCTGTTGTCGTATTCGATGACAAAGGTATCGCCGTCGTTAACGTACACGACAGTAGCAACAAACGCGTCCGGCGCCGACCACGCAACGAGCGAAAAGACAGCCAGCATCGACGCTAGGCAAAAGCGCACCGGACTACCTTCCACGAATTCGCTCGGCCACATCAAGACCCGTTTGCAGCGCATAAGCGACGCGCCCCTTGCCGACGACGGAATCACCCGCAACATAAAGCCCGCGAGACTCCGCCGCCCTGAGCATGTCCACGTCTGCACGCCCTGTCGGCAGCGAGAATCTCCAGCGCTGAACGTCAAGCCAACGGAAATCGGCCGCTCCCCAGCCGAACAGTTCCGCAATCATCGCCGCCACTTCGAGCGCCAGTTGCTCAGCCGGTTCTTCGAAATTCACCAAAGACCACTCCGGTTGCATTTGCGCCATGACCACAAGTGTATGTTCCGGAACGCGGTTTCGTTTGGCGTTTTCACGGCTCAGCCAGGCGATGCGATGCTGCCGGTCTTGATTGACCAGCGCATAGAAATCACCTGGCCAAGTTACCTCGCCGGCGTCGAAACCGAAGGTGAAGCTCCATTGCGATTGATAGGTTGCCTGCGAAAGCGCTTCAGCAACGTCGGCCTCCTCTGGCCCCACTAGCTCAATGGCTTGCGGTGCCGGTAACACGAGCAATACCGCGTCAAACACGCCGCGGTCGACATCGAAAACGTCTGTCAGTCTCCATGCGGCGGTTCCGCGCTGCCATCGCACCTGAGCGATCCGAACACCATAGCAGATCTCGCAGCCCGCCGCCGCGGCGAGCATCTTGCCAAGAGTATTGATGCCACTGCGGTAGGTCCACTTCGTTTCCCCGTTGAGGGTGCTGTCGCCTGCCGCCATGCCGCCGTGCCGATCGAACACATCGACGTCGCCGTTGATTTGGATCAGTTCATTAGTTGACAGCTGATCGTGAATCAGCTCGGCAACCTCCGGCAGATCGGTTCTGAAATAGTTAGCCCCGGGATCTAGACGCAAGCCATGGCGCGAGCGAGTCGCAGCACGACCCAATAAGCCAAGGCTTTTCTCGAAGACCGTAATCTCGATGTCGTCGGCATCGCGTAGCTTCCACGCCGCGGCCAGTCCTGCCGGGCCGGCACCGACTATGGCCAGCCGCTGTTTGCCGGGCTTTCTCACTGTCTGGTTGAATCCTTTTGCTTCTTGCTGGCGCGCCGGCAACGTTCAGAACAATACTTCACTTGGTCCCAGCAAGACGCCCATTTGCGGCGATACGCGAAAGGCCGCTGGCAGAGCTGGCAGAGCTTGTTGGGCAGGTCGTATTTCTTGCGCATTACCATGGCAACCCGGCGGGAACCGGTCAATCAGCCGGACTGCAATGATCTGCGCGACGTCACAGCCACTCTCAACGAACTGTGAGTACATGGGTCTAGGACCGACGAGTCGCGCAAAGACTTCCTCGCGCGTTCATGCTGCGATGTCGAATCCAGCCGGAAAAAGGCGCCTATTCCGGAAATTCTGAATGTTACGCGCTTTGAGCCGGTTAAGGTATGCAGCCCGACCAAAGCCATCGCCCGGCAACCTTCCAGTCCAGCGATCAACGAATACCGCCAGAACGCACTTTTTTACACGTCAAGCATGGTTCCGCGGCAGTTTTCCGACCCGCAGTGGCAAGCATATCTTTTGCGCTCTTTCTTACTGGGTTTGCCATCGACCGAGAGGCGATAATCGTAATTTAGTTCCTCCCCCGGCTGAATGGTGCGCATGGCGTAGATGAATACACCGCCATCCTCTTCTTCAATTGCCTCACAGTTCGGGTCACAGCTGTGATTGATCCAGCGCGCATCGTTACCGTCCAAACTGGCATCGATCACTTTTCCGTTATCAAGGCCGAAAATGAACGTATGGTAAGGGTCATTGGGATCACTCGGTGGCCGCTTCAACGCTTTCTTCCAGCTCGTACGTTTTCCTTGATACTCAACAATGCGAGTGCCCCTACGAATCTTCCGCACGGCAAACGCACCATGACCATGAGTAGCTGAGGAGCGAATCGAGAAATAAGGTTTTTTTGAAGCAGGCATTCGATAAGAAATAGAAAAACGGTTCATCGGATCACCACGGGCACAACACACCCGGCACCGCGGTGAGCAAGCAAAATGCAAACCTAAGCTCGCAAACAACGCGCACTCGCAAGTGTAGAAACATCCTGCGCAACAAACGCGACGCCTCTAGTCTTGCTTAGGGAAATATTACTACAAG
>CP070775.1:3316999-3366003 GCA_020346185.1 Betaproteobacteria bacterium | reverse complement strand
CGCAGTGAGTCTGCTTCCACATCGACTGGCTTACCGTTTCGCCAAAATAGAACCTTACGGCATGATCATTCTTTTGGTCTTGCTGTTTACTCGGATCCTGCAGACGGTAATGGTGCCGATTCTCGTAGTGACGTTATCGATATTTGGTGTCGTGTTCGGGGTCGACTTCTTAAGATTGTTATTTGGGATTTAACGGAGGCAATCGCTCATGTTCGATGATCGGGTGCTGTCCGGCATGCGCCCAACGGGTGCCCTGCATTTGGGGCATTACCACGGCGTACTGAAAAACTGGGTGAATCTTCAGCACGAGTATCAGTGCCTGTTTTTTGTGGCTGACTGGCACGCTCTGACGACCCACTACGACACACCTGAAGTAGTGGAAGCTAATGTCTGGGACATGTTGATCGACTGGCTCGCGGCGGGTGTCGATCCGGCGCTCGCGACGCTGTTCATCCAGTCCAGAGTGCCGGAACATGCCGAGCTGCATCTTCTCATGTCGATGATTACACCGCTGGGTTGGCTCGAGCGGGTACCGACTTATAAGGACCAGCAGGAGAAGCTGGCGGAGAAGGATTTGTCTACCTACGGATTTCTCGGCTATCCGCTACTGCAAAGCGCCGATATTCTGATTTATCGGGCCAATCTGGTGCCGGTTGGCGAAGACCAGGTCCCGCACATCGAATTCACTCGCGAGATTGCACGTCGCTTTAATCATGTGTATGGGCGTGAACCGGGGTTTCAAGAAAAAGCTGAAGCTGCTATCAAGAAACTCGGATCCAAGCGCGGCAAACTATATCGTGAACTGCGCACGCGTTATCAGGAGCAGGGTGACGAGGATGCTCTCGAGGCCGGTCATGCCGTGCTTGATGAAGCAGCGAGTCTGTCGATGGGTGACCGGGAACGTCTGTTTGGCTACTTGGAGGGTGGTGGCAAAATGATATTGTCCGAGCCGCAGGCATTACTTACTGATGCCTCAAGGATGCCTGGCCTGGACGGACATAAGATGTCGAAGTCGTATAACAACACGATATCTTTGCGGGAAGATGCGAAAAGCGTCGAGAAGAAAGTGCGCACCATGCCCACTGACCCAGCGCGGGTCAGACGCACCGATCCAGGCGATCCCGAGAAATGTCCGGTGTGGCAGCTTCATTGCGTCTACACCGACGACAAGACGCGCGAGTGGGTGCAGCAAGGATGCCGAAGCGCCGGAATTGGTTGCATTGAATGTAAGCAACCGGTCATTGACGCGATACAAAAGGAGCTTGAGCCGATACGTGAGCGTGCGCAGGTATATCTGGATGATCCGACCCTGGTAAGGAACATCATTTCGGATGGCAATGATCGTGCGCGTAAGCTCGCGGCAGAGACGATGAGGGACGTTAGGGAGGCAATGGGACTCGACTACAGCTAAAAAAATACTGTGCGGTGCAATCGCAGCGCGGCGTAGTTGCTCACTCTTCGCCTGGCTACTCTGGTATTTCTCGTCGCGTGTACAATCTTCTCAGAACAGGCTGCTCCTCGCGCTCGGACCATCGCTATTCCTTTTGGGAGCCGCCAGAGAATTGGCCTTTGCAAAGTGCCATATGACTAACGCATCCGGCTCAAGGCTGCTCGGAACGTCTTTCAACACACTGCCGGGTAAGCGACTGGCGGTTGTGGTCAGGCCTTCGGCTTCAGGAGTTGCTACTGCTCCCTTTGCCAATCACGGTCTTTCATTGCCAGGGGCTTGTGGCTTCGGCCGCGTTGACGCGCTTAACCTGCTTGTGGCAGGTTAGCCTCCACCACAACGCCAGCTGCTAGACCTTGTGCTTTAAGATGCGCTGCTGTTCTCGCTGCCACTCCTTCTCCCGTGCGACCTGGCGTTTGTCATGCTGCTTCTTGCCTTTTGCCAGGCCGACTGAGAGCTTGATTCGACCATGCATGTAATGAAGATCGAGAGGAACCAGAGTATAGCCAGCGCGCTCGACCTTGCCGACAAGCTTGGCAATTTCCGAAGCGTGGAGAAGGAGCTTGCGGGTGCGCACAGAGTCAGCGTGCACATGCGTCGAGGTCGATGCAAGCGGGCTGATGTGGGCTCCGATCAGGAACAATTCCGCGCCCTTGACTACGACATAAGCTTCTTTCAACTGGGCCCGGCCCGCACGTATGGCCTTGACTTCCCAACCCTCTAGC
This sequence comes from Betaproteobacteria bacterium, assembly GCA_020346185.1. GTDB lineage: Bacteria > Pseudomonadota > Gammaproteobacteria > Burkholderiales > Eutrophovitaceae > SG8-40. The sequence goes on along the minus strand of CP070775.1, from coordinate 3,363,831 downwards.
ACCAGGCCCGCTTCGTAACGGTCTTCGATGAAATAGTCGTGGAATGCTTTCTTGTTCTGAACGATGCTCATGTCGAACACGGCGCACTGGTGCTTGCAGAGCGAAGTATTGTAGCCGAGGCGCGTTCGTTAAACCTAGCGCGAGACAGGAGCTGAGTCCCACAGTGCCTAGCTTAAAAGTACTGTAATTGGTAATAAGTGCCTAAGTGGCCTTGATAGAAAAATCAATGCTGGTTCAGTTTCGAGCCGAGCAAATGTTCGCTATGGTCAACGACGTTGCCAGCTACCCGGCATTTCTTCCGTGGTGCGCAGGTGCAGAGGTTGTCCAGCAGGATGATCATACGCAGCGTGCCGCGCTGAAAATCAACTACAAGGGGATAAAGCAACGCTTTGCCACACTTAACCGCGCTGAGGAACCGTCCGCCGAAAAGTCGGGCTCAATCGCAATGACGTTCTTGGACGGGCCGTTCCGTTTGCTCGATGGTCAGTGGTTGTTCAAACCTTTGGAGGGTGGCTCATGTAAGATTGAGTTCCGGTTACGCTACGAGTTTTCAAACAGGATACTCGAAAAAACCCTCGGGCCTGCTTTCAGCAGTATTGCCAACTCTTTTGTCGATGCCTTTGTGAGACGGGCTGAGTCATTGTTCGGAAACAGCTGATGCCGCTACTTCGCATCGAAGTGGTGTACGCGCTGCCTGATCGGCAAACAGTCCTAGCGTGCGACGTCGCAGAAGGAATGACTGTGGGCCAGTCAGTCATTTCATCAGGAATTTTGGAGCAACATCCAGAAATCGATCTTGAAAATGCCGACTTCGGGCTATGGAATGAGCGGGTGGCTCAGGATTGCCTGGTCAGGGACGGCGATCGGGTCGAGATCTATCGCCCGCTCATCGCCGACCCTAAACAGATTCGCAGGAAGCAGGCGCGTGACGCCAGAAAACGATGAGGTGTACGGGAATGAACCCTGCCTCGATTGTTCATCGCGCGAGCCGAGAAGTCCAGTCAGGTACTAGTCGTCACACCACTGTTCCATGACACTGCGGGCCTCGACGGTTTCTTTCTCAATTTCTTCGCTGGAAAGGAACTCGCGTTCACCGTCTTTGTTGACTCGCGTGATTCGTCCGCCGACCGAAATCGTGTTGTAGTTACTGCGGGCAAGCTCGCAATTCTTCTTGCGCTCTGCGGCGGCCAGTCGTTGTTTCTCTGCTTCTGCCTGCTCCTCTGCTTTCTTGGCTTGGCGCTCCCGGAACGCAGCCTCTTGCTCTTGGTATGACGGCGCCACCTCGCCGTTGTCGGAGGCGTTCTCCGAAGCGGGCCTCGAATTCCTCACTTCCTTGACATTCCGCGCTCCGGGCGGTGGTGGCTGATCGGAGTAATGTGTCTGCCCATCGATGTCGTCCCAGCGATAGGTGGTTTGGCCCGTCGTTGTCGTCGAGGCGGCTGCTAACAGCACAGCCAGTCCAGTCAAGCGGGCCCAGCCCTTCGATGCTTTCATGCGTGTCCCTCTCTGTCAAAAGTGACGGTAAGGCGGTGCCGCGAGCTGCTTGATCCCAAGCTCGGCAAATTGCCGTGCACTGCGGGCGAGTTCGATGCTCTGCACGAACTCACCGAGATCAAATGCCGCCCTTGCCTCGTCGAGAGCCTCCGCAGCAGGGATCCACAGAGCCTTCCGGCGTTCTGCCTCCTGAACGGCAGAGATGGCCATCTCCAGCTGGGCGACTGCTTCGTTGCGAAGCAACGATTTCTCCGAGGCTTCAGATGCAAGAGCCGTTCCCGAAATAGCCAGTGCCGCCCAGATAACGAACCATCGACAGAGGTCAAAACGCACACGAAATTTCATGTTCGCACCGTAGTCAAAACAGCGCTCAACCTTAGCCGGAGCACTTGGGCGGGTCAAGGAAGCGACAGATGCGAGGCTCGGACCCTGGCTCTGTCAGGTGACGTATAATCGCGCCTTTGCGAAGGAAGAGTACGCATGCGCGTCCTGAAAAAAGCGTTGACCTTCGACGACGTCCTTCTTGTTCCTGGCCATTCGACCGTACTTCCGCGAGATGTTGGCCTGGCAACCCAATTGACCGGGAACATATCGCTGAATATCCCGGTGGTTTCAGCCGCCATGGACACTGTCACCGAAGCGCCGCTAGCGATCGCCATCGCCCAGGAGGGCGGAATCGGTATCGTTCACAAGAATATGTCGGCCGCAGCGCAGGCTGCACAGGTGGCCATAGTCAAACGCTTCGAGAGCGGGGTGGTTAAGGACCCGATCACCATTGCGCCGAACATGACGGTGAGGGACGTTCTTAATCTGATTCGCCAGCATCGCATATCCGGATTACCGGTGGTCGAGGACGGCAAAAAGGTCGTCGGCATTGTGACTAACCGTGATCTGAGATTTGAGAACAATCTCGATCAGCCGGTGGTCAATATCATGACGCCAAAGGAGCGATTGGTGACGGTGCCCGAAACCGCCACCAACGATGAGGCGATGCGACTCATGCACAAGCACCGTCTAGAAAGAGTTTTGGTGGTCAGTGACAGTTACGAGCTGAAAGGCTTGATCACCGTCAAGGACATCCTGATGACCTCAGAACACCCTCATGCGGCGAAGGATGCGCAAGGCAGCTTGCGTGTAGGTGCGGCAGTGGGGGTCGGTGAGGGTACCGACGAGCGGGTCGAGGCGCTGGTGGCCGCAGGTGCCGACGTTATCGTTGTCGACACGGCGCACGGACATGCGCAAGGCGTAATTGATCGGGTGGCTTGGATAAAAAAGACCTATCCCGAGATCGAAGTCATCGGTGGCAATATCGCGACGGCCGATGGCGCCAGAGCATTGGTCGATGCCGGCGCCGCTGCAGTCAAAGTCGGGATCGGTCCCGGATCGATATGCACGACGCGGATCGTCGCAGGGGTCGGCGTGCCACAGATTACGGCGGTTGCGGATGTCGCCAATGCGCTGACTGAGGCCAAGGTGCCACTGATTGCGGACGGCGGGATTCGTTATTCCGGCGACATAGCCAAAGCGTTGGCGGCTGGCGCGTCTTCCGTCATGCTCGGCGGCCTGCTTGCGGGTACTGAGGAGTCTCCCGGGGAAATCGAGCTGTTTCAGGGCCGGTCCTATAAGACCTATAGAGGAATGGGCTCGTTATCTGCCATGCAACAGGGCTCGAGCGACCGTTATTTTCAGGACGCCGAGGATGCCACCGCCGAAAAGCTAGTGCCCGAAGGGGTGGAAGGCCGGGTGCCATTCAAAGGCAGTGTCGTGGCGGTGATCAATCAGTTGATGGGCGGGCTGCGTTCTGCAATGGGTTACGTCGGCTGCGAATCGATCCCGAAAATGCAAAAGCGGGCGGCGTTTGTCGAGATCTCGGCTGCGGGTATCCGTGAGTCGCATGTCCACGACGTGCAGATCGTCAAGGAGGCACCGAATTACCGCGTTGAGTAAGGTCACCGCGTTGATGGATGTCCTGGCTCGGTGCCCTCTCCCGCGGCTTGCCCAGCGGTTTAGCCGATATCGTACACGCTGGCCACTGACACCTTCAAATGCACCCTGACAAGATTCTTGTTCTCGATTTCGGATCTCAGTACACGCAACTGATCGCGCGTCGCGTGCGCGAACTGGGTGTTTATTGTGAACTGCATCCGCACGACGTGAGTGACGCGTTTATCGCCGATTATGCGCCACAGGGCATCATCTTGTCGGGCGGGCCAGCGTCCGTATATGAGGGCGACACCCCGAGTGTTTCTAACAAGGTTTTCGATCTCGGTGTTCCCGTTCTGGGTATCTGCTACGGCATGCAGACAATGGCGGCACAGCTTGGCGGCGGGGTCGAGCTGGCCATGAGCCGCGAATTCGGTTATGCGGAAATCCGCGCACGCGGACATTCCAAGCTACTAGAGGGTATTGAGGACCGCCGTAATGCCGAAGGTCACGGCTTACTCGAAGTCTGGATGAGCCACGGCGACAAAGTGACCCGCCTGCCCGACGGTTTCAAGGTTATCGCGTCCAACCCGTCGACGCCGCTCGCCGGCATGGCAGATGAGAGAAGGCGGCTCTACGGATTGCAATTTCATCCTGAAGTCACCCATACCCTGCAGGGAAAAACGATTCTGGAGCGATTCGTCCGCACTATCTGTGGGCTAGGCGAGACGTGGACGATGCCCGGTTACGTCGACGAAGCGATCGGTCATATCCAATCCGAGGTCGGCGGTGACGAGGTCATTCTCGGACTTTCCGGCGGGGTTGACTCTGCTGTTGCTGCGGCGCTCATTCATAGGGCGATCGGAGACCAGTTAAGCTGTGTATTCGTCGATACCGGACTGCTGCGCTTGAATGAATCCGAGCAGGTCATGGACACGTTTGCGAAGAATCTTGGCGTGCGCGTCATCCATGTCGACGCGACGGACCGGTTCATGTCGGCGCTCGCCGGCGAGGCTGACCCGGAAGCCAAGCGCAAGATCATCGGACGCGAGTTTGTAGCAGTATTTCAGGCCGAGGCCGAAAAAAGGCCCAAGGCAAAGTGGCTGGCGCAAGGCACGATCTACCCCGATGTGATCGAGTCGGCAGGCGCCAAGACCAAGAAAGCCAAGACCATCAAATCACATCACAATGTCGGCGGCTTGCCGGAAACGCTACACCTGAAGCTGCTGGAACCGCTGCGTGAATTGTTCAAGGACGAGGTGAGGGAGCTTGGCATCGCTCTGGGGTTGCCTCATGACATGGTGTATCGACATCCGTTCCCCGGGCCCGGTCTCGGCGTGCGTATTCTCGGCGAAGTCAAGCGTGAATATGCCGAGCTGCTGCGCCAGGCAGATGCCATCTATATCGAAGAGTTGCGTAATGCCGGCTGGTACGAGAAAACGGCGCAGGCCTTTGCGGTGTTCCTCCCAGTGAAATCTGTCGGCGTAATGGGCGATGGGCGGACCTACGAATATGTCGTGGCGCTGCGTTCGGTTGAGACGCTGGACTTCATGACCGCGCACTGGTCGCGGCTACCACACGACCTGTTGTCACGAGTAGCGAACCGCATCATCAACGAAGTGCGCGGCATCAACCGGGTCGTGTACGACATCTCCAGCAAGCCACCGGCAACTATTGAGTGGGAGTAACCCTTTCGAAGGGCGGAAGAGGGCCCCGCCTGTGGCGGGGATGCGATCGAGACCTGACGCTGGACGCAAATGAAACTGATAAGGTTTGAATGGTAATTTGCCAGACACTTGAGGGAGTGACCGACGATATAGGGGTCGGCAGGGCTCAACCAACCGTGGCGGACGAGAAGCACATGCGCAAAGCGCTTGACCTGGCACATAGCGGCGGGGAGCAAGGCGAGGTGCCGGTGGGCGCGCTCGTCGTGCGCGATGGCGAAGTAATCGGCGAAGGTTACAATGCCCCGATTTCGATCCGTGATCCGTCTGCGCATGCGGAGATTCAGGCCATGCGCGCTGCGGCCGAACAAATAGGCAACTATCGCCTGACCGGGGCGACTCTCTATGTCACCCTTGAACCCTGCGCGATGTGTGCTGGCGCGATAATACACGCACGCATATCTCGCGTCGTATTTGGCGCAGCAGATCCAAAGACCGGCGCCTGCGGGAGCGTTGTTGACCTTTTTGCCGAACGACGCTTGAACCACCATACCGAGGTCGTGGGCGGCGTTCTCACCGACGAGTGCGGCGAGGTGTTGAAGCGTTTCTTTCAGGCACGCCGCTGAGTTGAATTCGATCCGCATCAACATTGCCAGACAGAAACTGGAGTTAAGGGACGGCTCCGGAAAGACACTGCGCCAATATTCGGTATCCACAGCAAAGAATGGTGCCGGCGAGCTCAATGGCAGTTTTTGCACGCCTCGCGGGCGGCACATTGTTCGCGCCAAGATCGGGCGTGGATTTCCTGTGGATACAGTTTTTGTCGGGCGACGTCCGACCGGTGAGCTTTACACCGATAGTCTTGGTGCGCAGTTTCCGGATCGGGACTGGATGCTCACGCGCATCTTGTGGCTATCCGGCTGTGAACCGGGACTTAACCGGCTCGGTGATGTCGATACCATGCGTCGCTACATTTACATTCATGGCAGCCCGGACAGCATCGAAATGGGCGTGCCGGGTTCCATCGGCTGCATCCGCATGCGAAACAGTGACATTGTCGAGCTCTTCGATCTTGTCGAAACGGGAACGCCCGTGGAGATCGTGGAGGGCCAAGGAAATGAGGGACCCGGCGTTGGGCCTGCACTGGAGGCATGTGATTAATTTCGTTATGACGACAATAGTAAGGAGCAGTACACGATGAGGTTGCAGGATAAGGTTTCTATTATCACTGGTTCTGGCCGCGGCATCGGTCGCGCGACTGCGCTGAAGTTTGCGGCTGAAGGTGCAAAAACCGTGGTCTGCGACCTGAACGAGGCGTCGGTCGACACCGTCGTAGCCGAGATCCGTGGCCGCGGAGAAGAAGCCAGCGGTTTCGTTGTGGATGTCACTGATCGCGCCAGCATTGACGCCATGGTCACCGCGGTGAAGGCGACATACGGACGGATTGACACACTGGTAAACAATGCAGGCGTCGTAATGGATGCCCGCATGGTCAACATGACCGACGATCAGTTCGACAAAGTAATCGAGGTCAATCTGAAAGGCACTTACAACTGCGCCAAATCCGTTATCGATATCATGCTCATGCAGCAATCGGGCGTGATTCTCAATGCCTCATCGATTGTCGGTCTCTACGGCAACTTCGGGCAGACCAACTACGCGGCTAGTAAGTTCGGCGTGATCGGCATGGCCAAGACCTGGGCTCGAGAGTTCGGACGTAAAGGTATTCGCGCCAATGCCGTTTGTCCAGGCTTTGTCGAAACCGAGATCATCAAAGGGATTCCGGACAAGGCGCTGCAGAGCATTGTTGATCGGGTATCGATGGGCCGCCTGGGCAAACCCGAGGAGATCGCGAATACCTACGCCTTTCTCGCTTCGGACGAAGCGAGCTTCATCAATGGCGCGGTGATTGAGGTGAGTGGCGGCGCCACAATATAGCAGTATGGCACATAAGCTACTGTGGCTCCCGATTGTAGCAACACGTGCTCGCTTACACCTCGCCTACCGGTCTTGGTGTGTTTCCTCTTGTGCCACGCGGCTCCTCGCACTCGGGGCGCCCGAAACGCTTTTGCCAGCAGACTGCCGGAATCGGCAAGGCATTCTAATTATTACCCATGGGCGATTGAACCGGGATTGCAGGCAAAGGGACCGGTGGCTGCGGTTTCCACGTTTTCTTGCGATGTTCGGCAACAACCGTGGTGAAGATGCCGCCGCGTACGTTGAACTTGGCCGTCAGGCGCATGAAGCGCGGTTGTGTCGCGGCGACAAGGTCATCGAGGATCTGGTTGGTCACTGCCTCATGAAATGCGCCTCTGTTGCGGTAGGACCAGATATACAACTTCAAGCTTTTCAGTTCGACGCATTTGCGGTCGGCGACGTAGTCCAACAACAGGTTCGCGAAATCCGGCTGACCGGTTTTAGGACACAGGCAGGTGAATTCCGGAATCTGCATGTGAATCAGAAAATCCCGTCTAGGATTGGGATTCGGAAACGTTTCCAGCGATTTATCAGTTTTGCTTGGCATTTATTCGGGTATCTTCGATCAGCTAGAATATCGCTCGTTCGAGACGTAGGCACCACAACGGCGCGCGTGTCATTCAGTTAAGCGTAAGATTATAAGCGCCTAATACGGATCTGTTTCCCATTGCGACTCACTCATATCAAGCTTGCTGGCTTTAAATCGTTCGTTGACCCAGTCCACATTCCAGTCGCCGGCCAACTGGTCGGTGTCGTTGGCCCGAACGGCTGTGGTAAATCCAATGTAATAGACGCCGTACGCTGGGTTCTGGGCGAGTCTTCCGCTAAGCAACTTCGCGGCGAGAATATGCAGGATGTCATATTCAACGGTTCGGTCGAGCGCAAGCCTGTGTCACGCGCCAGCGTCGAGTTGATCTTCGACAACAGCATGGGAAAGGCAACTGGCCCTTGGTCGCAGTATGCGGAAGTTTCCGTCAAGCGCGTGCTCGAGCGAAATGATGTTTCCTCCTACTACATCAACAATCAGCATGTGCGCAAACGCGACGTGGCGGACATATTCCTCGGTACCGGGCTCGGCGGGCGCGGTTACGCCATTATCGAACAGGGAATGATTTCCCGAATTATTGAAGCACGACCCGAGGATTTGCGTAATTTTCTGGAAGAGGCAGCAGGCGTTTCCAAGTATCGCGAGCGCCGCCGTGAGACCGAGCTGAGGTTGGAAGATACACGCGAGAACCTGTTGCGGGTTGACGATATCCGCCAAGAACTGGAAAAGCAGCTTACCCATCTTGAAATGCAGGCCGAGCAAGCGGCGCGATATCGTGAGCTCGACGAGAAACTGAAAACAACTCAGCAAACACTATGGCTAACGCGAAAGCGCGATGCCACGCGCCAGCGCGAAAAGATTCAGCGCGACATTGACGCCAACCTCGTCGAAGTGGAAGCGCGCACCGCCCAGATGCGCGCCTCCGAATCACAGGCCGAGCGGTTGCGCGCGGTACATTACGCAGCCTCCGACGAAGCACAGACGGCCCAAGGCGACTTCTATGAATCGAATGCTGAAGTAGCGCGCCTTGAGCAGCAAATTCAGCATCAGCACGATACGCGACACCGTGCAGAGCAGCAGCTGTCAGCTGCTCGAGAGCAACAAGGCGAGCTACGCGAGAATCTGGAGCGTGCCGAATCAGATTTGGCGCGGAGCCGCCACGATCTTTTCATGGCTCGCGTCGCCATGCATCAGTCGGCGGGCGACTTGACGAGCGCGCAACAAGGGTTGCCGGCAGCCGAAAGCGAATATGAACGTGCCCGCGAACGTGCCGCTGAAGCACAAACACAACTGGCCCGGGTCGAGCACGAGCTGGAAGTAGAACGAACCCGACGGGTTCACTCTGATCGTGTTCTGGATCAACTGACGGCCCGTAATGTGCGTCTTGAGGAAGAGCGCGACAAGCTGGAACTGCCGGAGCCAGCCGAACTGGTTCGCCTCGATCGCGAATTGACCGACGCAGGGCGGGTGCTCGGCGAGCGACGCGAAGCCCTGATCGAGGACGAAAGGACGCTGCCCGCACTGGAGCGCACCCTTGCCGAGGCGGAAAGCACCGCTGAAGGGGCGCAACAGCGGCTTAATCAGCTTGAGGCCCGGCTCACTGCGCTGCAGCAACTACAGGAACAGGTCTCCAGAGCCGGCGAGATGGAGCCTTGGCTCGAGCGCAACGGACTGGCAGGCAATAGCAGGCTTTGGCAGGGCATACGCATCAGGGAAGGCTGGGAAGACGCGCTCGAATCAATTCTCCGCGAGCGGCTAAACAGCGTCGCGGTCGAGGATTTGTCATCAATACAGGCGCTGCTTGCAGACGCCCCGCCAGCAAAGGTTTCGTTTCATCAGCTGTCGTCTCCAGTCAATGGCGAGACGAATGATGCTTACGGCTTGGAACGGCTAATGGATTACGTCACTTGCGCCGACCAGCGATTGGCGGGGGTTCTAGCCAATTGGCTAGCCAATGTTTACGTAATCGCGGACCCGTCACAAGGACTGGCCAGAGCGCGTCACCTCAAGCCAGGTGAAGCGCTGGTAAGTGCTCAAGGTCATATCTTCGCACCAGGCAGTGCCAGCCTTTATGCGCCAGACTCGGAAATTCACGGCATCTTGTCTCGACAGAGCGAGATCGAAAGTTTGTTGGACGAACGTAACAGCGCCGATCGGCAACTGCGTGACGCACGAGAGGCCGCGATGGCGGCCGGGCTTGCCGTGGACGACGTCAGGCAACGAGTCAATCGATCTCGCAGTGAAGTTGCCGAACTGCAAAATATGGAGCACCAACTCAAGGTCGATCACGTCCGCCTGACGCAGCTCGCAGATCGGATCACGACACGTGGCACCCAAATTGTGGGCGAGCTGGAAGAGATCAGGCTGGAGGTCGAGCGTGAAAGAGCGCAAATAAGACAATCCGCGCAAACTCTGGAAGAGTTATCGCAGCGCATGGAGTGGCTTCGTTCAGCGCTCGGAAGATCGAAACAGTCGTTGGCAGAAGCCGAAGCACGACTAAAGACAGCGCGTGAGGTGGTCGAGCAGGCGGCCCGATCGCACCAGGAAACCGAGTTTACACAGAAAACAATTAATTATAAAATCAATGAGTTGGTAAATTTCATCTATAAATTACATAAAGATCGCTTGCGACTCGATGGTGATGCTGCTCGGCTGGCAACAGAAATTGAGCGGGCCGATGGGGCGAACCTACAGAGTCAGCTGCAGGCATGCCTTGACATTAAGACGAGGCGCGAGGAGAGCTTGGCGAGCAAGCGGGATGCATTGGAAGCGGCTGATGCCTCGCTGCGCGAATGCGAACAGACACGCCTGCAAATAGAGCAAAGCCTGCAGCCGTTACGTGACATTAACAACGAGCTACGCTTGAAAGAGCAAGAAGCGCGCATTGCGCAGGAGAATCTATCGCAGCAGCTGGCGGAATCCGGGGCTGACGAGCAGGCGCTCGAGACCGAACTTCACAAAGGCGTGCGTCTGAGTCAGCTTCAGAGCGAGATTACGCGACTCGGGCAGGCGATTGAGGCGATCGGTGCCGTCAATCTTGCTGCTCTGGAAGAACTCGCAACAGCTCGCGAACGCAAGTCGTATCTCGATGCACAGGCCCAGGATCTGACTGAGGCGGTCACCACGCTTGAGAATGCCATCAGACGAATCGACCGTGAGACGCGCGAGCGGTTGCAGGAGACGTTCGATCAGGTCAACAACAAATTCTCCGAGATGTTTCCGGCCCTGTTCGGCGGCGGAGAGGCGAAACTCTTGCTTACCGGCGAAGAAATTCTCGACGCCGGCGTGCAGGTTATTGCGCGCCCACCAGGAAAACGCAACTCATCAATTCATCTTCTGTCAGGAGGGGAAAAAGCGTTGACCGCGCTGGCATTGGTATTCTCGATGTTCCAGCTCAACCCGGCCCCATTCTGTCTGCTAGACGAGGTTGACGCGCCACTCGACGATAACAATACGACGCGCTATTGTAATCTCGTCAAGACGATGTCGCAGTCGACGCAATTCGTGTTCATTACCCACAACAAGATCACCATGGAGATTGCCGAGCAGCTGGTGGGTGTGACCATGCAGGAGCAGGGCGTTTCACGAGTCGTATCGGTCGATATTGAGGAAGCCATCAAGCTTCGCGAGGAGGCGGCTTAAGCACGCGATTGTAGGGTGACCAAATCAACATGCCGATGATAACGAGGGGTAGACATGAGTGACTTGCAGATCGGGTTACTGATTCTCGGACTGTTTGTCATTGGCAGTGTCATTGCCTTCAACTGGTTCCAGGAGAAACAGTTCCGCCGGCGTGCCGAGCGGGATTTCAAGCGCCCGGATGCCGATGCACTACTTGGAAATGTGAACCCTGCCGGGCCAACGACGAGCGACACCGGGCAAGAACGGATCGACCCACGCCTAGGACCGGAAGTAGCCGATCAAACGCTGCATGAAGAATCAGAAGAAGCGCTCCAGCAACGCGGGCCACGTCCCTCGGCTACGCCAGATGTGTTACCGGATGCGGCAATCAACTATGTTGCCGAGATTCAAGCCGGTGAAGTGATGCCGTCGAGCATGATTCAGGCTCTTGCTACGGCGCTGAGCTCAATGGGTCGTAAATGCCAGCTTTTCGGTTACGATTACAGGAAACGTGCCTGGCAGCCAGTGACCAGTTCCGATCAGTGGTATACGTCCGCCAAGGTGTATGTTCAGTTGGTGGACCGGGGCGGGGCTGTGACGAGAGAGCAGCTCGAACAGGTGGTTACACTGCTGCGTGACCAAACCAAGGACGCTTCAGCCATTTGTGAAGCGCCGGATATCGACCAAGCGATGACGAGGGCACGCAGCCTAGACGACTTCTGTCTCGAAGTCGACATCATCGTCGGATTGAGTGTGGCTGCCCAGCCTGGACAGGTGCTGCACGGGACCCAGCTTCGCGCCCTGGCAGAGTCAAGCGGATTGAAACTTCACCCCTCCGGGGTTTTCGTCATGCAGGATAGCCAGGGCGACACTTTGTTCTCGATGGATAACCAGGAATCCAATCCGTTTCGTGCCGAAGACCTGAAGATGCTCACAACACGCAGCGTGACGTTTCTACTCGATGTGCCGCGTACAAGGGAGGGAATCAAGGCATTCAACAAAATGGTGAGGGTCTGCAAGCAATTTGCCGAGTCACTCGATGCGACGCTGTGCGACGATAATCAGGCAACGCTGAATGATTCCGGGCTCGAGAAGATACGTAACCAGTTGAGGACTGTATACGAGGCGATGGCGCAGCGGGGGATACCGGCGGGTAGTGAGACCGCTCGCCAGTTGTTCTCCTGATGGCAAGAATCCCGCCAGAAGTACTGAAACGGGCAAAGCAGCTTCGCAAGCAGATCGGTCAGGCGAACTACGCGTATTACGCGTTGGATGCGCCACAGATATCCGACGCTGAATACGACCGCTTGTTTCGCGAACTGCAGCGACTCGAGTCTGATTATCCCGCCTTGGTGACCCACGACTCGCCAACGCAACGCGTCGGAGATGCGCCGTTACCGGGTTTTGAAACGGTGCAGCATGTCACCCCGATGTTGTCGCTCAACAACGCGTTTGATGAAGATGAAATCATCGCGTTCGATCGCCGCATAAAGGGAGCACTGGGAGAAAGTGGCGAGATCGAGTACGCAGTAGAGCCCAAATTTGATGGACTTGCGGTGAGCCTTGGTTATCAGTCAGGTGCGCTCGTGCTTGGCGCAACCCGCGGTGACGGATACGCGGGCGAGGACGTAACGGCGAATCTTCGCACCATACGGGCAATACCTCTACGTTTGCCCGAGGGCGCACCGAAAACGCTGGAGGTACGTGGCGAAGTACTGATGCTCAGGCGCGATTTCGAGAAACTGAACGAAGAGCAAGCGGCACGCGGGGAAAAGATTTTTGCCAATCCACGCAACGCCGCTGCTGGATCTCTGCGCCAGCTCGACTCGCGTGTTACAGCGACGCGACGACTGGCCTTTTTCGCGTATGGCATCGGTAGCGCAGGCGGTGACCATGTTCCTGACAATACCCACAGCCGCCAACTCGAGTATCTGCAGTCAATGCTGTTCCCGGTGGCGAGCCAGCGCGATGTGGTCTCAGGTGTAACCGGTCTACTGGGGTACTATCAAGACATGGGTGAGCAGCGCGCCTCGCTGCCCTACGACATAGACGGCGTTGTATACAAGGTCAATTCACTGCGCGCGCAGCGTGACCTGGGCTTCGCATCGCGGGCACCACGCTTTGCAGTGGCACACAAATTCCCGGCACAGGAGGAGATCACAGAAGTGCTCGGGATCGATGTTCAGGTTGGGAGAACTGGCGCGTTGACGCCGGTGGCCCGTCTGGCGCCGCTTAGGGTGGGCGGAGTGACGGTGAATAACGCGACCTTGCACAACGAAGACGAGGTTAACAGAAAAGACGTGCGTATTGGCGATCATGTCATTGTCCGCCGAGCCGGCGATGTCATCCCGGAAGTGGTCGCGGTGGTAGCCGAGAGGCGACCGAAGAAGACCGTCAAATTCGTTATGCCGGCCAAGTGCCCGATATGCCGATCCGCGGTAGAACGCCTCGAAGGTGAGGCAGTGGCGCGTTGCACAGCGGGATTGTATTGCCCTGCCCAGCGCAAGCAGGCGCTATGGCATTTTGCATCCCGACGAGCAATGGATATCGAGGGACTAGGGGAGAAGCTGCTCGATCAGTTGGTCGAACGTGGGCTTGTGGAAAGTGCTGCTGATCTCTATGAGCTGACCGCCGAGACACTTGCCGGGCTCGCCCGCATGGGCGAGAAGTCAGCAGCCAACGTCGTTGCGGCGATTAAGGCGAGCAAGAAAACGTCGTTAGACCGGTTCATTTACGCATTGGGCATACGTAATGTAGGCGAACAAACAGCAAAGGATCTCGCGACGCATTTCGGGAATCTAGAGGCGTTAATTCAGGCCGACGAAGGCACTCTACAAGATGTGTCCGATATTGGTCCGGTAGTTGCAGCGAGTGTGCACAGGTTCTTCAGTGAGCCGCATAATCGGAAGGTGATCGAGCGGCTGGTGACAAACGGCGTGCATTGGGAAAAAGTCGACAAGACGGGTGCGCGCGGCAGTGTGCTGGCGGGTAAGTCCTTTGTGCTTACCGGAACACTGGGGAATATGACGAGAGACGAAGCGAGGCAACGAATAGAATCGCTCGGCGGCAAGGTCAGTGGCAGTATTTCGAAAAGGACCGATTACCTTGTCGCGGGCGACAAGCCAGGCAGCAAACTGGACAAGGCACAGCAGCTCGGCGTTGCTGTTCTCAATGAGCCGGCGTTGCTAGAATTGTTGAGCCAAGAACGTTAGGAGATACGCTGTTGAAACGAATCACTAAGGCGGTATTCCCGGTGGCGGGGCTCGGGACACGATTTCTGCCTGTTACCAAAGCGAGCCCGAAGGAAATGCTGCCAATCGTCGACAAGCCGCTGATCCAGTTTGCCGTCGAAGAAGCGGTTGATGCCGGTATGACTCACATGATTTTCGTGACCGGTAGGAACAAGAGAGCGATCGAAGACCATTTCGACAAGGCTTACGAACTGGAGACCGAGCTTGAGGTGCGCGGAAAGCAAAAATTGCTTGATGTCGCGCGCGAGGTCATACCCTCTCATGTGACCTGCATCTATGTGCGACAAGCCGAAGCGCTTGGCCTTGGTCATGCCGTATTGTGCGCACGTCCTGTAGTCGGAGACGAACCGTTCGCCGTCGTTCTTGCCGACGATCTGATCGATTCATCGCCGGGTGCATTGAAGGAAATGGTCGATGTATACGAACGTCAAGCGTGCTCGGTTATCGCGGTTGAACACGTGGCCCGCGAGGAGACGTCATCCTACGGCATTGTTGACTGCGGGGATGCCGTCGGCACGGAACGGCTGATTAATGCGATTGTCGAGAAGCCGGACCCGGCTGTCGCGCCGTCGACACTGGCGGTAGTTGGGCGCTACCTGCTGACAGCGGAAATATTTGACGAACTCGACGGCGTGACGAGGGGGGCAGGCGGTGAGATCCAGCTAACCGATGCAATCGCGTCTTTAATTCAAAAGCAGCGTGTACTGGCCTACAGTTTCAACGGAAAGCGTTATGACTGCGGATCCAAACTCGGTTACCTGCAGGCGAACGTTCAATTTGGATTACGACATCCTGAAATCGCTGACGAACTGCGCGCATTCTTGCACCGCATCGAGAACGAGGGCTGAGGAGGCGATAGCTCCGTGAAGCTCGACGCATCTGAGGTCTGGCGGCTGCTCCAAGAAGCGGAACTGATTTGCGATGAGGATGCGGTTGACGCTGCCGTCAACCGGGTCGCCGAAGAGATTACCCGCGCGATCAGGGACAGCTTGCCTCTGGTCTTGAGTGTCATGGGCGGCGGCGTAGTGTTCACGGGCCAATTGCTTCCTAGGCTCCGCTTTCCGCTCGAGTTTGATTATGTGCACGTGACGCGCTACCGTGGCGGCACTAAGGGCGGTGACATAGAGTGGATTGTCCAGCCTCGCACCAGCGTGGCCGGGCGCACCGTGCTGGTCATCGACGATATCCTGGATGAAGGTCGTACCTTGTCGGAGGTCAAGAAGTGGCTTTCTGATAACGGTGCCACAGCTATCTATACTGCAGTTCTGGCTGACAAGACGGTGAAGGCAGAGAAACCGGTGCGCGCGGACTTTGTTGGCGTGACTGTGCCCGATCGTTATGTCTTCGGATTCGGCATGGACGTGCGCGACGCGTGGCGTAATTTGCCTGCAATCTATGCACTCAAGCAATGAACGACAGCATCTGAGGGTCAGAGCATGATCGGCATCATTGGCGGTAGCGGTCTCACCCGCCTGTCGAATCTACAAATTACACGCCGTGAAGTGGTGCGTACGCCTTATGGCGAACCTTCAGGTGCGCTGACGTTTGGATCCATGAATGGCCACGAAGTCGTATTCATCGCGCGACACGGATATGGACATACCATCCCGCCGCATGCCGTTAACTATCGCGCCAACGTCTGGGCGATGCATGCGCAGCGGGTTTCGAGACTAGTGTCGGTCGCTTCCGTGGGCGGCATAAGGACGGATTTTCTCCCCGGGGCACTCGCGGTGCCGGACCAAATCATAGATTACACCTACGGGCGCATGCACTCGTTTTTTGACAGCCCGGAGCAGCCGGTCACCCACATCGACTTCACGCAGCCATACTGCGAGGAGTTGCGTCAAGCGCTAATCGATGCAGCGAAACTCGAAGGGATACCGGTTATTGCCGAGGGTGTCTACGCGGCAGCACAAGGGCCGCGGCTGGAGACGGCCGCGGAGATCAATCGCATGGGACGTGACGGTGCCGACATGGTGGGGATGACGGGTATGCCGGAAGCAGCCCTGGCGCGTGAAATGGGCCTGTGTTACGCGAGCATCGCCGTAGTTGCCAACTGGGCTGCCGGGCGTGCTGGCAGTGCCGAAGCGGTCGATCTCGATGTCATCCGTTCTGTTCTCGACGAGGCAATGCATAAGGTGAGGGCTTTGCTGGCGACGCTGGTAGATAATCATGCCGATTAGGCCGGTTTTGCGCATGGGGCACCCGGTGTTGCTCGAACAAGCCCGATCAGTCGACGCGTTTGACACTCCGAAATTGCATGCTCTCATCGAAGACATGCGAGACACAATGCAGTCGAAAAGTGGTGCTGGCATCGCTGCACCGCAGATCGGAGTGTCGTTTCAGGTTGTGCTATTTGGCGTTGAAGCTACTCCACGTTATCCGGACGCCCCATCGGTGCCGTTTACTGTGCTTGTCAATCCCGTGGTCGAGGTGCTCGGTGAAGAACTGGAAGATGGCTGGGAAGGCTGCTTGTCGGTTCCGGGAATGCGCGGCTTGGTGCCGCGGTACAGCCGCATTCATTACCGTGGTTTTGATCAGTTTGGCAATGAGATCGACCGTCGCGTAGATGGTTTTCACGCGCGCGTTGTTCAACATGAATGCGATCACTTGCAAGGGATTCTGTATCCTCTGCGAATCCGCGACCTGCGACAGTTCGGTTTCAACGAAGAATTGTTTCCGGAGCAGGAGTTTCCGGACGAGAAGTAGTGCGACTTGTTCAGCGTCAGGATTTCGCCTGCAGTTCATGAACGAGTTCTGACTCCAACCGGAGCACGGTCCGGGAATTCTTCAGCGCTTCGCCCTGCACCAACAGCGTATCCTCAGCCCGCTCCCCGAGCGTGTTGATCTTCGCGTTGTAGATACTGATTTGGTATCGCGCCAATATCAGTGCAACACGGTAGAGCAAGCCCGGGCGGTCACCTGCCACAATGTTCAGATAATAAAACCGGGCACGGTCATCCGGTCGTATCGTGACCAACGGCGAGATCGGGAAATGCTTTAGTTGACGCGATAATCGGCTCTTTCTTGCTGCAGGGATATCGGAGTGCTTGAGCCACAAGCGCAGCTCATGCTCAACGTAACGAACCATGTCGCGGTAATGCACATCGATCTGCCCGGTTGTCATGACCTGAAACGTGTCCAAAGCGTAGCTGTGTTGAGTCGTATAGATTTTGGCCTCGACAATATCAAAATTGGTTTGCTGGAAGAATCCGCAGATGCGGGCGAACATCAGGTTTTCGTCAGGCGCATAGATCATTACCTGCAGGCCCTCACCAATTGGTGAAAGACGGACCTTGACTATTGGCGTTCGGGTCTCGAATCGGTAACTCAACACTCGCGTATGCCAGACGATGTCCTGCTCATCGTGGCGCAAAAAATAACTGTCGTCGAGTTTCTGCCAGAATGCTTCGTGCGCACCCTCGGGCAGCGCGTAGGCGCGCAAGCGTGTGAGCGCGCGCTCGTGTTTGGAAGCCAAAACCCGGTCACTCGGTACCGAGCCGTGCGAAAGGTAGCGGCGCGCAGCATGGAACAGCTCTGCAAGCAGCTTTGCCTTCCAGGCATTCCAGACTTTAGGGCTGGTACCGAGAATATCTGCCACGGTCAGCAGGTACAGCGCCACCAAGCGGCGGTCAGTCTTGACCTCATCGGCGAAGGCGGCAATGACAGTCGCGTCGGTCAAGTCCCGTCTTTGCGCCACCGCCGACATGTACAAATGCTTCTCGACAAGCCATACGACGAGCTCAGTGTCTTGCTCATCGATGCCGTGACGCCGGCAGAAGCGTTCCGCGTCCTGCATCCCAAGCAGGGAGTGGTCACCGCCACGCCCTTTTGCGACATCGTGATATAGACCCGCGATATAAAGTAGTACGGGACTTTCGAACTCGGAGATGAGACGGCTACACAAAGGGTATTCGTGGGCCATTTCGGGTACCGTAAACCGGCGCAGATTACGCACCACCATCAGGATATGTTCGTCGACCGTGTAGACGTGGAACAAATCGTGTTGCATCTGACCGACAATGCGGCCGAATTCTGGGATATAGCGTCCCAAGATACCGAACTGATTCATTCTCCTGAGCGTATGTGTTAGTCCTGACGGCTGTCGCAGGATTGCCGTGAATTGTCTGCGGTGTTTGGTACTGCGCCGGAACTTTGCGTCGATCAAATCACGCGCATGCCAGAGAGCGCGCATGGTACCGACGGCAATTCCCTTCACCTCCGGGTGCATCTGCCAGAGTAGAAAAACATCTAATATGGCATCGGGGTGACGCTGAAACAGACCCGGACCACGGGCCTCGATGACCTCGCCACTGATTTGAAATTGATCATTTAGCGCAATAGGCTTACTGTGCGTTTGCGGGTAAACGCGATTACGCAAATTCTGCAGAACGATCGTATTCAACAAGGTTACGGACTTGGCTGTCGTATAGAACTGCTGCATGAGCTGCTCGCTGGCACGCTTGGCAACCGTATTCTTCAGACCGTATTGCGATGCCAGCACACTCTGAAAATCGAACAACAAACGGTCTTCGCGACGTCCGGCCAGATAATGCAGCCGGATGCGCAATTCGGCCAAGGCTCTTTCGTGTCGCCGCAGCTGGCGCGCCTCTATATTGGTTAGGATGCGTTGCTGTGTCAGTGCCTTCCAGCTGGTTCCGAGATTAGCAGCCGACGATATCCATAAGATATTCTGCAGATCGCGCAGACCGCCAGGACTTTCCTTCAGGTTAGGTTCAAGATTGTGTGCTGTATTATTGAAGCGACCATGTCGCTGCTGTTGTTCCAGCAGCTTACCTTCGACAAAGTCGGTTACCTTGAGAGAGGACTTGATCGAGTTGCAGAAGCGGCTGTAAGTTCGCCGGTTGCCAGCGATTAGACGCGACTCGAGCAGCGTTGTCTGAACTGTGATGTCCTGACTGGCCTCTTCCAGACATTGCTCAATGGTGCGCACACTATGACCGATTTCGAGGCCGGCATCCCATAACTGGCTAATGAGGTGTTCGAGTTGGGTACGGGTCTTCTTGTCGGCTTTGCCAGGCAAGAGAATCAACACGTCGACATCGGAGTGCGGGTAGAGCAGACCACGCCCGTAACCGCCAACAGCAATCAAACACGCTGCACTAGACTGTTTCGTGGCGGCCCAGATCGCGCTCAGTGCGTCATCTACGGCAGCCGCGAGTTCCGCGAGCGTCTTGAAAGGATCGGCTTGCTTCTGGAAGCTGGTGAAAATACTTTGCTTACGTTCCTGAAGATATTTGCGCCAAACGGGCGCCTCGCCGGGCATTGCCAGCACGCTAGTTTGCTGTACGCGGGCCATGCGTCAGCTTGCAAAAGCCGGTGGCGGAGGCGTTTTGGCGGACAGCGTCAGAACTTCGTAGCCATCCTCAGTGACCAGGATCGTGTGCTCCCATTGCGCGGAGAGCTCACGGTCCTTGGTGACGACGGTCCAGCCGTCACCGAGCTGACGGATTC
The DNA here is from genome assembly GCA_020346185.1 of Betaproteobacteria bacterium. Classification (GTDB taxonomy): domain Bacteria; phylum Pseudomonadota; class Gammaproteobacteria; order Burkholderiales; family Eutrophovitaceae; genus SG8-40. The sequence goes on along the minus strand of CP070775.1, from coordinate 3,343,879 downwards.
CGGCTTTACCCGCATTGATCATCGGTTCTATGGTGAACGTCATGCCGGGCTGGAGTTCGAGGCCGGTACCCCGGCTGCCGTAATGCAGAACCTGAGGCTCTTCGTGAAACTTGCTTCCGATACCGTGACCGCAAAATTCCCGTACTACGCTGTAGCCGTGCTTTTCAGCCCAAGCCTGGATGCCATGCCCGATATCGCCCAAATAGGCGCCAGGTTTGACTTCCACGATTCCCTGCCACATGCACTCATACGTGATGTCACACAGCCGCTTGGCGCGGATGGATGGCTCGCCGACGCAGAACATACGGCTGGTGTCACCGTGATAGCCTTCCTTGATTACAGTAATGTCGATGTTCACTACATCACCGGCCTTGAGCTTTTTCGGGCCAGGCACGCCGTGACAAACGACGTGATTAACCGAGGTGCAAATCGACTTTGGAAAAGGCCGGTACCCAGGCGGAGCATAGTTCAGCGGCGCCGGGACAGTATTTTGGCGCTCCACCATATAGTCATGACAAATTTTGTCGAGCTCTTCGGTTGTAATGCCCGGTTTGACATGCGGCGTAATGAAATCGAGGACTTCCGACGCGAGCTTTCCCGCAATCCGCATTTTATTGATCTCTTCCGGCGTTTTGATACTTACTGACATGTCACGAATCGGCGAACGCATGCCGTAAATCATAGCACTGCGACGGACACATTTATCAAATCGCGTCTGTCGCAATCGGCGGCAACTGACGGTCCGCCACTGCGTAAGGTTTCGAGGCCGCCACGAGTCAGAAACACTCGCCGCAGTATATCTGGCTCCGGGAGGACCACCCTTAGCGGTATGGTGGGTACGACGTCGTGGGAACGAATAGCTAGCGTCGACCCAGCATACCCGCCACGTACCAGCTCAAAGCGGCCAGTTGGCTCGACATGTACCCGAACCGCTCGGGCAGTCCGTCGTCGATGTCCGCGACGCGTCCTTCATAGCAGACATGGCCCCGCAGCGGCGGCAACAGGTCCTGATCCTTTCAGGTTCGCCCGATGACGACGGACGGCGGAGAGACCGCCAGGTGTTCGAGAATTAACGTTCCGCAGGTCCCGCGATTCAGGTTGATGGGCAACCACCGATGGCGTTTCCAGGTAAGCTGAACCGGGTCCTTGACGTCCACGTGCCAGCGCCACAGAAACACGGTACCTCCGTAGGGCGCCTTGCTAAGGCGCTGGCAAATGCTGAAGTGGCAGAATCACCGCGAGAGCACCGTGCATCGTGACTTGCACGGCTCCACACTTGCACCATGCCTGAGCTGGCATCGAGTATCGCACCATGACTGCCTCCTTGAGCTATTCGCTCGCTGTTTGCGCTATGCGACAGCGCTTCGCGCGGTAGTGCTCCTTCGATGCCGCGTAGATCGTCTTGGAACCTTCGGCGACCCCCTCGCCGGTGCGATTCGTCACGACGATCGGTTTGGCGACGACGCTCTCACCTCTGGCGGCAACCTCGGCCTGCAATCTCTCGATCTCGGATTATTGTCGATGCCCGTTGCGCTACATGTAGCAGCTGTTATCGCTTTAGGAAACAAAAAGCCGGTCGAGAGAACTCGAACCGGCTTTATTGCTGACTGGCTCCCCGAGCTGGGCTCGAACCAGCGACCCACTGATTAACAGTCAGTTGCTCTACCGACTGAGCTATCGGGGAAAGGGAGCGGCGTATGATAGTGACTCACCCCGGCCAGGTCAACCAACCGTCCTGAAGCGGGGCAGCGCCACAAGTAGTGACTGTGGCGGTTTCGGACGTTCGCCCGCGCGTCCCGGGCGAGGTATAGACGCTCGATTTAGCCGATCACCTTCGAGATTGAATCGGCAACATAATCGATGTTGTGTGAATTCAGTGCGGCGACACAGATACGTCCGCTGTCGATCGCGTACACCGAGTACTCTTCGCGCAGACGCTGGACTTGCTGCTTGCTGAGACCCGAGTAAGAAAACATGCCCCGCTGCTGTGTGACAAAGGAGAAGTCCGCTCCCGGCACGCGTTTGGCAATGCTGCTGGTCAGCGCTTCACGCATGCTGCGGATGCGCTCCCGCATGCCACCCAATTCCGTCTCCCACAATGAACGCAACTGGCTATCGGCGAGCACGGTGGCAACGATCTGTCCGCCATGCGTAGGGGGATTTGAATAATTGGTCCGAACCAACTGCTTGAGCTGGCTCAGGATGCGTGCCGACTCGTCGGTGCTCTGTGTGACGATCGACAGTCCGCCGACACGTTCGCCATACAGGGAGAAGGATTTGGAGAATGAGTTGGCCACGAATACCGGGGACATGGCGCCGGCGAATGCCCGCACCGCGTGTGCATCCTCACCTAGGCCGTCGCCGAAGCCCTGATATGCCATATCGAGAAACGGGATCAGCCCGCCTTGCTGGACGATTGAAATGATTTCGGCCCACTCCTGTTTGGACAAGTCAACGCCGGTCGGATTGTGGCAGCAGGCATGCAGCAGCACGATCGAGCCGGCTGGAAGCTGCTGCAGAAAGGCGGTCATGGCTTTGAACTCGACACCGTGGTTGGCTGCGTCGTAGTAGGGATATGCATCTACCTTGAAACCGGCATTCTCGAAGATACCGCGGTGGTTCGCCCAACTGGGATTCGAAATCCATACTTGTGCATCGGGACAAATGCGCCGCAGAAAGTCGGCTCCAACTTTAAGCGCGCTAGTGCCGCCGACGGTCTGCAGCGTAACGATTCGGTTCTCCGCGATAAGCGGCGAGTCGGCACCGAACACCAGTTGTCGTACGGCACTGTCATAGCTTGCGAGTCCGTCGATTGGCAAGTACGCGCGTGGTTTCGCCGCTGCAGCCAGTTGCTGTTCTGCCTGTCTGACGCAATCGAGCAAAGGCACCTTACCGCTGTCGTCGTAATAAACACCGACGCCGAGATTAACTTTCAACTCGTTCTCGTCGGCGTTGAACAGTTCAGTCAGGCCCAGGATCGGGTCGCGAGGTGCCATTTGGACACTGGCAAGGGGAGAAGTGCTCATAGTTCGCTGCTCAGGAGTGGCTCTGTTGGTTCCAGTTGGCCTGTTGTTTTCAATCGATGCGGTTTTCAATCGAAGCTGTCTCAGCCTGAACCGCTGGGCCAGCCGTGGATTTTAGCGCAGACGGTACATGCGTCTCGAATTCAATAATACGATCAGCCAGCGAGAAATCGAGCGTTTTCGAACTCCCGATTTGATATGCTGTCCAGTTACCGACGACATGGTGCCCTCCAATGGGTAGGTTCGCGCATTTTCTCGCTGGCATTTGAGGGCTTTCCAATAACTTGATGGACGAGACTTACTAGTGGAACAGCCGCAGTCCCTGGGCGTGCTTTCGCTTCCCGGGAGCCCATTTCGCCTGCACCGGCCTTACGATCCGGCAGGTGACCAACCAGCGGCGATTTCGCAGCTCATCGAAGGTATCGAAGACGGACTCCAGTACCAGACCCTGCTCGGGGTCACAGGGTCGGGCAAGACCTTCAGCATGGCCAACGTTATCGCCCGGACCGGGCGCCCGGCAATCGTCATCGCGCCGAACAAGACGCTTGCCGCGCAGCTATACGCGGAATTCCGGGACTTCTTTCCGGAAAATGCAGTCGAGTACTTCGTCTCGTACTATGACTACTATCAGCCCGAAGCATATGTACCCTCGCGCGATTTGTTCATCGAGAAAGACTCCAGTATCAACGAGCACGTAGAACAGATGCGACTATCGGCCACCAAATCGTTGCTCGAACGCGAGGACGCCGTGATCGTGGCGACGGTTTCTTGTATCTACGGTATTGGTGATCCAGTTGATTACCACGGGATGATCTTGCACCTGCGTGTTAACGAACGGGTCGGCCAGCGAGCAATCATCGCGCGGCTCGCGGAAATGCAGTATCAAAGAAACGAGTTCGATTTCCGCAGGGGCACGTTTCGAGTCCGGGGCGACGTTATTGACATTTTCCCGGCGGAAAACTCGGAACTGGCGGTGCGCGTTTCACTGTTTGACGATGAGGTGGAAAGCTTGTCGGTGTTTGACCCGTTAACCGGGCAGATCATGAAGAAGCTGCCGCGCTTCACGGTATATCCGTCGAGCCATTACGTGACCCCGCGGTCAACGGTTCTGCGCGCCTTGGAGGCGATTAAGCAGGAACTGGTCGAACGCGTGGCCTATTTCCACAAAGAAGGGAAACTGGTCGAAGCGCAACGAATAGAGCAGCGCACCCGATTCGACATCGAAATGCTGAACGAACTCGGGTTTTGCAAAGGGATCGAGAACTATTCACGGCATTTGTCTGGGCGCGGGGTGGGGGATCCACCTCCGACCTTGATGGACTATCTTCCCCCCAACGCGCTGCTGTTTGTCGACGAGTCACACGTCACAATGCCCCAGATCGGGGGCATGTACCGCGGTGATCGGGCGCGAAAGGAAAATCTGGTCGCGTATGGTTTTCGGCTACCCTCAGCACTGGATAACCGTCCGCTTCGTCTCGATGAGTTTGAAGCCATGATGCCGCAGACAGTGTTCGTCTCTGCGACGCCGGCTGATTACGAAAAGAAGCACCAGTCCAAGGTCGTAGAACAGGTCGTGCGACCGACCGGCCTGGTCGATCCCGAGATCGTTGTTCGTCCAGCATCGACTCAGGTGGATGACCTGCTCTCCGAGATCAATCTGCGCGTCGACCGCGATGAGCGGATCCTGGTCACCACGCTGACCAAACGCATGGCAGAAGATCTTACTGATTATCTCGCCGAGCACGGCATACGGGTGCGGTATTTGCACTCTGATATCGATACCGTGGAACGAGTTGAAATCATTCGTGACTTGCGTATCGGTCAGTTCGACACACTGGTCGGAATTAACTTGTTGCGAGAGGGACTGGATTTGCCTGAGGTGTCCCTGGTTGCCATTCTCGACGCTGACAAGGAGGGTTTCTTACGCTCGGAACGATCACTGATTCAAACCATCGGGCGCGCTGCGAGGCATCTGCACGGAACAGCAATCATGTATGCCGATACTGTAACGCACTCGATGCAAATGGCAATCAACGAGACGGAGAGGCGCCGCCGGAAGCAAATCGGCCATAACGAAAGCCACGGCATCACGCCAAAGGGCGTGCACAAGAAAGTGAAAGACCTGATTGACGGCGTGTATCAACCGGACGTCGAACAACAAGCGCTGAAAGCGGCGCAAACGATGAGCACCTATCGGGCAATGAACGAGAAGGCGTTGTCGCGCGAATTTAAGCGTATCGAGCGCGATATGCACGATGCCGCACGCAACCTTGAATTTGAACGTGCAGCTGAACTCAGAGACCGGCTCAAGGAACTGCGCACGCAGCTATTCGGCGTGGCTGAAGTAGATTGTATCGGCGACGAAGAGCAGCGCGACCCGCCACAAGCTGTCTCGAGGCGTGGTGACCGCAAACGAGCCACGGCGTCAGCCAGCGGGCGCAAAGTGGATTATTGACCTGATGCCAGGCAACAGGAGCACGACCGCCATTGGGGTCTTAGATGGGTGAAACGGGCGAACAGATCGTCCCGGTGCGGATACTGTTCGTCTGCACCGGCAACATCTGCCGTTCACCGACAGCAGAAGGGGTTTTTCGCCATTTGGTCGAGGCCTACAATCTGCACCGGCACGTTGTGGTCGATTCGGCGGGAACCCACGGTTATCACGTTGGCGAGCAACCCGACCGCCGCAGCGTGCGTGCCGCGGCACGCCGTGGCTATGATCTGACTGGCCTGCGTGCGCGACAGCTTGCAGTGTCGGACTTTGTCGAATTCGACCACCTTCTGGCCATGGACCGGGAACACAAGTTTATCCTCGAGAAAGGCGCGCCGGATGAACACCTGCAAAAGGTGTCGATGTTCATGGACTTCAGTCAGAAATTTGGTGGCTACGAAGTGCCCGATCCATATTGTGGTGGCGAGCAGGGATTTGAATTCGTGCTCGACATGATCGAGGATGGTGCAGCAGGACTACTTTCGTACATCAAGAACAAGCTCGACATCTAGCCGAGCTGCCCTTGACTGCCAACAGATAATGACGCGTTAGTGATTGTCAGGTCGGTCAACCGCGTGTGAAGACCCAGTCTCGATCTGGACAAGCGGCTCATCAGCAGGCGAGCGTTCCGCTTGCACGAGCGAACGTCGAGGCCGGCTCGGAGTGTGCTGTTCAGCCTCAGGCTCGGTTGCTTCTGCCACGGCCTCGGCCCGCGTCTCCACAAGTTCCATATCGGGCGGCAACTGTAGCGGCTCCATTCTCCAACCAGGGTCAACCGAAGGAGTCCCAGCAGACTTGCTTTCCGGTTGCTGCCCAGCACCTATTTCTGGCTCGAACTCCGCACTCTGCTCCACCGGCATGATTCGCTCACCGATACCCGCTTGCGGCTGGGAAACACCGACCGGCTCCTCTGGTTCCTCGACTTGCGTGATTTGCGCGCCTGCAACGGCCACCGAAATTTCCTCTACCGAAGCTAATTCGCCTGCTTCGGCTGGCGCGACACGGTATTCGGCGTGATCGACGTCGACTGCTTCGGGTTGAGATTGATGCGGTAGCGATTGCGGTTCGCCGCTCGCCGCGCTTTCCGAGGAACGTCCTTCCGTCAGTGCGTTCTCCGATAAGGAGATTGCCAGCTGCGCCGATTCTTCTCGCACCGGCTCGACTATGGCCTGCGCATCTTCGCCTGATGCAGTTTCTGGTGGAATCGCCGACACTTCGCCAGCCGCTTCGGTCCCGGATGCCGACCGTGAGACACTGGTCTGGGCGATCACGCCAGCCGCTGCTACTTGTTGCTCGACTAATGGTTCTGCCTCGGGCAGCTGCTTAGACCCGACCTCGATAGCTGGCCTCGCGCGGGATGGTTGCGCTGCGCCGTTCGCACTGGTCTGCGTCTCCTGACGCCGCTCGCTTCCACGGCCGCGCCGCCGCCGGCGGCGTCCCGTCCGCGATTCACTGTCTGGTTCGGCCCGGCTTCCAGGCGGGCGCTGCTCGATTGCAGCGCTCTCTGTGCGTTCGGCACGAGCCTTCGAGGCCACTCGCTGCTGCTCTCGACGCGGCGACTTCGTGCGCTCTGCAGGTTGTTGATGCTGCCGACTCGGTTCGCGCTGGGATCCACTCTGTTCAGCCGTTTCACCCCCCGTCTTACCTCGGCGTCGGCGTCTTTCCCGCTGCTCTTGTTGCGCTTCGCGTCCGCCGCGAGCCGGAGCTCGATCCTCTCGTCCGGCGCGTGAGCCGCGCCTGGGCCGTCCGCCGGTCTTTCTCGGCTTTTCGGCGGGCTTGCGACCACCGCCAAACAGCCAGGCAATGATCCTTGCCAGCAACGAGGGCTGTTTTTCCGCCGTTTTCGCTCTCCGGGAGGGCGCTGGTTGGGCTGGGGTGACACTCTGGACCGCTGCCCGGGTTTTTGCGACCTCCGTTTTCTGACTGCGCGGTTGCTCCTCCACTTGCTCGGTCGGAACCTCGGCGAGGGTGTGGCTGGGGGCAATAATGTCGGCCTGATTGAGCTCATCGTGCCTAAGCCGGGTGATAGTGTAGTTGGGTGTCTGCAAATGAATGTTCGGGATCAGCATGCAGGTGATCTTGAGCCGCTGTTCTACGACGTGGATCTCATTGCGCTTTTCATTCAGTAGGTAAGTTGCCACGTCGACCGGCACTTGAACATTAATCGCTGCCGTGTTCTCTTTCATCGCCTCTTCCTGCAAAATCCGCAGGATGTGCAGTGCCGTGGATTCGGTCGATCGGATGTGACCGGTCCCACTGCAGCGCGGGCAAGCGATGTGACTGGTCTCACCGAGTGAAGTTTGCAAGCGCTGACGCGACAATTCCAAAAGTCCAAAACGGGAGATCTTGCCGGTTTGTACGCGCGCGCGATCGTATTTCAGGGCATCACGCAAGCGCAGTTCCACCTCGCGTTGGTTCTTGCTACTTTCCATATCGATGAAATCAATCACCACCAGTCCGCCGAGGTCGCGCAAACGCAACTGGCGAGCGATCTCGTCAGCTGCTTCCTGATTCGTGCGGAGCGCTGTTTCTTCGATGTCGCTGCCTTTCGTTGATCGTGCCGAATTGACGTCGATTGCGACCATTGCTTCGGTGTGATCGATAACCACTGAGCCGCCAGAGGGCAGAGGGACTTTACGTGAGTAGGCAGTTTCAATCTGATGTTCGATCTGAAACCGCGAGAACAACGGTACGTCATCCGTGTACACCTTTACCCGGTTGACATTCTGCGGCATCACGTGGCTCATGAACTGATGAGCCTGCTCGTAGATGCTTTCGGTGTCGATGAGGATTTCACCGATGTCCTGGTGAAAATAATCGCGGATGGCGCGGATTACCAGGCTCGCATCCTGATAAATCAGAAAGGCTCCGCTTTGCTGACTGGCGGCAGTTTCAATGGCACGCCACAACTGCAACAGATATGACAGGTCCCATTGCAGTTCTTCAGCCGATCGGCCGATGCCTGCCGTGCGGGCTATGATGCTCATGCCCTGCGGGATATCTAGCTGGGCGATGGTTTCACGCAGTTCGTTGCGCTCTTCACCCTCGATACGGCGCGACACGCCACCGCCGCGCGGGTTGTTGGGCATCAATACTAGGTAGCGCCCGGCGAGACTGATAAAGGTTGTCAGGGCAGCCCCTTTGCTGCCGCGTTCGTCCTTGTCCACCTGGACGATGACTTCCTTGCCTTCTGACAGCGCGTCCTGAATACGCGCCCGTGAGGGATCAACGTCGGGTTTCTTGAAGTAGGCCCGGCTTATTTCCTTGAAAGGCAAAAAGCCGTGCCGATCGGCGCCGTAATCCACGAATGCAGCCTCGAGACTGGGTTCGATGCGGGTGATAATGCCTTTGTAGATGTTGCTCTTGCGTTGTTCCTTGCCGGTTGTTTCAATATCAAGGTCGAGGAGTTTTTGTCCGTCGACAATCGCAACTCGCAGTTCTTCTGCGTGAGTTGCATTAAACAGCATGCGCTTCATTTCTTTTGTTCTCCCGCGCTCGCAGCGTCAGGGAGGACAAACCCGGAGCATGCCCGTTTTGCAAACGGGATGTGTGTGCTATGTGCTAACAGTTCATAAACACCAAATCGTTGAAGGTGAATAATGTCAGTCTGTCGGTTTGTCGCGAGCGTCCTGCGACGCTATGTCCGTGCAGGACGCAAAATCCACTGCGATATTGAGAGCGCGTAAGTCAATGGCTATCGCTACTTGTTCGGGTGAGCGAAGTTAACCCGCTGACGAACGGTCAGGGCTATCCTACCCGCCCACGCAATCTGCCTGGCCCTTGTTTGGTTCGCCAAGCCCGCTTTGACCGTGAAGTCTCCTCATTTTGGAGCCGATATCGTCCCACAGAGTATAAGCAAAATGAATGAGTTAAGCAAAGGCTCGGTCAGCTGGGTCGAGGTCGATGAATCGGCAGAGGGGCAGCGGATCGACAATTTCCTGGCCAAAACGCTGAAAGGCGTGCCGCGCAGCCACATCTACCGAATCTTGCGCAGCGGTGAGGTGCGCGTGAACAGCGGGCGGGTCAGTGCCACCCATCGGCTCAAACCGGGTGACCAAGTTCGAATTCCGCCGGTTTGGGTAGCCGCGCCGGCCACCCAGAGCGGTGGCGGGCTTGGCCGGCTCGGGGCAAACCCCCTCTATGAGGATGAATGGCTGCTCGCCATCGACAAGCCAGCCGGCGTGGCCGTGCATGGCGGCAGCGGCATATCCTTTGGGGCGATTGAACAGCTTAGAGAAGAGCGGTCGAATCAGCCCTTCCTCGAACTCATTCATCGCCTCGATCGTGAAACGTCTGGTGTCCTGCTACTGGCTAAACGGCGCCGTGCCCTTACCAATGTTCACGCCCAGCTTCGCTGCGGTCAGGTCGACAAACGCTACCATGCACTGGTGCTTGGCGACTGGAAGAAACCGCGTCAAACTGTGCGGCTGCCTCTGCGCAAGTATGTCATCGGCGGTGGAGAGCGCCGGGTGACGGTTGATGGCCAGGGTGCGGCCGCAATAACGGTTTTCAAATTGCTAGGTCACTATGACGGTTACAGCCTGATCGAAGCCGAACTCAAGACCGGGCGCACCCATCAAATCCGGGTACACCTCTCGCATCTGGGTTTTCCGATTGCCGGGGACGACAAGTATGGCAAATTTGACATCAACAAAACGCTCGAGAAGGGAGGGCTGAAACGCATGTTCCTGCATGCTTTGTCTGTTACTTTGAAACATCCTGCCACTGGCGAGCTCCTGCGCATCGAGGCACCACTACCGGGAGAACTTGTGCGCTTTCTCGGGTCGATTCATGGATGAGTCGATGCATGTTGACCAGAAGTGCGCTTGTTAGTTGATTCGCAGCGCTGAAACCTGTTCGTGACCAACCCAAAGAAATTTGATCTTCTGGTATTTGACTGGGACGGTACTCTGGTGGATTCCGCCGGTCACATTGCGGCAAGTATTCAGGCCGCCTGTGCGGATCTGGACTTGCCGGTACCGAGCATTGCAGACGCGCGACATGTCATCGGGCTGGGCATGCATGATGCGTTGGCTTACCTTGTGCCGCAGCTTGAAAAGGGACGCTACCACGAACTGGCGAACCGTTACCGCTATCATTTCCTTGCCGGTGATGAGGCAGTGGAAATATTTCCCTTGGTCGAGGAGGGTATCGCCTTACTCGACGAGATGGGCTACACACTTGCGGTCGCAACGGGGAAGAGCCGGGTCGGCCTCGATCGAGCCCTTAGCAGGCTCGCCTTCGGCACACGTTTCACGGCGACGAGGTGCGGCGACGAAGGCTTTCCCAAACCGCATCCGGATATGCTCAATCACATCATGCAAGTAACTGACACCAGTGCTTCAAGAACCCTGATGATCGGCGACACCTCTCACGACTTGCAGTTGGCAGCCAACGCCGGCGCCCAAGCGCTGGCGGTTTCCTATGGCGCTCATGGCGCGGCGTCGCTGGAAGAGTGTCAGTCTCTTGGCTGCATGGACAGTTTTTCGGAAGTTTTGGAGTGGCTGGAAGAGAACGGCTAATCGCGACTTCGGATCAAATTGTCGAAAGGGGTAGAGGGTTTCGTTTCACGGTCGACACTCCTGATGGCCGCTGGTTGCCTGCTTTTGCCATCCGCTACCAAGGTGTCGTCTATGCCTACGTTAACCGATGTGCTCACGTGTCGGTGGAGCTTGATTGGGCGGAAGGCGATTTCTTCGACATCTCGGGTTTATACTTGGTGTGCGCAACGCACGGCGCGGCTTATTTCCCGAACAGCGGTAGGTGCGCCATGGGGCCGTGTAAAGGGGGCGGACTGCAGCCTTTACCGACCTCCGAACGCGGCGGGAACATTTACCTGATCGAACAAGAGGACGCCACTGATGAACGGTAACGATGCCAACTGGGAACGCGATGTAATCCAGAAGCTGGCGCGTGATGCATTGGCTGAACAGAAACGCGCGCGCCGCTGGGGCATTGTCTTCAAGGCGCTGACCTTTGTTTACCTTTTTCTGCTGCTGTTCTTCGCAATTGGTTGGCTGGGAGAGGGTGGCGCTATCGAGACAGGTGATCACACCGCGGTTGTAGAACTGAACGGTATCATTGCGCCGAATTCCGAAGCAAATGCCGACGATGTTGTCGCTGGCTTGAAAGATGCGTTTGAGGCTGAGGGCACTAAGGCAGTGCTATTGCGTATCAACAGCCCTGGCGGCAGTCCGGTCCAGGCGGCAAGTATCAACGATGAAATCCGCCGGCTGCGCGACCTGCATCCGCACATCCCGCTGTATGCGGTGGTCGAGGACATATGCGCATCAGGTGGCTATTACGTCGCAGTGGCGGCGGAAAAGATATTTGTTGCCAAGGCTAGCATCATGGGCTCGATCGGCGTGCTGATGAATGGTTTCGGGTTTACCGATGCCATGAAAAAGCTCGGCATTGAGCGACGTTTGCTTACTGCAGGTGACAACAAGGGTTTCATGGATCCGTTCTCGCCGCTCGAAATAGAACAGCGCGACTATGCCGAGAAAATGCTCGATAACATTCATTCGCAGTTTATCGAGGCGGTACGCGAAGGCCGTGGCGATCGGCTTAAAGAAACAGAACAAACGTTCTCGGGGCTGGTCTGGACTGGAGAAGAAAGCATCGAACTAGGACTGGCCGATGCTCTCGGTAGCGTCGCCTATGTCGCCAGAGAAGTGGTGCAAGCCGAAAAAATCGTCAACTACAGTCGCCGTGAAAGCCTTGTCGAGAGGGTCGCGCGCCGGTTCGGCGCATCGCTCGGTGAGACTGTTCTGCGAGAGACGGGTTTGGAACTGCGTTAATCGAGGGTTTGGGTAGCCGCACGGATTCAAGGAACGATGACGTTTTCCTCACGGAGCATGGAACACAAAGCGATCAACGGCAGCCCGATCAACGCTGTCGGATCAGCGCCCTCGATTGCGTCCAGCAGAGCGATTCCCAGACCCTCTACCTTGGCACTGCCTGCGCAATCGAGGGCTGCTTCCTGCTGCAGATAACGCTCGATTTCAGCTTTGGAAATGCAGCGGTACCGGACCGTGGTCGGTACTACCCGGGTCTGCTCGCGACCTGTCACCGAATTGAGCAAAGTCAGGGCAGTGCTGAACACAACTTGCTTGCCACTGGCCCAGGACAGCTGCGCAATCGCCCGCTGCAGATCGCATGGTTTGTCCAACCGTTGCCCGCCACACTCGGCCACCTGGTCGGAACCGATAATCAATGCATTCGGATGTCTGGCAGCGACAGCAAGCGCCTTGAGGCGGGACAGGCGGGCGGCGCATTCCGCGCCCGTTTCGCCCTCCTCCGGCGTTTCGTCGATCTGCGGCGAGGCCGTCTCGAACGGCAATTGCAAGCGTTTCAGCAGCGTTTTTCGGTATCGCGAAGTGGACGCCAGAACGAGCCGCGCTGACTGCTGTTTTCTCTCGTGTTGTTTTTCCAAGATTTTGTTTTGACAGGGATGTTCAAAGTTAATATTATGCGCGCCTTATGCCGGGATGGCCCGTGGTCGACAGCCTCCAGTTTGCCAAACAACACTCATCAGTGCGTTGCTCGGTTCCCGTATCCGGGTTAAGACGGCTGGCACAGGCGGTGCTCGATGACGAGGATGAATTGGAGGTTGGTCTAGACGGGTTTGAGGATTCCGAAGGCCGGCCTTGCTTGCACTTGCACGTTACGGGCAGTATGACGGTGACCTGCCAGAGATGCCTGGAACCGTTGGTACTAGGGGTTGCATTGGATCGCCGTTTCGTGCTCGCCGAGCAAGAGCAGGATTTGGGGGACCTAGGCGAAGAAGCGGACGATGTAGATTCATTGCTGGCCGATAGCAAGCTGGATCTGCTGGCCCTGGCGGAAGACGAGATCTTGCTGCAGATCCCGATGGCACCGATGCACGAAGAAAGCAAGTGCACTCGGCCGCAGTGGTCGAGTGATGCCGGCCGCGAAGGCTCTGCGTTCAGCGTGCTGGGTGCATTGACAAATACGAAAGATTAACGATCTAAAGATTAACGATCTCAGGAGTAACACGATGGCAGTTCAGCAAAACAAGAAGTCACCGTCGAGGCGCAACATGCGCCGGTCGCATGATTTCTTGACTAATCCGCCTCTGGCAGTGGAACCTACGACAGGTGAAACCCATTTGCGTCACCACGTCAGCCCCAGCGGCTATTATCGCGGCAAGAAAGTCGTCAAGAGCAGCGACAGTTGATACCGTGTTGCCAGCTGGTATTCGTGTCCGGCTTGCAAATCCTATCCGGTAACACCCCCTGGGGTAGCCATTAAAACGCAGCGATAGAGCAGCGCGTCACTTATCCTCCATACATGGCGATCACCATAGCGCTTGACTGCATGGGCGGGGACCACGGCGTCAAAGTCACGGTTCCCGCGGCGATCGACTTTCTCAAACGCGAAGACGACGTTTCGATCATCCTCGTTGGTTTGGCCGATGTGATCGAGAGAGAATTGCGCCGCTACGGTACGACCGTATCGGACAGACTCAGCGTCAAGGCGGCCAGCGAGGTAGTGGCAATGGATGAGCCGCCGGCCCATGCACTTCGCGGCAAACGAAACTCATCGATGCGCGTAGCGGCGGACTTGGTGAAGGAAGGCGTCGCTGATGCCTGTGTCAGCGCCGGCAATACCGGCGCTTTGATGGCAATCTCGCGCTTCGTCCTGAAAATGATGCCCGGTATCGAACGGCCTGCCATTGCCTCGTTTCTTCCGACCGTGAATGGCCGCGTTTGCATGCTTGATCTCGGCGCGAACGTTAATTGTACGGCGGAACATCTTGTGCAGTTCGCGGTGATGGGCAGTTGCCTTGTCAGCGCGGTCGAACACATCGAGCGGCCCAGTATTGGTCTACTCAATATTGGAGAGGAACAGATCAAGGGTAACGAGGTCGTCAAGGATGCCGCTGAGCTGCTGCGGGCAAGCGGACTTAATTTTCGAGGTAATGTTGAAGGCAGCAACATTTACATGGGATCAACCGACGTTATCGTTTGTGACGGCTTTGTTGGCAATGTCGCACTTAAGACCTCTGAGGGTCTGGCACAAATGTTGGGTCAGTATCTACGCGAAGAGTTCAGTCGTAGTCCATTCACGCGTTTGTGTGGATTGCTGGCGCTGCCGGTCGTAAAGAGCTTCCGCAAGCGTGTTGATCATCGCCGCTATAACGGCGCGAGCCTTTTGGGATTGCGCGGAATCGTCGTCAAGAGCCATGGCGCGGCAGACGCCTATGCATTCGGATTTGCAATCAGACGTGCCTACACCGCGGCGAAACGTGGCATGCTCGCGAGTATCAACGACAAGATAAACGCCATGCAGCAGAAAGCGGCGTAATGTATTCGAGAATTGCCGGTACCGGGAGCTATCTTCCGAGGAAAGTCTTGACCAACCATGATCTGGCGAAAATGGTTGACACGTCAGATGAGTGGATCTTCGCGCGAACCGGCATTCGCGAGCGGCATGTAGCCACTGATAATGAAGTGGCGAGTGACCTTGCGCTTGCGGCGGGTCAACGCGCCATTGCCAATTCCGACCTGGTTCCTGCCGACATTGACCTCATTATCGTGGCAACCACGACGCCGGACATGGTTTTCCCAAGCACCGCGTGCATCTTGCAGTCAAAACTCGGCATCAGAGGCTGTCCCGCGTTTGACGTCCAAGCGGTTTGCAGCGGATTCGTTTACGCGATAACCATTGCTGATATGTTCATCGTTTCCGGGCGGGCGAAAAACGCATTGATCGTCGGTGCCGAAGTTTACTCACGCATTCTGGACTGGACTGATCGCACAACCTGCGTGCTGTTTGGCGATGGCGCTGGTGCGATGGTGTTGTCCGTATCGCAAGAGCCGGGTGTTCTGGCGGCGAAACTGCACGCCGATGGCGGCTACGCGGAAAAGCTTTGCGTGCCTGGTTGGATATGTGGTGGCAAGACAATCGGTTCGCCCTTTGTGCAGATGGACGGTGGCAGCGTTTTCAAGTTTGCAGTTGGTGCATTTGAGGAGGTTGCGCGCGAGGTTCTCGAAGCAGCGAAGATGTCGGTAGCAGACATTGACTGGTTCATTCCGCATCAAGCAAACATCCGCATCATGGAAGCCACTGCCCGCAAGCTGGAATTGCCGCTCGAGCGTCTGATTTCCACCGTTGAGCACCATGGCAATACCTCTGCTGCATCCATCCCGCTGGCATTGGACGAAGCGGTCAACGCAGGCCAGATTAAACGCGGCGAAAATCTCTTGCTCGAGGGTGTCGGTGGCGGATTCACCTGGGGCGGTGTGCTGCTGCGATATTGAATGGATGTAGGATGAAACTGGCTTTTGTATTTCCCGGTCAGGGCTCTCAGTCATTGGGCATGATGGCTGGTTTTTCCGACCTGAAAGCGGTACGGGAAACCTTCTCGGAAGCGTCTGAATTGCTGGGCGAAGATCTGTGGTCAATGGTCGAGAATGGTCCTGCCGAAGTACTCAATTTGACGACCAATACCCAGCCGCTGATGCTGGTGGCAGGGATTGCCGTTTTCCGGGCCTGGATCGATGCCGGCGGACAATGTCCGGATGTGCTCGCTGGCCACAGCCTTGGTGAATACTCTGCGCTGGTAGCATCCGAAGCGATGAGTTTCTCCGATGCCGTTCCCCTGGTGCGCTTTCGAGCGCAATGTATGCAACAAGCGGTCCCCGCCGGGACCGGCGCCATGGCTGCCGTTCTGGGGCTTGATGACGCCGGCGTGCTTGCTGCCTGCGAGGAAGCCAGCAACGCGTCGGAGATTGCACAGGCGGCAAATTTCAACGCTCCGGGCCAGGTGGTTGTGGCGGGTCAGAAGGCCGCCGTCGAGCGCGCAGTTGAAGCTGCCAAGTCGCGCGGCGCCAGGCGGGCGATGTTGCTGCCGATGAGCGCACCTTCACATTGCGCGCTGATGAGACCGGCAGCGGAAATGTTGGCAAAGAACTTGGACAAGCTGCCAATTCAAATGCCCAAAGTACCTGTGATACACAATGAAAGCGTATCCTTTGCAAGCAATACCGACGAACTTCGCCATGCACTGGTGCGTCAGGTCTTCAAGCCGGTGCGCTGGGCGGAGACGATCGCAAGCCTGAACGAGGGCGGTGCAACCCATATTGTCGAGTGCGGACCGGGCAAGGTTCTCACCGGGTTGAACAAGCGGATTGGCGGTGATGCGCAGACCATTGCGCTGGTCGATACAAGCGTTCTGAATGAAACCGTTTCGGCGCTGAAGGGCAAAAGGTAATGGGACAAAGTTTGGCGGGAAAAACAGCCTTGGTTACCGGGTCCAGTCGCGGAATCGGCAGGGCAATTGCCAAGATGCTTGGTACAGCGGGCGCCAAAATTGCCGGCACGGCAACGACGGCGATCGGTGCTCAATCCGTCACAGACTACATTAGGGCTGCTGGAATCGAGGGTGCTGGATACGAACTGGATGTCACCAATGCTGAAGCTTGCAAGTCGGTCATTGCTGACATCGAAGAGAGTTTGGGTCCGATTTCCATTCTGGTGAATAACGCGGGCATTACCCGCGACAATCTGCTCATGCGGATGAAAGATCAGGAATGGGATGACATCATGGAAACCAACCTGAAGTCAGTTTTCCGACTAACGAAACTGGTCGCGCGTCCCATGATGAAGGCGCGATCGGGACGCATCATTAACATCACTTCGGTGGTGGGCTTTATGGGAAATGCAGGGCAGGCCAACTATGCGGCTGCAAAAGCGGGCGTGGAAGGGTTTAGTAAGTCGATGGCGCGCGAGCTCGGCAGCCGCAACGTCACCGTGAATTGTGTAGCGCCCGGATTCATCGATACCGACATGACCAGGGCGTTGAGCGAGGCGCAACGCGAATCACTCATTGGCCACGTGCCGCTGGGCCGTTTCGGGTCTTGCGATGAGGTTGCCGAGGCGGTGTTGTTTCTTGCCTCAGACGGGGCTGGATATGTAACTGGCTCTACTATTCACGTCAATGGCGGGATGCTCATGGAGTGACGCCGGACGGCCGGTAATTTTGCTAGAATACGCGGCGTCTTTGGCAGGGCACCGAGCTGCGGCAAGGCCCAGGACGTCGCGCCAACGATGGAAACTTTCGTTTGAAACGGGAAGGGGTTACTAGATGGAATCGATTGAACAGCGCGTCAAGAAAATCGTCGCCGAACAGCTGGGCGTGAACGAATCCGATATCAAGAGTGAATCAAAATTTGTTGACGATCTGGGTGCTGATTCGCTTGACACCGTCGAATTGGTGATGGCGCTCGAGGAAGAGTTCGAGTGTGAGATTCCCGATGAGGAAGCGGAAAAGATTACTTCCGTCCAGCAAGCTATTGATTACATCAATTCCCACCTGAACGCCTGAGTTCCTGAACAGGCGTCACCCGCACAAACGGAGTTTATTTGTCACGGCGACGCGTTGTTGTTACGGGCCTGGGCACTGTGTGTCCAGTCGGCAACACGGTAGAAGAAGCCTGGTCAAACATCCTTGCTGGTAAGTCCGGAATTACCGAGATTACCCGCTTTGATGCTTCGCCTTTTGCATCCCGCATTGCTGGCGAAGTGAAAAACTTCGACGTAGCCAAGTTTTTGTCCCCAAAGGAAGCGCGTCGCGTAGACGTGTTTATTCATTATGGGGTGGCTGCCGGAATCGAGGCGATTAACGACGCAGGCATTGAAAAGCAGCCCGACAACGCGGAACGCATCGGCGTCAATATCGGTTCTGGAATTGGCGGCCTGCCCATGATTGAGGAGACAAAAAGTCTACTGCTGGATGTTGGACCGCGCAAGATTTCACCGTTTTTTATCCCTGGGGCGATCATAAACATGATCTCGGGCAACCTGTCGATCATGTACGGTCTCAAAGGACCGAGCCTGGCGATGGTAACGGCATGCACAACAGCAACCCACTGTATTGGCGATTCTGCCCGACTAATTGAGTACGGGGATGTCGACGTGATGATTGCAGGCGGCTCCGAGTCAAGCATTTCTCCACTCGGTGTCGGTGGTTTCGCGGCTGCCCGTGCTTTAAGTACACGCAATGACGATCCGGCTGTTGCGAGCCGACCGTGGGAGGTTGGCCGCGATGGCTTTGTGCTCGGTGAAGGTGCGGGAGTGATGGTTCTGGAAGAGTATGAACATGCCAAAAAGCGCGGTGCCAAGATTTACTGTGAACTCGTCGGCTATGGCATGAGTGCCGATGCGCATCACATCACGGCACCGTGCGAGGATGGCGAAGGTGCATCAAGGTGCATGGTCAATACGCTGAACAACGGCTTGATCAACCTCGACGAAGTCGATTACATCAACGCCCATGGCACCTCCACGCCGCTCGGCGATATAGCTGAGACGGTGGCCGTGAAACGCACGTTTGGAGACCATGCCAAACGATTGGCGGTTAGCTCGACTAAGAGCAGCGTCGGACATCTACTCGGGGCGGCCGGCGGTGTAGAAGCTGTTTTTCTCGCGCTGGCCATAAAAGATCAAGTCGCGCCACCGACCATCAACTTGTTTGAGCAAGATCCTGAGTGCGATCTCGATTACGTTCCCAATACAGCGCGAGAAATGAAGATTCGTGTTGCACTATCGAACTCTTTTGGCTTCGGCGGTACCAACGGAAGCCTCGCGTTCCGCGCAATTTAGAAGCTACTGCTGCTACCCGATGGCGCCAAGCAGCGGGAACGCCATGTCGATGGCACCGGTAATGCTTTAGTAGACAGTTCCCATGCGACGCGCACGCCGAACCAATACGTTCTCCGGCAGGAGCAGGGGTGGCAGGGCAGCTGCTCGCGCCTTTACCTTCCTAGTCGTCCTCTGCCTGCTATTGTTTGCTGGAGGCGGTGTCTGGCTGACGCGTTTTGCCATGTCATCGGTCAAAGTTCCTGACGGCAGCTTGTACTTCAATATCGAACGTGGGCTCGGCGTGAGCCAGGTAGCGCGGCGCCTGGAAGGTGAGGGGCTTGTCACCGACGCACGCGCTTTCGTGATTTTGGTGCGGATTCTCGGTAAATCAGGCCATATCAAGGCCGGCAGCTACCAGGCCGAAACCAATGTCACGCCCCTTCGTTTGGTAGACAAACTCACTCGTGGCGAATTCGCTCAGGGTCAAATCCAATTCATAGAAGGTTGGACTTTCCGCCAGCTGCGCGCGGCACTCGACGCACATCCGGCGTTGACGCACAACACGAAAGACTGGAGCAATGTAGAAATCCTCGAACAACTGGGAGCGGGTGAAACGCATCCCGAAGGCCTTTTTTTTCCTGACACCTATCACTTTTCGGCCGGCACCAGTGACTTGATTATCCTGCGTCAGGCCTATGACAAGATGCAGACGGTGCTTGCGCAAGCATGGGACACGCGTGCCAGCGACCTGCCGGTAAGAACGAAGTATCAGGGACTGATACTAGCGTCGATTGTCGAGAAGGAAACTGGCGAACCAACTGAGCGCGAGATGGTTGCTGCAGTGTTCATCAATCGGCTACGAAAAGGCATGCGATTACAGACCGACCCAACAGTGATCTACGGTCTGGGTGAAAAATTCGACGGAAACCTGCGTAAGCGTGATCTTTTGGAGGATCAACCCTATAACACGTACACACGCTACGGTCTGCCGCCGACTCCGATCGCGCTACCGGGCGAAGCAGCCATCTATGCAACGCTTCAGCCAGCGGAGACGCGCGCTTTGTACTTTGTCGCCAAGGGTGATGGGACGCACTATTTCTCGAAAAGCCTGAAAGAACATAACCGTGCCGTCAACCGATTCCAGCGCTGACGATGGGTAAAGGCTGTTTCATCACTTTCGAGGGTATCGACGGAGCCGGCAAGAGCACCCAGCTAGCATGGGTCAAGGAGCTGCTGGTTAACCGTGGCATTGCAGTGACGGTGACTCGCGAGCCTGGCGGTACGTCGCTCGGGGAACGGTTGCGGGAAATTCTGCTCCACAGTGAAGATGCGGTGCTACCAGAAACCGAAGCCTTGCTCATGTTTGCAGCGCGTCGCGAGCACATCGACAAGGTCATTACTCCTGCGTTGGCAAGGGGAGAGGTCGTGCTGTGCGATCGTTTCACTGATGCCACTATCGCCTATCAGGGCGGCGGTTCGGGAGTGAGCATTGCCAAATTGGAGTCGCTAGAGCGCTGGGTTCAAGGCGACCTGCAGCCTGATCTGACGCTCTATTTTGACCTGCCGGTCGAGGTGGCAAAGGAGCGTATCAACGACCCGCGCAGGCAGGATCGCTTCGAGCGCGAGACGGATGGATTTTTCGAACGGGTTCGTTTCGCGTATCTTGCACGGGCGCGTGCTCAGCCGCAGCGAATACGCGTAATTGATGCCAATGTGCGCCCCGCAGTTATTAATAAAAAACTCGAAGATATTATTTCATCCATATGTCTATAAAGGTTTATAGTTGGCTTTCGACTGCACTTGAAGGGCTGCCTCAGCGGCTTCCTGGTGCGTCGTTGATCTATGGTCAGAAGGGCCTCGGAAAGCAGCGTCTAGCGCGTGCGATAAGCCAGAGTCTGCTTTGCCAGAACAGCAGTGGCTCAGGATTTCCCTGTGGCACTTGCGATGATTGTCATCTTTTCGAGATTGGTAATCATCCCGATTTTCGACTCCTGCAGCCGGAGAAAGACGCCGACGAAAATGCCGGATCGCGGCCAGCAAAGAGCGCCGAGACAAAGAAGGCTTCGTCATCGATCAGCGTTGATGCGGTACGAGACCTGTCGCAACTAACGACGACCGCTTCGCATCGAGGCGGAGCCAAAGTAGTCATGATCTCGCCAGCCGAGGCGCTAAATTCGAGCGCTGCCAATGCACTGTTGAAAATGCTCGAAGAGCCTAGCTGGAATACGCATTTCATCCTCGTGGCTCACGATAGAAATCGGGTTTTGCCGACCATCAGGAGTCGTTGCTTTCAGCTTCCGGTCAAAGTACCACCCAGCACAGAGGGTACAGCCTGGCTGAAAGATCAGGCGGATGAACGTGCCGAGATCGCATTGGCGCTTGCGAGTTATGCGCCGTTCGCGGCGCTCGAACTTACCAAAGACGAGGAGTTCTGGAACAACCGTCAGACACTAATGGCTCGGTTGTCCGATCCGTCGGCCGACCCGCTTGAGCTTGCCAGCGTGTCTGAAAAGTTGGAGCCGAGAGTAGTGGGACGAATTCTAAGTATGTGGGTGTTCGATTTACTGGTGCTAAAGCAGGGCGGCGATGTGCGCTACCACCGTGACATGCAATCAGAACTGGAGCATATGGCCGACATCGTGGCAGGACCGGAACTGTGTCGTTGGAGCGATGAGGTTCGTGCCTACAGCCGTGCAGCCGAGCATCCGCTCAACCGCCGACTCGCGCTGGAATCGCTGTACGCGACATGGCCGGGGTTTAAATCCCGGGTCAGTGAATCGCACTACTGGTAAGTTTGCGCCCGCCGCATAGCGGTCGACAACACCTCATATCACTTGTCATCACATACCTTTATGGTATTGAGAATAATGGAAATTATAGACTCCCACTGCCATATCAATTTCCCGGAATTGAAGGACGATATGGCAGACCTTCTAAACCGTATGGAACAGGCCAATGTGACGCGAGCGTTGTGCGTTTGCGTAAGCCTGGAGGCATTTCCCGAGGTGATTGAACTGGCAGAGTCTTATCGAAACATATATGCCTCGGTGGGCGTTCATCCGGATCACGTTGGTGGCGAAGAACCAGATGCCCACCGCCTGATAAGTCTTTCCGCGCATCCAAGAATCATCGCCATCGGCGAAACAGGCCTTGATTACTATCGTCTGGAAGGGGATTTGGAGTGGCAGCGCGATCGCTTCAGGAATCACATTCGCGCCGCCAAGCAAACCGGTAAGCCGCTCATTATTCACACACGCGAAGCCGGTGCGGACACCATCAGCATCATGCGCGAAGAAGATGCTGCGTCCGTCGGTGGTGTCATGCATTGTTTCACTGAAACCTGGGAAGTTGCCAAGGCGGCGATGGATATGAACTTCCTGATCTCGTTCTCGGGCATTCTGACGTTCAAGAACGCCAAAGCGCTGCGTGAAGTCGCGGAGAAGGTTCCGCTGGGGTCCGCTATGGTGGAGACAGATTCGCCGTATCTTGCACCGGTGCCACATCGAGGCAAGACCAACGAGCCGGCATACGTACGCTACGTGGCTGAGGAACTGGCCCGCATCAAAGGCCTACCGCTGGAAACTGTCGCAGCGACTACAAGCGCCAACTTTCGCAGACTGTTTCAGATTGAAAGAGCCTGACGGGGCGGGCATCGAAAAGGGGACAGCGCCCGGTGGTAAGCGAACCTGGAGATCCGGAGATGTCGGCGCGGCGTACGATAGTTGCACCGATCGGCCGGCTAAGGCCCCTCAAGACCACGGGGCTATCGCGCATAATGTATATTATGTAAAATTATGTAAATCTCGCTGCGCCTGGTTCGCCAGGGTTCCCCGCTCCGCGACTTGTCAGGCCGACGCCGAGCCCGCGGCGCGATGCCAGTTCAGAAACGGCTCCTGAAAACCAGGCCAACCGAGGGTGCGACGTCATATTCGGAAGTCGAAAGCCGCTGACCGTTCCTCTCCAGTATCGATAGCTTGCCGCCGAAATCGGCGCCCAAAAAAGCACCGACCATGGTCATTGGCCATGGAGAATAACGCACGCTGAGGAATAGCGGCAGGCCCCGGTCCTCGCCATAAGTGCGCGGCGACACCGGATCGGTGTCCAGTGCGAAACGGATTTCCTCGTAGCGGCCAGTCAGGCCGACTTTCCAGTTTTCGTTCAGGCTGTACGTAAGATCCAGACCGGGGCCCTGCGATGCGCCCAGACCGCGCCCGGTCGTGAGTGTCAGTTTCTCGGTTATCGACCAGTCAATGACGAGGATTGGAAACGCTTTGGAGCTGTCGCCAAGCTCGCTGTACCAACCGAAACCAGGACCGATGAACAGTGTGTCAGACAGCTTCCATCCAATGCCTGCCAACAACCCTTGGGTCCTGCCGTCGTCGAGGCTGGCGCCTTTCTCCGCATAGCTCCTGACAATGGGAATAACGATGGCGTCGCTGCGCGCCGACGGCGAGAAGCGAATCGGTAGTGAAATCCTGGCTTCACGGATGCGGCTCCAAGGCTGTTGAGCATTAATCGTCGTGCCCGCCGAGAAGTCATAGTCGGCCTCACCGAACCCCACTGCGAGCGACACCGTGTTGCGCCTGTCCCAGGCATAGGCAACACTGGGTTGAATAAAATAGCGGTTGACGCTGAAGCTGCCCTGTTCGTTTGAAAGTTCGGTGTCAAACTGGTGTATCGCTCCGCCCTCAATGCCCCAGATCCACGGACCAATCTGTCGCCTGCCATTATCCTGGGCAAGCGATGCCAAGGGAGCAAGCAGCGCGACGGAAGCGAGCAAAGCACGGAATGCGGCGGAAGCTCTCAAGGGAACATCTCAAACTCAGAAGTTAGCTGATACACCAGGACGGAACGTGATCTGCTGCCGCCAAACTGCCGGGTTGGCCAACCTGCCGGGTTTGGCCAGACTATTGTCTTGTTGTATCGTTTAAATTGCACTAATCGGTGACGGGTTCGAGTCTGTGCATTTGAATATTGTGGCGCGAACATCAATCGCTCCCCTCCCCGCACTAATCCGTGCCATAGCTGCATCAGGCGTCTATCCGCGTGAAAGACCGTTGACCCTCCACGGGGCGGTAGATAGAGCTGAAGTCGATGGCGTAGTTGAAATCATCCTTTTCAAATTCCCTGTGCGCCCTGATATCGATGTTGTGGGCAATCAATAGCTCTTCATTGATCCGTGACGCCTGTACCAGTGGCAGTCCTGAAGGCGCCCAGATTCCAGAACCTCCCCAAAACTCGGCCCCGCTGATGGCGTGCCGTCCCACCGCATTGCAGGCAATCACCCAGATTTGATGGCTGGCAGCTGCAGAGGCCATTACCAGATCCCAGAGATATCCATAGTAGACATCGGTCTTTACGTTCATGCGTGGATACTCGCGTTGCGCCATTGCCCGCCACGACGCCAACTGGATAATTGCATCGACTTCGTCCAGTGCCGCATACTCGAGCAGAAGTTGGGAGAACATGAAGTCGTAGCAAGTCGTAAAGCCAACACGGCCAAAGCTGGCCTCAAGCACGAGACGGTCGTCCTTGCCGCTTTCCGAATAGACTTTCTCCAGCGTCGGCAGGAAAGTCTTTGTGTACTTGTTCTTCGGTTTACGATAGTCGTGGTTGCTTGAGATGACGAAAGTCGAGTTGAAATACTTGTCCCCTGGCCCGCGCTCCAGGTTGTTGAGAATGACAACGCGTAGTTCGTCGTTAAGGAGTGGCCTGAGGCTGTTCTCGATCCAGTCGGTGTGGTTCTCGATTACCGCTTTATCCATGTAGCGGCGGCACGCCGTCTCGTCATCCCAGAAGTATCCGGAGAGCGCGAACTCTGGAAAGATAGCAACTTTTGCCTTCTTCTCCCTGAATATCTCGACTGCGCGAAGAATGTTGTCCTTGTTTGCTTCGATATCCGGAACATCGGCCCGAATATTAGCCAGTCCAACCGACGGGTTGTTTACAGCGTCGGAAAAGAACCGTTCCGATACGTGATATTTCTTGCCGCTCATGCCCATTGGAATCTGCCCTCCACGCGTGTGTACAAACTCACGAGCCGAGCACCTTAGCCACCAGCGCATCGATGCGATCGGCCGTTAATTTGCGCTCAGTATCAATTTTAATTACTGGCTCTGGATCATCCGGCACCTGCAGCCGTGCGAGCTGTTGATCTAGCACGGCGAGCGTTGCCTCAGATGGATCGTGGCCCGTCTCCTGCCGTGCCAGAATTCGAGTGCGCAGCACTTCGGGCGAGGCCTGGCAATAGAGTACGCACCCATGGCTGCCCTGCGCAGTCGCTCGCTGCAACATCTTCTGCCTTCGGCTACGCTCGATGAACGTCGCATCCACGATCACATGCTCGCCGCTTACTAACAAACCAGAAGCGCACTCCTCGAGCCAGGAAAACACCCTTTGCGTATGAGTTGGGTCGTACAAACCGCGATCGAGCGCCGAGCCTGAGCGAGTATCGCTTGCCAGCCCCTGCAGCTGTTTGCGAGCCACGTCCGATCGCAGACGCGCGGCCGGCAGTCGGCTAACAAGTCGTTCAGCCAGATACGACTTGCCTGATCCGGAAACACCACACATCAGTATCAATCGACCCGGCGGCCGACGCAACCAATTGTGTGCCCAGTTCAGGTGAGTGAGGAAGCGGTCGGCCGCGGACTCCGCTCTCTCCTGCTCGAAACGCAAAGCAGCCACCTTGGCGCGTACCATCGAACGGTAAGCACAGAAATAGCCCAGCAGCGCTGCGCCTTCGTAATCGCCGGATTGATCCAGATAACCATCGAGGAACGCGTAAGCCAAATCGGCGCGAGCGCGCACGTGGCAGTCCATGAACAGGAACGCCACGTCGCTCATCGTATCGATCCAGCGCAGATTCGCGTTGAATTCCAGGCAGTCAAACGCGGTCACCACGCCGTCGATGAGCGCCAGATTCGACAGATGCAGGTCGCCATGACATTCGCGTACCGAACCGCTGGCGAGCCGCTTGCCTATCAATGCCTGCAGACGCCCGGTCGTGCCACGGATGAGCTCCAGAGTTTGTGCCAGCAATGCGCCGTGTCTGTGCTGCTGTGATGTGTGGGCGATATCAGCGAAGTTGCTTTCCACCGGACCGATGATTCGTTCGTCTACTTCGTCCGCAGAGCCGGTCAGACGCGGCAGCGCCTGATGCATCTCCGCAAGAGAACGACCAAAACTGCGCAGCATCTCGGCGCTCACCTCACCGCGCTCGAGCATGCGATCAAGCTGGGCCTGGTTATCGAACTGGCGCATACGCAGCGCCCATTCGGTTGTCTCACCCTTCCCGTCTAATTCCGCGGTCCCATCGGCACGCCGGGTCACCGGCACTACTGCTTCGTACAGGTCGGGTGCGAACAAGCGATTACAGCGCAGTTCCTCACGGCAGTACTTTTCGCGAAGCGCAAGGGTGCTGAAATCAACGAAGGAAAACTTGACAGGTTTTTTCAGCTTATACGCATGCGAGCCGGTGAGAATTACCCATGAGATGTGTGTTTCGATGAGTTCGATCTCGCCGCACGGGTGCGGGTAGGTGTGGGGATCCAGCAGAGGAAGTAGTGGCTCGGGAAGCGGCATGCGTTCGAGGATAGCGGATTTGCCCGGACGGCGCGCAAATCCGCCAAATCCGCGTTGCTAAATCCAGCTGTTTGTTCCGTTTTCAGTCTGGACTGGCCAGCGTCGCGCCCATCAGCGCCAGACGACGGGCAGTTACGTCCTGGGATGTCGATTTCAGATATCGTTCGACCACCGCTG
>CP070775.1:3244523-3316899 GCA_020346185.1 Betaproteobacteria bacterium | reverse complement strand
GCATGTCCTTGAACACTTCGTTCGAGTAAGCACTCTCGTTGTACCAAGCGTCATATGCCGTCACGGCAAAGTAGTAGCGCCGCGCGCTGGCAAGACCTTTGAGCGTGTAGCTGGTGAGCTCACCGGCATCGACGCCTTGCCCGCGGCGCTGCAGATACTGCCCTTTGCTCGGGCCGTAGTAGATGCGGTAGCCGCGCACCCTTGGGTCATCAACGCCCTGCCACTCAAGGCGCGCCGTGCCGGGGCCGCCGAGCCGATCAACACTTGTCCGTCGTGCTTCCACACCGGCAGATGAAGTCGCAGCAATCGGCTGCGCTTCGTCCCGGCCACCTGTAATCAGCAGCGCGACAAGCGTGCCCGAAATCAGGGCGACTGAAATGCCTGCAACCAGGAGTATGGCTCGGTTCAAGATTGCCTCCTTGGTCCTCGTCCGCTAAACAGTACCGACTCATTATCCCCCTTTGTATTGCTCTTTCCAGCAGCCTGTCGAGCCATGCTTGATCATGATCAAGCGCGCCTAGTTGCCATGAATTAGCTTAGCGAGCGAGCCATTTCGCAGCCGCAGACCGGCATCCAAGGAGCGAAACACGAACAAATCATCTCTTCCAAGTTTATGGAGCGAGGATGGCGAGTTTTCTCGGCCGTGCCACGCCGAATTTCCCCGCAGGTGGAAGCCCGTTGCTGAAGAGGCAACGTAGAGCCGGACAGGACCAAAAGACCCAGTCGTTGTTTCGGCACGGTTGGGAACGATAACGATGATTAAGCCAGAGTCAGGTAGGGTTTAAGCACTGCCTGCGCAATACCCTCGGCGCGTGAGAAGTTGTTGGGCGAGAAAATCTATCCACAGCTGTGTGCGCCGATGCAGGCTTCCGGCACCTTCGAGATATGTCACTTCAAAGCGATGGAGGCGTAGAATCGGCGTCCTGGTGACTCGTTAATGCTTGATGCAGAAGAGGACCAAGACGGGAAGCCCGCACGGAGGTTCTCAGTATGGATAACGAGTCTTGAATAACACTACGGGAAGTCATCGAAGAACTGATCGAGCACTACCCAACCGAAAGAGAACACGGTTTATGGTGGAGACGGTTTTGTCGATGCTGCAGTGGCTTTTCTTGATCGGTTTTTGCGTGTTTGTTCTTGGTCTAATGCTTAACGCATTATGCGCAGTGTTAGGCTGGGATGCAGGAGAGCAAGAGGAATGGAAAACAACGGTTGATGACATAGCGGATGCAATCTCCACGTTTGCGCGGGGTTGACTGTATTTTCCGTGATTGTCGGTCTAATGATCGTCATACTGACTCAAACCGTTTCGCAGTTGTATGATTGTTTCGCCAATTAGTAGAGAAGGTGGGTAGGTGGGATACCGGGGATTAGCTCATCGTGTTGCTGCCGTGGATTGCCTTCGTATTGATAGTTCTCTCGTCTTGTCCCTGCGTCGATCAAGTTGGGGTAGGTGTTATTAGCTGGCGCGTAGAGTTGATCAATGAAAAGTGACTGGATACATCATCAGGGGTAGCATTGGTTGAGAGGCATTCGGCAGATAGGGAACTGATTGAGAGTCACTGAATTGGAAAGCGGGGTATCATGAAAATTGTGAGGACTATTCCGGTTTTGTTGTTCATTGCGTTTCTCGGATTGTCCCCGTCGGTCAGCGCGGCCTCGGAAGTCGTCGAGGCATTTGCAATCCTCGCGGCTGAACGTCAAGAGGGGGACGGTTCTAATCTGATCTACCTTGTTGGTGTCGGCGAGGCACTGGTGATACTGAATGCCAAATTAGACGTTGAGGCTGGTCGCACCTTTTACTGTCCGCCAGAAAACTTGGCACTCAACAGCTTCAACTATGCCGACATTGCACTCAAGACGTTTGAAAGCAAGCCCTCCATGTACGATAATCCAGTTCTCAGGAGGCGCCCACGCGCTGTGTTAGCGGAAGCTCTAATTGACGGGTTAATTGCAACTTTTCCCTGCGACTGAGGGCCCCCTAATAGAGGGTCGCTAGCAAATGAATTTTTGGGTGCTGAGCCCGTGCATCCACTGTTTTCGACCCGTCCTCTTGCAAACAATGCACCATCGGCATCGGGGTCTCTGTCGGCTTCCGTGGCCACTGCATGACTTGTCGCCCGGGTGACGTCGATCATTGTGAGCACGCTCTGGGGGGCGCTTGTCGAGTCTGATGGCTTGTCCGTGAGCCATCTCGCTTGAGTCAATTACTGAGCAAGCAGTGCCGGGTTATGGATGAGACGACTCCGGACCTGTGCAGCATGGTGGAGCAAAGGAATGCGAAACTCCTGTTCCCATGCGAGCAAGGTGTACAGATGACAAAGCTGGCTCTTGGGGAGCTTGCTCTCCGACGCGTCCGAATAGAGTTGTTCAGTGAGGGGGAAAGTGCCAGGGCTTGTTCAAAGTATTAGGGAAAGCTGGTGACCCTTGTGCGCATCCAGCACTCTCAGTCGTTGCCTGGTGAGGGCTTTGTCGGGTGAGCTTGAGAGCCGTACGTTCAAGTTTTGCGAGCTCGGGAAACGCTCTTGGATGATTGTTCCCGCATCCTGGATCAGCCGATTAAAGTGCTGATCGGCACCTCAACGTGGTTATTTCAGGTGTTGCACGTGCGAGTTGATCGCGGCGAGCGTGCTCGTTCGACTATCACCTTCAGCGTTTGGCAGCGGCTCGTGTCGCGTGTTTTCAGCTTGATGAGAGTGCCCTAAACTTCCGGTTGGTAGCCCTCTGCAGGGTTGCTCGAAAATGAGGACCGAGTTTCGTTGCAATGGAAACTGTTGTCTGGTCTGCGCCCAATGCGTAGAGGTCATTGCACAACTGAAGCCAGAGGGTGGAGATTCTCGTGACTGACATACGGGACTGGCTCAAGTCGCTGGGCCTAGCTGAATACGCGCCTGTGTTCATCGACAACGAAGTCGATGTAGCTGCATTGCCGTATTTGACCGAGAGCATGCTCAAGGAGTTGGGGTTTTCTATCGGTGTACGCGCCAAGTTGATGGCCGCGATCGAAGCGCTCAGGCCAACAACTGATGTCGGTGAGCCTGCATTTTTGGAAGAAGCAGGCACTAGCGCGAAGATACGATTCGAGCCAACAACACGCGCTGCCGAGCGCCGGCATCTAACAGTGATGTTCTGTGACCTGGTTGGTTCGACGGCGTTGGCGGAAGCGATGGATCCGGAGGACCTGCGAGCGCTGATCGGGCGCTATCAATCGGCAGCGAGAATGGTTGTCGAGCGTTACGAAGGCAACGTTGCGCAGTACCTTGGCGACGGCATCATGGTTTATTTTGGATGGCCGATTGCCCATGAGGATGACGCAGAAAGGGCGGTGCGGGCGGCGCTTGAGCTGGTGAGGCAAGTGAAATCGGTTGAAGCGCCGGCATCGATCCAGGTGCGCATCGGGATTGCAACCGGATTGGTCGTAATCGGCGAAGGCGAGGACGGGGCTCCCCAGCTCGCGGTGGGTGAAACGCCGAACCTCGCGGCCCGGCTTCAGACTCTTGCCGGCGACGACGAGATCGTCATCGGAGAGACCACGCGGGTTCTTCTTGGCGGCGCTTTTGATCTTGTCGATATTGGATCGCATTGTCTGAAAGGTTTCGCTCAACCGGTCAGGGCAATGCTTGTCGACGGATTGGCTCGCACAGACGGGCGTTTTGCGGCGCGCTCGCAGCGTCTTATTCCGTTCGTCGGACGTGATCCCGAACTGGCAATCTTGCTGGATCGATGGGCTAACTCCAAGGAGGGCGAAGGGCAGGTCGTGCTTGTGGAAGGCGAACCGGGGTTTGGTAAGAGCAGACTGGTGCACGAATTCACCAGCCGGATCAAGAGCGATCAACGTGCCGAAGTGCGCTATCAATGTTCCCCTTACTATTCGAGTTCTGCACTGCATCCGGTGATCGAGTATCTGGAGCGCGTCGCCGGTTTCGAGGCCAATGACAGTGGAGAGAGCCGGCTCAACAAACTGGAAGCAGTCGTTCCCGATAATGGACAGCAGCGTGCCCTGTTCGCGTCGTTGCTATCGTTGGATACGCATCGTTATCCCCGTCTGGACGTATCACCCCAGAAGTTGAAGGATCTAACTTTGCAGGCTTTGGCCAACCGGCTCGAGGAAATAACAGAAAAAGGGCCAGTCTTGTTGATAGTCGAAGACGCGCACTGGCTCGACCCTACGACCCAGGAAGCGCTGGATCTTCAGTTGTCTGGCTTGGGGGATATGCCGGTGATGGCGATAGTGACTTTCCGCCCAGAGTACAAATCGCCCTGGAGCGGGCTGTCCTTTGTAACTCCGCTGCGTCTTACACGCCTCGGCAAGCGACAGGCTCGACAAATGGTCGATACCCTTGGGCCGGAACTGTCCGATGAGACGCGCGCGCAAATCGTTACACGCGCCGAAGGTAATCCTTTGTTCGTGGAGGAAATGGCCAATGCAGTGCGAAGTGGCGCCGCTTTTTCGCGTGCCGGCACCGATGCGTTGTCAATTCCGTCCACGCTTCACGATTCACTTACCGCGCGGCTTGATCGATTGGGACCGGTAAAAGAAGTCGCCCAGACTGCTGCCTGTATCGGACGTCACTTTTCGCGTACTTTGCTTGGTGAAATCAAGGCGATGACTGAACAGGAGCTGGATGGCGCTCTTTCGAGTCTGGTGGAGAGCGGTCTGGTTTATCCTGAACGCATGGGAGATGGACAGAGTTTTGCGTTCAAACATGTTCTAATTCAGCAAGCAGCATATGACAGCTTGCTCAACAGCACTCGGCGCAAGATCCACTCGGCTATTGCCAGCGTGTTAATTGCGCGACAGGATCTTGTCCAGAGATCCGACCCACTTCTGATCGCACAGCACCTCCAGAATGCACAGCGACTTCGCGAGTCGTTACCATGGTTGGAAAAGGCCGCTTTTCGGACAGCCAACTCCGGTTCGATTCTTGAATCGATGGAGATACTCGGTAATGCACTGAGTCTGCTCGAGGAGATGGAGCTGACGACGGAAGAACGTGCGCAGATCGAGTTCAAATTACTGATAGCCCAACTGCCGGCTTGTATTGCCGTAAACGGCTGGGCCAGCGAAGACGCCGATGCGATCTGTGAACGTGCACTCGAACTGGCAGTTTCCTTGAATGACAAATCCCTTGAATCGTCGATCCTGTTTCAGCGTGCGGCAATGCATGAGGTCCGCGGCGAGTTCAGCAAGACGCAGGAAGTGCTGGCGCGACGACATCTGATTTTGCCAAAGCCAGCTGATCCCGAGCCGGTAGTCGAATCGAGTGAACTCATGGCCTGTTCGACTTTTCATCAGGGTTGCTTAGACAATGCAATTCAATATGCTTCCGAGGCATTGCGACACGCCGACCCAATGAAGCATACGGAGTTGGGCGCAACGCTTTTTGAAGACCCAACGGTTGCCTGTCTGTTCTGGATCGCCAAGTCGCTTCTGCTGCAGGGAAAGGTCGACCAAGCGCGCAGACGACACCGCGAAGCCTTTGAGTGCGTACGTGGTGCTCCAAACTGGTACTCGGAATCCCAGGCGCACATCGATGCAGCGACGCTGCTTGCGTATCAGCGAGATTTCGAAGCAGCTCGTGAGCACGCCGAACAAGCTGCGTTTTCCTCAGAGCGAGTCGGCCTTGCCTACCGTCAGGCCAGCGCCAGCGTCATCCGTGAGTGGGCCGATGCGGAAATCGGAGATCGGATGCCAGATCTGGAGCGGTTGCGCGCAAGCATGAACGTGTTCAAGCAGACCGGCGCGATGATCGGTTATGCGTTTTTTCTCGGATTGTCAGCAGAAATACATACCCGCATTGGCGAACACGAGCAAAGTGAAGCGCTGATAAGTGAAGCCTTAAAAGTATGTGGTCCGAAGCGAGGTTACTTCTTTGAAGGTGAGTTGCATCGTCTTGCCGGAAACGTTAAACGCAGTCTCGCAAGGGCCGATTATCAGACTGAAGCCGAAGCTAGCTATCAACGCGCGCTCCAAATTGCCGCTGGCCAGGGCGCATTGTTGTTCGAATTGCGAGCTGCCAACGCTCAAGCCCAATTGTGGCTCGAGCAGGGTAAACGTGAGAAAGCACGTGAACTTCTCGTGCCCCTGTTCAGCCAATTCGAGGAAGGCTTTGATAGTACCGACCTTGTAGAAGCCAGTTCGCTTTTGAAAGCCCTGGGATAGACGATGAATAAGAGCTGGCGCCAATGCCGTCGCGTCGCGAACGTATGAAAATGCCCCATTGGGTAGGGTGAAATACCCCTCGCTGGTAGGCTAGTGCCCAGCTCTTGTTCGCGGCATTGCCCTGATTCGCCTCCTGACCAGAGAAATGTGCGATCGCAGGTTGTAGAGTGCGTCGGTGTATGACAGCGGTACAGCAATGTGTGCAATTCTGATCTCGAGGCTTGCTAGCTCCTCCAGTAATGTTGCCGCTGGCGTCTCGCCCATTTCCAGACGCGTCTCGATGTCGCGTAGTTGCCGGTACCAGCGAAAGACGCGGCGACGAAAGCGAAACTCGACAAGTGGCGGCACCACCCGCGAGAGCGGAATCATTACAGCGACAATGGAAAAAAGCACCACCCACATGCGGTCGATCAGGTTGGCGAGCCAAAACGGCAAGTAGCGTTGCAGGAATGGCGGACCGTTGAGGTAAAAACGTTCGGCTTCGGGTGCGAGCGGGAACTCGGCAGCTTGTGAAGTGGGAAATTGTCCGGCTCGCGCAATCCAGCCGGGGCTGCTGTGGATGCGGCTTGCTGCCTGTACCAACAATTGAATCAGTGCCGGATGGGTGTCTTTGCGCGCTACCAGTGAGGTAATGGGCGCAATCAGCGGAATATCGTGTGTTGGGACATTGCGCTCGAGGTCGGCGACGCCGCGCGGCAAGATCACCGAGCTCAGAAAAGGGAATCGACGCGAGTAGGCTTCCGCCTGGACAAACTCCAGCAGTTTGACACCAGGCGTTTGCAGCAGCATCTGCACCATTTGCGATTCGGGAGCGGAAACGAAAGCAAGCGCGTCCAGTTCCCCGCCAAGCAGGCCGACCACGGCCGGCGTGAGTTCGAGTTTCGCCGGCTGCAACTCGTCGATACTGATTCGGTTGGCAGCCAACACTTTTCTCATCAGGCCGGGGGTTCCGCTGCCTTCCGCGCCGAAGCTGATACGCCAGCGCTCGCGCTGGGCTAACTCCGCCAATGCCGCCTGCGGCAGACCTCGCGCTGCGCCATCCCGATAGAAAAGCCACACCGGCTCGAAGAACATGCTTCCGAGTGAAACCAGGGGAACGTCGGCTTCTTCTTCGTCGAGGGTACGTGCGTAGTCGCTGG
Source organism: Betaproteobacteria bacterium (assembly GCA_020346185.1). Lineage (GTDB taxonomy): Bacteria > Pseudomonadota > Gammaproteobacteria > Burkholderiales > Eutrophovitaceae > SG8-40. The sequence continues at coordinate 3,309,597 of CP070775.1, read as the reverse complement.
AGCCCCCTTGAACGAATCCGACATCAACATCTTGACTGGCGTCACCCAGAGCCAGCAAGTTGTCTAGGGAGCCGCGCGTGGTCAGCAACTCGACCTCGACGCCGTGTCGCGCCAGTTCGGTGGCATAGCGCTCGCCGAATTCGGCGAGGGCACTTTGCTCCGGGCCGGTGGCGAGTACGATGCGCTTCGGCGGCGCCGGCTGCAGCAGAAAGTATGCGCCGACCAACAACGTTGTTCCGAGCAATATAAACGGCAGGGCGGTGACCAGCAGGTCGCGTAGCGAGTTCAGTGCGTTGCCAATCAAACGAAGCATCGTTAAAGAATACAGGATGCGCGGTTCGAGCCGCGCCTGGCAGGCTGGGGAGCAGTTGATAAGCTAAATTCCCTCCCTGATTCAACCCGTTAGAGGATCGGCGTTCCACTCTGTCGCTCCCCACGCTCATAAACTACATGAGCACGTCCGACGAGTAACGGATCCATTGCTCCGATGGCTTCGATATTCTTGTTGTCGTATGGCAGCTTGTGCAGAATGAATCGCATAGCATTCAGGCGCGCGCGTTTCTTGCAATCCGACTTGATTACGGTCCATGGCGCGTCCGCGGTGTCGGTGTAGAAGAACATTGCTTCCTTGGCCTTGGTGTAGTCGTCCCATTTGTCGAGCGAAGCCAGGTCTACTGGTGATAACTTCCACTGCTTCAACGGGTGCACCTTGCGTTCCTTGAAGCGGCGTCGTTGCTCCTTGCGGCTGACCGAAAACCAGAACTTGATCAGGTGTACGCCACTGCGCACCAGATTACGCTCGAACTCGGGGGCCTGGCGCATGAATTCCTCGTACTCATGTTGCGTGCAAAACCCCATAACACGCTCGACGCCAGCACGGTTGTACCAGGAGCGGTCGAACAGCGTGATCTCACCGGTGGTCGGTAGATGTTGTATGTAACGCTGGAAATACCATTGGCCACGTTCGACTTCGTTGGGTTTTTCCAGCGCGACGACATTTGCACCGCGAGGATTGAGATGCTCCATGAAGCGCTTTATCGTGCCGCCCTTACCAGCCGCGTCGCGGCCCTCGAACAAGATGACCACTTTCTGGCCGGTCTTCTTTGCCCACGCTTGCAACTTGAGAAGCTCAACCTGCAGCTTGTATTTCTGCTTCTCGTAGTTCTTGCGCGTCATGAGGTTCTTGTACGGATAACCTCCCTCGCGCCAGCCGGAAGCCAGTTCGTCGTCAGGGCTGCGCGGCAGGCGCGCGTCCGCCGAACCGAGCCCCTCGAGTAGCGCCGCGCGCAGCGCACCTGCATCGTCGGGTGATGCGCCCTCCATGATCGCCGACAGCGAGCCCACCAGTCCGGGCATGTCGCCTTTGCTCGCGTGTTCCACGATGTCTCTCGCCGCTACTGTCTTTGCTTGCTGCCGCGAACTCACGGCCTCGGAAACCACGAAGCCCTCGACTCCTCGTGGTGTCAAGGTTCGTGCCGTATCGCCCCCGTTGACGCGACGTGTTCGCTCGGAATTGCCGCGGCTCGAGACATTTTGTTTCCGGGAAGGTTTCTTCTGTTTTTCGGTAGTGGTGCTCGAAGGTCCAGTGGAGTTGCGTGACGCCATTAGCGATTTCTCCCAAACTATGAACTTGAAAAATGGATGCTGCTATACACGCTCACTGCGCGTATTGCGAAAACAACCATTTTCGGCCGGTAGCCGATCGCAGCATTTGAACTAGATCAAGTAGGAGGCGAGACGAGCCACACTGCGTTGCCAACGATGTGGGCCCCGGCTTCGCGCGCATTCCAGGCGAGGTGCCGTGCTTGCCCGAAGCGAGTGGTTTCTCGACGGTTTGGATCTAAAGCGGGTTTTCCAGGAATTACAGCTCTACTCGCGTGCCAAGCTCAACGACGCGATTAGCCGGAATATTGAAGAAGCCAGTGGCACTCGAAGCATTTCGCGACATGACAGCAAACAGTTTCTCGCGCCACAAGGCCATGTCCTTGCCAAGTTTTGGAACGAGTGTTTGGCGAGACAGGAAGAAAGATGTCTCCATCATGTTGAATTCCAATCCCTGCTCAGCGGCGAGTTCGAGTGCAGCCGGTACATCTGGCTGGTCCTTGAAGCCATATTTCACGACGATACGGAAGAAGTCACCAGACATCGGCATTAATTCGACGCGATCTTTGTCAGATACATGCGGGACTTCTTCCGTCAACACTGTCAACAGCACGATTCGTTCGTGCAGCACTTTGTTGTGATTCAGATTGTGCAGTAGCGCGTGCGGCACTCCTTCGGTTGCCGTGGTGAGAAACACGGCGGTTCCAGGTACGCGGGTCGGGGGATGCTGCATGATGCTTTGCACGAATGGCTCGACACCTATTGCGCCGGGCGCAAGTTGATGCATCAGAATCTGTCGGCCGCGGTACCAGGTGGTGAACACGGTAAACAGCACTAGCGCGACCAAAATCGGGAACCAGCCGCCGTGTACCAGCTTGACTGTATTGGCGCTGAAGAAAGTTAGGTCGATGCAAAGAAACGCGATCGCCAGAGGTGCGGCGATCCACTTCGACCAGTTCCACAGGGTGGTGACGACCACGAATGCGAGAATGGTATCGATTGCCATCATGCCAGTTACGGCGACACCATAGGCACTGGCGAGTTTACTCGACGAGCCGAATCCAACCACGAGGATAATGACCGCGGCCAGCAGTGACCAGTTGATCCACGGCATGTAGATCTGCCCGATCTCGCTCTCCGAGGTGTGACGGATGTCCATCCGGGGGCAGTAGCCGAGCTGTATTGCCTGGCGCGTCAGCGAGTAGGTGCCGGAAATCACCGCCTGCGAGGCAATGACCGTTGCTGCCGTAGCCAGACCGATTAGCGGATACAAAGCCCATTCCGGCGCGAGGCGATAAAACGGGTGCTCTAGTGCGGCCGGGTCGCGCAAAATCAATGCGCCCTGGCCGAAATAATTCAACAAAAGCGCTGGCAGTACCCAGAAGCTCCAGGCGATACGGATCGGTTTCTTGCCGAAGTGCCCCATGTCCGTGTAGATGCCTTCGGTGCCGGTGACGGCCAGTACCACCGCTCCCATCGCCAAAAACGCGGCGAACCGGTTGTCAACAAAGAACTGAACGGCATAGGTTGGACTGAATGCAGCAAAGATCCCCGGGTTCTGGACAATGCTCAGTGCGCCCAGTAACCCTATGACGCCGAACCAGACGACGGTGACGGGACCAAACAAAGCGCCGACGCTTGCTGTGCCCTTCTGCTGTAAGGAAAACAGCAGAATAACAATGACAATTGTTAACGGGATCACAAACGGCTGCAGGGCGGGAGCGGCAACACCCAAGCCTTCAACTGCCGAGATGACTGAAATCGCCGGTGTGATCATGCCGTCGCCGTAGAACATCGAGGCGCCGAACAAACCGAGCGAAATCAATAACAGCCGCTTGGCCGAACCGCGTTTGGTCGCTCGCAATACCAGCGCGAGCAAAGCCATCATGCCGCCTTCGCCGCGGTTGTTGGCGCGCATCATGAAAAAAACGTACTTGGTTGTTACCACAATCATCAGCGCCCAGAAGATCAGGGACAATACGCCGAGTACGTTTTCGGTAGAAGGCGCCAGTCCATATCGGGGGCTGAACGCCTCGCGCATGGTGTACAGCGGGCTGGTGCCAATGTCGCCGAAGACGACACCGATGGCGGCAATAGAAAGTGCGAAAGTACCTTGTTTCGCCGTGTCGCTGCCGGAGGTATTCATCTAGCCCGAGACCAATCGATCGGCAAAGAATAAGGCGACCAAATGACAGGCTATAGTGCTATCCATCCCAGGTGGCGCGCTGCAGTGAGAGCCATCGGTTATGATCGAAGATGAGTAGGAAGGGCAGTTGATGTTGTTCGCGTCTGCTGCAGATCGCGGCTACATTACGATTTTTCGCATGCTGTAGCGCAGCATTCTATACCGGGGAGTTCTTCGTGACCAAGCACCCAATTCATACTAGCGACGCACCGCAAGCGATCGGTACTTATTCACAGGCGATAGAGGCAGGCGGCGTACTGTATCTGTCGGGCCAAATCGGGCTCGATCCCAAGACCATGGAGTTGGTCGATGGCTTCGACGCGCAGGCACACCAGGTGTTCTCCAATCTGCGTGCGGTTGCCGCTGCTGCCGGCTGCAGGCTTGACAATGCTGTCAAGCTCATCGTCTTTTTTGCGGACCTCGGGGATTTCGCCAAGCTCAACGAGATCATGGCTGATTACCTTAGTGAACCCTATCCGGCGCGTTCCGCCCTGGAAGTATCGCAATTGCCTAAGGGGGCACTGATCGAAATCGAGGCAGTGCTCGTCAGGTAGTGGAGTCCAGCGACGGGTGACTACGTTGGCGAGGGCAACGCGCAAGCCGGCCAAGGCGCCAGGGGAATCGAAGAAAGGGGTGCGGGGCCGCGGATCTGTGCCGACCGTCAGCGGCGATGTGAAGTGCGTGAAGCCATCCGGAAAGGGGGGTGAATCACCGTTACCGTCTACACCGGCCGGCGTCACAGACTCTCTTCAGTTTGTCACCCCCGCCGTGCGCGAGCGGCTGGCGCGGCTGGGTATCCTCAGGCTTGCCGATCTGGCGCTCCACTTGCCTTTGCGCTATGAGGACGAGACTGCCCTTGTTACCATCGCCGATGCCATCTCTGGAACAACTGTGCAGGTTGAAGGCAGGGTGGTCGAGAGCAAGGTTTCCTGTCGCCCGCGCCGGCAGCTGATCTGCCGTGTCGAGGACGAGTCCGGCAGCCTGACCATGCGCTTCTTCAACTTTTATCCGAGCCAGCAACGTGCACTGGCGGCAAGGGCACGCGTGCGATTGATCGGTGAAATCCGGCAGGGTTTCTTCGGGGCTGAAATGATTCATCCCCGCTTCCGCGTGCTACGCGGTGAGGCGCCGTTGCCTGATGCGTTAACCCCGGTCTACCCAACCACTGCAGGCTTGTCGCAAGACAGCCTGAGAAAACTCGTCGCGCGTGCACTGCGCGACGTCGATCTTGCAGAAACTTTGCCTGAACCACTTCGCCAGCAAATTAACCTCGAGCCCTTCGCCGAGGCAGTTAGATTGCTGCATCAGCCGCCGCCGCAGGTCAATGCCACGTCTTTGCAGGAGCGCAGCCACCCGGCCTGGCAGCGGTTGAAGTTTGATGAACTGCTTGCGCAGCAACTCTCCATGCGCCTGCATTATCTGCGGCGCAGCCGTCAGCGCGCGCCCGCTCTGCGCAGCCACGGCGGCTTGTCCCGCCAACTCGTCGAGTCGTTGCCATTTGGTCTGACTGGTGCGCAAGTGCGAGCACTGGATGAAATACGTGCTGATCTGGCTCGCCCGCACCCGATGCAGCGCTTGTTGCAGGGCGATGTCGGTAGCGGGAAAACGATTGTCGCTGCGCTGGCCGCGTTGCAGGCCATTGAGTCGGGCTACCAGGTCGCGGTCATGGCGCCGACCGAGATTCTTGCTGAACAGCACTACCGCAAGTTTGCCCATTGGCTGGCACTACTGGGCGTCGACGTTGCCTGGCTGTCTGGCAGTGTACGCAAGAAGGAACGCGACCAAGCGCTTGAGCGACTGGCTTCCGGCAACACCGCGCTTGCCGTTGGCACCCACGCGCTGTTCCAGGAGCAAGTGTTATTCAGGAATCTCGGCTTGGCGATCGTTGACGAGCAGCACCGCTTCGGTGTGCGACAGCGGCTGATGCTACGCATGAAAGGCGGACAAACGAACGCGCAACCACACCAGTTGATGATGAGTGCGACGCCTATTCCTCGCACGCTTGCCATGAGCTTCTATGCCGACCTTGACGTTTCGGTAATCGACGAATTACCTCCGGGTCGAATGCCGGTGGTGACCAAGCTGGTGGCCGATTCGCGTCGCGATGAAGTGCTCGCCCGGGTGCGTGACGCTTGTGCCAGCGGCAGACAGGCTTACTGGGTATGCCCGTTGATCGAGGAATCAGAGGCACTGCAGCTGCAGACCGCCATGGATACTTACGAGCGGCTGCAACGCGAGTTTTCAGAACTCAGAATCGGGTTGGCGCATGGTCGGATGCGTAGCGCAGAGAAGGCGGCAGTGATGAACGCGTTTCAGGCCGGGGAAATCCAGTTACTCGTCGCTACCACTGTGATCGAGGTGGGCGTTGACGTGCCCAATGCGTCGTTGATGGTCATTGAGCATGCCGACCGCATGGGATTGTCTCAGCTTCATCAACTGCGTGGTCGAGTCGGGCGCGGAACCCAGTCCAGCGCCTGCATTTTGCTATACCAGGCGATGCTGTCGGAGCTGGCGCGCGAGCGACTCAGGATTATCTACGAAAACAGTGATGGCTTCGAAGTCGCGCGGCTCGATTTGAAGTTGCGTGGACCGGGCGAAATACTAGGGGCAAGGCAATCTGGGGTGCCGATGCTGCGGCTCGCTGATCTAGAGAGTGATATGAAGTTGCTCGAAGCCGCGCGCAGGGTTGCACCCAAACTGGTTGCGTCGCATCCAGATTTGGTGGAGTGCCACTTGGCGCGTTGGCTGGGGGGGCGTCAGGAGTACCTGCGTGTCTAAGCGTGCCCAGCTATCGCGCCGGCTTCTGAATGTGTTCTTGTTGCTACTGATATGAGCCTGGCTGATCGACTGGCCGCCTACGCAAGGCTGGTGCGGTTTGATAAACCGATCGGCACGCTCTTGTTGCTGTGGCCGACTCTGTGGGCACTATGGTTGTGTTCTGACGGTGTGCCCGATTGGAAAATGGTGGGCATTTTTATCGCTGGCACGTTTCTGATGCGATCGGCGGGGTGCGCCATTAACGATTACGCCGATCGGAATTTTGATCCGCACGTCAAGCGCACGCGGCAACGTCCGCTGGCTGCCGGAGTTATTGAACCGTGGGAAGCATTGGCGGTCGCAGCAGTTCTCTCTGGCATCGCGTTCATACTGGTTCTGCAATTGAATAAGTTGACAGTGGTGCTGTCGTTCGCTGCCCTGTTTCTGGCGGCGAGCTATCCATTTACCAAACGGTTTCTGGCGTTGCCCCAGGCGTACCTTGGTGTCGCCTTCGGATTCGGCATACCAATGGCATATGCGGCGCAAACCGGACAGGTCGCGTGGACGGCCGGCATCTTATTGCTGGCAAACGTGTTCTGGGCAGTTGCCTACGATACCGAGTATGCGATGGTCGATCGGGATGACGACATCACAGTGGGTATTCGAACCTCTGCCATCCTGTTCGGTCGATACGATGTCGCGATGGTCATGTTGTTCCACGGCCTGTTTATCCTGGCCCTTGCCGTGGCCGGATGGGCCGAAGGGCGCGGATCGTACTATGTTGCCGGCCTTCTGCTCACGGGCATTCTGGCTGCATGGCAGTATCGATGGATTCGCGATCGGTCGCGAGACGGTTGTTTTCGCGCATTTCGCCATAACAACTGGGTGGGTGGCGTAGTATTCGCGGGTATCGTTGCTGACTACAGTCTGACGAGAATGGTTTGATTTATCTGGCGTGATACGCGAGCTGTGCAGTCTCAGGCCAAACTCGTGCGTCCCGCGGATCGTTCCCGTAGTGGCTGCCGATTATCAGTTCCTTTAATTGAATTGATGTAACCGATTCAAGCTTATGAAGTATCGCGATCTGCGTGAATTTATCGCCGCGCTCGAGAAACAGGACGAGCTGCGCCACGTGCGCGCCTCGGTATCGCCGGCGCTGGAAATGACCGAGATCTGCGATCGGGTACTCCGGCAAGGCGGTCCAGCCATCCTGTTCGATCAGCCGCGCGGCTTCGACATACCAGTACTGGGAAACTTGTTTGGTACGCCAAAACGTGTGGCACTGGCAATGGGCCGTGAGAGCACAGATGAATTACGCGAAGTCGGAAAGCTGTTGGCTTTCTTGAAAGAGCCGGAACCGCCACGAGGCGTGCGCGAAGCGTTTGGCAAGCTGCCGTTGCTGAAACAGGCGTTGTGGGACATGGCGCCAAAAGATGTTTCTGCCGCGGCTTGTCAGGAGATCGTTTGGGAGGGTGACGATGTTGACATCGCGCGGCTTCCAGTGCAGACCTGCTGGCCCGGTGACGCTGGGCCGTTGATTACGTGGGGATTGACGGTCACGTGCGGGCCACGCAAGAAGCGACAGAACCTCGGCATCTATCGGCAGCAAGTGATTGCGCCCAACAAACTCATCATGCGTTGGCTGGCGCATCGTGGTGGCGCGCTCGATTTCAGGGATCACTGCGAGGCCTTGCCGGAACAGCCATTCCCGGTCGCGGTCGCTTTGGGAGCCGACCCCGCGACTATCCTCGGCGCAGTGACGCCGGTTCCGGATACGTTGTCGGAATATCAGTTCGCTGGACTGCTACGTGGCTCGCGAACCGAGTTGGCCAAATGCCTCGGTTCCGATCTGCACGTACCGGCGTTCGCCGAGATCGTATTGGAGGGCGTCATTCATCCCGGCGAAACCGCGGTCGAGGGACCGTTCGGCGATCACACTGGTTACTATAACGAGCAGGAGACATTTCCGGTGTTCACCGTTGAACGCATGACGATGCGCCGACAACCTATTTACCACACGACCTACACAGGTAAACCACCTGATGAACCATCGGTGCTTGGGGTGGCACTGAACGAAGTGTTCGTGCCGCTGTTACAAAAGCAGTTTCCCGAGATTGTTGATTTCTACTTGCCCCCGGAAGGTTGCTCTTATCGCGTGGCGATAGTGAGCATGCGCAAACAGTACCAGGGCCATCCGAAACGCGTGATGTTCGGCGTCTGGTCTTTCCTTAGGCAGTTTATGTATACCAAGTTCATCATTGTCGTCGACGAAGATATAAACGTGCGCGACTGGCAGGATGTGATTTGGGCATTATCGACGCGCACTGATGCAGCGCGCGATCTTATGGTAGTAGAGAATACACCGATCGATTATCTGGACTTCGCCAGCCCGGTCGCGGGTCTCGGATCGAAATGGGCCATTGACGCGACCAACAAATGGCCGGGAGAAACGTCGCGACAGTGGGGAGCACCGATCTCGATGGATCAGGATGTGAAGTCCCGAGTCAACGCTATGTGGAACGAACTGGGGCTCGATCCGTGACCAGTGACGAGCGACAAGTCAGGGAGTGAGGTGCAACGCTCGGACAGAGGCAGACTGATGAGCTCTAATCGCTTGGCCTTTGAAACCAGCCCCTACCTGCAACAGCATGCCGACAATCCGGTGCACTGGTATCCGTGGGGCGAGGAAGCGCTGACCGCCGCGCGAGAAGAGGACAAACCGATCCTGCTCTCGATCGGATACTCTGCCTGTCATTGGTGCCATGTAATGGCACACGAGTGTTTCGAAGACCCGTCGGTGGCTGCGGTGATGAACCGGCTGTTCATCAGTATCAAGGTCGATCGGGAGGAGCGTCCGGATCTTGATCAGATCTACCAGACGGCGCATTCACTGCTGACTCAAAGTGCCGGCGGGTGGCCGTTGACCATGTTCTTGACACCGGACCAAAAGCCGTTCTTCGGCGGCACTTTCTTCCCGAAAACCTCACGTTACGGTTTGCCCGGTTTTACCGGCGTGCTAGAGCAGGTAGCGCATGCTTACCGCGAGCAACGACCGCAGATTGAACAACAGAACGCCTCTTTTCTTGAAGTACTGCAACAGACGCAGCCAGCAGGCGTTGGCCGAGGCTTAGAGCTCAATGACACGCTAATTAGTTCGGCTATTGACGCATTGATCGCCACTTTTGACAGACAGCACGGTGGCTTCGGTGGCATACCGAAATTCCCGCACGCAGCGGAACTCGAATTCTGTCTGTATTTCGCGAAACGCGAAGCACGCCTGCGTGAGCACGCGTTGTTCACGCTGGCGGAGATGGCAAGGGGTGGCATCTACGATCAGCTGGGTGGCGGATTCAGTCGCTACAGCGTCGATCACTACTGGATGATTCCGCATTTTGAAAAGATGTTGTACGACAACGGGCCGTTGCTCGGCCTGTACGCTGATGCCTGGCGTCTCGAGCGCAATCCGCTGTTTGAGCGGGTTGTGGAAGAAACGGCCGCATGGGTGAAACGGGAAATGCAAGCGGAAGCCGGCGGCTATTTCTCATCACTCGATGCCGACTCCGATGGGGCCGAAGGTCGGTTTTACGTCTGGTCGCGTGATCAGATTCGTCAACTCATTGATGCCGACGAGTACGCCTTGGTGAGTGCGCACTATGGACTTGACGGTGAGCCGAACTTTGAACATCGGGACTGGCATCTGCATGTGCTCGAGCAACTCCACGTCGTTGCATCACAGCTCGAAATAACGCAACAGCGTGCACGAGATCTGCTGAATAGTGCGCGCCACAAATTATTCGCCGCGCGGGGACAACGCGTTCGTCCCCGACGCGATGAAAAGATCTTGGTCAGCTGGAATGCGTTGATGATTCGTGGCATGGCACACGTCGCACGCATATTCGGGCGCGAGGACTGGCTCGACTCTGCGCGTCGTGCTGCGCGGTTCATTGCGGAACGCATGTTTGACGGCAAACGCCTGCTTGCAACTTTCAAAAATGAGCGTGCACAGTTGAATGCTTATCTGGACGACTACGCGTTTCTGGTTCTGGCACTTCTCGAATTGGCGCAGGCTGATTTTCGCAGCGACGAGCTCGAGTTCGCACGCTTCTTGAGCGACGCGCTATTGGCGCAGTTCGAAGACGCGCAGGATGGTGGATTCTATTTCGTCAGCCACGAACACGAGCCACTGATTCTCAAGCCAAAGCCCGGCCACGACCATGCCACACCGTCGGGAAATGCCGCTGCCGCGTTGGCGTTGTTGCGCATCGGCCATATGCTCGGTGAACTGCGCTATATCGCCTCGGCCGAGCGCGCGTTGCGTCTGTTCACGCCATTGATGGCACGGCGACCGGGTGGGTTCGCGACCATGGGTATGGCGCTCAATGAGTTATTGGTGCCGACGCGGACAGTGATTTTGCGAGGCAGCTCGGAGGGACTCGAGCCTTGGCGCCGCGAACTCTCCAACAGCGTCGAGGCCGACACTTTGCTGCTGGCGCTGGATGCTGGGGCGCAGGGTCTGCCGGCAGTTCTGGACAAGCCAGCGCCGGGCAGTGGTGTCAACGCTTACCTGTGCCAGGGCGTTACTTGCCTTGGCCCGGTTCAGAATATGGCCGCGCTAAGGCTTCTGATGAATCAGGCGAACGTGCCGGTGGCGGAGAGTTAATATTCACGTGCGCAAACGGGGCCGAGTGAGCGAAACGCCGTTAGAATAGCGGCCTGGGCAACCTCTAACAGTCAGGAAAGGCGACAGCAATGAAGAAGGGCATTATCAGTTTGATGGCGGCCGCGGCTCTGGGGCTGGCGGCTCAGGCACACGCGGCGGACGCTCAGGAACTCGCCAAGTCCAAGAACTGCTTGACCTGCCATATGGTAGACAAGAAATTGGTCGGGCCGGCGTTCAAGGACGTTGCAGCGAAGTACAAGGGCGACAGTGGTGCCGTCGCAGACTTGTCGAAAAAAGTCATCAATGGCGCAAGCGGTACTTGGGGCCCGATTCCGATGCCGCCTAATCCAGTTAGCCAGGAAGAGGCCAAGGCGCTGGTCGAGTGGATTTTGGCCCTTTGAACAGCGACCTCAACGGTATCAAGAAGCCGGCATCGTGCCGGCTTTTTTGTTGCGCTCGCGTTGTGCAACTCAATGAATTTATGGTTCAAAATTGACAGCTATTAAAGCACTGGCCGATAATCCGCGAATCGTTCGTCAGCACGCATCAGCGTCAAAAAGGGGATAACGGGATGAAACTGAAAAGCTTGCAAGTATTTTTCCGCAATGCATTTGTGGCCGTCCTGGGCATATCACTGCTCTCCTTGCTCGCTGCCTGTGGCGAGAGTGAAGAGACGACCAGCGAGGATGGTGAAGTCCTGCGTGTGGTCCGCATCGGGCACGTCGGGCCACTTACCGGACCGATTGCGCACCTTGGCAAGGACAACGAAAACGGAGTGAAGCTGGCGCTAGAAGAGGCCAATGCCGCTGGATTAGTGATTGGTGGCAAGAAGACTCGCTTCGAAATGGTGTCGGAGGATGACGAGGGTAACCCGCAAAAAGGCACCGTGGTGGCCCAGAAGATTGTTGATGCGGACGTGGCCGGAGTCATTGGACACCTTAATTCAGGCACCACGATTCCTGCGTCGAAGATTTACTTTGATGCCGGGATTGCCCAGATTTCACCGTCTGCAACGAATGTCGATTACACCAAACAGGGTTACAAGACTGCTTTTCGCGTGATGGCCAACGATGCACAGCAAGGCGCGGTGCTGGGAGATTTTGCCGTCAAGAAACTCAATGCCAAACGAATTGCAGTCATCGATGACCGCTCGGCCTATGGCAAAGGACTCGCAGACCAGTTTGAAATCGCCGCTAAGGCAGCAGGCGGAGAGGTCATCACGAGGGAATTCACTGACATGACGAAGACGGACTTCACGGCGATTCTGACGCGGATCAAAGGTATGAGTCCGGAGCTGGTCTTTTGCGGCTGCCTCGATTCGCAGACCGGGCCGATGATGAAACAGTTCAGGAATCTTGGATTGATGGCGATTTTCCTTAGCGGCGACGGCTCGCAGACGAAACAGTTTCTTACCCTCGCCGGCGATTCCGCTGAAGGGGCTTATGCTTCTTCACCCGGTGTGCCGCTCGACAAGATGCCGGGCGGCCCTGCTTTTACAGAGAAGTATAAGGACACCTTCAAGCAGGAAATTCAACTTTACGCTCCGTACGCTTATGATGCGGCCAACACGCTGATCGCTGCGATCCAGCAAGCTGATTCTACAGATCCGGAGGTGTATTTGCCGATCCTCGCCAACATTCAGCACGAAGGTGTCAGCGGCAACGTCCGGTTCGACGAAAAAGGCGATATCAAGGGCGGCAGCATCAGTCTCTACAAGGTAGCCGATGGTGAGTGGGAGTACATCGAAACGGTCGGCGGCGGGAGCTGAGCGCAGCTTGATGTTTCGCAGCGAGGGGGGCCGCGGTCGGCGCCTCTGGGCGCCGTTTTTTGTCGCGATGACTGCGGCTTAGACACCAGGCGAACCGACGGCATGGACATACTGCTACAGCAGATACTGAACGGTTTGGTGCTCGGCAGCGTTTATGCACTGGTCGCGCTCGGTTACACAATGGTGTACGGCATACTCGGTCTGATCAACTTCGCACATGGCGAGGTGGTCATGATCGGCGCCATGATTGCCTTGGCGGTGATGACCTTGCTCACCGGCACAATGGTGGGTGTACCACCAGTCGTGATCGTGTCACTGGCGATTGCAGCAGCGATCGCCGTATGTATGGCACTGGCTTACGCGATCGAACGCGTAGCGTACCGCCCACTGCGCAACGCACCGCGTCTTGCGCCATTGATTACGGCGATCGGCATGTCGATTCTGCTGCAGAACGTTGCAATGGTGATATGGGGCCGCCAGTACAAGACGTTCCCTCAGTTGTTCTCGACGCAGCCGCACACGATTGCCGGCGCCACGATCACCGATCTTCAAATTGTCATCATCGTCGTCTCAGCAGCATTAATGGTCGGGCTGTTGGCGTTGGTGAACTTCACCCGCCTCGGTCGGGCGATGCGTGCTACGTCGGAGAACAAGACCATCGCGGGACTGATGGGTGTCAATGTTGACAAGATCATCTCGGCGACATTCGTAATCGGCGCCGCACTCGGCGCCGTGGCCGGTGTGCTGGTTGCGGCCAACTACAGCATTGCCCACTACTCCATGGGCTTCATGCTGGGGCTAAAGGCCTTCACTGCAGCGGTCCTTGGCGGCATCGGTAATCTCGGCGGCGCGGTGTTGGGTGGCTTGTTGCTGGGACTGATAGAAAGCATTGGTGCCGGTTACATCGGCGATGTGACCGGTGGGTTCCTGGGCAGCCACTACCAGGACGTTTTCGCTTTCCTGGTATTGATTCTGGTGCTGGTGTTTCGACCGACGGGCATCATGGGTGAGCGGGTCGCGGAGCGCGCATGATCAAGGCTTTTCAGTCGCGCCTGCGGCAACTGAAAAAGGATCGCCGCGCGGTATGGGTCGGTTATGCGCTGATTGGCGTTGCGCTTGCCGTTCTGCCCTTCGCGGTTGACGGTGGCTTCGGGCGAACCTGGGTGCGCATCGTCGATTTCGCGCTCATTTACGCGATGCTGGCGCTCGGGCTTAACATCGTTGTCGGTTTTGCAGGACTACTCGACCTCGGTTACATCGCGTTCTATGCCGTAGGTGCCTATACCTGGGCGCTGCTCGCGTCACCGCAATTCGGCCTGCACCTACCTTTTTGGGCGATTCTGCCCATCGGAGCAGGTGTCGCAGCCTTCTTTGGCGTACTTCTCGGCGCCCCGACGTTACGTCTGCGCGGCGACTACCTCGCCATTGTCACCTTAGGATTCGGAGAAATCATCCGGATCTTTCTCAACAATCTGGACCACCCGATCAACATCACCAACGGCCCAATCGGTATCAACAAAATCGATCCGATCAGCATTGCTGGTGTCGATTTGACGCGAACCCATGAATTTCTCGGACTGGAGTTTGCCGGTACCCATCTCTACTACTACGTGCTGCTTGGTCTGGTGATGCTCAGCATGTTTATTTGCGTACGGCTGGAAGATTCCCGCGTGGGACGTGCCTGGATTGCCATTCGCGAAGACGAAGTCGCTGCACAATCGATGGGTATCAACACGCGAAACGTTAAATTGCTGGCGTTCGCCATGGGCGCGACGTTTGGCGGTGTTGCGGGAGGATTGTTTGCCAGCTTCCAAGGATTTGTCAGCCCGGAGAGCTTTATCCTCCTCGAGTCGATCATGGTGCTTTGTATGGTCGTGCTGGGCGGCATGGGCCATGTTGCGGGTGTTGTTGTTGGCGCATTGTTGCTCGCAGTGCTTCCGGAGATACTCCGATCGACAGCCTCACCGATTCAGGAGCAGTTGTTCGGCAAAGTGCTGGTCGATCCCGAAAGCTTGCGTATGCTGTTGTTCGGCTTGGCTTTGATTCTGGTAATGCTGATCCGACCGACAGGCCTGTGGCCTTCGCCGATACGCAAACGCGAGTTTGCAAGTGAAGCAACATGACGGTTGCGACTAAGAACCTGCTTGAAATACGTCACATCGGTAAACGATTTGGCGGACTCGAGGCGCTCTCTAACATTACGTTGTCGATCCGGCAAGGCGATATCTACGGGTTAATCGGACCGAACGGCGCAGGGAAGACCACCTTGTTCAATGTACTGACCGGTTTGTATCGACCGGATAGTGGAATGTTCCGGTTTGACGGCCAGGACCTGCTCGGTTTGAAGCCATATCGCGTGGTGTTGCACGGCATGGCACGCACTTTTCAGAACATCCGTTTGTTCGAGAACATGACAGCGATCGAAAATGTCATGGTCGGAAGACACGCGCGTACCCGCGTCGGTGCGCTCGGCGCGATCCTTAGGGGCAAGAAAACGCATGCAGAGGAGCAAGCAATTCGAGCCCGTTCAAAAGAATTGCTCGACTATGTCGGCATTGGCAAACATGCCAATGCGTTGGCAAAGAACCTTGCCTATGGCGACCAGCGACGACTGGAGATTGCGCGTGCGCTTGCCACGGAGCCTAAGCTTCTCGCCCTGGATGAACCGGCCGCCGGTATGAATGCGACCGAGACGTCGCAGTTGCGTGACCTGTTGCTTCGTATCCGCGATGATGGCGTGACAATTTTACTGATTGAGCATGATGTCAAGCTGGTGATGGGCCTATGCGACCGCGTTGTCGTACTCGATTACGGCAAGAAGATCGCCGAAGGCTCGCCAACAGAAGTTCAGACAGATCCGAAGGTAATACAGGCCTATCTTGGTGGTGCACTTCCATGAGCATGCTTGAAGTCAGCAAGCTCAAGGTCTCCTACGGTGGCATCAACGCTGTCAAGGGCATCGACTTGCGTGTTGACGCAGGCGAGATGGTGGCGCTTATTGGTGCCAACGGCGCAGGCAAGACAACAACCCTGAAAGCGGTCAGCGGGCTGCTGCAGCACGGCGGTCATGTTCGTTATAACGGAGAAGACGTCTCGAGGCGCCCTGCCTATCAACTGGTCGAACTTGGAATCGCCATGGTGCCGGAAGGCCGTGGCGTATTCGGCCGGTTGACGGTTGATGAGAACCTGCGTATGGGCGCTTATGTCATCAACGACAGAGGACTCATTCGAGGCGAGGTTGATCGAATCTATCACCTGTTTCCCCGCTTGAAAGAGCGGCGCGATCAGACCGCTGGCACGCTCTCTGGCGGAGAGCAGCAGATGCTTGCGATTGGCCGCGCGCTGATGAGTCAGCCGAGGTTGTTGTTGCTCGACGAACCATCAATGGGCCTTGCGCCGCTGATGGTTGAAAAGATATTCGAGGTGGTGCGACAGATCTCGGAGAACGGGGTCACCATCTTGCTGGTCGAACAAAATGCCCGCTTGGCACTCGCTATGAGCGGCCGCAGCTATGTGATGGAAAGCGGTACCGTTACGTTGGAAGGCGAATCCGCAAGTCTGCTTGATAATCCGCAGGTACGTCAGGCGTACCTTGGTGAATAGCAGAAGAGCGCGGGATGATGCATTTACTAGAATCACGCGCCTGCGTGGAAGGCGCATTGAATGATCAGGCTCGGCCCTGCCGCTATTCTGACTGCCATGGCGATCGCGTTACCGCGGCTAAATGTACTGTATGAACGCTTCGTAAGGTTATGAAGCGGCTGGATATCGGCTTCGGAAAAAAATGCCAGCACCTAATAAGTGCTGGCTAAGGCAACTATGCATGCAGGAGAAAGCTTGCCAGAAGAGCTGAGTGAATGCCGCAAGCCACACTTTCCCTTGCGACATTGGCGCTACCGACACGCTTAAACTTCGCAAACTGCGTGCCATTGTTTACGTATCTGGTTAAGCGGCTGAATCGTCGCCGTTTCGCTTCGGGGGACAGGCCGTGGTTGCTGCAAACGTGACGGATCGGGGCAGTGCGAAGTCCGTGTTAGTTCAATTTCTATGCAAACTCGAGCGAGGAGTATGAGACGCGATATCTTTCGCGCCGGATAAAGTCAAATCCAGTCCTTACCGGTAAGAAATATGTCATACAAACGCGCTTCACTGGACCCGGGTTCGGGGCTCCAATCGTATCGCCACCTCACGACTGGCGGCAGAGACATCAGTATCGATTCTGTCCTGCCTCCGGACTGAAGACCAAACAACGTGCCACGATCGTATACTAGATTGAACTCAACGTAACGCCCGCGCCGGTACGCCTGAAAATCACGCTCGCGTTCGCCGTACCGGTTGTCCCGCCTTCGCGCGACTATCGGCGCATAGGCTTCCAAAAAGTGATCGCCCACACTGCGAGTTAGCGCAAAGCAGGTGGCAAAGTCGGGAGCAGAAAGATCGTCAAAGAATACGCCGCCAATGCCCCTCGGCTCACTGCGGTGCTTCAAATAGAAATAGCGGTCGCACCACGCCTTATAGTCCGGATAAACCTCCTGACCGAATGGAGAGAGTGCCTGTTTGCAAACGGCATGGAAGTGAATGCAGTCTTCTTCGAAGCCGTAATACGGGGTTAAATCCATGCCGCCGCCGAACCACCAGACGGGGGTCGCATTACTCTTGGTTGCAGCGAAAAACCGCACGTTCATATGCACTGTTGGAACGTACGGATTGCGCGGATGAAGAACCAGCGACACGCCCATTGCTTCGAATTGGCGCCCGGCGATCTCCGGCCTGTTTGCACTCGCCGATGGTGGAAGCCTGTCGCCGAATACGTGAGAGAAGTTCACGCCACCGCGTTCGAGCAGGTTACCTTTTTCAATAAGCTTGCTGATACCGCCGCCACCTTGTGGCCGCGTCCACGCGTCACTGCGAAACGCGTTGCCGTCGAGAATTTCCAGCTTAGAGACGATATTATCCTGCAGGCCGAGAAAGTAACGCCTTATTTCTTCAGTTTGCATGGCATCTACAAAGTGCTCTTGCGTGCGTTGATCGCCTTGAACCCAATATCGGTTCGCATCTGCATTCCATCGAAGCGGATTTGCTTGGCGATCTCGTACGCGCGACGTTGCGCAACTCGCACCGTATCGCCGAGTGCTGTCACGCACAGGACGCGTCCGCCGTTGGTAACAATATTGCCGTTGTTCTCGGTTGTTCCCGCGTGGAACACGTGTGCGTCTTCGACATCGACAGGCAAACCGCTGATTTCGTCGCCTTTGCGGGGTGATGCTGGATAGCCCGCAGCGGCCATCACCACACCGAGCGCGACGCGCCGATCCCATTCGGCCTCCGCCTTGTCGAGTTCGCCCTTGAGCGCACGGTCGAACAGGACATATAAGTCGCTCTTGAGACGAAGCATGATAGGTTGTGTCTCCGGGTCGCCGAGCCGGCAATTGAATTCGAGAACCTTCGGCGCACCATCGGCGGTAATCATCAGTCCAGCGTATAGAAAGCCCACGTAAGGGGTGCCGGCGTCTGCCATGCCCTTGACAACTGGTTGAATAACTTCACGCATTACCCGTGCGTGAATCGCTGGCGTAACGATCGGCGCTGGTGAATAAGCTCCCATACCACCCGTGTTGGGACCCCCGTCGCCGTCGAGCAAACGCTTGTGGTCCTGGCTCGATGCCAAGGCCAGCACGTGCTGGCCATCGACCATTGCGATAAAACTTGCCTCCTCGCCATGGATAAAGTCTTCAATCACGACGCGCGCACCGGCTACACCCATGCTCTGCTCGACCAGCATCATATCAACGGCCCGGTGCGCCTCTTCTTCGGTCTGCGCAACGATCACGCCCTTTCCAGCCGCAAGTCCGTCGGCCTTGATGACGATCGGAGCACCGCGAGAATGAATGTAATCATGTGCCGTGCGCGCGTCTTCGATGATCCGGTAGTCCGACGTCGGTATTCCATGTTGCGCCATAAAGGCCTTTGCGAAACCTTTGGAGCTTTCGAGCTGAGCTGCAGCTTGTGTCGGACCGAATATGCGCAAACCGGCAGCGCGAAACGCGTCGACAATACCCTCGCTTAACGGCGCTTCCGGCCCGACAACTGTCATGGAAATCGATTCACGCTTGGCGAATTCGATCAGATCGTTGGCTGCGGAAATTGCGACGTTGAAAATACCTTCGTCACGTGCCGTGCCAGCGTTACCTGGCGCGACGTAGACGCGTGAGATATGTCTGGAACGGGCCAGACGCCAGGCGAGTGCATGTTCGCGACCCCCGCCGCCAATTACCAGAACGTCCATTTAACAGCTGCCCACTCTCGTTGCGCTCAGCCGGTGCCGTGCAGTCAACATGGCTGTAAAGATCCCCCAAAGGTTTTCACTTGCCAGACCCACCCCCGCCAGACAGTGTCGTCGGTCAATGACGGAAGTGGCGTATGCCGGTGAAGACCATTGCCATCTCATGCTCGTCGGCGGCGGCGATTACTTCCTCATCCCGGACACTGCCACCGGGTTGAATAACCGCTTTCGCGCCAGCCTCGGCCACGACGTCAACGCCGTCTCGAAAAGGGAAGAATGCATCTGACGCGACAATCGAACCGGTCAAACTCAGTCCTGCCTTCTCCGCCTTGATTGAGGCAATTCGAGCCGAGTCAACGCGGCTCATCTGGCCGGCGCCAACGCCAAGCGTCGTACCGTTTCTGCAAAACACGATGGCATTTGACTTCACGAACTTTGCCACGCGCCAGGCGAACAAAAGATCGGACATCTGCCGACTGTCCGGTTGCTTGCGGGTGACCACGCGCAATTCATCAGCGCTCACATTCTTCACGTCGGGCAACTGAATCAGAAGGCCGCCGCCAACGCGTTTGTAGTCGAAATCGTTCGCCGCGTCAGCAAGGGGCACCTCAAGTACCCTGACATTCTGCTTTTTACCCAGAATTTCGCGTGCACTCTGGTCGATCGCCGGAGCGATGATGACTTCGACGAATTGCTCGATGACAGCTTCCGCTGCCTGCACATCGAGATTTCGATTGAAAGCAATGATCCCGCCGAACGCGGAAACAGTATCAGTCGAGAACGCCTTTTTGTATGCGCCAAGCACCGAGGTGTCCACGCCGACACCGCATGGATTGGCGTGCTTGATGATGACGCAGGCAGGCTGGTCAAACGTCTTGACACATTCCCACGCCGCATCAGAGTCAGCAATGTTGTTGTAAGAAAGCTCCTTGCCTTGCAACTGAGCGTAGTTAGCAATGCCGCCGGGCGTTGGCACCAGATCGCGGTAGAAAGCCGCTTTCTGATGCGGATTTTCTCCATAACGGAGGTTCTGAACATTGACGAAATTCATGTTCGCCTGTGCGGGGAAAGGTTGTCGATCGCCGTCCATGTTGGTTGCCGTGAGGTAATTGCTGATCGCTGAGTCGTAGGCGGCGGTATGGGAAAACGCACTTTTGGCGAGACGAAAACGTGTTTCCTGACTGATGGCACCACCTGAAGCCTCGATTTCCCGTATCAGCGCTGGATAGTCCGCTGGACACGTCATGACGGTGACGTGTCGCCAGTTCTTGGCAGCAGCCCGCACCATCGTCGGCCCACCAATGTCGATATTCTCGATGGCATCCTCGAGTGTGCAATTCGGCCGGCCAACCGTCTGCACAAAGGGATAAAGGTTGACCACAACAATATCGATGGCGGGGATGTTGTGTTCTTCCAGCGCCCGGAGGTGTGCGTCTAAATCGCGTCGCGCGAGGATCCCGCCATGCACTTTCGGATGCAGTGTTTTGACTCGGCCATCAAGCATTTCCGGGAAATCCGTGTATTTGCTGATCTCGGTGACTTCCAGTCCGGCGTCCTGCAGGGTTCTCGCTGTTCCTCCAGTGGAAAGTATTTCTATGCCAAACCTCGTCAAGGTTCTAGCAAGGTCGGTTAAACCGGTTTTGTCTGAAACGCTGATCAGGGCTATGCGTCGTGTTGTCATTGGCCTTAGAGTCAAAAATGAAACCGCCCGCAGTGAGCTCGGCGGGCGGCATACATCTATGCGGGAATACTACCTACTTAATCCCGTAGGTCCGCATTTTCTTGCGTAGTGTGTTTCGATTCAAGCCCAGTAACTGGGCCGCCTGCGTCTGGTTGCCATCGACCCGGTCAAGAACTGTTTCGATGAGCGGTTTTTCAACTGAACAGATGACCATGTCGTGAATGGCGCAGGGGCGTTCGCCGTCGAGGTCACGGAAGTAAGCGTCCATCGCCCTTTTCACGCAGCGGGCAATTTCGTTTTCGTTCATTATGCGGCTTGTCCAAAGGTTTTCGTTACATCATTTCGATGAGATGCCAGACTATCGAAAAACGAGCGTACTGCCGAGAGCTGTTCTTGTGCGGATTCTAACCCGTTGATGCGGCGGCGAAAGCCATCACCCCCGCCGAGCGTACTTAGATACCAACCGATGTGTTTGCGCGCGACGCGCACGCCCGAGTAATCGCCGTAAAAAGAGTACAACTCAGTGAGATGGCCGGTGAGCAGGTCGCGGATTTCTTTGAAACTCGGCGTACTAAGGCGTCGGCCGTGAGCAAGAAAGTAGCTTATTTCACGAAACAACCAAGGTCGACCCTGAGCAGCGCGGCCTACCATGACGGCGTCCGCACCGGTGTAATCCAGAACCTGCCGAGCCTTGTGCGGCGTATCGATATCGCCGTTGGCAATCACCGGAATGTTCACGCGCGTCTTCACTTCAGCAATTGTGTCGTACTCCGCCTCGCCGCCGTAAAGATCGGCACGGGTGCGCCCATGTACTGCCAACGCCCGGATCCCGGCGGCTTCAGCCATTCTCGCAACCTGAATCGCATTGCGCTGCTGCTGACTCCAGCCGGTCCGGATTTTCAGCGTGACAGGCACCTCGACGGCGTTAACCACCGCACTGAGAATACGGCCCACCAGCGGCTCATCTTTCAGCAGCGCTGATCCAGCGGCGACGTTACAGACTTTCTTTGCCGGGCAGCCCATATTGATATCAATTATTTGTGCACCGAGTTGCACGTTGTGTTTTGCCGATTCGGCCATCATCTTCGGTTCACCGCCGGCAATCTGTACTACGATGGGTTGCGCTTCACCAGTGTGATCTCGACGTAGTCGCGACTTACGCGTGTTCCATAGGGCGCTGTTGGCGGCGACCATTTCCGACACGGCCATGTCGGCACCGAGACGCTTGCAGAGTTGCCGGAAGGGCCGATCGGTAACGCCGGCCATTGGCGCAGCGACCACCCGGTTTGGAATGTTGAACTGACCAATCTGCATGACATCGACGGCGCAAGCGGCGCAAAAAAGGGAATCATTCTATCGCAAACCAATGGCGACAAAGGCGACGAGTCTTAGCTTGCGGTACCGAATATCATACGACGCATCAGTTCACGTTTTAGCGGCGGAAGTGTGTCCAGCATGGCAAGGCCGATGCCGCGGCCAATGGCCAGAGGCACGAAGTCGTTGGAGAACAACTTGGCAACACTGTGTGTAAAGGTGACCGCACCGAGCCGATCCGTGCGACGACGTGTGCGAAACTGCGACGTTACCGCAGCGGTGCGAAGCGCGTCGACCGGCGTACTGCGAATGACATCCGCCAGATCCCAGGCGTCCCGTAGCCCGAGATTGAAGCCTTGCCCGGCGACCGGGTGCAATGTCTGCGACGCGTTGCCGAGCAGTACCACGCCCGCCCCTTGCGGTTGACGTATCAGTCGCAATATCAGCGGGAAAGAAGAGCGCAGGCGTGCGCCGATAAATCGGCCGGCCCTGTCGCCAAACGCCCGCCGAAGCTCATTCAGAAAAGCGGCATCGTCGAGACCAAGCAGTTCGTTGGCGCGTTCTGGGGTGCAGGTCCAAACAAAAGCGAACTCGTCACCACAAGGCAGCAGTGCGATTGGACCTGCCGCAGTGAAACGTTCGTATGCGCAATTGCGGTGCAGGCGATCGGATTTCACCAATCCAACGACCGCAACCTGTCCGTAGTCATGGTCGCGGATGCGTTTCGTCGGCGAGCGGCTCAACGAGGCGCCTCCGTCCGCTACGACAACGAGCCGCGCCAGGACCGATTGGTCTCCCTCAGCATTGACACCCGATACCTCCGAAACGGGTGATCCCGGTTGAACGGCACCGACCTTGAAGCCACTGTGGAAATCGATCCGGCGCCTGTGCGCCGCCTTTAGTAAGGCTCCGTGTACATCAGTAAAGCGCAGCACATAGCCCAGCGCTGGCAAGGGCAGGTCGGCGGCATTCAAACGGGTACGCCCAAAATGGCCGCGATGCGAAACGTGAATGGTATTGATTGGGGTTGCGGGCAGGCCGTCAGACCAAATCCCAAGGCGCTGCAGAATCAGCCGGCTGTTCCATGAAAGAGCCAGCGTTCTGCTGTCTGGTGCTCTTCGAGCGTCGGCATTCGCTTCTAGTACCGCGACGTCGAGGCCGGCATCGGCCATGGCGATTGCGGCGGCACAGCCGACCGGGCCACCACCGACGACAACTGCATCATGAATCCGCGCCGACATCACCATCTCAGCCAGCCATCAATGTCTCAATCTCTGCGATTTCTTTCGGTACATCCCGTGTGATGATGTCGCGGCCTTCCTGGGTCACTACTGCATCGTCCTCGATTCGCACGCCGATGTCCCAGAATCGCTCCGGAACGCCTTCGTCGGCTCGAACATAGCAACCCGGCTCGACGGTCAGCACCATGCCGGGGCGGAGCGTGCGCCACACCCCACCGCGCTTGTAATCGCCGACGTCGTGGACGTCCATACCCAGCCAATGTCCGGTGCGATGCATGTAAAACTTCTTGTAGTCTCCTGACTCGATCACAGAATCGCGCGTGCCCCGGCACAGTCCCAAATCAACGAAACCTTGGGCTAGGATGTTCAGTGCTGCACGATGCGGATCTTCCCACTCGTTGCCCGGCTTGACTTGTTCGATAGCTGCAGCCTGGGCTGCGAGAACGAGTTCGTAAATGTCGCGCTGTGGTCCTGAAAACTTGCCGCTGACCGGGAATGTACGAGTGATGTCGGATGCGTAACCGTTTAGCTCGCATCCCGCGTCAATCAGTAACAGATCGCCATCTTTCAGAGTCGCGTTATTGTCGACGTAATGCAGAATACAAGCATTCGGGCCGCCGGCGACGATCGAGGTGTAGGCGGGTGATTGGGCTCCGCTACGGCGAAACTCGTGAAGCAGCTCGGCTTCTACTTCATATTCCTTCATTCCCGGTTTCGTCGCTTGCATTGCACGGATGTGGGCGCGTGCCGATATCCCCGCCGCTTTTTTCATGGTCTCGATTTCAGATGCGTCTTTTATCAACCTCATCTCGTCCAGTATCGAGCGGATATCGTGGATCTCGGCGGGCGCAGTGACTCCGCTACGCGCTTTGGCACGCACCCCATTGAGCCAGCCGATGACCCGGCTGTCCCAAGCTGGATCGCCACCAACTTCGTAGTACACGGCCGGCTGATTCTCGAGAAGCTGCGGCAAAAGTTGGTCGGCCTGGGTGATCGAGTGTGCTTCATCAACTTCGAATGTTTCGCGCGCGCCGTCCGGGCCGTAGCGGAAGCCATCCCAAATCTCCCGTTCGATGTCCTTGTCCCTGCATAGCAGTATTGTTCTTGGCGCAGGATCGGTGGTGATCACGAGAACAGCATCGGGTTCAGTGAACCGGCTCAAGTAGTAGAAATAGCTGTCGAAGCGATAGGGGTGATGTGCGTCGCGGTTACGGACCCGCTCGGGAGCCGTGCGCAGCACGGCGATTCCCTTCCCCATTGCTTCGGCCAATCGTTTTCGACGTTCAGTGTA
Source organism: Betaproteobacteria bacterium (assembly GCA_020346185.1). Classification (GTDB taxonomy): domain Bacteria; phylum Pseudomonadota; class Gammaproteobacteria; order Burkholderiales; family Eutrophovitaceae; genus SG8-40. The sequence continues at coordinate 3,284,815 of CP070775.1, read as the reverse complement.
TTCCTTGTGCATGCTTTGCAGCTGGCTATGTAGACTGTGATGGTAATCGATCAGGTGCAGATTATAGGGCGGCAGGCTGCGCAGTCAGGACTTGAGAATTTGCGCCATCAACGCGGCAAGGCGCGAGGCACTGTCGCTACCGACTCGCTTAAGCACTGCGATCACTTTGGAGCGATCGGCGTGGCAGCGGTTCTGCGAAAGCTTGAATTTGCCCTGTATGCTGGTGATTTGAACTTCGAATGCCACGGCTGCGTCGATCATGCTTTGCAGGTACTCGACCGGCAAATCCATTCTCCAGGGTGTTTCTGAGGGCGATTCGTGCTCATCGACAAGCCTGCGCAGCATCTTCTCTATATTGCCGTGATCATCGATGATCGTTGGCAATCCGCTGGCATGGACCACCGCATAGTTCCACGTCGGGACGCTCGGATGAGCGGTGTACCAGCTCGGGGAGACATAGTGATGAGGGCCGTGGAAAATGAACATTACCTCCCGATCCGGCGAGAACTCTTGCCAGATCGGGTCAGCGCGCGCGACATGGGCCTGCAGCAGATCATTGGCCTCGTTCACCGTAACCGGTATGTGTGCCACCATCGGCTCTTTGCCGCTGCACGTAATGAGCGTCGCGAAACTGTTTTCCCGCATGATGCGGAACAACATTTCACGATCGGAGATCCTGAACTGGTCTGGAATGTAAATCACTTCTGCCTGTGCCCCATGAGTTGGTTGGCGTGGGAAAGACGCTCGCGGGTACCGACATCGATCCAACTGCCGTGATAGTGCTCGCCCGATACTCGGCCGGCCTGCACTTCAGTCTTGAGCATAGGGCCGAGCGCTCTCCTCTCGCCCGGCGCCAATGCGGCGAACATGTCGGCGCGATAGGCGGCAAGCCCGCAGAAGGTCAGATTGTCTTTGGAGCCGAGCAAAACGCTGCCATGCTGGAGGGCGAAGTCTCCAGCGGGATTGTGTCTCGGGTTGTCCACCAGAACCAGGTGCGCGAGCCATTTCGCGTCGTCCAGTAGCCGTTGTGCGGCGACTCTAAGCCTTGCGTAGTCATAATCTGAAAAGACATCGCTGTTGACGACCGCAAATGCGTCTGAATCGATCAGCTGCAAGGCGTTGGCAATACCGCCGGCGGTTTCCAGGGCTTCCCGCTCCGCGGAGAACTGAATTTTTATATTCCAGCGGTCGCCGTCGCCGAGCGCAGACACGATCTGGTCTCCGAGGTGAGCGTGATTAATGACGATGCGTTTGAAGCCCGCCGCTGCGAGCTTGATCAGATGATGTTCGATCAGGGATCGTCCGCCAACTTCAAGCAAAGGCTTCGGTGTGGAATCTGTGATCGGTCGCATTCGCTCGCCGCGTCCGGCGGCAAGTATCATGGCGGTGGTCGCTACGCCGGGCATGCTAGTTGCCTTGACTGGCTCGGCTAATCTGGTCGTCGAGTTGGTCAAGCAACTTAAGCAACGGCGCCAGTGCGGCATACCTTTGTGCCACCGAACGGATGTAGCCGAGAAATCGGGGCGCGTCTTCCAGGTAGGCCGGCTTTCCATCGCGATAGCGTATGCGCGCAAAAATACCAAGCACTTTCAGGTGACGTTGCAAACCCATCCATTCGAGCTCTCGATAGAATTCGCCAAAGTCGGCGCGCACTGGCAGGCTTGCCCTGCGCGCCTTCTCCCAATAGCGCACGACCCAGTCAAGGACGCGTTCCTCCTCCCAACTGATGAAGGCGTCACGAAAAAGCGACACGACATCGTAGCTGATCGGTCCGTACACTGCGTCCTGGAAATCAAGTATGCCCGGGTTAGGCTCCGACACCATCAGGTTTCGGGGCATGTAGTCCCGATGGACGAAAGTCGAGGGTTGCGACAAACTATTCTTGACGATGAGCTCAAAGGTCGACGTCAGTGTTTCGCGCTGCGATGTGTGCAGCGTCACGCCTAGATGCTTGGAGACGTACCACTCGGGAAACAGATCAAGCTCGCGCCACAGCAATTTGTCGTCGTAAGGTGGCAACACGTCTTTCCGGCTCGCTAGCTGCCAAAGCGTCAGTGCGGTAGTGGCATCATCAAACAGCGCGTCAGCGGTGGACTCGTCCAATGCTGAAAGATAAGTTTTCTCTCCGAGATCGGAAAGCAATATGAAACCCTGTTCGAGGTCGCAGGCAACAATCTCCGGAACATGTAAACCGCATTTAGCCATAATATGCGCAACCCTGACGAAAGGGGCGCTGTGTTCTTGCTGAGGGGGGGCATCCATGGCAATCAACGTCGATCCATCTTCGAAGCGAACTCTGAAGTAACGCCGGAAACTGGCGTCAGCCGATACTGGGGCAAGGGTAAAGCGCCGTCCCGACGAATGAGATGTCAGCCAGCGCGAGAGCGAGTCCAACCGTTCCAACGTGATGATGCGGATTGACGATATGATTCACTTGCATTTTAGCACCCGGCTACGATTCTCCGCGTTCGATGCATCGTAAAACACCACTTTATGCAACCTTGCTGTTGAGCTTGTTTGCCGAGGCGGCCTGTCCGCAGGGGCTGGGGCTGAAGTTGGAGGAGGAGTTACAGTCGGGGCGCGAGGCTGAGGAAAATGCTCCAGTGTTCGTCGATGCTGAGCGCATACGTGGCCGCCAGGAACGCGAGATCGAAGCGTTGGGAAACGTCCGGCTGCGCCGCACCGGCGAGACGGTTTTCGCCGACTATCTGCGTTACGATTTGACAACGCAGGAGGTCGTGGCGCGCGGCAACCTGCGATTTGAGCGCCAAGGTGTGTGGGGAACCGGTGTCGGCCTGCGCTACAACCTTGCAGATTCGATTGGAGAGGTCGAGGAAGTCGATTACTTTCTGACAGACATTGGCGTGCACGGCGAGGCCGATCGGCTGATTACCCAGGGTAAAACCAAGGCTCGAATCGAGGACGCGACCTACACTAATTGCGAGGTAGGTGAAGAAGACTGGTACATACGCGCCAGACGCATCGATCTGGATCGAACGCGTGATCTAGGTGTGGCGCGCAATGCCTCGATCGTCTTCAAGGGTGTGCCGATCCTGTATACGCCTTACCTCGACTTCTCGCTGAGTCGCGACCGCAAGAGCGGCTTTCTGTCACCTTCGATCGGGCAAACCGCGCAGACTGGTTTTGATTTTACTCAGCCTTTCTATTTCAATATCGCGCCCAACTACGATGCCACGTTCGAACCGCGCTACATGGCGCGTCGCGGCGTTCAGCTCGGCGGCGAGTTCCGATACCTGAAACCAAACCTCAACGGTGACATCCGTGCCCAGTATCTGGAGAACGACCGAGTCAGGGACGAGACGCGCTATGCGCTTAACTTGCGGCACGATCAACGCTTTGGAGCAAATACAACCGGCTACGTGAGGTGGTTGGGCGTGTCGGACGATTTCTACTTTGTCGATTTGAGTAATCAGATATCAGCTACGTCGCTTACCAACCTGCCGCGCGAGGCTGGGCTTAGTTATGATGGCGGCTGGTGGAACCTCAGTGGGCGCGTTCAGGACTTCCAGACGCTGCAGGACCCGCTCGCGCCGATCGTGCCGCCTTATGCCCGTTTGCCACAGATCACTCTCGTCGCCACGCGCCCGACACCGTCGGGGCTGGATGTAAAGGTTGAGGGAGAGCTGGTCGATTTTGATCATCCGACGCGGATAACTGCCCGGCGCGACATCCTCTATCCAAGCGTCAGCCTGCCGCTGCGCACGCCGTATCTTTACGTCACACCCAAGGTTGGCTACCACTACACTAGTTATAGCTTTGATGGCGAACCTCCCGCCACGACCAAGCGCCAGTTGCCAATATTCAGTCTTGACAGCGCCATCACCTTCGAACGACAAGCAAGTTTCCTTGGGGACAATTTCATTCAGACGCTGGAGCCTCGTCTTTACTACGTCTACATCCCGTTCGTTGATCAGGATGACTTACCGGTATTTGACACTTCGATCGCCACCTTCAACCTAGCGTCAATTTTCACCGAGAATCAGTTCACCGGCGGTGACCGGATAAACGACGCAGATCAATTGACCGCAGCGATTAGCACCCGTTTTCTCGAGCCGCGTAACGGTAGTGAGCGCCTGAGGTTCACACTTGCTCAACGCTATTACTTTGCTCCGCAACTTGTGACACTGAATACACCACCACGCAGTTCCGACCGCTCCGATGTGCTGTTGGAGGCGGTTGGAACGCTGGCGGGCGCATGGAACTTTGTGTCTTTCGTGCAGTATGGAGCAGTTGATGACCAGCTGCAGCGTAACAATCATGCTTTGCAGTATCGGCCAGACGCAGGAAAAGTCGCCAATTTGGCCTATCGTTTCACCCGCGATCAACAGGAGCAGGTCGACGTGTCGGCTCAGTGGCCACTAACGTCGAAACTATCGGGACTGGTGCGCTGGAATCATTCACTTCGGGATGACAAGTTACTCGAGAGTCTGCTGGGGCTGGAGTACAATGCCGGCTGTTGGACAACACGTCTGGTGGCAACACGTTTCGTTGTTAGCGAGACTGATTACTCCGAGTCCTTTTTCATACAGCTCGAGTTGAACGGCGTGTCGCGCCTCGGTCAGAATCCACTGGACACGCTACGCAGAAACATACAGGGCTACACCAAAGGCAACTAACACGGCTTTGATGGGGCGTTTTCAGCAGTGTCATTGGAACAGCTAGCATTTCATCGTCTGTCTACATCGGTCGGGAACTATCAACACTACGATTGAAGCTACCAAATGAAACGTATTTGGTTGACCATTTTATTGGCGACGGTGCAAATGACCGTGAGCGCCCAGGACGAAAGCAGCGGTTCAAGCGCAGTGCTGCTCGATCGCGTCGTTGCAATTGTGAACGATGAAGTGATTACGCAGGTCGAGCTAGATGAAGAGATGGAGCTTGCTGAGCGCCAATTGAACCAGCAGAAAACGCCATTGCCGCCACGTTCGACGCTGCAGCGTCAGTTGCTGGAGCGCATGATCCTGTCGCGAATTTTGCAGCAAGAAGCCAGGCAAACCGGGGTTCGTGTCAGTGACCAGCAACTTAACATGGCGCTTGACCGAATGGCGGCGGAGAACAAGATGGAGCGGGACCAGTTCCAGGCTGCTATGGAGGCGGAAGGCGTCGACTACGCGCGATTCCGGGAGCGAATCCGCGGTGAAATCGAGATCGCTCGTCTTAGAGAACGGGAGGTCGAAAACAGAGTGAACATCAGCGAAGCAGAGATCGACAGCTACCTGCGCAATGCGGAGAACAGGATGCCCGACAAGGACGAGGAGTACTCGGTCGCGCACATATTGGTGCTAGTACCCGAGGGTGCGAACGCCGAGGAAATCCGCGCAAAACGCGAAGTGGCAGAGAATGCGCTCAGACAGCTCAGCGAAGGGATGGATTTTGCGCAAGTTGCCGCGAGTGTTTCTGACGCACCGGATGCGCTCGAGGGAGGCACGCTCGGCTGGCGACCGCCTTCGCGCTTACCAGAGCTTTTCCTGGAGGCGGTTTCGGGTATGCGTATCGGTGAAGTGAGTGATGTATTGCGCAGCGCAAATGGATTTCACGTCGTTAAATTGGTTGACAAGCGCGGCAGTGAAACGAAAATCATCGTTCAGCAAACCCACGCGCGGCACATACTCATTCGGCTCAACGAGATCGTTTCTGAGAGCGACGCGTTGCAGCGGCTCGTAGAACTGAAACAGCGCATGGAACTGGGTGGCGAGGACTTTAGTGATCTTGCCAGGCAGCATTCTGACGATGCCAGTGCAGCTAAAGGCGGCGATTTGGGATGGTTGTCTCCCGGCGACACGGTACCTGACTTCGAGCGTGCTATGAATGCCTTGCAGCCTGGCGAAGTCAGCGATCCGGTTCGATCACCGTTTGGACTCCATCTGATCAAGGTTGTTGAGCGGCGCGACGAGGATTTGTCGCAAGAACGCCAGCGGGTAATGGCACGCGAGGCAATCCGCATGAGAAAAGCCGATTCTGCGTACCAGGACTGGATCAGGCAGCAGCGTGACAGGGCCTACGTCGAGTACCGTCTCGACGAGAGCTAAGCTGCCGGCTCGAACGTAATATGCGCCATCGTGCCAGGCGGCGCTTCAGCCAGAACTTTCTCATTGACCGCGCCTGTATCGATCGCATTGTTTGCTCGGTTGCCCCTTGTCGTAGAGATCGCATCGTTGAAATTGGCCCGGGACTCGGCGCGCTCACGGGGCCCTTGCTGGCTGCCGTCGGGTGCATGGATGCAATTGAGGTTGACCGGGATGTGGCGCGAGAGCTCGAGGTGCGCTTCGCTGGCCAGTGCCTGTCGATCCATTGCGTCGATTTCCTAGAGTTTGATCTCGCATCAGTGGGATCTGAACTGCGCTTGGTCGGCAACCTCCCGTACCACATTTCGACTCCAATCCTGTTTGCCGTCAATCAGTCCCGCGACTGCGTACGGGATTGCCACTTCATGCTGCAAAGGGAGGTCGTCGACCGCATGGTGGCGGAACCTGCCAGCGCAGCCTACGGCAGGCTGAGCGTGATGCTTCAATGCCGGTGGGCAATACAAAAGCTGTTTGACGTGCCGCCAGAAGCATTTCGGCCGCAGCCAAAAGTCTGGTCGTCTGTTGTGCGCATGTGGCCTGAACAGACCGTTGCTATGAGTGACGCCAGTTTGTTCTATCGTATTGTCGAGGCAGCATTTTCCAAACGACGCAAGACCCTGCGCAACGCCTTGCGTGGCCTCGTTACAGAGCAAGATCTTAACGCATGCAATCTAGACCCTGGAAGGCGCGGAGAGACTCTGTCAGTTGCTGATTTCGCCGAGCTTGCAAACCAGCTTGACCGACGTGTCACCGCTTCTTCTGAATAAACTCGATCATGTAGCCGTCCGGGTCTTTGACAAATGCGATTACCGTGGTGCCGTGCTTCATTGGCCCGGCTTCACGTGTTACCGTACCGCCTCGTGCCTTTACCGCATCACAAGCTTTGTAAGCATCGTTGACCTCAATGGCAATGTGGCCATAGCCGTTTCCGAGATCATAATTGTCAGTGTCCCAGTTGTGTGTCAACTCCAGGACGGCTTCGTCCTTTTCGTCCCCATAGCCGACGAAAGCCAGCGTGAAACGACCACTCGGATACTCCGACTGACGGAGCAGGCTCATTCCCAGCACTTCTGTGTAGAAAGCGATCGAACGCTTTAAGTCGCCGACGCGGAGCATGGTGTGGAGCAATCTCATCTTGTGTTCCTGTTAGATTTCAATCAGCTCGAAGTCATCCTTGCGAGCTCCGCACTCGGGGCAAACCCAGTTAATTGGCACGTCTTCCCATCGAGTGCCGGGTTTGATCCCTTCTTCGGGAAGACCGGCGGCTTCGTCGTATATGAAACCGCAAATGAGACACATGTAGGTCCTGTATGCGTTGTTTTCGGTTGCAGTCATTGTTACAGTTCTTTTCAGATAGAATTGTATTTTAATTCAATCGCGCGTCCCCTTTCTCGTGCCTGACACACCGCCGATTGTGCTGAGCTTCGCAGCGAGCGATCCGAGCGGCGGGGCGGGCATGCAGGCCGACTTATTTACGCTCGCGAGTCTCGGTTGTCATCCGCTGTGCGTGGTAACGGCGATCACCATCCAGGACACGATTGGCGTAGAAGACATGCTGCCGATCGATGCTGACTGGATGGTCGATCAAGCTCGCTGTGTACTCGAAGACGTGCCGGTCAATGCCTTTAAGGTCGGTGTAATCGGCAGCGTTGAGGGCGCTGCCGCAATCGCCGAGGTAGTATCTGATTATCCAGATGTACCGCTGGTTATTGACCCGGTGCTGACATCGGGACGGGGCGACGAGCTTGCATCTGAAAACCTGATCAGCGCAATGTGTGAAATGTTGCTGCCGCAAGCGACGGTGCTCACGCCCAACAGCCATGAGGCGCGTCGTCTGGCCTCGCAAGACAGCGACGAGACCGAGGACCTGTCATTGGAGCAGTGCGCTGCGAGGTTGCTGGAACTGGGCACCGAGTACGTATTGGTCAGTGGCACACACGAGAACACGATCGAAGTTACCAACACGCTCTACGCAACTGGTGGTTTAGTGCGTTCAGACAGTTGGCGGCGGCTGCCAGGCTCTTATCATGGTTCTGGGTGCACGCTGGCGGCTGCTCTGGCCGCGCACATCGCACACGGGCTCGATGTCGCGTCGGCGTCGCGCAGCGCGCAGGAATACACTTGGCAGACGCTAAAATCTGCTTATCGAGCAGGGATGGGGCAACTTGTTCCGGACCGTTTTTTTTGGGCGCACGATGACGAGGGAATGGATGAAGCGCGGCCGGGTTAGCGGGGTCTATGCGATCACACCGGAGATCGTAGACACCCCGAGGCTGGTCGCAATAGTAGCAGCGGCGTTGACCGGCGGGGTCAGAATCGTCCAATACCGCAATAAAACTGGATCGGTCGGCTTGCGGCAGTTCCAGTGCGCCGCCCTCGTCGAACTCTTGCAAGATATCAATGGCACACTGATCGTTAACGACGATTCACGCTTGGCAGCCGATGTGGATGCCCACGGGGTTCATCTCGGCAAGGATGATGATTCGCTCGCGGATGCACGCGGCCGACTTGGCGCTGACAAAATCATTGGTGTGTCTTGCTACAACGATCTGGCTCGCGCTCGGGCCCTGCAGGCGGCCGGCGCCGACTATGTCGCGTTCGGCAGTTTTTTTCCATCGAAAACCAAACCAGCCGCAGTGTGTGCCTCCCTGGAGTTGTTGTCTCGCGCCAAAACGGAACTGTCGTTGCCAGTCGTAGCTATTGGCGGCATCAACAGGGACAACGCCATCAGGTTGATCGAGCGAGATGTTGATGCGCTAGCCGTGCTGAGCGCGCTGTTTTGTGTCGACGACGTCGAGCGGGAAGCGCGCGTTTTATCGAGTCTAATGACTGATCGTAATTCGCAGCTCCAGGAGCAGGAGTAGAGCATGTCCATCAGTAACCAGCAGATGTTTGAGCGAGCGTGCCAACTGATTCCGGCCGGCGTTAACTCACCGGTGCGTGCCTTTGGATCGGTTGGCGGAACGCCGCCGACAATTGCCAGAGGTGCGGGCGCACGCATCTGGGACGTCGAAGGAACCGAATACATTGATTATGTTGGCTCTTGGGGGCCACTGATTGTGGGACACGCACACCTTCAAGTGGTTCAAGCGGTGCAGGCAGCAGCGAAGCTTGGACTCAGTTTCGGAGCGCCAACCGAAGCCGAGGTCGAGATGGCCGAATTACTGACTGGTTTAGTTCCGTCAGTCGAGAAAGTGCGTGTGGTTAGTTCCGGCACCGAAGCAACGATGAGCGCCATCCGGCTTGCGCGTGGCTTTACTGGGCGTTACAAGATTATTAAATTCGAAGGCTGTTATCACGGCCATGCCGATGCGCTATTAGTCAAGGCAGGATCTGGGGCACTTACTTTCGGGCGGCCGAGTTCGGCCGGTGTTCCACCTGAAGTGACTGCGCATACGCTGGTGCTTGACTACAACGACAGTGAGATGCTGGAAGCGACTTTTAATGAGAAAGGCAGCGAGATTGCGGCAGTGATTGTCGAGCCGATCGCCGGCAATATGAATCTGGTTAAGGCAACGCCAGAGTTTCTGCAGACGATGCGCGCGCTATGTACACATCATGGCGCAGTGTTGATCTTCGACGAAGTGATGACGGGGTTCCGGGTCGGACTGCAGGGCGCACAAGGCTTGTTCGGCATTACTCCGGATGTGACAACATTGGGCAAGGTCATTGGCGGTGGCATGCCGGTAGGCGCTTTTGGGGGGCGGAGCGATATCATGCAGAAAATCGCACCGCTTGGGCCCGTTTATCAGGCTGGCACCTTGTCCGGAAATCCGGTCGCGCTAGCGGCCGGGCTTGCAACACTCAAGCTGGTCAGTGAGCCCGGGTTTTTCGAAAGTCTGTCGGCGACAACCAGCCAGCTTGTGGACGGATTGTTGCGAATTGCGCGAGAGGCAAATCAGGATTTCAGCGGGCAATCAGTCGGAGGTATGTTCGGTTTGTATTTCAGGGCTGGCGTCCCGCAGTCGTTTGCTCAGGTTATGCAGGCCGACGCAGACAAGTTCAATCGTTTCTTCCACCATATGCTTGACGCCGGAATTGCGATCGCGCCCTCTGCGTTCGAGGCGGGTTTCGTGTCTGCGGCGCACGGCCAAGGTGAGCTGGAGCGGACCTTTGATGCGGCTCGGAAAGCATTCAGCCGCCTGCAGGGCTAGGGCCCGTTAATGCATATACGATCCATGCGTTGATCCGTAAAATGAAGCCAGTTAAGGCGCGAGGATTGCAGTTTGGTTATCCCAAATATTAAAGACGAGCAACGCAGCATGGCTGCATTTTTGGGAGTCAACCCGGAGGGACGGGGCCGCTTTGGCGCGATCCTGCGTCACAGCGCGCTTATATGGACTAACCACACCGCACTCGCTGCGCCTTATCTTGCGCCAAGGCGGCCACCGTCGCATCGATCGGATACGTGTCAACAGGTCCTAGTGCAGACCTGAAATGTACTCTGCGAGTGCTTCGATTTCCGCTTCACTGAGCCGGGCTGCAACCATGCGCATCATGGCGTTTAGATCATTATTGCGAGCCCCGGCTCGGAAAGCGCGTAGTTGCGTGGCGGTGTACTCCGCATGCTGTCCTGAAACGCGTGGATACTGTGGCGGAACCCCGGCACCATCGGGCGAGTGGCAGCCGGCACATGCGGCAACCCCCTTGCCGGGAACGCCGGCTCGGTAAAGTTGCTGGCCCACTGTGACCAGCTCCATATCCTTCGCTGTGCTTCGTTTTGCCGGCTTGCTGGCATAAAACGCGGCCAGATCGCGCATGTCTTCCACGGACAGATTGGCAACTATCCCGGCCATGATCGCGTTGGCTCTTGCGCCCGATTTGTACTCCCTCAGTTGTTTAAGGAGGTAATCAGGGTGTTGTCCAGCAAGATTGGGGTTTGCGCTCAGGGGACTGTTGCCATCGATGCCGTGGCATGCTGCGCAGACCTGTCCAGCAATTCGTTGGCCTTTAACGGCGTTTCCGAAACTTCCGTTGCCCGGTTCAGTCTTATCATGCCCCGCGGCAACGGCTGCAACGGGTAGTGCCAGCGCAATCAATAACGCAATGAACTGCATCATCAGTGCAAACTCCCAGTTTGGTTTCGGACCCTTGCCGAGGGTCGGTTGGATTCATAATTGTAGCTGAAGCCCCACAGGTGACTTCTCGACTGCAAAAAGCCGTATTCCATAAGTCAGCTGAACAGCTGAATCAGTGTCCCGAAGAGAGCGCTACAGAGGTGGCTTTTGCGGGACGATCCAACGCCGGTAAGTCGAGTGCGCTGAACACCCTTACCGGCAGGCGCAAACTGGCGCACGTTAGCAAGACACCCGGCCGCACGCGTCTGATCAACTTTTTCGCCATCGATCGCAATACCTATCTTGTCGATCTGCCAGGCTATGGCTATGCGCGGGTTCCGGGCGAAATGAAGCGACAGTGGGCAGCTCTTGTCGGCGGTTACCTTAACCGGCGGCAACAGATCTGCGGCTTGGTTGTATTGATGGACGTGCGTCACCCGATGACGCCGCTAGACCAGCAGTTGCTCGACTGGTTTGCCACGACCGGCAAACCGGTGCTTGTATTGCTTACCAAAGCAGACAAATTGTCGCGCTCGCAGGCCGCCAATCAGTTGCAAAAGGTCGAAGCGGTACTTCGCAAGCACTACCCGGGCTGCACCGTGCAATTGTTTTCCAGCACTGGCAGGCTGGGTATACAACAGGCACAAGATATCGTCACCGGATGGTTGAGCGGAGCCGAAGAAAACGGGCGGTAGAATAAAGACCCGGGCGGTTTTCAGGCGCCCGGGGCAACAAACGCCTTAATGAGATTAAGGCACCCGCTCAGGGAGGAGAAGCGGGAGACATGATTGTCTATCAATGTGAGTGCGGCGGCGTAAGAAAGTTCCGCCTCGAATGCCTAAATTTGAAGCATCATTGTTTTTGTAATTGCTGAAGGGAACGCAATGAACGTACACGGCAAGTTTCCCCGCCGACGCATGCGCCGGAATCGGCGCGACGACTTCTCGAGGCGACTCGTACGGGAGAACATGCTTACCGCGAATGATTTGATCTACCCCGTCTTTATCATCGACGGCAAGAACGAGCGGCAAGCTGTGGCATCCATGCCGGGAGTGGAACGTGTTACGACAGACTTGTTACTTGTTGTTGCGGAACGCTGCCTTAACCTTGCGGTTCCAGCGATCGCACTTTTTCCGGTTGTCGATCAGTCGCTTAAAACAACGCTGGCAGAACAAGCCTACAGCGAAACAGGTTTGGTGGCGCGTGCTGTTCAAGAGATCAAGTCACGCTTCCCGGAACTTGGGGTCATTACCGACATCGCCCTCGATCCATACACCAGCCATGGACAGGATGGGTTGATTGATTCGAGCGGTTACGTACTGAATGATGAAACGGTCGAGGTGTTGGTCAAGCAGGCCTTGAGTCATGCGCAGGCCGGGGTCGACGTTGTTGCTCCGTCCGACATGATGGATGGCCGTATCGGCGCGATCAGGGGGGCACTCGATGACAACGGTCACAGCCGGGTTCGGGTGCTGGCTTATGCTGCCAAGTACGCGTCCAGCTTCTATGGACCTTTCCGCGATGCGGTTGGGTCTGCCACCAACCTTGGCAAGAGTAGTAAGGAGACCTATCAGGTCGATCCAGCCAACTCGGATGAAGCGCTTTGGGAGGTCGGGCTCGATCTGGAGGAGGGCGCGGACATGGTCATGGTCAAACCTGGCATGCCTTATCTCGACATCGTTCAGCGGGTCAAAAAGGAATTCATGATGCCGACCTTCGTCTATCAGGTTAGCGGTGAATTCGCCATGCTGAAGGCTGCGTTTCGGAATGGCTGGCTTGATGAGCGGCGCTGCATGCTCGAGTCATTGCTGGCTTTCAAGCGGGCCGGCGCCGACGCGGTGCTGACCTACTTTGCGCTGGATGCTGCCGAGCAGCTTCGAAGAAGCGGCTGAGCGCGCAGGGATGCCCCGCTAATGCGCCTTTGCCGCGCCTGCTCAATCGCTTTGGCTGGCTTTTCCTGCCTGATTCAGCATCGCCGCCACCGATTCGGGCCCGGCATGTCGGAATGCCCGACCGTTCGAGGTGCTGCGAAGGCCGAGGCGCAAATCGTTGTAGTCGAATACCGAAATATTGAAATCAGCGTCCTTGGTGCAGACCAGAAAAGCCACGATCGTAGCTGGCTCTGCGCCTCGGTAGATCTTTCTGTGCCGTTGTTTATAGTCGAAACCTTGATCGAGCATGAAGAATTCGACTGTTTTCGGGCTGTCGGTGAACAAGTGCAAGTCGACGTTACTGTAGCGTCCCGCGTTGCCCTCCAGCACTGGTCCAGAGAGCTTAGGATTGAAACGCGCGAGAGTGCCCATCAGGCGCAGCGCACAAGCGCGAAGGTGTGCCACTCGCTCCGCATGCTCTTCCGCGCGGTATAGCTGCAAATAGATTTCCAGAGCGGCTTCCACCTCTTCGTTGCTGGGCAGGCTGCGAGCTTGTGTCGCGCCGACCTGTCGCGCGGCTTTACGCTTCGCCAGCGAGAGAGCGTCGATGCCATCCACGACCATCAGGCGTGCTGCCAGATGGGCGATTCGTGAACGCAGCTGCCGGCTGATCGCGCGATCTCGGGCCATGTCTATAGGCAGGCAGGACTATTGTGGCGCAACGCGCCGATCAAAAGGGCTTGCAAGTCCCAGCCTAATAAAGCTGGTCGTTGATTTCTTCACTGGGCCTTGAAGGTTCGGTTCGAAATAGAAAGCCTGTTGCAGGCTCGGGTGGTACATTTTCTTGATAGAAGTACTCAATCATCTGGTTGCCAGCGGCGGTGTCGCGCAAACCTGTTTCCGGATTGATGGCGACCGCCGTAACGCCTTCGGGTGCGATCGGGATTTCTTCGCGCTGAGCTCGGAGTGAGGCAGTCATATAGGACACCCAAATCGGCAGCGCGGTCTTGGCGCCTGTCTCGAACTCTCCGAGAGACCTGGGGATGTCATATCCAACCCATGCCACCGCTACCAAACGGCGCTGAAATCCAGCGAACCACGCGTCCATTTGGTCGTTAGTGGTACCAGTCTTGCCGGCGAGGTCGACCCGGCCGATTGACATGGCGCGCGCTCCGGTTCCGCCACGGATCACGTCCTGCATCATGTTGAACATAATGAAGGCATTGCGTGGGTCGATGACTCGTTCGGCGGTTTCACCGGCAAGCAACGGCACGGCGGTTCCCAGGACATTACCCTGGCGGTCTTCGATACGCTCAATAAAGTAAGGCGTGACGTGATATCCGCCATTAGCGAACACGGCGTAGCCCATCGCCAATTCTAGCGGTGTCACCGAGCCCGCTCCAAGCGCCATTGTCAGATAAGCCGGATGGCTGCGTCGCTCGAATCCGAACCGGGTCAGGTATTCCTGGGCGTATCTCGGCGTGATCGCCTGCAAAATCCGGATTGAGACCAGATTTTTCGACTTGGTCAGAGCCGTTCGCATGCGAATCGGCCCCGAAAAGCTGCCATCGAAATTCTTTGGTTCCCAGGGAATCGCACCCGTCTCGCTGGCGTCGATGGTGATCGGTGCGTCGTTGATGATCGTAGCCGGCGTGAAACCTTTTTCCAGCGCTGCCGAATAGATAAATGGCTTGAAGCTCGAGCCGGGTTGACGCCGGGCCTGGGTGACGTGGTTGAACTTGTTGCGATCGAAATCGAAGCCGCCAACGAGCGAGCGTATCGCGCCGTTGTCTGAATCGATCGAAACGAACGCGCCTTCAACTTGCGGTAGCTGGACGATTGCCCAGCCAATCTTCTTGTCATTCTTGACGCGAATCAGAGCGCCGCGCTTGAGGCGAGTCTTCGGCGGCGCAGTCTTGCCGATCATAGGCCCAGCGAATGCCAGACCTTCTCCGACGATGGTGACAGGTTCTCCACCTTTTCGATACGCTTTTACAGATTTTTGCGACATATCGAGAACGATGGCGGGGAATATTCCATTGCTCTCCGCTTCATCCTGTAACGCTTCTTCGAGCTGTTCGTCAGATACGTCTTTCGGCAGATCGAAATAGCCTTCAGCGCCCCGATAGCCCTGGCGCTCATCATATTCCAGCATACCGCGGCGTAGAGCGGTAAAGGCCGCGTCCTGGTGTCGCTTGGAAAGTGTTGTATAGACGCGAAACCCGCGCGTGTAAGAGTCTTCCTTGTAGGCATCAAATATGGCCTGCCGCACCATTTCCGAGAAATGTTCCGCCCGTGTCGCGTAACTGGTGCTCTGCGCAGCGATATTGATCTGTTCTTCTTCCGCCTCCTTGAACTGCTCGGCGTCGATCTGTCCGATCTCGAGCATGCGCCGCAGCACGTGATGCTGCCGCTGTTTTGCACGGGACATGTTGGCGACTGGATTGTATCTGGAAGGCGCCTTTGGCAGCCCACCCAGCATCGCGATCTCCGCCAGATTTGCCTCGCCCAATGATTTGCCAAAGTAAACCTGCGCAGCAGCGCCGAAACCGTAGGCGCGTTGGCCTAGGTAGATCTGGTTGATATATATCTCGAGAATCTGGTCCTTGCTCAAGTTGCGTTCGATCTTGAAGGCAAGCAAGGCCTCATTGAATTTGCGTTTCAGTGTCTTCTCCGAGGTTAAGAAGAAGTTCCGCGCTACTTGCATGGTGATGGTGCTGGCACCCTGGCGGGCACTCTTCGCTCGGAAATTCGCCAGTGCTGCTCGGAGCACGCCGATGTAATCGACGCCGCCGTGCTCGTAGAATCGTTCGTCCTCGGTCGCGATAATGGCCTGCTTGAGTTTCTCCGGCGTGTCTTCGATCTTGACATAGGCGCGGCGTTCCTCGCCGAACTCACCAATCAATTCTCCTTCCGCGCTGTATATCTGGAGCGGAATCTTGGGTTGGTAGGTCGCCAGAACTTCGATTGAGGGCAGCCGCGGATAGGCAATAACTGCCGCATAACCGAGCAGCAGCATGCCGGCGACGCATAAAGCGGCAAAGGCGATCAGGGGATAGAACCACCAGCGGGAGGTCATGGATCGAGCGAAGCGGCACGCTGTCATATCTTTCGAAGGAACCCATTATATAGAGCCAGGACAGGGTCGAGGGCGATGGAGGCAGCCTTTTTGCTTTACTTGCGGAGAAGTTGTTGCTAGGGTTAATGTAAATTATGCGGATATTCGCCTAACTCACCTATGTTCAACGGAAAATTCGAGTTTAATACGGACTTTTTTGGCTCCCTGTTGAAGCCGAAATCGACGCCGCTAATCGGCGTCGATATCAGTTCTTCGGCAGTCAAGATGGTGGAACTATCAAGCGTCGGCAAGGGACTTTACCGCCTCGAACGTTATGCCATCGAACCATTGCCCCATGAGGCGGTGGTGGACGGCAACATCATGAATCTGGAGCAGGTCGGCGACTCCGTCCGAAGCGCCTGGAAAAGTATGGGAACGCGGGTCAAGACGCTTGCCATGGCGGTCCCTTCAGCGGCGGTCATTACAAAAAAAATCATTCTCGACGCCGGCCAAAGCGAGGATGATATGGAGGCCCAGGTCGAGGCAGAGGCCAACCAGTACATTCCGTTCGCTCTCGAAGAGGTCGATCTGGACTTTCAGGTACTCGGGCCGGAACCAAGCAGTCCGGAGCAAGTTGAAGTTATGCTTGCGGCGGCCCGCAAGGAGAAGGTGGAGGATCGGGTCGCGGTTGCTGAAACGGCCGGCCTTAAAGCGACAGTCATGGATATCGACGCATTTGCTGCGCAAAATGCGCTCGAGCTCCCGATAGCCAAATTGCCCAATGGGGGCCGCGATCAGACCATCGCTTTGATTGACATCGGGGCTTCTCTCATGAACGTTAACATCCTGGTGAACAATCAGTCTGTCTACATGCGTGAGCAGCCGTTCGGAGGTCTTCAGCTCACGCAAGAGATCATGCGTGTGTACGGCATGTCGATGCAAGAAGCCGAGGCCGCGAAGCGCAGCGGCAACCTGCTGGATGACTATCAGGACGAGGTCCTTGCCCCGTTCATGGATACGCTGGCATTGGAAGTAGTTCGCGCATTGCAGTTCTTCTTTACCTCAACGCAGTACAGCGAGGTCGACCAGCTCTTCCTTTCGGGCGGCACAGCCAGCATCCCTGATTTGGCCGAGGTGGTTGCCGAGCGCACGCAGGTGAACACCGTGATTGCAAATCCGTTTTCCGGAATGGACATATCGGGCCGCATCAAACGTGCCCAGCTTCTTATCGACGCGCCTTCACTTCTGGTGGGGTGCGGTCTGGCGTTACGGAGGTTTGACGCATGATCCCTATTAACCTACTACCGTACCGTGCTGAACGTCGCAAGGAGCTGCAGAGACAGTTCGCAATCCTTGCCGCGTTGACGGCATTCATCGGAGGCTTTGTCTGGTTCCTTGGGCACTCCTTCCTGGAGGGCAGCATCAACAAGCAGAACGAGCGTAACAATTTTCTTGAAACGAGGATTGCTGAACTCGACAAGAAAATTGCCGAGATCAAGCAATTGAAATCGCAAACTCAATCCTTACTCGCTCGCAAGCGCGTTGTTGAAACCCTGCAGAGCAATCGGACAGAGAGCGTGCGGTTGCTCGATCAGCTGGTGCGTCAGTTGCCTGACGGTGTGCATCTGAAAACAATAAAGCAATCCGGCAGGAGCGTCAGCATTCTCGGTTTCGCGACATCCAATTCACGCGTATCAACTCTGATGCGCAACTTCGACGCTTCTCCTTGGCTCGAAGCGCCCAAGTTAATCGAGATCAAGGCTTCAAAACCTCGCGGCAGCAGCGTTACTCTGAACGAGTTTAATTTGACCGTTCAGCTGACCCGGCCAGAAGAGAAAAGCAAAACTACTGCTTCGTCGCCTCCCGATAACAGGCGCAAAAAGTCCTAAGGCGAAACGATTATGACACTTGACGATCTTCGCGAACTGGACCCGAGTCAAATTGGCTCGTGGCCAGTTGTACCAAAGTTGGCTGTCTTACTGATACTTTTGATCGCAGTGATCTTCTTAGGTTACTGGTTCGACTGGCGCAATCAGCTGCAGCAACTAGACTCTGCGCGCCAAAAAGAACAGCAGCTCAGAACCAGCTTCCTTGGCAAACAAAAGCAGGCGGTCAACCTCGATGCCTACCGTGAACAGCTGGCCACGATCGAGGAGGAGTTCGGGGAAATGCTCAAGCAGTTGCCGAACAAATCCGAAATGGAAGGCTTGCTGACCGATATTAATCAGGCCGGCTTGGGCCGTGGCCTGCAATTTGTTCTGTTCAAGCCAGCGCAGAGCGAGGCGATGTCCGAGTTCTACGCCGAGTTGCCGATCAGCATCAAAATTACGGGCAACTATCATGAAATGGGTTCGTTTGCGAGCGATGTCTCGCAGCTTCCGCGCATTGTCACGCTTTCCAATATCTCACTGAAAAAGAGCAAAGGCGGCCAGCTCGAAATGGATGCCACCGCGCGCACCTATCGCTATCTCGATGATGCTGAAGTCGCTGCGCAGCGTAATGCGGCGCGTAAGGCGAAGCAGGGAGGGCGACGCCGGTGACTCGATCAAGTTTAGTATTATCGGTTTGCTGCGCATGCGTGCTACTGCACGGATGCAGTAGTGGGGAGTTCGAGGACCTCGACCGGTTCGTGGAGGAGTCGAAGCAGGGGTTACGCGGACGCGTTGAACCACTGCCCGAGATCAAACAGTTCGAGCCGTTCGCCTACAACGCATTCGAATTGCCAGATCCATTTTCGCCGCGTGATCTCGAAACCGGTAGCGGCGTGGCAGTCGGTACCGGACCAGCTCCGGATATGAGCCGCCGCAAGGAAACGCTGGAGGCGTTTCCGCTTGAGAGCCTGAAAATGGTAGGAACGCTGCAGCAAAACCGTGTACGCTACGCGCTAATCAAGACCCCGGACAACAACCTGTACAAAGCCAGAATCGGCAATTACATGGGTCAAAATTTTGGAATAGTCACCGCAGTCAGTGAGACAGCACTCTCCTTGAAAGAAGTCATTCAGGACCCGGCTAATGGCGGCTGGAGCGAGCGATCCGCTAGCTTGCAATTGCTTGAGCAATAGGAGCGAAATAAATATGCCACGTACAAGAATCATGTCCGCTTTGGTGATGGTCGGCACGTTGTTGGTGATGCAGCACGTGTCAGCTCAGGATCGCCCGGCTGCCAATTCGATCCAGGCGCTCGAAGTGTCGTCGCGGGATGACAAGGTTATTGTGAAGATGTCCTTGTCTGGGCCGGTGGTTGCGGAGCCAATCAGCTTTGCATTGAGTAACCCGCCTCGCATCGCTCTCGATTTTGCCGACACTTCGAATGCGCTGGGCCGCAGTGTCCAAAACGTAAATGAGGGCGGGCTGAGGTCGATTCGGCTGGGGCAGTCTGGCAGCCGCACTCGCGTCGTGCTGAACATGATGGCCACACCTGCCTACGTTACCCGGGTGCAAGGAAACACTGTCGAGATTGTGCTCGATGCAGCAGCAACGACAGCACAGTCTTCCCCGGAGCCAGAGACGGTCAGCTTTGCAACGGGTGAGCCTGCCGCACTGCATAGTATTCGCGACGTGCATTTTCAGCGTGGGCGTGGCGGCGAGGCCAAAATCATCGTCGACCTGTCCGACAGCAAGACCGGTATCGACCTGCGGCGCCAGGGGCGCCAGATGGTTGTCGACTTCCTTGATACGGAGTTGCCGCCGGCATTGGAGCGTCGTTATGACGTCACGGATTTTGGTACCTTGGTTGACAAGTTCGACGTTGAGGCGATGGACTCAATGGTCCGTTTGACAGTGATACCGAACGGCCGATGGGAACAGTCCGCTTACCAAGCCGATAACCGCTTCATCATAGAAGTGAAAGCAATCACCGAAACTGACCTCAAAACTGCCAGGGGCAAGGACAAGAAATACAAAGGTGAGAAGCTTTCGCTGAACTTCCAGAACATTGAAGTTCGATCCGTACTGCAAGTTCTGGCCGACTTCACCGGTCTGAATATCATTACGAGTGATACCGTTGGAGGCAATCTGACGCTTCGCTTGAAAGACGTCCCATGGGACCAGGCGCTTGACATCATTTTGCAGGCCAAGGGGCTGGACATGCGCGAAACCGGCAACGTCATCTGGATCGCGCCCAGGGACGAGCTGGCCACCAAGGAAAAACTGGAACTCGAGGCGCAACAGCAGATCGCCGACCTTGAGCCGATGGTCACGGAAAGCTTCCAGCTGAACTATCAGCGCGCTGAAGATATCAAGAAAATTCTTGGCAGCGGTGAGCAGGGATTGCTTTCGCGTCGCGGCAGCGCGGTCGTTGACGCACGAACCAATACCATTTTTGTGCAGGACATAGTCGAGAAGCTTGACGGTGTACGGGATCTGATCAGTCAAATCGATGTGCCGGTCCGGCAGGTGCTGATCGAGTCGCGAATTGTCGAAGCCAGTGACACGTTCAGCCGCAACCTCGGTGCGCGAATTGGCTTCCACGACACGAACCCAACACCTAATGTGACGGGCGGCGGTAGCCTGAGAGACACGGGGTTCCACACCGGGCAGTCGGCGGAAGCGCCGGACTTTCTGACCGACTCGATGTTCTGGAGTAACCCTGCGCCCGGTACTGCTGGAGGAAACAACCCGGGCGCGTTCTCGCTGATTCTGATGAACGACGCCATGACAAGATTTCTCAATCTCGAGTTGACGGCGAGCCAGACCGATGGGTTAACCAAGATCATCTCCAGTCCGCGCGTGATCACGGCGGATAATGTCGAGGCGACCATCGAGCAGGGCGAGGAAATACCCTTTCAGCAAGCCACCAGCAGTGGTGCAACCAGCGTATCGTTCCGCAAAGCGACGTTGAGTCTGAAAGTCACGCCGCGGATCACGCCCGACGAGAACGTCATGCTAAAGCTGAAGGTCACAAAAGACAGCCGGGGCGAAATCACCGCGGCCGGGCCGGCAATCGACACCAAGGCGGTCACCACAGAGGTGTTGGTTGAGAATGGCGGAACCGTCGGTATTGGTGGCATTTTCCAGCAGGAAGAGAACGACACGACCAACAAGGTGCCGTTGCTGGGGGACATCCCCGTGCTCGGCTGGTTGTTCAAGCAGAACCTCAAGATCAACGACAAGACGGAACTGCTTATCTTCGTGACGCCAAGGCTGGTATCGGAACAAGCGGCCCTTCGCTGATATCGAGCTGCCCGCTTTGTGGCCCGCATCTGACGCGATGCGGGCCACGTTCGTTAGAATGCCGCAATGGCAAGTTACTTACGCGGCCGTGCCAGCAAATCACCGGTTAGCATTCCTGGAAATATCTTCCTGGTGGGAATGATGGGGGCGGGAAAGACCTCCGTTGGCCGGGCCTTGGCGCGACGTCTCGGCAAGACGTTTCACGACTCTGACCACATTATCGAGGAGAGAACGGGTGTGCGCATACCCGTTATTTTCGATATCGAAGGCGAACAAGGATTCCGCAACCGTGAGCGCGCCGTCATTGAGGAAATGACCGGGCACGATAATATTGTTCTGGCCACCGGAGGCGGGGCGGTGCTCGATGTGGACAACCGGCGCTTGCTACGTGAGCGCGGAACAGTTGTATATCTGCGTGCTGCGGTCCGTGAATTGATCAACCGGACGCGTCACGACAGGAATCGACCACTGCTGCAGACAAGTGACCCGCAGGCACGTATCAGAGCCATTTTTGAGGAACGGGATCCGCTGTACAGGGAGGTTGCCCACTTGGTAGTAGAGACCGGCAGCCCCACTTTGCATTCGTTGGTCAACCGCCTGGTGGGACAACTTGTGGCGCGCCAGGCGAAGGCGACCAGCTCGGCGCAGTAATCAGGACATGCAAACGCAAACTCTCAAGGTAAGCCTTGATGCCAGAAGCTACCCGATCGTTATCGGAAGCGGCATTATTGATGACAGCAAACTTATCGCTGCTCATCTGACCAGCGCTCGGGTGGTTGTTGTGACCAATGACACGGTCGCACCGCTTTTTCTCGAACGATTGGAAAGCAGTCTGCGCGAGGTCGGTGTCGATGTGCTGGCGATCAAATTGCCTGACGGTGAGCAGCACAAGACGTGGCTAACGTTGAACAGTGTTTTTGATGCCATGCTGGCGGCCAGATGTGACCGTACAACAACCATGATTGCGCTGGGTGGTGGCGTCATCGGTGACTTGACGGGATTCGCTGCGGCAACTTACCAGCGCGGCATCGGGTACATCCAGATTCCCACCACGCTGCTCGCGCAAGTCGATTCCTCTGTCGGCGGCAAGACCGCGATCAATCATCCTTTGGGGAAAAACATGATCGGCGCCTTCCATCAGCCGCGCCTGGTCATCGCAGATATAGCAACCCTCGCGACTCTTCCGGAGCGGGAACTTGCCGCAGGACTGGCGGAAGTGATTAAGTACGGCGCAATCATGGATGCAGGTTTTTTTGCCTGGCTGGAAGACAGTATGGACCGGTTGGTGGCGTGCGAGCCGGAAGCATTGGCTTACGCGGTTGAGGTGTCGTGCCGCTGCAAGGCGCAAATTGTTGCCGCTGATGAGCGTGAGGCGGGCGCTCGCGCCTTGCTCAATTTCGGCCATACTTTCGGCCATGCAATTGAAACCGAGCTCGGCTATGGCGAGTGGTTACACGGTGAAGCGGTTGCTGCGGGAATGTTGCTGGCGGCAAGTCTCTCGGCACGACAAGGCGAAATTAGCGACCAGGATGTGAGCCGGTTGGCGGCGCTGCTCAATCGCGCCGGCTTGCCGACCAAAGCGCCGGCTTTTGGCGCCAAGCGCTACCTCGAGTTAATGGGTCACGACAAGAAAGTGCACCAGGGCAAACTCAGACTGGTGCTGCTCAAGGCGATCGGGCAGGCATACCTTTCAGCCGAATTCTCTGAGGAAGAGCTGACACGGGTTCTGCAGGATATCCCAGCCGATGACTGAGCTGGCGCCCTATGCCGCTCTAGCACGCTCGTCACGCGGGCGCCGTGTTGCCGAGCCTGCGCCGGAAGGGCGCAGTGAGTTCCAGCGTGACCGCGACCGAATTGTCCACTCGACGGCTTTTCGCCGACTCGAGTACAAAACACAGGTATTCGTGAATCACGAAGGTGATCTGTTTCGCACCCGACTGACGCACAGCATCGAAGTTGCCCAGATCGCGAGATCGATCGCGCGTAGCCTGGGGCTCAACGAAGACCTGGTAGAGAGCATTGCCTTGGCGCACGACCTCGGTCACACGCCGTTTGGCCACAGTGGTCAGGCCGCACTAAACGAATGCATGCATGAGTACGGTGGCTTCGAGCACAACCTTCAGTCGTTGCGCGTTGTCGATTTGCTGGAGCAGCGTTACGGTGCTTTCGACGGCCTCAACCTTTGCTTTGAGACTCGTGAAGGCATCCTGAAACATTGCTCGCGCGCCAATGCCCGCAAGCTTGGCGATGTCGGCGAACGGTTCCTGCTCAAACATCAGCCGTCGCTCGAGGCGCAGCTGACAAACTTTGCTGACGAGATTGCCTATAACAATCACGATGTCGATGACGGCCTGCGTTCCGGGTTGATCACGCTCGAAGATCTCGCCGCGGTGCCGGTGTTTGCGGAACATCTCGACCAGGTGCAGCAGGAATTTCCCCGACTGCACGACCGGCGTCTCATTCACGAGACGGTACGGCGTATGATCAACAAGTTCGTGACTGACCTGACCTGCGAAAGTCGGCGGCGCATTTCTGAGTGCGCGCCGGCGGACGTTGACGCGGTTCGCAGCGCGCCGCCTCTCATCTCGTTCAGCCGCGACGTCAAGCACCTGCAACAGGAACTTCAATATTTTCTACGAGCCAAACTCTACAAGCATTACCGAGTTCAGCGCATGGCCAACAAGGCCAGGCGTATTGTTCGGGAGCTGTTCTCAGCGTTCTTGCAAGAGCCGCCATTGTTACCGCCGGAGTACCAGGATCGCGCCAAAGACGATGCCCCGCGAGCCATTGCCGACTACGTCGCAGGCATGACCGACCGCTATGCCATCAAGGAGTACCGGCGAATTTTTGCGGTCGACCTGTCCCCGGATGACTAGGGCTGCCGGCAGCCGCTTTATTGATTAACGACGTCTGATCACGGTACCATTCACGGCTTTGCAGCAAATCCGGCTAAGCGCCGGATTTGGCGTCTTTGGGGCCTGATCCCCGCTAAACCCGAATGGCGGAAACTATACAAAGAGGCAAAAACCGTGGCTCATCTGATAACACCCGCAGCCCAGGGGCTATATAAACCGTCAAACGAACATGACGCGTGCGGCGTAGGTTTCATTGCGCATATCAAGGGCGTGAAAAGTCATGGCATCGTTGAGCATGGGCTGGAGATTCTTGACAACCTGACGCATCGCGGTGCAACCGGATATGATCCTCTGCTCGGCGACGGGGCGGGCATATTGCTCCAGATTCCAGATGGTTTCCTGCGTCGCGAGTGTGAACAGCTAGGCATCTCGTTACCTGCGCCTGGCGACTACGGTGTCGGAATGACCTTCCTTCCGAAAGACGCAGCGGCGCGTACCGGCATCGAGGAATTGATCAGCAAGTTTGTCGAAGGCGAGGGTCAGGCACTACTTGGCTGGCGCGATGTGCCGGTCGATAACAGCGGCTTGAGCAAGGCGACCATAGAAGTCGAGCCGGTCATTCGGCAGGTCTTCATAGGCCGAGGGGAAAACTGCGTGGACGTGGATGCGTTCGAGCGCAAGCTCTTCGTCATTCGCAAGCAAGTCGAGCATGCGGTCAAAGCGAAGAATTTTGCCGACGGCAAGCAGTTCTACGTGCCTTCGATGTCGGCGCGCACCATCGTCTACAAGGGGATGCTGTTGGCCAGACAGGTCGGCGAGTATTATCTTGATCTGTCGGATTCAGCACTGGTCTCCGCGCTGGCTCTAGTTCACCAACGATTCTCCACTAATACTTTTCCCAGCTGGGATCTGGCGCACCCTTTTCGGATGATCGGCCACAACGGCGAGATAAACACGCTGCGCGGCAACCTGAACTGGATGCACGCGCGCCATCAGGCGCTGTCTTCGGTACTGTTCGGCGACGACCTCGAAAAGATATGGCCGCTTATCGACGAGGGTCAATCTGACTCAGCGTGTTTTGATAATGCGCTGGAATTGCTCGTGCTCGGCGGCTACTCGCCGGCACATGCCATGATGCTGCTTATTCCCGAAGCGTGGGCCGGCAATCCCTTGATGGACGACAAGCGGCGGGCGTTCTATGAATTTTATGCTCCTGTCATGGAGCCGTGGGATGGGCCGGCGGCGGTCGCATTTACCGACGGCAGGCAAATCGGTGCAACGCTCGACCGCAACGGGTTGCGCCCGGCACGTTACGTGGTTACCAAAGACGATTTGGTCATCATGGCCTCAGAGGTCGGTGTTCTGCCGGTGGCCGAAGAGAACATCGCTCAGAAATGGCGTTTGCAGCCGGGCAAGATGCTGCTTATCGATACCGAGCAGCAGCGTATCATCGATGATGCGGAGATCAAGGAAATACTTTCCTCTTCGGAAGACTTTGCCAGTTTCATAGAGCAGTCACGTGTCAAACTTGGCGGGCTCAAAGCGGTGGAGCTGAAGCAGGAAAGGCATGAAAGCTTGCTGGACTTGCAACAGGCGTTCAGCTTCAGCCAGGAGGATATCAAGTTCATCCTCGGACCCATGGCCATGCATTCCCAGGAAGCGGTCGGCTCCATGGGTAACGATGCGCCGCTCGCCGTGTTGTCGGGCAGGAACAAGCCGCTTTACAACTACTTCAAGCAGTTGTTTGCCCAGGTTACCAATCCGGCCATCGACCCGATACGCGAAGAACTGGTGATGTCGCTGGTTTCTTTTATCGGGCCGAAGCCAAACCTTCTCGGATCGCATGAACCGACCGTCAGTGACTGTCTCGAAGTCTCCCAGCCGGTTCTGGAGTATGACGATTTTTCGCGGCTGGTCAGCATAGAACAACTTACCGGTGGCAAATTCGATAGCCGGATACTGGATATCACCTACTCGGTACAAGAGGGCGCTGACGGCATGAAGCCGGCCATGGAGACGTTGTGCCAAGCGGCGCAGGATGCGGTGCAGCAGGGCGTGAACATCCTGATCCTTTCCGATGCCGCGGTGAGCGCGTCCCGCGTGGCGATACCGGCGTTGCTTGCCACCGCCGGGGTGCACCATCACCTGGTCCGAGAGGGTTTGCGTACCAATACCGGTCTGGTCATCAGTACCGGTTCTGCTCGCGAGGTTCACCACTTCGCCCTTCTGGCGGGATATGGAGCGGAAGCCATTCATCCGTGGCTGGCGATGGACACGCTGCAGAACATCGCGCCGGGCATGAAAATGGAACCCTCTGAGGCGATCGAAAACTACATCAAGGCCATCGGCAAGGGCCTGTACAAGGTGATGTCCAAAATGGGCATCTCCACCTACCAGTCCTACTGTGGCGCACAGATTTTCGAAGCGGTCGGCTTGAATACCGCTTTCGTCGAACAGTATTTCACCGGCACCGCGAGCAATGTCGAAGGCGTTGGCATTGACGAAATTGCCGGCGAGGCGGTGGCGGAGCATGGCCGGGCATTCAGTGAAAAAGATCCGGTGTTGGCAAACGCACTGGACGCGGGTGGAGATTACGCTTACCGCGTTCGCGGTGAGCAGCACATGTGGCACCCCGAATCGATTGCCAAACTGCAGCATGCCACGCGTGCCAATGAGTACTCGACTTACAAGGAGTATGCACGGCTGATCAATGAACAGAGCCGTCGTCATATGACGTTGCGGGGGCTGTTCGAAATTCTGCCGGCGGGCGATCCGATTCCCGTTGACGAAGTGGAACCGTGGACGGAAATCGTAAAACGTTTTGCCACCGGGGCGATGTCGCTCGGCTCGATTTCGACGGAGGCGCACAGCACTCTGGCCATCGCGATGAATCGCATCGGAGGCAAGTCGAACACCGGAGAAGGCGGCGAGGATCCGATCCGTTTCACGCCTGTCGAGAAGGCGTCCGGTACCCGTGAAACCCTGGGAGATGTTGTCGTTACTGACGTGTCGTTGAAGAAAGGCGACACTATGCGATCACGTATCAAACAGGTCGCATCAGGTCGCTTCGGTGTGACCGCCGAATACCTTGCCAGTGCCGACCAGATTCAGATCAAGATTGCGCAGGGGGCTAAGCCGGGCGAAGGCGGACAACTGCCTGGACACAAAGTTTCGGAATACATTGCCAAGCTGCGTTTTTCGGTGCCGGGTGTTGGCCTTATTTCACCGCCACCGCATCATGATATCTATTCGATCGAAGATCTCGCGCAGTTGATTCACGATCTGAAGAACGCCAACCCGAGGGCGTCGATCAGCGTAAAGCTGGTATCGGAAGTAGGTGTCGGTACGGTTGCCGCCGGCGTCTCGAAAGCCAAAGCCGATCACGTGACAATCGCCGGATATGACGGTGGTACCGGAGCCTCACCGCTGTCATCGATAAAGCATGCGGGCACGCCGTGGGAACTGGGTCTGGCCGAAACCCAGCAAACGCTGGTCCTGAATAGACTGCGCGGCCGCATCGCGGTGCAGGTTGATGGCCAGATGAAGACCGGCCGCGATGTGCTGATCGGCGCGCTGCTCGGTGCCGATGAGTTCGGGTTTGCTACCGCGCCGTTGGTGGTTGAAGGTTGCATCATGATGCGCAAATGCCATCTTAATACCTGCCCGGTCGGCATTGCGACGCAGGACCCGGTGTTGCGCAGGAAGTTTTCCGGCAAGCCGGAACATGTCATCAATTACTTTCACTTCGTCGCGCAGGAATTACGCGAGTTGATGGCCGAAATGGGCGTGCGCAAACTCGACAACTTGATTGGTCGCTCCGACTTACTTGAGATGCGTAAAGGTATTGAGCACTGGAAGGCACAAGGTCTTGATTTCGGCAAGATTTTCTATCGACCCGAAATGCCGGCTGATGTGGCGCGTTACAACTGTGAGGTCCAGGATCACGGCCTTAACAAGGCGCTCGATAACCAGCTCATCGAAGCCGCCAGGCCAGCATTGGAACGAAGGAAGAAAGTCAGCGTGGATATCGAGGTGCGCAACATCAATCGCAGTGTGGGCGGTATGTTGTCCAACGAAGTGGCGCGGCGTTATGGCCATGCCGGGCTGCCGGAGGACACTATTCACGTTCACATGACCGGGAACGGCGGGCAGAGTTTCGGCGTCTTCTTGGCGCGCGGTATCACTTTCGACCTGGAGGGTGACGCAAACGACTACGTTGGAAAAGGATTATCCGGCGGTCGTCTCATCGTCAGGCCACCCAAGGCATTTGCCGGTGTGCCCAGCGAAAACATTGTTGTCGGCAACACAGTGCTGTATGGCGCGATCGAAGGTGAGGCCTTCTTCTGTGGTGTCGGTGGCGAACGTTTTGCGGTTCGTAATTCCGGCGCGACCGCCGTGATAGAGGGCGTTGGTGACCATGGCTGCGAGTATATGACCGGCGGCACGACGGTCATCTTGGGGGAGACCGGCAGAAATTTTGCGGCAGGTATGAGCGGCGGCATCGCTTATGTGTTCGATCAGTCGGGCACGTTTCCCAAGCGCTGCAATCCGTCGATGGTCAAGTTGGAGAAGTTGCTGCCGGCTGTTGAACAATCGAGCAGCGAACCCTGGCACCGCGATACCGCTGACGAGGTGTTGCTGAGGCAACTGATCGAATCGCATCTGCGCTACACGGGCAGCGAAGTGGCTCGTCTCATTCTCGCCGACTGGGACCACACGCGGGCCAAGTTCGTGAAAGTATTTCCGCATGAGTATCGTCGTGCTCTCGGCGAACTTGCCGCCAAACAACAAAAGCAATTGGAGGCAGCCTGAAATGGGTAAAGCAACTGGATTCATGGAACTCGATCGGGTTAATGAAGTATCGATCCCGGTTGCCGAGCGCGTCGGAAACTACCAAGAGTTTGTGATTCATCATGCCGATGATGAGGCCGGTCGCCAGGGTGCGCGCTGCATGGACTGTGGCATTCCCTTTTGTCAGAGTGGCTGTCCGGTGAACAACATCATTCCGGACTGGAACGACCTTGTTTATCGTCAGCAGTGGAAAGCAGCGCTTGCTACATTGCACTCGACCAACAATTTCCCCGAGTTTACCGGGCGCATCTGCCCTGCTCCTTGTGAAGCGGCTTGCACGCTTAATATTAATGATGACGCCGTGGCAATCAAATCGATTGAACATGCAATTGCCGACAAGGGATGGGAGCAAGGATGGATCCGAGCACAACCGCCGGCGACAAAGACCGGCAAAAGAGTTGCGGTGGTCGGGTCCGGCCCGGCCGGGTTGGCATGCGCGCAACAGCTCGCCCGTGCGGGTTACGATGTCGCCGTGTTCGAGAAGAACGACCGGCTCGGCGGTCTTTTGCGTTATGGCATTCCGGATTTCAAGATGGAGAAAAGTCACATTGACCGGCGCATCGAACAAATGAAACAAGAGGGCGTCGAGTTTCGTGTCGGAGTGTGTGTCGGTTCCCAGCCACGTGACATGCCGGGGGTGAATAATCTGTCGAGACACTTTATATTGCACCAGGAGCTGCTGGAAGAATTCGACGTGATCGCACTGACCGGCGGCGCGGAACAACCGCGCGACCTGCCGTTACCGGGTCGTGATCTGCAAGGCGTGCACTTTGCGATGGAATTTCTGCCGCAGCAGAACCGCGTCGTTGCCGGCGACTCCCTTGACAGTCAGATCACGGCGACCGGCAAGCACGTCATTGTCATCGGTGGTGGCGATACCGGCTCGGATTGCGTCGGTACTTCGAATCGTCAGGGTGCGTTGTCGATTACGCAGTTCGAACTTCTGCCGATGCCCCCGGAGGAGGAGGACCGAGCTCTTACCTGGCCTAACTGGCCAATTAAGTTGCGTACTTCGTCTTCACACGAAGAGGGATGCAATCGTGACTGGTCGGTCACGACAAAGCGTTTCGAAGGCCGCAATGGTAAAGTCGAGAGGTTGGTGGCTGCCCGAATGCAATGGAAAAAGGGGTCCGATGGGCGTATGCAGATGAGCGAGATTCCAGGTAGCGAGTTTGAGGTGCGAGCAGATCTTGTGCTGCTTGCCATGGGGTTTGTCAGCCCGGTGCACGCTGGCGTCATCGAGCAGCTCGCTCTCGAATGCGATCAGCGAGGCAACGTAAAAGCAGATACTGAGGTTTACCGCACTTCGCACCCGCGCGTCTTTGCAGCCGGAGACATGCGAAGAGGGCAGTCACTGGTTGTTTGGGCGATTCGTGAAGGTCGGCAGTGCGCCCGCGCCATTGATGAAGCGTTAATGGGTGCTTCTGAATTGCCGCGCTGAACCGAAATGCTTATATCACTTTCAAGGTAACCAACTCAGCGAATTCGGCGGCAAGATTTGTCCGCGCAAGCCCCCAAAAACGACACCTTTCTGCGTGCCTTAGTGCGCGAGCCGACACCGTATACGCCAGTGTGGATTATGCGCCAGGCGGGGCGCTATCTTCCTGAGTACAACCAGACTCGTCAGCAGGCCGGCAGCTTTCTGGATTTATGTAAGAACCCGCATCTGGCAACCGAAGTCACACTGCAGCCGTTAGCGCGTTTCCCGCTCGATGCGGCGATCCTGTTTTCTGACATTCTCACCATACCTGACGCGATGGGTCTCGGCCTCTACTTTGCCGAAGGGGAAGGGCCGCGTTTCCATCGACCGCTGCGTGAGGAATGGGAGATCCGCAATCTCGATGTGGTCGATCCGGCTGCGCACTTGGGGTATGTGCTGGATGCGGTATCGCAGATACGCAAAGCGCTAGACAACGAGGTCCCTTTGATCGGATTCTCGGGTAGCCCGTACACGTTGGCCTGTTACATGATTGAAGGGCGCGGCAAGACCGAGTTCCACGAGATCAAACGGATGCTCTATGCGCGCCCCGATCTGTTGCACACCATTCTGGACGTGACTGCGCAATCGGTTGTGGCGTATCTGAACGCGCAGATTGAAGCCGGTGCTCAGGCAGTCATGATTTTCGATACTTGGGGAGGAAGTCTGTCGGAGGCTGCGTTCCGTGAGTTCTCGCTCGCTCACATTCAACGCATCTGCGCCGATTTGCACCAGACACGCGACGGGCAGCGCGTGCCGCGCATCGTCTTTACCAAGGGGGGCGGGCAATGGCTCGAGGCGCTTGCCGAATGCGGTGCTGACGCTTTGGCCGTGGACTGGACCACTGACCTCGGTGCTGCCCGACGGCGGGTCGGTGATCGGGTCGCGTTGCAGGGTAACCTTGACCCAGCGATTTTGTTGACAACGCCCGATGTTGTCGAGCGCGAAGCGTCCAGGGTGTTGGCCAGCTTCGGTCACGGCAACGGCCATGTTTTCAATCTCGGTCACGGCGTATCGCAGTTCACGCCACCGGAAAATGTGGCGGCCCTGATCGACGCTGTGCATGCTTTGAGTCCCGCGTACCATCAGTAAGATCGGACATGGCATGCGCCGATCCCGGTAGTCTTATGCACAAGAGAGGGCGATCATCGGGATAGCGGGTACTCGCTCACATATGTCGGCGCCTGATCGTAACTGTTTGTTTTATATGAAAACTAGTGGGTTGATGGAAGCTGAGGTGATAGCGGGGGCTACCATGGGGGCATGACTCGGTCGTGCCCGGCAATTAGTCAACAGAATTGTCCACAGTCTGGCTTGGAGAAAACTCGAGTTCGGAAAGCGGGTTACCTGCGATATTGAAAGATTGGGCAGAGGTCTGTCCGGCGACCCGGCGAGAACGGTACGATCATGACGATTGCCCGTGTCGAGCTTGATGTACCTGTTGTTGGGCCGTTTGACTACGCGACCGGCGACACCGATGTTCGCGTCGGTGCCTTGGTCGCGGTGCCTTTCGGTCGGCGGCGCCAGGTCGGTGTTGTGACCGCGCTTGCCGAAAGTAGCCCAATCGGCAATTCACGTTTGAGGTTCGTCGAACGGGTGTTGCCGGTCGAACCTTTAACGGCTGAAACGCTGTCACTCGCTGCGTTCTGTGCCGACTACTATCGGCACCCTCTTGGCCAGGTGCTGGCGATAACGCTTCCGACCCTGCTGCGCAAGCCCGATTACGGCAAGCGAGTGCAAGCCTGGGAGTACCGCCTCGCCGCCGCGGCAAGTGATGTGAAAGCGAATATCGAACCGAGGGCTACCGGGCAGCTTCGCTTGTTACGGGCGCTGGCAAGTGGCGAAGTGC
Organism: Betaproteobacteria bacterium; assembly: GCA_020346185.1. Taxonomy (GTDB): domain Bacteria; phylum Pseudomonadota; class Gammaproteobacteria; order Burkholderiales; family Eutrophovitaceae; genus SG8-40. The sequence continues at coordinate 3,252,534 of CP070775.1, read as the reverse complement.
TCGATTCAGTTCGGGCGCGCCTCATTTACGCGGGAGCGCCACGGCTGTTGCTTGAATGGGTCGAAAAGGGCTGGATCGAGAAGCGTGCTGTTCGCGCCAAGTCATCGCTTTCCGGACGGCTCAGGCCAGTCGTTTCGGTCGCTGTCGCGCCGAACACGGTGCCGACGCTAACGGACGAACAACGCCAAGCTGTCGACGTCATCAGCGAGACACTCGGACAGTTTGTACCGTGGTTATTGCACGGCGTCACGGGCAGTGGCAAGACCGAGGTCTACCTGTCGTTGATCGAACGAGTTGCCGCGTCGGGTAAGCAAACTTTGTTGCTGGTGCCGGAAATCAACCTGACGCCGCAACTGGAGGCGCGTGTGCAAGATCGTTTTCCGGATCTTGAAGTGGTGAGCCTGCATAGTGGACTGGCGGAGCGTGAAAGGCTTGCCCGCTGGCAGCAGGCCCGTGCCGGCGACGCAGCGATCGTGTTGGGTACTCGCCTCGCCGTATTCACGCCAATGCCGCAGCTCGGGCTCGTGATTGTCGACGAGGAACATGACAGTTCCTTCAAGCAGGCGGAATCACTGCGCTACCATGCGCGCGATATTGCTGTTTACGTTGCCAAGAGTGCCAATGTCCCGGTTGTGCTCGGCTCGGCAACCCCTTCCCTGGAGACCTACGCTAACGCGCTGAGCGGTCGCTATCGTAGTGCGTCATTGACGCTGCGTCCTGTGGCTCGCGCGCCCACAGTGGAGTTTATCGATGTGCGAAAACAACACCTCGATCACGGCCTGTCAGCCGATGCGCTGGCCGCCATCGGCGATTGTGTTGGCCGCGGTGAACAATGCCTTGTGTACATCAATCGTCGTGGTTTTGCACCGGTATTGCTGTGTCGGGCTTGCGGATGGATGGCCCAATGCCAGCGATGCTCGGCGCGCCTTACTTTGCACTCTCGCGCATTGAAGCTGAGGTGCCACTATTGTGGCCACCAAGAGCTCGTCCACCGAGCCTGCCCGGACTGCGGCAACCAGGACCTGCACGGTCTTGGGCAAGGCACGCAGCGGATCGAGGAGGCGCTGCGTGCGCAGCTCGCAGGTGCACGTGTACTGCGCGTCGACAGCGACAGCACGCGCCGTCGCAACGCCTTCGCCGAGATGCGCAATCAGATTCGCAGCGAACAGATAGACGTGTTGGTAGGCACCCAGATGCTCGCCAAGGGACACGATTTTCCCAAGCTCACCCTAGTGGTGATCCTCGGCGCCGACCACGCGCTCTACAGCAGTGATTATCGAGCCGCCGAGCGTTTGTTTCAGCAGCTCATGCAGGTCGCGGGACGTGCCGGGCGTGCTGATCGTCCTGGCCGGGTATTGGTGCAGACTGAGTTCCCGTCGCATCCCGTCTACAAGGCGCTGGCGCGCCAGGCTTTCGCTGATTACGCAGCGGATCTGCTTGCCGAACGCCGCCGCAGTGGCTTTCCACCCTACGTCTACCAGGCCGTACTGCGTGCTGAGGCGCATCGCGAAGACCAAATGTGGTCGTTTTTGCGCACTGCGGCGGGCAAGGCATTAAGTCTGACTGACGCGGACGTTACCGTATATGACTGTGTTCCGGCGCCGATTTTTCGGGTCGCGGGAAGGTACCGCGGTCAATTGTTGGTGGAAGCTCCCAACAGGGTGGCGATGCGGTATTTCCTGGCCCGCTGGCATCCGACACTGAACACGTACAAGTCCAGTCTGGTGCGCTGGGTGATCGACGTCGACCCCGTTGAGCTCTAGTTCTCCGTTGCTGGTCAATGAGCCGATATAATCGTCCCTTCTTCTGAGCGGACTTAATGTATGACTTCCGCAGCCGATCTGCGAGCGGAGCTGATCGAATTGTTGCAATTTGCCGTGGCGAATGGCGTGCCGCAGGCCGACGAAGTCAGGCTCGTGCTGGAGCGACCGAGGTCGGTCAGCCACGGCGATTACGCCTGCAATGTCGCCATGCAATTGGCGAAACCATTGCGCCGCAATCCGCGCGAAATTGCCGAGCGCATCGTGAGCGCACTGCCGGACTCGCCGCTGGTGCGCAAGGCAGAGGTTGCCGGGGCCGGCTTCATTAACTTGTTTCTTGATGTCGGCGTTCGCCAGAATGTTGTGCCCGTGGTACTCAAGTCGGGTGCAGACTATGGCCGCGTCGCTGTTGGCAAGGGACGTAAAGTCCAGGTTGAGTTTGTATCGGCGAACCCGACCGGCCCACTGCACGTCGGACACGGGCGAGGCGCGGCGTACGGCGCTAGCCTGGCGAATGTGCTGGACGCTGCAGGCTACGCGGTGACGCGCGAGTACTATGTAAACGATGCGGGCCGCCAAATGGATATCCTGGCATTGTCGACATGGCTCCGCTATCTGGAGATTGAGGGACAGACACTCCCGTTTCCGGAAAATGCTTACCGAGGTAGCTACGTTCGCGATATGGCGCGCGCCATAAAACAGCAGCACGGGGCGCGATACGTACACTCTTGCGATCTGGTCTTCGCCCATGTTCCACCAGCTACTGCTGATAGCGAGGCACATCTTGATGCGTTGATTGCGAATGCCAAGACGGTGCTTGGTTCTGACTATGCGTACATACACGACTATGTCTTGACCGAACAACTCGGCGATTGTCGCAATGACTTGCTCGAATTCGGCGTCGAGTTTGATGTCTGGTATTCGGAGAAATCACTTTATGACTCCGGCATGGTGAGGGCAGCGATGGACGGACTCAACGAAAGAGGCCATCTCTACCGACAGGACGGCGCAGTATGGTTTCGCTCGACAGGTTTTGGTGATGAAAAGGACCGTGTCGTGCAGCGTGATAATGGGCAATACACGTACTTTGCCTCCGATGTCGCGTATCATGCTAACAAGCTTGAACGTGGCTTTGACGAGCTGATTGATGTTTGGGGCGCGGACCATCATGGCTATATTGCCCGAGTCAGGGGGGCTCTGGAGGCATTAGGTGAACCATCCGACAGGCTTACCGTAGCGCTGGTTCAATTTGCAGTTCTTTATCGTGGCGGGCAGAAGGCTTCGATGTCGACCCGCTCCGGGGAATTTGTCACCTTGCGCGAACTGCGCCAAGAAGTGGGTAACGATGCGGCGCGGTTCTTTTACGTGCTGCGCAAGAGCGACCAGCATCTTGACTTCGATCTCGATCTTGCCAAGTCGCAGAGTAATGAAAACCCGGTTTACTACATTCAGTATGGGCACGCTCGTTGTTCCAGTGTGCTCGACAAGTGGGGTGGCGACGCAGCTACGCTCGCCAACGCAGATGTGGGCCGGCTCGTCGAACAGGATGAACTTCTTTGTCTGCAGAAGCTGCTGGAATTTCCTGAAGTGGTTGAAGCAGCAGCGCGTGACCTAGCGCCGCATATCGTTGCGTTCTATTTAAGAGACCTGGCGGCCGTGTTCCATAGCTACTACAACTCGACGCAAATACTGATAGAGGACTTAGCGGTTCGTGAAGCCCGTCTGTCGCTGGTGGCGAGCGTGCGACAGGTGCTGCGCAACGGGTTGGCGTTGCTGGGAGTTAGCGCGCCGGACAAGATGTAGGCCTTGGATAAATGAGCCGCGACCACAGAAAGAAAAGGATTGGTTCCAGCGCTGCCGGCCGGCCTATGCATCTTGGCATTATCATCGGTCTGTTGCTTGGTCTTGGCATTGCGCTAGCTGTGGCGCTTTACATCAACAAGGATCCGAATCCTTTTGTTGACAAATACGAGCACGCCGCGGCAGCAACAAAGACCGATGGCGCGAAGTCGGGTACTGAGGAAGTGCAGCTAGAGTTTGACTTCTACAAGATTCTACCGGGATGGGAGGAGGCAATTTCCGACCGGGAGTTTCGGCGACAAAGCGCTGCAGTTGACGAGCAAGTCTATTTTCTGCAAGTGGCGGCTTTCCCGGACCCGGCGGACGCCGACAACCTCAAAGCGCGGCTCGCCCTGTCCGGCATCGAATCGAAGATCCAAACGGCGGAGCTGGCTGATGGAAAGATTTGGCACCGTGTCAGGCTCGGGCCGTTCAGTGAAGAGAGTGAACTAAATGCCTCGCGGGAAGCTCTGAGACAATTGAAGCTCGAAGCCAATCTGATCAAGGTCCCGCAACCGGGCTAACAAACTTAACGACGACAGCAACGAGAGTAAATATGAAACGACTGATTGCGTTAGCAGTTACCCTCATGATTTCGACCAGTGCTCTAGGCCAAAGCGCCCCGGTTGCGGGCAAGGATTATCGGGCGATCAACCCGGCGCAACCGGTCTCGGGGAACCAAATCGAGGTGCTCGAATTCTTCAGTTATGCATGTCCGCACTGCGACGAATTCGAGCCACTGTTGAACAGTTGGCTGGCTAGCAAACCGGAAGGTGTCTCGTTTCGCCACGTACCGGCGATATTCAACAAACGTATGATACCGCAAGCCAAGTTGTATTACGCACTGGAAGAAACCGGGAACCTGTCGCGGCTGCATCCCAAGGTCTACGATGCGATACACCGTAAAGGTAAAAGACTAGCCGATCGCGACGAAATCATGGATTGGGCCTCGGCGCAAGACATTGATATGAAGAAGTTTGAGGCGGCGTATGACTCATTCAGTGTCGGCAACAAGACGCAACGGGCGATGCAGTTGGCGCGCAATTACCGAATACCTGGCACCCCCTACCTGATCGTCAACGGCAAGTACTTAACCGGACCGGGCATGATGTTGAAGTCTGGCGGGCGCGGCGTGGATGCGCAGCGGTTTGTTTATGTGCTAAATACACTGATCGAGATGGAGCGCTAATCGCCGCACCGGACCGTTAGTGTGAAATGCCCGCTTGAGGCTTCGGCTATGAAATTGCGGATCGTGGTCGCAGCCTTATGTCTGGTTACCATGCCGAGCTTGGCGAGTCCACAGCTCGTAGAAGGTCGGGACTACGTCACGATCGATGCGCGGCCGGTCAACCCGGACGAACGGGTTGAGGTCATTCAGTTCTTCTATTACGGTTGTGAATCCTGCTACCTTTTGGAGCCGCTTCTACGAGAATGGGTCGCGCGCCGGGCAACCCAGATTGATTTCAGTTTGATCCCGGCGCTGCGTCGCAGCTCTTGGGTACCATTGAGCGACCTTTTTTTTGCGCTCCACTCCCTCGGTGCACTGCCACAACTGCACCATCGTGTCTACATCGCGATACACGAACAAAACCGCCGACTTTCCTCGCGGCGCGAACAGATAATGTGGGTGTCCGAGCACGGTGTAGATCCGGTCGCGTTTGAATTGGAGCTGGATTCCGACGCGACGATGATTGCAACGCAACAGGCGCATGATGCAACGCTTGCCTATGGCATACGTGCTACCCCGTCGCTTGTCATCGACGGACGCTATCTAACCACTGGTGAAATGATTGGTAAAGCGTCTCGAGTCACATATGTGCTTGATGGACTACTCGAGATTGCTCTGATGGCACGAGGCAGCGCGTTCCGGTGAGCGCGCCGGTCGGTGTTGTCATTACTGGTGCGTCGAGCGGGCTCGGCCGGGCACTGGCTGCAGAATACGCGCAGCGTGGCGCCACGCTGGCTCTCATAGCGCGGAGCGGCGACCTGCTCGAAGCGCTCGCTGTGTCTTTGCCAACGCACTGCTACTGCTATCCTCTTGATGTGCGCGACGCGACAGCACTGAGTACTGCCGCAGAAGACTTCGTTCGTCGAGAGGGCTGCCCGGACATTGTCATCGCCAACGCCGGGGTATCTGCTGGTACCTCTACCGCGGATCCGATCGACTCCGCGGTCTTCGAGGAAATACTGGCGATCAACTTGACCGGAATGATGCTGACATTCCGTCCGTATATCGATGTGATGCGAAGCGCAAGGCGTGGCACCCTGGTCGGTATTGCAAGCGTCGCCGGTTTCCGCGGCCTGCCTGGTGCATCCGCCTATTGTGCCTCGAAATCTGCTGTCATTACCTACTTGGAGAGTCTGCGTTTGGAGCTTCGCAATGACGGCGTCAAGGTGGTGACAATTTGCCCGGGTTATGTCGATACGGCGATGACTTCAGGCAACCCTTATCGAATGCCGTTTCTGATGCGCGCCGACCGCGCAGCGTCCGACATCGCCCGCGCAATATCCCTCGGCAAACGTTTTCATGTTTTGCCGTGGCAAATGGCAATAATTGCATGGTTACTTCGTCATTTGCCGCGCCCGGTTTATGACGCGTTTTTTGTTGGCGCAGCGCGCAAACCGCGCCGCGAAGGTGGCGAGAGGACAGGCTCGGCGGGAGGCGACGGAGTCTGAGCGCCACCGGTAACCGGTTCAGGGCGCTAGCAGGCCGCCGGTAGTTAGAGTTCGATGCCCAGGACCGTGCCCAGCTCGGCAAGTGCGGCATCGGGGTCAACCACCTTGATGGTGTGCATACCCATCACTTGTGCCGGCTTGAGGTTGCGCCCGAGGTCATCGAGGAATACCGCCTCGCGGGGGGTTAATCGACAGCTTTTCGCAAGCCAGTTCAAAGAACGCCGTCTCAGGCTTACGCACGCCGATCTTAGACGATTCGATTACCGCATCGAACAGCGCTAGTACGCTTTCCCACTCGCGTGGCCTGGCCGTGGAAGTTGCGGCTTGGTTCACCGAATATTGCTGGAAATTGTTGGTCAGGCAAGCAGTGATGAATTTGTCGCGGCAGCGCTCAACCGCGCGGCTCATGCGTGGTCTGATATTCCCATAAACGAGGGCAACTACTTCGAGCCCACGGACTTCGTGTCCCGCGGCTCGTGATTCGGAGGCAAATGCCTCGTCGAAGCGCTCGGCAGACAACTCGCCCCGTTCGAAACGCGCCCAGGCATTCTGGTCCGGGTTAGTTCGGTTAATCTCCTGCAAGAAACCGGTGGGCAGCCCGCACTGTCGCTCGAAGCGGTGGAACGCCTCAAACAGGCTGGCTGTGATGACACCGCCAAAGTCGAACAGCACCGCGCGGATCGATTTGTTCTGCAACGCCACCTACCGCGCCTTGAAAGCGTCGATGGATCTTTTGAGCTCCTGATATTCCTCGCACGGAATGGGCGTACAGATTTTTGCGAGTTCTGCAAGATGCTGCTCTGCGCTCGCCAAATCCTTTGTCATTAAATATGCTTCTCCCAGATACTCATGTGCATGTTTGTGCGCCGGGTCGATTTCTAGTGCTCGCTGATAGTGTTGGAACGCGGCGTCGAGATTGCCCGCCTGACGGTAGGCGTAGCCAAGGAAGTTATGCGTATCAGCGCTGTCAGGATAGATGTCCGCGGTTTTTTTTAGAACGTTGATCGCTTCGGCCCAATCTTCGGCCTCGATGGCGGCCCTGCCCTGAGAAAAGCCGGGGTCGTCAATAGCCGAATCATCGGTATCACCCAGGTTGGCAAATGCGACTGACCCAGACAGGAAAAGCGACAAGACAGCGAAAGTTCTCATCAGATAGCGTGTGATGCGGGACATGTCTCTCCCCCGTTTTGTTCACGGCCGTGTTGCTGTGCGGCGCGGCCGACCCGCTGGCAGGTCGCCGCCGTGCGAGTCCTGACGGCGTCCTACTCTACGGTGACAGACTTTGCCAGATTTCTCGGCTTGTCAACATCTGTCCCCTTGACCAGTGCCGCGTGATAGGCAAGAAGCTGCAGCGGCACAGTATGTAGTATAGGGCTCAGATGGCCGGCGTGCTCGATCATTGGAATAACGTGGATTCCCGGGGTCGAGTCGATCGGTGAGTCTGCATCCGCGAAGACATATAGTTCTCCCCCACGCGCACTCACCTCCTGCAGGTTTGACTTGAGTTTCTCCAGTAGGGCATCGTTGGGCGCGATCGTTACGACCGGCATATCCTTGTCGACCAGCGCCAGCGGTCCGTGCTTTAGCTCGCCAGCAGGGTAGGCCTCGGCATGGATATAGGAAATCTCCTTGAGCTTGAGCGCGCCCTCAAGTGCGATCGGATAGTGCACGCCTCGCCCGAGGAACAGCGCATTGTGCTTTGTCGAAAAGCGCTCGGCCCATCGCTTGACTTGGGG
>CP070775.1:3242447-3244423 GCA_020346185.1 Betaproteobacteria bacterium | reverse complement strand
TCACCCACCGAGACCTGCCCGGATGCGACCGTTCCCTGATAGCCGCGAAAGCCGCCGTCCTCGTAAGTCGCACCGGGCTGAGCGTTGCCGCTGGCGATACGAACGACGCGTTGCACAGGAAACCGCAATTGGCCTGCGTCAGAGTCGTGCCGAGCCGGTACCGTTTCCAGATACTGGAGCAATGTTGGCCCGTTGTACCAACTCATCTGATCACCATGCTCGACGACGTTGTCACCACGCAGCGCAGATACCGGAATTTCGCGAATCTCGTCAAAACCTAGCCCAACCGCAAACGATTCGAACGCCTTGGCAATATCTTCGAATACAGCGCGCTCGTGGCCGACCAGATCCATCTTGTTTACCGCAAGCACGACGCGCTTGATGCCAACCCAGCGCGCGACATAAGCGTGACGCCGCGTTTGTTCGCGTAAACCGTAGCGCGCGTCGACCAATAGCACCGCCACATCGGCAGTACTGGCGGCCGTAATCATGTTGCGCGTGTACTGTGCATGACCAGGCGAGTCACCGATGATGAACTTGCGTGCCGGAGTAGAGAAATAGCGATAGGCAACATCGATGGTGATGCCCTGCTCGCGCTCTGCCAACAAGCCATCGGTGAGCAGCGACAGATCGATGCTTTCCATACCACGGCGACGCGAAGCCGCTTCGATTGCCGTCAGTTGGTCGGCAAGCAAACCCTTGCTGTCGTAGAGCAATCTGCCGATTAGCGTACTCTTGCCATCGTCGACGCTGCCGGCGGTAATAAAACGCAGCAGCCCGGCGCGTCCGATCTCCCGAGTATCGTCCATCAGAAGTATCCTTCTTTCTTGCGCAATTCCATCGCTGCTTCGCTGGTCTGGTCGTCAAGCCGCGTTGCACCGCGCTCGGTGATGCGCGTTTGCGCCGTCTCCAGCACGATTTCATCGATACTGACAGCCTCCGATTCAACCGGTGCCGTGCAGGTAATGTCACCCACCGTGCGGAAACGCACACTGACTTCCTCCACCACATCATTCTCTTGCGGCGGCGTCAGAGAGGTTACCGGCACCAGTGACCCGTTTCGCCGCACAATCTGGCGCCGATGCGCAAAGTAAATCGGTGGCAAGGGCACTGCCTCACGCTGGATGTACTGCCATACATCCAACTCGGTCCAATTGGAAATTGGAAAAACGCGAATGTTCTCGCCCGGCGCAATCCGAGCGTTGTACAGCTCCCATAGCTCCGGTCGCTGGTTCTTCGGATCCCACTGGCCGAATTCATCTCGAAACGAAAATATGCGTTCCTTGGCGCGTGCCTTCTCTTCGTCACGGCGGGCACCACCGATACATGCGTCAAAACCAAATTCCGAAATCGCGTCAAGCAAACTAATGGACTGATGCGGATTTCGCGGTTCATCCGGATGACGCAGCCGCACCCGGCCACTGCGAATCGAATCACCCACCGAGCGCACGACCAGCTTCAGTCCGCGCTCGCGAACGATCCGATCGCGAAACTCAATGACTTCCGGATAATTGTGCTCTGTATCGATGTGCAGCAAAGTCAATGGAACCCGTTCCGGGAAGAACGCACGCTCGGCCAGACGCAGCACAACCGCCGAGTCCTTGCCACCCGAGAATAGCAATGCGACATTCCGGCATTCGGCCGCCACCTCCCGAAGAATGTAGATTGCCTCCGCCTCGAGCGCGTCAAGATGACTCCAGCGAGACTTTGTTTGCGACTCGACACCGGAACTTCCAATATCACTCAGCATGTTCATAGGCCCAGCTTTCCGATCATGTATTCACTTCTGGCGCCGACGTGGTTGCGGCACGCACCAGCCGACCACTCGCATCCATGTGTAAACCGCACTCGCGCGACTCAGGCTGCTCCCACCACCAACGCCCCGCGCGCTCGTCCTCACCCGCTTCAACGGCGCGCGTACAGGGCGCGCAGCCGATGCTCGGATAGCCTTTTGCGTGCAACGCATTGACCGGCAC
>CP070775.1:3187583-3242347 GCA_020346185.1 Betaproteobacteria bacterium | reverse complement strand
TGGCGTGGCGCAAAATCAGGTGGCCGTATAATGCGCGTTCTGTGCCAAGGGTAGGTGGGGCGATTGAAATCTCGTCATCAGCTTCCCAAGCTAAGAAAGTGGGTTCGACGAGCGAGCACTGCTCGCGAAGGACGCCCGAAGGTCGGTCCCGAGCGCGACTGGCGCGAGGGATGATTGGTCGCCTTAAGGCGAGCCAATCACAATCCCACCCCGGTTGAACTTCAATGCCGCTCGAGAGGGCGGGTTGTGATGGGTGAGACGCCACTGGGATCGACGAGCTTACCATTTTTTAATGGAGGCTAATGCGCTTTGGCGCGTCACGCCGGAACTACAACCAAACGTCCGGGGGAAGTCTGGTTGGACGCCGGCGAGCCGATGAGTCAGCCCTTCCAGGCCGCACTGCGGCGATAATATTGGCTGGAATAGCGCCAAGGCATGGTCCGCGCGCAGGTCAAACTTGAACACGGTATCAGGACGTTGATCGGGTCCGTTCACCGCTCGAAAAGGAGTCTGCACAGGTGAAGTACGTGAAGTACGGTTTGTATGCTTTGATCGTGCTAGTCATTGTGGTCGGCGCTGTGTTTGCCTATGTCGCTGCCACATTTGATCCCAATGACTACAAGGACGATGTCGTTAAACTGGTGCGTGACAGGACTGGCCGTAACCTCAACATTGAGGGCGACATTCGCCTGACGTTCTTCCCGAAAATCGGCGTCAGCCTGGGTCCGACGCAGCTGTCCGAGGCGAACTTGGAGGTGGAGTTTGCCGGGGTCGACGATCTACGCGTGGCGCTGGCGTTGTTGCCGTTGTTGTCGAAGCAGATCGTTGTCGCCGAGGTTGTGGTCGATGGCTTGCGCGCGCGGCTGATCAAACATGCCGACGGCACCACCAACATCGACGACCTCACCAAACGGGCTGAAGGAGAGGAAGCGCCCTCAGAGGGCGAGGCGGAGCCAAGCGAGGGCGAAGAAGCCGAAGGGCCGGCGATGACGCTGGATGTGCAAGGTGTGCGCATTCAGAACGGGACGTTCTCTTACCGTGACGAACGGGCCGACGCTTCCTATGAAGTGTCCGAGCTTGATCTGCAGACGGGACGTGTCGCTGAGGGCGTGCCGACGCCGTTTGAATACAGTGCTGTGGTACGGGCTGACAAGCCGCAGCTGGATCTGCGCACGCGTGCGTCGGGCACGCTGGAAGCGGACATGGCGTCGCAAATTTTCAAACTCACCGATCTGCAAGCCGGCGCTGAAGGCCTTGCGGCAACCATCAGCGATCTGAAGCTCACGGTCTCGGCAGCCGACGTCGAAGCGCAGCCGGCGATACAAAAGACCGCGGCTAACTCCCTGACCGTGGAAGTGTCGGGCTCGCAGGAAGACACTACCTTTACGGCGAAACTAGACGTGCCGCGTGTTGCCATGACGCAAGACGAGGCGGCCAGTGAAGCGATTATGGCGGTGGTCCAGGCGCGGGGCCCGGAAATGCGGGCCGATGCCGACGTCCGGCTATCGGTGGTCAAGGGCTCGCCAAGTGCCCTGAACATTGACGAGCTGGCGATTGATCTGGACGCACAGCAGGGGGAGAACGCCGTCAAGGGGCAGATCAGCACGGCCGTCAGGGGCGATTTGGAGAATCAGCGATTTGGTCTGACCAAGATCGCTGGACAGTACGATGTGAGCTCACCGGCGCTGCCGATGAAATCCACTACCGTCCCACTGTCGGGCAGTGTCGATGCCGACGTCAAACGTGAGCGGGTCAAGGTCGATCTCAAAGCGCGCTTCGATGAGTCGAATATCGAGAGCGTGTTCAATGTCCGGCAATTTGCCGAACCGTTCATCGAGTTCGACGCCGCGATCGATAAGCTCAATCTCGATCGCTATCGCCCCGCCGAAGAGGCAAAGAAAGAAGAAAAGAAAGAACCGTCTGCGCAGGATGGCGAAAAAGGCGAATCGCGCATTGATCTGTCGCCGCTCAAGGCATTGAACCTCGACGGCAAGCTGCGCATCGGTGCGCTGACTGCATCGAATGTCAAACTCTCCGATGTGCGCATTACGATGAAGGCGAAAGACGGCAAAGTCGAAATCAATCCGTTGTTGGCGAAGCTGTATGGCGGTTCGGTACGTAGCGTGGTGAAAGCCGACGCCAACACCAATGCCTTCGCCGTCAAACAGAGCCTATCCGGCGTGACCATCGGACCGTTATTGCAAGACGCGCTTGACCAGGATTTGCTCGAAGGGCGTGGCAGCGTTGATCTCGACTTGACCGCCCAAGGCGATACGGTTGGTGCATTGACCAAGACGCTGACCGGTGATGCCGGCGTGGCGCTGAAAGACGGTGCGGTCAAAGGAATTAACCTGGCGCAATCGCTGCGCAGCGCGAAGGATATGCTCTTGCTCAAACGCAATAAGGAAGCCGCGGCTTCGCCGACCGAGAAAACAGATTTTTCGGAGTTGTCGGCGACTTTCCAGATCGACAACGGTCAGGCGCGCAACGATGATCTGAGTCTAAGTTCGCCGTTTGTTCGATTGACAGGCGCCGGGAGCGTGAATCTCGTTGAAGGCAGTATCGATTACGTTGCCAACACGTCACTGGTGGCAACGTCGACGGGTCAGGGCGGGAAGGATTTGAGTGATGTTGCCGGTTTTACCGTCCCGGTTCGTGTCTCCGGACCGCTCACTGCGCTCAAGTATGAGCTGCAGTTCTCTGACGCGATTGAGTTGCAGGCGAAACAAAGACTCAAGGCTGAAGAGACCAGGCTTAAAAAGAAACTGGAATCGACTCTCACCGAGCGGCTGCTTGGTGGCAATCAAAGCGGTGGCGATCAAGCCGACGGCGATGCGAGCAAGGAAGACGCTGCGCCGAGAGTGAAGCCCGAAGAGGAAATAAAGAAGCGGCTCAAGGATCTGTTCCGATGATTTGCTCGGGATATTGGAGTTGACAGCCGAATCCGATTTCGCGCGCAAGGTCACCGCGTGGCAGCGGCGTGCGGGCCGGCATGATCTGCCTTGGCAAAAGGTGGCCGATCCGTACCGGGTATGGCTGTCTGAAATCATGCTGCAGCAGACGCAGGTCAATGCGGTGGTACCGTATTTCGACCGTTTCCTGAAGCGATTTCCAACACTGCAATACCTGGCGGAGGCGGATGAAGACGACGTGCTGGCGGTATGGAGCGGCCTCGGCTACTACGCGCGCGCGCGCAATCTGCACCGGGCCGCGCGCCAGATTTCACGCATAAACCAAGGACAGTTCCCCACGCGCTTTGATGACATCGTCGCCTTGCCGGGAGTGGGCCGGTCGACAGCCGGCGCGATCGCGGTCTTTTCCTTCGGCCAGCGTCATCCCATTCTTGATGGCAACGTGAAGCGCGTATTTGCCCGCTACTTTGCTATCGAAGGCTACCCGGGCGTTCAAGCGGTCGCAAATCGTCTGTGGCGCCTCGCCGAGCAACTTCTGCCAGAGCGCAATAATGTGCAGGCGTACACGCAAGGGCTGATGGATCTGGGTGCACAAGTGTGCACCCGCTCACGTCCGCGCTGTCAAGCCTGTCCGTTGGCGCAAAGTTGCGCGGCAAGATTGCAGGACCGTATCGATAGACTGCCCACGCCGCGGCCGAAGAAGGTGCGCCCACAGCGATCCACGGTGATGTTGGTGATGGAGTATTGCGGTCGGTTGATGATGGAAAAGCGCCCCGCGTCGGGCATCTGGGGTGGCTTATGGAGCTTTCCCGAGATCGATGCGGCGGATGATGCGAGGCAGGCTTGTCGCGGTCGGTTCGGTGCCGAGGTGCGCACCATTGATCAAATGACGACGATCGAGCATGGCTTCACACATTTTTCCCTGACCATTTCGCCACTGTTGTGCGAGGTGAAAGAGCGTCGGCCTCAGGCCGAGATGCCGGGCCGCACGTGGGTCGGGCTCGATGAGGCGATGCACTACCCGATACCGGTTCCGGTGCGCAAACTGGTGTCGCAGCTGCGTGCCCGGCTCGGGCTACAAGCCAGCCCGGATCAGGCGGGCTGAAGCATCCTCGAAATGGTAGCAAGCCGCTGCGCCGTTGTGCGCTGTTCGAGCAAGGCCTGTTTGTGCCGCCAGTCGATGGGAAGGAACTCCGAGAGGCGATAACTTACCCATTCCGGATCGTCGAATCGCGGTGGGCCTGCGAATATTTTTTCGCCAGCTTGCTTGGCGAGACCTTCAAGCGCGTTACGACAGACGTCAAAGCTGCTTGCGTCAATTTCACCAGTATTGCTGGCCAACCATTGAACAGTACCGACGATCAGGCCGCTTGAATCGATACCAAAATCGAGCACCCGAAAAACCCGTTCCCCGGTGCACAGTAAGTGAAACAAATTCGGGTGCGGCATGTCCCAATCGGCAATGCGGGCACTGCAGCCGATCTGCTCATGCTCGGCGGGTGCGCCGACTTCCTGTCCGTGCAGGATGCAACACACGCCAAACACGGTATCGTCGCGCACGCACGCTTTGGTCATTTCCAGATAGCGCTGCTCGAAGATTTTGAGCGGTAATGCCGCACCCGGAAAGAGCACCAGTCCGAGCGGGAAGATCGGCATCTTCAGCGTGTCCTTACCTTCAGTCGCTTGGGCTGGCTGATCAGTCATCGCTATTCAGTGATTACCATGGCGCTGCTCACCCCAGCGTGACATCAACGCATGTTCGATCCCGAGTTGATCCAGTACCCTTGCAACGACAAAATCGATCAGCGCGTCAACGCTGTCCGGATGATGATAAAAGCCGGGATTGGCCGGCAGTATGGTGGCACCGGCACGGCTGAGACGCAGCATGTTCTCCAGATGTATTGTTGACAACGGGGTTTCGCGTGGCACCAAAATCAGCGGCCGCTTTTCTTTGAGCATGACATCGGCGGCGCGTTCAATCAGATTGTCGGAGAGGCCCGCCGCGACGGAAGCCAGCGTGCCCATCGTGCATGGGCAGATGACCATCGCATCGGCCGGGTTCGATCCCGATGCAACCGGTGCAAACCATTCCTCGCGGCCGAAAACACGCAGCTGCCCCTCATCAGGGGAGTAGCGTTGGGTGAGAAATGCGGCGGCTTCTTTGGCGCGTGCCGGCAGCGACAGACTCATTTCCTGTCGGGCGACGATCTGCGCCGCCTGTGAATAAATCAGGTAAACGTGCGTTGGCGACCGCAGTAGGCATTCGAGCAGCCGCATACCGTAGGGCATGCCCGACGCACCGGTGAAGGCCAACGTCACGGTAAGAGTGGAGGTCATGAATCGATTACATTGCCGGAATGCACATTGCGTCCAGCCGCATCGTGATCACTCTGCCAGCTCGCGATGGCGAACCAGGACTTGGCGCTGTTTGCCGAAATACGCCGCAAGGTGCTCCGCAAAATAAACCGAACGGTGCCGCCCGCCGGTGCAGCCGATCGCCACAGTCAGATAGTTTCGGTTGTCGCGTACGAAACACGGCAGCCAGCGCTCGACAAACGCACGGATGTGCTCAACCATCTCCACGGCGTCGGCGTTTTCTTCGAGAAACGCCACCACCTGTGGATCGCGGCCGGTAAAATCACGCAGCTGCGGGTCATAGTGTGGATTTGGCAGGCAGCGAACATCAAAAACGAAATCTGCGTCTAGCGGGATACCATGCTTGAATCCGAACGATTGAAACAACAGCACTAGGTCACTGTCTTCCAGCGCCAACAAATCTCGCACCCAGTTTCTCAGCACATTCGGATTCAGATCGCTGGTATCAATGCGATGTCCAAGTGTGCCGACTTTTTCCAGTATTTCGCGTTCGAGTTCGATGCTCTCAGTCAGTGTACGGCCGTCTTCTGCCAATGGATGTCGCCGACGTGTCTCAGAGAAACGTTTGACCAAGGTTTCGGCTTTGGAATCGAGAAACAAGATATGCGTCTCGAGATCACTCGACTGCATCTGCTCCAAAAGCTCCGGCAGACGTAACAGGCTCGAGCCACTGCGTACGTCAATACTCAGGGCAACGTGTTGTGAGCCACTGTTGCGCAAAAAAGCGACGGTCTCGCCCAATAGCTGGGCTGGCAGATTATCAACGCAGTAATAACCGCTGTCTTCCAGCACCTTGAGGGCGACACTTTTGCCTGAGCCTGACAGTCCGGTAATGATGACCAGTTGCATCACGGTTCGATTGATAATGAGAGTGGCGCCCGGCCCGGTCTACAGCTGTCAACATTGCACTGCTTGGGCATGGCTACTCCTGCGAACCGAGGTAGCCTTGCTGGCGCTGGATAAACTCCTGGGTACTGTCGATGCCACGTAGTTGCAGCACGTAGTTGCGTACCGCGGCTTCGACCAGCACGGCTAGATTACGACCGGCCGCGACCGGCAACTGTACGGTACGTATATCGACATCGAGAATGCGCTCGACGCTGGCGTTCAAAGGCAGGCGCTCGACACCTGGAATGTTGCCGCCGACCGGTTTTTCGAGCTGAATGATCAATTTCAGGTTCTTGCGCCGGCGTACCGCAGTCTCACCAAAGATGGTGCGGATGTTGAGCATGCCAAGTCCGCGCACTTCCAGGAAATCTTTAAGTAGCTGTGGACTGCGACCCTCAAGGGTCCTCGGCGCAATGTGGCAAAGCTCGACAACGTCGTCGGCAACCAGCCCTGAGCCGCGAGATATGAGTTCCAGCGCCAGTTCGCTCTTGCCGACGCCGCTCTCCCCGGTGAGCAACACGCCGACCCCCAGTACGTCGAGCAGTACGCCATGGCGTGTCACGAACTCTGCCAGCGCCCGCCCAAGGTAGGTGCGCATGACCCAGATGACCTGCAGACTGGCCATTGGCGAAGCGATTACCGGGACTTTTCTCGCTTTTCCGAAATCCGCCAGCGACGGCGGCGCCTGTTCCCCATCAGATAGAATGATGCATACTAGTCCACTGCCGGTTACGCGCCCCAGTGCTTCGCGTTGGGCCTGATCGCTGAGGCCGGAAAAATAGGCGGCTTCAGTGCGGCTGAAAATCTGTATCCAATTAGGATGAACGAGGTTGAGGTGCCCGATCAACCCCTGTGATGACTGGTTGACGTCGGCGCTGTCCAACATAGGAGCTGAGTCGCGCGATCCCGAAATCCACTTAAGGTCAAGCGCGTCGGCGTTGTCGTCAAACAGCTGCGCGACGCCGATCCGGGGCATGTGGCTCCCATTCAATGATGACGCGCTGCGCTGAATCGGCGTCGGCGACATCGTTCAGCGTTGAGCGAATCTTGCGCTCGCTAAACATCTGGGCCAGTTCGGAAAGAATCTGCAGATGCTGATCCGTCGCCTTCTCGGGCACTAAAAGAACAAAAATCAGATTGACCGGGTTTGCGTCCGGTGCTTCGAAAGCGATTGGTGTCTTGGTGCGAATGAACGCCCCGGCAGCTTCCTTTAGACCGCTGATACGCCCGTGTGGAATGGCCACGCCATGTCCGAGACCGGTTGAGCCGAGCCGTTCGCGCGCCAGCAAAGCGTCAAAAATCTTGCCGCGGCCGATGGCAAGCGTATTCTCGAACAGCATTCCGGCATGCTCGAAGACGCGTTTCTTGCTGGTGACGTCCAGGTCGAGGATGACATTGCTGGCGGGAAGAAGTCGCTCAAGCAGGCGCATGGAACGCGATCCGGTACCTATCCCTGGACCAGTCGGATGGATTCTTGGTTATGGTGGTCAACAAGTCGTTCCTTGTGTTTCAGCACCACACGATCGAGCTTATCCACCAAGACGTCGATTGCAGCGTACATGTCCGCCTCAATCGATTCACAATAAAGGTCTTTTCCGCTCAAGTGCACTTTTACCTCGACTTTGTGATCGAGTTTGTTAACCGATAGGATGATGTCAATGCTCATCACCTGATCAAAATGTCGTGAGATGCGAGCCATCTTTTCTGCGATGTAACTATGAATTGCAGGTGTGACTTCGAGATGATGCCCCGAGACCTTCAAGTTCATATGTTGCTCTCCCTCGGAACTTTAAATCTAGATGGATTTGCGCAGATTAACGGGAAGTATCTGCAGGGATTCGCGGTATTTCGCGATCGTTCGGCGCGCTACGACAATACCCTGCTTGCCGAGAATATCTGAAATCTGGCTGTCCGATAGCGGAGTGCGCCGGTCTTCTTCGCTGACGAGCTGTTTAATTAGCGCACGGATGGCCGTCGCCGAACAGGCCCCCCCGGTTTCGGTTGTGACATGACTGCCAAAGAAATATTTGAGTTCGAAAATGCCCCTTGGTGTGAGCATGAACTTTTGGGTGGTCACGCGCGACACTGTTGATTCGTGCAGGTCCAGAGTCTCGGCGATTTCGCGCAACACCAGCGGTCGCATGGCAACTTCTCCATGTTCGAAGAAGTGCCGTTGTCGGTCGATGATCGCCTGCGATACACGCAAGATTGTATCGAACCGCTGCTGCACATTCTTGATCAGCCACTTGGCCTCCTGCAACTGCCCCGAAAGTTGTTGCAAGCTGGCGTCACGGTTCCGGTGAAGAATGTCTGCATACATGCGGTTGACGCGCAGTCGTGGCATCGCGTCAGCATTGAGTGACGCAACCCACATGCCTTTCACCTTGCGCACGTTTACATCCGGTACCACGTACCGGGCTTCACCCCCCGTATAGTTTGCTGCTGGCCGCGGATTCAGGTGGGTGATCAGGTTTTGCATGCCTCGCAGCATGTCATCGTCACAGCGCAGGATCTTTTTTAGTTTTGTATAGTCCCGAACTGCGAGCGTATCGAGGTGATCACGCACAACTTGCAACGCCTGAGACCGGAATGGCGTGTCCTCTGGCAGCGCTTCAATTTGCAGCGCCAGGCACTCTCCAATATTGCGCGCACCGACCCCGGCGGGCTCAAGGCTTTGCAGGTACTTAAGCGCGATGCCTAGATCTTCGCTGTCGACTTCCAGCTCTTCGGGAAGCAGCGCGGCGAGTTCCTCGAGCTCGTCCTGTAAAAACCCGTCATCGTTGAGATTGTCGATCAGGTAAGCGACCAGCTGCGTGTCTCGCTCTGAGAGCTGCATTAGGGACAGCTGGGAAAGAAGATGATCGCGAAGCGTGGCTGAGCCAGCAGCTTGAGGGTGCTCTGAGTCGTCATCATCCGATTCGGGATTGCCGTAAGAGCTGTATCCCTCTTCGCCAGTCCACTCTGGTTGCGTGGGCTGCTCCGGTGCGGCATTCTCATTGGAACTAGTCGTCGTCGTTGCAACTGGAACTTCTTGCCCCGCGGAGGCAGCTGACTCCTGTGACTCCTCCTCCTCGCGCTCTAGTAGGGGGTTTTCCTGCAGGAACCGTTCGATCTCCTGGTTCAGTTCAAGCGTCGACAGTTGCAGAAGACGAATCGACTGCTGCAACTGTGGCGTCAGCGTCAGGTGCTGAGACAGCTTGACCTGCAGTGAGTGCTTCATGCTGGAGCCGGTCCGGAGTGGGTTGTGGCTAAGGGTATGTGGCGCATTTACAGGCGGAAATGTTCGCCTAAATAGACTTTTCTTACGCTTTCATTATAGACGATTTCCTTCGGTTTTCCGCAGGCGAGGACGGACCCATCGTTGATAATGTACGCGCGATCACAGATGCCGAGGGTTTCGCGGACATTATGATCGGTAATCAGTACGCCGATTCTACGTTCTTTAAGAAAACGGATGATTTTCTGAATATCGAGCACGGCGATCGGGTCGACCCCGGCGAACGGCTCGTCTAGCAATATGAACCGTGGATCGGTGGCCAGGGCCCGCGCAATTTCGGCGCGGCGACGTTCACCGCCGGATAAGCTGATTGCAGGGCTGTTCTTGAGGTGGGCAATATGCAGTTCGTGCAGCAGTTCCTCGAGGCGAGCTTTGCCCTTGTCCGCGCCATCATGGCCGCTAAGTTCCAGCACCGCCTTGATATTCTCGGCTACGGTCAGCTTGCGAAAAATTGACGCCTCCTGGGGCAGATAACTCAGTCCTAGTCGCGCCCGGCGGTGAATTGGCATGTGAGTGAGCGTTTGCTCGTCGAGATAGAGTTCACCACCATCGACTGCAGTCAACCCCACCATCATGTAGAAACAGGTTGTCTTGCCCGCACCGTTGGGGCCAAGCAATCCGACCACTTCGCCACTTTCTACTTCGACTGAAACATCCTTGACGACTGTCCGCGCTTTGTAGCGCTTTTTCAAGCGGTCTGCTCGCAGCTTGCTCATCGAACAGCCAAGCCGCGCAAACAGAAAGGCAGCAAAGCAACGCTCAACGATCGGCACCACCGGGCTGCGGTGTCGGGGATTCCGTGTTATCGTCTTTTTGCTCGTCATCGCGAGGTTGAATGATCGCGCGCACGCGGCCACCGCTGCTGCCAGACGTCGCACCAGGTTGGTCACCCATCACTTCGAAGAACTCGGTCAGTGCGCTATAAGAAATGTAGTTGCCGCGCACCTCGTCTCCTCCGCGGGTTAGCTTCGCATTGATGAAAAGCTCGACTTTCTCTTGCTGGCCATGGTATTCGAGCCGTTCGGCCTCGCCTTCGATGTAATCCTCGTAGCCCTCGCGCTTTTGCCGGAAGTAAGCCGGCTTTCCAGGCCGTCCATATGCCACGCCGGACTGGAACCCGCTTTTATCCTGGTTGACGACAATGCGTTCCGCCTTGAGCATCAATGTTCCCTGAGTTAGCACTACTCCGCCTACGAAAACCGCTTCCTTTTTCTGGTCGTCGATCTCGACCTGATCCGCTTCGATGTTCACCGGCTTGTCGCGATCAGCCAGTTCTGCCTGTGCTGGCAGACACACGCCGCCGAGCATCGCCGCGACGATGATGTGGTGCAATCCGAGCCGCCTATCAGCGATCTTCGGCTTGCGTTGCTGCAGCCCTGGATCTGGGTGTTTCATAATGAGCTCTAACAGGACCATCAAGTCCATCAAGCCAGATTTTCCTCTTCTTGTTATCAAATTTTAAGCCATCCGAGCGAACCGTGGAATTTCCCTCGGTCATCGTGACCGATTCTTTCGTCTCGGCGGTTTCCTCATCTGGCTTCACGTGCATGTAGTCGGTGGCGACGCCGAGTGCCGGGTTCTCGCCGAAGGCCGGGCGGGAGATCGTCACGTCGCCGCGGAAGTAGACGTTGTCGCCGCCGTCTTCTACTTCGGCAGTATTGCTGCTTACCTTGACCGGCGCCCTGTCATAATCGTAGTAGAGCAGGCTTGGAGATGCGAGATCGGAACGTTTTTTGTCGGCATCGGCATAGTGTGTCAGCCGCGTTCCCGTCAGCTCGTAGCGACGCGTGCCATCCGGGTTCATGCGTATGGCCATGAAACCCTCGATATAGAATTCGGGATCCTTTTCTTCGGCAGCGTTCGCCGGCCTCTCAGGCAGGCGAACGCGCGAATCGAGCCACATGGTCAAGGCTGCGAGCAGCAGCAGAAGAATCACCGGTGACCAGGCGACGAGCCGATCTTTGATCATGCGAGATATGCACCGATTTGGCTTTCCCAGGTGCCTTGTGCCTGCATGATAAGTTCGCAGGCTTCACGCACGGCGCCCCGACCGCCGCCGGTTCGTGTCACGAAGTGTGCTTGCTCACGCACTTGTTTAACTGCGTTTGGCGGTGACAGGGCGAGACCGCAGCGTCGCAGCACTGGCAGATCCGGAAGGTCATCACCCATGTAACACACCTGGAATTCATCCAGTCCAAGCCGTTTGCACAAGTCCGCATACGCTTGCAGCTTGTCTTCTGCGCCTTGTATCAAATGCTCGATCGCAAGTTCGGAGGCTCTTGTCTTGACCGAGGCCGACGAACGACCTGTCAGGAAGCCGGTAGTCACGCCACTGGCCTTGAGCAACTTGAGTCCAAGACCATCAAGGATATTGAACGGCTTGAAGGATTCACCTTGCTCAGAGACAAATAAAGTGCCATCGGTCATCACGCCATCGACGTCGAACAGGGCCAGCCGTACCTGGCTGGCACGCCGCGAAACGTCGTTGGTCATATCACTTTGGCCTGCATCAAATCGTGCGTATTGAGTGCGCCAACCAGTTTGCCGTGCGCATCGACAACCAGAATCTGATTAATCCTGTAATCTTCCATTGTCTTGACGACCTCTACGGCGAGTCTGGTCGGTGACACGGTGTGCGGCGCTTTGGTCATTGCGTCTATCACTGGAGTCGAGCGAATGTCGCTGCCGCGTTCCAGCAGCCGGCGCAAGTCGCCGTCGGTAAATATGCCGACCGGCTGATCGTCGCGAACAATCGCCGTCATGCCCATCCCCTTGCGCGACATTTCCAGAATGGCATCGTTGAGCATGACCTTTTCGGGCACCTGGGGTATCGCATCCCCTGAACGCATGACGTCGGAGACATGGGTGAGAAGCTGGCGGCCGAGGCGGCCACCAGGATGGGACCGGGCAAAATCTTTCTCGCTGAAACCGCGCGCCTCGAGCAACGCAACAGCCAGCGCATCACCCAGCGCTAATGCGGCGGTGGTGCTCGCAGTCGGCGCAAGGCCGAGTGGGCAAGCCTCTTCTGAGACGCTGGTGTTGAGGTGCGCGTCCGCTTCCCTTGCCAGCGACGATGCGGCATTGCCAGTCATGGCAATCAGTTTTGCGCCCTCGCGCTTGATGATTGGTACGATCACGAGCAGTTCGCCGCTCTCTCCGGAATTCGACAATGCAATGAGGACGTCGTCACGGGTAATCATGCCGAGGTCGCCGTGGCTTGCTTCTGCCGGATGCACGAAAAATGCCGGCGTGCCGGTACTTGCCAGAGTGGACGCGAGTTTACTCGCAATGTGGCCGGATTTGCCGATACCACTGACCACAATACGGCCGCGGCACCCCAGTATGATCTGTAAAGCTGTTGCGAATGATTCGTCGAGCCGAAGGGCGAGTTCCTCTACGGCGCGCGCCTCAATGTCGAGAACGCGCTTGGCGAGGTTGATGGCCTCTTGCGGTGATAGTTTTCCTATGCTGTCCATCGGCGCAAAGTATAACGCAGGGGGACTCGCGAATTGTTACCGGTCGTGTGCTGGGGTTTGGCAACGAGATGTACGAGCATCGGTTGTCCCGATACACTTGAACTCATGCCGAGTCTCTCGCTGATCGTTCCCCGCATCGCCCATGCACGGCACGCTTGAACTGGTCCTGATACTGCTGCTTGCAGCAGTGGTTGTCGTCGCCGTTTTCCGCCTGCTCGCGCTGCCGGCGCTGCTTGGCTATCTTCTCGTCGGTGTACTGATTGGGCCAAATGCGCTTGGTCTCGTCAGTGACAGTGCCGAGACGCGTTATCTCGCCGAGTTCGGTGTCGTCTTCCTCATGTTCAGTATCGGGCTCGAGTTCAGTCTGGCCAAACTGCTGACCATGCGCCACCTGGTGTTTGGTCTGGGTGCGGCACAAGTCGGCATTACCACTGCTCTGATCGTTGCTGTCACCATGGCAACCGGCGCTGACTGGCGTGCCGGACTGGTGCTCGGCGGCGTGTTTGCGATGTCATCGACGGCAATTCTGGCGAAGATGCTGGCTGAGCGGCTCGAGTTGAATTCCCCGCATGGCAGGCAGATTGTCGGCATTCTGTTGTTTCAGGATCTGGCGGTCGTGCCGCTGCTGATCGTGATACCCGCGTTGGCTCGAGGCGCCGAAACGGTGCTGGTGGCTCTCGGGCTTGCTGTGGTCAAGGCCGCGGTAGTTCTGGTAGTGCTGCTTTATTTCGGACAGCGATTGATGCGGCCGTGGTTCACCTTGGTCGCAAGACAGAAGTCATCCGAGTTATTCGCGCTCAACGTTTTGCTGATTACCCTCGGGCTGGCCTGGATCACAGAGCTTGCCGGGTTATCGTTAGCGCTGGGTGCCTTCCTTGCCGGCATGCTGATTTCGGAAACGGAATACCGTTATCAGGTTGAACAGGATATCAAGCCCTTTCGCGACGTGCTGCTGGGCTTGTTCTTCGTCACCGTCGGCATGATGCTCGATCCGGTCGCGCTGGTCGAATACTGGCACTGGATCTTGGGCCTGCTGGTGTTGATACTGCTGGCAAAGACGGTGATCGTCGCCGGTCTCGGTCGTCTATTCGGAACCGATGCCTCAGTGTCGTTGCGATCGGCCCTGGCGTTGGCGGGTGCCGGCGAGTTTGGCCTCGTGCTGCTTGCGCAAGCAGCGAATCTGAGCGTGATCGACGACGGCAGGATGCAGATTGCCCTGGCAACTTTGATCCTGTCGATGCTGCTTTCGCCATTTCTGATTGAATACAGCGAGCACATGGTGCGCCGTTTCAGCGGCGCAGAATGGATGAACCGTGCCATGGCGTTACATAACATCGCGGTGCAGAGCATGGGCACCGAGCAGCACGTGATTATCTGTGGTTATGGGCGCAGCGGACAGAATCTTGCCCGTTTCTTCGAACGTGAAGGTGTCGGTTTCATTGCACTCGATTTCGATCCGCAGCGGGTGCGTGAGGCCGCTGCCGCCGGTGAGAGCGTCGTATTTGGAGATGCTGCCCGGCGCGAAGTATTGATCGCCGCCGGTTTGCTGCGCGCCAATGCCTTGGTCGTTTCGTATGCCGACACGGCCTCTGCACTGAGAATTCTGAGCCTGGTGCAGGAGTTACGGCCCGGCTTGCCAGTGGTTGTGCGCACGCTGGACGACAGCGACATCGATCAGCTCAAACAGGCTGGCGCGGCTGAAGTCGTAGCCGAAATTCTGGAAGGCAGCCTCATGCTCGGCGCGCATGCGCTAATGCTGCTCGGCGTGCCATTCAATCGGGTGCTGCGGCGTATCCGTGATACTCGCGAACAAAGGTACGGCCTGTTTCGCGGGTTCTACCACGGCGTCACAGATGAACCCGACGAGGCAGCCGACCACATGCAAGTCAGGCTGCATTCGGTGTTGATCGTGACGGGGGCGGCAGCGATTGGCAAGACGCTGCGGGAGCTCGATCTGGGACGCTTCGGTGTCGAGGTTACCGCGATCCGGCAACGCCATATTCGCAGTCAGTTTCCCGATCCGGAGACCGAGGTTCAGGATGGTGACGTGATCGTGCTTCGCGGCATACAGGAGTCGCTGGCGCTGGCGGAGATGTTCCTGCTGCAAGGATGAAGTAAGAGAGCCCGAGACAACGGGCCCTTCAAAATCGCACTCCTTCGTCAGCTACACGATCTGATTGCATTCTGTGGTGTGCGAACGCGCTCAGAGCAGGCTCGCAGCGCCACAGTTCGTGTTGCCGTTGGTACCATTCCACACCCCGGTTGCGGTGGTAGCGTCGGTGCATGCGGTCGTAGAACCGGCCTCAGGAGCCGTCCCCTGCCCGGCGTATGCAGAAAACCGGAATCCGCCGGTGTTGGGCAAACCGTCATCAATTTTTCGATCCATTTCGGCGAGCAACTCAACCGGAATTTGTGAGCCCGTCTTCACATTGTGTCTCGGCTGGGCGACGGCGCCACCGTAAACATCATCGTAGACGAGCTGCAGGAATATGTTGTACGGGTTTTTCGGTGTCGTGGTGTTGGTCTCAGTCGTAGAGCAGGTATAAGTGCCGGTGATGAAGCCGGCTTTGGACAAGTGCTCCCATGAAAGTATTGCTTCGTCACCTGCTTCGATACGGCCGTTGCCGTTACCATTGCCGTTGACGCCGCACGCGGTCCCGATGTTGGGAATATTTTGGTCAGCGCCTGCGTAGTCCCCAGGATATGCACGGAACCGGTCCTGAAAGCCGAAGAACGCCGCTTTGACACCGTCTTGCTGAGAAATGAGATTGCGAACGCGTGCGCTTGTGATGAGTTCCTGGCCCTTCAGTACCCCACCGAGCAGTAAGCCGATGATGACCAGCACGATCGCGATCTCGATCAGTGTAAAGCCAGTCTGTCTATGCATCATCGATATCTCCTGGTAAATTGTGCTAAATTTTTGTGCTATTTCCGTGCCACCGACCAGTCGGCTCCGATCGACTCTTTAGGGCGCGTCTGCGCACCAACCGCTGCGCGATCGCGAGTCCAGCCCAGTTTTCCATCGATCAGCAAATTGTATTATAAGCAATAAGTTAGATTTCAAAGGCAGCGCGGTCCTGGTGGCGCGCCGCCATCATGTACAGCTAAAAAGCGAGTCATTGGAGCTGCTGCCCGGAACGATCAAACTGTCATGGTCTCGACGATCCTGCCGAGATCTCGTCAGACTCAAGTGCTTTCAAACGTTCCATCAAAAAGCGTGCCTCGTTTGGGTCGGTCACTGAGCCGCTCGCCAATAATCCGCCGAGCAGGATCTTGGCGGTCTCCCGTTCGCCGAGATCCTCCAACAGGAAGATATGCATTTGTCTTGCCCAAGACGGCACAGAGGGCGCGTTCGCCTCGGTGGCGATCGCACGGGCGTAGGTCAGGGCCAGCCGCGGATCGTCCAGGCGATGCTTGGCGATAATCGATGCGTGAGCAAGCCAGCGCCAGCGCCGCACCGGATCCTCCAGGAATTTTTGGTACACGAAGTCGAGAATGATGCGCTGTCTCTCCTTATCGGGCACCTGTGAATAGACCTGTGAAGCGAGCAGCAGCGGGTAGGCACTGATAGGATCGAGCATCACGATACGGTCGAGCCAGCGAACGACGTTGCGGTAGTCGAGGTCGCGAAACGGGATGCTGATGCCAGGCTGTATGTCAAATGCTTGCAGGCGCAGGGCGAGTGCGACCGCAAGGCCGATTTGCTCGCCCATGGCGGCTAGGCGTAACGAATTCATCGACGGGGGCGGGCCCAGCCGAGCGCTCAAGGCAGCTGGCGACGGTTCGACCAGGCGAAACGCGATCTGCCCCAGCAACAGTGCCAACAATAACCAGCGAACCGATTGGGGGACGCTATGTATCGAACGCTGTTTTGCCATGCTTGCACAAACGTCGGGAGATTAGAAGTTCTTGCGGTGAAGATCGAACATCGCTGCGCACAACAGTAGCGCCACGTAAATCGCCGTCTGCAGGAACGCACCGGTTATCGAAAGCGGGTGAGCCACAGCGTCAACCAGCCACGCCGTCTGACTGAAGGCGTCCAGGCGGGGTAGCACCAGTGCAATCGCGTCGGCCAACAACGCTGCGAAGTTGCTTGTCAGTCCGGGTTCGGCCAGGGTCGACTGGCTGATGAGTTGGATTGCAGTGATCGACCGGGCCAGCAGGTAGAACGCCAGCACAAAAGCAGCGGCCGCCAGCAGCTGGGAGAACGCCGTGACGCAAAACAGTGCAAAAGCGATCACGATCCAAAGTTCGAACATATGCGTGAAGCCCCAGCGAAGCACGCTGATGGGAGCCGACACTGTCAACAGCAGCGGCAGCGAGACGATTGCGACGTAGCCGACGGCTAGCAACGCGTAGCCCAGAAACTTGCCGGTGAGGTACGCGGAACGGGGCAGGTCGAGCGAGAGCATCAGCTCCAGGACCTTGTCATGGAACTCGCGTACCGACCCCTGAAGAACGGTGATCGCAAGCAGAAACACTGATCCCAGCCGGGTGGTGCTGGCGAGAAAAGCGACTTGAGCACGGTCCGATTCGGTAATGGCCTGCTGGCGGACAAACAGGCTCAGCAGCAAGACGACGAGGACCATCCCGACCAGCAGCAAAATGGACCGGCTGCGCCACGCTTCAAGGAGCGTATGCCGGGCAATAGCCAGGATGCGGGTAGTTAGGGGCAACGAAGCTGGCTGTACGATAGACTTCGACATATGGCAAGCGCGAACGGGCTTCGCGAGGCTCCAAGATTGGCTCATTCAACACAGCGTATCAGCCGGGGGCGGCCGGACACGGGTCACCGGGTACCGCTGTCGACCACTGGCATGCTTTTTTCGTGTCGTCGAGTCGAATTCCATTTGTCGGCCGCGAAACAAGAGGTTGTAGCCCACCTGTGAGGGTGTCACGAAATGTCCGTTGAGATCAACCCGGAGTCAGGGCAAGTGCCTCCAGGACGAGCGGCCCGGTTGATCCGCGCGCTGCGTCAGGAGCACTGGCTATCGATGATGCTGGTGGCTTTGCATGGTGGCCTGATCCTGGAACTCTCGGACCCACTGGCGCGCGCACTGTTGACTACTCACTTTGGCCTGTTTCTGCTGTGGCAGCCGCTATGGCGCGGCGAGCAGCGTTTGGTGGCCAGGCAGGTTGTACTGATTCTGGTTGGCGGGGCGGTTCTGGTAGCGGCTGGGCGCTGGTGGTTGATGGCGCTGTGGATATCAGTGCTGTTCTCCCTGATCGGCGGCAACATGCCTGCCATCAGGAATGTCCGGAATCGCATCGGGTCAATGCTCGCGGCGTTGTATCTGTTGTCCATCCTGCTGATGTGGGTGGTACCTCATCTGTTCGAGGAGCAGGCTTTGCCGCCGGTTGTGCAAGCGATTGTAAGGTATGGCCTGCTGATGCCCGCGATCCTGATATTCTTCACACGGTCGCAGACAACCGAACGCCAGGGTGTTTACGTTCTGGACCTGTTCTACAGCGTGCTGCTTTTCTTGTTGGTGATAGTGCTGGTGCTCGGCTCGTTTGTCATCAAACAGGCCAGCCATGGCAATTATGTGCTGGCATTGACGCAGGCGCTATTTGGCATCGCCCTGTTCCTGATCGTATTGTCGTTGCTGTGGGACCCGCGGGGCGGCTTCGTCGGAATTGGACATCTCGTCACTCGCTATTTCCTCAGTGTCGGCATTCCCTTCGAGCGCTGGATGCACAGCCTTGCGGCAATGGCCGGGCGTTTTGACGACGCAGACAAGTTCGCTGCCCTCGCCGCTGAGGAGATGGTGGCTTTGCCGTGGGTATCCGGTGTGGGCTGGAAAGCGGTCGGGAGCAGCGGCGAGGTTGGCGAGCGGAGCAAGCACGTCACCGAGTTCTCGTTCGGAGGACTTGGCGTAGCCGTGTATACACGCTTCTCACCGAGCCCGGCGTTAGTGCTGCACATTCGTTTGCTGGCGCGGCTTCTGGGCGATTATTACGAGAGTAAGGTGCGCGCGGCGCAGCAGCGACGCAATGCGTACATGCAGGCAATCTATGAAACAGGCTCTCGGCTGACGCATGACGTTAAGAATTTGCTGCAGTCCTTACGCTCCTTGTGCAATGCCGCCGAGACCAGTGGTGGGGCCGACGCCGAGGCGGTACGGTCGTTGATGCGCAGGCAATTGCCGCAAATTGCACAACGCTTGCAGACTACTTTGGACAAACTGGCCAGCGATGTCAGCAGCGCCAGCGAGCAGTCAAAGGCGTTTGACTGGTGGGAGGGGCTGAAACGACGATTTGCTTACGAACCGGTGAACTTTCTCGAGGCCGGACTCACCCCCGATAGCGACGGCATCTTGCATAGCGAATTGTTTGACAGCGTCAGCGAGAACCTGCTGCAGAACGCCTTACTCAAGCGGCGCGCTGCACCCGGTTTGTCGATCACGATTGCATTGAAAGCGTGCGACGGCGGGTACGCTCTGACAGTCTGTGACGATGGAGAGCCGGTTGCTGACTTTGTCGCAGAGCGCTTGTTCGAAGCGCCGGTCTCATCATCCAGTAGCGGGCTCGGCGTCGGCTTGTATCAGGCGTGCCACTTTGCCAAGGAAAGAAACCACGTGCTGCGGCTGTTATCGAACGAACCCGGACGTGTCTGCTTTGAGTTGGCACCCGTGGAGCGCGTGCCAGTGGCGCAATGCTAGGGAGTGTTTGAATGCTTATTCCGGGCGGGGATTGCGCTTCTGGATCAGTGGCCTGCGCTGACGCGGTTGCTGTGAACCGAGCGCTTGATCAGGGCAAGCGCCCGGCACCGACCATCCGTGCAACCAACTGATTTAACGATAACCAGGTGATGACGTCGTCGAATGCGCCACCGCTTGCGGTGGTGACCTCGGTGCGAGTGCGGTAGTAATACTGGGTGGCGTTATACCGGTTATCTCTCTCGTCTCCTGTCCAGCCGGCAGGTTCGAAGCGCGGAAGACCATCTGAAGAGGTGGCACCGAAGCCATTCTTGCCGTGCGAGAGGATGACGGCCGGAATCTCGCTGTTGGTCAAGTCAAGTTCATTGCCTGCCTCATCGCGGGTGTGGATGTGAAGATCGCCTTTATCACCCAGAGTGAAAAAGAAATTCGGGTCTGATCGGGCGAAATCGGGGTCGACGCTGTAACGAATGAGGTTGTTCCAGGCGTCGGCCGGGGTGACCCCGAGCGTCACCCACGGCACGAAGCCGTCACGTTTGGTGCACTGATTCGTTGACGTGTCACGGTCTTCACTGCCATTGGTAGCTGATACCGCTGGGCAAGGAAGGTGACGATTGGCCAGCGCAAAGCCGATCAACGCTTCGTGTATATGTTCCAGCTGTTTTTCTGTTCGAGCATAGTGGCGTTGGTCGACCTGGGTAGAGAGAGGAACAAGAAGGCCGCCCAGAAGCAATGCGATCACGATAATGGTGAACGACAGCTCGATCAGTGAGAAGCCGCCAGCGCATTTCCGTAATCGGGGCGCGTTTACTTTGCCTCTGACGATCGCGGTGGCTCTTACTGACATTTGGTTAATGCAGTGTGGGCAAGCTGGCATTTAGAGGTACCAAAACCTTGCAGACACTCGTTGCTGAGAAAATCGCGCGCTGCCCGCTCGCACGAGTACGTGTTGTTGAAGTTGCCTGGACAGTTATTGATGTCAATGTTCCGCGCCTTTTCCACACACGCTGCAGCAATGCCGCTCGCACCAACCCTGCAGTTGTTGGCTGCCCCGACCCGGTAGCCGGCGAGCGCTGTACCATCCGTGGTACAGCGCCCCGAAGCGCGGCAAGTCGGGTCGACGATCAAACCTTTGCCTGGTTGGAAGCGCAGACACATGATCGTATCGTTGCCGGCTATCTTTGAGAATAGTCGGTTCCATCCGGGATCGGACGTTGGATTGCGCAGGATCGTGTCGTGGTTGATTCCCTCCAAGTAGTTGCTCGGGTTGGCCTTGTCGGTGCTCTGGTAGGCCGGGTCGGCTATGTTATTGCGGACCTGGTTACGATCGGTCAATCGATTCCCAGAGAATATGACGACCGCCGCCATGTCGGTCTTGATTCCTTGAGAGTCCTCGACGTCGATGCATTCTTCGTCGCAGGGACTACCCGGTGAGAACTTATCCTCATCTGGCCGATGCGCACGAGCTACCGCATAGAACAGATGATCCTGCCATTTGTCCCAAAGCACCTTATCCTCGTCGCTCCAACCGGAACAATCCAACGCATCCAGCGCGTAAATATTGTTGCCCGTGACGAAGGCAGAGAGCGGTACGCTACGTGGCAGGCGGCCCGAGAGGAGATTGGCCGTGTCGCTGTATTGGGTCCCATCGCCGCCGAACTTGAACGTGCCGACGTCGATAGGTGCGGCCCACGGCAAATGCTGACTGCCTGCGCCACCGAAGGCATTGTCGGCATATTCATTCAGGCAGTCCGCAGTCTTGCGCAACAAGCCAACCAGAGGATCAGTGAGATGAGTCTCGAAGTCGCTGCGTCGCTGCAGGTGCCGTTCCCACACGTCCAATGGGGAAATCGTCATCAGCTGATCGTTGAACGCGTCGCTACCAGCACCCGTCAGGTCTGAATGCGTCGCGGCAATAAAGCGCGTCAGTTTATACGGACCAATGTTCGCAATGGCATTGTTGATGCCGCTGGCGATGTCAGTGTCGAGGTAGTTCGCAGGATCGTAATTTCCGCCGCAAATCGTCGGCGAATTGGTTGCAGCCAGCGTCCGGCCCTGCCCCCCAAGTATGGCGCCCGGTGCGAAGACGACCGCCACGGCGCGCTGCGTCGGCGTGGCACCGGCAATGAAGCCGGCAGCGTCAGCCGCCATCACTTCGATTAGTCCGTTGGTGTCAGGATTGATGAGGTCATCGGTCTTCGGGTTGTTCTTGTAGTTGCCCGAGATCGCATACCAGAGACATTCTCCGCTAGCATCGCGTAGCGGCGCCAGATCCAGCGTCTTCCACGGCAGCCGGCCAATGACGGTAACGTCGGTGCCGCCGCAGGCAGTCGCAGCCTGCCCTTCGATCCCTGACCCCATATCCGGACAGGGAAAATAGCCAAATCCTTCTCCCGGGTGGGTATCGCGATAGGTTATCGCGTAGCCAAGCAGCGCTTCGCGTGCTTGTGAAAGAGCGAGTATCGTGAGCGGATCGATCATACGATTGCTTCGAACCGTGCGCGCGTAGCCGAAGACGACCAGCCCGATGAGCAAGCCGATCATGACCATCAGCACAAGGCCGATTGCGCCGGCTTGGCGCCGCAGCGTCGGACGGTCTGCCCCACTTGTCGACATGGTCCGAGTGCTCATGCTACCAGCCGCTTGACGGCGGTAATGGACCCACCCACAGCACAAAATTCCGGATCTGGTGCGATCACGGATCTCGTACATTTGACTCGTCCAGTTGTTTGCGCCACTGCTACTTCCCCGAGGTTCCGCAGTCGAATCGGAAGACGCGTCGAGCGTCATACCGTCGTGCGTAGCGTTACTCTGTTACCGTGGATGAAGCAGAATCTACGCCCTCATTGGCGGTGGCCCTGACCGGCCTCTGCGGCCGTGTTTCGGGCGGCAGCGCCTCGAATGCCTCGAAGGTTTCGCCGGAGACGGGGTCGAGCCGCTGGCCGACGCGCAGGGACCTTCGGTCGGCCACTCCGCGGACCTTGATCTTAGCAACGCCTGGCTCAGCGTAGCGGGTGATCACCTCCAGCTCATCGGTTTCCGTGCGGTGATAGGCACGGCCGTCAATCCAGACAGTTCGCTCCCCGTCGCTGCGCGTGACCACACCGTTCAAGGTCACTGACGGCCGGACCCGAATCGGTTTTTCCACTCGCCTGGAAGGGCGGCGAACGTTGGCGTCAAGGGCGGCCCTTTGTCGGTCAGTGTAGAACAACCGACCCAGTGTCTCATGCTGTGCCAGCGCGGTGTGTTCCACCGGCAGTGCCGCAACGATAACGATCAAAAGCAACGGCCGGATTGTCATGACTGCTCCTCCTGAGGCGGGATCAAGGTGACCCAGTCAATCTCGCATTGCGCGGTGAGATTTTCTGCGCGTGGCCTTGGCTGTTCCTTGTGAACCGGCTCCAGAGAGCATGCTCGCAGTGTGTACATTCCGGCACCTTGCAATTCGAGCGCATTCAGAAATGCCAGGAACTGCTTCTCGTGTACCACGTTGAAACGAATGTCCATAGTCGAACGACGCAAATGGGGTGCGATCGGGTCACCGGAGAGCAGCCCTTTGTAAGGTTCTTGGGCACTTAGCTGATATTGGACACCAAAACCACCTGCTTGTTGGTCCGCGACGCGCAGCGCGTCGATCCAGTTGATCCGGTTCTCCGAGCCGATGAAGCCACGTTGCTGCAAGTCACGGTATTGCGGCAGGTATCGCGAGATCATTTCTTTTTCAAGATCCGAGTCGCGGTAGCGCTGGCTCGCCGCCGCGACCTTTTCGTCGGCTGCGAGAACGCGTTGCTGCTGAACTGTGTATTTTTCACCCGAGTAGTTGATCAGAAGGGCGGCGGCGAGTGCCGCAGCAGCGAACGTGGCGAGCGGTAAGCGAAGCCGCAAAAGGTCTTCGCGTTCGAACCTCATTGCACTTCCCTGTCGAGCTTCAGGACAACAGCAACCTCGAAGGGTGCAGCCTGTCTTGTTTGCTCAGTGGCTGTGCTGCCGTTGAGGCCGGCGTTCGGATCCAGATCGAGCGGCAGGCGAATCACAGCAACCTGCGCGACTCGCTCGTCGCCGGCAAGCCGGTGCGTGAAGGCGCGGATATCACGCAACGCGGCTTGATGATCACCCTTGTAGGACAGGACTTCGGCACCGACGATGCCAAATTGCCCGATGCCGTTGACCAGATATGGCGCTAAATTAACCGTCTCCAGGCCTGTTTCGACCAGCTCAGGAGCGTCATGTGCCCACTCGATCCGATTCAGGCCGATGTTTGGCGAGTCGTTCATGACCCTGCCCAGTGCCATCATGAACGCACTCGGGGTCTGCCTCAGGGTATTGATTCGTTTGGCGGCCTCGACGCTGTCACGAAGTACCTCGGAGCCGACAGGCGCTTCGGGAAAGCGTTCGGTGACTGACTGATACTGCACCTCGAAGGTTCGGCCCCTCTGTGTCAAGCGCTCGATCTTCGCGCCAGCTTGGACAATTAACACAGCGTTGACTGCTGTCCAAAGCACCCCCAAGCCGGCTACCCCCGCGGCGGCGGCATACATGGCCTTGCTAAATTGATGAATCTGCAGTCGCGTTTTTAGCGCCGGCGGCGCCAGATTCATGATCGGCCGCGTCGTTGCCAACAGGTACAGATGTAGCGCGTCCGGGTAGCGTTTGATGTCGGCCTCGTCAGTGCCAAACTCGCCCTGGAGCTCTGCGGGTCCCAATCGCAGGCATTCCATGTTGGGGCGATGTTTGGTGATGCCGTCGCCCAAGTCGGCCAGCGAGCCATCGTGATCGAGGACCAGCACCGTCACGGTGTCGTCGATGTGGGTGAGCGTCAGTGCGTCGAGGTACATCCGTGTACTGTTGATTTCTTCGGCGTAGAAGGCCGTGTTCTGATCGCTGTCGTCGCGCGACGTGGTCAGGCGGCTGACGCGCAGCTTGCCGCCCTTGCAGAATGTTTGTCGCAGTCCGGATTCGTTCTTGCTGACGATCAGCAGATTGGGTCGCTTGTTTTCAAGCCGTTCGACCAACGCAAGCGAGACCACGGGAAGCAGATAGATGCCGGTAATCGGGATTTGCAGTTCATTGATCAAGCCGAGCCATGGAGAGAGCAGTTCGGGGCGCGTCAGCGCAGCGAACAGATAGTGGTCTTCCCGGCGATTTGCTTTGGTCTGTTCCTGCAGGCCGGCTGCGGCATACGGCGTTGACCTGAATAACTGGCGTAGCTTGCGCGAAACCAGTTGGGCGCGATCAGCGCCTTTCGTGTGCGGCAGCGTCTCGCTGCGATAGTCCTCATCAATCGAGTCGACAATGATCTTGACAGTTGACTTTGATGCTGCTCGCAAGTACTCGGCGAATTCGGATCGGCCCGTGTCGTCGTCAGAAAAGCGGCGCAAATCCCGCAGGCGCGTGCGCCGCCACCGGGCGACAGTGACATTGTTCGTGGAGATACAGGCGAGGATTTTTTCCGCCATATCGGTGGCTAGATATCCAGTTGTCCGAGTACTTCGTAAACGGGCGTAAACACCGAGAAAAGGATCAACGCAAGGATGATGCCCAGCAATAGTGTCAACGTCGGCTCCAGCAGCTTCAGCGCTTTGTCTACCGAGTCCTTAACATCGCGATTATAGAAATAGGTGACGTTCATCAGTGCCGTATCCAATGCGCCGGTGTTTTCGCCGACACGCAACATGCGAACCACGAGTGGCGGAAACATGCCAAGATTCTTGAATGCCTCCGACAGATTTTCTCCAGCGTTGATTTGCTGCCCGGCACGGCGCAAACCATCGGCGACATAGCCGTTGGCAACGATGTCTTCACTGGTCCGGATGGCGTCCAGTATGGTGATGCCGGAGCGGTACATGAGGGCAAAGAAATTGGCGAAACGCGCCAGCAGAATCTTCTGCAGAATTTGACCGACGACAGGCAATCGGAGCAGGAAATAGTCAAACGCGTATCGGAGCCGTGAACTGGACTTGATTGCGATCGCACCGCCGCCGATTATCAGCAAGGGGACGAACAGCAGCAGGTACCAGTAGTCGCTCGTCAGCTCGGACAGCTTGATCAAGACGCGGGTTTGGAGCGGCAAATCTATCCCCATGGTGGTCAGCAGGCCAACGACCTGCGGTACCAGATACATCAGCAGAAAAATGACGACACTACCGACTACGAGAAAGACCAAAGCCGGGTAAATGAGCAGCTTGCGCGTCTGGGCTACGAGCTCGTCCTGCCAGCGCAGTGTCGTGCCGAGATTTTCGAACACTTCGGTCAATTCTCCGGTAAGCTCACCAGCCCGAATCAGACTGATAAAGATCTTGTTGAAAACCTTTGGAAACGCGGCTAGCGCTTCCGACAGCGTTTTCCCTCCCTCGATGTCCTCGAGTGCGGAGGTCAGGACTTCGCGAAAACGGGGGTTCTGCAGGCCATCTCGCAGATCACGTAAACCTTCTACGATCGGAATGCCGGCACGTGAGATCTGCTCCATGTCGAAACAAAAGGTGATGAGGTCCTGCCGGGTAATGTTGCTGCTGCCCACCGCCGGGGCATCTTGTGCCAGCAGCCGTGCGGTGATCAGGTCCAACCGCATTTTTCGCAGGCGCAGCTCCAGATCGATCTCATTGTAGGCATCCAGGCGGCCTCGAGTTTTGCGGCCATTACGATCGATGGCTTTGTACTGAAACGAAGGCATATGCCGGCCTGGTTGTCAGAATTACCTTGCGCGCGAGGTCAGGTCTATCGCCCGAGCCACTTCCGAGAGGCTGGTCACGCCTTCGAGAACACGCTGCAATCCTTCATCAGCAAGTGTTCGAAAGCCCTTGGCAAGCGCGGCTTCGAGCAGTTCTCTTGGCGAGGCGCGGCGCGCAACCAACTCGTCGATATCAGCATCCATGTGCAGGATTTCTAGCACTGCGACACGCCCTTTGTAACCGCGGTTACTGCAAGCCGTGCAGCCAACCGGACGGTACAGCGTCAGATCCGGGTCGTCGGCACCGCCGAGCAGCAGCCTTTCTTCGGCATTGGGTGTATAGGCCTCTTTGCAGTTGGTGCATAGGGTGCGAACCAGCCGCTGGGCCAGGATGCCGATGATATTACCGGACATGATTTCAGGGGTGATGCCGATATCAAGCAGCCTCGGGAAAGCCCCGAGCGCCGAGTTGGTGTGCAAAGTCGTGAAAACCTGGTGCCCGGTCATTGCTGCCCGGAATGCCATTTCTGCCGTGTCCCGGTCACGCACCTCGCCGACCAAAATGATGTCCGGGTCTTGGCGCATGATCGACCGAATACCGCTCGCGAAGTCGACGCGAGCTGACTCACTGACTGAGGTCTGGCGCATTAATGCCACCGGATACTCGACCGGGTCCTCGAGCGTCATGATGTTGACCGATTCGACGTTCAACTTGGCGAGCATGGAGTACAGCGTAGTGGTCTTGCCGCTTCCGGTCGGCCCGGTGATGATGAGGATGCCCTCGGGTCGGGCCAACATCAGATTGAGCTTCGCCATCACGTCGTGCGGCAGTCCCATGTGCTCCAGCGATATGATCGATTTCTCTCGGTCGAGTACCCGCAATACGATGTTCTCGCCCCAGATAGTCGGTTGGGTTGAGACGCGGAAATCGACCGGTCGGCCGTTCAGATTCAATGAAATACGGCCGTCTTGAGGTGCCCGGTTTTCAGCGATATTCATGCCGCTGAGCACTTTCAGGCGGACCGCGATGCCGGCCCAGTAATTCTTGTGCAGGCTGCGCACCTGCTCCAACACGCCATCGATGCGGTAACGGATGCGCAAGAACGCATACTCAGGTTCGAAGTGCAAATCGGATGCCCCCCGCTTGACGGCGTCAACCAGTAGTGCACCAACCAGCCGCACGATCGGCTGCGTGTATTCGTCGCCGCTGTCTTGCTGCAGGCTCTGGTAATCGACCTCACCGGTTTCGATTTCGCGCAGAATGCCGTCAACCGACAATTCGAAACCGTAGAAATGGTCGATGAAATCGTCGAGTTGGGCCTGCCCGGCGAAGACGGTCTTTATCTGCACATTTCCGCCGGCCATGGCGCGTATCTGATCGAGCGCGGCCAGATTAAACACTTCGGTAATGGCGACAGTCAGCTCGCCCTTTTCCGCATTGAATGCGATTGGCAACAGTCGTTGCCGCCGGGCGAAGGTTTGGGGGACCAGGCTCAGCGCTTCAGCATCGACCAGGACCTGATTCAGGTCGATACTTTCCTGGCCGACGGTTCGCGCCATAATGTCGCGAATGACCGATTCGGTGACGAACCCCAAGCGCACCAGCACGCGGCCCAGTGGCATGTTGTTCTGCCCGTTCTGTTCGGTGAGCGCGATGCGCAGCTGGTCTCGCGTGATCAGTCCCTGATGGACCAGTAGCTCACCCAGACGAAGCTTCCTTCGTTGCTCGGCCATTTTGTTGTGCTCAGAAGCTATTTCATGATTGTTCGCACGTACGATGGAAACAAATCTCGTTCCCGGTTGGGCACGAGCGACGCCGGCTGGTTAACCCAAACAACTGGTGAATAACAACCCCAACCAGCAAGAATCGACCCAGCCCCGAGGGGTGCGCCGCGAACCGTTACTTGCATGCCTTGTTTCTTCGGGGCACGATAGTTCGATCAACGCCGCGCGATACGCCTCATCACCATCGTGTTCAGTACTTAACGCGTTGTGTGATCAGTTTGGAGACATGTTCTCTTAATCAACCCGCGCTGATAGCTGGCCGACGCGCTCGATCGCGAGCTGCTGATCAAAGTTTGCGCGGCCATTCTTGAAAGAAAGGTCGAGCGCCCTTCGGTAATACTCAAGAGCAGGGCGCGCTTGCCCGAGATGCTCGAGTCCGACGGCCAGGTTGAACGCATAATCGCAGTTCTCCGGCTGCAGCTGATGGGCCTGGAAGTAGGCGCGCTGCGCCTGCGACCACAGGCTGCGTTCGGCGTACAGATTACCCAGCGTAAAATACAGGAAGCCTGTCGGTTCGCGGTCGATGAGTTGTTTGAGCCTGGTCTCGGCCGCGATGGGGTCGGCATTGCCGAGAATGGCGATCAGGGCCGCTTGTGCGTGCGTGTTGCGCGGTTCCATTTCCAATACGCGGCCGTAGTGCTGGCTGGCGGCCGCTGTACGGCCCTGTTTCCACGCGATCGTCGCCAGGCCGAGCATTGCATCAATGTTTTTGGGATCGCTTGACAACACCTGGCTGTAGCGCCTACCCGCTTCCTCGTACTGGCCAAGCTGCAAGGCTTCATACGCCATAATCAAGTTTGGCTCGATTCGCTTAAAAGCGCCGTCTTGCGACTGTACCGCGATGTTGGTCTGGTTCGATGTTGCCGCGCTGTCAGCCAGTACCGCTACCTTTGGTCCAACAGGAATCTCGATCACCTCTATGCCTTCGCTGTCGAGCTGGGCAGTCATATTCCCGGCCGATTTTGTACGGGTCGTCTTGGTTGCTGGTTGTGACACGGGCGTCGATTGCCGGCTGACCTTGGGCGAAGGTTGCGTAATAGCGGCAGTCGCGGCAGTGCGCGGTGGCGTGTCAGGGGGCTCGGTGTTGCTGGCATTGTTAACGAGTGCAGCCACGGGCTCGGCAGTAGCGTCACTTGCGGCGGTAAGGTCCGCCGGTGTCTCGTCTGACGGTTGTGGCGTGCCTGACGCGGCCGGCAATCCCGAGATGCGCGGCGTATCCTCTGTGGGGGGCAGCGGCGGCGTCATCACGGCCTGGACTGGCGCGCTCAGTGGCGCTGGCGTGGAGCGCAACCAGGCTGGATTGGAGACCTGCACGTAGACGTAAAGGCCGTAAACAACTGCAAAAAGCGCGGCGCCCGCCAGAAACGTGAGCATGTAATGATCGCGCGCCCAATCCAGCACAGTGTAACCTCGAACCTTGCTGGCTCGCATCACGTCCGCGGCATCGTCGGGTGTGGAGCGTGGCTCTGGCGGGCTGTCGTCCGTTGACTTGCCGCGTTGGATGAGCCGGGGCTCAGGCATCGGCTCCAGCGCCAGGTGACCATAATAAGACCGGCTGTCCGCAGCCAAAGTGTCTGTGGCGTTGTCGCGATCCTTTGACGCCTTTTCAAGGGCCTGAAGCAGCAGACTCATGGACGCCTGCCGGTTGGATCGATGGACGGCAGGAAGCGCTGAAAGAACTTTAGCTCGTCCGCATCGAGGCTGGGTTTGGTAACCACAGTCGGCTTGAGAAATATGACGAGCTCGGACTTCTCGACTTCCTCGTCACGATAGGCAAATGCATCGCCAACGTTTGGCAGTGAACCGGCGAAAGGAACCTGGTCGCGATCGCGCCGCACGTCATCCTGCATGAGGCCGCCGAGGATAACGGTTTGCCCGCTGCCAACCTGGAGCATGGATTCGATCTCACGCACCTGTATCTCGGGCACCAGATTCTCGACCCCGGCCTCCACCAAGGCCGGATTGGGGTCCTTCACGAAGCCTACGATCCTCGAGATGGTCGGCCGTACCGTGAGACTGACGGTGCCGTTCTCCGAGACTTGTGGCAGGACTGACATGACTAGGCCGACCGGCACGGAACGCGCCGTAGTATCGAATGTGGTGAGCGATGGAGCGTTTGTCGTCGTCTGCGTCTGCACTTCGATTTCGAAGTAGACACGGTTATCGACCACTTTTAACAGCGCCGGCTGGTTGTTCAACGCCATCAGTTTCGGACTCGACAGCACGCGCGTATTGCCGAATTGCTCGAGCAGCTTTAGCGAAGCCGAGATGCTGGCGCCGTCCGAGAGGGGGTTCTTGTATCCCACCACCATGCGCGGCGCTTCACTCAGGGCAGCTCCGGTCAGTTCCTGCTGGAATGACCACCCCGTGCCAATGGCAATGCGGCTCCAGTCAACACCGGCCTGATACGAGTTCGACAGCTGTACCTCGGCAATGGTGGCCTCGATCAGGACCTGGCGCTGCGTGGCAGAGGTCACGCCGTCCAGGTACGCTTGTACCAGCCTGTGTTGTTTCTCGGAGCCGAGAACCGTGACCGTTCCGGCAACCGCGTTGACAATGACTTCGTCGTCGGCTTTTACCTCGGCAGTCGCTACTTCGCCAAATGCGGCGTCGAACAACCCCGCCGCGTCACTCCCGGCCGCAGCGACTGCCTCGGCCTGCAGGATCCGCTCCTGACGCGCGCGTTGCCGGGCTTCGGCCCTGACGGCCTTTTCGTCCTCGGTCTCGGTCAGCGCTTTGGTCGCCGAGATGATGCTTTCAACGTTGGCTCGCAGTACACCCCAGAAATTCGCCTCTGTCTTGGAGCCAATGGTCGTGCTCGATCCCTGGTTCGAAGGGGCTGACTGGTTTTCAGCGATGCTGGCCGAAGTGATGTCACCGCTGACACCGACCGAGGCGTCGGAATTGCGATTCACGTTGACGTAGTCGACCCGATAGGTCTTGAAATACGGCATATCGGGAACGACGACGATGATTTTGCCTTCCGTCCGGTAGCGGATGTTGGCCTGATTGGCGATGCGTTCCAGAATGGCTGGGAACGTTTCGTCTACCGCGTTGATACTGACCACACCCTGGATATTGGGATGCACATCGATGTTCTGCTTGGTGTCACGGGCCAGAGCGAACAGAAGTTCTTTTACCGGTACTTCGGTCACCACCACGCTGTAGGTGGGCAGTTTGACGCGCGGTTTGGGCAGCGGAACATAATCGCTGACCTTGACCGGAGGCAGTATCTTCTCCTCGGGTGGCGTGACAGGTACCGTATCGCGGCTGAGATGTGCCTCGGAAGGTGGCACGGTTGGTTTGTACGACGCACATGCGGGCAATAGAGTCAGTGCAGACAGCGTGCTCAGGCCGGCCGCGAGCATGACCATGCGCCGAGTGCCGCGCACCGTCGCCAATGGCGCCTTTGTCTGTCTTTTGTCACCGTTATTGGTCACTGCAGTCCACGACATAGTCTGAGCCAATCTTCTGATTCGCGCTGCCGGTGAGGCAGTCGGGAGTCAGACGTCGTTTCGGGCTATTTCTGCCTTTATGCCCTTGATGGTGCGAAAATATGGCCCGTTCGCCTTAATTGATTCCGGCAAAGCTTCGATTTGCCGGAACGCCTCCGCGCGACTAACGTATGTACCCAACAAGACGGTATACGACGGTCTTTGGTTGGCGAGCGTACGGAACACAAAAACTCTCTCTAGCTCAACAACATCACCGATGGCTGCCAGATCATCTCTCAGGTACTCAGCGTTGTCCGAGCCGAGTAACTGAATGGTGAACCGGCTGTCTTCGGTTTCGGAGAGCCATTGCCGGGTTGCACGCAATCTCTGTTCCAACAAATCTCTGGTCTGGGGCAACTGTGGTGCGGATATGGCCCCGTCCGCGCTGTAGGACGGTTCGAGCTCGGAGCGTGGCTCCAGCGAGGGTCCGGTTGCAATCGTCCGGGATGGCATCACTTTGGGCCCCTGCTGCACCACGCCGGTTTCGACTGGATCCTGGACTCGCGTTTGCCCTGATTCAGCCGTCGTGTCGATGGTGACCTTGGCAGCATTTTGGGTATCGACACGGTCATGGCGCACTTGCTGTAAGGTGACCAGTGCAGTCACGCCCAGCGCCCCGCCGATCAGCAGACCGACGGCGACGTAGCCAAGAGGCGAGATCGCTAGCTTTGGCCCGCTAGCGGTGAATTCCGTATCCTGCACCGCTGCTTTGACGTGCTTGATCGAAACATTGTGAGTGCCGTCGGCAAATGCGGCGAGCAGCGCCTTGTCGGCAACGATGTTGACCCGTCGCGTCAAGCCCTGGCTGACGCGGTTGATGTAGCCGGAGACACGGCGACTGAACAATTCGGGTCCACGGTACCCCGCCGCACGCAAGCGAAACGACAGGTAACGGCGAACATCGTTCGTCGTTAGCGGAAGTAGCGAGAAACTATGGGTGATTCTCTCCCGCAGTTGGCGGATCTCCGCAAGCCGCAGGCTGTCGTCGAGTTCCGGTTGTCCGAACAGCACAATTTGCAGCAGCTTGTGGTGCCCGGTTTCGAGGTTGGACAACAGCCGGATCTGTTCCAGTGTTGCCAATGGCATGCTTTGAGACTCTTCGACAAACAGAACGACATCTTTGCCCTCGGCGTGCCGCTCGAGAAGGTAGTCATTAATACGATGCATGGCCTCGATGCGGTTCGCCTCGTTTGGCAACGGCAACCGCATCTCGAACGCGATGGCGTGCAGAATCTCGTCAGGCGAAACGCTTGGGTTGGCGAGGTAGATGGTCTCGATGTTATCGGGCAGGCGAGTTTGCAGCATGCGGCAAAGCATAGTCTTGCCGCTGCCCACCTCGCCGGTTACCTTGACGATGCCTTCGCCCTGCGAGATTGCGTAGATCAGTGCCTCGAGGATTGCACCTCGATTGCCACCGTCGAAGAACATCTCCGTGTCCGGGGTGATCTTGAACGGCGGCTGGGACAGCCCGAAAAAGCTGTGGTACATCTAGTTATTCTTCCCGGGGAACTGGAGCGTGACTTTGCATTCGGCTGTAGAGGGTGGTGCGATGCATGCCCAGCATTCTTGCTGCCTTGCTTAGATTTCCGTGAGTCAGTTCGAGTGCCGCCTCGACGTAACTGCGCTCGAGCTCCTTGAG
Source organism: Betaproteobacteria bacterium (assembly GCA_020346185.1). Taxonomy (GTDB): domain Bacteria; phylum Pseudomonadota; class Gammaproteobacteria; order Burkholderiales; family Eutrophovitaceae; genus SG8-40. The sequence goes on along the minus strand of CP070775.1, from coordinate 3,209,174 downwards.
GAGTTGATCGAGCTGAAAGTTCTTGTCCATTTGCAAGCGTTGACGCGCTGCATCGGGCGAGGCGTTCGGTTCGGAACTGGTTGCTGGAGGCGCATTATCCAGGTCTTCCCAGTCAAATTCCCCGAGCAGTTGCTCCATCGTTACGCTCTTGCCCGGGTACTTGGTGCTTAGTCGAATAACGATATTCCGCAGCTCTCGCACGTTGCCAGGGAAGTCGTATTCGAGCCACAGTCTCCTCGCGTCGGCATCGAGCACGAATGGTTCGACTTTGCTCTCCCGCGCGTAGAACGTGGAGAAATGTTCGAGCAGCAGCAGCTTGTCCTCGCCGAAATCGCGTAACGACGGAACCTGCACCGTAAATACTGACAGCCGGTGATACAAGTCCGCTCTGAACCGCCCCGCTTTAACCTCGTTTCGGAGATCACGGTTGGTTGCCGCGATCACCCGCGCATTGCTGACGCGGCTTTGCGTTTCACCCACCCGTTGAAACTCGCCATTTTCAAGCACGCGCAGCAACTTGGCTTGGAGTTCAAGCGGGAGTTCACCGATCTCATCAAGGAACAGGGTGCCATTACGGGCGTCTTCAAAGTATCCAGGTCGCGCCGTAGTCGCACCGGTGAATGCACCTTTGCTGTATCCGAACAACGTCGGTTCAACAAGAGTCGGTGAAATGGCGGCACAGTTCAACGCCAGGAATGGCTTGTCACTTCGGGGGCTCTGGCGATGCAATGAGTTGGCGACGAGTTCCTTGCCGCTGCCTGAGGGGCCTTCGACAAGTACCGGGAAATTCGACGCACTATATTGTTCGATCTGCTGGTGCAGTTTGGTAATTGCCGGCCCTTTGCCGATCAACCCACTATTCGGCGCGCTTTCCTTTTGTTCGACGACCGCAACTTCTCGTGCGCTCGCCAGCACCGACTTCAGATGCTCGGGTTCCGCGGGTTTGGCGATAAAATCCATCGCGCCCAAGGTCCGTGCGTAACGCGCATTCGAATCATCGGTCTGCCCAGAAAGGACGATGATTTTCATGTCGGGCGATTGCGCCAGCAATTCGCTAATCAGGTGGAATCCCTCGTCCGGTCGATGCGGTGTAGGCGGCAGCCCGAGGTCAACGAGCGCCAACTCTGGCGGTGTGTCCAGCTGCCTGAGTAGGCTCTTGACCTGGGAACGCGATTCGGCGACGCGTACGTTGTAGTCCTTACCCAGGACGAAATCGAGGGTGTCCGTAATCAGCGGATCGTCGTCAACGATGAGTAGATCAGGTTTTCCGTCTGTGGGGATTTTGGTCACTGTTTCAAAGATCAAGTGTTCGGGTCGTATTGTAACGCAACAATCGTGCCACAAAATCTTTGTGGTTCATCGGGTTGCGTTAAGTTTCTCCAATACACTTGAGGAAGGCTTGTTCGAGCGAGATCGCATCGTACTGCCGTTTCAGTTGTACTGGGCCGCCACTATAGAGCAGTGCTCCTTGGTGCATGACGCCGATCTGATCGCACATCTCGTCGACGTCAGCCAGCGAGTGAGAGGTCAGAAAGATGGTGCGGCCTGCAGTGCGCGCAGAGCGGATTGCAGCCTTGAACAGCGCCCGTGCCCTTGGGTCAAGGCCACTGGTGGGCTCATCGAGCACCAACAGTTCCCGCGCACTCAACAAGCAGCCTGCTAGCCCAATTTTTTGGATCATGCCTTTTGACAGCGATCTGACCGGTCGTGCCAGCACGCCCGGCTCCAGGCCGAGTGACGTGAGCATGTTGATGCACTCCGGCAGATCGAAGTCGCGTCCGTACATACGAGCCATGTAATGCAGGAAGTCCCTCGAGGTGAGGTAATGCGGTGGGACGAATCGCTCCGGCAGGAACGCTAGCCGACTGCGAGCATCGGTGCGCTCGCTGGGAACACCGAAAATGCTGATGCTTCCGCCATCAATGGCACAGAAATCGAGCAAACATTTGATGAGTGTTGTCTTTCCCGCGCCATTTTCGCCAACCAGCCCGAACGTCTCGCCTGGATTGACTCTTAGCGACAGCGAAGACACTGCCTCGATCGCTCCGTAACGTTTGCTCAGTCCGAAAAACTCCAACGCAGCCGTCATGATATGCATTCAGCGGGCAGGCGGTGACCGAAATATATTCTAGCCAGCGCGCCAGACAAGAAGACGCGACCTCATAACCAAGGGTGACTCTGTTCCACTGCGCGCTGCGTTCATGTCCGCTAGAATGCCAGCGCGACACGACAAACTCAAAGGTAAAGTGCAAACCCGACAGCTGGTTGAATTCGACGGAGTCGATTTTTCCTATGGCGCAAATTCCGTTCTTCGGAATCTCAGTATCGGTTTCCCACGGGGTAAGCTGGTCGCAATCATGGGAGGCAGCGGTTCCGGCAAGACTACTCTGCTGCGACTGATTGGCGGACAAATCAAGGCGCACAAAGGCGGCGTGCGTTTTGACGGGGAAGAGGTGAGTTCGATGTCCCACGCGCGTCTGTACGCCGCGCGGCGGCGCATGGGGATGTTGTTTCAGTTTGGCGCGCTCTTTACCGATCTGTCAGTGTTCGAGAACGTGGCTTTCCCGATACGGGAACATTTGCGTTTGCCCGAAGCCATGGTCAAGGATCTGGTGCTGATGAAACTGCATGCGGTGGGACTGCGCGGCGCGCATAAACTTAAGCCCGCTGAGTTGTCAGGCGGCATGGCGCGACGCGTGGCACTGGCGCGCGCTATCGCGCTCGATCCGCAGCTGATCATGTACGACGAGCCCTTTACCGGGCTCGATCCGATTTCGATGGCGGTCATTGCCAATCTCATCCGGCGTCTCAATTCGGCGCTGGGGGCGACGTCGATTGTGGTTACCCATGACGTCGCAGAGTCGTTCAAGATCGTTGACTATGTTTGTTTCTTGTCACGTGGCGAGATCGTTGCGCAGGGCACACCCGAGCAAATGCGAACATCCAATGAACCCTACGTTCGTCAGTTCGTCGAGGGGCATATCGACGGCCCGGTGCGATTTCACTACCCGGCGGGCGCTTACGAAACGGATCTCGGTCTGGGAGGGTGAATGAATTCTGCGATGGTGCGAGGGTTGCGACTGGTTGGCCAGCTCGCCGTCGATGGCGTCTGGCGTATGGGTGCTGCGAGCCGCTTCATGAGTATCGTGTTACGTCGCTCGGCAACCACCTTCCGGCGAATTCACCTGCTGATCGACGAGGTGTACTTTGCCGGGGCGCTGTCGCTTATCATTATCGTCGTATCGGGACTGTTTGTGGGGCTCGTGCTCGGGTTGCAGGGCTACGAAACCCTGAAACGTTACGGTTCGGCCGAAGCGGTTGGCACCCTGGTAGCATTGTCGCTGGTACGCGAACTGGGCCCAGTCGTTTCCGCATTGCTGTTCGCCAGCCGCGCTGGCTCGGCGATTACTGCGGAAATCGGCATCATGAAGTCAACCGAGCAATTATCCGCGATGGAGATGATGGCGGTGGACCCCTATTCGCGGGTTCTGGCGCCGATGTTTTGGGGCGGTTTCATTTCAATGCCTTTGCTGGCAGCGATTTTCAGCGCCATGGGCGTATTCGGCGGCTATCTGATTACGGTCGTTGTCATCGGGGTGGATGCTGGTGCGTTTTGGTCACAGATGCAGTCGAATGTCGATTTTTGGGACGATATAGTGAATGGCGTCATCAAGAGCATCGTGTTCGGCGGAGCGGTAACCGCGATTGCGGTGTTCGAGGGCTATGATGCACCGCCAACAGCTGAAGGCGTATCGCACGCCGTCACGCGCACAGTGGTCACTTCGGCGCTTGCCGTTCTGGCGCTCGATTTTGTGCTGACTGCTTTTATGTTTACTGGAGTCTGAATAATGGAGCGCACGACGATCGATTTGTGGGTGGGAATATTTGTAACAGCCGGCCTGATTGGCCTGCTGGTACTTGCGCTCAAAGTGGGGAACGCCAGTTCGGTTAGTGTGTCAGACGGCTATGCCATAACTGCTCAATTCGACAATATCGGTGGCCTCAAGGTGCGTGCACCCGTCAAGAGTGCCGGCGTGGTGGTCGGTCGGGTCGAGGGAATCGGCTTCGATAACCAGTCGTTACGTGCGAAAGTGACGATGCGTATCGACAAGCGCTATGAATTCCCGAAAGACAGCTCGGTTTCGATTCTCACCTCTGGTTTGCTGGGCGATCAGTTTATCGGGATTGATGGTGGTAGCGATGCGGAGCTGCTCGGGGACGGTGACAGGGTCAGGCTCACACAATCAGCAATCGTGCTCGAGAAAGTGATCGGACAGTTCCTTTACGGCAAGGCGGCCGAAGGCGGGGCACGCAACTGATGCCGTTCGATCGACCTTGGTTTTGAGAATGGAGATTCAAACATGATCGTTGATGCAGCGAAACGCCTGGTGCTGGCGATGGCAATCCTGGGCATGGCGATGTCCACTGTGTCGGCAGCACCAGTACCTCCTGACGTGTTGGTCAGGCAGACGATAGAAGAGGTGTTGGAAATCGTCCGCAGTGACGAGCGAGTTCGGTCTGGCGACGTGGGCAGGATTGCTGAAGTCATGGAGCAGAAGATTGCACCTCACTTCGATTTCCCAAGAATGACCAGGTTAGCGGTTGGTCGGCCATGGCGACAAGCCACGCCGGAACAGCGCACGGCGCTGATTCGGGAGTTCCGCACGCTGCTGATCCGGTCCTATGCATCAGCGTTTGGTATGTACAACGCCATCTTTGTCGAGTATCGGCCGTTGCGCGCGAGCAGCGACGCCACTGATGCCACCGTTAACACCTTGATCCGGCTGCCAGGTGGTGCGCAACCGGTAACAGTCGACTACGATATGGCGCTCACGGACAGCGGCTGGAAGGTCTTTGATGTGCGCATGGGCGGGGCCAGCCTGATCATCAATTACCGAAACATTTTCTCCCAGGAAATCCAGCGAAGCGGCATTCAAGGTCTGCTCGACAGCCTGATTCAGAAGAATGCCAGGGACTTGTCCGCCGCTGCAAACAAACAGTGATCCATGAGGCAGATGGCCGGCTCTACGTCAGCGGGCCGGTCACAATGGAGAATGCGGCAGCGCTGCTTGAGGCGGGCGTCCGACAGCTTGGCCGATCGCCGGTGGTGATTGATTTTTCCGAAGTCAGCGAGATCGACTCGGCTTCCGTGAGCCTCATGCTCGAGTGGTCCCGACAGGCGCGGATCAAGGGCACGGAAGTGCGTTTTGCCAAACTCGGTAAAGCTATCAAGAGCCTGACCAATCTCTATGGTGTTGAACACTTGATCTTGCTCGATGGGGAATAGTTCTCGCGCGCGCGTGATCCCTGCGACCAACCAATAATAAGACGGACCGATTGCGACGACATGCGGCCAGCTATTGAAGTACGGGGTGTGAGCAAGGCCTATGGCACGGTGCAAGCGCTGTCGGCAATCGATCTCGATGTTGCGCACGGCGAGTTCTTCGCGCTGCTTGGTCCTAACGGGGCCGGCAAGACCACTTTGATCAGTCTTATCGCGGGCTTGGCGAAGGCCGATGCAGGCTCGGTGCGCGTCATGGGACATCATGTCGTTGCGGATTATCAGCAGGCGCGTCGTTCACTCGGTGTAGTGCCGCAGGAGCTGGTGTTCGATCCATTTTTCTCAGTCCGCGAGACCTTGCGCCTGCAATCCGGGTACTACGGTTTGCGGCGCAACGATAACTGGATTGACGAAATTCTCGAGCGTCTGGATCTGGTGCCTAAAGCCGATGCCAACATGCGTTCCCTGTCTGGTGGCATGAAGCGACGGGTGCTGGTGGCGCAGGCGCTGGTTCACAAACCACCGGTGATCATCCTGGATGAGCCGACCGCCGGCGTCGATGTCGATTTGCGCCAAGGCTTGTGGGAGTTCATTCGCCGGCTCAACGAGGAAGGGCATACCATTGTGCTGACGACGCACTATCTGGAGGAGGCCGAATCGCTTTGCACGCGTATTGGCATGCTCAAGCAGGGGCGGATGGTTGTGCTCGATTCAACTGAGAATTTGCTCAAGCGATTCTCTGCCTTGAAGCTGCGCTTGCGGATGGTCGGCGAGTCTCTGCCGGACTCACTGCAACCATTGCTTGCCGCTCCGGGAAGCAATGGCGAGTGGGTCCTGGCGTTGCGCGACTATGCCCAGGTCGAGGAAGTCCTGGCGGAATTGCGCCGCTGTCATCGCGAGATCGCCGGCATGGAACTGACTCAGCCTGATCTGGAGGAGGTTTTCATGTCGATCATGCGTGGATACTAACTTGGGCGGTTTTCTAACACTGTTCTACAAGGAAATCCTGCGATTCCGCAAGGTCGCATTCCAGACCGTCCTGGCGCCGATTTTGACCGCCATTCTCTACTTACTGATCTTCTCGCACGTACTCGAAGGCCGTGTGCAGGTCTACCCCGGGGTTGCTTATGGCAGCTTCCTGATTCCCGGTCTGGCTATGATGTCTCTGCTGCAAAATTCCTTTGCCAATACGTCATCGAGCATTGCTCAGTCGAAGATCACGGGCAATATCGTGTTTGTGCTCCTGACGCCGCTGACCCATAGCCAGTTCTATCTGGCGTACGTGCTGGCCGCTTGCGCGCGCGGACTGCTGGTTGGTAGTGGGGTGTTGCTTGCGACGTCGCCGTTCGTATCGATACCGCTGGCACAACCGGTATGGGTCTTCCTGTTTGCATTTCTTGGCTCGGCGATGTTGGGGACGCTCGGATTGCTCTGTGGGATTTGGGCCGAGAAGTTTGATCAGATCGCTGCATTTCAGAACTTCATCATCATTCCACTTACCTTTCTCTCGGGCGTGTTCTATTCGATCCACTCGTTGCCGGACGTCTGGCAGCAGGCGTCAAAGCTCAATCCGTTCTTCTACATGATTGACGGTTTTCGCTATGGTTTTTTCGGCGTGTCCGACGTGTCGCCTCATTCGAGCCTGGTGATTGTGGGCGGTGCCCTTTTGGCCTTATCATTCGTGACTTTGCTGCTGATTAGACGTGGTTACAAGCTGCGTGCTTGACGCCACGCGTCTACCTAAAAGATGCTTACGCCCGAGACCGTCAAGTCGTATATCAAGGATAGCCTCGCTTGCGATCACGTTGAAGTGATCGGGGACGGCCAGCATTTCGAAGCCGTTATCGTCAGTCCGGAGTTTCGCAACAAGAATCGCGTCCAACAGCATCAGGTCGTCTATCGGGCGCTTGGCGATCGCATGCGCGAGGAAATTCATGCACTCTCGATGCGTACACTAACCCCGGAGCAGTGGGCTGAACAGTAGCTGGCAAACGCCGCAGTGGACAAGCTGGTTATCCAGGGGGGCATTCCTCTTTCCGGTGCAGTGAGGGTCTCGGGTGCCAAGAACGCGGCCCTGCCGATCTTGTGCGCCTCCATCCTCGTTCCGGAAACACTGCGAGTGCAAAATCTGCCGCACCTGCGCGACGTAACGACCATGCTCACGTTGCTGGGGCAGATGGGCGTCGAAGTATCTCTGGATGAGAAGCTGGGCGTGAGTCTGGATGCCACCAGAGTCGAACACCGTGTTGCACCCTACGAGCTGGTCAAGACCATGCGTGCGTCGATACTGGTGCTCGGGCCATTGGTCGCGCGTTTCGGAGAAGCGCGCGTGTCGTTGCCGGGAGGTTGCGCGATCGGGCAGCGACCCGTTGATCAGCACATAAAGGGGCTCGAGGCTTTGGGCGCACAGATCGAGATCGAGCGTGGTTATATTCATGCGCGTGCATCGCGGCTGAAGGGTGCGCGCATCGAGATGGATCTGGTGACGGTGACTGGGACTGAAAACTTGATGATGGCGGCAACGTTGGCCGATGGCACCACTGTCATCGAGAATGCGGCTCTCGAGCCGGAAGTCGCCGATCTGGCCAACTGTCTCAATGCGATGGGTGCCCGCGTGAACGGTGCCGGTACGGACGTGATTACTGTTCACGGTGTCGATCGACTATACGCTGCGGACTATCGGGTGATGCCCGATCGGATCGAAAGCGGAACTTTTCTGGCGGCGGCGGCAGCAACCGGTGGTGGTGTCAGGTTGTCGGGCGCACGTGCCGACATACTCGGTGCGGTCATCGCGAAGTTGTGTGAAGCCGGTGCCGAGGTGGAACATGGGGAAGATTGGGTGGCTTTGCAAAGTCGGGGAAAGCCAGTTGCAGTGAATGCCCGGACCGCACCCTATCCGGCATTTCCGACCGATATGCAGGCGCAGCTGATGGCGCTCAATGCGGTCGCAGACGGTACCAGCGTCATAACAGAGACGATTTTCGAGAACCGCTTCATGCATGCGCAGGAATTGAAGCGGCTCGGAGCCCACATTGACGTCGAGGGCAACATCGCCGTCGTTCAAGGGGTCGAGCGTTTGCAGGGTGCGCGGGTAATGGCAACCGACCTGCGGGCGTCGGCGAGCCTCGTGATTGCCGGGCTGGTTGCCGAAGGTGAGACACTAGTTGACAGGATTTATCATCTCGATCGTGGCTACGAGTGCATCGAAGAGAAGCTCGGCCAGCTGGGAGCTCGTATCAAGCGTGCCAATTAACGCGGTTTCACGGCAGGCCGCGTCATCGCGTGTCGCAGCTACAGGAGGTGAGGTGCATGATTACCAGCTGCACGCGGCGGCGGGCGGGATCATTTTGACTAATGGCTAGAAGATCAGGAACTGTGTCTTGGTAGGCGATAGGGGAATCATCACATTGGCTTTGTCAAAAGGGCGGATATTTGACGAGACGCTGCCATTGCTCAAAGCTGCCGGGATCATACCAGCCGACGATCCGGAAAAGTCCCGCAAACTGGTTATTGCCACCAATCGTGCTGAGGTGAAGATTATCATCGTACGCGCCTCTGACGTGCCCACCTATGTGCAGTACGGCGCGGCTGATATGGGAATCGCTGGCAAAGATGTGCTTCTGGAGCAAGGCGGAGACGGCCTGTACCAGCCTCTGGATCTACGCATTGCGTGCTGTCGGATGATGGTGGCAGTTGCTAACGATTTCGATTATGAGTCAGCGGTACGGCGGGGTGCGCGATTGCGCGTTGCCACCAAATACGTCAAGACCGCGCGCGAACACTTCGGCGAGAAGGGCGTACACGTCGATTTGATAAAGCTGTATGGATCGATGGAGCTTGCGCCGTTGGCGGGTTTGGCGGAGGCGATTGTCGACCTAGTATCAAGCGGCAACACGCTCAAAGCCAACAATTTGCGAGCGGTTGAGGAAGTCATGCCGATCAGTTCGCGACTGATCGTGAATCAAGCCGCGCTGAAGCTCAAGCGAACTAGCGTTCAACCGTTGCTTGACGCGTTCTCCGCTGCTGTGGGCGGTGCGAAGCGATGAGCATCATCACTAGGCTCTCCACCAGCGACGCTAATTTCGCTGAAAAGCTCGGCAGTTTGCTGGCGTTTGAAGCGACGCAGGACGAAGGTGTCGAATCGACAGTAACGGAGATCCTGCTCGCCGTGCGCCAGCATGGCGACAAGGCAGTGCTCGATTACACCGCCCGCTTCGACAAGCTTGCCGTCAACACGGTCGGTGAATTGACCTTGCCGGCGGAGCAATTGCGCGCAGCGTTTGCCAGGTTGCCACAACAACAGCGCCACGCGCTCGAGACGGCTGCGTCCCGCATCCGCGCCTATCACGACAAGCAACGGGTGGAGTCGTGGGGTTTTGTTGAGGCGGATGGCACACGATTGGGGCAGAAAGTCACCGCACTCGACCGTGTTGGGGTGTACGTGCCAGGTGGCAAGGCGGCGTACCCCTCGACCGTGTTGATGAATACGATCCCGGCCAAAGTTGCCGGTGTTGGCGAAGTGATCATGGTTGTTCCGACGCCAAAAGGGCAGCGCAATGATCTGGTGCTGGCGGCTGCGCATATTGCGGGAGTGGACCGTGTGTTTACGGTTGGCGGAGTGCAGGCGGTGGCTGCGCTGGCCTACGGTACCAACAGCATCCCGCAAGTCGACAAGATTGTCGGACCGGGCAACGCCTACGTTGCGGCTGCGAAGCGCCGCGTATTTGGCGTGGTCGGCATCGACATGGTGGCGGGACCATCCGAGATCCTGGTGATCTGTGACGGGGCGACCGACCCTGACTGGATTGCTATGGATCTGTTCTCGCAGGCTGAACATGATGAAATGGCCCAGGCCATCCTGCTCAGTCCGGATACCGCTTTCCTTGACCGGGTCTCAGCGCGTATCGAGAGCCAGTTGGCCGTCATGCCACGCAGGCAAGTGATAGAGGTTTCATTGCGCGATCGCGGTGCGCTGATTCATGTTTGCAGTCTTGATGAGGCGTGTGACATCGCAAATCAGATCGCGCCTGAACACCTGGAGTTGTCTGTCGAGGACCCGGAGGCCTTGCTCGATCGGATTCGTCACGCCGGCGCAGTTTTTCTCGGCCGCTATGCGTCTGAGTCCCTCGGCGACTACTGCGCCGGCCCGAACCATGTTCTGCCCACGGCGCGTACGGCGCGCTTTTCATCGCCGTTAGGCGTTTACGACTTTCAGAAGCGCACCAGCCTGGTATCGGTATCTGCTGACGGTGCTGCCAGCTTGGGTCCCATTGCTGCCGAATTGGCCGATGGAGAAGGTTTGGCTGCCCATGCGCAAGCCGCGCGGCTGCGTTATTGATATGAGCCGCTTCTGGAGTGACGTCGTTCATGGTCTGACCCCGTATGTCCCGGGCGAGCAGGTCGAGGGCCCTGACGTCGTCAAACTGAATACCAATGAAAACCCCTATGGTCCGAGCCCGAGGGTGCTCGAAGTGCTGCGCAGCCAGATCAATGATTCGTTGCGCTTGTATCCCGATCCGGTCAGTGCTGAGCTGCGCGCGGCGATAGCCCGTCGCAACGGCGTCTCGCCTGACAACGTGTTTGTCGGCAACGGCTCGGATGAAGTGCTGGCGCACACATTTCGGGCTCTGCTCACTCACCGTGATCCGGTACTTTTTCCCGACATCACATATAGTTTCTATCCCGTTTACTGTCGCTTGTTCGGCACGCCATACGAGGAAATCTCGCTCAACGCGCAATTCGAAATAAGCGTTGACGACTATGTGCGTGAGAACGGTGGGATTGTTTTTCCGAATCCGAACGCACCGACCGGGCTTGCGCTCGAGGTGTCGAAGCTAGAACGACTGCTTGAGGCAAACAGCGATTCGGTGGTGGTGATCGACGAAGCGTATGTTCACTTCGGTTGTGAATCGGTGGTGCCGTTGGTACATCGCTATTCGCAGCTTCTGGTCACGCGAACACTGTCGAAATCGCATTCTCTGGCTGGTCTCCGCGTCGGTTATGCGATCGGTCATCCAGACCTCATCGCCGCCCTCGACCGGGTCAAGGACAGCTTTAATTCGTATCCGCTTGACCGGCTCGCGCAGAGAGCGGCGATCGCCGGGATCGAAGACGTCGACCACGTTGCCAGAAGCGCGCGCAAGATCATCGACAGTCGCCGTCGACTGGTCAAGGGGTTACATGATCTGGGTTTCGAGGTGTTGCCGTCGGCGGCGAATTTCGTATTGACTCGTCATGGTGGCCGTGAATCCTCCGAGCTGTCGGCGAGCCTTCGTGAGCGAGGCGTCATTGTTCGTCACTTTCGCAATCCGCCGCGGGTCGCTGCTTACTTGCGGATTACGGTCGGCACGGATGCGCAGTGCGACATCTTGCTCAGCGCGTTGCGTGCGCTGCTCAACTAATTTCCACCTGATTGACTTGCGCCCCATCCGATCGCACCGGCTGTGATGATTTGAGTTACGATTGCACTTAGCTGAAGAATTCACTCGCAATGCGCAAGTCACAGGTCACTCGTAATACGCTCGAGACGCAGGTCAGGGTCGAACTGGACCTGGATGGCAGTGGGCAGTCCAGTTTGGCAACGGGGATCGGATTCTTCGATCACATGCTCGATCAGGTTGCACGACATGGGTTGATCGACCTGAATGTCGAGGCCAAGGGTGACCTGCACATCGATGCGCACCACACGGTCGAGGACGTTGGCATCACTTTCGGGCAAGCGTTTGCGAAAGCGGTCGGCGACAAGAAAGGCTTGCGACGCTATGGCCACGCCTATGTGCCACTGGACGAAGCTCTTTCACGTGCGGTGATTGACCTGTCTGGTCGTCCTGGTCTGGCGTATCGGGTCGACTATGTTCGCGCCACCATCGGCGAGTTCGATGTTGACCTGATTCACGAGTTCTTCCAAGGTTTCGTCAATCATGCGCAGATCACCGTGCACCTGGACAATCTGACTGGCGGTAACGCGCACCACCAGGCCGAAACCATCTTCAAGGCTTTCGGCCGGGCCGTACGTGCAGCGACCGAGATAGATCCGCGCGCGAGCCAGGCGTTGCCGTCGACCAAGGGAAGTCTGTAAAGACGTTTAAGGCATGACGCGTATGACCACGATCGCAGTAGTCGACTATGGCATGGGTAATCTTCGTTCGGTAGCGAAGGCGCTCGAGCATGTCGCGCCCGATTACAACGTCGTCGTTACTAGCGATGGTGGGGATATCGCTGAGGCTGATCGGATCGTGTTTCCTGGCCAGGGAGCGATGCCGGACTGCATGCGTGAACTCGACGCGCGTGGTTTGAGAGAGCCCATCATCGTCGCATCGCAACATAAGCCGTTCCTCGGCTTATGTATTGGCCTGCAGATGCTGTTCGATCACAGCGAGGAAGGAGACACTCGGGGCCTGGGATTGCTGCCTGGACGCGTGAAGCGTTTCCCAGCAGAGCGCATGCGCGACGCGTCGGGTAACAAGCTCAAGGTACCGCATATGGGGTGGAACCAGGTTTTGCAGAATCGGCCACATGCGATGTGGCAAGGCATCGAGGATGGCAACCGGTTTTATTTCGTGCACAGCTTTTACGTGGAGGCGGCTGATCCCGAACTGGTGGCAGGGAGGACAAACTATCCGTTTGCCTTTACGAGCGCTGTGGCACGCAATAACATTTTTGCCGTGCAGTTTCACCCCGAGAAGAGCCAATCGGTGGGGCTCAAGCTGCTGTCGAATTTCGTGACCTGGGACGGGTCCTCGGATATGTCGAAGGACAAAGCTTTCGGAACGGCTAACGTCTGAGTTCACGCTGCGCCGGGAACGTGGCGGGCATCGTGCATCGTCATCAAGAGGGCCCGGTCTTCATTTGTAACAGTACGTAGACATACTCCTGAATCATGTTAATCATTCCCGCTATCGACCTAAAGGATGGGCACTGCGTTCGCCTCAAACAAGGTAACATGCACGAGGCGACTGTATTCTCGGAAGACCCGGCCGCCATGGCCAGTCACTGGGTGGAGCAGGGCGCACAGCGTCTGCATCTCGTAGACCTCAACGGCGCATTTGCCGGCAAGCCGAGGAACGAGGAAGCGATCAAGGCAGTGGTGGCTGCGGTCGGAAATGACATCCCGATTCAGCTCGGTGGCGGCATTCGCGACCTGGATATCATCGAACGCTATCTGGACGACGGTGTGTCATACATCGTGATCGGTACTGCTGCGGTTAAGACGCCCGGCTTCCTGCACGATGCTTGTTATGCATTCCCGGGCCATGTGATAGTTGCCTTGGATGCGCGCGACGGGAAGGTTGCCGTTGAGGGATGGTCGAAAATGACCGGACACGATGTGATCGATCTGGCGCAGAAGTTTCAGGACTATGGCATCGAAGCGGTGATCTACACGGACATCGGTCGTGACGGCATGATGACTGGTGTGAACATCGAGGCAACTGTCGAGTTGGCGCAAGCGCTGATGGTGCCGGTCATTGCCAGCGGCGGCATCACCTCGATCAAAGACATCGAGACACTGTGTGAGATTGAGGATGAGGGCGTCATGGGCGCGATTACGGGGCGGGCAATCTACGAAGGCAAGCTCGACTTCTCTGCGGCGCAGAAGTTGGCCCGCAAATCGGGGCAGCAGGACGGCGATGGCCAAGCCGCCGAATAAGAGTTGAGCCCTAACAGGCTGTTCAAAAACTACTACGCGGACTTGATCCGGGCTTGCGCGGTGCTCGCAATCCTCATGTACTCTCTCTTGTACACTCCGGTTCCTGCGCTTCGGGCGCACCCGGCTGAAGCCCGCTCGCAACGTTTTTCAACAGCCTGCTAACTGAACTCAATCATCATGGGACTTTCCAAGCGCGTCATCCCCTGCCTCGACGTTACCGGGGGGCGGGTCGTCAAGGGCGTCAATTTTGTCGGATTGCGTGATGCCGGAGATCCGGTCGAGATTGCCCGGCGTTACGACCAGCAAGGCGCCGATGAGTTGTGTTTTCTCGATATCACTGCCAGCAGTGATGAACGAGGCTTGATCGTTCACGTTATCGAGGAAGTTGCCGCGCAGGTGTTTATTCCCTTGACGGTCGGCGGTGGTGTTCGTTCGAGCGATGACGTGCGCAGTCTGCTCAATGCCGGAGCCGACAAGGTCAGCATTAACACGGCGGCTGTTCTAAATCCGAAACTCGTCGAGGAGGCAGCAGCGCGTTTCGGCTCGCAATGCATCGTGGTGGCGGTAGATGCGCGCCGCGTTGCAGGCTCGTCGCCAACGCGTTGGGAGGTCTTCACCCATGGCGGGCGCAAATCGACCGGTATTGATGCGCTTGACTGGGGCCGACGCATGCAGCAAGCCGGAGCCGGCGAAATTTTGCTGACCAGTATGGATCGGGACGGCACCAAGGAAGGATTTGACCTGGAACTGACGCGTGCTTTCTCCGACACGCTCGATGTGCCAATCGTTGCCAGCGGCGGTGTTGGTGACGTTGAGGACTTTGTAGAGGGCGTTGTCCGGGGAGGCGCAGATGCGCTTCTGGCGGCGAGTGTCTTCCATTATGGTGAACTGACGGTTGCCGACGTCAAGAAGCGCCTTGCGGCCGCGGGAATAGAGGTGCGGGCGTGAGCAGGGGCTGGCTCGACCACGTTCAGTGGGACGAGAATGGATTGGTACCCGCTATCGCTCAGGACGCCAGCAGTGGACAGGTGCTGATGGTGGCATGGATGAATCGCGATGCGCTCAGCGAGACGCTCAGGACCGCGCAGGCAGTCTATTGGTCGCGTTCACGAACGCGGCTTTGGCGAAAAGGCGAGGAATCCGGACACGTTCAGACTGTCAAAGAGATACGCCTTGATTGCGATGGCGATGTGGTTCTGCTGAAAGTTGATCAGGCGGGAGGAATCGCTTGCCACACGGGCCGGACAACTTGTTTTTTCAGGAAACTGGAAGCCGGCAACTGGGTTGTCGCGCAGCCGGTCCTGGTCGAACCTGATGAGATTTACGGAAAGTCATGACCGATACCAGTATCCTGCATCGGCTCGCTGAGGTGATAGAGGCGCGACGCAGCGCAGATGCCGGTAGTTCATACGTTGCAAGCCTGTTCGACAAGGGGCAAGACGCGATCCTGAAGAAGGTCGCCGAAGAGTCCGCCGAGACACTACTGGCCGCCAAAGACGGTGATAAACTCCACCTGTTGCGTGAAACGGCGGACCTATGGTTTCACTGCCTGGTGATGCTTTCGTATTACGGGTTGAGCCCGGACGATGTACTGGAGGAACTTTGCCGCCGGGAAGGCATATCGGGTATTGAGGAAAAGAAAGACCGGAACTTGCTCGGCTAGACCTGCGTCTTATGCCTTAAGGTGTTTGCTCGGGCTTTTCCAGGGCTGCTAAGCGTGAGCGAACAAGACTGTATCTTCTGCAAGATCGTTCGGGGCGAGATTCCAAGCCGCAAGGTGTATGAGGATGATGAGATTCTTGCCTTTCATGATATTAATCCTGCTGCGCCGGTGCATTTCATGATCATTCCGAAAAAGCACATCGCGTCGCTCGGCGAGGCGCAGGAAGAAGATTGTGACGTGCTCGGGCGTATCATGGTGATGACCGGTCGGCTGGCTAGAGAACAAGGGTCGATGGACGGGTTCCGGACAGTTGTCAATACCGGTCGGGTTGGGCGGCAGGATCTCTGTCATCTCCACGTTCATATTCTGGGTGGTGACAAACCGCTACCGGGGATGATCCACAAGTCGAAGTAAGCGAACTTTCGGGGGCGAAGCAAATGGGAACATTCAGTATTTGGCACTGGTTAATCGTCTTAGTGGTGGTCGTGCTTGTTTTTGGCACCAAAAAACTTAGTAACCTTGGTTCCGACCTCGGCAAAGCGGTCAAGGGTTTCAAGGAGGGGATCAAAACCGAAGAGGACACTACGACGACGGCGAAGCTTGAAACAGACGCTGTGAAAGGTGAAACCATCGAGGGTGAGGTAAAGGAAGAGTCGAAGACCTGATTTTTCCCATAGCTGGGCGGTTTCACCAATGTTTAACTTCGGTATACCCGAATTGATGATTATTGCGGTCGTCGGGCTGATCGTAATCGGCCCGGAGCGGCTGCCGCGTGTTGCACGCACCCTCGGGCACCTGGTCGGACGAATGCAGCGCTATGTCAGCGAGATTAAGGCCGATATCAATCGCGAAGTCGAGCTGGACGAACTGCGCAAGCTGCAGTCCTCTATGAAGGAAGCGGCTCAGGAGATTGAAGAAAGCGTCTCCAAGCAGGTTAACTTTATCGAGGACGAGGTCAAGCAGGCGGAATCGGCAACGCGCCAAAGCGTGGAAGAAGCCGTCAAGCCAGAGGCGGACGTCAACGAGGCTGAAGCGGACACCGAAGAACGCCCGACGGGGTCCAAGGAACCCCAAGCGGGCATTAATCTGATGCACTCGCTCCACCCGCCCGACTACCCCAAGGACAAACAGCAGGAGCTGTCGTTGGGCGACGCTCCCGCAAAGACGCAGGCGCCGGCACCGGAATTGTCGGATGAACCCGTTTCCCCAGAGAGGGCGAGCGGATCAGAGGGAAAACAGGCTTGACCTCGGCACTCGAGAACGGACTCAAGGTGCCGAGCTCGTGTCGGCGGACCACGGGGGCACACATCACGGCTGGCAAGCCCAAGGCGCGTCCATGAGCGAATCTGATTCCTTCATGTCGCACTTGATAGAGCTGCGCGATCGCCTGATGCGGGTGATTCTCGCGCTGCTCATCGTGTTTGGCGTATTGTTTTACTGGGCCAGAGACATCTATACCTTGCTGGCGGCACCGCTGCTGGCGGAGATGCCGGAGGGCACGCAGATGATTGCGGTGGAAGTGGCTGCGCCGTTTTTCGTCCCGGTGAAGGTCACGATGTTTGTCGCGCTGATCATTGCGTTGCCTTACGTCCTGTACCAGGCTTGGGCGTTCGTCGCACCGGGGCTATACATTCACGAGAAGAAGCTCGTTCTGCCCTTGATTGCCACCAGCACCTTGCTCTTCATCACCGGGATGGCGTTTGCGTATTTCATTGTTTTTCCGGTGGTATTTCACTTTGTCACCACATTCGCCCCATCCGGCGTTGCGGTGATGACGGATATCCAGAAATATTTCGATTTTGTGCTGACTCTTTTTCTGGCCTTTGGCGTTGCGTTTGAAACGCCAATTGCGGTGGTCATTCTGACGCGCATGGGCATTGTGAGCATCGACAAGCTCAAGCAAGCGCGACCATATGTGGTGGTCGGGGCGTTTGTCATCGCGGCCATTTTCACCCCGCCCGATGTCGTTTCCCAGTTACTGCTGGCGTTTCCGCTCTGGCTGCTCTATGAAGTCGGGTTGATCGTATCCGGGTGGCTGGGGAAGTCCGCAGAGGACGAACAACCCCAGTCTGACTCCTCTCAGAGTTAACTGCATCGAACGGGCGAGCTGAATTATTCCGGGCTTCTGTGTGATATCGGCCGTGGCCGGATGCCGACCTCTATCTGAACCAGTTTTTCCTCGCGGTCGCGCAAGATCTTGAGCGTCGCCTTATCGCCTGGTTCCAGTGCTGCGATCAGTTGTAGCATCTCGGGCGCGTCGGTGAACTCCTGTGCTTCGACGGCTACCAAAATGTCGCCAGGTCGGATACCCGCCCGCTGCGCCGGCCCGCCGGGCTGGACGCTGGCGATCAGCGTGCCGTTGGTGGTCGGCAAGCGGAAAGATTCAGCGAGCTCAGGCGTAATATCCTGCACCTCTACTCCGATCCAGCCGCGGGTGACAGATCCGTTTTCAATGATTTCCTCCATGACATGGCGCGCCAGGTCTGATGGAATCGCGAAGCCGATTCCCAGCGAGCCGCCGGTGCGCGAATAGATCGCGCTATTGATTCCGACCAGATTGCCCGCCGCGTCGACCAATGCACCTCCAGAGTTGCCTTGATTGATCGCCGCGTCGGTCTGGATGAAGTCTTCGAATGTGCTGATACCCAGGCGTCTGCGGCCTTTCGCGCTGACGATACCCATCGTTACGGTCTGGCCAAGGCCAAACGGATTGCCTATGGCCAGGACAAAATCGCCCACGCTCAGACTCTCCGGGTTGCCGAACGCGATGGAAGGCAGCTCAGCCTTGTCTACTTTCAGCACGGCGAGGTCTGTTTCCGGATCTGTTCCTACGACCGCTGCAGGCGCCTTTCTGCCACCGGCGAACGCGACTTCGATTTCATCGGCCGTCTCGATCACGTGATTGTTGGTTAGCACGTACCCCTGCGGACCGACGATGACGCCGGATCCAAGGCTGGTGGACTGGCGACTCTGTTCGTCGAACGGGTCTCCAAAGAAGCGGCGAAACAGCGGATCGTCCATGATCGGGTGTCGCGGAAGCTTGTTCTGCTTCGAAGTGTAGACATTGACCACGGCGGGCATCGCCTTTTGGGCGGCTAGTTTGAGGCTGCCTAGGTTGATGTCCCGGACTGGCCGACTTTCGGCTTCACGGATCGTGACAACTTCGCCAGCGGGCGAGTGCGGCGTTACGCCCAGCAGCTTCGGCCGGAACGTGGTGATGACAAATAACACCGCTAGGCAGATCGTCACGGCCTGAGAAAATACCAACCAGAATTTACGCATGTGCGGCTGAAGCCCCAGCAGAGGTGATTTAAGCTACTGACTAGATGTGAGAATACTATGGGGATGGCCACCCCAAAGGCAGATTATTCCGCATTATCGGTCGCGTTAGAAGCAATTGCTTTGCCCCAATCGTGTCAAGCGCGGCTGATACCGCACTTTGGGGCCTAAAACGCCAATGAAATCGCGGCCTTGCCTACGCTTTCCGAGTTTGACAACGCGCGCCCCTGGCGATTAGAATTCGCGCCTCTCGCATTTAGACGACCCTACAGGGAAGCGTCGCCATGAAAACTTATACTGCCAAATCTAGCGACGTAAGTCGCGAATGGCTCCTGATAGATGCCAAAGACAAAGTTCTTGGACGTTTGTCGGTAGAGATCGCCAAGCGCCTGCGCGGCAAGCACAAGGTCACTTATACGCCGCACGTGGATACTGGCGACTACATTGTTGTGGTTAACGCCGACAAGATTCGCGTGACCGGAAATAAGGCGGAGGGCAAGATGTATTATCGCCACAGCGGCTATCCGGGCGGACTTTATGAGACGAATTTCAAGAAGATGCAGCAACGTTTTCCGACGCGGGCGCTGGAGTTGTCGGTAAAGGGCATGTTGCCCAAGGGGCCACTTGGTTATGCGATGTTCAAGAAGTTGAAAGTCTATGCTGGCTCCGAACACCCGCATGCGGCCCAGCAGCCGCAGGCACTGAGCATCTGAGGTAAAGACCGAAATGGCTGTAGCATCTCAATCAAATTACGGCACTGGCCGGCGCAAGACTGCAGTGGCGCGTGTGTACATCAAGTCGGGCAGCGGGGGCATCTTTGTCAACAGCAAGCCGGTGGACGAGTTTTTTTCGCGCGAAACAGGGCGTATGCTGGTTCGTCAACCGCTCGAGCTGACCGACAACCTGTCAAACTTTGATATTCACGTGAACGTGACCGGGGGTGGTGAATCCGGACAGGCAGGTGCTGTGCGACACGGTATCGCACGGGCGCTGGTTGACTATGACGCATCGCTCAAGCCAGTGCTGCGAAAAGCTGGACTGATTACACGTGATGCTCGCGAGGTCGAACGCAAGAAAGTCGGCCTGCGCAAGGCGCGGCGGCGCCCTCAGTACTCGAAACGCTAGTTGATCTCTGATTCCTGAAAGCCGCCCTCCGGGCGGCTTTTTTGTTTTTTCGCCTGAGACAACACTAGACTTTCGGTATGCTCGGCGAATTCATCTGTAAGGCAGCGCATGAAATGATCAGAATTGGCATCGTCGGCGGCACCGGGTACACCGGAGTCGAACTGCTTCGAATATTGGCGACGCATCCTCGGGCCGAGCTGACCGCCATCACCTCGCGCACTGAAGCCGGTAAACCGGTTGCCGGGCTGTTCCCCAATTTGAGGGGTAAGGTCGATCTCGCGTTTTCCGTTCCGGAGGAGGCCGACCTTGACAATTGTGATGTTGTCTTCTTTGCTACGCCCCATGGCGTGGCCATGGCGCATGCCCCAGCGCTGGTTCGGGCAGGCGTTAAAGTCATTGATTTGGCATCCGATTTTCGCCTCAAAGACATCGCTCAGTGGAGCAAATGGTACAAAGTCGAGCATTCGGCACGCGAGTTGCTGGCCGAGGCGGTTTACGGATTGCCGGAGATGAACCGCGATCAAATCAAGTCAGCGCGTGTCGTGGGTAATCCCGGCTGTTATGCAACAGCGGTACAACTTGGTTTTCTGCCCTTGATCGAGGCCGGTATCGTGGATCCGGCACACCTTGTTGCAGATGCGAAATCGGGTGTAAGTGGTGCCGGCAGGAAAGCGGATCTGGGGATCATGTTTTCGGAGGTATCCGATAGTTTTCGTGCATATGGCGTTGCCGGGCACCGACACCATCCGGAGATGATCCAAGGTCTTGCGAAAGCCGCAGGTGGGCCGATTAAGCTGGTTTTCGTGCCACATCTGACGCCGGCCATACGTGGCATACACGCCACTCTATATGCGCGGCTGATAAGTGACGCAGACCTGCAAACGCTATACGAAACGCGCTTTGGGGAAGAACCGTTTGTCGATGTAATGCCGGCCGGCAGCCACCCAGATACTCGCAGCGTGCGTGGTGCAAACACTTGCCGCATTGCAGTGCATCGCCCGGACGACAGCGATCTGGTGGTCGTGCTCGCCGTCATTGATAATCTGGTCAAAGGTGCATCCGGGCAAGCGGTGCAGAACATGAATCTGATGTTTGGTCTGGAGGAGACGATGGGCCTTGATCATGTTGCGTTGATGCCCTGAGTGAAATGAAGAAGATACGGCTCAAGAAACTGCGCAGGCGTTTCGGAATCGCGGCTCCCCGCGTCGCAGTGCACTCGCACGTTCCTTGGTATTGGCGCTGGCTCACGCTTGCAGCGTTTATCGTAGTCACGATTGTCGCGGCCAGGGTTGCGTACGACTTGGGCCGCCGCTACGCCGGTTTCGATGTCAGCGAAGCGCAGGGTACGCAGTCCCGGTTGCAGGAACTGAACGGTCAGTTGCGGGATGAGAATGCCGGGTTGCACAAGGAAGTTGCCGCGTTGGAGCGTCGGCTGCAAATAGAGCTGTCGGCGCAGGGCAACCTGACTGGTCAGATCCGGGGGTTGACAGAGGAGAATGCCCTGCTGAAGGAAGACTTGGCATTCTTCCAGACGCTGATGGCCTCCGGCGAGGATCCAGGTGGCGTCACGGTCAACCGCTTCCGGGTTGAGCGCGA
>CP070775.1:3146334-3187483 GCA_020346185.1 Betaproteobacteria bacterium | reverse complement strand
CACTGGCACCGGTCGTAATCACACCAAATAACCGCTTGGACTGCTCGCGTGTGTGCAAGTCAGACATGAAACTCCAGAACACCGAAATCGGAAACAGGCTGAAAACACTGACCCAGACATAGAACGCCTTGTCGATAAGCACGCCGTCCTCGATGAACAGGGAGCCAAGATAGAAGGCAACAAAGGTCGTCGCGAAAAAGGCATATACCGTTGGCACCAGTTTCCTGACAGACATTCTCGAGGCCGACGCGCCGTACAAGGCCACCACCGCGAAACTGAAGAAAAAGTTGATCGTCCACAACAGACTGACGTCGGCATCAGTCCAGTCGCTGGCCATTGCATCGCGCACCGGCCGCAAAATGTAGTATGCGGCCATCAGAATCAGCACCAACAAGAACGAAGCCGCCGTTCCTTTGAGCTCATCCGGCTCGACTTTGGATACGGCTCTTAGCAGGCCGCCAAAGGGCCCCGGCGCAGGTTGCTCAGCCATTATGCTCTCCAGAATGACTTGTGACTTGCAGGCATAGGATTCGTTTACCAAACGGAGTTTCAAACAACTTACCCTGTTTTTTATCACAAGGACAGTTATGTCGAGTTCGAAAGCTCCTGGCGGAGCCGCGCAACCGCTCGAATGAAAGTCTCACTGCCACACAGTGTTCCATCGCCATTTACGTAAGCCGCGCAAAATGAAACACTAGACTCACCCGAACGGATCAACGCCCTCCTGTCGCAACTGACGAGACGGCTGACTTCCGGACCCACAATAAACACGTCGGGCAGCAATACTGGAGGAGATAGCCATGGCAAAACTCGAAACCGGTACAGATGACCTCTTAGCAGATCTCGACGACGGTGTACTCACGCTCACCCTGAACCGGCCCGAGGTCCGCAACGCGATGTCCACCGCAATGAACGTCGCGCTTGGCGAACAACTCGCCAACGCCGAGCTCGATACCCACGTCCGCTGTATCGTGCTCACCGGCGCGGGCAAAGGATTTTGCGCAGGCGGCGATGTCAAAGGCATGGCGGCGAGCGGTGATGGCACCGTCGGTGAAAACACCATCGATGCGGCGATTCATCGACAGCGAATCAATCAGCGCGCCACCGCCGGAAAGCTCTACAGCATGCCCAAACCAAGCATTGCTGCGCTACCCGGCGCGGCGGCAGGCGCGGGGCTTTCGCTGGCACTGGCATGCGATCTTCGCATCATGGCGTCGACTGCCATCATGACCACGGCGTTTGGCCGGGTCGGATTCTCGGGTGATTACGGCGGCACCTTCTTCATGTCGCAACTGGTCGGCGCCGCAAAGGCACGTGAGCTGTATTTCCTCTCGGAAAGGGTGAGTGCCGAAGAAGCGCTGCGCCTGGGGCTTACCAATTGGGTCTGTGCGCCGGAAGAACTGGCGGGCAAGACAATGGAGCTCGCGGGAAAATTAGCGAAAGGTCCATCGGTTGCCTATCGCTATATGAAAGAGAACTTCAATCGCGCGATTTCTTCAGGCGATGTCTACGATTGTCTGGACTTGGAAGCGACGCATCACATTCATTGCGGGCAAACCGAAGATCACCGTAACGCAACCAAAGCGTTCGTGGAAAAGCGCGAGCCTGTGTTTCAGGGACGTTAACCGGTCGCTGTCACTAATCATGGACGAGAGCTTATGAATCGCTGGGGCGATCAGTTCGGAATCAACACCTACTCGTACACGCAGGCGATGTCGGCTGCCGATTGCGTGCGCATGCTCGCTGAACGCGGCGTCAGAGCCATCGAATTGATGTTCTTTCCAGGCCATCTCTGGATCACCGACCGTCAGGAGACAATACGCGAGTTGCGCCGCGCGATCGGACTAAGCGGCGTAGAAGTCATGTCGGTGAACGGCCCGAACGTCGATCTCAATATCGCGGCGGCCACCAGCGAAATGCGCGATTACAGTATCAGATTGAACGTCGAGTACCTTCGACTTGCATCTGAACTCAACGCCAAGGGTTTGATTATCGGCCCTGGCAAGCCCAATCCGCTTTTTCCCCTACCGCAGGATGTCATGGAGGGACATTTCTTTCGTGCCTTGGACGCGCTGTTACCGATCGCTGAGCGTGTTGGTATCCAACTTTGGGTCGAAAATATGCCATTCGCTTTTCTGCCGGATGCAAAAGGTCTGATGAACTGTCTTGATCGCTATGGTGCAGATGGCATCGGCGTCTGTTACGACGTAGCGAACGCCCATTTCATCTGTGAGGATCCGTGCGCCGGCTTTGATCTCGTGCACCCGCGCCTTAGACTCGTCCACCTGTCCGACACAGGACAAACCCTTTATCGGCACGATCCGGTAGGTATGGGCGACGTCGATTTTGCGGCCGTGACTGCGAAGATCAAAACACTCAGTCCCGAGCAGCCACTGATGCTTGAAATCATCTCGCGGAACGCGGATCGTGACATCGCTCGGTCGATCGAAGCCCTCGCCAACCTGATTTTCTGACTTGCGTTGGCAATCTAGGGTACATTGCGTGTGCTCGCAAGTGTTACGCGACGTCAAGAACCCAACAAGGGAGGAAACAATAATGAGAGCCGTACTGGCTGTATTTTTGTTCGCA
The DNA here is from genome assembly GCA_020346185.1 of Betaproteobacteria bacterium. GTDB lineage: Bacteria > Pseudomonadota > Gammaproteobacteria > Burkholderiales > Eutrophovitaceae > SG8-40. The sequence continues at coordinate 3,184,894 of CP070775.1, read as the reverse complement.
GTGTTTTTCGTTTCGCCGTTGGCGGCCCAGCAAATGCAAGGAACGTTGCAGCAGATCAGAGATTCCGGAGAGATCAGAATCGGATTTCGTGAGGTCGAGCCGCCGATGTCGTTCCTTGGGCAAAGCGGTGCGCCGGTGGGCTATTCGATCGATATCTGCAATGCAATTGTTACCGAATTGAAGAACACGCTGGGTACAAACCTGAAAGTAACGTACGTGCCGGTCACCGCCGAAAATCGCTTCAGCTCTCTTAACGACAACAAGATCGACATTCTGTGCGGCTCCACCACCAAGACGCTGACCCGGCGCAAGACAGTTGACTTCACCGAGCTTACTTTTGTTACCGGCGCGTCACTGATGTCAATGAGAAATACAAGCCTGCTCGATTTTCCGAGCCTGAATGGCAAGAAAGTCGGCGTCGTGTCGGGTACGACGACCGTCGAGGCACTACGCGCAATCGTAGAACGGACTCAAACCGATGCCACAATAGTCGAAGTGGCCACGGCTCGGGACGGGGTCGGCCAGCTACTGGAAGGCTCTATCGACGCGTTCTCGGCCGATCAGGTCGTACTGATCGGGCTGGCCCTGTCATCGGGCGATCCAAACCGGTTTGCAATTGCCTCCGGGGTATTTTCTTACGAGCCTTTCGCGCTCGCAGTCAGACGCAACGACGCAGATTTTCGCCTCGTTGCGGACCGCGCGATCGCTAACCTCTACCGCAACGAACAGATCATGACAATTTTCGAGAAATGGATGGGCCAGTTTGCATCACAGCGACCCCCCTTGTTCGATGCGCTGTTCCAACTCGGCGCGACGCCGGAGTAATGGGCCCGGCTAGCCGGGCTCTGATCAACAGCAGCAGGAATCGGTGGCAACCACGATCGTTGGCAGTCAAAGTTATCGATGAAAGCGTTGCGTGACGCGGGCCAAACGGTCAAGCTCGCCGCTTGCCCTTGGGCGTCTCGCTATCGCCTCTGCCGAGCGTGTAATCCACCTTTCTCTTTGGATTCGGTCTATCGAGCTGTGACGCTGCGAAGGTGCCTGCTACGCCTGCAGTCGGTCGGCGCCTCAATGAAATGACGCGACCGATATTCGAGTTTGGCTACAAATAGTCCATCACTTCATATAGTTATTCGTATTATTTCGCTGTAGCGCAAAGCAGAACTACGGCATCACAATTGCTTGATTTTCAACCAACAGTCCACCCGAACAGGGATACATCGACACTTGATGAGAGAAGGTGTTTCGGTCTTCTATGACGCAACTACCGCGCTCACCGATCTGGTCGCGCAGCTGCAGTCGGCGGCAGACACCGAGGATCCCAACGAGCGCATCGACGCCACTTGCAAGATCCAGGAGGCAGGTGCCCCGCACTTTGGCGCGCTTCTGTCACAATACCTGGACAACACTGCGGGAAGCTATGCCACGCACGAGGCGGTGTGGAAATCGCTCGCCAACTACCAAACGCGCTTAACACAAGTTCTTTGCACGGTAGCAACTGGCGCGTTAACGGCGCGAAGCGCTACCAACGCGCTTCGCGCGATTCGCTCGCTCGCGAAACTCCATCTCATCCACTACGCAAGCATCCCAGAGCAGCTCTGGCACCTCACCTACACGTTGCACGCCAGCGCCGAGCAGAACGGGTTCGCGATCACACCCGTGCCCGCGCACTCGAGCGACCGAACAATGACCACTGTCGAGCAGGAACTGCTGCGGGTGCTGATGCTGTGCGTGAGCGCACCCGACATGCTGGACCCCGAACAGATTGAGGTCGTCGACCGTGCCCTCGAGCGGCTAGGCGCCGAATTTACTCTTCGCCAACCCGGCATCGCGGACAACTCGTTCTATTTCAATCCCACGAGCGGAAACGCGCCACGATGCGCAATCAGGGACGAGGTGCCGACGAACGCTCGTTATTTCGGTCCCGGCGTCGCTTATCACTCGCTGGAGCGCATCTCAAAGCAACTTGAGGCCGAAACGCCTGACAAGTTCAAGCCCTTCGGCAAGGACTTGTCTCCGCTCGGGCAGTACAACACCGTAAACCATCTGCTCATCGTATGGCGCGCCAATGGCCCGCAACCAGCACCGGTACACTCACCGGCAAGCGGAACAATTCTGGTCGTCCACGACTACCCGCACGTATGGCAGCACATCTCGGAAGTCAGTTACGACGGCGAGCTATCTCTGCTGGCTGATTCGGCCCTGATGCCACAGACTCCGGAAGTCTGGGAATTGCGCGGTGAAAGCGACGACGAACTCGTCGCTGAGGTGCCTCGAGCGAGTCGCGCGTGGGCCAGATGCGGCGCAATTATCGGCATGACGGTAGACGAATCCGAACGCTGGATCGGTCTGATTCGTCGCATGCACCTCGAAGCGAACGATAGCCTGCAAGCCGACATCGCAGTTCTCAGCGGCGACGCCACAGCACACACCCTGCGCGAAGTGCTCGAAAAGGACGAAGACAGCGCCTTTACCGAAGCCGCTTCGCGGGAGTTCGGGCTGAGCGAAGTAAACGCCGTGATTCTGGTCGACGGACCGGATGGCGGGAAACCATCGAGTTTGATAGTCAAGCCAGAGCACTGGAAAGTTGGCCGCATCTATGAACTGCGAGAAGGCAATAATTCGCTCTACCTGCGGGGCCTAAAAGCAATCCGACGCAGCGACGACTTCGTTCACGCCACGTTCAAGTGGCTATCCAAGCCCGACTCATGACTGCGGGCTTGGCTAACCCGATCGATAGTTGCGATAGCGAAGCTACGGTCCTCACCCTGATCCGGCGCCCCGGAACCTTGCGCCCCTATCCTGCAACAGCGCACGCAACACGGACCGATGGCAGTGCTCCTCTTGCTCGCAGTAACATCCGACCGAAAAGTTGACCTCGTGCGACAGCGCCGCGAGGAGTTCGATCGCATGGCTGGCATCCGGCCGTGACATTTCCGCGCGGTACTTCTTCTTGAACACCGCCCACTGGGTTGGCGTCTCGGCGGCCTGCCCCAGCTTCATTGTTTCAACGCTGGGAGCGAGATTCGGGAACCAGACGTCGTACCAGTTCCGCGAAGCAAACTCGGACTTGGGCACCCCTCTTGGAGGGCGCCTGACAGTACCGATTCGCATCCCCTCATCCGGTGCCCTGTCTGTGCCAAGACGAACAACGCTGACAGCCATGATCCCTCCCTTACTCGCCAAGCTTGGTGCAATCAATCATTGAGAACCGGCAACAGACTCAATTCTCTCGCAAATCGTGATCGCACCTTTCATCTCGACGTAACCAAAGGTTCACGTCACCGGCCGCAGAATTTGATCTAATGGAGGCTCGAGCACTGATGGCGGGCGCGGCAGAAGGCAAGTCTACGCCTCACCCCCTGAGTTGACTATGCCTTCGACAAATCGGCTGCCTGTTTCCCGGCCATTGCAGGCAGCGCTGGTTCTGCTGTTGTTCGTGATTGTCGGATTCGCTACCGAACCACGCCCCGTAGTCGGCCAAAAACTCGTTGAGATAACCCGTCCGGGCGACATCGATGCCTACGTCACAGAAACCGAGTCGCGTTTTGCGGACCTTCGCGAAGGTACGGAAAAGCTGATTATCCGCCATCCAACCGCCAAGGGCAGAAAGACTCCGCTCGCCGTCGTCTACCTGCACGCCTTTTCGGCGTCTCGACAAGAGCTCAGCCCGGTACCGGAACAACTCGCAAAGCGACTCGGCGCCAATCTGCTCCTGACGCGCCTTTCCGGCCACGGAAGCCCCGGCGATGCTCTCGGCTATGTAACTGTCGAAGACTGGCTAACCGATGCGGTCGAAGCAAGCCAGATCGGTCGCGCGCTGGGAGATCGGGTACTGTTGATGGGCACGTCCACCGAAGGAACACTCGCCGCCTAGCTCGCAGCAACGAAACACGCTGACGGTCTCGAAGCCATCGTGCTGCTATCCCCCAATTTCGGGGTTGCCGACTGGCGGGCCGACATGCTCACCTGGTCACGGGGTTCCCAAATCGCGAGGCTTGTGCAAGGAGAGTACCGATCCTGGCAGCCCACCAACGAACGCCACGCGCGCTACTGGACCACGCGTTACCCGACCAAAGCGGCAGTCACCGTGATGTCTCTGGTTAACCTTGTTGGCGAGCTGGACGTCTCGCCCATCCGCGTGCCGGTCCTCGTGATGTAGTTACCGCAGGATCGCGTGGTCGATGCCACGAAAGTGATGGACACGGTTGCTACGTGCAGTCCAAACAACACGACGACCGTGTCGATCGAAGAACCCGACGATCCAGCGCGGCATGTGCTCGCCGGAGACATTCTCTCGCCGTCAACGACACGCCTCGTACTCGACACCATCGGAGGGTTCGTCACCGAGATTAGCAATAGATAATTCAGAGCGATCGCGCGTCGCGGCCGTTGCGCACACAGCCCCTACAGCTCCAGAGGTTCGCTATGAGCCACTGCGCTGGGATTCTCGCGCCATATGTTCGGATCGGCATCCACATACAACTCGATCCAGTTTCCGTCTGGGTCGCGAACGAAGGTAAAGGGACTTGGACACCGTGTGATCGACGGTCGCATCGATCGCGACGTCATATTCTTGCAGGTGGCTGCGTGCCGCCCGTAACTCATCCACTCCGCTGCCAATTTTGAATGCCACGTGCGCCAGCCCGGGACTGCGCTCCGGAGAGGACGATGCATCGCCCCCCAATTCCATGAGAGCGAAATCGTGGTGATTACCAGCTACAGAAAAGAACGCCATTGGTGTCTTCCGAATCTTTGCGCGCGCCACCACCGGCATACCTAGCACGCCATTGTAGAAAGCCAGCGAGCGATCAAGGTCTCGAACCTTCAGTACTACGTGACCAAGTGCTTGAACGCGCATGGGCATCTCCATTCGTTAAGGCCAAAGTGCTATCCTAGTCCAAAGTCAGGACGTTCAAGAGGGGGCCAACATGAGTGAAGTCAAGACAGAACACAAGAAAGCGTGGGACTTCGTGCATAACCGCGCGGAAGATGCCAGCTGGACACCGGGATTGCGGGAGATCTTCGAGTATCGCGACCTCGGTATCAAGGACGGCACCAAGGGTGACTACGTTGCGCACTTGATCCGCCGCAACGACAAGGAAGCAAGGGATGAAGTGCAGAAATGGCACGTTCACGACTGTAATTTTCAGTTCGTGTTGGTACTCAACGGCTGGGCCACCTTCGAGTACGAAGGTCAGGGCGTGAAAACCATCCGCAAGGGAGACTGCATCCATCAAGTCCCCGGCATCAAACACCGCGAAATTGACTGCTCCGAAGACTTCGAGGTACTCGAGATCGTATCCCCGGCCGATTTCAAAACGCGCGTTGTGGAAGAGCCTGAATAGCTGCCGGATACGCCACTTCCAGCTGATACCAGCCTTGCAAACACCATCGCAATGATGACAAATACCTGCGTCCGACCTGGGATCGGTCCTGCGATATGTGGCCGGTAATTACCATTTCCGCCGGAACACTCGCTGCTGCCATAGCCTGGCGCCGCTGAAACTGGGTCGCCACAAGCACTGCAAATTCCAAAATAACACGCGTTCGGTTTGGCAAGGTGGTTCCGCGGTCGTCCATGGTGGTATCGTGTGGGTCAAACAAGTAGTCGCATCTCCATTCGGCGTCATCGAAACTCGGACTAGCACTATCGAGCACAGATGATTAAGCCGACTCACAACGCTAACCCCTTATCCCCGCAGGAGTTCCCCCCCTTCTGCGCTGCCAAGTTCTAGATGAGGATTTTGAAAATGCTACTCAGCACGCCAACAGTAGAGCCCGGCTGGCAGGCACAGCCATTCACCTTGCCCGACCCTGACGGCCGATCCCACAACCTGAAAGACCTGTTCGGTGAAAATGGACTGTTGATCGCTTTTATCTGCAATCACTGTCCATATGTGAAAGCACTTGTCGACCGTTTCGTGGCTGACGCGCGGATACTGCAAAGCGAAGGCATCAATGTGGTGGCGATCATGCCAAACGACTATCAACATTACCCTGACGACAGTCCGGCGAATATGAAACTTTTCGCTGCTCTGCATGAATTCAGCTTTCCGTACCTCGTCGACGAAGACCAATCGGTCGCTCGCGCCTACCATGCAGTTTGCACGCCAGATTTCTTCGGTTTCGATCGCAACGGGAAACTGCAGTACCGGGGTCGCCTCGACGATGCACGCATGGGCGATGCAGCAAATCGCAAACTCGAATTGCTAGAGGCGATGCGTATGGTTGCCACCACTGGCAAGGGTCCAGCGGAACAGCACGCGAGCATGGGTTGCTCGATCAAATGGCGCGAGGCGTAAGCCGCACGTTGATTACTGAAACACGTTTCGTCAAAGAAAACAGCAGCGCTCGACTCACGTTCGCGGAGCAATGTTGCCCAATTGCATTCAAGGCGACGCAGACAATGGACTTATCAGGGTTTTCGGGAGGATCGAGATGAATCAGTTAGTCGCGTTCATGCTCATGTGTACTTTGTCCTGCTGCGCATATAGCGCAGACATAACTGGCACGATTAACGAACATACCGGCAGAGGTGCGCAGGGCGCTGCAGTTACCGCATCTTGTGGTGAATTCAGCAAAACCGCAACAACCGCCATAAGCAGGCAATATCGGATCAATGACGTTCCAGACGCAAGTTCCTGCAAATTGACGATCCAGCACAAGGGCGCCACCAGCGAGCCGGAGATTTTCAGCACGACTTCAGGAAGAATGTCGTTTAGCCGCAGAATTCGCGCGTATCAGGGTCGCCTGGTAATTCTTTAATGCGGCAGACCGCTCTTGGGCCATCGATTAATACCCAGGGCCACTACGATACAACGCATACAGGTCATGCCCTCAACGATGGGCAACTTTTGGCCGGTACGCCGGTCAACAATAACGACCCTGGACATTGGAGATTGCCATGGATCGTCGAAGATTATTAACGGGAATCTCGGCTCTGCCGTTCTTGCATTGGTGCGTCGCTGCAGCGGGCGAAACGGAGACAGGCGCCACTGTCAAGCAGTTTGCCGTTCTCAACAGGCCGAAAGCCGAGTGGAAGAAGCTGTTGGAGCCCGCTCGCTACGAGATCTTGTTCGAGGAGGACACCGAGCGCCCGGGCTCCAGCCCACTGAATCGGGAAAAGCGAATGGGACTATACATCTGCGCCGCCTGCTATCTGCCGCTTTTCGACGCTAAATACAAATACGAAAGCGGAACCGGCTGGCCGAGTTTCACTCAGCCGATCGAAGGCCGCCTCGGCACCAAGAAAGATTACAAGCTCGTCTGGCCGCGCATCGAATATCACTGTGCGCGCTGCGGCGGTCATCAAGGACATGTTTTCGACGATGGCCCCGCGCCGCGCGGAGAGCGCTGGTGCAACAACGGCCTTGCATTGCTCTTCGTTCCGCAAGGGGAGGCATTGCCGGCGCTGCGGACCTGACTCGGCCCTTGTTTTCTTAGACGAAGACCGTTTCGCAGTCATCGACGTCGTGCGCACCTGCTCGGCGTGATCGCGGGTACCGTTGACCAGTCAATCACCCGTTGCCGGACCTTCTTTCTGACCGTTGAGCCGGTGCAGGATGTCGACTGTTTCTGGAATGTTGCGCTCGCCAAACCCCATATTGATACCGAGCTTGAGCGTTTCCAGGGCACCATTGGACATCAATGTCGCCACGTTGTATTTGGTTGCCAACCGATTGTAATAGGTCATGTCCTTCAGGCAATTCGAAAGCGAAAATTGATGCGCATCCGGATCACCGTCACAGATATATTTCGAGAAATTCTGGAAATTGCCGCAGTTCATGCCGGTATTGGCAATCAACTCACGAAGTACCTCCGGTTTGAGACCAATCTTGCCCATCATCGCATAGCACTCTGACCAAAGGGCAGCATAGCCAATGCTGATCAGATTATTTACCAGCTTTAGTGCGTGCGCCGAACCAACCGGGCCGCCAGTGGGGAGGATTGCGCTCGCCCATGTCGACAATAGCGGGCGCCACGTTTCCACCAATTCGGCTGGACCGCCAACGAAGGTGGTCAATTCACCTTCCCACGCATGCGCAGGCGTGCGCGATAGCGGTGCATCAATAAAGGAGATGCCGCGTCCGGCAAGTTCTTGATGCAGACGTTCCGTCACTTGCGGTTCTGACGTCGAGCAGTCGATGATGGTCAAACCTTTCCTCGCACCGGCAAGGATGCCGTCGCGTTTGCGCAGCGTCTCTTCAACCTGGGGTGCACCCGTCACGCACAGCACAATCACGTCGACCTTTTCTGCCAGCTCCCTTGCACTTGAGGCTTCGGTCGCACCGCGATTAATCAGGTCTTCCACGGCTTCGCGCTTGCGATGCGCGACTACCGTTACCGGAAAACCCTTCTCCACGGCGTTCTTCGCCATGCCTTTACCCATCAGACCGACACCTATGAAACCGACGGCAGGCTTATCGCTCATTTCTGTCCTCTCCCCAAAATATCAAAAACCATTCCGCCTTCAACCTGACAAGGAAACTCTGGGCCTTGGCAGACTTAATATCAACTTCACAAACCAGAGCTCAATTACTACAAACACGCGCCATGCAGAGCAATCTGAGTCCACCTTGACAAATAGACTTTATCTTCTTCATGCTGTCCGTACTGAACGAACTCGACCACGATGCGACACGCGTCAGTTGGTGAGTCATCACCTTCGCCGCGCCTTGCGGGTCTGACGAAGGCGTTATTTCTATCGCTTTGCCCTTTCGATTGCCTGCTCGCGCCGTGCGCGCTGCTCAGCGACAAGTGTGTAGGCAAGGTAGTACTTGTAGATGTTGCTCACGTACTGCAGCGTCTCCCGCCCGATCTGCTCGGCCGCGATCACCTCGACGTTATCGAACCAAATGTCCGGGTTGAGGCCCCGCGCCTTTGCCTGACGGCGCAGACGTCGAATGCGGTTGGGCCCGGCGTTATAGGAGGCGAAGGCAAAGAGAGTTTGCTGCAGCTCGTCCAGATCTTCATCGGCGAAATAGGTGTCGACAATCCACCGCATGTACTTGATGCCGGCATGAACATTGGGCTCGGCTTTTTCGATGTTCTTGATACCGACCGCCGGTTCGGCTGCCGTGGAAGGCAATAGCTGCATGATGCCGACCGCTCCAGCAGGGCTACGAACACGCTGGTCCAGGCGCGACTCCTGAAACCCCTGGGCGACCATCATCAGGTAGTCGAAGTCGTACTGTTCCGAGTACTCCTTGAAGAAATTCACCGTCTCGTCGAAACGCTTGAGGTCCTTCTTGGACGCAGCATTGCGCACCCATTTCGTATTCTGCAAGTACCGCGTGAAGAGGACGTTGCCCATAAACGTTCCCTTCTTGAATTCGGCAGCGAAGGCATTGACCTCTTGCGCGAGCTTCGGGCTGTCCTTGCGAAACATCCAGGCAATCTTGCCCCCATTACGAACGGCCAGATCGTCATGCACCGTGATGCCGCCAAACACTTGTGCCCAGAACTCAGCGATGTGGCTGTCCGCGATGGTAATGCCGAGGATGCCGGCGTTGACCATTTCGAGCAGGTCTTCGGTCTCGAGATGCTCGTCGGCAGCACGAATCACGATCGGATTCTTGCCTTCGGAACCAAGCCTCATGTTGAGACGAACCAGACTATCGCGGAAACTGCTGGTAGGGCGAACCCAAATCTCCCGCCCCGACAAGTCATCGAGACTCGAGATGGCAGGCGTGGCGGGGCCGCTCACCACCAGTTCCCGGACGTCGGAAAGAAACGGCTTTGAAAAATCCACCACCCTGCGCCGCTCGTCAGTAATAGTCAGATTGGCCGCGACGATATCCCCGAGACCGCTGAGAAGTGCCGGCATCAGCAAATCTCGCGTCACCGGCAGAATAACCAGGTAAACCTTGTTCCGTTTGGTCCGTCCGAGGCGCTTGTTGACAAACTTCTCGAACTCGACCATCGCATCGTAGGTCACGCCACGCTGCACCGCGCCGTCAAGAAAGTAGTTGGTGCGGTTGGGGACGAGCAGAACGCGTATCAGGCGCCTATCTACCATGCCGTCGAGGTCGCCGGTCCACGAACGCGCCTGCTGCAAGGTCTGCAGCATGGCCGCCTCGTCTGTTTCCGGGTCGAGGAGTTTATGAGCGCCACTGCCAGCCGCAATGGCTTTGACCTCCGCGGTTTGTGCGGTCTCGCTATCAGCTTGATCCGTATCCTCGCTCGGCCCGCAACCCGAAATCGAGAGCACCAGAATCAAGTTGATAACCGAGCAGAGCGTTGTGCCCCGTTCACGCCATCGGCGCATAACTACACGCATCGCCTCTCCATTCGACTTTGCCGATCCTATCCTGTCACAGCTTACAAAGGTTCGCATTTCTTCCTGCAATGTAGCATTCGCACGCTCATTCATCTCACCCGCCACTGCCAACGTCGGCCGGTTCACCCGTCACAGTCACTTCCGGTAAGCGGTTTTCGAGCAACGCATGGCAAGCAACTTCGCTCGTATCCTTCCGAACCAAATTTGGCACCTCGTTGCGACAGCGTTCGTTAGCGTGAGGGCAGCGAGGGTGGAAGTGGCAGCCCGACGGCGGGTGGATGGGGTTCGGTACTTCCCCCGCCACCGGGGAGCGTTGCCGGCCACTCAATTCCAGATCAGGAATCGCATCCAGCAACATGCGCGTGTAAGGGTGCCAGGGGCGTTGAAACAGCGTGCGCTTGTCAGCCCATTCCACCAGTCGTCCAAGGTACATGACACCGACAAAGTCGGAGATATGGTAAACAACGGCGAGATCGTGGCTGATAAACAAGTAAGTCAGCGCGAACTGACGTTGTAAGCGTGTCATGAGATTGAGAATCTGCGCCTGTATCGACACATCCAGTGCCGAGGTGGGTTCGTCGCATACGAGGAATTCGGGCTGGCCTGCAAGCGCTCTTGCTATGGAGATTCGCTGGCGCTGTCCACCCGAGAACTCGTGGGGAAATTTGACTCCGTCGGCAGACGCCAGCCCGACCTGAACCAGCAGTTCTGCCACGCGCTGGTCGATCGCCCTTTTGCCAGTGATTTGTCTGTGCGCACGGATTGGCTCGGCGATGATGTCGCTGACCCTCCATCGCGGGTTGAGACTCGCGTAAGGATCCTGAAAGATCATCTGCATGCGTTTTCGAAACGGCTCGACATCCGCCTGAGTCTTGAGCGTCGGCATGTCGATGCCATCGTATACAATGCTTCCACGGCTCGGCCGGTACAGACCGACCACCAGCTTAGCAACGGTGGATTTTCCGCATCCGGACTCACCCACCAGGCTGAAGGTTTTGCCCTTGGGAATATCGATACTGAGGCTGTCGACGGCCTTGAGTAAAACCCGATCCTCACGTTCCAACAACCGGTTCAGAAACGGCGGCGAAACGTCGAAATCTTTTCCGAGGCTGCTCAGTCTAACAAGCACGTCGCTCGCACTCATGCCGCTTTACTCACGTCGTACTGCCGGCGCCTGGTCGCCGCGCGTAGTCGTACAACCAGCAGGCGGCTTTGGTAGCGCCCACGTCAACGAGCTCGGGACGTTCGGTACGACAAGTCTCGAAAACTTTCGGGCAACGCGGATTGAATGCACAACCAGGAGGAATATCGGTCAATCGCGGCATTGAGCCGTCGATCTGCACCAGTTGCTCTATGTCTTGGCGAATAACGGGGATCGAGTTCATCAGGCCGCGTGTATAGGGGTGGCTGGCCCGCTTTATGACGTCGCCTACAGGACCGATTTCAACAATGCGCCCGGCATACATCACCGCGACCCGATCCGCGGTCTCGGCGATGACCCCCATGTCGTGCGTGATCAGCATCACCGAGGTGCCGTGCTCCCGGCACAGCCGCTTTAGCAACGTGATGATCTGCGCCTGGATCGATACATCCAACGCTGTCGTCGGTTCGTCGGCGATAATGAGGCGCGGGTTCACCGCGAGCGCAAGCGCGATGACGACGCGTTGTCGCATGCCGCCGGAGAACTCATGAGGATACTGGTCGACCCGGCGATCGGCTGCCGGAATGCCAACTTCATTGAGCAGTTCGATGGCACGCACCCGAGCCTTGCGCTCGTCAATGCTGACGTGCGTGCGAATCGTTTCGGTCAACTGCCGGCCGACGGTGAAAAGCGGATTGAGGGAAGTCAACGGATCCTGGAAAATCATCGCGATTTGATTGCCGCGCAGACGGCGCATCTTCTCGTAGCCGATATCGTCGATGCGCTCTCCGTCAAAAACGATATTGCCCTCGGCCACTCGACCGGGCGGCTCTAGCAAGCCGATGATGGCAGCGCCCGTCAGTGATTTTCCGGCCCCCGACTCGCCAACAACGCCCAGCACTTCGCCTTCATCGATGTGAAAGGATATTCGATCGACGGCTACCAGAGTGCCGCGCCGCGTTGGAAACTCCACGCGCAAGTTCTCCACACTCAGTAGATGTTGATTGCTCCTCGCCTCACTCATCAGCGTAGCTTCGGATTGAGCGCGTCGCGCATCCAGTCACCCAGCAAATTCACCGCGAGCGCCAGAATGACAAGCGCAATGCCGGGGAAGATCGTCATCCACCATTCGCCAGAGAACAGGAAATTATTGCCGAAGCGAATCAGCGTACCCAGAGAAGGTTGTGTCGGCGCTACCCCCACGCCTAAAAATGACAAGGTCGCTTCGGTGATGATCGCTATCGCCAGACTGATGGTGGCGATGACCAGCACCGGTCCCATCACATTGGGTAACACGTGCCGAACCATAATGGCGATCGGCGTGCGGCCGATGACGCGCGCCGCCTGCACATATTCCTTGTTCTTTTCGACCATGGTCGAGCCGCGCACCGTGCGAGCGAACTGCACCCAGTTCGACAGGCCGATGGCAACAATGAGCACGTATATCGCAACCGCGTCCTGAACACCGCGCGGCAACACCGCTTTGGCGAACCCGAACAACAGCAGTGCCACCAGCACGGCAGGAAAACTGAGCTGCACATCGGCGATACGCATGATCACGTGATCTATGCGCCCGCCCACATAACCACTGATCAAGCCTAGAGAAACACCAAGAACCATGGAGAAGATCACGCTGAGGAAACCGACGACAAGCGAAACCTGGGTGCCAAACATGATGGCGGAAAGCACGTCACGCCCCTGATCATCAGTCCCAAGCAGGTGCTCGCTGGTGCCACCTTCCATCCAGACCGGCGGGCGGAATGCGTCGGTCAGGTCAAGTGTGGCGACGTCGTTGGTATTGAACGGCGCCAGAACTGGCGCGCCAAACGCCGCCACGAAAATGATCACCGCTGTCACGAAGGCAAGAACGGTCACCGGTGAACGACGAAAGCTGTAAAAGACGTCGCTGTCAAAAAAACGCCGCACACTATCACGAAAACGCCATAGCCAGGTACTGGTCGTTTGCTCTGCGCCGGTAACCGTTGCCACCACCGCTTCCTCAGAACACCTGGCCCGGGCGGTCGAGACGCAGCCGCGGATCAATGACGTAGTAGAGAAGATCCACCACTAAATTTATGACCACGAAGATGAACGCCACCAGACACAGATAAGCGGCCATTACGGGAATGTCGACAAACTGGATCGCCTGCAGGAAAAGCAGCCCCATGCCCGGCCACTGAAAGACGGTTTCGGTGATAATGGCAAAGGCGATGAGCGAACCGATTTGCAACCCGGTGATGGTGATCACTGGCACGAGGGTATTCTTCAATGCGTGTCCGAAATGAATAGCCCGATTGGTCAAGCCGCGCGCGCGTGCGAACTTGATATAGTCGGCGCGCAGCACTTCCAGCATTTCCGCGCGCACCAGGCGCATGAGCAGCGTCAACTGGAAAAGGCACAGCGTAACTGCAGGAAGAATAATCGACTTGAAACCTTCCCATGAAGCCAGATTGGTTTCCCATCCCCACAAATCGACCGTCGCGCCGCGTCCGAACGATGGCAACCAACCTAGCCACACGGAGAAAACAAGTATCAGCAGGATGCCGATCAAGAAGGTCGGCAGGGAAATACCAATGAGCGAAGCAGTAAGGAGCATTCGGGAAATCGCGCCGTCCCTGTGTAAGCCGGTATAGACGCCGAGCGGCACGCCGATGGCGAGCGCCATCACGGCGGCAACGAACACCAACTCCAGCGTCGCCGGCAGCCGTTCCGCGATGGCGGTCTCAACCGGAATGGACAGGCGATAGGACTGGCCGAAGTTTCCTTGCACAGCGTTTGCGGCGAAACGCGCGAACTGAACCGGGAACGGGTCATCCAGGCCCAGCCTCTTGCGGGCCGCGTCACGCTCGGCGTCCGTGGCCTCAACACCGACCATGTTGTTGATCGGATCGCCGACAAAATTGAACAACGAGAATGCGATGAAGCCTACGGCAATCAACACGAGTATGGATTGCAATAGCCGGCGAACAATGTAAGCAAGCATCGATGAAACTCGATAACGGCGCGAACCGGCCTCCGAAGAACCCAGGCCGCAATGACATTGACTTCAACTACTTCATTATGACGTAGCGCAGATCGACATCGTTCTGCGGTCGTTGTTTGACTTCTTCAACCCGATTGCCGACGCCCCATGCAAGCGCCTGTTGGTGAAGCGGAATGTGACCAACGTCCTGCTGGTGAATCCGGAAGGCTTCCCTGATCATCGAATTGCGCTTGTCGACATCAATCTCGCCTCCGATCAAATCCGTGAGTTCTTCGATCCGGGGATGGGTGTAGCGGCCGGAATTCCAGGTGCCTTGCCCCTCCCCGTCCAACGACATGAGCTGCACCAACGGATTGTGGGCATCATAACTGCCGGGAGTCCAGCCCAGCATGTAGAAGCTCGTATTGTAGCCCTGCGTCCGGCTGATCTTCTCGAAGTGCAATGACTTTGTTTGTGCATTCAGTTTTACATCGATACCGATGCGCTTGAGCATCGGAATGATCGACAAACAAATTGCCTCGTCGTTGACATAGCGATCATTCGGGCAATCGAACGTCACTGAAAATCCATTCGGGTAACCGGCATCGGCCAGGAGTTTCTTCGCTGCCCCGGAATCGTAGGGGAAACGCTCGTTCATGTCCGGTTGAAAGCCGTTGTTCCCTTCGGCAATCATCAGACCCGTCGGCTTCGATGCCTTGCGCATGACAACCCGATGAATGGCCTCGATGTCGATGGCTTGATAAAAAGCCTTGCGCACGCGAACGTCTTTGAATGGATTCTTGCCGCTGCCCGGCATATCCAGGAGTTCGTCACGATGTTGATCGAAACCGAGGAAAATAACCCGCAGCTCCGGTCCCTGCAGGACGCTCACGCCCGGCGAGCTTTCCAACCGCGCAATATCTTGAAGCGGCACTGGATACATCAGATCGATGTCACCCGAGAGCAATGCCGCCACGCGCGTCGAATTGTTAGCGATAGGCTGAAAGATCGCCTTGTTCAGGTTGTGCCGCGGCGTGTTCCACCAGTCTGGATTTGGCACCAGGACCGTGCGCGTGTCCGGAACCCACTCCTGCAATATGAAGGGTCCGGTTCCGTTGACGTTGAGGTTGGCGAAGGTACTGACGACCGCGCCTTCCTGAATGTCCATGCCATCGTTTTCCTCCAACCATTCTTTGTCCATGATCCAGAACAGCGGCAAATTCAGCAGCAGGGTCGGGTCCGGATACCTGGTAATGATGTCGATGGTGTGGTCGTCGATCTTGACGATCTTTTCGATAGCGGCAACAGCAAACGTCATACTCGAGTTGGGCATGCGGATGCGTTCCAGTGACGTCAGAACGTCATCCGCGGTGAAGGCATTACCGTTGTGGAATTTCACGCCTTTGCGCAAGTTAAAGCGCCAGGTAAGCGGGTCGGTTTGTTCCCAATCGGTCGCCAGTGCCGGGTGCAAAGACAAATCGTAGGCACGGTGAACCAACCCCTCATAAAGGTTGTCTTTCATCGCGTTGTTAGGACCCTCATTATGGGTGTACGGGTCCAGGCCCAGAATGTCGCCCGAAGTCGAATAACGGAAAGTCCTGACCTCTGCGATTTCTGAAGTCGTGTTCGTCGCTTGATCCGTATCTTCGCTGGATCCGCAGCCGACAAGAGCAAGGACCAGAATCAAGGTGAATATCGAGCCGCTCTCTATGCCAAGCCCCAGTCGCAGGCGTGGGGCTACACGCATCGTCTCTTCCTCCTGCGTTGCCGATGTTTTCTTTTCACAGGTTGCACGGTTTTGCGTCGAAGCTTGCAATGTAGCACTCCTTGCCTGTGACAGCTCGTCGGCACGTTCATCAGCTGCTACGGATACACACCGGCCGCGACATCTATTCCTCGTTTTGCGCCTCGGCCAGAAGCCATTCGCGAAACGCCGCGATCTCCGGTGCTTCAATTTCCTGCGCCGTTCGCAGGCTTATCATGTAATAGGCGGCGTCCAGTTCGACACTCTGTGTGAATGGCACCACCAGCCGTCCACTTGCCAGGTCCAATGCCGCCAGCGAGTGCAAAGTCAACGCAACACCCTGCCCATCGGCCGCTGCGTCGAGGGCCAATGATGCGTGATTGAAACGCAAACCGTGACTGGGGTCCACGTCGGTCACGCCGGCCTGCGCCAGCCAGCTCGCCCAGTCGGGCCGGCCTTCATAGGCCGTGTCGTCGTGCAACAAAGTGAAGTTGCGTAAATCGGCCGGTTCGCGCAGCGGGGGTGTGCCGCCCATGAGCTTCGGACTGCACAGTGGGACGACGGAGGCGGACAGCAACTTGTCCACCTGGCAACCCGGGTACTGACCCTGGCCGAAACGGATCGCAACATCGACGCCGTGACGACGCAGATCGTCACTGCTGATCATGCCGCTGGTGCGCGCGCCCTCGATCAACAACGCTGACGCACTGAGCCGAATGTCGATGCCGGGGTGTAAATCAATAAAGCGGTGCAGCCGCGGCAATAACCACTTGGCAGCGAACGATGGTGCCGTCCAGACGGTGAGGGTATCGGCACCACGCCGCGCAGCCATCAATTGAGCAGCGCTTTCGAGTGAGGCCAGGGCTTCACGTACCAACGGAAGCCCGGCTTGGGCGGCCCGGGTCAGTGCCAAACCAGTCGGCAGGCGATGAAACAACGGCTGGCCGAATTGCTCCTCCAGCACCTTGATCTGCTGACTGACCTCCACTGCCTTGACATGCCCTTCCCCGGCAGTCCGAAGAGACCATTAATGGCGCGATACAGCATCCAAATCACGTAAAGCATTGAGTTACAACTTACTGATTAACAGGACCATAATTTGCTTTACGCTACGCGCTCAAGATATACTTGTTGCATCGCAATATCACCCATATATATTAGGACTGTAAACCAAAGACTATCGGAGATATGTATCTACATGACTAAAAAAGCAAGTTTTCTGGAGCGTGTCATGAATTGCCTGATTGAGGCACGAGAACGCAAGGCACGAGTGGATATCCGCCAGCATCTGCGTGGCCTGAGCGATCGGCATCTTGAGGACATGGGATTTTCACGGGAATTGCTCGACCAGGGCCCTAAGGCTTGGCCCTGGCGCGCGCCCGTGCTCCCGGCCGCGATGCAGCAGCCGGACAAGGACAACCGCGCCCGGCCGGCAAACGAAACCGGCGCTGAAGACAAGCTGGCAGCTTGATTAGTGAAACCATCCATTTTAACAGTGAGCGCTCACACTTTGTATGCAAGGGCGACACTGCGCTTGCGTGGCAGGACAAGCCAGTCGCTAAAAGCGGGTACACACTATCCGTCAATCGCCACAACGGCCTCGACCTCAACCAGCAATTCCGGCTCGACGAGCTGATCGACGCCGACCATGGTTGCCGCCGGCGGATTCTCCGTCGAGATGTAACGGCTGCGCACATCCATCACCGCCTTGCGCCGCTCTTGCGTGAAACCGACGATGAAAACCGTGAGCTTGATGACATCGTCAAACGTGGCACCGATCCCACCTAGAGCAAGTTTCAGATTCTCGAATACCTGAACGGCTTGCACCTCAATGTCGCCAGCTCCGACAATCTTACCGTTAACATCAGCTGAAACCTGACCGCTGATAAAGGCGATGCTGCCACCTTGCGCAACGGTGACCTGCGTGTACATACCCAGCGCTTTCATGCCGGGCGGATTGACAAATTTCTTGGGCATGCTTTCATCCTTACACTCTGATGGAAGAAATCGGCTGGAAAAACCGATGGGCGCTAGGAAATATAACTCCGAATTTATCTATATAACTGGTCACGCCTAACGCCGTTACCTTGCTCACATCGTTCATTACTTGCTATAAGTCAACTCCGATACCGTAACGTTGCGCCCAACCAAGGCCGTCGAGCGTCGTGCCTTTGGGCCGGTACTCACAACCGATCCACCCCGCATAACCCAAGTCGTCGATCAGATCGAAAAGGAAGGGATAGTTAATCTCGCCGACATTGGGCTCATGACGACCCGGTACCCCCGCGATCTGGAAGTGTCGCGTAATGGCGATGTTGTCGCGGATTGACTGTGCCAGGTTTCCTTCTAGCATCTGCATGTGATAGCAATCAAGATGCAGGAACAGATTATCCGAGCCGACCGCTTCGATGATGCGGCGCGCCTGCGCGGTGTGATTAAGGAAGTAGCCGTGCATGCCCTGGGTGGTGTAATCCGGACCACCAGCGACCACCCCCATTTTGTTGTTAATCGGTTCGATTACCGCTGCGATGCCGTGCTCGCCGAGAAAACCGGCGGCATGGTCAAGATTCTCGATATACACGCGTTCCGCCCGTTCGTAGGCATCACCGCTCCCGACAACACCAGCCATTACGTGCACCGTCGTACAATCAAGCGCTGCGGCATATTCAAGCACGCGCGGCAGGCTATCTCGAAATCGCTGAGTGCGCCCCGGGACAGCCGCAAGGCCGCGATCTCCGCGCTCCCAATCACCCATCGGAGCGTCGAACAGCACCATCTTCAATCCATTCGCCATCAGTCGTGCGCCTAGCTCGGCCGCTGGATAGTCGTAAGGCACCTGGAACTCGACCGCCTTGAACCCTGCCGATGCGGCCGCTTCGAAACGGTCCATGAATGGCACTTCGGTAAACAGATAGTGAAGGTTCGCGGCAAACTGTGGCATCTCTTTATTCCTTCGCGCGTTGTTGAGTCCGCTCGTCCTAATCCGAAAGGGGTCTACCCAATTTTCCTCTGGGCAGTAACGTGAGAGTCAGGCGAGACTGTCGGCCATGATCTTCGCCGTCTCACCGCGTAGTCGCTGCTTGACGGTGGCATAAGCTTCGCCACTAATCTCGGCGAGCGCGGTGGCACGCGCCAGTGCCGTTTCCATCAGCTGGTCGCCCTCCACCACTTCGTCCAAATAGCCGGCCGTCACCGCGCCGTCCGGATCGTGGATTCTGGCCTGGATGACGTTGGCAGTGACATGTGTGGCCGCCATGCGCGCCTTGGCAAGTTCCAGTCCGTAGGTGGGCAGGGCCAGCCCGATCGAGGTTTCATTCAGACCGATCTTGAAGTCTCCTCGCACGCCAATGCGGGTGTCGCCAGTCAACAAGATCAGTGCGCCGGCCGCCAGTGCGTGACCAGTACACGCCATCACCACCGGTTGCGGATGCATGAACAGACGATGCATGGTCCATGCGCCGGCGCTGCGCATGGCCGCCGCCTTCTCCAGCGTGCCGTCACGTATCACGCTCAGGTCGAAGCCGGCGGAGAAGCGCCCCGGGCGGCCAACGATGAGCACCACGTCCGCGTCGCGTTCGGCGGCGTCGAGGCCTTCGTTAAGTGCTTTCGAGAAAGCCTCGCTAACGACGTTGGCTTTGCCGTCGTCGATGTTCAGGACGGCCACACGGCCGTACGTTTCGATGGTGAGCATGCAGCGTGGATCCAGGCATTCGAAGGCCGACAGGATAGCAAACTGGTGTCCACACTTATCCGCACGCACGCCGTGATGGCGAACCGACGTCGCTTTGTCCCACGGTTTATCAAGTGCGGTGTATCAAATCTCAGGCGTCTTCTATACTCGACGTTCTGAGAAATTTGTTGTTTGTTGAATTCGGGAGAGCGAAAAATGACGAAAAAACGGGTGGTAGTAACCGGTGCCAGCGGGTACATCATTCAGCGCATGTGGACCGAACTCGCCGAGCGCTACGAGATCGTTGCGCTCGACAATCGCGAAACCAATGCGAACGCAGAGAAAGTACCCGGCATTCGCGTTTGCGATCTGACACAATCAGACAGGGATTTGTACCGCAAACACTTCAAGGGCGCCGACGCCATCATTCACAGCGCTTTTGTGAGCGCCAAAGGCCTGGACGCAACAACCTGGTCCAACAACAGCCAACCAAAGTTTGAGGCCGAGCACGCTAACGTCGCCATGGCCTACAACGTCTATCAGACCGCCATTGAGGAAGATGTGAAAAGAGTCGTTGTCGCGAGTTCCAACCACGCGGCCGATTACTACGAGCGATTGATCTGGAAAGACCAATGGGACTGCGTCACACCCGACATGCCACCGAAGTCTGACAACTTCTACGGCTGGGCCAAGATCGCCTACGAATCGCTCGGCTTTGTATTCGCCACCGGTCAAGTCGGCGGGCGCAAGCTCGAAGTGGTGCAGTTGCGTATCGGCGGGCCGAGGGATAATGCCGATCTGGACGACATCGCTGCGGGTGACATCAAGGCCATGCATCGCGGCCTTGGCGCCTATCTCAGCAAGCGCGACCAGATCCAGCTGTTCGTCAAAAGTATCGAGGCGCCGGATATCGAGGACGAGTACGGCATACCTTTCCAGATTTTCTACGGCGTGAGCGGCAATACGCACAATTTCTGGAGTATCGCCAATGCACGCAGTGTCATCGGCTATGCACCAGAGGACAACAGCCAGGTGAACTTCGCAGACCGAATCGCCGAAATCGCACGGGGGTGAACATGGATAAAAAAGAACTGCAAAGCAAAACAGCGCTCGTCACCGGAGGCTCGCGTGGTATCGGCCGGGCAACCTGCCTGGCCCTGGCCCGCGAAGGTGCGCGCGTGGCAGTGAACTACGCGAGCAATGAAAAGGCTGCACGCGAGGTTGTCGCGGAAATCGAGCGCCTTGGTAGCGAAGCCATGATGGTAGGCGCCGATGTTTCCGATCCGGAGAGCGTTACCAAAATGGTGACCGAAGTGGAAAGCGGGCTCGGACCGGTTGATCTGCTGGTGACGAGCGCCGGAATCGCCAAGGCGGCACACCATTCGGAAATGACGTTCGATAGCTGGCGACACATGCTGTCCGTCAACGTCGATGGCACCTATCTGCCCGTGATGGCAGTCAAGGACGGCATGCTCGACAGAGGTTACGGGCGCATCGTGTGCATCTCTTCAATTGCCGGATTGCGGCCGCGAGGCAGGATGGTCACCTACAGCACATCGAAGGCCGCCGTGATCGGCTTCGCAAGGAGCTGTGCGGAAGCCTTCGGTCCGGCGATTCGCGTCAATTGCGTGGCACCGGGTTTGATCGAAACCGAGATGGGCGCGCAATTGGGGCCGGAAGCGATGCAGCGCATTGCCGACGAAGCGCCTCTTAAACGCAACGGGCAACCCGAGGAGATTGCACAGACCGTGCTGTTCCTGCTCTCGGAGCGTTCGAGCTTCACGACAGGCCAGACGTTCGTTGCCGATGGCGGACGCGTCACACTTCCGTGACGCTCGGCGGCGGGAGAAACCGTGACCTGCCGCCGATTTAGTTGGATGAGTCTGTTTATACTTCTTGTTTTCAAATTTTCCGGGGACTCCTTCCATGCTCGAGCAATTTCAAATTCCAGAGGACATCGCAGTCCGCGTTCCCGAAGGTGACATGCGTGCCACGGTCGAGGCCGTGTTCAAGCAATGCGGTATGCCCGCCGAACACGCAAGGCAGTCAGCCGATGTCCTGCTTTACGCTGACTTGCGCGGTTACGATACGCACGGGGTGTCAAACATGCTGCGCGTGTATGTCGATTTTTTCGAGAAAGGCAAAATCAACCCGACACCGGCATGGAAAGTAACACGGGAACGCAAAGCCACCGCCACCATCGATTCGGACACGGCACACGGCGGCGTAATTGGGCCTGAGGGGATGCGCCTGGCAATAGCTAAGGCGCGCGATTGTGGTGTCGGTGTTGTCAACATCTACAACGGTGGGCACTACGGTGCCGCCGCTTATACCGCCGCGATGGCCCTGGAACACGACATGATCGGTGTCTCCATGACGGTTGGTGGACTGGAGATGACACCGACCTTCGGCGCCGGCAAACTGGTCGGCCTCAATCCCATCGCCATTGCCGCACCGGCCAACAAGGAAGCGCCATTTGTATTCGATGCTTCGATGAGCGGCGTTGCCGGCAACAAAATCCGCATTGCCAATCGACTCGGGCGCGGTACGTTGCCCGCGTGGATCTCCGAGGCCGATGGCACACCCATCATGGATGAAGCACCTATTCCTGAGGGCTTTATGCATTTGCCCTTGGGCGGCACGCGCGAAATCGGTTCGCACAAAGGCTACGGCCTGGCAATGATGATCGAGGTGCTAGGCAGCGTTTTGTCTGGTGCCGCGGCAGGTCCAGACCGGCGCGTCTTTCAGTCGCAGCAAATGATCGCCTATGACATCGATGCATTCACAGACCTGAAGCTCTTTAAGTCAGACATGGACACCTATCTGGCGGCGCTTCGAAACGCGACCCCCGCGCCAGGGCATGACCGAGTGATGTACCCGGGCCTGAACGCACATGAAGTCGAACAGGACCGGCGCAAGAACGGTATCCCCTATCATCCCGAAGTACTGGAATGGTTCGCCAAGATCTGCGGCGAACAAGGCATACCAAGTTGGCTGCCTAAACCTTAGCGCCAACTTAGGTACGGGCCACTCGCGAGGGGAAATCGTGGTCAGACTGAACTGATCACATCGCGCATCCGCGCACGCTGAGCTTGATCCGGCATACGCCCGAATGCTGCACGCGCGTTCTCGGCCATGTGCTTCGGCTTGGTGGTCTCGGTCAGCACGCACGTGATCGCTGGGTGCGGCAGGATGTACTTCAATGAAAACTGTGCCCAGCTCTCGCAGTCGAACTCGGCTGCCCATTCCGGTAGAGGACGATCGCCGATCTTGCGGAAGTAATCACCGTTCATGAACGGCCGATTGATGATGACGCCGATCCCCTTGTCCTGCAGCATCGGCAACATGCGTTGCTCGGCACCGCGTTCGGTGATCGAGTAGTTGACCTGCACGAAGTCCGGTTGCTCACGTCTGACAAAAGTTGCGAGCTGATCGTAGAGGCCCTGGCTCGATACTGTGACGCCTATGTAGCGCGCTTCACCCGCTGCTTTTAAGTCCATGAGAGTGGACCACTGTGTTTCGACGTCGGTGAGGTTGAACACCTGCAACAAATCCAGGGTGTTGCGCTGATAGAGGCGCTGTGTTTGCCGGAACTGGTCAATCCCCGCTTGCTTGCCGGTCCGGTCTATTTTGCTGGTGACAAACAGGGCATCGCGCAGGTCCGGCTCATTGATCACGCGCCCGAATCCTTCGTCGTTCGGCTGGTTCCTGGGCCAGGTATCGACAACACTGCCGCCATTCTCGACAAGCGTACGCAACACGCTGGCGATCGGCGCAGTGCCTCTGTCTGCAATCTGCCCTACCGGCTTGGTCGATCCAAGGCCGATAATCGGCAAATACTCATTGGTACCGGGGATCCGCCGCTTCGGCATCTGCTCTCGCGCGAGCGAGATTCCCGGCGCGAGTCCGGCAAGGCCCGCAGCGGATATCAATGCGAGGAATTTGCGGCGGTTGATAATTTCTGTCGTCATGCATTTGTCTCCAGCGTTGCCTGATTGATTCGCCCGTCGGCAAACAAATTGAGTTTATCCACTAATTTGACTAAGCGAATCACTTACGGCCTCTGTATTGTGTATTTGACAACGCGGTCATTACCCGAATCAGAGAACCAGATCGTATTGCCCCTGATCTCGACGCCTTCAGGCGTGGCGAATTTGTCCGGCCCTTCTTCTCGCCTGCCGCTGCCCATCACAAGCAGTAGTCTGCCATCCGGCGCAATGAATTTGATTTGATGGTTGTTCTTGTCGGCCGCGACCAAGGTGCCATCGTCGAGTAAATCCATGTAACGCACACCGTTGAAACCGTAGACATCACGGCTCAACTCGCGCAGAATTTTGAGGTCGGGTGAAACCAGCAACACGCGATGATTGTTCGAGTCAGATAACCAGATATTGCCGTCAGCGGCTTCTTCGAGATCATGCGGCGACGACAAGCCGTCCAATTCACTCACAACCCGACCGCCTTCATAGGCCACCACGTTACCCGACCAGGCACCCGCGACATAGACACGCCCATTGGAATGAATGAGCACTCCTTCGGGTCCTCGCACGCCCTCGTTGAGTTCACCGACTAGCGTCGCACGAGTACCTTCCATGCGATAGATGGTCACACGGTTGTTATGCGTGTCAGCAACATAGGCTCGCCCTTGTGCATCGAAATCGACATCGTGAGTACCGGATTGGTGATCGTCACCGAACGCACCAACGAATAGCAAGGTTTCTGGGTCCAGCAGCACCACCCGGTTGTTACCCACGTCGGAGACAAACAGATATTTGCCGTCCGGAGACAGCTTCACATCATGCGGATTACTGAGGGGCGTGTTACTGGCGGATTGGTAAACCACAGATAAATCATCGGCTAGCACATGACCGCAAATGAAAAGCGACACAATGAGTTTGATTGTTGATTTCATCAAGTTCTCCAGTGACGACAATCTATGTTCCATAAGTCGAACGTTAACTTGGGTCGAACTCCCCTTCCGCACACGAATACACAGGCCTGAACCGACCCCGTTCGCACAACAAAATCGAGGCGGCGACCATAGTCACCGCCTCGAGCGACCGAATTACAAGTTCAACCGTTCGTCTCAGAGCATATCCTTGACTGCTTCCAGGCCCGCCGCCGCGCATTCTTCGTCTTGATCGCCGGTGGCGCCGCTTACACCAATAGCGCCGAGAAGCTGGCCATCTTTGGTCATGATCGGCAATCCGCCGGGAAACGCCGCAACACCCGGAATATCAGCGATTCCCGGAACCCGGCCAGGCTGTCCATCTTTGCCGAAAGCGAGTTCACCAACCGCACGACTCGGGAACGGTAAGCCCGCCGATGTGTTCGCCTTCAACAAGGCGATATCGATGCTCAGGAGAAAGGAATTATCCATGCGCCGAAATACTTTGAGGTTCCCGCCATCATCGACGATCGCGATATTCAGGGGGCGCCAATCGGCCTGCTTGGCAAAATGTGCCTCACAGCCGTCCGCAATTTTCTTGGCGAGATCGAGAGTCAATACCCGTTTACTCTTTACATGACCATCGGCTTGCGCGCCAGTCGCTATGGCTAAGCCAATAACCGCTGCCGCGGTTGCAGAGAGAAAAAACTTCAGTGACATTTTCATCCTCCAGTTAAAGTTATTCGTCTTGGAACCAAATTTTTGGCTCCCACGACGACGACAAGTTGATCTCCAGTCCACTTTTGGAACTGCAAGACGACTATAGCGAAAATTTGTCGAAAGACAACGATTTCTTATCCTTTCGATTGTTACAAGAACGTTATCTGAACTGGCCCGCGACTACGTTCGTGAAGAGCGAGGAATGTGTCGTCCACCGTAGTTTCCTAACCTAGCCGAACGCTAATCTTGCACCTATCCGTGGTCTCTTCCATGGTCGCCTTAAGTGCTGTGCCCTCTGGTGTGTTTGGCAGCGAGCAGACAACAGCCCCCACCATGGCTCCTTTCCAGATAAGGCGCCCGGATGGCAGATCACCATCGGGTATCAACGCAGAACCCCTGAGCGCGACGTGCAAAATGCCATCGTCAGGGTCGAACGATTCGACATCAAAAGCGCCCCAACCTCGTACGCTCATCTCAGCAAGATAGCCCGCCGCAGCCTTTTGAGGTGAACACTTGTGAACTCCCGATATCGCGAGCAGAACGTGAACGCCCCGCCGAAGCCCGCCTTATAGACCTTATAGAAAGTGTCTTCAAAGACCCCTATCCTGGCACGGCTATTCACCTCACAAAGGAGGCAGCCAAGACATGACGCGGAAGGAGCACCACTTCCTGAGCCTTCAGAAGCAGCCGTCCCTCACCGTTTAGCTCCAAACAAGGCCTGGTTTCTTCGAATGCCATCGCCTGTTTGTCTGCTTCCACGACCGCCTCGGAATTATCACGCGTGGTTGATCGCCTGGCGCAGCGGAAACTTAGAGTCTGCCTCGGTTATCCCACACGCATTAACTTGCTATGGTTCCGCCCGACTATCACATCGATATAGCCTGACAGCGATTCATCCAGTTCCGGATCACCGGTGTCGACGTGCAAGCTTGCAAGCTTCAGAAGCTTGTCTCTGTCGCCGATGACTACGATGTTTTCGCGACCAACACGCCGAAGCACTTTGGGGGTGAACTGTTTGTTGCCGCGACCGAAGATGAACCCGTTGCCCCCGAGCGGCGTCACGACGATCACGGCTCTCGCATAGCGGTCCAGCAGCTCGAGAATCGAGTGCTCATTCAGGTCGCTGCCAACCAGTTCACCGTCGACTATCGCATCGACGCCCAACAGCGTCTTTTCGATCGCAAGTTCTTCGGCAATCGCACGCACCGTGGTCCCGGGGCCGAGCAGATAAAGTGCTTGCGGCACCATTTGTTCAATTACAGCTTCAGCGATTTCCCGCTTCACTTCTGCCGTGGAGCCGGTCGTGCCGGAGAGTTCCTTGCCTGCCTGGAGCAGCCTTCCGACTTCGGGCACGAGCAGGAAACCATAATGGCGGGAATCGACTACGCCGGCACGGAAAGCGTCCTCGTCGATATCCAGAACCTCCTCCTCGGCTACATCTGCGCTTTCGACAAAAGCGTCGAGCAGCCCTGCTGCTGCCCTCGGGTTGTAGGCGAACACTGAACTGTAGACCTTTACACCTGACGGTATGGCGATGACCGGGATCCGAAGGTCGATGGCATCCGCCATGTCTCGCGCAGTACCATCGCCGCCCGCAAAAACAATTAGTTCGGCACCGGCCTCCAGCATCTTCCCGGCAATGGACTTGGTATCTTCACGCGCCGGCTCATTCGTAAGCGTGCCGACGGTCTCATAACTCAATCCGACTGCCTGTGCGTGATCTGCCCCCATCGGGCCGGGCGCCACCAGCAGCCGGAGCTTGTTGCGGCAAGAGATATGAGACAGAAATTCCCGCGCTCTCGCCGGGCTGACCGGCTCGGCGCCCATCGCGAGCGCCTTCGCATACATCTCACCATCGGTGCCTTTTAATCCCACGCTGCCACCCATCCCGGCGACGGGGTTCACGATCAGACCAATCGTTCGCATTCTGAAGATACTCTCGCGCGTCTAATGGGATTCATGTGTCGCGTGCCCTCGCAGCATTGGAGTTAAGCTAGTGTAAATCACTAGGACATCTATTCAGCTTGGCATCATCGTGTCGTATCCAGGAGGTTTCATGAAAGACGAGCAGTGCGTGCGGTTTCTGCAATGGGCCTTGCCGCAATTGCACATGCGCTGGCCGGGGTTTTGCAAGGTGCGAAAACAAGTATGCAAGCGCGTCGACGCTCGTATGCGAAACCTCCGCCTGGCAGGTATCGACGAATACGAAGCCTATCTGCAAGATCATGCCGATGAATGGGTAGAGCTCGATGCCCTTTGCCGAATCACAATCTCACGCTTTTATCGTGATCAAGGCGTTTTCGTAACCTTGCAGCAGCGGGTACTGCCGGCACTGGCTCAACAAGCGCTCGAGCGTGGCGACACGAGGTTGCGTGTTTGGAGTGCTGGCTGCGGATCCGGTGAAGAGCCTTATACGCTTGCGGTCCTGTGGGCCACGGAATTGCAGTCAAAATTTCCCAGGCTAAGCATCGATATTGTCGCCACCGATGCCGATCCCAATATGATGCGGCGTGCCGGCGACGCCTGCTACAAATTTGGCTCTTTGAAAAACATGCCAGAAAGCTGGCTTAACCGGGCCTTCGAGCTCGAACGCGATAACTATTGTCTCAAACCGGAATACAAGCGCTGTGTCCAACTCCTGGAGCAGGATATTCGCCAGGAGCGACCCGGCAGGCGTTTTGATCTCGTGCTCTGCCGTAATCTCGTATTCACTTACTTCGACGAAGCACTTCAGCTCGAGCACTTAAAGCGCATCGTTAACGCCATGCATGACGGCGCGTCACTCGTGATCGGCATCCACGAGAACTTGCCGGAAGGAGCAGAAGGGCTTTCCGTGTGGTTCGATGAACAACGCATTTATCGGAAAAACAACGATGTCGTTGATCCGCAAGGGGCCTGACCCTGAGGCTTCCCCGTATTTTATATGGCAATCGCATAGGCATCGATAGCCTGTTCTCCGAGTGCCGCGATGGCTTGTATAGGCCGCAACTGCTTTAGCAAATGAGGCGGTTCGTCGAGGATGCGCCGAACCAGGGTCAGTACAGATACTTCCCGCCGGTCCTTGCGCCGTGTTGCACTAAACTGCAGTTCGAGCTGGCTTTCTTTGGCACTGTCTCCGATTAGTCGTTGCTTGAACGCGGCCAGATGCAAGATGAGCAGCAAGATGTTCAAATGCTGTGCACTTCTTGAGCGCGTGAGCTCAAAGCCCATACCCACCCGCAGGTGCTTGTTATTGCGAAACGATTGCTCGATGCCCATCCTCTGGCGATAGCGCGCAACAATGCTCTTGACCGCCAGATGTGACAGCGCAGGACTTGTGGCAAGTAACCACGGCTCGCGTGCCCGCCTCGCGTTCTTCTCGCTCTTTCGCGAAGCCGCTCTGGCGCCAAATATGGTCAATTGCCAGCGTTGTTTATCCTGGCGCTTGGCCAGCACCACACGCACATTTACCGGGTTGCTGTACGCGTATCTGCCTGCTCCCGGGACAAGCGCTTTGCTTGTGGCACGCCGGTACGACGCGCGTGCCGGACGCCAGAATGGGTCGAATTGCAACAACACACGATTTCGCCCACGCAGGCGGCCAATGTAACACCAGCCCAGCTTGCTCACGGCCTTGAACCAAGGCGCGTGAAAGCCCGCATCGGTCATGGCAACAACTTTGCACGAAGCAGGCAGCAGCGATTGCACCGAGCGCAAGGCAGCTTCGGATTACCCAAATATTCTTGCGCGTGCGCTTCTTCGTACAACGTCAGACTACGACCATCAACGGCCACACTGGCACGCAACAGTTGCACGTGCTGATTTTGCTCAGATCAGACCAATTGACCAAGACCAGAATGTGCTCAACGCCGTTAAGCCAGCGATGCGCCAGTACATGGTAGATGTCCCGGCGCGCACCTTACAGCCCCGCGTTGCCAAGCAGCCGATCCACACTCTTGATCTGGTGCTTAAGAGTAGTGGCGCCACTCAAGCAAAGCGCGAGACCTGACAGGCGCACCAGTGCGCCTTGAACCAACGCGCTGGTTGCGCGCAGCAATGCCATGCATGGGCAGTTTTCACCAAACAACAACGCTCAACCCGCTCTTGAACCACAGCGAAATGCCAGGGAACCTCAGAGGTTCACCCCAATCATTAGTCGCAGGGAAAAGCCTCCCATAGTCCGGAAGCCACCAGACTACTAGCCGTGAAGCGATGTTTTTCAGGGTGAGCCTCAAGATATCGCATCACAGCATCGAATGCTTGACCCCGCTGCGTTCTGGCCGGGACGCAAAAGAACTTCGCTTTTATGATTCCAATCTCAGGATCTGACAGATCAGTGTGCAGATCGATAAATCCTTGTATGTACCCCGTGAAGGACCCGGCATCGCGCGCGTTTTGTGTATCGCTTCGCTTCCATTCCCTTCCCCACTGGTACAGTTCATTACCGTCTACTGCCTGTGCAGGCGTGGCCAGCATCGCCGCCGAGGCCAACAAAACTGCCAATATCGTTTTCATTTCTCCCCCCGTTCCTGCCTTCAGTTTTCTTCATGATGCCACTGCTTGAAGGCGACACGCGCCCTCAAAAGCAAAGAAGCGTCTGAGCCGTCCCCATCTATTTTGATTTGCTTTATCGTTCTGGAAACAACTTCTGTAATTCCGCCGGCGCGGGCAGTGGGGCGTCTTCTTTGAGCGCAATGCCGGAAAGTTGCCGCGCGTGTGCCTGTCGCATCAAGTGCAGTAGTTTGAATGCCGCCGCGGCGTAATTCAGACCTTCCGGGCGGACGTTGGAAACGCAGTTGCGCTCAGCATTGCTGCGGCCCGGTAGAGGATCAAACGTAAGATATGCACCCAGGCTATCGGGCGAACTCAACCCGGGTCGCTCGCCGATCAGTACCACACTCAGTTGCGCCGCAAGCATTGCACCGATCTCATCGCCGATTGCGACGCGTCCCTGGCTGACCAGGCAATAAGGTGCAATGCGCCAGCCTTCGCGCAAAAGATGAACGCGCGTCATTTCGATCACCGGCAGCGCGTGGCGCTCGACCGCAAGCGCCGACAGGCCGTCGGCAACGACGAACACGATGTCCCATGCCTGATTGCTGGCCCGGGATTGCAGCAGGCTTTTCGACTCTTCGTCAAGGATGCGTCCCAGGTCGGGCCGCTGGATAAACGTGTGACGGTCGCCGGCAGCACTGCCGAGTGCCAGCGAATCGATCTGCCGTAGGCGCAGTTCTTCACCGAACGCAGGAATGTCGAAGGCGTGCTTCACCGCATCGCGCGCCCGCGCGTGCGCCAGTTGAAAATCGAGTAGCTCTCGCGTTGGAATGCTGCCGCCGGCCCGGCCAAGACCGATACGCGCCGATGTGAAACGGCGCAAGGCACTCCACGAATCACGCTGCGTGCGTATCCCACTTTCCGATTTCGCAGGCGGCTTCGCCATGATTCAATCTTTCACGGTTCAAGTTCTACCAATCCAAGAAGCGGATGCCCGGAGGCCACCTTACTCAGGCGCGTCCCGTTCTCAACGATGCCCGCTTTAGCCAGCCACGCCTCAAATTCCGGCGCGGGCTTCAGCCCCAGGAGCTGGCGCAGGTAAAGCGCATCGTGAAAAGAGGTGCTTTGATAGTTGAGCATGATATCGTCCGCGCCGGGGACGCCCATAAAGAAATTGCAACCGGAGGCACCAAGCAGAGTGAGTAGCGTATCCATGTCGTCCTGGTTGGCGTCCGCATGGTTGGTGTAGCAAACATCCATACCCATCGGCAAGCCGAGCAATTTGCCGCAGAAGTGGTCTTCGACGCCGGCGCGGATTATCTCGCGACCGTCGAGATATTCCGGACCAATGAATCCGACCACGCTGTTCACTAGCAGCGGTGAAAATGCCCGCGCCACACCGTAAGCACGCGCTTCGCAGGTCTGCTGGTCGAGTCCGTGATGGCTGTTTGCCGACAGCGCACTCCCCTGCCCGGTCTCGAAGTACATCACATTGCTGCCGACCGTTCCGCGCTCGAGGCCTAGCGCCGCGTGATTGGCTTCAGCGAGCACCGCCAGGTCGACACCAAAACTCTTGTTGGCGGCTTCGGTGCCGGCAATCGACTGGAACACCAGATCCACGGGGGCGCCGCGTTGCATGGCTTGCATCGCATTCGTGACGTGTGTGAGCACGCAGGACTGGGCCGGGATTCTGTAGGTCTGGATGATCTCGTCGAGCATGTTCGCCAACCTAACAGCTTTGTCGACGTTATCGGTGGCCGGGTTAATACCGATTACCGCATCGCCGCAACCGTACATCAAGCCGTCCAGGATGCTGGCCGCGATGCCTTTGGCATCATCGGTGGGATGATTCGGTTGCAGCCTGCTCGACAGCCGCCCCTCAAGGCCGATGGTGTTGCGAAAACGCGTAACAACGCGGCACTTGCCCGCAACCAGCACCATGTCCTGGATGCGCATGACCTTTGACACCGCCGCCGCCATCTCCGGCGTAATACCGGGCGCGAGCGCCGAAAGGATTTCTGAATCGGTTGCATAGTCGAGCAACCAGTCGCGAAACTCGCCAACCGTCAGTCGCGCCACCGGCGCGAACGCCGTCACATCATGCGAATCGACAATGAGCCGCGTGACTTCGTCACTCTCATAGGGCACTACGGCTTCATCAAGAAAGCATTGCAACGGCGTGTCGGCCAGCGTCATCTGCGCAGCGACACGCTCTTCTTCACTGTCCGCGGCAAGGCCCGCCAACCGGTCGCCCGAGCGAGCCGGAGAGGCTCTCGCCAACAGGGTTTTCAGGTCGCAAAAGCGATAGCGCTGTGCACCAACCGTGATTGCATAGCCCGCCATGGCAGTACGTTTACGAGGATTGCGGACGACAGAACAATCATAGCACCCGCCCTGCCAAGTCCGGCTTTGCAATGCACGCTAATTCAACAACGCAGACCGGGGCCCTGCCATCCAGGTAAGACCCTTTTTCTCTCTTCTTTTTCTCTTCGACGTGTAAAGATAAGGTCGCGCACTACCCCCCGTGCTCGATACCCTCAACTCGAATGAGTGTTTTCGTCGTCGTCACAGATTCGCGAAGTTGTTTCCACGGTTGGTACTCTTCAGATGACAAAAAGGCATCGAGTGCCTCCTGACTCGGCCACCTGAAAATCACTACGCGCTTTGGGTGCCAATCTCCAACGAGCACGTCGATTTTGCCGTCCCTGGTCAAGTATTCACCCCCAGCGGCCTCGACCATTGGTTTCACCGCCGCCTTGTAGCGCTCGTAGGCTGCTTCGTCGTGGATTTCATTCTCAAATACCAGGTAGATCGACATTCTTCCTCCAAAGTTGTTTATGACTTTTGATGTTCAACACTCAGGCTTTGACAAACATTGTTCGCCCCCGGTTACCTGCCGGCCAAATTTAAACCGACTTTAGCCCTTGAACCATGCGTTCGCGTATCGCGTTGATCGCTTTCAACGGCCAAACCCTCACCTTGAAATCAGCAATCTTATTATTTTCATTCCACTTTATGATCTCGACCCCATTCACGTGATTACCATCTAGTTCCACAACAGTTTCCAGCTTTGCCTCTTGCTCCCCAACAATTTCGCGCACGTAGTTGAACGAGTCATTGAACAGTGTCATGAAGGCGGCAGCAAGATATTTTTCAGTGACAGCCTTGCCGACTTGCGACGTATGAACAACGGAAGAATGGAAGACTGGGTCCTCGGCGAGGATCGATCCAAGACCCTCCACATTCTTGCTCTTGACTAGGCTATGCCATTTCTCCAGGACTTCGATGCTCATACTTCTCTATCCGAATAAATGGAGACCTCAATCCTCTTACTGTCGGAACCTGAAGTCATTGCGCCCGCACCGGTCTACACCGCGTACGAGGTACAGTGTGCGCTCCGCATGATCGAGCACGCCCAGCTCTGCAGCCTGCCGGCTGGCAAGCTCGCGGTCAAAGTACGATGTTGTCGGCATGAAGCGTAACGTGATGCCGCGACGAGGTCGCGGCGAGTAGTTCGCCTGAGAACCATGCAGAAGGTACACGTCGTGCAATGACATCTGCCCCGCCTCGAGGACGATGTCCTTGGCGTGTGACGGATCGTACTCGCTCGGATCGAGCTCCTGGGTGAGCGTTACGCCGGTCGCCGCGAGGCTGCGATGCGCACGCAGACGCCGTTCGTGACGCGACCCGGGAATGACTTGCAGGCAACCGGTCTCCGGCGTCGAGTCATCGAGTGCGATCCAGACGGTGCACGTCGCGAGGGGTCGGATCGGCCAGTACTGGCCGTCCTGGTGCCAGGGCGTGCGCTGCCCGTCGCGCTCCGGCTTGGAAAACAGGCTCGAGTTCCACAGAGCGAAGTCAGGGCCGATGAGCTGCTCGACCATGTCAAGAATCTCGGGCGTGCGAGCGATCTCGAGGAATCGCAGGTCGTAGGCGAGAAGGTTCGGGCAGAGATCACGGAAGCGCGGCTCGCGCTCAACCAGGCGCTTTTGATCCGCGCGCAGATCCTCGAGTACCGACTCCGACAGGCGGAAGTCCGCTATGACATAACCGTGCTCGCGGTACGCGTCGACTTGACTCTCGCTTAGCATGTCCACGCCGCGAGGCGAGTCGCAGCTAGCCAGCCAGCACCTGGCCGGGCTCGCGTTCGCGAGCAAACGCAAGAAAGTTCTCGATCCAGCCCGATTGCACCACTGAAGGACGCATCTTGCATTGGTTCATGTATGCAAACAGCGAAGGCGTGTGCTTCGAATAATCGTAGCCAATCGCTTCGAAGTGCATCAGCAGCGGAAAGACAGCGATATCCGCAAGTGTGAACTGCTCGCCGCACAGAAACGGGCCGTTACCGACGTAGGCGTCCCAGCGGGGCAACTCCTCGAGCAAGGCGTCGACACGCTCGCCGAGTTGCTCGCGGGTCTGCTTGCGGAAAACGACTGAACCAAAGATGTTCTTCGGATCGAGTTTCTGTTGGAACTCCGCAAGACGCATCAACGCTTTTGCACGCTTGGCGGGCTCACTGACCGGCGGCATCAGGGGCGGCTCCGGGCACATGTCGTCGATGAACTGGATGATGGCCACGCTCTCGTAGAGGGTAATGGCCTCGTCACCCTCGCCGTAGACCAACGTGGGTACCTGGCGTCGTGGCGTTATCTCGCCGTAGGCCGGCTGCTTGTGCTCGCCGCCAAACAGATCCACCTGGATCTTATCGAATGAAATACCCTTCTCGAGCAGCGCGAGTTCTGGACGCACCGCGTTCTGGGAAGGAGCGGCTGTGTAGAGAGTTATCTTCGGGGTCACGGGGACGACGCTACCAGAGTTCGCATCTGAGGTACAGGGGATCAGGGTCAGCTCAGTCTGACTCACCTCTTCATTTGCAGTTCTTTACTCAAATATACAGACCTGGTCCCATTGTTCTTGACTTAGGAGCGACTAACTGGCGACCCATTTAGCCTACTTGGACTGACCCAAACTATCCAGGGACACCCATCCGCTTGATTCATTCGTCTCGCACGATGAGACCGATCCCATCCGCGGGTTCTTCAACGCCACGACGAAGAACGCGCTTTGCTCATCGTTGGTCGCCGCTTCACAGAATGGCACTGCAACGCGTTCTGAGAACTCGCCCAAATTGGCGTTCATGCTCGATTCGTTGGCAAACTCCACGGCCAGCGTGGGGTGCCCCTGTACATAGGTGACAACGCAGTTGACCGGGTTTTCGCTGCTGTACCGTTCCTCTTCGCAAGCGGTAATCGAGTCGAACATCGTCATAGAAGTCGCCCCGGACCTTGGCTTTGCGTAAACGCTGTCCGTCAAAACAGCCAGACAAACCATCTGAGCGGCAGCCGCCAGAAACAGATTCATAGCTCCCCAAGTACGCATGGTTGCTCCATGTAAAAGGTCAGTGTCTCGGATGTGCGTCGCCACAGGCGGCATCCAGCCGTCGTCACGTACGACAACGACTCTAAATGTCCGACCAGGCAGTGACTGTAAAAAAACGCACAGTCTGGATGGACAAATTCAACAAAGATACAAATTGAACAACGATGCGGTGACTGAACTGGCAGAGCGCGAGAAGGCCGGGTGGCACGGTGCGACCTGCCCTTCCTTCTTGCTCCTGGCACTCCGTGTGCGCCGAATCGTCGAGTTGAGAAAAAGGACTGCGCCTCCTTAATCTGCTCTTTGCATTGACGGCGCCCGACCCGGACCACTACATTGCAAGTACTACTTGGAAATGATCCTGCATTGCAGCGGAAAGGACATCTGATGCCCAATGAACTGACTACCGCAGCGCGAAACGACATTGCCCACCATCTGCACTCGTACACCAACCTGTCCGAGTTCGAACAAACCGGTCCACTCGTGTTGAGCCACGGTAAGGGCATCTACGTCTACGACGAACATGGACGGGAATACATCGAGGGGCTGAGTGGATTGTGGAACACGTCGTTGGGCTTCGGCGAAGAAGCCCTGGTGCAAGCGGCCGTGGAGCAGATGCGCAAGCTGCCCTACTACCACACGTTCGCGTCCCACGGCACCGAGCCCCCGGTCAAGCTTGCCGAGCGCCTCAAAGCGCTCGCACCCGCGCCCATGTCCAAGGTCTATTTCACCAATTCCGGATCGGAGGCCAACGACACCGTGGTCAAGATGATCTGGTACTACAACAATGCCGCGGGCCGCCCGAAGAAAAAGAAGATCATCAGCCGCATCAAGGGTTATCACGGAGTGACTGTGGCCAGCGCCAGCCTCACCGGCATTGCGATCAACCACAGGGATTTCGACCTGCCTATCGCCAACATCCTGCACACCGACTGCCCGAACCATTACCGCTTCGCCGAGCCGGGCGAAAGTGAAGAAGACTTTGCCACTCGGTTGGCCGATAACCTGGACAAAATGATCGTTGCGGAAGGGCCCGACACGGTGGCGGCGTTCATCGCGGAACCTGTGATGGGCGCCGGCGGGGTGATCGTCCCTCCTGCCACCTACTTCGAGAAAATCCAGTCGGTGCTGAAGAAGCACGATGTGCTGATGATTGCCGACGAAGTCATCTGCGGCTTCGGGCGCACCGCGAACTTCTGGGGCAGCCAAACCTTCGGCATCCAGCCCGACATCCTCGTTTGCTCCAAAGCGATTTCATCAGGTTACCTGCCGATCTCCGCCGTTTTGATCAATGAAACGATCTATCAGGGTCTGGTCGACGAGAGCCGCAAGATCGGCGTGTTCGGTCATGGCTTCACCCAGTCGGGCAATCCAACCTGCGCGGCAGTTGCGTTGCGCACCATAGAGCTGATGCAAGAGCGCAACCTCGTGGAACACGTTCGATCGGTTGCACCTCGTTTTCAAACAAGGCTGCGGGAATTTTCAGATCATCCCCTCGTTGGCGAAGCGAGAGGCGTCGGTTTGATCGGCGCGGTGGAACTGGTGGCAGACAAAAAAACCAAAACCTCGTTTGACCCGGCACAAAAGGTAGGCCTCTACGTAACCGCTCGCGCCCGCGAGCAGGGTTTGATCCTCCGTTTCCTTGGTGGCGATGTCGGCGCCTTTTGCCCAGCGCTCATAGTCAACGAGACACAGATCGACGAGATCATGCA
This sequence comes from Betaproteobacteria bacterium, assembly GCA_020346185.1. Classification (GTDB taxonomy): domain Bacteria; phylum Pseudomonadota; class Gammaproteobacteria; order Burkholderiales; family Eutrophovitaceae; genus SG8-40. The sequence goes on along the minus strand of CP070775.1, from coordinate 3,147,926 downwards.
GCGTTTCTCAAAGGCACTTGATGCGACCTGGGCATGGGTGTCCAAGAAGTGAATGAACAGACATGTCGCGCGAAGATGGAATTAGCGTCGAGCGATGGCCCGTCAAGGCGCTCATGGCATTGCATTGAAGGCCTCTGAGGTCTTTATCTCTGCTTCTTATTTCCTAGGCCTTCGCGCTGGGCCGTTGCGATACTGACTCATACCAACGTGCAACGTGTTTGCACTGATCTGGAATGGTGATCTCGGCCCTCTTGACGAATTCGATCGCAATGAACGAGGTAATGTCGGCAATGGAGAAATTCGGGCCAGCAACATAGGCGTTGTCAGCAAGCTGCCGGTCCCAGAAGTCAAAAAAGCGCGCCATCCGCTTTCCGCCCCGCTCAGCCAGTGCGGGTATTTGCGGAAAGCCGTCGGCCACACCGGCAACGCCCCGGTCCTCGAACATCGGGGCCGCGTTGCGCACGACCTCTCCGGCCGCACTCATCCCTTCCAACTCGGCGCGCCGGTCCCACATCTCGATGACGGCCTGCTCTTTGGCATCCCGCCCCATCAGCGGCGGCTCCGGGTGCAGGACCTCGATGTAGCGGCAGATTGCGACAGACTCGCCGATGCACGTACCGTCGTCAAGTTCCAGCACGGGTATCACACGAAACGGATTGATCTTGGCAAAGTCGGGTGCGAATTGCTCCCGCTCCCGGGTGTTGACCTGCACGGTCGGAATCGTCACGCCCTTCTCCGCCATAAACATGCGGACACGGCGCGGATTCGGAGCAAGTTCGAAATCGTAGAGTTTCATGGGGTTTTCCTATCAAGTCGTGACTGTACTGTTGAACGCGTAAGTTCCGCCCGTTTCGATCGCGCGTCTATACGCGGGTCGCGCCTGCATACGCCCAAGATATTCGCGGAGCTTGGTATGTTTATCACTTGCGAATCCCGCAAACACGGCGAACTCAAGGGCAAACCCCATTTGTATATCGGCGGCGCTGAACTCCTCGCCTGCAATATGTGAACTGCGGCCCAGCTCATGCTCAATCAAGTCGAGTTCATTGCCAATCATGACTTCAACACGGCCTTGCATGGCCTTGGCCGCCTCACCGACTCGCGTGAGGTACAGCCGCGACACCAGGTGCAGCATCAGGGTTCCCTCGGAAAAGTGCATCCAATACAAGTAGCGCACGCGTTCGGGCGTACCAGGCTGGGGCGCCAATCGGCCCTCCCCGTATCGCTCGAGAAGGTACTCGATGATCGCACCGGACTCCGGCAGGATCAGCTCACCATCTTGCATCACCGGCGACTTACCCAGTGGGTGGATCGCGCGCAACTCAGGTGGAGCGAGATTTGTTTTCGGATCGCGGCTATATTTCTCGAGCCGATACTCGATACCTAACTCCTCCAACAGCCACAGAATGCGATGTGAGCGCGAGTTGTTCAAATGGTGAATGACAATCATGTTCTTCGCCCTTACGCATTTCTCGCCACATCAGCGAACCAGAACACTTTCCATGGCGTGATGAGATCAATGAACTAAAGGGGGCCAACCCCTGTCTTTTCTTCATCATCGAAATCCGGGGCTTTCGCCTGTTGCGTCGAAC
>CP070775.1:3092808-3146234 GCA_020346185.1 Betaproteobacteria bacterium | reverse complement strand
GTTCTCGTCCATTGTTCCTCCAGTTGTCCAGCCGCTGGGATCCATCTCTCCAATCTGGCGTGCACCCATAAACAAAGTTTCCTGTCATTGACCCGGGCGTCCTTTACGTTTGCTGACTATCAACGATAATACCTTTCCACAAACTGCCTAAGTATCGCGTGGGCATAAGGGGTGGGTTTCTGGCTGACTCGCCTTTTTAACTCATCGGCTTCGTTTGGCTGGAAGTAGCCGTGATTGCGGTAGATGTCGATGCGTAGCGAGAATTCGTCGGCGTCGGCTTCCGGGTGGAACTGGGTGGCGTAGACGTTGTTGCCGACGCGAAACATCTGCACCGGGCAAACGCGGCCGGTCATGAGCAAAACCGCGCCATCGGGTGTGGTGTCGACGGCCTCCTTGTGACCGAGCAGAGCGTCGATCTGATCCGGGAAGCCTGCTAGTAGCGGGTCGCGCTTGCCGTCTTCGGTGATGTCCAGTGTGACGCAGCCGACGGCTTCGCGGTACTTGGTGGAGATGGTTGTCCCGAGGTGGTTACCCAACAATCCGTTGCCGGAGCAAGCGCCGAGAAAGGGGATGTCGCGGGTGACCACTTGTTCGAGCAGTTTGTTGAAGTCGGCTTCGATCTCTTTCTGGATCTGCGATTTTTTATCTTCGGGTGTGCTGATATCAAACGGGCTGCCGCCAACAATGATGGCGGAATAGTCATCAGGGTCCAGGTTGTCGGGAATGCCGAGTTGCTCGATGCGGATTCGGCAAGTGTCCTTGGGTTGCAATCCGCCGTATTTCAGGAAGCAAGCGTACTCGCTGTCGGAGGTCGTGTCTTCCGGTCGCAACTGCAGAATCAGTATGGGCCGGCCCGCAGTCATTTACGATTATTGCCGCTTTGAAATCAAATCGGAGAAAGCACAAACGAGCTGCTATTTCGCTCCTGCCCGATGCTTATTCACCATCTCGTCGTTCCACTCCATGCCGAGGCCGGGTCGATCGGGCGGTGTCAGCGCGCCGTCGACAAGCGGGAAGGGTTCAGCGAGAAGTTGGCCGACAACGTCCATGTGCTCGAGCCAGTGGGCGGTTGGTGTGGCACACAGCAAATGACTGCTGGCTTCGACGAAGGTGTGCGATGACATCTCCCGGCCGGCTGCGCGTGCCATCGCCGCAGTTTCTATCCAACCCGTGACGCCACGGATGAACTGCGGGTCAATCATCACGTAGTCCGTCGCATTGGCCTTCATTGCAGTGTCCATGTCTTCGGGGCCATTGAAATTCTCGCCGATCTGAATAGGCGTGGTAATCGCGTCGGCGAGCTTGGCATTGCCCTCGTAGTCATCGGCAATGATCGGCTCTTCGATCCACGTGAGCCCTTCGTCATCGAGCGCCTTGCAGCGGATCATGGCTTCGGCGACTGTGAGTGCTTGGTTGTAGTCGATCATCAGGGCACGGTCACCGAGAACGCGCTTGGCCGCACGCACTGCGGCAAGGTCCTCTGCAAGTGTTGGAAACCCGGCCTTGATCTTGAGTCCGGGATAGTTGTCGGCAACCGCTTCCTCTGCCACCTCAATCACGCTTTCTTCGTCGTAAAGGCCCACGCTGTAATAGGGCTTGTGCGCGCAAGGCTGTGCGCCCAGCGTGGTATATAAGGGTTCGTTGCGCCCGCGAGCGTAGGCGTCCCACAGTGCCATGTCCAGACCGCCCATGGCGGTACAGAACGTGTTCTTGACACCCCAAAGGCGCATCCGCTCCATGAGGGAGTTGTAGACATCGCGCGGTGAGGCCGGCATACCCTTGATGAGAGTCGCCAGCGACTGAATGGAGGCTTCCAAGGCCGGGAGCAGTTCCGCAAAGTAGATTTGCGTATAAGCACGCCCGACCACACCGTCGTCGCGCACGAGATCGATGAGCACAACAGGAAAGCTCGGGATAAAGCCCGAAGCGTTGCGCAGTGGACGACGAATGGGTGCGAGGACCTGGGTGGTCCGTACTTCTTCAATCTTGGTCAAACTCATTTTCAGTGGTCCCTTGCAGTCTTGCCGCTGATGGCGATGCCGGTATTGTCCGTGAATCGGGTGACGGGTAGCGAGATTACCTCAAACTAGGTCCGACGACACAGTGGGTTGATACTTGGAAAATACCTGGCCGGAAAGAGATCGTTAGCGCTGCTGACCGGCGCATCTTTAGCATTGCGTCGTACGGGTGTGTTGGCACGTTTCGTGTAACGGTCGTCTTAAAACGCGCAGTCAGGGGTGGAGCATTTTCTCCAGAGCAGAACGGCGCCCGAATCGCAATCCTTGTCGGGCAATAGCTTGACCGAGGTCAATGTGCCGGGTTCGCTATCACCTAGGCTAGCAAGAAAGTGGCAGCGGGTTTACGAGACAAGTTTGCTTCATTGTGATGATGAAACGGTTTTCTCCTCAGGTATGTGAAGGTAAGGGGATGGGTTCGGTGTATTCGCGGCTTGTGAACGCGAGTGTAGGCGCGGCGCGGCGTGACGCGGGTGGGGTGCGAGTTGTGCCGAGACTACGGGATGCTGCCGTGAAAGCGATCAAATTCCTTCGACTCGGTGTCGACTTCGCAATTCTTCGCCGGGAACGTCCCTACATACTGGGTTTGTCGATTACCGATATTTGCAACCTTTCGTGCCGGCATTGTCGAGTCGCTAACGACCGGCGCGAGATGATGAGCTACGATGAGGTGCGCAGACACCTCAAATCGAACTGGCGGCGCGGTGCGCGGGTGGTTTATTTCGAGGGTGGTGAGCCTTATCTGTGGCGCGATCGACGGAGGCGTTTGCCCGAGCTGATCGTGCTGGCACGCCAGATTGGCTATCTGAGCGTGCACGTTTACACCAACGGCACGCGACCGATCAACGCGCCGGCCGATTTCACGTGGGTGAGCGTTGACGGGACGGATGAGATCAATCGTGCTTTGCGCGGTGTCAGCGCGGATTCAGTCATCGCCAATGCCGCTGCTTTTGGCGGGCGCTGCGGCATCGTGTTTACCGTCAATACGGTCAACTGCGGCGTAATCGAGCCATTCCTACGGGTTGTACAGACCCGTCTTCCCGGACGGCGCGTGATGTTCTACTTCCATACCCCGTATTACGGCGTCGACGAACTGTGCCTGTCTGCACAGCAGAAGTCCGGCGCCATCGACACCATCGCGTCGTGCAAACGGGCAGCTTTGCCGGTGATGAATTCGCGAGCGGGCTTGCAGGCGATGCGAACCGGCGACTATGCGCATCCCACGAAACTTTACAAGGTGGTGGATCGCGGCGAGGACTATCAGTGCTGCCGTGCCATCGGCCAGCCCGAAGTGTGCCGTCAGTGCGGCTATTCCAGTTGCGCCGAGATCATGCTGGCACGGAATTTCCGGCCAGGCCCGATCCGGTCGATCTTGCACGCTTGGTAAAGGCGTGGCGGACCTGTACATGGATTACCTCAGACTCAGGCACGGTAAGCTTGCGCGTTGGGTCCGTGGCGGTATATCTCGCTGGCTGGCCGGGCCGAACGCTTGGCCGCTGGTGTTTCGGGCACCGTCTGCGCAGACGGACTTTCCGCACGGGGTCAGTTCTAATCTGTATGTCCACTTACCGTTTTGCAAACAATTATGTCCTCACTGCCCGTATAACCGCGTACTGATGCGCAGCGATCTTGTGAACGCATACGGAAGGGCGCTGGAGCGGGAAGTGGCCGGATATTTAAGGCGTCCCGGTGTGCCAACGATCAGGACTCTGTATTTCGGCGGTGGTACACCAAGTCAAACACCGAAACTGATCGAACAGGTCGTGACGATGGTGCGCTCGAAGTTGGCCTTCGCAGCTGAGATTGGGGTTGAGGTACACCCGGCCGACGCATCGTCCGCATTGCTCGCGCGTCTTCGCGAAGCGGGGGTGAATAGAATCAGTCTCGGCGTCGAGAGCTTGCGAGATGACTTGTTACGAAAGCTCGCGCGTCGATATGATCCGCAGAGTGCCCTCGAGGCCATTCGGGCCGCGCGTTCCGTTGCCTTCAGCTGCGTGGACGTGAACTTGATTATCGGGATGCCGGGACAACGCGCAGAAGACTCGGCAACGGACGCCGAACGCTGCCTCGCGCTCGGTGCCGACCAAGTCTCGGCCTATCCCCTGTTTCACTTCGCTCACAGTTCGTTTGGACGCAATGGCCGGGTGCAAGACTCAGGGGAGCGCGAGCGGCTGCGTGCGTTGAAGGCGGTGTCGCGGGTTTGCCGTGCGGCCGGCTTGCAGCGCACGTCAGTATGGAGTTTTACACGAACTGGTCTTTCGCCCTATTCCACTGTGACTCACGAGGACTACGTCGGATTTGGGGCAGGGGCGGGATCGAAGGTCGGCGGCGTGTTCTGGTTCAATACGTTTTCAGTTCCTGAGTATGCCGGCAGCATGGTTGTGCACCCGGCATTAGTTATGCAAGCGGGGGAGCGGCTGCGGCGGGCTCACTGGCTATATTGGGCAATTTACGGCACGCATATCGAGGCCAGCCGCTATCAGGCGCTGTTTGGCCGCAGTCTTAAGCGCGATTTCGGATTGCTGTTGACCGGCCTGCGTGCTGCGGGTTTGGCAAGAAGCGACGCAGCGGGCTGGACCATTACCGAAACCGGGGCCATCTGGGTCCATCGCGTTCAAAGCCTTTTCTCGCTGAGCCACATCGACAACCTGTGGCAGCACTGCCGGAATCATCCCTGGCCCCGAGAAGTCGTGCTTGTTTAAAAGGTGGACGTTTGAATAGTGCACGGGTTCGGTAGTCGATCGCCGCTGGCGCTATCGAGCGGGGATTTTGCAGATGGACAGACTGCGTACTGGAACCCGCATCGGAATTTCTGAAATGAGCGATAAGCGCAACGACCCGTCGGTTATTTTTATCGCCGGTATGACTCGAGCTGGCGTACGGAACTCAGCTTTCCATTCTCGCCTTGATTCTTGTCATGACCACATCTGCCATCGCCTCTTGCTTCCTAAGCATGAACGCTTCGCCCAGCTTGCCGAGCGCAGGGACGGGGATTGCGTATTTCACGATTAGGGTAAGCTTCGTTCCGCTTTCACTCGGTTCGAGGTCCCAGGTCCAGGTGCTGACGATGCCCCGTTTGGTTTCGGATACTCTGCGCCGGTTGGGAACGAACTCAGTAACGACGCTTTCACCCTCAAAGCGTATGCCGGCTAACTTGTAGGTCCACCGATAGCGGGACCCAACACCTTGTTCGGTGAGGTTCACTTCCCTTACCTCCATCATTTCCGGCAGATATTCCAGCATCGAGTTCGGCTCGGCGATGTAAGTAAATACCTGCTCCACCGGGGCATTGATCGCAATCGTTCTCTCGATTTTCGCCATTTTGTTTCCTCTATTCAGTCTGTTTTCGGTGCGGCCACCGCAAAAACCACACAACGGGGGAGTAGCACGTGCATCTTTGCGTCACGCGCCGGGCTCGGCTCACCAAAACGCTATGCTTGCTTTTCGGTGGTCCCACTGTACCGCAGCGCGGCACTGCATGTTATTAGGTCAATCGAAGGCACCGCAGCCAGAGCATTCGCAGGATGCATGCGGCCCCGCCCGCCGCGAACAGCTGCTTGAGATTGTGACCGCTCGCCACACCCCGGTGTCAGTTGCAATATCTCGTGGTCGAGGAACTCTACAACCTTGGCCGCTGCATAGAAAACAAACAGTCCCCAATAGTAATGGCTGTTCTCGTAGGGCGTGGGCAGCAAAAGCAACATCAAGACGATTGTGATCATCGTGTAGAACTGAACAAACAGGTAGGGACGTAGATCTCGGTTCCCGGCATGCTTCGTCTAGATCCGCCAGAAAACTGTTGCAACCGCAATGACTACCAGCGGGACCAGCAGGGTAAAGCCGAGGGACGTTTTCACGCGTTCCGCGAGCATGATGGCGACGACACTCATGAAACCGATTGCCATGGGAATCTGGTCCCAGAGGAGGCTGTCATTGTCTGGCGCAAGGTGATACCACCCCGAGACGAACCCAGTGAGGAGCACGCCGGCAAAGAACCACTGGAACAGCACTCGCTCGCGCTCATCCAAGAAGGTACGGGTCTTTTGATTTGGTTGTGGCAGGAACCACGGGCCCCGGGCGCCAACAATGATGAAAGCGAGGTTCGTCAAGACATCCCCGCCATGCGGAATGCCGAGCAGGAGGCGGGAATCAGCGAATTGGTGATAGCTCAGCAGCTGTGGAAGCGGACCGGTTCCCAGGATGAATGGAACCCGACCAGACGACCTGGCAGGAACACGGCTGCGACTCGCCACGAACTCACCCTCAGCGAACGATTGTGCTTCATGGATTGTTCCACTGGTCACCCCTTAAGGTCTTTCACTCGGCGCACGCAGTGAAGGTGGTGGGTGCTAGGTCGGCAAGTCAGGATCAAACTACTATAACCCGACGAATTGAAACGTTACCAGCCGGCGGCAAACCACTCGCTGTCTACGGTATCGGCGAAGTGACGAGCAAGACACGAGAGGCCTGCGAAACAGTAAAGGGTGCAGACGGAAGTCGCGGTAAAGAGGGCAGTCGTGTTTGGCGGAGACGCAGGCGCTGCCTCTGTCGGTTCATAATACTCTCGTCATTGTTTGTGCCGGTTAAAATCCACTGTTTTTCAATATTCTTTCGAGGGAGGATGAAATGCAGATTGGATCCATTGGCGTCGTCGGCGCGGGCACCATGGGAAATGGCATTGCACAAGTGAGTGCGGTGGCAGGCCTTTCCGTCACGCTTACCGATGTCACCCAATCGCAACTTGACCGTGCCATGCAAACCATCACGGGGAGCCTGGAGCGACTGGTCAAGAAGGAGAAGATGTCCGAGGACAACAAGAACGCTGCCTTGGGGCGCATTACGACTTCGACCGATCTGGGTGCAATCGGCAGCAGTGATCTGATCCTGGAGGCCGCCACCGAGAATCTGGCGCTGAAGCTGGAGCTTTTCGGCAAGCTCGACGCGGCCGCGAAAGCCGATGCCATCATCGCATCCAATACCTCATCGATCTCGATTACCAAGCTGGCGGCGGCGACGAAGCGTGCGGAGCGGGTCGTCGGCATGCACTTCTTCAACCCGGTACCGGTAATGCAGTTAGTCGAACTGATCCGGGGGTTGCAGACTTCGGATGAAACCTATGAGTCGGTCGAGGCGATTGCCAAGGCGGTGGGCAAGAGCCCGGTTCAAGTGCGCAATTCGCCCGGGTTCGTCGTCAATCGCATGTTGTGCCCGATGATCAATGAAGCGATCTTCGCGCTAGGCGAGGGTTTGGCGACCGCGCAGGAGATCGACGACGCGATGCGGCTGGGCTGCAACCACCCGATCGGGCCGCTGGCGTTGTGCGATCTGATCGGCCTCGACGTTCAGTTGGCTGTGATGCAGGTCCTGTTCGAGGGGTTCAAGGACCCGAAGTACCGTCCCGCGCCCTTGCTGGTGGAGATGGTCGAGGCTGGCTATCTCGGCCGCAAGACGCGGAAAGGCTTTTACAACTATTGACTGTCTGCCGGGTTCCGGTTGCCGGCTAGCGCGGCGGCCAGCGTCGTTGCGCCGACGTGTTGCTCGTCGGCGTTGAGCTGGCTAGTGTGTTTGCATGTGCGACAGCAGCGTCGAGGCTGCGCCGCGCATCCTCTGCGCGAGCTCGAGCGTGGTAAAAGAATGAGACGTAGTTTCGTGCAACCCGATGCTTCGTCGCTTGGTGTTGCAGCGCTGTTTTTGAAACGGTTACTGGCCGCGCTTCTGATGGCGACGGCGATCGGTGCGCGGGCGGAAACCAACACGATGCTGATTGACGACTTTTCACGAGAAGATTTCGTATCAAAGCTGGGTACGCAATGGCGGGCCGTCAGCGATCGGGTGATGGGCGGCGTTTCGCAGGCCTCGCTTGAGTACGATCGGGCGGAAGGCAAGTCCTGCCTGCGCCTGAGCGGTGTCGTGCGCCTCGACAACGATGGCGGATTTATTCAGGCGGCGATCGACCTGGCGTTGCCCGGACAACGTATCGACGCGTCCGCTTACACCGGCATCCGTCTGGTGGTGCGCGGCAACTCACAGCAGTATTCGCTGCACCTGCGAACGCCCGATGCGGTACGGCCGTGGCAATCTTACCGGGTGCATTTTTACGCCGGCCCGGCGTGGGAAACGGTTGATCTGCCATTCGAGGCGTTCGTGCCGCACCGTCTCGAGCCTTCGCTGGATACGAAAAATCTCACCCGCATGGGGCTTGTCGCGATCGGGCGCAATTTTACGGCAGAACTGCTGGTTTTACGCGTTAGCTTGTATCGTTGACTTCGAGTGGCGCGTGATGAGCTGGCAACGATTTGGTCAGGCCACGGTAAGTCTCTGGCAACTATTGATTGTCGTTCCGAAAAGCGGCTTTTTCAGCCCTTGGACGCATCATTTCGGTTTCGATAATGGCCCTGTAAGCACGCAATGTTTCTTGCAGCATGTATGCGTACTTATATGTGCCCATTCCACCACTAGTTGTTGTGGTTAGGCCGCATGTTGCGGTGTCACACTTCGTATGAATTCGTTGCGGTGGTCCAATCTGGAGCAGTTGAGAGATGAAACAAGGTGGCGACTATAAACTAAAGACCTGACCCTACGTTTGTTTGACGTGATCGAGGGGCGGGCCATTAAGGCTTTTCAAGCCTGCGCTCTACGATCCGGGCGCCTGAGTCTGGCGCTGTAAATCTTGTCCTGCGCGCGTCGCCGCCGGCGCATCGAGTTCGATCTGGATCTCGTCCCAGAGGGCGCGGTAGGCGTAATCGACGGCGCTGCGGGCCGCGAAGACGGAAACCGGTGCCCGGCGCACGCCCATTTGCTCGACCACGCTGGCGTAAGGGATGCGTGTCTTCAGAAAGCGCACACCTTTGCCCGGTGCGGCATTGCAAATGGTCTTGTGCAGCGACTTGCGCAAGTCGACCATGGAGAAGAAAGGAAGCACGCGTAGCGATTGTGGTCCGTTCCTTTCAAGATGCTCGGTAAGCAGATCGAGACAACGTACCGACAAGGTCGTGGGGATGGTCGGTACGAGCAGCGCCTCGGAGGCGAAGAATATGCTCTCCGAAACCAGATTGATCCCTGGCGGGCAGTCGAAAATCAGGTAGTCGTAGTCCTTAGTAAGAGGCCGTATCAGCTTGGCGAAACGTTCGAGAGGTTTCCTGGTCTCGGCAAGAGTCTGGTCCAGATTACGATAGGCAAACGAGGCGCGCAGCAGATCGAGCATCTCGAAATCGGTGCCTCGGATCAGAGAGTCGAGGTCCTGCTTGCCGCGAATATGCCGCTTGCCGCCGCCGCGTCGCTCCGGCATCCGGAAGTAGAACGTCGCGGCGCCCTGGGGGTCCAGGTCCCAGACGAGCGTTCTCGCTCCGTAATAGGCCGACAGATATGCCAGGTTGACCGCGGTGGCCGTTTTGCCGGTACCGCCCTTGATGTTGTATGCGGCGAGGACTCTCAATGTGCTTCCTCGACGGATCTTTTGAACGTGCGGCGGTATTGTTCGCGGTTATCCGGCTGCGAAAAGGTAGCGAACCGCGTGTGAATACGTTTAAGCTCTTCGAGCTGTTCTTGTTGCAAGTGGTCCATCAGTCGACCCATCGCCAGCAAGCTGTCCGCTGATGCCAGGCGCTCTTGATACATCTCATTGGCAATGCGCCGCAGATTGAGCTGCTGGACTTCTCGATCATTGAAATTGCCAAGGGTAGTCTGCAGTTGCTTAAGTGGTTGTATCAGTGCGCGCATCTCGTCGCGCGGGTAGAGTGAGCTGAAAAATTCAAGCAGGTAGCGCAGTTTCTTGCACTCGATGCGCAGTGCATGCAGCGCTTCCGCTGGCGTTTCCTCGTCGATCTTTCGTGCTCGCCTCCAGACCCGCCGGTAGGTGCGCCAGATCCGATCGGACGCCAGTTCGACGACCGGTTGCGCCGCGCCGTGGCAAGTGCCGGTTTCTACCGGCGCAGGATTACCGAGGAACGTAGACCAGTCATCCATCAGCGCTCGGTAGCGTCGGGAGTCGAGCGTGTCTACGAGGTGGTGATGCTCCTTGTCGTGATGGACATGGAGGTACTTTTCCAGTGGCCCGAGATCGTTGCGCATGTCTGTCGGTAATTCTGCCCGGAATGCTTCCATCTTGAGCAGAAAGACGTCCAGATCGCGTACTGAACCGGTAGCCGCGCCCAGCCACTTGAACTCATTCGAGAAGTGCTTGGCCTCGTTGTCGGGGAACACGCCTTTGATCTGTCTGAGCGCGGAACGCGTGGCGCGGATCGCTACGCGGAAGTCGTGCAGAAATTCGGGATCGAGATTGTGGCGAACCCCGTCCGCGTTAGCAAGAATGATGTCCAGCAGCGATTGGTGGATTGCGCGCACTGCGTCATCAGCGCGCATCTGCGGTCGCAGTGAAATGGTCACCTTGGATTTGTAACCGCCCGGGGTCAAACCGGCCGATTGCATGGCGCTAACAAACGCGCACTGCGGGACAGCCGATAGCCCAAACTCGTTCTCCAGAAACGCCGAGAGCATGTGATGCTCTTCAACGTAGCCTTTGACCGGAACCACCCGTACAACGGCCGGCAGGAGTGTGTCGGTGTTTTCCCTGGCAGATGTACGCAAGGCGCGCGTCTGGAGTACCAACCTGACCACGGTTTTCTCATCGGCATTCAAGACGCGCAGAGTCTGTTCGCCAACTCTCATGTGCGCGTGCGCAAGCAACCGGCGGGGCTCAATTAGGTCTCCGATTGCTTCATGGAGCCGACCGGCGGGCAGATCCTGCGCGAACAAAGGCAATTCCGCAACCACGATGCTTTGCAACATGCCGCCCTCGCGAGTCTCCAGTACGAGTTTTTGGCCTGACTTGTTGTGCGTCGCGTAAAGTATCCAGCTCGACCTGTAAAGGCGCCAATCAAAAGTGTCGAGATAATGCATCGCGTGATCGGAGTTCGGTTCAGCCACGACGCGGTAATGCTGCTCGACGGTTCGTTTCACCGTGTCGAGCAAATCACTCGAGTCGACGAGAAACTCCGCCGCTCTTTTGCCGACAGTGGCCTTGCGATCGGTTTCGTCGGATCGTTTCAAGTTGCGAGGTACACGGATTCTTGATCAAACCAAGATTTAAACACTTTTCCGGATCCGACATAAATCGCTGATTGCGCCTCGGGCGCTAAATTCATTTACCCAGTACACCACCGAATGCCTGCATGTCTTCGGAGCGGATGGGTGCTGCGTGACTCGACAGCGCGGTTTTAGAATCGCTCGCTTTTTCTTGTTCGATATCCGTGGATACAAATGCGACCAGTGTTGCGATTCTGGGTTGCAGCGAGATGAAGGCGCACCACAAAGTGACTGATTGCGCTTGTGAACTGGTGTTGATCGGCGAGACGGTGGCAGTCGCGGTTCCCGGAAAGGCCTCGCCAATAATCAAAGCCGATCGGCGTCTAACTAGGGTTAGGGCTCTGAAGGTGCGGCCAAGCCTACATTACGACATCATATTCTTGACTCGATCTCGCACGGTGGCCGCCCACCGTGCCGCTCATTGGCTTGTCCAAGTTATGTGTCCGTAGTTTTCGGGCAAGAGCGAGCTTCACTAATTTAACGGGATAAACGAGAATACGAGTTCTGGATCGTCTGCCAAAAAGAACATCATATGAGTGATTCGCGTCATGATCTCGGAGGGGATGCGCAGATAGTAACGGATGAGGGTGGGCCGCCGCCCAGTGTGGCTTCAATCCGTAAGTTCATATTCGCATCATCTTTTGGCATTCTTGCATTCCTTATACCCTTCACTGTAGACGGCACGTGGCAGATCCTGATTGGTTTTCTGGCCGACCATACACGTGATTTTTTTGGCAAGGGGATGCCATGGATAGTTCTCGGATTGCTCTGTTTGAGTGCGCTCGGAACTGGTGTGGCTTTCATGATCGGTCGCGAAAAGCTAACGCAATATCCTATTCTCCTGAGGCTTTTTCTAGTGACGCCCTTGTGGGCTGTAGTCCGTGTCATTGGGCTCGTAATGTGTACGATGACCGTCTTCCAATTCGGTCCTGAAATGTTTTGGCACGCGGATACTGGCGGGACGGTGGTTAATGGCCTTGCTGTAAATATCGTGTTCATATTTCTGTTCGCAGGCTTCCTTATGCCGTTCTTGACAGAATATGGTCTGATGGAATTCCTTGGCACGTTTCTGAAGCGATCCTTCCGGCGCTTATTTACTTTGCCGGGGCGCTCTGCAATAGATGCGCTGGCGTCATGGATGTCGGCTGCGGCCATTGGTGTCTTGATAACAATTGATCAATACATCTCGGGCCATTACACGCGCCGGGAAGCAGCGGTTATAGCGACAAACTTCTCAGTCGTGTCGCTACCTTTCACGCTAGTGGTAGCGAAAACCGTTGGTATGGGTAGCCACTTTATTTATTTTTATTTCGTTGTGGCGATTGTTGGTGTCGGATTGGCGATTATCACCCCGCGCATTCCACCACTTTCTTTGTTCGCAGACAAACCGTACGACACGTTTCATCCGGATCGGGAGACAAAAGCAACCGGTCATTCAAGTCTATTCAAGGAAGCAGTATTTCTGGGGGCACGACGAGCGCGGTACGCCGCTCCGCTTGGTACCCAAATGCGAGTTTCTCTTGGACACATATTGGATATCTGGTTTGGCCTTCTACCCGCCGTCATTGTGATCGGCGGAGCGGGGTTAATGCTTGCCGAGTTCACACCATTGCTTACATGGTTGGCGGTGCCGTTTGTTCCTCTCCTTGAATTGCTTGCAATTCCGGAACCGTCCGCTGCAGCAGCGGCAATGGTTTCGGGTTTCCTGGATATGTTTCTCCCCGCGCTCCTGGCGGCGAATCTCGATTCAGAAATTACTCGCTTCGTAGTCGGCGTGATTTCGGTGACTCAGCTGATTTATATGTCGGAAATAGGTATTTTGCTAATCAAGTGCGAAATCCCATTGCGCTTCCATCACTTGATCATATTGTTTGTGCTACGCACAGTTATTGCCCTGCCGATTATCGCGGCGTTTGCCCACTTTGTGGTTTTCTAGGGAAAGTAGGATTACTTGACGCGCGAATTACCGAGGCGTTATGTCGCTACTTGGAGCGGATTGGCGCCGCCAACGCCAGGCTATTCCAATGTTGGAGTGGGGTGGCAGATAAAGCGAAACTCTTCTCGGGTCAGGATCGACAGGCCCAGGCTGTCTGCATCGCCGCGAAGCAGCCGTTTTCATTGACCGAGGACACGCGACCATGACCGACTCTGACAATGTTCCTTCTGGGGTTCCCGACGAGCGCCGCCAGGCATGGGGTGAGAATTACCGGCCTCGTTACTCCGGCGTCGCAACTTTCATGCGGCAGCCATTGTGCGAGAAGGAAACAGCATGGTCTGAGATTGATATCGGCCTGATCGGGGTACCTTTTGATGGTGGCGTGACAAACCGCCCGGGAGCACGGCACGGCCCCCGGCAACTACGTGAACAATCCACTCTCATGGGCATGGTCAACCATCAAAGCGGGGTGCGTCCCTATGATCTGGCCAAAGTCGCCGATCTTGGCGACGTGCCTATCGAAGGTGTCTACCAGCTAGATAATGCAATCGCCGACATCGAGTCGCATTACGACAGGGTGATGGCGGCGGCGGTCATGCCGATCAGCGCGGGGGGCGACCATTCGATCACTCTGCCGATCCTGAAAGCGCTGGCGCGCAAGCATGGGTGCCCGCTTGGCCTTGTGCATTTCGACGCTCACTGTGACACCGGACCGGAACTGTTTGGTCACAAACATCATCACGGTGGACCGTTCCGGGTGGCAGTCGAGGAGAAGGCGCTCGATCCGCAGCGAACCATACAAATAGGCATACGTGGGCCGGCCGAGCCATTGTGGGGATTTAGCTACGAATCGGGCATGACGGTCGTGCACATCGAAGAACTCTACGCGATGGGAATTTCAGGCGTGATAAAAAAGGCACGAGAGGTAGCGGGAGGTGGACCGGTGTACGTGAGCTTCGATGTCGATGGGCTCGATCCGGTCTTCGCGCCGGGCACGGGAACACCGGAGGTTGGCGGTTTCAATACTTACGAAGCGCAGCAGATGCTCAGAGGCCTGGCCGGTCTCGATATCGTTGCTGGCGACGTGGTCGAGGTTTCCCCGCCGTTCGATCCCATGGGCACAACGGCGCTGAACGGCGCCCAGATGATGTTCGAGATTCTATGCCTTATAGCCCAGAACCTGGATCGCAAACGCGGATGAGTGCACGGCATTGACTGTTTTCCCTGCGGCGAGCGAAACAGACCGGGAATCTCGACCAGCGCTTCAGTCCCGGCGGGCAAGGTAAGTGGCGACACGATATTTCACGGGATCTTTGTCAACAAGCTATGGCCAGAGATGATCGTGTCGCAAGTACTTGACCTCGACATGAACAGCCAAGAAGATTGATTTGCTTGACCAAACTACATGCATGCCTTGGTAGTTATTTCCAGATTAATGGGGACGGATTTTTCAGCTCAGTATAAAAGGAATCCGCGCCGGACCATTATCATTATCGCGTCGGCGATCGGCGCTCAAGAAACGACCTGCTCACTCGACAGACTTTCGCCCGATCATGCAGAATAATCAACGAGATCATGTCTGACGAATATGCGGCCCTTCGGTGCGCGCTCGGTCATGCGCTGACTTACCTTGATGGTCTGGACACACGTCAAATTCCAGCTACCGCCAGTGTAGAAGAGCTTCGCAAGCGACTCAGCAAAGACCTTGGCAACGACGGTATCCCGGCGGCCCGGGTCATCGATGAGCTGGCGGCCGATGTTGAAGGTGGGCTCTTCGGGACCGGGAGCCCACGCTTCTTTGCCTGGGCCATCGGTGGTGGATTGCCTGCAGCGATCGCTGCTGATTGGCTCACGTCGGTGTGGGACCAGGTGTCCTCGATCTACTCATCGAGCCCGGCTCTGGCCGTCATGGAGGAAGTCGCCGGCGCATGGCTCAAGGATGTGCTGCGGTTGCCGCAAGATGCATCGTTCGCATTCGTAACGGGTTGCCAATCGGCTCACCTGGTCGCGTTAGCGGCAGCGAGACACAAGCTGCTCGAAGATCGTGGTCACGACGTCGAAGCACGTGGGCTTTCGGACGCGCCGAGAATGACGATCCACACTGGTGAGCTTTGCCATGAGTCGGTCGCACGCGCGGCGCGTTTTCTTGGGCTGGGCACAGATGCGATAAAGACACATCCGTGTCACGGCGACGGGCGGCTCGATCTGGATCACGTCGCCCGAAGTCTCGACGACTCGCCGGCGATTCTTGTTCTGCAGGCAGGCGAATTCCGCACCGGTGCTTTCGACGATTTTCATCATGCTCACGAACTCGCCAAGGCAGAGAACTTGTGGGTGCATGTCGATGGCGCACTCGGTCTTTGGATCGCCGCGAGCGAGAAATACCAGCATCTAATGGACGGTTGTTCGCTGATGGACTCGTGGGCAACGGATGGCCACAAGTGGCTGAACTTGCCTTTTGATACCGGTTTTGTTTTTACCGCGCATCCGCAGGCCCACAAACAGGCAATGACGGTTCGCGCGAGCTACTTTACGGCGGGCGAGGGCGTTCGTCACCAGGTCGACTGGGGGCCCGAATGGTCGCGCCGTGGTCGCGGTCTTCCAGTGTACGCGGCGCTGCGCTCGCTTGGACGGCATGGCCTGGCGCAATTGGTCGACCGTTGCTGCGAATACGCTCAGCGCCTTGTCGAGGGCATTGGCGAACTCGAGGGAGTTGAGATCGTCACTGCCCCCGTGATCAATCAGGGGATCGTGCGTTTCATCGCTGCTGACGGCGATGACGATCGTCGCACCAACGAGGTGATCGAACGAATCCAGAACAGTGGCGTCACGTGGTTCGGTGGTGCTGACTACAAGGGTCGGCGCGTCATGCGGGTGCCAGTACTAAACTGGCGCACGACGCAAGACGATATCGAGGCGGTGATCGAGGTGGTGCGCAGCGCGCTGCAATCGTAGGGCGAATCGAGGCCAGGTGTGAACGAATCGTCGCGATGCGGTGTACATCGGCAGCGTCTTTGCGGACCGACACGGCAACCTATGACAACGCATCCAGAGACACAAGAAAACATCAATCGGGAAAACGGGACATCGAAAGATTGCCACCATATTCTGCGGTGGCTGCGAAGCTGCAATTCAAGGAAAGGACATCAACTCGGCCCAGCGCCCGCTTTCGTTAAACAGGGTCAGTGCAGAGGAGTGGTTTGGATGCCATGAGCCGGTTTCTTCGCATTACGGCCGTCCCCTTCACAATCGCCATCTAGCTATCGCGAACTATCCCGCGATGGATGCACTGATGAGGGGGCTGGCGATTGCGTTGCTAGCCTGACTCTCAAAGAAAATACCACATGCGAATAAGGCCCTCGCCGAGAGGGTGTCTACTTCGTGTCGGATTCACTCCGATGGCTTCAGAATGTCAGCCCAGCGGCGCGTCAGCAGGTTTTTCTTGTAATCGGTGAGCCGGTACTGCCATCCGGACACTCGGTCGTTGATTTCAGCAACCTGAGCGCCGACGCCGGTATCTTCAGCCGCAGCCTCCGCTGAAAATACAACCCAGGACGCTTCGTCGTCGATCGAGACTTGAGCGGTTAACTTGAGGCCTTCCCAAGTCTCGTAGGTGACCATGGTTGCAGCGCGCGCATCGGCGAGAGGGCGCACGTCTTTCAGTTCGAGTTTCGCGAGCGCACCGGTGATCTCGTTTGCGATCGTCGAGTAGCTGAGTTCGCGACCCTTGGGAATAACCGAAACCTCGAAGTCGGTTTGTTCCTGGTCCGCCTTTTCGATCGTAATCGTCTCGCCATCGGAGTGTGAAATGACGACTTTCTTGATCTGATCGGAACCGATATCGACAATGTCGGGCGCAAGCCAGCCGGCCACGTCCTTCGGCATATCGAAGTTCTGATCGACCAGATAGCTCGTCGCGTCTTGGGCATTTCGGGCGTAGCGGTAGCTGCCCTGTGCCTTGTTTCCAAGGATGACGGCGTAGGAGAAATCCTCTCCCTCGACAGTCACTTTTATGCCCTTGCCGCCGTCTGCCGGATCACCAACACCCAGCTTGCCGTAGTGTTCGGCATTGGAAGTCTTTTCTTCGAGTATTTGTGTCTCGGCCAATTGCATGATCAGCCGTCCGAGTTTGCTGATATCGGCCGGGTGGTCGTTGTGACTGTTGACCACCCATTTGTTTTCTTTGCGTTGAATAGCCACGCCTGCTTCGTTGTTCGGACTGTATATGACGACGCTGTAGGCGTCGTTGGCCACCGCTTCGAATTCGGGCAGCAACAGACGCCCGCTCGGAGACAAATCTTCGCCGCGCTCGCCAACTTTCAGCGCCACCAACAACAATACAAGGGCGAGCGTTACCGCGGCAAGAACGTGGGTGGTCCTTCGAGTCATGCGTCATCCGTCTGGCGACGCCGCCAGATCACAATCAAGGTTCCAACCGTTAGCAGCAGAGGCACAAGTCCGATATTGATGACCTTTAGGATGGTGCCGAGGTCCTCGATGTCCTTGTCGAGGCCGCGTTGAACAGCGCGCAATTCCTTGCGGATTGAAGCACGCTGATCGATGAATCGATCGATCTCGGCTTGCTGCTCATCGGTCAATAGCAGGCTTCCAGTGTCTTCCCTTGCCGACTGAAGTTCGCCAAGGCGACGCTCGGTTTCGGCGAGTTCCCGTTCCAGGCGCTGCTGAGTCTGCAGAAAGCGTGCTTCGGCGTCGACGCGCAACTCCTGGACTTTGGTAAACGGCCGCGAATAGCTGCCGCGGCTGCGAATGGAGATCAGATCCGAGCTGCCAGCCAGGTTTTCAAGTGCGTTGACAACAAATGCGCCATTGCTGGCGAACGGGTCGGCAATTGTTTGACCGAAGAAATTCTGAACCTGAACCCACATCTGGTCACTGAGCATGTCGACATCCGCGACGACGATCAGGTTTGTCGGGCTTGCTGACTCCGCCAGGTGCTCCACCGACTCACCATCGCCTTTTGTTTCCGGCGCTGTTTCAGGTTTGCCGTCAGCAAAGGCGCTGGCTAACTTGCCGTCGATGCGGGCGGCGATGACCAACTCCTCCCCGCCGGGGGTAAATCCCTGCTGCAAGGCGGTCGGATCGGGCAGCATCGCAAAGCGGGAAGCCGGCATTGTCATGGATGCCGGACTCGAAGAGAACAACGGCTTGAGTGATGCTTTGCTGTTCTCCAGTGCGCGCAAATGACCGGCCATGGCGGTATTCAGGCTGCCCAGTTCGGCCGTGACAGCGTCGCCGGCGTTCAACAGATTGCGTGTGATTCCAAGAATTCCGTAATGGCGTACCGGAGGATTTCCCGGACCAGCGTTGATTTGCAGCGCGAGGCGGGCGTCGGTGACCACTTCCTGCGCGTCGAACCCGATTCCCCATCCCTTGAACAGGGTTGGCAAATCGGAAGACTGGCCGATTGGTGGCATGCCTTGCGGCATGCCGGCGGGCACGGCCGTGTCAATCACGGCCATTGGATCAACAAACACCAATGCCTTGCCGCCGCGCATGACGAACTGGTCGATTGCATACTGTGTCGATTCGGAAAGATCTTTCGGCTGCACGATCCACAGAACGCCGATATCGTCGGGAATCACGTCAACTGACGTGCCGAGTTCCCGGATCTCGAATACTTGACTGACTTGTTGATAGACAACCCACGGCGGTCGCATACCCCTCGTGCGTGGATCGAATTGTCCGGCCATCGGTACGCCGGAAATCAAACCTACAGCGTTGCGCTCTGGTTCTGCAAGTGTGCTAACGAGTTTTGCGATGTCGTATTCGAGGGAGGTCTCCTTGTCGGGATAGAAGACCGGGATAATCTCTTCGTCGCCGACGCTGTTGGTGCCAGCCAGTCCCATGTAGATAGGCGCCGACGTCGCAGCAAACCGCACACTCTGCAGTCCGAATTGCGCGGCCTGATCCTCTTCTTCGGAGAACGGAAGGGGGTCGACTATCCGCAGGTGCAGCTTGCCGCGACTCGCGACGGCAAACTCTTCGAGCATTTCACGCACGCGTGTGGCATAGTCGCGGATCGAGGGCGCGCTTCGTGTGGCCTGGTCGGAAAAGAAGAAATACAGCGTGATCGGCTCGTCGATTCTTCTGACGACCGCCTTTGTTCCGTCGGACAAGGTGTAGAGTCTGTTCTCGGTCAGATCGATGCGAAGGCCCTTGAAGAGGTGATCCGAAACGATAACCGCGACGACAAAAGCGATGGCGAGCAACAACAGGCTAGACGCGCCGAAACGGGTTTGCGCACGGGTACTCATCTTCAGTCCGCCTGCTTCCAACTCAGTGCGATCGTATTGGCGTACAGAAATGCACCGATGACGAGCGCGAAATAGATGAAGTCACGAAAGTCGATGACACCGCGAGAAATATCCTCGAAATGGATGAGGAAACTGAGTGACGCGATGCCGTCGACGATGATCTGGGGCGCCCAGCCAGAGAACAAATCGAGCACCAGCGGAAAACCTGACAGCAGGAAACCGAAACACACCACCGCGGTGATGACGAAGGCAATTACCTGGTTGCGTGTAAACGCGGACAGGCAAGAGCCGATCGCGAGGAATCCGCCGGCCATCAGAAAGCTGCCGATGTACGCTGCGACAATCGCGCCATTATCCGGATCACCCAGGTAGTTGACCGTTATCCAGATCGGAAATGTCAGTGAAAGTGCAACACCGGCGAACGCCCAGGACGCCAGAAACTTGCCCAGCACTGCCTGCCAGGGTGTTACTGGCAACGTCATTAGTAGCTCGATCGTGCCGGATTTGCGTTCTTCGGCCCACAGCCGCATGGTGATGGCCGGAACCAGGAACAGGTATAGCCAGGGGTGATAGTTGAAGAAGGCGCGCAGGTCCGCCTGGCCGCGCTCATAGAACCCGCCCAGGTAAAATGTGAACGCCCCGATCAACATGAGGAAGATCACGATAAACACGTATGCAACCGGCGTAGCGAAATAGCTTTGCAACTCGCGCCGGAATACTGCTTTGATCATGTTCATGTGTTGTTGACCTCCTCGGAGTTTGCACCGGGTTGGGTGATGCGCCGGAAAACCTCGTCGAGATTGCCATCGGCCTGTACGGCCAGGGCTTTCGGGGTATCGTCAACGAGCAGGCGCCCTTCGGCGATGATGATCGCGCGAGTGCACACCGCGTCGACCTCCTCGAGGATATGTGTCGAGATGATGATCAGTTTCTGTTCCGACATGGAGCGGATCAATTCGCGGACTTCGTGTTTCTGATTCGGGTCCAGCCCGTCCGTCGGTTCATCGAGGATCAGCACGTCGGGGTCATGCAGGATTGCCTGCGCCAGACCGACGCGGCGCTTGAAGCCTTTTGACAGTGTTTCGGTGGCCTGGTTTAGAACCGGGCCGAGGTGCAACAACTCGGTGACCTCTTCGAGCCGTTGGCGACGGGCGTTACCAGACAACTGCCTTATGTCTGCGATGAAGTCGAGAAAACTCCCGGGTGTCATTTCCGGGTATAGCGGCGCGCCTTCCGGCAGATAGCCGATACGGCGTTGTGCGGCAAGGGTGTCGGACCGGATGTCGTGACCGCAAACGCTGGCGGTGCCGGCGCTCGGTGCCACGAAGCCGGTAACCATTTTCATGGTCGTGGATTTACCGGCTCCGTTGGGGCCGAGGAAGCCAAGCACCTCTCCCGAGCTACAGTGAAAGGTCAGGTCATCAACGACCGTGTGCCGGCCGTAACGCTTTGTCAGGCCTTCGATTTCTATCATCGGAATTGTCTCAGTTCGCGGGACGAACGTCAGCGAGCGCGAAGTTTTAACAAAGACGAAAAATTTTTTCAAGACCCCAATTCATTATTTGTGCGCGGCGCCGCACGGCAGGGTCTGATTATCCGGTCCGGTTGCGGTCAACTATTATTATTTGCACTCGGTAAATCACGTCAAAATCGGACGGCATGGGACCGGGAAGCGGCGGGTTGGGCGTGCCGGCCTGCGCACGCCTTGTTGCAACGGGGCTCTTAGCAGCAAAATAGCGAGGCGCGTAGTCGAACTTCCTGATATAAACGCTAGATAAACGTTACCTCGACCTGTTCGGAAATCTTAGGTATTTCGTTCGTCAGACCGGGGAGATTCTGCAGGGGAGCAATATGCCAGCTTTGCGCGACGCCGGATAGTTCGTTCCGTTTCCAGGGTCGACGTTTGTTGTCTGTCAGGACCTGCCATCGTTTCGTTGCCCGCCGAGCGCTTGCGAAACACACGACCAACCCAGTCGAGAATTTGTCACGCCATGATCTGGCCCGCTCGTGTTACGGCCCTACCCTTTACAGTCGCCATGCTCGGTATCGCCAGCTATTCGATGATGGATGCTGTGATGAAAGCGCTGGCGATTGCGTTGGGTGCCTACAATGCGATGCTTTGGCGTACAGTGTTCGCCCTGGTAATTGCGGCGAGCCTGTTCGTCTGGCGGCGGAAACGCTGGCCCGACCGATCGATTCTCCGACTGCATGTCCGGCGTGGGATCATTATGTCAATGATGGCGTTCCTGTTCTTCTACGGCCTGACTTATCTGCCGATGGCAGAGGCGATCGGATTGTCCTTTGTCGCGCCGCTCATTGCACTGTATCTTGCAGCGGCGATGTTGTCGGAAAGAATTGTTGGCAGGGCGATCTTTGCATCGTTACTCGGTTTTGCCGGGGCACTGGTCGTTGTCGCGGGCAAACTGGGCGGAGTTTACGACGATGACGTCGGCAAGGGGATCGGTGCCATCTTGCTCTCGGCGATGCTCTACGCCTACAACCTGATCCTGCAACGGCAGCAGGCGCTCGTTGCCGAGCCCATAGAAATCGCCTTCTTCCAGAGCGCTACGGTGCTTTGCGCGTACCTGTTGTTTGCGCCGGCGTTGGCGGTTATTCCTGATTACGATTTGCTGCCTGACCTGTTTTTTGCCGGGGTGCTGGGTATTATTTCCATGCTGTTGATGTCATGGGCGTACGCGCGGGCGCAGAGCAGGATGCTGATCGCGGCAGAGTACACGGCCTTCGTCTGGGCGGCCCTGTTCGGTTGGCTGGTCTTTGCGGAGGAGGTCACCGTAACTACTTTGACGGGGACGGCCCTGATCGTCATCGGGTGCTTGATTGCTGCCAGGCAACAGCCGGATCATGTCGACCATGTGGAATCGACGGCCGTCTAGATTCAGTGGGGCAGTCCTTCCCTTCATCCGCTGTGCTCGTCTCGATGCGATGGGTGGATGCAGGGAGGGCAATCACGAGTGACTGACCAGCGGAGTTGGTCCAGCGCGATCCTGTCTGTACATTGGTTTGGAAGCCGATCTTGATCCTCACAAGTTTCGGACCGAGGAAACTTTTGCGATCTCCAGCAACTTCAAACCGGGCAATCGCGTAGCGTAGTTCGATGTCGAATGAGTAACTTGTATTGGCGTTGCGGATTTGTTTTCAATACGTCTGTTCGAAGTGAAGTAACGAGAAGGGCGACAGGCCAGAAACCGGAAATTGTGTGATTGCTCTGCGTCAGGCGCTCTGCCGCACGGCTGCCACCGCGTGAGGCCTTTGCCAGCTCAGGGTCGTTCACGATCGAGTCGATCATGTTCTCGGTAGAGCGTTCCGCGACTTCGATGCAGATGTGCTCGAGGCTCCCGCCGGTCTGTTTGTTTTGGGGAGCGCAGTTCGCCTTTGGGTAGATTGATGACCGGTTCGTCGCTTCGACAAACCCGGTTCTGGATTCGACTGCGCCGGTGAGCGGCATCGTTTTCGAGATGCAGTCGGTGCGCGCCAGGCGCAAAGCCCTTGCGAACTCGCAAGGGCTTTGCCTATGACTGCTACGAGCGGCGGCCAGCCGCGCAGACGTGTTTCTTACTCGGCGCCCGAGGCAGGGAAAAACACGAGCTGGACGTGAGGGCGTTTTTCGGTATCCCAGTTCCACCAGTAATCTTTGCCACTCGAATCGAATAGACCGATGCGTTGGTCGCAGCTGCCATCACCAGTGGTGTCGATGCAGACTGTCAGTAATTCAGTGCTGACATTGTCCCATTTGTTCTGCGTCTTGCCGCTGCCGACCTTGCGTTCTCCGACCCAGACGTTGTTTTCGCCGACCGAGCAGAACGATTCGAGTGTCGGATCTCCGCCGTTCTCATCCTCGACCAACATTTCGGTGCAGCTGGTAACAGTGACCTTGCCACCGGGTTGACCGACCATGCGCGCTCGAACTTCGTACTCCGTGAAGGTCGGTTCCGGGTCTGATTCCGATGTGACGTCGCCGCAGTTCGAACAGTTGGCATCGGTGATGGGAAGCTCGAATTGCGCGCCGCCTTTGTCGCACGCATTGCCATCCTGGACCCAAAAGTCTTCGCCGGAGCGCAGAAAGATCTTGTTCGTCTTTTCCGACTTGTTTGTGGCGTTCCCTTGGTGGTTTGCTTTAACGGCGATCTGATGGCGATGCGAGTCGAGGAACTCGCCCTGAGGACAGTTCTCGAACGCGATGACGTTGAGCAGAAATCCCTGCTTGCCGACTTTTGCGCCATTGCCGTTGTTCGTGTTCTGCGCCATTGCCCCACTGACTGTGAACATAGCTGTGAGGGCCGCAACCATAAATACTCGTCTCATGATGATTCTCCTCTAGGTAATGATCGATATCACGTTTTTCATCGCCGCTATCCAGCGCAGCGGCAGGATGACCCGAATGATTCTTCTGAGTTGCCAATGCAATGGCCCCTCGATTGTTGCGAGAGGGCATTCGCGGGTCATCTCATCAGGGTGGCAGCAACTCAGGAACATCTTTGAAGGGAGCAAAACCCTCTTGGCGACTGGCGAAACAGGGCGCGGCGGGCGACCAGTTGGCGACCGGGGCGATCTGCATGAGCAACTCCCCTTGCCAAGGAGGGTGCATGTCGTGGCGGTAAATCAAAAGTCTCTCCCCCTCCATCAGCAGTCAGTCGGCCTCCCCAAAGGGAGGCTGCGTCAGTTCTCAGCGAGAGGGGGGACGCTCAGGAAGGCTTACGTGGTTGCCACAGGCACGATCGCGTCAGTCGGTGCAATCGGGTCACATTGGACCCCGACTGCCGCGCAACGCGAGCGCGATTGCTACTTTAGCCGATGCGCTGGGCACACGACTCCACGTGCTTGCCTGGTAGCCATGCCGCCATGTCCGCGAGCGGAGTTAGGCCATTGACTTTGCGTCGCACCCTTTCGGATGAGTTGCCCTTTTCAGGCTGAGTTGCCCATTGTCTTAGTCTTATCCGCATCGACTGCGGTAGCGCAACAGGCGCACTGCGTTGGCATATGGCAAGTGCCATGCCAGTAGATGCTTGTCGAAAGAAAAGAACTGCTTACGAGATCGACTGCCACGGCGCTCGTCTCCTCTCGGCGACGTCAACTTGCTGCAGGACTCGGTGTGGGGTGTGCGTATTTCCTCTGCGCTTGTCGTCCAGTCAGCGACTGTTGAATCTCAAGATGTCGCAGTTAATGTCAAGGGCCGTATCAGGTGTATTTGAGCCTGTCCAGTGCTGACCAGCACTTGTCAGATAGGTAGCGAGACAGTGCAAGCTGCCGATGGCTAATGTGCTTTTGGAGTCGAAAGAAAAACATGCTGACACCAACAGCCGTGGTAATCTGTTGAGTGCCCGACCTGTTTTTGTCGTCTAGTTTGGATGACCTCCTCAGCCGCATTATCGTGACGTCGTCGGCCTCGAGCCATTAGAGCCAGCAACCACATGTCACGATCTATCAACGCGAAGATTTAGAGGGCCTCCCGTGATTCTGGACAGCAAATGTATCTGCCAGGGAAGCTCGATGAGCGAATCGGTCGCTTTTCACAACCGGCTGCCGATTGCCTGCTTCGTGGTCTGCTCACAGAAAAAGGGGGGCTTGTTTCCCGACATGCCCCATCAGCCGGCCCTACCACGCCGCTCTTCAAAACCAGCGGGGTTTCATCAACCCGTACGGTGTCGGTCAAAACCTGTTTAGCGCGAAACGCTCTTGGTAGCGCACGTCGAGCGCAAAACGTCGCGCGTTTCAGCGTCATTGGCAGAAGTGAGATTGGGTTTGCCCCAAAGTTTGTCTGCCCACACCACTTCTCCGTTTCCAAGACTGCCTTCGAACATCTTCCAGCTAGTCATGGCAACCATGCCGCTCCCACAGTCGACGTGGTACGTGAC
This sequence comes from Betaproteobacteria bacterium, assembly GCA_020346185.1. Lineage (GTDB taxonomy): Bacteria > Pseudomonadota > Gammaproteobacteria > Burkholderiales > Eutrophovitaceae > SG8-40. Next base: position 3,121,051 of record CP070775.1, on the reverse strand, counting down.
TTTGACCGAGCGGTGGGGATACATGTCGGCCCCTGTAACTGGATCGTTACCGAGCGTAATCACCTCGTCGTAATTTCGTAGTACGTCCGCCCGCATGAAATCGCCATGCTTGGCCACTGACGCTTTGTCGAGGTACGTGCTGTTGGCAATGTCGCCGGCAAGGATGGTCCAGTTGGGGGCGGCAGCAGCAGCCGAGGAGAGAAGTAGCCCGAGGAAGGCGAGTAGTGAACGCGAGATCATAATGAGTTCCTTGATGTGAATTGAAAGATATGTGGCTGATACTTTGAAACTAAGACTTTGTCGCTTTCTAATGTTGCCACAAAGGATATATAGATGTGTACAAAATGCCAATATATTTTTCTATATTTCTACATGATTTATGCATGATAATGTAAAGTGAATATTCGATTGTACAAAATATGTACATTGTGCGGCCATGTTGGTTTCTTCTGAACGCGAGCGTATGAAGTATTTTGATCGCGCCGACGAGCTATTCGCGGATATCAAGGTGCGGTCCGCACTGCTTTTCTATTATCTGGTCTCGCTATAAAACGCTGATGGCAATGCTGAGCACAAGAGCGATCCGAGTGATTTGTTGCTGGCAATATAGGATGGCGTGGTTGTAAATCGGGGCAGCGCACTAAATTTTTGGAAAAATGCTAGGCTGCTCCCATTCTAGGCAGTGTAGCTTTTGACCCAGATTGCGCTAACTGCCGGGAATGCCTCGCCATTCAAGGTCTCGGTCGCCTCACCGCCTCGGTGATCCGCTGTCGCAATCCTGTCAACAAGCCGCGTGAACGCCCGATCAACTGGTAAATCATTAATTCCAGCCCGTGGCCTACCAAGCGGGAAGACAGGTACTCAAGAGGTGGTAACCAGGTTTCCCTGAATGACTGCGCAGTAAAGACAGTCACTTAAGTTGTATATGTTGCTGAAGGGGGAACAATGGCATAGTGTGCTCTCGCTGCGTACGGCGTTGACCGCGTGTCGAAAAAGAACGATTAACGAGTATCTAACAAGTCAAGAGGAGGACGATTAAAGATGGACGTAGCGGGAAAGAAAGCAGTGATTTTTGGCGGGACCTCCGGCATTGGCCTCGCTGCCGCAAGGCAACTCGTCGCATTGGGTGCAAGAGTGATCGCAATTAGCCGCAACCCCGATAGCACGGTTGATTTGCCGGCGGGTATCACTCTGAAGAGATGCGATGTGCTCGACCGCGATGCCGTGCAGTCGGTACTCAAAGAATGCGCGCCCTATGACATTCTGGTGAGCGCTGCGACCGGCGGTGCGCGCGCAGTTGGCCCGTTTCTCGAAATGGACATGGATGGCTACAAGGGGTCCTTTGACAAGCTTTGGGGTTATGCGAATGTCGTTCGCTACGGCGCTGAGCATTTACCCGACGACGGCGCTATCGTTTTGGTCAGCGGCGCACCGGCGCGCAAGACCCGGCCGGGGCAGGTCGCGATCGGCTCCGTAGGCGGTGCCGTTGAGGCGCTGGTGCGAGCCATCACGCGAGAACTTGCGCCAAAACGAATCAATGTTGTCTCGCCAGGCGTGATAGACACGCCGATGGTTGCTCTTGAAGGCGAGGAACGTAACGCTTTCTATGCGAAGACAACGGCTGGAAACATCATCCCTCGGGCAGGCACTGCTGATGAAGTGGCGCAAGCAATTTTGTTTGTGATTCAGAACGACTTTGTGACTGGAACGACCGTCGATGTCGATGGCGGTTGGCTACTGTCATAGGGGCAACGCGATCGATTAACTGAATGGACGAGTCCTGCGAGACGAACTGCGAAATTCCAGGGTACAAGGCCTGACGATGTATCTAAGCGGCGTATCGCGGATGGTTTACGTCTTGCACAGGCTTGGAGTCGGGTCTCGCGTTCTGCGCCTAACAGCACGAACGTGAGCCTGGCTCGGTTCGCGCCGCTTAGAATCAATCAGGCGTTAGTTTGAGCAGCCGCCCGCCACGCCCATCCTCCAGTACCCAAATCGCGTCGCCCGGCCCCTGTCTGGCCGCACGTATTCGTGCGTTCATTTTGAAACGTTCCGCCTCGGCCGCAGTATCACCTTCAATTTTTACTCGTATCAAGGCCGCTGCGGACAAGCCCGCGATGAACGCGTTTCCCTTCCATTCCGGAAACAGCGCCCCCGAGTAGAACATCAGATCAGCGGGTGAAATCACGGGTGTCCACCAGACTTTGGGTGGTTCAAATTCGGGTCGCGTTTCGTGATCGGGAATTTCCCGGCCGCCGTAGTGATCACCATTTGAGACGATCGGATATCCGTAATTGGCGCCGCGAATAACGAGGTTCAGTTCGTCGCCACCCTGAGGCCCCATCTCGACATTCCACAGGCGGCTCTTTTCGTCGAAAGCGAGTCCCAGAGGATTTCGGTGGCCCAGTGACCAGATCTGCGCCGCCACACCACCATAATTTGCAAACGGGTTATCGGCGGGTACAGAACCATCATCATGTAAGCGCACGATCTTGCCGAGGTTCTGTTTCATGTTCTGCGACGGGTTGAACTTGTTGCGCTCGCCCGATGATATGAACAGAAAGCCGTCTGGCGAGAAGGCGATGCGGTGACCAAAGTGATAGCCACCCGACACTTTCGGAACCGCTCGCCAGATGATCTCGAGATCTTCCAGTCTTCCGCCGTCATGATTCAGCTGGAGCTTCGCCCGCGCGACGACAGCACCTCTGACACCGCCCGTACCGGCCTCAACGAAACTAGTGTAGACGAAACGGTTCGAGGCGAAGTCAGGATGCGGTACGACATCACCCAACCCACCCTGGCCGCCGTAAACAACATCCGGAACGCCGCGCAAAGGCTTCGACTTGGTGCCATCCTGGGTCACGATGTACAAGTGACCCTCCTTCTCGGTGACCAGCAGCCGCCCGTCGGGCAGAAAACTCATGGCCCAAGGCTGATTAAACGAGGTGATCTCTGTCGTAGCGAAGGGAAGGCGAGCGTTGGCGGTTTTGTCCGCACTACACGCGGATAACAACAAAATGACAAGAAAAAAGAATGGGCAGCGCACAACCGATTTCCTGCTGGCGATGTGGGGACAGTATAAGCCAGCAGCAATCGATCAGGTTTTTGCGAAAGGTCAAAACGATCGCGGCTTGCATCCGGGTACGGCCAATATCGCTAAGCGTCGTCAGAATCAGGACCCTGGATGAACATGGCGTCGCCTTGGCGCGGAGAATGATCTTGCGCCGAATTTCCGGGCCTTTTTGCTCATAGTAATGTATAGACCCGGCACCCATGCCTAGGGGCGGTGATGCGACATTGGGCGCTGCTTCGGACCATTCCATTCCCTTAAGGGTTTTCAGCATGGTATTGGGTTAGGTAAACCCTTCGACCGTTACTGCCGGGCGCCCAACGACGCCGTGCAGGTTAGGTCCGAAGGGCGGGGCGAAGGCGATGCGCTCGCCCGTCGACCCTGAATAAAATCGCGTACCAAAGGCGGGAATCGGCTGGGAAACGAAATCCCTTGTGTTTGCGGTGACGGATACCTGCGCTGCCAGCTGAACGTGCTGAGGTGATCAAAACAGCGCGCCAGAACTTACCTCTTCTTGCTGTATGGCGCCGTGACAGAGTTTGCATTTGAAGTATGGAATTCTTTGTCTTCGGCCAGTTCAGATGCGTTTGCCCGGACGACGGATGCGAGTGTCGTAGCAAGCGACAACGCAGCGATCGAATAACGTTGTTCTACGATACCCGTGAGTGAGTTCTTCAGAAAACGAATTCTCCGACCAGGCCAATCAAAGCGCAGGCTCTTTGATCCGCATCAAGATCTGTTCAAGGTCAGCAAGGCAGTCGCTGCCAAGTCGGGCAGCACCTGGCTTCTCATTACGGGAAAAGTGTGTTACGTCGGCTTTCTTGAAACACGATTCAGAAGCAGAAGCTGGATTGATCAGTATTTGTACGCGTGGACGATTAACGCCTGCAGTGACAGATCCGTTCCGACATTTCTTTCGATGGCCTGTTCAACTCCTGCACATACTTCCTCCGGATTTCCACCCCGCGCAACGATTTCATCGTGAAGTGGATTTCCAAACACCAGGCCTTTCGCGAAGTTCGCCGCCGAAGGTATCGTGGAGGTCATTGGTAAATGTTCTACCGTCACTTCGGAGAAACCTGCACTGGCAACGGCCTTCCTGATCTCACCGGTGTCGTGGTAGCCGAACGGCACTTTGTAGAACCCGGGTGGGTCATCTGGAAAAGTTGCTTCTACGATTCCGTGCGCAATCTGTGCGAAAGGGTTTTGCTCCCATGAATCCCAGACGTTGAACAAATAACTGCCGCCTGGTTTGAGGACACGGTGGACCTCGCTGTAGGAACGCGCTTTGTCAGGAAAGAACATGACGCCAAACTGGCAAACAACGGCATCAAAACTCGCGTCACCAAAACGCAGGTCGGTTGCATCCACCTCGTCGAACCGTACCGATTCGCCCGGCTGAAACTTTGATCTTGCGATATCCAGCATAGGGGCATTCAGGTCCGAGGCAACAAGATCACTGCCGCTGGCGAGAATGTCGCGTAGTTTTCGGCTAAGGATCCCGGTGCCCGCTGCCAGTTCCAACACTGTTCTGGGCTGCAGGGCCAACACACGGTGGGCCAGGTCGTCAGCGTAACCGTCAAACAGGTGGGGTACCAGCCACTGGTCGTAGTTTTCGGGGATCGATCCTACGAATTGCGCTGCGTACAGTGCCATGCGTGTCCTCCGGTTTCTCTGAGCGTTCAGGTTATCACTGCCGCTTGCTCCAGGCTACGGCAGACTGTACCTGCTTGCGGGTCGGGCCATGGTAGGTCGTTGAGTATTCGCAATCTGGATAAGAGTGTGCAGGCCCCTCAAAACAAGGCAAGTGCAGAGGGTGAGCCGGTAGATCGATCTATCTCAGGGTGACGGCAGAGTTCAGTGACGAGAACGTTGTGCGTGATGGACCAAGAACTATTGGCGCTGTGGCGGAGGTGGAATGAACTGCAGGGCTTCCTCGACGCTCTCGGTGGGATGGATGAAAGCGATGTCGTCTTCGCTGATGACGCCTTTTGTCAGCATTGTCTCACGCGCGAATTTGCGAAGCTGAGTCCAGAAGTCGCCGCCCAACCCGACAATCGGAAAACGGTCAAGCTTTCCTGTCTGTATCAAAGTGGCGACCTCGAAGGCCTCGTCCAGGGTGCCGAAACCGCCTGGCATAACCACGAACGCCGTGGAATACTTGACCAGCATCACCTTGCGAACAAAAAAATGTTCGAATTTGATGAACTTATCCAGATACGGATTTGGTTTCTGTTCGCTCGGTAGCTGGATATTACAACCGAGACTCAGCCCGCTCGCCTCCTTGGCGCCGCGATTTGCCGCCTCCATCAATCCGGGCCCGCCGCCGGTCATCACGGCGTATCCCATCTTGGCAAGCTCGCGGCCCATGTCTCGGGCCAGTTTGTAGTATTCGTGGTCCTCGCCGAAGCGTGCAGATCCGAACACCGTTACGCAGGACTGTTCAAAATCGAAACTTTCGAATCCACGCAGAAACTCGAGGAACACCGTCACCGCGCTGACGAGATCCGCCTCCCGGCTGCGTCGGCCCGACAGGAAAAGTCGCTCGGCACCCTCTACTTTTTCAAGGAGGGAGTCGGGAGATTCTGGAGGGGTGGTGTCAGCCATGTGAGATTCCATGAGTGCCAGGGGTCAGGGAAGCGTTCGAAATTTGCGATTCAATGAATCAACCCGGGTCCTAATTGAAGAACGCGAAGGTTCGCGTTTCTATACTTTCGCGCGGGGCAGCGTTCGCGGGAGCGTCCGGATTTTTGAAGGCCGTGTGAATCGAGCGTCTCGCGCGCCCGTCAAGAGCGGAGTCAAAAGTCTTGATGAGCGCCGCTTCTGATCTGGTTAAGCCCGAGAACCAGAACCAGCGATGGTCGGGATTGAAGGTGACCAGTTGCAGCTCACCGATCCGGTCTTTTGCCCGGCGTTCGGTGGGGACCAGGTCGGTCTCACAAACGCTGCTCGCATCACACAGCGCCAGCGGTGTTGTCAGTGCGGGCCCGCCAATCGAACGCCAGACGTTGACGATGGCGAAACGGTGCTGTAATCGGTCGTCTGCTTCGTCTGGCAGAATGTTGTGCAGCCGTTTTTGGGCGGAGGCATCGGTGTAGTCGTTGTGAACGACCGAAGAGGGCTCGCGCGTGTTGCGTTTGCCGCGAATCGTCTTTGCATCCGAGCGGCGGGTGTTGTCGAACACCACAACTCGTGAGGCGCCGGTGATCTCTTTAACCAGTGCGGCGACTTCGGCTTCGTAAATGTCGCGGATCTGGGCGTCGTCATAGAAGTCCGTTACGGCACTGACATGATCCGCCAGAGCAAAGCCTTCTTTATCCAACGTTGGCGGAGGAGCTTTCTCGCGGGCATCCCCAATGGTCACGGCGCGCGGGACGATCCTGGCCGCGATATCGAGCTGTGCCTCTGCCCCGGCTTGCGAGGCGAAATAGACGGGCCTTTCCTTTGACGGGACCAGATAACCCAGCTCGGTCCGAATGGTCTTTGGCATTTTCGTGATTCAAGCAGGCGTGATGACGCAGTTTAGTTCGATGCGCTGGTAGACGCCATAGCGCGAGTCAAGATGGGCGGGCAAGCGCGGCTATTGCACAAGCAGTCCAATGTCAATGCCTCGACAACGCGCCCCTGTCTTATATGTTTTCCCTTTTGGCCTTTGGTCGTCGCTCATGCCCTGCATAGAGTGTTTCTATAACGTCTTCGAAATGCTCCAGGATTTTTGCGTGCCTGAGTTTTTGCGTTGCCGTCATCAGACCATTGTCGACGGTCCATGGCTCGAGGGTCAGGTAGGTGTCGCGCACCCGGGCGTAGGAGGGAAACTCTTTAAGGAGGGTTGCGACCCGTTTGAGGACAGCTTTCTTTGCCTCAATGGAAGCAAGAGTGGTCGGGGATTCGGCGTCGAGGCCTAGTTCTGAAGCAAACTGCTTCCAGGCTTCGCCTTGCACGACGATCAGTGCGGTGAGGTATGGTTTGGCCTCGCCGACAACGACGACTTGTTCGAACAGCGGGTCCCGACTTATCGCCGATTCAAGGTCGGCCCTTGGCACTTTCTCTCCGGTCGAGGTAACAAGGATGTCCTTGATCCGTCCGCGGATAAAGATCCGTCCTTCAACGAATTCAGCAATGTCTCCGGTGCGCAGCCAGCCCTCCGCATCGAAGGTATTTGCGGTAGCGTCGGGGCGTTGCCAATAACCAAGCATGACGCCGGGACCGCCGACCAGTAGCTCGTTGTTTTCACCCAGCCGCACTTTCACCCCAGGCAATGCCCGGCCGACAGAATCTGGCAAATTGTCTTCTTCCACGTTGCTGCTGACGCAGGGGGATGACTCGGTCAGCCCGTATCCCTGCAACAGTGGCAGGCCAAAGCCGAGAAAACACTTTGCAATTTGCTCATCGAGGCGTCCGCCACCACTGATGGTCATGCGCAAACGACCACCAAGCTGGCTGAGAATCTTGTTTACTACCATGATTCGCAGTATCGGCCACAGAATTCGCTGGCCCAAATCGAGTTTGTCTCTGCGACCTTGCAGTCGCTCAAAGCGATTCCAACCCACTTTCTCAGCAAGTTTGAATAAACGCTGTGCGAGCTTGCCTTTCTTTGCCAGGGCGAATTCGATACGAGCGTAAGCCCGCTCGAACATGCGCGGCACCGAAATCAGCACGGTCGGGCGTATCTGCTGGAGATCTTCGCCGACCGTCTCAACGGAACGCGCGAAAACCACCTCGCTTCCACACAACATCGGATAGTAATAACCCCCTGTACGCTCGAGCATGTGAGAAAGCGGCAGGAAAGAGAGAAACACGTCTTCGCGGTATGCCGGAACTGTGCTGACAATTGCCTCTGCATTGGAGAGAATGTTCCGGTGAGACAGCATGACGCCTTTTGGCCGACCGGTTGTTCCGGAGGTGTAGCAAATTGTGGCGAGATCATCAGGAGCATTATGTACTGGCTGCACCGACATTTTGTCTGGCAGCCAGTCTTCGACGTAACGAACGTCCAACTCGCGTTCGGCTTCGGGTGCACGATCGAGCGTGATGACGGTCGCGAGATCGGGGAACAATTCCCGATGCTGAACGATCTTCTGCCATTGTTGGCTGTCGCCGAGCAGGACCAACTGACTTCCGGAATTGCCCAGGATAAAGGCGGCGTTGCCTGCGGCATCCCTGCTATAAAGAGGTACGACAACCAGCCCGAGGGAAAGAGCGGCTTGTTCGAACAACACCCACTGCACGGAATTCTTGAGCATCACTGCAACGCGATTGCCGCGTTCGAGCCCCTCTGCGTTCAGAGCTGTGCGCCATCGGCCGATCTCCTGCTGGATCTCTTTCCATGTGTAGGCTCGCCATGAATTGGTGGATTCTTCGAATTGGCGATAAGCGACCGCCTGCGGCGCGCGCGCGGCGCGGCAGCGTAGCAGCCCCGGGAGGTCGCCGGCTTCGTTGCTGCTAATGACGTCTGTGGTTTGCATTGTGTCCCCGGCCGTTATCAAACTTGGCAGCGTTTGACACCCGTCCATTGCCCTGCGTCGCCTGATCAGCAAGACTACTGACGCACCCTAGCTAGCATATCGATCGCTTGGTGCCGAGCATTGATCTCCGTCAACGTGCTGGTCGAACACGGGTTGTCAAGCGATTCCTTACCTGTTGTGATCTGTGACTCTGGCATGAAGCTGTGATCGGGAGTAAATTGAGCGCTGTGCCTCGCCTCGTATCTGATATGGCATGGTTGCTCGGCAATATTGCGAATTCGTCCGGCGAGAACAGGTATTTTGTTCCATGCCGGCTTGCTGGAAGGGCGGCGCCGAATGCTGGTGCCGGGTTCACGGCCGGCCGATACCGACGCTGATGAAAACGGAGGATCCCATGAGTAATACTCTCAACCCCGGCCCCGCGAAAGGCTCTCAGGAGTATCGATTTGTCGTAAGCCGCTCCACAGGCGCGGAATACGAGACCGATGGCCTGCGAGAGGAGTTCGTTTATCGGGACCTCGGCCTGGCCGATGCGACCCATGGTGATTTTCACGCTCATATCATCAAGGCCAAGCATCTGCACGGTGGGCACAATGGCTTGCACCGGCATCTCGTCAACCTGCAGTTCGCCATGGTGCTCAAAGGCTGGGTCAGCTTTTACTACGCCGACCATGGCGAGTTTCGCTATGAGCAGGGCGATACGGTCACCATACCCGGAAACACTCTGCACGAATTGCGGGAATACTCGGAAGACCTCGAATTGCTGGAGCTGACCAGCCCCGCGGTTTACAGAACTGTCCGCCAAGACGGATCTGAAATGCCCACGCCGGGCCAGAAAGCGCGTATCCAGGAACGGACCAGAGCAGCGGTTAAATGAGTTCTTCGGCAACAGTCTGGCAAGACTACGACCAGGCCGGACTCAACGCTCAATACAACAATCGCCAGCGCTTTCCGGATTATATCGATCGGTTTGCGGCATGGGCTGACTGGAGCAAGGGCACACGGGAAAAACTGAACTGCCGGCTGGACGTGGCATTCGGTCAGCAGGCGACGGAGAGGCTGGATATCTTTCCAGCAGCGATTTCTGGGGCACCGATCTACGTGTTTATCCATGGTGGCTACTGGTACTCGCTGGACAAAAGCGATTGTTCCTATGTGGCCGAGGGGATGGTTTCGCACGGCATTACCACCGTCGTGAACAATTACGTTCTTGCGCCGCACGGGAGCATGGACGAAATCGTGCGGCAAAACCGCGCCGCTCTGGCTTGGTTATGGCGCAACGCAAAGGATTTCGGGGGTGATCCGGATCGTATTTATGTGACCGGGCATTCGGCCGGCGGCCACCTTGCGGCCATGTTGCTGGGCACCAATTGGCCGGATTTTGAAGCCGGATTACCGCGAGATCTTGTTAAAGGCGTCTGCGCAATATCGGGTTTGTTCGAACTCGAGCCAATACAACTTTCCTACCTCAATGAGAAGTTGGGTATGGATCCGGAGATGGCCAGGCGCAACTCGCCGGCACTTTTGGAGTACCCGATCGAGGCGCCGTTGCTGCTGATTGTCGGCAAAGACGAATCCGACGAGTACCACCGTCAATCAGAAGCGATGGCTGCCAAGTGGAGCAAACTGGGGTACCCGCACCAACTGTTCGCCCCCGACGGTCTGGACCATTTCGCGATTGTCGATTCACTGATCGATCCGAACGCAGTGTTAGTGCAGTGGCAGTTGAATGCCATGCCTCGATAATCGATTTGTAGAGATAGTCCCTAGAGGAGGCACGCATGAGCTACCGGCCCAGTACATCTTCCGCGCAAGGTTTTGCTGTCGCGCTTGTTGTTGCCATTGTCTGCAACATCGCGGTCATTGAAAACAGTGCCGCCGGGGAGCGGGAAGACCGGACACGAGAGCTTCTGTTCACGCAAAGAGACTATTACAACCATGGCAACGAGATCGGTGACCTCTCGCTGTATCTTGGCATGTACGCGGACGACGCCGTACGCGTTTCGCCCACAGGAACTCAACGAGGAATCGACGAGATCACTGCATTCTTCAATAGTGTGCTGAAGACATGGAAAGCAAAAGTCGTCTACAAAAACGGGGTGGTGCAGGGCGACAGCATGGCGCTGCAGTTCACCTGGGTGGCCACCCATCGTGCATTGGGCAAGACTATCGAGATGGATATGGCGGCCTTTGTGACTTTCAACGACGAAGCCAAGCGCACCTCCCACCACGTTTACTTCGATGCCGCAAAGATGTCTAGGTATATGGAAGAAATCAAAGGAGAGGCGCGGCAGTGAAAGAGAATTCGCTAACGAAGAACAATCGGCGGAGCTGTTAGGACTATTCTCCGCCGTAGGCCACGTGGCCCGATCGGCGGCTATCGGCGACGGCGGTGAAAGCTTCTGACGGGCTCCAACGCACGGCCTGCACGCCACCGAAGTACATACTCAGGCGATCGAACTCGCGCAGTTCGAAGCCATTACCGGGCGTGACCGGCAAGCCGCGCTCGTATGAAATCGCCGGCTCTTCGGCGCCGATCTCTACGTGAAGGCGCGGATGCTCGATGGCGGCGTGGAGTGAATTGCCGAAGTGGACGTGATGCCAAATAGATTGAGCAAGGGCGGTCGTGATGCGGGAGGCGCCGGGTGAGCCAATCGCAATCAAGGTCCCGTCCTTGCTGCGCGCGACCGTAGGTGCCATGTTTGATAGCAGTCGCGTCCCCGCCGCGATGCCGCTGAGCCCCTTTGGGTGCAAGTCGACTTCACCCAGCGAGTTGTTGAGCCAGATCCCGGTGCCCGGGACCATTGCACCCGAGCCGTAACCGGCCGAGGCCGTCAGCGAGCACGCCCGTCCGTTGCTGTCGACAGCTGAGACGTGAATTGTCGACGGGGCCGACAACAATTTGGATGACTCACCTAGTTTGGCGATCTGCAGCAGACGTTCGACTTCGTCCGCCAATTCATCGCCGGCGGCGTCGAGTTTCTGTGCACGGTAATTCAAAACTGCTTGTTGAGTGTGGACGAGCCAGTGAATCGCGGCTGTATTGAGTTCATGCTCGGGGCATTTTCTTAGGAGGAGGAGCATCGCTGCCAGACACGGACCGCCGATAGAAGGTGGCGGACAGGTTGCGATGCGCCAGTCGTCCAAATCGAGTGTGATCGGCTCATGCAGTGCGGCGCGATACGCATCCAGGTCCGCCTGATTGAGCAGGCCGCCTTCAGCCTGGATGCCGGCGGCAATACGCTGACCAAGCTCTCCGCTGTAGAACGCGTCGACGCCATCCGACGCGATTTGCATGAGACTGTCGGCCAGTTCGGGGATCAAGACCTTGTCGCCTTCTGCGAGTGGGCGGCCATCGCTGTGGTGCAACAGGCGATAACTGTCTGGCGACCAACTGAAGATGGCCTCATGCGTGTAACTCAGATACTCGGCGGCACCGCCGCGCAAAGGGAACCCCCGTTCAGCCCAGCGAATAGCCGGCTGCAGCACGTGTGACCATGGCAAACTGCCGAATTGTTCGGACGCGACGCCCATTGCCGCGAAGGCGCCAGGCGTTGCAACCGAACCGAAGCCAACACGCTGGCGAGCCTTACCGCCATAGTCGAAGACAACCTCCCAGGAAGCATCGCCGAATCGTTCGGGGTCCTCGCCGCGGCCCGGCATCTCCGGGCAACCATCGATGACGACTGGGTCGCCGGTCGGTGGCCAGATTGCGATCAGCGCTCCGCCTGCCGGGCTGACGATACCGATGTCTGTACACATCGAAACGAGTGCGGCACCGAGTACTGCGTCGACGGCGTTTCCCCCCGCGTCGGCGAGTTCCGCTCCAGCCTGGGCGGAAATCTCGGAGCTTGCTGCAATTGCCACGCGGGTCATTGAAACGATCCTTCGGATGGCCAGTCGAAATTATAGTGACAGTGGTCCGTGCCAACGTGGCCGAGTCGCAAATGCCCATGTTCGGGCAGGTGCAAGATGTGCTATCTGACGCATAATTGGTTCTGATTCAGTCGAGATCTCTCAATCGCTAATCGCTGGTTCTACTTTGGGCAGACATCGTGTAATGAGGGCAAATGCGATAGAAGCACGGGGGTTCGCCCAGGTCATCCTCAGTGATATCGAAGCGCTCGAGTTGATGATCGAGCGCGGTGAAGTACCCGAACTGGCGGCGCTCGCTCTTCACAACGGAACGGTTTGGAGATGGAATCGAACCTGCTATTGGGTTACCGATGGTAAACCTCACCTTCGCATTGAGAACCGCGTCTTGCCTGGTGGCCCGACCGTGCTAGACGAAGTCGCCAACGCGGCGTTGTTCTACGGGTTGATGGTTCGCCTCGACGATCAATATGGCGATGTCAGTGAAAGAGTGTTCTTCACGGACGCAAAGAACAACCTGCTCTCGGCTGCAAGGCGCGGCTTGCACGGGCGATTTCAGTGGTTGGACGGACGCCACGTCGTCGCTCGCGATTTGCTGATGCAGGAGCTGATCCCGGCAGCAAGGGAAGGTCTGGTCCAGCTCGGCGTTGCCGGCAAAGACGTGGAGCGGTACATTGGGGTTATCGAACAACGCGTGCAGTCTGACCGGACAGGCGCACGTTGGTTGCTGCAAAACCTTGCGATGGTTTCGGAAGATGAGCGCGTCGAACATTGTTCGGCAGCAGTACGCATGATGCTGGAAAAACAACAGCTCAATGAGCCTGTGCACACGTGGCAGCACATCCGTCACGTCCCGGTCGAAGATATGCAGGGCAAAGTGGTCGGTCTTCTAACTGCAAGGGAAGTACTCCACTAGCACGGGCGACGCAGCGAAGGGCCTCTCGCAGTGCGCGACATCATGATCACTTCGTTCGCTACTGCTGCGCCGGATCTCGACGTGAAGCAAGCAATGAAACAGATGCTCGCTGCGGACACGGGGTGCATGTTGGTCGTACGCGAAGGACTGCTCGTTGGCATCGTGACGGAGCGGGATTTTGTGCGAGCGGCGCTGGTGCGTAACGAAGTCAGTTAGTGACCAGTTGGTGCAGGCTGAGTGTAAGAGATGGAGTCATTAGCCTCGGTGCGCACCGGCGTTCAGCTGCAATCGGTTGAGGTAACCAAGAACTCCTACTGGCGCGGCAGCCATCGCGCCAGCGCATGGCCGATCGTGACCATACGCGCTACCAGCGCCGGCTCGCTGACATAGTCGGTAATGGTTTTGTGAGCCTGTTCGGAAAGCTCAACGTCTTCGCGGCGCCAGGCCGCAAGATGTACCGCTTCCTGGTGCGTTAGCTCAACCATCCGTTTTGCTGCGGCGCTGATCGATCCGTCGGCATGTTTCGGCGCGAAGGCGCCGTAGATCAGCGAAAGCAGATTCGGCCAGTGACCAAGATGGCGCCAAAGGGTGGCGACATGGGCATCGATGCCCGGTGCGCCGAATGCGTTGACCTGACGAATCAGGTGCCACGTGTCGTTGTCGAGTTCTTGTTTCGACTTGAGCGCTGGAAACGCTCCCCATGATGGCATCGTGCGCCTGCCGGCGTCTCCTCGCTTGCCTTTCTCCGATGAAATCAACCCTGCGAGTGCTACCAGATTCATGCCGTTGGATCGATTGTAGGCATCGATGATGGTGCGAATCGCGTTTGGGCCGCCATGGCCAATGCCGGCGCGCGTGAGTTCCGACGGTGCCAGCGGTTCCGGTATCGGCAGACATGCTCGTTCGACGATGCGTGCAAGTGCCGGCTCGGTGTGTCCACTCAGGTAAATCGGTTTTGCTGCTCTCCACACCGTGGGCAGGCTATCACCCATACCGGCGAGCCCACGCCAGATCGATGTGATCAGCGGGATGCCCATAGCCTGTCGTATATCGGCGAACATCTCAGCCGTGTCGCCGGTGGCGGTGACCTCGTCCACGGCAGTAACCGGGTCGTAGGAAAAATCGGTGCTCATTTTTCCGCTTTCAAAATGCTGGAAAACACCAAGCATACCGACTTACCGGCCATTAAAAAACGCTTATGAGGTGTTAAGCGTGAACCGGACTGTGCGCACAATCATCGTCAAGCCGGTTGGGAAAGGTCATGACGAATCGACCCCATTGCGTGTTCTTCAACCTGGTATCAAATCGGGCACCTTGTGGGGTGCCCGATTTTCGGTTGTCCCGTACCGATGGTTACTCGAGTACTTGTTCTCCACAGGGGTTACCGGCTTGCTCTGAAGAGCATTGGGCAAGACCGGCGAGCTCTGCGCCATCGATCTGGCAATCGTCGGCAGTTCGCTGAAAGTCAACGAAGCTGTCAACGCCGTCATAGCACGAGTCGATGCTGCTTTCGCCGTGCCGGGCGTGGCCTTTCGCCTTGCTGCTGGTATTCACGTTGACGAACGCCATGGCCGGATCTCCACTTGCTGCGTCGAGAACGCAGCCGCAGTGCAGGATGTTTGCCTTTCCGTGTGGAGGCGCTGCAATTGCAGAGTGGACTGCTGCAAGGGCAAGCAACGAAACGATCCAAGTGATGCGTTTTTTCATTTTCAGGTTCTCCTCTTCTTGAGCTATTTGAGTGAGACTCATTGTTCCTGAGAAAGGGCGATGAACCAGGTGCAAAGGCGAAGGCAGTACGACGGCGAACAGCTGCTCGTGCGATAGCTGCAACTCTGACCAGGTCTCCCGACCATGGGCCCGCCGTTCTCACCGTGGCGGCACCTGGTCGCGTGTCGCACGATGAGTTTGCCTGGCGGCCCCGCTGCCATGTCCGTTTTCGGAATTTAGGCAAGAGGCTTTACCTGCCAGCCTTTTGAACTGGCTTGCCCTTTTCAGGCGTCGACACACCACATCGTAATCGTCGCAGACATCGCAGCTTTACGTTATGAAGTGTGTCCCCTTGCCTTCAGCAAGTCATGTGCCCCTATCGTTTGTATTTTGTAAACAGGAACGTAATGACATGCGATGAAACGAACTCGTCGTTGTATAGCGACGTCCTGCAATGCATTTTTAATTGCATGTGCGGCGCAAGGAGTAATGTAAGTAACAGATGCGGCCAGCCCGCTGAGTATCCGGATAATCATTCGCGTTTCGCGATTTGTGGCTGCCGTGCTGGTCGGCAAGTTGCGTGCAGTTGCGTTGCCCTCGATGGTAATGCTCAAAAAGAAACCCCGGGGGACCCAGGGAGGAAGGTCACCCAGGGCAAAATATTTGAGAGTCAATGAGTCTTTACGGGTAGAAATGACGCATGAATGCGAGTTTGAATCACGGAAAAGTGACATACATCGTAGTGCTCAAAAACGTGACGCGTTTGTTGCCTGAGTCTGGAAGTTCTCACTGGTTGCCAGTGCGAACTTCTGCTCTGGTCTTGCACCTTGTGTTGCACCGATCTTCTGCCTCGAGTTGTACGTTCACTTTGCAGTATTGCGTCAGGCTCTTGTCTTTTTGTACGAGCAGGCCGTGCTAGTGACTGCACTTGACGGGGCGGGCAGCAGAAAAGATCCCCGGGCGACCAAGGAGGGAAGCCGCCCGGGGCGCTCGCACTCAAGAGCCAATGAGTTCTTCCAGGCTAGGGTGGCCCTTAAGCAAACGTTCGATCATTACCAGGTCATATAGATCGTAAAGTTCATCGACTTGTCGTTGACGATATGTTTGCGTCGGCAAACGGATTGCCGGCATGTCTCCATCCATTGTCGTCGGCGTTTGAGGTCGGGCTTCAGCCACTTTGCGAGTCATGTTCCTCTCCTGTTGTTGTCCTCTCAATGGCTGAAGTATGGATTTGTGGCTTGTCGCGCGCTGTACCTGAGCCGCCGGTTGTTTGACCGATCGCGACAATCCGCTTTTGCCCGGAAATATTTGTATGAAAAGACAATCCGGAGGTCGAGCGCTGAGCTGCTATGCGCGAGGAGATGCAAGCATCGTGAATGCGAAACGAGGATCGCGTGCTAACGTGCGCTCTTCTTTGGCATCAAGTGCGCCAGTGCCGGCGCGAGCCGTTAACGTCGAAGGAAGTGGTTTGCGTTCTGCTATGCTCGATGAATAGTGGTAACGTGCCGGGCAAACGTCTCTCGCAGTCCTGGACGGAAGTTGTCCGATACTTCGGCTACCTCAGTGTTCCATGTGACAACATAACTTTGGAAATCACTTGGTCATTAAGAACGACAAATGAAAACATTGATGCTTGCGATATCGGCGCCCGCATGCCTACTTCGATCACGTTAGCTGACCTTCAAGCTGCGCTTCCCGATGTCACGTCGGCAGTGCCGGTCGAGGGTCTGGAGGCTCCCGTGGACGTGATCCGGGACCGTTGGGGTGTTCCCCACGTTCGCGCAACGACGGAACATGATGTGTTTTTTGCGCAAGGCTTCGTGACTGCTCAGGACCGCCTTTGGCAAATGGATTGCGATCGTCAGCGGGCACTGGGCTGTTGGTCGAAGTTGGTGGGAACGGTGGGCCTGAGCGAAGACCGGTTGATGCGACCGTTCGCGCTTGCGCGGGCGGCGCGCGCGGACTACGCGGTGTCCAGCACGGCCGCGCAGGCAATGCTGGATGCCTACGCAGCGGGTGTGAACGCATTCATTGCAACGACCCAGACGCTGCCGATCGAGTATCGAATCCTCGAGACCACACCGCAGCCGTGGGAGTCATGGCACTGCCTGGCCGTCTACAAAATCCGCAACATGTTCATGGGCACCTACGAGATGAAACTGTGGCGGGCCAGGCTCGCACTGACGCTGGGGCCTGAACGCGCCGCAGCGCTGTTTCGCGGCTATCCGGAAGATGGTCTGGTTGCGGTGCCTCCGGGAGACACGTACCGGGGCCCGCCCCTCGATTGCCTGGATGCGTTGGCAAAGGCCGCAGCGGAATTCAACTGGCTGAGCGAGACGGATTTTGGCAGTAACGCGTGGGTGCTTTCCGGTGCCAGAACGGAATCAGGCAAGCCGCTGCTTGCCGGCGACTCGCATCGCGCTCTGGATACACCCAACGTTTATTACCAGGTGCATATGAACTGCCCGGCATTTCGGGTCAGTGGTTACGCGCTGCCCGGTCTACCGGGTGCGCCGCATTTTAGTCACACGGCATACGTGGCATGGGGCATGACCCACGGTGTTGCGGACTACCAGGATTTGTACGTCGAGCGCTTTCGCACTGAAAGTTGTCGCCTTGAATATTCGTACCAGGACACGTGGCTGCCCGCTGAGGTGTCTGACGAAGAACTGGAAGTGCACGAGGGTGAAGTGGAGCACTTGAAGGTGGTGCGAACCCGGCACGGGCCGATCATCGCGGGCGATCCGGCGGCAGGCCACGGCATTGCCTTTTCCCATACCGGGACGAACAGCGCTACTGCCTGGGTCAACACCATTCACGAGCTTCTTGTCGCCACAACCGCCGACGAAGTGGAAGAATCGTTGCGCGAGTGGACGGAGCCGGTCAACAATTTTGTCTACGCGGATGTGCACGGCGAGTTCGGTTATCGCTACCGAGGGCGGATCCCGCTACGTACAATGGCGAATGCATGGTCTGCGGTACCGGGATGGACCGGTGAACATGAATGGGATGGTCAGATCCCCTTCGAGGAACTGCCACACGCACGCAATCCCGAGGCCGGTTTTGTCGTGACCTGCAACAACGCTCCCACGGGCGCTGACTATCCCTACTACATCAACACCTTTTTCGCCCCGGACTTCCGCGCCCGGCGGATTACGGCGCGGCTTCAGAACCTGTCCGGGAGCGCAACAGTTTCAGATATGGCGGCCATCCACGCGGACCGGGTGTCGCTGCCGGCACGCGTGCTTATTGACCGCCTGAAGGAGCTGGACTCATCCGAACCGCAACTGGCGAGGGCGTGTGACATCCTGCTGCAGTGGAATGGCAGAATGGATCGTACGTCTGCCGCCGCGGCGATCTATGGCACGGCACGCAGCTACTTGTATGAAGAGGTCATCAAAGCGGAATTAGGACCAATGTCCGAGGAAGCCCTCGGTGCGCCGACCGGCATTGGACGGGGCGCGGCAACGCATGCCAATCAACTTTATGCCGAGGCTGTCGCCGCGATGGCGGCGAACGATGGCGGCCGCCTCGATCCGGGTCAAAACTGGCCGGACTTGATTGAACGGGCGATTGCTAGCGCCGTTTCCGAGTTGCGGAATCGATTGGGCGGGGACATGCAAGACTGGACCTGGGGTGCGATTCACCATACCCGACCGCGACACCCGCTGTCCCGGATATTCCCGGAGCATGCGCATCTTCTCGATCCGCCGGAGATTCCGGCGGATGGCGACGGCGATACTCCACAGGCAGGCGGCTACTCGATGGTCGATCGATTTGTGCAGACACTGATGTCTGTCAATCGCTATATTCACGATCCATCGGATTGGCGGCGCTCGCGTTGGATCGTTCCGCTAGGCAGCTCCGGTCATCCCGGGAGTTTGCATTTTGCCGATCAAGCGCGAATGTGGGCCGATGTTCAGACCATTCCCCAACTCTGGGAGTGGGACGACATTGTCGAAGCCGCTGAAACGCGGCAGACCTTGATCCCCCGATAGCCTAAGCGAGCGACCTGTGCACAATGACATGACAGTGCCGGCTGCTGTGGCCACCTTTTTGTATCGGAGCAGCACGTCCAGTCGTCCTCCGCGCGAGTCGTAGCCGCGCAGGCTGTATTCGAGGTCAACCCGATATCTCTTGCGGATTGGGATCCGTGACACGCCGTCACTCGACCGACTGATAAGCAAAACTGCTGGAAATTACTGGCATGGAAGTTCGTTAGGCTGGTAGCTTTCTTTCGAGCTCGCGACGCCCACTCGTTATCATCAATCGCCGGAGGAGGCTGCATTCCCCGCAAAAGCGGATCCCTATTGCTACCTTGCATAGAATAATGCGGTAGGGTCGGCGCGCACTTGTCGGGTTAGTGCGAATTGTTATGGAACGTCGTGTTGCTCGGTGGCGTTAGAAGCGAAAACTCAACTTCGGGGATCATGCGACCATGTGCAATAAGAAAATGAAACTCTTGCTCCCTTCGACTATGGCAGGTGCCGGTTGGGACGTAGCCAACGCACGCGCCGGTGTCGAAGCGATCGCCTTTGAGGGCAATATTCCGACCGCGCAATTTCATGCCTTGCTTTGCGATGCCCACGGCGTGGCGCTCGGACTGACGCCGTTCGGCGATGCAGAGCTGCAAGCTGCCCCGAACCTGCGCGTTGTCGCGCGCATCGGAGTGGGTTATGACACTGTCGATGTGGCGGCCCTGGCGAGGCACAAGATACCGCTAATGGTATCGGGCACCGCCAACTCGTCCTCGGTAGCGGAGCAGGCGTTGTTCTTCATGTTGGCACTTGCCAAACGCGGCAAAGTGTTTGATTTGATGGTGCGCGAGAATCGCTGGGCGGAGCGGTTAAGCGAGATGCCGGTCGATCTTTCCGGCAAGACGCTGTTAGTTGTGGGATTCGGCCGCATCGGATCGCGGATTGCGTTGACGTGCCTGGCACTTGGCATGACGGTGTTGGTCTACGACCCTTACGTCGCCGCTGCTGACATTACTACAACAGGTTGTACTCGTGTCGACGGACTCGATGCGGCGCTTGGCCACGCCGACTTTGTCACGATCCATTGCCCCAGAAACAGTGAAACCGAGGGTATGTTCGATGACGCACACATCGCGTGCATGAAGTCATCGGCATACCTTATCAACACCGCGCGCGGCGGCATCATTGACGAATCCGCGCTGCACTCAGCACTGACCGAAGGCACCATCGCGGGGGCGGGACTGGACGTGTTTGATCAGGAACCGCCGCAGCCGGCCAATCCTTTGTTCAAGTTGCCGAACGTCGTTACGGCCCCTCACATCGCAGGATTGACGGTAGAGGCTTTCGATCGCATGGCTGTGGCGACCGTGCAAAATATGCTTGATGTGCTGGACGGAAAGCCAAACATGGATCACGTCGTCAACAAGAACGTATTCGCCTAGCGTCTGAGCGGGTCGCGGCAGGAGCGTAAAATACACACGCGCATATTGGAACTGGACGTGTGAAGCCAATGGACCGTTACTTTGATGACTTCGAGGTCGGCGAACGATTCCGCTCGCGAGGGGCGACCATGACCGAGACTGACATCATCAACTACGCGTTGGCCTATGATCCGCAACCATTCCACATTGACGCAGAAGCGGCGGCGAAGTCTGCCTACGGTGGTCTGATCGCCAGTGGTCAGCACACCTTTGGGATCGGCTGGCGCATGTTTCTGCAGGAAGGTTTGTTCAAGGCATGCAGTATGGGCTCGCCAGGCGTCGACGAGTTGCGTTGGACGGCGCCGGTAAGGCCTGGCGATACCATCTATACCGAAGCCGAGGTCCTGGAAATACGCCCGTCGGGCTCGAAGCCGGATCGCGGCATCTTGCGCATGGGTTATCGCATGGTGAATCAGCGTGATGAGACTGTCCTGACGATGTCGATCGTGCACATTCTCGCGAAACGGCCAGAGTGACTGTGCTTTGATCAGTAGCGCCGAGGATGCGCGCCAGACGTATCGTCGCGAGCTGTGATTTAGGCGTTGTATTTGTTTGCCGAGAAATGCTGGATTTCTGAAAGGGGTGTCGCATGTCTGAGAAACCTTCGTTAATGGTGCGCGTGGCTGTAGGCAAGGCGATCGGCCTGGCGTTTGGGCTGGCCGGTTTTGTGTTTATTGTCGCGTTATATCCCGAAACGGGATGGTTGACGGCATGGGGAATCCTGCTTTGGTATACGACCGTGGGCGCGATCATCGGCGTGTTCGGGGTGTTTACCTACCACCCGGTACTCAAGATGCCGCTGCCGTGGTGGTTTCGCGCGCCAATGGTGGGGGCGTGGATGAATTTTGTGCTGACGTTCTTTGCCTACGACGTGATGGAAGAGCTGATGATCGCGTTCTTTGGCGCAAATGGCGTGCTTGCATCGCCGTTCTGGTTCACGCTCGAGGGCGCTATTGTCGGTTTGGTGATCGGTTACTTTGCGACGCGTATCGGTGGCGAGGGTAAGGAAGCGGTAGGCAACTAAGGGAGGTCGCTGCCGATTCACCGGCCAAAAGGATCGGAAAGCGTAACGTCGTCGTCCGCGCCGAGATACTCGTGTTCGAGGTCGGCATTGCTCAGCAGCTTGGTGTGGTCGACCTCTCGCGCAATTCGTCCGTGGTCCATGACGAACGCCCGATCGGCCAGCGCTCCTGCGAAATCGAGGTTTTGTTCTACCAACAGGATCGACAATCCGCTGCGCTGCTTTGCGCGCATCAGAAGCTGGTAGATATCGTCGAGCGAGGAAGGCTGAATGCCTTCTGAAGGCTCGTCGAGCAAAAGCAGCTTCGGCTGGACCGCCAGCGCGCGGGCCAACGCAAGAAGCTGTTGTTGCCCGCCGCTCAAACTGCCACCCAGGTCCTTGAGTTTCGGTCGCAGCGTGGGAAAGTACTCGAGCGTTTCGTCGACCAAGGAAACCGGCAAACGCCTCGCGTGAACGCCCACCAATAGATTCTCCCGGACGGTCAGCTTGGCAAAGATCTCCCGGCCCTGCGGTACGTAGCCTATGCCCAGTCGCGCGCGGCGGGGCGGCGAGGCGTTGGTGATGTCCTGGCCTTCAAAAGCTATTCGACCGCGCTGAGCATTGATCATACCGGCAAGCGTTTTGACCAGCGTGGTTTTGCCAATGCCGTTGCGACCAAGAATCGTAACGATTTGACCTGTATCCAGCTCAAGCTCGAGACCGGTAATGACCGTGCTTTCCCCGTAGCCGGCAAACAGATCGGTAACGTTAAGCACCGCGTTTTCTACCGAGGTAGATGTTTCTGACGTCGTTGTCGTTACTCAGCTCGTCGAAGCTGCCATGGCGGAAGACGTTGCCGCGATAGAGCATAACCACCGGCGCGCCGAGCGCGCGAACAAAGGCCATATCATGTTCGACAACGATTACGGTATGGTGGATCGACAACTTCTTTATCAGCTCGACAGTGCGTTTGCGCTCTTCCTGCGTCATCCCGGCGGCGGGTTCGTCGAATAGCATCACCGACGGGTTTTGAGCAATGAGCATTCCGATCTCGAGCCACTGCTGCTCGCCATGCGAAAGGTTCGATGCAGCTTCGTGCTTTTTCTCCAGCAATCCGATCATGGCGAACACTGTTGTTGCCGGCGGGCGTGTGCGTTTGTACTTGCGCGGCGCGTTCAGGGCAAGCGCGATGTTCTGTTGCACACTCAGTCCCAGGAAAATGCTCGGCACCTGAAGCTTGATGCCGAGTCCGTGCCGTGCGCGCTGGTGGGTCGGCATGCGAGTCACGTCCAGGCCGTTGAGTTCGACGTCCCCCTTGGTGACCTTATGCTGGCCGGAAATCAGCCCGAACAGTGTGCTCTTGCCGGCGCCGTTGGGTCCGACGATCGCATGAATATTGTGTTGCCCGAATTCGAGCGTGACATCGTCGAGGGCGACCGATCCGCCGAAGCGTTTTCCCAGATGGTGCGCCATGATGTGTCCACTCGGCAACGGCGTGCCCTCGTTTTCGCTTTCCGGTTTTGTATCGGTGCGCGGCGTTGGAGTGGGCGCTACGTCGATTGTGTCCAGTTTGCGCTTGCTGCTGTTCCATGTGCGATCAAGCCACCGGGTAATGGCTGGCACGATGCCGCCCGGAAAAGCGAGTACCATCGCCAGTAGCATGATTCCAAGGATCAGCGGCGTTTGTTGGGCGACTATCTTGTCTGCCTGATCCGAGATCCACTGTACTACTGCGACGCCGACAAACGCTCCCACCAAGGAACCGCGTCCGCCAACCATGACCCAGATCACCACCAGCGCGGCCTGCTGCAGGCTAAAGACCGATGGATTGATGAAAGTGCCCCAGGCGGTAAACAAACCGCCTCCAATTCCGGCTATGGCTCCGCCTACCAAAAAAATGCCCAGCTTGTGGAATCTGACGTTGTAGCCCAGCAATTCCATCCGCATCTCGTTTTCCCTGATCCCGGCCAGTATCTGTCCGTACTGCCCGGTCAGCAAGAAACGCGCAAAGATATACAGAGCGCCTGCGAGGCACACGGCAAAGGCAAACAGCCCGCCGTAACCCAACTCACCTGTGCCGAACGCAATGCCCGGAACAGAAGGCATGCCGTTGAAACCACCAAGATATGCCTTGCCGATCCGATATTCAGGGCCGGCGGTGCTCGACATGACGGTGTAGAGAATCAGCGTGACAGCGAGGGTGACAATAGCCAGGTAAACATCGCCGACCCGGCCATAGAAGGTGACGTACCCGAGGAGGGCCGTGAACAACGCTGCGACGCAGGCAGCAATCAGCAACGCAGAGAGTGTTTCACCCGTGGCCGGATAGATGTTGAACGCTGCCACGGCAAAGGTGTAACCGCCAATGCCGAAGAAGGCATTCTGTCCGAAACTGAATATCCCGGAGATACCCCAGACAAGCGTCAGACTCAGAGCCAGAATGCCGAAGGCCAGCCATAAGGTCCACTTAAGTTCGGTTGACGTCGACAGAAGCGGTGAGAGCAAGAGTACGGCGACTACGGCGATGGTCGGCCAAAGAAAGCCGCGTCGCACGGCAACCCGCGTCCAGCGACCGAGCGTCGTCGTCCAGGTTGATGCAGTCATCGCCACAGGACGCGGGGTGCGCGGATTACGCGTCGCGCCATTTCAGAGTTGCCGCGACCAGCTTCCCGATATCCCGTTCGGGAGAAGCCGCACCAGCACGATGGCTGTGACCAGCAATGCTGTCAGACCCCAGAGGGTCGTGAACAACTGCGAAACAATGTTCGAGATGCCGCCAAGCAGTACCGAGGCAGACAGCGTTCCGAGCAGGAAAGCCGGCCCACCGGTGATCACGGTCATGAATGCCTGGCCGATGTAGGTCTGGCCGACACCGGGACTGACGGCCACCATGGGCGACAGCAGTCCACCGCCGAGCCCTGCCAGCGCGCAGCCCAACGCGAACGTAACGAGATTGACGCGTCGCACTTCGACGCCGAGCACGCTCGCCATATCAGGATTATGCGCGGCCGCGCGCGCAAGCAATCCGTATCGGGTGAACTTGAACAACACGTAAAGCAAGGCAGTAATGACGAGTGCCGCTACCGGCAGAAAAAGCGAGTAATACGAAACCGTGTAGCGGCCAATTTCAATCCAGCCAGACGGGGTGCCAATTCCGGGCGGCGCGGTGCCAAAAATGTTGATGGCGACCTGATAAAGAATCAGGCTGAGAGCAAACGTTGCCAAGAGTGTGTCGACCAAGCGCCGGCCATAAAGCGGTCGAATGAATGCAAGTTCCACCAGCGCACCAACGAATCCACATACGATCGGGGCACACAGAATTGCCAGCCATATCGGCAGTTCGAGTGACCGGACTGCGACGGTCGTCGTGAAGGCTCCGATCATCAGGAATTCGCCATGCGCCATGTTGACGATGCGCATCAGCCCGAAAACCACGGCAAGACCGAGCGACGTCAACAACAGGATCGCAACGCTCGTCAGGACCGATAGGCCGATGACGACGATCTCGTCCATGGCGAGTTCCCGACGAATCGGTGTTGGTCAGGTGTTCGGCAGAATCATCCGGTGCGAGTTCTTGTCCTTGCCGACCAAATCGCACGACTCGGACCCAGGGACTGTTGTCGCCGGGCGTACCTGACTTTGGGTGTCGAGGATCTCGAACTCTCGTTTGCTGTTCACTCTCGCGAGATTGATGTCCTGAATGTTGCGATGTGAGGTCGCATCCATCACGACTTTTCCGCTTGGGCCATTGAACGGCATTCCGGATTCCATCGCGGCGACGACTGTATCGATTTCCGTTGAGCCGGCCTTCTCAACAGCCGCCTTCCATTGATACCAGCCATTCCACACCTGTGCCGGGAGATCCATCAGCGGTCCGGCATCGGGATGCTTTTCACGATAAGCCGCGACGAAGGCTTTGTTCTCGGGATTGTCGAGCGTCTCAAAATAAGAGTACGCAACAACGATGCCCTTGGTTTCTTCCGGCGCAAGTACCTGCTGTTCGTTGCCCAATCCGAACGACGGCGAGACGATCCGTATCTTCTGGTTAAGGCCGGCAGCGGCGAACTGGCGGTAGAACGCCATGTGGTTTCCGCCTACCAGGTTGCTCATGATGACCGTCGGCTGTGCCGTCTGGATGCGGCGAATCGTCGCTCCGAAATCGGACACATCAAGCGGAATGAATTCCACCCCGACGACGGATCCGCCGGCATCGGCCACCAGTTTCTTGGTCCATGCCGTTGCAACGTGGCCATATACGTAGTCGGCCGCGACTACATAGAACTTGTTGCCTGCGTTCTTGATGGCCCAATCAACCAGCGGCGTTTCCATCTGAAGGCAATCAGCACCTTGCATGAAGCAGTACTTGTCGCATTCACCGCCTTCGTCAACACTCGGGAAGAACAGCAGCTTGTTGTTCTTGGTCAGAATCGGCCGGGCAGCCTCACGCGATGCACCGGTAATGCAGCCCACGACAATCGAGATGTCGTCGTTGGCGCTGATTTCCTGAGCGTAACGTGAATAAAGCTCGATCTTCGACTGCGTGTCGTACTCGTGCAGCTTTACCTGACGGCCGAGCACGCCGCCGGATTCGTTGATATGTTCGATCGCCATACGGGAAACGTTCATTTCGGGTTCGCCGTAAATGCTCAGACCACCGGTTACGTCGAACATGCTGGCGACATGAATCGGTCCGGCTTCCGCCGTTTCTCCACACCCGACGACTCCTCCTAAAAGTGCAGTGCCGGCAACAGCCGACGATGCTTTCAGGAAATGACGTCGCCCTGTACTTGCGATCGGCGCGTCGGTCGATGGCTCTGCGTCGTCAATCTTCTTGCCTTGCTTGATGATTGCAGCCACTTTGTTTCTTCTTCCCTGACAGGCAGTTATTGTTTGGTGTGCAACGGTGGTTGCGTGGTTGCAGCGCTTTCATAGGCACCGCTCGGGGTGTGCGGGGGGCAGTGTACCATGCAGTCCGCGAGGCCCACGCAACCAGAACAGGTGCTTCGCTGTGCTGCCTTGACAGAGAAAGGTGCGGACCGCAAAGTCCGCATTTCATGGTGCCGGTGGCAAAGGATTTCCATAGTAAGCGGCGACCACGTGATGGCCCATCATCTTGTTGATAGGCGTACGAGGGGCATCAGTTCAAACGAAAAGGAGGAGAAAAACTAATGTCGCAAGTTGGGACAATCAAGGAAATCTGGCGCTACCCTGTTAAAGGGATGGCCGGGGAACCCCTTGAGTCATGTGCGCTGACCGAGAAGGGATTGAGCGGTGACCGTATCTGGGCGCTGCGCGACACCGCGAGAAAAGAAATTCAAAGCTGCAAGTTTCGTCCCGAGTTGCTGCTGTGTTCCGCGCGTGTCCGAGGCGAGCCGTCGACAGATCCGGTGAGCAATGTGGACGTTACCTTCCCTGACGGGCTGGAACTTGGCAGCGAACGTGCGGAGATCCATGAGAAGTTGTCGACACTGGTTGGCCATCCATCGACTCTGGAGGCGCTGCGTCCTGAGTCCGATGTTGACTTCTACAAGCGCCACAAGCTGGATGACCATACCTGGCTGGAGGAGCTCAAAGCCACTTTCGATCGCGAGCCTGGAGAACCGCTCCCCGATTTCAGTCAGCTGCCGCCGCCGCTGGTTGACTACGTGTCCTTTCCCGGGACGTTCTTCCTGGTAACACCGATCCACGTTGTCACCACTGCGACACTGGCGTATTTGAAAAGCAAGAATTCACAGGCCGACTGGGATCGCCGTCGCTTTCGACCAAACATTCTTATCGAGACCGACGCCGGTGCTGACGGGCTTCTCGAACAGGAGTGGGTCGGAAAGCAGATCAAGATCGGAGATGCGACGATCGATTGTGCCGGGGCGACACCGCGATGCGGTGCGACGACTCGCGCCCAGCCGCAGCTCAAGATTGACAAAACGATTCTTCGGACCGTCATTCGGGATGCCGACCAGAATGTCGGCGTCTACGGAATGATAGCGACCGGCGCCCCGATCCGCGTGGGCGATCCGGTGTTCGTCACCTGATATCGCCTGCGTTCTGACGGCCACGGCGTGGGCCGTGGCCGTCAGACGACTTGGATTCAACGCCGGCTGCGTCAGCACCGGTTTCCGTTCTCCCGCCGTTTACACATCTTTTATCTGGCGATTTGCGCTCTGGGCGACTTTGTTTGACGCCATGGGTCAAATGACCGGCGCACTCGGTACAGCGTGTCCATGCTGGATTCTCATACTGCACCTGTCTAAATGACCTCACAGGAGGTAACGATGACCCAATGGACAGGTGAGTTTGACAACCACACGCCGCTGCATGCCGAACTCGACGAGTTGCTGGGAACGCAGCAGCTGTGGCAGAGGGACAACAAGTTGAACGAGTTGTACGAGCAATACGGCCGGGACGCTGTTGATGATCTTTGCCGGCGCAGGCCGGACCTTGAACTGAGCGAGGTGGCCGAAATGTTGGCGGCGCGAGAGCCAGCGACCAGTGGCCAGTGACGAGAAAGCGGTGAGGGGTTAGGCGTGAGGAGTGAGGGGGCACGACGGAAGGGAAGAGCAGGGGCCCCGCTTGCGGGGATGCGACCCCTGGAGGCGTGCAGAGCCTCGACGAAGAAGATGTAACAGAGTCTACGCGGTGCGTATTCATTCGGGGAAAGGTCGCGAGTCTTCTTGTGGGGGCACGACGGAAGGGAAGAGCAGGGGCCCCGCTTGCGGGGATGCGACCCCTGGAGGCGTGCAGAGCCTCGACGAAG
>CP070775.1:3087067-3092708 GCA_020346185.1 Betaproteobacteria bacterium | reverse complement strand
CGCAAACCACCTGCTGCTGCCTGACAATTCGCTCTGCGTGATTTTGGCTACCGTTTGGTAAGCAATGGTCACAGTTGAGCATTCAAACAACCAAGCCAACGCCCAGAACAAAGCGCTGCGCTTGTTCAAGCGTTGTCATGGACGCCCAATGTGTATGAAACCGCAAGAATATAACAACCAGAGATGATTTTACTAGACGCCCACGTATAGTAATACAAGCCTGCTCTCCTGCGCTGTATTATGATGACATGCAAAAAGGGAAAGGACGGCACGGTATTTCCAAGGCTGAGTGGCTCGAGGCAGGCCTCCAGGCCTTGAGCGAGGGTGGCACCGCTGCGCTCTCCATAGAGGCGCTTGCCAAATCGCTCGGCACCGCCAAAGCCGGCTTCTACTGGCACTTCAAGAACCGTGATGAGTTGTTGCGCCAGCTACTGGATCACTGGACCGACGAGATCACTGAGGTGGTTACCTCAAATCCGGACCTACTCGCGCTCAAGCCAAAGAGCCAGCTAATAATGGCTGCCGAGATGATTCTCGACTACGACCTGACGCGTTACGAGATTGCCATCCGTCAATGGGCCTTACAGGATGCAGAGGCGGCCCGAGCGGTAAGAAAGGCGAACCGACTTCGACTCGAGTTCGCCCGCAACGCGTTATCCAAGCTTGGCTTCAAGGGCGATGATCTGGAGATGCGCGCCATGCTGTTCGTTTGCTATCACAGTTGGGAATCGCCGATGTTCAGGGAAATCTCACGCAAGCGCCGGCGCGAGCTGATCACCAAACGAATCGAATTGCTAACCGGTAAATAATTGCTCGGGCGCCTGGACTGGTCGTGAAAATCGACGCGATCGCCGTGACGGACTGAATCCGGTTACCATCTCAAGTAGGGTTCCAGTCAGGAAGCAGCCATGTTGATGGAAGACGTGCTCAAGCACCCGACAAAGGTGCTGACCGCGCGGCAGCGCGATCGTTTCTTCGAAGATGGATGCCTGGTGGTTGAAGGCATGGTCAGCGATGACTGGCTGGCCCGTTTACATGCGGCGATGGAAGCGAGCGTCGAGTCCAGTCGCACCATCACCGAGAACGACGGCCGTTTCGTACTCGAGGCAGGGCATAGCGCTGACACGCCGCGCCTGAGACGATTGACCAGCCCGGTGTCCCATCACCCCGATTTCTGGGCCTTTGCCAGTGAATCGGTGGCGGCCGATGTTGCCGCTGACGTATGCGGGCCCGACGTGAAATTCCATCACTCCAAGCTCAACTTCAAATGGCCACAGGGGGGACAGCAGTTCGACTGGCACCAGGACATTCAGGCCTGGCCGCACACCGACTACAGCCCGGTGACGATCGGTATTTACCTCGAGGACGTGGGAGAAAAACAAGGACCGCTGAAAGTGATCCGTGGGTCAAACCGCGGAAAGTTGTACAGCATGTACGACGAGGACGGCAACTGGGTACTGCGTATTCCGGACGACAAACTCCCCGCCGACTGGCGCGAGCGAGAGATGTCGCTCACCGGACCAGCCGGCTCACTGATCCTATTGAGTTGCCGTGCCATCCACGGCTCGGCTGGTAATGCGTCGGCGCGTATGCGTCCGCTACTGCTCAATGTTTACTCCTCCGCGGATAGCATGCCTTATTGCGCCAATCCGATTCCCAGCGAGTATGCCGGTACCATCGTTCGCGGCAAGCCGGCACGCTACTCGTGCCACGACCCGCGCGGTTGCGAACTGCCGCCGGATTGGTCGGCGGGCTACGTCGGCCCCTGGGCATATCAGGAAGACGCCCGTGGCCGCGAAGCCGCTGCATAAAGGACATAATGATTTGACGTTCAAGGCAGGTCTCTGATGATTCCGTTTTCCATTCTCGATCTTTCACCGATTCCCAAAGGGGAAACCGCTGCCGTCGCTTTGCGCAACTCGCTGGAACTGGCGCAGCGGGCCGACGTACTGGGATACAAACGTTACTGGCTTGCCGAGCACCACAATATGCCGGGTATTGCCAGCGCGGCGACGTCGGTTGTTATCGGCCATATTGCTGGTGGCACCAAAAACATACGCGTCGGATCAGGCGGCATCATGCTGCCGAACCATTCGCCGCTGGTCATTGCCGAGCAGTTCGGCACACTTGCGTCTTTGTATCCCGACCGTATCGACCTTGGTCTGGGCCGCGCCCCCGGCACCGATATGACTACGTCCCGTGCGCTGCGGCGCGACGCGCATGAGGCAGCCGAGCAGTTTCCGCGTGACGTGCAGGAACTGCTTTTCCTGCTTGGACCGCCACACCCGGGACAAACAGTCCGCGCCGTGCCCGGCGCCGGGTTGGAGGTACCTGTCTGGTTGCTCGGATCGAGCCTGTTCAGCGCGCAACTTGCGGCGATCCTCGGGTTGCCGTTTGCATTCGCTTCGCACTTCGCGCCGGACCTGTTGCAGCAAGCTTTCGATATCTATCGCGAACGCTTCGAACCCTCCGAATATCTGGAAAAACCCTACGCCATGCTGGCGGCCAATGTGCTCGCTGCTGACACGGAAGAAGAAGCGCGGCGCAATTTCACTTCGCAACAGCAGTCGTTCATCAACCTGCGGCGCGGCAAGCCGAGTCAGGTGCCACCACCGATCGACGACATCAACAACTATTGGTCCCCAGCCGAAAAGGCGATGGTGGAACACGCACTCTCCGTGTCGTACATCGGTACGGTCGACAGCATTGAAGCAGGCCTCAAGAACCTGATTGATTCGCTCGAGCCGAACGAATTGATGATCACTGCACACATATACAACCAGCAGGCGCGACTGCGTTCGGTCGAACTCGTTGCGCAGGTTCGCGAGCGGGTGGCCCCCGGTACAAGTTCGAAGGAAACATCCGGTGGCGCGACCGCTGATGCCGCCTCGGCCTCAGCAAATTTGTGAGAACTGCTGATTCGTGAACGCTGCCAGACGCGAAATGCAAGGAGGAGAAACGAATGGCGGATAACCAGAAACACCCAAGCGTAGCAATCGCGGCGATCATCAGCGGCGTATCCCTCGTCATTGTGGTGATCATCGCAATATTGGCGAGGGATCAGCTTTCCATTGCCGCGTGGATTGTGGCAGCGCTTGCCGTCATGGGAATGGGTCTGGGATACTTCGCCTCAAACCCACCCCGCTCCTGACGACTGTAAAGAGACGGGGAATTCACCAGTGTATTGATTCGATTCGTTGCCGATTGATTCTTTGAAGTATCTGAAATAACAGGGATCGGGAGTAAACCACCGTGAGCTATGACAATGACAACATCTTCGCCAAGATCTTGCGAGAAGAAATTCCGTCAGAGCGCGTTTACGAAGATGAACACACACTCGTCATCATGGACATCATGCCGCGTGCCAATGGCCATGTCCTGGTAATCCCCAAGACACCCGCCAGAAACGTGCTCGACGCGACACCGAAGCAACTCGCCGCTTGCATGGCCAGTGTGCAGAAAATGAGCTACGCACTAATGAAGGCTTTCGATGCGGGCGGCATCACCATCCAGCAGTTCAATGAAGCCGCCGGCGGCCAGGAAGTGTTTCACCTGCATTTTCACGTCTTGCCGCGCCACGCCGGCGTAAAGCTACGTCCGCCGGGCAATATGGAGAAGCCGGAAGTGATCAAGCAAAACGCAGACAGGATACGTACAGCGCTGCCAACGATCACATAGCGCGAACACGTGCGCTAGAACCTTCGGGTAAGGGAAAGAACAACTGATTCGCGCGAGCCGGTAAAACCGTTGTATTCGGCTAGCAACGCCCAGCGTTTGCTGATGTCCCAGTTTGCCCCAACCAAGGCATTCCATCGGTCCTTATTCTTCTGCTCGATGGTGTAGTCGATGACAATCAGGCCGTCAGGCGTGGATACCTGCCCGGAAACTGTCAACTCCGCCTTGAGGTAATTTCCCCCAACGAATAGCGCCAGGTTTCCACGGTCCCTCAAATTAACGACTCGGCCGAATCGAGGCGTCACAGTATACGAGAGTCCGTCGACCCCCTTGCCTTCGAGGTCGGCGTAGTTAAGGCTAAACGGTAACGTTACGAACCAGTTGTTCCAACCACCGGCAAACACCGTGCCGAGACCATAGGTCGTACCTCGATACTCCGAAGTAATCGTCGGCAACTCGAACGTTTGGTCCTGAAGCAGCGGGCATAGAGGGTTTGGAGACGGACAGCTGATGCCAAGCTGATCTAGCATGCCATTCCCGTCGAGCACCACGTCCACCGGCGCGGTGCCGTCGATCTTGCCCAACAAGGCGAATACGTTCATGAACGGGAACAGCCACGCGTCAAGCTTCAGCTGCGCACCGTCGGTTTCCGAAGCGGCGGTCTTGAAACTCACAAATTCGAAAGGCTCTTGCGGTCGGCCATTGATACCGACTTCGATGTCACTGAGCAACAAATCCTGATCGACATGTACGAGGGTCAGACCAATGCCATAAGGCAATGGCAAGTCGTAACCCAGATCGATCACCCTCTGAGCAAGAAACGGCAGCTTCCGGTTCCAGACCCGGGGCGCATCTTCGCCTTGCTCATCCACTTCCGTGAAGCCAATTCCGGGAAGACTCAGCTCAGACAGGCCGGTGTCGGTCAGGTCGGTGTTGACCGAGAGTCGAATGAAGCGCGCAGTTACGGTTA
This sequence comes from Betaproteobacteria bacterium, assembly GCA_020346185.1. GTDB lineage: Bacteria > Pseudomonadota > Gammaproteobacteria > Burkholderiales > Eutrophovitaceae > SG8-40. The sequence goes on along the minus strand of CP070775.1, from coordinate 3,088,063 downwards.
CCGCCGCGCCGCTTTCTGGAATGACGTGGACCGTGGCACCTTCAATGTAAGCAGGGCTTGCCACACTTGTGGTTCCTGAAGCACTCTCGGCGCGCACTCCGGACTTCCAGGTGCCAGACCTGAACTGCTCCAGCGTCTCCCGAGTCTGGAACAACACAACGACGCGCAAAGCACCAGCCCCGACACCCATACCCAGGTCATAGCGGGTGACATTCATGTAGGTTCTGGTACCGGCTTCCTTGTCGAACAACACACCGAGCCCGACGCCGCCGCCAATCACCGCGACCTGCGCCGCCGACACCCGCGCGACAAAGTGCCCGACCGCCGAATCCACGGCATCCTGGAGTTCCGGCTCGCGCTCCAGGAGTAACGCCAGGGTTTCTTCGGCTCGGTCGTTCAGTTCCTGACGGACACTTTCGCGCTCGCCAACCGGGATCGTTGTCGCGCAGCCGCCGAGCAATACGGCTGTCAGCGCAACAACCAGACTAAAGCGAGACATTCTCTCGCCGGCTTCTTAGTCAGTACTCAGTACAGGCACCAAAAATATTGATCGCGCCCTGCAATATGGCAGCAGTCGCGACGAATCGGCCGGTGTCGTTCTCGATCGACAGCGTCCATCCCACGCCATCTGGTCGGTTCGGGTTCCCGTCCTCAGCGCCCTGTAATATCAGCCGATCTTCAATGCGCGCAACACCGCGAATTTTTGTCGGTGGCGCATCCTTGAGGACACGGATCTCTTTGCCCCGGACATTAACGCGCATGAAGGTTGGCGCAGCGACGTCTTCCGGCAGTACTGCCTCGCAACCACGCCCGTCGATGCATTCGTAGACTTGCATCGAGGCGCACAGAAAGGGTTTCGAAGTATCGATCGCCGACGCGGACCCCGCCGCCAGCAGCGCAGTGAGGCCAACCAGAAACCTGCTCGTAACATTCATGATCTTGTTCTCCCTGTTTGCGTCACTGCACGCTATAGCCGCGGCCTTCCATGCACGCCGC
>CP070775.1:3066773-3086967 GCA_020346185.1 Betaproteobacteria bacterium | reverse complement strand
CCGTCCTTTCCCTTTTTGCATGTCAGCATAGTACAGCGCAGAAGAGCAGGTTTGTATTAATATACGCAAGCGTCTAGAAGATCCCCTCTGGTTGTTATATCCTTGCGGTTCATACACGTTGGGCGTCTATGACAACGCGTGAACAAGCACAGTAATTCATTCTGGGTATTGGCTTCGTTGTTTGAATACTCAACTGTGACCATTGCTTACCAAACGGAAGCCAGAATCACGCAGAGCAAACCGTCAGGCAGCAGCAGGTGGTTTGCGAAACTCTCTCAACGATTCAAAAGGAGCCAGATCAATGAAAATGGGCAAGACTCTCATCGTTACGGTTTTGCCGTCGGGCTCGCCGCTGGGTTGTACTTCGCGAATCATGGGCCGTCGGTGGTACCGATTGTCGCCGCCAAAGACAAGCCGATGATTTCTCCGGTCAAACCGCGGGAAAGAGACTTCTACGCGCCCAACAGCGAGGCGCTGGCGTCTGATGAAATGCGCGTCATCGCCTGCGGCACGGGAATGCCTACTCCGCGCCCGGCACAGGCAGCTGCGTGCTTCCTTGTCGAACTCGGTAACGGCGACAAGTTTCTCTTCGATATTGGGGACGGCTCCGTTGAGCGCCTGTTCGGTCTGCAAATTCCCACGGCCTTCCTCGATAAAGTGTTCATCGGGCACTTGCATGGTGATCACTTCGGCGGAATAGGTGCCCTCTATGTGGCAGGTGGCATTGCCGGGCGCTTTTCGCCGCTTCGTATTTGGGGGCCGAGCGGATCGACACCCGAACTTGGAACCAAGGCTGCGATCGACGCCATGGAAACAATGTACGCCTGGGATCTGGCGGGGCGCCTCGGTCAGACGGACGTTCGCGGGTTCGCGACAGACGTTACCGAATTTGACTACAAGAAAGTACAGGTCGTCTACGAGGAGAACGGCGTCAAGATCACCGCCTTTCCGGCCATTCATGCGATCGACGGCTCAGTTAGCTACAGGCTCGATTGGAAAGGACTGTCGTTTGTCTTTTCCAGCGACACCTACCCGAACAAGTGGTTCGTGGAGTATGCCAAGGATGCGGATCTTGTGGTGCATGAATGCTTCATCGCCGTTCCGGACCTTGTGGCCATATATGGGCTAACCCCTGAGGCTGCGCTTCAGGTCGGAACCCAGATTCACACAGCTCCAGAAGCCTTCGGCAAGATCATGAGCCTGGTCAAGCCGCGTCACGCTGTGGCCTATCACTTCTGGAATGGACCCGACTCGACCCCTGCTGTTCTGGAGCGGATTCTCAAGACCTATGACGGACCCCTTAGCCTGGCCGAGGATTACATGGTCTGGAATGTCACCAAGGATGGAATTCGCGAGCGCATGGCGGTGATCAATCATCACAGCTGGAACCCTCCGGCGGCGTATCCGCCCGAGCCTGTTAAAGCTGAGGATCGCGTTGGCTATTCGCCTGAGATCGAGGCTGGGCGTTACAACGTCGACGACGTGCTCAAGCCCATCTATGAAGAAGCGGGCAAGGCTTTGGGCAGAGAGTTCGAGTATCCATCGAACTAGCTGAGTCGACCGCGTCCGCAAGAGCTCATAGGTGGATCAACAACATTGCCTGTGGCTCGCTCTGCTGTGGTTCTGGAAGAACGGCCGCAAGTATCAGCGTTTCAAAACGTCAGTGGTTGACCCTGGCGTGTTCGTTCATGGCAATTCTCATGAAAGCTTCGGGGTGTTTCTGATGGGCGTCGTAAGATGTTGGATCGCGGGTATCGTCACCGGGATTTTGATTACGGGAACCGCCTACGGGGCTGAACAGGGCCAGGGTGATCTTGCCAAAGCATCGCAGAATCCGATCGGCAACATGATCAGCCTGCCTTTCCAGAACAACACCAGCTTTGGCATCGGTCCGAACGATGCGGTTTCGAACGCGCTGAATATCCAACCGGTCTATCCGGTGTCGCTATCACCCAACTGGAACTTGATCAACCGGGGTATCGTTCCGGTGCTCTATCGGGACGAAGTAATTCCCGGAACCGGGAGTGCCGCCGGGCTGGGAGACATTAGCTACACGGGCTTTATTTCACCGGCCAAGCCCGGAAAGGTGATCTGGGGTGCAGGCCCGGCGTTCATATTCCCCACCGCGCAAGAAGAACGGTTCGCGAGCGACAAGTGGTCGGCCGGAGCAGGCGTCGTGATCCTGAGTATGCCGGGCAACTGGGTGTTGGGCGTGCTGGTTCAGAACGTGTGGTCATTCGCCGGAGACGACAATGCGGCCGACGTGAACCAGATGCTTCTCCAGCCGATCATCAACTACAACTTGAAGGACGGGTGGTATTTAACTTCGGTGCCCGTCATTACGGCCAACTGGGAGGCCAGCAGCAACAACCGATGGACCATCCCGCTCGGCGGCGGCTTCGGCAAGATCACTAAGTGGGGAAAGCAACCTTTGGATCTTCAGATGCAGGCCTTCTACAACGTGGAGAAGCCGAACCCGCTAGTAGGCCAGGGGATCAACATCGACAACCAGGGCGAAACGTGGACGCTGCGTTTGCAACTCAAGTTGCTGTTCCCGAAGTAATGATATTCTGCCTTTGATTGAAAGCAGCAACGGGGGCCAGGCCTGTATGTCTGTGTATCGATAATCCCCGGTACAGAAGAAGCTCTGAGAAAACAGCCATGCTCCGCCATCTACTGCTCTTTTTCTCCTGCGCTTTGCTCTGCGTGCCGATGGCGCGGGCGGACTGGATCAACCTTACCGGTGCCGAGACGGCACCCAATATAGCTGAAATCTATATCGAGGACGACCACGTCAAGGTCGCACTCGAAGTCTATGTCGGTGATCTCGAGACATTCGAAGAACTGGTTCCGGATTCGTGGATGAAAGAGAGCGCAGAGGCGCGGCCGCAGCTTGCTGAGCGCATGCGGCGTTTTTCGCAAACCAAGCTCAGATTCATCAACGAAACAGGTAGTTCACTTCCAGCACAGCTGGCGCTGGTCGAGCCGCGCATGCGGGTCGATAGAGAGTCACCGTTTGCCGGCATGATCAACCCGATGACGCGTCAGCGCGTACCCGATGCGCCGGCCGACAAACGTGTGCTCTATGCCGAGATTATCTATCCGTTCAAACAACGGCCGCAGAGCCTGACGATTGTCCCGCCTGTCGATAAGGAAGGCCGGGCTTTGGTGACGATTGGCTTTATCACGTATCACAAGGCGGTACCGGTGATTGATTTCCGTTATCTCGGAACCAGTGCAAAACTGAATCTGAACTGGCCGGATCCGTGGTACAGCAAGTTCGACAATCCCAACCTCAAGCGTCACCACCGCGACGCAATGATGTCCTACCTGTATGTCGAGCCGTTCGAAGTGCGTCATGAAATTCTCACGCGGGTCAAGGACATGGCCGAGTGGATGGATCTGGGCTTGCGCGGCGAGGAGTACATCGAAGTAGACGAACTGGAGACGCTAAAACAGCGTATTGGCGAGTTCCTGATGACCAAGAATCCGGTGTTGGTCGACGGCAAGGCGCTACGGCCCATTCTCGACCGCACCAATTACGTTCGGCTCAGCCTGCAGGGAATCCGGCTCATTGAGAAGCCAGAACGGCTCGATCTTTCAACGGCAATAGTCGGGGTGATCATTACTTATCTGACCGATGGGCTGCCGCAGGAGGTGACGTGCGACTGGGAGTTATTCTCCGAGCGGATCCAACGCGTGCCCGCGACCTCGGTCGACCCGGCCGGCCCGTTGTTGTCGTTCGTATCCCCGGATGACAACGTCCATACCTGGACTAATTTCCTGAAAAAGTATCAGGAGCCGACAGTCGAAGCGGTGCCAGTGTCGGGGTCGCTTGGTGAACTGCGCGTTCCGATTGGAACGGTCCTGTGCATCGGTGCATTGCTGCCGCTCGGATGGCAGATCAGGAAAAGCCGGCGCAATGGCAAAGCTCTTCTTGTGCCGGTATCGGCGTTTGTCGTGGCAATAGTCGGAGCGATTGCTTTGTATCCGCATTTTGTTGCGTCCGTTCCGAAGCCGGCTGCGCTTTCAGGGGCACTGCCTGATGAGCGCGCAAAGGGTTTGTTGCAGGCTTTGATGAAGAACCTTTACCGGGCTTTCGATTTTCGCCAGGAAGAGGATGTGTATGACAAGCTGGCTCTCAGTGTCAGTGGCGACCTGTTGTCCGATATTTATTTGCAGAACCGAAAATCGTTTGCCGTGCAGCAAGCCGGTGGCGCGCAAGCCAAGATAAAGGAAGTCGAGGTGCTGCAAGCCAGTGCGGAGCAGGTTGGCAGCGGGCCTCTGACTTATGCAATTACCGGCAAGTGGTCGGCTATGGGTACGGTGGGACATTGGGGGCACGTCCACACACGGAAGAATCTCTACGATGCCGTAGTGACCATTGCCAACACCGACGGTCGCTGGAAAATTACCGATCTCGAATTGCTCGACGAGACACGCATTCAGCCTCAGGCAGCGGCCGCGACAGGCCCGCAGTAACATTTATGGGCGCGCAGCGAGTCCCATTCGTTTCCAGATGATCCAGATCGAATCACTCAGGTTTCAGTATCCTTCGGGCGATTTCCATCTCGGTATTGCCGATTTCAAGGTGGCGAGCGGTGAAAAGGTCGCGGTGATCGGGCCCAGTGGTTCGGGCAAGACGACCATGCTTAATCTGATCGCCGGCATCCTGATCCCGGAGACTGGCGATGTCACTGTCGACGGCATCCATGTCAACGCACTGAGTGATGCAAAGCGCCGCGATTTTCGCATCACCAATGTCGGGTTCGTGTTTCAGGACTTCGAGCTGCTCGATTATTTGAGCGTGCTCGACAATATTCTGCATCCGTACCGAATTACTGGCGCGCTCAGGCTCACCGACGAGATACGATCGCGCGCCATTGCTTTGGCTGAAGGACTCGGACTCGGCGACAAGCTCAACCGCAATATCACGCAGTTGTCGCAAGGCGAGAAGCAACGCGCTGCAATCTGTCGTGCGCTTATGGCGCGTCCAAAGGTGATTCTTGCAGACGAGGCAACCGGCAATCTCGATCCGCGTAACAAGGGCCATATTCTTGACGCCTTGTTCGAAAGTGTCGAAGCACACGGGGCCAGCCTGGTTGCGGTCACGCATGATCACGATTTATTGCCGCGCTTTGACCGCGTCATCGATTTCCAGGATTTCCGCGCCGAGGTGGGCGCGTGATCGACAGCGTCTACATCGCCTGGCGATACCTTGTGTTCAACAAGGCGCGCTCTGCGACTCTGGTGGCGTGCGTCAGTCTCATAGCGGTTCTGCCGTTTACGCTCGACGTGTTGTTGAACGAGAGCGAGCGGCAGTTGCTGTCGCGGGCGGAAACGACGCCGCTGTTGGTGGGGGCCAAGGGCAGTGCGCTTGATCTGGTGATGAACAGTCTGTACCTCGATGATCAGGTCCCCGAGTTGGTCAGCATGCAGGTCAATGACGAAGTGAGCGAATCGGGGCTGGCGAATCCGATTCCTTTGTACGTGCGGTTTCACGCGCGCGGTTTCCCGATTGTCGGAACGACTCTGGATTACTTCGATTTTCGCGGACTGCAGGTGCGTGAAGGGCGCTCTCTGGCACTGCTTGGTGAATGCGTCCTCGGTTCGGCTGTTGCAGAGTCGCTTGGCCTGAAACCGGGAGACCGTCTGCTCTCTTCACCCGAGACGGTATTCGATCTGGCGGGGATATATCCGCTGAACATGAACGTTGTCGGTGTGCTGGAACCTAGTCACAGTGCCGACGATGTCGCCGTGTTCGTTGATGTCAAGACTGCGTGGGTCATTGAAGGACTCGTCCATGGCCACCAGGATTTGCTCAAAGTGCGCGATCCAACCCTGATCATGGAGCGCAACGACCAGAACGTGACTGCTACTGCCAAACTGACCCAGTACACAGAGATCGACGAACAGAACATCGGTTCATTTCATTTTCATGGCGAACCACAGGCTTATCCGCTGACCGCAGTGATTGCCTTGCCAGCCGATGCGAAGTCGGCAACGATCCTGCGCGGGCGTTACGTTTCGGCAGAAAAGACAACACAGATCGTCGAGCCCAACGAGGTGATCGATGGGCTGTTACGGAACATCTTCCGTGTCAAGAGCATCATCGATTCGGTGATTGTTGTCGTCGGACTGGCAGCCCTGCTGGCCTTGGTGCTTGTATTCGCGTTGTCGTTGCGCCTGCGGCAACGCGAACTCAACACGGTGTTCCGGCTCGGCTGCAGTCGCTACACCATCGTGCGGCTGTTGGGTGCCGAGATCGCAATTATCCTGATCATCAGTGCCGCGCTGGTCGCTGCCGTCGCCGGCGTCGTGAGCCATTACGACGAGCAACTGGTGAGGCTGTTTCTTGTCAACTAACAACTCAGGTGGAGACGAACGTTTTGGCCGGCACGGCAATCGGTGACGCAAACCACAACCGGGGTTGCACCGTCCGTCATGGCTTGCGGCGTGTTCTCGCTGCGGCGCTTCTGTTGTTTATGGCCTGCAGTGCCGTCGCCGCTGACAAGCTGGTCGTCTTCACCGTTAATCACCCGCTGGCGTATTTTGCGCAGCGAATTGGCGGCGATGAGGTGGACGTGCATTTTCCTGCGCCGGAGGGAATCGACCCCGCGTTCTGGATGCCGGATGTGTCGGAGATCATTGCCTATCAGCAAGCCGATCTTGTTTTGCTGAATGGTGCCCGTTATGCGAAATGGGTCGACAAAGTCAGCCTGCCGCAACTCAAGCTGGTGAACACCTCGACGGCGTTTCAGGACCAGTACCTTCGCGGCGACGCAGGCACGACGCATAGTCATGGTCCCGTTGGCGAACACTCTCACGGTGGAGTCGCCTTTACGACCTGGCTTGATTTCTCCCAGGCGGCCCAACAGGCAAAGGCGATTGCTGAAGCGCTGGCGCGCAAGCGGCCCGAACTGGCAGCGGAATTTCAACGGCGGTTTGCTTTGCTGGAGTCCGACCTGCTGGCACTCGACAGCGAAATGCAGTCGATCGGCCAGCGCGCCCGCGGCAAACCATTACTCGCGTCGCATCCGGTTTATCAGTATCTGCAGCGTCGCTACGACCTGAATCTTCGCAGTTTGATGTGGGAGCCCGATGTCGTACCGGGCCGGTCGAGTTGGCAGGGACTTCAGGTGTTACTGCGGGAGCATCCGGCGCAAAGGATGCTGTGGGAAGCGGAGCCAGTGAGCGAAACGGCGCAACGGCTGACAAGCTTGGGAATCTCGACTGTGATCTTTTCGCCTTGCGCCAATGTTCCTGATGACGGCGATTTTCTGACTGTGATGCGCAGAAACCTCGAGGCCCTGTCGTCTATCCTCGGCCCTGACGGCTAGCCGTCTCGCTTCCAGCCGGCAAACCTGCTTCCCTCAAGTGCGCCTGCTGCGCACTTGAGGGAAGCAGATCAAACGGTAAATATCTTGCCCGGGTTCATGATGTTGTCCGGGTCGAGCGCTTTCTTGATGGCGCGCATTACTGAAACGCCTTCGCCGTGCTCGGCGGTCATGAACTTCATCTTTCCGAGTCCGATGCCGTGTTCGCCGGTACAGGTGCCTTCCATTGCGAGCGCACGCATCACCAGCCGGTCGTTGATGCGCTCGGCTTCTTCAAGCTCTTTCGGGTCGTCACGGTCGATCAGGAAACCGAGATGGAAATTTCCATCCCCGACATGACCGACCAGTGGCGCCATCAGGAAACTATCTGCGAGATCTTTCTTGGTTTCGAGAATACATTCGGCGAGCCGTGAAATCGGTACACAAACGTCGGTTGCCCAGATGTCGCAACCGGGTCGCAGTGCCTTGGAGGCATAGGTCACATCGTGGCGTGCCGCCCACAGCTTGTTACGGTCTTCGGCTTTGGTCGCCCACTTGAAATCGCCGCCGCCGTTCTCGGCCGCAATCTCCTGCACTGTTTCCGCCTGTTCCTTGACGCCGGCCTCGGTGCCATGGAATTCGAGGAACAGAGTGTCTTTAACCGGATAGTCGAGCTTGGAGAATTTATTGACGGCATCCATTTCGAGGTCGTCGAGCAACTCAATGCGTGCAACCGGAATACCGAGCTGAATCGTCTGGATCACCGTGTCGACTGCGCCGGCGAGCGTGTCAAACGAACACACTGCCGATGCCATCGCCTCGGGGATTCCGTACAAACGCAGCGTCACTGCGGTGATGATGCCGAGCGTGCCTTCCGAGCCGACAAAGATACGTGTCAGGTCGTATCCGGCCGCAGATTTGCGCGCGCGTTTCGAGGTTTTGATGATGCGCCCATCGGCCAGGACTACTGTGAGAGCGAGTACGTTCTCGCGCATCGTGCCGTAACGCACGGCATTGGTGCCGGAGGCACGGGTGGCAGCCATGCCGCCGAGTGAGGCATCGGCGCCCGGGTCGATTGGAAAGAACAGACCCTGGTCGCGGATGTATTCGTTGAGTTGTTTGCGGGTCACCCGCGCCTGGACTGTGCAGTCGAGATCCTCCGCATTGACGCGAAGCACTTGATCCATATTCATAAGGTCCACTACGATGCCGCCGCTCGTTGGAATCACATTACCTTCGAGGCAGGTACCGGTACCATAGGCGACCACCGGCAGCTTGTGCTTCGCGCAAATCTTGACGACTTCCGACACTTCTTCGGTGGTGTTCGGAAACACGACCGCGTCGGGGCGGTGCGGATGATGCCAGGATTCATCCTTACCGTGGGTATCGCGCACGGTCGTGTTGGTAGATACCCGGTCTCCGAGCAGGGCCTTCAGTTCGTCGGTGGCGGATTGTGTCTGTTCAGCTGCAAGGGTCATCGTCGTCCTCTCATTCCGGCCGGCATCATGTAGAGGGGCCGGCCGGGTTCGGTGCCGGGCGGCCCACAGTCAGTCGGGCCGCTCGAGACAAGAGCGAAATTTTAGCTGAATGCGGCTGGTAACGGGGCGCGTCCGACGGAACAGGCGAAAGTCGGGACTTACTTTTTGAGGAGCTCCTGGTAGGCCTTGTCGTCGAATCCGACCAGTATCTTGCTGCCGTGACTTAGCACCGGACGCTTGATGAGGCTGGGCTGTTGCTGCATCAGTTGTTGTGCTTTTTTCTCATTCATATCGGCACGCTGTTCTTCAGTCAGTTTTCGCCAGGTTGTGCCGCGCGTATTCAGTAACTTTTCCCAGCCGACCTGGGACGTCCATGATTTGAGCATGTCGGCGCTCACGCCGGCTTTCTTGTAGTCGTGGAATTCGTAATCGACGCGCTGATCCTTGAGCCATGCAAAAGCGCGTTTCATGGTGTCGCAATTCCGGATGCCGTAGATCGTTGTCATATGTGTTGCTTGCCTCCTCGAGGATTGATTGTCGCATCTACTGGGGCTGCGGTGTCTACGGCAGCCAATCTCTTGGCAACTGAAGAAAAAGCTGATTTTGGCAAGCGTAAGCTGATTTCGCAGCCGGAATCGAATAGTTGCGTAAGCATCTTGATTCAGATCAAGTTCGTCGGAAAGGGGCCTCGTTAGTCTGAGCAGTCGTCTTTTCACTCCAGGAAGAAATCATGAGAACACAAATAATTGCTTCCGCCGGCCGTAGTCTGGCTTGTTTTCTCGTCCTCGCAGTGTTGCCGGCTGGTTACGTACTCGCGCAAGGAGGGGCGCCTGGTTCGACTTTCCGTGATTGCGACCATTGTCCCGAGATGGTGGTGATTCCGGCAGGCCAGTTTGTCATGGGATCGACGCAGGAGGAGAGCGGCCATACCGACGAAAAGCCGCAGCACACCGTCCGCTTCCCGAACAACTTCGCGGTTAGCAAGACTGAAGTCACTTTCGATCAGTGGGACGCCTGCACCGCTGCCGGACGCTGTCCCAAGGCTGATGACGACGGCTATGGCCGCGGTAACTATCCGGCGATCAATGTTTCCTGGCAGGATGCGCAAGGTTACGTGGCGTGGCTCAGCGAAACCTCGGGTCAGAAGTATCGTCTGCTCAGCGAGGCCGAGTTCGAGTATGCGGCGCGTGGCGGCACCACCACACCGTGGTTCTGGGGTGAGGCGGAAGCAAGCTGGGGTTCGAGCAAGGCGTGCGATTATTCCAACACGCATGACGAAGCCGGCAAGGAAGCGCATCCCATGTACGTGTGGTCACATCACAAATGCAACGATGGCTACGGAGAAAATGCGCCGACTGGCCAGTACAAGCCAAATCCGTTTGGCCTGCATGATGCGATTGGCAACGTGCGCGAATGGGTCGAGGACTGCCATCAGGAGGGCTACGAAGGTGCGCCGACAGATGGGACAGTTCGCGCACATAGCGGGGCCTGCGAGAAAAGAGTCGTACGCGGCGGTGCCTGGGTCGATGGCGCTTCGACGGTCCGCTCGGCTTATCGCTACGCAGAGGCCGAAGATTTCCGCAATTACCAGGTTGGCTTCAGGGTCGCACGCGATCTGGAATATCCGCCTCATTGAGAAATCGGCTGCGCGACTCGCGTGGCCGCTTCTTTACTCAACCTGCAAAGCCGTTAACGCTCGATTAGTTGCCGTGTGCGCTGGACTTCGAGTCGACGCACGCTGATTGCGCCTCCAGACGCTACTCAACAGCGTAGCGTTTTACCGCGTCGTCATCCCATTCCATGCCGCTACCGGGCCGGTCGGGGATCAAAACGTGGCCATCCTTGACCTGGACTGGTTGTTTCAATATCGCGCTGCCCCAGTCCATGTATTCGAGCCAGTGGCAGGTCGGTGTCACGGCCAGCAAATGACAACTGATCTCCGGGAACAAATGACTCGACATATCGAGACTGTTGGCCTGGGCCAGTGACGCGGCACGCAGCCAGCCAGTGACGCCACCAATGCGCTGCACATCGGGCATGTAATATTCGGCGGACATTGCGTCAATCGCCTTTTGCATTTCCAGGCTGTCGCGCAGGTTCTCGCCGATCTGGATCGGGGTCTCTAACTCCGCAGCGATTTTTGCGTAGCCTGCGTAATCATCGTGGCGCACCGGTTCCTCGATCCAGTACAAGCCTTCGTCGTCGAGTGCCTTGCCGCGCATGATCGCCTCGTTCACAGTGAGCGATTGGTTGAAATCGCTCATCAGCATGACGTCGTCGCCGATGCGCTTCTTTACGTTCCTGACTGCTGCGAGGTCTTGCTTGAAATCGGGCCGGCCAATGCGGATTTTCACTGCGTTGAAGTTGCCCTCTGAGAGTAGTTGCTCTGCTTCGTCAGCGACTTTGGCGGGATCCTGAATCCACAGGCCACAGCTGTTATAAGCGCGAATCGGTCGCAGGTCACCGCCGAGTGATTGCGCCAACGGTAATCCCTGCGACTGTGCCAATGCATCCCATGCCGCCATGTCAACTCCAGCCAGTGCCTGGCCAAGAATGCCGTGCACGTCGAGGATGGTGAATTTCTTGCGCAATTTTGCGTCGATCTTTATCGGTGCAACTTCGTCGCCGCGTATCAGATCGGCGAGCGCCTCGACACATTGAACGGTCGACTTGAGCATCGATGGCAGGAACGCGAAAAGATAGCTGCGCCCGGTTATACCGCCGTCGGTTTCGAGATCGATCAGCACCAGTGCCGCCTCGTTGATCGGGCCGCTTGCCGAGACCGGTGGTCGCTTGATCGGCGCGGCGACGGCGCGTGCGCGCAAGTTGATTATTTTGAGTGCCATTAATCCCCCGTTGTCGTTATCGTTGCGTAGTACTCGTAGCCGATTGTGTTCGGTCTGCGTGCGCGATTTCGAATCAGACTTGCGCCAATTCGGGTCGACCGTTTATAAAGAGCTTCAAGGCCGCGTACACGAATTGATTGGCAGGCGTCGGAACGTCCAGCTCTTTGCCCAGCTTCGCTACCATGCCGGCCAGCCATGGTAGCTCTAGTCGGTAGCTGCGCCGCAGGTCGCCGCACATGGAGGCGACCATGGTTGGCGGATAACCGTCGACGATCGCCATCTGTTTTTCGATGATGTCGTTAACGAGGTTGGCTCCTTTTGCCTTGGCAATGTTGATTACCTCGGTCATGACTTGCTGCAGCAAGGCACGTGTATCCGGGTCTTCGCGGATCGGGCCGACCGGCATGCGGCAAAGCGACGTCATCGAGGACAGGGTTACCAGACGTACGAATTTCTCCCAGATCCGCGTGTGTATATCATCGGCGAGTTCGGTTTTGATTCCAGCGTCGACACAGGCCTTGTAAAAGGTCTGGGTGCGTTTGCTCGGTTTTCCGTCCAGCTCGGCGAAGATCAGGCTTGCCATGTTGCCGTTGTGGCGAATCACACCCGGTTCTTCAATGAGCGCCGCAATATTGGCAACACCTCCGATCGTATGCTCAGGACCATACACCGCCAGAAGCTTTTCTTCGGCAGTGATGCCGTTCTGAAACGAGACGACCGCGGTGTCAGGGCCGACCAGCGGCTTTGCTGCGGCGATCGCCTCGTCGGTTGACCACAGTTTTACGGCGATCATGACAATATCAACCTGACCAATGGCCGTGGTGTCATCGGTGCATTGCACTTTTTCCAGATTCATGTCACCGAGTGCGGATAGAACCCGCAAGCCGTTCTTTCGCATGGCGTCCAGGTTCGCGCCACGGGCGACGAAAGTGACATCGTTGCCAGCGGCCGCCAGCCGCCCCCCAAAATAGCCGCCGACCCCGCCGCTGCCGATTACTGCGATTTTCATTTTCTCCCCTCGTGAATGAATATGTTTTCAGACGCAGGAACCGTATTCTACGTCCACCAGTGCGTTAAACACCGTGCACGGTGCACTAAGGGTAGAATCTGCCTGGTTAATCCCGTCATGAGACAAGGTCACAGATGAACCCGCCGAAGGACTCGCCTGCCACAGTTCATATCGCCGAAAGACTCGCGGAAATCGAACGGTTTCATGTAGTCGCGCTTGTGACCAGGGCTTTCGAGCTCGAGGCGCAAGGTAAGCAGATCGTCAACATGGTGATTGGTGAACCGGACTTCTCGACTCCGCAGCCGATTGTTGACGCGGCAGTCGACGCGTTGCGTCATCGCCAGATCAGATACACGCCTTCACTTGGCGGCGACGAGCTACGCGGCGAGCTGCAGAACTGGTATCGCACGCGATATGGCGTGGATCTGCCGAAGTCGCGCATCGCGGTAACCAGCGGCTCTTCCGGCGCGTTGCTGCTGACCATGGGCGCCTTGCTGTCCCCCGGCGACGAAGTGCTGATGGCTGACCCGAGTTATCCGGCCAACCGGCATTTCGTCAGGGCAATGGAGGGAAGGGCTGTTACCGTGCCGGTTAACGCTGCCAGCGCGTATCAACTCACCGCCGAACTGGTCGAGAAGAACTGGACGCCGCGCACGGTTGCCGTGATGGTGGCTACTCCATCGAATCCGACCGGGACAATGATTCCGTTTGATGAGCTCAAGAAGATTCATGCCGTCGTCAAGCGCAAGGGTGGGGTGCTGATCGTTGACGAGATTTATCACGGATTGACTTACGGCTTTGATGCACATTCGACGCTTGAATTTGCCGATGACGTGTTTGTCATCAACAGCTTCTCGAAATATTTCTGCATGACCGGGTGGCGCCTTGGCTGGATGGTAATACCGGAAACCTACGTTGATCACATTGAAAAACTTGCACAGAACTTGTACATCTCCAACTCCGATGTTGCACAACAGGCCGCAATGGCCGCATTCAAACCCGAGACGCTCTCGGTCCTGGAGGAGAATCGTCACAAGTTTCTTCAGCAACGTGATTATTTGCTGCCGGCGCTCAGAGAACTCGGCTTCGATATACCGGTTGAGCCGCAGGGCGCCTTCTACATTTATGCTAACTGCAGCGCGTTCACGCAAGACAGTTATCACTTCTGTTACGACCTGGTCGAAAAAGCAGGGGTTGCTATTGCACCGGGCATCGATTTCGGCGAGCACCGCGCCGCCGAGCACGTGCGCTTTTCCTATCCACAGTCGGTGGCGGTATTGCAAGAAGGCGTGCGCCGCCTGCGTGACTACCTCAAGGGCTGAACAGGCGACCGTAAATAGCAGCGTCAGGTGCGAGATTCGGTGAACTTCTGCGTGGCTTGCTTGCCTGAAAGCGATTCGGATTGGAAAAATGACTGATTTCATGCATGGCATGCACCGCCAGTCGGTGCGCGCGAACGGGATACGGCTCAACACCTGGACTGGCGGCGGCGGCCCCGCCCTGGTCTTGTTGCATGGTTATCCGCAGACAGCCCAGATGTGGCGCAAGATGACACCCGCGCTCGTCAAGCAGTTCAATGTTGTCTGTCCGGATCTGCGCGGCTATGGAGACTCTGACAAACCACGCGATGGATTCGACAAACGCACCATGGCGCGTGATATTGCGGAGCTGATGCGCGAACTCGGTCACGATCGCTACATGGTGGTTGGGCATGATCGCGGCGCGCGCGTTGCCCACAGATTGGCGCTCGACCATGCAGATGCAGTGTCACATCTCGTTGTACTCGATATTGTTCCAACGCACACAGTGTTCCGCGATACTGGCAAGGAACTAGCGGCTGCCTATTGGCACTGGTTCTTCTTTCAGGCGCCGGATCTTCCGGAGATCATGATTCGCAACAGCGCAGAACCGTTTCTTCGTACGATGTTTCGGGCGTTGAGCTGGCAGCAGGACGCGATTGAAGAGCCGATGTTCCAGGAGTACTTGCGTGCGTTGTTGTTGCCCGGGACCATTCGTTGTGGGCTCGAGGATTACCGCGCCGCAGCGACGACCGATTGCGCTGACGATGAGGTTGACCTTGACAAGAAACTGGAATGCCCCGTCTACGTAATCTGGGGTGAGTTTGGAAAGATGCACACGTTGTTTGACGTGGTTGAAACGTGGCGCGAGAAAGCTGTTGATGTGCGCGGCAAGCCATTGGCATGTGGCCACTTTATTCCTGAGGAGGCTCCCGAAGAATTGCTGTCGGATTTACTGCCGTTCCTTCATGGAGAGAAGTAGTTTTTAAACGGGGCGTCGGTGCGCCTGATGGAGATTCAAGCATGATGATTAGTAAGCTGTTGACCGTTCCCCTTTTTTCGTTGGCGATGACTGTGATTGCGGCCGAACAGGAACAAACCTATACCGATCTCGTGCCTGGCACTGGGATGTTGGACCCGGGAAATCTGTCCGAACTGGCCAGTCGCGGCGACGTGCGGGCGATGAATAATGTTGGCTTGTTGTGGGCGAAAGGTTACGACGGCAAACAAAGTTACGAAGAAGCCATTCGCTGGTGGAAAGAGGCAGCCAGGCGCGGCTACACTGTGTCGATGAACAATATCGGGCTTGCCTATGCGAATGGTCATGGTGTCGAAGTCGACATGAAGCAGGCGTTCGATTGGTGGTTCAAGTCGGCCATGCTGGCTAATGCCTGGGCCCAGAACGCGGTCGGAGACTGTTACGAAACGGGCGAGGGTGTTGCTCGGGATTACGTTCAGGCGCTGACATGGTATCGCACTGCGGCGGAGAACGGCGATGCGATGGCGCACTACAACGTCGCTGCGCTTTATGAGACTGGCCGCGGTGTTGAGCAGGACTACGCGGAAGCTGCCGCCTGGTATCGTGAGGCGGCACGCGACGGTGACGCTGCGTCGATGCGGGCTCTGGGACGTCTCTACCGAGAAGGCCTCGGCGTGGAGAAGGACCTTGTCGAGGCGTATGCCTGGCACCTCGTCGCTGATTTGCGTTTCAAACTCCAGGAAGCGGGCGAGGCGGCCTTGAATCGCCAGGAAGCCAAGCGCGTAGCCGCCATGTTGTCACCGGCCCAACGTGAGCAAGCCGATGCGCGTCTTGCGCAATTGGAAACCCTAACGACGCCGCCGAAACCTGAGAAGCCGTTGGCGCCCAACGAGACGCAGATTTGATAACAGCCGATGCGCCGACTTAAGAGACTCGCGGAGGGGCTGCGAAGCGTAGCTTTTGCCGTGCTAGCTATTGCCTTGTTTGGCAGCTTTCCGAATTTCACTTTAGCCGGAACGAAGGCTGAAGAGCTCTCGTCCGCCGGCCCCGGCATGTACAGTACCTACATTGATACGCGCAGTCGTTACTTCAGTGATGATCTGCGTAAGCCGCATCCGATGGCGATGCAGGATTTGCTGCCGGCATTGATGGAGGCGATCGATCGTCTCTCGAACTACACGGTTCCCGACTCGGTGCCGCCTGTGCATCGCGTGCCGCATGCGAAGATCGAGGATCTCGTCTGCGGCGGGGAGAAGTGTGCAGCTCTTGCTGCCTATGCTGCCGGGGAGGGTATTTACATTGACGATGCCCTCGAACCGGAAACGGATGTCTTCGCCCGCTCGGTATTGCTGCATGAGCTGGTCCATTATGTACAGGATGTTTCCAACGAACTGGTCGGTGCCGATCCGTGCCAACGATGGTCTCGGCGCGAGCAGCAGGCCTATGCTATTCAAATGCGGTTTCTTTCGCTGGCTGAAAGCGAGTCCGTTGTTGCCGCCTACATCGGATCGACTGGTGTGACGTGTCCACCGAAAGTGGGAAAGCCGTTGCAGCTGGACGAGCCGCAAACGTAGGAGAATGGCACCTTGATCCTGCTTCGATGGCCGTTTCGTTCGACTGTGGCGTATTTGGTTACAACGTGTCTTGGCGCCGCGCTCGCTGTGACAAATGCGATTGCTGCATCGGAGCAGATGGCAGAAGCGAAAGATCCTCCCGCTGCCGGTAACGGCATGTACAGCACTTACCTCGAAACGCGCGACCGGTTCTTCAGTGATGATTTGCGTAAGCCGCACCCGATGCCGATGGAAGATTTGCTGCCAGCACTGATGGACGCGGTCGATCAACTTTCGAAGTATGCGATACCCGACGTGTTGCCGCCAGTACGTCGCGTGCCGCATGAAAGAATCGAGGAGCTTGCATGCGGCGGAAACAAGTGTGGAGCACTCGCCGCCTACCGGTCGGGTGAAGGCATTTACATCGATGAAGCGCTCAAGTCGGAAACGGACCTCTTCGCCCGCTCGGTATTGCTGCATGAGCTCGTTCATTACGTGCAGGATGTTTCTAAAGAACTTGCCGGTGCCCAAGCATGTGACCGCTGGTATCGGCGCGAGCAAGAAGCCTACGCCATACAAAAGCGTTTTCTGATGCTCGTCGGCAGCCAGGTTCGCGTTGCCTATTCTGGCGGTTCCAGCTGCGAGCAGGACAAAGGATAGGACAGGTCCGCGGACTTTTTCAACCGGCGAGCCCTTTTGTTGTGGCAGGATACGCGTCCCGCAACGAATTCCTGAATTTGATATGAACCCTCGCGAACCGACTCCGTTCAGGCTGGAAGTGCCACAGCATGTTCTCGATGACTTGAAACAACGTCTCTCGAATGTCCGCTGGCCCGATGAAGTACCGAACAACGACTGGAAGTACGGAACCGGTCTGGCTTATCTGAAGTCGCTGGTCGACTATTGGCGCGATCAGTACGACTGGCGCAAGTACGAGGCAAAAATAAACAGCTTTCGTCAGTACAAGGTCAAGCTTGCCGGTATTGATCTGCATTTCATTCACGAAGAAGGCAAGGGCCCGGCTCCGATGCCCTTGTTGATCTCACACGGCTGGCCCGGTTCGGTTTACGAGTTTCACAAGATATTGCCGATGCTGACCGATCCTGCTTCCAACGCAGCCGATGCAGCCGATTCGTTCAGCGTGGTTGCGCCGTCGTTGCCGGGTTACACTTTTTCCTTCGAGCCTGGACAGCAGCGTTTCTCGCTCGAACAGATTGCCGACGCGTTTGCTGAGCTGATGGCCAAGGTGCTCGGCTACGATCGTTACGGTGCCCAGGGCGGGGACTGGGGTGCGTTTGTCACGTCGCGGCTTGGTTATGCCTATCCGCAAAACGTTGCCGGAATTCATCTGAACATGTTGGCGGTGCGCCGTGACGCAAAAATGCTCGAAGACCCGACACCGGAGGAACGTCAGTTCCTCGAGGAACTGGACTACTTTTTGAAAGAAGAAACAGGCTACCAGTGGATTCAAGGGACCAAGCCGCAAACACTGGCTTTCGGGTTGACTGATTCGCCGGTTGGGCTGGCGGCGTGGCTGGTCGAGAAGTTCTATACCTGGACCGACTGTCAGGGTGATCTCGACGGCTACCTTGGCCGCGACACGATGCTCACCGACATCATGCTGTACTGGATCACCGGCGCTATCGGCTCATCATTCTGGCCTTACTACGCTCGCCGCCACGGGCCGTGGCCGATTCCTGAGGGTGGGGTCAAGGTGCCAACGGCCTACATTGAGTTTCCGAAGGAGATACTGCGCCCGCCGCGTTCCGTTGCAGAACGGATGTACGCGAACATTCAGCGCTGGAGCGCGATGAATCGCGGCGGGCACTTTGCTGCACTCGAACAGCCGGAAATCTTGGCGCAGGACATCCGCGCGTTCTTCCGCACGCTCCGCTAACCCAATCACCACTGCGAGCAAGACTCCGCGCCCTCACAACCATGCTGTGACATGGGTTTAGCCCACATGTTAGGGTTCATTCTCATAGGTTGGCGCTTTGGTGGGGACGCGCAACTTAAGGGTAAATCGGCGATCCCATTCGCTCCTGTTTGATCGGGATTGTATCGGGGACTGATGGCACGACACCAACATAACGCACTATCTGCAAGGAGGAGATCATGAGACGTATTTTCGGACTATCGGTCATTGCTGCCTGCGTGGCTGCGCTGACGTTGGTGAGCGGTTGTGGTGACAGCGGTGACCAGCAGCAGGCGGCAACCGAGGGCGGCGCGCCCGCGGTACCGGCAGCGCAGAAGGTGACGCTGCAAATGACCAGCGTGTTCCCGTCATCACTGGTTTTACTCGGTGACAGTGCGCTCGAATTCTCCGACAAGGTCAAGCGGGTATCTGGCGGCACGCTCGAAGTGAAGGTGTATGAACCGGGCGCGTTGGTGCCGGGTCTCGAGGCAATTCCCGCCGTGTCGAAAGGGTCGGTCCAGGCAGCGTGGTCCAGTCCGGGATTCTTTGCCGGCACCGATATGACGTTCAACTTTTTTACGACGGTACCGTTTGGACCGAACGCACCGGAATTTCTCGCCTGGATGTATCACGGTGGTGGCCTCGAACTTGCCGACGAGATGTTTGGCGAGCATAACCTCAAGGCAATCCCGTGCGGCATCATCCCGCCGGAAGCGTCGGGCTGGTTCCGAAAGGAAATCAACTCGGTTGATGACCTCAAGGGCATGAAGATGCGTTTCTTCGGCCTCGGCGCGCGTGTCATGGACAAGATGGGTGTGGCGACACAATTGCTCGCCCCTGGCGATATTTTCCAGGCGCTGCAGCTCGGCACCATTGACGCCACTGAGTTCGCGATGCCGTCAAACGACGAGAGCTTTGGCTTCTATCAGATTGCCAAGTACTACTACTTCCCGGGCTGGCACCAGCCAGCATCGATTCTCGACCTGTTCATCAACATGGATGTATGGAACGGCTTGTCCGACCATCATCAGGCGGTACTTGAAGTCACCTGTGGTGATATGGTCAGAGCCATTCTGGCCCGAGGCGAAGCATCGCAGGCGCCGGCCATGCGTCGCATGCAGGACAAGCATGACGTGAAAATTCGATACTGGCCGCCAGAGATGCTCGCGGCATACGAAAAGGCCTGGGATGAAGTGGTTGAAGAAGAATCGAAGAACAACGCCAACTTCAAGAAAGTCTATGCCTCCTATTCGAAATTCCGCGAGGAATTCAAATTGTGGGGTGATAACGGTTATCTGAAGAGATAATTTCGATTCAGGCGGGGAGCGGTCAAGTTCCCCGCCCTCAATGACACCCTATGGCGGGACATTTGTGCCCGTGCTAGGGTTCAGTCTCACGGGGTGTTTACCTGAGCCCCACGCCCGTTCTGTAAATAAATGAAGGTGGCCGTCTGCCACGTTTCGCAATCAGGCACCTGTTTACGACAGGTTCATAAAACAGAAGAAGGCATTACGCCTTCCGGGAGGAGATCATGAGATGCAATTTCGTACTATCTATCAGCGCGGCCTGTGTTGCTGCACTGGCGCTTCTTAGTGGTTGTGGTGACAGCGGTGATCAGCAACAGGCAGCTTCTTCGGGCGCTGCGCCGGCAGCGCCAGCGGCCGAGAAAGTAACACTGAAGGTAGCCTCGGCGTTTCCGAGTTCGCTTGCCTTGGTCGGGGAAGGCGGCATTACTTTTTCCGAGAATGTGAAGAGCGTCTCCGGCGGCATGCTCGAGGCGAGAATATTCGAACCGGGCGC
>CP070775.1:3045168-3066673 GCA_020346185.1 Betaproteobacteria bacterium | reverse complement strand
GGGTACGTCTAGCCTGGACAGCGCATCAATCATGTCCAGCCCGGCACGAATGGCCCGCTCGGCTTCCCCCTCGTGGGCCAGCGGGTAACCGAAGAAGGCCACGATGCCGTCACCGAGGCGTTGATAGACATAGCCTTCGTAACGGGTAATGGCCGCAGCACAGGTGTCCTCATAACTGCGGACAATCCTTTGCAGGTCTTCGGGATCAAGACGGGAGGCGAGTTCGGTGAAGCCCACCATGTCACAGAACAGAACGGTTAACTGGCGGCGCTCGCCAGTAGCAGTATCAGTGCTTTGGACCGGAGCCTCGGAAGCTCCCGGCGCAGCTATTGCCTCCAGTAGCTTCTTGCGGTGGCCCATTGAGGAAACACCGAGTTCTTTCAAGTCTTGCTCGGAAAGTCGAGCGATCAGAGCGAGATCGATATCATTATCGACGAAAGCTTGCGCGTACTGCCCAAGGCCAAGTGAGTGCAGCCATTCCGAGATCGATTGCATTTGCGCCGGATCACTCGAGTAACCTCTCTTGGCAACGATTCTACCGCAGCAGCCTGAAATTCAATGGCGGGGCTGGCCTCGGGTCTCAATGTCCTTTTTTAGGTGATCCCAACGCCTCGATCACCTCCAACAGCGCCTCAAAGCCGGCAGCGAGGGTAGTCGCGATCTCCAAATACACCGCGACTACTACAAGCTATCCCTCGCAGGGAAAAGCCTGTTGCAGCGAGTCGGCCACCAGACGACTGCCCGAGAGGTGATGCTGCTTAGGGTGTTGCTCAAGATAGGCAATCACAACATCGAATACTTCGCGACCGGTCAAGCTCTCAGGGGTACAACCGCGCTCACCGCTCGCATCATAAACGCCGGAAACAAAGCCCATAAAGATTGCGACCTGAGTCGAGCTCCAGTCGACATGCTGAGGCTGCCCGGAATCGGCTGCTTGCGCACGGAATTTCCTGACCTCTTGCCCCCATTTCGCCAGTCGATGACCGTCTATGAAGTCTGCCCATGCCGGCGAGGCTAGCATCGCCGCTGCCAACATCAAGATCGCTAATACTGATTTCATGGCTCCTCCCTTGTCCTAAGTAGCGCTCATCGCCGAGCTTATTTCCAACCATGGCTCGGCTTTGATGATTGAAGATCGCAATAAACGTGCGTCAGCGATGCGCCTCACACCAGCGCGAAACGCCTTATGACATTTGAACTGCTCCGAACACGCCCCTCACATCAAGGAGCTGAAAAATCACGCTATTTCCTTTTGCCTCCGGCGAGCGTGTCCGCTTCTCGTGTGATGGTATGAAACAACGCCAAGATGAGCCGCAACGACAATCGGGTTGAACTGTTGAGTCCCGAACAACGAACCGTCGAGGGCCCGTCGGTTTTGATGTCCGCTGAGATGTTCTATCAGCGGTGTGTACAGTGTTTAAAGAATAGTTGGCGAACAAGACACGCGAGCAGGCCCGGCACACAAGTGCTGTGGGCTCGGGCGCCATCGGTCACTGCGAGATGGCTCATCGGGGCGTGTGAGCACGCGTGCCGTTGTTGGGAACAGCAGTGCGATGATCGACACCGAGTCGTCGATTTCGACACGAAAGTGGTCTCATCTGCGATAGATCTGACGCCTCCCGACGCGTAGTTGTTGTCACCAATTAACGCCAAGGCATTGATCTGCAATGGAGCACCACCGTTTTGCACGCGGGCCTGCGTGAGCTGGTATCGCGATTGCGACAGTGCTACTACGCCCCGTCTCACTACTTAAGGGAGGCAACGTTCCAGGTTCGAAAGGCAGCGTTTGTAGGTGTTCGTGGGAGCGGGGCGTATCACTCCTTTTTTCGATAAACGCAAGTCAAGCACAGCCGAAGAGATCAAGCCTCGCGAAAGAGGCCGTGTAAAAACCCGGAGGCCATCTCATTTGAGGTGGCCTCCTTTTTTTCCATCAGGTTGACAGTGCATGGAGAAAAAGGACTTTGCCCCGTAAAAACTCTAAGGTCATATGACTACACGTTCAATCCAACGAATTATAATTTTCGCTTCGCACACAAGAGGCGCGAGTTTTATCGTTGAGGAGCAGTCCTCTAGCCTCACGCAGCAGCATTTCGGGACGTAAACGGGCCTGTTCTTCCCACAACGCAACGCGCCGGTCAGCTCCGAACCAGGTGCTGCCGGCTCTTCGAGCACCGCCCCGCGAGGCGCAGCAATTCGCCTTTCTCCAAGTGCAACAGATCTTTTTCATCGTGATCGCATGGATGAGTCTCATGAGCCCCGATCGCCGCTTCAATGTTGCCGAAAGAAACAAGATCGAGCCTCTGTCCGGCTTCCAGCTGATCACATCTGAGAACGCCACATGCGGTCAAGCACGACACACACAAGCCGACAGCGAACGTACACAGCACAGCCCGCGCCGGTGAAAGTGCTTTCCCCCAAGCCAGCGGGAGCGCCGCGCAACGCAACAACCGGTTGCAGCATAATCGAAACCGGCTTTTTCCTGATGCTCCGACTGATCGTGTTCGAGCCGTCGTTCCCGATCCGGCAGCGAAAAGCACACACACCGCGATGACGACTCTCTCCAGCGGGAGTGAGTCACCGGGCTAGCGGCGCCGACTCACCATCCACATAAACCCGGCAAACTGCAGCACAAGAAACGCGCCGAATGCGACCGCGTAGCCTTCCGGTTGATAACCGCCACCTGCCAGTGGCCAGCGATTGACAATGACACCGAATGCCCATTGCGAGCCGAACGCGGTGAGGAACACCAGGAGATTGAGTGCGGTCGTCGCGCGCCCGGTCATGCTGATCGGAAACTCCTGCGACAAGATAGCGAAGGCAAGGCTTCCCGATGTGCCAAAAAAGCCCCATCCGATCCAGATCATCAACGCCAGATCAGCAGCGCCGATCACCAGCAGCAGCTGCACGGCCATGTATAAGCCGCTGGCAAAAATCAGCACTGTCATCGGCGCAATGCCGCGCCGCGCCAGACGCGCGGCGATCTGCCCCCAAAACAGAAAACCACACATTGTGGCGATACCGAGCGCCAGCAGGTGCAGGGCAACCGCCTGCCGCCCGAGACCAGCGACATCGACCAGCCACGGACCAGCCCACAAGCCTTGCACCGCCATGTTGAATGACTGGAACAGCGTCGTCCCCAAGGCTACTTTCCAGAACATTGGTGAAATAAAAACGCCGATTGTTCCCCTGATCTGGTTGGCAAAGTTCTCATCTGACTGCTTGTCAGGCCTTTCTGGAACAGCCAGAAAAACCACCGCTGCAGCAACGAACGTCGCCACGCCGAGCATTAGGAATAAGCCCCGCCAATCCATAACGCCTAGCGCAGCCTCCACTGGAACAGTCGCCGAGATAGCACCAAGGCCGCCGACAAACATCATGCGGCCAGTCATCGCTGGCAAGCGTTCGATCGGGAACCATAATGTAAACGCCTTGATACTCGACATCAGGCACGCCGCCACGCCGAAGCCGATCAGCGCTCGTCCGAGCAACAAGCCACTGAGACCGTCGGCCATCGCGAAAACCATGGCACCACTGCCAGCGAGCAGTAACAGAAAGGAATTGGTACGCCGCGGGCCGATGCGATCGAGCATCAGGCCGACCGGAATCTGCAGCGAGGCAAATCCGAGAAAATAAGCCGATGTCAACAACCCCAGCGCACTTGCCGACAGACCGAACTCGTCAACGAGGTCCGTAGAAATAACCGCGTTGACGGAACGGTATAGATAGGAAAGAAAGTAACCGGCGGCAAAGGGCAAGAAAACCAGCAGCGCGATTCTGGCTGCTGGCGACGCCGCTGCAAAGTCGCGACCCATCGATCAGCCTCAACGATGACGGCCGATTCTCACCTGGGTGGCACCGATCAGGGAATTGACGACGAAACTCAATACCGAAACAAACAGGGCGACGAAGAATCCCGACCAGAATCCAGCCACCACAAAGCCGGGAACCAGCCAGGCAACAAACAGCAGCATCAGGGCATTGATGACCAGAACGAAGAAACCGAGCGTCACTACCGACAGTGGCAAGGTCAACAACACCAGCAATGGCCTGACAAAGGTGTTGACGATACCAAGAAGTAAACCGGCGACAAACAACGACTGCAGAGTCTGAAACGCAATGCCGCTGAACAGTTCGTCGGCAACCCACAACGACAATGTATTGACGCCCCAGAAAATAAAAAATCGCACAAGTCCGTAGTTCATGTTGACAATGATACGCGAAGCCAAGGCAGAGCCGATAGCGACGGAGCCCGGCCGGGAGGATTGATGGCGGGTGCCAAACGGGGTGGCCAGATGCACGGTGCTTCAATCAACGGCTCAACGTTTGCCTTTCTCAAGACCTGCAAGTGCGCGGCATCGCCGGGGAAACTTCTTGTAACACATCGTTCGTTCGGGGGCACGATGCGGTTTGTGGCTATGCCATTCGCATCTGTGGTTACTGCTCGCTTTTTTAACCATGTCGACACTCAGGGCGTCGTGCACGAACTATACGATGCTTCCCAACGGCTGCCGCCATGGAATTCACCGCCGCGTCGATGCCATCAGCGCAGATCCCCGTCCGCTTGCGGAGGAACCGCGTCGCGACGAACCAAGTTGTCGCGAGCTTTATGATAAGGACATCCAAGGGGCAACTAAAGGAAAACAATGTTGAGTTGGCACCGGGCCATGCGTTGGCATCAGTCGGGGCGGGCTGCAACCGGCCCGCACGATCGCGAAAAAGGGCCACTGGGCACGTGCAACTGATGCCGGGAATGGCGCGCCGGCATACGCTACCTGCGTGTGATGACGGTCTCGTCCGGCCCTAAATCCGATTTTGCACGCTATGCCTGTGACGCCAGCGAAAATGCGCTCATCCGCGCTGATCGCAGACCGTACCTGTTGTTTCGGGAGTGCTCGAGTGATGCAAATGTTGTCCCGCCCTTCTGTAAGCGCAGCGTGGACGCCACTCAGGCGACGTTGCCGCGCCACACTGCCTGTAACGATTCTACGTACCGTCTCGGTTCTTGTGGCAGCTGCATTGCGCCGACTGTGGTGTGGGTGCACGGTCCGGAAGTGACATACGGTTGCAATTCCAATATCACGGCGTCTTGCGGCACTGCTACGGATTTCGTCACTCGGTTTGCCACATCGCGTTAGCCTTATTAAGACTCAACATAGCATCACACGAAGTGCCGCCTATTGGCATCTAATGGAGTTAAGCAAACTACTGATCAGACACGATTTGTCGCTCGTCGTCAGAGGGATCGACGCGTTACGTCAGCGGGTATGCAGCTTGCAGCCTGTTGGTCCGGGTCACAATGCACAGTCGTTGCGAACACTTTGACTCAATCGTAAGGCTTATTTGAATAGACCGTTTTATGAAGGTGGAACGCAATGAACATGCCAAATCTTAAACGCACCGTAAACGGACTGCTGGCTGGTCTGTTCGGGTCGCTGCTTTGCCTTTCCAGCACAGCCAGGGCACAGCTCGTCGAGAGCGAACCAAATGATACCGCTCAAAATGCACAACTGTTGTGTTTTGCTGGTGCGGGTGTGACGATTACCGCCGCTATCGGTTCTGGCGCGACAACCAGCGACCTCGATATCTTTGCGTTTGACGCCGAGTCCGGTGACGCACCAAGCCTCCAAGTCACATCGGATGGATCGTGGAATCCGCTCATGGTTTTCTACGATGAAACTGGTCATGTATTGAATCAGTCGGACGACGTCTACGTTCCCGCATACAGCACCGATCCGGCAATCGGGCACTCTGCGTTGTCCGCTTCCGGACGCTACTTTGTGGCGGTCGCTGCTTCGCCGAATTATCTGGGTGACAACTTTGCGCCGTTCAATCCCGGCACGTCAGCAACGGGTGGCACTTACACACTGACCATATCCGGAGTGAGCACGACCACCACTACTGGCATTGATGGTGAGACCGCTTCGGACGGCAGCTGCAACCCGGTTACCCAATCAGAACCGGAGCCACTGCCCCCCTCTGGAGAGCCGGTCGTGACACAACCAAGTACCACCAGCATCAGCATGGAAGTGCTGCACTGGCGCGATAAGGACCCCGAAATAAGCAAGCTCTGGCAGGGGCGTATGGAGCGAGCCACGCGTCGAATGATTGAGCGCCACGGCGTGCATCCTGTTCCGGTGGTGATGTTCACATCGGCGTCATTTGATGCGACCGATGTCGACCCGAAATCGCTCACCTTTGGCCGGACGGGGGAAGAAGACAGCCTGTTCCGTTGCAGCCGGCGTGGCCGCGACGTCAACAAAGACGGCAAAAAGGACATGGTGTGCTTCTTCGATACCTTCAAAGCCGGGTTCGAAGTCGGCGACGTCCAGGCACACTTGAACGGCGAGACCCGTCAGGGCGAGGCATTCACTTCATCTGCCTCGCTGAAAGCCTACAAGGTATGGATGGGCAACAAGCAATGAGAAAAAGCGTTGCCAGCGACTAATGACCGGTACGACAAGCGTCATTCGCGCTGGCATCGCGATCACGGCCAACTTGCGCGATCACCTCTAAGCCGAATCAGCCCCCGCCATCACTGGGGGCTCTCTCCTTGCGCAGCCGCCCCAACTCCTCGCGCAACGAACGCACTTCCGCATGCAGCCCGCGGATGTCCTGATGCAGTTCCTGCCGCAGTCGCTTCTCGTCCTCACCGATGAAGAATGCCGAAATCGTTGCCGTCACCATCGACAGCAAGGAGAATCCGACCAGCACCATGATCACGGCGAAAATGCGAGATGCCGTCGTCGTCGGAACCAGATCGCCGTAGCCGACGGTGGAACCGCTCACAAAGGCGAGCCATAGCCCATCGCCGAACGAGCGCACGGTCGGCTCGAGCATGTAAAAGCCGACGCCGGCCAATAGCGAGATCAGGAAGGCCAGACCGAAAACCAGCGGCACCCCTCGCGCAATTAAAGTACTGCCAAACGCGGATAACGCTCGCGCCAGCAACAACGCCACCAGCGCCAGCCGCGCGGCACGCGCAGAGGCCACCCAGACGCCGGAGACAAGGCCAAACAGCCCGAGACCGGCGAATACGATGATGACGACATTGAGCCAATTGCGCGCCAGATAAGCTGCCCTGCGGCTGCTCACGTGCATCATCCACACGAGTTCGAGCGTGAATGCCAGCAGGATGATCCAGTGCAATGAGCCTACCGCGGCCTTCACCCACGCAGGGAAGTCGCCAGCATCGGCCAGCGCAACGGGGAGCGACATCAATGCGATGGCAATCATGATGCCGTCCAGACGTTTCTCCCATTCGTGGGCGGTACGATTGTCATCAGGTGCAACACCGCCCAGACCGATCCAGTGGCCAATATGCACCGTCATTGCCGCCCCCCCTTGATCTTCGCTGTGTTCATGTCGCCTCGCTGCGTCTCAGCGCCTCGATAATGGCCGTCGCAAGCGGGCGATAGCTGTGCGCATTCCGATCAATCGCATCTGACTTGTAGCCATTGTTCTCGAGTGTTTCGTTCAACACCTCACATTTATCAGGTATCGCATAATCTGGCGCGATGCGATGCACTCACAGAATCTGGCGCCCCCGGCAGAGCCGGATGGGTACCGATAAATACCACCTCCATCGCCATCACGGTGGCGATATCGATGATTTGCCGCAAGTTGCACCCGATCAACGCCGACGACATCCTGGGACAGTTCTCTCCCGGTCTCGCCCCTGTATGATGATTGATGCTGCCACCTACGGCGAGCGCGACGTCATCGGGATCCGGGCGTGGCAGGCTTTGGTAGTGCCCGCTGCGGGTCGCCAGTGCGAACAGCGGTAGTAATGCGCACAATCACGGTAGGTGCAAATGCTCCATTGCCGTTTGAAGTCTGTTGGTGCAGCAAAACCTGGAGACAGCGGCCTTGCGAATACCGTACGGCGTTGCAACCTCGCTAATCTCCCGCCACCGTCATGGAATCGATCAGTATCGATCCCGTTTGGCGCGATGTCCGCTGCAGCGCGTCGTCTGCAACAGCAGCGATCGACGAGAACATCTGTTTGAGGTTGCCGGCGACCGTTACTTCGTGCACCGGGTAGGCCAGTTCCCCGTCCTCGACCCAGAAACCGGCTGCGCCGCGCGAGTAATCCCCAGTCACCATATTAGTGCCGTGCCCGAGCAAATCAGTCACCAGCAGACCACACCCCAATTTCTTCAGCAATGCATCAAACGTCTCACCAGTCGAGTGCATTACAAGGTTGTGAGCGCCACCGGCATTTCCGGTCGAGCGCATCCCGAGTTTGCGCGCGGCATAACTGCCCAGAAAATAGCCTTTGACAACACCTTGTTCGACAACCGCACGCGGATGAGTCTCAACGCCCTCGTTGTCAAATGCGGTGCTGGCCAGTCCGCGTCGCAAATGTGGCATCTCGTCTATTTGCACGAAATCCGGAAATATGCGCGATCCAAGGCAGTCGAGCAGGAACGACTGCTTCCGATACAAGCTTGCGCCGCTGACCGCCGCGACGAAGTGTCCCAGCAGACCCGACGCGACGGGGGACTCGAACAAAACCGGCACCTGTCTAGTGGAGATTTTCTTCGCGTCGAGCCGCCGCGCAGTTCGCTTGCCAGCGGTCGCCCCGACCGTCTCGAATGAATCGAGATCCTCCTGCGCCCGCGCCATGCTCCACCAGGCGTCGCGCTGCATGTTGTCACCCTTGCCGGCAGTAACCGCACAACTGACATAATGGCGAGTACTTGGATATCCTGCCGAAAAACCATTGCTGTTGGCGTAGACGAAGTGCGCGTGCTGTGCCGATACGGTAGCCCCGTCCGAGTTATTGATCCTTGAGTCCGCGTCAAATGCCGCCCGCTCGCAGTCGCGCGCCATGCGCACGGCGTCTTCTACGGACAAGCCCCAAGGATGATACAAATCCAGATCGGGAAGCGACTCGGCCAGCAATTCCGGGTCAGCCAACGCAGCAAATTCATCCGACGCAGTCAGTCGTGCAATAGACAGCGCCGCCTGCACTGTCGTGCGTACCGCTTCCGGCGTGAGGTCGGATGTGCTCGCATGCCCGCGCTGCTTGCCGATGTAGACAGTCACGCTCATGCCCTTGTCGCGGCTGTACTCGATGGTGTCGACTTCGTCGCGCCGTACCGAGACCGTCTGGCCGAAGCCTTCGTGAACATCCATCTCAGCCGACGATGCCCCGCCTGCCGTCGCATGGCGCAGCGCATCGTCGGCAATTTGTTTCAACTGATCTTGCTGGTAAGTAAATGCATCGCTGGCCACTGGCTTGTCCGCACGGGTAAATAAAGATAATTGGATAATGCCGCTCGCAAACTAGTAGCAAGTACGCGCTGGCATTGCTCGGTTATCATACCATCGGCTTTACTGGGGATCCGGGACATGGCTCAAGACACCGACGTCAGCAAATCACAGCGCAAGCGAGAAATGCATGCTCTGCAAACGCTCGGCGAAAACCTGGTTCGATTGCCAAGTGAGCAGCTCGCGCGGCTCGATCTGCCCGAAATACTCCATGAGGCGATAATGCAAGCACGCAGCATCTCGCAACGCGGCGCGTTACGGCGACAACTTCAGTACGTCGGGCGGCTGATGCGCGATGTCGATGCCGATCGGATCCGCGACCAGCTGCAGTCGGCTCAGACGGGATCAGCACGCGACGTTGCCATCCTGCATCGGGCCGAACGCTGGCGTGAACGGCTGCTTGCAGAGGATGCCGCGTTGTCGGAATTTGTATCGGCATTTACGGCAATCGACGTACAGCGATTGCACACTTTGCTGCGCAATGCGAGACGCGACAGGGCGGCCGGGCGACCACTGCGGGCGTACCGCGAACTGTTTCGCTTTATCAGAGATATATTGATGATCGACGAAGACGCTACGCGGCCAGGCTCACCTGGTTGAAGGCCGGCCACACAACGCACAGTCATCCAGGACAAGTTAGCCTGATGCCCAGATCAAAGCGCCGTATCCGAAACTGCACTACAAGCTGCCATTTCACCTGAACTGAGACATTGACATAGCCATGACTAATCACGACACACTTAGAGTCGGCCTGGTATCCGTGAGCGACCGGGCTTCGCAAGGCGTATATGAGGACGAAGGCGTGCCAGCGCTCCAAGAATGGTTATCGCGCGCCATGCTCAATCGGGTTAATTTTGTGCCGCGAGTCATTCCCGACGAGCCGGCAGCGATCGAGAGCACGCTTAAAGAACTCGCTGACGTCGAGAGTTGCAATCTGGTCCTGACGACCGGTGGTACTGGCCCGGCCCCCCGCGACATCACTCCGGAAGCCACACTGGCGGTAGCCGACAAGGTCATGCCTGGCTTCGGCGAACAGATGCGCCAAATCAGTCTGCAGTTCGTCCCGACCGCTATTCTGTCGAGGCAAGTGGCGGTGATCCGCGGCAGCACTCTGATTATCAACCTACCGGGCCAGCCCAAGTCGATTCGGGAAACACTCGAGGGCCTGAAAGATGACACCGGCAAACCGCTGGTACACGGCATCTTCGCGGCAGTCCCGTACTGCGTTGATCTGATTGGCGGACCATATATTGAAACAGACGAGACGGTGTGTAAGGCATTCCGGCCAAAATCGGCGATCCGCAAACGTTAATCGACTGCAGCACAACAGCATGATCGCGTGCGTGGCGAGCGCTTCTCACCCTGGCCGGTTACAACGTCGGACGGCACGAATACCCCATGATGCAGGGCGTGTGTACACAAGCGCTGGCCAACCTGGGTGCCTGCTTGGAACCGGTACCGGCTTGAAACATCCGATCATGCAGCGCGATCATTGATTCGAAAGCGCCCGATCTCGAATCCATCGCCGGCCTCAAGGACCATCAAAGGGGTGATTGAGTAGGTCGTATCGTATACCGACATCTCAAGCGGCTCGTCGGGCAAGAATGCGCCTCGCGGCAGCAGCAAATTGAGCTCCGCCTGCGCGAGACTGTCACCGATGTGCGATGGGAGCAACAGCGCCGTCCCGGACATTTCGCGGCCACTGCGTTTACTCAGGTCGACCAGTTGAACGCCGCGCCCGAGCAACTCGATGCCAACGTAGTATTGCGCCGAATCCTGAGCAAGCAACCTGCGAATGATGCCGACTGCCCACACCCGACTGCGCGCCGGCTGCACTCCGACGAACTGACCGACGTGTAGTTTCTTGCCGCGCTTCGTCGGGACGAGCGCGCCGTATCCGGCCTCGCTCTCGTTGGCAACCGCCCAACGTTCCGGCTTCACAGCATTGCCAGCGTCAGCGGCGTAATTCGCTTTGATTCGCGCCATGGTGGGCGCGTAACCGAGGACAACCGAAACTGGCGAAAAGATCGGGCGGCGCTGCTCGCGCCGCACGCGTCGCGTCGCCGACCAATGGCGTTCCAGGTGTGCAAGCACATCGATGATCAACTCAAGATCGGTAACACCCTTCAAGCCGATATCGGCGCTGCAGATGGTGCCCGCAGCCAACTCGGCCGATATCGTCTCGATATCCGCCACAGCATCTGCCGGCCCGAAAAACCGCGAGCCCAGGCGCACTATGCTGCCAGGGCGATACCGGTCCGGTTCGGTCCACTGATCGATATCCATAACGAAAAAGCACCCCGCGGCGGCATGACGGTGCACCTCAAAGCGGCCCGCCAGATGCGAAATCAACCGGTACGCCATGTCGATCTCCGCTGGCGGCAGACTGTCAACGGCTGACATTGCAAACATTAAAGGCTTGGTGAATTCGCGCTGCAGTGTGGACCGCTCGTCGTAAACCATCACCCGCGCCCGGGCCAGTTCCTTGTCCTCTACATAGGACCACAATCGCGAAAGTGTCTCCCATGCATCGGCATCGATTGGCCGATAGCGCATCCTCATCCACTTCATGCGCTGCGCAGTCGCGCGAAGCGCACGCGCTATCACTAGCGGCAGGCGGTCCCCAACCTCGGCCCAACCGCGGCTGTACGTCTGGAACAACCTGACGAGGAATATATAGACCGATTCAACCCTGGCGAGATAGGATGAAACCGCTTCCCAGACACGGGCCTGGTGGTCTGATCCTGTCTCCTTGCCGTTCGCTAGAAAGCGCGCCTGCAACTCGCTAGCCAGCTCTGCGCCTTGCCAGTCAGCAGCTCCAACCATATCGATGCGCTCGACCAGCCTCAGGCCACGCTCTTTCTGAATAGCATCGAGCTGAGCGCCAACCGCGCAAAGCTGGCTAACAGCATCCACGGGCCGGCTCGCGGTCAACCTTTGCGCATTCGTGTCGCCTGCCAGGGACGGCTTCTGATGCGTTGTTTGCTTGATACCCGCC
Organism: Betaproteobacteria bacterium; assembly: GCA_020346185.1. Taxonomy (GTDB): domain Bacteria; phylum Pseudomonadota; class Gammaproteobacteria; order Burkholderiales; family Eutrophovitaceae; genus SG8-40. The sequence continues at coordinate 3,054,402 of CP070775.1, read as the reverse complement.
ACGCTGCGTCCTCTCAGGCATCGTAGTCTGGGGAAATTGACCCAGACCGGCAGCTTTTGTTAAGAATCGGTCGATTGTTAGGCTTAGCGCAGCCATGCAGCACGGCAGTTCAGCTTACGCCTCAATAGAGCCAATGCCGATTTCATGCCTGCTCGACCTCCCCATCGTCGCGCAGTGCCGATTCATGACCTCGCTGAACGTTAATTCCCGCGAGTATCAACAGCCCGATGACGAAAAAGATCCCCACGGTCAGCAGGGCCTGCCGGTGGTCACCGCCGGTGATCCAGGACACGGCACCGTACGTGAGCGGCCCGAAGATCGAAGACAGTTTCACGGCAAATCCCCACAAGCCGAAAAACTCTGCGCGACGTCTCGCCGGGCTCAGATAGCCCACCAAGGCGCGTCCAGCAGACTGACTCGCCCCCAGGCTGAGCCCGGCCAGATTGGCCGCCACCCAGAATACGCCGGGGGTGCGTGCCATCCAGGCCACCACAATAGTCATTAGCCAGCCCAGCAGCGTCAGCGTAATGGTGGCCTTGTGGCCGATACGGTCCTGTACGTGACCGAACACGAGAGCACCGAGGCTCGCCGTGACATTGACAACCAGAATCAACATGATGGTGTCGTTGGTCCTGAATCCCATTTCCTCCTGAGCGTAGATTGCAGCCAGCGTGATGACCGACTGCACGCCCGCCTGATAGAAGAGAATGCAGACCAGAAAACGCATCAGGTCCTTGTACTCTCGCGCATGTTGCACCGTGTGCCAGGTGCGCGCGAAGACGCCGGCATAGCCTCCGCCGGGCAATGGTTGCGGCCTGGCCCGCTCCCGTAGCCAGAGAAACGTCGGCAATGCCGCAATCAGGAACACCATCGCAGTGATCAGCATGGTCACCGGCACGAATTGCTCACTGCCCTGGCTCTGGCCCTGGGCATAAGTGACATAGGCAAGGCATAACGCCAGAGTCAGCAAGCCACCGATATAGCCAAGTCCCCAGCCCCAGCCCGAAACTTTGCCCAAGGCCTTGCCGCGCGCGATCTCCGGCAGAAAGGCCGCGATCAGGTTCTCACCTGTGCCAAAAAAGAAGTTCGAGACAATCAACAGCGTCACGCCAAGCGCCAGTTCACCTGGCCCGACCAGACCAAGCGCGGCGGTTGCCACGATACAACCAAAGGTGGTTACGACCAGCAGCTTCTTCTTGGCTGCATGGACGTCCGCATAAGCGCCGATCAGCGGCGCGGTCAAGACGATCAGGGCATAGGAAACCGACAGCGCCAGCGTCCAGGCGAACGTGCCCCACACTTCGCCCTGCGTGACCACGCCGACGAAATAGACATTGAATACGGCGGTGACAACAACAGTGGTATAGCCCGAATTGGCGAAATCGAACATGGCCCACGCCCACACTTCGCGCGGCCTCACTCCCTCATTGAGAGTAAGCGATTGTCCTTTGGTCACTGTCCGCGCTCCACGGCTTTCATCAAGCCTCCCATCTTGTGCAATTGGTCAGGCCCACTAAGGTTTGCCGTGGCGTGCTGCAACATCACCCGCATATTGCATTTACCCATCTGTATTTTGTAGATAGTTTTGGCAATTCCCCTAGTTCCCGCTTTTCCGATTGGTAAGCGAAAGGCTCGCGAGGATGATTTGCCCGGTGTTCGGGAATTTACGCAGCTAGTCAGCAGGCTTGCGCCCGCGAATTACACACGCGGTGCGTTCGAGCCGACTTTAACATGGCCGGATTATTCCACAGGGCGCGCGCTGGCGGGTAGTAACTCGCATCTTTCGCAGGCCACCGCTTTGACGGGTGGGGGTGTGGACGTATGTCACCCGCTTTCTATTTGTGCGGCTTCTTTGACTGTCTATAGGTCCGAGACTGTTCTTCCCTGTTCTTGGGGTTTACATGGTGACCCGGCTGACCAGCCGCTGCCCCCCGCCCTCTTTTGCTGGGCTCTACTGAGTCCGTTGCGGGCGGTGGTACCTTCCGGAGACAGTTAGGCGATAGCCTCGGTCGGGGGGTGTCGCCGGTTGACCCCAAACCGCGATACCGGCGCCCCCAAACGCCCGGAAATCTCGGTCACACAGTAGCGCCACAGCGGCCTGAAAGCGCGCCTCGGTCAGGGCTCCAGAGCTGATGATCTTGTCGCGCATCTGCTGTCCCGTGAGTTGAAGGAACTTCGCCATCGTCGAGCCACCATAGAGAACCGCAAAGTCTACCTCGGCCTGCAGGTCGGCAAGCCCCTCGTTAGCCACCAGGGCCGGAAGGGCTCGGGCCCAGAAGCGATCGCGACCAGAAGGTGCGACCACCGCTTTGTGAGGGCCACCATGAAGTCGCTGTAAAGCTTCGAGGTCGATGTGTGCACCGGAAAGAAGTCTACTTTCTCCAGGAGATGCCAGCCCCCCCTGGCCGCAACGCCGCGACCATCAGCGCGATAGCTTTCTCGGGATGGGGCAAATGATGAAGCAACCACCGAGTGTGCACCAAGTGGAATTGAGCGGCGGACAGTTCCTCGGTCATGATGTCATGCTGGCGGACACCGAATTGACTGTGAACAAGCGGCCGGTGGACAGGTAAGGACGGATCGCCAGATTAAAGCTGCTCATGGTCATTAACTTCGAGCTGGTCGGCCATTGCGGTTATTCAGCGGCCGCGAACGCTGAAGAGAAAGAGCACCCCTGCTCTTGGTAGTGGGCTAGCGGATCGAGCCTGGTACGCCTCTGCGATCTGCATACATCGTGCCCTAGTCGTTCTGCCATAATGGTGCTTGAGAAGTCTGACCAATTGTGTTCAGCCTCGCGACTCAAGGGTGCGGACGCAACGCCCATGTCGGTGGTCGGGTTCGGCTTGCATCGTGATTCTGGGAGGAGCACGTGGTGAATTTCATCAAGACGACAGTGACTGGTGGTCTGCTGTTTGTTTTTCCTCTACTGGTGCTTTGGCTGGCGATCAGGGAAGTCGGGGTCATTCTGATCGCAATGGCCGATCCCATTGGCCATGCCCTCGAGTTGCTGTTGCCTGCCGGCTTGCTCGACAGGCTGTATTTTCGCGGGCTGATTGCTGGAATCCTGATACTGGCGGTGTCCTTCATCGCCGGCCTCATGCTCCGATCACGCATTCTGACTCGACTTTTCCGATCCATCGAAGCAGCGGCGCTGAAGAAGCTACCAATGTACACCATGTTGAAACGCCTTTCGGCATCATGGATCGCCGGTGAGAAGCAGTCCTTTACGCCCGTTCTCTACAAAACTGCCGACGGGACACTCGATCCGTGTTTTGCAATCGAGGATCATGGCGACGGCAGAGTAACTGTGCTGATGCCGTTTGCTCCTGCGGCATTCGCCGGCGTTGTACGCATCGTCAGCAAGGCAGACCTCGACTACCTCGATTGCTCGTTCGACGAGCTGTCGCGGTCGATCGTCAATTTTGGCACTGGCCTGCACGGATGCATTGGAAGAAATGGCGCGCGCCAAGATGCTTCTTCGCACCGGCAGTGACGTTCCGGTTAATGTCCCGAAGTCTCATCGCTTACGTCTGATGTCCAGCTGTCGGTCTTGTCGGCACACAGACATGTCTCAGGGCCGTCCAGCACTTTTTCTTACGACTCCACCTTGCGGCACGTGCCCCGCGGTCGGCTCGAGAAGATATGACTTGTTGCCTTAAGGTGTCATTATTTTTCTCTGATGTCGCGCAAGCTCTGCGATGGGGATTTTGAATCGTTGACAGTTACATAACCGAAACAATAACACGGGTGATAACTATCCATTTCGGTTCTTGAATGGCATCTCGCAAAGCCGGATTGCCGCCGACGCGAAATCCACACCACCATTGTCTCCTACAAATATCTACCTCCGCCAATCTTGATCCTGGTCCAATCCGGCCGATTCTGATGGAAGTACGGTGGTCATTCAGGAATTGATCGAGCATGATCTGCAAAGGGGCACAGGATAGTGATTACATCATCGGGATGGCCGTTGCTTCGATTTTCGTTGGTGTTTCTTTGGGGTTGGCTTATTCATTCCGCATTGTCTGATATTCGTCGCGAACTAAAGCAAATCAAGAGCAAACGACCCAGCAAACCAGATGATGATCGCTACGACTTAGGAGAAGACAACGGAACCCATTTAGCTGAGAACACTACTGAGCCGAAGATAAAATCTGCGTCGTGTTTGAAGGTCTTCGAGGTGAAGGCAGCACCGCCGATGCTGTGTCGCCGGGAAAGCACAAATGCCAATGTCTACTAGCGTTGGAGCAAGGACTTCCTTCAGGCTGGAAAAAAGTGCCTCGCCGATGCGACCGTGCGGGAAACCAGCTCGGATGAGTTCAAAAATTCTGCGTGCTGATGCATCGAGCCGGAAAAAATGCTAGCTGAGCGAATGAATTCTGGGTCGCCGGGAACAGATCGAATTGGCTATTCTGGCCAGTCGGTGAAGGATGCACTACGACAAACAGGCACGAACGCACGCGTCGATGAGCCGAGATGTCCGATAAATCCAGTTGCACAAATTCTGAACGGTTCTAATGGAGTCAACGCGCATTGACACCTCCCTTGTTCAGCACTCGGATTGATACGCCGTGACCGATCAAACAACACCTCGCTGGCGCATATCGTCGATCTGGTACTCGTCATAACCCAGCGATTGCAACACCGCTACAGTGTGTTCACCCAGTTCGGGGCCTAGCCAGCGCGTGCCGCCCGGGGTTGTGGAGAGTTTTGGAACCACGCCTGGAACCTTCATCGTCCGGCCGTCAGCCAGCCGCGCTTCTTCGATCATGCCGCGGGCGCGATAATGTAGGTCCTTGACGATGTCGGCGACATCGTAGATTTTTCCACTCGGGACTCCGGCGCCGTCAAGCACGGCGAGCACTTCGTCGAGATCACGCGCGCCGCACCAGGCACCAATGACCTCATCAAGCTCAGCGCTGCGTAGGGCGCGACCGTCATTGCGAGCAAGCTGCGGGTCATTTGCCAGGTCGTCGCGCCCGATGGCTGTCATCATGCGCTTGAAAATCGAATCACCGTTGGCGCCGATCACGACAAACTTGCCGTCGCGCGTGGTGTACGTGTTGGACGGAGCAATTCCCGGCAGGGATGCACCGCTGCGCTCGCGCACGAAATCGTAAACGTCATACTCGGGCAGTAGGCTTTCCATCAGGCTGAAAACGGCTTCGTAGAGCGCAACGTCGACCACCTGACCCCGACCACTATTGACATCGCGTTCACGCAACGCCATTAGCGCGCCGATGACGCCGTACAGGGATGCCACTGCATCACCCAGACTGATGCCAACTCGCACGGGCGGCCGGTCAGGATAGCCAGTGACATGCCGCAGCCCGCCCATCGCCTCGCCAATGGCGCCGAATCCGGGCTTGTCGCGATAAGGGCCAGACTGTCCGTATCCGGACAGACGCACCATCACCAGACCGGGGTTGTCTCGCGACAACACTTCGTAGCTGAGCCCCCAATTTTCCATTGCGCCGGGACGAAAGTTTTCCACGACGACGTCCGCCTGCGCCGCGAGGCGCCGTACGATTTCCTGCCCATCCGGAGATTTCAGATTGACCGTCACGGACCGCTTGTTGCGCGCCTGCAGCAGCCACCACAACGACGTTCCCTGATAGAGCTTGCGCCATTGCCGCAACGGGTCGCCGCCATTGGGGGATTCGACTTTGACCACCTCGGCGCCAAATTCGCCCAGCACACGGGTACAGAACGGACCGGCGATCAACTGGCCCAATTCGACTACTTTAATTCCCGACAGCGGTCCCATCGCAGGATTCTAACGCGGTTATTTCATCACTCGGCACAAGGCCGCCGTGCCCCCCCTAACGAAGCGTACGTATTGAACTGAAGCACGAAGCGATGGTCAGTGATGCAAGAGTACAAGAAACGAGATTGACAGGAGTGACGCCAACCATGAAACGTTTTACTGCAATCCTATCAGCATCGGTGCTGCTGCTGATGGCCCAGTCGGCGATGAGCGCTTGCCCCGGCGTGCTCGACCACAAAATGAAAAACCTGGATGGAGAGCCGCTGGATCTGTGCACGTTCGCGGGCAAGGTAGTGCTGGCCGTGAACACCGCCAGCTACTGCGGCAACACACCGCAATACAAAGGCCTGCAAGCGCTTTACGACAAATACCGCAATCAAGGCCTGGTGGTCATCGGCTTTCCGGCCAACGATTTCGGCTCGCAGGAACCCGGCACCAGCGCCGAGATCAAGGATTTTTGCGAACTGACATACGGCGTCGAGTTTCCGATGGTGGAAAAGACCAGCGTAGTTGCCGAGCAAGCCAATCCGGTGTTCGCCGAGCTGGCCAGGATGACCAACGACACGCCGGAGTGGAACTTCCACAAATACCTGGTTTCACGTGACGGCAAGCGAGCCTTCAGCTATCCGGCGAGGATGAAGCCGCAAGACCCGAAGATCGTTACTCGCATCGAGGCGCTCTTGGAGGAATAGGCGCGCGGCGCCCACTGGGCGTTGGGTCTCAAGACTGGCGTGTCAGGCATCAAACTCTCGCAGCACCCGCCCGGCAAACGGCGCGTCGGAGCAGATGCCATCGCTATCGGCAACCAGTGTACCGTTGACCCACACTCCGTGAACGCCCGTTGCGAGCGTTGTCAGTCGCGACGCCCCGGCTGGCAGGTCATACACGCGGGTCGTCGCGCCGCGGCCGACCGTATCCGGATCGAACAAAAGCAAATCTGCCCACGCATTTTTTTCGATCCGCCCGCGGTCGCGGATGCCAAACAGGCGCGCCGGATCCGAGGTCAGTTTGCGCACTGCCTCCTCGAGCGACAATTGACACTGCTCGCGTACCCAGTGCCCGAGCACGTGCAAACCAAAGCCGGCATCACACAAAAATGTCAGATGCGCTCCGGCGTCCGACAACGAAATGATGGCGTTGTCATCGCGCAGCAGTTTGCCGACGGCCGCCTCATCGGAATTGAGCAACGTTGCGGTGAACAGCGTATCGAGATCCTCCGACAGTGCCAAATCAAGCATGAAATCGAGCGGATCGCTGCCGCCCGACGCTGCCAGATCCGCCACACTGCGCCCCTCATAGCTGGAGTGAGCGGGGTCGGCTGCCTGCGTCACGAACAGCTTGTCAAACTCGCCGTTGAAAACGCGCAACGACCGCTCCTGCAATTCTTCCCTGACCGCCGCGCGCAATTTCGGATCCGCCAGCGCCGTGCGAAAGGCTGCGTCGTCCATTTGCATCAACGGCTTCCAGCAGCGAAAACCTTCCATTGGATATGGCTCGTGAAACGTGAACTCGAAAGTCAGCGGGCACGCTGACACGGCGCCATACATGCGACGCCCGCGCGTTCGGGCGGCAGCAATGTCGGCAAGATCGTTGAACGCCAGCTCGGGAGCGATACTAGAATGCAGCAGCGCAGCAACCAGATAAGGGCGATCAGCCGCCGCCGACAAGGATTCGATCCACGACATCGCAATGTGCGAACCTTTCGTCATCATCAGTACACCCTTGCCACCATCGCGCAGCGCACCGGACAAGCTGATCATTTCATGCTCGTCAGCAAGCCGCGAAGGCATCGGAATGCCGGCTTCGCCATTGTGCTGATAGGAACGCGTGGTAGCGAAGCCGCAGGCTCCCGCTTCCATCGCCTCGGTCACGATGTTGCGCATGCGCTTGACTTCATCGGCATCAGCCACGCGCTTTGACGCATCGTCGCGCAGGACGAAAGTGCGGACACTGGAATGACCAACATAGCACGCGACATTCGGCCCGACGCCTTTCTTTTCGAGCATGTCCAGATACTCCGGAAAGGACTCGAACCCCCAGTCGATGCCATGGCGCAAGGCATCCAAAGACATGCCCTCGACGTGTGTCAGATTGCGCATGGTCAAGTCGCGGTCAGGGGGACGACACGGCGCGATGGTAAAACCGCAATTGCCCATCACCACCGTCGTCACTCCGAGTGCTGGAGACGGATTGGCATACGGGTCCCACGTAATCTGTGCATCGTAGTGGGTGTGGGTATCGATGATGCCGGGCATGAGTGCCAGACCACGCGCATCGACACGTGTGCGCGCCGCGTCTGCGAACTCCCCCAAGTCGCAAATGCGCCCGTCTTTCACACCAACCGACCCGAAGCGCGGCGCGGCGCCACTGCCGTCATAGATAGTCGCGTTGTCAATACGCAGGTCCAGCACAGTGTTCTCCCTTCAGGGACAATTCACCTCTATTCTATGGTCAATTGAACGCCCAGAAACTTTGCACCCGCCCCCAGCTGCGGCAACGGCACGGCGGCAACGGTCGTCACTGCGTCATGCAATGAGCCGGAGCGCCAACATTCTCACCTCGTCAGGCATCGCCGCGCTCAGTCCAGATAACTGATGTCCAGCACTTCCAGCGTAGTTGATCCGGCTGGACGATTCCAGGTAACGGTGTCCCCGACGCGCGATCCCAGCAATGCCTTGGCTAACGGTGACACCCACGAGATCTTGTTTTTCTTCACGTCAGCCTCATCTTCACCAACGATGGTGAAGCTGCTGATTTTGCCGTCCTCGTCCTGTGTCTTCACCGTTGCACCAAAATGCACTTCATCCTTCGGTTCACTGGCGACATCGACCAGAATCGCACTCTCCAGCCGCGACTGAAAATAACGCAAATCGCGTTCATTCACCGCCAGCTGAGGCTTCTCGAAGGCCTCCGCTGACTCGCGCAACCTGGCATGCTCGCGCGCAAGCTCTTCGACACGTTGGCGCAACAGCTGCATCCCTTCGGCCGTCACATAGTTGGGCGCATCACTGACCGGCCGCTCCGGTAACTCTTCACTGGGTCGGTCTTCGTTATCGTCTTTTACAAATGCACGGCTCATCACACGACTCCAAGTAACCGGCAGACACTGCCACTTCCGACATGGTAACAAGAACCGGCAAATCTGCGCGCAAACCGAGAAGCTTCGCTTGACGTAGAGCAACGAGATTGGCTTCCGCTGCTTTTTAAGAAAACCTCGCGCGTACTCCGAGCGCGCGCAAGCCGTGCGACCCAGGGAGATTCTGGCCGCAACGGTGCGAGAAAGATTCCTATTGAGCCGCTCTGTCGATGCGCCTTCCCGATAGGTGCTGCTAAATCGAGGCGATCTACTCTCGCCATCGCGCATCTGCCTCGCCTGGTCTGCACGGAGCCGCGCGATGCTCGACGAGATAATGAGCAAAGCAGTTTTCAACGACTGCTATTGATACCAAGACAATGGTCACGCCGAA
>CP070775.1:3018424-3045068 GCA_020346185.1 Betaproteobacteria bacterium | reverse complement strand
AAACTTGCCGAGTTGTTCGAAAAATATCGGCCGCATGGTTATCGGACCGTGGCAGTCGCGATGCCTTATGACCCGCCAAACCGGGTGCTCGACTATGTGAAACGGCATCCATTACCGTTTGATGTGGCCCTCGATGTCGATGGCGCAGTGCTGCGCGCATTCGGCGACGTGCCGGGCACACCGACCAGTTTTCTGGTCGATGAGGACGGCAACATCATCCGCAAATATCTTGGTGAGCCGGATTTCGCTGACCTCGAACAACGCATTGAGCATGCGCTAGCAGAGGGGTAAGGCTCAACTGCCTCTATAAATACTTTCACCGCGAAGATCGCTGAGGTTGCGGAGGGTACCGGAGTAACGCTTCACATAGCTGTCGCTGATCAGCGGGTGTCAGAAGGTGCTGGTGACTGCATCTTGCCAAATCTCGCCGTTTTGCTAAACCTTCGGCGGTTAACTGACTCCATTCGCTTCGGTTGGCACAAAGCGCTCGGTTTCCGCTTTACACAGAAAGACGAGTTCAGTCTTACTCGATTGCTCTCTGCGTCCACCGCGTACTTAGCGGTGAGAGCCTTTTCTGCAGGTTTTCTATCAGCTCACGCCCGCGTCGCTGGCCTGCTGGTCGGCGTGGTATGAAGAACGAACCAGCGGCCCGCAGGCGGCGTGCTTGAACCCCATCGCGAGCGCCTCGCGCTCGAACACCTTGAACTGGTCGGGTTCGACGTAACGAAGCACTGGCAGGTGTCCTCTGGTGGGCTGCAGATACTGACCCACGGTGAGCATGTCGACGTCGTGTTCGCGCAGATCGCGCATGACTTCGAGTATTTCCTCGTCTGTTTCGCCAAGCCCGACCATCAGGCCAGACTTAGTCGGGATCTCCGGAAAGCGGGCCTTGAAATCCTGCAACAGCGTGAGCGAGTGTGCGTAGTCGGCGCCGGGCCGGGCCTGCTTGTAGAGGCGCGGAACCGTTTCCAGGTTGTGGTTCATCACGTCCGGCGGGCTGATCGCCAGGCTGTCCAATGCTTTTTCAAGACGACCGCGAAAATCCGGGGTGAGGACCTCGATGCGCGTCGCCGGCGAGTGCGACCGGATTGCAGTGATGCAGTCGGCGAAATGGCGGGCGCCGCCGTCGCGCAGGTCATCGCGGTCGACGCTGGTGATCACGACGTATTTCAGTTTCATCGCCGCGATGGTCCGCGCCAGGTTCTCCGGCTCCTGAGTATCGGGCGGCTTGGGCCGGCCATGGGCAACGTCGCAGAACGGGCAACGCCGCGTGCACATGTCACCCAGAATCATGAACGTCGCCGTGCCCTTGCCGAAGCACTCGCCGATGTTGGGGCACGATGCCTCTTCACAGACGGTATGCAGCGAATGCTCGCGCAGGATCTGCTTGACGTCGTAGAAGCTGCGGCTCGACGGCGACTTGACGCGGATCCAGTCCGGCTTTTTCAGTGGCTCGATGGGTATGATCTTAACCGGATTGCGCGCGGTCTTGTCCTTGCCGGTCTGGCGCAGCTTGTCGTTGCTCATTGGATTTCCATTCGCGCACTCACGAGCCTCAAATTGGACTGTAATGCGGCGAGCAGTTTGTCGCCGATTGTGGCAATGTCGTCGCGGATACCGAGATCTCGCAATTGGCTGACACGCAACCCCGGATAACCGCACGGATCGATGTCCGCAAATGGGCCGAGATCCATATCGACATTCACAGACATCCCATGATAACTGCAGCCGTTGCGAATGCGCAGGCCAAGTGCTGCGATCTTGGCATCGCCGACGTACACGCCCGGCGCCTTTTCGCGGCCGTGAGCCTCGATGCCGTAAAACTTCAGCAGATCGATAACCGACTGTTCAAGGCGTCTGACCAGTTCGCGCACGCCGATGCCCATCCTTCTCAGATCCACCAGCGTATAGACGACGATTTGACCGGGCCCGTGGTAAGTGATCTGGCCGCCGCGATCGGTCTTGATGACCGGGATGTGGGTGTCTGTGCGAGGCAGGTGTGCCTTACGTGCGGCCAGGCCGAGCGTGTAAACCGGCGGATGCTGCAGCATCCAAAGCTGGTCGGCGTCGCCGGGGTTTCGCTCGGCGGTGAAACGCTTCATCTCGTCCCAAGTGGTCGGGTAAGCGACTTGACCCAGCCTGCGAATGAACACTTGCGACGATGTTGCTGCGGTATGTGCTCGCGCTGCCTCACCCGGAGGTACACTGCTTGGCGCCGGCTCGGTCGTGCCCGTGCTCACAGCACCATCACCACGGCAGGATGATCGCTCAGTTCCCGGTACAGCGTATCGAGCTGCTCGCGTGAGGTCGCAACAATGGTGCAGGTGACACTCAGGTACGTGTTCTTCTTGCTGGGCCGCATCTGGACAGTCGATTCGTCGAACTCCGGTGCGTGCTTGCGTACGATGTCGACCACGGTACGCGCAAATCCTGGTTCGCGACGGCCCATGACCTTGATCGGGAAATCGACCGGATAGTCGATCGCTCCCAACTCGGTGCCAGTGTCCGGTTTTGATAGGTTTCGATTCATTGATAGCGGATTACGCCAGCTTCAAATTACCCTCTGGCGGCTTTCATGTCTTGCGCCTTGTGGTCCTGATACAGCTCGCGCATACGGCGAAATACCGGTCCAGGACGACCACTGCCAACGGCTACGCCGTTCAGTGTCGTCACCGGCAGAATTTCCCGGCTTGACGAGGTAATCCAGATTTCCTCGGCGCCAAGCAGCTCGGATTCACTGATGTTGCGCACGTCAAATGGGACATCATTTGCCTGCGCCAGTTCCAGCACCACTTCATAGGTAATACCGGGCAGCATCAGGTTCGACTTCGGCGGCGCCAGCAAGACGCCTTGATTGACGACGAATACATTACTCGCCGCGCCTTCTGTCAACATGCCGTCGCGTAGCAGCAAGGTTTCCGCGCAACCGGCGTCGGCAGCGAGCTGGCGTAGCAGCACATTCGGCAGTAAGGCGGTACTTTTCACATCGCATCGCAACCAGCGATTGTCCACGGCGGTAATTGCCGCTACCCCCGTGTGAAGCTGGTCCGCAGTCGGTGGCAAGAGCGGACTGCTCATGATAAATACCGTTGGCTTGACCGACTTCGGGAAGGCATGGTCGCGCTTGGCGACACCGCGTGTCACCTGGAGATATATGGACTGATCTTCGGTCTCATTGAGCTCGACGATGCGGTTAATCAACGTGCGCCACTCGGCGTCGGTGCGCGGGTTGTTCAGACGGATGCTGTCGAGACTGGTCTGCAGCCGCGAAAGATGTTCTCCGAGACGAAAAGGCTGTCGCGAATAGACCGGGATCACCTCATAGACACCGTCACCGAAAATAAATCCCCGATCGAGCACCGGGATAACCGCGGTTTCGATCGGCATGAATTCGCCGTTTAGATAAATCATAAGGACCTGTGCAGCATCGACATGACCAGTATCGGTGTGATCAGTATCAGCGGCGGAGTGTCAGTCGAGTAGCAGCATCAGGCTGTGCCAGGCCCGCACCACCACGTTCGCGACGCCGACAGACTCGAGGGCCACTAGCGGGTACTCACCGTAGGGGCTGCCGTCGAAGGTAAGCCTGAGCATGCCGATACTCTGCCCGGCCCTGATCGGAGCGAGCAAAGGCTGCATGCTTTCCAGTTTTGCCTGCAGCTGAGGCCAGCTTCCTTTCGGTACGGTGACGTAGAAGTCTTGCGAGAAACCCGCTTGCAGGTGATCGGCGCTGCCCTTCCAGACCGGCAGTTCGTGCACGATCTCGCCCTTGCTGTACAGCTTGCGGGTCTCGAATTGCTCGAATCCGAAATTGAGCAGCTTCTGGCTTTCCGAGGCGCGGCCATTGTCGGATCGGGCGTCAATCACGACCGACATCAAACGGCGGCCGTCGCGCTGTGCTGTCGCCAGAAGACAGAAGCCGGCACTTTCGGTAAAGCCGGTCTTCATGCCGTCGACATGCGGATCTCTTCCCAACAGTTTGTTGCGGTTGTATTGAGCGATGTCGTTGTAGGTGAATTCGCGCAGACTGTACAAAGCGAAATGCTCCGGGAACCTCTCAATAATGAGGCTTGCGAGCCTCACCAGGTCACGCGCCGTCGAATAATGCTGTGGTTCCGGCAGACCCGTCGCGTTGACGAATTTCGTGCCGGTCAACTGCAAGTGTTGCGCTTGCTGGTTCATCATGTCGACGAAACGTTGCTCGCTGCCGCCGACCGTCTCGGCGAGCACGATTGCAGCGTCGTTGCCGGATTGGACAATCAGACCTTTGAGCAGGTTTTCGACGCTGACTTCGGTGCCTGGCTCGAGGAACATACGCGAACCCGGCGCGCGCCATGCCTTCTGCGAAACGACCGCCTCCTGTTGCAGCGTGAGACGCTTTTGGTAAAGCGCCTCGAACACCAGATAGGCTGTCATGAGTTTGGTAAGGGATGCGGGTTCGATGCGCTGGTCAGCATTTTTCTCTGCCAGAACGGCGCCGCTTTGCAAATCGACCAGCAAGAAAGCGCGCGAGTACAAGCTCGGCGGCGAGCTATGGTCGTCGAAGACCTGGGCTTGCGCCGGCAGGCAAGCGGCGAGAATCAGGATCAGGGCGCGAAGCGTCATGTTCTACGGCCGGGATTATACCCGTCATGCACGCTTCGCAGCATTGTCAGTTCCGCCGCGGCTTGAAACAATATGCTCCTGGCAGGGCAGTTTGCCGTTACGTCTTTCTCATATCAGAACCGTCATGAACAGAGATTCAATGCTTTGGGGTGCATTTTCTTTTGTCTTTGTCGGGCTCGCGTTCGCGGGTGACGTCACCGTCCGTGAGGTGTGGACGCGTGCCTCGGTGCCGGGCCAGAAAGTCGCGGGCGTCTACTTTGACATCGAATCGAGCGCTGATGCCAGGCTGGTCGGGGTTCAGGCCGCTCTCAGCGATGCCGCCGAGATCCATCTCATGCGCATGGAAGACGGCGTCATGCGCATGCGATCCGTGTCGGAAGTCGAGCTTCCAGCGGGCCAAACTGTGCGCTTCAAACCGGGTGGCTACCATGTCATGTTGTTTGACTTGCGGCGCCCGCTGCAAGCGGGCGAGCAGTTTCCGCTCGAACTATTGGTCGAAGACGCCAACGGCCACCGCTCACAGCTGGCGGTGTCAGTAGGGGTGCGTAACCTGGATGGCAGCGAGGTTCGTCAGGGCCATCACTGACAGACGGCCGCACTTGCTCGGTTGTTGCTGTTGGGATCAGTCGTGGCTCACGATATCGAAGCCCTGAATCCAGCCCTCGTCGACCCAGCTGCGCAGTAGTTGCGCGGCGCGTTGCGCCGCGCCGGCTTCATCCATGCCCATCTCTGTGGCCAGGCGTGAGCATGCTTCACTGAAAGCGGCTCCCGAGACAAGGGTGCGCCAGAGGCAGGCTTCATCACGGTCCAGCGTCCTGAAATAAGTCTTGTAGTCCTTGCGCCAGACGGCAATGGTTCCCAGCTGTTCCAGAGATGACGCGGGCGGCAGTTTTTTACCATCACGCTGGGCGTGCCAGATTGCGACGACATTCCACTGCGATGCCAACAATTGCATCGACGGATGCGCAACAAAGCGCAACTGCGGCCAATGATCTGCCGCCACCGATGCCAGCTCATCGAAACCCAGTTGTTTTGCGTCGGCTGCGTCGAATGCGAGCCCTTGCGCCCATTCGAATTCGGTGAGCTCGGCCAGGATCGGCTCACTACTGAAGCGCGGATCATTGCGCAGAAAGCCGGACATGGCATCGCCGAACCAGCGCAGATTTCGAACTATCGACGGCCGCGCTTCGATGTAGGCTGTCGCCAACTGCTCGAATCGTGTCTCATCGACGTACGCTTTGAGCGTCGGGTAGTCGACGGCCAGCGCGGCGATCAGTCGCAGCCGGTATGCGCGGTAATAGATGAGCAAGCGCTCTTCCCGGTAGGCGTCGTTCGGGCCGGCAATATCGCGCGTCACCGCGTCGTCGCTGTGCACAATGTATCTCTGAAATCGGCCCTGAAGTTCGGCGAGAAAGGTCATGGGGGCGTCAGGCGGATCTGATAGCGGGTTGGGCCGGGGCGGCAATGCGTGTCGCCTTCCTTGCAACTTCACGCGCCTGATCGAGTTCGCTTACCAGCGTCGCAAGCTCCGGAATATGATCGTCACGTTCGATCATTGTCGCGACCGGCCCGATCGCCTCGATGGTGTAGCCGTAAAGCTTCCATACCTCATCGATGACCGGCGCATCGTGGGTATCAATAATATGGGTGCCGCAGTTGCTGTGGCCCGCCAGATGGATTTGCTGGATACGCTGAGCCGGGAGAGCGTCGATGAACTCGTGCGGATCGAACCCGTGGTTGAAACCACTGACGTAAACGTTGTTCACATCGAGCAGCAGCAGGCAATCGGCGCGCTCAGCAATCTGATTGATAAATTCCCACTCCGTCATCTCGGACTGGTTGAAGTTGACGTAGCTGGAAACATTCTCTATCAGGATCGGCCTCCGCAGAAAATCTTGCACCTGCAAAATACGCGAGGCGACGTGCTCCACGGCTTCCTCGGTGTATGGCAGGGGCAGTAGGTCGTGCGTGTTTTGCCGGGCTGTACCGGTCCAGCAAAGATGGTCGGAAACCCACGACGGTTCGACGCGATCGACCAATGTTCTAAGTGCTTGCAGGTACTCGAGATCGAGCGGACCGGTGCCGCCGATCGACAGCGACACACCGTGCAGCACCACCGGGTATTCGGCGCGCACACGCTCCAGATAGTGCAGCGGTTTGCCGCCTCGCACCATGTAGTTTTCGGATAGTGCCTCGAACCAGTCCACGCGCGGGTGCGAGGCAAGGATGTCCTCGTAATGAGCGGTTCTCAGCCCGAGCCCGAACCCGAGATTCTGAAATTGCATCAGCTGAAGAGGCGGGCAAGCGAGATTCTCGTCGCCCGCCATGCCAACTTGTAAAAGTTATGGTGGATGCCGGTTACCTCCCGGCCCCGGTCACTTTCGAGCACTCAACCGAGGTCAGCTTGACGAATCCCAGGCTCTTGCAGTCATTCATGCCTGCGCAATTAGTGGTGGCCGTCTTGCAGTCGCTCATTCCTTTACATGCGTTGGCCCCATCACAAGCAATTTTGGCTTCGGTCGTCGGGCTCTGGCCGGCGGTGGTTTCACAGCCGCTGAGAAACAGTGCTGCGGCACTTGCGGCGATCGCCATGCCCGTCATTTTGCTAGCTTTGTTCATTGCTGATGCCTCCTTGTGGTCCGTTATTAAACGCCTCCGAAAGCCGTCGTCCGAAGATGAGCACACGTTTGGAAACGATTCTGTACTAAAGCAGGACGTGCAATTTCGCACACCTGATGTTACGGGCTGGCGCCGGGATTGGATGCTGGGCGGCCTGGCAAGCAGGCTGGGCATCGGTCGGTGGCGTTTGCCGGTGTGAGGCACAGCGTCCAGCTTTGGGAGCACGACGGACGCTGCTGCCTGGGTCGGGAGCCGGGGCACCAGGCCCGACTATCCGAGGCAATCGCATTCACGCCAGCGACATTGTCCGAGAATCCGCCGAGTGTGTAGCCCCCTTCGCGGCGGGACAAGTTACTACGAGCAAGTTCCACTCACATGTCAGCGAATTGCTCTGTTGCATGACCCGCGAGACACTCTCGCGGCGAAATCGTTGCACGCTGTGGTGAAAGTGTCTTCGGATTGCAAATCGCGGCGAGGCGGCGAGCCTCTCACCCGCCCGCCCCCGCCACTTTGGCGCATTCGACGGCGCTCAGCATCACTAAGCCCTGGCCTTTGCATTCGTTTTGTCCAGCGCACGCGCTGTTGGCCGTTTTGCATTCACTCAGGCCTTTGCAGGCGTTGGCCCCCTCACAAGCGATTTTGGCTTCGGTGCGCGAACTCTGCTGGCCGGTGGTGGATTCGCAACCGCCGAGAAATAATGATGCGGCACTGGCGGCAATTGCCACACCTGTCAGCTTGCTACCTTTGATCACAGTGTCTCCTCCTTGAGCCGACTGTCCAAACGGCTCTAAAAACAGCTGCCGGAACAGGTGCGCCAGCAGCGTAAAACGGTGCCACGAGGCCCACTTGTTGGTGGGCGCCAGCACCGGTGGCGATCGTCGGACGACTAGCTGGCCGAATCGGTGTCGGAGCGACGGGTGCCAAGGATGGCCCCCTCTTTCCGAAGCTCTTCCAGCATGGCTTGGCCGCCAGCGAGCGCAA
Organism: Betaproteobacteria bacterium; assembly: GCA_020346185.1. Lineage (GTDB taxonomy): Bacteria > Pseudomonadota > Gammaproteobacteria > Burkholderiales > Eutrophovitaceae > SG8-40. Next base: position 3,036,863 of record CP070775.1, on the reverse strand, counting down.
CCGCCGGGTTGGGGTGCTGCAGTTCCTCGACGACCTGCACCAGAGCCTGATCTCCGGTCAGGCTGCCGGACTCGATCAGTGACAACAGGCGAGTGCTCACCGGGTTCAGCACGACGAAGCGGACCTCGTCGTGACTGTCTCGAAAAACGAGCAGATAGGTTTGCTCCTGCTGCGCCGGTGTCGGTTGGAATCGCTTGCCGATGCGATGAACAGGATATGGGTAGCTTAGCAGCATGTGCGCGGGCGCCAGAACCGGGCGACCATTACAAAGATCTCCGGCTGGATCGATTGCAGCGGCGTCGGCTTCTTTGGTCGAGATATCCACTGCCAGTTCGACCCACTCGTAGTGCAGCAGGTAGATCAGGAAATCAGGCTCGCTTGCCTTGGCCTCACGTTCCTGCATGTATTGCAGGAACTCTTCCGGCACTTGGCGAAAATACGGGCTGTGGCAGCGATGCGTCGCAAAAAACTCCCGTACCAGTTGCTGCCATTTGCGTTTTCCGAGGATTCTGCGAGTGACCGGAAAGCAGGACGAGACCAGATTGAATATGTTATTGAACAGCAGGGTGTTGTAGACCCTCATGCGGCGTGCCGTTACACCCGTGGGCCGCGGATGTTGCTTCGGATCGCGAATATGGCGCGTGAACGCGCGTTGATAGTCCTGAAACTCAGGAACGTGCTGCGGTGTTGATGACATCGTCGTGAGTGCTGGCCGGCAGGTAGCGCTGTTGCAGCGACGCGATGCGAGCGACCTCGATGACCAGATCTGCCAGTGGTGGAATATTGAAATCGCGCTCAAGCAGCGTCGGGTGCACACCGATCTCTCGGTAGGTGAAATCAAGCAGATCCCAGACCGGATCAATCACTGCAGCGCCGTGCGTATCCACCAGCAAGTCATCACTTTCCTGGTAGTGACCGGCCATGTGCATGTAAACGACCCGGTCTGCAGGGACACCCCGGAGAAACTCGCGCGCGTCGTAGCGATGGTTGACGCTGTTGACGTAGACATTATTCACGTCCAGGTGCAACCAGCAGTCGGCTTCTTCGAGCACTGCTGTGACGAACTCGAGTTCGCTCATCTCATCGACCGGCGATTTTGTGTAGAAGGATGCATTTTCGACGGCGATGTGACGCCCCAGGATATCCTGGGTTTGACGAATACGCTGCGCCACATAGCGTACCGCCTCTGAAGTGAACGGGATCGGCATCAGGTCATACAGGTGGCCATCGTCACTGCAGTAAGACAGATGCTCGGTGTAAAGCGGAACGCCATGCAAGTCGAGGAAACTTCCCAGCCTGCGAAGAAAAACCTCGTCCAGGGGCGTCGGTCCGCCAAGCGAAAGCGAAAGGCCATGACAGACCAGAGGGGTGCGTTCCGTCAAGGCTCGAAAGGCCTTGCCCTTCGCACCCCCCATGTCCATCCAGTTTTCCGGCGCTACTTCGTAGAAGCTGATTGCCTCGGGCTTGCCCGCGACAAGTGCCGGGATCAGTTCCCTTCGCAAGCCGAGGCCAGCACCATGTAGCGCCTCATCGTGCATCACTGGCAAAGCTCGAAAGCTGTTAGTTGCTGCCTCCGCACTTGGCCTCGCCGCACTTGGCTTCGCCACACTTGGCTTCGGTGTCTTTATCAGACTCAGCGCCGCCGCATTTGCCTTCGCCACACTTGCCTTCGCCACATTTGCCTTCTTCACCCTTGGCAACGCCAGCAACCTGGTAGCCGCTCTTTAACGAGTCCATATGGAAGGGATTGTCGGCGGCTCCTGCGATGGGAGTGGCAGCGATCGACGCGACAAAAGCGGAGCCAATTGCCAGGGAAAGAGTGGTTTTCTTGGATGCCATGATTCAAATTCTCCTTGGTTACGCGAGTTAAGGTCGTGGTTTCGGTGCCAGTACGCGTCAGGCGCGAAAATCATCAGCGCTGTCCCTGATGCTGTCGTCTGGTTCCAACTCGAATATACGTGAAATTCACGCCGCCGGATGCGCCGTTGGCAGGTGTCCTCGGCGCACTGGCCGGGCGACGGCTGGCCCCGTGTGCGGGCGGCAACCGGCCCGCGCGAGGTGCCAATCGGTTGGCGGGTGCTTGAAACGGCCCGCTGGACACCCATATAGGGTCGAGAAGGCCAACAGGCCAGCAGACACATTCAGACAAGGAGAGAAATCATGGCAAATCTGACTCGTTACAGCCCCTTCGACACGGCGTTCGACGATCTTCTCAAAGGCTTTTTTGTTCGACCGGCCACGTTCGACGAAAATACTCAAGCAAAGGTGAACATCCGCATCGACGTCACCGAGAACGACAAGACCTACGTGGTCCACGCCGACGTGCCGGGTGTGAAAAAAGAAGACATCCATGTCACCATTGACGGCAACCAAGTCGCCATCAGTGCCGAGTCGAAGTACCAGCGTGAAAGCAGGGAAGGTGAGAAAGTGCTCAGGTCAGAGCGCAGCTACGGCAAAGCTTACCGTGCCTTCAGCTTGGCCCAGGAAGTCGATGAGGCTGGCGCTGAAGCGAGGTATGTTGATGGCGTGCTGGAGTTAACCCTGCCGAAGAAAGCGGCGACTTCGGTCAAGACCCTGTCGATCCAGTAAGCGCATCTGGGGTTGCACGGATGGGGCGGTCAGCGGCGGCCGCCCCTGATTATTGTGATGGGCCCAAGGGTTGTGTCGGGTATAGAATCGAATGGTCAACCGATTAGCGCCCTAGATTCGCCGTGATGACTATCTCCGCCACCGACGCGCGCAAGAAAGCCCAGATCCTTGCCGAGGCGTTGCCCTATATTCGCCGTTTTCATGGCAAGACCATCGTCGTCAAGTATGGCGGTAATGCCATGACCGATGAGCAGTTGAAGCGTTCGTTCGCGCGCGACATCGTATTGCTGAAACTGGTCGGTATGAACCCCGTGGTGGTGCACGGCGGCGGACCGCAGATAGACGATATGCTCGGCCGCGTCGGTAAGAAAGGCGAATTCATCCAGGGGATGCGGGTGACCGACCGCGAAACCATGGACGTTGTTGAAATGGTGCTTGGCGGGCTGGTCAACAAGGATATCGCCAATCTGATCAATCAGGCCGGTGGTCGTGCCATTGGGCTGACCGGTAAAGACGGCGCTTTCATTCGTGCCCGCAAATTGCGTGTCTCAAATGACCAGCAAGTCGGGGAGATGCTCGATATTGGCCAGGTGGGCGAAATCGAAGCTATTGATCCGGAAGTGATCGCACTGCTCGAAAGCCGGGAATTCATACCCGTTGTCGCCCCCATCGGCGTCGGACCCGACGGTGACGCCTACAACATCAATGCCGATCTGGTTGCCGGCAAGCTGGCGGTGGTGCTGCGCTCCGAAAAGCTGATTCTGCTGACCAATACGCCGGGTGTGCTGGGCAAAAACGGGCAGCTCCTGACTGGCCTCACGCCCCGCGAAGTCGATGCCTTGGTCGAGGACGGGACGCTACATGGCGGAATGTTGCCGAAAATAGCTGCTGCGCTCGATGCCGCCCGAAGTGGGGTAAACGCCGTGCACATCATCGACGGCCGGGTCGAGAACGCGCTGTTGCTCGAGGTGCTGACCGATCAGGGTGTTGGCACACTGATCCGCAGTCACTGACTAAGCGGCGCATTCTGTTTGGTTGGCTCTGAGCATACAGCGGGTTAGCGGCTGACCCAAGATCTGATGGTTCCAGTTTCTAACTGACCCGGTTCCCAACTGACTCGATGTCTGTTTCTTTGAAGTGAGTTCATCCGTGCGGCGTTTTGGCAAAACCTGGATATTTGATCTGGACAACACCCTGCACGATGCACAACCCCACATTTTTCCGCATCTGAACCGCTCGATGACGGACTATGTACAGAACCATCTCGGAGTCGATCGGGGCGAGGCCAATCGTGTCAGGATCGATTACTGGCAACGCTACGGGGCGACACTGGTTGGTCTCATGCGTCATCATGATGTCGATCCGATGCATTTTCTTTTGCAGACGCATGATTTCCCTGATCTGGAGAGAATGGTCTTGGCGCGGCGTGAACTGCGCTGGACGCTCAGACGCCTGCCGGGAAGAAAGATCGTCTTCTCCAACGCACCGATTCACTACTCGCGTGCGGTCCTCGATATTCTGGACATTGACGACCTGTTCGATGACGTCTTCAGTATCGAGCGGGCCAACTTTCGGCCCAAGCCCGACGCAAGCGGATTCTTCCGGCTACTGAACGATCACAGGTTGCACCCGAAGCGATGCGTGATGGTCGAGGACAGCCTCGAGAATCTGCGCACCGCAAAGCGACTCGGTATGGGCACAGTGTGGATCGACCCGACACCGCGCTCGCCGTCCTGGATCGATGTCAGCATCCGTCACTTGCGCAGCCTGCCGCGCTGTCTGCCTAGACTGGTCTGAGACCTTTCTCACAACCTCCCCCGCTGGGTTACGCCGTGCACTGAATCATCCCACATCGATTGGCAAGCCAAGGCGCTTTGCATTGACGAAGACGGGCCCTTGTGGGGATCTCACCGCGAGGACGCGTGACAGGCCGGCGGCAATGCTGCGCGAGCGACGCCGCCGGTGCGCCCCGCGAAACCGTTCGAACTCGGCCCAGCTTTGCCGACCGCTGCTCCTGCCAGTGCAGTCGCAAGTGCCTTGGTTGCGTTGTTTGGCTTGTCATTAACGACGGTATCGAATGATCCTGTCGCCTTGTGGCCATCGTACTGGCGACTTTACGTACTGCGCGCGGTCGTGAGAGCGGTTCTCGCCCCCGGAGGATCGCGCGCTAGTACGTACGCCGCTTCAGGTGGTTATGTCGGGCTTGTGACGTGATAAAGTGCGTTTTCGTGGGCTGAGGGGCTATCGCCGCGCACTCCTCTACGCCTGGTTTGTTCCAGCGCGCACGAATTGGGCGGGTACCGGTACAGAGAAATTCATGGCAGCCAGATCCGGAGAACGCAAGCTGCAAATCCTGCAGACCCTTGCGGTGATGCTGGAGAATCCGCGCGCGGAGAAGATCACCACGGCAGCTTTGGCAGCGCGGTTGTCGGTGTCCGAGGCTGCGCTTTATCGCCATTTTGCCAGCAAGGCGCAGATGTTCGAGGGGCTCATCGAGTTCATCGAGCAAACCTTGTTTGGCCTGGTGAACAAGATTTCCGGAGAGGAACAAAGCGGGCGTAAGCAACTCCAGGCGATCATGTCGATGCTGTTGGGTTTCGCGCAAAAGAATCCAGGCATGACGCGGGTACTGATCGGTGACGCATTGGTTAACGAAGACGAGCGGCTACAAGCGCGCATCAACCAACTGCACGACCGGCTCGAGTCGACGCTGAAACAGGCCTTGCGCTTTGCAATCACCGAGAAGGAAATTGACGAAGCTACCGAGGTCGATGCCAAAGCGAACTTGCTGCTGGCCTTCGTTGTGGGCCGCTGGCATCAGTTTGCCAAGAGCGGTTTTACACGTGATCCCGTGCAGCATTGGACGTTACAGTCGCGCGAGTTGATCTAGTTCCTGACGTGTACGAATGAGCATAACTGGCGCATGAAGGTACTGGCTCTTATAGTCTTGGCGATGGCGTTGAGTGCTTGCGGTACCAGCGATGATGACTACCAGATCGCTGTTATCGGTACTTGGGCGTCGCGCGAAGTGGGCCTCGACGACGTCATCGTCGAGACGCAGACGACCTTGCTGCCGGGCGGGCGCGTCAACTGGAACGGTGAGCTGCGCTTGCCGGTGCCATCGACCTTCTACGTTCCTCGCGGTGTTAGCCACGAGGTCAAGAACGGCCGGCTGGTTTTCTATTTTGCTGCCAGCGGCGCCTGGTTCGTGCGCGACGGGTACTTGCACACGAAGGTCGAATCCTCGACTTTGCCGAGCATGATGCCGGTTGGTTTTTCATCAGCCTGGCAGCTCAAGGAGGTCAGCGACAAGGAGCTGATCTACCTCTCGGCGGCAAATGGCCGCACCAGGGTTGAACAGCGCCGTGATTAGAACGACGGTGAGACGACGAGCGTCTTATGGAAGGGTCATCTAGTCTGCTTCGCAGGATAGCGCGATCTGCCGTTGTGCCGTTTCACCGCCCGCGCAGACCGGGCAGGCCGGATCTTTTTTCAGGCGCACGCTGCGCCACTGCATCGACAGCGCGTCGAGCATCAACAGCTTGCCATTGAGGCTCTTACCCGTGCCGGCGAGCACTTTCAGCGCCTCGGCCGCCTGTGTCGAGCCGACGATTCCGACCAGAGGCGCGAACACGCCCATCAATGAGCAGCGCATTTCCTCGTGGTCATCGGTTTCTGGGAACAGGCAGTGATAGCAGGCGTTGGCTCGATCACGCAGATCGAAAACACTGATTTGTCCGTCGAAGCGGATGGCGGCACCGGAAACCAATGGCCGGGCGAAGCGCACACACGCGCGATTGATGGCATGGCGAGTGGTGAAATTATCCGTTGCGTCGATCACCAGGTCGGCCGCTTCGACCAAGCTCTCGAGAAGCGCTCCGGCAAGTCTCTCGGCGACGATTTCGACGCTGGTTTCCGGATTGATTCGCGCCAGCGTGTCGCGCGCCGATTCGACTTTCTTGCGGCCAACTGATTCGGTGAAGTGAACGATCTGGCGCTGCAAATTCGTCAGGTCAACGTCGTCCGGATCGCAAATGGTGAGCCTGCCAACACCGCTGGCAGCAAGATAGAGGCTGGCCGGTGCGCCGAGCCCGCCGGCGCCGACCAGAAGCACGTGTGCGTTGAGCAGCCTCTGCTGGCCGTCCACCCCGATCTCGGGGAGGAGGATGTGGCGGCTGTAGCGCAGAAGCTGTTTATCGTCCATGTCGAGCGACGCTGCGGCGGCCTTTGTTCATCGTGTCGGCGGCGCGTTCCGAAGCGAGGTGGCACAGGCACCGCTGGCGGCGCCTGTGTTTATCAGGATGGATCGCCAGACTGATTGCTACCGATGATCTGCAAGCCCTTGAGCAGGTTGAGCGCCTGAGAAAGCTGGTAGTCATTTTTGTCTACGATTTCGGCACCTTCGTCCTCGTCAGCGGCACTGGACGCGTCTGGTGCCGGAATCGTGCGATCGGGCTTGTCGACCTGGTCGCCCTGAGTGTTCTCGAGACTGTTCCTGAGATTGGCCTCACGCACCTGCACCCCGGTAGCCCCGGCGGTAACGGTTGCGTCCTCTACGACGATGTCAGGGGTGATGCCCTTGGCCTGGATCGAGCGCCCATTCGGGGTGTAGTAGCGCGCGGTGGTGAGCTTGATGGCCGTGCCATTACCCAATGGCAGAATGGTCTGTACCGAACCTTTGCCAAACGTTTGGGTGCCCATCACTATGGCCCGTTTGTGATCCTGCAGGGCGCCGGCAACGATCTCCGAGGCGGAGGCCGAACCGCCGTTGACCAACACCACCATCGGCAGTGTCTTTATATCCTTCGGCAGGTTAGCTAAGTAGTCGCCCCTGACGCCCCGTGCGTAATACTCGGGCCGGGCATACAGGCGCATGCGCGCGTCGCTGGTCCTGCCCTCGGTGTAAACAACCAGCTTGTCTTTCGGCAGGAAGGCCGCCGACACCGATACGGCCGAATTGAGCAGTCCACCCGGGTCGTTGCGCAAATCCAGAATTAACCCCTTCATCGGACCCTTGTTGGTCTCGAATTGTTTTTCGATCGCTTCACTGAGTTTCTCGCCAGTGTGCTCCTGAAACTGGGTTACACGAAAATACGCGTAGCCGGGCTCAAGCAGTTCCGATTTCACGCTCTGAATCTGGATGATGGCCCGCGTGATGGTTACGACCTTCGGTTCTGGCATGCCCTTGCGGATGTAAGTCAGCGTGATTTCCGTGTTTGGCTTGCCCCGCATCAGTTTCACTGCTTCGTTGAGCGTCATTCCCTTCACATTGGTCTCGTCAAGCTTGATGATAAGGTCACCAGCCTTGAGGCCGGCTTTCCAGGCGGGCGTGTCTTCGATGGGGGCAACCACCTTGACGAAACCGTCTTCCATGCTGACCTCGATGCCAAGTCCGCCGAACTCGCCTTGGGTGCCGACCTGCAACTCCTTGAAGGCTTCTTCGTCAAGATAGGCCGAGTGCGGATCGAGGCCGGAGAGCATGCCGTTGATGGCCTCGGAAATGAGTTTCTTGTCGTCTACCGGCTCGACATAGTCGTTCTTGATGCGGCCGAAGACTTCGGTAAACGCGCGCAAGTCATCAATCGGCAGTGGGCCGGACGCGCGGTCGGCGACCGCAGAAAAATTGAGACTGATCAGAACTCCGGCAACGACGCCGACCAGAACCAGTCCAAACTGATGAAACTTGCCACGCATCTCATACTCCTCGTCGGATGGTTGACATGCTGCCACCCGAAAAAAGATCGGGGTCATTCCCCGCATTAAAACAACCCGCCTCACGCGGTATTACGTCGAGCCAACCGATCTGGCGGCGATTGACCAATCCTATCGCTCGCCCCGTCAGACCAATTCGATTTCAAAATGCCTGTATGTCTGCCGGCAGCCCACTTATTCCAGTCGTACCCACGGCAGCGGGTCGAAGGGCCTGCCATTGCGACGAAGTTCAAAGTATAAACCCGATTGGGCGTTTCCCCCGCTGTTGCCGACAGAAGCAATGGTGTCGCCTGCGCCGAGCTGATCGCCAACGCGCCTGAACAAAGCCTCGTTATTGCCATACAGACTCATGAAGCCGGCCCCGTGGTCAAGAATCATCAAATTGCCGAAGCCGCGAAGCCAGTCCGCGTACACCACCTGACCAGGTGCGATGGCCTTCACACCGTCACCCTCATTGGCAGCAATAAACAAGCCTTTCCACGACAGACCGGAGTCTTCTCTTGGTTGGCCAAAGCGGTTGGTAAGTTCCCCGATGACCGGTAAACGCAGCCGCCCCTTGAGTTTTCCGAATCTGGAATCGTTCAGGCTTTGATCCGGAACTAGTTGATTTTTCAGGCGTGCTTCCCGTCTGCGCCGCTCTGCTTCGGCCGCCAGCTTCTTGATCAGCGCGCTCAGCCGCTGTTCGTCCCGCTTGAGCTTGGAGATCTCGTTGCGTTGTCGCGCAATTTGATCGGACGCCTTGCTCAGCACCCGCTGGCGGGCCCGCCTTTGTTTTTCCAGGGATTTTTTTTGTTTTGTTTCCTCCCGTTCCAAGTCCGCGAGACGCTCACTCTGGGCACTTACTCGCTGTGTCAGGTCGTCCAGCGCGGCGAGGTTGGCTCGCAAGGTCACGATGAGTTCTGCCCGCGCTCGTGATACGTAACCGAAGTAATGCAGTTGTCGGGCCGTCTCGTTGGCGTTTTGGCGATTGAGCAGAAGTCGCAATGACTCGGGTTCTCCAGCAAGATACTGGCGGTGAATCAATCTTGCCAGCGACTGGCGCTCGCCAGCGATGCGCGCCTCGAGCGCGGCTGATTCTGCTTGCAGCTGGCTGATTTCGGTGTTGATCCTTTTGCGGTCGTTGGCAAGCTCGAACAATCTGCGATTCGCCTTGCTGATCGCTCGTTCCGACTCGCGCAGGTCGTCTGCCGCCTCGGACTTGCTTGTTTCCGACTTCTCGAGTTGTTTCTGCAGTGTTTCGATTCTGCTGCGCAGATCTTCGAGTTCCTGCTTTTGCTGGGTCTGTGCCGTAACCGGCTGGCTGGCAAATGCGATGGCCAACGCGGCCCACCAGCACGTGCGCGCCCGAGCCGCAAACCGCCTGCCCAGCAGCGCCCTAGGCACTCGTTTTGGATTGCGCGGCGACCGCGGCAGCCGCCCGCTTCGCTTTTTCCGGGTCACCCAAGTAGTAGCTTCGAATCGGTCTGAGATCGTCTTCGAGTTCGTAAACCAATGGAATGCCGGTGGGGATGTTCAGTCCGACAATTTCCTGCTCAGAAATGTTGTCGATATGTTTAACAAGAGCGCGCAGCGAATTACCGTGTGCGACGATCAGAACCCGCGTTCCCGCTCTGACCTGTGGGCCTATGGTTGTGTTCCAGTAGGGAAGAAAGCGCGCGATGGTGTCTTTCAGGCACTCGGTCAACGGTAACTCGTGGCGCGCGATGTCACGGTAGCGCATGTCGTTGGCCGGGTTGCGCTCGTCTGCGGCATCGAGTGGCGGCGGGGGCGTGTCGTAGCTGCGGCGCCAGATAAGAATCTGTTCGTCTCCGTATTTTGCTGCCGTCTCGCTCTTGTTCAATCCCTGCAAGGCGCCATAGTGTCGCTCGTTTAGCCGCCATGACAAATGCTGCGGGAGCCACATGCGATCGAGCTCGTCGAGCGTGATCCACATGGTGCGAATTGCCCGCTTCAGAACTGATCCGTAAACGACGTCGAAGTCGAGGCCCGCTTCCTTGATAAGCTGACCCGCTTCGCTTGCTTCCGCCGCGCCGCGATCAGTGAGATCAACGTCGGTCCAGCCGGTAAACCGATTTTCCTTGTTCCAGATGCTCTCGCCGTGTCGTAACAGTACGATTGTCTTCATTGGTTGTTCCATCCTGCGTTACAGTCAAGCTAAATCGGAGCTCCTGGTATCGGCCCTGGACAGACTGGCCGCTGCGCGACCCGCTACGCCCGCACCGGACGCATAATCCGCTAACGCAACTGGCGGCCGCGGCCACAATGGCAGGACGCTCCGTCCGCGTGAGTCTAGCCCGAAAGTTCATCCCCGACGGCTTCGTTGGTCGAATATTATGGTGGAGATCAACATTATCCCAGGGCCACTTTGTCGGATTTGCTTCATCGCATGCGATTGCAGTGGCCGTTGGCTGTGGCTTGCCTGGTACTCGTGATGGTCGTGCCGTTGGTGTTGCCACTCAACACGCTGCCAGTCATAACCTTCTATCAGGAGTGGCTGGCACTTGCGCTGGTCTGCGGTTCGTCAGGAAGTCAGTGCCGAACGGTGGTGGATTCCCCCATATGGTGTGTGTCTTGTTGTTGCACAGTTTGGTCGATTAGCCGCTGTGGTACGCGCATTTTTTGGGGCTGTTTGCGCTACTGCTCGGCGCCGGCGATTGTCTGCAATGGCGCCTGAGGCCGCCGCTCTCGTCAAAGGTGGCCTTCAGCGCTGGTGCCATTATGCTGTGGCTGCTGTGCAGTGTTTTTCGTGAATACCGGGGTGTCGAACGGCACGGCGTCGAGCCGGCTAGTGCTGGCGACAACAAGAGGGGGCGGTCGTTGCGGCAGTTGCTCAGAGGACGTGGGATCTGGCTGCGGGCGCTTACCCTGCTCGGGCAGCCGCGGCCGCCTGGCAGCGCTTTTGGCGACGGGCGAGGTCGCACTCGAGCCGCTGGTAGAATACGCCGCTTTACGCAACAGCGCTTCGCGTGACGACACTTCACGAAACGACAAGGAACGGTTGTGAGTATCGGGGAATTTGTCTCTGACAACATTTGGCTGGTAGCGATCGCGGTAATCAGCGGCGGTTACTTTATTTGGCCATGGATATCGAAAGGCACCAGCGGTGCCCGCGAGATCGGCCCGATGGAAGCTGTACAGTTGATGAACCGCCAGGACGCGGTGGTGCTGGACGTACGCGAGCAGGGTGAGTTCAACGGCGGGCATATTTTCGGTTCAAAACATTTTCCACTGGCGTCGTTGGAAAAGCGCAGTGGTGAAATGAAGAAGTTCGCCAAGAAACCCATTGTCGTTGTTTGCGCCAGTGGCACGCGATCGCGCTCGGCATGCGCGACGTTGAAAAAACTCGGGTTCGAGAATGTGTCTTTGCTTGCCGGCGGCATCGGCGCGTGGCAACAGGCAAGCCTGCCAGTGGAGAAGTCGTGATTTTGAACAGTGAAAACTCGGTGTCCGGAAGCAGTCTGACGCCGGGGACCGCGCCCGAGGTGGTGATGTACTGCACCGCCATGTGCCCGTTCTGTCTGATGGCGGATCGGCTGCTTTCCAGAAAGGGTGTTACGACGCTGAAAAGAGTCAGGGTTGACATCGGGCCAGAGCGGCGCCGGGAAATGATCGAGCGATCCGGTCGGACAACGGTGCCACAGATATTTATCGGCAAGCTTCATGTGGGCGGCTATGACGGGTTGTCCTCGTTGGATCGGGCGGGGAAGCTCGATTCGCTGCTGCAAGGCGGTTCAGAATGAGCCGATCAACGCGGTTAACATTTGAGGGGTAACGATGAGCGAACAGCCACAAGGCGACCAGCCGCTATTTTCGATCGAGAAGCTATACGTAAAGGACTTGTCGCTCGAGGTGCCCGGAGCTCCACAGGTTTACCGCGAGCGCGAAGCGCCGCAAGTCGACGTGTCGATGAACAATGCTGGTGCGGCAATCAGTGATGGCTATTACGAGGTGGTGATCAATATCACCATCACTGCCAAACTGAAGGACACGACAGTCTTTCTCGTCGAGGTGGCGTATGGCGGGGTGTTTCAGGTTCGTAACGTGCCGGAGTCTGAAATCGAGATGGTGCTCGGTGTGACTTGCCCGAATATCCTGTTCCCATATCTGCGTGAAGTCGTCTCGGACACGGTATCGCGCGCTGGATTCCCGCCGGTCATTCTGCACCCGATGAATTTTGAAGCCATCTATCAGGCACGCAAACAGCAAGGCGACGCGCAAACCAAGGCCGGAACGACGACGCACTGATGTGCAGACGGCTTGTCTACTCATTGATTCTGGCGGTGGGCGTGATGTTCTTCTGCGCGGTCGCGCAGGCGATCGAGTTCAAATCGGTGGCGGACGAGATCGCGATCCTTTATGACGGACCGTCAAAGCAGTCGGGCAAACGACTGATTCTCACCCGTGGTTACCCAGTGGAGGTCATCATTATTTCCGGCAACTGGGTCCGGGTGCGTGATGAGATTGGTACATTTGCCTGGATCGAGGTGGAGCGACTCGGCGAGCAACGCACTGTGATGATCGTGAAGGCAGTCGTCGGGGCACGAGCGTCGCCAGGCGGCTCAGCCCCGGTCGTATTCAGGGCGGAGCAAGGTGTCGTTCTGGATTTCCTCGAGGTGTCGGGCGGCTGGGCCAAGGTACGCCACCGCAGCGGCGTTGCTGGCTTCATTCGGTTGCGCGATCTTTGGGGCGTATGAAACTGGCAGTCATTGGAGCGGGGGCATGGGGCACGGCGCTCGCCGTGACGCTGTCGGCCAAGTATTCGGTATCGCTTTGGAGCCGCAGCGCGCGTCACGTGTCGGACCTGCGTCGTGATGACGAAAACAAGCGGTATTTGCCAGGGATTCGTTTTGGTGGCGCGGTAGAAGTAGTCGATCAAATAGAAACAGCGATGCAATCTGCCGGGCTGGTGTTGTTTGCTGTCCCAACTGCTGGCCTGCGTGAAGTGCTGCGTTCGGCGCGTGACCACATGGCGGGCGCAGGCGGCATCTGGGTTTGCAAAGGATTCGAGCCAGGCAGCGGCAAACTGCCGCACGAGGTAGCGGCAGAGGAATTCTCACCAGCAACCCTGCGAGGCGTCTTGTCCGGACCGAGTTTTGCGGTTGACGTGGCGCGGGGGTTGCCGACCGCAGTGACGCTGGCCGCGTCCGAGGAGGAATTTGCCATCACCATGGCAAGGCGGCTTCACACCGGTCGCTTTCGTGTTTATTCGAGCACCGATCTGATCGGCGTCGAAGTCGGTGGTGCGGTCAAGAATGTGATCGCAATCGCTGCGGGGATTTGTGACGGTCTGCAACTTGGGGACAGTGCGCGTGCAGCTTTGGTCACGCGGGGGTTGGCAGAGATCACGCGCCTGGGCGTCAGGCTTGGCGGGCGCATGGAGACTTTTATGGGCTTGTCCGGGCTGGGCGATCTGACCTTGACATGCGCCGGTGATCTGTCGCGCAATCGGCGTGTCGGCCTTGCCCTTGCGACAGGTAAGCGCTTGACCGAAATTCTCTCTGAACTCGGTCATGTCGCAGAAGGTGTGCACACGGCCAACGAAGTGCTGCGGCTGGCCAACGAGCTGGGTGTGGAAATGCCGATCACGCAGGTGGTGGTCAGCGTGCTGGCCGGATCGGTATCTCCGGCAGAGGCGGTTGAGGCTTTGCTGCATCGTGACCCGAAACCGGAGAGCGGCGCCCAGGTTTAGTCTCCGCGCGGCGATTCAGCTGCCCGTGGGGCGTCGTTTATCCTGTTGCTCATCTGTTCCGAGTTAAACGAGCGCACCGGGTGTGGGTCCACACTAACAATCTTGCCTGAAGCCCGTTTGCCGCCATGCTTCATAGACGGCAACGGCAACTGCATTGGACAGATTCAAGCTGCGTTGCTGCGACACCATTGGCAGCTTCAAACGATGCCCTGGGTCGAACTCGGCGAGTATCTCGGCGGGCAGTCCGCGTGTTTCCGGTCCGAAAACGAGTGCGTCGCGCGGCTGGAAGCGGAACTCGCTGTAGACACGGCTCGCTTTGGTGGTAAAGGCCACGGCGCGTTGTAATGGACGCGACTGGCGCCAATGAGCCCAGTCCCGGTATCTGAATACCTCGGCGAATTCGCCGTAGTCGAGCCCCGCTCGTCGGAGCGCTCGCGCGTCCATGTGAAAGCCGAGCGGTTCAATCAGATGGAGGCGGCAGCCGCTATTGGCGCAGAGGCGAATGATGTTGCCCGTGTTGGGCGGGATTTCTGGCTGAAAGAGAACAACATCAAACATGTCGTCGCGTATTTCGTCCAAAACTTCAAGTCTGGAATCAGTGACGTGCGGTAAATAGTTCAATTATTGCTTAATAATGACTTCGAACCTCTTCTGGACACATGGGCAAACCGGAAAAAATGCGCCTCGGCCAAGTGTTGCTGCGGCAGGGGCAACTGACGCAGGACCAGCTCGAGACGGCCTTGCGTGAGCAAAAGCGCAGCGGCCGCAAACTCGGCCGTGTGCTGATCGACAGCGGCTATTTGACTGAAGACCAGATCGCCGGTGTGCTCGCCCGGCAGCTCGACATCCCGTTCATCGACCTGAAGCGGTTCAGCATCAAGCCGGAACTGGCAGCACGTCTTCCGGAAACCCTGGCGCGGCGCTTTCGCGCGCTGGTGCTCGATGAGGTTGCAGGTGACTACTTAATTGGCTTTGCCGACCCCACTGACCTGTTCGCTTACGATGATATCGCGCGCAACCTCAAGAAAGACGTCCGGCAGGCGGTGGTCTCGGAATCGGCACTGCTCCAGACCATTGACCGTATCTACCGCCGAACGGAGGAAATCAGTGGGCTTGCCCAGGAACTCGGAGCCGAGTTGGGTGACGCGATCATCGATCTGGGCGGTATCGGCACGTCGCCCAACGCAGAGGACGCACCGGTCGTCAAGTTGCTGCAATCGGTGTTTGAAGATGCGGTTGGCGTGCGTGCATCAGATATCCACATCGAACCACAAGAGAAATTACTGCAAATTCGCTATCGCGTCGATGGCATGCTGCAAATCCGCACGCAGACCCATTCAAAGATTGCATCCTCACTGGTGTTGCGGCTGAAACTGATGTCTGGACTCGATATTTCAGAAAAGCGTTTGCCGCAAGATGGCCGTTTCAACGTCAAGGTGCGCAACAGTCACGTCGACGTACGTATCTCGACGATGCCGACCCAGTACGGCGAATCGGTCGTCATGCGTTTGCTCAATCAGTCCGATGGCATCTTAAGACTGGACAGGATTGGCCTGCCAGCCAGTAAGTTGGAGCGGCTGCGCAAGGTCATGGCCCGGCCAAGCGGCATGATTTTGGTCACCGGTCCCACCGGCAGCGGCAAGACCACGACGCTTTACGCTCTTCTCGAGGAGTTGAATACCGAGGCACGAAAGATTATCACTGTCGAAGATCCCGTCGAGTACCGGTTAGCGGGCATCAATCAGGTCCAGGTGCACGAAAAGATCGATCTCAGTTTCTCGCGCGTTCTGCGGAACGCGTTGCGCCAGGACCCTGACATCATTCTGGTCGGCGAGATGCGAGATGGCAACACGGTGGAAACTGGCCTGCGCGCAGCCATGACCGGACACCTGGTTTTGTCGACGCTGCACACCAAGGATTCGGCCAGTTCACCGATTCGCTTGCTCGACATGGGTGCGCCAGCCTACATGGTGGCGATGTCTCTGCAGGTGGTGATTGCCCAGCGTTTGGTGCGCATTATCTGCGATGCTTGCCGCGAACCATACAGTTTATCGACGCGCGAGCAAGCCTGGCTGGAGCACTTTGGAAAGTCCGTTGGCGATGGCGAACTGTGCAAAGGGAGCGGATGCACGCGCTGCAACGGCTCGGGGTACCTAGGGCGCACCGGCGTATACGAAATTCTGGAAGTAACCCCATCTTTGGTGGCCGCTGTCAATCAGGGCGATCCGGCGAAATTTGCTGCCCTCGCCAGAGAGCAGATCGAAGGTGAAACGCTGACGGATCACGCCATCGATCAAGTGCTCGCTGGAAAGACAACCATAGAAGAGGCGATGCGCATCAGCATGCAGCCAGACGACTGATGGGGTTGTTTGCTTATAAGGGCCGCAACGCCGATGGTGCTCTCGTAGAGGGCGTGCTCGAGGCGTCGGACAGCGGCTCGGCAGCGACGCAACTGTTTTCCAGTGGCGTGACGCCAGTGCACATCGGTGAGACTGATCGATCGGCCAAGACGCAGCCCAATGATGTGCTGTTGCGGCTGACACGGCGCAAGGTTGGACTGCAGGAGTTACTGCTGTTTAGCCGCCAGATGTACACGCTGTTGAAAGCAGGCGTGCCGATCATGCGTGCCCTTGCCGGCTTGCAGGATTCGACCGCCAATCCGACGTTTCGCGACACTCTGCAGCGCATTCGCGAAAGCCTGGACGCGGGTAAGCCGCTGTCTACTTCAATGGGCAGTGAGGATGGCGTGTTCTCACGATTCTACGTTGCCATGGTTTATGTCGGTGAAACCACCGGCATGCTCGAAGAAATCTTTCTGCGTTTGTTTCACCACCTTGAGTTTCAGGAGTTAATGCGTGCCCAGGTACGTTCGGCACTACGATACCCATCATTTGTTATTGCCACTATCGCGGTAGCCATTGTCGTAATTAACGTCTGGGTCATACCCGCGTTTGCCAAAGTCTACGCCGGATTCAACGCCGAACTGCCACTTGCCACGCGGATGCTGATTGCGCTATCCCATTTCATGGCAAATGCCTGGTGGATGATCGGCCTGGCCTCGCTGGTTGCTGGCGCGGGATTTCATTTCTGGACTCGAACTGAGCACGGCAGGCTGACTTGGGATCGCATCAAGTTGCGCCTGCCGATCTCAGGAAAGATTGTGCTCAAAGCCTCTTTGGCCCGGTTTGCGCGCAGCTTCTCGGTAGCCATTCGAAGCGGCGTGCCGATTGTGCACGGTCTGACGCTGGTGGGACAGACTGTCGGCAATGCGCACGTTGCCCGACAGATAGAGAAAATGCGCGCGAGCGTTGAACGCGGCGAGAGCGTGCTGCGCAGCGCGGCGAATGTCGGGGTGTTCACGCCAGTGGTGCTGCAGATGATTATGGTCGGAGAAGAGTCCGGTGCCCTCGATGACATGATGGACGAAATCGCCGAAATGTATCAGCGCGATGTCGAATACGAACTCAGGGCGCTTGGGGCACAAATCGAACCTGTACTGATCATTCTGCTCGGTGTGCTGGTGCTGACCCTGGCGCTCGGCGTGTTTCTGCCGGTCTGGGATCTGGGTACCGCGGCATTGAGTAAGTAACGCTACGGGACGGCTAAGGCCTGCCCTGTGCCGGTACACGGGATGACGCGGCAGGCTACGCCGGTGCCAGATACCGGCATGTCGCTGACCGCCGTCCAAGTGTCACAGATCATTGTGCTGGCCGCAGACAACCGCTGCGCAGTGGTTCGATGATCGGCGAGATGGATATTTGCTGGAAAACGCGCGGCAGCCGCCGGCTAACACCAGCCGTAGCTGGTTCTTCGCCGGTGCGCTGGACGAGCTCGTCTATAACATCAACTCGCGATGCCATTTCGTGCCTTCCAGCAGCTTCGGCCACCGGGTGCAGTTCAAGGTATCGACGATACTCAGGCTGCTGCTGGCCGCACGCCGAATCAGCCGCTTTGGGTACGCCTCGCGGTGCTTAACGATTGCAGTTGGTGCTGAGGCAGTTGGCACGATCGGTGCGATTGGCAGGAAGATATGCCGCTCAAGCGATAGAACGGGCACAGAGCGCAAATGACAAGAAATCGAGGCGCTGGTTTTACCTTGATTGAGTTGGTTGTGACAATGAGCGTCATCGCGATTCTGGCGGCCTTGGCCTTATCGTGCTGTATCGCGTTGCAAACCCAGGCGCGGGTGGCCAAGACGCAGGCGATCTTGGGGGATCCGATCTGCCTCTGCGTTGGCGCATGCGCAAGTGCTGGCGAGCAATGCGCTGAGCAGTGGCGCGACAACTAGATTTAATGAAAGGTGTGAACGTGACAGTGATGAACGGTTATCCGGCGGCCGATGCCAACGGCATTATCACCGCTACGCAAATGGATCCGACTTCGGAGCGGATCACCATTTCTAGCGGTGCTTCCAACGCCGGCGATCTGATCAAGATCACTGTCAATGTT
>CP070775.1:2948195-3018324 GCA_020346185.1 Betaproteobacteria bacterium | reverse complement strand
ACCCGCGCCGGTTGAAACTGCACGACGGATATCCCTGCTTCGATGGTGAGTTGCGAATTCTCGATGGTCCGGAGCGAATTGAAACCGGCTGGTGGGACGGTGGTGATGTGATGCGCGATTACTTTGTTGCACGTAACAACAACGGCGCTACATACTGGATTTACCGGGAACGCAGCATCGAGAAAAACTGGTTCCTGCACGGCATTTTTTCCTGACGATGCACGATTACGCCGAACTGCATTGCATCAGCAACTTTTCTTTTCTGCGTGGCGCCTCACATCCGGAAGAACTGGTTGAACGCGCCGCCGCACTCGGCTACAGCGCGTTGGCCATTACCGACGAGTGTTCCGTTGCCGGCGTGGTGCGTGCTCATACCACGGCAAAGCAAAGCGGTCTCAAGTTGCTAGTCGGCTCCGAATTCCGACTTGCGGACGGCTTGCACTTCGCGCTGCTGGCGCAGAATCGTAACGGCTACGGCAACCTCTGCGAACTGATCACCCGCGGCCGGCGCGCCGCAAAAAAAGGCGAGTATTACCTGACCCGCAATGACATTGCACAAGGCATTGCTGACTGTCTGGCAGTGTGGTTGCCAAACACCACTATGGCCGATATCGCTGTTGTCGAAGCAGCGACTTTCAATACTGAACCAGCCAGCTGGCTTGCCAGCTGTTTCCCCGATCGCCTGTGGATTGCCGTCGAACTACTCGCACGCGGCGCTGAGCGCAAGCGGCTCGATGCGCTGTGCAAGCTCGGAGAACAGCTTCAATTGCCATGCGTAGCAGCTGGTGACGTGCATATGCATTTGCGCGAACGGCGCATGCTGCAGGACACACTGACCGCAATCCGGCTCGGCAAGCCGGTTTCGCAAGTCGGATACGAGCTCCACCCCTGTGGTGAGCGTCACCTGCGTCATCGCAAAACACTCGGCCGCATCTATCCGCCCGAATTGCTCGCGCAATCCATTCGCATTGCGCAGCGTTGTGATTTTTCACTTGACAGCCTGCGTTACGAGTATCCGGAAGAAATCGTCCCGCCCGGTCTAACCCCTTCCCAGTATCTGCGCCAACTGACCGAGGCAGGACTGGCATGGCGCTTTCCGTGCGGCATCACTCCCAGGGTTCGCGAGTTGATTGACCATGAGCTGGCGTTGATCGAGGAGCTGCACTACGAACCTTACTTTCTGACCGTTTACGACATCGTCAAATTTGCTCGCGGCCGCAACATCCTGTGTCAGGGACGCGGCAGCGCAGCCAATTCCGCGGTGTGCTACGCGCTGGGCATTACCGAGGTCGACCCGAGCCGCATGGCGATGTTGTTTGAACGGTTTATTTCAAAGGAACGCAACGAGCCGCCGGATATCGACGTCGATTTCGAACACGAGCGCCGTGAAGAAGTCATCCAGTACATCTATGAAAAATACGGCCGCGATCGCGCCGCCCTGGCTGCGACTGTCATCACCTACCGAGCCAAAAGCGCATTCCGTGACGTTGGTAAGGCGCTTGGCCTGAACGTCGAACAGGTCAATCGCATTTCAAAGAACTTTGCTTGGTGGGATCGCAGGTCAAATCGCGCTGAACGTTTGAAAGAAGCCGGGTTCGACCCGGCATCACCGGTGATACAAAGGCTGATTACGCTTACCGAAACACTGGGCGGTTTTCCGCGCCATTTATCGCAGCACGTCGGTGGCTTTGTCATTACGCGCAGCCTGTTGTCACGGCTGGTACCGGTAGAGAACGCGGCCATGGCGGAGCGTTCTGTCATCCAATGGGACAAAGATGATCTCGACGCGCTCGGTCTGCTAAAAGTCGATGTGCTCGCGCTTGGCATGCTCTCGGCGATCCGCCGGGCGCTTGCACTGGTGAGCGAATTGCACAAAAAACCATTCGCGATTGCAAATGTGCCGGCGGAAGATCCAGAAGTCTATGCGATGATCCAGCGCGCCGACACCATCGGCGTATTCCAGATCGAGTCGCGGGCACAGATGTCGATGCTGCCACGGCTGCGGCCGCAATGCTTTTATGATCTGGTCATCGAGGTTGCCATTGTGCGGCCCGGCCCGATCCAGGGCGGCATGGTGCACCCCTATCTGCGCCGCCGTCAGGGCACCGATCGCGTTACCTACCCTTCCGAGGAAGTGCGCAGCGTGCTGGAACGCACACTTGGTGTGCCGATTTTTCAGGAGCAAGTCATGCAGTTGGCCGTGGTTGCGGCGGGATTCACACCCGGCGAAGCTGATCAGTTGCGCCGATCGATGGCCGCGTGGCGACGGCGTGGCGGGCTGCAACCATTCGAGGAAAAACTCATCCGCGGCATGCGTCGCCGTGGCTACAGCGAGGCATTCGCCAGACAGATCTTTCAGCAAATTCTCGGTTTCGGCGAGTACGGATTTCCGGAATCACATTCGGCCAGCTTCGCCTTACTGGTCTATGTGTCATCGTGGCTGAAACGCCACTATCCGGCTGCCTTTACTTGCGCTCTGCTCAACAGTCAGCCAATGGGCTTTTATGCGCCTTCGCAATTGGTGCAGGATGCGCGACGCCATGGCGTTGAAATCCGTCCTGTCGATGTTTTCAGAAGCGACGATATCTGTACGTTGGAACAAGGCCGGCATCAGCCTCAGCCGGCACTGCGCCTTGGCTTCAAAATGGTGAAAGGCTTATCAGAAGCGGGCATACAACGGCTGGTCGATGCGCGCCGGCATTTGCGCAACCAGCCAGTCGAGCAACTGATGCGTGCGGCAAAACTGTCACGCCGCGACATGGAATGTCTCGCCGCTGCCGGCGCGCTCAGTACAACCACCGGCCATCGCCATAATGCCGCATGGACGGTAGCCGGAATCGAAGCGCGCCCACTCCTGCTGGAAAAGGCGCCCGTTCATGAAAAGCCGGTCGATTTGCCGCCACCTACTGAAGGTGAAAACATTATCGCCGACTACGCCAGCATCGGATTGACACTGGGCCGGCATCCGCTCGCCCTGCTGCGCCCGGAACTCCAAAAGCTACATATGCTCAGCGCGGAAGAAATCCGCCATATGCCCCATGGCAGGATGACACGCGCGGCTGGTATCGTTACCTGCCGTCAGCGCCCGGGTACCGCTAGTGGCGTGGTATTCATTACGCTCGAGGATGAGACCGGATTTATCAACGTCGTTGTCTGGGGCCGATCGGCCGCAAAGCAGCGCCGTGTATTACTTGGCGCCCGATTGATGGCGGTACACGGACATATCGAACGTGAAGGCGAAGTGATTCACTTGGTGGCAGGCAAGCTCATAGATCAATCTCATCTACTGGGCAACCTGCTCACCCGTTCACGGGATTTTCACTGAAAGCGACCTCCGACAACATCCGATCAGACGACATCGGCAGCCCACGAAGTTCCGGCCGATCGCAGCGAGGCTGCGCCGTACGCGTTCTAACCCCTGAGCCAAGTACCACCGTCGACAAAATCGGCGTACGCCTGGTCCGGTGCCGATCTGCTGACTAGGAACCCCTGACTATTGTCCAGTCTCGTGCCCCGTCAGCAAGTTGTGGACTTAGCGGCCTGATTACCAAAGAGACATTGCTGGCTCGTCGCTACCGCGGAGACCATGATGACAATACATGATAAACAGCAAAGCAGCGCTGAGAGGACATTCAGCAATATCGGTCGCACCACCCGACGCGACTATTCACCCGAATGAAAAATCCACGTCGTGTAGGTAAGGCTTTCGACGCGAAGGCAGCATCGCCAGTCTGTATCGCTCTGTTACTTCCTTCATATTCAGCGGAAACCAGACAGCCAATAAAAACGACGATGCCGCCAGACGGACACTGACAGCAAAAAACAGCGGTGACCCCGTCTCAGCTTGCTGCCCGCTATCTTTGCGGCCGATACGTACTGCCTCGCCCATTGCTGTGGCCAGCAATTCAAACTTCTCGTTGACCTGCTGGTCCACGGAGGACATTTCCAGCAGCATGTCTCTTGCCGTGGTCCCAACCTATCCGTGACGCACCGTAAACTGGCAGCGTGTTATCCAGATCCTTCGCCAGTTTGTTAATCTTCACCAAGACTGACGCAAGGGGGCGCAGACCGTCTTCCGAGACCAGGCTGTCGGCTAACATCTTGACATCGCAAGTGACGTACGCGTCGGTGGTGTCCAATCGTCGCCGGCACCTATGCCGCTCTCCGCTCGCTTCGCATTGTTAGCGAATCAATTCCTGGACCGTCACATCGAGCTGAAGAAGCGCATCAGCTGCACAATGGGTCTTTTTTGCCGCCCTAATGAAGATGCGATTGTATGCGTTGATGTTCAAGCACTTGGCGCCTGTCTCAAGTGACGTCACGGCAGCCAGTCGGTCTGCTTGGGTCAGTTTGTCGTGGCACGCGTCGATAGACATGCACGCTGTGCCCATACGCGAGTGCGAGGTAATGGAGATTGCGGCGACGTGTCTAGCAACTCAATGAGAGGGTGACAATTTCGCGGTACTCTCAGTTCGTTTGCCGCTCCGTTTAGGGCATCCGTTTTTCACTCCATTCGCAGGGGTTGCATGAACACTGACTTTGAATTCGATCACGCGCCTGACCGTGGTGACAGCGCCAGCAGCAAATGGGAAAAATACGCCGGCCGCGATGTCATTCCACTGTGGGTGGCGGACATGGATTTTCGTACTGCACCGTGTGTCATAGACATGCTCCACGAACGAATCGAGCATGGCGTATTCGGCTATACGCAACCGCCGCATGAACTGCCCACGGTTGTGGCCGCTGCGCTGGAGCGCGATTTCGGGTGGACGATCGACCCTGACTGGATCGTGTGGATGCCTAGCCTCGTCGTCGGCCTGAGTGTCGTCAGCCGTGCTTTTGCTGCGCCGGGCGAAGAAGTCCTGACTGCAGTTCCGATCTATCCGCCTTTTCTGAGCGCCCCACGTTACGGCGATCGCATCACGGTGACTGTACCATTGCGCGAGGAAGGTGGGCGCTGGTTGTGGGACTTCGATGCACTCGAGCAAGCGGTAAGCCCGAAAACTCGCACCTTGTTGTTATGCAGCCCGCACAATCCCACCGGACGCGTCTGGTCTCGCGACGAACTTGTGCAGCTCGCGCGTTTCTGCGAACGGTACGATCTCGTCCTCGTGTCCGACGAAATCCACTCCGGCCTTGTGCTCGATCAGGACAAACAACACATTCCGGCCGCCACACTGGATGACATCGCCACGCGCACGATTACCCTGTTGTCGGCCAGTAAAACATTCAATTTGCCCGGCTTAGGCTGCGCATTCGCGATCGTGTCCAACCAACAGTTGCGCAGCAAGATACAGCGCACGATGCGCGGCATCGTTCATCACATTGGCGCACTTGGTTTTTTCGCGACGCTCGCCGCGTTCCGCGACGGTCAGTCATGGCAGTTGGCGTTGGTCGATTACCTGCGCGGCAACCGGGACCTCGTCGAATCGGAGCTGCCAACAATGCCTGGCCTCAAAACCTGGCACGTGGAGGCAACCTACCTCGCCTGGATCGACGCGCGTGAACTATCTGTCGACAAACCTGCAGCGTTTTTCGAGAAGGCCGGCGTCGGTCTGTACGATGGCACCTTGTTCGGCGCTCCCGGGTTTTTGCGGCTAAATTTCGCCTGTCCGCGCAAGCGTCTCAAGGATGCGCTCGGGCGCATGCTCGAAGCTGTGCTCACTCGCTAACGCTCAGCAACCCGCCCTTTGGTCAATGGCTGCCGTACAGTGACGCTTCGGGGTAGTGCGGCGCTTCGCTGGGCGACTATTTCCGCCACCTAACTATCTGCCACACACCGCATAGCCACAGACCGGACTGACAGTTGCGGTCGCCTGCTGCCGCAGTAAACGGGCTTGCAGAAAAATGAGCGACAAACCGAAAAATAACGTCTCTTCCGATGCATCCTCCTTACCGCGGCATTCCCGTTTAAGAGACTTTGCTTTAATCGTAACTCGCTATAAATCAGAGAGTTATGGTCAGGTTTAGGGAGGCCACACCTTAAACTTTCAATGGCAATTGCTAAATGGTCAGACGGCACACCGCTACGTATGAATATTGCTTTGTAGGGCGTACCAGTCGGTTCACCCAGTTATTACATTCAACGGAAAGCATCATATGGAACGGTTCACCATTTCCCTGAGCGATGATCTCGCCAATCAGTTTGACAATCTGCTGCGCAAGCGCGGTTACCAGAACCGCTCCGAGGCCGTGCGGGACATGCTTCGAAGCGAACTCGCGAGTGCCAGCATTGCCAGCCAGGAGGCGCCCTATTGTATAGCTGCGCTGTCCTACATCTACAACCACAAGGCTCGTGATCTTTCCGAGCGACTTGCCCAATTACAGCATGCCAATCACGATATCGTGGTCTCGACGATGCACATCCGGGTCGATCATGATCATTGTCTGGAGACGGTATTGCTCAAAGGCTCCACTGCCGACATCACGCAATTCGCCAACACGCTGATGGCTGAATCAGAAGTACGGCACGGACATTTGAATCGTGTTCCAGTCGAAATCGACGACGGGCACGTGCACGAAGGTCGTATCGAGCCGCGCCATCACGTGCACGCCCACCCGCGCAACTAGCCAACGCCCGACCTCTTCCAGCAGCGCATACGGGGTTGCCGAAGGGACAACTCCGACGTTACAGTTGCCATTCTCAGCGAGCGGTTCGCCGGATCCGTTCGCAACCAGCCCATCATGAGGAAGAGATGGCAACGCGCGCCCTTTTGTTTACGCCGACCGAGCTGCGCGGCGTCTCGCTCAAGAACCGGATTGTCATCTCGCCGATGTGCACCTACTCGGCGAAAGACGGCTTCGTAAACGACTGGCAACTCGTGCATCTGGGCAAGATGGCACAAGGTGGTGCGGGACTGATTTTCACCGAAGCCGCCGCGGTGGACAGGCACGGCAGAATTACCCATGGTGATGTTGGCATCTGGTCCGACGAGCATGTCGAGCGACTCGCGCGTATCGTTTCTTTCATCAAGGCAAACGGTGCTGCGGCAGCAATTCAACTGGCACACGCTGGCCGCAAGGCGTCGATGCAGCGGACGTGGCAAGAAGGCAATGGTCCGTTGGACGACACTGACCGAGCGCGCGGCGAGGACGCGTGGAACGTAGTCGCGCCCAGTGCTATCCCGCTTGACCAGGGCTGGCTTGAGCCGCATGAGCTAACCACCGATGAAATCCACGAACTACAACATCACTGGCGGCTTGTCGCCCAGCGCGCTGTGCGCGTCGGGTTCGACGTACTGGAAATCCACAGCGCACACGGATATCTCGGGCACGAGTTCCTCTCGCCGGTCACCAACAAGCGCGCGGATGAATACGGCGGAGATCTGGCTGGCCGCATGCGATCCACGCTGGAACTGGCGCAGACGCTGCGCTCGGTGTGGCCGGATGACAAACCGTTGTTTACCAGAATCTCGTCGGTAGACGGAATTGACGGCGGCTGGACCATTGAAGACAGCGTGACACTTGCGCAGGAGCTGAAAGCGCGCGGCGTTGACATCGTTGACTGCTCATCGGGCGGGTTGATGGAGTCTGCCACGGCAGCCCACATCAAGCGCCTGCCCGGCTTTCAGGTACCGTTCTCGGATCGTATCCGCCGCGCGACAGGTATCAAGACGATGGCAGTCGGCCTGATTCTCGGTGGCGAGCAGGCCGAGCAGATCCTGCGCTCGGAACAAGCAGACTTGATCGCGATCGGGCGCGAGGCCCTGCATAATCCAAACTGGGCGTTACATGCCGAAACGCAACTCGGTTGTCGCGGCCATTTCGAATCGTGGCCTGAACAATACGGTTGGTGCCTCGATAAGCGGCAGCAATCAATGCAGCGGCAACACAAGAACCAGGCCGCGGTCTGAGCAAACCTCTTTACATTGGCAGTAGACAGACACACAGGAGTGAACAAAACATGCCTGCTACAGCAATGAACCACTTCACAATACTCACCGATCGGCTCGAAGAAACTGTCGATTTCTATCGCGATGTACTGGGCTTGGAGCCGGGCGCGCGACCGCCGTTCGGCTTTCCCGGCGCTTGGTTGTACACCAACGGTGAAGCAGTCTTGCATGTCATTGCCGGCCGCTCTCTGCCCGAACCGCGGGAAGGCGTCATTGATCACATGGCCTTCAGTGCCAACGGTCTGGTGGACACGGTTGGGAAACTGAAATCACGCGGTATCGAATACGATCTGCGCCGCGTAACCGAGACCAATCCATGGCAGCTATTCTTCAACGATCCGAACGGGGCCAAAGTTGAACTGGATTTCGATCCATCAGAACCCGTTCCGAAGTAAGCCTTCTGGATACCGTAGCGAGATCGAAATTGTATTGGCTGAGCGAAACAGGTATGCCACCCCCGAACCCCGGCCCATTGTTTGGAGCGCCCCTGCCTCACTACGAATCAGGCATCGCAAGTCCCGTGTTCTAGTCGTGCACGGCTTGACTCGCCGAACAACACTACCCGACGCGACGCCTGCGTCCTTCCCTTATAAGTATTTAGTGTCGTGACTAAACGACCGTGCTCTCAGCAGCGGTAGCGTAGAAGCCCGGCCAGAACGATTCCGCGAAGCAGAACAGACCGATGCAGGCGGCTTGTTCAAACACAGGTTGTTGACGAAAAAAGATCCCGAGTTTCGCGTTAGCCAAGTGGTGAGCAAAGCCGCCTTGCGCCACTCCAGACTGATCAAACAATCAAGAACCATCAACTCCAACAGACTGCTGAATTCTATTTGTAATACTTGAATCAGCCAGTCAAAACCCTCTTCGCCAAGGCTCTTCGAAGGCCCCTTCTTGAGGACCTGATTAACGGCTGGATTGCGTTGCGCTCACGCGGTGGCTTGGTCGAGACAATTGATCAGTCGCGCGATTGAGGCTTCGTCTCTGCGCGTGGCGCACTGGATTCCGGGCGTGCGGCTTCCAAGGGTTCTACTTTCGGCATGCTGTCTTCTTCAGGAGCGGTCTCGCTACTTACCCCACGCTCCTTTTTGTAATACTCGATCCAATGTTCGATGTCGCCTTCCTGCACTTCGATTGCCGCGTCTTGGGCCGCAAATACGGCCGTGGCTACGGTGCTCACAAAGACAATCAAACAAAAATAGATGCGTTTCACAGTAAAGCCAGATGACAGCATTATTTGCCCCCACTCCTTGCGCTAAATCGTTGCACACCAAAGAAGCCGAAGCTACGCGTGAACCAAATCAGGGTTGGCCGCGCGTAGAGTAACACGCAGCAGGAACTATTTATGCTCCGTGTCGCGAATCCGAATTGCATTTGCTTGCGACTTTCTCTGACATCAACTTTTCCCTCGAAAGCACGCAACAATCGTAGTATTTTGTGATGGTCGTCATTGCAACACGAAAGCGAGGTGAAACATGCGCGCAGCTTTGGTAATCACCGTTATCTCGGCAACGCTCGGAAGCACTGCGCTGGCAGAAGATGCCGCGATGCAACCTCACCCAATTGAGGAATGTCTTGAAGGTGGAGAGTTTATTCGCAACGCAGCACTGTCACGTGATAACGGGATCTCTCGCGAGTTCTTCATGTCACGCCTGATCGAAGACCTGATCGCAATTCGCAGTTTCCCCCCGGCATTACGCTGGTTCGTGCGCAACGAAATCGATGAGGCACTGCTGACGGGAGCTGTCGAACAGGTCTTTGACGCACCGCAACCCCCGCGTCGGCATGAAATCGAGTTTGTTGATAAATGCATGCAGTCACCTGCTTGGCGACTCGATTCGGTCGATAACGGCGCGGCAGCGCAGCATACGATCTCCGCGATGCGATAGCTGGTAGGCATCGGCCAATAGTCTGTACTTGGTCATCAACTCCTGGCTGATCCGCTGCGGCCATTCGCCCGCGTCAACGTAACCAAGAAACTGATTCAACACTTCTGCAAAGCGCGCCTCATGGCCGTGATGCATCTCCGCAGGTATTGTTACCAAGTAACCATCTTCGTCTGCGCGGCACCCAACGCCCGGGCAGATATCCTGCATTCCGGGGAGTGCTTCATCGAGGGATTTCTCGTATGCGACGCTGTGTTCAATCGGAATCACCCGAAGGCGTGGGTCAAAACCGGTGTCAGGTCGCTGGTCGACGACAAGGTCCCCTCGCGTGCCCCGCAGAATGCCGTAGCGCGTGTCCCCGCCGCCCTCCGGAATGGCGAGACCCCAGATCGAATCAACCTCAACCGGCACGCCCCGCAATGTGTATTTAATCTTTGCGTTACACAGGTAGTGCAACACCCCATCGCTGACATCGCGACTGGCGTATTCGGGAAACTCTTGCAATCCGGTGATGCGCGAGAACATCTCCAGCGGCATGTCAGTCGGCCATTGGCGCGCTTCTGTGAGCACGATATCGCGTTCATAGTCAACGCCCTGTTCACCTGCGACCATCCACTGCGCCATGTCCACCAAATGTGTTGTTACATCCGTAATCCCTTCGCCCAATACATCGTAATCGAAATACCACGCCGGTCGCACCAGCGGTTCACCGTTGACCTCTTTGTACAGATGGTGAACGCTCTTCAAATAAACCGCCGGCTCCTTCCCCCCCTTCCGAAATTCGCCGAATAGCTCAGCGTTGTCTGACAGTGCCACCTGCAAGCGCGTTGCGACTTCGAAACGCTCGGTCATGATGTCCATTGTCAGCGGTGGCGATGACGTGATCGCCTCCAACAGATCAAGTTGAGTCGCGTCGATCAACCAGGTCTTGTCACCCAAAACGTGTAATCCCGCCTGGTGAAGCCGGTGCATTGTCGACAACTTCGTGTTGTTCTTACCGGAGACCATCGCAACGTCACCGGGCGGCTGCTGAAGCAATGCGTCCAGGTAATCGGACCCGCGATAGATATGCAGCCCCCATGACGTAGGGTCCTCTTTCCGCTGATTGAACGCATTCACCAGGTGCAGGAATTCCCGTAATTCCGGTCCGTCCTCCGCGTATACATACACTTCATCCGAGAGCAACGGATGCCTTTTGCGCAAGGTCAGCCCCGCGTGGAAGTGGCCGGGGTTCACAACGACGAGTGTATGTTTAGTTTTCTTTGGCATCCACCACCTTCCTTTCGCGAAGACCTTGTCGAGCTCTGGCGTATCTTAGTTGTAATGAAGATCGCTTCGCGCCATTCCTGCGGAAACCTTGTTGCCAGATCAAAGATAACTAAAAGTATTTGGAAGAGCTTTCAGGCGCAGGCGCCAAAGTGTCCTTGACCCGTTCCATTGCCTCCCGCAGCAGATTGGGCAACAGCAGCTCGTTCAGCTCCTTCCCACCCGGCAGACGCTTCTTTCAGGCAAAGAATTTTCGACTCCGTAGACATGTCAGCCGCACATGAATGCGAGTCTCTAAGCTGCGCCACCGACTTGCTGATATCCTTTATCGCGAGAACGCTCACACCCGTCGTCCAGCCGAACATCATCGCACCGTTCGCCGCCTGGAACGACGATAGCAGGCGCGACTGCTCCACGAGAACCACGTCACCGTAGCCGAGCGTTGCGTAAGTGACCATTGAAAAGCAAAGCGCTTCTTCAAATACGCTGAATGCGCCCAAAGCGATATTAGTCAGAGCCCACATACCGGCTTCGACGATTGTCGCGGCAAACATGATCAGAACCAATCCGCCCACAACAAGCGCTCTGCGAAACGCAGTCGAGACATATTCGTCCTTGAGATGGATCCTCGCCACGGATCACAGTCCGAAGGACATCGCTCCGGCATGAACCATCGATCTAAAACTCATTAGAATGGTTTATCAGGATCTGGTTGAGCATCTCGAATTTGAGTTTGTGCTTAGTAATGCTTCCTATTCAGCATTACGCGATTGGCTACGATTCGAGGGCTGGTCACGCACGGTCCGGGCAAGAAACGCGTGCGAAACACACTCTGGGCATAGGGTCAGATTCCGCATCTGCAATCCCTGAGGAATCTTACGCGCGTTGTGCTCTACCTCTTGCCGACCTGCGCCCCAAGCGGATCGACGCGGTCGTATAACACACCTGCCGAGTACGTAAGCCGCCCCCCAAGGACGGTGTTGAGCACACGCACGTTTCGAATCTCGTCCGGGTCAACTTTGAGTGGATTGCGGTCGAGGACGGCAAAGTCGGCGAGCTTGCCAACTTCGAGTGAGCCCGCTTCATCTTCCATTCCAAACTGATAGGCCGCGTTCGTCGTGTATGCCTGGAGCGCCTGCAAAGGCGTAATTGCCTGGTCGGCGCCCAGAACGCGACCGGAACTCGATCTGCGATTGACCGCAATCCACATATTGGAGAGGGGGTCAGCAGGCGTCACGGGGGGATCGTTGTGCATGGACGCAGCCAAACCCGCACTGAATGCATCGTTCATGGCGCTAAGCCGCTGTGCCAACTGGGGACCAACCGTTCGCTCATAGTGCAGATCGCCCCAGTAATAGACGTGTGTGGTGAAAAATGTCGGCAACGCCTTGAGCTCTGCCATTCGTTCGAGCTGTTCCTTCCTCGTTACCTGCGCATGGATGATCTGCGGCCTGATCTGCGCCGAAACATCAGGACCGACTTCGCCTTGAGCGTATTCGAGTGCATTCAAAGCGACATCCGTTGCGCCGTCTCCATTGGCATGGATTGCCGGCCAGTAGCCGCGCTGGTATATATCCAGCACCAGATCGTTGAAATACTCCTGTGAACCTTGTGCTCCGCCCTTGCCCATGGTGGGATCATAGTATCCGTCACGCAGGTATGCTGTTCCACCTTGCGCCGAGCCGTCGGTCCAGGTTTTAATGAATCGAATCTTTAGCAGATCAGTCTCGTAATTACCCAGACGCGGTACCATTTCCTCATAGTCAGATGCGGTCGAGAAATAGCCGCCAACAACCCGTGTAGCAAAACCGGGAGCTTCAGTCGCTCGTCGTAGTCCATCCAGGATGAACGCATTCATGATCGCGAATTCGGAGGAAGTAGTAATCCCTTTGGCGGCACGGTCCAGCGACGCTGCAACCGCTGACTCTGGCGTCACACTTGGATAGGGCCTGAGATGCAAGAATGCCGGTTGACCGGATAGGTAACCTGTTAGTTTTCCGTCAGAGTCTTTTTCGTAGAAGCCGCCCTGCGGATTGGGCGTCGACTTGTCGAGCCCGACTCGACGCATCGCCTCGCTATTCATGAATGCGGCATGTCCGCTTAGGTGAAACACGACGACCGGCGTTTCCGGAAATAGAGGATCGAGCACATCACTGGTCGGCCCCCGACCTTCCCCGTAAAGCGTCTGATCGGCCCCGAACGCGACGACCCAACCATCATCGTCTGGTTCCACCGCAGACAGTTTCTTGAGTGCCGCCTCAAGAGTCGGCGTTGTAAATGGTGAGATATCAGCGAGCAGCGTCGTCCCGCTACTCATGAACAGGTGATCGTGGCTCTCGATAAACCCCGGCACGATGGTGCGACCTTCGAGGTCAAAGAACCGCTGGTAGCCTATTAGTGCATCGCGGACCTGGGCTTCAGCACCTACGGCCACGATACGATCGCCACGAAACGCCATGGCGTCCGCGACCGGGTTTTGCGGATTCATCGTCACAATGTCCGCATTCACCAGCAAGGTCATTCCGTTGTTGCCTGGTGCAGCGTTATCGTCGGTCACGTCACTGCAAGCGACTATTAGAAGCCCCGATAAAAGCAACGACACCGCCAAAAATACTCTGCTCACAGCCTCCCCCTGACTGCTTGCATCACTTGCGTTGAAACCCTCGTGTTCGCTACCAAGAACATGGTTCACGGCTGCGCAAGACACGCTAACGCTGTTCCCACCACCGCGCAACACCATCGACGCACGTTACTCTATTTCCGCCGCTTCCAGCCGACCATCTTCAATTTCTGACACAAATTTCGCGTAGTCCTGCTCGCATTGATGAGCGTACTGTTCGGCAAATGTGGTAATCGCACGATCAATTGTTTTTCCTTCACCGAGGTAGCCTGCGATCGCGATCGGATCGCCGGTTCGCGCGTGCGCTCGGGCAAGAGTCCAACCGCGGGTTTGCGAATACGCATTCAGCTCCTCCACGGTAGCGCTGTCCACGTCAGCGGATCCTTTCCAGTCTTTCAGTTGGCGCCAATAGTAGCTGTGGCCGTGAGTTGTGGCCTTGTTGTAGCCGAGAAAGATGTCACTGACCGTCTGCATCAGAAGCTGGCCTTCCACCACTCTTCTGGCCGGATTCCGATACGGGCTGTTAGGCAGATGTTCTTCGAGAACCGATTTGGTGGCCTGCTTAATTTGCAGGAAAAGCGGATCGTGCCGGTCGCGGCCCTCGAGAAGGACAATGAAACAACGAGTGCCAACGCTTCCAACACCGACAACCTTGACGGCGAAATCGACTACCCGGTATTTGCCAAGCAGATGGCTGATGTGATCTGGAACCGTCTCCTTATACTCCTCAAACGCATTCATCGCCAGGGTGCGGACATCTTCACCACGATACTTCCTTCTAATTTCCCGGACTGGAATGATTAACGGCCGCTCACTGCGGATGCGATATTTGCCGTCGACCTCTTCGGCAAGCTTTTGAAGGGCATGCATGCTGTCCTTGGTCATAGTTTTTTTTATGCCTGATTGAGCCTTCTTCTTCAGTTTCTTTTGTTCAAGCAGCAGCAGGAGCTCTTCCGCTTCGATCAGGCTGTTCCAGATTTCAACGACACGCATGCCCGCCATCTTTTGCATCGACTGGCGATAGCTTCGCACGACACGCTCGGTCACTTTGCGCGTTTCTTTCTTGCTGAGACCATTGTGGCGTCCGGCGAGAACGAAGCTTGCCGCGAGACGCTTGACATCCCACTCCCAGGGTCCCGGCAGCGTCTCGTCAAAGTCATTGAGATCGAACACCAAACGGCGTTCAGGCGACGCATAAGCTCCGAAATTTGCCAAGTGTGCATCACCACATATCTGGGTGTTTATGCCCGAGACGGGCGAACCCGCCAGGTCGTGGGCCATAATCCGCGCAGTGCCCCGGTAGAAAGCAAATGGAGACACAGACATCCGCGCGCGACGCACTGGAATCAGCCAGGGGATACGGTCCTCATTTTGCTCTTCGATCAGCTTGACCGGGTCCTTGCGGCTCGCGCCGGGCAACCATTCGGTGTGGCTTTCCAAAGGCGTTTTTTCGCGGAGGCTATTACCGTAGTCATACCGCTCGTCTGCTGACAACAGTTTCTTGGGCATTGCAGATTCATCCTGAAGGTTTTGTGGCAGTTTCGCGACCATCGTAAACCGAAAGCTACAGTTATATGTTGATACCTATCAGTGATTCCACCACGGCATATCCGAGAACGATCGCAAATCGATCTCAAAGGTCCATGCGGATCGGTGCTGCTGCGCAAGATGCACGTAGGTTTCGGCAACCTTCTCAGGCAGCACCAAGCCATCATGCTCCATGCCACGCATTTCTCTAAGCTCTTTGAACTTCTCCGGGCCCAGCATCTTACCCAGAGTATCCGGTGCATCAACAGAGCCATCGATCAGCACATGCGCAACGTGGATTCCCTTAGGCGCGAACTCCGCATTGAGAGACTGACACAGCATACGCCGGCCGGCCATTGCAGACGCGTGCGCATGTTGCCCGCCGTTACCACGCATCGCGGCAGTCGCCGAAGTCACCAGTATTGTTCCGTTGCCGCGTGTCTCCATCAACGGGCACACCACCGATGCCACTCTGAACAGCCCGAAAGTGGCCAAACGCCAGCAGCGCTCAAAGGCTTTGTAGCTGGTTTGCGCCAGTGACCGGTCACCAATCTGTGCGCCAAGGTTGTAGACCACCACTTCGATCGGGCCGATGTCCGATTCGATGGCGGCAACGCGCTCTTCAATGCTGTCCGGTTCGACTGCGTTCACCAGAAAACCGCAAGCCGAGCCGCCTTCTCTCTGGATCGCCTCAACCAATATCTTCAGCCCGGCTTGATCAGTGCGGCGGCACAAGCAAGCGTGATACCCCTCTTTCGCGAATCGTTTCGCGACATGACCACCGATGCCGGCACCGGCGCCAATGACTAGACATACAGGTTTCAACTCTCTCCCCACTCTGTTCGATACACCATTATGGCAGGCGGCGCGCTTAGTGCTGGCTGCGGTCATGTCCGAAACGGGTTTCAGCTCTGAAGGGAATCACTTACCCTGTTCCGGGACCAGATACTCATTCTACGGCATCGAGCTCCGCCGCAAGTTTCTCACTGTTATCCTGCGTTACCTTGAAGGAAGCAGATTCAGGTGCCACGATGGATAGCCTAGAATCTTCGCGCCAGAGACGCAGTGAACGTCTCACGCGACCCGATAAAGCCGTTGTACTCGGCCATAATTGACCATCGCTTGCTGCTATCCCAACTGGCGCCCACAACAGCATTCCAACCGTCCTTGTTTTTCTCCGCGAACGTGTAGTCGATGACTATCTGCCCATCAGGCGTGGATACCTGCCATGAAATCGTTAAGTCTGCCTTGAGGTAATTGCCAGTCACGAACAACGCCAGATTGCCATTGTCACCGAGATTCACGATTCGCCCCACTCTGGGGTCGCGGTAGACGAACGCCCATCGACACCCTTGCCCTCAATAGTCGGCATCGTCAACGCTGCACGGCAAGGTTACGAACCAGTTGTTCCAGCCCGCTGCGAGTACGGTGCCGAGGCCGTAGGTTGTTCCTCGATACTATGAAGTGATCGTCGGCAACTCAAAAGCCTGATCCTGAAGCAGCGGGCAAGGCGGTTTCGGAGACGGACAGCTATGCCGAGGTGCTCGAACATAGCGTTGCCATCGAGCGCCAAACCCACCAGCGCATCGCCGTCGATCCTGCCCAGCAATGCGAACACGTTCATGAAATGAAACAACCACGTGTCAAACTTCAGCTGCACGCCGTCGGTTTCCGAGGCTGCCGTCTTGAAACCGACAAA
Organism: Betaproteobacteria bacterium; assembly: GCA_020346185.1. Classification (GTDB taxonomy): domain Bacteria; phylum Pseudomonadota; class Gammaproteobacteria; order Burkholderiales; family Eutrophovitaceae; genus SG8-40. The sequence continues at coordinate 3,001,437 of CP070775.1, read as the reverse complement.
CTCGAATGGCTTCTGCTGGCGGCCATTAATGCCCACGTTGAACTCGCTCGGCAGTAAATCCTGATTGACATGCACAAGTGTCAAACCAATGCCTTATCGCAGCGGATTTTCATATCCCCGATCGATCGCTTTCTGGGCGAGAAACGGAAGCATCCGGTTCCAGACCCTTGGGGCATCCTCCCCGTATTCATCGACCGCAGTAAGGCCGATATCGGGAAGACGTGTCTCGGACAAACCGGTATCCGTCAAATCGGTGTTTACGGAAACTCTGATAAAACGCGCCATTACCGTGACCGCCGCACCGCTCTCCGCAATGACGTGGACCGACGCACCTTCAAAGTAAGCGCGCGTTGCCGTACCCGCGGTTCCTGCGGCCGTCTCGGCGTTCAACCTGGATTTCAAGGTTCCCGCCCCGAACTGCTCGGATGGCGTCGCGACTCTGGAACAAAAAAACGGCGCGCAAAGCGCCGCCCCTACACCCATGCCAAAGCCGTAACGCGTGACGTTCATGTAGGTTCGGGTGCCTGCTTCCTTGTCGGACAAGACGCCGAGCCCGACACCCCCACGGATCACCGCCACCTGCGCGGCTGACACCCGTACGACAAAGTATCTGAGCGCAGAATCAACCAATTCCTGAAGCGCCGGTTTCTTGTCGAGCAGCAGAGCCAGCGTCTCTTCGGCGCGATCATTCAGCTCTTGGCGCGCCTGTTCTCGTTCACTGGCGGGAATGGTCGTTGCGCACGCGACGACGATCCGCAAACGATGGCTATGCGAAGAAGACCAAGAACTTTCATTGGGACAATGCCGCCGCGAAATCCTGGTCCCCAGTTAGGGCAAGCCCTCAAAAGCGCCTGCCGATGGACAGCCCGTAGACCTCCTCATCTTCTGCATTGTCGATCATGTCCAGATTCGCGCTAGGCGCAATCGACCACCCTCCAGCGATCTCGATCTCGTATCCGATGGTCGCTCGCACCGTGTTCTCGCGTTCGTCTCCCGGGTCCTTACGGCCAATACCTGCCCCAAGGAACAAGCCCTTGTACGGCCACAGGTGCGCAAACACGATCGCGAGTGTCGAATCCCTGGATCGATCTGCGCGCTCGATCACTGCCCCCATCGACCACAGCCTGTGGATACGGTATGAATACTCAATACCCAATGTCGCCAGGTCATGACCGTGCTCCCGCGTCACGCCGACGAACAGGGCCAACGCGTGCTTGCCGTGTTCCTCATGGCCGTGGATTTCCCCTCCCTCGGACTCCTCGGCCGCTGCCAAAGCTGGCACCAATAACAGAAGGAATGAGGCGACAATGGAAATTGTCAAGAATCGACGCGCGAACGAACGCATTGGGACACTCCTCAATTTAATGAACGCTGCCTCTTGAGAGGCAACTCGCTGCACTACCCTTGCTTACTTGAGCACTTCTGTCAAAGATTTGCCGTCTGATGCAGCCGGCGGCGTCATTCCCAGAAAAGCGGCAATCGTCGGCGCCACGTCTACCGGGTGCACGAGCCTATGAACCGACCGCGCATCGATTTCCGGCCCACAGAAAATGATTGGCACGTGCGTATCGTAACGCCACGGCGAGCCATGCATGGCCGGTATTGGACCTTCGTCGAAGAGAAACCAGTAGGGCCGCTGGATCACGTAAATGTCGCCGGACCGTGTCGCGTGCTGGTTACGTCGCACCTGATCATGCAATGAACTGTCGTGGCGCGTGTCCGCATTTCCAGTGGCTACCGCCACTTCCACCCCTTCCAAATCGGTCAGCGCTTCGGCAACAGCGTCTGCGACTCTTGCGTGATCGAGTTTCGCTGCGACGATGCGTTCTTCATTAAGGTACATATACGGCCGGTAGAAGAAGCGCACGACTTCATCGACACCAAGCCGCCGTCCGGCTTCGTTGGCCGTCGCAACGATCTCGGCAGGAACCAGTCTGCCCGCGTCGTAACCGAGCGCGCTCATGTATTCCGGCATGTCTGCCATGCCGTGATCCGCCGAAAGCACAATCAGGGTGTATTCCAGCCCTACGCTCCTGTCGATAAACTCGATCAAGTCGGCCAGTGTGTGATCGAGCCGGCGCACCACTTCTTCATTCTCCAGGCTCGACGGCCCAAAGAAGTGATTGACTGCATCCACCGATGAGAAACTGATCGAAAGATAGTCCGGTACCGGGTCGCGGCCCAATTGCTCGTTGACGATGAGCGCCTTGGAGAAATCGAGAGCAAGTTCGTCTCCGACCGGGCTGACTAATAGCTGCGTAGTGAACAGCTTGTCATCGGTGTTCCCGAAACGATGAGGGAAAGTACGTCCGAATCCCTTGAGGTCCATTTCGTAAGGACGGTCGTCCTGCCCTGCGAGCAGGTAGGTATTTAGCTCTGTGGACAATCGCCATTGCGTGCCAGCATATTTTTCCGCTTTCCGCTGGCCATTCCAGCGACGCACCCAGTCTGGATAAGTGTCGTAGTAATACTTGCTGGTTACGAAGTCACCGTTGTCGGTAGAGAACCAGAATGCCTTGCCGGTATGACCGGCCATTGATACGGCACTGCGGTCCTTGCCCGACACACCGAACACTTTTGAACGGCCCGCGTAGTAGGCAGACAGTGTGTCACCCAGAGTGGGTGCCAGGATCGCCCGCGGTGAACGCCCCGTCGTGCGTGCCCGTCTCTGTGCCGGATCGACCTGCTCTCCTTCGCTAGTTTCCTCGCGGCTCGCTAGTAGTGGCGCATCCGCGTCTTCGATGTTGTAGGCAAGTTCGCCTGCTTCGCGGTCGAACCAGACGTTGCCGACCATTCCGTGCCGCGACGGAAAAGCGCCGGTTGCCAGTGTCGTATGACCGACAATGGTTTCGGTATTGGCGTGTTGGTAATGGACATTGTTGTAAACAGTCCCACTGTCGAGCAGATACCGGAAGCCACCTTCACCAAAACCATTTGTATAGCGGCTGATCAGATCGCCCCGTAATCCGTCGATGGTGATCTGCAGCACCAACCGGACGGGTGGTCCTGCAGGCTCGCTGGCGGCAAAAGCACTTGCCGCCGGAACGACCAGCATGGTCAGCGCGGCTGCGATCCAGTGCATACGATGCCTTTTCACAAAATGGTAGATGACCTTTCCCCCGTGGCGATTCCTTCTGGCCCGAATCGCCAGAAGCCGTCGCGTCAAAACAGGGCAACGGCTTCCGTGGCGCAGCTTATCTGCCGACATCCGGATCCAGATTCGGGTCAAAGGGCAGTTGATCGAGGTGCTCGATGTACTCCAGCGGGTCGAACGGCAGTTTCTTGATATCCATTTTCGGCCTGGCGAGCGCCTTGATCTCGGGCGTGGCATTCTCGATGCCGGTCCAGGGTATGCCGTGCACCTCCTTGGCATCCGGATATTTACGCTTCCACAACTCGTGACGCAGCCGCATTCGATTGAACGGGCTTTTCAAGTGGATCAGGTTCGTCAGCATCGGTGTTTTTTCGCGCGGATCCGCAGGCAGGAAATAGAAAGCAGCAGGGATTCCGCTCGCCTCACCAACCGGGTCCGGTGATATCCAGTGGCGCTTGTAATTGCCTTTGACAGTTGCACCAAGCCGCGGCCCGGCGTAGATGAAGACATGATCGCGGCGGCCGTTGGTGTCGCCTTTCATCAGCAACGCGGTCTGGTCAATGCCGTCAATGACGCGATCGCCGGGGATATGCTGCATGGCACCGGCCAGCCTGGCGAACGTGGTAAACAAATCGGTTTCGTGAATGATGTCGCCAACCAACTGCCCGGGCTTGATGACGCCCGGCCACCAGGCCGAGGCCGGCACACGAATGCCACCCTCGAGAAAGTCACCCTTGCCGCCCCGGAAGATTGTCTCGGCCATACCCACGCCCGGCGGCGGGTTGTGGCTCATGGGCCCGTTATCGGCCATGGCAATCACCAGCGTGTTCTCGGCAATACCGAGTTCCTTCAGCTTGGCCATCAGTTGTCCGACGAAAGGATCGATATTGCATTCCAGGCCACCCTGCAAAAGACTTCGCGCCACCGAGCATTTCTTGGGATTGGGCAGAAAACTCTCCAGCATCGGCCAGTTGGCGACGTAGAACGGCTTGCCGGCCTTGGCATTGCGCTCGATGAATTTCAGCGTGCGCCGCTGTGCCTCAGGATCGATCTTCAGATAGGTCTCATGGGAATTGTCGCCCCACTGGCGCGCTTTCTGACCTTTCTTGCCTTCGGCGATTTGCACCCACCCCTTGGTAACGAATGTGTCATCGAGCTTGTAGGGGTCCGGTGGCAGCAAGTCTTCATGCAGTCCGATCGAGGCATTGGCTCGTTCGGCAATCTTGCTGTTCAGTGAAAGGAGCTGGTTGTAGCCGGTGAAGAAGGCCTCATCAAAGCCCTGATTGTGGGGATAGCTCTCCTCGATATCACCGAGATGCCACTTGCCGTGGAACGCTGTGGCGTATCCGGCCTTGGACAGCACTTCGGCAATCGTCACCTCTTCCTTGCGCATGCCGTGCATTTCGAGAAGCATGCCGATGTTGTACATGCCACTGCGGATCGCGAGACGGCCGGTGGCCGACGCCGCGCGGCTGGGGGTGCACCCGACTTCGGTGTACATGCGTGTGAACAGGATCCCCTCAGCGGCCATGGCATTCAGATTGGGTGTGTTGAGGCCGCGCACTTTCTGGATCGCCGGAATGCCGACATCACCGTAAGCCGTGTCATCCCACATGATATGGATCAGATTGGGCGGCCGGCCAAACTTCCTTCTCAGTTGCGCCAGCTTTTTGCCGAGTTGTCGGTCTTCAGCCCGCCACTTGTCTCCGTGCTGCGCCTCGAGGATGTAGTACTCGGCGTCGTGCACGATTTTGCTCGCTGCATTGGCCGCCGTTACGCCGGCCAACAGTAAGAAAGCCAGTGCGCAAACGCTGACAACCAATCGTTGGCTATCTGTGCTTTTCATATTTCTTTCCCCTTTGTTTTCCCGTTTGAAATCCAATACGGATTCAACTGAACTTTCCATAACTAAGAAACATGGCACTCGCCCATCTTTGCCATTTGAGTCCCAGAAACGCCGAGCGTGTCATTACAGCCACCACCGACCGGCATTTCGTGTCATGAGCAAGAGGAACCGCCCCCCGGGGCTGCACATGATTCCCGAATTCGACTGTAAAGCACTTTCTCCAGGAGAACGACAATGCGCTGCGATCTACTACCGTGAATGAAAGCACGGGCATGCCATTCGTCGATGCTGCCACGTAGTTCTCCTCACTTTACTCGAAGAGTCCGTATTGTCCCAACCGGAAGTTCATGCGAGTATCAAAAAACTTACAGTTTTACCCAACCTTTGGCCCCTGATGCCCAGCCATCCTAGCGCTACGCCCATGTTGTTGGCGAACCGTTTCGAGTCGCTCGACGCCATGGCCAGCAGCTTGCGCGACTAGGACGTCGAATTTCGGCCCATGGCGGCCGATACGGCACCCACGGAGTTGATGCAGGTCCGGCTCGGGCCAGTCATGATTTCGCACCTTGCGACTGAATGCCGCCACGTGCACGTGGGTGCTTCTCCTGCAAACGCATACTCGTTTGCGCTGCTGGCCGATGCGGACCAGACAGTTCGCTGGTGCGGCGAACCACTCGGGACTGATCGGATACCGCTGTTTGCACCAATGGAGGATTTCGCCGCTTCGATCGGCGGTCGATTCAGTGTTTACACCTTGTCGGTGGACCCGGAATGGCTCAGCCGAACCGCGGGATGGGAGCAATTGCAGACAAAGATCGGTCACGCTGGAGAACTGCGCAAGCACCTGTTGCAGCCGGACCCGTGGGCGATTGCATATCTGAGAGTGGTCGTATCGGCTGCCTGCGGAGCACTCGAAAATTCCGACCCGTCGTGGCCAGGCGATGCATCGCTTGCCTCCCACATCTTGAGCGACGTCACCTCCGCGCTCACAACAGCGATCAGCACCAGTTCACAACAGCCGCAAGACATTGCTGCAATGGCCAAGCTGCGAGCGGTGCGCCGGGCATTCGCATACATAACATGGCCGGCCAACCTGCGCGTTGAGTCTGGATGAGATATGTAAGGTCGCGCACGTGTCGGAGCGGACGCTGCAGCGAGCGTTTCTGGAACATTGCGGGGCTTCACCGAAAACTTACCTACAAGCGATTCGCTTTCAGGGAGTGCGAGAAGCGCTGCTGGGCCATGCTCCCTCTTAAATCCGGGTGCGCGAGGCGGCGGCGAAATGGGGTTTTTGGCACATGGGAGAATTCTCACGTGTATACCGGCGACTGTACGGTGAGTCCCCATCGCAGACACTGGCCCGTGCGAAACAGCTGCGAAAATCCTCCGCGCTACTGTGAGGCCCAGGACAGACCTGTGATCTCCAGCGCAGACTGCAGGATCAAGCCTAGTGGATTGCGCCGGCATCACAGCGCATGATGGATTTGGGTAACGGCCAGGAATCCGTGTCGCGAAACCCGAACCGGGAACGCCGCATGAGTTAGACGTGACCAGAGTTTACGCATGTCGTTGACAGAGTTTGTCCGCAGCCAGATATGACTGAAGGAATACCCGATTCATTACGCGGGTTGCGATTTCAATGCGCGGATGAGCGTGGTACGCCTTCCCGACTCGAGACTCCTGCTTCATTCACCATGCGAAATCGACGCGCCGATCAGGCAGACCATATCGGCGCTTGGCGAAGTGGCCTACATCGTTGCACCCGGTTCGTATCACTATTTTCATATTCCATCTGCACAAGCGGCTTTCCCGGAAGCCAACACCTACATCTGTCCAGGCGTCGAAAGAAAGCGCCCGGAAATCGACTTCGACTGGTTCCTTGCCGACCGGCCTCCGGAAGCATGGGCGGATACGCTTGATCAGGTACTGGTCAGGGGCAACAAGTACATCTGGGAGGTGGCGTTCTTTCACAAACCAAGCCGAACGCTATTGTTAGTTGACCTTATCGAGAACATCACGGATCAAACGCCCAACACCAATTGGCTACTGAAGCTATGGTGGAAAGCGGTGTTTCACATGTGGAATCACCCGAAGCCGGCACCAGAATATCAACTAGGGTGGAAGGACAAGGCCGCGGCGCGGCAATCGCTAGGACGTATTCTCGAATGGGACTTCGATCAGATTGTCCTGTCGCATGGCGACTTGATCGAGGACGATGCAAAGGCGACAGCGCGGCAAGCGTGGGAAGTGCCGCTGGGTAAAGCGCAATGAATTCGTCCGCAGCCTTGCCGCGTCACCCGTGGCAAGGCTAATGAGTATACGCCCGAGTGTAGTAATTGGCACAAACAGGCCAGTAACGTGATTGATGTGAGAGGCTTTTGCCGATGAACAAGCAAACGGCACGGCGAGGCGGGTCTCGAGGCCCTCGTTAAGGGCAGGGTCGCTGCACTCAGTGTAGAGGGCCTGGCCAAGTCGCTGGGCATCGCGAAAGCCGGTTTCTACTGGCACTTCAAGAACCGTGATGACCTGTTGCGCCAGCTACTCGATTACTGGACCCACGAACTCACTGAAATCGTGACCGCAAATCCGTGGATCCTCTCGCTGCCACCTAAAGAGCGGCTCATAAGAACTGCCGACATGGTCCTCGACTATGAGCTGGCGCGATACGACATACCGATCCGTCAGTGGGCATTGCAGGATGCGGGCGTGGCCAAGACAGTCAAGCAGGTCAATCGCCTGCGACTGGACTTCGTCGCGGAAGCGCTATCGGAGCTTGGGTTCAAAGGCGAGAGTCTGGAAATGCGCAGCACGGTCTTGGTCCGCTATCTCAGCATGGAAACAGCAGAGTTCCGGGGAAAATCGACCAAGCGGCAGCGCAATCAGATCGCCGGCCTGGTCGACCTGCTGACGAGCAAGTAGACGTTCAGCCACCGCTTCCCCAAGGGAATTCAGTGCGCGGTGCGAGCCGCCCACCGCCCTGGTCCAGTGCCTCTGCAATGCGCAGGCCCTCGTTCCATTTGGCCATCCGCTCCGAGCGCGAGAACGAACCCACTTTGAGTTGCTTCGCGCCCCAACCTACGGCCATGTGCACGATGGTCACGTCCTCGCTTTCCCCCGAGCGCGCCGACACGATGCTCTCCCAACCCGCCGCGCGCGCCGCATCCAGTGCTGCGCGTGTTTCAGTCAGCGTACCGGCCTGATTGGGTTTGATCAATGCCGTGTTGCATGCACCCAGTCCGGCCGCACGTTCAACGCGCGCCGCACCAGTGCAAATGAAATCGTCTGCCACAACTTCGACGCCCGGCCCCGCCGCTCTAGTGAATCTGCTCATTCCTTCCGGGTCGTCTTCACCGAGCGGATCCTCGATCGCAACGATCGGATAGCGAGCCAACCAGCCAAGCAGCATTTCGCTCAGGCCGTCGGAATCCACTTCCTGCCCGTCGAGTGCGAGCGTGTAACGGCCGTGCTTGCCGAAGTCGGACGCTGCAATATCGAGCGAAATTGCCACGTCTTGTCCCGGCGTGTAGCCGGCACGTTCGATTGAGCGCATCAGAAAGTCGAGCGCTTTTTCGTTGTTGTCGAACGCGGGCCAGAAACCACCCTCGTCTGCCACGCCTTGCAACAGTCCGGCTTCTTTCATCAGTGCACCGGCCGCTCGGTAGACTTCAGCGGTCCATTCGAGCGCCTGTGCGTAGTCGGCCGCACCCACTGCAATGATCATGAAGTCCTGCACGTCGACGCGGCGTCCGGCATGCGCACCACCGCCGAAGATTTGTATCTCCGGCAAAGGCAGGTGGAATTCATTTCGGCCTTCGCCAAGATAACGCCACAGCGGCATATCGTGCGCAGCAGCCGCGGCGTGGGCAATTGCCATCGAAGTCGCGACGAGCGCGTTACCGCCGAGGCGTTCCTTGTTCGGCGTGCCGTCGAGCTCGATCAGCGCGGCATCGATTCCGGCTTGGTCGGTCGCATCCTGGCCCTCGAGGAGCTTGGCAATCTCGCCGTTGACCGCAGCGATCGCTTTTCGAACGTCGTAACCGCCAAACGCCTCGCCACCGTCGCGCAGATCGACCGCCTCTTCCTTGCCGGTCGACGCACCGGCCGGCGCAATCGCGCGGCCACGTGTCCCGCCCTGCAGCATGACCTCGGCCTCCACCGTCGGCCGGCCGCGTGAATCCCACACGCGCCGGCCTCGCACATTTGCGATCGCACTCACGGTCTAACCTCCAGAACCGCATCGCCCCGGCTCTTAAATTCCGCTAGGCTGGCCGGCGGGTCGGTCAATACTGCAATCGCAAAATGCCGCACCCTCTTCTGATTGTATTCGTCCAGGTATTCGACTGGCGACTTGCCGTCGACTCTCGCAAGCAACAGTGCTGGCAACAATTCACAGATTCTTTTCTCTAGCGCCGATGCATCTTCCCAACAAACATGCGGCCAGTACCCATCCCAGAATTCAGTCACACCCAACAGGAAATCGTCGGTCGTGTCGCGAAAGTGAAACCAATTCAGCATGAGGTGATTCATGCAAAAGGCAACGTCGAAAGCCGGATCGCCCATGGTTGCGCACTCGGCATCCAGAAAAACCGGCTGACCATCTCTGAACAGGATGTTCTTGGGACTCACGTCCCCGTGTATCAATACCGTTGATATTTCCTGCAAACGGGTGATTAATTGTTCCAGAATGGACCGCAATTCCGGGTGCTTCTGCGCGGTAAAACCGAAATAGGGTTCGAGGCGCAGTTCGTAAAAGCTGTCTTGATTCTGAAACTTGACTGCATCGAAATCCGATGCCGTCGATGCCGCGTGGATCTTGCCCAGCACCTCGCCTGCTTTCGCCGCTTCGTCCGGGCGTGGCCGCCGTTGCATCAGTTCAGTCTTCCAGTTGTAAATGTCTTCGCCTTTCACGAACTCCATTGCGAATCCGTTGAGATCAGCGTCGCGGCCGAAAAGTGCGGGGACCGAACCCGGAACGGCTCGTCCGGCGAATTCCAGCCATGCGTACTCTGCACTGTTACGGTCAATCGACGCATGCCAGTCGTCGGCAACGCGCAACTTTGACAAGGCGAACTTGACGCAGACTTTGCGGCCGCTAAAGTCAACAGCGGCAATATCGGATGCGACACCGCCGGCGAGCGGCTGAACTGATGAGATGTCCTCGGGCAGAGCCAAGCCCAGTTTGTGCACCAGGTCGGCACAACGGCTTTGCAGTGTATCGGTGCTACTCAAAGACACGTCTTTCTCCCGATAATAATTCGATACGATCTATCAAACGTTGGACCTCAATAAACTGCGAATAGCTTTTTGCGATACGCCTTCAGGTAAGCCCGGCAGTCCGGGTCACCGCCGAGCAGCATCGCCTTGGCGTGTTCGAACGGCAGCGAGGCCTGGTCAATCATGAAGACACGCCGCAGGTCGTTGGCAACCGGATCGACGATGCCGCTGTCGGCTCCAGCTTCGATGGCAAGCACGGCAAACGCGTCGTTGATCAGTTTGCGGCAAGGCAAGCCAAACGACACATTGCTGAAACCTCCGGTAATGTGAATCTCCGGTCCGTATTTCTGACGCAGTTGTCGAATCGCATCGAAAACATGGTTGCCGAACTGCTGATCCACTGAAATCGGAAACATCAACGGATCAATGTAGATATCACCCAGTGCAATGCCTCTTTCAATCGATGCATCGACCATTCGCGATGCATTAGTGACCCGCTCCTCGGCGTTTTGCGGCATGCCGGATTCTCCGGCGGCCGTCACAATGACACAGGCATCGTGCTCGCCGACAAGGTCGAGTGCGCTCATTCGTTCCAGCGACGCCGAGTTGAGCATCTGCCGTCCCGCCCGGTTGTCGCCGGCTTCAAGCCCGATCTCAATTGTGTTCGAATTGGATGAGTCGACACACAGCGGTACTGAACTGCGCGCCTGTACGAATTGAACGAGCCACCGCATTGCATCCTGCTGCTCGGCTTCACGCACCGATATCTCGTCGACATTGATATCCAGGAAATCCGCGCCACTGTCGATCTGACGCTTGATCTGCAGCTCCAGGTATTCCTCGCCGAGCTTTGCCTGATCCCCACTGCCGCTCATCGCCGCCTGCACGGCGATCTTCATGTGTTTGATCCGGCCTTCCTCGTAGTCCTGGGTCTTCTTGATATGGTCCGGGATCAGCAGAAACTGCTGGTCACCATTGTGGTCGATAAATCGCACCGCCTCCGCTCCGGCCGGCGTCGTGACGATATGCTTTCCGCGCCGCAGGTATACGCGGGTGGTGTGAATGTTCTCTCCTATGACAATGAATGTGCTGTCACGGCCTTCAAGCTTCATTTCGCTCAATCCTGGTCAAGTCCAATGTTCGAGGCGTTCCGGCATTGGTTTGAGCTGGCAGCCCTCGACAAATATCTCGAAAAAATCTGGCGTCGTCTCGAGTTCGATGTGCTCGATCGTCCGGACGAAGTTTTCGGCACGGCGACGCTGTTCCCGTGAGAGCAATATTTCCCTTGCGCCCTGTATTGCCGCGTTGCCAATCTTTTCAATCCGCTCTTCGGGTACGTTCGGCAAGAACCCGATGTCCATCGCGTTGCGCACGTCGACGTAGTTGGCGAAGGCACCGGCGAGGTACAACTTGTCGATGTCAGAAGGTGCCAGACCGAGATGACGCATAAGGATGAACTGGCCACAGTAGTTGGCCGCCTTGGCCTGAGCAAGATTGCTGGCATCCTCGCGCGAAAATGTGATGCTGCGTTCCGGCACCAATGTCATTTCGCGCTGTCTCTTGTTGGCGAACACGCCCTTCGCCGACATCTGGTTGTGACGTCGCAATTCAGCCAGTAAGTCGATCAGCCCGGAGCCGCACAGTCCTTCCGGCTCGACACTGCCGATTGTCGTGTAATCAAACGCATCGCCGGTGAAACGGATGCTGTCGATTGCCCCTTCATAGCCGGGCATGCCGTAGCGCACCAGACCGCCTTCGAATGCGGGCCCGGCGGGACACGACGCTGTCAACATGCGCCCCCCATGTCGGATGACCACTTCCGTGTTGGTACCGACGTCGACAAGCATGACAGTGCGCTCGTCCTTGTCGAAATCCACCGCACCAAGACCCGCCGTGACGTCAGAACCGACGTGACTCGCAATCAACGGCGGGCTGTATACCCTGGCACTGCGGTTAACCTTGAGTCCCAGTCGCCGGCTGGTTCCGACAAGTGCCGTCGTATCACGCTTCCCTTGACGTAGTTCATATTCAGTCAGCGATATATAAGGTTTCTGGCCGATACTCGTAACATCGAGGCGAAAGAAAATGTCTCGCATCGTCGAATTGCCGACCACGACAATTTCGTATATTTCCCGGTGCGAGAAGCCGAACTGGTCACCCAGGCGTTGGATCTCGTAGTTGATCGTGTTGGCGATCGCTCTCCACAATTCGCTCTTGTTTCGCCCGTCGTAGGAGATACGATTCATGACATCGCTTCCGCCAAAGCGTTGCGGGTTCTCAAAAGCGCTGATCTGGATCGTTTCTCCCGTTTCAAGATCGATCAGTTCCATGACGACGGTTGTGGTACCCAGATCAACAGCGAGACCGTACATATGGCCGCGATAATCATCGATCAGCTTGCCGTCGTAACAGACCTTGTCCCCACTGCGGGACACCATTGGGTCGAGGTCAATGTCTCTCCTGCGCCCTTCTTTGAGAATCCTGGGCACGCGGCGCAGCGGAGCAAAATCGATGTCGGCCTCTGGGTCCACAATGACAGCCTGACAGGCCAGCCGGTATTCGCCCTGCAGAAAGGACTCTGCTTCGGTTCGCGGCGCCAATGCCTTGATGCCATGACGCACTTCGACAACACACTCGTGACAGATACCGCTGCGACCGCACGAGGTCGGGACCTGTCGGGACAGTTCGTCTGCGAAATCAAAAAGCGTTCTCCGGACTTCGCGGTCGCGCCTGCTCGCTCTACGCTTTGATGTCAGCGCGTCCTTGACTGCCCGTCTGGCTTCAGGCTCGGTTTCCCAGGCGGTTCGATAGTCCAGCTTGCCGTCACCAACACAGATAAATGCTTTCTCGCCATCGATAATTTTCTTGCGTTTGTTCTGACAACCGAACTGCGCAGTGCACTCGTCCTGTGCATTCTTGTAGGGGCAGCGAGTCTGTGACTGTATGTCCGCCTGGATAACGATATCGGTAAAGATCTCGGTCAGCCGGTCGAGCCGTTTTTGAAACTCTGCCTGACGGGATTTGGACATGATGCTGGAACTCACACGACACTGAAACTCAAAGTCACTTAAGCTCAGGCGCTTTCGGCCTTGACCTCTTGCATCAGCGACTTGGCCAGCGCGACGCAGGAAAGCGCGTCCTTGCCATAACCATCGGCACCCATGTCATCGGCAAATTCCTGGGTAACCGGTGCACCGCCGACCATGATCTTCACGTCTTCGCGCAGATCCGCATCGATGAATGCTTCGATGGTCTTGCCCATGTTGGGCATGGTCGTGGTGAGCAGGGCTGACATTCCGAGAATGGGTGCTCCGTGTTCCTCCACAGCGTCGATAAAGGTATCTTCACCAACATCGACACCGAGGTCATGCACTGTAAAGCCGGCGCCGCGCAGCATCATTATGCAAAGATTCTTGCCGATGTCGTGCAGATCGCCTTTGACGGTACCCATGATCACGGTCCCTTGTGATTCGACGCCGGCAGCCGAGAGTATCGGCTCGATATACGCCATGCCCGCCTTCATCGCCCGGGCGCAAGCGAGCACTTCCGGCACGAATATGTATGCTTCGCGAAACTTGATACCGACGATGCTCATGCCGGCAATCAGGCCATCGTCCATGATTTCCAGTGCGTCGACACCGTCGGCGAGTGCTTGTTGGGTCAGCTCGTCGGCGACATCGTCCTCACCTTCGATGATTGCGGCTGCGATGTCTTGCATCTTTGGGCTGACTCGGGCGAACAATTCCACGATGCGCTCGATCTCATCGGGACGCTGGATGTATTCTTCAATCTCCTCGCGAATGAATTCGTTGGTGACGTCGGCAAGTTGCGCCATGGCCAGTCCTCTCGTTGCGTGTCTTCTCGTTTAGTGCTTAGCCGCGTGCTGTTTGTGCCAATCCTTCACCGCCAGCGGAATCTCTTTCAGGTTCTCGATCGAAGTCTGCAGGGGAATAGCGCACTCGGGACCAACCATGTGAATACCGGCGTCCAGGTTCTCGTAGACCTCTTTCCGAACTTCCTCTGGCCCGCGTGCGAACAAGGTTTGCGGGTTATTGATATTGCCGACCAGAGCAATGCGATCCTTGACTACGTCCATTGACTCCTGTGCTCCATTCTTCGAGTCGTAGTGGAAAGCCGACATCCCCGTGCGTGCGATAGAGTCCATTCGATCCACCGTCCGCCCGCAAATGTGCAAAATGATTGGCCCGGGGATGCGCTCGACAAACTCGGTGTGCAAATCCAGCAAGTAGCGATCGTAGTACTGGCCGCTGACCAGGTCGCCTGTTGCGTGGTCCGGAAGCGTCACGGCATCAGCACCGGCTTCAAACTGGGCGATACCGTACGCGACGGTAAGGTCTTTCAGTCTGTCGAGGCAGCGCTTTGTCTTGTCCGGATCGTCCCGTGACATGAGCAGGAAGCGTTCGACACCGAAACAGTGATAGCCCTGCGACCATGGCCCCATCGTCTTGCCGATGATGGCAACGTCGTCACCCAATTCCTTGCGCAGAATCTTGATCGCATCGATGACGCAGCGCGTATCAGGATGGTCCATGAAATCTGCAGGAATCTTGATGTCCTCCGGCTCTGACCAGATCGGCTCGGTCATTCTCACCGTCGGCCAGTTGTCTTTCTTTTCCCACTGAATCTTGCAGCCCAGCGCCGACGATTCCTGGATGATGGTGAACACGGGCATGACGGTGTCGAAACCGAGTTCGGTGTAACTCGTTGCCGCCAGTCGCGCCATCAACTCCGCTTTGCGATTCGCGTCCGGGAACGGCGCGTCCACCAGATCCATCAGTTCAACTGTCGCCACCGAAGTCGGATTGCATACCGGCGTACGGTCAACCGGTTCGCGTCTCAGGGCTGCAAGCACTCGTTCGCGGCTCGTCATGGGTGCGATGTCTTGAGTGGACATGTCTAGCCTCCTTTTCTGTCTCTTCGTTCCGGTTTGCGGGCGCTGCCTGTCTTGTTGCTGCGTACTTATTGCTGCGCGCTTGTTTCTTTTCGCTCATTGCTGAGCACCGGGTGCCGCAAGCACGCCGCGCGCGGCCATCATCTCCACCTCCCGCATGACGGCCCGCACATTGGGCGCACGGATCAGCAGCAGACCGATCAAAGCGTCGTGTGACTGCCCGCAGGCAAAAGTCACCTTGTCAATTTGGTCATCGTAAGTTTCCATCTCGCCCAGCTTGGCGAGCCCCCGGGCAATGGCGGCAATACGGCGCGGGCCGTCCCCCGGGTCACCTTCAGTCTGCAACCGGTACTCACCGTTACCGAGAGATTCGGCGGTTACGTCACAACCCGATTTCTTGTCGTGGATTCGTAGCGGATGTGCCGTGGCATTGCTTTGCGGTGCGACCTTGCACGAATCAAGGAAAACACGTTTGATTGCCAACGCGTGCTGCTCGCCGCACGGGAACTGCAACAAACCGTCGTCGGCGGATTCGAGACCCCCGAATGTTTTCATTGTTTCAACCACAAAATTGATCCGCTTTTCGGTGCCCTCTTTGTGGCTGTAGGTGTGCACGAGATACACCGGTTTACCCTGATGTTGCTGCTCGTACAATCCAATCGATATGTCGTGAAAGTGCGGATCCATTGAGACCAGCTCAATGCGTTTTCCGATAAAGGGCGTGTGACTCATTGCTTACAGGTCCAGGGTCGACAATGTGAAGGACTGGATGTAATCCATGTGTGCCACCGATGCCGCTGCCGCAGCTTCTTCGTCGCCATCAGCGATGGCTTGCGCAATCGCTGCATGCAAACCGGCGACCTCGGCGAGGTCATCCACCTGCAGATAGTGCTTGTGCCAGAACCGTCGTGACAGGCCATGGATTTTCTGCAGCATCTGAGCTGAATATTCATTGTCTGCGGCAACCGCGATCAATTCGTTGAGGTCTCTATCCAGATGAAGAAACGACTTGTAGTCGTTGTCACGTGCGGCCGCACTCATACCATCAGCGATACGGGCAAACTGCTCTTTAATGGTGTGGTTGGCACGACGCGCCGACAAGCGGATGTTCAGTTGTTCGAGTGCACGCCTGACTTCGAGCAGGCGCAACTGCTGGCGGATGTTGATGTCGGTAACCCGAATGCCGCGACGAGCCATGATTTCGACCAGGCCCTCCGTAGCCAGGCGCTGCAGGGCTTCCCGAATCGGCGTGCGTCCGAGGCCGAGCATTTCGACCAGCCGCGACTCGGATAACAGCGCCCCGGGCTGGAGATCCATGGTTACGATCATTTCTTCCAGCATCCGGTACGCTTGTTCCGATTTCGACTCGATCGATTGCTGAAGCGATATAGGATTCGTAGACACGTGATTCATCCGTATTCAGCTGATTCACCCGGCTGGATACAGGCCATATTCTATGTAACATATATCTGACTGTCAATTGATATATCAGACAACAAATCAATTGGATATCATGAGTAAACCTATGAAAGTGCTGTTTCACTATGCTGCTGGCCAGCAACTGCGCAGCCGCGTCGAACAATTAAGCGAGCAAGGCCTCGTCGTGACCTGCTGTCCCGAAGGTGCCGATACACCCTTCCATGACAAGATCCAAAACGCGCAGATTCTCTGGCACGTGCTGCAACCTGTTACGGCAGAAATCATCCAATGCGCGCCAAACCTGAAGTTGATCCAGAAGCTCGGGGTCGGAGTGAACACGATTGACCTTGAAGCGGCCAAAGCGCGTAACATCGCTGTATGCAACATGCCTGGAACCAACAGCCAGGCGGTCGCCGAAATGACCCTGCTCCTGATGCTCGGGGCGCTGCGCAGATCCTCTGTCCTGGATCGCGCGTGTAGAAACGGCGCCTGGTATCTCGATGCCGAGACCAAGGATGCGCTTGGCGAGATCGGTGGACGCACCGTCGGGTTCGTCGGTTTCGGAGCAATTCCAGGGATACTCGCACCTATCCTTCAGGTAATGGGCGCACGGGTAATCTATCACGCCCGGAAGCCGAAAACGGTTCCGTATGAGTTTGCCTCACTCGAAGCGCTCCTTGAGCAGTCAGACATTGTCACGTTGCACGTCCCTGCTACACCGGAAACACACCATTTGATCAACCGGTCACGGCTCGCACTGATGAAACCCAGCGCTATATTAGTCAATACAGCACGAGGTGAACTTGTTGACGAGGGCGCATTGAACGGCGCCCTGAAAAGCGGTCATTTGTGTGCCGCCGGACTGGATGTCTTCGATCAGGAACCGGTTTCGCCGCAGAATCCCTTGCTATCACTCGACAATGTCGTTGTGACGCCTCACGTGGCGTGGCTCACCAATGAAACGCTGTCACGCTGCGTCGACGTTGCAGTGAGAAACAGTCTGGCCTTCATGCGCGGAGAGGACCTAGTGCACCGCGTCGTGTGACGAACATTAACCGCAGACCGAAAGCGGGACAGCCGACACGAAATCAGAAGCTTTCCTTATTACGGAAATACGTCTACCAGTTGTTTGGGCGGTATCTTGATCAAAGGTCGGGCACGGCGGCGCACGTGCTCGCGTTGCGTGTCGGTCTCGATGTATTCCACGGGCGACTTGCCGTCCACCCGCGCCAACAGCAATGCCGGTAACAAACTGGCGGCGCGAGTCTCGAGCGATTCGCGCGGCTCCCATTCCACTTGCTCGAGATAGGCATCAGTGAGCGCCTGAAAACACGCCCCGAACGCGGCCTGCGCTGGGCGATTCCACAACGATTTCAGTAACAGGTGGTTGAGACAAAACGCCACGTCGAACGCTGGATCGCCGATGCAGGCGCACTCGGCGTCGAGAAACACCGGCCCGTTTGGGCCCAGCAGAATCTTCTTCGGGCTAACATCGCCGTACACCATGGCAATCTGCAATCGCCGGGTTCGCTCGCTGAGTTCGAACAATGCTTCGTGCAAGTCGGGATGCGTAGCAGCGGTTGCTTCCAGGTAAGGCTCGAGCCGGATGGCGTGAAAACTATCGTTGGGTGGAAACTGCGCCGCAACATCAGGGTTGTTCGCGGTGGCAGCGTGAATGCGCCCGAGGCGAGAGCCCACCGCGGCGGCGTCCGCCAGCTCCGCCCGACCGTCACGCAGTTGCAGCTTCCACAGCCGATGCTCTGCCGGGTCGATATAGGCCATGGCGCACAGCATTTCGCTGTCATCGTGATACAGGATCGCGGGCACCGCCTCGGGCACGATCGAATGCGCGATGCTGTACCAGGCCACCTCGAAGCGATTGCGCTCCACCGGTGCCAGCCAGTCGACAGCGACCTTCAGCTTCGGCAAGGCCCGTTTGACTCAGAATGTACGCGTTGGCGTGGTGACTTTCCAGATGCCGGAAGACACGCCGCCGGTCAAGACCTCAAAAGAAGCCTGTGCTGCGTCGCCAATGAGCCCGGCGCTGTGCAGCACGCTGATCAGTCGCGCATCCGGCTTGGTCGTAACTGTCACCTGCTGGTTACTCGCTCCTCCAGGATCGATCAGGTTTCAAGCTCAGTGTCTCGTTTATCCAATGCCATTCGAGGTCGAATTGTAGCCGGGCAGACGGACCCTCGACTCGAAACTCACGCTGGATACCACGGCGCGACCAAGCCTGGGCTGGCGAGACCGGGTGATAACCAGCGGCGAGACGATCCGATTCACTTGCGGCAATGGCATCATGAAAAAACCCCACTCGAAAGTGGGCCTTGCTCTCTCGGCGCGGCCGATCTGACCAGCCGATCAGCCTGCCCCCGCCATCAGAACCTGATTCCCAAGCCAAGGTATACGCCATTCATGGCCATATCCCACTTGAAGTCGTCTTTCTTGTAGTCTTGATACAAATACCGGTAGCCGAGCTTCGCGGCCAAGTGTCTGCTGAATCTCCAGTTCACGCCCGCTAGCAACTGATAGGTCAGGTCCGATCCACCAGCACCGAGGTCTGCATAACCCACGAAATCCCATTTCTGTGCGAACGGCACCAAATACCGGAGCCCGATTGCCGCATCCCACCAGTCGAATTTCCCGCTCACCGATCTTGACCCGTCCGGTAGCAACGAGTCCGAAGTAAATGCCAGATTTAGACCCGATTCGAGACTGGTGTAACGCGCCACACCCAGCAAATCGAGACTACTCGACTGTCCTCCCCCCACCTTGCGACCGGCCATGAGCGCATACACTTGCTGCGTCATGTCCGCCTTCAGTTGCGCAGTGCTGGTATTTCCAAGCGGCCCTTGCCAGGATCTGACTTGCTCCTCCTCGAAGTCGGTGTACATGCCGTCAAAAGCAAAAACCCAGTGCCCTTTCCGCGCACTCGCAAATAACATGAAGCCTTTATTGAGCCGCTCCAGCAATTCGTCAAAACCGACGTCAATATCCGCCTCGACACCCCTTAGTCCAACCGTCCCGTCGAGGCCAGCGCCAAACAGATAGGGCGCAATTTCAAACTGCCAGGTGTCTTGGTTCGTTTCGCTCTGGGCCCATGTTGTCTGCGTGCCAAAGTCACTGATACTCAGCGTGAGAAACACTGCCCCCGCGAAAATCATCGATCTCTTCATCAGTTTGTTCCCCTCGTTCGCTCAGTATGTTTTCATCAAATGAATCTTTTCCGATACAGAAGTGATGCAACGTCCTCGCGGGCCAAACGAATTATCAGCAAGCTGGCATCGGGCTGCGTACGCGACATGGAGAAAGCCAGACACCCACCAACGACCAGTTGGCCCTCTCTCGCCAAAGCCAGATAACTATCGGCATCTTTTCATGTTCTTTCCGCCAACGACTTAGGGCGAACAGGCTCGCGCTAAGCCCTCGATCGCGGCTCACAGCTTATCACCCAAGGCACTACATTTCAGGTGACTTCATCATGAACAGAAATTCCCGGACTGCAGCTTTCGATTCCGGGCGCAGGTTTTCAATGCCTTCATAGGGCATTCCAATTGCGGGGCCCTCGCTCGGGTACTTGGCTTTGCGTTTCATGTGACGCTGGATCATGCGAACGAATTTGGCGCCGCCCCAGGCGCCAATTTCCGTCGAGACCGGATATCTTTCCCGCGGATCGCGGAACAGGTCATAGAAGTCAGCGAGAATCGCGTTGTCGATATTGCCGCCGGGAATGGCCAGCTTGTATTGCTCCTTGACCACTGCTTCCAGTTTGTCGATGTTGTAGATGAATACGTAATCGCGGCGACCGTGGGAGTCACCCTTGAGCAGCAAGGCGGTCTGGTCGATGCCGTCGATGATGCGGTCTCCCGGGATTCCTTCCGTGGCACCGCCGAGGCGGGCAATGGTCGTGAACAGGTCGGCCACATGAATGATATCGCCGACAACGGTATCGGACTCGATCATGCCTGGCCACCGCACGAACGCATCCACGCGCACGCCGCCTTCGGTAGTTGACCCTTTACCGCCGCGAAAGATCATCGGCGTATAGCCGGATTGAGGCGAATACTTGGTGAAGTGGCCGTTGTCACCCATGATGACGACAAGCGTGTTATCGGCCACATTCAACTTCTCCATCTCGGCCAGCAACTCACCGATCCACTGGTCCAGAAGCTTCATCTTTTCCACGTAGGTGCCGCCATTGGGTGTGGTGTATTCCTCATAGGCAGTGCGGGGTCCTGTCAACGGGTACAAAGGCCAATACTGCAAGAAGAAGGGCTTACCCTGCTTGGCCAGCTTGCGAAGCTGCTCCAAGGTCTGTTGCTGGTAGCGCCGGTTCATCGCTTCGTATTTGGCCTCGGTCCAGCGCTCGCCGGGCTTCATGTACACCTCTCGCACGGGTTTGTTACGGTAGCCCTCCACACCCGTCACCATGCTCGACGCATCGGTGCGCAACCATCCATCGAGGGTGTAGCGGTCGTCGTAGTTGTTGCCGCCGATGCCAACGCTGACTTCTTCATTAGCCGCTTCGTCATTGAAGATCGTCAACTGGCCTTGCTGATGGATCGGAAAGGCCGCGAAGTCAAAACCCTGGAAATTGGGCCACGACTCCCTGATATCACCCATGTGCCACTTCCCGATATGCGCAGTGTTGTAGCCCTTTTCCGAGAGTATCTCGGCCAGGGTGACTTCCTTGCCGGCGAGACCGAAGCCGGAAATATCGACCGACGTATTACCCATGCCGTTTCGGTGCGGTTGGCGCCCTGTCATAAAAGCCACGCGCGTCGGCGTGCAGGAAGGCTCCGTGTACATACGTGCCAGGCGCATGCCTTCGCGGGCGAACTTGTTGATTGACGGCGTCTTGTAACCCCGTATGGCATTGAGCGAGTCGCTGCCGAGATCACCGAAGCCAATATCATCGATCAGGATGTAGAAAACGTTCGGCGGCTTGCCGCCGTTCTTCTTGCGAAAGTCGGCCAGTCGCTGGTCGATGGCTTTATCCTCGGCTCTCCAGGCTTTGCCGTGTTGTTGCTGCAGAATGTAATACTCGGCGTCGTGGACAATCTCGTTGGCCGCTATCGAAGGTCCGGTGAAGACAATTGAAACGGCCAGCGTCGCATTGATTGTCGCGATCCGAATAACTGCTCCAAAATTCCAAAACTTCGCGTCCATGCCATCTCCCAAGTACGTTGCCGTTCAGGTCGAACCTACACTGATTCTCGCCCGGTTGACAAGAAGACCACTACAAGGGTGCGGCAAGCATACACTTTCGCTCTGTCGAGCCCGAACATTCTTAGATCACGGTGGTATTCTCGGGTACGGTCCCGGCTGGTTATCGCCTGACCCTGTAAATGCCGTCGACCAAACGGCAAACTTTGCAAAAGAGGAATCCAGCCCATTCACCGTCTGCAAACGCGGCTGACAGGTACCATGACTAGCGAATCGAAAGTCGCAATCATCACCGGGGCTGCTGGCGGCATTGGTGAGGCCACCGCGCACGCCCTTGCTTACAAGGGCATGCGCGTGGTTATTGCCGACGTTCGCGGAGACGCAGCCGAAGCAACGGCAAATCGACTTCACTCAGCAGGCGTTGACGCGCTGCCGGTCGAAGTGGACATTGCCGATGAAGCCAGCGTCGGCAACATGGCCGCCAAGACGCTCGATGAGCTGGGACGCATCGATATCCTGGTAAACAACGCCGGGACCGAGAGTTCCAAACCCTTCCTGGAAATCGGTATACAGGAATTCGAGCGAGTCATGCGCATCAATACCACCGGCGCGTGGCTGTGTTGTCAGGCGGTCATACCCACAATGCTGCAGCAAGCAAGCGGCAGTATCGTCAACGTCAGTTCGGTGGCGGGACAGCGTGGCGGCGGCCTGCTCGGTACCGCGGCCTACTCCACTTCCAAGGGTGCGTTGATTGCGCTGACCAAAGCGCTGGCGCGCGAATTTGCCAAGTCCGGCATTCGCGTCAACGCGGTCTCCCCGACGCTCACCCTGACTGACTTCGCCCAGCGCCAGCTCGACCGGCTGCCCGAAGGAACACTGGACCGGGTGATGGCCATGACACCGCTCGGACGCCCGGGCAGGCCGGAAGAGACCGCTGCGGTCATTGCTTTTCTTGCCTCGGACGATGCGTCGTTTGTCACCGGGCACGTATACAACGTCGACGGTGGCATGGCCATGTAACAGGCTGTTGAGAAATTATTTATGGCCTGGGTCTATCGATGGGGTGAATTTGGTAAAGGATACATCAGCCCCGCCGAGCCAAATCCACCATCTACACTTAATGAATGCCCGTTGACGTAATCACTCTCGGCTGACGCCAGAAACACTGCGGCGTTGGCGATCTCTTCCGGAACGCCATATCTTCTTTGCGGCACCAGGAATTCATAGGCTTCGACCGTCGCCGGGTCATGCATGGCACGGCCGACATCCGTGGCGATCGGACCGGGGACAATGTCATTGACATTGACGCCCTGCTCCGCCAGCTCCACCGCCATCACTTTGGTCAACAGTTCCAAACCGGCTTTCGCCGCGCCATAGGGCGCGCGGCCGATGCCGCCGCGCTGCCCCGACAGAGAACAGATATTGATGATCTTGCCGTAGCCCTGCTTGACCATTTCCCGGCCGGCCGCCTGCGAACACAGAAACGCACCGGTCAGGTTGATGCGGATCACCCGTTCCCACTGCTCCAACGTACATTCGAGCGCGCGTACATTGGCACCGATGCCGGCGTTGTTGACAAGAATGTCGACGCGGCCGAATTCGGAAAGACAAAAATCGACCAGTTGCTGGCCCCCGGTGGTTTCGGCGACATCAATGCGAATCGATCTGGCTTTGCGACCTCCTTGATTGAGTTCAGCCGCCGTTTTCGCTGCCAGATCACCATTCACGTCGCCAATAACTAGTCGTGCCCCCTCGCCGATAAAAGCCGTACCGATCGCCTTGCCGATCCCCTGCGCGCCCCCGGTGACAATCGCCACGCGGTCCTTGAGTCGCATATCTGTGCCTCCCTGATTCTTTTCGGCTGGTTGAGCTCAGAATTTTTGTAGGTCCGTCACCGCGCCCTTCGATGCATCGGCAACAAGGCGCGCATACTTCGCGAGCACACCCTTTGTGTAACGCGGTGGCGGTGCGACCCATTTCGCCAGCCGCTCGCGCAGCTGCTCTTCGCTCAGCTCAACGTCGAGTTTGCGGTTTTCCACGTCGATCGTGATCGCGTCACCATCGCGCAACACCGCGATCGGGCCACGCTCTGCCGCCTCGGGAACGATATGGCCGATGACAAAGCCACGCGATGCGCCCGAGAACCGGCCGTCGGTCATCAGTGCCACCGTCTCCCCCAGACCGTACCCTTGCAAGGCACCCGTGACCAGTTGCATCTCCCGCATGCCCGGTCCGCCTTTCGGACCTTCGTTGCGCAACACCATCACATCGTTCGGCTGGATACGCCCTTCCTTAATCGCGAGAAACGCGTCTTCCTCGTTTTCGAACACGCGTGCCGGCCCTCGATGCAGCTTTTTGGTCTGACCCGAGACTTTGATGACGCAACCACCTGGTGCCAGATTACCCCGCAATATGGCGAGACCACCTTCTGACTTCAGTGAATTCGACAACGGCTTGATGACATCCTGGCCGTCAGGTTCGACTGCGCCTTCGATCTCCTGTGCCAGCGTCTGTCCAGTGACCGTCTTTTCTGCGCCATGCAGCAGACCCGCCTCAATCAGGCGCTTGCCCACCACCGGCATGCCGCCGGCCTCAAACATTTCCGGCGCGGTATAGGTACCCCACGGCCGCATGTCCGCCAGCACCGGTGTCTTGCGGGAAATGTGATCAAAGGCTTCCAGCTCCAATGGCACGCCGAAATCGTGTGCCGTTGCGAGCAGGTGCAAAACGGCATTGGTTGAGCCGCCAGTTGCCATGACGCCGGTGATCGCATTCTCGAAGCTGCGCCTGGTCACCAGCGAGCGCGGCGTCACACCTTTCGTCACCAACTCCATGACCAACCTACCGGTTTCAAACGCGACGTCGAGTTTCCTTGTGTCCAGCGCCGGTACGTCGTTCCATCCCATCGGCGAAATACCGAGCATCTCGTAAGCGGTGGCCATGGTATTGGCCGTGAACTGTCCGCCACAGGCGCCGGCACCCGGGCAGGCGTGGTCCTCAACGTCCTTGAATTCGTCCTCGCTGATCCTGCCTGCGTTGAACGCACCAAGCGCTTCGTAGGCATCCTGCACTGTGAGCTTCCGGTCACCGAATACCTTGTTCGGTTTGACGCACGCACCTGAACGAATCGACCCGCCGTACAAGGTGACGCCAGGTATGTCGAGCCGCCCAAGCACCATTGCCATCGCCGGAATCGTCTTGTCGCAACCGGAAATGGTGACGATACCGTCGAACATGTGGCCCCACGCCACCAGCTCCACAGAGTCAGCAATGACTTCACGACTGACCAGCGACGTCTTCATACCTTCCGTGCCGGTAGTGATGGCATCGTTGATGGCCACCGTGTTGACTTCGATCGGTGTGCCGCCAGCGGCGCGTATACCCTCCATCACGCGCTGCGCCAGTTCCCGGTGGTTCCAGTTGCATGGCATGGTGCCGATCCAGCAGTGAGCGACGCCAATTTGCGGCCGCGACAGATCTTCGTCGCTGAAACCGACCGCCTTCATCATCGAGCGCGCTACCGCACGATCAGGCCCCTCCAGCAGCGCACGGCTCTTGTGTCTTGGATCAACGGCCACCTTCGTCTTCCTTTTCCAGCAGGCTTTCCAATGCTATCCACTCACGAGTTTAGTGAGTCTATCGCACACCTTGTCGCCATCAGCCAAACCGAGCTCACGAGCGGCAGCATTGACATGCGACAGAACGCCGTTCTTCCACATGTCAAGCGAATCGCCAATACGGCCGCTGGTGTGCGCGACTGTTGCCGCGGCGACACCTCGCCCCTGTAACATTGCCAGCGCCGCAATCCCGGCATCGTCCTTCCCCCCGCCGGCGTCATTGAACACCACCAGTTTGAGCGGTACCTCGAGAGCGAACTCTCCCGAGCTGGTGCCGCCATGTGAGGCACACACGACAACCGCACCCTCGTCATCGGCGCTCACCTTCGTGATTGAATCCATCAGGACGACTTTGCCGCCTGTACCCTGTTCCACTGTTTTTTTGAGCATATCCTGTCCTCGTCAGCGAGCATAGCCTTACGCCGCCCGGCACCAAGAATCGACTGGTATAAAAATGAAGTCTGCTGAATTGACCGCTTACCTGACGCTGTTACTGGCAGCTGATACGCATGCTGCGGCTACCGGTTCGTCAGCTCGTGATCGCCTGGATGTTTGCGGCGATTTCTTCGCGGTCGAACACCTTCCTCCAGTCCGGCGCAAATATCTTTTTCTTCGCCTCTTCCACCGCCTTGTTGGCTGCGTCCGACATCCGAACGCCCGGCAGCTGATCGAACAGAATCGCCAATTCGACATTGAGGTGCCCGAGAATGAAATCGCGCGCCGCTTCCGCCGGCACGCCGCGCTTGACTGCCTCGTCGGTTGCTTCACGGATCACCGTCAGGCAAGTTGCGCAAACCGTCTCCGACAGCGCTGGCTCGAGCATCGCCATTTGCTCGACGGTGGCGCGATGCGAACGCATCACCGGTGCATACATGCGCTTGGCGACATCTTCAGCCACCGCATAGTTCTTCTCATCTCCACGCAACAACGCGCAGACAATTGCCTGCTTGGCTTTGATGCCGCCAAAGTAATCGCGCTTGGCTTCGAGATCGGTCTCGTCGTTGAAGATCGGCGGATGACAAGGATGGGCAACGAAAATCGTCAGGTCCTTACGCGCCGGCAAATGTCCTGCGAACGGCGCCGCCGCGTCCAATGCGATCAGGGTTGCGCCCTTTTTGAACTTGTCAACCAACTGCTTGGTGACTTTCTCGATCATGTTGTCGGGAATGGTGAGGATCACGAAGTCCGCATCGGCTAGCGCGGTATCAGTATCGACACAAGTGATGCCCAGTTCCTTGAGCCGCTCGCGCCCGGCTTCGCTGACTTCAACATGGCTCACGTCATAGTGTGCATCCTTCAAGTTGGAGGACACCCGATAACCCATTTTTCCGCCTGCTCCGATAATCGCTACTCTTGTCATGTGTTGTCTCCACAGTAATTGATCCGCACGTCCGGCTTGTGGCCAGCGACGGTTGTTACAAAGCGTGGGGGGAAGGCCTGTCTACTGCCCCCGCACCATTCCGAAATAATCGACTTTGCCCATCTGGCCGCCCTTCAGCGCGATCTCGAGACCGTCGAACTGCGGGTCATCTGAATAGGCACGGCACAGCGGCGCGCCGGGCGTGAGCTCTGCCAGCATCTCCAGCGCGTAGAGCCCAAGTTCCTGGGTGGCGTAGCTCGACGTGTCTCCGCCGGCGATAACAACACGCCGCAACCCACTTCGCTTCAGCAATTCGCGCGCAATGTTTCCCATCGCGGTTCCAAGCACGCGGGCAGTCCTGCCCCCGCTCTTATCCAGTCGTTCACGCGTGGCGTGGATACTCGGATCATCCGGACCGGCTGCAGAGTAGAGCAGCACACTGCTGCCGGCAGAGAGCGACTCAAGACCATGTGCAACGAGTTGCTGCTGCGCTTGTTCTGCCGTGTCAGGCTGCGCCAGTTTCTCAGTCGGTATGCGGATGCAGTCGAAGCCGTTGTTGCCCGCCCACTCGATCTGCTGCGCGGTCATCGGCGAGGCGCTGCCCGACACAGCCAGCATTTGCTCGACCGGCTTTAGTGGCTCGAACTCGGCGCGCTGATCACTGATAATGCCACTGGCACGCCAGTGCGCCGCCAGTGCATACTCGACGCCAGATGATCCGATGACAAAATGCGGCGCTCGCTGTCCGTGTTGCCACAGCAGTCTGCCTACGGTGAGCAGATGCTCGTCGGTCAGCGCGTCGTAGAGCAACATGCCGGGCTTTTCTTCCAGCTTTGCTCTCTGACATGCATCCACTCTCTCAGCGTCAGCGGAAAGATCGGTCACGCTCATCAAGCCGATCCTGATCCTGGTCTGATGAGACAAATGCACACGCAAGTCGGACTCGTGCATTGGCGTGGACGGATGACGCGACATGACAGGATGCCGGTCAAGTCGGTAAACTTCCTCGCCGTAAGCGGCAAAATGATTACCAAATACCGTAAAACGCCGCAAAGGCGGAGCACCGGCAACAATCGAGATCATCTGCCCTGGCACCAGGGACGTGTGCACCATGTCGGCGACATGCCCGATGCTGCCAATTTCGGGAGACGAGTCGAATGTCGAGCACACCTTGTAATGGGTCACCGGTGCGCCGATCGACCACAACTGTCGCAGTACCGGTTCGAATTCGGTGTCCATTTCGGCCGGAGACATTGCACGGCTGGTCCCGGCAACGCCGACGCATCGAAGATCGGGGAATTTTTCGCGGATGAGTTCCGGTGTCGGCGAGGACAGGAACAAGACGGTACGCAGGCCTGACTTCGCCAGCGCCTCCAACGCGTCAGTCGAGCCGGTAAAGTCATCGCCATAGAAGGCGAGCAACAGTTTCTCATCGGTTGCCATCAGCCACGCCTCCCGAATTTCCCGATTGCATCGCGCAGTTCTTCATGCGTCTCGGCGTAATCTTCCAGCGCCACGCCTTTCAGTGCCGCTTCCCAGCCCTGCTGCATGCTGCGAACACCGGCCGCAGTTCCACCGGGATGGGCGATGATGCCACCGCCGGCAAGGTGAATCACATCGACGGTGTTGGTTGCAGTGTAGATTTCCGGCGCAGACCCCGCCCATTGCGCCGACGAGATGGCCGGCATGACGCGGTAATTACCAAACATCGGCGTGACGCAATCGATGATGGACTTGCCCACTTCTTCATTGGTCTCATAGAACTTGCTGTTGAATCCGCCCACGTGCAGATGATCGACACCGGCCAGACGGAATAACTTCTGATAGGCGGTGAAGCCGATGCCCAGCAGCGGATGCCGGGCAATGGCGCCGAACCAGGCCCGGTGGCCGTGGATCGGCAGTTCGCAGTGGCGGCGCAAATAGGCGAGCGCAGCCAGACCGACGGCGTTCACATTCACCATGACGCAAGTGCCACCGCTCTTCTTCACCAGGTCGTGACTGCGCAGCATGTGATCGACGTCACCGGTAATATTGAACGCGTACATCGCCTTCTTGCCGGTGCGGTCCGCCGCCTTCTCGATCTCCGGCATCACCGCGGCGACGCGTTGCACGAACGGCGCGTACATGGGGTCGGCCTGCAGTTCGTCGTCCTTGATGAAATCCAGCCCCGCCGTGGCCAGATCACGCACCAGCGTCGCCAAGGCATTGGTCGCCAGTCCGATGCTGGGCTTGATAATGGTGCCAATCAGCGGCCGGCCCTCCACGCCGGCCAGCTTTCGCGTGCCAACGATTCCGAAACCGGGGCCCGCGTAATGATCGGCAAACGCCTGCGGCAGTTCCAGATCTTCGAGGCGAATACCCGACAGCTCCTGCAGCTCGTACAGGTTGCCCGCAACCGTGGAAAACAGGCTGGTCAGAGAGGGGCCGAAGTTGTGCAACGGAAAGCAGATCACCACTCTGCCGCGTCGGTACCCGACCTTTCCGCCTGTCGATTTTGGTGGCTTGCTGCCCGGCAGGCTGGGCGTTTCGACCACGCCCAGGGAATCAACTTTGATGACCTGCGCTCCGAAGCGCTCTTTCAGTTCGTTGGTCTCGCCCGGAACGGATACAAAGGTACCGCTCGACTGCTCGCCGGCGATGACCCGCGCAGCATGCTCGAGCGGATGCGGTGTCTCGATCAGATAGGTCGCGATAACGCGATCTTCATTCACTGGATTGCCCTCCTCGCTGGCATCAGCGCTGCCGCGCGACTACCGTTTTTCGCATAACCGTCGCGCTGATAGCTTTTCTTCCGGGACGAAATGGTACCGACAAAGCTGTAGAAAAGGATTCCGATTTTTGCCATTCGAAATCCCACATTCGGAAAGATATTCGGTTTCTTGATTGCCGGAAGGAAAAACTTCCCAGCATTAGCAGAAAACAAAGGGCCTGCTTCTTTGCAGGCCCTTTGAGAATTCGGTGCGCCCGAGGCAGGCGGAACCTACCGGCTTGTTGGTCCGCGAATAGCTCTACAAGCCGGTAACGGCTGCTCTGCCTGTTGCTTCGTCCACGTGAGTGAAACCGGGACGCGCGACAGCCACCCCCATTCTCGCCAAAGTCTGGACGAAGTAGGCTTTGCCCGGCTCCAGGTTGATCGTGACGGAATCACCTGATAGCACCTGCGAATAGAACGTGTGCTGACCCGTTTGGCTATACTTCTAGAGCATGGAACCATTCCTAAGCATGCCTAGCGTTCCATCGACGTGATCGACACTGAACGTAATGGCGGCACCGGTCATCCTTCTGAGCCGATAGAACACGACCAGGCCTTTGCCGGGAACAACTTCCGGGACGGTAGCAGTCAACGCAGGTACGGGCCAAATCGGGGAGGCTGCGACAAGGGGTCCAAGGAAAAAAGACTGAGAGTTTACGGATCATGGATTTTCCTTGATCACGGCAACGCAACACCTGGCGGAGACCTTTCCCATTCATAACCATCCCGCGCCATGTTGTAACCCAGATCGAATAGCGCCTTCATGTACTTCGGATCAAATTCTTCTTCGGGTTCCAGATCGAACGTTTCAGGAATGTAAGCGAGCCGGAAGCTAATTGAATCACGCTTCGCCCCCAGGTAAAGCCGATACAGGTCGCCCATACCCTGGGTGCGAATCAAAGTCGAGATCGACGCGAGTGCCACTGGTCCGACTTTAGGTTTGACTTCGGACCAGCGCGGCGCAAGGATGCTGTTGCGAATGACATACATCGTAAGCTTTCCCTCGGTTCCGACCGTTCGGGCAGATTCCTTCAGGTCAACCTGCGCCGGGTACAGAAACACCTGACTGGCCACTCCACCATCTACGTGCAATTCATCATACGTGCGGTCACCGACTCGGACGTTGATCCTCACCGGTGGAAATAGTCCGGGGATTGAGGCTGACGCTAGCATGACATCTCGAATCAACTGCGCGGACTCTTCTGTCCCTTCCGCAGCAATTGCGCCGATATTCCAGATCACCGGCCGCTTGGCGTCGAGGTTGGTGGTGCCGATCAAAAGGCGGCGGCCCTTCTCGTGCTCAATCCCAATCTCCGCGATCATGGCTTCGTCAACGCGGTTCCGAAGCAGTTCGCGCAGCGGCCTCGTATCCGCCAACGCGTCGCCTCTCAATCCCGCTAACAGTGGGCGCTCCTTGACAATGTCTTTCGTGGACAGCGTCGTATAGAGCATTTCCAACTCGTCGTCATAGTCGCTGCCGAGAAACGCGTACGGTGCGATCAACGCGCCAGTGCTGATGCCAGTCACGATAGTCAGCTCAGGACGCGTGCCAGACTCGGTCCAGCCCTTTAGCAAACCGCCACCAAAGGCGCCATTCGCGCCACCACCGGAGATCAACAGCATGTTTCGCGGCAGCGAAAGAGCCTCATCACCACCATCGCGGACTAATTGTTGCCGGAATATTTCTACCAGTTCGTCGAAGTTCTCGGGTGCCACGTCACCCCACATACGCGCATGGGTCCCGGGCAGCACCATCGCCTCGCCTACCAGTTCTTCCGGCACAGCATTACGCGGGGCAACTGACGCACAGGATTGCAGTGCCAGGGAAAAAGTAACGACAAGACTCAATCTGGAAAAACACATTTCAGCGTTTGAACGGGAATGGGTCGGTGGCTGGAGCCGACAAACTGACTCATTACAATCTTGCCAGATTCAGGTCTGGCCCTCGAAATGCAGGATTGGTGGGCGTTCATCGCGGCCGCACCGCTGTTAAAACAACTAGGTCGATGGCGCTCAATGCAGAACGAAAACAAGAAACGGCACAGCTCCTCGCACGCCTCCTTCCTAGATCTACGCGCCGCCTCTTCGGCGTCTAGTCCCAGAACACCATCGTGCGCAGTTCGACACTTTCGCGCGGCGCCGCGTTGACCGGTCTGTCCGGTGGCTGGAACGAACCGTGAGCAGTCCAGCGCGCGGCACCGTCGGTGAGCGAGTCGTAGCATTTGAGCAGCACCACTTCGTCCGGCATCATGTGCGGGAAGTAGGTCCAACGCTGCGCCGGGTTGAAGGCAACGTTGTAAATTCGCCCGATACGCCCGTCAGGATAGTGACGCTCGGAAACGATCAGGTCCTCGTCGCTCATATCGCCATAGCCGCAAACCACCAGTGGTGCCGTCTCGACCGGACCCTTGATAGGCCGCCAGACATTGATCGAGCCAAAGCGCTTCTTGAGCCGCGCTTCTGCCTCCCCGGCGGGTAACAGGTCACGTACTCTCTGTTCAGCGGATTCAGGAATGAAATCGTTGTGCACGATGGTGGCCGGTGGCCGAAAACCGCGCTCGATCCGCAATGCTTCGTCATCGATACGCGGTGTATGGTCAAAGACCACAACCTTGGAACACCCGGTGATAGCCTTGAGCAGCACCTCGGTCTCCGCATAGCCGACACGGCGCGCTTCCGCATCGTCGTACCAGTTCCCGACCGCGCTTTGATGGCGAATGAGTTGGAAGCCCTCACGGTCGAGGTCGAGCGTGTCCGCGAGCGGGCGGCCATTGTGAATCTCGACATCGCACCATTCAAATGTGCCGCT
Organism: Betaproteobacteria bacterium; assembly: GCA_020346185.1. Taxonomy (GTDB): domain Bacteria; phylum Pseudomonadota; class Gammaproteobacteria; order Burkholderiales; family Eutrophovitaceae; genus SG8-40. The sequence goes on along the minus strand of CP070775.1, from coordinate 2,969,245 downwards.
GCGCCTGTCCAGATCAGCGCCGGGCACAAAGACCCTGGCGATCAGTGGCTTGCCGTCATTGACAGTGAATTGCAGCCGCGCGGTCACTGTCTGTTCTGCTTTGTAAGCGATCGCGTTATCCATCGCGCGTGTTTCCCTTTTACAAAACCACCGATATCTTCCCGGCAGCGGTTGGAAAATCCGTTCATCTATGTTTCGATACTAGTCTATCTTAGCGTCGAGCGCAGTTATAACTCCCTCGAGCGGTCTACCTCGTCGCATTCAAGGGCACAGCACCGTTTGTAATCCTGCCAGTCTCACCCACTCACCGCGAGCGCTCAGAGCTTTCGGTCTGGAAATTCCACATGAGCGAAGAACGAGTTCGAATCAGGCGAACGCCGCATCGATATCGCCGGTGGTCAAATCCCAATCGTTGTCGAGATTGGCGATCACCGATTTCATGAAAAGCTCAACTCGACTGATTGCCTCGTCAGCGTCGCCAAAATGATCCGCCAGAATCGCCAACGCCAGCTGACGCGGCGCGCTCCCTTCATAACTCCACTCGAAGCCTTTCCTATCGAAAACCCGGATATCGAATTTTTCATCGAGGGGCGCGCCGTCAACGGTAACAACAATGCCGTCAATGGTTCGCTTCCCGCTGTATCGCTTCATTTCATACACCTCGGACTCATCGCTCTGCGACAATAAAACCTTCTCGAATACCGGTTTTGTTTTCTCTAGCCAGGTGGCACGCACGTACTAAGCGGCAAGACCAGGGCTGAACGCAAGGCGGGTAAAGTCCTCCACATAGTCCACTAGGCGATCGCTCGCCTCGGCAGCGCTGGCGCCATCACCGTCTGCAATTCTCTGCGCAAGTGCAGCATGTAGACGCGCGCAAAGCGGCATGTCCGCCGCCTGCTTGTAGTGGAAGTACCAGAACCTGCGTGACAAACCTTGAATTGCCTGGATCGCCCTCGCTGCATATTCGTTGTGCGCAGCCTCTGCAAGCAACGCATTCAATTCACTGTCGTGACGCATGAACTTCACGTCATCGTTCTTGATTGCCGCTTGTTGCATGCCCTTTGCGATTCGACGGAATTCCTTGCGTTCTGTGCCGCTGCTGCGTATCGCAGCAGTGCGGGCCATCAACCGCTCCAATGCGCGCCGCACTTCGATCAAGAGTAGTTGTTTGCCAGGATTGATTTCAGTCACCAGAATACCCTTGCGAGGCAGAATCATTACTAGCCCCTCGCGAGCGAGCCGTTGTAATGCCTCACGTATCGGGGTACGGCCTATTTGAAGACGCTCGCCCAGCTCCAACTCGGCCAACACAGCACCTGGCTCGAGCTGGAGAGTGACAATCATTTCCTCCAGTTGCTTGTAAGCTTTGTCGGTAAGGCTCTCGCGCGTGGCCATCTGTAGCCAGATCCCTTGCCTTTCGAGCAAAAAATCCCGGGATTAATCCGGAAAAATCATCCGCGACATGGCTTATTTCCTCTTGGCCCGATCACCTGCTTCCGGAAATATCCACATTGCCACCACCATGAAAATACTCAGGGCCGCACCAACCGTCGCTACGTGGGCCTGGCCGTATCGCCCTTCGAAATAATAGAAAGCTGCCCCTGCCAGCAGGGTAAGGATCGACACGATAATCTTGATGTGTGTAGGCATTGCTCGTTACCTGTACAGTCGAATCTTGCTTACGCTTCTGAACCAAGCGGTTCAGAAGCGGCCACATCCGGCCTGATCGGCCGTCCACGCAAATTGCTCTTGAGGTACGTGTCGCTGTATCCGTTGAAGAGATGGCCCAGCAGGCCACGATCCAGATCCGAGGTGCCGAACAACCAGTCCGCCACCGGAAAAGTCAAGTTCATGTTCTTTTCCATCATCAGCCGTGAATTATGGTGAGCGGTGTGATGGCGCCTGATCGTGTTGACAAATGGCACGTTGCGGACGAACCAGTTTTCCTCGACATGACAGCAAAAATGCATGAATTCATATACCAAGTAAATGCTCGTCGTCGTCGAAATAAACAGCCAGCCGACATTCGGGCTCACGAGGAAATAGAACAGAGCCGCCCCCGGGATCGATATCAGCGTAAACACCACCAACGCGTAAGGTGGAAAGAAGGTAACCCTCCAGTCCTTGTGGTCACGAAAACGCATCTCCTTATCGGTGAAGAACTGATGATGTTGCAAGGTGTGACGGTTATATATGGCTCGCAACGCTTTCGATTTCTGCGGCCGATGCATCACGTAGAGATGCAAATACCATTCAAAAATATTGCAGGCGAGCCAGAAAATCGGCACGGACAACCATTCCCACCACTGCACATCACCAAGATGCTGCGCGTAGAGCCACAAAGCAGTCAGCCCGATGGTGTAGATGACGAGTACATGTATGGGGCCGTTGTACCAATTGGACAGCCGGCTTCGGTACACCTGACGATACGCTTTCTGTCGTTCGTTCATCATCAATTAAAGTCCTCCACGTAACATATCAGCAATACATCACGGATAACCTTAAGATGTCAAGGAGATTGCCTTGACTAATCAAGCGGTGGCCGCGCCCCACCAGGAAACACACACCCCTGCCGCGACAATCCCGCGACCGCCACGTGCACCAGTCCAGCGCGCCTGTCTAAACAAGAACAGACCAAAAAGGTTATCCTTACGACTTAATAAGCTTTGCAGATCGCTCATACAGAACCTTATTTGCTCGATCCAGGTGAACCCTCGGCAAACGCCCTATAGAAATCGCCCATAGGGAAGAAGTAGAAAAACCAAGCCAAGAGGTTCTGTTCGAGGCGGCTTGCGCACCCGTCACAGCGCCGGACTCTGATCTTGTCGATCGCACGATTCGACGCTGACGTCATGTTGTTCAGCAAATAACCTAAAGCAAACGCTACTGATGCAGAAAAGACACCGTATACAGTTTCCCCAAGCCGAATCGACACACCTCGGACAAGATGAAGCCTTTTTCTATCTTCAACAATCACACGGCCAACGCAAGATCCGGTTTCACGATTACGATGAGATCTATCAGGTTCCCGGCCTGTATGAGCAAGTGTTCTACGACCGCCTTAAGTGCGTTTCCCCAAGTAAAGTCGCCTCCATACTCGACTCGGCGGTAAACCAGTCCCGCGACAATTTCAGCGAACTGCGTGTTCTCGACCTGGGTGCCGGCAACGGCATGATGGGGGAAGAACTCAAGAAGCGGGGCGTTTCGCGTCTGATCGGCGTCGACATCATTCCAGAGGCGTATGAGGCCGTTATTCGCGACCGGCCCGGAACATACGATGCCTATTACATCGAGGACTTCAGCAACCTCAATGATGAGAAAACTGACGAAATCGCTTCATGGCAGTGCGACTGCATGGTCACAGTTGCAGCACTCGGCTTCGGCGATATACCGGGAAAAGCGTTTCTGGCAGCCTTCAACATCATCAAGAGCGAAGCGTGGGTCGCATTCAATATCAAGGAAACATTTTTTGATCACAACGACGAATCTGGATTCTCGAAGATGATCCGGGAACTGATCTTCTCGAAGTATCTTGACGTGTACCACATTGAACGCTACCGGCACCGTCTGTCCATCGACGGAAAGCCGCTGTTCTACTTCGCGATTGCCGGCAGGAAAGTAGCGGATGTTCCCGATGAGTTCTTGGAATCCAAAGGAATTGGCGCCTGATAACCACTGTCGGCCTGTAAAGGAAATGCTTGAAGGGTGTGGCTTGGCCGAGACACCAAGCGACTTTCATCTTCTTCGATACCGACTGGAAGTATTCAGCCACACGGCAGCAATCAGGAAGTAACCGCCGAAACGAAAAAGGCCTGCATCGCTGCAAGCCTTTGACATGATTAATGCGCCGGATAAGGATGAATCCGGGCACTGGACCGTGGCGATTCCGCCCCCTGCTTCAAATAAACATCGACGACGAAGAAACGTTTCGACATCGAGTTTTCGAACACAACTCTCACTCCAATCGCAAATAAGCAACAGGAACGGCTCTAGTGCCCCGCCCTTACCGGTCAGGCTGTATTCGACAGAGGCGGGACAACTGGGAAAACCTCGCGAACAATAAAGCCGTCGCTTTCCAACTCCCTGAGTTGTTTCGCAAGCATTCGTTGAATGACATTCTCTAGCTCCCCCCTTAGCTCTTTATACCTAATTGTTAGCGCCGAGCAAATGATAGAGCGCAACACTCTTCCACTCTGCACCGATCAACTCAATCGCAGCTCCAATCGGGCAACCGCGCAAACAATCATAGCGATCGAACCTCATGAAACCTCTATGGGATACTTTTTGTACCTACCGCACCTGATTGAGCGTGCTGTCACTTTTTTTCTTTGTCAATATGGTGCACCATTTGCCACGCTCAGAGGTGATGCGATGGCAAATCAAACGTGTTGAGGATTAATAGGACAATGAAGATCAAGACATGGGGTTCGCTTATAGCAGGCACGTGCGTATTGCTTGGCAGTTGGGACGCAACCATCGCGGAACCGAAGATCGATCCCAACGCCATGAGTGTCATCCAGACCGAAGAAATCGATTGGAAAGACTATCCCGGGCTGCCGAGAGTGAAGTTCGTCATGCTCTACGGCGATCCAAAGAAAAAAGGTGTCTACGTTGTCCGCGCCAAATTCGCGCCGCACACCATGAGCCGGCTCCACTGGCATCCGGACGCACGCCACGTGACAGTCATCAGCGGTACCTGGTGGAGCGGCACCGGCGATAGTTTTGATCCCGACCTCACGACGCCGATCAAGGCGGGTGGCGTCGCCGCACATACCATCGGGTGAAGTAAATTACGACGGTACCAAGGACGAAGCGGTCGTGGTACAGATTATCGATGCCGGGCCGAGCGGAACCACCCCTGTACCAATCCACGGCAGCGACTGATGGCGCCGTCGAAAAATTCAGTCTCGACAAAATGACGTAAGCTGCACGAATCGTTGACTAACTAAAAGAGATCTCTAATGAAAGCAGTTGCAATTAAGGAATATCTACCGATTGAGGAGCCGAATTCGTTTCTCGATGTCGAATTGCCCAAGCCGGAGCCCACTGGCCACGACATTCTGGTTGCTGTGAAAGCAATCGCCGTCAATCCGGTCGATACGAAAGTTCGTCGCGGCAGGGGAAAAGACAAGGGAGCCATTGAGGAACCGCCACGCGTAATCGGCTGGGACGCAAGCGGCCGCGTCGAGGCTGTCGGTGATGAAGTTACGCTTTTCAAGCCGGGCGATGAAGTCTGGTACGCGGGCGATATCACACGCCCTGGCTGTAATTCGGAATTTCAGGTCATCGACGAACGTATTGTCGGCCACAAGCCAAAATCCCTGAGCCATGCCGAAGCTGCTGCGTTGCCGCTCACCACGATCACAGCCTACGAGGCATTCTTTGACCGTCTCGGCATCGATCGGGATGGAACGGACAAAGGCCAATCGATATTAATCATCGGTGCCGGTGGCGGCGTTGGCTCGATCGGCATCCAACTGGCAAAGCACGCCGGGCTGGTCATAATCGCCACCTCGTCACGGCCTGAGACCGCGGCATGGGTAAAAGAGCTTGGTGCCAACTATGTCGTCAACCACCGCAAAGATATGGTCAAGCAAGTGCACGAACTTGGCTTCGCACATGTCGATCACATCGCGATTTTCAACGACATGCGCCATTGGCAAACCGCGGTAGAACTCATTCGGCCGCAAAGCGGGATCGTCTCGATTGATGACACCCATCTGCCGATGCCGATGGATCAAATGAAACTGAAAGCAGCCAGTCTCCACTGGGAGTTCATGTTTGCCAGGTCAATGTATCAGACACCCGACATGATCGAACAGCACAAGTTGTTGACCTGGGTAGCCGATGAGATCGACGCCGGCCGCATGCGCACGACTGTCAGTCAGGTTTTCTCGCCAATCAATGCAGCCAATCTGCGCGAGGCGCATCGGCTGGTTGAAACGGGTAAAGCCAAAGGGAAAATTGTCGTCGAGCGTTTCTGAGTTCGCTCTCGATATTGGAGCGGACAAAAATTATGCAGAAAACCATTTTTGTTACCGATTCGACCGACGGCATCGGTTTGGAAACGGCGACGATACTGGTCTCGCAGGGACACAATGTGCTGCTGCACGGTCCAACTCGGCAAAACTGGAGGCATGGAAAACAGCGCTCTCTGCGCTAGCAAGGTGAGGGGCGCGTTGAAAGCTACGTGGCCGATCTGTCGCGCTTTGCCGATGTCGCGGCACTTGCGAACGCGGTAGCCGAAAAGTACGCAATACTTGATGTACTGATCAACAATGCAGGCATCTTCAAAACGCCCAATTCCGTCACCGACGACAGATTTGATGTCCGGTTCGCGGTCAATAAGATCGCCCCTTATCTGCTGACAAAGCGGCTTTTGCCGCTGCTTGGAGTATCCGGGCGGGTCAAGCTGGACGATATGGACGCCCATGCGCAAAGCAAACTGGCGCTGTCACGCGATGAGGGGCTGGCCCATCATCGCGATGAACCCTCGGGTCACTGCTTGGCAGCAAAATCGTGAAAACAGGCTTCGGCGTGGCCGGTGGTGATATACGAGTCGGCGCAGAGATCCTCACGCGCGCAGCTCTGGCAGATGAATTCGCGGCTGCCTCCAGCCAGTATCTCGACGACGACAAACGTGAGTTTGCGTCACCGCATCCTGATGTGCTTGATCCACAGAAATCCGAAGAGGTTGTGCGCACCATCGAAACGGTTTTGGGTGTGCTGGTGCAACAACAATAAGGTTATTGACGACCGCACGAAGCGGCTTCGGGTATCGGGCATGCCCAGTCTGATGAGCAAACGACCTGCACTTCTGAAAGAACTCAAATGTCACACGTTGTGTAGCACCCGTAGGTGGGGGAGCGGCTTGTTGGCCCGATAGCGATACTGCCGTGGGCAGTTTCTCGCGCTGGTGCATTGAGGATACAGCGAACTCTTCAAGTCTTCATCAGAAACACTGGCCGCGAACTCCGGATCAAGATCGTTGTCGGCGAAGGCCCGGGCGTAATGCTCGAGATCAAGCGACTGTAACCATTCAGGTTTTACCCTGATTTTGCGGACACACCAGAAAAGGTCCACAATGGCCGAGGAGGTGTGTCATGTTAGTTACACACGGTGACCTCGTAAATCTGGTGCTCGGAACAATGGTTTCGGCGCCGGCTTACCCGGTTTTGTGGCGACCCGTGGCGGGATGTCTCGGCGGCCTGCTTTGAGTCAACACACAAATCCTCATTATTATCATATGGTTTGTCCGTGGGCAGATCAAAGTGCGAGTATTTCCCGATGGTCATCGCGTGACTAGCAATCATGCCCTGAAAAATGAGGTCTCCCGGATGCGGATGCCTTGGCCTTGACTCTCAAGTCTGGCGGTGTGGAAATGAAAATCAGTACTCGTCTGATCGAATTATTGGGTATGCGGGTACTATGTCAAACTGTGTCGGGCTGTGGCGCGCGAAACCCAGCGGCACGAATCCGGCGGCAGTTCTTCTACTAGATTGGTGCACCAAGCAGAATCCGAATTTGATCTCAGAACGTAAACTTTTCTAAAGACACCATCGCTGCTTAACAAGCAATGCACTAGAAGTGATGACCTAACAGGAGAACGAAATGGACGTGAATTCAAAGGACACTGCGGTTGTTGTCATCGATCCTCAAAACGACTTTCTCAGCCCCAAGGGCGTGACGTGGGGGTTGGTCGGCAAGAGCGTTGAAGCCAATGGCACCGTCGAGCACATCGAGGCGCTGCTTAAGAGCGCTCAAAGTAAGGGGTATGACGTGTTCATTTCACCGCACTACTACTATCCGACCGACCATGGCTGGAAGTTCGGTGGGACGGTGGAGAAAATGATGCACGAAATTAATATGTTCGATCGCAAAGGCGCCCTTACGACTGAGGGTTTTGAGGGTTCCGGGGCCGATTGGCTTGATAGCCTGAAGCCTTACATTAATGACGGCAAGACTGTCGTTGTCAGCCCGCACAAAGTGTATGGGCCCGAGACGAACGATCTTGCTTTGCAGCTTCGCAAGCGCGGCAAAAGCAAGGTGATTCTGGCCGGTATGTCCGCAAATCTCTGTGTCGAAGCGCATATGCGCCAACTCCTCGAGGATGGATTTGAGGTGACCGTGGTGGCGGATGCCACTGCGGCAGCGCAACATCCAGAGCTTGGTGATGGTTATCAGGCGGCGATGACTAACTTCCGTTTCATGGCTGAATCGGTGGTCACGACCGACGAAGTTGTTTCGAAGATGACCTAGCCCGTCTACGGCTGTCTGCCGTCAGCGGCTATAAGTATTTGGCGACGCATTCGAACCGCTAAGGGGCACTTGCCGTGCTTTGCCTTTCTGGTGGGTAGTGGTGAAGTGGAACCGAGAATGATCGACGGCGCTGGTATCGCCGGCGCTGTTGATGTTCTGGGTCTAGTCCGTGCTGCTCTTATGTAACGTAGGAGAAAATGGCAGTAGCGTGGCGAGTCCGCATGTTTAAGGCGCCAGTCGCGGGCTGTGCCGACATCAGGACATTCGAAGTCTCTGTTGGCGCTGATTGCTGCAGTCGCAAAGGCCGAGAAAGTGTGGATAATCAGCGCTGAGGCAATCGCTGGGTTCGCACCCGTTTTGGCGGTCTAACTCGGCGATGTGATCGCAATTAGTGCGCCGCAAGGTATGCAACAAGCTGGAAAAGACATGTGAACGCGACGAGCGGTGAATCGGGCAGAGTAACGCCCGTCCAGGGAGATAGCCAGAAAAGGGGCGGTTGCTTCGTCTTTTCGATTGGGGTGACTGGTCACCGTGATTGTGACCCGAGGCATTTGCCGGAAATCCGAGCCCGTCTGAAATCTGAACTTGGACGGCTGCAGAAAAGTGTCACGGCAATGCCAATCGAGATCGTGAGCGGCCTTGCGGAAGGTGCCGACACAGTCGCTACCGAAGTAGCCCTCGAACTCGGTCTGGCGGTCCGGGCGGTATTGCCCATGCCGCGTCGGATTTACGAAGCGGATTTCTCTGGTGAAGCGCTTGAAAGATTTCGCGCACTCGCCAACGACCCTCGCATACAGCTTGAAGAAATCCGGCTTCCCGATGGAAGTGATGCAGATCAAGTACGCGACGGTAGCGCTCGCGACGCGCTCTACGCGCGACTGATGAATTACCTGGTAAGACGCTCCAATGTACTGGTTGCGTTGTGGGATGGCGAAGCAAACGGGCTGCAAGGAGGCTCATCCGATGTCGTCATCAGTTACCTGGCCGGATCAACAGAGGCCAGGCCCGATATGAGCAACGTAAGCGTGCATGAAGATGATGATCTTGGTGACGAAAACGGCAATGTCGTCGTCTGGATAAGGTGTCCGCGCCTCAGCCCAGCGGGAAAAGTAGATGCTATCGATACAAGCTTTCTCTTATCCGGTGGCGCTCGTGGGCTGATCGTAAAGCGCAGCGAGATGCCGGTACCTGTACTGGAACGATGGGCGGGCCTGGATCGCTACGCCATTGAGCGGTTTTCAGGTCTCGGTGCGGACGTTCCGACCTATCCGCTGTCTGCTGATGGGGACGCAGAAGTCGCGCCATTGTGCCCGGCGATCGACCGGGAATATACGCGCGCCGACCAGGTTGCAATCGCTAACCAGAAACAATCTGACCGCCTGTTCAAGGCATCTGGCATCATGGCCGGGACGATGGGACTGTTGTTCCTTGTCTACGCGAAACTCGCCGCCCTGAAGATTTTCCTCGCGGGTTACGTCCTAGTGTTCGCACTCGGGTTTCTGATTTTTATGCTCAGCCTAAAGAAAGGCTGGTTCGGGCGCCACCTTGCGTATCGGGCATTGGCGGAAACAATGCGCACGAGATTTTTCGTGACGCTGTCGGGCGTGGGTGACCGGATCAGTTTCAATCGGATACTCGGTTCGACAAGTGTTGACCATTTCGGTGGTTTCGAATGGTTGCGCGATGCGATCCGGTGTTCGGAACCGCTCTACTACGAAAGTGATGTCCCGGAGCGAACGCGACTGAACGCTGCGCGTGACCGCTGGATCTCCGAACAATCGGGATATTTCGAACGCAAGCTCCATCAGCTTCATTCCCAGCATGAGCGACTCGAGAAGGTAAAGCTCTTGTTGTTCGTCGCTGCGTTTCTTGGCGCACTGGCACTTCTTTTTTTCTACAAGAGCATCACCAGTTTCGAGGTGGCTGGCCTCGACGGAAAGACCTTGCTGGTGTTCGCTATGGGACTTCTACCGCTGTGGCTGGCGATCTGGGAGATATACCAGAACAAAATGGCAACCCGGGAACTCCTTTGGCAGTACTCGAACCAGCGGGCGTTCTTTCGCTCGGCCGCGGCACGACTCGCCAACGAAATCGACGACGGGGCAAGAGCCGAAATTACCGCAAATCTGGCGGAGCGATCATTGCTGGAAACCTTCCAGTGGACAATCCATCGCTTCCACCGGGAACACGAACCACCGGCGGCCGGATAAACTCATGGCGGGTGCAGTGACAAATGACGGGTTCGGAAAATGGCTGTCGACGCTTCGCCATGACCTGCGCACGCCAGTCGGGCACATCATCGGCTATGCAGAAATGCTGGAAGAGGACCTCGACGAAGCCAGTACCCAGACCCTGACCGGTGATCTTCAGGCGATTCAGGTTGCGGGCCAAAGGTTACTGGGATTGATCGATGATCATCTGAGTGCGACCAAGGAGTCTTTGGATGACATCAATGTCTCGGATGCCCAGTACCAGATGCGGGTGCAATTGAACCATATTGCCGGATATGCCGAGATACTGCGCGAAGAGGCACTGGATAACGGAAACGAGGATCTGGTTGGCGATCTTGGCCACATCGCCGCCGCCAGCAAGACCATGCTTGGTCTCGTCGAGGAAATCGGTGCAAGGCTTCTCGAAGCGCACGGTGAACCGATCTCGGGAAAACAGGTAACCACCTTCTACGCGCCGGCATCTGCTGCAAGTCCAAAACTGCAAGGGGAGCAGTTTGAATCGTTGATCGGGCAAGGCGGTGAAATTCTTGTTGTCGACGACGACCCGGCAAACCGCGAGTTATTGGCACGGCGGCTTACAAGAAGCGGCTATGCCATGACTGTTGCCGAAAGTGGCGAGGCGGCGCTCGCCATTCTTGTGAACCGACGATTCGATTTAATCCTGCTGGACCTCATGATGCCCGGTTTATCAGGACTGGAAACACTTGAACGTCTCAAGGCATCGCCAAGGCTGCGAACAATCCCGGTGATCATGCTCTCGGCGGCCGATGACATCGACACAATGGTCGACTGCATCCTGCATGGTGCCGAGGATTACGTGTTCAAGCCGTTCAATCCTATTCTTCTCAAGGCTCGCATCAGCGCCTGTCTGGAGAAGGTCCGGCTGCGGCGCAATGTTGCCCGGCAGTTCAGAGTATTCATATCGTCCCCCGGTGACGTAATTGCCGAGCGGCAAATCGTGAAAGCAGTAATCGGTCGCCTCAACGAAGAGTTTTCCGGGCGTGCCTACCTTATCCCGATCCTTTGGGAGGAGGAGCCAATGTTTGCTTCCGAGACATTTCAGGCCCAGATCCACCCACCGCACGAGACCGAGGTTTATGTCGGTATTCTCTGGTCGCGAATCGGGTCGCCATTGCCAGCGTCTATTCGCCGTCCGGACGGAAGCCGCTATGACTCTGGTACAGCTTTCGAGTTTGAGGACGCGATGCGCAGTTTTCGGGAAACCGGAAAACCCGAGATCCTGCTTTATCGCAAGGAAGGGGCACCCACGATTTCGCTGGCGGACAAGGCGACGGTAATAGACCGCCTTGATCAGATCGAGAAACTCCGGCGCTACATTGACCACTGGCTGGTCAATGAAGACGGCTCGTACGCGGGCGCGTTCCACACATTTGGCACTGCGGAAGAATTCGAAACGATGATCGACATGCACCTCAGGAAGTTGCTCGAGAAGAAGCTGGTAGCCTTACCCCAAACCGCGGGAAACACGGACAGCTGAAAGTCATTGAGGCGCCCGGCCCTAGGGCGCGCTACGAATGGTGGCCGATGATAACAAGACAGGAGAATTGAAGTGGCGAAAGTCCTTTTGGTCGAAGACAACGAAATGAACCGGGATATGCTATCGCGACGGCTCAAGAAAAAGGGATTCGAGGTCGTGATGGCTTTTGATGGGAAGCAGGGCGTCGATATGGCCAGCGAACAGGCTCCAGATATTATCTTGCTGGATATGAGCCTGCCCGTAATGGATGGTTGGGAGGCTGCGGCAAATATCAAGAAGACTGCCACGACAAAGGGAATACCCATAATAGCGCTAACCGCACACGCAATGGCGGGCGACAAGGAAAAAGCGCTCGGTGCCGGGTGCGATGACTACGACACCAAGCCGGTCGATTTCACTAGGTTGCTGGGTAAAATCGACGCGCTCCTCGACACAGAGTAAACGCGGGCTTACGTGCAGCGTGGAGTACGGGCATCCGTTGAGCTTGTCGGTCGATAATAAGACTGCGAGGAATTAGGCGTGCTTCTCGCGCAGATACTTCATTCATTGTCAATGCAGTTGTTTTCCTTGAGGGGTGGGAAATGGAGAAAAAATCAGCCGCAATCGATAGGTCGAACATCGCTCCCGTCAATACGCGCGAAGAACTGATCTATCTTCTGTCGCGCGCGGCCGAGATCGAACACGGCGCATCATGCATCTATCTGTTTGCTGCACATTCGTTGAAGAGCCAGATCGGCGAAGGCGGCCTCACCCCCGAGCAACTCAAGATGGTGCTTAACTGGAAGCAGCGTCTGTCTATGGTGTCGCGCGAGGAGATGTTGCACCTGGCGCAGGTAGCCAATCTGTTGACAGCAATCGGCGGAGCTCCGCATCTGAAGCGAGCCAACTTTCCGATGGCTGCTGATGCGTTTCCGTTCGGGATAAAACTCGCGCTCGAGCCGTTTTCATTGGCAACGATAGAACGACTGATTGGTTACGAGATGCCCGAGCCGGGTGTTCTCGACTCGGATCAACAAAGAGAAATGAATGCCGTCGCGGCTCGCATCGCTGCGCGTGGAGATACCACACAAAAGAAAAAGTACGCCAATGCGCCGCTCCTTGGCCTCGAACCGTACGATATCGATTTTTCGACTATCGGAGAGCTCTATCACAAGATAGAAACAGGCTTCAGAAACATTCCGGAGGAAGAGCTTTTTATTGGCCCCCGAGATGCCCAAGCGAACGCGCGATACCTTGATTTTGAGGAGTCGTTGCTCGAAGTCACCGACCGTGATTCTGCCATCGCCGCGATCGAAATGATTATCGAACAAGGCGAGGCTCCTTCTGCTTTACATCCGGATGCGCATTTCATGGTCTTTGACGCTATTCGCCGAGAATATGAAACTGCCGCGCATGAGGCCGAGGCGAATGGCGGCATGTTTGATCCGGTGCGCAAGATCGTTTCCAATCCGATGACGCGCTACTACGAGGATAGCGTCGGTGGCACGTTGATTACGGACCCGGTGACGCATGAAGTCGCGGACCTTTTCAATGTTGCCTACGAAACAATGCTGCTCATGCTGCTTCGGTTCTTTGCGCATACTGAGGAAACTGACTCTGAACTGAAGAAACTTGCAGATGCAACTCTGCTATTGATGACATCAGTCTTGCGTCCCCTGGGCGAGGCGTTGACGAAGCTGCCCGCAGGCTCTGAATACCCGGGTATGGCGGCGGGGCCAGGTTTTGGCTATACGCGCGAAATACAACTGTTACCGCACAAGCGCTCTGCCTGGATCGTGTTCGCTGAACGGCTTCATAATGTCGCGAGGACCGGCACCGAGTTGATAGCGACCAATCCGGATGTTCCGGCGGACGTCGAGGAGGCGGTAGCTGCCTTGCAGGAACTCAGCGAGCGCTTCGCGTTGCGCGAACCGCGCTTGAGTGCGCGAACGGAGGAGAAGGAATTCAAATCGATCGAAGCCGGGCAAGGCACCAGCGTCAAGCCGCTCGGCGACGGACCTTACCTGGCAAAAAATGTCGAGCATCTAACCAATTCGAAAGGAAAGAATCTTTCCACGCATCCAGAGATGGCTTTGTGTCGCTGCGGAGCGTCTGCGAACAAACCGTTCTGTGACGGCACCCATGCGCGTATCGGTTTTTCCAGTGAGAGGAGCCCCAACAGAACGGTTGATGGCGTGAGAGACTATGTGGGATCTGAAATCACTGTGCACTACAACCTGTTGCAGTGTGCGTCCGCCGAGCGATGCTCCGAGAGAATGGCCAAAGTTTTCCGGAAAGGTGAAAAGCCCTGGATCCAACCTGACCGGGCCCGCCCGGACGAACTCATGGAGGTGATCGCCAGTTGTCCTTCAGGAGCACTTCGGTACACGTTCAATGGAAAACTCGGTCCCGTTCCTCCCGAGCGACCGAACATCGGTATTATCAAGAATGGGCCTTACGAAGTTCAGAATATTCCGCTTCATGTGGAAGAGTGGTGCGAGGGGGCGGGAAGCGCCCGGTATACGCTATGCCGCTGCGGCGGTTCGACAAACAAACCGTTTTGCGACGGGACACACTGGAAGAACGGTTTCGACGACCCGAGAAACTAGGTCGATCTCAGCTTCTTCTGGCTATTGTGTTTGCCAATATTGAGAGTAGTAATCCGAGCGTGAAGTAGCCGATGACTACCTCGCTAATAACCAGGACTTCGCCCACGAGGCTTTCCGCGGTCACGTCACCATAACCGAGGGTGGTGTAAGTAACCATCGAATAATAAAAAGGCGTGAACCAACTCTGCGCCGAGTTAGAATAGTCCATCATGCCCCAGCCCATCCGCATGTCAAAGGTGTAGATCAGGCCGTAAAGGCTCGCGATGATGCCGGCATAGAGGCTAACTTTAGCCAGACTGCGGCCGTGATCGATCAGCGCCCATGCAGCAAACAGCCAACGGTCGAGGCGTTTTACCCAGCCATCGGGTTTTTCCTGAATCGTCTGGAACAGCGTGTCGATGTAATCCTGATCCTTGGCATCGCGCACGAAGAGGGCATTGCCATAAGCGCTGTCGATTCCTCGTACACCGTAGAACCGGCCTGTCATTGCCTTATAGCCGCCATAGTGTGCGCGGGTCATGTCAGCACCGTCGAGATGAGCGAACCGGAAATCCGCTCGCGTCACGTCGGCATCGCATAGCCGTGCGCCGCGGAGGTCAGCGTGAGACAGATTGGCGCCGCGAAGATCCGCGCCGCTCAGGTTGGTCCCTTGGAGGACAGCACCTTTGAAGTCGACGCCCGAACATTTGCATTCCGACAGATCGGCTCCACTCAGATCGGCCTCTTGAAAGACTGCATCGCGCAGGTTGCTCTTGTACATGCCTGCGCCAGCGAGATTCGCGTTTGTGAGATCAGCCCCTGATAGCGACGAGCCCTTAAGGTTTGTATCGCGAAGACTTGCGCGAAAGAAATCGGCGCCGGAGAAGTCGATATCAGACAGATCCCGACCACTCAGATCGGCTTCGCTCAAATCAGTCTCTTTCAGATTCAGCGCGGCGTCGGCCTGGGATATTTTTACCTCGTGCCATCGATCTCCACCTGAGCGGAGCGCATCGAGAATCTCTTCCGGCGTCATTGTTATCGGTCTCGCTTTGATAGTTTGCTATTGTCAGGTGCTGGGCGCTTAGGCATTGCCATCGCTTGTGGTCTCCACACCGATCGTGGTGAGAGATTTACGCACGTCGGTTATAACTTCCTCAATGTCACGCCCACTCTTCGAGACAACGTGCTCGACGCTTTGTAACAAACGCTCGCGATCTTCAGCGCTGAGATCCTTGGCGGTAACCACGACGACGGGTGATTTTGCCGACGGGCCATTACCCTGGCGTAGTTGCTGGAGAAACTCGAAGCCATCCATGACCGGCATCATCAGGTCGAGGAGGATCAGTCCGAACGATCTCGTGCTCGCTTTGTCGGCGGCGACCGCGCCATTTTGCGCCTCTTCGACGTGCCAATTCGCCGACTCCAGGTAGCGTTTTACGATGGAACGTGCAGCGGGATCATCCTCGACAACAAGCGCCGTCTTCACCGGGCTCTGCGCGTAACGTGCGACAACAGCGTCGAGACGCTTACGGTTCACCGGCTTTTGCAGCGCCTCGACGGCGCCGAGTGCATAGCTCATCGTTTTGTCGCCTACGATCGATACCATGACCACAGGAATATGTTTGAGTTCGGGGTTGGCCTTCAGTTGCCTGAGCGTGGCCCAGCCGTCCATTCTCGGCATCATCGCGTCAAGCGTAATGAGGCTGGGACGTAAGCTGGCGGCCACCGCGAGTCCCTCGTGTCCGTCGCGGGCAGTAACCACTGCGTAACCCTCGCTCTCGAGGTGGCGGCGAAGCAGGTCGCGCGCATCCGCCTCGTCGTCAATCACCAGGACCATTGTCTTTGCAAAGTCGTTAGCTTTGCCTTTGAATGTGGCAGCGGCTGAACCCGCGGACGCTTCGTCCAGAGCCTCTGTATGCGCAGAACGTTCTTCGATGACGGCTTCTTTCTCGAGATTCTCAAGTTTTTTCTCGACCACCGCTGGCACCTCAACAAAGAACCTCGAACCAACACCTGGCTCGCTCTCCACGCTGATTGTGCCACCCATCATCTCGCAGAAGCGTCTGGTTAGCGCCAAGCCGAGACCGGTACCACCGAAGTCTCTGGTCGTGGTTTCGTCGGCTTGCGAGAACTCCTTGAAGATGAGATCTATCTTGTCGTCGGGGATACCAATGCCAGTATCACTGACAACGAACCGGATCCACTCCAAACCGTTGCGTAACTCACGCGATCCTTGCAGGGTGATCGTTCCGTCCTTGGTGAATTTGGCAGCATTCGAGATCAGGTTGAAGAGAATCTGCCGGATTTTGGTCATATCCGCGTGCATCTCTCCGACGTCCTCAGATACCGAACACACGAGCTTGTTGTCATTTTTCTCGAGCAGGCTCGCGGCAGTGCTCGAAACCTCATCCAACATCTCGATGAGCGAGAAGGTCTCGAGGTGCAGATCCATTTTCCCCGCTTCGATCTTTGAAAGGTCGAGAACGTCATTGATCAGAGACAGAAGATGTCTACCGGCTGCCGTTATCTTGTTGAGGTCTTGAAGCATATCGTCAAGACCTTCGTCCTCGGCATCCTCCGCCAACATTTCCGAGTAACCGATGATGGCGTTCATCGGTGTTCTTAGTTCATGGCTCATGTTTGCGAGAAACGCGCTCTTGGCCTTGTTCGCGCTTTCAGCCTGTTTGCGTGCTGCAATCATGTCCTCGTGCATCTGCAGCCGATCAGTGATGTCGATAAGTGTTATGACCGCTCCAACCAGTTCGCCATCGCGGATCATCGGATAAGACCAGTATTCTGCGGGGAAACTCGTGCCGTCGGCACGGAACAAGACCTCGTCGTCGACGTGGGTCCCCTTTTTCTCACGAAGCGCCTGGTAGATCTGGCATTCCTCCGCCGGATACGGGCTTCCATCCGGGCGCGTATGGTGTATTAGGTTATGCATGTGCTTGCCCATTAGCTCGTCCTCGGACGCGAAGCCGAGGATGCGCGCACACGCAGCATTCACGAAAATTGCATCGCCCTTAGTGTCGATCCCATAGATGCCCTCTCCACTGGAGTTCAATAGCAAATGCGCCAGTTCTTCAGGTGGGATTTGTAACGGCAGGTCCGATGTGTCGGTCTTTGGGCTAGCCGTGGACTTGTGAGGCATCTTCATCTTTGCTTTGCTCGGGGAAACGGTTTTGGCTTTTCGTTCCTTGTTCTTAGTCACGGCCCGCTCTCCTCAATAAGCTCGCTTACAAGAAGCATTTGATAATCTCATCATATCGCGACATTGTCGGCGTTTAAACGCGAATAATGTAGTGTAGTTCCTAGATGAAGGTCAGCCATTGAAAGAAATACAACGTGCAAATCGCGACTCGCTCAATTTCGGCAAAGGCAAGCCAGCTAAAGAAAAACAGTGAACAACAGCCACTAGCTCGCCTACACGGCGTCTCAATAGAAAACTAGCCTGTGGGCTCTCGCTCATGAATGTCCTTCTCGAAAGATAGCTTACACCCAGATGATTCCGGACACATGATTTACACATTTGAGCATTTGGGGAGAGCCCAGATGCCCTGGAATGAGTGTAAGCGAATGGACGAACGCCTCAGATTCATTGCCCGACTACTCGAAGGCGAGACGATGGCCCCGCTGTGCCGAGAATTCGGTATCTCCCGCGTCACGGGCTACAAGATCTGCAGCCGCCACAAGGACTGTGGCCTCGATGCGCTCTATGATCGAAGCTGCCGGCCCTACCGACAGACCAACAAGCTGCCCTTCCAGATCGAGCGCTGCATCATCGGCATTAAGCGCGAACACCCGGCTTGGGGTGCGCCCAAGATCCGCGACAAGCTCATCCGCGAGCTTCCCATGAGCAAACCACCTGCCATCAGCACCGCGCATGCCGTGCTCGATCGCAACGGCCTCATCAAGCGCCAACGCCGGCGCCGCCACAAGGCTCAGGGCATCGCGTTGCGCGGTGCTCAGGCACCTAACGGGCTGTGGTGTGCCGACTACAAGGGCGACTTCATGCTGGGCAACAGACAATACTGCTATCCGCTGACCATCACCGACTATCGGTTTCGCTACCTGTTGACCTGTGACGGCGTAAAGTCCACCCGCTCAGACTTCGCAATCTCTTTGTTCGAGCGCGCGTTCAAAGACTTCGGCCTGCCTCGGGCCATCCGCATGCCGTTCGCGTCGGGCAACGCACTGTTTGGCCTGTCCCGCCTGGCCGCGTGGTGGCTACGACTGGGCATCGACTTACAGAGCATCAAGCCCGGCAACCCACAGCAAAACGGCCCTCACGAGCGCATGCACCTCACGCTGAAGAAAGAAACAACCAAGCCAGCCTCCTATAACTTCTTGCAGCAGCAAGAGCGCTTCGATAAGTTCATCCGTTACAACAACGAACGCCCGCATCAGGCGCTTGGCGGCGGCGCCTGTCCCGCTGATGTGTATTCACCTTCAGCTCGAGTCTACCGCTGCACCTGAGTATCCTTTTCACGGCCGCACGGTGCGGGTGACCCGCTGCGGGCGTATCTGTATCGGCAAGCGCAAAATTAGTCTCAGTACCGCGTTCCCTGGCCAGATCGTGGGAATTAGAGAGGTCGAGGACGGCATCTGGCTGGTCAGCTTCCTCGACAATGATTTAGGATTCTTCGACGAAAACGAAGCCCGGCTCGAACCAGGCCCCAATCCCTTCGCCCCGGTGAAAGTGTTAACTATGTCTCCGGAATAAGATGTAAGCCATGTGGCCGGAATACGCCGCGCTAAGATGGCGTACGGAAGGAGATGAATCTGAGCACTGGGTTGAGGCAGTTCCGGTCCCGTGAATTTCTGCTTCCGACCCTGAGCCATTGGAATATTGGTTGGGCGCTGACCCGGTAATTTGCAGCACAGTGCACACGCGCTTTTTTTCGTTGACCCGATCGAGACCTTCAAGAAATCCGAGGGAGCAATTCCGAATCGGGCATTCGCTCGAGTCGGCCATCTCGGTCGCTCTGCCACCTGGCCCAACGAA
This sequence comes from Betaproteobacteria bacterium, assembly GCA_020346185.1. GTDB lineage: Bacteria > Pseudomonadota > Gammaproteobacteria > Burkholderiales > Eutrophovitaceae > SG8-40. The sequence goes on along the minus strand of CP070775.1, from coordinate 2,949,682 downwards.
CAGGTATTCTCGCGAACATCTGATCGCGATGCGATCAGGATTTCGCATATACACGCGGTGCTTCTCGATCATGTTTCCACCCGGGTCAGAATTCGATCATGCGCGCGCCTACAGCCGGGGTCGCGCCTCCCAAGTCGAACGAGACCAGGCTGTATTCTGGAACCTCGAGCCACGTCGACTCGTCGCGGGTAAGGGGTTCGGAGGCGAGCAACATCGCCTGAGCTGATTCTGGCTCACCCAACATTTTCCATTCACCCTCGTGGCAAGTGTATTGACGCCCGAGCGTGTACCACAGCGAGAGGTAGTCAAGTTGGTCGCTCAGTGCGGGATCGGCGCTCGCATAACAACCGAAGTCGAAAACGTAACGCGCGGCGATGATCGCCTTGCCGTCCGCAACGAACAGGTTCACGGATGACACGACATCAATGCCAAGATCCCGTCGCGCCTCGCCCAGAATCTCCAAAGTTTCCACCAACGCGTCGGCAAGTTCGCTTGCGGTGTGCTCGGCCGAAGGCTCGGGCAGCCGCGACAGGAACAAAGCGTAGATCCATTCCGAGTCGATCTCCGTGCGCACCAGACGGCTGACCTCTGGTCGCAGGTGGCGCTGCAAACGAGGTCGCATCTCTTCGAAACGATGCAGTTGCCCGTTGTGTGCCAGCGCGACGGCCGTGTCCGGATAGAGGAATGGGTGCAGAAATTCAGGGCCGACCGCGGCGGACTCGCTGAACTGCACGCCGCGCACGTGCGCGAGCACGCAGGTGGGACGGGCCTTGCGCGCCAGAGCCCGCAGCTGCGCGTCGAATATAGGCAGACCCGGCGTGTGGTACGTATATGGCTGGCCCGGGCCACGACCTGCGCGATCCCATGCGGAGAGGCCGAACCCCGCTAGATTTAGCATTCGCAAGTGCTGCGGCGCGTAGCTTTGCCGGACCAGCGAGTTATCTGGGGCATAAAGGAGGTTGTCCAGCAGGACCGGTTCACCGAGATACGCCAGCACGCGGCACATCGAACTAGTGCAATCCGAGTGGACCGGCTGCCCGGGCGTGGGTCCAAGCCATGCGAAAGTGGACAGAAAGCGCTGCGCTACGGCGCAATGTCGTTGCGAGGTTTCGCGACAAGGCATAAAGGAGGCAGGGCGCGAAGGCACTTCCCGGCGCAAAGAGCGAGGGGTCAAGGCGCAGCAACTGGGTCGGGCTTCGTGCCCGCCAGCGATGCGGCTCGGAGGTGATGCCGAGCACCCCTGCATATTCGACGAAACCTCCCGGCCCGGTCGTGGGCATCGTGACTTCGGGTCCGCCTGTATCGTCAACCCACGGCGAAAGCGCTCCCCGCAGCACAATTACAACTTCATGCGAGCCCAACGCTTCGGGCAGCACAAAGCTAGCGCCGCGTTCGACGTAAGCGACGGAGATGAACGGGAGCATCTCCTTCCAGTCACGCGCATCCATGCCTTCGAAGGCCGAGAGCAGGCCGAGTATGGAAACCAC
>CP070775.1:2940765-2948095 GCA_020346185.1 Betaproteobacteria bacterium | reverse complement strand
CCGGTAATTCAAAGTTTCGCGATGCGGCGGGCGTTGCACTCGGAAACGTCAGTTTCATGCCCTACGATGGTTACCTCGGTGACGACCTCAACACCATCGATTACATCGATCGCTTGCTGTCCGACTCAAGTAGCGGGGTGGATTTGCCCGCTGCGGTAATTGTTGAGACTGTGCAAGGCGAGGGGGGCTTGAATGCTGCCCGTTTCGAGTGGCTGCGTGAACTCGAACAGCTTTGCCGACGCCATGACATGTTGCTGATCATAGATGACATTCAAGTCGGTTGCGGCCGCACCGGCACGTTCTTTAGCTTTGAACCCGCTGTCATCCAACCGGACATCGTGACGCTGTCCAAGTCAATTAGCGGCTATGGTCTGCCAATGTCATTGGTTCTGATGAAGCCGGAACTGGACATATGGAAGCCAGGTGCCCACAACGGCACGTTTCGTGGTAACAACCTAGCGTTTGCCACCGCCAAACAAGCCATTCAGACGTTCTGGAGTTCGGACGAGTTGAGCAAGGAGGTCAATCGTAAGGGAAAGGTAATTGATATGTGGCTGCGACATATTGCCGATAGTTACCCGGAAGGCGCATTCTCCGTACGCGGGCGCGGCATGATGCGCGGGTTGGTCTCGGAGGACGCCAACCTGACGGGAAAGATCGCGGAAGAGGCCTTTGCTAACGGCCTGGTGATCGAAACATCTGGTGCAAAGGATGAAGTATTGAAGGTGCTCGCACCGCTGACGATTGAAGACGAATTGCTGCGCAAGGGACTGGAAATCATTGAGCAAAGCGTTGTATTGGCGCTTGGTGTTAGCCGAGTCCAGCCCGACAAGATCCGCTTTGTGAACTTTGCAAGGAGCGCATGATGATCGTAAAGAACATCAACGAGATAGAAGGGACGGAGCACGACGTCGTGACCAAGAACTGGGCTAGCCGGCGTATTCTTCTCAAGAAAGACGGCATGGGTTTTTCCTTGCACGAGACGACCATCTTTCCTGGCACCGAGACCTACATTTGGTACAAGCATCATCTTGAGGCGGTGTTCTGCATCGAGGGCGAAGGCGAAGTCGAAACAGTTACCGACGGCAAGATTCACAAGATTGGCCCCGGCGTGATATACGCGCTCAACGTGCACGACAAACACTATCTGCGCGCCAAAACCAAAATGCGCATGATCTGTGTGTTCAACCCGCCACTTACCGGTCGGGAAGTGCACGACGATGAGGGTGTTTATCCGCTGCTCGACGAGCCCGCGGCGGCGTGAATTTTTTTGATAAACCGGACAATAGCAACACAAAGCAGTTTTTGAAGGCAACACATATGGCACCAATTACAGACGCATACGAATCGCGTGCCGCAAGAGATGCGGCAATCATCATGAGACGGGACCCTATCGTTTACACCGACCTGACCGGTCACATTGGTCCCGGTGCTTCGCTTGAGCAACTGGAGGGCTACAAGCGCGACGGCTTCATGTTGCTCGAAGGATTCTTCCCGGAGCGTGAAGTCACGGCGCTGCTCGAGGAAGTCGAGCGCATGGCAAGTGATCCAGCGATCTCCGGACGCGAAGAAGCGATTTGCGAACCGGGAAGTGACACTGTTCGTTCGGTATTCAAGGTTCACGAGATAAACCGCGTGTTGTCACGCCTGTCGCGTGACCGCCGGCTGGTGAACATCGCGAAGCAGATCGTCGGCTCGGACGTTTATGTTCACCAATCGCGCGCCAATCTCAAGCCCGGTCTTTTCGGAAAGGAGTTTTACTGGCACTCAGATTTTGAAACCTGGCACGTCGAGGATGGCATGCCCGACATGCGGGCAGTGAGCTGCTCGATACTTCTCACCGATAACACCGTCAGCAACGGCCCGTTAATGATCATGCCTGGCTCGCACCAGTACTTCATCAGCTGCATTGGCGAGACACCCGACAATCATTACAAGGCATCGCTACGCAAGCAGGAGTACGGCGTGCCTGACGCTGACAGCCTGCGGTTTCTCGCGGATCAGGGTGGAATACGTTCGATGGTAGCACCGGCCGGCTCGGTGGTTTTCTTTGACTGTAACGCCATGCACGGATCCAATAGCAATATCTCGCCGTATCCGCGCAGCAATGTTTTCTTTGTCTACAACAGTATCGACAACACTCTCAATCGCCCCAAGTACGGATTGAATCCGCGGCCTGAATTCATCGCGACCCGCGATGAATTTATTACTATCAAGCCGATCGACCCGGACTATTTGCGCGACGTTAGCAAGTCTATCAGCGATTGAGTAGACAGGTACCGCGCGGCTCGTGACGCAACGACAAAAATCAGGGGGAAACATGCTGTCGAGGCTCTTTCAGGTTGCCGCAGTTGTTTTGCTGTTGGCAGGCTGTTCTCAGGAATCGGAAGAGAGCGGCGCGGCCGACGCCGGCGATACTTTGCAGAAGGCCCGACAGGCCGGAAAGATTCGCGTTGGCTTTGCCAATGAAGCGCCGTATGCCTACATTGACAGCGCCACCGAGCGGCTCACCGGCGAGGCGCCAGAGATTGCGAGGGCAATTCTCAAGCGCCTCGGTGTAAACGAGATCGAAGGTGTTCTCACCGAGTTCGGCTCGCTGATTCCTGGTCTGCAGGCCGAACGCTTCGATATCATCGCTGCGGGGATGTATATACTACCCGAGCGCTGCAAACAGGTGACTTTCTCGAACCCGACGTATGGAATTGGCGAGGCTTTTCTTGTCAAATCCGGCAACCCGAAAGGCCTGCATAGCTACGAAGGGCTTGCCGAGCATCCAGCCGCCGTCCTCGGTGTCGTCGCGGGGACTGTAGAGAGGGGCTACGCACGCAAGACCAACGTGCCTGACGAACGGGTCAAGGTGTTCCCCGACGCGCCGAGCGCGGTTGCAGGCGTTGCGGCCAGTCGCATCGACGCCTATGCTGGTACCAGCCTGACGATTCAGGACATTATTTCCAAGATCACCGACGGCGCTGTGGAACGTGCGACACCGTTCACTGACCCGGTCATCGATGGCAAGTCGGTGCGCGGATACGGCGCGTTTGCTTTCCGCCAGTCAGATCAGGATTTGGTCGATGCATTCAATCGCGAGCTGGCTGCATTCATCAACACGCCGGAGCATCGTGAGCTGGTGAGACCGTTCGGATTTACCGGACAGGAATCGCCGGGTGAGGTAACCGCCGCGCAACTGTGCGCCGGTTGATTCTCTAGCTTAAGACGCGGCGAAGTCTTTCAGCGGTCCGATTAGTGACGGAACTTGTCCCGCCGTTGCTGACCGGGCTGGGTGTTACCCTGCAACTTACTGTGGGCGGCGCCGTATTTGGTGTCGTCACCGCGCTGATCGCGGGCTTGTCGCGAATTTCGCTTATCGCTCCTGTGCGGTGGCTGGCCGCATCCTATATCGAAGTTTTTCGCGGCACTTCAGCACTGGTCCAACTGTTCTGGTTTTATTTCGTTTTACCACTGTTCGGTTTCTCCCTGGATGCCAAAGTGGTTGGCATAGTCGTGCTCGGTCTCAACGCCGGTGCCTATGGTGCCGAGGTCGTGCGTGGCGCCATCCTGGCGGTGTCAAAGGGTCAGTGGGAAGCCGCCGTGTCGCTTAACCTGTCGCGCTGGACAACCATGCGCCGTGTCATTTTGCCGCAAGCGGTGCCGGCGATGCTGCCGCCGGCGGGAAACCTGCTGATTGAACTGCTCAAGAATACCGCGTTGGTATCACTGATCACCATTACCGACCTCACGTTCAGTGCGCAGATCCTGCGCGCCGAAACGCTGAAGACAGCAGAGATATTTTCACTGGTCCTGCTCATGTACTTTGCAGCGGCGATGGTCATCGCTCTGTTGATACGGCTGCTGGAGCGTTGGCTGGCGCGAGCTCAGGGCAGAACATCGGATTACCAGGAATTGGCATGAGCTTGTTTGACTGGGATTATGCGTTGGAGAGCTTGCCGTTGCTGGCAGGTGGGCTGAAAGTAACGGTACAGGCGACAGTGCTCGGGATGGCTTTTGCACTGATGGTCGGCCTCGTTTTGGCGTTGGCCCGGCGTTCGCGTTTCACACTGATTTCCTGGCCGACTGCGTTTATCATTGAATTTATCCGTAGCACGCCATTGTTGGTGCAGATCTATTTTCTCTTCTATGTGCTGCCAACTCTCGGCCTCACCATGAGCCCGCTCGCCACCGGCATACTCGGGTTGGGCTTGCACTACGCTGCCTATTGCTCGGAGGTGTACCGCGCCGGTATCGAAAGCATCCCGCGCGGACAATGGGAAGCGGCGACGGCGCTCAATCTGAGCCGCTTGACGACCACTTTAAAGGTGATTTTGCCGCAGGCCATCCCGCCGGTAGTGCCGGCGCTAGGCAATTACCTGGTGGCCATGTTCAAGGACACGCCGTTGTTGTCGGCCATTACCGTACTGGAGATGCTGCAGCAAGCGAAGATTCTCGGTGCGGAGAGTTTTCGCTACACCGAGCCACTAACCTTGGTTGGTGTCGCTTTCCTGGTGATGAGTCTGATTGCCGCTGCCGGAATTCGCACACTGGAAACGAAGCTCAAGCCCTATGCAGCAACCTGATACTACCGCATCGACTGTCGCGACAATGGCAGTTCGCATGCGCGACGTGCACAAACACTTTGACAAGTTAAAGGTACTGCGCGGTATCGATCTCGATGTGCCGCAGGCGCAGACGGTCAGTATTATCGGCCCCAGCGGCTCCGGCAAGTCGACGCTGTTGCGCCTGTTGATGACGCTTGATCCGCCTACTGCCGGGCGTATCGAGATCGAAGGCGAGTCATTGTGGACGGTCGAAAGGCAGGGCGGGGAAGTGGCGGCACCTGAACAACACATACGCAAAGTCCGTTCGAAAGTGGGCATGGTGTTCCAGCACTTCAATCTGTTCCCGCATATGAGCGCGCAGGCGAATGTGGCGCTGGCACCGGTCAATGTGAAGGGTTTGGCCAAAACAGAAGCCAACGAGCGCGCCGGCCATTACCTCGACATGGTCGGCCTCGGCGACAAGTACAACGCATTTCCGGCACAGTTGTCCGGCGGCCAGAAGCAGCGCGTCGCCATTGCCCGCGCGCTGGCTATGGAGCCGCGCATCATGCTGTTCGACGAGATCACCTCGGCGCTGGATCCGGAACTGGTGGGCGGCATTCTGGCGATTCTGCGTGATCTCTCGAACAGGCGATTCATGACCATGCTGATCGTCACGCACGAGATGAATTTTGCTGAACGATCATCGGATCGGGTGTTGTTTTTCGATGAGGGGCGGATACTGGAGGATGGACCGCCGGAACAGGTGCTCAAGAATCCTCGGGAGCAGCGAACCCGGGATTTTCTGAGATCGGTGCTGGCGACCTAATGTAGCAGGCCGTATGCTGGTGACCTACTCTGCCGTCGGTCCCAATCCCACAATACCATCTGCAGCCAGTTGCTCAATCTCTTCCCTTGCGTAACCAAGCTCCTCCATCACCTCTGCGGTTTGAGCACCGAGAGGTTGCGGCGGTAGACGCACTGGCGGCACCTTGCCGTTGTATTGCACCGGATGCTTGACGACTGTGAGCGGCGTTTCGGTACTGCGCTGGATTATCTCGAAGGAACCGAGGAAAGCGACCTGCGGATCTTTCTCGAGCGCTGCGTAGTCGTTGACCGGTGCGTGCCATAGCTTGTGCTCGGTGAGAATGTCTTCCCATTGTTTGGTGGTGCGTTTGAGCAGTGCTCCTTGAACGATGGGAATGATTTCTTCGCGCCGCGGAAAGGTTTCTTCATTCGTGAATTCGGCCAGCTGCGGCGTATCGAGTGCTTTGGCCAGTGTCGGCATGTCGGCGAAGGACAGTACCAGCTGACCATCCTTGGTGTTGTACGCACCATAAGGTGCCGGGAACATCCAGCCACCAGAGTGTTTCGGATGGCGAATCGTCTCGGGTCGCGGGCCGTTGAGGTAGCAGGTCAGCGATTCCATCTGCAAGTCAATTGCCGAAGACAGTAAATTGACATCGATGCGACACCCTTCGCCGGTACGATTGCGGTTGATAAGCGCGGCGAGGATGCTCATCGCCAGAATCATTGCGCCGTGATGGTCCACCGCCGAGACACCGACCGGGTGCGCGCCGTCCTCGTCGTCGCCCGAGACCGCCGCGAGGCCTGACATGGCCTGAATCAGCATGTCCTGGCCGGGTCTATTCACGTACGGACCACCTGCGCCGTACCCTGAAGCAGCGGCATAGATGACACCGGGATTCTCCGCCTTGACGTCCTCATAACCGAGTCCGAGACGGTCCATCACGCCGGGGCGGAAGTTCTCGGCAACAACATCGGCACCCATCACCAGCTTGCGGGCGATCTCGACACCGCGCTCCGACTTGAGGTCGAGCGCCATGCTGCGTTTGTTTCGATTGGCACACAGAAACAACAGGCTTTCGCCATCCACCTTTCGATTGCCACCGCCCCATTGACGCTGGAAAGCACCGCCAACGGGCTCAACCGCGATTACGTCCGCCCCGAGGTCGCCAAGCGTCTGCATTGCCGCTGGACCCATCAGAAAGTGGTTAAAGCTGACAACTTTGATTCCTTCAAGCGCGTTCATGCGGCCTCCTTGGCAACCCAGGCCAGTATATGCTCGGCCACGGCAACAGTTTCACCACCCTGATTGGTGACCTCGACCTTGGCGCGCGTGCGATCACGATCACGATCTATATCGGCAATGCTGTAGGTTACGGTGATCGTGTCATTGATGAATACCGGGCCCACGAACCGGACGCGATCGTAACCCAGCGATACTGGCGTCGCGTCAATGCCTTGGCGCACCGCACGGTCGATCATCAGCGTCGATGCTGTGGACATGTATCCCACCATGAGCGCACCGTGGGCGATCCGTTTCCTGTAGCGGGATTTCCTCATGTATTCCTCGTTCACGTGATTGCCGGAAAAATCGCCGGTTATCCCCGCGAACAGGTAAATATCGGTTTCGCCGACGGTCTTGGAAAAGCTGACCGTTTCTCCCACGGCAACGTGATAGTCTTCCATGAAATTTCTCCACCCTGTAGTTATTGCGGTGCGGTGTCGTCGCTACGTCATGCGCGACGAGCACCGATAATGAACATACACCGGAGGAACAAAATACACCAAGGTGCCCGGTTGAGCGAAGCCCCAGATCGGATGTGGGCTACCATCGATAGCGTGCGAGGAGAAAAACAATGGCGACAGATTTGACACAGGTCGAGATTACAGACGGCGTTGCGCTGCTCACGCTAAACAACCCGCCGATGAATCTGGTCACACTGGAACTCACACGGCAACTTAGCAACACGCTCGACAAACTTGCCACTGAC
>CP070775.1:2933542-2940665 GCA_020346185.1 Betaproteobacteria bacterium | reverse complement strand
GCAGAATCGCGAACGACAAAAAGACAAGTGATTTTTTCATAGCTCTTCTCCTCTGAATTGTCCTTACAGAAATTGAAGATACGCAGTCCGAATCGCCCAATACGTCGAACATCCACGACCAGCGTCGCTTCATTAGACGCTCGTGCCGGATATGCGTCAACAATATGACAAACGCGTTTATGCAGCTGCCCAGACCTACGCTGAATGCTTTTCTATTGCGAACGCAACACCGTGTGCAGACGCCGGGCTGCGGTTGGGCTTGCTCAGGTCACGCCACGTATGCAAACGCATGCGCAAGCTTCGCGAACCGGTTCAATGCAACGCCCTGCCGCAACCATTCAGTTGCGTTGCGTTCAGTGTGACAACGACCGTCGTCTCAAACTTCTCACCGCTCATCGAGTCGGTACAACGCTTCCCAACCAGCACGACCAGCAGCTCGTGACCATTTTTGCTGGCTTTGAATATCGTTTCTCTGGATGCAGGATCGCTGTTGGTCTCGAATTCCTCGAAGTGATAACGGTCGGACCCGTAATTGGTCACAAAGACAATGCCGTAAGCTTCGCTGATCTCCATGTACCAACCTGGTTCGTTTCCAGTCGCCCTGAAGTCCGCGCCTCTCAGTTTGGCGTCCTCCCAAATAGCCTGGCGACGATTGTTTTTGCACTCAATGCGGGGACTACCGGGACGTTCCAGCGCCGCCGACTCGCCTTTGCTCCAGTAAGTCGTCTTACCGTCACTGTACTTTGCTCCCGATGCCGCTTCCACATGCGGCAAACTGATCGTGCCGGACCGGAGAAACAGCCATGCTTTCTCCCCTTCGACCCTGGCTGTAAACACAGACTGGTCATCGCATTCATAAACGTAGGTCGTCCCGTCTCGGCCCGGGGCAATGGATTGCGCATCAGCGGGTGCAGCGCCCAGGACAGCGCTGTCTTCCCCAGATGAACAGCCAGCCAAAAGCAACAAAACGGCGATGAGTCCGTACAAGCGATTTACGCTTCCCTCAGTCACGTCCAGTCTGTTCATCTGAGCTCTTCGGATGCCGCATTACGCCTATTCCTGCCGGACGTAGATCAATGCGTCAGTATCAAATCCCAACTCTTTCGCCCGGGTTTTGAAACGTGCCAGCAGTTGATCGCTGACCTCGGGTGTCCGCGACAAAAGCCAAAGATACGAGGTGTTGTTCCCCGAAACGAAAGCGTACTGATAGTCTTCCTTGTCGAGCTCGAACACCACGTACGAAGAATAGAGCGGCCCGAAGAATGAGACTTTCAGATGTCCTTCGTTCTCCGGACCCACGAAATACGCTTTGCCCTCGATCTCGTTCCATTCCCCGGCATTCGTCTTGTAGCCTTTGTTGATCACGCGAACTCCGCCATCATCGCGCAGCGTGTACTCGGCGGTGATTTTATCGAGGCCGCGCTCAAACCGGTGATCCAGGCGCGCAATCTCATACCATTTACCAAGGTATTTGTTCAGTTCGAATTCCTGGACCGGCTCAACGCCACTCGGAATCCCGGTACAGGCAGTCAATAAAACCACTGGCACAAAACGCAGATACTTTGTCAATCGTTTCATCGCACTGGCTCCAGACTTCTCCGCAACTTCGATTCCAGACAAACAGAATGCTCCATTATGCTATCCGCAGGCAACTAGCCGCCAAATAATCAGCAGACTCAGGTAGGGAACGAAGCAGAAGACGATGATCACCACTTTGAAAGCCCCCATAAAGGCGTACATCATTACGTTGAAAGTTTCACGCGAGATCGGAATCCATTTTATTTGCATCCCGTAAACAAAATTCGGTGCCAGAAGAACAAACAGCACCCAGACAATATAGATCCCCAGATTAATAACAGTGCACCACAAGAAAAACTGCGTGAGACTTTCGATGTTCATTTCGCCTCCCCCCTCTTTAGTTCTGACCTTTGCTCGATTCTGCGAATCGTATCAACTGGCGAAAATCATCCGCATCAGCATAGCGGCTTCCTTTTTCCAGAGCTACCGCTGACAGATTGCTCGAATTACGCAGAGAATGGGCGAAGCCATGTGTCACGGGGCCAGCCCCCCTGGTGGCAACAAATGCTCCCGCACTAGTCTGGCGCGCTGCAAATGAACGTCGTAAATGCGGTCCATATAGGGGTGCGCGAAATTCTCCCCGTCGTATGTCTGCGCTCCCATTGCACCGGCTTTTTCTCGAAGCTCACGCGTATCCTTCGGTCCCAGAACCTGATCACGCTTTCCTGTAATGATGAGGAGTTTGGGTGCATTTGCTTCAGTGAGTTGATTGACCGGATCAATTCTGTCGGGGCAACCATAGCTGGAAAGTCTGCTCGGTGCCGAATCAATCACCGCCGCATCAAACTCAACGCCTGACCCGATCGCGTTCATCATTACCATGCCGCCGAGCGATAGCCCATAGAGCATCTTGCGCTCATATTTGTTGTTCAGGTCGGCAACAATTTCGCGATAGTCTTCAATAATCGCGTTGATGCGGCGCTTGCCTTCCGACAAGCCGTAGCCGCGATAGTCGTATATATAGGCATCGTAACCGGCTCGCGCGTACGCCGACAGCTCACCGATCATCTGGTCGGCGATCATGGCGTTGCCCAGCGTCATCAAAACGTAGCCTTTCGGTTCAACAGGCTCATTGTGGTTGTTGTGTGCGCGGATTCTGTAACCGCTGAGTTTTTTGTAATCGCTCGTTGTGAAACTGACCGCTTCAACGTTAGCGTGCCGAGTGGCCCGCGCCGGCTTTGCCCGCGGTGCCATCCGACTCCACAACCAGAAGACGAACGGCTCCTTGATCGCGCCGCAAATCGGCGCCTCCCTGCGCGCCGAGTCACTCGTGACAGAGGCTGCATATACAGGCGTGAGAAGCAAGGCGACCAACCAGAGCAGTAACATGAGTGGTTTCACGCCGTTCTTGTCAAGCTGCAATCATCCGTATCGCACATTTACCCGACCCATCACATGATTCGCTGCCAGTACCGTTCAGGCATCTTTGGCCATCGCATGAGAAGGATGTGAAGTTTGAAGTTCCGCAACTCGCCCGAGGACCAGTCAGGGAAGATCCCACCGAATACCGATCGTGTAGACATCGCTCCTCGGTGAACCATCCTGCGAAACGCTCGACTCCAGGCGTACATTCGCAAAAATCATTTTCCGGAAGTCCTGAAAACTGTAACGTACGCCCACTACACCATAATCGACCTCGAACGGCCCCGCCTGTGCCTGCGACGAGTCCGGTTCGAGTATGTTCCAGCCAACGACGGCCCACCAGGGGCCAAGAACATTGTATTGGCTGTATACCTCCCATCCGGTTCCATCGAAATATATTCCGTCATCGGTCGTGTCGTGATTTTTCAGACGTGAAACAACGGTGCCAACATACCATTTGTCTCCATACCAACGCGCCCCGACGACCAGCGCTGTGGCATCGCCATCTATGCCGACTGAGCGTAGCGCCTCGAGATCGGCATCGTCAATGTTGGCATGGTTATAGGCAACGCCGATGGCCAGGCTGGACTCTGTTTCATAAACCGTGCTCAAACCAACAGTTGTGTTGTAGCGCTTCCCTTCCACCAACGGAATCGGCTCCCCGTGCTGGAGCTGAACGTTGAGACCGAGCGGCCGCAGCAGCAGCTCGCGTTGAAGCGGGCCGGCAAAGCCACGCCCCTGCAGAACATCATCAGCGCGACCAGTGCCGGTACTGCCACCGTCGGTTCCGGCGTTGTAGGTACCGCTCGCACTTGCGCCGGTGCCCTGAAATCGGTCGGTAAAGCTCGAAACGCGGTAGTAGGTCGACCAGGCCTTGCCGACCGTGAGCACGGCGCGGGGCGTTTCGACTCCGACGTTGAGCAAGCGTCGGAAGAACGTATCACCAAAATCCTGACCCGCAGGCCGGTCGCCGCGATTGAAAAGGAAATCGATCTGATCAAGGATATTGATCCCCGCCTCGGCGCGCGCGAACAAACCAATATCAGGATTGATGCGCCAGTGCCAGGTAAGTCCTATCCGGGATCCTCCGTCACTCCAGATGCCACTCGAATCGACCTGGCGGTAACGCACACGGGCGCTGCCATAGAGCTTGAGACCGGCACGTTCAAAAATTCCCTCAACACGATCTTTCGCCGAATCAACCGACTGCTTGACCAGTGGATCCTCTTCGGCGCCGATCTCGCGTTTACGCGCATCGTCTCGAACATGCTCATCACCGGTTTTTGCAGACTATGGCGACACAGCATGCCGACGTGGGCCAACACTACCGGAAACACACAGCACCATTACATCGACGCCCCATTGGCAGAATCTACCCAGTCCAGCGCGCGATCTTCGAGGCAATCGAAGAACGGGTTATATCTCAGTCGAAAAAACCAGTCGGCGGGAATCTGCATCAGACCCCGCTCGCCATGGAGCGACACCCGCCCAAGAAACAGCACGTCGTCGCTTTCCGGCGGGTACTGACCGTAAAGCGGATCGCTCGGCGGAAACGGCAGCGCGACGTGAGACAACGACACAACGCCTGCCGGCCACGCAAGCCCGAGTCGCTTCTCGCCGGACACGTCGGCAGAGAATGGATTCTTGTACTTGCTGGCAACCTCTCGCGTATTTGCGTTCTCGTTAGTTACCAGCGTGACCTTTATTGGCAGTGTTGCGTCGTTCATCACCCGGTCGGTCAGTGGCGCCGGGTCTTCTATCAGAAGCCTCGTTGCTATTACTGCGAAACGATTGACATCGAACAGCACCAGTTCATGACGATCCGGTCGCAAATGTCTTAGCAGTCGATCGATAAGCGCATCCGTGCTAACGGTTGCATCGACCGTTGACTTGAACACAAGTACAGGCGGCAAAACGATCTCGGTATCGGTGGCCGCTCTGTCGGCGATACGCCGGGCGACAGACTGCGTCAGATCGTGAACCACAGCGCCGGCATTGGTGGCAAAGGAATTGTATTTGTACGGATCGAACTCTTGCTGGATCGACAAAAAAGCCAACCCACCTAAACCGGGCAAGTTTGACAGCGCATTCTTTGTCCCCGCCAGTGCCCCTGCCGGATGCACGCCAACGGCTGGTGAGATCAGAGTCAAGCTCGCTGGTACCGGCTGTGTTTTGCCCTCCAGCGCATCAAGCGCAAATTCCACCGCCAGGGCGGCACCGTTTGAATATCCGACGATATGCACCGAATCACCATTCACTGCTTCATCGAGGTGCTGCATAGCCACTTGCACGGCTGCCGCCATGTCGTATCGTCTGATGTATCTGAGCCCCGAAGGTGCAGTGCCGTGCCCCGGCAGCCGCAATCCGAGTACGCGGTAACCACGCTCATTGAATGCCTGCCCCAGGGCACGCAGTGAATAAGGCGAATCGGACATTCCATGCAACAAGAGCACCGCGCCTCGTGTCTGCTTTGAAGTCAGTTCAAAACTGCGATTCCAGTCCGGAGAGTGCTCGCGTGGATCGGCCGCGCTGCCGCTGCTGTATCGATCGATTTGATATTCCGGTCCGGTCTCGGTCTGTGAGTAGACTTTTTCGTCGAGTTGATCGAACAACCGGTCTTCCAGTTTCAGGTAATCATCGAAGCTCTGTACTTCATCGGCTTTGCTTCGCGTGAATTCCTCGTCCAGTTTCTCTGTGTGCCACGGCTGCAATGGCATTCCGCCGCAGCCCTGCAGGCTAAAAAGAAATGCCACGCAGAACAAACCTGGTAATCGAGAGCTGCATCGCGCGTACCAACTTGACTTAAACACAGCCATTGCCTTGCCGCGAGCTTGCCTAACGCCCGGGGGTGAGTACCCAGTAATTTGCACCATCCTCTGTTTCCAGCCGGTACAGCGTGCGTGTGTTCGGTGTCTGCTCATTCGTCAATCGAATGAACAGGTCGTCAAAAAACTCCGGAGTTTCCAGACTGAAGTTATGAAAATTACGCGTGCGATTAACCGGCGTAACGTCGACAAGGGTAACAACGTCCTCACCAGGGCTCATGACTTCCGAGAACCGCGCAGCCTCATTTCGCATCGCCGGCCCCAACGTGCTTTCCCCGAGGCGGGCATCCCGGTTAACGATACGGCTCATTACAAGTGCACGGTCGTTCGATGACACATACACCGTCAGGTTGCGTGTCAACACGCTGAGTTCGCGCTTGAACTGTTGGTCAAAGCCTTCTCGGCTGGCGTCCGGCGCTGTCAGCACGACATCCTCTATCTCGATTTGCGCATCGGCAAATTCAGGCTTCTGGTACAAGCGGCTGAATGCATCAACCACCACCTGCGCGCCCATGCTGTTGGCGATCAGCCAGACCTTCTCAGCGCCAATATCGCTGATGATCAACTCGAGGGTCACGGCCAGTTCCGCACCTGATTCAGAAGCAACAGCGCGGGCCCGGCGGTAACCGCGCAAGGTAGAGCCCTGGTCGCCGGGCCAGTCAAATAGCATCACTGGCGAATTGATATCTAGCATTGTTCCAACGAACGCAGTTTTGCGCAGGGCCGAGGGAAATCTTTCCCTGAATCCGTGGATAATGATCAACAGCGAACGCTGAGGCGACGCGTTGACCAGTTTAGCCAAGCGCTCAACGAACGCTTCCTGCTCCAGAGCATCCATCCCATTGACCCGGATTTCCTCGCTCTGGAACCACTCGCTCGGATTGACGAACATGCCAAATCCGACAGTCGGTTCGATGGTGGTATCAAAGAAACCAAAACTGAGCTTCGGTCCTCGGACATTGCCAAACCGGTTCTCGAGGATTTCGGCTTCTTCTGTCTTCTGGCGGTTGGTTACAAAAAAGTACCGGGTGCTTCCATGATCACCAAGTTGGTTCACCGTCATGCGCGTGAACAGGAAATTCTCTGCGCGATACAGTATCGACGCGGTAGACCGGTAAACGGTGAAATAAAGCCACAGCCCGGCAACCAGCAGCAATGCGAGCGCCGAAATCAGAATCGTTCGTCTGATTTGTTTTCTTGTCATCACTCGGTCTTTCAACCGCCCGGCGGAAAGTCGCCAAAAATTTTCTGGACTGCTTCGTTGATTCTCTGACTGCTCTGTTCCGGACTGACCTGCCCGATATTTTGGTCCACTTGATGCGAGAGTATTTTCAGTTTACTGCACAGTGGGTGGTTGG
>CP070775.1:2908867-2933442 GCA_020346185.1 Betaproteobacteria bacterium | reverse complement strand
GCAGGGACGGGCCGGTCTGGACAATCGTGCCGGGTTCGGTTTCAAGCCAGGCGAATTCGGGGCGCGCGTCAGGGAACAGCGACAAGCCGTGCACGGCATCGTTGCCGAGTCGTGCGCGCAGCCTTTCCACCAGTGTGGCGCGTTCCTCGCGGACATGAGTTGCATCCGGCAGAAACGAAAAATTACGCGGTGCAAGTTGCGCGATATCCAGCGCTTCGAGTGTCATCGCTTCGCTGCGCGCCGGCAGCCTGGTCTGCGAGAGCCGTTCACGCAGCAGGTTGAGGAGATGCTTCGGATCACGGCTCGGAATGGAAAGCGCGACGATGACATCGGTTTTTTTTCTGTCCTCGTTCTCCAGTGCAAGCCGCAAGCGCGTCACGCCTGCATTGCCGGCAGACAGGTAACCGGTCATTTGCAGAATCAGCCGCTGTGCGCCAAACAGCAGTGCTTCTGCCTCACTGACCGGCGATG
Source organism: Betaproteobacteria bacterium (assembly GCA_020346185.1). Taxonomy (GTDB): domain Bacteria; phylum Pseudomonadota; class Gammaproteobacteria; order Burkholderiales; family Eutrophovitaceae; genus SG8-40. The sequence goes on along the minus strand of CP070775.1, from coordinate 2,932,971 downwards.
GAAGTGCAAGGTGGGCTGCAAAACGCGATGGCGGGGTAAACGCCGGTCGCGGGTCTGGCAGATTACCGAACGCACGATAGAGTTGATCCAGAAGATGTTGGCCGAATCGGCGTGCCAGGGCATCACGCGGCAGAGATGCGAGCTGACCGATTGAGCGTATGCCCGCTCTTGTCAAAGAGTTGAAGGTGTCGGCATTGGCAGTTAGACAGCTAACCGGCAGCCGGCCCAGATGATGTCGTAATGCTTTGTGTTCTTCGACCATAATGCCGAAGCCGGCGCTTGCCAGCCAGTGCGCACCACGTGGTGTTGGGGCAACCGCGACCAGGGTATCAAAGCCCAGTTGTGCCGCCGACTCGTTTATGCGCTTGCATAATGCGTCGAGACCGCCAAACAGTTTCAGGCTGGCGCCGATTTCGAGCAGTAACGAATCAGGTGCCAACAGGCTGACTTGTGAGGTGAACTGCAATGCCCACAGCGCGATTTCCTCGAGGCAGGATTGCTCGGCTTTTGTATCGCGTGTATGCACGATTAGTTGCGGAGACAGTGCATAAGCAGCGGATAACGCTATGCCGCTGCGAATGCCCGTGGCTGCGGCGCGTTCGTCACAGGCAACGACCAACGGCGCATTGCCGTTGCCGGCGACAACCAGCGGTTCAGGCGGTGCGCCGGCCCGCAGAAAAACTTCAATTGGCAGCCGGGGAAAGTTCAGGCACAGCCACAACATTGCCGATACGTATTGATCAGATTGGTAACAGACTAGAGAGGACTACCAACACCCATTTTTTTTTGATTGATCAAATAGGTGTTGGCAGATCCCATATGCAGCGCTGATGTCAGGCTGCCGCCGCGGCGCTTGAGCACCTTGATACGGATATCGTCGATGCTGCCGCCGATTTGCAGCCGGTAGGGTACGGGCGCAGGGCGTGCAATCGCACCCGGCTGGGTGAAGTAAACGCCGAGCGCACGACCGGTCTCAGTGGCGAGTTGCAGTCGCCGTATTGCCTGTTCCGTCATTGCCGACGGCCAGCCGAGAACTGCGCTGCACGTTCCCGAACGCAGCGCCTGTTCCATTGACCACAAGACATCAGTTGTACTCGACGCGCGGATCACAACTATCTTGGCCAGGTCGATACCGGCATGAAATAGCGCCGGCGCGTAAGGAATATATGTTGGGTTGATCAGCGCTATCCAGCGCTCCTCTTTCGATAACCGGGCCAGTGCAGGAAGCAGGACTGATAATTCGCCAATACCTTCCCGCCGCGTGATGAGTTCGATGAGCGCGCCCAGCGGCCAGCCGCCGAGCGCATTATCAAAAGCATCGAAACCGGAAGGGATAATTTGCGATTCGGCGCGCGAATGCTCGCTGCCGCGCCAGATAGTGGCATTGTGCAGCAAGGTATCGAGTGCGGCAGGCATGGCGGGTCGCTGTGTGCATTCAGCTAATTTTGCCGTTGCGGATCAATCCGACTGCCAGTCCCTCGATAGCGAACTCGTCACGCTGTGGATCTACCTGTATGGGCTTGAACTCGGGATTCTCCGGCAGCAGTTGAACCTGGTTGCCTCGGCGCTTCAGGCGTTTGACGGTGACTTCATTATTGATGCGCGCCACCACAACCTGTCCCGACCGTACTTCGGAGGTGCTGTGTACCGCCAGCAGATCGCCTTCGTGAATGCCGATGTCGCGCATGCTGGTGCCACGCACTTTGAGAAGATAGTCCGCGTGGGGGCTGAACAGGGACGGGTCGATCTGCAACCGGTCCTGGACATGTGCTTCAGCCAGAATGGGGCTGCCTGCCGCGACCCGTCCGATGACCGGCAGGCCGGTGCCTTCAGCTAGCCGGATACCGCGCGAAGCGCCGGGCAGGAGTTCGATATATCCCTTTCGCCCCAGCGCCTTGAGGTGATCTTCGGCAGCGTTTGCGGATTTGAAACCGAGAACCTGGGCGATGTCGGCGCGCGTCGGCGGGAATCCGGTCGATTGAACGAAGTCGCGGATTAGCTGCAGAACTTCAGCCTGGCGTGCAGTCAGTGGTTTCATAAGCCTCCCTCCTGATAGCTGTAATTATATACAGTATTTAGGAGTTGCCAAGCTGCATCCAAACCGGTGGTGCAACAACCCGGCACCAGCGCACACCATTCTTGTGCATGCAGTCTAAAGCGCGCACCGACGCGGTGCACGATGCATCTCTACTAGGCTCATGTAAAAACTAATGTTTTATTTTTACTATACTGATTTTATGAAGATAGTTAACTCGATCCGATGCGTGGCACGTGCATTGCAGAAGGCTGCCCCGACCAACTGCGCCGATCCGGTTTTTGCAATGCACCAGGAGCGGTGTGGGGTTGGCATCTATCCACCGTATATCACCGAGGGGACGATATGAATCGCAAACAGTTTTTGAAATCGATGCTGGGCCTCGCCATCGGGGCGAACACCGTGTTCGGCACCGTCGCGCAGGCCGCCGACACAATCAAGGTCGGCATACTGCATTCGCTATCGGGAACGATGGCTATTTCGGAAACCGCGTTGAAGAACACGGCGCTCATGACCATCGAGCAGATTAATGCCGAAGGTGGTTTGCTTGGCAAAAAACTCGAGCCGGTAGTGGTTGACCCGGCATCCAACTGGCCGCTGTTTGCCGAAAAGGCGCGTCAGCTCATCACGCAAGAAAAGGTTGACGTTGTATTTGGCTGCTGGACATCGGTATCGCGCAAGTCGGTATTGCCAGTATTCGAAGAGCTCAATTCGCTGCTGTTCTACCCCGTGCAGTATGAAGGGGAAGAGTTGTCGCAGAACGTGTTCTACACCGGTGCTGCGCCTAATCAGCAGGCAATTCCGGCAGTCGAATACCTGATGAGCCCTGAAGGCGGTGGCGCCAAGCGTTGGTACCTGCTCGGCACCGACTACGTATATCCGCGCACCACCAACAAGATTCTTCGCGCTTTCTTGAAGTCCAAGGGTGTCAAGGAGTCCGACATCGAAGAGGTGTACACACCGTTTGGTCACAGCGATTACCAGACTATTGTTACCAACATCAAGAAGTTTGCTGCTGGCGGCAAGACTGCGGTTGTTTCGACCATCAACGGCGATTCCAATGTTCCTTTCTATAAAGAACTTGGCAACGCTGGCTTGAAGGCGACCGACGTGCCGGTAGTGGCCTTCTCGGTCGGTGAAGAAGAGTTGCGCGGTATCGACACCAAGCCGCTGGTCGGCCACCTTGCTGCATGGAACTACTTCATGTCGGTCAAAGGCAGGCAGAACCGTCAGTTCATCAAAATGTACGAGTCGTGGGCCAAGAAAAATGGTGTTCCCAATCTTGATACCGTCGTGACCAACGATCCGATGGAAGCCACCTACGTCGGTATTCACATGTGGGCACAGGCCGTCAAGAAGGCCGGCACCACTGACGTCGACAAGGTGCGCCAGGCGATGTACAGCCAGACCTTCAAGGCACCTTCCGGATTTACCTTGACCATGGACAAGTCGAATCATCACCTGCACAAGCCGGTCATGATCGGTGAGATTCTCCCGAATGGTCAGTTCCAGGTCGTCTGGAAGACCAAGAAGCCGATTCGTGCGCAGCCATGGAGCCCCTTCATTCCCGGTAACGAGACCAAGCAGAATCTGTAACAAGGCGCGGAAACCGGGGTATGTTGCCGCTGCAACGCCCCGGTCATTCGCAATATTGCCTGGATGGCCTGTGGTAACGCACTTCGAATCCGCAGGTCTTTTCTTTGACTGATGAGATGATGCTGCGCAGATTTGTTTGGATGGTCGGGTTGGCGGTGCTGTTGGGCTTTACCGTGGTGTTGCCGGCACGCGCGCTCGATGCAGCAGCGGTCCAGGGACTGGCTTCGGATGAGCTGGCTACCCGAATCGAAGCGATAGATGCCATTGCTGCCGCTGGAGACGAGGCGGCACTGGAGATTCTCGAACTGCTCTACAACGGCGAGGTGTATGTTACCGAAGAGGGGCAGGTCATTCTCGAGTTCGACGAAATCGTTGACGCGGTCACACGCGAACCACTCGACCCGGAGCCGGACTATTACGACAGTGTCATCGTCAACAATCTTATGCGCGGCAATCTCGAGACTGCCATGGCGTCACTGAGCTTGTTGTCGGAAGATCGCGACACGCGATTTGCCTCGGCCCAAGCGCTCGAAAGCGTTGAAGATTCGAAGTTGCTGCCGGTGCTTTCCCAGGCGCTGGACGAGGAAAGCGACGCCGAAATACGTGCCATGCTGGCGCAGACGAAATCGGTGATTGAGCTGGCCAGCGACGACCCTGAAGTGAGGTTGGCAGCAGCCATCGCGATGGCTGACAGCGACCAGCGGCGCGTTCGAGAACTGCTAGCCGCGAAACTGGAAAAGACATCGGACGGCGAGTTTATCGAGCCAGAGGAGGAAGTGCGTCTGGCAGCGGAAGAATCAATGAAGTCGATCGATCGCCGGCTGATGCTGATCGATTACTTTGGCCGCTTCTTCAGCGGCCTTTCGCTGGGAAGCATTCTACTGTTGGTCGCGTTGGGGCTGGCCATTACCTATGGGCTGCTCGGCGTCATCAACCTGGCGCATGGCGAAATGCTGATGATTGGTGCCTATGCTACGTATGTCACCCAGACCATTTTCAAGAATCATTTTCCGGAGGCCTTCAATTTCTATGTCATTGCGGCCATACCGGTCGCGTTTTGCGTCGCTGCCGCTGTCGGAGTGCTGCTAGAGCGCACGGTTATCCGCTGGCTTTATGGCCGGCCGCTGGAAACGCTGCTGGCGACTTGGGGCATCAGCCTGTTTCTGATTCAGACGGTACGACAGATTTTTGGTGCACAGAATGTTGAGGTGGCGAATCCTTCCTGGATGTCGGGCGGTGTCGAGTTCATGAGCGTGGTGATGCCGTACAACCGCATCTTCATCATCATCTTTTCGTTTTTCGTACTGGCCTTGGTGTGGTTGATGCTGTCGCGCACGCGTCTCGGATTATTTATTCGTGGCGTCACGCAAAACCGCACGATGGCTTCCTGCGTCGGTGTGCCGACCGGTCGAGTCGACTTGCTCGCGTTTGGTTTGGGCTCGGGCATCGCCGGACTGGCAGGCGTTGCTCTATCGCAGATTGGCAACGTTGGGCCGGATCTCGGTCAAGCCTACATTATTGATTCGTTCATGGTCGTTGTGCTTGGCGGTGTCGGGCAACTGGCGGGAACGGTCTATGCCGCGCTCGGTCTGGGTGTGTTCTCCAAATTCATCGAGCCGCACATCGGCGCGGTGCTCACCAAGATACTGGTTCTGGTCGTGATTATTGCCGTGATCCAGAAACGACCGCAGGGTCTGTTCGCTCTGAAGGGCAGAGCGGTGGAGGCTTAGGAATGAGCGTGAGTTATCTGCTCCAAGCAGCACATTCCGGCGTGGCGTCTGGAACGGAACACGACTACGGGACAAGGAAATGCAAGCTGTGTTGAAAGAGGGTGTAGCGCGTGCCGCGAACGGCGATGCGCCCGACACGAGCGCTTCCGGTATCGGGGAAGGAGAGATCGCTGTTCCACATACAATCCCCATCCAGTACGCGCCGAAGACAGATCCGCTTCTCAGCCCAGTGGGATGGACTGTGCTGGCGATTTTCGCGCTCATCACATTGGTGATCGTGCCAGGCCTATTTGTCTTCGTTCCCGAAGAAAGTCCGTTCCATGTTTCCGCGTACACGGTGACACTGCTCGGAAAAATCATGTGCTACTGCATCGTTGCGGTGGCAATGAATCTGATCTGGGGCTATGCCGGCATCCTGTCGCTGGGGCACGGCGTGTTCTTCGCCCTTGGCGGTTACGCCTTCGGTATGTATCTGATGCGTCAGATCGGCCGCGATGGACAATACCAGAGTGATCTCCCCGATTTCATGGTGTTCCTCGACTGGAAGGAGTACCCATGGCAATGGGCGTTTACCGATCACTTTCTGTGGGCCGTATTACTGGTAATACTGGTTCCCGGCGTGCTCGCTTTCGTGTTCGGATTCTTCGCCTTTCGCTCGCGTATCAAGGGCGTGTACTTTTCGATCATCACGCAGGCGATGACATTTGCCTTCATGTTGCTGTTCTTCCGCAACGAAACCGGGTTTGGCGGCAACAACGGCTTCACCGATTTCAAACGCATTCTCGGTTTCCCCATTACCGAACCACCAATGCGCGCAACGCTGTTTGCGCTCAGCGCGGCTGCACTGATCGGTTCAGCGCTCCTGTCGCGCTATCTGATCCGATCCAAGACCGGACGTATTCTCACCGCCATTCGCGATTCCGAATCGCGTCTGATGTTCTCCGGGTACAATCCGCTCGGTTACAAGCTATTCGTCTGGACGCTCTCAGCGGTTATCTGTGGCATCGCTGGCGCGCTGTACGTGCCGCAAGTCGGCATCATCAATCCGAGCGAGATGTCGCCGGCCAACTCGATCGAGATCGCCGTCTGGGTCGCGGTTGGCGGGCGCGGCACCATTGTCGGACCGATTCTTGGCGCTTCGGCTGTGAATGGTGCAAAGAGTTTCTTCACCCAGTCTTTTCCCGAGTACTGGCTTTTCTTCCTTGGCTCGTTGTTCATCCTGGTGACCTTGTTCATGCCGAAAGGAATCGTCGGGGTTGCTGCGCAGGTGCGCAAGGCGTTGCGAAAGGAGCGAATGAGTGAACAGTCCGGTTGAAGAGAGCGTCAATCCGAACGGTTCGACCACCGGCTTGGGCCATGTCGTCGGCGATTCCGTCGACGTTTCGCACGGGCCGATTCTCTACCTCGATGACATCACAGTGAGTTTCGATGGCTTCAAGGCACTCAATCGCCTTACGATTACCGTTGACGCGGGAGAGCTGAGATGCGTGATCGGTCCCAATGGCGCGGGAAAAACGACGATGATGGATGTCATCACGGGCAAGACCCGGCCCGACGAAGGCACGGCTTTCTTCGGTCAGACCATCGATCTGACGCGGCTCACTGAACCGCAAATTGCGCATGCGGGGATCGGCCGCAAGTTCCAGAAGCCTACCGTGTTCGAGAACCACACCGTGTTCGAGAATCTCGAACTGGCAATGAAGGCAGACAAGCGCGTCTTCGCCAGCATCAGAGCGCGCCGCACGGCTGAGGAGATCGACAGCATTGTCGAGACCATGGAAACGATTGACCTACTGCCGCAGGCAGATCTGGCAGCCGGCTTGCTGTCGCATGGGCAAAAGCAATGGCTGGAAATTGGCATGCTCTTGATGCAGGAGCCGCAACTGCTGTTGCTCGACGAGCCGGTGGCTGGCATGACGGACGAGGAAACTGCAAAAACTGCGCAGTTGTTCAAATCTCTGGCAGGCAAGCGTTCAATCGTCGTCGTCGAGCATGATATGGAGTTTATCAGTGAGATCGCCGCCACCGTGACGGTGCTGCACGAAGGTGCGGTCTTGGCAGAGGGGTCGATGGACGTCGTGCAATCAGACGAACGCGTCATCGAAGTTTATCTCGGCCGTTGAGGACATTTTCTACACATGCTGCAGATTGAAAATCTCAGTCAGTTCTACGGTTCCAGCCAAACGCTCCGCGATGTGTCGTTCCAGGTGCCAACGGGTGCTGTCACGACGTTGCTGGGCCGCAACGGCGTTGGCAAGACGACGCTCCTGAAATGCATCATGGGCGTTCTGCCTTCGAAGAGCGGGCGGGTCGTGATGGACGACGAGGACGTTTCCTCGATGCCGCCCCATGTAAGAGCGCAGCGTGGCATGGCCTATGTGCCGCAAGGGCGGGAGATATTTCCGCGGCTTACCGTTGAAGAAAATCTGCTGATGGGGCAAGCCACCAAGAAACGTGCTGCTTCGCAACGAATACCAGCGCAGATCTTCGAGATGTTCCCTGTACTGAAAAGCATGCTGCATCGACGCGGTGGTGATCTGTCAGGCGGCCAGCAGCAACAACTGGCGATTGGCCGTGCACTGGCGATGTCGCCGAAGATTCTGATACTCGATGAGCCGACCGAAGGGATCCAGCCGTCCATCATCAAGGACATCGAGCGCGTCATTCGCGCGCTCGCGCAACGGGGCGATATGGCGATTCTGCTCGTGGAACAGTACTATGACTTCGCAAAGGAGCTGGCCGATCAATACGTGGTCATGCAACGGGGTGAGGTTATCAAGAGTGGATCGGGTGCTAGCATGGAGACGGATAACGTACGCAGTTATCTGGCGGTATGAAGCCGGTTGAGGCGTTGCTCGCCGCGGGCTGGCAAGCAACCCTGGAACTCGGTTTTCGGGCTGACGATGAGCGGACCTGGCTGGCGCGGCGCAGGCACAGTGGCCCCTTGCTGGTACAGCGCTCTTTCTATCCGGAAGACGCCAGGTTGTGTCAGATGGTCATCGTGCATCCGCCCGGCGGCGTTGCTGGCGGAGACGAACTCGCAATCGATATAGTGGCGGAGGAACGTGCCGGTGTGCAGCTGACGACACCAGGCGCGGGCAAGTGGTACCGGGGTTTCGGACGTCATGCCCGGCAAACGGTGCGCATCGCGGTTGCCGCAGGAGCAATGTGCGAGTGGTTGCCGCAGGAGAGTATTATCTTCGATGGTGCCTCTGCGCAGATGTCACTGCGGGTCGATCTGGCGGACGACGCGGTGTTCTGCGGATGGGACTTCACGTGCCTGGGCAGGCCGCAAAGCGATCAACATTTTTTCAGTGGACAATTGCAGCAAGTGACTGACATCAGGCGGGATGGCCGGCCGCTGTTCAGGGAACAGGCGGGCATCGGCGCATCAAATCAGTTTCGCGCAGCGCCGTCGTGCCTGGCTGGAAACTGCTCTTTTGGTTCGATGCTGGTGGCCGGAAAACCGGTGAGCGACGACGTCATCGATGCAGCGCGCGGCGCCCTTTCCGATTATAAAAAAGCGGGCGTCACCCGCCTAGGGGACGCTCTGGTCGCGCGCTGGGTCGGGAACAGCGTCGAGCAGGGACGCAAGTTGTTTTCCGGGCTTTGGAGCGTGTTGCGCCCGTGGTATGCGCGAAGGGCTGCTTTGCCGCCACGAATCTGGGCAACCTGAACCAGCCGCGTGTGCGTATGAATCAACGAGAGGGGAGAGATTAGAAAGTGGAGTTGACGCCGCGAGAAAAAGACAAATTATTGATATTCACTGCGGCATTGCTCGCAGAGCGCCGCAAGGCGAAGGGACTCAAGCTCAATTACCCGGAAGCGGTTGCCTACATATCGGCGGCAATACTTGAAGGCGCGCGAGAGGGCAAGAGCGTGGCCGATTTGATGGCTTACGGTACCACCTTGCTGAAGCGTGATGAGGTCATGGAAGGCGTGAGCGAGATGATTCCCGAGATTCAGGTCGAAGCCACGTTTCCTGATGGTACCAAGCTGGTTACGGTTCACGAACCAATTGTCTGAGAAAAAAGCATGATTCCTGGAGAAATGAAAACCGCCGGAGGCGACATCGAAATCAACGTCGGTCGACAAACCATTATCGTTGAGGTTTCAAACACCGGTGATCGTCCGATCCAGGTCGGCTCTCACTATCACTTCTTTGAAACCAATCGGGCGCTGAAATTTGATCGAGCGCAAACGCGCGGGTTCCGGCTCAACATTGCCGCTGGCACCGCGGTGCGATTCGAGCCGGGTCAGACGCGCACGGTCGAGCTTGTCGAGTATGCTGGTGCGCGCACGGTTTATGGCTTTCAGGGCCAGGTTATGGGAGAGCTGTGATGGCGGCAAAGATCTCGCGGCAAGCCTATGCTGAAATGTTTGGCCCGACCACGGGAGATCGGGTCCGCTTGGCCGATACCGACTTGTGGATAGCTGTCGAGCGTGATCACACGACTTACGGCGATGAGGTCAAGTTCGGCGGCGGCAAGGTAATTCGTGACGGCATGGGCCAGAGTCAGCGGCGCGCAGTCGAGGTCTTCGATACTGTCGTGACCAACGCGTTGATTATCGACTACTGGGGCATCGTGAAAGCCGATATCGGCATCAAGGACGGACGCATCCGCGGCATTGGCAAGGCGGGTAATCCGGATATTCAGCCTGATGTGGATGTCGTCATCGGCGCCGCGACGGAGGTCATTGCGGGGGAAGGCTTGATAGTCACGGCTGGCGGCATCGACGCACATATTCATTTTATTTGCCCGCAGCAGATCGAAGAAGCACTGATGTCGGGCGTGACTACCATGATCGGTGGCGGCACCGGCCCGGCAACCGGCACCAATGCCACCACGTGCACACCGGGACCATGGCACATCGGGCGCATGCTGCAAGCGGCAGAAGCGTTTCCGATGAATCTGGGGTTTCTCGGCAAAGGTAACGCCAGCTTGCGTTTGCCGCTTCGCGAACAAGTCGCGGCCGGCGCGATGGGGCTGAAACTGCACGAGGATTGGGGAACGACGCCGGCTGCCATCGACAATTGCCTTGCCGTCGCCGATGAGATGGATGTGCAGGTGGCAATTCACACAGACACGCTGAACGAGTCCGGTTTTGTCGAGAACACAATTGCCGCGTTCAAAGGGCGTGCCATTCACACTTACCACACGGAGGGCGCTGGTGGCGGTCACGCACCCGATATAATCAAGGCGTGCGGCGAGAGCAACGTGTTGCCTTCGTCTACCAACCCGACGCGACCGTATACGGTGAACACCATCGACGAGCACCTTGACATGCTGATGGTCTGTCATCATCTCGACCCGGGCATTGCCGAGGACGTGGCATTCGCAGAGTCACGTATTCGCCGCGAGACGATTGCTGCCGAAGACATTCTTCATGATCTGGGTGCGTTCAGTATGATTGCCAGCGACTCGCAGGCGATGGGGCGGGTCGGCGAAGTGATTATGCGTACTTGGCAAACGGCGCACAAGATGAAGGTCCAGCGCGGCAGTCTCGCCGAAGATAGCTCGGGATGTGACAATCATCGCGTCAGGCGTTATGTCGCGAAGTACACGATCAACCCGGCGATAACACATGGCATCTCCCATGTGGTCGGATCCATCGAGGTCGGTAAACTGGCAGACCTGGTTTTGTGGAAACCGGCGTTTTTTGGTGTCAAGCCGTCACTGGTTCTCAAAAGTGGTGTGATCGCAGCAGCGGCAATGGGTGACCCGAACGCCTCGATTCCCACACCGCAACCGGTCCACTACCGGCCCATGTTCGGCGCCTTCGGCGCTTCCTGCGCGCGCTCCTCGATCACCTTCGTTTCTAGAGCCGCCCTGGAAAACGATATTGGGCGCTCGCTTGATCTGCAGAAAACGATCATGGCGGTGGAGAACACGCGCAAGATCAGCAAGCAGGACATGCGCTGCAATGATGCGATGCCGGTGATCGAGGTTGATCCGGAGAACTATTTGGTCCGGGCAGACGGCGAATTATTGCTTTGTGAGCCGGCAGCAGAATTGCCGATGGCGCAGCGTTATTTCCTCTTCTGAGCATGCTGGTCATTTCAAAACTGTTGCCGAGTCAGGCACGCTATGATGCCGAATTGGTGTTGCCGTTCGAGCTACGCCAGAGGAGCCGCTTGCGCACGACTCTGCCGGATGGTGAAGAGGTTGGCTTGTTTCTCGAGCGCGGGCACATTCTTCGTGACGGAGACTTTCTTCAAGGCGAAGACGGACGGATTGTAGTGGTGCGAGCGCAAAGCGAGCGGGTGCTGCATATTTCCTGCGCCACCGAGGCGGAATTGCTTCGCGTCGCGTATCACCTCGGTAATCGCCACGTGCCGTTGCAGGTGGGAACACGGTGGGTGCGAATCGCTGAAGACGAGGTGCTGCGGCGAATGGTTGAAGGGCTCGGTGCATCGGTGCAAGCGGTGAGTGCGCCTTTCGAGCCGGAGTCCGGGGCATACGGTGGCCATCATCATCGGCATGGTGCAGAAGAAGGTGGCGGCATCATTCATCAGTTCGGTTGTGCCGCTAGGCAACCACGATCCAAAGTCGTGTGAGCATGGATCCTGAGGGCCTCGTGAGATTGTTGCGCATTGCCAGCCCGGCACTGCCGGTCGGTGCGTTCAGTTATTCGCAGGGGCTGGAGTGGGCAGTCGAGTGCGGCGGGGTCAGGGACGAAGATACAGCCCTGCAATGGATTGGTTCTTTGCTTTCCGGCAATATCGCCAGGTTCGAATTGCCAATGCTGGCGGCTTTCTACCGTGCGTGGGTCAGCAATGTACCGGAACTGGCGGCAGATCTAAACGAGGAGTACCTGGCATCACGCGAGACAGCGGAGTTGCGTTCCGAGTCGATCCAGATGGGCGGCGCGCTGCTCGCAGTGTTGCAGTCCGACGAGCAGCATGAAGAGGTTGTGCTTGATGCGGTAGGCACAATTAACGATGCGGTATTTCCGAACGTGTTTGCGTTTGCTGCGGTCGCCTGGAACCTGCGACTCGAGGACGTGCTTACCACCTATGCCTGGTCATGGCTTGAGAACCAGGTCGCGGCGGCGATGAAACTTGTGCCAGTGGGTCAGCGCGCCGGGCAGCGCTTGCTGGCACGTCTGGGCCCATCCTGTGTGAAGGCGATGCGCACAGCGGTTTCACTGCCGCAAGAGGAGTGGTCGAATTTTGCGCCGCTGTTTGCGATTGCCAGCAGCCGTCACGAAACGCAGTACACGCGGTTGTTCCGGTCGTGACGAACAAACCAGACTTTCACCGCAGAGTTCGCCAAGCACGCAGAGGAATCCGTAACACCAGCTCAATCCTGTTTCGAGACGATGGTAGTGACACTCGCGGGTTTGCTGCTGCACGAGAAAGCGAGGTTGTCGCTTTCTCGTTTTGAGGTAGTTTGTTTTTCTCTGCACTCATCGTGTTCTCCGCAGTGAGCGGTTGCAGGGTCTGGTCGTTGAAGGATTTGGTTTCCCTTTGCGTTCTCTGCGATTTCGGCGGTGAACGTGTTTTGGTTTCGATAGTTGGAGAATGAAATGAACACACAACCTCTAAGAGTAGGTATCGGCGGACCCGTCGGTTCCGGGAAAACCGCACTCACTTTGTCACTTTGTCGCGCCATACGTGAGCAATACGAAGTAGCCGTTGTGACCAACGACATTTACACGCGTGAAGACGCCGAATTTCTGGTGCGTAACGACGCCCTCGAAGCAGAGCGCATCATCGGAGTAGAGACCGGTGGCTGCCCGCATACGGCGATTCGTGAGGATGCGTCGATCAATCTCGAGGCGGTAGGCCGTCTTGCCAGGCGCTTCGGAGACCTCGACGTGGTCTTTGTTGAAAGCGGCGGCGACAATCTGGCGGCAACATTTTCACCGGAGCTATCTGATCTGACTCTGTATGTCATCGACGTGTCGGCCGGCGACAAGATTCCCCGCAAGGGTGGTCCAGGCATCGTCAAGTCAGACCTTCTGATTATCAACAAGATCGATCTCGCGCCGATGGTTGGCGCATCGCTCGAAGTAATGGAGCGGGATGCCCGCAAGATGCGCGGTGACAAGCCTTTCGTTTTCAGCAACTTGAAGACCGGCCAAGGCCTGGCGCAGATCGTTGAGTTCATCGAGCGGCAGGGCATGCTGCGGGGCCGCAAGGCGGCCTGAGCAGGCCCCCCGCAAGAAGCATTACACTTGCACCCTGGATATTGGCAACCGAACCGTGAGGAGAGCATGTCCGGGCGAACGCTAAGTGGACTGACCATCGTGAGTTCGGCTGTGTTTATCGCGTGGCTGATGCCACAGCGTGTGCACGGTCAAGCGATCAATGTCGCCGAACTGATCCGTCTGTCAGATGTTGTCGTTGCTGTCGAGGTCGCCTTCGTCCCGTATGGCGACATGGTTCTAATCGGCGAGGTGCTGGACGGCGAGATGATGGAGCTGGACAGTTCCAACGAGTTGCTGGGCCAATGTTTGCCCAAAAAAGTGACAGTGAGGGAGCTAGCGCGTGCCCCGCGTGGCGACCCGCAGCAGGCGGTGTACGCCGAAGCGATTGAACGTGCCGGCTACACGGCGGTTGTGTTTATGAAACATCATGGAAATGATAGCGAGGTAATCTGCGACGACGGCCTGCATACCACCGTGAACTGGGTAACCGATCCGCGCTACCCGCAATGGCGCACCCGGCTCGACGCATTGCTTGAACAGAGCAGGTGACAGCGCACCGCGCAGCCATGTTTGACCCCTGCAGTCGCGCCAGACGCGAGGCGTGCGACTACCGGCACCGGCATCGATGGAAACGATCCGGAGAGTAAATAAACCTGACACGGAGAAGAAGAGAATGCTGAGAGCACTTTCCAAGACGACACGCATGGGCATGATCGTGGCGATCATCGCCAGTACAGCTGCGCCGGAGCTCGCTGCCGATGTTGGCTTGATGATTGACGAGGCCGTGAGCGGCTCGCATAGGTCAGAAGCCAACAAGTTGCGTGATGCCTTTCGCCATCCCAAACAGACATTACTGTTCTTTGGCGTCGAAGCGGACATGAAGGTGATTGAAATTACCCCTGGTGGCGGCTGGTATAGCGAAATACTGGCCCCCGTTCTGCGCGAGAGGGGCACGATGTGCGCAGCAAGCTATGAAATTACCGAACAATCACGCGAGTTTTTCCGGCGTATGGATGCTAACTACCGTGCCAAGCTCGAGGCGTGGCCCAGCGCTTATGACAGGGTTAAAGTGGTCTACTTTGACCCCGCGGCGCCGGAGTTCGCGCCCGCCAATTCCGCTGACATGGTTCTTACCTTCAGGAACGTGCACAATTGGGCGAAAGCGGGCACCGCCGAGGCAATGTTCGAGGGGTTCGCCAAAGCACTCAAGCCGGGCGGCATACTTGGGGTGGTCGAGCACCGTGCCAAACCGGGCACGCCGATTCGGAAGCAGATCGAGTCCGGCTACATGACGGAGGAGTATGTGATCTTGATGGCAATCAAAGCGGGTTTTAGACTGGCTGGTTCGTCAGAAATCAATGCCAATCCGAACGACACCAAGGACCATCCGGGCGGAGTATGGAATCTGCTGCCGAATCTACGCAACGTTCCCGAGGCAGAGGTTGCCAAGTACCGCGCCATCGGCGAATCTGACCGTATGACGCTCAAGTTTGTTAAGCGCTGACGTCAATATAGAAGTGGCGCCCTTGTGCTATTGCGAGCACAGGTTCTGGCGAGCAGTTGCCGCTGAAGCTGTCAGTCGGGAACGTGAGTTAGAGGCAGCGGTGAGGGCAGTGGCTACAAGGTACAGGCTTGGAGAATGCGCTACATGACCGCAAAAGCATCGATTGTGGAACTGACTATGGCCTTGGTGTTACTCGCGCCCTTGGCCGTGAGCAATGCAAACCCGGGCAGTGATGACGAAGAGTTTGCGATTACGCAGGCTGGGGAGCAAAGCTTTCAGCCTCTGCCGGGGATCGATGGCGTGAGCTATGCGAGAGTCTTCGGAGATTCAACACAGCCTGGAGTGTATATCGTTCGCGTCCGCTTTGAACCGTGGACTATGACCATGCCTCACTATCACAACAATGATCGGCTGGTCGCCGTCATTCAGGGTACCTGGTTTGCGGGCACCGATACTCGGTTTGACCCGGTGAATACGACTGCAATCAGGCAGGGAGGGTACATGCTGCACCCCGCTGGAGGCGTTCACTTTGACGGAGCGAAGGAAGAACCGGCAATTGTCCAAATCACCGGGACCGGGCCCAACAAGACCACCTTCCTCGATCCGGAGCTTGGTCGAAGCCGCAGATTGCAGTAGCTGTCACAGAATGAAGGCGGCTATCATGCCGCCTGATCTGCCTTCCCGATGGCCGTGGTGAAAAAAGGATAGCCAGGTGCTGACTGACATTGAAATTGCACAACAAGCCAAGCTAACACGCATTGGCAAGTTGGCAGCGGAGCGGCTCGGTATTCCCGAAGACCAAATCGAACCCTACGGTCATTACAAGGCGAAGTTATCATCCGACTTTATCGCCAGACTGTCGGACAAACCGGATGGTAAACTGGTGCTGGTAACCGCGATCAGTCCGACGCCAGCTGGCGAGGGCAAGACCACCACCACAGTGGGCCTGGGCGATGCCCTTAATCACATCGGCAAGAATGCCGTGATTTGTCTGCGTGAACCCAGTCTGGGCCCGGTTTTTGGAATGAAAGGCGGCGCCGCCGGCGGCGGATACGCCCAGGTTGTCCCGATGGAAGACATCAACCTGCACTTTACCGGCGACTTCAACGCCATTCAGCTCGCCAACAATTTGCTCGCCGCGATGTTGGATAACCATATTCATCATGGAAATGCGCTCGGCATCGACGTTCGCCGAATCACCTGGCGTCGCGTGCTCGACGTTAATGATCGTGCATTGCGCTCATTGGTTGTCTCGCTTGGCGGACCGGGTAACGGTTATCCGCGGGAAGACGGTTTCGACATCGTCGTCGCATCGGAGGTGATGGCGATTCTGTGTCTGGCCGAGTCGATGACCGACTTGAAACAGAGGTTGAGCAAGATTGTCGTTGCCTACACTCGCGACAAACAGCCAGTTCGCGCCGCCGATCTGAACGCGCACGGCGCCATGGCGGTATTGCTCAAGGACGCGATGAAACCTAATCTGGTGCAAACGCTGGAAAACAATCCGGCGATCGTGCACGGCGGGCCGTTCGCGAATATCGCACACGGCTGCAATTCAGTGATCGCCACCCGCACTGCGCTGAAATTGGCCGACTACGTGGTAACTGAAGCCGGATTCGGCGCCGATCTCGGTGCGGAAAAATTCATCGATATCAAGTGCCGCAAATCCGGGCTGCGCCCCGACGCGTGTGTCATTGTCGCGACCATTCGCGCGCTCAAATATCACGGTGGAGCTGAACGCACGGCATTGAACGCGGAAAATCTTGTTGCCCTTGACAAAGGCTTCGCCAATCTCGCGCGACATGTTCGAAACGTTCGCGAGGTGTATCGTCTGCCGTGTGTCGTATCGATAAACCACTTCACACATGACACTGATGCCGAAGTGAAGCTACTGCAGGACAAATGTGCTGCGCTCGGCGTATCAGTGGTAGTGGCGCGTCACTGGGCCCAAGGCGGAGCAGGTGCCGAAGAGCTGGCGAGAACCGTGGTCGAAATAGCGGATTCGGGAAGGGCCGATATGCAGTTCGTTTATGAAGACGATCTGCCTCTGCCGTCGAAAATTGAAGCGATTGCCAAGCGCGTCTACGGCGCGGTAGGCGTCAAGATCGACAGCAAGGCGCAGGCGCGCCTCAACGAGCTGGAGCGCGAAGGCTACGGTCACCTGCCGGTTTGCATCGCAAAAACACAGTACTCGTTCTCCAGTGACGCAGACTTGCGTGGTGCGCCGGCCGGACACAGCCTCGCAGTTCGCGAAATACGCCTTTCGGCCGGTGCCGAGTTTGTTGTGGCGATCTGCGGAGCAATTATGACCATGCCGGGATTGCCGAAAGTGCCCGCGGCCGATCGCATCGATCTGGATGATGATGGCAAAGTCTTGGGGTTGTTCTAACAGCCTGCGATATGAGCTCGCGCCGTTTGTTGGGTTAAACTGCGGTTGAAGTCAGCTACAGCAAACCACTTTTCGATCAAGCCCTGCGCCACAAGCCCGTGCCAGACCACATCAAAGCGGCGACTGCGCTTTCCATAGAAGACGGCAAGAGTACGGCACCGCAGGATCTGTTCTGGCTTGAGCAGAATATTCCCTGTCAGGTTGCGTGTCCGTCCGGCACCGATATCCCGGCTTATCTTGAAGCGGTCTACCACGGCCGCTTTGCCGAGGCATACCAGATCAATCTTCGCGATAACGTCTTCCCGGCCGTTCTCGGGCGGGTTTGTTCCCGGCCCTGTGAGGATGCCTGCCGGCATGGTCGCGAGGGCAACGGTGAGGCGGTGGCGATATGTTTCTCCAAGCGCTCGGCGGCGGATTTCACAGATGCTTCCCCGGTCATCCTCACGAAGCTGTTTGCGTCGAGCGGCAAACACGTCGCCATCATCGGAGCAGGTGTCGCCGGTCTGGCAGCGGCACGTGACCTCGCCTTGTTCGGACATCGGGTCAGTGTGTATGACAGACACGCCCGTCCCGGAGGCATGCTCTGCCAGGGAATTCCGGCGTTTCGTCTGCCCAGAAACGTGATCGCTCGCGAGCTTGAGCAGATCACTGCGTTGGGCGTGGAGATTCATTGCGACGTAGCGGTTGGTCATGATGTGTCGAGCGACGAGCTGCTGGCGCGTCATGATGCCCTGGTACTCGCCGCCGGTACATTGCGTCCCAACGTACTAGGCCTGTCTGGGGAAGACCTTCCCGGCGTCGAACACGGGCTGCGTTTCTTGCTCGAGGTCAATGAGAAAGGACGCCGTGGCGTCGGTCAGCGAGTGGTGGTGATCGGCGGCGGCTACACGGCAATGGATTGTGCCCGTACGGCAATACGGCTCGGTGCGCAGACGACCGTATATTATCGTCGCGGCCGTGACGATATGGTGGTGCTTCCGGGTGAAGTCGAGGAGTTGCTCGCAGAGGGGGCGGGACTGAGTAATCAGGTTGCGCCGCTTGGGTTCGAAGGAGTGGATCACGTTTCGGGCGTGCGGCTGGGGCGCACCGAGCGCGGTAAGACAGGCCGTGACGGGCGACGGTTGCCGCGTGAGGTGCCTGGCAGCGAGTTTCTTGCAAATGCGGATAGCGTCATTCTTGCCACGGGGCAGTTCCCGGATATGTCCTGGCTTGACGAGAACCTCCGCTCGGCGTTGCTCGGCGAAGATGGTTGGTTGAACAGCGGTACAAGCTGGCGTACCGCCAATCCAAAAGTCTTTGCGGCCGGCGATTTTGCGTTGGGAGCAACTACTCTGATAGAAGCGATCGGGCATGCACGAAAAACCGCCCTGGCGGTTGATGAGTACCTCATGAGACACGCGCGGATTGGTACGGTAGCGAAAGCGGAGAGGGCGTTTCAGTCGAAGACCGCGCGTGGGCGCACCACTGGACGCACTGTGCAAATGAATGCTATCCCGATTCACCCGATGCCGGTCCTTCCTGTTGACAAGCGCGTCGATGAGGCAGAGGTGGAAACTGGTTATGACAGCGCGACAGCCACAGAAGCGGCATCACGCTGCTACCTGTGCCATTACAAGTTCGAAATCATCGATTCGAAATGCGTGTTGTGCGACGAGTGCCTGAAAGTCAAACCGGTGCCGGGTTGTATTGTTGAAATTGCCGACTTGGACCGCGATCAAGTGGGCCGCATTACCGGCTACAGGCCGGTACAAAGGGGCTTGACTGATTCGCTTTACTACAATCGGTTGTGGATTGACCAGGATCAGTGCGTTCGTTGCGGGCAGTGTGAAGCGGTTTGCCCGGTCAACGCCATCACGATCCAGAAGGTCAGCCTTGCCAGCAAGCCGGTTTGAGCTTCGTTAGCATACGGTCACCCGCCAGCGACGTTGCGTTGGTGCCGCTTTTCAACTTTCAGTGCTGCGCCTATACTTTGCAAATTGACTTGGAAGCCGTGCCAGAGGCTGGTTTCCAAGTAACAGCGTATTAACATTTGTGCGGAGCAGCAAGTGGCACTCATTCTGGCTCTAGACATGGCCGGCGTGCCGAGCCGTTGGTTAGTTGTAGAGGACGCGATCACATATTACGCGCGGCATATGGTTGCGTGGTCGCTCGGTGACGTTGTAGCCACCTATCACGGCGGTATGTCACGGCTGACGGGAAGACGGTCAGAGCTATCCACGCGCAGCATCATTGCCATCAAGGGTGCTGTGGCTTTCGCCGAGGCCGCCCAGCAACCGCATCTTTCCAACACCGCGCTGTTCTCGCGGGATCGCCATGTATGTGCATATTGTGGTGAAAGCTATCGGGAACGCGAATTGTCGCGGGACCACGTTACCCCCGTGCACGCCGGTGGTGAGGATCGCTGGATGAACGTCGTGACAGCGTGTCGCTCCTGCAACATTCGTAAGGGCGGACGCACGCCGGAGTCGGCGCACATGGCGTTGTTGTACTTGCCGTACATTCCGAATCGGTATGAGCATTTGATTCTGCAAAACCGCCGCATACTGCAGGATCAGATGGAGTACCTGATGGCCAAGGTGCCCAAGCACAGCCGGCTTCACAGCTAACCTGTCATCGAGACTACAGAGTTGCTGTGTTTGCTAGCAGTGATGTCTTCAGTGCTGGTGCTTTGACGCCGATTAGTCTGATCGTGACGCTTAGGATTAGCTATTGCCAGGCATTGGCTTTAGCGTGTTGGCGTCCTTAAGCACACTATTTTGGTTTATAGTCTGCCGAGTTCGCATGCGTCCGTAAAAAAACTGAACGAAACTTATTGGCTTGCGTTCGTTCTGAAGTGTCGTCGAAGTTTTTCTGTTACCTATGAAAAAGTTTCTTGCGCTCATCGTCTTTGCGGCTTTAGTGACTGGCTGCCAGTCGAATCCGATCACTGGACGGTCGCAAATGATGGTCATCTCCGAGGACACCGCGATCGCGTACTCGAAGGAAGCCTATTCCGCGGTGCTCAAGCCGCTCGCGGATGACGGCAAGGTCAACAACGATGCTGGAGTAATGGCGCGCGTCGAAACAATTACCGGCCGCATCGTGGCGCAGGCGGTGAAGTACCGGCCCGAGACCGAGAACTGGAACTGGTCGGTCCGCGTGATTGACGAGCCGGAGACGGTCAATGCGTGGTGCATGGCCGGCGGGCGCATGGCAATCTACACGGGTCTAATCGAAAAGCTCGACGCCACCGATGACGAGATTGCCCAGGTCATGGGTCACGAGATTTCACATGCCTTGCTGGCTCATACGGCTGAGCGGATGTCGCGTGCGCTGGCCATGCAGCTGGGAATTATCGCGGTGGCGGCGACGCAGTCGAACGATACTCAGGGCAAGATGATCGTACAGGGCGCGGCAATGGCTGCGGTCGTCGCTCTCGAACTACCTAACAGCAGGACGGCAGAAGCCGAGGCCGATTTAATCGGTATCGAACTAGCCGCCAAGGCCGGTTACGATCCGCGCGCGGCCGAAACACTCTGGAAAAAGATGGCGGATGAGAGCGGTGCGGGCGAGTCTCGATTTGATTTTCTGTCGACGCACCCGGCACCGGTCAAGCGCATGGAAACTTTGCGTGAGTTGGCACCAAAGATGATGGTGTATTACCAGGACACTTCTCCCAGACCAATGTACGTCATCAACACCGCACCCCCGGTACCCTGAGGCTTGTCGTTGAGTGTAGATTGTCGCGACCAGCCGTGTTTGACGTTGATACTGCTGTCGGCGCGTTTTCTCAGTGATCAGACTATGGCCTGTTGACGCCATCACTGACCCATGTCTGCTCTGAGTTAAATGTTTCCGCGGCTTGTGACACGAACACGTCAATGTCCTTGTAGTCTCTTGGACCTGATTACGGAAAGACAATGAAGAAATCGACCGTTGACATCAAATTCGCCGGTACTCACGGCCTGCAGTTGGCTGCTCGGCTTGACTTGCCAATCGGCACGCCGACAGCATATGCGCTGTTCGCGCATTGTTTTACCTGCTCAAAGGATACCAAGGCCGCTGCCTACATCAGCAGCTCGTTGGCTGCCGCCGGCATCGCGGTATTACGCTTCGACTTCACCGGTTTGGGCGGCAGTGAAGGCGATTTTTCCAATACCGGCTTTTCGTCCAACGTCGATGATCTTGTCGCGGCAGCTGGCTTCCTGCGTGACGAATACGAAGCGCCGAAGCTGCTCGTTGGTCACAGCCTCGGCGGCGCAGCCGTGCTCGCCGCAGCGCCACGTATCGCAGAAGTTGCTGCCGTCGTCACGCTGAACGCACCAGCTGATCCAGCTCATGTAATTCATAATTTCGGTTCGTCACTGGAGGAAATCGAGTCGGCGGGCGAGGCAACCGTCAGGCTCGGCGGGCGACCATTTGTTATTCGGAAATCTTTCGTTGATGATGCGCGATCGCAGAATATGCAAGCGCTTCTGCCGAATCTACGATGTGCTTTGTTGGTGATGCACGCGCCGCGTGACAAGATCGTCGATGTATCGAACGCACAGCGGATCTTCATGCCAGCCAAGCATCCGAAAAGCTATATCTCGTTGGATGACGCCGATCACCTGTTGAGTCGGCGCGAAGATGCTCGCTACGCGGGGATGGTGCTGGCGGCGTGGGCGGCGCGCTACTTGCCTACGAGAGGGGAGCCACGGGCAGCGCAAGCCGGGGAAGGCGACGTTTTGGTTGCCGAAGTGGGGGATGGAAATTTTGCCCAAACGATCAACGTTGGACGCCACTGGTTACGCGCCGATGAACCGGCGTCAATCGGGGGCGACGATAGTGGACCGTCTCCCTACCAGTTGCTCTCTGCATCGCTGGGGGCATGCACATCCATGACCATACGCATGTATGCGACGCGCAAGAAATGGCCGATTGGTAGAATCTCGGTGCGTGTGCACCATGAAAAAATACACGCTGAGGATTGTGCGCAATGTGAAACATCGGTGGGAAAAGTTGACCGGATGGAGCGCGAGATTCACGTCGAGGCTGAACTTACCGAGGAACAGCGGCACCGACTACTAGAGATCGCCGACAAATGTCCGGTGCACCGAACGCTGCATTCAGAAATGCTGGTGACGTCGCGACTGGTTTGACTTGAAACGAGACCTCAGGCGTGTGACCGTGCTTGTCAGGTTCGCGGGGGCAGAACCAGGAAAATCGTCAAACTGCCGATAAGGGGTTTGTCTGGCGCCTCTCGTGAAGGCATCGCCAATTGGTTGGGGAGGAGTATGGAAAGTTCGTGCACGCCAAGTGCCTGCCGTCGAAAACACTCGCCACGGCTCTGGATAACATCCGCCTTGTCTCCGGCAAGTCGTGATTGTATAAGACGATCGAGATTGTTGGTACATAAAAGTCCGGGCGGCAGCGCCGACTGACCGCTCTGTGAATGTGGCCGGAAATCTAGATCGAAAGTTAAAGCGCAGCCTGCCTGAGGAGCAGGCTGCGTATGTTGCGCCTAAAGCAGGCCAGAGTTACTTCGGCATCTGCTTGAACATCTGTGTGATCGCGTAGTCGATTCGTTTCTTGGCGATTTCGTCTCCCTGATTCTGCAGCTCCGCAACAGCGACGCCGGCCCACGTCACGAACTCGGTCTCGGGATCCATCATTACGATGACCAGTGCGCCCGACGGGACATTCTCGAGGACGGTCAATTGCGCCTCCGGATCCTCCTGGACTTTCATCATGGCCGTGTCGACCCCTAGAGCATAGGCCAGTAGCATGTCAGGGTATCTGGTGGTCTGTGTCATGCCGCGGTTGGCCAGTTCCCTGTCAACCACAGTAGTGATGAAGCTATCGGCGTCAAAGCCGGGAGGTTCCCAGTTGCCTTCCGGATCATTGAGGATCTGCGCAGATCCGAGCCAGGCGTAGGTTTTGTAACCGCTGAAATTGGTCTTCGGGTCGGCCTCGGTGGCGATCTCGATATCATTTTTCGGGAATGTTTCGCACCCGGACACGATAACGCTCAGACTGATGGCGATTGCAAGGGCGAGTCGTTTCATCAATGGCTCCTCCTGAGGATGTTGGTAACTGAGACAGAACGAAATTCAACAGCAATGCCGAAGGTCGGACGGTGAACTCGCCAAGCCCGGCGAGCCAGCGTGACTCTGCGATGGTGTTCCAACAGACGCCGATGCTGCGGCACCTTGTGGCACGGGCCGAATTATACCTTCAGCACAACCGCCGAGGGGTATTGCTGGGACGGAAACTTTGGTTTGGCGACCCGTCGATTGCAACACTCGCACTGGTTGTGATGTCGTTGGATACCGGCGCCTCGATGCGGTCTCCGATTGCGGCTTGGCGTAAAGCTTCTGTTCGGGACGCATGACGTGCGGAGCAAGGGTTAGTTGTTTGTCTGGCAGCGTCGATGCGCAAGGCCGGGCGTCCTCCCAATTTAAGTTGCCGACAGACTGTTCTTAGACAAAGCGCGAGAACTGATTTGGTATCGCGCCGACTCCAAGGCGCTCTTGTATTTGTGTGTGCTCGATGATGCGCAAACACGTTCATGTACCAGTGCAACGTTCGTTCGATGCCAGCCTGTATTGGGGTAGGGGCAAGCCCCAAGCGGTCTTGCATTCGGCTCGAGTCGACGATGAACGGCTCGGTGAACTGATACATCATTTCGACAGCTGCACGCGCGTCCGGAATGAATAGCCCGGCGAGGCGCATCAT
>CP070775.1:2895183-2908767 GCA_020346185.1 Betaproteobacteria bacterium | reverse complement strand
CCTGGTATTGCGCCCTGGCTGCCCCAAACCGCGCGTCCCTCAGTTGCGCATCGCGGTATATGTCAAGCAGGTCCACCGCCAGCGCCGGGGCGGTGACAAAAAGGGCGAATAACGTGACCAATATGCGCATCATCATCTTCTTGTCTCCCTAAGCTGCTTTTCTGTTAACGCCGGTAGGGTGGCGCTCTTTTGCGAATCGGCTAACCCGGTTCTGCCCAATCACTTGTTAGGCCCGACTTCATGGCGAAGGGTAGGCTGGTTGCGCCAACTCGGCACCGTGACCGCGCCGGCTCCCGAAAGTCAAGGCGGGCAAACCGCCATTGTCTTCGTCGATGTATCGCTTGAACGTACCACTCCGACTGACGGCAGGCGCCACCCCGGCTCTCGCTTGCGGCAGGCGCTCCCGCATCGCACGAAATTGCGCACGTGCCGCTGCGTAAAGGGCATCGTTGGCTTTGGCTCCATGGTAAATGTCCATTAGGTCTGTAGCCGAAGCCGTGCCGGCAATCAGCGACACCAACAACAAAATCAATCTTCGAACCATCAGTTTCACGACCGATTCACTTCTTGCCCGTGGCTTTTCTGACACCAAAGACCGCTTTTTGAAGCGGCCATGACTGTTCGCGCGCGCCTTGCCTGCCAGTCACTGTCGCCCTCTTCTCCGTGCTCAGGCCACGAAGGATGAGATCCAGATGCAAGTCCAGATAAGCGACCGGATCTAGTTGCTGGCTGTCACACAGCCCGAAAGAAAAACGCCACACCGTCAGCAGCCACAGCGGAGCAATGACGAGTCGCATCGCATAATCGACGTCGACGGGCTGAAACTCGCCGCGATTGATACCGCGCTGCACCGCCGCGGCAATCAGGCGATGTCCGCGGCTGATGACTTCGTCGTGATAAAACTGCGCGAGTTCAGGAAAATTGCCTGATTCCGCGATCATCAGCTTCGGAATGCCACCAAGCCGAGTGTTGCCAATGGAGGCCCACCATCCTTTTACGAGCTCGCGTATTAGAGCACCAGCACTGCCGCGATGATCTTCGAACTGTTTCTCGGCGCGTTCGATGGCCGGAACGATACCGCCCCGAACAACGGCCTTAAAGAGGTCTTCCTTGCTCGGAAAATACAGATACAGGGTCCCTTTACTCACTCCAGCGCGCGCCGCCACGTCCTCTAGGCGAGTCGCTGCGAATCCGCGCTCGACAAACAGATCGAGGGCCGCAGAAATGAGCTCTGCTGGACGTGCTTCCTTGCGTCGTGTCCAGCGTCGGTCCTGACGGGTATGTGCCATGGCTGCCTGGTGACCAGATATCCTACAATGCGTCTTACTGACCAATCAGTCAGTAATATAACCGGATCACTCAACATCTCAAAGACCAGGCCGCATATTTGTAATTTGGCCCTTGCATCTGCGCCCTACAATCCCCATTTCTGAACAGTCGAGCGACACCCTCGAAACATCTCGGGTTGCAATATCGAGCCGGCCTCATCTGGCTGGCCGGCGCCCCACCTCGAATCAACGACCAGCCATGACGCAGCACGCCAGACCACCAGCAGTTGCAGGATTCTTTTACCCGGCCTCCGCCGCCGAATTGCGGCGCGATGTAAACGCCTATCTCGCCGAGGCACGATCCGCGGCAAGCACCGAATCCGCAGCAAAAGTCTTGATCGCGCCCCACGCGGGCTACTCTTACTCGGGCCCAATCGCCGCTTCGGCCTACGCCCACATAGCCGATGTGGCCGATTCGATCGAGCGGGTCGTGCTGCTCGGACCGGCACATCGGGTTCACGTGCGTGGCATGGCGCTCCCGGCGGCCAGTCAGTTTCAGACGCCGCTCGGATCTATTACCATCGACCACGATGCGGTTGCCGCCGTGCAAGTGCTTCCGCAGGTCATTATCAGCGACGAGGCGCACGCCCAGGAACACTCGCTCGAAGTCCATCTCCCGTTCCTGCAGCAGATTCTCGGTGCCTTCAAGCTGGTGCCGTTTGCAGTCGGCAGTGCCTCACCGCAACAGGTAGCGGAAGTACTGGATCTGCTCTGGGGCAGAACCGAAACGCTGATCGTGATCAGTTCAGATCTGTCACACTACCTGCCCTACCCCCGAGCCCGTGCCACCGACGAGCTCACCGCCGAAACCATATTGCAGATGCGACCGCAACTCGATCACCACCAGGCCTGCGGAGCAACACCGATCAATGGCTTGCTGCTGGCGGCCCAGGCCCGCGGACTCGCGCCGCGGCTGCTCGACCTGCGCAATTCCGGTGACACCGCCGGTGACAAATCGCGGGTCGTAGGATACGCGTCGTTCGCCTTTCATGAACATGCGAGTTGACAACGATCAGGGCAGCCTGCTGTTGCAGATCGCTCGAGCTTCGATCGCCAGCCGCTTCGGTTTGTGTTTCGACTGCCACGACGATGCGGACTTTCTCTACGAGCGGCGCGCCTGTTTCGTAACATTGACGCTGTCGGGCCGTCTGCGGGGATGCATCGGCAGCCTGCTAGCGCATCGTTCGTTGCTCGACGATGTCAAAGAGAACGCGCAGGCCGCGGCCTTTAGCGATCCGCGCTTTCCCCCCCTCACGGCCAACGAGTACACTGAAACGGCACTCGAGATATCACTGCTGTCACCGCTTTCGCCGATGGAGGTAGAGAGCGAACAGGACGCCTTATCGCAGCTGCAACCAGGCGTCGACGGAGTTGTCCTGCAATTTGGCGGGAGGCGCGGCACGTTCTTGCCACAAGTCTGGGAAAGCCTGCCGGATCCTCGGCAGTTTCTCGCGGAACTGAAACGCAAGGCGGGACTCTCAACTGAGTACTGGTCCGATGACGTGCACCTTTTTCGGTATTACGTCGACAAGTGGACCGAGAGGTAGAACATGGAAATCAAATCACCATTCATTGACAATCCGGCCGGGGGTGGAGATTATCCGGGCCGATGGTGGCATATGCTCGATGACGGTCGCATTCAGTGCGATTTGTGTCCGCGCGATTGCCGCTTGCACGAAGGCCAGCGTGGTGCCTGCTTCGTGAGGCAGCGCGTTGGCGACGAGATGATCTTGGCGACTTATGGACGTTCGTCTGGATTTTGCGTCGACCCTATTGAGAAGAAACCGCTGAATCATTTTTATCCTGGTTCGCGAGTGCTGTCGTTCGGAACTGCCGGCTGCAATCTGGCCTGCAAGTTCTGCCAGAACTGGGATATCTCCAAATCGAAAAGCATGGATCGGCTCGCTGATCAGGCCACGCCGGAACAACTCGTGGCGGCCGCCAAACGCACCGGCTCACGCAGTATCGCCTTTACCTACAATGATCCCGTGATATTTGCCGAGTACGCGATCGATATTGCGGAGGCTTGTCGCGATCAGGAGGTCCGTACCGTGGCTGTCACGGCGGGCTATATTCACGACCAGCCGCGCAGAGAATTTTTTGCCAGAATGGATGCCGCCAATGTCGATCTGAAAGCGTTCACCGACGATTTCTATTTCCGGCTCACCGGCGCCCGGTTGCAGCCAGTTCTGGACACTCTCAAGTATCTGCGCAACGAAACCGACGTCTGGATCGAATTAACGACCTTGTTGATACCCGGAAAGAACGACTCTGATGAAGAAATACTGAACATGTCACAGTGGGTGTACCGTGAACTGGGCCCCGACGTGCCAATTCACTTCACGGCGTTCCACCCGGACTGGAAGATGAGAGACATCGGGCGCACGCCATCGGCGACGCTGGGCCGCGCTCGCGAAATCGCGCGCGCGGAAGGAATGAATTTCGTGTACACCGGCAATGTACACGATACCGAGGGCGGCACCACGACCTGCCCGAGCTGCGGCGACGCGTTGATCACGCGCGACTGGCACCAGATCCTGCTATATCGCGTTTCTGCGCAAGGCCGCTGCCCCAAATGTGCAGCTGCGCTGCCCGGCCACTTCGAAGAATTCTCCACCCAGTTCGGTAACCGGCGCGCGCCACTGTCCATCAATCCCATTCAGGCAAGTTAAAACAAATCTGACCGAAAAGAGCGCGACTTGAAGGCACCCGCTGTTTCATCCGTAAAGATCCCAGTGGAAGTCGGCCACCTCGAGGGCGTTCTCGCGTGGCCCGCAAAAGCGACTGGCGTGGTGTTGTTTACAAACTGCAATAGCAGCGCTCAACAGAGCGCACGCAATAATCCGATTGCGGCCGCACTACATCAAAGCGCCATCGCAACACTGATGTGCGACTTGTTGACCCCGATCGAAGACTCGCGGCACAGCAACCGATTCAATGTTGATCTGCTCACCGAAAGGCTGCAATTGGCTACTGAATGGCTAAGTCAACGTGGTGATTTCGCAAACAGCCCGGTGGGTTACTTTGGCGCCGGCATTGGTGCCGCCGCTGCGTTGCGCGCGGCCGCACATTTTGGCCACCGCATCAGAGCTGTCGTTTCGCAAGATGGCCGGCTCGATCTGACCGGAGAAAAAGCGCTCGCAGCAGTCGAGGCGCCAACCTTGCTGTTGGTTGCCGGACGCGACACACCAGCGATCGCACTGAATCGTGAAGCACTCGCCAAACTGACCTGCGACAAGCAGATGCACGTCATCCCGGGCTCGAAAAAGCTGTCCAATGGGCCCGGCGCCCTGGAGCCAGTCGCCAGCCAAGCGATCTCGTGGTTCAGCCGCTGTTTTTCGGGCTGAGAAGTTCTACCACTTCTGCATCGCTCACCTGGGGAAAATCACCATAGAACTGCCCGACCGCATAAAAGCGTTGCGGCGCGTCAAGACAGACGATCTCATCACAATAGGGCCGGACGCGCTCGATTGTCTCCGGCGGTGCCACCGGAACGGCACAGATCAGGCGTCGTGGCTTGCGGGCGCGCAAGGCATGCAGTGCCGCAATCATGGTTGCGCCAGTCGCCAATCCATCATCTACAACGATAACGACTCTACCTTCCGGATCAATCGACGCGCGATGTGCTGTAAACATTTCGCGACGCGCCTCGA
Organism: Betaproteobacteria bacterium; assembly: GCA_020346185.1. Classification (GTDB taxonomy): domain Bacteria; phylum Pseudomonadota; class Gammaproteobacteria; order Burkholderiales; family Eutrophovitaceae; genus SG8-40. The sequence continues at coordinate 2,903,786 of CP070775.1, read as the reverse complement.
TCGTTTCGAGCTGTCTCGCTTTTTCGGCGGCAATATAGCCTTCATCTGCGCCAGCAGCAGGCGCGTCCTGGCTGACATACGACCAACCTGATTCGTCCACCGAACCGATCGCATACTCGGGATTACCAGGTGCGCCCAGCTTGCGCACCAGCACGACGTCAACTTCGCCGGCGAGCCGCTCAGCGATGACACAGGCCATCGGTACAGCGCCTCGCGGGATTCCCAGAATGAGCGGGTTTTGGCCTTTGTAATGCGACAGAGCCGATACCAACCTTTCGGCGGCATCCTTACGATCAGCAAACATAATATCGGTTCGACAGAAACTGGCGTCAATAGAAATTGGGGTCAACAACAATTGGCGTGGTTGAGTATATTTGCCTCGACGGATCCATTACGCGGTTGCGCGCCGTGCTGCTTGTTCGCCGTCGGCGACCATTTCCGAAGCCTTGAGCGTATTGGCAAGAAGCATGGTGATCGTCATCGGACCGACCCCGCCCGGTACCGGAGTGATATAGCCGGCTTTTTCCTTGACTTCGTCGAACGCGACGTCGCCGACCAGCTTGCCGTTGGGCAAGCGATTCATACCGACATCGATCACGGCAGCACCTTCCTTGATCATGTCGGCAGTCAACAAACCGGGCTTGCCTACAGCGGCAACCACGATATCGGCGATCTCGGTGAACTGTGACAGATTCCGCGTCTTGGAAGTACACACGGTCACCGTTGCGCTGCGCGCGAGCAACATCAACGCCATCGGCTTTCCGACGATATTGCTGCGGCCTATGACGACGGCATTGCTGCCTTCGATCGCCACCTCATAGTGATCCAGTAGCGTCATGACTCCCTGCGGCGTGCACGGCGGAAAGTTACTTTCCCCCGTTACCAGTGCACCAACGTTTTGTTTATGGAATCCGTCCACGTCCTTATGCGGTACTATGGCTTCCAACACTTTTCCGTTATCGACGTGAGCGGGAAGTGGCAGCTGCACCAGGATACCGTGAATGCGCGGGTCTTCGTTAAGTTCGGCGATCTTTTGCAGAACATCTGCCTCGCTGGTTTCAGCCGGATAGCGAAACACCTCCGAATGCATGCCGACGTTCTCGCATGCTTTCGCCTTGTTGCGAACGTAGATCTGTGATGCGGCATCGTCACCAACCAGAACCACCGCAAGGCCCGGGCGCAAGCCGCGCAGACCGAGTGATTCGACGCGCGAGCGCATTTTCTTGCGCATGATTTCGGAAACAGCTCGTCCGTCAATAATTGTTGCAGTCATCAACACCTCATGAGTTTTCGAAGATCAACGGCAACCGACAAACTTGCCGGAGGCCCAATGCCGCCCGAACCTCAGCCCGCTTTTTCGATCTCGGCAAGTGTCGAGAAGAACACCGGTCCCCGGCCCATGTCGGCCTCGCGCTGGCTGGTCAATGCATTGACATTGACGCCGTTCTTCATGCGAGAGCCCTGCAACTGCTTGGGCGCACCAAGGACGCGGGGCAGCAGCCCGTCAACGATATGAGCGTAACCGAAGGTCTCGCCGCGATCGTTGTAAAGGCGACACCAGTCGCCGGTTTGGATTCCGCGTGTGCCGGCGTCTTCTGCACTGATCTCAATGGTTGGACGCGACAGCATTTCCTGCAGTCGGGGCACGTGCTGAAAGCTGGCGCCAATGAAGTAGTGTGTAGCGGCACTGATCACCTGCAATGGATAGCGCGAAGCCGCCTGCTCGTTTTCCAGGCCCTCGACCTCTGGGATATGCGCCGGCAGCGGATCAAGACCGCGCTGTGCCATCGCCTCTGAATAGATCTCAATCTTGCCAGACGGCGTTGGCCACTTGCCCGAGTTGACACCCCTGCGGCGCGGTGAATCCACTGCAGCTCGCGCCCAGCCTTGCTCCTTGAGCAAGTCCATTGTCACGCCTTCAAATAGCGGATTGAACTGCACATCGATGATATCCTCGAGCATTTCCTCGTCGCTTTGCGAAAAGCAATCCTCGTCATATCCCATGCGATGCGCCAGGCGCCGGAACAGTTCACCGTTATCCAAGCTCTCACCGACCTTTTCGATCGCCGGCTGCGACAAGCCGAAATAGTAATTGCCATAGGCTGCCAGCAAATCCATACGCTCGAGTGCCGTATCCGCCGGCAGGAGAATGTCAGCATAGTCGGCGCTATCGGTGAGAAACGTGTCGTGTACGACCGTGAACAAATCCTCCCGCGCCATGCCTTTGCGCGCATCCTGCGTATCCGGAACGCAATTCGCAGGATCGGCATTCCAGACGAACAATGCGCGCACTGGCGGCTGCGCCCCGTTTAGCGCCTTGCCGAGTTGGATCATGTTAAACGTGCGCGGCGTGCGTCCGGCCAACAGTTCGGTTCGCTGTAACTTCGCCAGATCAATGGCGCGCATCTCGCCGCCGGTGGACATGCACACGCCGCCTTTGCCCGCCATGGCGCCGGTAATGGCAGGCAGAAGCTTGATGGCACGCGTCATCGAACCGCCGTTGTCGTGGCGCTGTATCCCCCAATTGACGCGAATAAATGACTTCTTAGTCGACCCGTACAGCAAAGCAAGCTTCTCGATGTCGGCCGCAGCAACGCCTGTGACGCGCTCGACGTATTCCAGTGTGTATTCGGGAAGCCGCTCCTCGATGAGTTCCTCCCAGCCGAGAGTTTGCGCCTTGAGGAATGCCACATCGTGCAGCCCGCGCTCGACAATGATCTTCATCATCCCCAGGGCCAGCGCCGCGTCGGTTCCCGGCCGCGGCTGAATGTGCCAGTCTGCAAAAGCGGTGGTACGGGTCACGCGCGGATCGATCGCGACAATCTTTGCGCCGTTGGCACGCGCTTCATTGATGAAAGGCACGGCGTGCACACCCGTGCTCACCAGGTTGGTGCCCCACAGGAACACCAGTTCCATGCCCGGCAGGTCTTCGATATTGGCGTCTCCGGCGCGGCCGGTAGTAAACATTTCTGCCGCCGCACCAGCTGCGGTGCAAATTGTGCGCTCGAGCCGGCACGCCCCCATGCGGTTGAAAAACCGTTCTGCCATGCCGAGAAATCCGAGCAGGCCCAGGGTTCCGGAATAGGAGAAAGGCAGCACCGCCTCGGGGCCGTCTTCCTCAATAATCTGCGTCAGGCGCGTTGCGACTTCATCCAGCGCTTCGTCCCAGCTGATGCGCTCCCATTTCGCGCCCGGCCCCTTGGGGCCCACGCGCCGGCGCGGATACATGACGCGCCGCTCGTTATAGACCAGGTCAAGATAGTTATTGACCTTGTTGCAAAGGTAACCGCGCGTCACCGGATGCGATGGATCACCTCTCACCTCAACAGCACGGCCCGAACGGGTGTCGACGGTCACGCGCATCGAGCACGCATCCGGGCAGTCGTGCGGGCAGGAAACGTGAACGGTCTTCAAGTGAAGCGCATCGCGACTCTGGGGCGCCGGTTCCATCTTCCATTTGCTCCTGTTCAATAACGCTTTATTCTACTCCCACAGGGCGTGCCGCCAGGCCAAAATTCACGCTGGAAAATAAGAAGGCCGAGGCTGGATCAGTCGGCAACGCGCCGCGCCGCCGTCAACGGGTGCCGACTGCGATCCAGGTGCGTCCCGCAAATGCGATTCCCGTTCTGCTTACCGACAAACGGTCCGCCTGTAGTGCGACTTCGTTGGCATAGGCGGCCCGTTCCTGATTGGACAGTTTTGCATACAGGCTTGCCAACGGACCCGCCATTTCGATGACTTGCTGAAAGTAATCGGCGCCGGAATCGGCTCCGGACCACAACACATCGATTGAGTCAACTGCCGTGTCCCTAAACCCAGCCTTCGTCATCACCGAACGGATACGTTCGGAATCGGCAAACGCGAAGATCCCCGTCTGTCCGGGTTGCGGTTCCGGCAACTCCGTGTACTTTTTCAGCACGATCATCGGTAGCGACGCCCACGTGTTCTCTTCGGGTCCGGCCCAGCATGTGGTAGCGAACCGCGCACCCGGTCTAAGTGCCCTGTGAATGCGCTTGAGGCATGCCACCGGTTCTGGCATGAACATCAGTCCCCAACGCATCGTCGCCGCATCGTATGTCGCTGTCGGCAAGTCGAGCCGCTCGCCATCGACCACCTTGAACTCGATCTGGCCAAGGCCCTGCGCCTGCGCCTTTTCCCTGGCGATAGTAATCATCTCGGGAACGAGGTCCGTCGCCGTGACCTTGCCGCCGGGACCAACGCGCAATGCCGCCGGAATTGCCGGCTCCCCGGTGCCACAAGCGATATCGAGCACAGTTTGCCCTGGGCTAATGCCGGCTCGGTCCAGCAACGCATTCGACACGGAACCGAAAGCGTCTCTGAGCAACCAGTCGTGTTTGCGCCAACCGGGTGCCACCGAACGCCACGAATTTAACTCTCGGGCCTTAGTGTCTTCTACGCTAGGCACGCTTGTGCCCTGCCCGCAGTGAAGAGATACTTGATCGAAACATCCTTTCTAAGCAACGCATTACAAACTTATCAGGAGAATCTCAAACTCGCCAAAATCGAGCTTTCCATCCTTGTCGACGTCAGCTCTCTCAAAACCGTGCAACAACTGCGGGTCTTCGGCACATAGCTCAGGACGGCTGAGATAGCCGTCGCTGTTGGTATCCACCTTGATCCACATCGGCCGTACCTCTTCGCGCATGTAGAAGCCGGCATCGGCCGGACTGGTGAAAGCTATTCCAACCGCCATCATTAGCAAACCCGCCAGAAAAAAACGCTTTTTGGACAGCATATTAGGCATTATTGACTACCTCCCGTCGACCAATCCGGCCCGCTCGATTCGGCCGCTTCCAATTGCTCGTTCGCCGTTATTTCAACGCGCGGGCGCACAATTGGCTGACCTGTCCGGTCCAGCCATCACCCGCTGTTCCGATGCGAACGCAATTTCAGCTCCGACCGGACCAACATCCATCGGCTTTCGGCCAGGACGCCGCGCCGATCGAACTACCGTACCCGGCTCATCATGACACCTTGCAGTGCGAGACCAAGGGTAACATCGAACTTGTCGCACAGGTCGGGATCGAAGTCGGTGATGTGATGAAGAGGGGGCTTCTCAAATCGATCGCGGAGCCAGTCTGTGACACGCCCTGAGCATGATCGAAAGACAACCACGAGCGGTCACGTCGTCGAGAAAGGAACGAATATGATTAAAGGACTGCACCATCACGCGGTACGTTGCCGCGATTCGGAAGAAACGCGCAAGTTCTACGAAGACTTCCTCGGTTTGCCTCTGGTCGGCGCGCTCGACATCAGCGAAACCAAGAGCGGGCGCAAAACCAGCACGCTACACACCTTCTACCAGATGGCGGACGGATCTCATCTTGCCTTCTTTGAAGCACCCGACATGCCATTCGACTTCAAGCAACAACATGATTTCGACCTGCATACCGCGCTCGAGGTCGATGAGGCAACGATGCACGACATGTTCAGAAAGGGCAAGGAAGCCGGCATCGAGACACGCGGCGTGAGCGACCATGGCTTCATCCATTCAATCTATTTTCGCGATCCAAATGGCTACGTGGTGGAACTGTCGTGCAAGCAACCGGGGCACGATGAAGCAATGAATCCGAAAACCAACCACGCGCGCAACATTCTTGATCACTGGCAGGCAGCGAAAGACTAGTCGCGGTCCGCGGCAACAACTCAACTCCGAGCGAGCGCTGCCGCGGCCTGATTTCGGTGCCTCAGGCGCTGTACTTCTTGGTCTCGACCAACGGCTTGACATGCTCCGAAAATTCGAGCCGTTTGCGATTGGCCTCAATCTTTGACAATGGTGCCACTTCACGCATAGTGGTCGCACTGCGCACGGCAAGCTGCTGATAGGTCTGCGTTCCTTCGACCTTCCACTGCATTTCCTGCTCGCTGAGTTCGCGGCGTACTTTGGCCGGCACACCGGCAACCAGTACCCCCCTCGGCACCTCCATCCCCGCCTTGACAAACGCACAGGCCGCGACAATGGCCGATTCGCCAATCGCCGCATTGTCCATTACCACTGCGTTCATACCGACCAGCACATTGCGCCCAATGCGGCAACCGTGCAGCAGCGCGCCATGACCAACACTGACACTCTCTCCCACGACGGTATCGGTGCCGGGAAATCCGTGCATCACGCAGGTATCCTGCACGTTGGCACCGGCTTCCACGACGAGGCGACCGAAATCGCCGCGCAGACTGCAAACCGGACCGACATAACATCCTGCGCTGATGATGACATCACCAATCAGCACCGCAGTCGGATGCACGAAGGCAGTCTTGTCGATTACCGGGCGGATTCCGTCAATTTCGTAACAGGGCATCTGATCGGTCCGGGTTCTAAGTCGAAAACATTGAAGTTCATTATAGTATTTACTCCAAGCCAACTTACCGGATCGCATCGGGCCAGGCGCAAAGACCTAGACGAAGATATACGTCCCCCAACTGACGTCCACTTGCATGGCTGAAAAAACGCAAAAGGCCGAAGCACACGCCGTCGCCGAAGAAGTTGACGCAAAACTCAGCGCGCCGGACGCTGCCGAACAAGCGCTCGGCACCACGCTCGATTCAATCAGTCCCGGTCATGCCCGGCTGATGGTGAGGGTTCGCGAAGACATGATCAACGGAGCCGGCATACGCCACGGTGGAATCATTACGGCATTAGCTGACTCGCCTTTTGCGTTTGCCTGCAACAGCTACGACAAGCTGACACTGGCCACCGGCATTACGGTCGACTTCATCACGGCGGCGCATGGGGATGACATCTTGACGGTCACCGCTGATGAAGCCTCGCGCGGGGCACGTACCGGCCTTTACGACGTCACCGTGACCAATTAACGCAATAAGTTAGCAGCGATATTGCGAGGCCGGTGCGACGAAATAGGTCATCGCAGCGCTGTGGGGTAAACTCACTTGCAATCAGTTGAACGCAAGAATCAGTTCATCGCTCCAGCCAACGCCGAACCGCAAGCCCCCCCGCATAGCGCGGGCACCGATGCGATCGGCTTCTCGAGGGAAACCAAACGCCGCATTATCGGTCACAAGTTGCGCTCAGTGCGCGGCTGCCTCAGACTGCGCGCTTTCCTCGAACCCGCAAGCCGACAAAAAGACAATCACCGATGCGATTCCGTTACCTCCTTGCCTTGCTCGCCTTCGCGCTGGCAGCCTCCCCCGCACACGCCAAACTCACTCGCCTGGAAATTGAAAAGCGCGAAATCGTCGCCAACGGGCAGGCCTTCGGCAACGTCGGCCCCTATGAAAAGCTGACCGGCCGTGCCTGGTTCGAAGTTGATCCGGAGCACAAGCGCAACAAGACCATTACCGACATCAAGCGGGCCGCCGTCAACGAGAGCGGCATGGTGGAGTTCTCCGCCGACATGGTGATCCTCAAACCGGTGGACCTGGAGAACGGCAGTGGCATGTTGTTCTTCGAGGTCAACAACCGGGGAAACAAACTCGTCTTCTCAAAGATGCACGACACCCCGGCGGGCGCCAACCGCAACAATCCCACCACGGTCGAAGATTTCGGCAACGGCTTTCTGATGCGGCGCGGCCACGTGCTCGCCTGGATCGGTTGGGGTGCAGACATTCAGCCCGGCGATGATCGGCTGACCGTAGACGTTCCGGTGGCGATCCATGAGGGCGAGCCGGGTGCCGGATTCATCTTCACCGCGTTCTCCGATCGCAACTTCGGCGGAGGTAATCCGACTTCCTTGCCGCTGTCGGGCAACAGCCGGATCAAACCTTATCCGGCGATCTCGAGCGACAAACAAGAAGCAAAGGCGCAACTTTTTATGCTCGCCAGCGACTCGCCCGTCCCCAGCGGACCGCAGATTCCGCGTGGCGCGCCGGTGCCCGACGAGGACTGGGCGTTTGCCGATTGCCCCGATGGTTGGCCTGGCACGCCGTCAGCGAGCCACATCTGCCTGAAGAACGGCTTTCTCAATAACCGCAACTATCACCTGCTTTACGTCGCCACCAAGCCACCCGTCATGGGACTCGGCTATGCCACCACCCGCGATTTCATCTCGTTTTTGCGCAACGAAACGCAAGACGGCGCCGGCAACCCCAATCCGGTTGCAGGTCTCACACATACGGTGTGTCAGGGTATCTCATCGAGCGCGATGTATTTGCGCGACTTCACCTATCAGGGTTTCAACGTCGACGAGAACAACAAAAAGGTCTGCGACGGTATGCACATCCATGGCGCGGGCGTGAACAAGCTCTATTTGAACTATCGCTTTGCGCAACCCAATGCATACTCGGTGCAGCACCGCGAGCGTTTCGTTCCCGACACCAACTTTCCGCGGCAGTATTCGGTGCGGGTCAATCCGTTCCTGCGTTTCCCTGACGGCATCCTCAAGCGTCCGATATTCGATCCCAAGATCATTCATACCGACACCTCCAGCGAGTACTGGCAGTTTCGCGCATCGCTTACCGGCGCCAGTGAGGGCGCAACCATGGACTTCAGCGAATCGCGCAAGGTGCGGCGTTATCTTCTGTCGAGCCTGCAGCATGGTGGCCACAAGGGTGACGCGCCGCATCGCGGCATCGGTAATCGTCAGTGCGTGCACCCATCCAATCCAGTACACGCCGGACCAATCCTG
>CP070775.1:2864936-2895083 GCA_020346185.1 Betaproteobacteria bacterium | reverse complement strand
CTGCGCGGTGTGAGCGATCCGAAAGTCGAGGCGTTCCGCTGGATGTGCGAGGAACTGCGCGTTTCATTATGGGCACAGCAATTGAAGACACCGTATCCGGTTTCGTTCAAGCGCCTGGAACGCTATTGGTCAGACCTTTAGTTTGTTGGCTACTGTGCAGCTCGATTGCTGTGTCGCGTGCTCACTCAGTGCTGGCTCATATGCTTTGGTAATGTGGCTTCGACGTGACGTTCACTTCGCTCACAGGAGTCTTCGCCGAAACTCGCCTTGATGGTTTTCTCGTCTGTAGCCGCGCGGCTCCTTGCGCCCGTTATCATCAAAGTGGTGCGTAGCAGGCTAAAGCCGGCTCGTAACGTTCTCCAACGCCTTGTTCGGCCCGCCATTTGGTCCCGGATCGGTCATGGCCCGGTTCTTGATCGGTCGAGGGGGCATGGATGCTGTCTCGCCCGTCAGGAAGATCTTCTCAATCGGGGCTTTTAACGGGAAGGACCGGCTGCACGCCAGCGGTATTCACTTCTGTGTCAGTCTGGCCGTCGCGTCTTTGGCGGCACTGCTGTTGTTCAGGGTCTGGTATTCGTATCCGTTCCGGGAAGTATCTGGTGGACGAGAACTGTTCCTCATTGTGGTGTCGGTCGGCGTCGTACTTGGCCCTTTGATCACGCTGATGATCATCAACCGCTGCAAGCCTCGTGAAGAACTGGTGCGTGACCTGGCGATTGTGGGTTTGATCCAGTTGTCTGCATTGGCTTATGGCATGTGGACGGTGTTCGTTGCACGTCCAGTGCATCTGGCGTTCGAGCTCGACCGCTTTCGCGTGGTGCACGCGGTCGATGTGCCAGTAGAGATGTTGGATCAGGCTGCCGCGGAGCCGCAGTCCTTGCGATTATTCGGCCAGCCGGTGCTTGCAGTGCGGCCGTTCGAGAGTGCTCAAGAACGGTATGAGGCGACCATGGCCGCTTTGCAGGGTGTACATCTCGGCGCCCGCCCAGACCTTTGGCAGCCGTATCCGCAAGCGCGCATGCGCGTGCTGCTCACCGCCAAGCCGGCCGCGCAGTTGAAAGAACGGTTCCCGGAGCAAGCGGAATTGATCGATGCGACGATTGCACGCACCGGTCAGTCAGTCGAGTCGCTGGTGTCGATGCCGATGGTGGGACGGCAATGATACTGGACTGTGCTGCTCGATGCCGCTACCGCTGAGGTCGTCGGATACATTCCATTGGATTCGTTCTGAATCACTTCTGGAGGCAAAAGGGCTTCGACCCTCTTGGCACTACCTTAAGGATAAGCTGAACGCGCACGGATCATCTTCGGGCGTGCAACATCGCGAGGCATGATGAGTAGCCCATGAGGTTTCGGCCTTCGTTTTATTGCATGTGTTTCACACGTGCAAGCCGAATTCGTAATGTCATTGCGCTGATTGCGCCGAGCAGAATTGCGTACATAAGTTCGGCGTTTTTTCTGCCGGACCAGCGCAGCTGTTGTTGAAACGCAACAAGCAGTTGCAGAACGCCCTTGGAAATGAGCGCGCGGGCAATGCCTTGTATGGCAGATGCCGCACGCGCGATGAACCCAACCACCATTTTGTAGGCAAGCAGATGAATAGCGATTTCGTTGTTGACCATCTGCAGTGACTCCGCACGCAAAACATCCATTCCCATGACTGCCATGATCGAGCGCAAATCGACTTCGACCTGCCCGCGGTGAGGTTAGAGCGCATCCAAATCAGCTGGGCCGATGTCGTGCGCGTCAGACCAGCACGTGCCAGGCGGTTGCGGTTTGACGCACAATCAGTTGCTCGGGCATGCGTGCATAGGCTGCCCGATGCATCCAGTGCGGTTCTGGCAGTCGAGGTCGTTGTAGCAATTGAGGATGCGCTCGCAAAGCGAAATAGCAAATGCCCCTCGAATCAGCGCATGCTGATGCGTATCGGCATCAATTTCGGGGATGTTATCGAGCAGGACGGTGCCTTGTACGGGGACGGAGTGAATATCGCCGCGCGGCTCGAGGCGTGAGGCGAAACGGGCGGCGCCTGTGCACATGGCCCTGCATCGGCGCTCGCGCGTTTGCTCCCGAAGCTACTCTTCGTGTGCCGAGTCGCAGCTGCCATCCCGGAGAGTTACGTCACGCCCTGCAGCGCAGAGGAGGGGCCCTTTGGGGGATGCGACCACAAGAGCGCCCAAACCGAAAGAAAGCGCCATCGCCACGCGCTGCAATCCGCTCGGCGGTCGTATCCATTGGCAAGCCAATGCAACCCGCTCTTCCCTAAGCGGTCGCCCGCACTTCTACTGCGTTCTTCGGCTTGCCAATACTGATGGTGTGACTGCGCCTCGTGCCTGGCGGCAATCGTGTTCTGAACGTAACGCATCGCGCGATGGACCATGAGATGGTTCAACCGACGACAAAGGATGCGCTTGTGCGCTGTGCCAGCGTCCAACCATCACACACGGTCACTAAATTTATCTCGGGTGGGTGACTATCGGCGTGATCAAAAGTCAGGCACGCCCGGATATTCACGCCGCAACAACTCTGTCCATTCCTCGAGCGAATCGATCAAGTGATTCATTTGCAGGTTCCGCTGCAGCGAATCAGGCGCTGTGCACAGTTGATGCGGTCAAACGCTTCGGCGGCGACGTGATCGACGTCGCTACCCGCATGGCTCAGTAACGCATTGTTGCAGTGCGTTCGAATTGTCACGTAAGCAGGAGAGCCCATCCATTCAACGTTGGAACATCCGGGACTGCCGATGCCGAATTGAATGCCAAGCTCGTAGCGGCCGCAGAGCGCGCCGCGGTGCTGGATGTTGCCCTCGATATGCCAGTTGCCGTCTTGCAATAGCCAGGCACGGATGTCACCGAAAAAGAAGTCGAGCCTCGCAGGCGACAGTTCACTGCCGACATCACTGGCCCGTCGCGGTTCGGTGGCCAGCTTACGCACTTCATCGGCCGCGGCGTCGGCCGCCCCAATCGCCCAGACGATGAGGAAAATTACAATGTTGATAGTGCGCTGCATCAAAGCAATTTAGCATGCTGGCAGGCGGGCGACCAGCAAATTGACAAGCGCCCGGATTGACAAGCCCTCAGGCTGGTTTGATACTGGTTACTTCCGTCTCATCGCATTACGGAGGAAACGATGAGAAGCGTACAGCAATTACTTGAGGAAAAAACGCCGGGAATTTTGTCCATCGCGCCGACTGCGAGCGTTCTCGATGCCCTGAAACTCATGGCCGAGGAAGACATCGGGGCGCTGGTTGTGCTGGATGGCGAAAAGTTGGTAGGCATTTTCTCTGAACGCGACTACGCGCGAAAAGTTATTCTTTTCGGAAAAGCCTCGAAGGACACGCTAGTCAGCGAGATCATGACCCTCAAAGTCGTTTGCGTGCGTCCGGAGCAGACGGCGGAGGAGTGTATGACGCTCATGACGCAGAAGCGCTGCCGTCATTTGCCGGTGCTGTCCGAAAAGAGAGTGATTGGCATTATCTCTATCGGCGACGTGGTCCGGGCGATGATTACCGATCAGCAGCAGACCATCGAGCAGCTCGAACAGTACATCATGAGTTGATGCAGCATGCGCTGCTGATTCATGCTGTACCCTAAGGCGTTTCTCGTTTTATTTGTCATCCTTTCAAGCCTGTTTGGGTGCAAGTCGCCGTCGCAGATGACCGCCAAAGAGATCGGGTGTAACACTCGCGACGTTGAAATCATCGACAGCGAGTTCAAGCGTAATGGCTCGATGACGGCGTGGTGTGCGCGTTGCGGGGACCGTTTATATCAATGTATGACCAACCCCAGGCGTGACCGCATTGAATGCCGACGCGTCGATGTGGGTCCGCCGTGCGAATGACGCGGTAACTGCGTGCAAGTTAACTTGCGTCGGCTAAAATGCGCGCGACGCTGAATGAAGTGTGCTCAATCCAACCAACACCGATCTGAGCTTCTCGCCGCTGGGGGATCGCGCGTTGCTGGTCGAGGTCGGCGATCATGCCGACCCGGCGACGGTGGCCCGCATTCGGGCGCTGGCCGATTATCTCGCGCGGCTACGCTTGCCCGGCGTTCTCGATTTCGTTCCCGCCCTTTGCACCATCGGCGTTCATTATGATCCAGAGCGGTGGCGCGATCAGTCAGAGGCGCGAACCCCATACGAAATGCTCGTTGCGCGCATTCAGCAGGCGTTGCCTGAGCTTGCATCGTTAGAGGTATCGGATGGTCCACTGCGGGAGATCCCGGTGTGTTACGAGCCGGAATTTGCGGAGGACATGGAGGCACTGGCGGGTGCGCACGGGTTGTCTACGGAACAGGTTATTGAGATTCACAGTGGCACTGTTTACACCGTCTACATGATCGGTTTTGCCCCCGGCTTTGCTTACCTCGGTCCACTGGACGAGCGGCTGGAGTTGCCGCGGCGGGAAACGCCGCGCGCACGCGTGCCTGCTGGAAGCGTGGCCGTGGCGAATCAGTACACTGGCATCTATCCGGCTGACCTTCCGGGCGGCTGGCATGTCATCGCACGGACGCCGCTGCCGCTGTTTGACTCGTCGCGCGACCAGCCTTCCTTGCTTGGTGCCGGCGATCGCGTGCAGTTTGTGCCGATCGGCGCGGCGGCGTTTCGCAAACTGCAACGCGGTCGGTGATGGCAGCGGAAGTCATTCGGGCCGGGCTGCTGACCACGGTGCAGGATCTTGGGCGCTTTGGCCAGCAGCGTTTCGGGGTGCCGGTCAGCGGCGCAATGGACAGTCGCTCGCTAAGTATTGCCAATCGACTGGTCGGGAACGGCGATAACGCGGCGGCATTGGAGATCACCCTTGTGGGTCCGGTTTTGCGATTCGATTCGCATACACTGATCGCGCTGTGCGGTGGTGACCTGGGTGCCGTTGTGGGTGACAAGCCGCTGCCGATGAATCGTCCGGTCTGGATTGCGGCAGGTAGTCGCCTGGCTTTCGGACGGTGTGTCACAGGTTGCCGTGCCTATCTGGCGTTTGCCGGCGGAATTGATGTTCCGGAGGTGCTGGGCAGTCGCTCGACTTACTTGCGTGCAGGTTTTGGCGGCTTGCAGGGCCGGGCGCTGAAAGCGGGCGACAGGATCGAAGTTATGACAGGCGGCGAGTCCTATTTCCTGCGATTGCGTGAAGCGCGGGCCTTCTCGGATGACGGTTTTGCTGCGCCCAAGTGGTCGGTGCGGGTAGATTCCGAGCGATTGATGATGCGGCCGCAGCTGGTACGCTTCGTCGCCGGCCGCCACTGGGAGCGCCTGACGCCGGGCGTGCGCAATCGGTTTGTCGGAGAGAACTTCGGCGTCGGAGCGGCGTCTGATCGGATGGGGTATCGGCTCGAAGGGGTTGAACTGGACAAGCATAGCTTTGGCGATATTGCCTCGGAGGCAGTCACACTCGGAACCATTCAGCTACCACCCGACGGCAACCCTATTGTGCTGATGGCCGACCGGCAGACTATTGGCGGTTATCCGCGGGTCGGCGAAGTGGCGAGTGTTGATATGCCGCTGCTTGCGCAGCTCAAACCAGGTGATACCCTGAGGTTCGAACGGATTGCACTTGTCGAGGCGCAGAAACTTGTCCACGCACAAACGAGCGCCCTGGCGCAAATCGGGGCCTCGATCATGGCGGCGGGAAGTCGGTGAGTGGTGCGAATCAATGACCAGATTTATAGACCTTAACTGCGATATCGGCGAGTATGACAATGACAAGGGCGCGCAACGCGAAGCCGCGATCATGCCTCATGTCAGCTCGGCTAACGTGGCCTGTGGCCTCCACGCGGGCGATGCGCGCGTCATGCGCAGGACCATGCAAACCGCCAAGACGCATGGCCTTGCCGTCGGCGCGCATCCCTCATTCGCAGACCGTGAGAACTTCGGCCGGCGAGAAATTCCTCATAGCGCAGACCAGATCTATGAGTTAACGCTCTACCAGATCGGCGCGTCGGCCGCCCTTGCAGAAGCGGTTGGCGTGCGGCTCAATCATGTCAAGCCGCACGGGGCGTTGTACAACATGGCTGCGCGCGACCGCGTGCTGGCTGACGCCATTGCTCGCGCGGTACGCGACTTTGATGCGGGATTGGTGATGTTTGGCCTGTCCGGATCCAAGTTGATCGCCGCTGCGCAAGAGCTCGGACTCAAATGCGCCAGCGAAGTGTTTGCCGACCGGCGCTATGAGCCGGATGGCAAGCTGGCACCGCGCTCGGACGTCGATGCACTGATTCATGACGTAGAGGAGGCTGCCCGGCAGGTGCTGGATATGGTTGAGCACGGCTTCGTGTGGACACGCGACGGCAGCCAGATTTCGGTGCAAGCCGAGACCGTTTGCATTCATGGCGACTCACCGACCGCGCCGCAATTCGCCCAGCATCTGGCGAAGATCCTGGCCGAGGCCGGCGTCGAGCTGCGCGCCGTCGAACGGGGCGACTGAAATCAAGCTCTGTTTGCCATATAATCGCCGCTGCTGGCCGCAAGCCGCCGAGTTGATCGGCGGCTTTTTCGTTGCCCGCGACAAGGTGCGGGACTTTCGTAGAGAATCGGAATTGCGTAGCGATGAAGTTTATTGTTGCCGTATCTGTAAGTTTGGTCTTCGGGGTGATGCCGGTGACCTTTGCATTGGCTCAGTCGGAACGGGCTCAATCAGAGCATAAGAGGAGTGGGGAAGAAGGCATATCCGAAACTGTCAGTCCGGCAAGAGCCAAAGCCCGCTTTTTCATCCGAAACGAATTCAGGCAGCGCGAAGATGGTGCCCACATCAACATCACTGAGCCACTCTATGACCTGCCGCTGACCGACAAGCTTGTGCTCAGGACGCAGGTGCCTTATGTCATCAACAATCGCCCGGATGAGCCGTCAATCAACGGACTCGGCGACATCACGACCAACCTTTACTACCGCTATTTCAGAGGCGGCGGCAAATCGTACTTTATTGCACTCGAGACGCGCTGGAATACTGCGGCCAACCGGCGCACGGGCGCCGGCAATACACTGGTGGCACCGACCTGGTTTGCTTCGATCAATCTTCCCGAATACGACACGATCCTGTTTCCGATGGTGCAGACTTTCGTCTCGGTCGACAGCGACGAAGGTCGCGAGGAGATCAACTATACGGTTCTCAAAGGGCGCTTTCTCACCAAGCTTGAAAACCGTTACTACACTTTCGTCGAGCCCCTGATTTACTTTGATCACGAGGACGACAACGACACCACCGGCACGCTCGAAGTAGAAGTCGGACGCTTCGTCAACGCGCAGACCATGTTGTATGCCCGGCCTGGTGTCGGATTATGGGGCAATACCGGATCACCTCT
This sequence comes from Betaproteobacteria bacterium, assembly GCA_020346185.1. Classification (GTDB taxonomy): domain Bacteria; phylum Pseudomonadota; class Gammaproteobacteria; order Burkholderiales; family Eutrophovitaceae; genus SG8-40. The sequence continues at coordinate 2,887,791 of CP070775.1, read as the reverse complement.
ACTTTTTGAGTGGAACTTCGAACTCGGTTACCGCTACTTCTTCAAGTAACCCGTCGAGGGGGTTTGTGGCCATCAATCAGGGCAGCCTGAACGCCTCTACTGCTATCCGGATGGTGACTTTGTCGCCAATAGTCGGAACGTAGGTCGTCATTCCCCATTGCGAGCGCCGGATGCTGGTCTCGGCATCGGCGCCGCACACTGGCCGGTCATGGATCGGATGTTGACCGCACGCAAAATGCGTGATGCGCAGCAATACCGGCAGCGTCTTTCCCAACATCGTAAGCTCGCCGTTGGCGCTGACCAGACGATCACCGTCAAACTGTAACGAAGTAGCGACAAACCGCATGGTCGGATACTGATCGACGTTGAAGAACTCCTTCGCGCGCAGGTGCTCGTCGCGTTTGGCCAACCCGGTATCGATCGACGCAGTCTCAATGGCGATCTCGATATAACCGCTGCCTGCTGCTGCATCGAGGACAATGTTTCCCGATGTGCGATCGAATGTTCCGCGCGCCGTTGACAGCCCGAGGTGGTCGATTTCGAAACTGGCGTAGGTATGCTTGGGATCGACGACATAGGACGCCGGGTCTGCCAGCACTGCTGAGCAGGCCGTAGACATGATCAGTGCTGAGGCCAAAGCAGGCAGCAGTAAGGTCTTGGCAAGCATCTTCTATTATCTCTTGGTGACGCGTTTCAAGCGAAACTCTAGCGCATGGTTGCATCACGGTCACCCCGTTGCGTTATTTCACATGCCGCCGTCGAAGCAGAGCAAACTCAATCAATTGAAACAAATATGTTGAATTGACAGGCATCGTTTCAACAGACACACTGACCGGGAATGGTTTGCGATCCAATCAAGATCGGTCTGTTAATCATTGGCGACGAGATCCTCTCGGGCAAGCGGCAAGACCGACATTTTCCCAAAGCGATTGAAATCGTTGGTGCGCGCGGCTTGTCGCTGTCGTGGAGCATCTATCTGCCGGACGATCCGCAAACCATTACCGAAGTGTTGTCCAGCACCATGGGGCGCGATGACGTCGTGTTCAGCTTCGGTGGCATCGGCGCTACGCCGGACGATCACACTCGCCAGTGCGCAGCGCGTGCTGCAGGCGTCGAGTTGGTGCTGCACCCTGAGGCAAAACGCGAGATCGAAGCGCAGTTTGGTCAAGAGGCCTATCCGCGGCGTATCGAGATGGGCATATTTCCGGCCGGTTCGCGTATCATCCCCAATGCCTACAATCGAATACCCGGCTTCAGCATCGGCCTGCACCATTTCCTTCCCGGGTTTCCATCAATGGCCTGGGCCATGATGGAATGGGTGCTCGACAACGAATATGCTGACCAGCATCGCGCGGCGCCACCGGTCGACATCGCTGTCATCGTCAAAGACGCGCCGGAAAGCCAGTTAATCGACTTGATGAACGACTGCTTGCAGCGTTTCCCCGCCTGCAAGGTGTTCAGTCTGCCAACCCTCACACCGGAGGGCCGGCGTGTAGAGCTGGGCGTCAACGGCGAGGCCAGTCAGGCAGTAGCGGCGCTGGCCTTTCTGAAGCAGCGGGTAAGCGCGCTCGGTTTTGCTTGGGAGCCGCGCGGCTGAGCTGGATTGCAAGGCCCTCAGGCGCCGTGACGGACCGATCCTGCTCGGGGAAAGCGCAGTAGCGCCGCGCGACTCTGATGGCCCCATATTACTCCTGGGTAATTCTTCATACGTTGCCTCCGGCTAGCTGCGGGACTGCATGTTTCTGATTGATTGATATTTTCCACTGGATCTGCCGCGGCGCGTCAGTGACAGACCGATGCGGTCACCCTCTTAACCCCGTTTTGATGGCTGCGTCGTTTATACGACCAGCTACGTGAAAACGGAGGTTGTAATGAGTCGATGGATACGTGCCTTGCTTTTGGGGCTTCTTACTGTGCCGGCCATGGCGGCCGGGCGCCTGGCCCAGGTCGACTTCATCGACGCACATTCGGGCCGAACCCTGCCGGTCCATTAAGACAATGGGCGTCACTACGTCGCCGGGGTAACGCGCCGCGAATGCTGGATCCGCGCACGGAATCGGTCACCGGCAGACTTGCTGGCTGTGGTATCTGTCGGTGGTGTTAACGTGATGGCGGATGACACGGCGCGGCTCGTAACGGGCCATGGGCAGCGGCGAACCTCGGTGGTGCGACCCGGACAGTTCGAACGTGAGTCTGAATTGCCCAATGAGATTACGACGATCTGTTACGACAGTCGCGCCAACCTCGTGGCAGGTTGGATTATGCCGGGCGCGAGTACCGCGCCCGATCCTTTCCCAGGCGGTTTTGTGGCGGACCCGCCAAACCCGTTAGACTTGCACGGATGGCGGCGAACGCTACCGATGAAACGTTGATGATCGCATACTGTAATGGCGACCCCGATGCCTTCGCCGAACTGTATGCCCGTCATCGCGCTGCCCTTTACAGATTTATTCGGCGCCAGTGTGCCGGTGCTGTCGCCGATGAATTGTTCCAGGATGTCTGGACCCGGCTGATCGTCGCTCGGCGGCGGTATCATCCCAGCGCTAAGTTCTCCACTTACCTGTATCAGGTAGCGCGTAACCGTCTGATTGATCATTTTCGATCGAGCGGGCGCCATCTTGAGGAGGCTCAGGGCGGTGACCCGCCGGAGGCGCCGGCGGCGAGCGGCCAGCAGCCAGAGAACGCAGCGCAAACACGGCAGCAGGCATCCCGATTGTTGGGTTTGATTGAGACGTTGCCTTCGGCGCAGCGTGAAGCATTTCTGTTGCACCAAGAAGCAGGTCTGACGCTGGCTGAGATTGGTGAGGTGACCGGCGTGGGTCGCGAGACCGTAAAGAGCCGCCTGCGTTATGCACTGGCCATCTTGCGTAGGGGAATGGAGGGTTGGTAGTGAGCGGCATCAGCCCGAACCAAAGGAATCAGGGGCGCGTCAGCCCGAATCGGAGAATGCTGTGAGCGAACACCCTCTCGATGACGAGGAATTGGAAGCTTTCCTCTCGCGCGAATCTGCGCTGTCGCACCGTTACCGCGAATCCGGCGACGAGCAGCCACCTGCGCACGTTGATGAGGCAATCCTGGCTGCGTCGCGTTGGGCGGTCAGTGCCGACGGCAAACACCGCACCGGGCGCCATGCCGGTTCGCAGCATGGCGTTTCAGCGCATCGTGCCGTGACTGGGCGGCGCAAGGCCATGGCGCGCTGGCGCGTGCCGCTGGCGATGGCAGCAGTGGTGGTAGTCGCCGTGACATTGACCATCATGATTGAGCGCGATCCGGAACTCGACCGCATCTATGAGCGTTACGATTCGGCCTCGCCGGCTGAGAGCGAAGCGATTCGAGACAACGCCACTGTCGGAGCGGAAGTTGCCGCACCACAGACGCCCGCCCCGGCAGGGAAGGGCGCGTCCGCTGAACTGACTTCGCAATCGAGCAAGCCCGCGCCTGCTTTGCCGCCGGCCAAAAAAGAAGTAGCAGACCCTGCGCAACCGGTGAGAGATGAACCCGGTGCTACCTCGCTTAAGGCGACAGGAAAAATTCTCCGACAACTCGCTGAAGAAGACGGGCTCGCAGCGCGTAAGCGCGGCGAAATAACCGACGAACAGGTCGTTGCAGACCAATCAGTCAGGCGTGACCAACCGGCAGCTTCCGGCGAGGAGCAAGTCGCACAGAACGTGGCGCTCGCGCCAACACCTGCTGAGCTATTCCGCGACAACGTCAGCGCCGAAGTCGAAGCCGCTGATCGGAGCGATGCGATCACAGCGAGCCGCGATAAGATCAAGGGCCGCGATGATACGGTGAAGGTTGAAAAAATAGTGAGCACCGATGAAATAGCGAACCTCGATCGGGCGCGCGATGAATCGGCCTTTGCTGGTGTCAGCGCATTGCCTGAGCCGGGAAAATCACTGCCCTCGGCCGTGTCGGCGCCGGCCCGGCAGCAGGCGTTCGCGCCCCCGCCCGCTACCGTGCTGGAAGCCGACCGCGAACTCGCCCAGTCAACGCAGCCAGGCGAAATCGTCGCCGCCGAGTCGCTACGGCATCCAGCGCAATGGATTGAAGACATTGAAGAGCTGCTCGCGCAAGGCAGGCGCGCAGAGGCAATCGATTTTCTCGAGGAATTCCGACGCGCGTACCCTGACTACAAACTGCCGCCAGACTTGCTGTCACTCCTGCCAGCCGATACTGATTAGTCAAACAGGAGGCCGGACCCGGGCGGGGGGGCGTAATACCGCGGCACGCTAGCGTTTCAGGGCGAGCGTGAGGCCATCGCCGATTGGCAATAAGGAAATGTCGACTCGCTCATCGGCATGAATCAGTGTGTTGAATTCGCGAATCGCGCGTGTGTCATCGGTCTGGTTGCTTTCGTCAATAACGGCACCATTCCATAGCGTGTTGTCGATGGCGATGAGCCCTCCGGATCGAATCAGTGCCAGCGCTCGCTCGTAGTATTCCTTGTAGCTTGTCTTGTCGGCATCTATAAAGGCGAAATCAAAACTGTTGTTGGGTTCATTCGCAAGCATGATGTCGAGGGTCTCTACGGCAGGCGCCAAACGCAATTCGATTTTGTGCGCGACCCCGGCTTCCTGCCAGTAGCGCCGTGCAATTGACGTCCATTCCTTGCTTATATCGCAGGCAATGATGCGGCCGTTGTTCGGCATCGCAAGGGCTACACAAAGGCTCGAATAACCAGTGTAGACACCGATTTCGATGGCGCGGCGGATATCAAGTGCTCTGACCAGCCATTGCATGAACTGGCCCTGCTCGGCGGAAACTTGCATTCCCGCCATTGGCATTCCACGAGTTTCCTCGCGCAACCGCGCCAGCAAATCCGAATCGCGCAATGAGACCTGTCGTAGGTAAGCGCTCAATTCATCGGATAGCCCCAGCGTTTTGCTTGACATGCTGAAATCGATTCAGTTCTGTGTTCTGTTTTTCGGAATTGGTTCTTTTGTAATTGGTTTTCTTCGTCGTGCCGCTATGGTAACGGCAATTCAATGGCGGTTGTAGTGGGCAGGTTATCGCGCCGCCAGTTGTTGACCGCCCACTTGATTGCTTCTCGCGCTGAGCAGTTTGCAAGCTCTGCCGGTGGCTGCTGCCCGAGAAAACCCAGTACGGCATGGATAGTCTGGCCAGCGCGTGTGGGATCGACCGGTGTCGCCCGGGTTTGCTTGGAGAGTTTTTCACCATCGCTGTTGGTTGCGACTGGCAGGTGCAAATAGGACGGTGTTGGTAAATTCAGCAGCCGTTGCAGATAAATCTGGCGAGGAGTTGAATCGATTAGGTCGGCGCCGCGAACGACGTGGGTAATAGTCTGGTGCGCGTCTCCCACAACGCAGGCCAGGTGATAGGAGAAAATGCCGTCCGAACGGTAAACAACGAAATCACCAGCTGCCGCGGCCAAATCCTGGCTGATCTGTCCCTGCAGCGCGTCGGCGAAGCTGGTGGTCAATTCGTTCTCCACGTGCAGTCGCAGCGACCTGACGGATCGGTCTGAGCGTGCACCGTTTCGGCAGGTGCCGGGATAAACCGGACCCTCTGGCCCGGCTAAACCGGCTTCACTGACTTCCCGCCGGCTGCACGAGCAAGCATACACGCGACCGCTTGTGCGAAGCACATGAAGAGCACCGTGGTAAGCATCCCTGTTCCGGCTTTCATAGACCGGGCGACCGTCCCACTCGAGGGCAAATGCCTCCAGCGTGCGCAGGATATCGTCGGCGATGCCTGGGACCACGCGTGGCGTATCGATGTCGTCGATTCGTACGCGCCAGTTTCCACCGCTGGCATGTGCATCACAGTAGCTGCCGATCGCGGCGATCATCGATCCAAAATGCAGCGGCCCTGACGGGGTCGGGGCGAAGCGACCGCAGTACGCTTGGTTCACTCTATTGCTCCGGCTTGCCGATGTCGTCCCAGTTCGCGCGCCAAGAAAATCAGGCTGACAAACAGAATCATGGCGAGCACCGACTCGATCGCTGCCAAATAGCGCGACGGTGCTGTATCGCTGAAGGTGCGCACGACACCCTCGACGAAATAGGCGAGGCTGAGCATCGAGGCCCACTGACAGGTATAGCGGTTAGCGCGCAAAATTCCTCGTAACGGCAGCAGCAGCGGCAAGACTTTCAACACCAGCCATGAGCCGCCGGGTCGGAGCGGCGCCAGAAACAATTCCCAAGCAATCCCCAAGGCGATAAGCAGCACTGCACTCGCGTTGGCGGCCAGGTACAGCGCTCGCATCAGCTACGCGCTGCTTGCGCAAGGGAAACGAGTACGGCTCGCGCGTCACTGGCACTGGCGATCGCAGTTTCGAATTCAAATCGCAAGAGTATTTCATCGGCGCGCACGTCGAAACCGTCACAGTCGATGCCAACCATCTGAACCGATGTTGCCTCCACACCATGAACGTGGCGGCAATACGCAATCAGACTGTCATGGTGATCGTCGTTCATGTGCTCGATGATGTCTTCCTCGGCATCCGCGATCGGCAGGCGTGCTGCCAGCACGTTGCCTCCGTTGAGCCAGTGAGCACTGCCGAATCCGGCAATCAGCCGCACGTGATGCGGCTCAATGGTGTAGAAACTGAAACCCCCGATGTCGATGAAACGGCGGTTGTCCGGAAAGAAACGCAGATAGCGCGCCGCACTCGTCGGGCTATCGTTGGCGCCTATTTTGCCAAGCATAGTCGCGCGTGCTTCTGGGCGCAGTTGCGGGACCATTGGCGATGCGGTAAACGAAACATGCGGGTTATGTTCGATTGCCTTGGTGTGTTCGGAGAGGTGGCTGATGAAGATGATGAGACGGCCTTGCTGATCCGTGCAGAAAGGCAAGGCGGCTGTGTAAGGATAGTCAGGATATCGTACGCCGCGTGTTCCCAGCACGCCACTGTAGAAGCGGCGCAAAAGTCGTCGTGCCACAGTGGCGCGGCTAGTTTCGTTCCTCATGGGGCGAGTTTTTGCGTGATGGTCGCGAGCTGTCGACCGTGCGCGATGCACAGCCTGCGCTCGTCTTCGCTGACAGGCAGATCATTATCGATTCCCGCAACGTGGCTCGGACCATATGGCGTGCCGCCGGTGCGCGTGGACGCAAGTTCCGGCTCTGTGTAGGGCAGACTGACGATAATCATTCCGTGATGCATCAGTGGCAGCATCATCGACAACAGGGTTGTCTCCTGTCCACCATGCATGGTCGAAGATGCAGTGAATACCATCGCCGGTTTGCCGGCCATGGTGCCGCGCAGCCACAGACCACCCAGTCCATCGAGAAAATATTTCATCGGTGCGGCCATGTTGCCGAAGCGGGTCGGACTGCCCAGCGCAAGCCCGGCGCATTTCTCCAGATCGTTCTGGTCAACATATGGCGCGCCGCTTTCCGGGATGGCAGGCTCCACTGCTTCAGATACAGACGAAACCGCCGCCACGGTGCGCAGGCGCGCAGTCATGCCGGGAACGGTCTCGATACCACGCCCGACAAGTTGCGCCATTTGTCTCACGCTGCCGTTACGCGAATAGTAGAGGACAAGAATGTCGGGCATGAGTTTAGCTTCCATCCGATGATCTGACGTTACCACATGGTACGTTTTTCGGCCGCTGCATGAATACTAAAACGACATCAGATAGTGTTTTGGGTTCCAGTGTTACCAACCCCAGTGTATCGAGGAGAAAGACACGAGGCACTATTGGCGGGCAGCTATACCTGCTGAGCAACTTTGTGTCGCTGGTCTATTCGAGATTCCGTCAGGAACGCTGTTTCCAGTTGTGCGGAAGCCTTACCTTTACCACCTTGCTCGCCCTGGTACCGCTGGTGACTATCGTACTGATGTTCATGACGGCGTTTCCGGTATTCAACACATTGTCCGAGCAACTGCGTGAGTTCGTGTTGACCAACATGGTGCCGGAGATGGGGAGCAAAGTGATCTCCGGCTATGTTGAGCAGTTTTCGAGGAACGCCGCCAAACTGACGGCGGCAGGGGTCAGCGTTCTGGTCATCAGTTCAATCATGCTGATGCTGACCATCGACAAGGCATTCAATACCATTTGGCGTGTCAAGCGCCCGCGGCCCCTGGTGCAGCGGGTGCTGATCTATTGGTCGCTCCTGACTGCTGGCCCGTTGCTGATGGGTGGCAGCCTTACCATTTGGTCCTGGCTGGTGAGGTTATCCAATGACGCCAGCAGCGTTGTGCCGATTGTGGCCATCGAATTGCTGAAGGTGGTACCGTTGGCATTGACCGCGCTGGCGTTCGGTTTGCTATATCGGCTCGTTCCAAATCGCTACGTGTCGGTCATCGACGCTGCCATCGGTGGCGTGTTCGCAGCGATTTTCTTCGAGGCGATGAAATATGGCTTTGGTCAGTACATTGCCAACTTCGCCAGTTACAAGCTGGTTTACGGCGCATTCTCCAGCGTGCCGATCTTCCTGATATGGGTCTATGCATCCTGGGTTGTTGTGATTTTCGCGGCGGTAATTACCTCAGGTCTGTCTTATTGGCGCACCGGGGGCGTGAAGAATCCAGGGCCTCCCGGGTCCTTGTTCGTCGATGCGTTGGAGACAATCGTTTTGCTGGCGCGCGCTCATCAGACCGGCGAAGTCCTCAACCTCGAGCAGTTGCGCGCCTTCGTCAAGTTGCCCTGGGAAGAGATGGAATTCATTCTAGACCGTCTGGTGGCGGGCGGATGGGTGGCAAAGTTGCAGGGTAACGGCTGGATTCTGGCGCGCGATGCGGACTGTATTCGTGCCGTCGAGGTGCTGCGCAGCTTTGTGATTCACGCCGACGCTGTCAATTCAACTGATGATCAGGCGATACGTAATCTGGTGGGGCGCATCGTCAAAAGCAGCGAAAGCGTCGTCAATATGACCTTGGCCGATCTCGCGCAACTTCACGCGGCACGCTCTGCAGCGACCAAAGCGGCCTAACTGGCCACCAAGCCGGCGTCCTGCGGGAAAAACTGTACTGCAGAATCCTTGCAAATTGTGGCTAGTGCATGCAGTCGGTATATCGCCCCAGTTCTAAAGTTTGTGCCCAAGGGCAAATGGACAAACCTAGAACTCGTGACGTCGCGAGGGCTTGCGAGACGGTTGACCTGAAACAGGCCGAAGGCTGGCCTCCTCCGACGCATAAGCCCACTTTCCGTGCCATTTACGTCGCACCAGATTGGGATAACGCGCTTTGCCCAGCGAGCCGTTGTAGCGGCCCAGGGCGCGGAACAGGTTGCCCTGCTCAATATCTAGGTAATGGCGCAGGATCACGCAGCCATAGCGTAAATTGGTGCGCGAATCGAACAGGTTGTGGCTATCCTGATTGCCGATGAGCTTGACCCAGAATGGCATGACCTGCATGTAGCCTTGCGCGCCGGCTTTCGAGATGGCGTATCTGCGAAACGCACTCTCGACGTGGACGACCGCCAGTACCAGTTGCGGGTCGAGTCCGGCGCGTGTCGCTTCGTAGTGGACAGTCACCAGAAATTCGTGACGCTCGGCCTCGTCAGGGATGTACTTGCGCAAACGCGTCGACATGTCGGCCAGCCAGACGGCGGCGTCCATCTCGTCGTCGAATGCGAACCGTGGGCTGGCGGTATCCGTCACGGAACGATGCATCAGGGCAGCAACGCTCGCCGACAGCGGTTCATACTGCTGCTCGCCTGCGTATGCTGTATCAAAGGACAGTGCGAAGAGGGTCAGAAGTGCACTTAGCTGTCTGTACATAAAAGTGATTTCAGATGGCTGACAGCGTCCCGCGAGGCGATTTCGCGCCGCTCGCCGTCGTGCCGGCTGTTGATCTCCACCGTACCCTGTTTCATACCGCGCTCACCGACGGTAACGCGGTACGGAACGCCAATCAGTTCCATGTCAGCAAACATCACGCCCGGCCGCTCACCGCGGTCATCGAGCAACACCTCTATACCGGCTTCGGATAGCGCTTCGTACAAACCGTCTGCCGCTTCGCGCACCGCGTCATTGCGCTGATAGCCAATCGGCACGATTGCAACTGTGAACGGTGCAATCGGCAGCGGCCAGATGATGCCTTTATCGTCGTGGCCTTGTTCGATCGCGGCGGCGACAATACGCGACACGCCAATGCCATAGCAGCCCATTTCCATCGGCTGGGTCTTGCCGCTATCGTCTAGAAACGTGCATCTCATTGCTTCCGAGTATTTGGTGCGCAGTTGGAATATGTGGCCGACTTCGATGCCACGGCAGATTTCCAGAACCCCCCAGCCATCCGGGCTCGGATCGCCTTCCACTACATTGCGAATGTCGGCGACATCCGAGGGCGCCGGTAGGTCGCGGCCAAAATTGACACCGGTCAAATGAAATCCTGCCTCGTTGGCGCCGCAAACGAAGTCACTCATCGTCGCCACCGAACGGTCGGCAATGACGCGTATTCCAGCAGGCAGCCCGACCGGTCCGATATATCCAGGGCGGCAACCGATGTGCGACTCGATCTCCTGATCGGTGGCGAAGCGAAACGGATCAAGCCCGGAAATTTTCGACGCCTTGAGCTCATTCAACTGATGATCGCCGCGCACCAACAGTATGACAATGCCATTATCATGCATGATTGCCAGCGCCTTGACCGAGCGCGATATCGGTAGGCCAAGCATTTCGGTGACTTGCTCGCAGCTGGTTTTACCCGGTGTCGGGACCTTCCGCATTTCCTGGGTAGCCGCGGCGCGTTCCTGTTTCGGAACCACGGCTTCGGCCAATTCGACATTTGCCGCGTAGTCCGAGTCGGGTGAGAAAGCGATGGCGTCTTCACCAGATTCGGCCAGTACATGAAACTCGTGCGAGCCGGTGCCGCCGATGGCACCGGTGTCTGCTGCCACCGAGCGGTAGCGCAAGCCCAGTCGATCAAAAATACACGAATAGGCGTCGTACATGTTCTGGTATTCGCGCTGCAGGTCCTCGTAATCGGTGTGAAACGAATAGGCGTCTTTCATGACGAATTCGCGTGCGCGCATGACTCCGAAACGCGGTCTGATTTCGTCGCGAAACTTTGTCTGGATCTGGTACAGGTTCAATGGCAGTTGACGATATGAGCGGATATCCTGACGCGCGATGTCAGTGATCACTTCCTCATGCGTTGGGCCAAAGCAGAAATCGCGTTCATGGCGGTCTTTGAGCTTCAGCATTTGCGGGCCGAATACAGCCCAGCGTCCTGTTTCCTGCCACAACTCCGCAGGCTGTATTGCCGGCATCAGGACTTCGATGGCACCAGCGCGATCCATTTCGTCGCGCACGATCTGTTCAATTTTTCGCAGCACGCGCAGCCCCAGCGGCAGCCACGAGTAGAGACCACTGCCCAATCTTTTGATCATTCCGGCTCGCAGCATCAGTTTGTGTGACACCAGTTCAGCCTCGGCCGGAGCTTCGCGCAGCGTGGCAAGGAAAAATTGAGAAACGCGCATGGCCCTTCTTATCAGCAAAAAAAAACGCTATTCTACAGACGTTTATATCATGACCATGATGATGCGATGGGCGGGCTCGAGCGCAGCCCATGATTAACGGACTGATGTTGGGCAAGTGGTGCATAAACCGTTTTTTCGACGGCGGAGGGTCGGTCGATGTCAGCGAGAAAGACGGTGTGCGCTTTCTGCATCTTGGCAGTTCTACGGTGCAAAGCGCGATGCGGCTGCGCGATCCTGTTGAGCTGGTCTTGTCGTACACGCGTGTCATGATGGGATTCATGATCTTTGTCCTGGAGCCCAAGACGGTAGCCGTGATCGGGCTCGGCGGCGGATCACTGCCCAAGTTCATCCGCCGTCATATGCCCAATACCCGAGTCGTCGTTGTCGAAAACAACCCTCGCGTGATTACTGTGGCGCGCAGTCATTTCGAAGTGCCCGACGACGATCAATTCTTTTCCGTGGTGCTGGGCAAAGGTGAACAGTGGATTACCGAGAACCTGGCTTGCGTCGACGTGCTTATGGTGGACGGTTATGACGGCTGGCGTCAGGTGGGTGAGTTGGCAACGGAAGATTTTTATTCGCATGCGCGACGGGCATTGACGTGCGACGGCATGCTGGTGGTTAATCTCTGGTCGAGCGACAGCAGTTTCGATGTCTACTTACAACGCATCAAGCGTGTGTTCGATTTCGTCGTGACCATTCCGGCGGCGCGCAGGGGCAACATGGCTGTGTTGGCGTTTACCCGTCGCCCGCGTGAATTACGGTGGGCGAAACTAAGATCTCGGGCGCGCCAACTCGAGGCCCGTTATGGACTCGAATTTGTTGCCATGCTCGAAGGGATTCGCGAAGTTAAACCTATATAAGACAATAAGTTACACGTCTGACTTCCCGAGCTCCCGGATTCTGTGCAAAATGCGGAGTATATTTTGTGGGGTGGCTGACGTGATTGATCGTGAAGGCTATCGCCCAAACGTAGGGATTGTGCTTTGTAATGGCAGGAACGAGGTTTTTTGGGGCAAACGGGTTCGGGAGCACGCTTGGCAGTTTCCGCAAGGGGGTATCAAAGGCGGCGAATCGCCGCAGCAGGCGATGTTCCGCGAACTCAGGGAAGAAGTTGGGCTTGACCCGGAACACGTAGAGATCCTCGGGCGCACCCGTAACTGGTTACGCTACGAAGTGCCGCAGCACTATATCCGCCGCGATAGTCGCGGTTCCTACCGCGGGCAGAAGCAGATCTGGTTCTTGTTGCGCCTGACCGGGCGAGACACGGACGTGTGCCTGAGGCGCTCGACCCGTCCGGAATTTGACGCATGGCGCTGGCACGAGTTCTGGGTTCCACTGGACAGTGTCATCGATTTCAAGCGCGACGTGTACCGGCGGGCGCTGACCGAACTGTCACGTCACTTGCAATTGCGAAGTCCGAGGGCTTATCGGCATCAGGAGGCTGAAGCGACAAGGTGAAAGCGGCCGCGCCCAGATGCGCGGCGCCATAGAGGGTCGTTAGTTAGGCCTGGCCTGCAGAATAAGTTTTCCAATATGACTGCTCGCTTCCATGACGCGATGAGCTTGGTTCGCGTCTTGCAGCGGGTAGCGGCTGTGAATGACCGGCCGAACCTTTCCGGCCGCAATCAATGGCCAAACTTTCTCTTCGAGTGTGCTTGCCAGGCGCGCCTTGAACTCGATCGGGCGCGGCCGCAGAGTTGAACCAGTGATGGTCAGACGCCGGCGCAATATGTCGGTCATGTTCAACTGCGTCTTGGTTCCGCCGAGAAAGGCGATGATGACCAACCGGCCATCGTCGGCAAGACATTGCAACTCACGTGGCACGTAATCTCCCGCCACCATGTCCAGTATGACGTCGACGCCACGCCCGCCAGTGATCTCCTTCACCACACTCGCGAAATCTGTACTTTTGTAGTTAATTGCCCGCGCAGCCCCGAGTTCCTCGCAACGGCGGCACTTCTCGTCTGAACCAGCGGTGACAAACACGCGGTTTCCAAATGCGTTTGCGAGCTGAATTGCCGTCACACCGATGCCGCTGGAACCGCCTTGCACCAGCAGCGTCTCCCCGCCAGCGAGTGCGCCGCGCTCGAATACATTCGACCAAACAGTAAAGAAGGTCTCCGGAAGAGCGGCTGCCTCGGTCATCGAAAGGTCGCCGGGTATCGGCATGCATTGTTGCCACGGTGCGGCGACATACTCCGCATAACCGCCACCCGCAACGAGGGCGCAGACACGGTCGCCCGCTTTCCAGCGTGATGCGCCGCTGCCTAACCTGACTACTGTGCCTGAGACCTCGAGTCCTGGCACATCGGGTGCACCCGGCGGCGGCGGATACATACCGAGCCGTTGCATCACGTCCGGGCGATTGACACCTGCAGCGCTGACGCGAATCAATACCTCGCCCGTTGCCGGCTCTGGCAGGGGGCGTGTCACGGGATGCAAGACGTCTGGAGGACCTGGCTTCGCGATTTCGATCGCCTGCATGTCGTTCGGCAATTCGGTGTTCATGGTTTACGGTAGTCTGTATCTCTGAGCAAGCTATGTTAACGCGGCGGTCCTGGATTGGGGCGATGCCGGCGGCTGATTTGTCTGGATGTCGCTGTTGCGGCATCATCAACGGCCTGAACAAAAGGGAGCAGAGATGGAATACAACTACCTTGGCAAGAGTAGCCTCAAGGTTTCACCGCTTTGCCTTGGCACGATGATGTTCGGTGATCGTACCGACATGCAGGAGGCCGAGCGAATTGTCAACTCCGCCCGCGAAGCGGGTGTTAACTTCATCGACACGGCAGACCCGTATGCAAAGGGGGAATCGGAACGCATTGTCGGTAAGCTGATCGCTTCTGATCGAGATTACTGGGTGTTGGCGAGCAAGGCGGGCAATCCGCTCAGCGACTCAGCCAACGAGGTCGGCTTGTCGCGCAAGTGGCTCACACAGGCATGTAACAATAGCTTGAAGCGGCTGCAAACGGATTACATGGATATTTTCTACCTGCATCGCGACTTCGAGCACCGCGGCCTGGAAGAGACCGTCGATACGGTTGGCGATTTGATCCGTTCGGGCAAGGTCCGCTATTTCGGTATCTCTAATTTCCGTGGCTGGCGCATTGCCGAGGTCATCCGGCTGTGCCGTGAAAACGGTGTGCCCCAGCCGGTTGTTTGCCAGCCTTATTACAACGCCATGAACCGGCAGCCGGAGGTCGAAATTCTGCCGGCGTGCAACAATTATGGGATCGGCGTCGTCCCCTACAGTCCGATCGCGCGCGGCGTGTTGACCGGTAAATATAAACCGGGCGAAGCGCCGCCGGCTGACACGCGTGCCGGTCGCAAGGACAAGCGCATGATGGAAACCGAGTTTCGGGAAGAATCTCTTGTTATTGCCCAGCGGTTCGTCGAGCACGCAAGGAAAAGAGGCATAACTCCCGGACAACTGGCCTTCGCTTGGGTTCTGGCCAACAGTATTATTGACAGCGTCATCGCCGGGCCGCGCACGCTGGAACAATGGGAAGAATATTACGGCGCGCTCCCATACCGCGTTGACCGAGAAGACGAGGACTTTATCGACTCGCTGGTCTCGCCTGGCCACCCGTCGACACCCGGGTTCAACGATCCGGCATATCCCTTCTATGGCCGGCGGAAGCGGTCTGAGTGAGTCAACGAACGGCCAAACAGGAAAGTTCGTCATGCGTGACCAGCCGGTTGCACCTGTTACTGGCGGCTGACGGAGAATCAAACATGCCATCGTAGAGTTGTTTGCCGAGCGTGATCATTGCGGATACGCAAGCGGAAGACTGGGATCGAATCATTCGCACCAATCTGTACCGCCTGTTTCGTATGGCGCAGGCGGTGCTGCCGCATATGCGCGCGCGAGGCAACGGCAACATGGCCAACCTTTCCTCCCATGTCACGCAGCGCTTTCCCGCCGGAAAAGGGCGTCTACACCGTATCCAAGACTGCGCTCGACACCCTGGCGCGATTCGCGCCGACATGCCGGCTGAAGCGCTGGGGGATCCGGATTCAGACAACGCACTTGCTATCACGTCGCCGGCTGCATTGCGGCGCGCTGCGGGAAATTGCCGAGGCTGCTGATTTCCGATCCGGCGAGTTACATGACCGGGCAGGTTAAGTATGTCAACGGAGGCGGCCCGGGCGGCTGATCCGATTCGCTTGGAATAGCGCTTGCCACGTTGAACGCCGGGAAGCGGACTAGACTCAACCGAGTCAAGACGCGAGTCGTGTTTTGGCAGCTCGGGTAGCTCCGAGCCGTCTTTTGTTTCCTCGAGTTGACTGGAGTTTTATTTGCCATAGGCTCCCTGATTTATTGAGCCAAGCGCTTGGTTCTTGATTTTCCTCTGCGCCCTTGGCGTATCTCAGCGGTGAGCGTTTTTTCCTCTCAACGCGCCAGCATTCAACCAAAGACCGGAAACGGCTCGAACTTGCCGCGCAACAGTGGCTCGGTGTTGTCGTAACCCAACCAGCCACTGATTGCGGTGGCGTAGACACGCCGGAAATCGGTCGTGTAGATCAGATTGCCGCCTTCGTCGAGTTCCGTAAGACTTGGCGGCTTGCCGTAATGGCCACCGCGAACTGCATGACCAATCAGATACATGTGATTGGCTGTACCATGATCAGTGCCAAGATTCGTGTTCTCGGCCGCTCGTCGGCCGAACTCTGAAAAGACCAGCATCACAACGTCATCGGCGCGGCCAATGCGTTCGAGATCGGCGAAGAAGCCGGCAACGGCGTCGGAGAAGTAGGTCAGCAGACGCTGGTGCAAGTTGGGTTGCTGCACATGGGTGTCGAACGCGTTATGGCGGAACGACGTGTAATATAGCCGCGTTTCCATACCGGCGTTGATGAGGGCGGCAATCTTTCGCAGGTCGAGCGCAGCGATGCCGTAGTCGACTGGTGTCTGGTAGTTGCCGCAAGCTTCGCGCACCCTTTCCGAAGCTTGCTGCGCGCTACGCGAGAGCTTGAGAAGATAGCGCTGAGCGTCGTTGGCATCTCGCGACGGCCTATTAATACCCTCTAGCAAGGCGCGCCCCTGAAACAGCCCTTTACGGCCGAACTGCTGGGGATCATCAAAGACAACCGGCACGTGGTCCTGCGCGACGACAGCGAGCGACTGAGCTTCGTCTATGTTAACGATGTAATTGGGTGTCACCTGCGGGTCGATTGCATCGGCAAGACGACCGATCCAGCCGAGTTGTTCCCCGCTGTTGGGAGCCGCGGTATGCCAGTACGCCATCGACGTGAAGTGCGAAAATGAAGGTTGTGCGTAACCGCAGCCGTGCACGATTGCCATCATTCCGTCCTTGTACAGGCGCTCGAGGCCGGCCATATCCGGGTTGAAGCCGACTGTGTCGTTGATTTTGCGCACCTTGTTTCCGCGGATGCCGAGTTTAGGACGAAGCCGGTAGTACGCGTCGTCGCCGTAGGGTACCAGTGTGTTCAGCCCGTCGTTGCCGCCCGAGAGTTCGAGTACCACAAGTATCTTGTTCGAATCGGTTGCGGTACTCGCCGCTGTAGCGCTGGAAAACAGAGGCGAAAAACCGCTCGCCTGCACTGCGCCCCACGCCATGCCGTAACCGCCGGCCTTGAGCAAATTCCTCCGGCGCTGTGAATAGCTCTTGTTTATTGACTGTTTCATGTCTGGTGCTTTACCCGAGTTGATAGTCGGGGAGGGAAAGAATGAGGTGCAGCGTGGAGCGCAATGCTTCTTCCATATAGCTGTCCGCGTGCAAAAGGTCGCTGCCGCCTATCTCCCCTTCCAGGTAAGTGCTTAGCGCGTGACGCGTCCTACTGGCGACCGGCACCGACAGGAAGCGCTCGAGCAGATAATCGACGGCCTGCTGCGCGGTTTTGCAATCGGCGCTGCGTATCATTGCCGACAAATCCAGTTGTGCGGTGGTGCGTGGAATCGGTTTGACTTTCTCGATTGCCATGCGCCAGCCGCGGTAACTTCCGAGACGGGTGTTGAAAGTTTCGTCGCGATCAACCATGCTGTTTGACACTGATGTTGTGTAGCGTCCCGGTGGCTGAGTCGCCGTTGCAACGTCCGCGCCCAGCGCGAGCATGTCGGCTACCGAACCGATCTGGTAATTGTCGGTGGGATGACGGTCGGGCGGAACGAAATTGATATCCGGGAACACGGTGTCATAGATGAAATTGCCGCGCGCCAGCAGCAAGCCCGGCGTGACCCAGCTCTTTCCTTGCGCCCATCCGGCTACCGTGGGTGGGAACAGCAATCGTTGTCCGAGTGTTTCGGTAACGATGTTGAAGTCGGGCACACCGGGAATCTCCTTCAGCCCCATTTTCTTGTACGTCGAAATGACCAGCTCGGTAGGCGGCTTGATGCGCGTTCCCACCGAAGGCGCGGCGTAAAAGTCGCGTGACAGGAACATCGTGTACAGAAACGGCGCAATTTCATAATCTCCTCGGCGCAATTCGTCACCGAGCCGTGCTTGCAGCCGTGGTGACAAATTTTCGCGCACGAAGTAGCGGTAGATCTTTCCGGCCAGGTACTCCGCCGTCACTGGCTGGGCGAGGATAATATCGATAATATCTACGCCATCGAAATCGCCGGTGTGTCCCAGCACGGTTTTGTTGGTACGGTCGTGCAGGTCTGCATTGACGACAAAAGTCAGATCTACGAAATTCCAGCCGGTAAAGGCACGCGCTGCCTCCCGGATGTCGCTTTCCGAGTAATGGCCCACGCCCATCGTGAACAGCTCCATGATCTCGCGCGCGAAGTTCTCGTTAGGGGAGCCCTTGACGTTAACCCCCGCGTCGAGGAAGGCGAGCATCGCAGGATCCTGCGATACGCTGATCAGCAGATCGCGAAAGTTTCCGGTGCCTTTGCTGCGGAACAGCCCGTTTTGTTCGAGCATCTTCCGGTAATCTCGCACCTTGTCTTCGCTTGTGGCGAAGTGTCCGTGCCAGAACAGCACCATCTTCTCTTCAAGGGGGCGGTTGGTAGTCAGCATCCGGTCAGCCCACCAATACGCCACACGGTGCGATTCGAGCATGCTCGCGCGCAGCCAGTAGAAAAATCGGTCGACTACCGGTTGCAGCCTGCGGTTGCCGCTCGGCTTGACCTTGACGCCGATCGCCTCACCGTTTTCCACAGCGAGCTTTGTTGCGGCTGGCCGTGATGGCGGGAATGGCTCAATACCTGGATCGTGTACACCGGAGTGGTCGAATTCGGGCAGCGGGTTGGCGATATTCTTGTGATAGACGAGATGACGCACTGCCTCGTCCGGCGTCATCGCGGCGAGTCGGTCGATCTCTTCCGGAGTGCCACCAAAGCCCGCGCGTTCGAGTAGATGCGCCGCGCGCGCTCGACTCCAGTCCGTGGTCGCCAGCGGCGTGAGATCACCGGTCCAGGCATTCGGGCCCGCGGCCGGTGCGGCGGCCATTGCCGGCAGTGCGACCGAGATCAGTAAGGTCAGCCAGAATCTTGGTGTCAATCCGCGGCTCGCTGTCATTGCCTCACTCCACAGGAACTGCCGCCCTGCGGGGCGGCTTTGACTTGGTAGCACGCCACATATGCAGCGCTGAAAACTTGTGAAATCGGAACGTACCGCACCCGATCCATGCCGCGCAGTGTAAGGCAGCGCGCGAATCCAACCGGACGAGGATACGAAATTCTACATTTTCCGGCTCATGGTCCTTGTCAGGATTTTCATGAAATAGCGGCCAAGGTGTCCTCAGACGAGGATGCGTTCGAGAGCCGCGCGCATGTCGGTTGGGATGGCTGCAGCCTTGCGTGTGGCGCGATCTACATAGACGTGAACGAAATGCCCTTGGGCCGCGGTACTGACGTCATTATTACGAAACAGGCCAATGCCGTACCTCACGCTGCTGTTGCCGAGTTTCTCGACACGCAGCCCGGCGTGCACCAGGTCGGGAAATGTGACCGGCGTGAAGTAATTGCATTTGGTCTCTACAACAAGGCCGATGATGTTGCTACGTTCGATATCGAGAACGCCTTGTTCGATCAAGTACTGATTGACAGCGGTATCGAAAAAGGAATAGTAAACGACGTTGTTGACGTGCAGATAGACGTCGTTGTCGATCCAGCGTGTTGGCATAACTCGAAAATGCATGAACTGTTCACGCGTGCGTGGTTCTGGACGAGACATGTGCTTTATCTCAAATTATCCCTGCATTGAATCAATAAGGCCGATTTACACTACCTCACTTGCGGCAGCGGACCTCGTGAAGACGAGGCAAGTTTAATCGAAGTGTGCCGGTTGCCACATTTGCGGAGCTCGTTCCAGGCGGTATTGCCACGCCCGGTCGGCCACAGAGCAGGTGCGAGGCCGAGAGGCTTGGCCGGCAACGCATTTGCGGTGTGTCGTCGCATGGCAACGGCCCCGGTTCGTCCCCCAGGAGCAGTTGAAACGGGCAAGGTAATTGCCTGTCCAGTGTGGTTGCCAGAGACATTTGAGCAGTGGGCGGCTCAGTCACGATGCCTGATTACCAGAACATGGCACGCCGCTTCGAGAAATTCGGTGTCGAGAAGTACCGAGCCAGATAAACCTACGCGGATGTTCTTCGAACTGCCTCCCCCCGCACTAGTTAGTACAGGCCGTCTTAAGCCATGAAGGTTTTGCTCGCACTGGACCAGGGTACAACCAGTTCTCGCGCCGTCGTTATCAACGAGGACGCGCAGGTACTTGGCGTCGCGCAGCAGGAACTGACCATGCACTACCCGAAGGCGGGTTGGGTCGAGCAGGATCCGCGGGAGATTTGGTCGACCCAACTGGCAACGGCTCGCGCAGCTCTAGAGGCGGCCGAGGTGACTGCAGCCGACGTCGCCGCCATCGGCATCACCAACCAGCGCGAGACCACGTTGATCTGGGATCGGACCACCGGCGAGCCATTGCATAACGCTATCGTCTGGCAGGACCGCCGTACCGCAGCTATCTGCGATCGGCTGCGTAATCAGGGAGTGGAGCCGCTAATCACAGGCCGCACTGGCTTGTTGATCGACCCCTACTTCTCGGGCACCAAGCTGACCTGGCTGCTTGACCATGTCGAAGGTGCCCGTGCCCGCGCCGAAGCGGGGCAGATCGCGTTTGGGACGGTCGATTCTTGGTTGATCTGGAATCTGACGGGCGGGAGGATCCATGCCACCGACGTGACCAATGCCTCACGCACGCTGCTTTTTAATATCCACACGCGTGATTGGGACGACAAGTTGCTGCAATTGCTACGTATTCCCCGTGCAATGCTGGCCAAGGTGGTGGATTCAGCAGCCGTGTGCGGTGAAACCGTTGTGTCCGCACTCGGTGCGTCGATCCCGATTGCGGGTATTGGCGGTGACCAGCAGGCCGCATTGTTTGGTCAGCAATGCGTCAGGGCTGGCATGGTTAAAAGCACCTATGGCACCGGCGGGTTCATGCTAATGCATACTGGTGAGCGCCCGGTAGAGTCGAAATCGCGGTTGCTGACAACCGTCGCGTGGAAGCTTGGAGAACGTCTCGACTACGCCCTCGAAGGCAGTGTTTTTGTCGCCGGCGGTGTCGTGCAGTGGCTGCGCGATGGGCTGAAGATTATTCAATCGTCTAGCCAGGTCAATGAGCTGGCGGCGAGTGTTCGCGACAATGGTGGCATTTACTTCGTCCCGGCTTTTGTCGGACTGGGAGCGCCGCACTGGGATCCGTTTGCGCGTGGCACGGTCATAGGCTTGACCGGTGGCAGTCGCGCCGGCCATCTGGCGCGGGCCGCGCTCGAATCGATCGCTTTTCAGACCGCAGATGTGCTGCAGGCGATGCAGTCGGATTCGGGTATCGGCGTGGCCGAGCTACGGGTCGATGGTGGCGCCAGCCAGAGTGACCTTCTAATGCAATTTCAGGCCGATGTGCTTGGCGTGCCGGTGTTACGGCCGAAGAACTACGAGAGCACCGCTCTTGGTGCCGCTTACCTGGCGGGCCTCGCTGTTGGGTACTGGGCTGACCCAGCCGTGCTCGCGCAGCACTGGCGGCTCGAGCGGTGTTTCGAGCCTGAAATGCCAGCCGCGCAGGCTGATGTCCTCAGATCGGCCTGGCGTGAGGCGGTGATGCGCTCGCGTGGATGGGCATACGCTTCGCATGGGACGGGCTAGGACGAGCTCGCCAACGGGTAACGAGTGCCAATTCCGCGAAACAGGTACGCGAGGCTGATCCGGTACGCTGGTCGAGGATAGGTTGATTGCAGCACATGGCCAAAATCGCGATTTTCAATCAAAAAGGCGGTGTCGGAAAAACAACGACATCGCTGAATCTGTCCGCCGCACTGGCGCGGCGCGGCTATGACCCCCTGTCGATCGACCTTGATCCCCAGGCACACCTATCCCACGTTTGCGGGGTGCGGGTGAGCAGTCCCGAGGACTCTGTTTTCAGCTTTTTTGACCAGGTCAAGCCACTCACGGAGCTGATTCGCCCGGCTTACGGTGGCTGGCTGGCGATTCCAGCGCATTTCGAATTGTCGAAAGTCGACGCCAAGTTCGGCAAGGGCCCGAATATTCTCAAGTCCCTCTACCTGGGCATAGTCAAGGAAAACCTGAATACCGGTCGACCAATACTGATTGACTGCTGCCCAATGCTTGGCGTGCTTAGTCTGTCGGCGATTTTCGCCTCTGATCGGGTGCTGATCCCCGTATCGGCAGACTACCTGGCACTTCAGGGCGTGGTGGCGGTTGAAAAGACGCTCAAGGCCCTCGAGCACGTCCTCAAGAGGCGTATATTACGGCGCTACGTAGTCACGCGTTTCGATTCGCGGCGCAGGATGTCACATCAGATATTCGATACGCTCAAGCAACGTCACGGCGAGGAAGTGTGTTCGACACGCATTTCCGAGAACGTGGCGGTAGCGGAAAGCCCGGCATCTAAGAGAGATGTTTTTTCCCATGCTCCAAACAGTCGTGGTGCGGTCGACTACGATGCACTGCTGCACGAACTGGTCGACACTGGTTTTATTGAAAACCGCGAGTCGCATCCGCAAACCGTCGGCGAGCGAGACTTTGCCGACAGCTCTGTAATTTGATGGCTAATTGGTGTGCGGGACATGCCCGTCACGGGTTTTCGATCTCCCACAGTGGGCCACTTCCGCAGGAATCTTAATAAGTAGCGTGGATAAACCGACGTCCGCGGCCATCTGCATATCCAGCCTTGCAGACACTGCTTTGGCCTAAACTACTTTGGCGGGCGCTGGTAAGCTAATTCTTAGGCTTCGTCGTCATTCGTGCGCGAGATGATCGAAATGATACTCTCGAAGTTCATGTCGTCCTCGCGAGCGGGAGGATGAATCTCCTTACACTCGAGAATTTCGCAGTGTAAGTACATCTGGGTTATGCGCCGCTCTGCTTCGTTGCGATCCCGTGCTTGAATAACCAGATTGTCAACCGGCGTCCCGCTGCGAGTACGTATCCTCACGGCAAATTTGATCATGTGGCTGGGCGCGGTCATCCGGGG
>CP070775.1:2817672-2864836 GCA_020346185.1 Betaproteobacteria bacterium | reverse complement strand
ACTGCACGCCGCAGACCTTGCGCCGATCGCGATATATTCCTTCGTAACGCGGCGGAAAGGAAAAATCAGGCTGTGCAGGAGCGCCACTATTTGCGTGTGCATAGAGCTTGTCGCGCAGCTTGTCTGCCGCTGCGCCTGACAACAAGGTGATCTGCCATGGCTGGGTGTTGCACCACGATGGCGTCATCTGCGCCACTCGTAATATGGTCTCTATCGTGTCGCGAGGGACTGACTTCGACAAAAACTTCCGGCAACTGAAGCGTTCCTGCAATGCCTGTTCAACAGTGGTCATGCCCGTTTCCTGTTTCCCGTAATTTGATTTCAAGCGCGCACCTGCAACGCTGCCAATTCCCTCGTAACAGAGGACCCGGCATTACCGTACAGCATCGAACGACTAACGTTTCGACTTGCGAGACGCAACCGAACCTGTTTGTCGCTTGCGCGTCGTCGTACGCTTGCTTTTCTTTGCTGGCGCTGACCGGGGCGCTTTCCATTTCGGCGACTTTTGCCTCTGATCGAGTGCATCGTCGACTTCCAGTTGCAAACCTGAAGTCAGGCGGTTTCCCGCATTCGCCAATGCCACGATCTCGTTTAACTCGGCAAGGACCTCGTCGTCCATGCCCTTTTTGCGCGCAGCAGCCGTATGGGTGTTGATGCAATAGGTACAGTCGTTGGTGATGCTCACGGCGAGGTAGATCAATTCCTTGGTCAGCGGATCGAGCCGCGAGGGCTTGATCATGATCTCCTTCATTTGCCCCCAGAAGCGCTTCAGCATGGGCGGGTTCACGGCCAAAGCCCGCCAGATATGATTAATGTAATCGGTCTCGCGCGTCGCCATGATGTCGTCAAACACGGCGCGGGCTTCCGGTGAAGCGTCTGCATAAGTGGCCATTTTTACCAGTGCCATAGTTAGTCCCCCTGAGTATTTCGAAAAAAACGGCGGAATCTTATCATCGCGCCAGAGTCAGATAATTACCCGCGTCGTTCTCGGGTGACGGCCATGGACACCCATGAGCGCATCGCGCATAATGCGCGCTCGGTCGGCCAGGCCTCTCGCCTTGGCGCCCGACACCAGCGTCCTGCCAATGCCTTTCCCATACGAACGAATATCCATTAATCCGGTTTCATGAAGTTTCTCTTTGACATTTTCCCGGTGCTGATCTTTTTCGTCGCCTTCAAGGTCTACGACATCATGGTGGCGACAGCCGCGGCGATCGCGGCGACCTTCGTGCAGGCGGCCTGGTCGTGGTACCGGCGCGGCAGGATCGAGAAGATGCTGCTCATCAATCTGGGCATCATTGTCTTATTTGGCGGTGCCACCCTGCTGTTGCAGGATGAATGGTTTATCAAGTGGAAGCCAACAGTGCTGTACTGGGCTTTCGCTGTCGTGTTGGCGGCATCGGAAGTGTTTCTCGGCAAAAACCTGATTCGCGCCATGATGAGTGGTCAAATGACGCTGCCGGATCCGGTTTGGAGGCGGGTAAACTGGAGCTGGAGCGCGTTCTTCTCCTTCATGGGCTTGGCCAACCTCTACGTGGCGTTTAATTTCTCCACTGATGCCTGGGTCAACTTCAAGCTGTTCGGCGGCATGGGCTTGCTGCTAGCATTCGCCGTGGCGCAGGCACTGGTGTTGGCGCGCTACCTCGGATCGGAACCGGAAGAGAAAAGCTGATGCTCTACGCCATCGTGGCGGAGGACGTGGCTAATAGCACGGAGAAGCGCAAAGCGGCGCGCCCGGCGCATCTGAAACGCATCGAGCAGCTGGTAGCGGACGGCAGGGTCGTAGTGGCTGGCCCGTTTCCTGCAATCGACAGTCCCGATCCTGGCCCGTCTGGGGTTGCCGGTAGTCTAATCGTAGCGGAGTTCGACTCAATCGAAGATGCTCGCGCCTGGATCGACGCCGATCCGCACGTTACGCAGGGTGTATTTGCGAGGGTCAGTGTCAAACCGTTCTTGAAAACCGTGCCTTGATGGATACCACCGCGCTCATCCGCCAGCGGCTGGCAGTTTTGTCGCCGCAGGGGCTGGAAATCTTCGACGACAGTCACGAGCACGTCGGCCACGCCGGTGCGCGGGAATCTGGCGGCGGGCACTTTCAGGTGTTTATTGTGTCCGAGTCATTCGAGGGCAGGAACAAGGTAGCCCGGCATCGTATGATCTATCAGGCCGTCGGTGATCTGATGCCGGGGAAGATACATGCCCTTGCTATCAGCGCCCATACGCCTGCCGAGCTCGATGACATCAAAGCGCCCCCGGAAGCGCAGGGGCGCGATTCAGGCCAGGCGAAGTAGCGCAATTCAGAACCGACGCGGTAGTCACCACGTCTTTACCGAATCTCAACTAACGCAAGGAAGCCGCATGTTCCGAACACAATCCACTCGAAATTACGTTGCAGCCATGCTGCTCGCAGCGGTGCTGTCGATACCCGCCAACGCTGCGGAAGACGATGCGGTTGCAACCGTCAATGGCGTCCCCGTGCCGAAGACACGGTTTGATCTGTTGCTCACCAGCCAGACTTCACAAGGTCAACAGGACACGCCAGCTTTCCGCGAAGAATTGCGAGAGATCATGATCACGCGGGAAGTGCTCGTTCAGGAAGCGAAGCGCCGCGAAATGGATCAGGGCGAAGAGTACAAGGCGCGGCTTGATGCCATGGAACAACAGCTGCTGATCACGACGCTATTTAACACCCTCATTCTGGAGATGGAACCCACCGAAGAGGCCAAGCGCGCGCAATACGAGCGCATCAAGGCGGCCAATGATGCGAGCGGACAAAAGGAATACCTCGTGCGCCACATTCTTGTCGACGATCGGGAGCAGGCACAGAAAATTATCACCGATCTGCAAGGCGGGGCCGATTTCGCTGCCCTTGCCACGGAGTACTCGAAAGACACCGGCACCAAAGAAAATGGTGGCGAACTTAACTGGTCGGTTCCGGAGGGCTATGTAAAGCCGTTCGCCGAGGCCATCGTTGCGTTGGGCAAGGGGGGGCGAACCGAGAAACCAGTCAAGAGTAATTTCGGCTACCACGTCATCGAGGTACTCGACGTGCGTACCAAGCCCTTCCCTGACTACGAACAGGTCGCAGAGCAGCTTCGCAAGGAAATGCTCACCGCTTCACGCGACGAGCTGATTACCAAGCTGCGCAACGAAGCCACCATCGAGAAGATCGGCTCACTCGACAGCGAGTAGCATTTCAAGGCTTTCGAAACAAATAATGCGCGGCCGAGGCCGCGCATTTTCTTACCTTCGTACCGCTTACGACGACGTTACGCCGAACTGTAGATTCACAAACAGCAAGACTCGTCGTTTTCGCTCACGTTTGCTTCACCGCGTTTCATGCGCGACCTCGGCGTACTCAGCGGTGAGAGCTGTCGACGCTTCGAATCTCTACCCGACCCAGACGCGCGCGTTACGGAACATCCGCATCCACGGCCCGTCTTCGTCCCAGTCTTTCGGCCGCCAGGAGTTCTGTACTGCCCTAAAAACACGCTCAGGGTGCGGCATCAGTATGCTGAAGCGCCCGTCAATCGATGTGAGGCCGGTGACGCCTTCGGGAGACCCATTCGGATTGAACGGGTAACGCTCGGTGGGCACTCCGTAATGATCGACATAACGTAATGCCACAAAAGCACTGGCTGCCGCGCGCTGCTTGTCTGATGCGAATTCGGCATAGCCCTCGCCGTGGGCCGTGGCCACCGGCAAGCGCGAGCCCGCCATACCGGCGAACAGGATAGACGGGCTCGGGAGGATCTCTGTCATGACGAAACGCGCCTCGAACTGCTCCGATCGGTTGCGCACGAAGTGCGGCCAGTGATCGGTGCCAGGAATGATCTCGTGCAAGTTCGACATCATCTGGCAACCATTGCACACGCCCAGCGCAAAGGTGTCTTGACGCGAAAAGAACGCCTGAAACCGGTCGCGAGCGAGTCTATTGAAGAGGATCGACTTTGCCCAACCCTCACCGGCACCGAGCACGTCACCGTAGGAAAAACCGCCGCAGGCAGCAATACCTTTGAAGCCCTCGAGTCCGACATCACCGGAAATGATGTCGGTCATGTGGACATCGACAGCAGTAAAACCGGCGCGATCAAACGCCGCCGCCATCTCGATCTGACCGTTCACGCCTTGCTCACGCAAGATCGCGATCTTTGGCCGCACACCGGTCGCGATGAACGGTGCACTGACATCGTCATCGACATCGAAAGTCAGATCGGTGTTCAGCCCCGGATCGCGCGCATCGAGGATACGGTCGTACTCTTGCTGCGCACATTGCGGATTGTCACGCAGGCGCTGCATGTGAAACGTCGTCTCGGACCAAAACCGCTGCAGTTCAGTACCGACTGCTTCGAACAGCGTTTTTCCGCCCGACGTGATGATGAGCTTTCCCGACCTGTTGATGTTACCCAGGACATGCATGTCGTTCGCCAAACCCGCGTAAGAGAAGGCGGAAAAAGCCTCGCCTAGATCGCGGTTGGCAACTTGTATGACGGCACCCAACTCCTCGCAAAACAGTGCAGCGAGTTCATCCTCGTGCTCGTTACACACGCCAACGTCTACCGTCACCCCGAGATGCGATGCGAACATCATTTCCGCCAACGTCACGAACAATCCACCGTCTGAACGGTCGTGATATGCGAGCAATTTACCGGCGCCATTTAGGTCCTGAACTACGTCGAAGAACGCGCGCAACTTCGCTGGTGACTCGAGGTCAGGCACCTCGTTCCCAACTTGCCCATACGCCTGCGCCAGAACCGAACCACCAAGCCGGCGTTTCCCAGCAGCCAAGTCGACAAATAGCAGCGTTGTCCCCTCGTCCGCACGCATGTAAGGCGTCAGACTTAGGCGTACGTCGACAACCGGCGCAAACGCCGACACGATGAGCGACAGCGGAGCTACCACCTCATTGTCCACGCCGTTATCGCGCCAGGCAGTGCGCATCGACATAGAGTCCTTGCCCACCGGAATACTGATACCGAGCTCGGGACACAGTTCCATGCCGACCGCACGCACCGTGTCGTACAACACCGCGTCCTCTCCCCGATAGCCTGCCGCTGCCATCCAGTTGGCCGACAGCTTTATATCGCCCAGCTTCTCGATACGTGCGGCAGCAATGTTGGTGATTGCCTCGCCAATGGCGATGCGACCGGATGCCGGACCGTCGACAACTGCCAGCGGTGTGCGCTCGCCCATGGTGAATGCCTCGCCGCGGTAGGTGTCGAATCCCATCAGCGTCACAGCGACATCGGCAACCGGCACTTGCCATGGTCCGACGAAGGGGTCACGCGAACACAAGCCGCCCACCGTACGGTCACCAATGCTGATCAGAAATGTCTTGTCGGCAACGGCAGGAAAGCGCAGCACGCGACGCGCTGCCTCATCGATCGTGACAGCAGACAAATCCACCGGTCTTAGCGGCGTTTCCTCCCGCGCCACATCGCGTATCATTCTTGGTGGCTTGCCAAGAATGACCGACAAGTCGACATCAACCGGGTCGTTGCCGAACAACGGATCACTGACCTGCAGGTGTCTGTCGTCAGTCGCCGCGCCGAGCACGGCGTAGGGACATCGCTCACGCTCACACAACGCTTCGAATACGCCGAATCGCTGTGGGTCGAGGGCGAGCATATAGCGCTCCTGCGCTTCGTTGCTCCACACCTGCATCGGTGTCATGCCGGGCTCTTCGGACGGGATGTCACGCAGGTTGATGCGTGCACCGCATCCGGCGCCATCGACCAGCTCCGGCAGCGCATTCGATAATCCGCCGGCGCCGACGTCGTGGACCGAGAGAATCGGGTTGGCATCGCCGAGTGCGCAGCAACGGTCGATGACCTCCTGGCAGCGGCGCTGCATCTCGGCATTACCGCGCTGGACCGAATCGAAATCCAGATCGGCGACGTTGACACCGCTCGCCATGCTCGAGGCCGCACCGCCGCCCATGCCAATCAACATGCCCGGTCCGCCCAGCTGCACGATGAGCGTGCCAGCGTCGAAGTTTTCCTTGAACGCTTGTTGCGACGAGATGTTTCCGATGCCGCCAGCAATCATGATCGGTTTGTGATAGCCACGCACCAGGCCAGCGACAGTTTGTTCGTAGGTGCGGAAGTATCCGAACAGACTTGGCCGACCGAATTCGTTGTTGAACGATGCACCGCCAATCGGCCCTTCGAGCATAATTGACAACGCGGAGGCGATGCGCTTCGGCTTGCCAATGTCATCGGCCTCCCATGGTTGCACAAAGTCGGGAATGCGAAGATGCGACACGCTGAAACCGGTCAAGCCGGCTTTCGGCTTGGCGCCGCGACCGGTGGCGCCTTCATCTCGAATTTCACCGCCGGAGCCTGTCGCCGCACCCGGGAACGGCGAAATCGCCGTCGGGTGGTTGTGCGTTTCCACCTTCATCAGGATGTCGGTGGCTTCCTCGTGGCCGCAGTACTCGCCACGGGCGTCGGGGCGAAAACGTTTGACATTCGCGCCCTGCATGATCGCCGAGTTATCCGAGTAGGCAACCACGGTGCCTTGCGGGCTGCGGTGATGAGTCTCGCGGATCATGCCGAACAGTGATTTGTCCTGGGCAGTGCCATCAATCACCCAGTCGGCATTGAATATCTTGTGGCGGCAATGCTCCGAGTTGGCCTGCGCGAACATCATCAATTCGACATCGGTCGGGTCCCGTCCGATGCGCTGGAAATTGTCCACCAGATAATCAATTTCGTCATCAGACAGCGCCAGCCCCATGTCAAGGTTGGCCCGCTCCAGTGCCGCGCGACCACCCTCGATCAGGTCAACCGTGCACAGCGGCTTGGGCTGGTAGTGGTGAAACAAGTGTCTCGCTGCGTCCAGCGTTTCGATCACCGTCTCCGTCATGCGATCGTGGATCAGCGGCAATAGGGCGTTTGCTTCAGCCGATGTCAGCAGCCGTTCATAATCGACGCGGGCGTACCAGGCGACACCGCGCTCGATTCGCCGCACCGCACGCAAGCCGCAAGAGCGTGCGATATCGGTTGCCTTGGAAGACCACGGCGAAATGGTGCCGAAGCGCGGAACGACCAGCAGCATCTGACCGTCTGCGCTGCCGGCATCTTCAGCCGGCCCGTAACAGAGAATGCGCTCGAGAACGTTTTGCTCTTCAACGGAAAGCCGCGTCGCCGTCTCCACGAAGTGCCAATATTCTGCTGCCAGGCCAGTGAGGGCCGGAGCGATGTCCTTCAGAGCAGAGAGAAGTTTGTGGAGACGAAAGTCCGAGAGCGCGTTACGTCCGCGCAGCGACATAAACTCGGGCATGTAACCAGGCAGGTAGGCCAAAGACAAATTATAGCCGATGCCCCTCACAACGCCCGATGCTGTTTCTTAAATTAACCGGAGACTGAGACAAGCTGGCGACTGAGATACACTCAGCATCATGCACACCGTTCCGGTCTACCTGACAGAGCACATTCGTTCGATCGAGCAATCGGCGTTTAACCTCGAACCGCCACCCCCGCTGATGGAACGCGCCGGGCGGGCGTCGGCTGAACTTGTGCAGCAGGTTGCCCCCGAAAAGGCGCGCCGCATCCTGGTACTTGCCGGGCCGGGCAACAACGGCGGCGATGCCTTCGTGGCGGCGCGATATCTGAAGCAATGGTGGTATGACGTACGTGTCGTATTTACCGGTGACGCTGCGAAACTTAGGACGGATGCAAAAGCGGCGTACGATGCCTGGCACACACTTGGCGGTGGCGTGTCAGCAGCGATACCGGTCGATTTCGACTGGCAGATTGGGCTTGACGGACTGTTTGGCATCGGCCTGCAGCGCGCGCTCGATGAGCGCCACGAAGCGCTGGTGCACGCGCTGAACGAATCGGCCAAGCCGGTCGTTTCCATTGACGTGCCGTCCGGACTGGACGCCGACACCGGAAGGGTCATGCGTGTCGCGGTTCGGGCGAGTCATACCATCACCTTTCTGGGGTTGAAAGCAGGACTGCACACGCTCGACGGACCCGATCAAGCGGGGGAGATTCACCTCGAGGCGCTCGGAATAGAAGACCAGCCGCTGCCGGATGGTCATGGCTATCTGGTCGGTGACGAGGTGATTGCCGCCGCACTGCACCGGCGAGCACTGAACAGCCACAAAGGTCGATTCGGTGACGTCGTCATCATCGGCGGCGCCAGCGGCATGGTGGGCGCTGCGCTGCTCGCCGGACGCGCGGCACTCAAGCTCGGTGCCGGACGTGTCCTGGTGGGTCTGCTCAGTGAGGGCGCTGCTGTCGACTTTGCGCAACCGGAGCTGATGATGCGTAGCACCGAGGAGTTGCTGGCGCGCAAAAACATCGGCGCGGCGGTCATCGGCCCCGGACTCGGTCAGTCCGATGCGGCCCTGCATGCGCTGTCCAAAGGCGTCAGAATCAATGCGCCAATAGTCCTGGATGCCGACGCGCTCAATATCATCGCCACATCGAAGGCGTTGAAGACGACACTCCAGCAACGAACCGCGCCGACACTGCTGACACCACACCCGGCCGAGGCCGGCCGATTACTGAGGCTGGAAACCGCTGCGGTTCAGGAAGACCGGATTGCCAGTGCGCTGGATCTTGCGAACGAATTCAACGCAACCGTAGTGCTGAAGGGCTACGGCAGCATCTGCGCGTTTCCGGAAGGCACCTGGTGCATTAATACTACGGGAAACCCGGGCATGGCATCAGCAGGCATGGGTGACGTGCTTTCGGGAATCCTCGGCGCCCTCCTCGCCCAAGGCGCTGCAGCACATAGCGCACTGCTTGCCGGCGTGCATGTCCACGGTCTGGGAGCGGACGAACTGGTAACAAACGGCGTCGGGCCGATTGGTTTGACCGCGTCGGAAACAATCGATGCCGCCCGCAACACCTGGAACCGCCTCGCGTCGGATTGAAACCAGGGTGCGCAACGTAGTCACTTGATGCAACGCGACCGCCGTGCAAAAGTGTTAACGTCTGATTAGGATTTTGCTGAAAAGAGCGCGATATGAAACCAGAAGCCAGCAACCCAAACAGTTCAGCGGCGAGCCGATTCGACGCAATCATCATCGGTGCCGGTTTTTCCGGACTGTACCAGCTGCATTGTTTGCGCGACCGTCTCGGCCTGTCAGTGAAATTGGTCGAAGCAGGTGACGATCTTGGCGGCACCTGGTACTGGAACCGATACCCGGGGGCGCGTTGCGATTCGGAGAGCCACTCCTATTGCTATTTTTTCTCCAAGGCGCTTTACGAGGAATGGGAGTGGTCGGAGCGCTACCCGGGAGCGCCAGAGATTCTGCGCTACCTGGATCACGTTGCGATAAAGTTTGATCTGCGGCGCGATATTCAGTTCGGCACCCGGGTACGCTCGGCGCACTATGACGTGGCAGACAATCATTGGATAGTCGAAGCCGAGTCGGGCCAGCGTTTCAGAGCAACCTATCTCATCACGGCAGTCGGTTGCATCTCGTCGGCCAACGTGCCCGAAATCCCCGGACTCGATAGCTTCAAGGGGAAGTGGTACCACACCGGGCAATGGCCGCACGAAGGTGTGGACTTCGCCGGCAAACGCGTCGGGCAGATCGGTACCGGTTCGACCGGCATTCAGGCGGCACCGGTGATTGCGCAAAGCGCCAAGCACCTGACGGTGTTCCAGCGCACAGCCAACTACAGCGTGCCAGCGCGCAATGCGCCATTGAGCGCGGAATTCAAGCAATACATTCGAGAGCATCACGACGAGATTCAGGAAGTCGTCGAGTCAACGCCAAATGGGCATCCGTTCAGAATTTCCGAAACCAGGGTATTCGACCTCCACCCGGCGGAGCGCCAAAAAGCATATGAGGCGGCCTGGGAAAAAGGCGGCCTACAGTTCCGCGCCGCGTTTCAGGACTTGCTGACCGACAAGGCGGCAAACGATACCGCGGCTGCATTTCTCAAGAGCAAGATACGTGAAATCGTAAATGATCCCGAGACCGCGAAATCGCTGGCCGACATCGATCACCCTTACGCTGCCAAGCGCCCCCCGATTGACACCAATTACTTCGAGACATTCAACCGCAGCAACGTCACGCTGGTTAATCTGCGCAAAGACCCGATCGAGCGCATCACGCCAAACGGAATCAAGACGCGAGACAACGAGTACGAGCTGGACGTCATTGTCTTCGCGACCGGTTTTGACGCGTTGACCGGCACCTTGCTCAAGATCGATATTCGCGGCCGCGACGGATTGTGTCTGCGTGATGTTTGGAAAGCCGGCCCAAGAACGTATCTGGGGTTGCAGGTCCCCGGATTTCCCAACCTCTTCACCGTCACCGGCCCCGGCAGCCCCTCTGTTTTGTGTAACATGCCGGTGTCCATCGAGCAGCACGTGGAGTGGATCACTGAGTGCATCGCTTACATGCGCGACAACGGTATCGAGCGCTGCGAAGCGGCACCGGAGGCCACGGAAAAATGGGTTGAGCACGTCAACGAAGCCGCCAACGCAACCTTGCTGCCGCGGGTCAGGCATTCGTGGTATCTAGGCGCGAATATTCCAGGCAAACCACGGGTATTCATGCCGTATGCTGGCGGCATGACCCGCTACCGCGCGATCTGTAATGATGTCGCCGCGAAAGGCTACGAAGGTTTCGTGCTCACGCGCAGCGGCCAGGGTGCCGATGCCAAAGCCGGAACGGCACTAAACGACTTCGAAGCAGCCGCGGACATCTCGACGCCCGGCGTTTAAGGCCCGACAAAAAGACCGACTGGAGCAGAAAATCCTGCCGTCAAGAACGGAACTTGCAGCAGCTGTCAAACGCGCTACCAGGCGCTTAGTCGTAGACCACCATGCACCGCACTTCGATACTCCATCGATCGGGCGCGTCAGGGCGTGTTTGCGGATCTTCAAACGCGCTGTGAAAGCTGAAGGTACACGGCGCACCAGGGTCGCTGCCATCGCTTTGAGCACCTTTTGAACGCGCCAGGTTGCCCGCTGAATCCCACTGCTTGATCAACAGCGCCTCGTCGCCAGTAATTTCCGGATAGTAGTACCACCCGTGCCGTGGCGAGTACTTGGCGAAGTAGTTCTCCCCTACCCGGTCCGCATAATGAATCTCGAAAACCACCAGGTCCTCGGGCTCCACACTCTGACCGTCACAAAGTGCGATCGGATGCGTCACCACCGGTTCCTTGGCGACATTTCGCCACACGTTAATGATGGCGAACCTGCTTTCGCCGTTCAACGCACGTTCTGCCAGATCCGGACTGATCAGTGATTGCCCTTCGCCCAGAAAGCCTTGCAGGGTGTCGTTCTTGGTTGGCGGCTTGGTCAGATCCGCGAGTCTTTGCGGCGCGCTGGTCAGCGTGTAGTCACCGTGGACCATATGTGCTGGCCCCTGTACCTGCTGCCCTCCAGCAATGCGTTGCTTGCTATTCTTGCCGGTCGCCGATCTGACATTGTGATCGAAGGCGAAGACATGTGCTCCGGTGACTTCTTTGACGATTTCCTCGCACCCGCCGTAGTAGTGCCTTATTACTTCGTCATGCTTCAAGAAGTCAATGCCGCCAACATCAAACGGCCGTGTCAGAAGTTCGAATCCGTTGGCAGCAAGGGTGCGCCGCGCGGCCCCCCTCAAGCGACGCCCGTCATGAATCTTCAATTCATGCTTCTCGCGGTTGACACCCTGCCAGTTAGAATCGCTTCCGTCCTGGTCACGCCGCGTCAATACCAGGCCATTTCTATAAAGCGACGGCTTGGCAGCGTCGTCCATGTAAATCAAATAACCCGAGGTACCTTCCTCGACTCGGACTTGCTCCGCTACTGCACTCATTGATCTCACCTTTTGCATTCACCGGCTGGATTAACAGGACAAATCATACATCTATTCAGCGCTGACAAACTCGATCAACGCCCAGCAAGGCGTCGTGCCAAACGCGGCGCGGCTTGCGTGCCAGACTTATTCCTCAGGCAGACAGACCGAGCTTTTCAACGGCGATTTCGCGCATCCGGAATTTCTGTAACTTGCCGGTCACCGTCATCGGAAACTCGTCGACGAACCAGACGTACTTCGGAATCTTGAAGTGCGCGATCTGCCCCTTGCAGTATTCCTGAATCTCGGCTTCCGAAGCTGTCTCGCCCTGGTGCAGCTGAATCCAGGCCATCACCAACTCCCCGTAAAGCGCATCGGGAATGCCAAACACAGCCACTTGGGCTACCTTGGGATGGGTGAACAGGAACTCTTCGATCTCGGCCGGATAAATATTCTCTCCGCCACGGATGATCATCTCCTTGCGCCGCCCGGTGATGCGTACGTACCCCTCCGCGTCCATGGTGCCGAGATCGCCGGAACAAAGCCAGCCATTCTTGTCAATTGTTTCGGCAGTCTTGTCCGGCTGGCCATAGTACTCGTGCATGATGTGGTAGCCGCGGAAACAGATCTCGCCGATTTCCCCAAGCGGCACCGTCACACCGTTGTCGGTATCGACGACCTTCACTTCCTGATGTGGCAGATTTCTTCCAACTGTTTCGGTACGCCGTTGCATGCTGTCGTCGCGCGTCGTCAAATGCGTCAGCGGTGATGCTTCCGTTTCACCATAGCCGATGAGGATTTCCCGGCAGTTCATGTCTTCCATGACTCGCTTCATCAACGGCGGTGGACACGCTGCGCCCGCCATGATGCCTGTGCGCAGGCTGGACAAGTCAAACTTTCCGAAGTCAGGATGTTCCAGTTCCGCTATGAACATGGTCGGAACTCCGTGTACCGCCGTGCAACGTTCAGCCTCGATGGCATGCAGTACCGCCGGCGCGTCAAAATGCTCCGCTGGAATAACCACGCACGCGCCGACCGACAAGCACAGCAGGTTGGCCAGCACCATCCCGAAACAGTGGTAGAACGGGACCGGCACACATAGCCGGTCGGTCTCGCTAAAATGCATTGCCTGCGCTGCAAAGTAAGCGTTGTTGAGAATATTGTGGTGCGACAACACCACCGCCTTGGGAAAACCCGTTGTTCCCGACGTGTACTGGATATTGATGGGATCGTCGCGATCCAGTGACGCGGTAACGGCGTCAAGTTCTTCAGCAGATATGTTTTGCCCCGCCGCCAGCACCTCGGGCCATACGCCAAACCCCGGCTTCGGCCGTACGGTATTCACCGGGTCAGCAGGATCGTAGACAATCACCCGGCGCAAGTACGGCAGCGTCTTGCTATTGAGATCGCCTTCGCCTGACTGCTTCAGCTCCGGAAGCAACTCGACCAGCATGGCGACATAGTCGCTGCTGCGAAACGCGGGAATGGTGAAAATGCCGTGTACTTCGGAACGCTCCAGCGCAAAGGCTAGCTCCCGAGCACGGTAGGCTGGATTGATGTTGACCAGCACGGCGCCGATCCGCGCTGTGGCCATTTGCAGCAACAGCCACTCAAGATTATCGGTCGACCAAACGCCGATGCGGTCCCCCTTGTTGAAGCCGCATCCAATCAAACCACGCGCAAGTTCATCGACGGCATCAGCCAGCTGCCGGTAACTGAGGCGCCGGTTTTGCGGCAGCGACACAACTGCGTCCCGGTCCGCAAAGCGGCTGACGACACCAGCAAAGTGTTCCGCAATGGACTCGCCCAACAAAGCAATGTCACCGCCACGGTGGAAATAGCTCCTGGCGCTGCTCACGTAACCTCCTGCGTTGCCGCTGTCACGCAGTCACGTCAGCCCAATATGCATCGACGCGAGCCTGTATTTCGCCAAGCATCGCATCGTCGCGGTGCGGCTCGAAAAGGTGCCGGAAACGGCCCTGCAATTTGAGGTAGTTTTCCACCGCCACACGCTCATGCGGGACCTTGGTATGAACGATTTTGCCGTCGACGTATTCCTTGAGCGGCCAGACACCCGTTCTCACTGCCAGCCGGCCCACCTCCACGGTAATCTGCGGATCGAAATCCCAGCCAGTGGGACACGGCGCCATCGCGATGATCAGCCGCGGCCCTTCAAGGCCCTTGGCCTTTTCAATCTTGCGCGCGAGGTCGAGCGGCTCGGCACCAATCACCGTTGCCACATAGGCCGGCTTGTGTGCCGCCCAGATCGAGAACAGATCCTTTTTGTAGCCGGCGAACCCGTGCTTCCCCTTGCTGGTTGCTGTGCGAGCGGCGTGCGGTGTCGCACCGGAGAATTGCTGGCCGGTGTTGCCATAGCCTTCGTTGTCATAACAAAGATAGAGAAAGTCGAGGCCACGTTCCATCGCCCCGGAGGTCGAAGACAAGCCCATTCCGTAGGCCGACCCGTCACCGGTGAGCACGACGACTTCCATGTCCTCCTCCGCCGGCATGCGCTTTTTCTGTTTCAGAATATCCAGCGCATCGCGCACGCCTTGCGCACCCGCGGGCGCCGACGCCATCGCGGTATACAGCCAGGAGCCGCGAAACGGGGTGAACGGATACACCGACAACAGCGTCATGCAACCGGCAGCGTTGATGAAGATCGATTTCGCGCCAATCACGTCATAGACTTCGTGCAATGCTTCCAGCCCGCCACAGCCCGCGCACATAGCCGTGCCACTACCTAGCAGGTGTGTCGACGGCAGATCTTTCATGCGTCGGTAGACGGTGACTTTCGCCTCGCTGACCGGTGCTGCCCTGGATTGCGTCTCGCTCATCGGCGCCACCCTTCGTTTGCGCCGCTTGCCCCGCGCAGTTGTTCGTACTCGACATGCGCAATGGCCTGTAGTTTCCTGACTTCGCGCAACTCCGCCTCGGTATAGAGCAGGCGCGGTGGTGGCGTTTCGTCCTTGTCTATCGCCCGTTTCGTCACCGCAGCCATTTCGAAGAATTCCTCATCAGCAATATCGCGCCCGCCAAGTCCGGCAACAAAACTCACCAGCGTCGGCGGCGCGCCGTCTTGCCCGTAAAGTGCCGAAGCCACTTCCGAATGTAGTACGCCACCCAGACCCATTGAAAGGTTTTGATCGATCACGGCCGCGCCGCGTTTGCCGGCGAGCAGCCGCTGCAGGTGTGCCGCCGGAAATGGACGCAGCAGGCGCGGGCGTACCAGCCCGACCCGCCAGCCGTCATCGCGCAACCGGTCAACGGCGGCACGCGCTTTGGTTGCGAACGAACCTATCATCACGAAGGCGATGTCGGCATCTTCCATACGATAAGCTTCCACGGCCCGGTGCGCGCGCCCGAAGCGGCCGGCAAACTCACCGGCAACCTGGTCATAAACGCGAAGTGCGTTTCGCGCTGCCAGGTGAAGTTCATAGCGAAAATACGAGTATGGCCCTCCACCCAACACCGCCACTCCCTGACTCGAGGGGGCACTGGCGCGAAACAACGTAGTCTCCGGATCGTAGCTGCCGACGTAATCGCGCACCGATTCCTGATCGGGCAGTTCCACCGGCTCGCGCGTAAACGACAGGTAGAAGCCGTCGAGGTTGACAATTACCGGCAGGCGCACGCGCTCGTCCTCGGCCAGCCGGTACGCAATGAGCATGCTGTCGAACACTTCCTGGCAAGTCGAGCAATGGATCTGCAGGCAACCGCTGTCGCGCGCAGCCAGAATGTCGTTGTGGTCGGGCTCGAGAGTCAACGGTGACGACAGGCCGCGCGATACGTTCACCAATACGAAAGGCGCCCGCCATCCGGCGACCGAATAAAGCATCTCCATGCCGTAGAGCAAACCCTGGCTGGAGGTGGCGGTAAAAACTCGCACTCCAGTGGCCGCCGCCGCGCCTGCCGCAGTAATCATGGAATGCTCGGACTCCAGCGTCACCATACGTGCGTCCATTTCACCCGTGTCGACCCACTTGGCAATGGTCTCGATGATTTCGGTTTGCGGCGTAATCGGGAACGCGGGAACGTAGTCGACGCGGGCAAGGCGCGCCCCCCAGGCAGCGGCGCCATTACCCGTCAATAAAGTGCGGCTCACTTTGATGCCTCCTCAACTTCCGCCGCCTGAGCCTCCCGCTCCGATATCGCGCGGATGGCGTGCGGCGGGCACTGGGCGACGCAAATCATGCAACCCTTGCAGTGATCGTAATCAATCTGTGGCCGGCCCTCGGTGTCCACGTTGATCGCACCGTCCGGACAGAAAGTGCTGCACACCCACCAACAGCGATTGCAGCGATCGTGATCAATCACCGGCCGCAGGGTACGCCACAGCCCGGTCCTGACTTCGATGCTGGTCGCGCCCGCATGAATCGCCGGTGCCGAGGCACGCGCATCCTCTAAGGACAGATCGATCCAGTCCGGAGGCTGAAAGTGCGCAGACGAAGCTGTTTTCACCGGCGTTACCGTGCCTGCCTGTGCTTGCATGCTGTCGAATGCGGCAAGCGCTTTGGAGAGACTGATCTGCACGATGTCGCTGCCAAGACTTGCAAGTTCCTGGCGAATGGCCTCGGACAATGTTTCGCGCTTGATGGCACCCAACAATCGCGCCGCCGCACCTACACAGGTAACACCGATAAACCGCAACTCCGCCCTGTCAGCAGTTTCGACCGGCACGGTGAAGACATCCCCTTCAAAATTCAGACGCTGTTTCCATACCTTGGGAGACTCTTCGCTGTTGATCAGTACTACAGTGCGCGAATCCACGCCGCTCATCACACCCGCCCCCGGAACCGGAATAAGACTGTCGTCGGCCACGATCACAAGATCCGGGTGCCGGATGATGCCGCGTTCGTTGATCGGTTCGCGGCCAGCACGCACATAGGCGAA
This sequence comes from Betaproteobacteria bacterium, assembly GCA_020346185.1. Taxonomy (GTDB): domain Bacteria; phylum Pseudomonadota; class Gammaproteobacteria; order Burkholderiales; family Eutrophovitaceae; genus SG8-40. The sequence goes on along the minus strand of CP070775.1, from coordinate 2,848,185 downwards.
GATCGGTGCGCCACGCCGCTCGGCGCCGTACCGCGGCGCGTCCTGGACTTCGTAGCCTTCGAGAAAGAACGCATTACCGAGGATACGGCTTGCCGCCTTCATCCCCTGTCCGCCGCGACCGTGAAATCGAACCCGGAACATATCCGCCCCTCATTTTGCGGTGCGCTGCTCAATGTGCACCGCATGACTCCTCGTTAATCGCCCTAGTTGAACCCCGGTGCCGATGAAAACAGTGAGTAACGCCGCAAACCCATCGCCGTGCGGACGCGCTCGGCAGCAAGCTCGACCGCAGCCGCGCGCGGCAGAATCTTCTTGCGGTGCGCCGCTTCCAATACTTCCTTCGTATTACGGCGCACTTTCCCCTCAATGGTCTGCAACGCTACAGCCTCACTGGCGCCCCGATACTCCATGGCCGCACATATCACACCGCCGGCATTGGCAATGAAATCCGGCACGCACAGCACCCCCTTTTCGTGCAGGACCTTCTCGGCGCCTTCGGTAAACGGAATATTGGCACCTTCAACAACGAGCCGGGTTTTGAGCCGATGAACGTTTTGCTCGTTTACGACGTCGGGCCGTGCTGCCGGAATCCAGATATCGCATTCGACATCGATGACAGCGTCACGGTCGAGTTTGTCCGCCGCGTTGTATGCCGTCACCGCAGCACCGGAGCTTTTCACGGTGATCAATTCATCAACATCGATGCCGTCGGGATTGCGTATTGCGCCCTGTGAGTCTGACGCCGCGACGAGAATCGCACCTTTCGCAGCAAGAAAACGCGCAGCATGCCTGCCGACCGCACCAAAACCCTGCACCACTACGCGCGCACTCTCGAGCCCGAAGTCACAGTAAGGTAGCGCCGCGTCGACGGCATGATTGAGTCCCCAGCCGGTAGCGCCGATTTCGTCCAGAGGAATACCCCCAACTTCACGCGGCAATCCGACCGACCGGCCGATCTCGTCGTTGATCCACGCCATGCACTCTTCGTTTGTGCCCATGTCCGGGCCGCAGATAAACGTCTTTTCCATACCCAGGGCCCTGGCGAGAGCCCGGATCAGGTGCTCTTTTTTCGCTTTGTCCATCGCCGGATCACCGTAGATGACCATCTTGCCGCCACCATGTGGCAAATCGGCGGCAGAATTCTTGAACGTCATGGCGCGCGCCAGACGAAAACACTCTTCCGTGCTGACATCCGGTGCCATACGCAAACCCCCAATCGAAGGTCCCCGCGCCACATTGTCGACCACCAGGACGGCTTTGAGGCCAGCCGAGGGCTCATAGAAATGAATGACTTTCAGCGGTCCGAACTGATCGGCAAACTTGAAGGCGTCTTCCATTGATCCCCTTTTCACGACTGACCCGCAGCGGATGACAGCAAACGACGTGTCTACGTGACACACAGTCTAGGGATATCGAATTGCCATGTGTTTGACACACGTCAGTTAGCTGTCGATGAAACACCGGCCCGGTCAAGCCTGCTCGCAGTCGGCGCCTGGCCCCGCCGGGTTTTGCCCTGCGCCTCAGCCTAGAGTATCGGCCAGCCGTTTCACAACGCCGATGAGATGCTCGCCCGCCATACTCGTTGCCCGCCTGACCCGGGACAGAAAAGCATGCCACTGAGTCGCCATTGCGATTCGTGCACGTAGAACGCCAGTCTCCCCCAATCTCAGTAATACTGACTGACACTTTCACCTTGCACGGGTTACACCGCACGGAGTGTGAGTATCCCCAGCAGCGTCATTATGATCGAGCCGATCACGTGGGCTGCAATCAACAAGGCCATCCAACCATAGCGGGCAGAATTGAGAAGCCCGACTGCCTCCGCCGAGAAACTCGAGAACGTGGTCATGCCACCGAGGAGACCGGTAATGATCAATAATCGTAGCTCCACTGGCAGGCTGGCATGCTGGGAAAAGAACTCGACCGCAATCCCGATCAGGTATCCACCGAGCAGATTCGCAGCCAGTGTGCCCAATGGCAGGTTGGGCACCACAGTATTGAGCGCAACACCGAGGCCCCATCGTACCCATGCCCCTAACGCAGCGCCAACTCCGACAGCGAGAAACCCCGTATAGGGCATGGCACTCCTCTAACGTATGCGGCACTACCGATTATAGTGCCCTCGACCGCGGATCAGGGCTCGCTGAATCCGTGTCGCTCGAGTATGGCTTGGGCGCGAGGCGTTTTGACAAACTTGATAAACCGTCGTGCCACAACCGCGTGTCGCGAGTCGGTGATAATCGCGATCGGGTAAGTGATCGGTATCTCGGTCGGCACTACCAACAGCACCTTAACTCTGTCGGCCATCACTCGCGCGTCAGTTGCATATACGAAACCCACGTCAACTTCGCCGCGCGCTACGTAGTCAAGGCTTTGCCGCACGTGCTGGGTGTTGATGAACTTGGGCTTGAGAACATCCCACAGCCCGGCAGCCTGCAATACCCGCCTGGAATAGCCGCCGACCGGAACGCTGGCGGGATTACTGACCGCAATTCGCCTGACATCACTTGTGCGCAAAGTCTCCAGGCCAGTGACGTTCAGCGTCGAGCCCACGGGCGCAATCAGCACCAGGGAATTGCGAGCGAAGTCAACGCGGGAACCGGCCATAATCAGCCTTTTCACCTGCGCGCGATCCATGGTCAGCTCGTCAGCACTGGCAAACACGTCAACGGGCGCACCGCGGTCAATCTGCTGCAAAAGCTTTCCGGAACCACCAAAGTTCATCACCGCCGAGTCGCCAATACCGAGCTTTTGAAATTCCTCGCCAAGTTCGGTGAACGCGTTGGTCAGACTAGCAGCTGCAGACACGATCAGTTCCGCCGCATTTGCTACGTTGAATCCTGTCACAAGCAGCGCTGCAAGCAATAACCTTTTGGACCAATGCCTCAACATTGCACTCTCAGGACCATGCAGCCAACGCAAGGTTCACATCCACGCTGTCACTCATTTGCATGCGATGTATCCGTTTCGCCACGCGATACGGAAATGCCGGAAGCCCTCATGAGCATCTTTCGTATTTCACCGCGCACCGGATTACCGTGCGCGTCACGATAAGGCGCGCCTTTGAGATCGATCGTTTGCTGCACCTTGCCGCGACGCAGCAGTATCAGATGTTCGGCCAGTGCGGCAACATCCTGCGGATCATGGGTAATGACCAGCAATGGAACCTGAAACAACCACTGGGTGTTCAACAATTCCTGACGCATGCGGATACGCAGCAGCGGATCGAGTGCCGCAAACGGCTCGTCGAGCAGCATTATCGCCGGCTTGCGCAACAGTGCCCGCGCCAGACCTACCCGTTGACGCTGCCCACCCGAGAGCTGCCACGGATGGCTCGATCCCAACTCGGATATTTCGAAAAGTTCGAGCAGGTCATGCACCCGCCGCATGACCTCGCGCCGCGGTTTACGGTGCAACCAGCTGGTTTCCGAAAAAGCCACATTCTCCTCGACGGTGAGGTGAGGAAACAATGCGTAGTCCTGAAACAGGTAGCCAACGTTGCGATTGCGCGCCGGAATGTTGATTCCGGCCACCGAGTCAAACAGGACGCGCCCATCAACAGCGATTCTGCCCTCATCCGGTTGTTCGAGCCCGGCAATCGCTTTTAGGGTGACGCTCTTGCCAGCACCAGATGCGCCAAAGATCACGTTCATTTCGTCCACACAGACGAACGCGATGTCCAGATGGAAAGCCTGGGAGCCAGAGCGTAGCGTCTTGCGGATGTCGACTTCGATACGCACGATATGGTCAAGTGGTAGCGTGCCGAGGCTTTAGGAAGTGACCGGACCCCACGAGAATCAGAACGCACACCAGTGAAGTAACGATGACGAGGAAATTGGCAACGTCATCTTGACCGGCCTGCACTGCTTCGTAGACCGCAATCGACAAGGTCTGGGTGCGCCCGGGCAAACTGCCGGCGACCATCAGAGTTGCGCCGAATTCGCCAAGCGCACGGGCAAATGCCAGCATGGCGCCGGCGAGAATGCCGCGCCAGGCCAGCGGCAATGTGACGCGCGTGAAGACATGCCACTCCGACTTGCCAAGCACTCGCGCAGCCTGCTCGAATTGCGATTCGACGCCTTCAAACGCCGCCCTGCTCGCCTTGTAAACGAGTGGAAACGCCACCACCGCCGCTGCGATGACCGCGCCCTGCCAGGTGAATACCAGCGTGATGCCGAGTTCTCGGTCAAGCCACGCGCCAATCACGCCACGCCGGCCGATAAGTACCAACAGGTAGTACCCCAGCACCGTTGGTGGCAGCACCATCGGCAAGGTCATGACCGCGTCGAGAAACTCTCTGCCAGGGAAGCGCCACTTGGCAACCGTCCAGGCAACTGCGATTCCGGCACACCCCGACAAGAGACTCGCCCAGCCCGCCACCTTGAGGCTCAGGAACAGTGGGACAAGAATCGCTTCCGAGGTGAGATTCACGCGTTCGAGACAAGCGGTGATGGGTCTGCGGACCGGACACAGTCGAGCCGGGCGCTATATATCGCCAAATATAACACCCTTTATGATCGGCGATCCACGGGTGAGCGCGGGCCAAAAAAATGGCGCCTCCGGCGGAAGCGCCAAATCAAAGCTCGAAACGAGGCGACAGGCCATGTAAGCCTGCGCTCTTCGCGTACCTGCGCTGTATTTAATCGGATATAGCGAGTGCCGTCAAGGCCTTTCTGGTACCGATTGCCCGATCAAGCATGACTATGTGCTGTTACGTGGAAATATTTGCGATGCCGGACTCACCGCATGAGCCCGGCAAATTCACCCATCTCCTGCGCCACACTGGAACAAGCCTTCTTCTCCATCTGCCGGTAGCGCCTGACGACATCGCGACCGAGATCGGTCACCTGCGCCCCACCGCCTTGCGCGCCGCCAGTGAGCGTTTCAACCAGCGGCGACTTGAAACTGGCGTTCATTGTGTCCACCAGCAACCATGCTCGCCGATAGGACATGCCAAGCTTGCGCGCCGCAGCCGAAATCGAGCCGCTCTCGGCAATGGCATCGAGAAGATCTGCTTTGCCCGGGCCCATTGCGATGGATTTTCGGAAACTGATCCGAAGTTGCGGTCTGAGCGCCGTTTCGGAAGATGATAGGGTTGGCTTGGGGTGGCCCACGACCGCCTCCGTCATTCTCAGCTCCAGCGCTCGGCCGCCGCATCGTCACTGGCGCGCGCCTCGACCCAGCGACTACCTTGCGGCGTGGCTTCCTTCTTCCAGAACGGCGCACGCGTTTTCAGGTAGTCCATCAAAAACTCACAGGCTTTGAAAGCCTCGCCACGATGAGCGCTGGTGACAACCACCAGTACGATCTGATCGAGCGGCTGGAGAACGCCGACACGATGCACCACCAGAGCGTCGTAGACATCCCAGCGCTGCTTTGCCTGGGCGACGATATCCTTCAGCGATTTCTCGGTCATACCCGGGTAGTGCTCGAGGGTGAGCGTGGCAACTTCGTCTCCCTCGTTCAGATCACGCACGACTCCGATGAAACTCGCCACCGCGCCCACTCTTGGATTGCCTTTACGCAGTCTTGCGATCTCGGCGCCGACATCAAAATCTTCGGTCTGAACACGAACCGTCATCACATTAGCCGCCAGTCACAGGCGGGAAGAAGGCGATCTCTTCACCCCCTCCGATCGCTGTTTCCGGTTCCGCCATGTCCTGGTTAACAGCCACCCGAACGGCCTTGCCCGTACCAAGCTCGGACGCCCACACGTCGCCCCGTTGCCTGAGAAATTCGGCAAGACCGCCTACCGTCGTTACGCCCTCGGGCAAAACCAGCTCTTCTTCACCCTTGCCCAATGATTCGCGCAAGCGCGCGAAATAAAGGATCCTGATCTTTCCCGTCTGAGTCTCACTCGACTTCATAACCCGATTCTACTCCTAGCTGGCGAGTTCCATTTGCGCCGCATTCGCCATGACGAACTCGGCAATGGATTCATAATCGTTCAGCGCAAACTGCGGCAAGTTGGTTTGTATTGGCTCATCAGTAGCAATGCCGACGATACGCGGGTCGTCGGCGAACAGAAACGGCGCGCCGTGCGCCTTGCGATGAATTTCCAGTTTCGGCATCGGCTGCTTTTTGAAGCCCTCCACCAGCACGATGTCGCAGACTGACATGCGACGCAGTTGCTCCGGCAGTTCCGGCTCGGGCTGATCACCGATTTCGTGCATCAGCACCCAACGTTTGGCAGAAGTGAGCATCACTTCGGTGGCGCCGGCTCGGCGATGACGATACGAGTCCTTGCCAGGCTGATCGACGTCGAACGCATGGTGCGCGTGCTTGATCAGCGAAACCCGCAAGCCACGCCGCACCAGCAACGGAATCACGCGCTCGATAAGCGTAGTTTTGCCACTGCCCGAGTAACCGGCGAAGCCAAACACCTTCATGGCGCCGCATCCATGCGCCCCTCGCACATGTGCAGCCGAACCACGCCGTCCAGACCGAGCAGCTCACGGTCATGGCAGGCGATCAACAGGGTGCGGCCTTCGTCGGCTATCGCCTCGATCAGGCGGGTAACCATAATCCGGCCGCTACCGTCGAGGTTGGCGGTCGGTTCGTCCAGTAAATAGAGAATCGGGTCCAGCGCGTGCACCCGTGCCAGCGCAACCCGCTGTTTCTCGCCCGCCGATAACGCCTGCGGCGGCCGATTGGCGAGCGATTGAATCCCTGCCCAGGCAATTGCGGCAGCGGCACGCCGGCGCACCTCCTCCCGAGACAAACCTGCTGCACGCAATCCAAAAGTGATGTTACCGAAGACCGACGTAGAAAACATCACCGGATGATGATGCACGAAACCGAGTTGCGTTCGCATCTGCCGTGGGTAATTGCGCAGATCGATATCGGCACCATCGAACTGCAACGTGTCGCATCGTGCCGCGTCGAGACCGGCGAGGACCCGCAGTAACGAGGTCTTGCCAGCGCCGTTCGGACCGCAGAGCAGGTAGGTGCGGCCGCGTTCCAGTTCGAGACGGGCTACGTCGAGAATGCGGCGGACACCGACGCTTCGCCTCAGCCCGCGACAGCTAACTAGAACACGCTGCAAACCAAGATTGAGCATCCGCTTGCTGACGACGCTCTCGTTGAGTACAGCACGCTTCATCGGTGCTGCTCCCCGGCGCCCTGCGCCCACGACATCGCGAAATTTACGCCCAGCGCCAGCACCATCAGCACGATGCCAAGCGCAACCCCTTGCGCAAACTCCCCCTTGGTCGTCTCTAGGGCAATAGCCGTGGGCATGTTGCGGGTCATGCCGGCGATATTGCCGCCGACCATCAATGCGCAACCCACCTCGGAAATAACCCGCCCAAAGCCATTGAACAATGCCGCCATGACGCCGAAACGTACCTCGCGCAGTACCGTCATCGCGGTGCACAGACGGCCGGCGCCGAGAACGATCGCGGTTTCCCGGATGCGCGAATCCGCACCCTGTACGGCAGACAAGGTGAAAGCAATAAGAATGGGCGCGGCAATGATCATTTGGCCGATCATCATCGCGGTCTGGCTAAACAATAGTTGCAGCGAACCGAACAGGCCCTGACGCGACAGCAACATGTAGAGCAACAGGCCGACCACCACGGTCGGGAACGCAAACAGCGCCTGCACGCCAACGACAATGATGCGCCGTCCGGGAAAACGCCGGGTTGCCAGCAGGTATCCAGCCGCGATGGCCAGCGGCGATATGAGCAGCAAGGCGCTGAGCGAGATCTTCAACGACACCCATACGATCTGCCATAGTGCGGCATCACCGTTCACCAGCAGTCGCAGTGCCTCATGGCTTGTGTGAACGAGTTCCACGCCCGCTACTGCTCCACGTGCGCAAAGAACAACTGCTGGCCATCCACCTTGAAGTCACTGATCGCCCGCTGGCCTTCTTTCGAGGTCAGCCAGTCTATAAAGCGCATCGTCGCCTTGTAGTGGATGTCCGGATATTTCTTTGGATTGACCGCAATCACACCGTACGGGTTGAACAAGCGCGGATCACCCTCGATCAACAGCTTCAGATCGACTTTGTCTTTCATCGCATAGTAGGTTGCCCGGTCAGTCAGCGCGTAGGCTTTGAACTCGGAGGCCATCAACAGCACCGCGCCCATGCCTCGGCCCGCGGCGCGATAGCGCGGATTGTCTGACGGAGTGGTGCCAAGTTCGCGCCAATAGCGCATCTCCATTTTGTGAGTGCCGGATTCATCACCTCTGGAGACAAATGGCGCCCGCCCGTCAAAGATTTTCTTGAAGGCGCCGATCGGATCACGCATGCCGATGAGCCCGGCGGGATCGCTAGCGGGCCCGACGATGACAAAGTCGTTGTACATCACGTCCCGACGATTTACGCCATGACCTTGCTCGACGAAGCGGTCTTCGTCGGGCCGGCTGTGTACAAGAATCACATCTACGTCACCGTTTTCCCCGAGCTTGATCGCCTTGCCAGTGCCAACGCTGATCACTCGTACTTTCACAGTCGTCTTTGCCTCGAATTTTGGCAACAGAAAGTCAAGCAAACCCGAGTTGTCAGTGCTCGTGGTCGTCGCCAGGCGCAGATCATCGCCGTACGAACCTGCAGCGGCGAATGCGCTTGTCGCAGTCACGAGCATGAACACAAGTCGCCGCAAATAACCCATTGGTCTAGCCTGTTACGAACAACACTTTACGCAGAACACGAGCGTTGTGTCCGATCATATATATCGGGCGGCATTATCGCAGATTTCGGGGGGAGCGGATTCAGGGAGACGAGCTCAGCTGATCAAAACAACAGCAAAGCTCTGGCAGTACCCGCATTAGCGCAGCAGGCGGGTGCTCGCAAGAGTCGCGAGACTGAACGAGCGCCCTGCACCCGCCAATGCAAAGCGCCGCAAACGGCTCAGGAGTTCACTTCCTTGAACCAGAGCTCATGGTGTTCCTTGGCCCACGTCTCGTCGACATAGCCCGTGCGCATTCCAGCGTAGGCCCCTTCAGTGCCGATGGTACCCATGTAGATGTGCCCCAGCGACGCAGCCACAAAGATCAGCGCCCCGACGCCGTGCACGACATGGGCAACTTGCATCGTCGCGCGCGTTTGCTCGAAGTTCGGGAAGTCGAGTATCAAGCCGCTGATCCCGACCACTAATCCAAGCAAGGCCACGCCGCCCCAGAACCAGCCCTTTTCCGCCGCGTTGTACTTGCCGGAGGGAACATGAGTTTTGCCGCTGAGCACCTGCGGTGCTTTCTTCAGCCACTGCCAGTCAATGCTGTGCCAGACATTGTCGCGCACGAACATGACGAACATGCAAGCCACCGCTGCGATGAACAAGGGACCAACCAGGTTGTGCACGTTCTTGGAAATTTGCGCAAACCATGCAAATCCACCGTGACCTATTAGTGGAATCAGCACGTACCTTCCAAACAACATCAGGATACCAGTCACCGCCAGGATGACAAACGTGATGGCGACAGACCAGTGAATCAGCCGCTCCCAGTAGCTAAATCGCTGCACCAGGCGGCCGGTCGGATGACCATTCAGCTTCAATGGCCCCTTCCATTGGTAGAACAGGCCGATGGAAATCGGAACCAGGATCAGTAGCAACCCGCCATACAGCGTAATTGGCCCATTGCGAATCTGGCGCCAGGTTTCACCTGCAGATTGAATAAGCACGCCAGCCTCGCGACCGGTCGCCTGCGTCGAATGTTCCGCGCCGTAACGAACCGCGCGCCACACTGGCGCATTGTTGAGCGGCTGCTCAGCCTGGCGCCGCACCTGCTTTTGCGCGGCGTCATCGGCAACTGCCGTAGCAACAGCCCCTCCCAACACACTGCATAGCAACAGCCACGTCGTCAGGAACAATTTAGGCGTGACCATCAGGCACCTCCCGGCCGCGTGTATTCACTCTGCAATTTGGTGCGCCGCTTGATTTCCTTTTCCCAGTTGCGCTTGCCGTCGAAGGCGTCGCCTTGCCAGTTGGGCGTATCGGGCTTGCCAGCGTACCTGCCGTCCCGGTACTCCAGGCCTTGAGATGGTTCGGAACACCCAGTCTGGAAAACAACCGCAAGCGACGCGGCGAACAATACAGCAAGAATGCGCTTCACAATGATTGCGTTGCTCACGATGATTGCCCCGTTTACTTGTCGGACGTGGCGGTGTCTGACTGCTGTCCAGGCTTGCCGTAAGCGGTGCCCCAGCCCCAAACCTCCGCGCCTTTGCCGCGCACGGTAACGCGCTCGCGGTAAATATCGGCCAGCACGTCGCCGTCACCTCCCAGCAACGCCTTGGTCGAGCACATTTCCGCGCACAACGGCAGCTTGCCTTCGGACAGGCGGTTGCGGCCGTACTTGGAGAACTCCGCCTCGCTACCGTTTTCCTCCGGTCCACCGGCACAAAAAGTGCACTTGTCCATCTTGCCCCGCGCGCCGAACCAGTCAGTCGCTTGGCCACCTGGCGCGCTGGCGTTGGACGCCGGAAATTGTGGCGCGCCAAACGGGCAAGCATAAAAGCAATAACCACAACCGATGCACAGGTCCTTGTCGTGCAATACCACGCCATCTTCGGTCTTGTAGAAACAATCAACCGGGCACACCGCCATGCAGGGCGCATCCGAACAGTGCATGCAAGCCACCGACATTGACTTCTCGGCGCCGACCTGGCCATCGTTGATGGTCACGACGCGACGCCGGTTAATGCCCCACGGCACTTCGTGCTCGTTCTTGCACGCGGTCACGCAGGCGTTGCACTCGATGCAGCGCTCGGCATCACACAGGAACTTCATTCTTGCCATTGCCTTATCTCCTCGGCCTTCGTCTGGCCAGTGGCTCTACGCTCGTTCCACCTGGCACAGCGACGTTTTGGTCTCTTGCATCATCGTTACGATGTCGTAACCGTATGTTCCACCTGTGTTGATCGCCTCGCCACGAATGATCGGCGCGCTGCCCTCGGGATAATGGCCGACCATGTCCTGCCCTTCCCACCATCCTGAAAAATGGAACGGCACGAAGACGGTATCGGGCCCGACACGCTCGGTAATCAGCGCCTTGACCTTCAAACGCTTCCCTATCGGGGTAGTCAACCATATGTACTCGTCATTGCGAATGCCGCGATCGGCAGCTGCCTTCGGGTGAAGTTCGACGAAGTTGTGCTGCTGCAACTCGGCGAGCCACGGGTTGGACCGGGTTTCCTCGCCGCCGCCCTCATATTCCACGAGCCGCCCGCTCGTAAGAGTAAGGGGATATTTTTCGTGCAGCTTATCGGAAACACTTTTGTCCTGTATCGACTTGAACAAAGTCGGCAGTCGGTACAGCGATTTCACATCGTCATGCGTCGGCCATTTGGCAACCAGGTCCGGACGCGAACTGTACAGCGGCTCGCGGTGCATCGGCACCGCGTCCGGAAAGTTCCATACGAGCGCACGGGCACGCGCATTACCGAATGGCACGCAGGCGTGTTTAAGCGCCACGCGCTGAATACCGCCCGACATATCCGTCTTCCAGTTCTTGCCTTCAGCCTGCTGTTTTTCCTCCTCTGTCAGGTCTGACCACCAGCCCAGTTTCTTGAGCAACTTGTGATCGAACTCTGGATAACCGGTAGTAATTTCACTGCCGACCGAATGCGAACCGTCGCCTGCCAGCAGATCGACGCCATCGCGCTCGACGCCGTAACGCGCCCGGAAGGTACAGCCGCCATCCATGACATGCTTGGAAGTGTCGTACAGATTCGGCGTGCCGGGATGCTTGACTTTGTCGGTGCCCCAGCATGGCCACGGCAAACCGAAATAGTCCCCGGTGAGGTCGTAACCAGTTTCCTCGTCTTTGCCGCCAGCTGCACGCAACGTCCGTGCGTTGAAGACGTGCATGTTGCGCATATGTGCCTTCAACCGCTCCGGAGTCTGACCCGTGTAACCAATGGTCCAGGTACCGCGGTTGATTTCACGCAACACATCTTCAATATCGGGCTCTTGCATGCCACCTTTGCCGGCAATCAGCTTCACATTCTGCTTGCCGCCCCGCTTTCCGAGCAGTTGATCAGCGAAACCGAGCTTTTCAGCCAGCTGATACATGATCATGTGATCGGTGCGCGAATCGAACAACGGCTCGATAACCTGCTCGCGCCACTGAATCGAGCGGTTCGACGCGGTGATGCTGCCGTAAGTCTCGAACTGAGTGCACGCCGGCAACAGATAAGCACCGTCCTGGCGCTCCATGGCAAACATTGCCGCCGAAGCGGATGGATAGGGATCAACTACCACCATCAGATCGAGTTTTTTCATGGCCTCGACCTGGTCAGCACCACGCGTCTGTGAATTCGGCGCATGGCCCCAGAACACTACCGCCCGTAGATTGGTCTTCTGATCGATATTCTCGCTGGCTTCAAGAACGCCGTCGGCCCATCGCGAAACGGTTATGCCGTTCTTGCTCATCATGTCTTCACTGGTGAACCGACCCTTCACCCAATCGAGGTCAACGTTCCAGACACCCGTCCAGTGCTTCCAAGCCCCCGCTGAAAGACCGTAATAACCCGGCAGCGTATGGGCATTGGGGCCGACGTCGGTCGCGCCCTGGACGTTGTCATGGCCGCGATAGATATTGGTGCCGCCGCCGGTGCGCCCGGCATTGCCCAGGGCAAGCATAAGCACCGCGCTGGCACGAGTAACGGCATTGCCGTTGGTGTGCTGAGTCTGCCCCATCGCCCAAATGATGAATCCTGGCCGGTTGTCCGAAAGCAACTTGGCTGTTTCGAACATCTCCTGTTCGGACACGCCGGTCACCTCCTCAACAGCCGCCGGCGTGTAAAGTGACATGACGTCTTTTCTGACCTCATCCATACCGTAGACGCGCTGGGCGATGAACTCCTTGTCTTCCCAGCCATTAGCAAAGATGTGATAGAGCAGGCCAAACAGGAAGGCGACATCGGTGCCCGAGCGAAGCCGTACGTACTTGTCGGCCTTCGCGGCAGTACGGGTGAAGCGCGGATCGGCGACAATCACCTTGGCGCCGTTTTCCTTGGCATGGAGGGTATGCAGCATGGAGACTGGGTGCGCCTCGGCGGCATTAGAGCCGAGGAAGAACAGACACTTCGAATTCTGCTCGTCATTAAACGAGTTGGTCATCGCGCCGTAGCCCCAGGTATTGGCGATGCCAGCGACGGTCGTGGAATGGCAGATGCGCGCCTGATGATCGACGTTATTCGATCCCCACAGCGCGATCCATTTACGCAATAGATAAGACTGCTCGTTGTTGTGCTTTGACGATCCCAGAACGAACAAGGCATCTGGACCGCTTTCTTCGCGGATGGCGACGAGCTTTTCCGAGATCTCCTGATAAGCCTGCTCCCACGAGACCTTCTTCCACTTTCCCTCCTCGAGCTTCATCGGATACTTGAGCCGGTGCGAATCATGGGTGATACCGTGCTCGCGAACGGACGCGCCCTTGGCACAGTGCGAACCGAGATTGATCGGCGAATCGAACACCGGTTCCTGACGGACCCAGACCCCGTTCTGCACCACCGCGTCGATGGCACACCCGACCGAGCAGTGAGAACAGATCGTGCGCTTCACCGTTACTTCGCCTGATGCAGCCGGCGCAGCTTCCGCCTTTGCCTTGCCGATCATGGCGTAGGGCAATTGCGCCGCAACGGCACCGGCGCCAAGCGTCAATCCGGAGCGCTTGAGAAAAGTGCGCCGGTCGATCGTCTTGCCAAGCACGCTGGCGAAGCGTCGGGAAATGCGCGACTTGGGTGACGTTGCGCCCGCCGTTTTCCTGGTCAGCAGCATGGCTATTCCTTTCTAAACCCGCGCGGTGCGGTAATACTTGTTGATGTGCTCGGAAACACGGTAGCCGTGCGGTGTGTGCTGCTCGCCCTTGTTGCTGTTGATGCCGCTTTCGGGCACGACGGCACTGACCGCCGCGGCGGCGGCGGCAACACTACCTGTGCTCAACGATATCAGGAAGCCACGGCGTGAAGACGAAACACCACTTTTGGACATCTCTCTCCCCTTTCTTGAGGACCAGCGCACACTGCGCGAGATGATGTGCACTGGGTTTTTCTTGTACTCGTTGCTCGGTGCGGAGTGCTATTGTCACATGTTGAACGCGTCATGTTCAACGATCAGAAAACACTTGGCGAATCGGGCGACTGGACGAAAGAATCGTGCTCGCGGATGTTTTGATATTGCGTTGCACAAAGATACGCTTCCGGACCAGATGAACTGATCAAAAAAACACCTCTGCTCGGCGACCACAGCGCGCTGCTCACTAATCAGGAACCGCATGATTTCAAACAGCAATGCGATGTGATCTTCCGGCTCGTTTACGTCGGAACGACGCTGCAGGTCATGCGATGCAAGAAAGCGGCGCAGGTCCACCAGCGTCGTGTCCACGCTACTGCGGGCGACATGGGCACCAACATACAAAGAGACCTCCGAACGCCCGGTACCGACAAAAAGATCGTGGTATTCGTCGGCGACCGCGGCTTGATGCGTATCGCCAGCAGTCTTCATGAGGTCCCGCCAAGCCAACGAAAAGTCGCTGCCACCATGCCCCCCCGTCTCATCACCTGATTCACGAACCGACGCGATGCCTCGCAGCAGATCCGCATCAGCAGGCGCCACGAACAGATGCGACAGCAAAGCGTACGCGTTGGCACGCGCCTGCTCCTCCGGCTCAAGCACGAGCACCGAATTGTCCGTCATAACGCTCATTACTTGCTTGAATCGGTCCTTTTGGCATCGGTCCCATCGGTTACGCTGTGCTTCATTCATGACCGTACCAGTTCGACCGCTTTGGCCACTCGCTCAATCTTTTTTGTTGGCATATTCATATATCGAAAGCTCTTCGGTGCATTCCACCATATCGACAACGCGACACTCGCCACACATTTGCAGACGCTGGAGGGCGCCTTTTGCCGAGAACATTGAATGTTGCCCGAGCTTGGCAAGCATGTTGTCCACCATCCGGCGCGAACCGAACGGGTTGCCACAACGAACGCATTCAAACGGTTCGGCTTCGTTCAACACGGCTGGCGCCTTTGCCTCTGCGGTCAACAGCAATCGCGGTTGCAGACTGATCGCCTGTTCCGGGCAGGTATTGGCACACAGTCCGCACTGAATACAGTTACGCTCAATGAAGCGAAGTTGTGGCAGTTGTGGAGAGTCCTGAAGCGCGGCGGCCGGGCAAGATCCGACGCAGGCCATGCACATGGTGCACTTGTCACGATCCACTAAAACCGCGCCGAACGGCGCTCCGGCGGGCAGCGCAAGTTCGTCCGCGCTGTGTGGGGCAAGCCGCGCCAGGTGATCGATCGCAAAATCCAGTGTCGTGCGCTTCTCGGAAGAAAAATTGAAACTGGCCGCCTCGCCAACGCTCATCGCTGGTGCGATTTCCCAAAGTGCGTGCTCAAGACTTGCTGCGTCGTCGCTTCGCAGCAGCCGGAAATGCTCCCCGCCAAATCCGAGCCCGCTCAAAATGGCCTGCGCTACTCTCATTTGCGATTCGATTGCATCCTGATAGGCCTCTGAACGACAACGGCCTGACAACACCAGCACCTGACTGGCGCCATACGCAATCGCACCGAGCAGCGTATCGATGCCAATAGATGCGACATGGAAGACCCCAACGGGTATCGTCCGCGACGGCAAGCCCTTGGCGCCGCGCACCGCATGGCGCCCGAGGCTGGCGATCAGGTCAGCCCCGTCTTCGAGATCGTGGAACAGCAAGCAGCCATTCTCGCCACCGGCCTTCTGGTAGGTCGAAAGTATCGTCTTCAGACGGGTGCCAACATCCGGCATGCGGGCGTATTCAAAGCGCATCGCGCCGGAAGGACAAACCGTTGCGCAACCACCGCAGCCTGCACACACATGCGCATTGACACTGACATGTTCGTTGATGCTGGTAATTGCGCCCGTGGAGCAAATATCGATGCACCGATTGCATCCGCTGCGTCCCGCGCGTCCATGTGCACAGATCTTTTCACGATAAGCG
This sequence comes from Betaproteobacteria bacterium, assembly GCA_020346185.1. Classification (GTDB taxonomy): domain Bacteria; phylum Pseudomonadota; class Gammaproteobacteria; order Burkholderiales; family Eutrophovitaceae; genus SG8-40. The sequence goes on along the minus strand of CP070775.1, from coordinate 2,832,246 downwards.
GTAAAACGCGGCTTTTCGAACTCGCCAACCAATTGTGACAAACGCGCCGCTGCCAATGCCTGTTCGAGCGGGTCATTGCCGGGCGCCGCATATCCTTGCGGAAGATCGGCCAACTGAAGCAACGGCTGTACGGAGAGATCAAGGACGAGATCGAAGTGCTCCTGCCTGATGCGCTCGCCATAGTCGAAATCAATTGCACCAATATGCGTGCACGCATCCAGGCACTGGCGATGACCGTTACAACGGTCAGTATCAATCTGGTAAAGGAAATCGATGGCACTCTCAGGACACCGATTGATACAGGCGTTACACCGCGTGCAAATATCGAGATCGATGGGGTTGACCTGTTTCCATTCCACGTCGAACGCGCCAAGGAAACCGGACACGCGTACCGGTATGCCTGACCAAACAGGGAAGTTCCGGTCGACCGGCAACTCGCCGCCTTCGCGACGCGTCAACAGAACGCTGACATCAAGCTGGGCGACGCTGCCATCAGAGAGCCTTCTGGCCCAATCGAGTGCGACTGCCGACGGTCCGATAATGAGGAGCTCGCCTGACGATTCGTAATCGACGGATGCGACCGGCTCGGGATCAGGCAGGCTCGCAGCGCAGAGCAGCGCAGCAATCTTGGGTGTCACCCGGTCCTTTTCGGCCGACCACCCCGCCGCTTCACGCACGTTGACGAAATGCAGGCCCGCAGCCGAGTCTTGCTCGCCGGCGATCTCGGAGAACAATCGCGCTTCCTGTGTGCAAGCGACGACCACATCCGGCTCGCCCAGTACGTCGCTGATTGCACCGGCCTGCCGACGACAGAGAGCGTCGTGGACCTTGAGCGGTCCGCCGGCCCCCAATGCCTCTCCCAGTGCCGCTGCATTGATCGGTATCGTTTTGTTGCAGCTACACAGCCTGATCGGCTTGCCACCGATTTGGTCTCGCATCACCTCAATGATCCCAAAAAACCTTCGAACCTGAACTGCCCCGCTCCCGAAACACGGATCAATCCCCGTCGTCCTGTATCTGAAGCGGCTCGGATAGCCGGGGCCCTGCTTCCGCCTCATTGAACTTCACCTGCTCGTCGCCCAAGTCATTCGATTCTGCCTCGTTGGCAGCCTCAATGCCCTGGCTCTCGCAGTGAGGTTCAGCCCGGATCGCTCCGTCAACACCGGACGAGTGCACCTCGCTGACATGACCATCCGCGACTGCGCGTTCACAATCTTCGTCAATGAGTGTGCGTTGCGCGTAGCGGAGCGCCGCGACCATAGCCGGCGTCAGTTTTTCCAGCTTAGTGTAGTCCTCGACGTAGACATCAAGGCCATCAGCGAGATTAAAGTCCGGATCGCGAAACAAAGTCTTCAGTGCGACGCGGCGCACGTCGTCATCGACTCTCGGGTCCATAAACGCCGCAAAGTCCGAGTCCGAGTCAAGCGAGTCGATTGACGGCAGCTCGGGTGGTTGTAAAGTGGATTCGGTGTCTCTAGTGTCCCGTGTCGCTTCTGCCGCTGCCGTTTCACCAGCAGCACGAGCCGGCAATAATTCAGTTACGCCATCGGCTGGTAGCGGGCCATCACCTTGCTCGCTGGCTCTCGCATCGCGCTTGAGACGCGACCAGCGGCCGAGAAAGCTTTGTTTGCTGTTATCGGACATCTTTGAGCATCGTTCGCTTTGAGACCCCTGAACGAATCAACGACGCGAGCGCGGACCCTGCGCCTTTGACAGGAACGAGCGGGGCCGAATCCGCTTTTTTGGCTCGGGGCGGTAGTGTTGGCGGGCAAACGCGCTTACGACATCGTACATGTCAGGCGGCATCGCCACTGAATCGACCTGCTCGCCGGCATCCATCCAAGTGCAAGCATCGTTGTAACTGGCAGTAACTTGTTGCGGCACGCCACGGTCATCGTCGATTTGCCACAGCACGAATACCCTCGGTTTTTGTGTGGATATATTCAGATAGTAACCTTCGGCCTGCTCGCGTCGCAGTGTCAGATGCAGGCCATGGTACACCCACCGCTCCACGCCATCCGAGTCTGTGATCTGCTCGACTGCATCGCTGGTCGCATTGTCAGGCACAACGGCCATGGGCGCCCAAATCTCCGACTGCCATCGATTGCTGAGCACAAGCTTCTGCATGACGACGGCCAATTGCAACCTGGGTTGCTGCATGCCCCTCCTTTGCTTGCTCGAAGCACTATAACCCAGAGTCGGCACGACAAGTAGTTTAGCGGCAAAGATGCCTAGCAACCGCAGTCGCCTCTATCAGGGCTGATATGAAGGATTAACCATGGTGGCCGGCCCGGGCTAATTGTCAGAGCCGAAAAATTTGGGTGGGGTCGGCCGCAGCAAGCAGGCTGCTTACACAGTGGCAACAGCGTTGTGTTTGATCATATATAATGCTTGCAATGCCGCCATATTCTTCTTCCCGGACTGATTACGTTCATGGCCATTCTCTCGAGCGATTTTTCTTCACCCGCCATGGTCGCGGATACACGCGGTCGTCACCTGCGCGATCTGCGAATTTCGGTGACCGATCGCTGCAATTTCCGTTGTACCTATTGCATGCCAAAAGAAGTATATGGCCGCGATTTTCAGTTTCTGGAACGCAGCCAGCTACTCTCATTTGATGAAATCAATCGTTTGGTTGGGATATTCAAGCATCACGGCGTCGAGAAGGTTCGAATTACCGGAGGCGAGCCTCTGGTGCGTCGACAACTCGAACGGCTCATCGAGATGCTTGCGCAAGACCCCTCACTCGACCTGACTTTGACAACCAATGCGTCGCTTCTCAAGCAAAAGGCGCGTCTTTTGAAAGACGCCGGCTTGAATCGAATCACAGTCAGTCTTGATTCGCTCGACGAAGCTATGTTCCGAGCCATGAATGATGTCGATTTCCCAGTTGCGAAAGTACTCGCCGGCATCGAAGAAGCCGATCGGGTCGGACTTAATCCGATCAAGATCAACATGGTCGTCAAGCGCGGCGTTAACGATTGCGCAGCGGTGGACATGGCGCGCCATTTCAAGGGTAGCGGCCACATACTGAGATTCATCGAATTCATGGATGTTGGTCATACCAATGGCTGGCAAATGGAGCACGTCGTTCCCTCGCGAGAACTCGCCAAGCGAATCGACAAGGTTTTTCCGATTGAACCGACACAACCCAATTACATTGGCGAAGTGGCCGAGCGCTGGCGCTACAAGGATGGCTCGGGCGAGATCGGATTTATTTCGTCGGTCACCCAGGCATTCTGCCGCGATTGCACGCGCACGCGTTTGTCCGCCGAAGGTTCGGTCTACACATGCCTCTTTGCCACGCGCGGCTCCGACCTGCGTTCATTACTGCGCAGCGGCGCTTCGGACGAGCAGATATCGGATGTCATTGCGAACATCTGGCGCACGCGAAGTGACAATTACTCTGAGGTGCGAACGGCCGAAACTGCCAAACTGAGAAAAGTGGAAATGTCTTACATCGGCGGCTAATCTGCCGAAGACAGATTCGGCATTCGACTCAACCATCTTCACGACATCCTGCAATAAACACCGTCCATGCCTGCTCCCAAAACTGTTAGCGACTTGTCCTGCGCGGACGACTATGATCCGAACTCAATGCCGGTCTCCAAAGCGCGCGAGTACATTCGCGCTGTTCTCGACCCGGTCACCACCGTTGAGCGCCTGCACATTCGCGATGCGCTCGGACGAGTCCTCGGGTCGGATGTCATCTCGCCGGTGAACGTGCCCGGGCACGACAATTCAGCCATGGATGGATACGCAGTGCGTTTTGCCGATCTCACGTCTGACCGGGAAACGACGCTAAAGCTCATCGGCACGGCATTCGCCGGCAAACCATTTGGCGGACCCGTTAGTCAAGGCGAAGCCGTGCGCATCATGACCGGCGCGGTCTTGCCGCAAGGTGCCGATACGGTGATCATGCAGGAACGTGCCAGCGCTACCGGTGACAGCGTGTCGGTGACGGCAGTGCCGCAAGAGGGAACAAATACACGCAAGGCCGGTGAGGACTTGAGGAAAGGCGAGCCCGCCCTCAACAAAGGGCAGCTGGTCAGACCCGCCGAGCTCGGCCTCATGGCATCCTTGGGCATTGGCGAGGTACCCGTTTACCGCAGGTTGCGTGTCGCCTTTTTCTCTACTGGCGACGAACTGGTCAACATTGGCCAGCCGCTTGGGCCGGGACAAATTTACGACAGCAATCGCTATACCTTGTATGGCATGCTGACACGTGCCGGGTGCGACGTCCTCGACATGGGTGTGATCCGCGACACGCCCGAGGCAATTGAAAAGGCGTTCGCCGAAGCTTCTGAGGCAGCCGATGTCATCATCACCAGCGGCGGTGTTTCAGTCGGTGAAGCAGATTTCGTCAAGCAGATTCTCGCCCGTCTGGGCGATGTCCTGTTCTGGAAGATCGCGATGAAGCCGGGGCGGCCGATGGCATACGGCAAGATTGGCCGCGCGCACTTTTTCGGCCTACCGGGCAATCCGGTAGCAGTAATGGTGACCTTCTACCAATTTGTGCGCGATGCGCTGGCCGTCCTGCAGGGTCAAGAAACGATCAAACCATTGCCGACCATGAAAGCACGCTGTACGGCACCGATCAAGAAAGCGCCTGGACGCACCGAATTTCAGCGTGGCATTCTGTCGCGCGCGGGCGATGGAGAGTGGACTGTCCGACCCACCGGCGATCAGGGCTCCGGCATCCTGTCCTCAATGAGCCAAGCTCATTGCTTTATCGTATTGCCAACCGAAACGGGCCGGCTCGACGCCGGCGCCATCGTCGAAGTGCAGCCGCTGGAGGGCCTCGTCTGAAAGGATCATCGGAAACTCGGCGGGCCCGGCAACGCTAGCAGGTTTGCCCCTCATGAGCTTGGCAGAACCAGCCGCTTTATCATCTGCCGCTAGAGACGGCCTGAATTCATGCCCGGCGTTCGCGTTCACGCCGGTCCATAAACTCGATCGCGACCTCATTGCGTCGCCGATCGACGGCGGCCATCCGGCGGTAATTCCCGAACGGGACTTTTATATCGCGCTCTAGCTGACCAGCACCATCGAATACTTGCACGTCGCAGGGTTGATGGTAATCGGCCCATGCAAGCGCGAATGAGATCGCCTGGCCCTTACTCGGAAACAGGAATGGCTGTTCGTCAGAGTACAGTTCGACGCTCCATTGCTTTGCGCGCCAAGGAAAAACCCTGACCATGTCTCGGTAATTCGCAGGAAACACTTTTACCATGGCTGCACTCCCACCCGCTTTGTTGCGGAAGCGGTTAGACCACAGAACCGGCGGACTTTTTTTGAGGTTACCTATGGTAGCGAACCTACAGCGCCCACTAGCCCTCGTACCGGGCATCACTATCCGTATTGGGTATTGGGGCGACCCTAATCTTCTAGCCGCCTGTTAAAACCGCTGTTCGACTTTAGACACCGTGGTACGCGAATTTCGTACCAGCGAATCGCTTCGTCCAATCAAGAAAAAAAGTATGATATTTATGTAATTAGCCTAGATCACTTGAATCAGCAAATGACGAAATTGCGACAGGTGACGAAGTACCAACACCAGTGTGACGGGCAACCGTCGAATCAAGCCATCGCCGGCAAATAATCAACAATAATTTAGGTTGAGCGAATCACTTTTATCGAAAATATGCGCCGCCTCTCGATGTGTGTGCAGGCCCTTTGCATGAGACTGCAACCTTTATCAGGGTCTTGACCGACGATCTCTCGAACCGCTCGCTGCGATACTCGAGCGTTTTTGCGGTTGAAAATCGAATGCGGAAAACGGCGGTCACGAAATGCGCAGCGTGCCGCCAGTCGGCATTGGCTACCGCTGAGGACGGTTCATGTTCACCGGATCCATCATCTACACCAGCCGCGGACCATAAGTAAGGGTCGATTGAATAGGCTAACGTGAATACAATAATGATATGAGCAGCAGGATTGAGAAATCGGAGCAACAGTGGCGCGAGCAGCTGTCAAAGGAGCAGTATCAGGTGCTGCGTCAAGGAGGCACGGAGCGCAGCTTCAGCAGCCCTCTTAACGACGAGCATCGTAAAGGCAAATTTGTTTGTGCTGGCTGCGGTCAACCGCTATTCACGACCGACATGAAGTTTGACAGTGGAACCGGTTGGCCAAGTTTTTACACCTGCATCGATAACGCCTTCGAAACCAAGATAGATAGAAAACTTTTCATGCAACGCACCGAGTATCACTGCGCTCGCTGCGGCGGCCACCATGGCCATGTGTTCGAAGACGGACCGGCACCGACGGGATTGCGCTACTGCAACAATGGGGTGGCTTTGCACTTCATACCGGACTGACCGGCAAACGCGGGCCGCACAAACTACAGTTCGACCAGCATATCCTGAGCGGTCTTCCCTCCGCCAAAGCTACCGGACGCAGGCGCTTTGCCACCTTTGGTAACCCGGATGGCGCAGTACTTAAACTCCGGAATCTTGCCGTACGGGTCGAGAGCAGAATTTGTCAGCTTGTTCGCCGCCGCTTCATGGTAGGCAAAGGCAATGATGACCGTCCCCGGCGGCGTGCCATCGTCAGCCCGCGCATACAGTGAGATGCTGCCGCGGCGCGATGCCACTGTCACGACTTCGCCGGGCCTGGCATTGAGCCTATCCAGGTCGAGCGGATGCATCAGCGCGGTGGGTTCCGGCTCGATCGCGTCCAGCACACCGGAACGCCGTGTTATCGCGCCGCTATGCCAGTGCTCGAGCTGCCTACCGGTAATGAGTATCAAGGGATAGTCTCGGTTCGGACGCTCCGCTGCCGGAATGATATCGGCTGGAACAAAATTGCCGCGACCGTCAGCTGTCGGAAAGCGATCGGTAAACACCACCGTACTGCCGGGGTCGCCCTCCTTTTCGCATGGATAGGTGACCGAGTATTCGCTCTGCAGACGCTCCCAGGTAATACCAGCGATTGATGGCATCACTTTGCGCATCTCATCGAATACTTCGTGCGGCCCTGAATAATTCCAGTCCAGACCGAGCCGGCGAGCCATCTCTTGTATCAGCTCCAAATCAGGCCGCGCCTCGCCTGGTGGCTGCAATGCCTGTTGGCCTATTTGGACCATGCGATCGGTATTGGTCACCGTGCCGCTTTTTTCCGGCCACGCCGTCGCCGGCAGCACGACGTCGGCCAGATAAGCCGTCTCAGTCAGAAAAATGTCCTGCACGACTAGCCACTCGAGATTGGCTAACGCAGCGCGCGAATGATTAAGGTCGGGATCCGACATCGCCGGGTTTTCGCCCATGATGTACATCCCCTTGACGTCACCACTTCGCGCAGCGTCAATGATTTCCACGACCGTCAGTCCCGGCAAGGCGTCGAGTTTGGTATTCCACAGTTGCTCGAACCGCCTTCGCGCCTGGGGATCATCGACACGGTGGTAATCCGGAAACACCATCGGAATCAGTCCGGCGTCAGAGGCACCCTGGACGTTGTTCTGACCACGTAGCGGATGCAAGCCAGTGCCCGGACGGCCGATTTGCCCGGTAGCCAGGGCCAGGGCAATCAGGCAACGGGCGTTATCGGTGCCATGAACGTGCTGCGAAATGCCCATCCCCCAAAAGATCATCGACGCTCGTGACGTTGCGTACAAGCGCGCGATGTTACGAATCGTCTCTGCCGGGACACCGCACAGTGGCGCCATCGCTTCCGGACGGTAGTCTGTTACGTTGTCTCTCAGGGCCTCGAAGTTACTGGTGCGTTGCTCAATGAAATGTAGGTCGATTAAGTCTTCTTCGACAATAACATTCAGCATCGCGTTGAGCAGCGCAACGTCGCTGCCAGGCTTGAACTGCAGATAGTGCGATGCATGACGAGCGAGATCAGAGCGGTGCGGATCACAGACGATCAGCGTCGCGCCCGCTGCGGCAGCGTTTTTCATCCAGGTCGCGGCCACTGGATGATTGCTGGTGGTGTTAGAGCCGATGACCAGAATCACCTCGGCTTTGAGTACATCGCTCACCTGATTCGACACCGCAGCGGACCCAATAGTCTCGAGCAATGCAGCGACCGACGACGCGTGACACAGCCGCGTGCAATGGTCAACGTTGTTGGATCCAAACCCGGTGCGCACCAGTTTCTGAAAAAGATAGGCTTCTTCGTTACTACACTTGGCCGACCCGAATCCCGCCAGCGCCTTGTTGCCGCTGCTATCGCGTATCTCACGCAGCTTACCGGCGGCGAGGCCAAGCGCTTCTTCCCAGCTTGCCTTGCGAAACACCTGATGAAATTTTTCCGGATCCATGACGGCATCGGCGTCCTTTGCTGCGCCTGGCTTGCGAATCAGCGGCATGGTCAACCTGTGCTTATGATGCACATAGTCAAACCCATAGCGTCCCTTTACACACAGTCGGCCGCGATTCGCTGGCCCGTCGCGACCTTCGACCCACTGGATGCGGTTATCTTTCACGTGATACGTGATCTGACAGCCGACACCGCAGTACGGGCAGACGGAGTCAACCTTGCGGCCACCCCCTTCCAAAGCCACCTCCCTTGCCGGCATCAGTGCGCCCGTTGGGCAGGCCTGCACGCACTCGCCGCAGGCAACACAGGACGACTCACCCATTGGGTCGTCGAAGTCAAAGACAATTTTCGAGTTGCCGCTGCGGAACGCGTATCCGATCACATCATTCATCTGCTCTTCGCGACAGGCACGAACGCAGCGCGTGCATTGAATGCAGGCATCGAGATTGACCGCCATTGCCGGATGCGAGATATCCGCTGCAGTCGCCTCGCGAGCTGCGAATCGCGGCTTGCCAAGCCGCAACTTGCCGGCCCATTGATCGAGCTCCGAGTCCTGCGTGTAGCGCTTCTCCGGCATGTCAGAGAGCAGCAACTCCAGAACCAGTCTCTGCGACTGCTCGGCCCGTTGACTATTGCTCCTGACCCGCATGCCCTCGACCGGCTGCCGGCAACATGCCGGAGCCAACACGCGCTCGCCGTCGATTTCCACCATACAGGCTCGACAGTTGCCGTCGGCGCGGTACCCCGGTTTGTAGCAAAGATGGGGAATCTGTACGCCATTGCGTAGCGCGGCGTGCAGAATCGTCTCGCCTGATTCGGCATGCACTACCACGCCGTTGAGCAGAAACTGAACGCCACCTGAAGTGTCGACGCGATCCATGTCCGGTGTCATGTTTGTTTACCAGTCAAGACGGCCGGTCTGGACAGCCTTGCTGCGAGTCACTGCAGTTCGTCACTGAAATAGTTGATGACACTGAGCACCGGATTGGGTGCCGCTTGGCCGAGACCGCAGATCGAAGCATCGGCCATTACGCGCGACAGTTCCTCGAGTAATGCCGTATCCCACTGCTCGGCCTCCATCAGTTTCAGCGCCTTCGCGGTTCCAACGCGACAAGGCGTGCACTGGCCGCAAGATTCATGTTGAAAAAAGCGCATTAAATTGAGTGCTGCGTCACGCGCCCGGTCCTGGTCAGACAACACAACCACTGCCGCGGAACCAATGAAGCAACCATATGGCGCAAGCGTGTCGAAGTCCAGTGGCACGTTGGCCAGCGATGCCGGCAAAATGCCACCCGACGCACCGCCAGGCAGGTAGCCATACAAGCTATGCCCACTGAGCATCCCATCGCAATACTCGTCAATCAATTCGTTGAGGGTAATGCCGGCAGGTGCGATGTGCACACCCGGTCGGTTGACCCGCCCTGATACCGAAAACGAACGCAGCCCTTTGCGGCCGCGTCGCCCTTGCCCGGAGAACCAATGGGCACCTTTTTCGATAATGTCACGCACCCAATAACAGGTTTCCATGTTGTGTTCGAGCGTCGGCCGCCCGAACAAACCGACCTGCGCAACAAAGGGTGGACGCAACCTTGGCATGCCGCGTTTACCTTCGATTGACTCAATCATCGCCGATTCCTCGCCGCAGATGTAAGCGCCGGCGCCGCGCCGCAAATGAATCGGCGGAATGGCACAAGGCGGACTGCGCTCGAGAGCGGCCAATTCATGGTGCAAGATCGTCCGGCAGCCAGCGTACTCGTCTCGCAGATAAACGTAAATCTCCGAACAGCCTGCCGCCCAAGCAGCGATCATCGCGCCCTCCAGCAAGCGATGGGGGTCGTGTTCGAGGAAATAGCGATCCTTGAATGTTCCCGGTTCACCCTCATCGATGTTGATCGCCAGTAAGCGTGGCGCCGTTTCGCTCCAGACGAGGCGCCATTTTTTACCCGCCGGGAACCCCGCCCCACCCAGCCCACGCAGGCCGGACTGTTCCATCGTCATGAATATCGCTTCGCGCTCCACTCGGCCCCGCAAGCAGCGCGACAATAGTCGGTAGCCTCCCTCATTGCGGTATTGCTCATAGCCAATGTAATCGCGAATCGCGCATTCAGTTCGATCAGACCGCACTGCCTTAATCACCTTCTCCGCGGTCGCCTGCTCGATGGGATTGCGGTGCACAACCGCAACGGGGGCCGCGGCACAACGCCCGACACAAGGCGCGGGTACGACGCGCACCTCGGTGCCGAGTGTATCTTGAAGCTTGCCCAGCAGAGTGCCCGCACCGGCCATTTCGCACGACAAGGAGTCGCACACCCTGACGGTTAGCGACGGCGGTGCTTTGGACCCTTCCTTCACCACGTCGAAGTGATGGTAAAAAGTGGCCACTTCGAAAACTTCGGCCATCGGCAGCCCCATTTCACTTGCCAGGGCAGCAAGATGCGCCGCCGATAGATGTCCAAATGCGTCCTGAATGCCGTGCAGGTGCTCGATCAGAAGATCACGCCGCCGCGGCCCATTACCGAGCAATCGGCGCACACGCGCGAGTGCACCGACGTCAACCTGCCGTCCCTTCAAAGTGCCAAGCCGTTTCCTGGATCGCTCCATAGTTGCCTTTCCGGCCGGTGTTCGCTTCGTGCACCAACTTCACTCGGCGCATTCACGCAACACAGCGTTTTTGCATGCCGCGACATCCCTCAGGCGCCATCAGCAAGCATGCCGTTGCCGTGCATGCCGGGGTGCGCTTGCTGTGCCATGGAATGCGATAATCGCATTCATGTCTGAGCAAACGACCGTTCGTCGACGAAAACACTGTGCCAAGGATACTGCAGCAAGCGCGCCGCTGAAAATGACCGACGCGGCACGAGCAGCTACTTTCGTTGTCGAGGCACGCAACGAACGTGGCGAGAACGTGACCACAGCGATCGCCGGTGAGCACCCGTTAACCATCTACCTCGACAAGCGCGAAATTGTGACGCTCATGACACTCGGCCAGGCGCCGGAGGCTCTGGCCCTGGGCTACCTGCGCAACCAGCGACTGGTAGCCCGCATCGAGGATATCGTATCAGTTCAGGTCGACTGGGAAACGGCTGCCTGCGCCGTCACAACGACAGCGCCCAGCCCCGGGCTCACGAGCCGACTGCAAAAGCGTACCGTCACGACTGGCTGCGGCCAGGGTACCGTGTTCGGGGATCTGATGGACGAGATCGACAAGGTGGAATTATCGGCCGAAGCGAGGATCAACACGTCCAGCTTGTATGCCCTGCTCGATGCAGTTCGATTACGCGAAACCGTTTATAAACAAGCGGGTGCCGTACATGGATGCGCGCTCGCCCAGGATAGCAGCATTCTCTACTTTGTCGAGGACGTGGGCCGCCATAATGCTGTCGATGCCATCGCCGGGCGCATGTGGCTCGATGACGTTGCAGGCGATGACAAGGTCTTTTACACGACTGGACGTCTGACTTCGGAAATGGTCATCAAATGCGCACAAATGCGGGTGCCAATACTTGTGTCGCGCTCTGGACTGACCCGCATGGGCTGGGAAGTGGCGCAAAAGACCGGACTGACCATGATTGGGCGCGCCAAAGGCAAGCATTTTCTGCTTTTCACCGGGCGCGAGCGCATTGCAGGCTAGCCTAGAGAAGCAGATTACCGGCGTCATCTTGGCCGGCGGTCGGGGCCGGCGCATGGGCGACGTCGACAAGGGCCTGCGGGCCTTCCGTGGATACGCGCTGGTCGAGTGGGCAATCGAACGGCTGAAACCCCAGGTAGCGGAGATCCTGATCAATGCCAATCAGAATCAGGACCGCTATGGCGTATACGGCTACAAGGTGATATCCGATCTGATACCCGATTACGCTGGGCCACTGGCCGGCCTGCACAGTGCGCTGAGCAGTGCATCCCATGAACTGGTTTTGACCGCTCCGTGTGACTCGCCGTTCTTGCCGACTGATCTGGCGCAACGTTTACATGCCGCCCTGCGCAGCGCCTCTGCCGACGTCGCCGTCGCGCGCACCGGTGCCCAGCCACATCCGGTTTTTTGTCTCGTGCGCCGCACCCTGCTGTCACACCTGAGCGATTTTCTGCAGCAAGGCGGAAGAAAGATTGATGCCTGGTATGCTGATCTCCAGTCTATCGAAGTTGCGTTCGACGATCAGCCGGAAGCGTTTGTCAACTTTAATACCTTGGCCGAACTCAGCGCCGCGGAGAAGAAGTCTTGATTGCCATCAATTTAACGATCTGCTCGGCCGCTGTCCGATTGCGGTACTAATACTTGAAAGAAAACCTCGTCGGATTTGATCATTCCCAGTTCGGTTCGGGCACGTTCCTCAATAGCATCGAGGCCGTTCTTCAAATCGAGGACTTCGGCATTCAGCGCCGCGTTTCGCAATACCTCTGTCTCATTATCTGCACGCTGTGCCTCAAGCTGCTGATCAAGGTGCCAGACGCGCAACCAGCTTCCCTTTCCAACCCACAGCGGATACTGGATTGCAATGATGAGCCCAAGCAGGGTCAGCGTAAGCGAACGCATTCAGCCTAGATTGTAGAAAGCGTCGCGTCCCGCGTAACTCGCCGAATCGCCAAGATCTTCCTCGATGCGCAACAGCTGATTGTATTTGGCAAGGCGGTCGGAGCGCGACAGCGAACCGGTCTTGATTTGTAACGCATTACTGGCCACGGCAAGATCGGCGATAAAGGCATCTTCAGTCTCACCGGAACGATGCGAAATCACCGCCGTGTAACCGCCGCGCTTGGCCATCTCGATGGCATCAAATGTTTCGGTTAACGTGCCAATCTGGTTGACCTTAATGAGGATCGAGTTGGCCACTTTCTGGCTGATGCCCTCCGACAGAATACGGGTATTAGTCACGAACAGATCGTCACCGACCAACTGGACTTTGTTGCCAAGTTTCTTAGTCAGAATTTTCCATCCTTGCCAGTCGCCCTCTGCCATTCCGTCCTCGATGGAAATTACCGGGTACTTGTCGACCCACGCTGCGAGATAGTCGGCGAACTCACTCGCGCCGAGCTCGAGACCCTCTGAGTCGAGAAGGTATTTTCCATCCTTGAAGAATTCCGAGCTAGCACAGTCAAGTGCGATCGCCACCTGCGACCCTGGTTCATAACCAGCCGATCCGACCGCCTCGAGAATCAACTGCAATGCTGCTTCGTTGTTCGGCAGGTTCGGAGCAAAACCACCTTCATCTCCGACAGTAGTGGACATCCCCTTGGAGTCAATCAGTTTGCGCAATGTCTGGAAAATCTCCGCCCCGCAGCGCAACGCTTCCCGGAAACTTTCTGCGCCAACCGGAATAATCATGAACTCCTGTATATCGAGGCTGTTGTTGGCATGAGCGCCGCCGTTGATGACGTTCATCATCGGCACCGGCAACTGCATGCGCCCGGCTCCGCCAAGATAGCGGTATAGCGGTAAACCAGCCTCGTCGCCCGCCGCCTTGGCGACGGCGATTGACACAGCGAGCAAAGCATTCGCCCCCAACCGTGATTTGTTCTCGGTGCCATCGAGCTCAATCAGCGCCTGGTCAATGAAAGCCTGTTCGATTGCATCCAGTCCGACGATCGCCTCGCATATTTCGGTGTTGATGTGTTCGATAGCCTTGAGAACCCCCTTGCCCCCATAGCGATTCTTGTCACCGTCACGCAACTCCACCGCCTCACGACTGCCGGTCGAAGCACCCGAGGGCACCGCGGCGCGCCCGCTGATACCCGACTCGAGTAAGACGTCCGCCTCAACCGTGGGGTTTCCTCGGGAATCAAGAATTTCCCGACCAACAATATCGACAATCGAGCTCATATTGTTCCTTCGTTATCCTTTTCCTAGGCTATATCGGACCCGCTTTGTGGCGCTCCGATCATTCGCAAGGGGCGATCAAATTCTCCTCGAAACCACGTTGTTTCAGAACCTCATCGATCGTCTTGAGCGTTTCCAACATTGGCTTCATGTACTTTAGCGGCCACGCGTTCGGACCATCCGACAGCGCTCGCTCGGGATTCGGATGGGTTTCCATGAATACGCCGGCCACGCCGCTAGCAACCGCGGCGCGTGCCAGAACAGGTACGAATTCTCGCTGTCCGCCACTCGCTGCGCCCTGCCCGCCGGGTAACTGTACTGAGTGCGTTGCGTCGAACACGACCGGGCAGCCGGTTTCACGCATGATCGCAAGCGAGCGCATGTCCGAGATCAGGTTGTTATAGCCAAACGACGCGCCCCGCTCGCACACCATAATGTTATCTTGCCTGCTTGCCTCGCGCGCCTTATCGACCACATTCTTCATCTCGTGTGGCGACAGAAAC
>CP070775.1:2811336-2817572 GCA_020346185.1 Betaproteobacteria bacterium | reverse complement strand
GTTATTCCGGTTGGGCGCCTGGCCAGCTCGAGCAGGAGATCAGCCAGAACGCCTGGCTGACGGTTGCGGCGAATCTGTCGATTATTTTTGATGTGCCAGCGGAAGCGCGTCTGGCCGGTGCGATGAGCTTGCTCGGATTCGACTTGGCGAGCCTGTCGGAAGAAGCTGGACATGCATGATTCCGCAGCGCCCGGCAAGAGCATGCACCCGCGTGGTGAAGCGGCAGAGTGTGGCTACGGTTGAGTTGATGCCACAAGACAACGGCGCGCAAAAGCGCGGCGCGGTGATTGCGTTCGATTTCGGTGAACGGCGGATCGGCGCAGCCGTAGGTGATCGCGAGCTTGGCATTGCGCACCCGTTGAAAACGATCGAGTACCGGCACGATCAGGATCCGCTAGCACTGATCGAGGTGCTGGTCAGGGAGTGGCGCCCGACTATTTTCGTGGTAGGGCTGCCGGTTAACGTCGACGGATCGGAACATGAACTGGCTCCACTCGTTCGAAGCTTCTGTAATGCATTGACTGATCGCTTTGGTGTCGCGACCAAATTGGTCGACGAGCGCTTTACTTCGGCCGAGGCGTCAGAGATACTCAGTGAAGCTGGAGTGCGCGGTCGGCGCCAAAAAGAATATCTCGATCAGGTAGCAGCCCAGACGATTCTCGAAGACTTTTTTGCACATGACAACGCCATTGCCTGACGTCGAGCAATTACTGGATAATCTGGCACGACAAATCCGGGGCAACATCAAATCCGACACCGGTCTAATAGGCATCTACACTGGTGGCGTATGGGTCGCCGAGCGGTTGTTCGCAGCGCTTGGTAACGCCGTCCCGATGGGCACCATCGACATCGCTTTCTACCGTGATGATTATGACCAGCGCGGCTTGCAGGCCAGTGTCAAGCCCTCAGACATTCCGTTTGACGTCAACGATCGCGATATCTTGCTTGTCGATGATGTGTTGTACACCGGGCGCACTATTCGCGCGGCGATGAACGAATTGTTCGACTACGGACGGCCGGGGCGCGTCATGTTGGCAGCGCTCGTCGACAGGGGCGGACGGCAATTGCCAATCGAACCGCAATTTGTCGGTGCCCGGATAACGGTACCGGACAATCAACTTGTATCGCTTCAGCGCGAAGACAGTGGGTCGTTGCAGTTGTGTTTGCGACCGCGAACAGAGAATATGCCTCGGCCGTGAAACACCACCCTCAGCTCGACAGCTCGGGTCGGCTGACCCACTTGCTGTCCATTGACGGGTTGCCGCGCGAAATTCTCATTGATATTCTCGACACGGCGCGCTCGTTTGTTTCGGTCGCCGAGCGCGATATCAAGAAAGTGCCGCTGTTGCGCGGCAAATCGGTTTTCAACTTGTTCTTCGAGCCGAGCACGCGAACGCGCACGACTTTTGAGATTGCCGCCAAGCGTTTGTCCGCCGACGTAATAAACCTCAATGTCGGTGCTTCCTCCCAGAGCAAGGGAGAGACCCTCCTCGATACGATTGGCAACCTGTCGGCGATGCATGCCGATATGTTCGTGGTGCGTCACTCCCAAAGTGGTGCTCCGAACCTGATTGCGCGGCATGTAGCACCCAACATCCACGTCATCAATGCCGGTGACGGTCGGCATGCGCATCCGACGCAAGCGTTGCTCGATATGTTCACGATCCGCCACTACAAGCGCGAATTTCCGGGTCTTCGCGTGGCGATCGTCGGTGACATCCTGCATTCCCGCGTGGCACGCTCGCAGATCCATGCTCTGACCACGCTGGGCGTGGCTGAGGTACGTGTGATCGCGCCGGCAACGCTGCTTCCGGCAGAGGTGTCAAGCCTTGGTGTTCACGTGTTCACCGATATGGTCAGCGGGTTGAACGGCGTAGACGTGGTGATTATGTTGCGCCTGCAGAACGAGCGGATGAATGGCGAACTGCTGCCCAGCGCACAGGAGTACTTCAAGATTTACGGTTTGACTGCGGAGAAGCTGGCGCACGCCGATCGGCAAGCGATCGTCATGCACCCGGGTCCGATGAATCGCGGGGTGGAAATTGCCTCGAGCGTAGCCGATGGTCTTCAGTCCGTCATATTGCCGCAGGTGACATTTGGTATTGCAGTGCGCATGGCGGTGATGTCGATTCTGGCCGGTGGTCAGCCATGAATGTCCACATTGCCGGTGGACGGGTGATTGATCCGGCGAGCGGGCTGGATGTGCAGCAAGACGTGTACGTCAGCGAGGCTGATGTCGCGGCAATTGGCAAAGCCCCCCCGGGTTTTCGCGCCGAGCGCACCATTGAGGCGAAGGGCCTCATCATTTGCCCGGGACTGGTCGATATGGCGGCGCGACTGCGCGAGCCGGGACTTGAGTATCGCGCAACGCTGGAAAGTGAGGCGGCCGCCGCTGTCGCCGGTGGCGTGACCAGCCTGGCGTGCCCGCCCGACACCGATCCTCCGCTAGATGAACCGGGCCTGGTCGAGATGCTCAAGTACCGCGCCCGCAGTCTCAATCTGGTGCACGTCTATCCGATCGGCGCTTTGACGCAAGGATTGCAGGGCAGGAAGCTCACCGAGATGTCGCAACTTGCGGATGCAGGATGCGTCGCGTTCTCACAAGGCGACGCGCCGCTTCCTGATCCCCAGATGTTGCTCAGGTCGCTGCAATACGCCTCGACGCTGAACTGTCCTGTTTGGCTGCGGCCGCAGGAACCGAGTCTTGCATCTGGAGGCGTAGCGCACGACGGTGAGGTAGCGACGCGTCTTGGCCTGCCGGCCATTCCGAAGTTGACGGAAACAATTGCCGTGTCGGCACTAGTACTGCTGGCGCGCGAAACAAGCGCACGCGTGCATTTGTGCAGGCTGTCCAGCGCAGAGAGCGTGGAAATGGTGCGACAGGCGAAAGCCGATGGCCTGCGAGTCAGCTGTGACGTCTCGATGAACCATCTTCACTTGACCGATGTGGACATCGGGGATTTCGAATCGAACTGCAACCTGATCCCGCCGCTTCGCAGCCGCAGAGACCTCGAGGCGTTGCGCGCTGGCCTGGCCGATGGAACCATAGATGCCATCTGTTCTGACCACACGCCGGTCGATGATGATGACAAGCAACTGCCTTTCGCCGAGGCAGCAGCGGGAGCGACGGGGTTGGAACTGCTGTTGCCGTTGACACTCAAATGGGCCGAAGAGTCTGGTGTCGCAATGCTTGAGGCGCTCGCCTGTTTGACGTCGGTGCCAGCCAACATCCTGGGTATTGCCGGCGGGCGGCTCGAGGCGGGTCGAAGTGCCGACCTTTGTATGTTCGACCCGACGAAAAGCTGGCGGGTTGATCCGTCCCGGCTGCGCAGCCAGGGACACAACACGCCGTTCGCCGGTCGTCAGCTCGCCGGTAAGGTTTTGTATACGATGGTTGGCGGCCAGATCGTCTACGAGTGATGGCCGGCACATGAGGCAACCGAGGCTATTGCTGCAGACCTGCGACCTATGATCCCTGTTGTTTTCCAAAATGGTTTCGATTCTTAATGAACCCGCTGCTTGATTTTTCCGGTTTGCCCCGTTTCGCTGAGTTCAAACCCGAACTGGTTGGACCAGCGATTTCGCAACTGATATCCGAAGTGCGCGCGGTCACCGACGAAGTGACGGCTGACCAGCGTGAGCCGATGTGGGACACATTCGTGGTTCCGCTCGACGATGCGATCGAGCGGCTGCACCGTGCGTGGGGTCAGGTTGCACATCTGAATGCCGTTATGAACTCGCCGCAGTTGCGGGAGGTATACAACGCAAACCTGCCGCAGGTGACACAGCTTTTCACCGAACTTGCCCAGAACGAATCGCTGTACCAGCGTTACAAGACGCTGCGGGTGTCAACGCGGTTTGCTGAGTTGACTGGGGCGCAGCGCAAGTTCATCGAAAACGAGCTGCGTGATTTCCGGCTCGGAGGCGCTGATCTGCCATCCGAGAGCAAGGCCGAATTCAAGGAAAATGCGCAGCAACTCGCCAGGCTGTCGTCGCAATTCAACGACAACGTTCTGGATGAGACCAATGCTTTCGAGCTGATTGTCACCGATAGGGGTGATCTTGCCGGAATTCCCGAGGACGTCATCGACGCGGCGCGGCAGGCGGCGCAAGCTGAAAGCAGGAATGGCTGGAAATTCACACTGCATGCCCCGTCCTATCTACCGGTTATGCAGTATGCGGAAAATCGCTCGTTGCGTGAGCAGATGTATCGTGCTTTCGTGACTCGCGCCTCGGAGTTCGGCAGCTCTGAGCACGACAATACTGCGTTGATAAGCGAGATTTTGAAGTTGCGTCGGCTCCAAGCGCAGCTGCTGGGCTACGCTGACTATGCCCAGGTGTCGCTCGAGCCGAAGATGGCGCGCTCGGCGCAACAAGTGCTGGATTTTCTCAATGACTTCGCTGCGCGTGCGAAACCTTATGCGCAGCGTGATCTTGAGGAGTTGCAAAGTTTTGCCGCCAGTGAGCTGGGACTGGAATCACTCGAGTCCTGGGATGTTGCCTACGCATCGGAAAAGCTGCGCGTGGCGCGTTACGCTTTTTCCGACCAGGAGGTCAAGCAGTACTTCCCGGAACCCAAGGTGCTGGAAGGCATGTTTGGCGTGGTGCAGTCCCTGTATGGCATCAGAATCGTAGAAGACGAAGCACCGCGCTGGGACAAGGATGTGCGCTTTTATTCGATTCGGGACGGCAGCGGTGAACTGGTCGGGCAGTTCTACCTCGATTTGCACGCGCGTCCCTCAAAGCGCGGGGGTGCCTGGATGGATAGCGCCATTACGCGCCGAAAGAAAGAAGACAAGATTCAGACGCCGGTCGCCTACCTGAACTGCAATTTTTCATCTCCGATGGGAGACAAACCGGCACTTCTGACACACGACGAAGTGATTACCCTGTTTCATGAGTTCGGCCACGGCCTGCACCATCTGCTGACTGGCGTGGACGTTTTGGGGGTTTCGGGCATCAATGGCGTGGAATGGGATGCGGTAGAGCTTCCCAGCCAGTTCATGGAGAACTTTTGCTGGGAATGGAATGTGCTAAAAGATATGACACAGCATGTGGACAGCGGATCCGCTTTGCCGAAAGAAATCTTTGACAAGATGCACGCGGCGAAGAATTTCAATGTTGGCCTGCAAACTGTTCGGCAGATCGAGTTTTCCATCTTCGACATGATGATTCATCATCAGTATGAACCGGATGGGCCAGTTACGCCGATGCAAGTTCTGGCCGGCGTGCGCGATCGGGTCGCGGTGGTTATTCCGCCGGCATACAATCGGTTTCCGAACAGTTTTTCGCATGTCTTCGGTGGCGGATATGCTGCCGGTTACTACAGCTACAAATGGGCTGAAGTATTGTCGGCAGATGCGTTCAGCGCGTTCGAGGACGGTGGGGTGTTGAACCAAGAAGTTGGAACGCGATTTAGGAATGAGATCCTGGCGATGGGCGGCAGCCGGCCGGCGCTGGAATCGTTTGTCGCGTTTCGTGGTCGTGAGCCGACAATCGATGCCTTGTTGCGACACAGTGGCATGGCGAACGATACCGTCGCTGAGCGTGCTTGAGCCCGGGAGGTACAGCATGAGAGCGAGATTTCTGAGTTTGTTTTTGTTCGGACTGGTCTCCTGCCTGGCGATGGCGGGAGACATGTACCGCTGGGAGGACGAACAAGGCCGAGTCTATTACAGTGATCAACCGCCGCCGCCGGCAGCTCGCAATGTTCGGCGCAAACCGCAGTCTCGTCACGGTGAGTACGAGGCGCTTCCTTATCGGTTGCAGGTGGTGGTCGACAAGTATCCGGTGACGCTCTACGTAACCGATTGCGGCGGGCCATGCGACAGGGCGCGTGAACTGATGATGCAGCGCGGCGTACCGCATACGCTGCTTGACCCTTCCGAGGCGCAAGCCCGGGAACAACTCATGGCGTTGACGGGCGGGCAACTCGAGGTACCGGTGGTCGAGGTCGGCAAGACAGTCTTGCGCGGATTCGAAGAGGGTCAATGGAATGCGGCTCTTGATGCAGCCGGTTATCCCGGCTACGCGATCATCGACGTCAAGCCCCACATTCCGCAGCCCGCAAAACGCTCGGGTGGCCAGAGCAGTGACGCCGGTGGCGTGGCGCCAAGCGACTCAGCCGGACTCGAGAGTGCGCAAGCGGAGCCGGGTGAACTTGAATCGGATGAGGATCTTGTTGAGGACGTCAACACAGGCGACCTCGCAAACGAAGATGCCGCATCGGCCGACAT
>CP070775.1:2806601-2811236 GCA_020346185.1 Betaproteobacteria bacterium | reverse complement strand
GGGCGGCGATTCAGATCTACGACAAGGCGCGAGACTGCGCCAAGTACGGCAGGAGCATTGAGGGCAGCGGACAGCACGCGGCTGACCTCGGCCGCCCCGATATCCCAGGCGACATGATCCTCCCGCAAGGTGGCGCTCAAGCCAAGATCTCCGTATTCGGACGGAATCCGGTTGGATGCATGATCGCAGATGAGGAATATCCGACTGCGCGCACCCAATCTTACCGCGGTTGCTGCTTCCCCAATCTGTCGTTGCAGATCTCGCACGCTGCGGGGCAGTTGGACTAAATATGGCCGGTTTTTTCGCTGGGATCTGCGACTGCAGAAGCGCGCATCACCGACTGCGAGCGAACTGTTCGGGCGGCTCTGTGCGGCTGCGGCGTGTGAGCGTCAACGGCTCGCGTCAAGAATCGTCGCGAGCGCATCCGCTTCCGTATCGTGCAAACGCAGCAGGCTATGGAAGCCGGAGATTTCCAGTACTTCGCGAACAGTGTCGTTCGGACTGCAAATCCGCATCTCTCCCCGCGCGTTTTGGAGCAGCTTGGCCGCCACCAAGATCGCGCGCAGGCCTGCGCTGCTCACATAATCCAGTTTCTCCAAATTGAGGAGAATCTTGTCGTTTCCAGCTTTCACCAGGCGGACTAATTCATCGCCGGTCTCGCCCGATGTGCTCGTGTCGAGGCTTCCTTCCATGTCGACGACCGTGATGCCGTAGCTGTCGCGCGTAGAAATCTGCATTCTGGTTCCCCTTGCGACCGACTCCAGACCATGCCGTTATCGGCTGAAGACGTGTCCCTAATAAATGTCTAAAGGTCTAGAGTAACGCAACTTGATGATGCGTTCAGGGAAACGTTTCTTAGACAAAAACCGTGCTGACGGGGAACAGTCGCTACCACTGCCCAAGGCAGACATTCTGCGCATGATGTTGCGACCGTTGAGGGAGCGCGGATACTACTCTTTGGCGAGCCTTGATCCTGGCGGAGACTTACCGATGCGTGCTTACGTCGGTTGCGCGCCTCGCAGTTGGCATAAAGCTTTTGAGTAACGTTAGCGCGATGAGAAGCAGAGGGCTTTGCAGAGGAGCGCTGCTTCGCATTGCCGAAAAACAAAACGCCCGAGCAGAAGCTCTGCCCGGGCGTCCCAAATCCCCTTGTCTGGTTAGAGGCGTAAATTGTGGCTACTTCGCGTAAATGTCGTACACGTCGCTCCGGTGAGGGTTGGATGTGTTGATGGAAATCTGTTGACCGCTATCGGGGTCCGCTTGGCGCGTTGCTTCATAGGCATTGTAAACCTCGGTACGGTGTGGGTTGCTCGTATGCACTGAGACCTGTCCGCCGGGCGCAGACATCTTTGAGCGCGTTGCTTGGTACGCATCAAAAACCTCTGTACGGTGCGGGTTGCTGGTTTTCCAACCCACGGATTCGACGGCTGAAGCAGAATTAATCATCAAGCCACCCGAGACGAATGCGGCTAAGGACGTGACGATAACGCTTTTCGATAGTTTCATCTTGATATCCCCTTGTTTTTGGCTGGTATCAGTTCCGAGAGCCTGTTTGCCTGCTTACCGATGGATGAGCACGCAAGCACAAGATATCCAGCGACTCCTTTCTTTTCTGTGAGAAATTCACGAAAAAAAAGAGCAGAATTACCAGAACAATCGGGATGTGGCTTTGTGGTCGGCTGGCAGGTGCGTCGCGGTTGAGCGCGTAAATTGTTGCCCGCATTGATCATGGCCCTGTAGGGAAATGATGCGGCCGGTAGCGCGAGAGCGGCGCATGCTACTGTTTTGTAGCAGGTCTTGCTCGACGGGCGCCGCGTGAACAAATCGGTGGACTTGCAAATCTGTAAGTTATCTGTAAGTGAGCGTGGCGTATATTTTGTCTGTTGAACCCTGAGTTTCGAGTTTCTCGAACTGGAGGGTCACAACATGCATATGGGATGCCTCGCACAGTGAACTCTATTTCCGGAGGCTTGTGCTGCGAGTGGGGTCGTGATGAAGCCGGGCCAGATCGGATTGCACGGCTTGTCAATGTGCTCGACAGTGCGAGAAGAAGCTTTGGTTTGGCGGCATTGGATTTTTGGACCGTTACGCCTGAAGGTGCACAGGTTGTCTACGCTTGTGGTTCGAGATCTCCGGGTGACAAGAAGAGTTCGGGTGAGGGAAACAAAGATCAGAGAATCTGTTTGGCATCGGTGCCTTCGCTTCGCAATGTCATCCATAACAAGACCGCGGCAGTTTTAAACGAAAACGACTTTTCCACAGACGTGCATCTGTCTGGTACCAAAGCGGTCCCGGGTAAGGACGTTCTTGTTATACCGGCCATCTACGATGGCGAAACGATGGGGTTGCTCGTCGCTCGGGGCGAAAGTCGTGCCAAAGGATTGCGCGAGGAGCAATGTCTCGGCCTTGAGCCTCTTGCTGTTTTTTTGGCCGAGATCGTTGCGGCAAATCGCCTTCGCGCCGGGCTGCGCGATTTGAAGCGAGTTAATCATGACTATTCAGAAGTTCAGAAGGCGACCACAGCGATCCTTAAGTTGATCGCGCGCTCGGCTGGCGACACGAAACCCGTCCTGCAAAGGATCGCCGAGCTAACCGCGCAGTTGTGTGACGCGCCGATGGCTGTACTGTACTTAATCGAGGGGCAGATGCTGTACCCAGCGGCGGCGTTTGGCATTAAGGAGGATGGAATCAAGGCGATGCACAAGTTATTCCCGAGGCCGATCGCCCGCGATTGCAGCGTGGGGCGAGCAGTCTTGAGCGGAGAGGTGTGCTACATCCCCGACGTACGCGAAGACCCCGAGTATGCTCTGGGCGATCAGGCGCGAGACGCTGGATATAGAAGTACCGTTTCTGTACCGATGTTCGCTGAAGGAAAATCGATCGGCGTGATTGCGACGGGTCGCTCGCTGCCAGACACGATTACCGATCGTGAAATTTCGTTGCTTGAGACCTTCGCCAGAGTGGCCGAGGTCTCGCTGGTAAATGCGCGGCTCTATAACGAGCTTCAAACGCGCTCGGCCGAACTAAGAGAGTCGGTTGAGGGGTTGCAGACGCTGGCCCAGATCAACAATGTTGTCACCTCGACGCTGGACGTCGAGCAGGTGCTTCGAAAGATACTCACCAGTGCGCTCGCAATCACGGGCGCCGACAGCGCAATGCTGTACGACTATGATGAGAAGTCGGACTCCATGATTCCTCGTTCGTCGACGGGGGTTCCAAAGGACATTGCGGATGGCCTTCGCCGATATCCGATCAAACGAGGCGAGGGAGTTGTCGGGGTGGCGGTGGCGACACTTCAACCATTCCAGCATCCAGATATTCTACGCGGCGGCATTTATTTTCTCGAACGTACACGCAAGCTGATCACGAAAGCCGGCTTTCGGTCCGTGTTGGCGGTACCACTGGCCTGGGATAACAAAATAATGGGTGCGCTCGTCGTCCACAAGAATCGCCCCAACCATACTTTTTCTGCGCCGCTGATCAATTTGTTGAGAACGTTTGCGACGCAGTCAGCGTTGGCAATGCAAAATGCGCGTTACGTGAGAACCTTGGGGGACTATAACGTCAATTTGAAACAGCGTGTGGCAGAGCAAGTTCAGATGCTTGACCGACTGAACCGCTTGAGGCGTTTTTTCTCCCCGAAGCTGGCGGAATTGATCGTCAGCGGTGGCACCAGCGATCCACTGAAAACACATCGAGCACTGATTACAGTGTGCTTTCTCGATCTGCGAGGCTTTACCGCATTCGTGGAGCAGGTCGACGAGAATACCTTAATGCGCGTCTTGAGAGAGTTTCAGGCGTTAATGGGTGAGCTGATCGTCGAACATGACGGCACGCTGGAGCGCTTCACTGGCGATGGCATGATGGTGTTTTTCAATGACCCAGTGCAAGTGCCAAACCCGGAAGAGCGAGCGGTTCGAATGGCTTTGGCTATGCGCGAACGTAGTCGAAAATTGATAGCCAAGTGGCACAAAAGAGGGTACCAATTGGGTCTGGGAATAGGAATTGCGCGAGGACGCGCGACATTGGGTGCGATTGGCTTCGAAGGTCGCTGGGACTATGGAGCAATCGGGACGGTTACCAACCTCGCGTCGCGCCTGTGCGACGAAGCGAAGTCGGGACAGATACTGATATCCAAGCATGTATGCGAAGAAACAAACTGGTTCATTGATGTCCGGTTCGTGGGGGACCTTGTGCTGGCGGGTTTTTCTCGTCCGATCCCTGCCTACGAAGTCCTCGAGGAAAGTTGACAAAACGCAACGTGCGGCTGGAAGACTGGCTCGTTCGTCCTCACTACACAGCAATGTCGTCTTGAGGGTGACCGATTGGCAGGTGGTCGAAATGATCCGAGCGCAAACCCAGTCAGTCTTCACATTTCAACTAAAAGTCGTTCGGGGTTACCCGAATCTGTTGTCGATCGACGCAGTCACGTTTTTGCCCTTGCCTCCAGGGGCGTCAAATCCCCCAGGGAATCGTGGGGGCGTTCTTCGTTGTATCTGATCATCCACCAGTAAGTGGCTTCGCGCGCATCATCGAGCGAGTCAAACAGACGTCGGCCGAGTAATTGTTGCCGGCCAGGTGCCGTTGTAGCGCTCAGAAAAATATTCTGATTGAGTTGCATGGCGGTATGTATTA
>CP070775.1:2799638-2806501 GCA_020346185.1 Betaproteobacteria bacterium | reverse complement strand
GTCAGGGCAGCAGCATTCACGGTGGCATGCACGGCGAGCAATAGAAGAAGTTACCTGGCAAGCGAAGAACCGCGCCGAGGGGCGCGTTTTTTTTCAGGGCACTAGCAAATCTCGCTGTCAGGCGAGCGAGCCAAGCCGAACTTGCTCAGGCCGCCTGCTCTTCCTTGGAAGTCGAGAGTTCTCCCGGGTCAATATCCATGGCGCAGCGAACCGCCTCTGCGACATTATCGAGCAAAACGAACTCCAGATTTGCACGCGCGGATGCGGGAACATCTTCCAGATCCTTTTCATTACGCCTTGGCACCATCACGGTTTTGATACCGGCGCGCAGCGCGGCCAGCACTTTTTCCTTGACGCCGCCGATCGGCAGTACCAGACCACGCAGCGAAATCTCACCGGTCATGGCAACGTCCGCGCGCACCGGCTTGCCAGATAGCAATGACACAAGTGCGAGGAACATGGCAGTGCCGGCACTGGGGCCGTCTTTCGGCGTCGCCCCGGCAGGCACATGCACGTGCAGGTCCACCTCGCCCAGCGACTCATCGAAGTAACTCTTGGCGAGCGTCAATGCAGCCTGCGCTGATTCTTTCATAACATCGCCCAGCTGCCCGGTAAGAATAAGCTTGCCCGAGCCCGGTACTTTCGAAGCTTCGACAAACAATATGTCACCGCCGACCGGCGTCCATGCCAAACCAGTCGCAACGCCTGGTACCGCACTGCGCTGCGCCAGTTCATTCTCGAACTTGCGCGCGCCGAGAATGGCGTGCAAATCATCGGCGTCCACCGTCACCGCTTCCGCCTTCACCTCGGCGATCTTCATTGCCACCGAGCGAAGAACCGAACCTATTTCGCGCTCCAGATTACGTACGCCTGCTTCGCGAGTGTAACCACTGACAAGTGCACGAATGGCGGCGTCGGTGAGTGACGCTTGCTCCTGCTTGAGTCCGTTGGCTTCGAGCTGGCGTTTGATCAGATAGCGCTTGGCAATTTCCAACTTCTCTTCCTCTGTGTAACCCTGCAGCTGGATGACTTCCATGCGATCGCGCAGAGGCCCGGGAATGGTGTCAAGTACATTTGCCGTGGCAATGAACATGACTTTTGACAGGTCATAATCGACGCCAAGGTAATTGTCGCGAAAACTGGCGTTTTGTTCAGGATCGAGAACCTCGAGCAAGGCACTGGAAGGGTCGCCATGAAAACCACCCGCACCGAGTTTGTCGATCTCGTCGAGCATCAGCACGCCAGCGCGTGACTTGGCCCGGCGAATCGCCTGAATGATGTTGCCTGGCAACGCACCAATATAAGTGCGCCGATGGCCGCGAATTTCCGCTTCGTCATGTGTGCCGCCAAGGGCAACACGTTGGAACTGTCGCCCTGTTGCGCGCGCGATCGACTGGCCCAAAGAGGTCTTGCCGACGCCCGGCGGGCCAACGAAACACAAGATGGGACTCTTGCCTTGCGGATTGAGTTTTCTGACCGCGAGATACTCGAGAATACGTCGCTTGATCTTTTCAAGACCATGGTGATCTTCGTCGAGTATGCGTCGTGCCTCGGCAAGGTCGATCGCCTCCTGTGGTTCGTCTTTCCACGGCAACTCGGTCAACCATTCGAGGTAGGTACGCAGCATCGAGTACTCTCCGCTGGCATCGCTCATTCGCTCAAGGCGCCTCAATTCCTTGCGTGCGTGCTTGAGGGTTTCTTCCGACATACCCGCTTCTTCGATGGACTGTTTCAGTTCCTTGATTTCTGCAGCGGAAACTTCATCCTCTCCAAGCTCTTTCTGAATCTGACGCATTTGTTCGCGCAGCACGTGTTCGCGCTGGCGCTCGTCGAATTCCTTTCGTGTCTTATCGCTGATCTCGCGCGACAAGCGAAGTACCTCAACGCGCTGTCCGAGTATATTCAGCACGAGGTCCAGGCGCTGCTTGATGTCAAAACTTTCTAGTACGGTCTGCTTGTCTTCGGCGCTCACGTCCATCAGATTGGCGACCATATCGGCAAGCAGCACAGGCGAATTGATCTGCTGCACGGCACCAGCCAATTCCTCATTGACGTTCGGCAGTAACTGAATGGCCTCGGCTGCCCGCTCTTTTAGCTGCAGAAAACGCGCCTCGATCTCCGGAGTCATGGTCTCCGGCGACTCAACCGCCGCGACGCGTCCCACCATAAACGGCCAACCGTCGAGAAACTCCAACACGCGCACGCGCGACTGGCCCTGAATGATCAGGTGGTGCGCACCATCAGGAGCGGTCACGTAACGCACGACTTGTCCGACTGTACCAACCCAGTGAACATCGTCCGGCGTGACATCGTTTTTCTCAGCATCGTGCTGCAGCAGAAAGCAGATCGATTGCTCGCTCCGCGCAGCTTCTTGCGCTGCCGCCACTGAGCCGGACCGCCCGATCGATAGAGGCGACATCACGCCGGGAAACAGTACTGTGTTTCTTAGCGGGATGATGATCATCGCGCCTTCCGGTAGCGGCTTGAGCGTTGCACCTCGTTCATCAGGCCCGCCGGCGGCGACCGGGCCGCCACCTTCATCGCTGATGAGTGCTTGCTTTAACCCTCGCCAGATACTCATGATGGTTCCTTCTTGCTAAAAATGAGTGTGAGACAGCCGTTGCATAGTCGCTGCTCCACCAAAGAAATTTCGTTCGTCGACAGTGTGATTCGCCGTTCAAAGCGCCCATGCGGGATCTCCAGCGCATGTACTCGCGCGCCCCGCCCGCTCCCCGACGTCGCAACGGGAAATGCCCGGCGTGCTAAAACCGTAATCACATCGGCCTCTCGGGACAGCGAAATCGTCTCGGCTTCCACGCCCGGCAGCGCCAAGGTAACTCGCAACTGGTTTGCAGTTTCGACCACGTCCACCGGCGGCTCCCAGGTTGGCCCCCGAGCGGCAAGCGGGCGAACGAATTGCCGGTGCAGTCGGTCAGCCCGATCGAGCAACGAAAGGGCTTCACTCCACATGAATTGCGACAGGTCCCTCGAGTTCATTCGTGTTTCTCCGCCATGCTCCATTAGGTGGCGCCTTTCTGCGATTAATCAAGTGACTCAAGGTAATCAGCGACGATAATGTTCAACTGACTGTTTCATTGAGATTATTTTCAGGTTCGCAGACAATCGACGCTGCAAGCCACAAGGCACGTGGTTAGACTTATGTTGAGAGGCGCCGGCACGGCTCCTTTTGGGCGCGAGAGACGCTGACAGCGGCGCGGCTTGATCGATCCAAGAACCATCCTGAAGGAGGACCCAATGCTCAAGATCTATCACGCACCGAGAACGCGCGGCTTTCGGATTGTCTGGCTTTGCGAGGAACTCGGCACGCCGTATCAGATTGTACCAGTCGATATGTCGCCCAAATACAGGGCAAGCCCCGAATGGCGCAGCTTGAATCCGGTCGGAAAGGTACCGGTCATGTCGGACGGCGACATGACGATCTTCGAGTCGGGTGCAATGCTGCAATACGTACTCGACAAATACGGCGAGGGGCGGCTGCAACCCCAACCCGGCACGAACGAGCACGGAATTTACTTGCAGTGGCTGTGGTTTGCCGAGGCGACGTTTTCCAGGCCATTGGGCGAGATTGTCAACCACAATCGGGAATTTGCAGACAACCCCCTGAAACCCGTCATCGATGAGATGAAGACGCGGGCGCGCCTCTGTGCACAGGCTCTCGATGCAGCGCTCGCAGAGAAAAGCTGGATTATCGGCGAGACTTTCTCCGCAGCAGATATCATGTTGGGCCTGTCTCTGCGAAGCTATCAGCGGCTGATGAATGAGGATTTCCCGGGCAACGTGGCTCCTTATTGGACACGCCTGACAGCAAGGCCAGCTTACCAGCGCGCCATCGCGGCCGAAACCAGACCGGCAAGCTAGTCGTCAGCGAATCGCAAGCGCCAGCAAGGCGACGGCGTAAGGCACGACAATTTTGGCGCTCCAGGCTTCGCTAATCACACGTCCATCCGTGAGCCGACACCTGCAACGCTTCATCTGGCTGGCGTCGATCCTGGCGCTGTCGGGCGCCATATTGGCGGACGCAGCAGCGGCAAAGACCGAGCTTCGAATCGATGCTGCGCCATCGACCCGACTTCGCGTCGATTTCGCCACCGCAAACTGGTGGGCAAGGCAGCTCGCCCTCAATGTAAATAACCCGTCTGCGCAATCACCGGAAACGAATGGAGCGCAAAAGATCGCGCAAGCAACCGAAGCTGTCGAAAAAGAACAACGTACGCCTTTTCCATGGCGAACGGTACCGCCCGAAAGGCCGGATTACAGAGGCGCTGCGCGTGACACCGCCTACTTCATGGTGTTTCAGCTGGCAGTCATTGGTTTGCTGTACGTGGCGCCGGAATCGGTCTCCAACTGGAGCGAAGAAGACAAGGAAAACGTTGACTGGAAAAAGTGGCAAGAGAATGTAAGTAACCCGGAGCGCGACACTGACGACTTCATGATCAATTACATCCTGCATCCTTATTGGGGCGCAACCTATTACATCCGCGGCCGTGAGCGCGGCCTCAACCGGACCCAGTCTTTCTTCTTCTCGTTCGGGCTGTCTTTTCTGTACGAATTTGGCTTCGAGGCGTACTTCGAGAACCCTTCGTATCAGGATTTGTGGACCACTCCGGTACTCGGCTCTCTGGTCGGCGAATTCTGGTTCAGCGGTGTTCGCAATCGCATCAAGGCCAAGCCTGGCGAGCTCGACTGGAAAGACAAGACCGCTCTGTTCCTGACTGATCCACTCGGCGTATTGAGCGCTGCAACTGACCGGTTGCTCGGATTTGACAGTAATGTCACGGTCAAGACTTTCGACACGGCCGCACCGCTGCGAATCGCTGGCGGCAGTGGGAGCACCCGCTCGATGTCTACAGGTTGGTTGCCAGCACGCACAGAGCCGGCGTTGGGACTACATCTGCAGCTCAAGTGGTAGCTCACCGCCAGGAGGTTTCGAGGGCGGTTTGCTGCTAGGCGTTACAAGTCTCTGATAACCCGGAGACGAGTTGGATCATTGGCATCGCGTTCGACCTATAAGCCAATGGATTTGCAGAAATTGCTCATTTCCTTGTTGCCCGGCAAGACGTAGCCCTCGATGACCTCCAGTCCTCAGTCACAAGTACAATCGATCAACCTATCCATCCGCCGGCCAGCAATGCTACGACGGCGCCATCGATTGGAGTTCTGTCAGCAAGGGCCGCTGTTCAGCCAGCACGCCTTCGAGCAGGTTGTTAAGCACCACCGCGCCGACGGAATTCGCGCGCTCACCGGCGCCGGACACGGCAATGGATTCGGGTACAAACAGGGTCTTGTGATAATGCTGGTCCGTATTGCTTCGGCAGGAGTCAAGCCGGAACACCGCGAGTGAACCGATGAAGAAATCATCACACCCAAACAACAGGCCGGATCGTTCAGACAAGACGACAAGCCAGCGCTCGCCGGGTCCAGATTCCGGGCATTGAAAAATGCGACGAACGGCATATTTATCAGACCCCCATGTCTGCTTCATGACATGGGTCACGGGCATCCGGAGCGCCCGGCGCGCATCCGGGCAATCAGTGATCAGCTGATCTCGCAGCGACTAGCGGATTTTCTGCATAAGATCGATGCACCGGTAGCCACCACAGAGCAGTTCGTGCGAGTGCATGATCGCCACTATATCGATCACATTATCAAGTCCGCGCCGCGAAAAGCTACCGTGCAGCTGGATCTGGATACGCTGATGAATCCGCACAGCCTGGATGCAGCCCTGCACGCCGCCGGCGCCCTGATTGCCGGCCTCGATTCGGTCCTGTCGGGAGAAGTCTCCAACGCGTTTTGCGCGGTGCGCCCGCCCGAACACCATGCCGAACACGACCGCGCGATGGGATTCTGTCTGTTCAATAACGTTGCAGTCGGTGCGGCACATGCGCTATCAGAGTGCGGTCTGGAGCGCGTCGCGATCGTCGATTTCGATGTGCACCATGGCAATGGAACGGAAGACATTTTCGAAGGCAACGACCAGGTACTGTTCTGTTCCACTTACCAGTACCCGTTTTACCCCTTCTCCCAACCAAGCGGTGCTGCAACGAACATCATCCATTGCCCGTTACCCGCCGGCAGCGACGGCGAGTTGTTCAGGCAAGCAGTGACTAACCACTGGTTGCGGGTGCTGCAACGTTTTCAGTCACAAATGCTGCTGGTATCCGCCGGTTTCGACGGGCATCGCCTCGATCCACTCGCTCAGATGCAACTGACTGAAGCTGACTACCAATGGATTACGGAACGGATCATGGAATGTGCCAACGAGCACTGCGAGGGATGCGTCGTTTCCACCCGCGAAGGCGGCTATGACCTCGAGGCGCTGGCACACAGCGTCGCCATCCAAGTCAGATGCCTTATGAAATTGTGATGACTACACAAAAGGTGGTGTAGTCGCCGACGAGCGAGGTGCACCGGCCGCGATGGCAGACGTGCAACAGATCTACCAATGGCACAAACGTTGCACATTTGTGCTTGTCCAGTCCCAACCCGCGCCCTTCATCAATCCATGCAATCAATCACACATTGGTCCCGATTTGGTCTTATGGCAGCCATGGTCGGCGGCCTGCTCGCCACTGGCTGCGGCTCGGCACCCAACCAACCCGGCCCGGAAACATTGCCACCACTTTCACAAACGGTTTACTCGGACGACGGCGTGTCGCAACTGTCGACGCCTGGCACGTGGACTGTCCGTCCCGATTTCGGTCCTGACGCAGCGATCCGCGTCGCCGAGAGCACCGACACAGCGTTTCTCATTGTCAATAGCTACTTCCCCGGGGAGATCGAGACAACTCCGATCTCCGAGTTCTCGAGGAGTTATGCCGAAGGATTGAAAGAAAGTCTTGGCA
>CP070775.1:2796986-2799538 GCA_020346185.1 Betaproteobacteria bacterium | reverse complement strand
GATGAACCAGGTCAGGAGCCAGCCGCCTGACCCATCGGCTCGAGCGGTCGGGCAACCACCCGGGATAGAAGGTTCCGCTCGTGCGTCCACCCGTAGACCAAGAAAGCGGCAGCAGGTCGAGAGCCGTGCGCGCTCTGCCTGCCATGTTTCCGAAAAAGGTTCGGGGGCCTATTACATGGGGGTCAGTGCCGCCTCGGATTTGCACCAGCATGGAGGACTCAACGCCGATCGCACGCAGCGCAACATGCAAGCGGTACGCTGCACGCGCTGCACCACCGCGGTAATCCTCACTGTTCAGGATCAATGGTTTCATACTGGCTACGTGAACTCGCCTTTGCGCATCACGGCAATTATGGTGTGCCCCCTACCGCGCAGACGTCCGCCCCCCTGAAGGAACGGTTGTAGGACCAGCGCTCCGCTCCGACCGAGCAACCACAACGCGCGCCAAAGCGCGTAATCGATCGATCCCAACCTGACGCGATTCCCCGGCCTCGCCACCAAATGCGGCGCCAGCAACTTGCACAGCCTCGCAGCCAGGTACCAGCCGAGGTGATAGCCGGCGACGTTTTCGCTCTCGATCGCCTCGAGCGAAAGTCCGGCAGCGGTGGCCAGCGCACCGAGCGACCGGTGGTTCCAGCGTGTGACGTGATGCGGCGGCAAGTTGAGAAAGTCGTTGATGGTGCCGCCGGGAAGACCCGCTTCGTTCGGGACGGAAACAATCACACGACCGCCGGGCCTCGTGGCAGCAGCCATACTGGTCACAAACTGCTTTGGATCGGCGACGTGCTCGATCACCTGAAAGGCACAACAGACGTCGTACAAGCCTGGGTGTGCTGAGGCATGCTTTTCAAGAGGCTCGATAATGACGTTTGCGTTGGATCGTCTCGCCTGCTCGGCCGCTTCGGGATTGAACTCGAGGCCAACGTACTCGTTCCCACAATAGGCAGCAAAGGCACCACGACCGGCGCCGACTTCAAGCACGGCGTCGGTAGTTTTGACGAACTGGCGCGCGATCGCAAATTCCGGCTTCTCGGCCATGTAGTACCACGCAAGTCCCGCGAGTGCCCGATAAAAGCTCTCCTTGCCGGTGATAATCGGGGAGAAAAAGTGGACATCGCAATCGCGGCAGCGCACCTCCGACAGTTTGGCAGTGTCGGCAAAGTGTTCGAAAACATCGAGCCCGAATCGCTTCTGGTAACCATGGACCAGATCTGCGGCCGCGATATCACCGGCATCAACGAGACTGTTAGATCCGCAGACGACGCACGCATCAGGGGTCCGAGAAACAGCAGTACGATCCGTCATGAGCGGGCACCTCTTAGGCATTTATCCAGAACTGATGAATCTGGTTTGATTGCTCGCGGCGCCTCGAAGAATCGGCATATCAACGTTACCGCAAAAACAATTCTACGTCCGCCGTTGAGAGGCAAGGCCCAGACTATTTCCAATTGTGTAGCGCGCAGACCGAGCGTCGCGCACCACTACCCAACCTTGATCGCGCAGCGGCCGGAATAGTCCACTCGATGCAAATAAAGAGCCAGTCGGTGCTCACTGATGTACTCGTCCACGGCGCGATGTGCACCCTGCCAATGACCGTAATCGTCCACGATGAGCACCCCACCGGTCACGAGCTTTGGATATAAGTGCTCGAGCTCGTGTTTTGTCGACTCATACCAATCGGTATCGAGTCTCAACAACGCGATTTGACCGGGCGCGGACGCGGGCAAGGTATCCTCAACACGACCTTTTACGAATACCAGCCGATCGGAACTATACCCTGTCTCCGCGAGGAGCGCTTTCACGCCCTCGAGAGGCGCATAGCACCAAAACGAGTCGGCCTCATTTCGGTCGCTGGAATTCAACAGTTCCAACGCTGTCTTGCCATCGAACTCGACATCATATGTGGTCGGTGGCGTCATCCCCTCGAAGGTATCGAACAAGCGGCATGTGCGATCGGCCTCGCCACAAAACTGCAAAGTCTTTATGGCAGCCAACATGCTACCTCCGCGCCAAACGCCGCACTCCACGATATCACCCTCGATCTTGTTCTCGACAACGTATTGCACGGCTTCGCACAACGTTAGTATTCGTTGCGCGGACGTCATTGAGTAGTCACACGCCTCACGGATAATGTTCGCTATCCGGGGATCCAGGTCGCGCGGTAATTCGCGATATCTAACGATATCGAAGCCGATTCGTCTCACGCCTTTCCGCACATGTTTCGCCAGCGAGTTCAGTAACTTTGTTGGCATCACTCTTCCAAGTCCGGCTCAAGTCTCCGGTTAGTCAAGCAGTTCCTGAAATGCGCGCACGGCCCGCCCTCCTAACCGTCTCCAGAGCGGCGGGTTACGAAACATGGTCGCTTGCGTAAACTCATCAGCATCGACGTTACGCTCTATTTCCGGTGGATGACGCAGTGGAAACTCCATTGGCTGAACTGGCAACTCAGCCAGGCGCCCCCTTGAGAGCGTGTGAGTAGCACCCGCACCAAAACCGATGTTGCTTACCAGGTTGACACTAGGCAGCGCCGTGAGCAGCGCATTTGACCAGCA
>CP070775.1:2768256-2796886 GCA_020346185.1 Betaproteobacteria bacterium | reverse complement strand
GGATATTCTGCTGCCGTTTCCTTTGGCCGCCGGGTCGGGACTACCTCGACCCGATTCTACAAACCGGGGGATGGCAGGGCTAGGCACGGGTTTGCGGGCGGTCTTGCCGCATCGAGATGCCTTTTAGCAATTTACGAAGAGCCCAGGTATGGGCCAAGGTATGGGCAGGAATCAATATCCCAATATTTTCTTCTTTTTTTATCAGTTAGTTATATGAATATCTGGCGGAAGGGGTGGGATTCGAACCCACGAGAGACTTGCGCCTCTGCCGGTTTTCAAGACCGGTGCATTCGACCACTCTGCCACCCTTCCACGTCTTGCCTGCTTGCCGCCACCGGATCGCGTTCCGGCGTAATCTGACAAACTCTGTTAGGTCACAGGCAACGACCTGGCCCGAAAACCTGGATGAAGCCCACCCTGGAGTACGAACCGGGCGCTGCAAAGGCCCCCAGCTACTCTCCACTGACCGGGTGCCCGTGACCCAGCAACAATGCCCCTGAGCGAACCATGGTTGTTTCAGCGCCAGCCCAACCCAATATATATGCAGGAGCAGGATTCTACGCGCACAATACCTGCTAAACCAGTCAAGCCATTGAAACTTTTGGCCTCATTGGTTAGTCTTAACCACTGATTTTTTGATCCTGCAGCCAGTCATAGGAGATAGTCAGACTCATGCAACCGAACGTTCAAATTGGATCCCATGCTGGCGCCATTGGCGCCCAACAGCAAAAGGTTCTTCGCAGTACCTATTTGCTGCTCGCCCTGACGATGGTTCCCACCGTGTTTGGGGCTTTTATTGGCATGGCGACCGCCGGCATCGTCTATCAGCACCCAATTCTGACCTCGCTCATTTTGCTGGGTGCCATGATCGGGCTGCAGTATGCGATCGCCGCCAACCGCAACAGCGGCCTCGGCGTGGTTCTGCTGCTGACGCTGACCTTTATCTTGGGCTGGTGGCTTGGCCCAACGCTCAACATTGCTCTTTCACTGCGTAACGGGCCGCAGCTGATCGGCATCGCCGCGGCCGGAACGGGCGGTATTTTGCTGGTCATGAGCGCCATCGCGACAACCACCAAACGCGACTTCAGTTTTATGGGCAAGTTCTTGTTCGTCGGTATGATGGTCCTGCTGGTCGCAGCAATCGCCAACATGTTCCTGCAAATTCCGGCGCTGGCTTTGACCATCTCTTGCCTCGCGATAATGGTGTTCTCGCTGTTCCTGCTACATGACGTGAGCCGCATCGTCAATGGCGGCGAGACCAACTACATCATGGCAGCCACCGGTGTCTACATCAGCCTGTGGGCCATATTCGTCCACCTGCTTCACTTGCTGATGGCACTGGCTGGTCAACGCGAGTAGCGGACGTTTAGATAAAACTCGATAAAACAACGGGCGCCATCAGGCGCCCGTTGTTTTTATCGCGGCGTCCGTATTCTTGGGCGATCCTATTTCTCGAACACGGCAATGGACTCGACGTGTGAGGTGTGGGGAAACATGTTCACCACACCAGCGGCGCGCAGCGAATAGTTGTTCGAGTGCACCATGATTGCTGCGTCGCGTGCCAGCGTTGCAGGATTGCAGGAAACGTATACGACCCGAGCCGGCGGGTCGCTGGCGATCGCTTTAACCACCTCGATTGCACCATCCCGCGGCGGATCGATCAAGACCTTGTCGAAGTGACCGAGATCTCGCCATTGCTGCCCATCAATCTTGAACAAATCAGCCTGACGAAAATCGCAAGCTGACTCGAGACTGTTGTGGCGCGCATTGCTTCGCGCTCGCTCGATCAGCGTGCCGCTTCCCTCGAGCCCCAAAACCCGCGCGCCATATCTCGCAATAGGCAGAGAGAAATTGCCAATGCCACAAAACAGGTCACCAATCCGTTCTCCAGCGCCAACTTCGAGCAGGGAAAGTGCACGCCGTACCAATACGCGATTGGTCTGATGATTGACCTGGGTGAAGTCAGTCAGCGCAAAGCGGAACTCGAGGTCGAAGTCAGGCAGCGTGTAACTGAGCAACTCGTCGCCGGAAGGATGGAAAAGCGCAACCGTGTCGGGACCTGCCGGCTGCAGGTAAACGTGCACGCCATGGCGATCAGCAAACTCTCGCAACCGCGTTTCATCGATGTCGGAGGGCGTTCCAAGTACACGAAAGGCCAGAGCAACGCGGTCAGCACCGACTGCCAGTTCAATCTGCGGCACGCGCTCGCGAATACTGAGACTGTTCACCAACGATCTGAGCGGCATCAATAACGCCGAGATCTGCGGTGGCACAACCTCGCAGGCTTGCATGTCAGCGACAAAGCTGTGTCGGCGCTCGCGGAAACCCACCAGCGCGGTACCGCGCTTGTGCACATAGCGCGAGGAAAAGCGGGCGCGCAGCCGGTATCCCCATGCCGGACCGAGAATAGGTGCCAGCATGGTTTCCGGGCGAACCTGTCCAAGGTGAGCGAAGTTGTCTTCGAGCACGCGCTGTTTGGCTGCAACCTGCGCGCGTGGCTCGAGATGCTGCATGGCACAGCCGCCGCAGACACCGAAGCTTTGGCAACGCGGTTGCGTTCGGGACGGTGATGTGCGCAGGACCGCACGTGTCCTGGCAAGCTCGTAACTGGGTTTGCGTCGATACGTTTCGAGCTCGACGCGTTCGCCGGTTAATGCTCCTTCGACAAAAACAACTTTGCCATCGACGTGAGTAACACCGCGCCCCTCATGATCGAGCGATTCGATGTCGGCCGTGAACATTGCCATGGTCAAATCAGCTGGACCAGGCGTTCAGAAAATGTCGCCAGTGCGGCGCACTCGAGGCATTGAGTGTCGAGCGGACCAACTCGCACTCGTGATGATACTGTGCATCATCATAGACTCCGCGCAGCAGCTGGAATCGCATATAAACGAGATAGGTATTGACGGCATCGGTCTCACAGTACGCGCGAATCTCATCGATCTTTCCGGCCTGAAACTTGTCCCACACCTTGCTGCCCGACATGCCCACCTTGCCAGGAAAGCCCATCAACTGCGAAACCTCGTCGAGCGGCGCGCTGGCACGAGGTTGATACATCGCCAACAGATCCATCAGATCGAGATGACGGGAGTGATAACGACTGATGTAGTTGTTCCACTTGAAGTCGCGGTTATCTTCGCCCATGTCCCAGTAGCGGGTCGCGCGTACCCGGTTACGCATGCTCCGGTAATTCAGCACCGGCAGATCAAAACCGCCACCGTTCCACGAAACCAGTTGCGGCGTATATTTATCGACTCCATCGAAGAAGCGCTGAATTAGGACTCGCTCGTCATCCTGCGGCTCACCGAGAGACCAGACCCGCACACTGTCGCGATCGCGCAGCACGCAGGAAATTGCCACCACTCGGTGCAGATGCAGCGGCAAGAAATCACTGCCGGTCTTTTCAAGGCGCTCCGCGAAAGCGCGCTCGGCAACCTCCGCTGCCGGCACATCGGCCGGCAAATCGCGCAAAAGGCGCAATCCCTCGATATCGGGTACGGTCTCTATGTCGAACACAAGAACGGGTGTCATCGGTTACTCGAAGCTTCCTTCAACTACGCGGTACAGGCAGGCCGGGCTCGCAAGCGTCTAACCTTGACGACCAGGCGCCGGCTTTGCCTGGGGACGAGTCGCAATTGCGTTGCGACCGATGATTGTAGCGGAAGCAACGATTGTCATACATCATGTAAAGATTAGATGAATGTACTTGAGCGGATGATGACTGGCCGGCGCTCGCCGCACGTTACCCTATCTTTTGCGTTGCGATTTTTTCGCCTGATGCTAGACTTAACGCTCAAAGGGAGAAACAGTAAAGAAGGGAAAATCAGTGGTACCGCTCGAGTCCGTCAGGGTGCTCGCTGACGACGCAGGACACGCGCCGGATTACGTACACCACCGTGGACTGGTGGATTGGATCGACGAGTTTGCGAAACGCGCACAGCCAAACAAGATTCACTGGTGTGACGGCTCGAAAGCGGAATATGACAGCTTGTGTCAGCAGCTGGTCGAAGCCGGCACCTTCCTCCCTCTCAACCCCGCGAAACGGCCCAACAGTTTCCTTGCGCGCTCCGATCCGTCCGACGTAGCTCGCGTTGAAGATCGCACCTTCATCTGCAGTACTCATCGCGCTGATGCCGGCCCAACCAACAACTGGATGGCGCCAGCTGAAATGAAAGAGCTTCTCGAGGAAGTGTTCGAGGGCTGCATGCAAGGCAGGACGCTCTACGTCGTTCCATTCTCGATGGGGCCGCTCGGCTCGCCGATCTCGCATGTCGGTATTCAGCTCACCGATTCTGCTTATGTCGCGGTGAGCATGCGCATCATGACGCGCATGGGCAAGGCGGTGTTCGACGTGCTGGGTGAGGATGGCGATTTCGTTCGTTGTGTGCATTCAGTTGGAATGCCGTTGGCACCGGGCGAAAAAGATGTCGCCTGGCCTTGCAACAAGGAACACAAGTACATCGTGCACTTTCCCGAAGATCAGGCCATCTGGTCGTTCGGCAGTGGTTATGGTGGCAACGCATTACTCGGCAAGAAGTGCTTTGCCTTGCGCATTGCTTCCGCCATGGGGCGGGAGCAAGGCTGGCTTGCCGAACACATGCTGATCCTCGGTGTTGAATCACCAACCGGTGAGAAATCCTATGTTGCAGCGGCGTTTCCGAGTGCATGCGGCAAGACCAATTTCGCCATGCTGATTCCGCCCGGCGCATTGCACGGCTGGAAAGTAACCACTATTGGCGACGATATTGCGTGGATCAAACCGGGCGCGGACGGGCGACTGTACGCCATTAACCCGGAGTACGGCTTTTTTGGCGTAGCACCAGGAACGTCGCAGCAATCCAATCCCAACGCGATGGCGACGCTGTCCGAGAACTGTATCTTTACCAACGTTGCACTGACCGACGACGGAGACATCTGGTGGGAAGGCATGAGCGAGCCACCGCAACGACTGACCGACTGGCAGGGACAACCATGGACACCCGATTGCGGTCGCAATGCAGCGCATCCCAATGCCCGCTTCACGGCGCCTGCATCACAGTGCCCGTCAATTGATGCGGACTGGGAACAAACGTCCGGGGTGCCGATCTCGGCATTCGTTTTTGGTGGACGCAGAAGCACGACCGTGCCGCTGGTAAGCGAAAGTTTCAACTGGGTGGACGGTGTCTACATGGCCGCGACGATGGGCTCGGAGACGACCGCTGCCGCCGCTCACAAGGTCGGCAATGTGCGTCGCGATCCGTTTGCCATGCTACCGTTCTGCGGCTACCACATCGGCGACTATTTCGATCACTGGTTGCAGACCGGCCGCAACGTGAAGCACCCGCCGCGCATTTTCGCGGTCAACTGGTTTCGCCAGGATGACAACGGCAAGTTCCTGTGGCCCGGATTTGGCGAGAATATGCGCATTCTCAAGTGGATCGTTGATCGTTGTCATGGTCGGGCGAGTGCGGCTGAAAGTCCACTGGGCTGGATGCCGCATTACTCGGATATCGACTGGCGCGGGCTGGACGGATTTGACTTCGGTCGGTTCGAAAAATTAATGTCAGTCGAACGCGATCTGTGGATACAGGAACTGCTGCTGCACGAAGAGCTGTTCGTCAAGCTCTACGACAAGCTTCCCAAGGAATTCGTCCTCAAGCGCGAGTTACTGCTGGCGACCTTGTGGCGCTCTCCCCTGCGCTGGACGCCACCCGCGTAGCTTCGGATCACTCATCTGCGCACGCCTGGTCGATAGATCGCCATCGACATACCGGCGGCATACTGGCGATGGAGCGCCGAGCCGGTCGCCCCTATAGTGTCTGCGAGCACCTGGTCGCCGAATCACGCGAGATGACTGGTCACACTCATTGCCTCTGAAGCAGCCATTCTACGTAACGCTCAACACCCTGCTCGACAGTCAAGAACGGCGCTTCGTAACCACACTCTCGCAGCTGCGTGAGATCGGCTTCGGTGAAGCTCTGGTATTTTTCCTTCAGCCCTTCAGGAAACGGCACGTACTGGATAATGCCTCGCGACTTGAGCTCGTCGAGGCTCAGCACCTCGCTGGTGCCCTGCGCAAGACGAATCGAGTTGACGGTCGCAACGGCTACGTCATTGAATGTCTGCGAGGCGCCTGTCCCGCAATTGAATATTCCCGACCGATCCGCGTTCTCGAGGAACCACATGTTCATCTTGACGACGTCATCGACCGATACGAAGTCTCGCCGCTGCTCACCGGCAGCGAAACCACCGCTGCCTTCAAATAAACGGACCTGACCA
The DNA here is from genome assembly GCA_020346185.1 of Betaproteobacteria bacterium. Lineage (GTDB taxonomy): Bacteria > Pseudomonadota > Gammaproteobacteria > Burkholderiales > Eutrophovitaceae > SG8-40. Next base: position 2,790,628 of record CP070775.1, on the reverse strand, counting down.
GCTTCGCGAAACTGATTGAAGAAATGCCAGGCGACCGATGCCATGCGCTGCTTGTGCGCCTCGCGTGGTCCGTAAACATTGAAATAGCGCAACCCGACGACCTGCGCGCTGTTGTCCTCCCAGCGGCGACGAACCAGTTGGTCGAACAGAAACTTCGAATAGCCGTACACATTGAGCGGCTTCTCAAGGCTACGCTCCTCGCGGAACTCATCACTGGCGCCATACACGGCAGCCGAAGAGGCATAAATAAACGGCACGGCCTCGGACTGACAATACGCAAGCAAGTCCGCCGAATATCGGTAATTGTTTTCCATCATGTAGTGGCCGTTGCTTTCCATTGTGTCGGAACACGCACCCTGATGCAGAATGGCAGCCACTTCTCCATCGAACGCACCCGAAGCCAACGCCATGCGGAAGTCGTCCTTGTGCAAATAATCGGCAATATCGCAGTCAGCAAGATTACGAAACTTCTCCGACCGAGTGAGATTATCGACCGCGATGATGTTGTCCACGCCCCGTTCGTTGAGCGCCTTGACAATATTCGCCCCGATGAATCCGGCCGCGCCGGTGACAATGATGTGCATCGATTCCGTGAACCTCATTCGAACAACTCGTCCGGGTGAGCAACCGCGGTACCCAATTTACCGACTACGATGCCGGCCGCCTTGTTGGACCATTGCACCGCCTCTTGCAGCGTCTGACCGCTGGCCAGCATGACTGCCATGATGCCAATCACGGTATCACCCGCCCCGCTCACATCGTACACTTCGCGCGCAACCGCTGCGACGTGAAACGGCTCGGCAGCGCTGAACAGAGTCATACCCTCCTCGCTACGAGTTACGAGCAGCGCGTCGATCTCGAGAGATTCGCGCAATTGCCGGGCACGACGGGTCAGATCGGACTCATCCTTCCAGCGGCCGACCACTTCGCGCAATTCGGAGCGGTTCGGCGTGATGAGAGTCGCGCCTGCGTAACGGGAATAATCATCCCCTTTGGGATCGACCAGAATCGGTTTGCCCTTGTCACGGGCCTGCTCGATCATGCGCTCGATATGTTTCAGACCGCCCTTACCATAGTCGGACAGAACAACCACGTCACAATCTGGCAGCTTGCTCTCGAAGTCGGCAAGCTTTGCCGCAAGTGCCTCGTGCCCCGGTTCGTTTTCGAAATCAATGCGGATCAGTTGCTGCTGGCGACCGATGACCCTCAGCTTGATGGTTGTCGACAGGGCCGGATCCCGGTACAGCTGCGACTGAATGCCATGCGAAGCCAAATGGGTATCGAGACTGGCCGCAGCCTCGTCATCGCCGACGACCGACAACAACACCGGTTGCGAACCAATCGCCGCCATATTCCAGGCGACGTTGGCAGCGCCGCCGAGCCGCTCTTCGGTCCTTGACACCCGGACCACCGGCACCGGCGCTTCGGGGGAAATACGCTCGACGTCACCAAACCAGTAGCGGTCGAGCATGATGTCGCCCACCACCAAGACACGCGCGTTCCTGACGGTTTCTCTGACCGGCAGAGGCGTCATCGCCGCCCAATGGAAAAATACTCGATGCCCGCTTCCTGCATGACACGAGGAACGTACAGATTTCGCCCGTCGATTACCACCGGTTGCTTGAGACGCGACTTCAACACTTCGAAATCGGGACTACGAAACTCCTTCCACTCCGTGACGATAATGAGTGCATCGGCGTCATCGAGTGCATCCACCGGCGAGTCCGCATAGCTGATGCCCCTCTCAGCCGCCATGACGCGTCTTGCCTCGTCCATAGCGGCCGGGTCATAAACGTGGACGCTCGCGCCACGGGCGAGCAAACCGTGGATGACAACCCTGCTCGGTGCCTCGCGCATGTCATCGGTATTCGGCTTGAACGCAAGGCCCCATAGCGCAAACCGCTTGCCGTCGAGATGCTCACCAAACCGCGTGCGTACTTTGTCGAGTATGCGCTGCTTCTGGCTACGGTTGACCTTGTCCACCGCATCAATGATGGACAGTTGCATGCCGTACTCACCGGCACTGTGCTGCAGTGCCTTGACGTCCTTCGGGAAGCAAGATCCGCCGTAGCCGCAACCGGCATACAGAAACTGGTAACCAATACGCGGATCGGAACCTATGCCACGGCGAACTTTTTCAATATCGGCGCCAAGCTTCTCTGACAAATTTGCCAGCTCGTTCATAAACGAAATGCGCGTGGCAAGCATCGCATTCGCTGCGTACTTGGTCAGCTCCGCCGAGCGCGTATCCATCACGATCATTCGATCGTGGGTCCGGTTCACCGGTGCGTACAGTTGCCGCATGATGCCGATTGCTTTTTCGTCGGCGCTACCGACAACGATCCGGTCGGGACGCATGAAATCCTCTACTGCGGCGCCCTCCTTTAGAAACTCCGGATTGGAAACAACGCTGAAGTCGACCTGCGTTCCTCTGCGCTGCAATTCTTCCTGCATGACCGCCTTGACCCGCTCTGCGGTCCCCACCGGCACGGTGGATTTGTCGACAATTACTTTGTAACCATCCATGTGCTTCGCGATATTGCGCGCGGCATCCAGGACGTAACGCATATCAGCTGACCCGTCCTCATCAGAGGGCGTGCCAACAGCAATGAACTGGACCGCTCCGTGTTCGATCGACTTGGCGATGTCGGTGGTAAATTGCAGCCGGCCCGCATCTGTGTTGCGCGCCACCAACTGCTCGAGCCCTGGCTCATAGATCGGCATTCCGCCGTTGTTCAGCGTGTTGATCTTGTCAGCGTCGAGATCAACGCAGATGACATCGTTTCCATGGTCTGCGAAACACGCACCCGTCACCAGGCCAACATAGCCGGCACCTATTACGGTAATTTTCAATGCACGCCCCTTTTCTCTGTCAATTCAAACTCGATGCGCCGTAGCACAGCAGTCGGATCAGCCGCCCGCGTTACCGGCCGCCCGACTACCAGGTAGCTGGCGCCGCTTTGCACCGCCCGCGACGGCGTCATGATACGGTTCTGGTCGTCGGAACTATCATCTGCCAAGCGAATCCCCGGCGTGATACGCAGGAAGGCATCGCCGAACCGTTCTCGAACTGAGGCTGCTTCGTGCGCCGAACACACCACCCCGTCTGCACCACTGGCATGCGCAAGCCCGGCCAGGCGAAGCGCCGTCTGCGCAGCACCTTCCTGAATGCCGATTTGCTGCAGATCGGCATCCGACAATGATGTGAGAACAGTCACAGCAACCAGCAAGGCACGGTCGTCGGCTTGTCCGAGGGCATCACGAGCAGCTTGCATCATGGTCGCGCCACCGAGCGCATGTACGTTCAACATCCAGACCCCCAGGTTGGCAGCGGCACTACAGGCACGCGCCACGGTGGTCGGGATATCGTGGAACTTGAGATCGAGAAAAACGTCGAAACCGCGTCGTACCAGTGATGACACAAAAGCGGGGCCTTCCGCGGTAAACAATTCCTTGCCGACCTTGAGTTTGCACGTCTGCGGTGACAATACGTTCACACACGCTTGCGCAGAATCGGCGTCGGCGAAGTCCAGCGCGACGATAATCCGCGGCTCCATCAGGCAACGGCCGCCTGCTCTTCCGAGCGCCGCGGCGGATAGGTCTCCCAGCCATTGCACGCCGGACAATGCCAGTAGAAGCGACGCGCCTTGAATCCGCACGCATCGCAGCGGTATAGCGCCAGGCTTCGGGTGTGCTGGTGTATCAGACTCTTGATCAGCTCCAGATCGTGGCGCCGCTCTGGCGGCGCGTCGATCAGCTGCACCTCGAGCAGCTTGTCCAACCCCAGCAGCGTCGGGTTACGCATCAACTCTTCGCGCACCAGCCGGCTGGCCGATTGCGCACCCTGCAATTCGAGCTCGACCTCGAAGGATGCGTTGAGCAAGTCGAGTGAGGGATATCGCGAAAGATACTCTCGAATCAACCGAACGCCCTCGTCCGCCTGGCCGAGGCTGCGATAAGCCGCTAGAATTTTTTCGGCCACCAGAGAAAGATACCTTGGGTCCTGTTGTTCGACGCGCCTCCAGTAGGAAACCGCCTGTTCCACATCGCCATCCGCCATCGCAAAGTCGCCGAGCATGATGGTGGCTCGCACACACTTGCGGTTGACTTCAAGAGCTCGCTCCAGATAAGGCCTAGCCAAATCCGAGCCAGATGCTGTCCCTTCATTGGCAGCCAGCTCGCAGAAGTAATTCGCAATGTCCCGCTCGCTTGACTTACCGGTAACTTCGTCCATTCGCCGCGATGCGTTGATCGCTTTCTTCCAGTCCTTTTCCTGCTCGTAGATCTCGAGCAGGAACTTCAAGCCTTTTTGCTCGTACTCGGTACCCTCGAGTTTGGCAAAGAACTCTTCGGCGCGATCGAGCAAGCCAGCCTTGAGATAGTCCTGAGCCAATTCGTACAGCGCGTGCAGCCGCTCCTCTCCGCGAAGATCGGGACGATCGAGCAGGTTCTGATGCATCCTGATGGCACGTTCGACTTCGCCTCTGCGGCGAAACAGGTTACCCAACGCGAAATGCAGCTCGACGGTCTGGGGCTCGACCTTGACGACTTCGATCAACGCCTCTATCGCTTTGTCGGGCTGTTCATTGAGGAGAAAATTGAGCCCTTTGAAATAAGACAAAGGCAAGGCGCGCGATTCGGACAGCAGCTGCTTGATGTCGATACGTGCTGCCATCCAACCGAGGACGAAGAACAGCGGGAAACCCAGCAGCCACCAGAGTTCAAATTCCATATGGCTTCTTCAACGGCAGCCGAGAGTCACCGCGGCTGCTCGGCATTGCGCACCCGAAGCTGTTTTCGCAAGCCGGCGATTTCCCTGCGTTTGCGAAATACCACCCCGAGAGTGGCCACAACGCCCGCGGCAGCGCCCGCGACAAAGGCCGCCAGTAACACGAAAACGAGGGGCGCTTCCCATTCACCACCTAGATAGAATCTCACTGCGACCGGGTCGGTGTTCTTGATTGCAAAACCCAGCAGCACCAGAAACAATAGGACTCGCAAAAACCAAACCAGATACTTCACCTAGCGATCTCGCAACCTTGATTGAGCACCTAATTTATACTACCGGTACAAAAAAAGCGGCACACTCGTTCGCTGATGCCGCTTTGTCCGCTTGCCTCGCTTTTGCCTCGATTCAGCAGCGAGCCTCATTGCTTCTTGACGTCGACGCGTTCTCGCAGCTCCTTACCCGCCTTGAAGTGGGGAACGTACTTGGCCGGCACCTGAACCTTTTCACCTGACTTCGGATTACGGCCGATCCGCGGCGGCCTGTAGTTGAGGCCAAAACTGCCAAAACCCCGAATCTCGATGCGCTGACCAGAGGAGAGGCTCTTGGTCATGGCGTCAAGAATCATTTTCACCGCCAGCTCTGCGTCGCTGGCAACGAGTTGTGGAAAATGTGCCGCAAGCCTGGCAATAAGTTCCGACTTGGTCATGGCATGTCCTGTTCTTTGTAGTTATCGAACGCGCTTTGTCACTTCCCCAGTTTGGCTTTCAGCAGCGCTCCAAGATTGGTGGTTCCAGCGCTGGCCTGCTGGCTGTCGGAACTGTGCTTTTCAACAGCCGCTGCCTCTTCGGCGGCATCCTTCGCCTTGATCGAAAGATTGATGTTTCTGTTTTTCCGGTCAATATTGATGATCATGGCAGACACTTCGTCGCCTTCCTTGAGATGGCTACGAATGTCTTCGACCCGGTCACGCGAAACCTCCGAGGCGCGTAAATACGCCTCGATGGTCCCATCCAGCATGACCACTGCCCCTTTCGGATCGATCGCCGTGACCACACCGACGACGACTGCGCCCTTGTCGTGCGTAGATACGTAGTTGGAAAACGGATCGCCTTCGAGCTGCTTGATGCCAAGCGAAATCCGCTCCCGCTCAACGTCGATCGCCAGCACGACGGCCTCTACTTCGTCGCCCTTCTTGTACTTGCGTACCGCTTCCTCGCCGGCTTCGGACCACGACAGGTCGGACAAGTGCACCAGCCCGTCGATACCACCGGCAAGCCCGATGAAAATTCCGAAATCAGTGATCGACTTGATCTGGCCGCGGACCTTGTCACCCTTGTTGGCGTTTTGCGAGAACTCATCCCACGGATTGGGCTTGCACTGTTTCATGCCAAGTGAGATTCGGCGGCGATCTTCGTCGATTTCGAGAATCATGACTTCGACCTCATCACCAACCTGCACCACCTTGGCCGGATGCACGTTCTTGTTGGTCCAGTCCATCTCCGAGACATGCACCAGGCCTTCAATCCCTGACTCAATCTCGACAAACGCCCCATAATCAGTGAGGTTGGAAATCTTGCCAAACAAACGCGTCCCCGGTGGATAGCGGCGCGACAGACCAACCCAGGGATCTTCTCCCAGTTGCTTCAGGCCAAGCGATACACGACTCTTCTCCTGATCGAACTTCAGCACTTTGGCTTCGACTTCGTCGCCGACGTTGACTACCTCGGTCGGGTGCTTGACGCGCCGCCAAGCGAGATCGGTGATGTGCAACAGTCCGTCAATACCGCCCAGGTCAACAAACGCGCCGTAGTCAGTGATGTTCTTGACGATGCCCTTGACCACGACACCTTCCTTGAGGGTTTCGAGCAATTTCTGCCGCTCCTCCCCCTGGCTTTCTTCGAGTACCGCGCGCCGCGACACGACGACGTTATTGCGCTTGCGATCAAGCTTGATGACTTTGAATTCGAGCTGCTTGCCTTCGAATGGATTGGTGTCTTTGACCGGGCGAATATCTACCAATGAGCCAGGCAGGAAAGCGCGAATGCCATTGATCATGACCGTTAATCCGCCCTTTACCTTGCCGCTGACCAGCCCCTCGACGAGCTCGCCTTCCTCCATTGCTTTTTCGAGTTCCTGCCAAGCGGCGAGACGCTTGGCTTTTTCACGTGACAGGCGTGTTTCACCATAGCCGTCCTCGAGCGCCTCGATAGCGACGGCAACATAGTCACCTGGGCTGACTTCAATCTCGCCACGGTCGTTCTTGAATTCGTCTAATGAGATGTAACTCTCGGATTTCAATCCGGCGTTCACGACGACAAAATTCTGGTCGATCCGGACGATTTCAGCGGTAATCACCTCCCCTGCGCGCATTTCCTGGCGTGACAGGCTTTCTTCGAATAGCGCGGCAAAACTTTCGGTAGTCGTTGCGGGGGCTTCGGTTGCAGTTGTCATAACGTATTAAGTTTCAATGTGATAACCCGCCAAATTGCGACGGGGCTAGTTGTTCAACCCACCCTGACGAACCGAAAATGTGCCCTCGGCCGTGTAAACCCTGGCCGCGTACCTGAAGTTCGTGTCTGCGAGGAGTGGCGCTCCAAATCACGTTTTACTGAACCAGCGAATCACCTGATCGACGCCTTCGGCAATAGAAAGATTCGTTGTTTCAAGTAGTTGCGAATCCGCACACTTTTCGAGAGGCGCAACACTACGCCCGCTGTCGCGCGCGTCTCGTTGCTGAATGTCTCGCAAAAGGGTCGCTAGGTTAGCATCTAACCCTTTTTCTATCAACTGCTTATAGCGTCTCTCGGCACGCGCTTCCGCGCTTGCGGTGAGATACACCTTGAGCGCTGCCTCGGGAAAAACCACGCTCGCCATGTCACGTCCTTCAGCAACCAACCCAGGAGCCCGGCGAAAATCGCGTTGGCGCTTCATGAGCGACTGACGGACCTCGGGAAATTGAGCCACGCGGCTGGCTGCCTCGGAAACCGACTCGGCACGAATCGCATCGGTCACGCAGTCACCACTCAAATAGATGTCGGAGTCGCGGAATTCGACGGGCAAGTCGCGGGCCAGCGCTGCCAGAGAACTCGCGTTGTGCAAACCAACCCGGTTGCGCTCGGCATGCAGTGCAACGAGTCGATACAATGCACCGCTGTCGAGGTAATGAAAACCAAGGGCATCGGCCACTCTTTTGGCAACAGTGCCCTTGCCCGATCCCGATGGACCATCAATCGCGATGACTGGCGCGTCGATCAGTTGCGAAAAATCCTCAAAGTACTGCGGGTAGGTCTTCGCAACGCAGTCGGGGTCATTGATACGAACCGCGACGCCGGAGAGTGCCACCAGCGAGAAACACATGGCAATACGGTGATCGTCATAAGTATCGATGCTGACACCAGGGCTAATCGTGTCAGGCGGTGTAATTTCGAGACAATCGTTGCCTTCTTCCACCGAAGCACCCAATTTGCGCAGCTCCGTGGCCATCGCGGCGAGACGATCTGTTTCCTTGACCCTCCAGTTGGCAATATTTCTCAGCTTGCTGGTGCCATTGCAGAACAGCGCCACCACCGCCAGCGTCATGGCAGCATCCGGAATGTGATTCAGGTCCAGATCGAACGCGTCGAGATATCCCCGCGCGGGAGCCCGCGCCTGAATCCACTCTTCATCTCTGTCAATGTGTGCCCCGAGTGCCTCGAGCGCATCTGAAAATCTGACGTCCCCCTGAATGCTGTCGCGACCGATGCCGTTGACGCGCACCGGGCCACCGCCGAGCGCACCGGCAGCGAGGAAGTACGAGGCGCCTGAAGCGTCTCCTTCTACGGTAATGCGCCCTGGTGACCGGTATTGGCTGCCGGCCACCAGTCGGAACTCGTGCCAACCATCGCGTGCCACCGTCACACCGAAGCGCGCCATCAGGTTGAGCGTGATTTCGACGTACGGTCTCGATACCAAGTCGCCGTCAACACGAATGACGGCCTCCTGCCGCGTCAGAGGCAAGGCCAACAGCAGCGCGGTCAGAAACTGGCTCGAGACATCCCCGCGCACACTTACCGGGGCGGACAGGTCGATTTCTCCCGGAAAAATATTCAGCGGCGGATAGCCTTCTTTGTCTGCATAGCGGATGTCTGCGCCCATAGCACGCAGCGCATTGACCAGGTCGCCAATCGGTCTTTCATGCATGCGCGCGACACCCGACAGACGGTAGTTTCCGGACGCCAGAGCCAACACCGCTGTTAGCGGTCGGAAGGCGGTTCCGGCATTGCCAAGAAACAGATCCGCTTCGCGCCTTGAAAAAATGCCGGCTGCGCCGGTGACGGTACAGACCGAAGTTTGTTCATCAATCGCCACGCCCAGCGACTTCAACGCATCGAGCATATAGCGCGTATCTTCTGAGGCAAGCAGGTGGTGTATTTCGGTCTTGCCTTCGGCAAGTGCGGCGAGCAGCAGCACCCGGTTCGAAATACTCTTCGAACCCGGTAACGTTACCGAGCCGGCAGCACCGAAAGGCGCAACCAGATCGATACAATCGCGCCGCTGTTTCATGCCAGCCGTGATGTCATTGCAAAGTCCTGGTCATTTCGAACCACTGACCCAGGCGTTGCGTGCCTGTGCCGCTGCCGCAAACGCCGCTTCCACCTTATCCGTTTCTCCAGCCCGGATGTGCCCGGCCAACTGCGAGAGCGCTTGCTGAAAAGCGTCAATGTCGCGAAGCAGTTGATCGGCATTAGCAGCACAGATATCACGCCACATTTCCGGTGAGCTGCCGGCGATGCGCGTGAAGTCGCGGAAGCCGCCGGCGGCAAAGGAAAACAATTCCTGCGCATTGGCACGCGAGGCAATCATTTCGACCAACGTATAGGAGAGCACGTGCGGCAGATGACTGACTGCCGAGAAGACAGCGTCGTGGTGTTCCGGACTCATCTGGATCACGTTTGCGCCACAAGCACGCCACATCGACGCTACACGCTCAACCGCCTTTGCATCCGTATCCGGCAAAGGAGTCAGCACCACGCGCTTGCCAGAGAACAGGCCGGCGCTCGCCGCCGCGGCGCCGCTGCGCTCTGCGCCGGCAATAGGGTGACCCGGCACGACGTACTTGGCGGCCGATCCAAATATGTGCTGGGCGATTTGCGCAAAGTCGCGTTTGGTACTCCCGGCGTCAGTAACGATCACACCATCGGCCACGCACTGGCGCAATTGCTGCAGTACACCGGCAGTCTGTTTTACTGGTACCGAGATCAGCACCAAATCGGCGCCGCGCGCCGCGCTACTGAGGTCTTGTTCAATTGCGTCAATAACGCCGGAAGATAATGCTCGTTGCATGTTGGCGCGGCTGCGGCCCACCCCGACGACATGACCGACCAGCCGCCCACGTTTCAGCGCCGCGGCCACCGAACCGCCGATCAGCCCCACGCCGACCACAACCAGCTTGTCGATTTTGAAGTCCTGCAAGGTGTCTAACCTCAAACCGATAGCGCTCAGGGAGCCTTACAATACGGCTGCGAGCATCTCAAGGAATCGGCTGTTTTCCGACTCGAGACCGATGGACACACGCAGGTGTTCCGGCAAGCCGTAACCGGCAACGGGTCTGACGATCACGCCTTGCTCGAGCAACTGCTTGAAGACCCGACCGGCATCCCCGACACGGACCGAAACAAAATTTCCCGACGACGCGATCGATTCGAGACCGAGCGAAGCCAATCCGCGTGTCAGTTGCACCATTCCGGCGCGGTTGAGCTCAACGCTGCGCTCGATGAACGCGTCATCGCCGAGCGCGGCAAGTGCCGCCGCCTGCGCCACGTTACTGACGTTGAAGGGCTGGCGCATCCGATTCACCAGATCCGCCACGTCAGGGTGCGCTACCCCGTAACCGATACGCAATCCGGCCAGCCCATATGCCTTGGAGAAAGTGCGCGTCACCAGCAAATTGGGAAACTCCGAAATCCACTCAACGCTACCGGACCGTTGCTCCGGCGCCAGGTACTCATAGTAGGCTTCATCCAACACCACGAGAACGTTGGCGGGCACCTGCTGCAGGAAATGACGGACCTCGCCCGGTGCGACAAAGGTTCCCGTCGGATTATTCGGGTTCGACACGAAGATCACGCGCGTATCGCTACGTACTGCTTCGCGCATCGCCCACAGGTCGTGTCCATAGCCGCTCGCCGGCACCTCTATGCCCTCGGCGCCGCGCGCCTGCGTGGCGAGCCGGTTCACAATGAAGCAGTGCTGCGAATACACCGCTGAGGAACCTGGTTCGAGAAAGGCAATCGATGCCAGTTCCAGCACATCATTTGATCCGTTTCCCAGGACCAGCATTTCCGGGCTGATGTGGTGATGATCGGCCAGTGCCTGCCTGAGCATGAAGCCGCCGCCATCCGGATAGCGAGCCACCTCGGCGAGCGCAGCTTGCGCCGCCTCAACGGCGAGTGCACTGGCGCCGAGCGGATTCTCGTTGGACGCCAGTTTGACGATGCCCGCTTCAGCCAGCCCGAGTTCTCTCGCCACTTCCGTAATGGGCTTGCCTGGCTGGTAAGGCAGCATCGCCCGCACGTACGAGGGTGCCGGTACCCGCATTTCGGCACTGTCTCGTTCAGACATTGCTTTGTTCAAACTTTGCTTCATTTAGAGTTGCGGCGCTCACGAAATAGCAACGGGATAGGACCCAAGGATTTTCAGAAAGCCGGCACGCTCGCGAATTTCCGACAGTGCCACACTGACGCCCGCATCGCCCTGGTGCCCTTCGACATCGACAAAAAACACGTATTCCCACAAACCGGTGCGCGATGGGCGCGACTCCAACCTGGTCATGCTGACCCGATGCCTGGCAAGCGGTTCGAGAAGATCGAAAATCGCCCCCGGCCGATTCTGCGACGCCATCACAAACGAAGTCTTGTCCCGCCCCGAGGGAGCCACTTGCTGAACGCCAATCACGACGAAGCGCGTCGTGTTGTTGGGATCGTCCTCAATGCTGCTCGCCAGAACCGACAAGCCGTAGTGCGCACCCGCCGCCGCGCCCGCTATCGCCGCCGCATCGGCATCTTCAGCCGCGCGCCGGGCGGCTTCAGCATTGCTGGCCACTGGCACGCGTTCGACGTCGGGCAGGTGCTGCGACAGCCACGAATGGCACTGCGCGAGACTCTGTGCGTGCGAGTAGATACGGCGCAGGCTTTCCTGAGAGTCGGCTTTGCTGAGTAAATTGTGGTGCACCGGCAGCGATATCTCGCCACACACTGTCAAGGGCGTTACAAGCAACAAATCCATGCTGCGTCCCACCCCGCCTTCGGTTGAATTCTCGACCGGAACAACGCCATAGCCCACCGCACCCGATTCGACGGTGCGGAACACCTCGTCGATGGATGGACACATCACCCGCGGCACCTGGCTGCCAAAATGCTTGCTCAGCGCTTCTTCACTGAAGGTGCCGCGTGGTCCAAGGCACGCCACCGACAGCATCTCCTCTTGCGCCCGGCAAGCCGAAATCACTTCGGTAAACAAGTGCACCACCGCCTTGGCCGGCAACGGACCAGGGTTGATCTGGCTCAGCCGCCGCAACACTTGCGCTTCGCGCTCGGGACGATAGACAACCGCACTGCCTTTAACCTCGCCGACCGATTGTGCAAGCTTGGCGCGCTCGTTGAACAGGCGCAACAACTCGTCATCGACATCGTCGATCTGTCGTCGCAGCGCGTCAAGCGGATCGACCGTCTTACTCATTCGTCTTGCAGCGGCAAATAACGGAGCGCTAGCACGCCGGTAATCTCGCTCATCGCGTCAAGCACCTGTGATGGCACCGGACTATCCACGTCGACCAGCGTATAGGCGACATCGTCTCGTGATTTGTTGATCATGTTGTGAATGTTCAGACCCGCCTCTGCGACTGCAGTCGAAATCTGGCTCACCATGTTAGGCACGTTCGAATTCGCGATACCCAGTCGATACGGTGATTCGCGCGCCATCAACACTTCGGGAAAATTTACCGAATGGCGGACGTTGCCGTGCTCGAGGTAGTCACGTATCTGGTCGACCACCATCACCGCGCAATTGTTCTCTGCTTCGCGCGTCGACGCGCCGAGGTGCGGCAGCGCGATAACACGCTCCGACTTCCTAAGCGCAGCACACGGAAAGTCGCAAATATAGTACTTCAACCGCCCGTTACCAAGGAATTCCAGCACCGCCTCGTTACTGACTACACCGTCGCGTGCAAAATTCAGCAGCACGCCACCAGGGTTCATCATGGCCAACCGTCTTGCGTCAATCAGATCACGGGTCGAATCCAGCAGCGGTACGTGCACCGTCAAGAACTCGCAGCGGCGCACGAGTTCTTCGATCGTGTGCGCTTTGTGCACCTGTGCCGGCAAACTCCAAGCAGCATCAACGGTAATGTTCGGGTCGTAACCCCAGACGTTCATTCCAAGTTTGATGGCCGCGTCGGCCACCAGGCTGCCGATCTTGCCGAGACCGATCACGCCGAGCGTGCGGTTAGGCAGCTCGACTCCCGCGAAATTCTTCTTTGCTCGTTCAACGACGCGATTGATTTCGACGTCATCACCGTCAACCGTTTCGACGAAGCGTACTGCACCGGTGAGATTACGCGCCGCGATTAACATCGCGCCGATCACCAGCTCCTTCACCGCATTGGCGTTCGCGCCCGGTGTGTTGAATACCGGTATGCCGCGCTGACTCATCTGCGCAATGGGTATGTTGTTGGTGCCGGCGCCGGCGCGGCCAATTGCCTTGACCGTGTCCGGGACGTCGAAATCATGCATGTTGTGGGAGCGGACCAGTATTGCATCTGGCCCGCTCGCCTCGGCTGAAGTCTGATAACGATCCGCGGGAAAGCGTTGAAGCCCCAGACTGGAAATGTTGTTCAGGGTCAATATGCGCATTTTCCTGCGCAGATGTTCGCTGCGCGCGCCGCTCTCAGCCATGACTACGCTCGAACGCTCGCATGAATTCCAGTAATGCCTGAACACCCTCGACCGGCATGGCATTGTAGATCGAAGCACGCATTCCGCCGACAGATCGATGTCCTTTCAGTTCCACCAGCCCATGCTGTTTGGCTTGCGCCAGAAACTGCGCATCGAGGTTGTCATCGAAAAGGCGAAACGGTACGTTCATACGCGAGCGGTCCTCCGGCGAAACCGGACAGCCATAGAATTCGGTTGAATCAAGATACTCGTAGAGCAACTGCGATTTGGCGATGTTGGTCTTCTCCATTTCTGCCAGCCCGCCGAGACCCTTGAGCCACTGCAGCACCAGGCCGGCGACATAAATGGCGTATGTCGGTGGCGTGTTGTACATCGAGCCGCTCTCAGCGTGTGTCCGGTAGTCTGCCATGGTGGCGATTCCCGCCGGTGCACCACCGATCAAATCCTCTCTGATAACGACAATGGTAAGACCGGCAGGGCCAATGTTTTTCTGTGCGCCGGCATAAATCACACCGTATCGCGATACGTCAACCGGGCGCGACAACAGGTGCGACGACATGTCCGCGACCAGCGGCACGTCGCCAACGTCGGGTACCCAGTGGTATTCGACGCCACCGATGGTTTCGTTGCTGGTGATATGCACGTACGCCGAGGCCGGATCCAGACGCCACGTTCCGAACCGCGGTACGTAAGTGAAGTTTCCATCCTCCGAAGACGCCGCGATATTCACCCGACAGAATTTTCTTGCCTCGGCAATCGCTTTCTTGGACCACTGTCCTGTATAAACGTAGTCGGCCGATTCCTTATCGGCGAGAAGATTCTGCGGCACCATCGAGAACTGCGAGGTGGCCCCTCCCTGCAAGAAAAGAACTTTGTAACCTTCCGGAACGCCGAGCAATTCGCGTAGATCCGCCTCGGCTGTTTCGGCGATCGAGATAAATTCCGTGCCCCGATGGCTCATTTCCATGACCGACATGCCGGCGCCTTGCCAGTCCAGCATCTCGTTACGTGCTTGTTCCAGCACTGCTTCTGGTAAGGCCGCCGGCCCCGCACTGAAATTAAAAACCCTGCTCACCTGATTCTTTCTGCGACTTTTGCTTGTGATATGTAGACTGGTAATGCATTTTCTGCAGTTCAAGTGCGTTACGTTGTCCGGGCTGACCGCGACATTTCGACCACAATGAGCCTTGAGTTGGTATTACCCAGCGCAATTGTGCGCCGAACTCCGCAATGCGATTTACCAGTGTTTCAATTCCAGCCACACCAGCCGGACACCTCAGGAACTGCCATTTTCGCCGACTACTCCGCTTGCTTCGTCATCTTTTTCTACGATCTTCTCGAGCCCGGCAAGGCGTTCGTCCTGCCCGAGATTGATCAATCGGACGCCTCGCGTCGCCCTGCCCATTTCACGAATCTCGTTCACATGGGTACGAATCAGCACGCCACCCGTCGTAATGAGCATGATTTCGTCATCACTAGCGACAAGTCTCGCGGCGACGATGCGGCCATTTCGTGCAGTGGTCTGCATCGCAATCATGCCCTGGGTGCCCCGCCCGTGACGCGTGAAATCGACCACCGGCGTTCGTTTGCCGAAACCATTCTCGGTTGCCGTCAGCACTGCCAGCAGTTCATCCTCTACCGCGACCAGCGATATCACTTGATGGTCGGCACCAAGCCGCATGCCCCGAACACCGCGCGCAGTGCGGCCCATCGGCCTGACGTCCTGCTCCGAAAAGCGCACCGCTTTGCCTGCGTCGGAGAACAACATGATGTCTTGATGGCCATTGGTAACGGCAACCCCGACAAGGTAGTCACGTTCATCGAGGTCGACCGCAATGATCCCCATCTGGCGCGGGCGCGAGAAGTGCGACAGGGGCGACTTCTTGACTGTGCCGTTGGCGGTGGCCATGAACACGTAGTGGTTATCGTCGAACTCCTTGACCGGCAGTATCGCGGTGATCTTTTCGTCCTCCGCAAGCTGCACCAGATTGACAATAGGCTTGCCCCGGCTCGCACTGCCCCCCTGTGGAACCTCATAAACCTTGAGCCAATAGACGCGACCGCGATCCGAGAAACACAGGATGTAATCATGCGAGTGCGCCACAAACAGACTGTCGATGAAATCATCTTCCTTGGTGCGCGCCGCCTGCCTTCCACGGCCGCCACGTCTCTGCGCACGATAGTCGACCAGTCGCTGCGCTTTGATGTAGCCAGAGTGTGACAAGGTCACTACCACGTCCTCTGGCGTGATCAGATCTTCGAGGGAAATCTCCTGAGCGTTGACCTCAATTTCACTGCGGCGCGCGTCAGCAAATTCCGAACGGGTCTTGGCCAGTTCATCGGCGATAATGCCGCGAATGCGCTCGGGGGACGCCAGAATGTCGAGCAGGTCGGCGATAGTATCGATCACCTGCCTGTATTCGTCCTCGATTTTGCGTTGCTCCAGACCCGTGAGGCGCTGCAACTGCATTTCAAGGATACGCTGCGCTTGCACGTCGGAGAAATGATAGCCATCGTCGTGCAAACCGTACTCAGACAGGAGGCCATCGGGCTTGCTCTGCAAATCGCCCGAGCGCGCCAGCATTTCCTCAACCAACGCCGAGCGCCAGGTGCGTGACATCAACTGTTGCTTGGCATCCGCCGGGGCGGGTGCAGCCTTGATCAGAGCAATGATCTCATCGACGTTGGACAGCGCGACCGCCAGCCCCTCGAGCACGTGGCCGCGCTCGCGCGCCTTGCGCAATTCGTAGACCGAACGTCGGGTTACGACTTCGCGACGGTGGCGAATGAACTCGTCAATGATCTGGCGCAGGCTGAGCAGGCGCGGCTGACCATCGACCAGTGCCACCAAGTTCATGCCAAACGTGTCCTGGAGCTGCGTATCCTTGTAAAGATTGTTGAGGATGACCTCGGGTATTTCGCCACGCTTGAGTTCGAGCACCACCCGCATGCCGGATTTGTCTGACTCGTCGCGAATCTCCGAGATGCCATCGAGGCGCTTTTCTCGAACCAGTTCGCCGATGCGCATCAGCAACGCCGACTTGTTGACCTGGTAGGGAAGTTCGTCGATCACGAGGGCACTGCGGCCACCCTTGTCCAGCTCCTCGAAATGCGTGCGAGCACGGATTACGACTCGGCCGCGACCGCTACGATAGGCTTCGCGTATGCCCGCCGTGCCATAAATGATCCCGTGCGTCGGAAAATCGGGGCCCGGCACAATCTCGATCAGCTCGTCGACCGTGATATCCGGGTTGTCGAGCATCGCCAGACAGGCGTCGACCACTTCGCCCAGATTGTGCGGCGGAATGTTGGTTGCCATTCCGACTGCGATCCCGGAAGAACCGTTGACCAGCAAGTTCGGAATTCTCGCTGGCAAAACAAGCGGCTCTAACTCCTTGCCATCATAGTTGGGGCCAAAATCGACCGTTTCCTTGTCGATGTCGGCGAGTAATTCGGCGGCGATGCGCGCCAGCCGGCATTCCGTATAACGCATGGCCGCGGCATTGTCGCCATCAACCGAGCCGAAATTGCCCTGCCCGTCAATGAGCATGTAGCGCAGACTGAACGATTGCGCCATGCGCACCAAGGTGTCATAAATCGCCGTATCGCCATGCGGATGGAATTTGCCCATGACATCACCAACCACACGAGCACATTTGACGTACGGGCGGTTCCAGAGGTTATTTCCCTCGTACATGGAGAACAGGATGCGCCGATGGACCGGCTTCAGGCCATCCCGGACGTCAGGCAACGCCCGGCCGACGATCACGCTCATCGCATAATCGAGATAAGAGCGCCGCATCTCCTCTTCGAGGCTGATCGGCAGCGTTTCTTTGGCGAACTGCTCCATCGGAAAGACTTTTTCGATTTAAGCCCGAACAGCGCACGGCGCTAGTCGTTGATCAGCGACAAAGCAGCGCCTTGTTCGTAGCTAACTCGGGGCCACCTCGAGTGGGTAACCTTCTGAGGTAACGCGAAAAAGTATAAAGATACCACACCGCATCATTGGTAAGCGAGCCGGGGCTGTATATTTTTTGCTTAACACTCCCGTCATGCGCGATGGGCGTGTCGGGCGGACTATTCGACACCCTCGTAGCGATCGTGTTGTATCGGCCGCCGTAGTCAGGCGATAATGGGCCTCTTATGACACACTAACAACTTTATATGCCCTCTTTTAACTCAACGGAGACTTTTGGAATGCAACGAAAAGCGAATCGTTTGCTGCTGCTGCTGATCGGCGCGGCGCTGGCAGCGTGCCAAGCAACGACCGAGCAAGGCAGTTCGGGCGCAGAAGAGGAGTTTTATGACATTCCTCCATCGAAGGTTGATGTCCCGCCACCCGATCCTGAGCCGATCCAGTACACCGAAGCTGAACTTGGGGTCGGAAACCTTGGTCCGGTCGACTATGCAGAAGAGACCGTTAGCTATGAGGAGGAGTACGTCGGCGAGACCGATACCGGCGTGAGCGAGCCCGACGAGTATTACGATTACCCGACAGAAACCGTCGAGTACAGCGAGGAAGATCTCGGCGTGGCCGACACCGGCATCAGCGAACCCGAGGAATATTACGACTACCCCACGGAAACCATCGAATACGCGGAAGAGACAGTTGCTGACGCGGGCACGGGTGTAAGTGATCCGAGTACCAGGCCGGTCGAAGCCCCGATGGAATTCCCGGTGACATCCTATGAGGTCACCGAGGAACCCGAGATTACTGACTTGGGGGCAATCGAGCAGCCAATAGAAACGTTGAGTTACGCGGAAGAGTACGTTCCCGACGAAGGCGCCGGCGTGTCGGAGGCCCAGGAATATGTCATGGAAGAGGAAGTGCCTGAATTGGGCCCGGTGGCGGTTGCTGAGGAGACACTCAGCTTTGAAGAGGAAGAGGTCGCCGCAGCCGACACCGGTGTGAGCGAACCCGAGGAGTATTACGATTACCCGACGGAGACCATCGAATACAGTGAAGAAGCACTCTACCAGGAAGAATCAGTTGGTGACGTGACCTCGTATGAGTCGGTCACCGTCAGCGCCGAAGCCCAGCCATTGTTCGAGTTTGACCGCTCGGAGGTCCGTATGGACGAGCAGTGGAAGCTGGAGGGTTTCGTAACCGAACTGGCCGGTGCGGATTTCGAAACGGTTTGGGTAGTCGGTCACGCCGATCGCATTGGTACCGTTGAGTATAACCAGGGCCTGTCGGAGCGGCGTGCCAGTGCCGTCAAGGCATTTTTGGTCAAACTCGGCATTGCGGATGACAAGATCAGCACCTCCGGGCGCAGCGAGCTGATGCCGATTACCAGTGACGGCCAATGCAAAGGTATACGTGGCAATGCTCTGATTGAGTGTTTGCAGCCCGATCGTCGGGTTGAAGTATCGGTCAGCGCTGAAGTCGTCCGGGAAGTGATTAACTGATCGCGACCCATTAGC
Source organism: Betaproteobacteria bacterium (assembly GCA_020346185.1). Taxonomy (GTDB): domain Bacteria; phylum Pseudomonadota; class Gammaproteobacteria; order Burkholderiales; family Eutrophovitaceae; genus SG8-40. The sequence continues at coordinate 2,771,545 of CP070775.1, read as the reverse complement.
GGACACTCTGAAATAAGTACAATTGGTCGTTATTGAAGCCCTGCTAATGCAGGGCTTTTTTTTGCACCCTCTCGACTCCAAGTCATGCAAAGCGCACCAGACATCGATCTGCTTATCGAAGCCGACTGGCTCTTGCCGGTCGAACCCGCTGGCGTCGTCCTGGATAACCACGCCGTTGCCATTGATGCTGGACGCATCGTAGAGGTCCTGCCCGCCGCAGATGCGCAACAGCGTTTTAGCCCCCGAACTCGGAAACGCCTCGACGGCCACATTCTGATTCCGGGATTGATCAATCTGCACACCCATGCAGCCATGGCGCTATTTCGAGGGCTCGCCGATGACCTGGCGCTGATGGATTGGCTATCGAAGCACATCTGGCCTGCCGAAGGGCAGCATATTTCGGAGCAATTCATTTACGACGGCACCCTACTCGCATGCGCAGAAATGCTGAAAAGTGGTGTCACCTGCTTCAACGACATGTACTTCTTCCCGGAGCGCGCTGGGCGTGCAGCGCTCGATATCGGCATGCGAGCGTGTCTGGGTATCGTTTTGATCGAGTTCCCGACGCCGTATGCAAGTGATTCGCAGGATTACTTGCGAAAAGGTCTTGCTGCGCGCGACAGCCTCAGGAGCGAACAGCTGATAAGCTTCTGCATGGCGCCACATGCACCGTACACCGTCACCGATGCGAGTTTTGATCAGATCGTCACCCTCGCTGAGCAGCTCGATCTGCCGATTCACGTACATATGCACGAAACGGATGCCGAAATAGCTGATCACATGAAGCGATACGGTGTGCGTCCGCTCGAAAGGATGAAGCGGCTCGGGCTGCTCGGTCCGCGTCTGATTGCAGTCCATGCCGTCCACCTTGACGACATGGAGATTGCGCAACTGGCGGCGCAGGGCTGCTCGGTCGCCCACTGCCCAACCTCCAACCTGAAGCTAGCGAGCGGCTTCGCACGCATTGGCGATCTACTTCGCGCCGGAGTGAATATCGGAGTCGGGAGCGACGGCGCGGCGAGCAATAACCGGCTCGATATCCTTGGAGAACTCAGGCTGGCAGCATTGGTCTCAAAATGCGAGAGCGGTGACGCTGAGACGCTCTCGGCACATGCTGCACTTCGCATGGCAACCCTCAACGGCGCCAAGGCACTCGGTATGGACCAGCATATTGGCTCGGTCACGCCTGGTAAATATGCTGATCTGGCCGCCATCAACCTGGCCGGTGGGGTTGAACTTGAGCCACGTTACGACCCGGCCTCCCACCTCGTTTACGTGTCCGGACGTGAGCATCTGACACACGTCTGGGTGCAGGGCAAGGAGGTTGTCACCGATGGACAACTCAACGATGTCGACGAGAACCGACTTATCGCCAAGGCACGCTCCTGGCAGCGACAAATTGCAGCGACCCGTTAATCGACAGATGGTATCTTTCGAACAATGATTAACGTCGATCCTGCAGAACTGGACAAATTCAGCGAACTCGCTCACCGTTGGTGGGATCCTCATAGTGAATTCAAGCCGCTGCACGATATCAATCCCTTGCGGGTCGACTACATTGATTCGTTGGTCGGCCTTGAGGGCAAGCGGGTTCTCGACGTCGGCTGTGGCGGCGGCATCCTCTCGGAAGCCATGGTACGGCGCGGCGCCCAAGTGACCGGCATCGATCTGGGAGAGAAAGGCCTCAAGGTCGCGCAGTTGCACCTCCTCGAAAGTGGCCTGTCGGTCGAATACCGCCATGTATCTGCGGAGCAAATCGCGTTAGAACAGCCCGGCTATTACGACGTGGTAACGTGCATGGAACTACTTGAGCACGTGCCGGATCCAGCAAGCACCGTCAGGGCCTGTGCCCAGCTTGCCAGACCGGCAGGCTGGTGCATATTCGCCACCATCAATCGCACGCCGAAAGCCTATCTTTTTGCAATCATCGGTGCAGAATACGTGCTAAAACTGCTTCCCAAAGGAACACACGACTACAGCAAACTCGTACGGCCGTCGGAACTGGCGCGTTACTGCCGTGATGCGGCACTCGACACGCGGGTGACGATTGGCATGAGCTATAACCCTATTTACAAGAAGTACTCGTTGGGAAACGACGTCGCCGTTAACTATATACTGTGTGCGCAAAAGGCTGGCGCACGCTAGTATCCATTCGCTGACAGCAAGAATTAACCACAGGAGGAGCTCCAAACATGAACACATTCAGAAGCGCGGGTGCATTGGTCGCCACTCTGGCAATAGTGATAACGGGATGCGCGCTCAAGCCGCAAAGTCTGCACCTGGACCCGACTGTCGAATATGCGGGCGAGCCTACGACGAGTGAATCATTGCTCGGCTTTTCGGTGACCGATGCGCGCCCGACCAAGAAGTTGGGCGAGGTCGGTGACCCGAACACAGAATTAGTGGAGGTCTCGCTCGACGAGGACTTCGCCCCCCTGGTCACTGAGCGCATGACGAGCGCTATCGAAAAGCGCGGCTTCAGCGTTGTCCCCTGGAGCCCCGCGATGACCCGTTCACTTGAAGTGAGGATCGACAGTCTGGCGCTCAACTCCGTCAAGACCCCAGTCACGTTCGAGACCGAACTGAGAGCAGAAGTGACCGCGACCGCGTCGAACGACAAGCAACTGTATGAGCGGGTCTATTACGTGCGTAGTTACCAGGAAACAGCTGGACCACCCTATGAGAAGCACAGTAACAGGCTGGTTAATCAAGCAGTTTCCCAGGCACTGAACGAGGTGCTCAACGACGACAAGCTATTCGAGATACTGGCGCGCTGACGCGGCCGGGCACGACACTACCACCAACGGCCGTTGCGTTCGGCCGTTGGATTGCGGGGCACGCCGACAGTGGCGATGCATCAGAGAAGACGCTGGTCCCTCGCTCGTCATCGAACCTTGTTGGAGGGATGTTGTCAAAAAAATCAATCACAAGTATGTTGCAATTCGTTTCGTTGACACCATATTCCCTGTAAAGTCGGGTAGTGTTGGTTGAAAGATGGGTTAATTGGGGGCGATCTGGTCTCGACGTGGGTCGCGAAGCAGTGAGGTGCATGCCAAGGTCCAGTTACCTTGTAAATCCGCTGGACAACGTATAGTCGCCAACGACGAACGTTACGCTCTAGCCGCTTAATACCGGCCAGACTCTGCACCGGTTCTCTCACGGGCCGGGCTGGGCAACCAGCAGCGGAGCCATATACGTGAGATCGTGCTGTTCGGGGTTACTTCGGCCAGCATTAAATCCAATGTAACTCGCTGCATGTCAGCCTGTCGGTCGGCGGTCATGCGGTTAA
>CP070775.1:2737831-2768156 GCA_020346185.1 Betaproteobacteria bacterium | reverse complement strand
AAGCCGTCGCCGGGATCGCCCAGCGCGGGGGGGAACTGGTGGTGCGCCGAACAACAGTAATAAACGCTAGCACAGCCAGTATGAAAAGAATTTGACCAACCTCAACCCCGACATTGAATGTCAACAGCGCCAGCGGGATTTCCTTTTGTGGCAGACCCACTTCGGTAAGCGCACCGGCAAAACCGAAACCATGCAGCAAGCCAAAAGTGAACGCCACCAGCCACGGCCAGCGGCGGGTAATACCCGGACGCCCGGCACGAACGTGAAGGATCTCGCCGGCCACAAAAAGAATGCTCAGCGCGATCACGGCCTCCACAGGGGCCTGCGGCACGTGCACCCAACCGAGCGTGGCGGCAGCCAACGTCAGACTGTGCGCGATGGTAAAGGCTGTGATGGTGGCGATCAGTCGGCGTGTGCCGTCGACGATGAGCAGCAGCGCCAGCACAAATAGCAAGTGGTCGATGCCGCCGAGAATGTGCTCGACACCGAGTCGGAAGTAGTCGACGCTGACGGCCCATTTGGAGGGCGCGCCCGCTACAGTGAAAGCGATACTGTTCGGCCGTAATACCTGGGTGTGCGTAATCTCGTCAGCGAAAGTAATTCGCACCAGCACGTCAGTCAGAGTCGTTTGCAGACCCTCAATTCCAATCTGGTAACCGACCAGCCCCCTGTCGCCACAATCGACGCTCCAGCGTTCCACCATTGCGCCGGGTTGCGCATAGCGGGCGCGCTGCCCCTGCTGGGCGCAATGCTGCGGCAACACCGGCTGCATCGAGAGCACCATGTCACCCCGGGCCGGACGGCGCCACAGGACTTCGAACAGCCCCGCTTGCTCGGAGAGCTCGAGGTAGCCGGGGCGTGACTCATGCGAATGCGCGAGCGTCGCAAACATTGCCCACAGCACTACCAGAAACGCTGCCACCGGTCGGCTCGCGCGCAACGGACTAATCTTCCTTGCTTTGCTGGCCAACGACGCTGATTTCGTAACGCGAGTGCAAGCGCTCATAGATGATCTCGTCGGCTACTTGCCTTTGCTCGACCAGCCAGTCATTGGCCACGCGCGAGCGGACCTGCTCCAGCGGCAGCAGCCTGGCGTCTTCTCGCGATCCGACGTAGACGAGATGCAGACCGTAGCCGGAAACGACCGGTCCGTGCCATTGCTTTGGTTCAAGGACGCTGATCTGTTCGGCAAATGTGCTGCCGAAGTCGCGCGCGATCTCGTCAGTTCGTTTGTCCACATATATTCGTGGCAACATAAACGGGTCGCCCTCGTCGGGTGCCTGGGTCACCCTTGGGCTGGCAGCACGAAGGCGCTCGAGAAGCGCCTGGGTGTCTTTTGCCGCCTGCTCACCGCGCCGGTCAGTGTTGAAGTAGATGTGCGAAAAACTCAGCCGCGGCGGTTCGCGATAGCGCTCCGCGTTTTCATCGTAGTAGACCTGCAGGGTGACGTCATCGGGTTCGGTCACACCACTGGCATCGCCCATCAGGAACTCGACTTTCTGAGCGAGCCGACGCCGAACAATAGTGTCGTTCTCGTCCAGACCCAGTGCCAGCGCCTCGCGGTACAAGACCTCCTCGCGAACCCGCGAATCAATCAGGCTCTGCAGTTCCTGTGGTTTAGGAGGGCGCTGCCACTGTTTGCGGAATATCGCGACAAGTTGCTCAATATCTGCGTCGGTGATCTCGATACGATTCGCTCGTTCGCGCTGGTCGTCATTGACCAGCGCGAACAACCAGAACAGAAGCAAGCCGATCGCAAGGAAATGAAGCAGCGGCTCACGCAAGACGCGACCGACGATTGGAGGCATCCGTTGCCGTCGCTATCGGTGAAAAGCCACCAGCAAAGCAAAACTACTCTTTGATCATCTCCATTGCCAGCGCTTCGGTCACCTGCAAACCGACGACGTCTCCAACCTGCAATTGGTCAAATCGCTGCACCATCTCGCTGACCACAAATTCGCGCAGATTGCCAGTCGGGCCACGCACCAAAACGATGCGATTCGGGTAGTCGATATCGACAATCTTGCCCGAGATCTGAGTCACCCGGACCATCACACCACCGGGCGTCGACCCTTTGGGCGCCAGCCGCATTGCTTCGCCGACACCAGCGCTCGGTTCTTCACCGGGTCCCAGCAGACCGACCGCGACAGCTTGGGCGAAACGGACCCGGAACTTGTCACCTGGCTGGATCTGGTAAAGATTCTGTGATTCTTCTGGCACTTTGATAGTGACACGCTCGCCGTCCGGGTCTTCGACGGTGACGGTGCGGTTCAAATGATGCACACCACGGACGGTCACCACAGTCTCAATCTCCTCCGTAAAGACAACCCCAGGTTCATTCTGGGCCCCGACGTTAGAGCCGGATACGAGCGCGACAACAATGCCAACTATGGTCAAAAAACGTTTCATCTGATCTTTCTCCTGAGAACAGCAGAGGTGCAATAGTCAGACCTGCCAAATACGCAGATCTGCGAGGTGCGACACCCTATCACAAAATGGTTGCCGAATTAAGAAACGCCGACCGAGGTCGACCCGCGTCGTGGGGCGACGAAACGCGACCGCCAGCCAAGCACCTCCATCAGCAACGACGGCAGGAAAACCAGTGTCACGATGGTGGCGAAGAACAGGCCGAACAAGACGATCGCACCCACGCCGCGGTATAACTCGGTGCCGGCACCCGGGATGAAAACCAGTGGCGCAAGGCCGAATATGGTCGTGATACTGGACATTAGAATCGGGCGCAGGCGTGTCTCGACTGCCTCCCGAACCGCAACAAGCGGCTCGAGCCCGACGTCTCTCACATTGTGTAATGCCCGGTCCACCAGCAGTATCGGATTGTTGACGACGGTTCCGACCAGAATCAAAAAACCGAGCATGGTAATCATGTCGAAGGACTGACTGATGGCTGCGAACCCGAACGCCGGCAACCACCCGCCGACCGCATTGAGCAGCCACAGGCCGACGATGCCGCCAGCGATTCCGAGGGGTACTGTGGTCATGATCGCCAACGGGTATCCCCAGTGGGTGAATACCGCCACCAGCAGCAGATAGCAAAGCAGTACCGCGACAGCGTAATTTGCCGACAACGCCTCCTGCGTTGCCGTGAGCCGGTCGCTGGCTCCGGAAATATCCATTGTGACCCCGGCCGGGATCGCTCCTAGTGCCTTGAGATGATCGATCAGTCGTGTCTGGACAATCTGTACTCCGAGTTCAAGCGGTACGGAACGCGGCGGGATAATGTTCAGCGTCACGGTGCGACGGCTGTCAACGCGACGTAGGGTGTTGGTGTGGACAGTTTCCTTCAGGTCGACGATCGCACCGACCGGCAGCACCGTTCCTGCTGGCGTGTACACCGGCAATGCGGCGATGTCCGCAAGTTCCTCGGCCGGCTGCGTGGTCGTATACAGAAACATATCGACCTTGTCGTCTTCCAGAAAGAACTCGTCAATATAGGCACCGTCGGTCAGTCCGGCGACTGCAATGCCTATTTCCCGCGTGGTCATACCCAGTTCCGCCGCCCGTTCCCAGCGCGGCCGCAGCTCGAGCATTGGTTGACCCAATGTAAGGATGGGCGGATCCGGCCGCACTTGCGGCCCGTCAAAAATTTCCTGGGCACGCCGATAGGCAACAATCACGACATCATAGAGCGACTCGAGATCGGCGCCGGTGATGTCGACATTGACGCTGCGCGTACCGCCATCATTACTCGATATGATCGAACCACGCGACGAGAAGGAGCGCATACCTGGATATTCGGCAAAGCGCTTGTCTATCGCGCGCATCAATGCATTGATGTGTTTCGGGTCCTTGGTCTCTGCGATGACGCGCAGGTATTGCGGCCGTACCGTAGCGACGAAGTAAGCCAACGCAGGAATCTCACCATCGGCACCACTAAATTGTTCCGGCTCACGATCAAGATACGGCAAGAATTCTTGATTGACCTCCTCGGCAATTTGCCGCATCTCATCGAGGTTGTAACCGGTCGGCGCAATCATCAGCGAGAAGGTCTTGGCTTCCTCGCCTTCCGGCAGATACTCCGCAGGTGGTGTGAGCATGGTGATGATCGCCACCGTCGCAGTCACGATACCGGCAAGACACACGAGACGTCGCGGGCGCGTGCTGATGAGCCAGGTAATGACGTCAACCAGTCGCGACGTGCTCAGGTCGCGTGAACGCATGCCATTTTTTCCAAACGACAGTCGTGCACTCAAAGACGGCACCACAGTTACCGCGACAAACATTGATACCAGAATCGACGCGGCAATCGCTACGGCGACATCCGAATAAAGCTGTCCGGCTTCGAGATCGAGAAACCAAACCGGAGTAAAGACAAGAACGGTAGTCAACGTCGAGGCGAAAACGGCGGGCCAGACACGGCGCACCCCCGCAAGCGCGGCCTCCGTGCGCCCGAGCCCCTTGCTGCGTTCGCGCACAATGCTCTCCAGCACGACGATGCTGTTGTCCAGCGTCATGCCGATCGCAAACGCCACGCCGGCGAGCGAAATGACGTTGATGGTTCGCCCCGCCAACAAAAGCCCGAGGAATGCTGCGACGGTACAAATCGGGACGCCAATGACGCCGACCAAAGTCGCTGAAAACGAGCGCAGAAAGGCAAACATTACCGCCGTTGCCAGCAGCGCACCAATCATCAGGTTGGTCCAGACATTCTTTATCGATGCCTGGACATAACGGACATCGTCCGTGGTCAGCTCCATTTGCATACCTACCGGCTCGAGCACTTCGCGGCTGAGCTGCTCGGCTACCGGCATGATGGCGTTCTTGATGGCAATCACATTCGAACCAGTCTCGCGTCGAATGGACGCGAAAATGACCGGTTCGCCGTTAACGAAGGCATGGGAACGGATCTCGTAATGATGCAGCCGGACTCGCGCCACATCCTTGAGGCGGATGATAGCGTCGTCACGGGACGCAATAACCAATTCCTCGACTTCCCTGGTACCCTGAAAACGACCAACGGTGCGCAACAGGTAACGGCGCTTGCCGCTGTTCAGGTCACCACCGGAGATGTCGATATTGCGCTCGCGAATCGCGGCGCGAAGTTGGGTGAGCGTGATGCCTCGCTCGGCAAGCCGGCCTGGATCTACAAAAATCTGCACCTGCCGCGCTGCGCCGCCAAACATGCCGACATCGGACACACCTGGCACGCGTTCGAGTCGGACCTTCACGTTGTCCTCAACAAAGTCGCGCATGAGGTTCATGTCCACGCCTTGCGGATTGCCCGGCAGCGGCGAGATGCGGAAATACATGAACGAGTTGGCCGAAAACGAAGTGGCATATAAGCGCGGCTCATTGACATTTTCTGGATAGGCCGGCACACGCGTCAGCGCATTGTTAACCCGAATCAACGCGTCATTGAGGTCGACCCCAAAAGGAAATTCCAGAGCGATGAGCGCTTGCCCCATGGTCGCTGTGGAAACCATCCGCTCTATGCCACTGACGCTGCGCAGGTACTCCTCCTGCTCGATGAGAATTTCTTTTTCGATGTCCTGTGGTGTCGCTCCCGGCCACGAGGTGATCACCGAGATGACCCGAACCTCGAGATCCGGAATCATCTGGATCGGCACCCGCAATACGGCAAGGATGCCGAATACACAAACGATCAGCACGCCAATGGCTAGCAAAGTGCCGTGTTTGATCGCTCCTTCCAGCATCGCTACTGCGATCCGAAATTAGACGGCACGGTTGCCAGGATGCGCACCTGCTGACCTTCGGTGAGGGTTTCATTGCCGCGCACCACAATGCGCATTCCGGCAACGAGCCCGCTGCGCACGTCGACCCAATCACGCAGTGAACGCCCAAGCTGCACTTGTCGCTCCGAAACTGTTGGCGCGTCGCCATCGTTGATGACCCACACGCTGGTGCTGCCATTCGGTTTGCGCAGGATCGCATCGCGCGGCACCCGCACGATCGACGAACCGCCTTGCAGCGGAAATACCACCCGCGCTGACATACCGGGTGTCATCACTTTGGAAACGCCTTTCACTGTCACGCGCACCAGAAAGGTACGTGCGTTCGGATCCTTTACCGGGACCCGGACGGCAACTTTTCCATCGAGCTGTTCGCCAAGCAACGTGTCGAGCTCAACCTTGACAGCTGAACCGACCGAAATCTGCTCGTAACGCTCCTGAGGTACCTGCACATCGATACGCAGGCGCCGCATATCGACGAGTTCGATTACCGGCGTGCCCGTTTCGACCCACTCCCCGGGATCGGTAAAACGGTCGCTGACCACACCCGTGAAGGGCGCAACCAGCGTATGACGTCGGACAATCTCGCGCTGCTGCTTTTGCTCCGCTGCAAGGCGTTCAACGCGCGCCGCAGCGACACGCCGTTCGGCCTCGGCAGCGTGCATGCGTGTCTCGGGCACCAGACCGCGCTCGAACATTTCCTTCGCTTCGCCGTACAGACGTTGCTGTTCTGCAAGTTGCGCCCTCGCTTCCTCTACAGCTGCACCGGTTCGCTCCAGCGCAAGCGTTGCCATAGTCGCATCGAGGTCGATGAGCGCTTTGCCGGCGGCAACCTGGTCGCCCGCGTCAACGCGAACTCGCTCTACCAGCCCGCTCACCCTCGGCGAGAGTGAGGCGGTACGCTGCGAAGTGACTGTTCCGGTAAGCCGTAGTTCGTCGCTCGCCCGGGCGCTTTCAACGAGCGCCACCATGACCGGCGGAGGTTGCTGGGCGTGTGCCGCGACCGTAACCAGCAACATCGATAACAGGCCAACAAGTTTAAGGCGGCTCACTGACACTGCTCGCATCCCTCAATGATTAGGTGGCAAACCCTGCAAACGCAACTTCGTTCCCTGCGTCGAGGCGATACCAATAGGGTGACATTATCTTCATCCTTTGATTCAGCCGTTTCATTATTGGGTGCTTTCACCTGAGGCCGCGAGTTTCTCGTCGACACACTTTTTCACTTCATTGTGGCCATAACGGCCGACCTGACTCTGACATGTGGCGATCAGCTCTGCATGCACTTGCGGGTAAGCCGCCAGCGCGTCTCTGGCGGCGATATCCTTGTCAGAACAAAGTTTGATTCTGTTCCACCCGGCCCGGTACATGACTTTGTTGCAACGTCTGACAATTTCGAAATACTCATCTGGGTACTCAGCCAGTTGCTCGCGCGACTCATGTTCTGCTTGAACGCAAATATCAACGGCTTCGGTTCCAAACTCACCCATTTGCGACTGGCAGCGAATCACAATCTCGGTCCTGATCTCGGCGTCGCTCTTGCCGGCCGCATACAACTCAACGGTTTGCGCCGTGCCAGGTATCAGCATCACTCCAAGGGTAAATATTACGATCGGCTGTATTTTCATTGGTTGTTCATCTCCCGCAAGGGTCAAGGCGCTAGGCTGTGAATCCTCGCACCGCGAAGGCTCTCAAGATCATACGCAATAGGCTGGTCAAGGTCCAAGACCGGAACCCGTACGCCCGGCCCTGGGCACCGTAATGGCCACTCTCAAGTCAAGTTCTTTACACCTTGCCCGGTTTCTATCGTGGCCACGATCCGCGGCGGCATTTCCGATTCCGACCGGATCACAGCGATTCGTCCGGTGTCCAGGTTTATTGACTGGAGCAAACGTTCGACACGCTCGGGCTCGGAATGATGCAGTTCGATGGACAGCAGTTTGCAGCCCTCATCGCGCATCCGTTGCGTCGGATGAGACTTTCCTTGCCACTCAATCAACGTGGGCGCGACACCGCCGAGCAGCAGCGATCCATCACTGGTAAACGTAATCAGCCAGCTAAGTTCGCCGCGACTCATCGGTTCGACGGCACCAAGCGTCTCTGTGCAACCGGACACGGCGCGGTGAATGTCGCTGGTTTTCACCACCCAGGTAGCAAGCCGAGGTTGGCGGGCATTATCGAGACCGAACAAGCGAGGACGACCCGGATCCGGCGCGTTGGGATCAGGCGAAATGACTTCGAGGTAGGTACTCTCACCCAGGCTCAGAAGGCAATTGTGCGTGCCGATGTTCAAATGCTTGCCGCCGAGTTCCGGGGTCGCACCAAGGACGTCGCGCACCCAATGGACACCCGCTTTCAGATTCGGCGCTGTTACGATCAGGTGATCGATTGTTGCTGTAGTGTTCAACGGTCAACCTCTATCCTCTTTACAGCCACGCGACGTTCGTCGTTGTCGCGCAGCACACCTACCAACAGCCTGCTCATAGCCAACTCGCAGCACGCGCTCTAAGCAAACGGGATTTCAGCTCACGGCGCAAATCGACAGAACGGCCGTTGACGTCAATGACTGTAACACCGTCACCGGCAAGCACGCGGTCCACTGCCACCCATGCGTAGTCCGCGACTTCACGAAACGCGGAGGCATTGTCATCGTCCAGATGCGCCAACTCTCCAATCGCGCTCGTCGCAAATTTTTCGATACTGCCAAAGAAGAACACAAAACCGCGATCGTGCATGCTGCGGGCCGGATCAACTATTTCGCGGAGTTGATCCGGCGAAAGGTATCCACGAGTTTCCTCGAAAACCTCGCGTATCGCCGTTTCGTATGCCGTTTCAGGGCGCTCGCCGTCTGTGCCACTGACCAACTGGCGGCGGCCACCCGGCATTTCATACCAGCTGCGGCTATGGTGCCTAACCAGAAACACCAGTGGCGACGGCTTATCTTCCGCAACCATTAGAACGCCTGCCGCCATGAACTGCTGATCGGCAAGCGCTGGCATCGCCATCCAACATAACACGGCGATCACCAACAGGATTTGAATGCATTGCCGCTTAACCGAAGCTACTCGCCCACGGGGGCGAAGGCTGCAAGCCGTCATCGTGCTGGCCATCTTCCTGACTGTGGTTTCCATCTCAGTCTCGCAACGTTTGCTCACAATAATCCCACCGCTTTCTGCTCTCTTGTGCAAGCGCACCGTAGAACTGAAAATGCAAGAAGTGACAGTGTATGGTCAAGGGTTATTTTTCGGCACCACAGTCTTTTCGAATGTATTGCCCGCTTGCGGACATCAGCTCGCACTGCGTCGGTGGGCATCAGGGCCCAATATGTCAGACTATCTGCGCTGCATTGCTCACCAGCCGCCTCTGCCTCGCAGTCACTTGGCGTGCAGTGGCACATCGATCGAGAACCATCAGAGGAGAGACTGAACGTGAAAATCACCCCAGAAACGATTGATTTGTTGTTGCGTCTTGGCGCGCAGTTGCTCGCTGCCATCGCCATTCTGATCGGCGGCTGGCTGATCGCCGCGGCTGCCCAGCGCGCCGTTCGCCGTCGCGCCAAGCAGTCCGAAGCCCTCGATCCCACATTGGCCATCGTTCTTGGCAAGATCACGCGCTTGCTCATCCTTGCCGTTACATTGATCGCCGTGTTGAATCAGTTTGGCGTCCAGACCGCCAGTCTGATCGCGTTACTGGGAGCCGCCGGCCTTGCAATCGGCCTTGCTCTGCAAGGCACACTGAGCAATGTTGCCGCGGGAATCATGTTGCTGGTGCTGCGCCCGATCCGTGTAGGTGACGTCGTCGAAGTTGGAGCGATGCTTGGTACCGTTGATGAAATTGGTCTGTTCGTGACCAGCATGAATACGCCGGACAACATTGCTGTGGTGATTCCCAATTCGCAAATCTGGGGATCGGCCATCAAGAACTTCACACAGAACGATACCCGCCGGGTCGACATGGTATTTGGAATCAGCTACTCCGACGATATGGAAAAAGCGGTTGCAATCGTAAGTTCACTCATCAAATCGGATGAGCGATTCCTGAAAGATCCCGAACCGCTGGTTGCTATTGCCGAACTAGCAGACAGTTCAGTGAATATCTATGCCCGCCCCTGGGTCAATCGCACCGATTTCTTCGCGGCCAAACTCGACCTGACCAGGAAGGTAAAAGAGCGTTTCGACGCCGAAGGCGTCTCGATCCCCTTCCCGCAACGAGACGTGCACATGCATCAGATGACTCCGCAAGCTGCTTGACAGGTAATCCCACGCAAAGAAAAAGGGCCTCGCGAGTCGAGGCCCTTGGCATTTTTAACACTGGCGCAACAGGTTACTGCCAGGGTGCGTCAAGCGTTCCAACCGATCTAGGATAAACAACCACACCCCACGGCATCTTCTGCTCGCCGATGCGCTTGATAACCTTCATTTCCTTCACATCGATGACGACCACCTCATCGGAGCGACCACACGCAATCAGGATATGGCTGTCGTCCGGCGTATACGAAAAGTGCCAGCAGCGCTTGCCGGTTTCGACCTGACCGACAGGCTCCCAGGTACTGGTATCGAAAACCTGGATCACCTGACCTTTTGCCAAAGCCACGAGCAAGCGCGAGCCATCCCGGTTGAATGTCAGGCCGTAAGGTACCTGGCCGGTATCAACTTTCCTGACAACATTGAAATCGCCATCCATGACGACCAGGCTGTTTCCGTACTCGATGCTTGCGACATACATGTTTCCGTCGGGCGACATTTTGATACCGCGTGGCCGGTTTCCATACTCTCGAGTGCTGATGTCCTTCACCATCTCGCCCGACTCAATGTCATGCACGGTGACGTTTTCGTCGGCTTCATTGGTGACGATGATCTTGCTGCCGTCAGCAGAAAATTCAATACCTTCGGTCTCCATGCCACCTGTGATCGCCTTGATCACCTTGCCTTCATCCAAATCGACCACCGCGACCTTGGCCGGCTCTTCCTCGTCTTCCTCGCGCTGCTCGGCGAGTCGTTTCGCTTCCTCAGAGCCAGGCTTGGGGGGCGGACCGCCAATTGCCGCCGGTTCAAACGACACGAAGGCGCGGTTGCCGCGGATGCGCACGAACTCCGGATTCTCACCGATCGGCACGCGCTTGAGGACTTCGCCACTGACACGGTCGATCAGCGATATATCGCCGCCCTCGACATTGGCGGTCACCAGCAGCTTACCGTCGGGGGTAATGCCTATGCCACGTGGGCCTTCTGCGCCGACATTGATTTCGGACACCGGCTCAAATGTAGCGAGGTCAATAACCGTAACATTGCCCTTCTGGTTACTGATGTAGGCAAACCCTGCCAGCGCAGCTTCTTGCGCCGGCTCTTCCTTGCTGCAGGCGGACAACCCTGCGATCCCGATCAGCGCAGTCAATACCAATATGCGCGTCATGGTTGGAGATTTCATCAACTGCCTCCTGACTGATCTCATTTTGAAAGACATAAGCATGTGATTCTAGATCATTTGTATCACGCGCGCCGAAGACGAGACGCGTTATGACCCCGAACACAACAAAGCGTTCCGTCGGCGCGCCCTGCATTGACCCGACCGGCAAGCAACGATTCACAGCAGCGAATGAATCAGATGTCGGAAGGGCAATTGGGGCAACGAGTTGCCTTGATCGGAATGCTGGTAAAGCATTTCGGGCAGTCTTTCGTTGTTGGCGCCGCCGAACACACTCGATGCTTGCTCGATGAGCTGCGTTTTGCATTGGGTGAGCTGGTTCGGACGTACCTCATAGCGTGCAGACAGCTCCGCCAGGGTCTTCTTGCCCTTGATCGCCTCCAGTGCGACCTTGGCCTCGAATTCGGGGCTGTGGTTTCGTCTCGGTCTTCTCATTGCTGCTTTGCTCCTCTGCTCAGCGGTTCCCGCGCCATGGGGCAAAGCCTACACTTATCGCACTGTCCTAAGAACCCGGACCACCTCTCTCTAGAAATAAATGATGACACCAGTAAGTCAGTGCCGTCTCGCTTCTATAGTTCGGCTCTCGTCGAACCGTCAGCCTGCTCGAGTCGGAGGTCGGCGACCAAGAATCGCAACAGGAATTGCACGCGACAAGGCCAGGTACTTTTCATCACTGGCAAAAACCGGTGAGTAATTAGTCGCACCCGCCCCGAGGGACAAATCTGAAGAACGGACGATGCATGTCCCGAGACCATTGACATCGCTTCGCACTGGGGCCAGCCTCAGTTTCTGGTTGGTGCATCCAGGCGGATCAACTTCGAACTGACCACGAGCTGGCCGCTGATCGCAGCAAATCGATTAATAATCAGTCTGAAGGCAAAGTTGGCGAGAACGAGACCAAAACGCAACCAGGTGCTCGCACCTGTCCAATCGCGCTCATCGGCCAGATCCATCATCTGCGCTTGCAAGCCCCCGAAGCCACGATTGACGGTCAGAGAGCCGCAGAAATCCGGAGCCCGAACATGCGGCTCGCTCACGGCGCCTTAGATTCTGCTCCCTCAGCTGCCTGCAATCGGGACTTGTTTGGGCATGCTACCGTTGCTAGCGTGGAAGATAGGCAGCGAATTCTCTCTCTACCGCCTTCGGATCCGCCGCAAGTCCCTGACTTACACCCTGCGCCATGCCGCCAGGGTAGACCTCCTCCGTTTCGTCCTCAACCGCCTGCAGGCTCGCGTTGGCAACGTCCGAGGGTTTCTCCTTGGGCCCGTTAAAGTCTCGCTCCATGTCGGTGTCGACAGCGCCAGGCATTACGGCAACGACCTTGGTATGCTGTTTGGTCAACTCGGCTCGTATGCCCTGCGTCATCAGCAAGCCGGCCGCCTTGGACGCACACAACGACCCGTACGCCGGCAGTGACACTCGCGCAATTATAGAGAGCACATTGACAATGGTTCCGCCACCATTGTGCCTCAGAATCGGCGCAAACGCGCGGCACACTGACAACGTTCCAAAATAATTGGTTTCCATTTCGTCTCGAGCATCGGCAAGCACGGGCGCAGCAATCAGACCCTTTTTTCGGTTGATGCCAGCGTTGTTGATAAGAAGATTGACATCTCCTGCCTGGGAAGCGGCTGCGGCTATTTGGGCCGGCTTGGTAATGTCCAGCGTCAGCACGCGGATCTTGTCCGGATGCGCAGCTTCGAGGTTCTTGAGCTTTGCCGGGTCACGCGCGGTCGCGTAGACTTTCTTGGCACCGCGCGCGATCAGCGCCTCGACAAAGGCACGGCCGATGCCACGATTGGAGCCGGTGACGAGTGCGACGCAACCCTTGATTTTCATTTCTTACCTCCTCTCCTTTTCATCGGCTTGATTCGCTCCCCTTTAGGGAGCCGAAACTAACTTGGTGACGATTACAAACAAGAAAACGGCAAACACGCGAAGCGCGTTTCGCGCCGGTTTGACAAGCCGCTGACGGCCGTGCCTTGAAAGCGGGGAAATCTAGGAGGCGGGAGGGGCTTTGTCAAGGAGACGCCGGCAAGTGGAGACTACGTGCTAGCCGTTTGACACGACCTGTTGCCGCGGGTAAAAAGGGGCCGCTCTTGTAGGCTGGGAAGGTTGCTCACGCATGGCGAAAGGTTTCAGGACAAATTCGAATGGAAGGAGAAAACGACATGGCTGGCCAATGGATCGACATCGCTGCAAGCGACGGCGGCTCATTTCGCGGATATCTGGCATTACCTGCTTCAGGCAAGGGGCCAGGGATCGTGCTGTGCCAAGAAATTTTCGGGATCAACGAGTACATCCGGGATGTCGCTGATCACTACGCCGAGGAAGGCTATGTCGTACTGGCACCCGACCTATTCTGGCGCATCAAGCCGGGAATCGAATTGGGCTACGGCGACGAGGACCTTGAACAGGCGTTCGAGCTTTTTGAGAAGTTTGATAACGAGACGGGTATGGAGGACATCACGGCAGCGGTGCGAACGTTGAGAACTCGGGACGAAGTGGCGGGTAAAGTCGGCGCGCTTGGATTCTGTCTCGGTGGACGCCTCGCCTACCTCGCGACCTTCCGCTCGGGGGTGGACTGCGCGGTTGCCTACTACGGCGTAACAATCGATGAGTATCTGGACGATGCGGCCAAGATCAAAGTCCCTCTGGCAATGCACTTCGCCGCCGAAGACCAGTTCGCACCAATGGACAAGGTGGAAAAGATCCAGGCGGCGTTTGTCGATCGGGACAGTGTCGAGATCTACATTTACCCCGGAGTGGATCACGGTTTCGCACGTCCGGCGTCACAGCATTATCACAAACCCTCGGCGTTGATGGCGCATCACCGCTCGATCGCATTGTTCCGACGCAACATGGGGCCGCATTACGATTTCTCGACGCTGTGGGACAAACACTGCGAGTACGAATTTGCCACGCGTGACGTAGATGCGACCATGAAGACAATGGTTGCCGAGCCGTATGTGAACCATATTCCGACCATGACGGGCGGGGTGGGCTACCAAGATCTGCGTCGCTTCTACAAACATCACTTCATCCCGAAGACGCCGAAAGACACGACGCTCATCCCGATTTCACGCACCATCGGACAAGGCATTCTGGTCGATGAACTGCTGTTTTGTTTCACTCACGACATCGAGATCGACTGGATGCTGCCGGGACTCGCTCCAACCGGAAAACGAGTCGAAATTCCGTTGGTCGCCATCGTCAAGTTCCGCGGCGACAAGCTCTACAACGAGCACATCTATTGGGATCAGGCGTCGGTGCTAGTGCAGATCGGTGCACTCGATCCAAAAGGATTGCCTGTGGCGGGGATCGAGACCGCGAACAAACTGATTGACGAAAGCCTCCCGTCGAATACGCTGATGCAGAATTGGTCAAAGAGCGAGGGCAAGGACTGACCGCTCGTCAAGCCTCACGACATAGGAGGCTCACAAAAGCGAGTCAGAAAGGCGGCTGCCACGCCTCTGACCCGTCGCGGACCTTGCAGGGCGCAGTATCAAGCCAGCACGGCGTATCGATCGAGGAAACAGCTTCAACCGCACGCACGGTAGAGCCAGTCGTCCTCACGCGAGCCTGAATCAGGCGTGAAATACTCCTCGGCACCGGGCGGTACTGTGATGATTTTCATGGAACGCCCCCTCTTGTCGCGGAGGTCAATCACGGCAATGGACAATTCGTTGCTTTCGCAACGCACACTGTAGGTCACCGTTCGAGAAGCGAATCCCTGCACAGGGATGTCTTCTGGATCGGTGTATCTGATAACAACGTCAAACATGAGTTTGCCACGGAACTCGCGCACCGATCCCCGAGAGAACTTCGCAGTCTCGTTATCGCGGATAGCCGCTACGCCCTCGACGGTGTATGAGTCCTGCGCCAACGCAACGCCAGCCATTAGCAAAGGTACAATTGCGACCAATAATCTCAGCATGGTTTTCCTCGTATACCGTCCGGGCAGATCGATTGGTCCTGCAAAAACCCCAAGAAGTTCCTGATCGACGCACGAAAGTCAACGCAAATCGCCACTTTTGACCTTCTCCTTGATGGCAAACAGGAGCGCCCGGATGCGCTTCATTGAGCGTGCGTCCGGCTCACTGCTTTGGTGCGCCCAACGCCGCGCTTCGAAGAACAAGCAGGTACGCAGGTGAGTCAGAGTCGCGGGCGACCTAGCCGCGACTTCCGCGCACTTTTCAATGGTACCCCAGTATTTGTAGCCGTCGAAAGTGAGCGCAAACGGCTCAATGCGTGGCCAAGTTTCCTTGAAGGACGGAATGTCGCCTAGCGACAGCTCGGCATTGCCAATGTCGTTGCCCACCACGCATCCCCTATCGATGATACGCGCGCATCAGCCCACTCAATAGGTGAAGTCTCCGCCAATTAGCGGAAAAACCACTATGGCAAATGACTCACCAACTGTCACAGCCCCCGAATCTCAAAAGACACGTCGTCCCAGTCCTGTTCATGATGGCGTTTCAGCCAGTTCAGAGCGTGATGACGCTCGAAGACGATACCCGAATTCAGGCGAGCTGGCGCCGCCTCTTTTGCCTGCGTGGCGTCAATGAGCGACCAATGGTAACGATAAATCAGATCGGCCTGCTCTAGTATCTGATCGAATGGCAGTGGTCTGGCACCAGCGATGAATGCTTGCGTGGTTCGGTCGCGCATGATTGACACTGCGAACGCGACATCGCAGGCATCGCGGGGAATGCTCAGGTTCCTGACGTAGCCCAGCGCCCAAAGCAATGTCCAGGCTGCCTCATATCGCCACAAAAACCGGCTGCGTTGTCTCTCGGAAGGTTCCAGGTTGTGAATGAAGCTTTCTTCCTCGGGGGAGAAATGGGCCGCCAAACCATATTGCCGAACAACCCGCAAAACCATGGTTTGATTCATCAGCTCGGCCTTGATGGCGGTAATCAGAACACAAAGCGTTCGCAAGGCCACCTCCTCCTTGTCGCGAGGCACGACTTCACCCCCGGCGTCGAGCAAGGGAAGATCTGGATTTATCGGCACCCCCTCGCTCGTGAGGATTCGTTCGGAATGTTCCTTCCGTCGTACCGCGGTCGTGTATTGTGCGCCAGAAACGAGTTGCTGCTTCATCGGTTCTCGCGAAATTACGTCCATCGCTATCACATCCATGGCTGCTCCATCAGTTAGTAAAGTAGATTGGCCTCGAATGGGGCTCTAAGCCCAGTCATTGCCTCAACGTTGCGCGCATAAGCCATGTAACACTTACGAAACCTTTTCGACCGATCGCGACTCTCGCGTCTGAACAGCAGCGACACCCGCACCCAATCCGATCGGCAAATTGACAATGCACGTACTACCGTCGCGCACACCCTCAACAACCACGTGCTGGTCATCCGGTTGATAAATACGCTGAACCTGCAACTGGGTTGCTTGGTCAGAGGCGGATCCTCTGCTGGCAGCATGGGCGACTTCCGCAGCAAAGCAAACCGCCGGATCTGCGCCCTCAGCCCGAATGCGCCGCAGCTCCCGCTGGATGATTTCCTTCTGGTTACTGGCGACGCTCTTGCCCACCCGGAATAGATAAACCACGAACAGGATGGAACCCACACCGTAGACAGCCCAGAAGATCAGTGCCCAATTCATCGCGACACCTCAGATTCGACATTGGCTTGCCTAATGCAAGTCGCGGGCCAACTAGCGAAGGGCGTCAGTAGGCCATGATTACAATGAGATTTTTCTCTAGCAGCGCACGCACGCGGTGGCGTCAATGGGCGACACAATTGACACCCCGTTCAACAGGTCACCCGGTCGTCAGACCGAATTAGCGCATCGACGCTTCAGGCAACGGGAAGGCGTGAATATGGCTCGCTAGTGCCGCTTGCCACAGGCGCCGCGACCAGTTGCTAAGATGCCAGCCCTAGCGGTATGCACGCCGTACACGGCGCTCCGCGTCGCGCGCAGCATCTTTCGGCGTACGCTGCCCGGACACGGCTTGCGCGAACATATCAACCACTATCCAGTCGGCAAGCGCCGAGGCCGATCTTTCTCCCACGTCGCCCGCGTAGCCCGACCAGCGCATTCGTTCGACGACGTTGCGAAACGGCAAGTACTTGGGGTCGGATTTCCAGAACGGCGTGTCAGCATATGTTTCCAGAGGTGGGCACATGTAGCTGGTCGCGGCCTCCTGCCAAGGCTCGTACTGCTCACGCTCCCACATGAATCGGAGATACGCCTTGCAAGCATTCGGATACTTCGTGTAGCCGAATACATAGGCCTGCGACAACAAATGAAGCTCGGCTGGCAGGCCTGATGGCCCGATCGGAAATGCTGCATGATCCATGTCGCCGGCAATGGCACGCAGCTTAGCGTCGTCGGAGTTCTTGGCAACGTAATAGATCGAAGGACCATTGGAAGTGAGACTGATCCGCCCCTCGAGAAAAGAGTTGTTATTAGATACACCGGTCCACGAAAGCGTGCCCCTGATGAAGGTCGAATACAGTTCCCGCATGTATTCGATGGCGTCGATAGTTTCCTCGCTGTTGATCGCAGGTTTGTTGGACTCGTCAACCATCTTCGCGCCAAATCCCCAGAGCACATTATGGCTCCAGGTCTCCGCGTCTCCGGTGGCATGCGAAAGCGCGAACCCAGGCGGATGGCCGATCTTCGCGAGTGCCTTGCACATTTTCAGATAGTTCGTGAAATCGGTCGGAATCGATTCGAATCCGGCTTCGTTGACCCAGGATTTTCGATAATTGAGGAGCGCGCCTCCTGCTCCAAGAGGCAGACCAATCCACTTGCCCTTGTCGCCACCGGCATTAATGGTTCCGTAGCGCCGCGCCGTGGGATACCACCCGCCATACTTGCTGCCGAGGTATTCAGCCAGATCGGTCAGCTCGAGCAACCGATTCTGAAACAGATGTGGGTCGTCCATCCAGCCAAGCACAATGTCAGGCCCTGATCCGACATTGGCGGCCATCGCTGCTTTCGGGCGGACGTCTTCGAAACCTTCGTTATCGACCCGCACCTTTACACCGGTCTGTTGCGTAAACTTCGCGGTGTTGGCAAGCCACTGGTCTTCGTCTCCCTGAATAAAACGGCGCCAACGCATCATGCGAATGCTGGCACCTTTTTCCGGCTTGACCTCAAATGCGGCAACGGCTCGCGATGGCAACAAAAGTGCTGGCGCGGCACTGACAGTTGCTACAGCACCCAATGTCTTCAGCGTATCTCGGCGGGAAAATTCGCCCATGAACTACTCCTTGAGACCCGGCGCGGACCTGTATACAGATTAAGGTGATTAGCTATACGGCATTTTCAATGCATTATAGTCGCGCGTTCCGCTATCGGGCATCGTTGTCGCCAGTCGAATACGAAGAGGGCCACGTCGAAAAACGAAGAATTGCTTATCCCTTCACCTCGGGGAGCGTGAAGAAGGATGTTGGCTTGAGAATCTTGTTCTCCATGTTGGAAAGATAATCGGTCGCCTTACCCAGATACCTTGCCCAAGCAGGATCGGCAGCCAGCCTGTTGCGACGTTCCTCACGGTCATTCAAGTCCTTGTAGGCCCACATGTGAACGACCTGATTCAACGGGCCGATGTCATTGCTGAAATACCATCCTACGCAATGGCCGAGATATTTCTTTTGCAGGGGAAAGCCCTCCGACTCGTACAGCTTCAGAAAATCGTTGAGTTTGCCCGGTTTGACGTTGTAGGTGCGATGATCAATAAACATCATAATCCTCCTTTGGTTTGCGGGAGATCCCGGCGGGTATGAATAGTCAGACGCCTGCACAGTACATCCTGGTTCGAAACTAGCCGGCTCTGTGAATGATCCAGCCGAATCACACGATTACTCGAGCAGAAATGCGCCGATGGTACGGTTGAGGAAAAGATTGTCCTCGTCACGCGCCGCGGTTGCAGCCTGGTGCCCTTGCACCGACGGAATCTCAACCAGTCGTGCATCACTAATCTTTTGCGCGGCCAGATGGGCAGATTCAACCGGATTAAACAGATCGAGCGGCGGAGCGGCGATCAGCACCGGCACCTGGATCACGGCAAGCGCATCGCCAGTGACACCAGGCGTGCTATCGACATCATGTGCTTCATAGGCCCATGACTGGTAAAGATAATCGTGCGCATCGAAGCCACCGGATTCGTTCTGTCCGGTCAACGTTGACAGCCATCTTTGCGCAGACGCCATGTCCGGCGCGAATGCCTGAACGGCTGCCGGTGTGCGCGCCAACAACGCCGTCATCAATGCCGTGTACGCAGTCCAGCCACGATTCGGCCTGGACCGAAAACCGGCCTCACTCCACTCGGGATCGGCGGTCAGACAACGGCGTGCCGTTTCAACCACCAGCGCTGCCCACGGATGCGTTTTCGCCATCGGCGTCATTGCGACGATACGCCGGGCAAAGCCCGGATAACTGACCGCCCATTGCAGCGCCTGCATACCGCCCATCGACGCGCCCACGATGGCATGGGCGCCGTTCACCTCGAGGACCTCGGCGAGCAAACGGTACTGTGCGCGAATCATGTCGCGAATCGTAAAACGCGGAAACCGCATCCGCGGCTGCGCAGCACTGTTGGACGGCGAAGTCGACAAACCGTTGCCGATCGGGTCGGCGCAAACAACAAAATAGCGCCCGGTGTCCAGCGCCTTGCCTGGACCAATCAGAAAATCCAGCCGGTGATGATTGCCGGTCAGCGAGATACACACCAGTACCAGGTTGGAACGCTCCGTGTTCAGTTCGCCGTGCGTCACGAACGACTGACGGTAATCGTGAATCACTTCACCGCTTTCGAGTGCCAGATCGCCCAGTTCCGCTAACTGATGCGGGCGCTCGATCCACTCCGGCTGCATCGGGGGATGCAGAAAAGCCGCTTCACTCATCGCACGCGTAATTAAATGGCATCATCCAGTCTTCGCTCAATCCTTGCCTCAACACGCCGGTTTTAGTCGAACATGATGACGGTCCGTATACCTTCACCGCGCGCCAGCATAGCAAAACCGTCATTGATCTCTTCCAGGCGAATCCGCCGGGTGATCAACTCGTCCAGCTTGAGGCTACCTGCCAGATACTGCTCAACCAGCCATGGAAAATCCCGCACCGGACGCGCGTTACCGTAGCTGGAGCGCACCATAGTACGCTCGCCCATCAAAGAGCCCCAGCGAAACGCAACCTCGCTATCGACATTGACCTTTCCGAGCCAGACGACACTGCCACCCGGTCGAGCCATTTCAACCGAGGTGCGTAACGCCTTTACGTTGCCCGCCGACTCGAGCACATAATCCGCGCCGCGGCCGGCGGTCAGATCAAAAACCTGGCTTACCGCATCGGCGTCTGAAGCATCAACGTCATGCGTTGCACCGAAGTCACGTGCCCGCGCGAGCTTGTCCTCACCGATGTCCACTGCAATGATCCGTGTCGCGCCGGCCATTCGCGCCCCTTGCAGCGCGTTCAGACCGACGGCCCCACAGCCGATCACAGCAACGCTTGACCCGGGCACAACTTGCGCCTTGCGGATAACTCCGCCAACACCCGTCATTACACCGCAGCCGATAATGCAGGCCCGATCAAACGGGATCTGTTTCTGTACGGGAATCGCGCCCGACTCGGGCACTACCGTGTACTCCGCGTGCGTCGATGTCACTGAATAATGGTGCACCTTCTCACCGTTGCGAAGCAGACGCGATGTGCCATCGAACAAGTGCCCCCGGGGCTGATGCTGCCGGAACTGCTCGCACAGGATCGGCAAGTCGCGCTCGCAATAAAAACAGTGGCCACAGTTCGGGTTCCAGGAAAGAATGACATGATCTCCGGGCCGAACTCGCGTCACAGCCGCGCCAACGTCTTCCACCACACCGGCACCTTCGTGACCGAGCACGATCGGCATCGGATAAGCAAGTGAACCCTGAATAACCTCCAGATCGGTATGGCACAAGCCGCTGGCACGGATGCGCACCAGCACGTCACCTGCTTGCAGCGGCTGCATCTGCAGTTCGTCGATTTCGAGGGGCGCGCCGACTTCATTCAATACCGCAGCTTTGAATCGCATCTGTGCTTAACCCCGGATAACTTCCATCATCGCGCACATCCCGTGACTCTTCACCCCACAGCACACGCGAACAACATCAACCGCCGTAACTTGGCAACCATAATGCGATTTCCGGGAAGAACACCACCGTTACCAGTACGCACGCCTGAAGAAACAGAAACGGCCACATCGCGGAGAAAATATCGCTCAGCGAGACCTCCGGCGGCGCAACGCCTTTCAAGTAAAACGCTGCCGGACCAAATGGTGGCGTCAGATACGAGAGCTGCATATTGAGACAAAAAAGCACACCAAACCACACCGGATCGTAGCCAAGCTCGCGCACAATCGGCACAAAGATCGGCATGGTGAGCAGACAAATGCCGATCCAGTCCATGATGCAGCCGAGCGCAAACAAAATCGCCATCATCAAAAAAATGATACCGAGTGCCGGCAAGTCGAGGCCGGCAAACAAGTCGCGAATGAAACTGGGCCCGCCAGCAAGGTTATAGACGCCGATCATTGCCGTCGCACCAAACGACAACCAGAGAAGCATGCCGCAGGTCTGCATTGTCTGACGGATCGAATCGAGCACAATCGGCCAGGTCAGCTCGCCCCGCGCCAGTGCGGCAATAATGGTACCGACCACACCCATCGCTGCTGCTTCCGTCACCGAGGCAATCCCGAAATAGATCGTTCCCAACACCGCGGAAATCACCAACATCGGCAACGCCAGACCTTTGAGCAAAGCCAGCTTGGCAAGTGCGGTGACGTTGCGCTCCTCGGCTGGCGCGACCGGCCCAAGCTGTGGATTGAACTGGCAGCGCACAAAAATGTAGGCCATGTAGACAGTGGACAGCATCAGCGCCGGGACGATATTGGCAATAAACAGCTCTCCAATGCCGACGTTGACCGTCAAGCCGTAAATGATCAGCACGATGGAAGGGGGAATCATCGTACCAAGCGAACCACCGGCGCAGATGGTGCCAATCGCCAGTTTCTTGTCGTAACCGAGCCGTAGCATCTGCGGCAGTGCGATCAGTCCGAGCAACACGATCTCGCCACCAATGATGCCGGTCATGGCGCCCATGACTGTCGCCACGATCATGGTCTGGATGGCAAGCCCGCCAGGCAATCCGCCCGCCCACACCCGCATCGCACTGAACAAGTCTTTGGCTACGCCGCAACGCTCCATGATCGAGGCCATGAGAATGAACATCGGCACGGCGACCAGGGCGTACTCGTTCATGAACGTATAGATACGACTGGCAATCAAAGTCAGACCGTCGGTGCCGAACAGCGCGAGCGTGAAGGTCACGCCAATGAGTCCTGTGACAAACCCCAGGGGCAATCCGAGCAGTAGCAGCGCGATCATCCCGCCGAACATCAAAACGGTGATCCATTCAATGCTCACGGCTTCGATCCCGGATAACTGCGCCTGCGAATACGCTCAACGTCCTCGATAACATGCATCAACGTCTGCACACTCATGATCGCGGCGCACAAGGCGAACAAGGACTTGAGATAAGCGGGTAGCGGCCAGTTCAGAGCGGTGCCTGTGGTCTCGGCGTGCTGCACTGCCTGCCAGCCCTGTACAGTCGCCGCATATGACAGAAACAACAGGAACACCAGCGTGAGCAACGAGCTCAACAAACGCGCCCAGCCTTGCATGGTGAGCGGCATTTTCTCGTAAGCGTAGCTGATGGTGATGTGACGCCGCGACGCATGCACGTAGGGTCCGCCGATGACGAAGCAGGTCGCGGCGAAGGCGATCGACAGTTCGTGCACCCAGATCGTAGGCTGGCCCATCACGTAACGCATCAGCACTTCGAATGCGCTGATGGCAACAATCAGCAGAAACAGGTAACTTGCGGCGTTGCCTACTGCATGGACGAAACGCGTGACTGGAGTACGGTCCGACATGGGTCGCTCAAACGACTAATGGACCCCTGCGGTCAGTCGAGTAAACCGAGCTGTTTCAGAAAAGCCACCTGTGACTCATAGACGCGTTGCGCCATTGGGCTGCGCGCCGCGTATTCCTTCCACACGCCCTGTGCAATTTCGCGGAACTTGCGTCGCTCCTGCGGTGGAAGATCGATTGCCTCGAAGCCAAGCTCGCTGGCCCGCGCCAGTATCGCCTCGTCCGCGGCGATGTTGCGCCTGGTCATTTCGGCGTTAAAGATCCCGACGTGCTCTTCGACAAGCGCCTTGAGGTCATCGGGGAGCGCGTTCCAGGCATTCATGTTGACGGCAAAATCGGTCATCGGCATCGAATGGAAACCCGGGTAATTCGGGTATGGCGCAAGTTTGTGATAGCCGAGATCCTGGTTCATCGCCAGCGAGCCCCAGTCACTGGCGTCAATCACACCCCGCTCGAGCGCAGTGTAGACTTCGCTGCCGGGCAAATTAACCGGCGCTGCCCCGAGGATCTGGAAAATGTCCTGGCCAATGCCTTGCGGCGCGCGAATCTTAACACCCTGGAAGTCGGTCAGTTTGCGCAACGGTTTCTTGGAGACGAGGCTCTCCACACCGAACCAGGCGCCACCCACGAAAAAGACGTTATAGCGAGCATACAGCTCGCGGGCCAACTCCAGTCCGCCACCGCTTTCCATCCACTGGCGCATCTGGTCGGGATTCTCGAAACCACCTTGCGGGTCACCGATCAGCGCGAACGCCGCATCCTTGCCGGTGAAATAAACAGCTCCGCTATGTTGCGCTTGCAGAATGCCTGCGCTGACTGCGTCAAGACTCTCGGTGGATGACACAATCGAGCCAACCGCCAGCGGCTCGATCTTCAGCCGTCCACCTGAGCGCTCGGTAACTCGCTTTGCGAACTCCTCGAAAATCTGATGCGGCAGCGTTCCAGCCTGCCACAACGACTGGGCCTTCCAGACAATTTCATCCTGTCCGCCATCCTGGCCGCATCCGCCCAGCACCAACGACACTGCCGCGAGTAGCAAAGCCCTCGTCAACCTCATCCTCGCTCCCCCTGTCATTGCCACGCCACCTCGTGCCGGGTGCGCGGCTTGTTACTGCAACCGAATTAACTCCGCCTGCTCCTCGTCCGGTAACTCACCCTGCCAGCACGTATTGGCAAAGCTCACATAAACGCCGGTATGCCACTAGCGCGGATACTCGCGCCCTGTGCCCCGATACAGAATCTGGAATGATTCCTCGGCGATTCTTGCATGCAAGGCCATCTCGTCAGGCCCGAAATCGACTTTTGGCGCCGGCTCCAGCTGGAAGTTGTGATGCGTATCTTCGCCGCGGACCAGCGTCGCATAATCGCGGGCGCCGGAAATCTGGGAGACATAGGTTGGAACGTAACGAATGGCCAGGCCGATGCGGCGAGTGTCGGTCGGGTTCGGGTTGGAACCGTGGATGATTCGAACATGATGCAACGACATCTCGCCGGGCTCCAGCGACACATCGACGGTTTTACTCTCGTCGATGTCGACCTGCACTTCCTGGCCACGCGTTAGAAGATTGTGTTCGGCAAAAGTATCAACATGGGGAAGCTGGTCCAGCAAGTGACTACCAGGCAACATGCGCATGGCGCCATTGTCCGGTGTCACGTGCGACAACGCGATCCAGGCCGTCACGACGTCCGGATGCGACAAGCCCCAATACGTCGAGTCCTGATGCCAGGAAATGAAGGCGTCATCATGCGGTTCCTTGATGAAAAAGTTGGTTCCCCAGGCAAGAATATTCGGCCCGAGAACATCTTCAACTGCATCGAGGATTCGCGAATCACGGATCAGTTCGTTAATCCAGGTAAAGACCAGGTGCGGTTTGTTCCGCACCGCTGTCTTCATGATTGGCTGGTGCGCAGCTTCGTAGTTTTCAAGCTTCTTCCTGTACTCGGCCGCCTCGGACTCCGAGATGACGCGATGCGGAAAAAAGAATCCGTCACGATTGTAGTTTTCGATCTGCTCTTCAGTCAGACACTTCCGAGTCCGAGTAGGGCTTTCTAGTTGAGCAGTTTTCATCAACAACTCCTTGAGGGAACATCCCCATAGCGTTGCCACGAAAAGGTTGGCAACCTGACCTAGCGCGATATTTTATGGCATCTGATAGCCTTTGACACCGACACGGATGCGCGACGCGCTGTTGGCAGAAATCACATAGAGCAAGGCCGCGCTAGCACCGCCATTGACAAATCGCGCTTAATCTCAAAAAAACCCGAAATTCCCGATCATCTCCTCCCCTTGATTGGGTAAGTTCCTCCAAGCTACGCAGCCAGGCCCGGGCACAAGCAGGTCAAATGACGGACAGGCACCCGGATTGTTTGCAGGCCTGCAAACACCTTACAAGCGTTCCCCTAGGTAGGACATGAAAGCCACCGCAATGACGAAGACGCACGAGGCGCATTCGCCGGACCGCCTGTCAGGAGGGGCACGCCAGGTCAGTAAATGACCACAGAGCGAATTGATTCCCCCGCGTGCATCAAGTCGAAGCCTTCGTTGATCTCTTCAAGCGACAGCGTATGTGTGATCAGATCATCTATGTTGATTTTGCCTTCCATGTACCAGTCGACGATCTTCGGCACATCAGTCCGCCCCCTCGCGCCGCCAAATGCGCTGCCCCGCCAAACCCTACCCGTGACCAATTGAAACGGGCGCGTTGAAATCTCTGCACCGGCCGGCGCGACGCCAATGATCACTGACTCTCCCCAGCCCTTGTGGCAGCATTCGAGCGCCTGGCGCATGACATTGACATTACCGATGCACTCGAAGCTGTAATCAGCACCGCCTTTTGTCAGGTCAACAAGACAAGGAACCAGTTCGTCCTGCTTCATATCTGAAGGATTCACGAAGTGGGTCATTCCGAATTTTTCGGCCAGCACCCGGCGATTCGGATTGATATCGATGCCGACGATCATGGCAGCACCGGCCAGGCGTGCGCCTTGAATTACATTGAGTCCGATACCACCGAGACCGAACACGACCACATTTGCCCCCGGTTCCACCTTTGCAGTGTTGATGACAGCGCCGATCCCGGTCGTCACGCCGCACCCGATGTAGCACACTTTGTCGAAGGGTGCGTCGTCGCGAATCTTCGCCAACGCGATCTCCGGCACGACCGTGAAATTGGAAAATGTCGACGTGCCCATGTAATGGTGCAGCTTTTCCCTGCCTATGGAAAAGCGGCTGGTTCCATCGGGCATCAGACCCTGGCCCTGGGTGACACGCACCGCCTGACAGAGGTTGGTCTTTTGCGACGTGCAATACTCACACTCACGGCATTCCGGAACATAAAGCGGTATGACGTGATCATCCTTGCCAAGCGTTTTTACGTCCGGCCCCACGTCGACAATGACACCCGCACCTTCGTGGCCGAGAATCGACGGAAACAGTCCTTCGGGATCGGCACCCGACAGCGTGAACGCGTCCGTATGACAGATACCGGTTGCCTTTATCTCGACCAGGACCTCGCCGGATTTGGGGCCATCAAGGTTGACTGTTTCTATGGTTAACGGCGCGCCCGCCTTGTGCGCCACGGCTGCTCGTGTCTGCATAATTCCCCCTGTTCTTTGTTTGGTTCGGTTGGCGCAAACGAATCCGTGCACCGTTGCTCGCGCCAGGTGTGTGATGTGACGCTGCCGATCTTTTGCATCGCCAAACTTTTTGTGGCGAGTGCCGCTATCAGCAAACGCGGGGCAACCACTCAGGTAATGGCGCGCTTTGTTTCGAAATAGCGGTTACGCAGTGCCGTCTGATTCTCGTAGATTGAGCCTTCTGCGAGCGCCGTCGGCAACGGCATACGAATGGGGACACGTTCGGTGCGCGGTTCGATAGTCGATTCGCCGCAGATCATTCGACCGTCGTATTCTTCGAGGGTACTGAACCGGAGCAGCGGCCAGGCATCCGCCGCCGCGCATTCATACAACATAAGCTGACGCGGTTTGTCGGAGTTGTTCTGCGATGAGCCATGCACCAGGCGCACGTGATGAAATGAACAGGACCCAGCTTTACCGGTACAGGCGACCGCCCTGGAAAAGTCGAGATCCGGGGCGGCGGCGGGGTCCATCGCACCGCAGAAGCGCCCGTCCTGATGATGGTCCCAGATCTTGTCGATGCGGTGCGTGCCGGGCAGTGCCAGCAGCGGTCCATTGTCTTCTCCGACATCGTCGAGCATTACCCCTACCGCGAGAATATCGTCGTTGGTGTGAGGGTAGAACGCCCAGTCCTGATGCCATTCCACCGCCGCCCCGCAATGCGGCAGCTTCATATTCAACTTTGACCCGTGCAAACGCACATTCGGCCCGAGAAGCGATCGAAGAATCGAAGTCAGCTTCGGGTGCTTGACGACCTCCCAAAACAGCGGATGCAGCTTGTGGGGGGTTTTGATGCGCCGCACACGGGGTTGTTCGGCAGTGTGCGTAGGTTCAAGATCGTAAACGTCGGTGTGGTCAGTTACATCGGCGGCGCCAGCGACCAGCCCGGCGACAGCGCGTCGCAGCCGCTCCAGGGTCGCCTGGTCGAATACGTGCTCAACGACGAGAAAACCGTCTTTACGGTATGCCGCGAGTTGGTTGTCGGTCAGCAAGATCGGGTACTCCGCAGTAAATAACTGGCAGCAGCCGAATTCACTGCTGCGAGCCAGGTTTCGGTGGTGGGTGGCGTCGCCGCGAGCCCCCTGCGGCGGCATCGCGCACGGCAGACTCCACAAAGGAGGCGTCAATCAGGAAACCTTACGGCCGCACCAACGTCATGTCAATGAAATACTCTGCATCAGAGACTTGCAAGCATTCTCCGCTTGTGCCAAGGTATCAGCCTTCTGCGGGCAGGTCATAAGCATCGAGTTGTAGACCTCGCGCAGACAGACAATAAACAACCTTGCACCAACTGTACTTCTAAGGGGAAGGAGAAGACCCAAATGAAACTCACCGTAATTGCAGCAGCTGCAGTCGGTCTGTGCTTCGGCACCACCGTCGCAATGGCCGCCGGCGCGCTGGATGGTCCGGTCAACGACGCTCCGATCACGGAAGGCTGGGCACCGTCGAAGTTTTGGGGCGCTGGTGACCGTGCCGGTAGTGCAAACCATATGAAGAGTTCGGCAAACATCAAGCGCGCACTTGCGACGATCAAGCAGTACAAGGCAATCAGCGTCGGCAAGTATTATCACCGCGAAGCACCGGCATTTGGCCCGCGTATCTGGCACATGGTCATCCCCGGCACACCGACCGGCGGACCGTTCGGCAAGAATGCCCTCGTATATCACGATGAGGTGATCACCACTCAAATCGGTCAAATCCAGACCCAGTTCGACGGACCGGGCCACATTGGCGTCAACACGTCAGAGGGCATGTTCTTCTACAACGGCGTCGATCCGATGAAGAGCTACGAGCGAGGCGCCGGTGGTCAGGTCATGGGTATGGGCCCACTCGGTGTTGAACACGTAGGTGAACTCGGCTTTGTATGCCGTCTGGTCGTGCTTGACGCAGTCGCATACAAAAAGTCCATTGGCCAGATCTCGGCCAGCGCTGAAATGCTTCCAATCCCGCAGGGGCCGAAGGACGTCGCCGGCTTCGTGACCGCCGATGATGTAAAGGGCATTCTCAGAGCACAGGGCTTGGGCGCCATTCGCTCGGGCGACTGCGTTGCACTACACACCGGTCAGGGCAATACCTGGAGTAATGATCGCTACAAGTCGATGTCGGCCGAAGAGCGTGCTGCAGCACGCGCCATTTTTGCCAAGGGCGAGCCTGGCTTCGGTATAAGCGCTTGTGATTACTTCGCGACCCGCAACATCGCTCTGACCATGGGCGACACCTCGGCAAACGATGCGCAGCCGGGTAACGAAGAAGCAGGCATGGGATGGGCCGTGCCGTGCCACACCCAATTGCAGACGCGGCTTGGCATCTGGAACCTGGAAAACGTTGACACCAAGTCGTTGGTCGACAACAAGATTTACGAAGGCGCCTTTATCTGGGCACCGATGCGCATCATTGGCGGCACGGGCTCGCCCGGCAACCCGATCGTTCTGTATTAAATGTCGTGTCAGACACCGGCTAGTCCCTGATGGATAGCGGTGGAAGCAGTGGCCAGCCGTTGTAATCGATGCGGCGGCCACCTGAAAAGATAATAACTAATAACAACGTGTAAGCAACGCACTCAAACCGGTAGGGGGAAACCCCCGCCGGTTTTTTATTTTGTATCTATTAGCTCGCCGGACTATACCTGGCAAACACATTACTCGATGACGCGAACACCGACACTGCCAAGAGGATCGATTTTGATTCGCGCAATGTCGCCAGCGTTGAGCCATTTGGTTTCCACCACGCTGCCGAGAAGGACGAACTCGCCCTGCTTCAGACCCATTCCGCGCGCCGCCCGGGATTGAGCAAGCCAAGCCAGCGCATCTAGCGGGTGACCCATAATCAACTGGCCGGTGCCGCGCCCAACCTCCTTATCATTGATCAAGGTCACTCCGCTGAGCGCGTTCAAGTCAAGCCCGCGCCATTCGACAACCGGTTCGCCGAGCACACAACCACTGTCGAAAAAGTCATCACCAATGAGCGTCGGCAAGCCAAGTTCACCATAGTTACGGTAGCGGTCATCGACAATCTCCATGGCGGCCATCACCGCATGTACCGCCGGCGCGATGGTGTCACGCGTGAATGGTCCGTCAGTGGGGAAAATATTGCGGCCCAATTCGACCGCGATTTCGCACTCGATCCCCAGCTTGACAAAGCCGGAGCGTGGCAAAGTCGCGAAACCATGCCGTACCGTTTCCTCGAACACGTCACCGGCACAGGGGTTAGGAATTCCCAGAAACGCTTGCATGACGGGGGTCGTACAGCCGATTTTGTGACCGACGACTCGCCCCAGTCCGGATTTGCTGAGCAGGCGGTTGACTTCCGTCTGCAACGCGTAACCCTGCGCCTCGTCCTTCGGGCGTGACCGTGGCGACAGCGCCTCGATCGGCGTCAAGTGCAATCGCTGTCGAACAATGTGTTCGGCAGCACGCTTCCATCGCTTCGTATCACTCATCACAAATGGCTTTACTTTCCACTTCATCGTACTCTTTTTTGGCGATGACCGTTGCGAATCGCCAAAAATAACGCGCCTTATGCTCTGCGACGCATAACCTCGTCGCTCGTCCTGAGCAGAACCGGGCTGCGAGGGATCTCAATCCGCTGTCAACCCCGACAAACGAGTACGATGATTAAGAATGCGTT
>CP070775.1:2728936-2737731 GCA_020346185.1 Betaproteobacteria bacterium | reverse complement strand
TCGCGCAATTCCAGGAAACGAATCTCGCGTTGCGTTATTCGATGGTGCCTACAGTGGCGGCGGTCGACGGCATGGCGCTTGGTGGTGGATGCGAGATCATTATGCATTGCGATAGAGCAGTCGCCAGTCTTGAGAGCTATATCGGCCTGGTTGAGGTCGGCGTGGGGTTGATACCCGCTGCCGGAGGTTGCAAGGAACTGGCGCTGCGTGCTGCCGGAGAGGCAAAGGGCGGCGACTTGTTTCCTTTCATTCGACGCTATTTCGAGAACGTCGCCACCGCACAGGTCGGACGCAGTGCCGAACACGCACGAGAGCTTGGTTTTTTGCGGGACCGTGACGCGGTGGTCATCAATCGCTTCGAGCTGCTTTATGTTGCCAAGCAGCAGCTCAATGCCAGGTACGAATCCGGCTACCGTCCGCCGCTGCGCGCCGCGCGTATTCCCGTCGCCGGCCGCGGTGCCATCGCGACGTTGAAGATGGGAATGCAGAACATGCTGGCCGGAGACTATGTCTCCGACCACGATTATCTGATTGGCAGCAAGCTTGCCCATGTCATCTGCGGCGGTGACATTGACCAGGGCAGCCTGGTCGACGAGCAATGGTTTCTTGATCTCGAACGCGAAGCGTTCATCGAACTGCTGTCCACCGAAAAAACCCAGGCCCGCGTTGAACACATGCTCAAAACGGGCAAACCACTGAGGAACTGATGCCCGAATTCAAGCGACAAGTATCGGCAACTGAGGTGCATTATTGGGTGCGAAAAGAGCAACGGGAGCGTCACTCATGAGCAAGCAGGTACAGGATGCTTATATCGTGGCGGCGGCACGGTCGCCGGTCGGCAAGGCGCCGCGCGGTGTGTTTCGGCACGTTCGGCCGGATGACTTGCTCGGCCACGCGCTGAACGCCGCCATGACGCAAGTGCCCGCTGTTGAACGCGGCGAGGTGGACGACGTGGTGGTCGGTTGTGCCATGCCGGAGGCGGAGCAAGGCATGAATGTGGCGCGTATCGGACTGCTGTTGGCCGATTTTCCGAACTCCGTGTCCGGCATTACCGTCAACCGTTTTTGCTCATCCGGGTTGAATGCGGTTGCCATTGCCGCCGATCGCATACGTCTCGGCGAAGCCGACATCATGATTGGCGCCGGCACCGAGAGCATGAGCATGATTCCGATGGGCGGTAACAAGATCGTCGCCAATGAGCGTATCTTTGCTGACAGCGAGCACGTAGGAATTGCCTATGGCATGGGCATTACTGCGGAAAAGGTTGCTCAGCAGTGGAAAGTGCCGCGCGATGCGCAGGACGCGTTCGCCGTCGAGAGCCATCGGCGTGCGCTGACTGCGATCGAAACCGGCGAGTTCGAGGATGAGATCGCTCCTTATACAGTTCGGGACCGCATCGCTGATCTTGAGCGCCGTGAGATCGTCGAGCAGCCCAACGTTGTCAGCGTTGACGAAGGCCCGCGTCCTGGTACCACGACGGACGTATTGGCCGGACTGCGCCCGGTGTTCGCTGCCAAGGGTACGGTCACTGCAGGCAACAGTTCGCAGACGTCCGACGGGGCCGGCGCTGTGATACTGGCTTCGGACACTGCGATCAAGCGCCACAACCTGCAGCCGCTGGCACGTTTCCTCGGTTTCGCGGTGGCGGGCGTGCCGCCGGAGATCATGGGTATCGGGCCCAAGTTTGCAATCCCTAAGGTGCTCAAGCAGACTGACATCAAACTGGAAGACGTCGACTGGATCGAACTCAACGAGGCGTTTGCCGCGCAGTCACTCGCGGTGATTAACGACCTTGGTCTCAACCGGGAGCGCGTCAATCCGCTGGGCGGAGCAATTGCGCTCGGACACCCGCTGGGCGCGACTGGCGCGATTCGCACGACGACCTTGATACATGGCATGCGGCGACGCAAGCACCGTTACGGCATGGTCACCATGTGTATCGGTACCGGCATGGGCGCCGCCGGCTTGTTCGAGAACGTCAGTTAGTCAGCAGTGAAGGCCCGCTGAAGCGGCGGCATTGGCGGGCCTTCCGCGTCATGCGCTCGCGGAAGGCCTAGCGCTCTCAGCCAGGTTGGGCGACCGGATCGAAATCCAGGGCGACACGTCCGGAAAATATCTGCTGGCGTTTCAAAGGCAGTGGATGAAAATGGATGGCGCGCACATCGCGGACCATTCTCTCGACCGGGTGACCATTGAAAAACCCCGGGCCGCCTACCAATTCTGCTGCAGCCTCAACAGTTTTCTTTACCGCTTCGGCAGCAATGGCTTTGCGCGCGAGCATGTTGCTGGCAAGTTGCGTCGAAGGAGTAAAACCGTGGTTGTCATTGAGGCGGACCATGTCTGCCAACGCCATCTGGGCGGTTGTCAACTCGTTGAGCATGTGCCCCACGGCCGGTGCCAGTTCGGCCTGCTTGTGCCGGGCCGCGTTGATGGCTGACTCTGCCGCGGCTTCCGCCAATCCGACATATGCCGAGACGATCAGTGGCATGGCGGTGGGAAGAATGACATTCCACATCGGGTGCCAGACGCCGGCGGGGCGCCGTCCGACAATTTTCTCGGCGGGTAGAAACACATTGTTGAGCGCGACGTCGTGCGAACCGGTGCCACGCATGCCGAGCGCATTCCAGGTTTCGACGATGTTTACGCCTTGCGATACGAACGGAATCGCGAAGTGGATAATTTCGTTACCCTCGGTTGCGGCAAGGGTCACGCTGGTAACAAGCAAGTCGGCTCCGGGGGCGCCACTGACGAACCGCTTGCGCGCATTGACAAGGTAACCGCCGTCGACCGGTTCTGCGTTACCAGAGGAATCGAGCCAGTCGTTGGCGCCGGTTCCAGCAATAATCAACTCATCCTTTGCCAACTTCAACAGTGTTTTGGTTGCGGCCTCTTCGCCGTGCAAATGCTTGTAGACGTTGGCAGCAACCGGATGGGTATGCATTGCGAAAGCCAGCGCGGTTGAGCCGCAATGACGTCCGATTTCGCGTATGACATTGGACAGATCCTCATAAGTCGCTCCACCGCCGCCCAGTTCCGCCGGTACTCCCGCCGAGAAAAACCTGTGTTGCCGGAGGTCGCGATAATTTTCGGAAACAAAACTCCCGGTGCGATCGTAGTGCGGGGCACGCCTGGCGAACTGCTCGCCAAGCGAATGGGCCAGCTCGCGCCAGTGTGAGACGGAACTGATTACTTCCATGTTTTTTGGGAACGGGGCATTCATAGCAATCTCCTTGTCGAGTACAGACGGTTGTCAAAAAAAGAACCGATCAACCACAGTGTTCAGTCCCAGGTCAGGGGGATGCCGTAATGGCGATCCGTATAGAGCAAGGGTTTGCCGGCTTGGCGAACTGCGGCCGTTACGTGACCGATGAAAATCGTGTGGCTACCAGCCTCGTGAGCCTTGTCGAGCAAGCAATCGAAATTTGCCACTGCGCCGACCAGGCGTGGCGC
The DNA here is from genome assembly GCA_020346185.1 of Betaproteobacteria bacterium. Lineage (GTDB taxonomy): Bacteria > Pseudomonadota > Gammaproteobacteria > Burkholderiales > Eutrophovitaceae > SG8-40. The sequence goes on along the minus strand of CP070775.1, from coordinate 2,734,281 downwards.
TCCGGCGCTACCGTGCTGCCAGCGTGCAGCGGCAAAATCGTAGGCAGGGCCGGTATCTGCAATGCCTGCAAACAGGTTGGCGAGGCGATGTTGCCGGGTCGACAATACGTTCACGCAGAACCTCTGATTGCGCAACATCGCAGAGCGAATCGGGCTTTTCCGATGAATGCAGGCAAGCACCGTCGGCGGATCGGCAGAAACGGAACACATCGCGCTCACCGTAAGGCCGAAGCGCCCGGCCGGGCCATCGGTGGTCACCAGGCTTACACCCGTTGCCGCCTGCCTCATCGCGCCGACAAAGTCCTGACGGGCGGTGTCTTCCGTGACTGGCGTGCCTCGTTCACCTCTGGCAGAGTCAGCGCTGGCAGCGCTGTGAATGGGAGCGAGTTGGCTGGATCTGCGAACATCGCTGGTGGTGTCTATGAGTTCGTTCATGTCTGGATCCTTTGTCAGGTTCTGGTTCAAGCCGCTTGCGCGAATGCGTAGTCACTCGTTGCGCGAGCAGCGTTGCGGAAAGCGAGGTCATGTAACTTGCTGAATAGTTCGTTCTGGGCCCGGCTGCCGCCGACGCTTGCGACATTCGGCTTGACCATCGCAAGTTGCACTGCGGCATCCTCGAATCGACGGGCGACGAATGACCTGAGGGCGGTTCCAACCAGCAAGACGAGGCTTTCGACACGCGAGGCAACAGTCTTTGATTGACGCTCGATCCATTGATCCAGGTTGTCAAGATCGCCTGCGCCTGCGAGCGCGAGCAGGTTGTGCATGGTGACGAACGTGGTATGCGGCCGTTGGATCGCAGATAACGCTCGAATTCGCACCGGCTCCCATGGAAGAGAAAAGCGGTTCCCCGCCGCAAGGTACAGTCTCCAGAGCAAGGCGGGCGCGTCCGTCAGCGCGTCCTCGGAGGTCAGCACTGCGGGAAGGATGTGCTGGTGAAATCGCTCGAGCGCCGAGGGCCAATGGCCAAGAGTCAGTTCAAAAATGGCCATGTGCCACTGAAGATGGACCCACTCGCTTCCGCTGCCCTCGCGACCGTTGAGCCACTGGCCAAGCAAACGGTGGCCGAGTTCGACCTGATTGCTGTCCAGCATGCGGTGCGCAATGACGTGCATGGCGCCCGCTTCTCCGTCAGAGAACAGGGCATAACCGCTGCTGTCGCAAGTTTGTTGCTCAGGCTCAGGGTTACCCCATCCATAGCCTGAAGTCCGCTTTTCCATACTGTGCCGCATGGAACAGATGCATTGTGTGCCTGGTCCTGAAACATTGACGATGGGACAGGGTAACGACGCGCCAAACGGAAGGGTAAGGATGTTTTCACTGGACGAACGTGAAGAAATACCGTCGTTAGAGGCATTGCCGGTAGCCGTCTCGATAGTGCAGAAAACGTGCTCTTTTCGACGCTGCTGTTTCGTTTGCATATCGATGTCTCCATGATTAATGAATTCAAACTGACAGCGTGAATGTTCCAGAGCGTGCGTCTTTTCAGCAGGTCATTTGGTGTTTTTTGAACGTCTATTTCGCGTCTATAATCGTGTTTCGTGGCGTCATCTCTGCAAATTAGTGTGCTTGGCCGATTTGAGACCCGGTCGACGAGCGGTGAGGTCGTCGACTTCAATTCGAAAAAGGCCGTTGCCCTGCTTGGCTTTCTGGCCGTGGAGTCGAGGAGCGCACATGCGCGGGAAGAACTCGCGAGCTTGTTGTGGAGCCGCATGGGAGATGAGCGGGCACGCCACAATCTTCGCCAGGCCTTGTCGAAAATTCGCGCCTGTTGTGATTCGTTGTTGATTGCCAGCGGCGAATCGCTGGCGATCGATCAGCAGTATTGCTCTGTCGATGTCATCGAATTTGAGAAGCTCGCCCGTGCCGATGAGCCGGAGTCCTTGCGTCGCTGTCTCGATCTTTATGGCGGTGATTTGCTGGAAGGGTTGACGTTGCGCGAGCCGGCATTCGAAGAGTGGCTGATCCCGGCGCGTACCCGACTTCGGCAAACCGCGTGTGACACGGCAGACAAGCTTGTTCAACTGCTCGTGTCCGGCGACAGAACCGGGGAGGCGATAGAAACGCTGCATCAGCGGCTGGCAATGGATCCGGCCTGTGAACCAGCGCACGCTGATCTCATGAAGCTGTTCGTTCGCCTTGGGCGCCGGTCTGATGCACTGCGTCAGTACCAGACCTGTGTCGAGGCGCTGCAACGTGAGTTGGATGCGGAGCCGAGCGCCGAGACCAGAACCTTGTACGCGAGCATTCAACGTATCGATAAGGGTGCAGATGCTGCGGGCAACGCTGATGCAGCCCCTGTGGCCGCTCGGGTGGTGCACGAGCGGCCGACCATTGCTGTGCTTCCGTTCGATAATCTGTCCGGTGATGAGGATGCCTATTTTGTCGACGGCATCGTCGAGGATCTGATCACCGCGTTGTCGCGATTCAGTAACCTGGTGGTCTCCGCACGGGTTTCTTCGTTCCGCTATCGGGACGCCGCCATCCCGGACCGGGAGGTTGCCGATGAACTGGGCGCGCAATTCTTGGTGCGAGGCAGTCTGCGGCGCTCGGGTAACAAGGTACGGATCAATGTTCAGCTGCTTGATGCCTTTGCCGGAACGCATTTGTGGGGCGGTCGCTTTGACAGGGAACTCGAGGACGTATTCGCCGTTCAGGACGAGATTACGTCAACGCTCGTGTCCATCCTGGCAGGCCAGGTAGAAGCGGCACGATTGGCCAACATTCGCAAAGCATCCCCGGAGCGATTGGATGCCTACGACATTCTCCTGCGCGGCAAGGATCACCATCATCGCTTTACGGCGGAGGATTGTCGTACCTGCATCGACCTGTTTGAGCGCGCCATAGAGAAAGACCCGAATTACGCACTGGCCCACACCTGGCTTGCCTGTGGACTGGGACAGGCAATGGTCTTCAATCCCGACGAGAAAACCCAACTAATCGACAGAAGCGAGGCCGCGGCGCAGCGCGGCCTCGAACTCGATGAGAACGAAAGCGAGTGTCATCGAATTCTTGCGCAGATATGTCTGACCAGGGGGAAGCTGGAACGCGCCCTGTGGCATCAGGAGCGAGCGCTCTTTCTTAACCCAAACGATGATCGGTCGGTCTGCGCGATGGGAGAGATTCTCTCGTTCTTTGGCAAGCATGATGAAGCCGTCGAGTGGGTGAGAAGGTCGATGAGACTGAACCCGTATCATCCGCAGCGTTATTGGACGCACCTGGCGCGGCCGCTTTTTCACCTGAAGCGTTACCGGGAAGCACTTGAAGCGCTCGACCACATCAGCGGACTGCGAGCCGATGATCATGCCTATCGTGTCGCATCACTTGCCAGACTAGGCGACGCAGACAAATGCAACTTGGCAGTCGTGGCTTTTTTGAAACAGAATCCGAATTTCGATGCCGAGGCGTTTGGCGAGTCATTGCCTTACGACCAGGCTTGCGACCGTCAGGCTATTGTTGATGCTTTGATGTCGGCAAAGTTCAGCCAAGCTCGGGACGATCCTGCCGGCATGCATCAATCTTGATACTGTCAACGCGCTTCTCTCCTACGGCGCCTCCCGTTTGAATCGCTGCGTTCGGTCAGAAGGCGTGCGCTCGCTCTGCGGTGGCAGAGTAGAATCGTTGTCAGACTGCAAGCGGCGTTAGCGTCTGCCATGCGATGATGCTGTTAGCTGTCACTGTAGTGGAGGACTGGATGAAACAATTGAGCTTGAACGGTGCGCTGGCGATGTTTTGCCTGCTGGCCGAGACGGTTGCCGCACAGACAACGCCGGTCGGCTTGTGGAAGACTATCGACGACGTGACCGGCAAGGAGCGATCCTACGTGCGGCTTGTCGAGGTTGCAGGCGAATTGCAGGGGAAAGTGGAGAAGATATTTCCTTTACCGGGTGATGATCCGGAAAATCTGTGTGAGCAGTGCAAGGGGGAGCGCAAGAACCAACCGATCGTTGGCATGACCATACTTTGGGGCTTGAAGGACAAAGAGGAGAGTTGGAAAGGCGGGCAAATCCTCGACCCTGACAATGGCAAGACTTACCGCTGTAAGATGACGGTATCAGACGACGGCAAGGAACTGGATGTGCGTGGCTATATCGGCATCTCGCTGATCGGTCGCAGCCAGACCTGGCTGAGAGTGGAATAGCCGGCGGCCAGTCAGGCGTCGCGGTGGAGATTTTTTGATGCGTTTGCTAGCTTGTATGCTATTGCTGGTGCTCAGCAAAGCGGTATTCGCCGCGTCGGATGGCGAGGCAGTAGTGCTCGACATTTCCGGCGCGATCGGGCCGGCAACCGCTGATTATTTTCACCGCGGGATCGACAAAGCGCAAGAAGTCGACGCGCAGTTCGTTGTGCTGCGCATGGATACGCCGGGCGGTCTTGACAGCGCCATGCGCGATATCATCAAGGATATACTTGCCTCCAGAATCCCGGTGATTGTGTTCGTCCACCCTGCCGGCGCACGCGCCGCGAGTGCCGGAACCTATATTCTCTATGCCAGTCATGTTGCTGTGATGTCGCCGGCGACGAATCTGGGCGCAGCGACGCCGATCGCTATTGGCGGTATGCCGGGGTCGCCGAAACCGCAGGAACAACCGGCGAAAGACAAGCAGCCCGACGAATCGGCCGATGCCCCCAAAGCAACGGAAGAAGACTGGATGTCGGACGCGACGCGTCGCAAGGCGGTGTTCGATGCCGCCGCCTACATCAGAGGGTTGGCACAGTTGCGCGGGCGCAACGCCGAGTGGGCAGAGAAAGCCGTTCGCGAAGCGGTTAGTCTGTCAGCGGAAGAAGCAGAGCGGATTGGCGTTGTTGACCTGATCGCGACTGACGTCGATGACTTGCTGATCAAGCTGGATGGACGCAGGGTCAAGGTTTCGAAAGATAAAACGGTGACGCTGCGCACGGCGGACATTGAGGTGGCCGAGATTGGACCCGACTGGCGCAATCGTTTCCTTGCCACCATCACCAGCCCGACTGTGGCTTATCTTCTGATGCTGATCGGCATCTACGGGCTGCTGCTGGAGTTCTACAATCCGGGAACACTGATACCGGGCATCGCCGGTGCGATCTGCTTGTTAACAGCGCTGTACGCGTTTCAGATGTTGCCGATCAACTATGTGGGGGTCGCGTTGATTCTGCTTGGCATTGCGTTCGTGATCGCGGAGTTGTTCGTTACGTCTTACGGGGCGCTCGGCGCCGGCGGGGCTATTGCGTTCATTGTCGGCTCGGTGATGCTGATCGATACTGAAGTGCCTGAGTTCCAGCTGCCCTGGGGGCTGATTGCTGGCGTGTCTGTGCTGAGCATCGCGGTTGTGTTGGGTATCGTTGGCATGGCGATGAAAGCGCGC
>CP070775.1:2722210-2728836 GCA_020346185.1 Betaproteobacteria bacterium | reverse complement strand
GGGCTCACCGGTCGAGCCGGAGGTATACATCAGGATCGCGAGATCGTCGGGCTTGCGTGACGGGCGTTCGGGAAGTGGCGCTGCGGCAGCGATCAGCGTGTCCCACTTGGGAAACGTGGTCGATGGTGCCAGGGGCAGGGCAATGCAAGGCATGCCTGCCGGAACACCGTGCTCCTGCTCGGACCAAGTGTCGAGTTTGCCGACAAACAGCAGTTTCGAGTCGCTGTGTTCCAGTACGTAGCGGATGGTGTCGGCGCTCTCGGTGGGGAAAATTGCCACCGTCGTGCCGCCGGCCATCCAAATGGCGAGCTCAGCGATGAAGAAGTGCGCGCAATTCTTGGACAAGATCGCGATGTGGCTGCCCGCGCCGAAGCCTTGGCTTTGCAGATAGGCAGCCATGCGTTTCGCCTGATTGATCACCTCGCTCCAAGTGTAATCGACGACCTTTCCGCCGCTCACTGGCTGGGTCAGAAGAACGCGTTGCGGATGCTCTGCGGCGTGGTCGTAGATATAGTCCAGTATCAGTTTTGTTTCAGTCACCGCCGGACCCCCTTTCGTAGGCGTGTTCGTCACTGCCGTGCTGCCTGTTTCAGCGCCGCTGTGGCGCTGTCAGAACGTTGCACGCGACTATTAGAACTTCTGGACCCCGTCATCGTTGCTTCCTTCTTTAGCGCCCGTCAGGTCAGTTTTACGAGCTGCTTGCCAAGATTCTCGCCCTTGAGCATGCCAATGAAGGCACGCGGCGCATCGTTCAGACCTTCTGCGACCGTCTCGTGATAACGGATTTTTCCCTGTGATACCCAGCGTACGAGTTCAATTATGGCTTTGGCGTATAGATCCGGGCGATCGAATACGATAAAGCCTCGCAAACTCACGCGGTTAACCAGTAGTGAGCGAATCATCTTCTGTCCATACGGTTCAGTCGCGTTGTAGCCTGAAATCAGGCCGCACAGCGCAACTCGTGAAAACGGATTGAGTACACTCAAGGCGCTGTCCATCACTTCACCGCCAACATTCTCGAAATAGCAGTCGACGCCATCCGGACACGCTGCTTTCAGATCGTCATGCAAATTACCCGCCTTGTAATCAACGCAGGCATCGAAGCCGAGTTGCGTTTTGGCGTGATCGCATTTCTTGGCACCGCCGGCGATGCCTACCGCGCGGCATCCTTGCAACTTCGCCAATTGACCGACGACACCACCCACCGCCCCGGTAGCGGCCGATACCAGCACGGTTTCCCCGGCTTTAGGCGAACAGTATTCGAGCAGTCCGATCCAAGCCGTAGCCCCCGGCATGCCGCAGACCCCAAGATATGTTGAGAGCGGCACAGCGTCCGGGTCGATCTTGTTGAGGCCGTCTCCGGCCGACAGTGCGTATAGCTGCCAGCCGGTCGACCCGACCACGTGGTCTCCCTCCTTGAACTTCGGATGCTGCGAGGCGATCACCTTGCCGACCGTGCCACCGACCATGACATCGCCGATTTCGACTGAGGCAGCGTAGGATTTGCTGGCGCTCATGCGACCGCGCATATACGGATCGAGCGACAGCCAGTGATTTTCGATCAGCACCTCACCCGGACCCGGCACGGCGATGTCGCTTTCTACAATTTCGAAGTCCGTTTCCTTCACCCAGCCATTCGGGCGCTTGGCGAGCAGCACCTGCATGTTCTTGGCCATGTTTTCTCCTTGTGGGGCAAGCTTGCTTGTATAGATTGTAGATGCAAACGATGAGGTTGCGAACGCCGGATGGGCAAACGGTCGTTGATTCCGTGACACAGCGGCGCCTCGGGCTTGTTCAGGCTCGCGTTGCTCATGGTATAAACCCTCAAGCAATGCCATCAATAATGAAGTCTTTACCGGAGGGGGCAAAGTGGTCTATGCACTGAACGTATTCAACTTGTTGCCTGAACGCGAGAACGAATACCGCGATTATTCCGTCAAGGCGGGAAAGATCATATATGGTTTGGGTGGTCGCGTAGTGGCTTCCGGATGGAAGCCGATTCGCAAGATGCATGGCGACACGGAGCGTCGTTATCTGATCGTTGTCGAGTTTCCAAGCGAGTCGGTGTTTCAGACTTTCATCGACGAAGCAGACAAACAGAATATCCATCACTTGCGCGAGAACGCTTGCACGGACTACATCTGGACTCTATATGAACCGTGGGATATTCGCGAGTGGCTGAAGGCCGCCTGAGGCGTTCAAATGCGCATTGCGTTGACGGGTAGCTGTCGCGGATAGCCCGGTGGAAAAGCCGCGTTTCGATGATCTGATGCGTCTGGCGCAGGCGGTACAGGGATTTGAACCGGTGACTGCGCTACTGTCGTGGTGCACGCTTCGAGACTGTGCGATGCGATCTCGGTCGAGGTTTTCGCGGGCTGGCTGGGCGCAGCGGTATTAGAGGGTATCTGTGCCAGCAGCAGGCTATGATTCCGCGCGCAGAACTCGTTGTTGCAAAGTGCAGCAATCTTTGTTCGTGTCAGCGGTTCGAGCGGGTCGAAATCGTGCCGCGCGAATAGTATTGTGCAACTTTGATCTTGCGCCGGTGGCCGAGTGACTCATGTCTTGGCTGGATTCTTCACTGTGAAATGATTCGAAACGAGCCGCTCCGGATTGAGTCGTTCCGATTCGCAGCGATAGCCGGCGAATATCATGCCTCTATTGGATCTGCGTACTGGTTTCCGAAATCTGGTGACGAGAGTGTGTGCCAAATTAGCCCGGTGCTGGAGAACGTTCTGGCTCAAGTGCGGGATGAAGCTGACGATTTGACAGATACTTTACCGGCAACAATACCGGTGCAGGAGAACATCTAACCTGCATCGCCTCCCAACGCAAACATCATCAAGGCCTTGAACCTGTTTCGGTCCGAGACGGACTTCGGTGAGATCGAGAACGCCATCAGGGTCGATGCCGTCGTCGCATGTCGTTTGATGGCGATGATCGACTCAGCGCCATCTTGTTGCTTGCTACAGGTGAGCGGGGTCAGGCGGGACATCATCGTTTGCAACTACCATAGCGGGTATCGTTCACTGGCGATGTCGCTGGTGATTGGCGACCCACATAGCGACAAGCGCAAATTCGGCAGCATTTTGATCGTGCGCGCACGCGTGCTTGAACTGATCGGAGGAGTGCCTAACGATAGCAAGCCTGATCACGAGCTGGTCGTTGTCGGCTGCTCTCCTCGTTCGATAATATTCTTGACGAGTTGCCAGAGAAATGGTGCGACGAATTCCGCATCGCTCTTTTTGCGCGAGCGCCGCCGCTCTCGCGTGTTGGGGCGTTTGTCTTGCACCTAGCGCTGATTGAAGCGCTTGAACGGGGCAAAGTTGGCAGGTCGACGATTTCTGCTGCGTGCTGGAACTGTCGCGCGAGAATTTGCCTGAAGTGTGCGTTGCTGCAGCCGGACGGGCGGATAGCATCAGGGCAGATGGGTTGGCGCGCCTTACTGTAGAGTTTGCGTTAAGACGGCTTGTCTCCGGTCAGCGTCACCCTGTGCATCACGCGGCGGCTGCCGTGGTAGTCATTGACCGGAAAGTGCAGTGTGCAGCGGTTATCCCAAAATGCCAGTGAACCTGGCTGCCAATGAAAACGGCAGGTGAATTCCGGTCGGATCTGATGCGCGAAGAGAACGGCCAGTAATTCAGCGCTGTCTTGCTCACTCCGGGCATCGAAATGTGTCGTGTGTCCGACGTTCACGTACAGTGATTTGCGGCCAGTCTCCGGGTGCGTGCGCACGGCTGGGTGCTTGGCGCTCAGAACCTGCAGTTGGTCGCCTGAGTCGCGCTGTCTTTCTTCACGCGTGCGTGTGGCCTCGGCCTTGGTAGAGGTATTCACCGCGATCAGCTCACCCAGCTCCCCACGTATATTGGCGGGAAGTGTTTCGTACGCGAGGTACTGATTGGCGAACAGCGTGTCCCCGCCGTGTAAAGGTGTCTGAAGCGCGTACAGCAGGCTCGCCATCGGCGGGCGATCCAGATAAGCCGTGTCGGTGTGCCAGACACCACCAAAATTGTTTCGCTCATGCTCGAGCTTGATGACGGGTGTAACCAGCGGGCAATCGGCAAGGCCCTTGAGTTGCGGATACGCCATCGGCGCACCGAACTGCCTGGCAAACGCAAGCTGTTGTTGCGGCGTTAGCTGCTGATCACGAAAAAAAACCACCAGATGTTCGAGGAAGGCCTGTCGAATCTCTTTGACCACCTGACCAGCCAGTGGCCTCGAGATGTCGACTCCGAAAATCTCAGCACCCAGTGCAGCGTTTAGCGGGCGAACTTTGATGTATTGCATAACGCACAGGATCCAGATGCCGGAAGGCTGGGCGGGCAGCGCAGAGCAGCGTCGCAATCTGGCCACTTGGCCGACTCCCAGAGAGTTTCAAATTCGACGCGTTTACTGAAGACTTGCATGTGCTTGCCGTTGTGAATTTTATCGCTGAAACCGGCATTCGGGCAGTGGGTCGGATCACGATTGCCGTTAGCCAGATGAATATAGATGCACTTTTTTTGTACGGCAATGACCACCGTCGCTCTCCATGCTGGAGCCTGACAGCTCGTCATTCAAACCATACAGCGTCATGCCTTCAAGTGACCGATGTGTGCAACTCTTTGACTGTCGGTTGGTCTGCGCGAGCTATTCTGTGCCAGGCAGTATGGGGTGTGCCCGAAGGAGTACGGCGTGTTCGGGCAGCTGCTGCAGCTCAAATTGGTTGCAATGATCAGTGTGCCCGTAAGGTGGTTAGCGCGGAGCTAAAGCGCTTGCATCACCCGGATACATTCGAGCGGTTCGCTGCCGGGCCTGGCTTGTTGATTGTCTTGCCCCGTATATTGCCTGCGCTACTTACCCGCAGCGTCGATCGCTCAGTAACCAAGCAGGTCTGCCTTACGGGTTGCTTAGCGGCGACAAATAATTAGTGCGAAATCGGCATTCTGCACTCGTCGCAGCGGAACTCATGCTAGAGCTTGACATATATCCGATTGCTTGGCTGGTGGCGTGTTACCGGCGTGAAGGGGCCGTGAAACGCTCGTTATCGCGTGCAGACGGTCTGTCTTGTCCCTAGCTGACTTTGACGATATGTTGGTGCGATGCAGGACTGCCAGTTCATGTAACCGGCCGAGTTAGGTGTTTACCTTCATCATCGTCGGCGTGTCGTATTCGTCATTCGCGCGCGTTGTGCGCTTGCACAACGTGCTAGCGACGTCGATTCATAGCCTGAAGTCTTGAGAACAACCTAAATGAGCGTACTGGTTAGCCCAGGACACGTGACAGGGAATGCTGGCGCAGTGCCGGAAGCGGCGATCTTGCCGGGGCAGAGCGCATTTTTTCTGGTGATGAAAGCATGTCGAGTGAGGGCGCGCTCAACGCAGCCTTGCCAATCCTCATCGCACCTATTCGCGTCATCCTCCAACATCTCTGGCGAACTAAGCGAGGGTTCAAGGTGATAGACTCTAATGCGTGTGCACGTTTCGTTCAAAATGCGCGCGAGCGAATTCATACGAAAGGTGGGAGGAACAGCTTTGGGAGAGCGGGTTTGAAAGCCATGAGTCCCGGGGTGCTTCTTGCAAGGCTGCTGTGTTGTTCGTGCGGTTGCAGGGCTGCAATCTTGATCTGCCGGCTGAGGAAAGGTCCCGCAAGGGATCGCACTAGCCGGTTCAGCAGGCCGCCGCGCCAGCTTCGTGTCACCTTCGAGGATGTCACCGACGCACGCCTTGTCGCGCAGCTCTGTGACAATGCGAAAGCAGTGCTTATTGCAAGGGCGATGTAGCAATGGTTGAGGTTGCGTTATTCGATGCCATGCAAGGGCCGTCGCTCGAGGATCGGCTCCTGAACACGATGGAAGGCGCTCGTGAGGCTGTACGGGTCGATCGGCTGCATCTTTGGGCGCTTGCGCCGGAAGGCGATCGGTTGTTATATGTGGCAGGTTCGGGCTTGTCTGAAGACGACACGCGGTCGCTGGTTGAGCGGCCGGAGATGCGCCTTACCAAGGGTGGCCCGACAGCGCAGGCCATGCGCGGTGAGGCAGGGCTGCTGGTTCGCGGATCCGACGCAAAGCTGCCGCGGTTGCGCCCTGCATTTCGTGCGGTCCAATCGACCAGCTACTTCGTTGCGCCGCTTCTCTCCCGCGACCAACCATTGGGCCTGCTGGTTGCGGATAACAAGTACGGTGGTACCGAGCTGAACGCAAAGCGTCTGCGCCTGCTTCCCGATTTTGCTTCCTGCCTGGCCGCGATGGTCGAGCGTGAGCGGCTGCAGTCGCAGTTGCAAGAGCACGAGCGCAACTTGAGCAGATTGCTGGATCAGCAGACTGCGACCAGCGAGGTGCTGAGGGCGATCAGCCGCACCACCTTCGATCTCGGCGCGGTCCTGAGGGTGCTGATCGAGAACGCCACCCGCCTCGCCGGCGCGAACGAGGGGTTCATCTTCCGCTTCGACGGGGAACTTGCCCGGCTGGCCTACTCATACAACGCCGCGCCGGCGTACGAGGCATACATAGAGGCTAATCCGCTAGCTCCCGGCCGCGGTAGCCTCGTTGGCCGCGTGCTGCTCGAGCGAGCGCCGGTGCACATCCCTGACGTGCTTTCGGACCCGGACTTCACGCTGTACGAAGCGCAGCGCGCGGGCGGATTCCGCTC
>CP070775.1:2672964-2722110 GCA_020346185.1 Betaproteobacteria bacterium | reverse complement strand
CACGCCAGTCGCAGGCGCTGTGAGTGAGGTAACTGCGACTCTCGAGACGCGTGGTGCGTCGATACGCAGCTGGTTGGACAACGCCAGGGTCGCGGTGCGAGTCGGTGCGTCAAGGTTCAAGCACGATGGCGGTGACGAAGAGTTGATCGTGGCGCGTGCGAGTGCAATTGCAGGGCCCGGGGTCAACGTGCGGGCAGACTTGCAGGGACAGTATGGTGAATATCCTGTGGACCTGGCGGTGTCGGGCGGCAGGTTGGTGGAACTGCTCGATCACAAGCTGCTATGGCCAAAGATAGCCGCAGTCCTGAACACGACTTTCCGCGACAGACCGATTCGTGTGTCGGCGCAGAGTGCGCTTCATGCTTTATTGAGTGGACGCGACGTTCCGCTACGCGTCGAATTGCGATCGCCGAACGGCTTCGCCATGGTGGCGGGCACAATTGCCGATTTGCGCGAACCCGCGCGTACACCACTCGACGTCAAGGTGAACTTCAAAGGGCAGGCGCTACAACCGTTGATTCGTGACGAATGGGTCCTGCCGGACCTTCCGGTCACGGTGAGCGCCAAGACCAGTCTGGAAGATGGCGTGTTTGCCTTACGCAGACTCCAGTTTCGCGCGGGCGACGCTGACCTGGACGGTGACATACAACTGGAACTCAAAGACCGAATCAAGCTGACTGCCATCTTGTCGGGCGGAACGCTTGACTTGAGGCCCTGGCTTCGTCCGCCAACCGAAAAAAGATCCGACAAAACGCCGCAAACAGCCAGAAAGAATAGAGCCTCGAAACTGGACGAACCTTTTGACCTGGAGGGGGTACGCGCGTTTGACGCGACATTAGAGTTAAGTCTTCGCCGCGTGATCGGGCATGAGTTTGATCTCGGCAGTCCGACAGTGAAGGCGGAGCTGGATAACGGAAGGCTCGATGCTGCTGCCTCGATAGCGGAAGGCGATCTTTCGTTCGAGCTCACGTTTGATGGCACAGCGGATTTCCCGATGGTAGCTATTCGGGCGAGTACGACGAACCTCGACCTCGAGTCATTGAAGAGGGGAGAAAGTCCGTCGGTTCGATCAGGTGTTCCGCTCATCTCGGGCAGAGTGAAGTTTGCTGGCGTCGGCACCACACCGCGCAAGGTGTACGAATCGGCCAGAGGCGAAGCACTGGTTTCGGCCGGTCCTGGCCGGTTGAGAAGAAGCAGCAAACCGTTCATGGTGCAGGCGGTCTCTCGCGACCTGGTGGAGACCTTATTGCCGGGCAGAAAACCGGACGACTATACGCAGATGGAATGTGCGGCGGTACATTTTGATGTCGCGGACGGTGTCGTCAGTTCGCCCGATGGTATGGCGATACGCTTCAAGGAAGTCGATCTTCTCGGCAGTGGCGCGGTTAACCTCACCACAAGGGAGATCCTGTTCGGCTTCAAGGCCGTGCGGCGACGCTGGTTCAGTTTCAGCTTTCTCGATCTTGCCGGTGATCTTGCGACGATTGGCGGCACACTCGACAACCCGCGCGTTGGACTGGATCCAGGGGGTACCTTGGTGACCGGTGGCGCTGCCTGGGCAACAGCAGGCCTTTCACTGTTGGCCACGCGCTTCTGGCGACAACTCGGCGCGGCGAGTGATCCTTGCGCGGCGATCATCGAAAAAGGACGGACCGACGGTGATCCGCTCGAGACCTTGATGAAAGACCTGCCTTTGCCCGATGGATTATTGGAAAGCTTGCCCTCGTCTGGCGCAAAGAACAAAGACAAGTAGTTGCTTAACGACCGCCGCACAGCTTCTTTAATGTGCGCTCTTCGCAGGCTTCCCGGGTGTTGTAGGGGTTTTCCTGCATGCATGCTTTTACGAATTGTTTGGCCGCGGCTGGGTCAGGGCAATCATCGAGCTTGCCGGCCAAAGCTGGCGAAACAAACGCCAATGCCGCGCCGAAGGCGAGCAACTCTGCAATCAGTTTCATCTCGAACTCTCCTTGTTGGTTTATTTTTTCAGTATGCAGGCGAGTAACGGAGAGCCTGTTGATGATGGTCAAACGACCGGTCTAGAGTCGACCACTGCCCTTGATTTCCAGATAGCGATTGACCAGTGCCATCGGTAGTTGCTCGGGTTCGACGTCAACACACATTGCCCCCAAACCTTCGAGGCGATTGAACATACGCCGGCGGCTTTGTAGATAGTCGGCAACGGCCGCGTGTGTGATTGCACGTTCGAATGTGTCGACGCGACTTCCGAGTGCCCGCGACAGGATGTTCTCGCGCAGTGATGCAAACAGTACCAGGTGTTTTGTTTGCAGCAGCCTGAGTGCAGGTGCGAGCGTATCGTCATCCTCATCGCGCAGGTTGGACAACACCACGACGAGAGCACGCTTGCGCACGCGCTGCATCAGATCGAGCACAGCCACATGGTAATCACTCGCGTCCATGGTTGGTTGCAGATCGTAGACGCCGTTGAGGATTGTATTGACCGTTGCGCGTGACTTGCGGGGTGCGAGCCAGCGCGATGGGCCGGACATGGTCAGCATGCCGACCGCATCACCTTGTCTCAGTCCGACATAGGCAAGCAGCAGCGCAGAATTGACGACGTAATCAAAATGCGAGATGGCATCGTCGCGCGCTGCCATGCGCCGACCGCAGTCGAGCAGAAGCACGATCTGCTGGTCGCGCTCATCCTGATACTCGCGCGAAATGAGCCGGCGCATGCGGGCACTGGCCTTCCAGTCGACCTGGCGCTGTGGATCACCCTCGCGGTATTCGCGCAGTTGATGAAAGTCCATCCCTTCACCGCGCCGGCGGCGTTGCAGCACACCAAGCTGCGACAAGCGATGATCTGTCGCCATGAGTGCGAATCCGGTGACGCGTGCGAAGTCGGGATAGACGCGCACTTTCTCGGTTTGTCCGGCCAGACGTTGAACATTCCACAGACCAAGCGGTGAGAGGATGCGAAGTTGAACACGGCCGAAGGAAATCTCGCCACGTTCGTGCGGGTGCAGAAGGTAATGCAGCTCCGACCAGCCACCAGCGGGAAGCACGACGCTTTGCGGCAGTCGTTCGGTGGTTACTTGGGCCGGGGCGAAGTCGTGCACTTCGACGCGGATGGCACGCGGCTCGCGGTTTTCAAGTCTGAGTGCCGCCTCGTGGGCGTTACCAAGGGGTAATGAACCTGGTACCTGTCGAGCAGCGTAGGGTACCGTCGTTCGCAGCCCGCGCACGGCGTCGAGCAAGGCGGTCACAACCAGGGTCAGCAACAGTGCGAACCATGCTGTTTCAAGGGTGTTAAAAAACGAAACCAGTAACCCCGCCACACACAGTGCGATTGCCAGAAAGACAAGCCGACGAGACGGGATGAGCATGATTGCAGTGTCGTGGGGTTTAGCGGCGTGTCAACGTGGTCGTGTTTTGAATCGGTAACCGAATGATCAAGAGCCGGCCTAGACTCTTGGCGCTTCGACTTCTTCGAGTAAGCGCGTGAGCACTTGATCTGTCGACTGTCCTTCGATCTCGAATTCAGGCGCCAGCGCAATGCGGTGTCGCAGGCTTGGCAGCGCCATGCACTTGATGTCATCGGGCGTGACGAAACTGCGACCTTGCATCAAGGCCAGGCTGCGCGCCGAGCGAACCAGTGCGATGCCACCGCGCGGTCCCGCACCGGTCGATACACCATTCCGGCTGCGCGTGGCGCGCACGATACGCACCGCGTAATCGAACACGGCATCATCGACGCGTATTGCTGCGGCGACACTTTGCAGCGCCAGCACGTTGTCGGGATGCACGATGCGGTTGACCTGTGACACGTTGAGCTTTTCGCCGATCTGGTTGTTGGTGATCTTGGCGACCATCCGCACCTCATCGTCCGGGTCCGGGTAGTCAATACGTACTTTCATCAAAAAGCGGTCGAGCTGTGCTTCGGGCAAGGCATAGGTGCCTTCTTGCTCAATCGGGTTCTGGGTTGCCAGCACCATGAATGGTGGTTCGAGCTGATGTGAAGCGCCTTCGATGGTGACCTGGCCTTCCTGCATGACTTCGAGAAGCGCTGCCTGCGTTTTCGCCGGGGCGCGGTTGATCTCGTCGGCGAGCAACAGGTTGGTGAATACCGGGCCGCGACGTGTCGTGAACTGGCCGGTGTTCTGGTCATACAAAGTATGACCCGTGACATCGGCCGGCATCAGGTCTGGTGTGAACTGGATGCGCGCAAACTGGCCGCCAAAGATTTGCGCCAATGCCCTGACAAGCAGTGTCTTGCCCAATCCGGGCACGCCTTCGATGAGCACATGGCCGCCGGCGATCAGCGCTGCAAGTATCTGGTCGATGGCATTGATTTGGCCAACCACTGCATTGCCAATTTGCGAACGCACTTGCTGCGCTGTTGTGGTTGCCTGTTCAAACTGTTGCTGTGAAATGTCCATGGAACTTGTATCGTGTGTCGAATTACCAGGTTATGCAAATCGCCTGTCTGAATGCGTCAAGCGGACTTCGTGCCGGCCGTAGCAGAGCGGATCGCAAGGCGAGAGTGAACGCGTTGATAAAGCCGGATGGTGTGCCAGAACTGCATCATTTTTCCGCCCTGTTGTGGTTGCAGGATGCGTTGCGCCTGTTCTTGCGTGATGCCAAGCGCGTTTACCAGTTGCTCGACGCGGGCATCTGCTGTCGTAGAGAGGAAGTGAGGCAGCGATCGGCCGATTTGTCTCAGGCACGCGTCCCGCGAAGCTTCCAATAGTCTTGTTGCATGTCCGTTGGACCACAGAAACCGGCCGCTGGCACGCAGGTGATCGAGCAATCGGCGTCGCCGGCGCTCGGCCTCGGGCATGATTGGGCCAAACCGCGGGATCACGCGCCACAGAAAGAGAAACAGTGCGATCGCGCCACTAGCCAGCGGTGCCCAGGCATGTTCCTTCAGCCAGCTGGCCAGGGAAAGTTTGCCGGGCCGATTGAAGAACAAGACCGGCGCGTCTTGTGATGCGAGTCCGACCCCGTCGTCAGGGGTGAACTCGTCGCGCAGTTGGACCAGGTCGACCAGAAACCGTGCGTGATCAAGTATTCCGATGCCGCGGTTTCGCGCGTAGTTCAGATCGTTGATAACCGCGACAGCACCGCGTCCGCTGCGCTTGACGAGCAAATAGGTGCCGAAATGTTCATCGGCCCGGAACCAGACGTCTTGCGCATCCACCGACATGAAGGGATTGAGGTCGATCTTTGCGGGCGCTGTTGCGTTAGGCAGTCTGATCGTTTCGAAGTCGGTGTCTTCAGCAACTTCGCGGCCATCTTCGAACTCGTCGACCTCAACCGAAATGCGATCGACGCCGAACGCGTCCACCAAAGGGTCTTCCTGTCGCGCATACTCGGCCTCGACAATCAGATAGCCGCCACGCCTGACCCAATCAATAATCTCGTCGCGCAAATGGCGGTTAATTGTCTGGTGTGATCGCGGAATGATCAGTGTGGCGTGTGGCGGGAGGTTACGCAGCTCGGGCAATGATCGAAGCTCGGAGGCAGGCTGACCTAATCGACGTACCAGCCGTTGGCTAGCAAGCCACGGATTACGCTTCGCTTCGCCGCGAAAACCTGTCCAGGCCTGCTCGGTGACTTGTTCATGCGTCGCCAGGAACCACGCGACACTGCTCAGGCCGATCACGACCACCAGAATCATGATGAGTATTTCCCGCAAACTCATGATGCTTGCCCTTCCGCTGGTGACTCGTCGGTGCTGAAGTGCAATGCCCAATCCCTGCACAATGCGTCCACTTCACCCAATTGTGGTGATGAAGAACCGTAAGCAAGTTGTTGCCAGGTCCCGACCAGGCCGGTGAAATAATCTGCACCGGGCTTGTCGAGCGCACGTGACGCTGCCTCTGCGCAGTCACCCTCGGTATCACCGGCGTGAACAACAACGCGGTGGCGATGGATTAGCGCCGACAGCGCGCCGCGATAGAGCAACGAGAGCGCTTCGCGCAGTCTGCCCGCTCTGGCAAGTTGTGCCGCCGCAGCCGATACGTCTGCCGGCAATGACTCGGGCGATACATTTAAACCAAACAGGTTGGCCGGTGGCTCATATTCTTCTGTCTTCCTGGCAAACTGCTCTGGCAGAAAGTTTCTCAACACATAGAGCAGAACGGGCACGAGGATCGCGATCGCGACCCATAGCAGTCCCTGCGAAATGTCAGACAGCAGCAATGCCAGGTTGCGCCAGAACTGAGAAATGGGTTCTTCTTCTTGCTGTTTCTTTTTCTTCTTTCCGATCGGGCGCCAGCGCGTCACTTCCTTGTACTGGTCGAAATCAGGGTTGTCGAGAATGCGCTCGATTTCCGCTTCGACATCAATCTCTGTCGTCGCGGCGTGGGAGGTATGCGGCGCGGAGCCGATTAACAAGAAGCCGCACAGCAGGGCAACAGTTGTGGTGCTTGCCGCGGAACGCAGCCGGTTGCCAAGCTGGCGTAACCGGATCTCCATGTCCCAGCCTTCCAGTATGGTTCGGCGGTTAAGGTATAGGCTGAATCCGGCGGCGACATAGAACGGTTCAATGAGGGTTACGGCACCGGCGTAGCAGATGGCATCGACCAGATTCCATGACATCAGATCTGCGAAATCGAAACCGCCGTCTCTGCCGCCACCATCTTCAGGGATGTCACCGCCCGAAGGTGCCAGCATGTTGCCCATTGCGAACAAAGCGCCCATCGCGATGAGCTCGAAATGGAGGCAGATCACTGTCAGCCATACAGCGGTGCCCCGCATTCGGCTTCCAAGCACGGCGCGTCTTTGCTGCGCAGGTTTGCCGGTTTGTTTTTCAAGCGCAGCAACCGGTAGCTGGAAGGAGCGGGCCAACTCGAAGCGGCGCAAAGTCAGAGCCAGAAACAAACCTGGACGCATCCAGTCGCGCGCCGCGCGCAGCGTTTCTCTGATGCCACTGGGTTCACTGAATATCAGGCGACTCAGTGCATACAGCAATGCGCGGTCGAATAGCGGTTTGAGCCACCACAGCAGAAGGAAGGCGTAGAACTTGTTGGGAAATATAGCCATGGCGACGATCGCAATAGGCAGATAGATCGCTAACCAGATTCCCCACATCTGGCGCCACCACTGACGCGCCATCTGAAATCCCAGATCAAGCGACTCCCATCCCGAACGGGGGCGCACGCTGACCACCATGCGCTCAAGCTCCACGTCGCCGCCCTCCAAAGTAAAAATAGGCGAGTACCAGAGTCCAGAGAATGAATCCGACCGAATACTTGATCTGTGACGTGAAGATTTTCAGTGGCGACCAGAAGCCTTCGATGAACGCCGCGATCAGAAACATCAGCGCCGCACCGTACATGATTCGGATTGCGGGTTTGGCCGCTTCGACAAGAGCGCTCTTGCGTGTGCGGTTGCCGGGTGCGATGAGCGCTGAGCCGAGTTTCAACCCGGCGGCACCGGAGAGCACAATTGCGGTCAGCTCCATTGCACTATGGCCGGAAACAAACGACCAGAACGGTTCGCCATGACCAGCCGAAGTGAGGTAGCCGGCGATCGCGCCGATTATGGTTCCGTTGAAAACAAGATAGAAAATACTGCCTAGACCGAAGGCCAGGCCGGTAGCGAAAGTCTGGATGCCAATCTTGACGTTGTGCCAGATGTAAAAGGCAAGCATCATGATGTTGTCATCCGAGTTACGTTGCCCGAGTCGCACGTTTTCCGCGTCGTACATTTCTTCGTACTGGGCCAACTGTGCTGGCGATACGAAATGCAGAACGAAATCCGGATAGAACTGAACCGCGGTCAACAGCAGTAGAAGCGGCCCAAAGAACAGTATTGCTGCAGTCAGCACCAGCTTGCGCTCGGAGCGAACCACGGCGGGGAACCCGCCAGCAAGAAAGGCGAAGAGTTTCGCTCGCTGGCCACCTGCGGGGCCGTACAGTACGTGGTGGCCACGCAGCACGAGATGATTCAGACGGTCAACCAGATCCGGGCTGTATTGGCGGTCTCGCGCCAGGGCCATCAACTGACACAGATGACGGTAGGCGGCCGGTACGTCGCCCGTCTGAAGCGCTGAGCTATCTTCGGTATTGGGTACTCGCCATTTGCGCTTTCCCAGATCAAGCCATTTCTCGAAGCGCTCGATTTCTTCGAGATAACGCGCTTCGAACGCGGCCTGTTTCATCGTCTGCCGACCAGGTGGTTGGCAATACCGACAATCTGATCTACCGCGGTGGTGCCGTTTTGTCCGCTAGCAAGCGGTGAGACAATTTCTGCCAGTTCCGCAGCCCGGTCCGGCGTGATGCGTCCCGAGCGTTCAGCAAAATCAAGCAAGGTTCGCTGTTCCGATAGTGACAGCGGTACAAGTGGTGCAACCGGTTCTGACTCCGGTATTCGTGCCGTGGTCGGCTTTTGTTCGCGATAAACAACCAGGGTATTGGCAGCGAGATCACCAAGGCGCTTGAAATCGCGATTTGCCACCATCGAGCAATAGCCGATGAAGTACATGAAGGGCAGAAAGTCGAGCGCTCGGAGCAGATTGCGCGTTAGCGAGGCGGGCCAGCGTATCGGAGTTCCATCGTCGTTCAGAACGATCAGCCCGATCGCCCGCTTCCCGGGAGTGGCCCCGCCTCCAAGTACTTCAAAAATCACCGGGTAGAGCCACTCGAGCAGAAAGGCACTCAGCAGAAACACCGCCAGTCCGAAACGCCCCAGAACCGCGACCGAGATTGCGATCGCAATCATGATGGCAATGCGAATCACCAGGTCGAGCAGGTAGCCAAGAGCACGCGGCACCGGGCCGGCGACGCGTAAAGTGATTTCGATGCCCTCGGGTGTGGCGACCCGGCGCGCAGTGTCGAGCACGATCCCCCGATCAGGTTTCGTAGAAGACGTCGCGGTAGCTCGTGTAGATCGTCGCGATCAGCACCGGCCCAAGCACCAGCCATCCGAGCATTAGCGGAATTGTGGCACCGATTGCGAGCAGCAACGCCATGACACCGTACGCGAGGAACGGCGCTATATTCTTCAGGCACGCCGAAAAACTGGTCTTCAGCGCCTGCAAGACGGAATAGTTATTGATTGCCACCAGCGAATAACTGAACCATAGCGCCATGTAGATCGGTACGCTGAGCCCCACCATGACCAGCGCGGCGATGGCCAGGCCGATCAAAACGGCAGGATCGGTATCCGGCGAGGTTTCCATCCCGGACAGCAGCAGCGCCGACGTGGTCCCGAATATTGCGGCGATTATGCCCAGCACGACGATGTAGAAGAGCAGAGTTGCCAGGCCAACCCCGGCAAGCTTTGCGAAATGAGAGCTGAACCCGGAAAAAATATCGCCCAAAGCAATCTCTCTGCCGTGACGCGCCTTATCGCAGGTGATCATGACGCCACCGAACAACACTGGCATGATCAAATACGAGGCAAGCGACCCGATAATAGGAATGACTGACAGTCCTATGGCGATGATGGCGAAGACGATAAATATGCCCATCCAAAGCCAGAAACGCGTTTTGGTAAGGGCACGTGCCGATTTGATCCAGCTCCAGCCGTTGCCCGCCGGACGCGTGCGGCCCTCGGCAATGAAATTTCCGTCGGCAACCTGCTCTGGTATGTCTGCAACGTGGGTCGTGGGTGCTGCGTAAGGATTGCTCGACACCGCTTGCCTCCTTCAAATGAGCCGGATCCGGCTTCGAGAACGCGCAAAGGCATGTGTAAGGCCTCATTTGTGTGCAAGCATCGGGCCAATTGCCATTGTGTTTGCGTGGCTCTGAATGGTTCTGTTGTCTACGTCATACGTAACGCAGTTACATCTCACATTATCCATGACTGAGCGCAGTGCAGCACGATTGCCAACTCGGAAAGGGCGGCGCAGCGTGTCACGTTCGGCAGGACGCGACACGGCCGATGTTGGCTGCAAAATGCACAGTCACGGCTACGTCGCCAAGCAGCCTGGGGATATCGTCGTCGACCGGTCGCAGCCGCTGAATCGCCTCAGAATTTTCCGTATTTCAGGTAGGCTTGCTGCGGGTCCATGCCATCGAGGATCGCCGTGCGCACCTTGTTTTCGGTGGCCACCACTGCTTCGGTGCGCGAGATAGCGTCACTGGCAACCTCGGCCGGCAGGACCACAACACCGTCGCGATCGCCCAGGATGTAATCACTGCTGCGGATTGTCACCGAGCCAATAGTGACGGGTTCTCCGAAACGATCAGGAACCCAGCGCCCGACGATGTCGGCCGGCGTGTTGAAACTGCAAAATACGGGAAAACCGATGTTCAGTATCAACTCGGTGTCGCGGCAGCCACCGTCGACGACGTATCCGCGCACGTTCTTGTAATGAAGCGTTTCGGCGGAAAGCTCACCCATGAGCGCGACCATATGTGTGTTCGGTTGGCACACCAGAACCTTGCCGGCGGGAGCCTTTGACAGCAGCCCGGTCCATTGCACCAGGGTGTCGTGTGCATCGCGCGTTTGGTCGATGTGGCCGCTGACCGTGTAGACCTCGCCGGCTAGCTTCTTGCCGGGGTCAAGCGCCTTGATTTCGCTCGGCAACACACAGTTGGCATGGCCCATCGCTCGCAGCACGTCATGCACTGCTCCGGTATATAGCGCTTCGAGTCTTGTTGTCAGTCCTGTGTCGTTGCTCATTCTGATGTCCTTAGGTGATGACGGCTGGTGCGGGGCTCGTTCGTTGGCGCATTGCGAGCATCTGGTCAGTGGCAAGTGCTGCGATGACAATCAACCCACCTGCCAGTGCGGCGCGGTCGGGTCGTTCGCCGACCACCAACCACACCGCCAGCGTCCCGAAAATGATCTCGAGAATCGATATCAGGCCGATCTCCGCGGCAGTGAGGTGGCGAGACGCGATCGTCATCATTACGCATCCGAGACCAACTTGCATCACACCCATTGTTGCCAGCAGGGTGAAATCGCGGCCGGCCGCTTCGAATGGCAGCGCAAACGGAAGTGTCACCATAGCCGAGATGATGCCGGCAATCAGCACCGCGGGAATCATGTCGACGGTCGCGCCCATTTTTCGCAAGATGACCGTGTTCAGACCGAATGCTGCCGGGACGATAGTCGCTACCAGCGCGCCGACCCAGCGATCGTGCGACGCCGCGCCGAAGAACATCAGGCAAACACCGAGGAAGGCGGCAATCATTGCCAGCACTGTGCGCAGCGCAACCCGTTCGCGCAGAAACACCCAACCGAGCAATGCCGCGAAGAACGGTGAGATGCTCACCACGATCAGCGTATTGGCGACAGTGGTGCGTGACAGTGCAATGACGAAGCTGATGAACATCACGGTGAACAATGCGCCCGATACTAGACCCGGAACGCCGACCGCGCGGATTTTCTGCGGAGCGGCGTCGCCGTGCTGTTGCCAGATCCAGCCGGCAACAAACAGCGCCATAAAAATAGAGCGCCAGAAAGTAATTTCCCAGGGATCGTTGATGTTCATGGAGCGCACCAGCACACCAGCACTGGACCAGCAAAGCGTTGCCCCGACCATGAGGAGGATTGCACGCCGGCGTGCGTTCGCTGCAGTCATGTCAGTGGCTGCGGCAACTCGACGCCGAGCTTGTTGGCCCATGGAGCGAGTGTCGACATGATGGACGGATACAGTTCGACCCCTTCGCGCAGTTGTTTTTCGCGCCGGCGTAGTCCCGACTCGCCGGGCAACCGTACGCGCTTCACGCCATCGCGAGGCGGAACAGTACGGCAGGCCTCGGCGACCCACGTTGTTTGTCTGAGAAATTCATCCCTGCCGCCGAAAAGCGCCGGATTGAGAACTTGCACAAAGACTTCGTTGGTCCATCCTTCAACTGGGTCGGCGCGCCCATGACCGGAAAGCCCCATGCTGAAGGCTTCGACCAGCAGTCCGAGCGCATAACCCTTATGACCATACTCGGTACCGCCGATCGGCAACAGCGCACCCGGCGGTTCGCGTTTCATCACCGCCGGATCGTCAGTCGGGTTGCCGTCAGCGTCGATCAGCCATTTACCCGGCAAACGGCCGCCTTCCTCACCGAGGCGGCCTACCATGCCGTTGGTGGTAATCGACATCGACACATCGATCATCACCGGGTCGCCGTTTGTCGGCCACCCCGCGGCAATCGGATTCGGCGTAATGGCGCCGGCCTTGCCGCCGAACGGCGCAACCGAGTGATTCTCCGCAGCCGCTGTGGTCACCAGCGTCATCAGTCCTCGGTCAGTGGCGCGCTTCAGGTAGGCTGCCAGACAGGCGATGTGATGGCTGCGCGCGATCGTGACGGCGCAGGTGCCGTGGGTTTCGGCGCGGTCGCACGCGAGATCGACAGCGTTGGCGGTGAGCCACGCTCCTGGCAGGCGCATGCCGTCCCATGCCACTGCCGCCGGCAGGTCGGCGATCACGCGCGGTTGTCCGTTGATCGCAAGTTCATCTTTCTCGATGTCGTCAAGATAACTTGGCAGCAGCTGCAGCCCGTGGGTATCGTGGCCAAGCAGATCGCCTTCGACAAGTATCTCGGCAACGGTCGCCGATTTGTCATGCTCCATGCCGGCGTTATCGAGTAGTGCAATCGCAAAATCGATCAGGGCCTGTGCGCTGTAACGTTCGGAGCTCATAACGGGTGATCGTGTGGTCAGTGGAATCAGAGCGACGAGAACCTGCAGCGTCTGCAGGTATCAATGATCAAACGGCACATCTGATCGAGCCGGTCGATGCAATCACATCATGATGATCTGGCGTACGGTGTGACCCGATGCCAGCCGGTCAAATCCTTCGTTGATCTGTTCGAGACTGATATGGTCGCTCATCAGCTTGTTCACGGGTAGCATGCCCTTGCGGTACAAGTCGATGAAGCGTGGTACATCCCGCGTTGGCACGCACGATCCGACGTAGCTGCCCTTGACGGTTCGCTCTTCGGCGGTGAGGTTGACGTGTTGCAAAGGCCAGCGCGCTTCAGGGTGCGGCAGTCCGGCAGTCACGGTGGTGCCGCCACGTCGCGTGATGCGATAGGCGAGTTCCATCGCCTGAACCGAGCCAGCCATTTCGAAACCGAAGTCAACGCCACCGCCGGTAAGGTCCTTGACCTGCTCGACGGCTTTTTCGTCCTTGGCGTTGACGGCTGCAGTGGCACCGAGTTCCCTTGCCAGTTCGAGCTTGTCGTCATGCACGTCGATAGCGATTACTTCTGAAGCACCGCCGACCTTGGCGCCGAACAACGCGTTCAAACCAACTCCGCCGAGGCCGACTACCGCGACTTTGGCCCCGGGGAAGACATCTGCCGTGTTGAGTGCCGCGCCGACACCGGTGAGCACGGCGCAGCCAAACAGGGCGGCTTCATCGAATGGCAACTGATCATCGATCTTGACCAGCGAGCCACGGTTGACGACGCAGTGATCCGCGAAAGCAGACACGCCGACATGGTGGTACACCGGTTGGCCGTTCTGGCTCAGCCTGATGGCGCCGCCGAGCAGCGTGCCAGCGGCGTTGGCCTTCTGGCCGGGTTCGCAGCGTCCCGGATGGCCTTCGCGGCAGGCAATGCACTCGCCGCAGCTTGGGGCGAACACCAGCGCCACATGGTTACCCGGCTTGACATCAGTGATGCCCGGACCGCATTCGACAATTACGCCGGCCGCTTCGTGACCCAGCACCATCGGCGTTTGGCGTGGCCGGTCGCCATTCACAGTCGAGAGATCAGAGTGGCACAGGCTGGCCGCCTTGATTTGCACCAGAACCTCTCGTTCACCCGGTGCAGCCAGATCGACTTCTTCGATTTTCATCGGCTGCGACTTGGCATAGGGCTGCTCCAATCCCATTTCGCTGATGACAGCGGCTCTAATTTTCATGGTTCCAGTCCTTATAAACATTGTTCGTGTGTTGATGGGGCACGGATTAGATGCCTGCTCGGAAAACTCTTTCACCGCCGAGGACGCGGAGGGCGCAGAGGAAACTCAAAGCAAAAAAACTATACGAACTGACCTTTTGCCAAACAGCGGGTTTCGACCAGTATTCGTTCTTTCCGGCGATTTGTAGTATTCAAGTTCCGAGGTTATCGGTTTTCGTTTTTCCTCAGCGTCCTCCGCTTCCCTGCGGTGAGAGCGTTTCTAGTAGGTCGTGCGTCCTCCTGAAGCATCAAATACCGCAGCAGTACTGAACGAGCAGTCCTCGGTGCACAGCCAAGTGATCAATGCCGCGAGTTCTTCCGGTTCACCCAGCCGTCCCATTGGTATTTTCGACTTCATGTAATCGATGTGCGCCTGCGCAACTTGTTTGAGGATCGGCGTATTGACTGTCGTCGGCGTCACGGCGTTGACCATGACACCGTCGGTAGCGAGTTCCTTGCCGAGCGATCGCGTCAGCGCAATGACGCCGGCTTTGGATGCCGAGTAGGCCGAGGCAGTCGGATTACCTTCCTTGCCGGCGACCGAGGAAAGATTGACGATCCGGCCGTACTTGTTGTCCTTCATGTGCGGCGTAACCGTACGACAGGTATAAAAGGTGCCGTGGAGGTTTACGTCGATAACGCGTTGCCATTCCTCGGCCGGATACTCCCACACCATGGCATTGACGCCGGCGACGCCGGCGGAGTTGACCAGTGCGTCAACTTTGCCGAATGCATCCACCGTCGATTTGAATGCTGCTTCGACCTGATCGATCTGCGACACGTCGACCTTGCACGTGTGCGTTTTGACGCCCTTGATGCTGCCGGCGATGTTCGCCATTGCCTCCTCGTTCATGTCCCAGATGGCAACGTTGGCGCCAGATTCGGCCATGCGTCTGATGGTTGCCTCTCCGATGCCGGAAGCGCCGCCGGTCACAACAGCGCTGCGGCCCTGCATATCGAGTTTGTTCATTTTTCTTTGGACCTCCCCTGATTTCGCGCCCGGACCCCGAGTGACACCGGATTCGGCGCGTGCAAGAAAACAGAATACTAAAGCAGAAGCATGTCTCAAGGCGCGGGCGGTCTGGCACGGTAAGGAAACGCGCCTGAGGCGCCCCCGTCAGATGGGGCAATCAGGCGTCATGAGGGATATACTTGTAAAGTTAAAAGACGCGCCCAGCGGCTCTGGCGCGACTGGTACATTCCCCTTGTCAGACCGACCTGGAGGGCAACAAGCTTATGAATTCAAAACTGAAAGCCGCGATCATTGGATCCGGAAACATTGGTACCGACCTGATGATCAAAGTCATGCGCAATGGCAAGAACATGGAAATGTGCGCCATGGTCGGTATCGATCCCGATTCGGACGGCCTCGCGCGCGCCAAACGGCTCGGCGTTGCGACCACTGCGGAAGGGATCGAAGGGCTGCTGAAAATGCCGCATTTCAACGACATTGATATCGTTTTCGACGCGACGTCGGCGCGCGCTCATATCGCCAACGACAAGCGGTTACGTGAGGCCAAGCCTGATATCAAGGTGGTTGATCTGACGCCGGCTGCTATCGGTCCGTATTGCGTGCCGGTGGTGAATCTCGAAGAGCACCTCGATGCCAACAACGTCAACATGGTGACCTGCGGCGGGCAGGCGACGATTCCGATGGTCGCGGCGGTGGCCAGTGTCGCCAAGGTCCATTACGCCGAGATCATTGCCTCGATTGCCAGCAAATCAGCCGGGCCCGGCACACGCGCTAACATTGATGAGTTCACGGAGACAACGGCGAAGGGTATTGAGGTGATCGGCGGCGCGAAGAAAGGCAAGGCCATCATTATTCTGAATCCGGCCGAACCGCCACTGCTGATGCGCGACACCGTGTACGTGTTGTCAGACGCTGTCGATACGGCGAAAGTCGAAGCTGCGATCGACAAAATGGTTTCGCGAGTCAATGGCTATGTGCCCGGCTATCAACTCAAGCAACGCGTGCAGTTCGAAGAGTTTGGCGCAGACAAGCCTCTCAACATATCCGGTGTTGGAAAAATGACCGGCCTGAAGACCTCGGTCTTCCTGCAAGTTGAGGGCGAGGCGCATTACCTGCCCGCTTACGCCGGTAATCTCGACATCATGACTTCCGCTGCGCTCGCCACAGGCGACAAACTCGCCGAGCGCGTGCTTGCCGCTGCTGCGGTCGAAGCTGCCTGAGGAGAAGAATGCCATGGACAGGAAAATCTACATCTCGGACGTTACCCTTCGCGATGGTTCGCATGCCATTCGCCACCAATACGGCGTCAAGGAGGTCAAGCAAATCGCGCGTGCGCTCGACAAGGCGCGGGTCGATTCAATCGAAGTTGCCCACGGTGACGGTCTGCAGGGCTCGTCGTTCAACTACGGGTTTGGACGCCACACCGATCTGGAGTGGATCGAGGCGTGTGCCGGTGAACTGAGTCACGCCAAGGTCGCGACCTTGCTCATTCCCGGCATCGGAACGGTTCATGATCTGCGCACTGCATACGAGGCCGGTGCGCGTGTGGTGCGGGTTGCGACGCATTGCACCGAGGCCGATATTTCCAAGCAGCACCTCGAGTATGCGCGCGAGATCGGAATGGAACCGGTCGGCTTCCTGATGATGAGTCACATGAATTCGCCGCAGGGGCTGGCCGAGCAGGCGAAGCTGATGGAAAGCTATGGTGCCGTCTGTGTTTACGTGGTTGATTCCGGTGGCGCCTTGAATATGAACGATGTTCGCGATCGTTTCCGCGCTTTCAAGGATGTGCTCAAACCCGAAACGCATACCGGCATGCATGCGCACCATAACCTGAGCCTGGGTGTGGCGAACTCCATGATCGCTGTCGAGGAAGGTTGCGACCGGATTGATGCCAGTCTCGCGGGTATGGGTGCCGGTGCTGGCAATGCGCCGCTCGAAGTGTTCATCGCAGCCGCCGATCGCATGGGCTGGAATCACGGTTGTGATTTGTACACCTTGATGGACGCTGCCGAAGACATTGTGCGGCCGCTGCAGGATCGGCCGGTTCGAGTCGATCGGGAAACGCTTGCGCTGGGTTACGCCGGTGTCTATTCAAGCTTCCTGCGTCACGCTGAGAAAGCCGCCAAGCAGTACGGCCTGAAGACCGTCGACATCTTGGTCGAGCTGGGCCGCCGCCGCATGGTGGGCGGGCAGGAAGACATGATCGTCGACGTGGCGCTGGACCTGGTTAAGGCTGCAGAAGAAAAAGCCAAGCGCGAAGCAGCCTAGAAAGCTACTGCGCTGATTTCTTTGCCGGGGCCGATTACGGCGTCGCGTGCTCGCGCTCTTCCTCGCCTATCTGCTCCGGTATGTCTTCGTCGAGCGCTGCGCGGCTCCTTGTACTCGGGCCGCTCGTAACGCTTTCAGCCAGATGTGACGTGCTTGCCTAAGCGACTGATCTGAACGGTGCTTGGTGCGGCTTCGTCAGCGCGTCCGCCAATTCCGCAAGGCTGGCGATGTTGTGCGCTGGAAGGAAATCATCGACGTGTTCGAGCATGATGCGCACGCCGGTGGCGAGCGGTTCAAACCCGTCGAAGCGCAGTAAAGGATTGAGCCAGATCAGCCGGCGGCACGATTTGCGCAGCCGCTCCATCGATTCACTCAGGTGCGCACCACCCTCGCGATCGAGTCCATCGCTAATCAACAGCACTACTGCGTTTTGTCCAAGCACGCGGCGTGACCAGCGCAGGTTGAACTTGCAAATGGTCGCGCCGATGCGCGTACCGCCTGACCAATCGGCGACTGCGCGGGACACCTCACCAAGCGCAATGTCCACGTCACGATGCCGTAGGTGGCGCGTGATGTTCGACAGGCGCGTGCCGAAAACGAACGTATGCACACGGTCACGGTCGTTAGTAATGGCGTGCATGAAGTGCAGAAACATGCGCGAATAGCGACTCATCGACCCGGAGATATCGCACAATACCACGAGCGGCGGGTGGCGTTTTGTAAGCGCGCGGTGCGCCAACGGAATAATGTCGCTGCTGCCGCGCAGGCTGGCGCGAAGCGTCGCACGCATGTCTATCATTCGGCCGTGCGCGGCGGGGCGCATGCGGCGGGTGCGAATTTCTGAGATAGGCAGGCGCAGATTGGCAATCAGTTTCTTCGCTTCGATGAGTTCGGCGCCACTCATAGTGTCGAAGTCCTTCTTGCGCAGTTGCTCGGCCTGCGAAGCAGCGGTGCCGGTGTCTTCATCCTGCACCTCTTGAAGCAACGCGGTTTCCCTAACCAGTCCCAGCGCTTCTGCGACACGTTGAGAGGGCGGCGTTTCGTCGTGCATGGCAGTCTCGTTATCTGCTGCAGCCTTACCAAGCTGTTCGAGCAGTTCACGGCGACGCCAGAAAAGTCCGAACGCCTGATCGAACACCTCGAAGTGTTCGCGTCTGTTCAGAAAGACGGACGCCAGCGACCAATAGAAGTCGTCTCGGCGCGCTACCCCGGTGATCTCGAGTGCGCGCAACGCGTCGAGGACGCGGTCGGGGCCAACCGGGACACCGGCACGGCGCAAGGCGCGGGCGAAGTGCACGACATTCTCGGCGAGGTAGCCGTTATCGGAGTCCGGTTGCGTTGGCATTTGCAGTTGCTGCGTACCGCCGCTCAGGGAGTCGTTGCGAGTTCTGCGCGAATCTCGGCGAGAATGCGCGACGCCTCATCACCACGTATGCGGGCCACGTCATCCTGGTACTTGAGAAGTACACCGAGAGTGTCATCGATGATGCCGGGCTCGAGCGAAGTGCGGTTCAACTCGACCATGGCGTTTGCCCAGTCAATGGTTTCGGCAACGCCGGGCAGCTTGAACAAATCGATCGAGCGCAGCTTTTGCACGAACGCGACGACTTCGCGCGCCAGTACTTGCTGAGCGTGCGGCGCCTTGCGTTTGACGATCTCCAGCTCGGCTTCCACAGAGGGGTAGTCGACCCAGTGATACAAACAGCGTCGCTTCAATGCGTCGTGGATTTCACGCGTACGGTTTGACGTGATGATGACCACAGGTGGCCGTTTTGCCTGTATGGTGCCGATCTCGGGAATGGTGACCTGATAATCCGCCAGCATTTCGAGCAGGTAAGCTTCAAACGGTTCGTCGCTGCGATCAAGCTCATCTATCAGCAACACCGGAGCATGATCGGCCGGTTCCAGTGCTTGCAATAGCGGGCGACGAATCAGGAAGCGTTCCGAAAAGATATCCGTAGCGAGTTTGTCCTGAGACTTGCCGCCTTTGGCCTCTGCGAGCCGAATCTCGATCATCTGCCGGGAATAATTCCATTCGTATACTGCGGAGGCGACGTCGAGGCCTTCGTAGCATTGCAGCCGGATCAGATTCCGTCCCAGGGTATCGGCGAGGACTTTGGCAATTTCGGTTTTACCGACACCGGCTTCGCCTTCAAGAAACAGTGGCCGGCCCATGCGCAGCGCAAGAAAAACTGCAGTGGCCAGAGGCCGTCCGGCGACGTAGTCGCCATCCGATAACAGCTTGAGAGTGTCGTCTATGGAATCTGGCGAACTACGAGGCTTATCCGGCAACCGCCTTCTCCACGGCGCGCTTGGCCATGACACTGACGAGGTGTGCGCGATACTCGGCACTGGCATGCATGTCCGCGTTGAGATCATCTGCGGCGACATCGATGTTGGCGACTGCATCCGGCGCAAACTTTGCGGAAAGTGTTTTTTCCATTTGCAGCACGCGGAACACACAAGCACCTGCACCGGTCACCGCCACGCGTACGCCATTGCCGGTGTCTGCCACGAATGTCCCGACGATGGCGTAGCGCGACGCCGGATTGCTGAACTTCATGTAAGCGGCGCGCTTCGGTTTCGGGAAGTGGATTGACTCGATGATTTCTCCGGGCTCGAGTGCGGTCATGAACATGCCGGTAAAGAAATCGTCGGCGGTAATCTGCCGTTGATTCGTTTTGACCGTCGCGCCGAGGCCGACCAGCGCGGCCGGATAGTCTGCCGCCGGATCATTGTTGGCGATGGAGCCGCCGATGGTTCCCATGTTGCGTACCATCGGGTCGCCAATGCTTTCCGCCAGATCGGCGAGGGCAGGGATGTGTTGTTGGATATCTTTCGACGCAGCAACTTCAGCATGCGTCGTTATCGCACCCACGGTGATGCCGTCTTTATCTGCTTTGATGCCGCGCAATTCGGCAATGCCACTGAGATCGATGAGGTCTGTCGGGTTTGCCAGGCGCAGCTTCATCGCTGCAATCAGCGTCTGACCACCGGCCAGCAGACGCGCGTCTTCGCCGGTGCCCAGTTTCTTGGCCGCATCGGCAACACTGCTGGCTCTCTGATAATTGAATTCGTACATGATGATCTCCGCGGTTTCAGTTACAGTGCTGACGGAACTGCGTTAACGCGTCACTGTTAGTTTTTATTACCTGCTCTTCATGGCAGTGGCACCCGCGCGCACTGCTTTGACAATGTTGTGATAGCCGGTGCAACGACACAGGTTGCCTTCCAGACCTTCGCGGATCTGTGCTTCGTCCGGATCGGGGTGGCGCTGCACCAGATCGATAGCACCCATCACCATACCTGGCGTGCAGTATCCGCATTGCAGGCCATGGTGCTCGCGAAAAGCCGTCTGCATCGGGTGCATGTTGTCCTCCGGGGCGGCAATGCCTTCGATGGTGGTGATATTTGAGCCCTCGGCCTGCACCGCGAGCATGTTGCAGGACTTGACTGCGCGCCCGTCAATGTGAATGGTGCAGGCGCCGCATTGGGCCGTGTCACATCCGATATGCGTGCCGGTCAGACGCATTTCATCGCGCAGGAAGTCAACGAGTAAGGTACGAGGGGCGACATCGGCGTTGACGGGCTTGCCGTTGACGGTCATGGATAGCCGGACTGACATGCGGTTTTCCTTGTTCAATCGGTATTGTAGTAACAAGCGCACCGCGCTTGCCGGGAACGTTCAATGCTAGACAACGAGTGCCCACAGATCAACCGAAGAATGAGTCCTTTTCCGCAGGAAGATGGAGTTGACGCACGACTATTGTCGCGGTTGTCGTAGAATCGTGGTCTTCGTTCTCCGAGCACGCGCAAGCCTGTTTAGTGGGATGAGACAGAAAAAGCGTAGCGAGTGGCTCGAGTGCAAGGAGCCGCCGAGCCAGTGGGCGGGCGAGAAAACGAGCAGGGCGAGTTTCGGCGTAGACTCACGTGAGCACAGTGAACGTTACGTCGGAGCCACATCATCAAGTAGATAGGCGAGGACCAAGCGAGCATTCGACACGGCAATCGGGCCACGCAGCAGCTTTTTGAGAGAACCGCGATATAGAGAATACGACTCGAACAGGAAACTAACGATGGCAAAGTACGGAATAGGACAGGCAATAACTCGGCGCGAGGATCTGCGGTTGCTTCTCGGAACCGGGCAGTACGTCGATGACATGACGCTGCCTGGGGAAACCCACGTTGTATTCGTTCGCTCGCCGCATGCCCACGCGCGCATTGTGTCTATACACACCGCGGCGGCGAAAGGGATGCCGGGCGTGCTCGCCGTGTATACCGGCGCTGAGCTGCAGGCCGATGGCATAGGCCCATTGCCGATCGGTCCGGGCCTGGTCCGTGCCGACGGCGAACCGATGGACGGCCCGCCGAATGACCCGATGGCTGTGGATACGGCTCGCCATGTGGGGGAGGCGGTTGCCGCAGTCGTTGCCGAGACGCGATTGCAGGCACAGGATGCCGCCGAGCAAGTCCAGGTTGAGTACGAGGAGCTGCCGGCGGTCGTCACCATCGATCAGGCCAAGGCGAAGGATGCGCCGCAGATCTGGCCCGGCGCACCGGGCAATATTGCGGCCCAGACCGAGTTCGGCAGCAAAGACGACACCGATGCCGGCTTTGCGAAGGCCAAGCATGTCACCAAGCTGTCACTGCATAACCAGAGACTGGTACCGGTGACGATGGAACCACGCGGCAGCATCGGCGATTTTGACGAGAAAAGCGGTCGCGTCATTCTCTGGACCAGTTGCCAGAATCCGTCCGGCCTGAAGGACACACTGGCCGATGCGGTTCTGAAGATTCCGAAAGAACAAGTACGCGTGCGTGTCGGTGACGTCGGCGGCGGTTTCGGCATGAAGACCCAGCTCTACCCCGAAGACTGTGTGTGTGCCTATGCTGCTCGCAAACTGAAGAAACCGGTGCACTGGCGGGCAACGCGAAGCGAGGAATTTCTGGTCGGCAATCACGGTCGTGACCAGAGCAGCCGCGCTGAGCTGGCGTTTGACGCCGATGGCAAGATTCTCGGCCTGCGCGTTGCAATCGAGGGCAGCATCGGTGCACACGCAAATGGTCCGGGTGCCGTTATCGTCGTTGCCGTCGGTCCGAAAGTCATTACCGGTGTCTACGATATTCCGGCCTTGCACCTTCGTGGTAACGCGTATCTCACTAATACCAACGTCGTGGGCGCCTACCGTGGCGCCGGGCGGCCGGAAATGATCTTCCTGATCGAGCGCTTGATGGATCAGGCAGCGGCGGAGATGAAAATTGATCCTTCCGAACTGCGCCGGCGCAACATGATCCAGCCCGGGCAGATGCCGTACAAGACGCCAATGGGAGAGAAGTTCGACAGCGGCAACTTCCCGCACATGCTGGATCGTATCCTCGACCAGGCCGACTGGAAGGGTTACGACAAGCGCAAGAAAGAATCGGAAGCGCGCGGCAAGTTGCGTGGGCATGCGATTTCAACTTTTCTGGAGTGGACCGGCGTGGTGCACGAAGAGACCATTGATTTGCATGTCGAAGCCGACGGCAAGGTTCGCGTCTACACGGCAATGCAGGCAATGGGGCAAGGAATCGAAACGAGTTACATCCAGATCCTCTCGGAAACGCTCGATCTCGATCCCGAACATATCGAGATCGTCCAGGGTGACAGCGACGTAGCGACGGGCCTTGGCAGCATGGGTAGCCGCTCGCTGTACATCGGTGGCTCGGCGATGCAGACGGCATCCAACGAAACGCTCGAGAAAGGCAAGGAACTGGCTGCGGAAAGTCTGGAAGCGGCAGCGTCTGACATCAAGTACGAGGATGGACGCTTCACCGTTGCCGGGACCGACCTCGCAATCGATCTTTTTGAACTGGCCGGCAAGCAACCGGAAAAACGCATCGCCATCCAGACCACGCAAACGGTCGATGGCCCGTCCTGGCCGAACAGCTGTCACGTCTGCGAAGTCGAGGTTGACCCCGAGACTGGTGTCACCGAAATCGTACGCTACACCACGATGGATGACGTTGGCCGCGTGATCAATCCGATGATCGTCGCTGGGCAGGTGCATGGCGGTATCGCGCAGGCAGTTGGCCAGGCGCTGTTGGAGGACACTTGCTATGACCCGGACTCGGGGCAGTTGCTCAATGGTTCACTGCTCGATTACTGCGTGCCGCGGGCGGATGATCTGTGCGACATCGACACCAACACGGACGAAACGACGCCGTGCAAGATCAATCCGCTTGGTGCCAAAGGTGTTGGCGAATTGGGTACCGTTGGCGGCACACCAACCGTGATCAACGCAGTGCTCGATGCGCTACGCCCACTCGGCGTGACCACCATTGAGATGCCGGCGACGTCGGAAAAAGTCTGGCAGGCGATCAGGAGTGCAAAGAAAGCGGCGTGAGTGTGTTGGCTGATTGAATTGTCGAGCGTGCTTGAAACAAGAAAGCCCCGATCATTCGGGGCTCCTTTGTTTCGTAGGGGCTGACGGTGATGATTCGTACGCCCGTATGAATGTTCAAATATACGGGCCCAACCCCATTTGCTCTCTGACCCCATTGTTATGTTGTTTGAATACCATTGTTCTGACTTTGACCCAATGAAGTCTTCGGGCGTCCCCGGTTGAGTACTCAAATAGCGCGCGCACAGTGTAAGCTGACCATAAGCCTTGCTGGGACAGTCCTGTGCTGTTGAGGGGTCCCAGTCCTCACACGCGTATGCAACCATCGTGTACTGCACGTTACTCGGCCAGAGCACATTGGATGTGAATACAGCGCAGAACAGAATAAAGCGAAGGGTGATGGCCACAAAGTAAAGAAACATCTGCGCAGACTCGTAAGGGCCCCCGGGTCTCGCTTGCCACTCAGGTTCTTTCGGCGCTAGTGCTCGGCGCGGTGACTGGATTGTTCTTTGGCGAAATTGTCTCCCCGCTCAAGATGGTCGGAGACGCTTTCATTATGTTGCTCCAGATCACGGTCCTGCCTTACATCGGCGTGGCCCTTGTTACCGGGCTTGGACGCGTCGATTACGACGAGGTTAGGAAGCTCGCCGTGAAGGCCGGAGGCATACTCTTACTACTTTGGGCAATTGCCATCAGCCTAGTCCTGGTCCTGCCACTCTCCTACCCCGACTGGCCGTCGCGGTCTCTCTTCGATAAGAGTTCGATCGAAACGGTCGCGGCCTCGGACTTTCTGCAGCTCTACATTCCCTTCAACCCGTTCTTTTCATTGGCAAACGGCATCGTTCCAGCAGTTGTTGTCTTTAGCATCATGATCGGGCCAGCACTGACGGGCGTGAAGAACAAGGAGATTCTGATTGAGCCCCTTTCACTGCTGGGTGAGATCCTGTCGAAGATTACCGGCTTCGTCGCCAAGCTTGCGCCCATTGGCGTGTTTGCGCTGATCGCGAACGCTACAGGCACCATCAGCTTTAACGATCTGGCCTGACTGCAAGTCTATGTCGTCGTTGCGGTAGCAATGTTGACGGTCCTCGGCCTGTGGATCCTGCCGGGCTTGGTGTCTTGCCTGACGTCGCTGGGTCACAAAGACATTATCCGGCGGTTGCGAACGCCGCTGATCACAGCCTTCGCGACCGGCAGTACTCTCGTCGTACTACCGATGCTGGCCAAGCTCTGCAAGGAGCTAATCGCCGAGGCCAGCACGCGCCCGGGCGTCGCAGAGCAGGAAGAGGTGATGTCCTCGGTCGACGTGCTAATCCCAACTTTTTTCAGCTTTCCAACCATCGGGGCCATTCTTTCGCTGGGCTTCGTGCTTTTCGCTGGCTGCTACATCGGATCGCCGGTAGCGACGCAGGCCTACGTGTCGGTGATCTCCGGGGGATTCGCCAGTCTGTTCGGCGGCAAAGCACTGGCGATCCTGTTCACTCTGGTCCTGGCCGAGTTGCCCCGCGACCTTTTCCGACTCTTCGTGTCGACCGACGTGATCGTCAGCCGTTTCGGGACTCTTGTATCCGTCATGCACTATGCGACCATCGCGTTGATTTGCACTTATGCCCTGGGTAACCTGGTGCGCATTCGCCCCTGGCAGTTGCTGCGGCTCGTAATTGTGGGCGCTCTCTTGGTAGTTGCAGTCCTTATCGGCGTGCGAACTTTCTACACGTACGTGGTCGTCGTGCCCTACACCAAGGACCAGATGCTCAAGGGCCTGCAAAACTTGCGCGAAACCGAGCCATCGGTAGTCCACAGAGTGGCGCCGACGCCGTCGCCTGTAGCCGAGACCTCCGGCCCGCGATCGCTTGCTGAAATTCGCGACAGCGGTGTCCTGCGCGTTTGTTACAGGGATGGAAACTACCCACTGGTTTTCTTCAATGCTGACGGCGAGTTGGTTGGATTCGACATCGAGATGGCGCACAGGTTTGCTGCTCGCCTGGGCTTGCAACTCGAGTTTTTGCCTACTCGGATGCGAGACGACTTGCTTTCGGGTTACTGCGACGTACTATTCAACTCCCTCGCGTTGGATCTGGAAAGAGCGGACGTGGCGGCCCATACTGATCCGTTCGATACGATTACCCTCGCTTTCATCGTGCCAACTCATCGGCGTGACGACTTTGCGACCTGGCGAGCGGTCAGGGCTCAGGGCGAGATCACTGTCGCCTTTCCGGTTTTTCAGAGTTTGGGAGGCGAAATCGGCAAGCGTATCCCGCAAGCCAACGCCCGTCGTCTCTCATCACTTGAGGAGCAGAGCCGATATTTCGAAACCGATGGGGCAGGGGCGGATGCCTTCCTCGACGCGGCGGAAGAAGGCGCAGCCTGGACTGTCCTCTATCCGCGCTTCACCGTCGTCGTCCCGCGGCCGGTGGTACAGCTACCAGTTGCGTATCTGGTCGCGCCTGACAATCCCTCTATGCTTTGTGCAATCAATGAATGGCTCCAAATCGAGAAGTCGAGCGGCTACATCGACGAGGTCTACGACTACTGGGTCCGGGGCAAGACCGGGCATGTGCAGCCGCCGCGATGGTCGGTGATCCGTGACGTGTTGGGGTGGGTCAAATAGTGGCCTTATTATGGCGCCAGACCTAGTTGGCCAGAACGTCCGAACGACACGAAGGCGCGTTCGGGGTCAGACTCGATTTTTCATTGCAGGTACTCAAATGATTGATGCTTGAGGCGGGGTAGTTAGAAAAATCGAGTCTGAGCTGACCCTAGTTTAAAAGATCGTTAGCTTTGCAGTTAGCCCTCGTCGTTCTGATTTGCCGGGGGCAGCCCGGCGGCTACCTACCTTTAGTTCCGGCATAACCTGGCTGAAGCCAGGTGAGTCTGCACTGAAACTGCGTTTTCTTGCGCGGCCAAGAAAAGTAGGCCAAAGAAGGCCGCCCCACTGAACCGCCCCATCGGGGTGCCCTGCGTTACTCGAAGCGACAGGCGGCTGTGGAACTCGCCCGCGCGTAACAGTTTATCCAAAAACCGTAGCGAGCGATTCGAGTGCAAGGAGCCGCGCAGAGCACGACGAGACATATCAAGTAGATAGGCGAGGAGTAAGCGAGCACGCGACGCCGCAATCGAAGTGCGCAGTAGCTTTTTCAACAAACTGTTAAAGCTTGCGCGGACTCAGACAACCCGCGCCGAATTCTCCTGTCGCTCCTGCGTTACTTTGCGGTTCAGAAAGGGGTAAGGCGCGAAAGTCGGGGCCAGGCCTGAATACTTGTGTATCGAGCCCGCGCTGGGCACGGGTTACAACAAACTCTCGACGTGCCTGGCGATCGCAAGACACGACGTTAGGCCTGGCGATTCGATACCAAACAAGTTGACCAGCCCCGCGACACCGTGATCGGCGGGACCGTCAATACGAAAATCGGCTGCTGCTTCTTTTGGTCCGGAGATTTTCGGACGGATGCCGGTATAGCCGGGCTGCAACTGCCCATTCTGCAGGTCGGGGTAGTAACGGCGGATTGCTTCGTAGAACAGTGGTTCACGCGCCGGATCGAAGCTGTAATCGATGCTGTCAATCCAGGCGAGATCCGGACCAAAGCGTGCCTGCCCACCCATATCGAGTGTGACGTGAACACCGAGAAACGCCGTATGTGCCACCGGGTAGACGAGGTGGTTGAACGGCGACTTGCCTGATAAGGCGTAGTAGTGTGCCTTGGCAAAGTAGGCTTGCGGAATCGAATCTGCGGGGAGCCCGTTGATCAGGCGCGCGACATGCGGTGCGTTCAAGCCGGCAGAATTGACGACGGTGTTGCAGACTATGGACATCGGCTCGGCACCACCGACTTCCAGTTCAATGCCGTCATCGGTGATGCACCCTGATTCGACGGGGCTTTTGAACACCACCATGGCGCCGGCGTTCTCCGCGTCACCCTGCAGGCTGAGCATCAGGGCATGGCTGTCGATAATGCCGGTGGAGGGGGAAAAGACGCCTGCAACGCAGCTCAGAACCGGTTCCATTTCGGCCAGTTCCTGCGCCGACAACCAGCGCAGATCATCAACACCATTTTCCTTGGCTTTGTCGATGTAACTGCCGACCGCATCAAGCTCGGAATCGTC
Source organism: Betaproteobacteria bacterium (assembly GCA_020346185.1). Taxonomy (GTDB): domain Bacteria; phylum Pseudomonadota; class Gammaproteobacteria; order Burkholderiales; family Eutrophovitaceae; genus SG8-40. The sequence goes on along the minus strand of CP070775.1, from coordinate 2,694,565 downwards.
GGCGGCAACGATGACCTTGCCGGTTTGCCGATGAGGAATCGCCCGCTCGCGGCAGTAGGCATAGAGTAGCTGTTTGCCTTCAACGCAGAAACGCGCTTTGAGTGAATTTGTCGGATAGTAGATACCGGCGTGTATCACCTCGGAGTTGCGCGAGCTGGTGTGCGTGCCGATCGCCTCTTCGGCTTCCAGTATGATCACCTCACGTCCGGCAAGCGCGAGCTCACGGGCAACGGCGAGGCCGACGACGCCGGCGCCGATGACGGCACAGTCGATTCTTTCACTCACAGCGCGTTTTCCTGCGAAGCCAATTCAGTTGGGCACAATCAGCGCTTAATGGTAACCGATCAAATGAGGCCTGCTTTGAAGCGGCGCGAATGGACTAAAGAGCGGATCACTCAATCGCCGATGTTTGCGCCTTTCGCCAGTATTGCAAGTCGATTGCCGGCGACGGTTTGGCCGGACGTAGGCGCGTTGAACGCTCTGCTCGACGAGTTCGGCAATCGTGTCGTCAATTCAAACGGTAAGCGTATCCGCTTCGTACCGCAGACAAGTAAACCAGTTTCTTTTGAGCAAGGATTTGAACCGAGAGCGTATCTATCCGGAGAAGTGATGGTGCGCCCGCAGAGCTGGCACGACTTATTTAACGCGTTGGTTTGGATGACCTTTCCCAAGGCCAAGGCGGTGATCAATGCACGTCATTTTTCTTTGCTGCAGGAGCAGAGGAACCGACATCGCTCGCCGGCCGGCGATGCACTGACATTGTTTGACGAAGACGGCATGGTGGTGCTGTCCAGCAATGCGCATTTACTGGAACTACTGCGCGCGTTTCGCTGGAAGGAGTTGTTCTGGACGCATCGCCACGCGGTGCAGGCTGAAATGTGTTTTCTGCTTTTCGGCCACGCGATGTACGAGAAGGCGCTAGACCCATTTGTCGGCATGACCGCCAAGTCGATCCTGTTGCTTGTGCCGGGTGCAACGCTGACAAGGCGGGGTGCCGCGCTGACTAAAGCCGCCGACACGCGCGTGGCCGATTACGTTTGCGATGTAAATCATCTGGCGCACGGCAAAGCCTTTTCACCGCTGCCTGTACTGGGGGTCCCGGGCTGGTGGCCGCAGAACAAGGAAGCGACTTTCTATGACGATGTTGCGTATTTCAGGCCAGGACGCGTCGGCGGTGAACCATCCGAATCGTCGTCGATTTCATAGGTCGCTGTTTGGTTGCGACCGCTTTGCTTGGCCTTGTACAGGGCTCTGTCTGCTTTATCAACGAGGATATCGATGTTGCTCCCGTCCTCCGGGTAGCTTGCCAGGCCTAGGCTGACGGTGGTGGTGATTCTGGCACCTCGGGCGTCAAACTGCGAAGTCTCGATCGACTTTCTGATGCGCTCTGCCGTCTCCAACGCGCCGCCGCGATTCGTCTCGGGCAAAAGGATGGTGAATTCATCGCCGCCGTACCGTGCGATCGTGTCGGAACGCCGCAGTTCCTCGCTGACCTTTCGAATCACGTGTTGGAGCAGTCGGTTGCCCGCTTCGTGTCCGTGCGTGTCGTTGATTACCTTGAGGTTGTCCGAGTCGAGCATCACAACCGACAGAGGATGATTGTGCCGGACCGATTGTTGGAAGGCCCGTCGCAGGATGGCAGAGAACGCGCGCATGTTGTACACGCCGGTAAGTTCATCTGTGTCCGATATGCGTCTAATCCTGGCTACTGCATAGCGAATGTCCGCGCGAAGCATGGTGGTGATGTAGGCCACCAGCACCACGGGCGCAATCAGCGCGAGCATCTTTCCCCAATAGGCGATGGAGTCAATACCGTTCTGGCCCCTTTCATGTGCCATCACCAGGTAACAACCGATCACTATCAGAGTCTCGAAACTGGTCATCAGCTTGCCCAGAATCAGTGCGCTGGCAATGATTGGCAACAAATAGAGGTTTAACAAAGGGCTGTTAATTTGGCCCGAGTACCAGGTTACCCAGGTCGTGAATAGGATCATGACCCACGTCTCGATCGCCAACTTGGTCAGCGTCTCCTTTTTGTAGAAGTGCACGTAGTGCAACGCGAGGATGAAGGCGCCCATGAAAAACAACGCCATGTAGATGGCAGTGCCGTCCTCGCCCTCGGGCCCCACGGCAACCAAGTACGCCATCACCAGCACGAGAAGCAGCCATTCGATCTCTGCGATTGTGCGCGAGAAACCTTTCAGCTCCTCCTGGTCAGGTTCATTATTGGCGGTGGTGTCTAGTTTTATCATCCGGGCGCATTCTTAGGCCGAAAATGGCCGGCTGTGTGGCAAGCGGGCATTGATGGCCGATGAGCTATTGCGGTGTCGGGCCTCGGTTCCCAAGTGATTCGCTCTTCTAATTCAGGTCAGGATTGCAAATAGCCTACCGTCCGCAACAAATGTACCTAGGCAACTGAGATTGCGGCTCCGCCTCGGTGACAAACTGGCGTGCTAGGCCGGCTGTCTCGAGCCCTCTGGTTTGACTACAGCGAGCCTGTTTGCCGTGCCTTGAGCGGTCAGCTAGTGATATCTCTCGAGCAAATTGCGCGCCCGTATGCTGGTTTCGGAAAAAGCGCTTGGCGGTCATGGCAGTTTGCACTGCAGTTTCTGAAAATAGAGAACTTGGTGAAAGTGAGCGCTTGCTTCTTGCGGTGATTGACAGGAGACTTAGAGCCGGTCTAAACTCTCGTCCCAGATTAGAGTAAGTCTAATTGCTGTCGACTTCACCTGGAACTGCCGCTGAAGTCGTTTCGGACATCGAATCATCTTAACCATATCAGGAGAACTCTTAAAATGGCTGCACTGAAAGGTTCAAAAACGGAAACCAGCCTCAAGGAGGCATTTGCGGGTGAGTCACAAGCCAATCGGCGTTACCTGTACTTCGCCAATAAGGCCGACGTCGAGGGCCAAAATGACGTCGCCGCCGTGTTCCGTTCCACCGCCGAAGGCGAAACTGGCCATGCCCATGGTCACCTTGAGTATCTCGAGCAAGTTGGTGATCCTGCAACCGGTCTGCCCATCGGCCGCACCCGCGACAATCTGAAAGCATCGATTGCTGGTGAGACGCACGAATACACCGATATGTATCCGGGTATGGCGAAGACAGCGCGTGACGAAGGCTTCGACGAAATCGCTGATTGGTTCGAAACCCTCGCCAAGGCCGAGCGTTCCCACGCCAATCGCTTTCAGAAGGCGTTGGACGCCCTGGAAGACTAAGTTTTTTCGTGGCGGCGAGTCGCGTCGCCGCTGTCCCATCGGAACGCGGGTTGTTCGTTTAGACACAGAACAACTCGCTGTTTTTTCGGGCCTGTTAATAGATATTGGGTCGAAGCGTTGCTCCCAAAAAGGGGCAGGCAAGACGCGACGAGCGCGGTGTTTCACAACAAACCGGCCCCCGTCGCGTCGATCCACTATGCATTAAGCAGGTCCTTGTCCCGACAATGGTTGCCCGTACCCATGCGTGAAGGAAGTCTTGAAGCACCCACCCGACATCCCATTGACTGGAAGTCGAAGGATTTCTACGACCAGGCCAAGCTGTTCGATGAAATGGAGCGTGTTTATGACATTTGTCATGGATGCAGGCGATGCGTGAGCCTGTGTACCGCGTTTCCGACCCTGTTCGACCTGGTCGACGAGAGCGAGACGATGGAAGTCGACAGCGTCGCCAAAAAGGATTACTGGAAAGTCGTCGACAAGTGCTACCTGTGCGACATGTGCTACATGAGCAAGTGCCCGTACGTGCCGCCGCACGAATGGAATGTCGATTTCCCGCACCTGATGCTGCGCGCGAAAGCTCTGAAGTTCAAGAAAGACGGGGCCCGTTTTCGGGACAGATTGCTGTCGAGCACGGACGCGCTTGGCAAGTTGGCGTCGATTCCCGTAGTGGTTCAGTTGGTCAATGCGGTAAACAAAAACGGTGCGACCCGCAAAGTGATGCAGTCGGCGCTCGGTATAGATGCGAAACGCGAACTGCCTGAGTACAGCAGCCAAACTTTCCGCCGTAATGCGAGACCGAAGCAAGAATTCGCGGTCACGTGCGGAAACAACACGCCCGGTAAGGTGGCAATTTTCTCGACCTGTTACGTGAACTATAACGAACCGGGAATTGGCCAGGACCTGCTGCGCATCCTGGAGCACAATGAAATTCCAGCGATGATTGTTCATAAAGAGGCGTGCTGCGGCATGCCAAAGCTGGAACTTGGCGACCTTGAATCAGTGGCCAGATTGAAAGAAAAGAATATCCCGCTGCTAGCGCGCTTGGCGCGAGACGGCTGTGCCATTGTCACGCCGGTGCCTTCCTGCTCTCTGATGTTTAAGCAGGAGTTGCCGCTGATGTTCCCGGATGACGCAGACGTCAAGTCGGTCGCGGAAGCCATGTTTGATCCGTTCGAATATTTCGTCCTGCGCAACCGTGACGGCTTGCTCAAAACTGATTTCAAGAAACGGCTGGGCAAAGTTTCTTATCACATTCCCTGCCATTTGCGTGTGCAGAACATCGGACAGAAGACTCGTGAACTTCTTGAGAAGGTCCCCGACACGACCGTCACGACCGTCGAGCGTTGCTCGGGCCATGATGGCACCTGGGGCGTCAAAAGTGAATTTTTTGCGGACTCGATGAAAATCGGGCGTCCGGTGTTCCGCCAGATGGCTGAACCACAACCGGACTACATCAGTTCCGATTGCGCTATTGCCGGCCGTCACATTGCCCAGGGCATACGTGAATCAGGCGCCAACGGCGGCGAAAAAAAGCACCCGCTAACGCTGTTACGAATTGCTTACGATATTTGAGGTTTGATTGAGGAGATGCAGATGATGGCAGCAATTAGTCGCGACAGCCTTTTGTCACTGGAGGAGTACGCAAAGCAGCGCAAGGACTTTCGAGCGCGGGTAATGGCGCACAAGCACAATCGGAAAGTCCACCTCGGCGAGCATGTGACGTTGCTATTCGAAGACGAACTGACCATTCGCTATCAGATCCAGGAAATGCTGCGCGCCGAGCGAATCTTCGAGGAAGAAGGCATTCATGACGAACTGGACGCCTATAACCCGCTGATACCCGACGGCAGCAACTGGAAAGTGACTATGCTGATTGAATACGCCGACGAATCGGAGCGCAAGAGGGCGCTGGCCCGGCTTATTGACGTCGAGGACAAGGTCTGGATTCAGGTTAAGGGGCAGTCCAAGGTATTCGCCATCGCCGATGAGGACCTGGAGCGCGAAACTGGAGCGAAGACCTCGTCGGTGCATTTTCTGAGGTTCGAACTGTCAGCAGCGATGAAGAACGCGCTGAAGCACGGTCAGGCGCTGGCGATGGGCATAGACCACCCCAATTACCAGATCACTATTGAGAAAGTCACTGAAGCTGTAAGGCAGTCGCTGATCGATGATCTGATTCTGTAAATCGAGCAAGGCATGTCCAACTGCCCCTGACCTACGTAAAATGTCGAAATGGCCACTCTGGAATGGCCGTTTAACTAAAAGTAATCAATAGTGGTTCAGGCAATGAGTATCGTCAGCGAGATCGAGCACAGGTTATCGCGGCTTGGTTTGCCGGTCGCCGTGTCGTTTTGGGATGGCATCACCATCTCGCCCCTCGAGAGCCCGAAGATTCATCTCACTCTCAAGTCGCCGCGAGCGATTTCATCGCTGGTGCGTCCGACCCTGGGTAAGATTGCCAAGGCCTACGTCGAGGGGCAGATCGACATCGAGGGCGATCCCAGGGAGACGATCGAGATCGGCCAGAGGCTCGTTTCAGAGCATGCCAGCACCTATCAACGGCGCTCGGCCGTATTAAGCTGGTGGCGCCATACGCGCCCGTCTGACCGAAGAGCTATTCAGCACCATTACGATGTCGGCAACGAGTTCTATGGCCTCTGGCTGGACCGCAATCGTGTCTATTCGTGCGGCTATTTCAAGAGCCCCGACGACAGCCTCGATCTTGCCCAGGAGCAGAAACTGGAGCACATCTGCAGAAAACTGCAGCTCAAACCAGGTGAACGCTTTCTCGACATCGGTTGCGGCTGGGGTGCGCTGATCATTTGGGCTGCACGCCACTATGGCGTCAAGGCCGTCGGAATCACCCTGTCCGACGAGCAGCACGCTTTGGCCAATCAACGCATCAAGGAGCTCGGTCTTGAAGAAAGCTGCGAAGCGCGGCTGATGGACTACCGGGATGTGCCTTCAGACCAGGTTTTCGACAAGATTGCCAGCGTCGGGATGTTTGAGCATGTCGGCAAGAAGAACCTGCCGGTTTACTTCGCAAAGATCCATTCCCTTCTCAAGCCGGGCGGGATGGTCATGAACCATGGAATTACCACCAACTCTCTGGACGATCGGGCGCTTGGCAGTGATATCGGCAAATTCGTGGACGAGTACGTATTTCCCGGTGGCGAGCTGGTGCACGTCTCGCGAGTTATTCGTGAAATGTCGATTCAGGGCCTGGAAATGTGGGACTCTGAATCGTTGCGTCCCCATTATGCGAAGACCCTCTGGCACTGGGTCGAGCGGCTCGAGGCGAATGCAGTGAGGGCGCGCGAACTGGTCGGCGAGCGGCGTTACCGGGTGTGGCGCATCTACATGGCTGGCTCGGCGCACGCATTTGAGCGCGGCTGGATATCGATATTCCAGATTCTGGGCGGCAAACCGCTCGATAATGGTTCGCTGCCCTATCCATTGACTCGAGAACATGTCTATGCGGTGGACCAACGCTAATCGAGCCTGGTTAACAGGGGTGGGGTTGCTGTTGGCAGCGCTCGCAGCCGCGTGCGGAAACACGGGGCCACCGGTCGATCACGACGTCGAGAAACGCGAGCAATTCAAAGGCGAGAAAGAGGTGGAAAGAGAGCTGGTGGACGCAAACGTTGTGCTTCCTTCATATCCTATTGAAGACAATCTTATTCAAGTGCAGTTTTCGGGCCCCAAGAGCTTCACTTATTTCGTCGATACCCAGTCAATCTTCGTCTACGAGGGTGAGGTTGTTCGTTATACCCTGGTAGCGCGCTCTGCGTCAGGCAGCGAGAACGTTTCTTACGAAGGCATTTACTGCAAGGCCCGTACCTACAAATCCTACGCCTTTGGCGCGGTCGAGCAGACTTGGGCCGTGGCTCGCAACCCGAACTTCACGCCAATCCGAGACTTGGACCGCAACAACATTCGCTTTGCGATGTACCGCGACTATGCCTGCCCGTACGGTAAAGCCCAAAGGGACGCGGAAAGAGTGCTCGCTGCGCTGAAAGGCGGCATGCCCTTGCCATGCGTTTCGCATGACCACGGCGAACACAGGCATATATGCCGATAAGCGCCCTCACCGCTAGGATCGCCTGCGTCAAGACCTGGTTCCCCTTGTTGCGAAGTTAGAGTAGAACCAAGTTGTCACGGTGAATGAGTTCGGGTTCGTCGACGTAACCAAGCTTGACTTCGATTTGCGCTGATGGCGTTCTGAGAATCTTTTCGGTCTCGGCGGCGTTGTAATTGGCCAGTCCCCGGGCAACCTCTTTCCCTGCCTGGTTGATGCAGCTGACCACTTCACCGCGTTCAAAGCTGCCGACCACTTCAATAACGCCGATCGGCAGCAGGCTCTTGTTGCCACTGATCAAGGCACTAACCGCTCCATCGTCGAGTTTCACTCTGCCTCGAACCTGCAGATGGTCAGCGAGCCACTGCTTTCTCGCGGCCAAGGTCATGGTGGTGGCGAGCAACTGCGTGCCGATGGCTTCGCCTGCAGCCAGACGATTGAGCACGTTGGGTTCTTCGCCTGAGGCGATAACCGTGTGCGCTCCACTACGGGCAGCCCGTTTCGCAGCGAGCACTTTGGTCAGCATGCCGCCACTACCCAAATGTGTACCAACACCGCCCGCCATGGTTTCCAATGCTGGGTCATTGGCATCGGCTTTCGATATCAACTCGGCATCGCCGTGCAGACGCGGATCCCTGGTGTGCAGACCAGGCTGATCAGTCAGAATGACGAGCACATGGGCCTCGATCAGGTTGGTGACCAGGGCTGCAAGCGTGTCATTGTCTCCGAAGCGGATCTCATCGATTGCTACGGTGTCATTTTCGTTGATGATTGGAATGGTGCCGAGGCGGATTAGTGTTCTTACCGTCGAGCGGGCGTTGAGGTAGCGCGTTCTGTCGGATAGATCGTCATGCGTCAGCAGTATCTGGGCGGTATGCAATCCGAACTTGCGAAAACATGATTCGTAGGCTTCGACCAGGCCCATCTGCCCGACCGCAGCGGCTGCTTGCAGCTCGTATACGGCGTGTGGTCGTTTGCGCCATCCCAGGCGTTGCATGCCCTCGGCAATCGCTCCGCTCGACACCAGTGCAACTTCGAATCCAGCCTGGCGCAGTTGAGCAATTTGCTCGGCCCAGTCGGCAAGAGCCGCTTGATGGAGACCCTCGCCGCCTTTGGTGATCAGACTGCTGCCAATCTTGACGACGACTCGCTTTGCGGTTGCGAACACGCTTCCCATAATTTTCTCGGTGAGCGGTTCGCTCAGTGGTCTGATTGTTCCGCCGTTGCGACTGCCGGTGTTGCCGCTTTGCTGTTTGCTTCGACGGAATCGGACAGGTGGTCCATCACTGCCCGCGCCAATTCACTGCAACCTTCTCCTGAAAGCGCGGAAATGGCAAAGCTGCGTTGCGGTGCACCGATCTCGCGCCGGTATTCTTTCATGAATTGCTTGACGACTTTTTCGCGCTCTTTTTCGGCGATGAGATCTGTTTTGTTCAGTACCAGCCAGCGTGTTTTGCGAAACAGGCTCTCGTCATATTTGCGAAGCTCGTCGATGACAGCCTTTGCCGCGGACACGGCCGAAGCATTCTCAGCCACGGGTGCGATGTCGACCAGGTGCAACAGCAACTTGGTTCGCTGCAGGTGGCGAAGAAACTGGTGACCAAGGCCGGCGCCCTCGGCGGCACCTGCGATTAGTCCCGGGATATCCGCGATCACGAAGCCTTTGTTGATGTCGATCCGCACGAAACCAAGATGCGGCTGCAGCGTCGTGAATGGATAGTCCCCGACTTTCGGGCGCGCCGCGGAAACGGTTCGGATGAAGGTCGACTTGCCGGCGTTGGGCATACCCAACAATCCAACGTCCGCTAACACCCGCAGCTCCAGCCGCAACCTGTGGCTCTGACCTGGCTCGCCAGGCGTGCATTGCCGCGGCGTGCGGTTGGTGCTGGATTTGAAGTGGATATTGCCCAGACCACCGGTGCCGCCCCTGCAAACGATTTCGCTCTGTCCGTCCGTCGCCAAGTCGGCGACAAATTCCCCCGTTTCGGCATCGGTCACGACCGTGCCAACCGGGACGCGCAAGACGATATCTTTGCCGGCTCTTCCGTAGCGGTCTTTGCCTTGCCCGTTCTCTCCATTTCTAGCCTTGTAGACGCGTTGGTAGCGATAATCGAGGAGGGTGTTGATGTTGCGGTCTGCAGCGATGAGCACGCTGCCGCCGCGACCACCGTCACCGCCACTCGGCCCCCCGCGCGGCACGAACTTTTCGCGCCGGAAAGCGACGACGCCATCACCGCCCTTGCCTGAGTGCACTTCAATAATCGCCTCGTCCGTGAACTTCACTGCTGGATTGACCGCTGAATCAATTTCTCGATCTTTTGCCGAAACCGAAAATAAAAAAGCCCTATCGCAACCGATAGGGCTTCTCGTCTTGGCCTGTAATGCCTCACACCGGCTTAATGCTGACCGTCTTCTTGTTTAGTGGGCCGCGACGACCGAATTGAACCTGACCGTGGATTTTCGCAAACAACGTATGGTCACGCCCCACCCCGACGTTGTCACCGGGGTGAATTTGCGTGCCCCGTTGCCGAACGATGATGCTTCCAGCGGAGATAACTTCACCACCATAGCGCTTTACGCCAAGCCGCTTCGCATTGGAATCACGCCCGTTGCGTGAACTCCCACCTGCCTTTTTGTGTGCCATTTCGCCGCTCCTTGGGCAGAGATGATGATAAGGACACCTGATCAGACCGCGATCTGGTCGACCTGGATCTCGGTGTAATCCTGACGATGCCCCTGTTGTTTCTTGGAGTGCTTGCGCCGCCGCATTTTGAATATGTGAACCTTGTCCCGACGGCCATGGTTCACCACCGTTGCCTGCACCTTGGCACCCTTGACCAGCGGCGTGCCGATTGTGGCCTTGTCACCGTCACCGACCATGAGCACCTGATCAATGGTAATCTGACTACCGATTTCCGCAGCCAATTGTTCTATTTTGACTTTTTCGCCAGACGACACTCTGTACTGCTTGCCGCCGGTCTTGATAACCGCATACATTATCGAGCTCCTGAAAGGGCCTCGGAAAAGCCGGCCATACTACAAAAAAAGAAGGGCTTACGCAAGGTGCAGCTGCTTATGCCGGCGAGCCCCGTGGGGTGCCGTCGGGCGTGCTTGACACCGGCGAGCGCGCCTTCCTACTATCCTCGCCTTTTTGCGGACTATCGTTTCTTGCAGGCTACCGTGGCACCGAAACTGATTACCGACCTTATTGCGGACGATATGCAAGCCGTGGACGCGGTCATTCGCGAGCGGCTCGCCTCCGACGTCGTTCTGATCAGACAGGTCGCCGAGTACATCATTTCCAGCGGCGGTAAAAGGCTCAGGCCGGCACTGTTGGCTCTGGTGGCAGGCGCTTGTGGGTATCAGGGTAGGGCGCATCATCAATTGGCCGCCGTGGTCGAGTTCATCCATACCGCGACACTTCTGCACGACGACGTTGTGGATGACTCGGGCATGCGTCGCGGGCGTGCGACAGCGAACGCAGCGTTCGGCAATCCGGCATCGGTGCTGGTTGGCGACTTTCTATACTCGCGCGCGTTCCAGATGATGGTCGAAGTGGACAACATGCGCGTCATGGAAGTGCTTGCAGACGCGACAAATACGATCGCAGAGGGCGAAGTGCTGCAGCTGCTCAATATTCATAATATCGAAACGACAGAAGACGACTATCTTCGTGTGGTGCGGTCCAAGACCGCCAAGTTGTTCGAGGCGGCCGGTCGTTTGGGGGCAATCATTGCGGGCGTGACGGCGCAGCTCGAGGAAGCTCTCGCCGCATATGGGTCGCATATCGGCACCGCTTTTCAACTTGTTGACGACATTCTCGATTACTCAGGCGAGCTCGAAAACACCGGCAAGAACATCGGCGATGACCTCGCCGAAGGCAAGGTGACCTTACCTCTCATTTTTGCTTTGCGTAATGCTGCTCCGAAACAACAGGACCTGATCCGTAAGGCGATCTACGAACCTGCAGAATCTGATCTTCATCGTGTCGTTGTGAGCGTTCGCGATTGCGGTGCGCTTGACTATGCGCGCGCGCAAGCCGAGACCGAATCTGGCATCGCGAAGAACATGATTGCGGCGTTGCCAAATTCAAAGTACCGAGATTGTTTGCTAGAATTGGCGGCGTTCGCGGTTATCCGCAATTACTGAACAGACTGCCGTCGGGGTGTAGCTCAGCCTGGTAGAGTACTGCGTTCGGGACGCAGGTGTCGGAGGTTCGAATCCTCTCACCCCGACCACCCGGTGAGCGATAAACGCCCTCAGCCGCTGACGATATTCCTGCCGCTTCTTGCATGACGGGGTGCCCCGCAAGCCGACGAAGTGGTTATTACCGCGTGACGCCAAGCGCGATCGGAGTGGTTAGGAGGTGAGTGATATTGTTTCAACCGGCCGAGTACGACAGGAGGCTATAGCCGCACGAGCCACTAGAACTATCGTCACACCGCGCTGCATTGGATGGGTCTCGACAGTTTCAGTCTCGGCAGTTGCCAATGTCGCTCCCTGTTCATTCTGCAACATGTTTTCGGAAAATCCCTGGATCGTCGGCTTCCCGACCGATGGTACCAGTGACTCGATCAGCAATATTGTCGAGACCGGGGGGCTACACCCTGGCGACGTGATCGCAACTCGACGGGGCGAACCGCAGTTCGTTGCCGGCGCCGCCGGAAGTCGACGAGTTTGCGTTCCCCGGTATAGATTCTGCTACGTGTCGCATCTTTGAGCCTCGACGAGTCGCTTTATGCGTGTGTTCATTGGAGCGCAATTGGATAGTGGCGATCAGCCTGAAAGCTCGGTCCGGCGAGCCGACAGACTTTGGTCTGGTGCTCGGGGGTGGTCGGCGTTCACGAAGGGGAATCCGTAAGACAAAGTTGTGGTCGACATCGTGAAAATGCAGTCTCTGGGACGCTGCGAATACATGGATTACGCCTGGGTGCAGCAAGTGACTTCCCGAGCCAGGCCGAGCTGGTCGTGAAGGGTGCAGCAGGCGCGGCGCTTGGCAAACGAGTGCCGATGTACAATAGCATTCGCCCAAACATGACGCAGACTGGCAGTTGTCGCTGACTGGCCGTGTTTCTCGATCAGCCAGCGCATGGTGAGGCACGTGGCCAAGTTTCTTCTCTTAATCGCGGTTTTCATCATCGCCTACATGGCGATCAAGAACGGTGTGCGGCGACGCGATTGGCAAAGGCAGGCGTCGGGTGCTATTACTGAAGACATGGTGCGTTGCAAGCTATGCGGAGTTCATCTGCCCCGGAGCGAGAGCCTCGAATTCGGGGATGAGTATTTTTGCAGCGAGGAGCACCGGCGCATTGCGAAGAAGTGACCTTGCTCGGTCTGCAATGCATCTGCGCTCTTGCGGGAGCTGCAAGTGTCATTAACCCTGTCTGATCCGATTATGGAGACGGGCGAGGAGGCTAGAGCCGAGCACTGGCACTCTCTGCTGTATTTCAATTGCTACCGCTTGATCGTCGCGTTGGTCCTGCTCGGCTCGATCATATGGCTAGCCGACAATATTCCTTTCGGTTCCTATAACCGAGGCGTTTTTGTCCGCGTCAATCTAATCTACATCGCGTTCACGGTGGTTGCCTTTGCGCCCATTCTTTGGCGCCACCCGCCATTCCGGTTTCAGCTCTCGACCTATGTTGGTCTCGATGTCGTTGCCATCACGCTAATGCTCTATGCCAGCGGCGGAATCACCAGCGGCCTTGGCCTTTTGCTGCTCCCCTCGCTGGCTGCAGCCGGCCTGATGGCCATGGGGCGGCTGACGCTGCTCTATGCCGCGCTGGCCTCAATCGGGATTCTGGGCGAACAGCTTTTCGATGTGATGTATCTCGGCGGTGACTCGGCGCTGTTTGTCCAGGCGGGCTTCGTTAGTGCCGGATACTTTGCGACTGCCTGGTTGGGACACTCACTCGCGCAGCGCACAGTTGCGATCGAAGCCATCGTCGCCCAGCGGGAAGTCGATCTTGCCAGCATGGCGCAGATCAACAAGCTGATCATTCAGGATATGCAAGACGGTGTTCTCGTTGTCGATGAGCGTGGCGTTATTCGCCAGATCAATACGCGTGCCGAACAGGTGCTTGGTCCCTTGAGTCGTGACAGGGAAATCAGGCTTGCCGCATACTCTCCAAGGCTTGCAGAACATTTGCAAGCATGGCGCAGGGATTCGGCAACACCGAGCGAGCCCATACAGACGCCGGATGGCGGCCGGTCGATCGCCGCCCGTTTCCGCACTGTCGGCAGCGGACGAAACGCCGGCGTCGTCCTCATCCTGGAGGACCTGTCGCGCGTGCAGCGTCAGGCACAACAGATGAAGCTGGCATCGCTCGGTCGCCTGACCGCCAATATCGCGCACGAGATTCGTAACCCGTTGTCCGCTATCAATCATGCCGCTGAGTTGCTGATGGAAGACACCAGTCATTCCGCCGGGGAAATGCGGCTACTGCAGATTATCCATGACAATACGCAGCGCCTCGATCGCATGGTCCAGGATGTGCTCAGGCTCAATCGTCGGGATCGTGCGCTCAGAGAAACGTTCAGTGTGGTGGATTATCTGCGCGTTTTCGTCGGTCAGTTCGCCGAAATTGAGAAGGTCGCGGATGGTGTGATCCGGATCGATGCCGAGGTAGAGCCTGACGTCACATTCGATCGCAGCCATCTCAATCAGATTATGTGGAATCTATGCCGAAACGCATTGCGCTACTGCCGCAAAGAAGCCGGTAGCATCACCCTCTCCGTACGCCGAAAGGCGCCAACTGGAAGCCTGGAGCTCAGTGTGGAAGATGACGGACCGGGGGTGGCCGACGTCCTCAAAGGGAACCTATTTGAGCCATTTTTTACGACCGCCTCGAGCGGAACAGGCCTCGGTTTATATATTGCACGAGAAATATGCGAGGCGAACGGTGCAACACTTGAATATGTCGATGGTATGAATGGTGGTGCGCAATTCAGTGTTAGATTTAAAGGAGCGCAGCAGTGAGACGTAGGGAACAAACCGCGGGTGTTGTCTCGCGCACGGTGCTGATTGTCGATGACGAGGAGGACATCCTTGAACTGCTTGAATTGACGCTTCTCAAAATGGGTCTCGACGTTCAGCGCGCCTCTTCGGTCAAGGAGGCGATCAAGAAAGTCAAGGAAAGCGCATTCGACCTTTGCCTCACCGACATGCGATTGCCAGACGGCGACGGTCTGGAGGTGTTGAAGTACATTTCCGAGAATAACCAGGATTTGCCGGTGGCAGTGATCACCGCGCACGGTAACACCGAGAACGCGGTTGCCGCGCTTAAGGCCGGCGCCTTCGACTACCTGGCAAAGCCGGTGTCACTCGAGCAGTTGCGAACTCTGGTCAAATCGGCGCTGTCGCTGCCCCAGCCAGGCACAACGCCAAAGTCCGGTGGCGGCGAGGGTTTGCTGGGCGATTCGGCGGCAATGCAGGCGGTGCGTGACCTCATCGACAAGCTGGCTCGCTCCGAGGCGCCGGTGCAGATTAGTGGCGAGTCAGGCAGCGGCAAGGAGCTCGCCGCTCGCTTGATTCATCGCAGAAGCGCCCGAGGCGAAAGACCGTTTGTGCCGGTGAACTGCGGCGCCATCCCGGAAAATTTGATGGAGTCAGAGTTTTTTGGTTACAAGAAGGGCGCATTCACAGGGGCAGACGCCGATCGGGTGGGGTTCTTTCAGGCTGCCAACGGCGGTACATTGTTCCTCGATGAAGTCGCCGATCTGCCGCTACCGATGCAGGTGAAATTGCTCAGGGCGATTCAGGAAAAGAAGGTGCGCAAAGTCGGATCGACCCAGGAAGAGGCGGTTGACGTCAGGATTATCAGCGCAACGCACAAGAAACTCGGGGAGCAGGTAGACGCCGGCCGTTTCCGGCATGACCTGTATTACCGGCTCAACGTGATTGAGCTCAGGATGCCGGCCGTTCGTGAACGCCGCGAAGACATCCCGCTTTTCGTCGGCGCTATTCTGGAGAAGCTCGCAGCAGCGGTTGGAGCCAAGAAGCCGGACGTTAGCGCCGAGGTCATGGAAGCGCTTACGCGATACGACTTTCCTGGCAACGTACGCGAACTAGAGAATGTGCTCGAGCGTGCGCTTGCCCTCTCGGGCAATGACGAGATTACCCTTGAGGATCTTCAACTGACCCCGCCAGCCGTTTCCGATGAGGTGGCCGTACCGAGCGGTGCCAATGGCAAGTATCCGCTACAGGATTATCTCGATCGAGTTGAGAAGGACGCCATTCTGGAGGCGCTAGAGAAAACGCGCTTCAACCGCACGGCGGCTGCCAAGTTGCTCGGAATTACATTCCGCTCCATGCGTTATCGCATGGAGCGTCTCGGGATCAATTGAGCTCTCGGAAGTCGAGCGCCTCAAGCCACGCGCATCGGCGACGGTGGGCGCTGAGCACCGCCGGCGTGTTGAACGTCGCGCGCCAGATCCCCTCTCCCAACTTCGATGCTCGCCCGTCAGGCAGCCGCATAGAACTTATCGTCATTCACAGTATTAGCCTGCCTCCTGGGTGTTTTGGCGGCAATGCGATAGCAGAGCTCTTTACCAATTGCCTTGACCCATCTGCGGATCCACATTTCAAGGCCATTGCCGGAATGACTGTCTCGTCACACTTCCTGATTCGTCGCGACGGCGAACTCGTGCAGTTCGTGCCATGCCAGTCGCGAGCCTGGCATGCCGGTGAGTCGCAGTGGCATGGGCGTAACCATTGTAATGACTTCTCTGTCGGAATCGAGCTCGAGGGCAGTGACGACGCTCCGTTTGAAGAGGTTCAGTACCGGGTGCTGGGACGACTCGTTGAGGTGCTTCGAGAGGCCTACCCGATCACGGGGTGTGTCGGTCATCACGACATAGCGCTGCCTCGCGGACGAAAAACCGACCCAGGACCGCATTTCGAATGGGCTCGTCTTGGCCCGTTTGGTCGCGTCCCCTCTAGGGCAGTGTGAGGCCGTAGCTAGACTGGCCAGCGCATAGCGCCTCGATATAGCTCGCTGTGCAGATCTTCTATACCGACCAATTCGAGTTGCCGCTCCCTGATGGCCATCGCTTCCCGATGCGCAAGTACGCCATACTGCGCGATAGGGTTGAGGCAGCGAATCTGTCACAGGGCGAACAACTGCGTGTACCGCAGGGCGCTAGTTGTGAGCAGATACTCAGGGCGCACGATGCCGATTACTTAAAACGTGTTTTGTCGGGCACGTTGGCGCCCTCGGAAATTCGCCGAATTGGCTTCCCGTGGACGGAACAGATGGTCGAGCGTTCACGGCGTTCCAGCGGTGCCACTGTCGAAGCGTGCCGTGCGGCGTCGCAGCACGGCGTGGCAGTGAGTCTCGCCGGCGGTACGCACCACGCCTTTAGGGGCCATGGCGCTGGTTTTTGCGTGTTCAATGATTGCGCCATTGCCGCACTTGCCATGCAGATCGAAGGCCGGGCAAAACGAATCTTGATTATCGACTGCGACGTGCATCAGGGTGACGGAACTGCAGCTATACTGGCCGATGATTCCTCCGTGTTCACCTTTTCGATTCACGCCGCGAAGAATTTTCCGTTTCGCAAAGTAGAGAGTGATCTCGATATTGCGCTGCCCGATTATTGCGACGACGAAACGTATCTGTCGGCGCTGCACGATGGGCTTTGCTATGCATTGTCGGCTTCCCGGCCAGATCTGGCGATTTATTTGGCGGGCGCCGATCCTTTTGAGGGCGACCGTCTGGGGCGCCTTTCGCTGAGCAAGAAAGGGCTCGCTCGGCGCGACCAAATGCTGTTCACGACATGCACTGACATGAGTGTGCCGGTTGCAACAGTGATGGCTGGTGGCTATGCGAGCCGCATCGAAGACACAGTCGACATTCATTTCAACACGGTCCGGCTCGCTGCCGCCATACACAGGTAGCACGAACACTGCTGTTGAGGGAATCGGGTTGCGCAACCGAACTCACGAACAGCTTTGTCGCGTGTGTCCATGCCATATTCGCGTTTTACTTTCGCAATTGCGAGTGCGCCGCTCGAGTCGCGCGAAAAAGTTCTTGACAGAAAAAAGACGACCACTAGAATTAGCGCGGTCCACCAGAAATGACACAATATCTTGTGGTTGCTGAATGTGGTTACGAAGTAATTGTCGTCATGAGACCCCGATCGACGGGCAGTCGGCGAAAAAGAAGCAAAGTTATCCAGACATTAAACATAGTGAGTGTTGCCTAAAGGCGACACCTGTATTCCAGGGAGAGAGAATGCAAGTAACTGCCAACGTTTCCTCGTCCGGCGTTGCGACCAAATTCCAGTGGGATGCATCGAGGCATGACGCGCGGCAAGCCGATTACGCGGATTACAAAGTGATTCGCCGCAACGGTGCTGTCGTCGGTTTCGAGCCGGGAAAGATTGGCGTTGCCATGACCAAAGCATTCATCGCGGTGAGCGGTGGACAGGGAGCAGCATCGGCGCGCGTTCGGGAGGTTGTATCGAATCTCACCGATGTTGTCGTGAATGCGCTGCTGAGACGTAATCCGGCCGGAGGCACGGTTCATATCGAGGACATTCAGGACCAGGTCGAGCTGGCCTTGATGCGCGCCGGTGAGCATGAGGTCGCACGTGCTTACGTCTTGTATCGTGAGGAACGTAACCGTGAGCGCGCTCGCCAGAAGCAGGCAGACGCCGCTGACGAGGTGACTGAAGCGGCGATTAGCGTCGTCGAGAATGGCCAAAGTCGGCCGCTCGACGTCGCAGCGCTGCGGGCACTGGTGAGGGATTCCGGCGAGGGCCTTGGCCGTGCCGTCGATGTCGAACAGATCATGTCACTGACCCTGCGTGACTTGTACAACGGCGTGCCGATGGAGGAAGTACTCAAGAGTGTCATCCTCGCTGCTCGATCGCTGATCGAGAAGGATCCGGCGTATAGCTACGTAACTGCTCGCTTACTGTTGAGCAGCGTGCGGCATGAGGTGCTTGGCGAAGAAGTGCCGCGGGCGGAAATGCAGACGCGGTACGCAGAGTATTTTCCGGCCTTCATCGATAAAGGGGTCGATGCCGGGTTGCTCGACGCAAGGCTGTTGGAGTTCGATCTGGCGGCACTTGCAAGAGCGCTGGACGCGAGACGCGACATGAAATTCGGTTACCTCGGGCTGCAAACGCTCTATGACCGGTACTTTCTGCATATTGACGAAAGGCGCATAGAGCTGCCCCAAGCTTTCTTCATGCGCGTGGCCATGGGTCTTGCCCTGAACGAAAGCGAGCGCGAGGCGCGAGCCATCGAGTTCTATGACGTCTTGTCGAACTTCGACTTTATGAGCTCAACGCCGACGTTGTTCAATTCCGGCACCGTGCGCTCGCAGCTTTCCAGCTGCTACTTGACCAGCGTGGCAGATGATCTCGACGGCATCTACGAGGCTATCAAGGAGAATGCGCTGCTTTCCAAGTATGCCGGTGGGCTGGGTAATGACTGGACACCGGTGCGTGCGCTGGGTTCGCACATCCGGGGAACAAACGGGAAATCCCAGGGGGTGGTTCCGTTCCTCAAGGTTGTGAACGACACGGCAGTGGCCGTCAACCAGGGCGGCAAGCGCAAAGGTGCGGTCTGCGCGTACCTCGAGACCTGGCACCTTGACATCGAGGAATTCCTTGAGTTGAGGAAGAACACGGGCGACGATCGTCGGCGTGCCCATGACATGAATTCCGCGAACTGGATTCCGGACCTGTTCATGAAGCGGGTAATTGAAAATGGGGACTGGACGCTGTTTTCGCCGTCTGACGTGCCCGATCTGCACGACAAGTTCGGCAAGGATTTTGAAGCGGCCTATGTCGCGTATGAAGACGAGGCCGCGCGTGGCGGCATCAAGCTTTGCAAGAAAATCCCGGCCGTGCAGCTGTGGCGCAAAATGCTGTCAATGTTGTTTGAGACCGGTCATCCTTGGATTACATTCAAGGATCCCTGCAACATTCGCTCGCCGCAGCAGCACATTGGGATCGTACACAGCTCTAATTTGTGCACCGAAATCACGCTCAACACGTCAGAAACAGAAATCGCCGTATGTAATCTCGGCTCAGTCAACCTGGTCGCACATCTCAAGGACGGGGTGCTTGATCACGAGAAGCTGAAGCGGACTATTTCAACCGCGATGCGGATGCTCGATAACGTAATCGATATCAACTACTACGCTGTCAAGAAAGCGCGCAACTCCAACCTCAAACATCGGCCGGTCGGCTTGGGCATCATGGGATTTCAGGACTGCTTGCAGGAGCTTCGTATCCCCTATGCGTCTGATGATGCGATCGAGTTCGCTGATCGCTCGATGGAGGCTGTCTGCTACTACGCTTACTGGGCGTCGACCGAGCTGGCTGATGAGCGCGGCAGCTATTCAACGTTCGAGGGCTCCCTTTGGTCCAAGGGAATACTTCCGCAGGACACCCTCGATCTCCTGGTCAATGAACGAGGTGGCCATGTCGAAGTGGATATGAGCTCGACGCTGGACTGGGACGTGTTGCGTGAGCGGGTCAAGAGCTGTGGGATGCGTAATTCCAACTGCGTGGCAATTGCTCCGACCGCGACGATTGCCAATATCGTCGGTGTTTCAGCATCCATTGAGCCTACCTACCAGAACCTGTATGTGAAGTCGAACCTTTCGGGCGAGTTTACGGTCGCGAATGAATACCTGGTCGAGGATTTGAAGAGGCGAAACCTTTGGGACGAGGTGATGATCGCCGATCTCAAGTACTTTGACGGCTCTCTTGCCAGAATTGATCGAGTTCCTGCCGAGATGCGGACACTTTACGCCACGGCGTTCGAGATTGATCCGTCATGGATAGTCGAGTCGGCGGCACGTCGCCAGAAATGGATCGACCAGGCGCAGTCGTTGAACATCTACATGGCTGGAGCATCGGGGAAGAAACTCGACGACACCTACAAGCTTGCGTGGAGGCGCGGGTTGAAGACGACCTATTACCTACGCACACTGGGCGCGACATCGGCCGAGAAATCCACGGTTCATTCGGGGACGCTAAACAGCGTACCGTCCGATGTCAGTACTGGCGAACAAGAGCAAGCGCAGTTCTGCGGGCTTGACGATCCTACTTGCGAGGCCTGCCAGTGAGCATGTCACATCACCTCCAGGCGTCAGCGCGTCGCTGCTAACGAACGACTGATCAACACAGAGCAATCTGACTATTTTGAAAGGCAAGAATTGATGCTGCAATTTGAAGACACCGACTTTGTTGTCTCGGGAGGTTCTACGGCGGTTGGCACGTCTGCCCCGGAAGCTGGGGCGGGTCCGAGGGTCGGAACGGAGGCGAGCTTCAGGCGGGTTCGCATTGAGGACAAACTTGTGATCAATGGAAAGGCTGATGTTAACCAGCTAGTGCCTTTCAAATACAAATGGGCATGGGACAAATATCTCGCCGGGTGCGCGAATCACTGGATGCCTCAGGAAATCAATATGAGTCGCGACATCATCACCTGGAAAGATCCAGCGGGTCTTTCCGAGGATGAAAGGCTCATTGTGAAACGCAACCTCGGGTTTTTCGTCACCGCCGATTCTCTGGCGGCCAACAACATCGTTTTGGGAACCTATCGACACATCACCGCGCCCGAATGCAGACAGTACTTGCTGCGCCAGGCATTCGAGGAGGCGATTCACACGCACGCGTACCAGTACATCGTCGAGAGTCTCGGACTTGACGAGGGCGAAATCTTCAATGCGTATCATGAGATCAGCAGCATTCGCGACAAGGATGATTTCTTGATTCCGTTCATCGAGACGCTTACTGATCCGTCGTTCAAAACTGGAACGATGGAGGCTGATCAAAAACTTTTGAAGAGCCTGATTGTGTTCGCGTGCATTATGGAGGGGCTGTTCTTTTACGTCGGTTTTGCGCAAATTTTGGCACTCGGCCGTCAGAACAAAATGACTGGCGCAGCAGAACAGTATCAGTACATCCTTCGTGATGAATCGATGCACTGTAATTTCGGAATCGATCTCATCAATCAGATCAAACTCGAGAATCCGCAACTGTGGTCGCCGGAATTTTGTGAAGAGATTCGCGGCTTGATGCGTAAAGGTGTTGAGCTTGAATACCGTTACGCAGAAGACACCATGCCGCGTGGTGTTCTCGGTCTGAATGCGCCGATGTTCAAGGAGTATTTGCGATTTGTGGCAAATCGTCGGTGTCAGCAGATCGGACTCGATAGCTTGTTTCCGGGCGCAAGCAATCCGTTTCCCTGGATGTCGGAAATGATCGATTTGAAGAAAGAGAAGAACTTCTTCGAAACACGTGTAACCGAATATCAAACGGGTGGTGCACTGAGCTGGGA
>CP070775.1:2660723-2672864 GCA_020346185.1 Betaproteobacteria bacterium | reverse complement strand
GATCCGGATGTCCTCGGCGGTGCCTTCGGTAAACGGATGGAGGCTCTCGTCGAGACGGCCTTTCTCGAAAGGGAAACCAATACACTTCATGATAAGTTTGCACAGGTCCTTCTGCCGTGCCACGGCGACCGGCCCTGCAAGCTCGACGGGCGGGCGACTGGATTGCCGATCGATGATTGCAGAGATCAGCGGTGTCAGGCCACCTATTATCCTGGCGAAGATGCCGTCGAGTTGGATCGCACGCCGCCCGGGGTCATGTTCGTCGAGCAGCGCATCATAGGGTGAGCAGTTAAAAGCATCGCCCAACGCCTCGGCCCTTTCGCGCACCACTGCAACCACTTTCTCGAGATGCGGTTCGAGCACGCCAAAATCGTTCTGCTCGACCGCCGTGCGCCACTGCATTTCTGCGTTCGTTGTGGCGCGGTGGAACGCATTGACCAGCCGGTTGGGGATCGCATTGGCATGCTGCCACAATCGCCGCA
This sequence comes from Betaproteobacteria bacterium, assembly GCA_020346185.1. Taxonomy (GTDB): domain Bacteria; phylum Pseudomonadota; class Gammaproteobacteria; order Burkholderiales; family Eutrophovitaceae; genus SG8-40. Next base: position 2,672,382 of record CP070775.1, on the reverse strand, counting down.
TTTCACGCAGGTTGGCCTGCTGCCAGTCATCCAGAGACTGCCGGTTGGCTTCGGCGCTGTCGAGCAGGCGGCCCGTCTGGCTCGCGCGGAGAATGGAATTGGACTCTGTTTCCAGCAGCGAGAGCTGTTCGGCACGTATACCGATGCTGGCCGGCGGCATCATCACCTCACCGTCCCACCGCAAAAGATGCCCGATACTCTTCAATAGGTGGATACGGGTGAAGCGTTTTTCCAGCTTCTGATAGGCACTAAGCCGCATCACAGCACACCCGTTCCGCCAGAGCGGCCGTCATTCGCCGGCAACCGCTTACAGGCCGATTCGTTCTCTGGCCGAGTTGATGATCATTTCCAGCAATTGCGCGTACTCGATCCCGGCAAAACCTGCCATCAGATTGAGCTTGCCATCCCAGCACCAGCCAGGGTTGGGATTGACCTCGAGCAGCTTGATTGTGCCCTCGCTGTCGGCCCGAAAATCGAAGCGCGCGTAATCGCGGCACTCGAGACGCTCGAACAAGCGGCTGGAAAAATGTATCAGCTTACGGTAAGTCTCCTCGTCGAGCCGGGCTTCCCTGTATTTGATGTCGGTCCAATAAGGTGAAGCAGGATCCCACTTGGATTCATAAGACAGAATCTTCGGCAGTTCCGCAGGTAGCCCACTGTAATCAACTTTGAGCGGCGGCAAGACTTCGAATTTATCCGGGTTACCGATCAACCCGATGCTGTACTCCGCGCCCTGCAAGTACTCCTGAATCAACAGGGGCACCCCGGTCATCTCTTCCCGCAGACGTTCAATGTAGGCCATCAATTCAACCGCGTTGTTGACCACCGCCTGCTGGGTAATGCCAACGGAGCTGTCACCGCAGTTGGGTTTGATCAGCGCCGGGAAATACGAGGGCAAGTTGGCGGCCTGATCGTCGGGATCGAAATAGGTTTCCATCGGCACGTCGACATCCAGTGCCAAGGCGATTGCGCGCACGTTAGCCTTGTTGTAGCACAGTGAAAGACAGCCCGGACCCGCGCCTGTGTAAGGAATGTCGAGCGTGTCGAGCAAGGCCGGAACGTGCAGCTCCATGATCGCCTTGTTGGCGTAGCCTTCGTCGCACAGGTTCAATACCAGCTTTGGCGGGTCGTTGATGAGGCGCTTGATCAGCGACCGGTGATCGTCAACGTACTCATAATCGAACTGCGGCAATTTGCTGAGGTTTGTCTTGAGAATGTTGATAGTTTCCAGATCCTCCGCATTGAAGCGCCCACCCATCTTGACCGCGTCGGGGATGCGGGGGTCGCCCATCAGCACGGAGACACGGGTGACATCTTTCTTTGCCGGCGCTTTGGGCGCTACCTTTTCAGGCCCGATGGCAGTGATGAACATCCGGTGCGCCATCATGCCGAGGTCCTGGTTGCGGGTCGAATCGGAGGTCACCGTGCCATGCAAAACGATATCGGCAAAACCAAGTTGCGCCAGCAGGCGGCGCATTTCCTCGAACGTGTACAACCGCTCGGCATAGAATTGGTCGGCAATCACACCGATATCCGAGTTGGTAATCACCTCCCGCGATATGATTCGCTTACCGTCCGATGAAAGCGAGCGCTCACGGTTGACGAAGTGACTCTGGTCGATCCACTCCCAGGAGCGCGGCTCGAAGTTCTTCGCCATCCAGTCGCCGTCGACCAGATCGAGAACTAGCTTGCCGCACGACTTGAGCACTTTCTTGATCGCCTCGAGGACCTTGACGTCGTCGTCCTCGCGCTCGAAATAGCCAAATGAGTTGCCCATCACCATCACGCAGTCCTTCGAGCTTTCCGGCACACGAAACCGGCGCGCGTCGCCTTCTGAAAATGTCACGCTCAGGCCGCGGGCGCGAGCCCGTTTGCGGGCGAGCCGGATCAGATAACGCGAGCGGTCCAGGCCGGTGACGTTGCGAAAACCCCGCGCCGCCAGCTCCAGCGAGTGCCTGCCCTGTCCGCAGCACAGATCCAGAACCTGATCGGTGGGTTGGATCGCGGTAGTCTTGACGACCAGGTCGATATCCCTGACGGTGTTCTGGTCGTTCTCGACCACGTCACCGTCGGTCTTCAGGTACAGGGAGTTGAACAGATCACGCCACCACTCCTGCGGAAGGTGGCGTTCCAGATCGGAGACCGGTCCAAGCGTGCGCGACAGCGCATTCTTGCCCCTCTTCGACGACGGCGGGCGGCCGGCGGCGACTTTGGCCGGCGGCTTCAAAGAAACGGAATCCATGGCGACGCCCCCCTCCAGCGGGGCAGACCGAATCAGAAACGGTGCGTATTAAATGCGAAATGGGAGAAAACTTCATCAACTATTTCGCATCGCAGCCAGCGCCGCCGCCGGTGCCCCAGGATGAGGCCGCCGCGGCCACCGTGCGTGCCGCGGCGGTGACGCTCAGGCCGTTTCCATGTTCGGATCGTATGAACCGTCTCGCGCCAGGCCGTTGAGTTTGCTGCGCTTGAAAAACGCCTTTTGCGCTACCGCAAAGTTGGCTTCCTGACCTTTCCAGGTGGCCAGCACCGGCGCCTGCAGCGCCCGGCCATAAGAGAAACTGACCTGCCATGGGTGCGAACCCATCGCGTTCATGGCATTTAGGTGAGCGGTTGCCTCCTCGGCGCTCTGGCCACCAGACAGGAACACAATGCCTGGCACGGCAGCCGGCACGTAGCGAGTCAGGCAACGAATAGTGGCTTCAGCCACCTCCTGCACGCTGGCTTGCTTCGGGCACTTCTTTCCGGGAATCACCATGTTCGGCTTGAGCAACATGCCATCGAACACGACGTGGTGTGCGTCGAGCTGGGTAAATACCTCTTCCAGTACATTGGAGGTGACGACCTCGCAACGCTCGATGTCATGCGCGCCGTCCATTAACACTTCAGGCTCGACGATCGGCACGATGTCCGCCTCCTGACACAACGCCGCGTAGCGCGCGAGTGCATGGGCGTTGGCCTGGATGCCGAAAGCTGATGGAATGTCATGCTCGTCGATATCGATAACCGCACGCCACTTGGCGAATCTCGCGCCCAGCTCGCGGTACTCGACAAGCCGGTCACGCAAGCCGTCAAGCCCCTCGGTGACACGCTCCCCCTGAAACTGCGCAAGCGGTTTGGCGCCCTTGTCGACCTTGATGCCCGGCGCAACGCCACGGCTTGCCAGCAATGCCGCGAACGGGGTGCCATCGCTGGTTGTCTGGCGCAGTGTCTCGTCAAACAGGATGACACCGCCAATATATTGCTCCATACCTTCGGTAGTAAAGAGCAGCTCGCGGTAACGCCTCCGGTGCTCCTCAGTTGATTCCAGCTTGATAGAGTCGAATCGCTTCTTGATTGTCGGGCTACTCTCATCCGCTGCCAGCACACCTTTTCGCGGGGCAACGATCTCACGAGCCACCGACTTGAGTTGCTCTGTATTCATTGACTGCCTCCTTACTGATGACATTGCGTATCAACCACGGATTCACTCACCGTTGTTTTCCCAAAACGCCTACTACACGCCGCACCCCCCCTGCGGATAGGAGCCAACGACCCAGGCAAAATATATATCAAACACATGACAAGTTGATTGCGCTAGAGCAAAGCCGGGTGAGATGGCCGTTACCTACGCCGCCTTCGCCGTGACCGATGTCAGTACGCGCCGCGTCTCGGTTACCCTGCGCCGTGCCCAGCCGCCCGAGCGAGTCGGCTCAATGCCCTGGGCCTCCAGTGCCTGGCGCAAGTCTTGAAGCACGTCTTGCTTGCGCCACAGAAAGCTGGTTGCGAAACAACGCCAGAACACCCAACCAGTGCGTTCCAGCGCTCGCTGCCGACGGACCGACTGCATCCACTGGTCAATGCCCTCGTATCGATCTCCGTCGCACTCGATTGCCAGCCGCGTATCTTTCTCACCCTCGACTACCAAGTCCACCTTATACACGCCGACGCTGACCTGTGGCATGACGCAATAGCCATTGGCGTTAAGCCAATCGTAAACGCTTCGTTCAAGATCTGATTCGCACAGTTCTCGGGCGACCGTGACCCGCACCGGCTGCTCGCCGAAGGGCTGCGCAAAGTGACGGATCAGACCGCGACGCAGGCGATCGGCTTCCGATAGGTGTTCGAGATCAACCGATCGCACCAGAATCATCTGGTCACGTGCTCTCGATGCAGCCACGTTGAAGTGCTGCTCAAAAATGTCACGACCGAGCGGAGCACCGACGTCATTGGGCGCAGCCACCATGGTGAGGTACATGATGTCGCGCTCGCGACCCTGAAACACGCGCGCGTCTCCGCAGGTGATGTCATGGCGCCGTATCAGCTCGAGACCGAGAGCGTCCAGCAAGCGATCCCAGATGCGCAGCGCTTGCTCTTCCCCCAGCAGCGAAACGACGCCAATGCTACGATGTTCGAGCCGCGGATCCTGCGCGCGGCGGATAACGTCACGGACAATGAATTCGATCTCCTGTTCGTTGATATCATCGTCGCGTCGCCCATTAGTGATAAAGACATCCTGTAATGGCGGATCGATGCGCTCCGAGGCGCGCGGCAGCCGCAATGGATAGATTTCATTGTTGTAGAACTCGCGGCGCGCGTATTCAATGATCGGCGCGACACAGCGGAAATGTTCGCGCAGCATGACACCGCTGTCCGCAAAGACGACTCGCGCAAGGTCGTAGAGTGAACGATCGGGGGCCAGTTGCGCACGATAAACGGGCACCTGTTCCTTCAGGTGTCGCCGCATAAGCGCCTGCACGCGCTCCTCCCGCATTCCGATTGCCTGAGGCGACACTTGGCGATCATCTCCTACGACCAGAAGCTTCCTGGCGCGCAATAGAATCGGCAGTACCGACAGATCGGATTGTGACGATTCGTCGATAATCACCAGGTCAAAGCTACCCACTTCTGCCGGCAGCGATTCCGAGACACGATGGTGTGGCATGATCCAGCAGGGAATCGCAGTGCACGCCTCATTCGCGGCATAACGGGCATCCTTCCGGTAGCGTGATGCGCGCTTGCCGGTCCCCTTACCGATACGCTGGATGGCATTGAGATATCCCTGCAAGGCGGCCCGTATGCTCGGCGTCACTCGCTCGGCAAGCTTGAACCAGGTGCGTCGGACCACGAGCTCCTCGTAGAAACAGGCGAGGTCGCGTTCCATGCTGGTACGCATCTCATTGAGCTTTTTCAAGTTCGATTGCGAGTCAATCATCGCGATGTGGGTCGCCAGACGACGCAGGTACCAGTCATGCATGAAAGTTTTCGGCAGCAGAGTCCGGCCAGCCGAATCATCCGCTGAAGCAAGCAGGGTCGCGAGCTTGACGCCCCCGGAGCGAAAAATTCGACGCGTCACTTCCTCCACTGTCTCGAGCGGTTCAGCAAGCGCATGCACGCGCTTCAGTTCGTCCATCAACTCACCCCAGCCGGTCATCAGTGCTGTTTCTTCAAAAGCCGGCTTGCCCAGGCGGTGCGTGACGAACGAACGCATCGCATTGACCAGCCGGCCCTCGCCGGCGTCGAGTTTCTGTCGCACGCTTTCGACAAACTCGGAGACGTCACTCAAACTGCTGCGCGTCAAATGAAACCGCAGTGCGCTGGCAAGCGCATGCAACGCATCCGGCTGGTCTGCGATCTCATTCAGCCGCGACCAGCCGGGAAACAGTTTCGCCACTTCTAGGGAAAGCGCTTTTTGCTGTTGAGCCAGGGACCGCAAATTCTGGTACCGGGTACACTGTGCACTCATTGACAATCCGCCCTGCACACTGGCCGACAATACAGACTTGAAACCGACTTCCGATGCAAGGACATTCCAGCGCGCGGTCAGTTCCCGGCGCTTCCGTTGCACCGCCACATAGTCCGCAACATGCCACCAGTCTTTCCGGTCGGACGGAGGCAACCCGTTTACCTGCACAGCCTGAATCATCCTGCGCACTTTCGTTTTGCCAAAAGCGGTGATCGAAAAAGCTCGCCGGCCGTGTGCCAGATTGTCCAGCGCCCGCAGAAATTCTGCATCACTCGACCCGCCCTCCGGCACACTTACCGGGTGCGTCAGAAAATACGCCTGCCGTTGCGCCACCTCGTCAATATCGCCAGCCAACATGTCCATTGCATCAAAGACCTCACTAGGCTCGCGTCGCCAGATGCGCTCAATCGTGTCGCTACTCCAATGCAACTTCACGTTGGAAAGCTTCTTGTGCTGACTCCTGATCTCGTCCACCGTTTGCGCGAGCTTGCGCGCCATCGACAGTGTCTCGGCGTCTGCATTGTCCGGCCATGGTATATCGTCATCGCGGGACTGCTCATTGAGGCGGGCGAATCGCAACAATTGATCGTGCACCTTGACCAGTTCAATGGCGGCAGGAAGCTCGTTCGGCACCGGTAGGCGGCACCCAACGTATTCGATATCAGGGCCAAGTTGAGCGCGCGCCTGTCGCAGCCGGTCGATATCCTCTTCGTCGAACTGCGGCTCATACTGCGGCCCGATTCCGAGAGCATCCGGAATCCATTCGAAGCGCCCAATATTTGCCGCCACTTCGCGCGCTGCATCCTGCGGGTCAATACTCTTTCCGTGCAAGTCAATTCGTGACAGATTGAGTTTCGCCCAACGCGAAAGGTCGCGATCCAGACGTGCCAGCTTCCCCTGCATCGCGTCGATGTTCGTTTCCAGGCGCTCGATCTCCTTCGCTAGCACGTCGCGATTGAGATCCTGCACTTCGGTGGCGATCTTCTCGATGCAACGTTCGAACTGCTGAATGCCTTCCTGCTCGGAAGCAAGCAGCGAAATCACCATCGGCCGTATTGCCGCCGGAAGTTGATCGCGCAGGACCGCGAGCGCCGGATCGCGCATCGAGGTCACTAATATGCGGCGGCCGTTCGCAAGCCAGTGGCATATGATGTTAGCAATGGTGTGGCTCTTGCCGGTCCCCGGTGGTCCCTGCACAACAACACCATCCGAAACCTCCAATTGCTGCGCAACACGAGCTTGTTCGTCATTGAAAGGTTTCGGAAAGAACAGGTCCTCGGCCGCGTCGCTGGCAAGATTCGCGCGATAGGTGGCGCTGTAACCGCGGTACGCCGGTAGCTCGAGTTTTGCTGTTATCTCTCCGGGATCGGTTACCAGTGCTGACACGGCACCGGGCAAGGGACGATCGCCAAGCTCCAACACCATACGCCGCATGCGTTCGAGATCGTGGCCCGCCAGGTTGGTGCTACGCGGTCGAACAAACAAGACCCAACCGTCGGCCACTTCCAGTCGCATTTGCGGGTGCCGGCCAATCGCCTCTCGTGCGATTTCGACCAATGGCGCATAGCTTTGCCGATCAAATGGCGTAACCATGTCATCAGTCTCGGCAAGAAAGCGAGCGGCGGCCCTCTCGGCATGCGCGACTGAAGGTTCAGCCGGCGAAATAAACACTTCGAGTTCGAGGCGAGGATCGACGTTACGCGGGCGTATTTGCCCACAACCGGTCTGCTCGTCAAACGCGATATCCACCGCGCGCGTTATGAGAGGATAGGATTTGACGGGTTCACCTCCGAGCTCAGCACCTGAGCTTTTCAGGCTTGCGATACCTATTCCCCAAACCAGCTCAAGCTGATTCTCAGTCAACGCCCCTGACATTTGCTGTCGCAGGCTGAACAGGCTGCGATACAGATGCGAAAGCCGGCGCCGGCGTTGCTCGCCCTCGGCCCAGGGCTGCCAGATCGATTGCAGGTAAAGCGCATATTGCCGGTCGACCTCTTCGCGAAACTGGTAGTCTCTCAATCGCACACGGGCAGTTGCAGCTACTACCGGATCAGCGGCCGAAGCCCCCTCTGTCGCGGCTTTGGCCGAATCTTTGTGTGTACCGGCAGCAATGAGAGCAGCACCGTCAATTTCATCGGCAAGGTTGGGCGCCGCTTGGGCTGCCGAGCCGACACTCAACCACGGAACTAGCCAGTGGTTGTCGGGCTCTGGCGGCAGCTCCGCGCTGGGCGGTTGCGCAATCGTCAGCCAGCAATGTTCGACAGCGTCCCGACCGCCAGGCTGGATGCGCGCGCCGCTAAATCCCTCGACCTGATGATCGAACAGCAGGAAGCCGCCATGCTCCCGCACGTTCGAGACGACCTTGGAACGAGTTCGCATTGTTTCCTGCGCATAGTCGAGCAGCGCAAGCAAACGCCGAGCTTGCAGATTCACAACAGAAACGCTTTTTCGCCAGACAGCGTATTCAAGTTCTTGTTCGTGATCTAATCGTAACGCATTGCAAGCCGATCAAACCAGCACAAAAGACTGCTATTTCGGTTCCGATCGAAAATAAGCGGTGCGCAACGTCGAGGAGACGAAAATCAATCGAGGCACGGCGCCGTAGATGTAGCTCAGCACTTCCAGGGCATCACAAATAGCGGCTCGCGTTGTGCTTCGATGTTCCTTGATTACGCCGGTTTAGCGGCAGTCGCCAAACAAGGCGGCATGGCGGTTACAAGTTGAAATTGTTCGCATAGGCCTGGTCGAGTTTGTCGAAAGCCGTCTGCGGAAGCGGCCCCATATCTGCCGCGGCAAGCGCTTCGCGCAAGTGCGCGAATTCGGCCAATCCGAATACCGCACATGAAACGTCGGCATTGGAGAGCACGAACCTTAGCGCGGTTTGAGCGCGGCTGCCATATTCATCACCCAGTGCGGCGAACACCGCCGCGGCACGACGCGATTCAGTGTCTAGACCGGATTCACGCGTGATGACAACCTCACGCCCGTGGCGCTCGTCACTGGCGAGCACACCCGCCGCCAACACGCGGATCACCATCGTAGCCATGTTCTGCCGTTTGCAGGCCGCCACCAGATTTCCGAAATCATGCCCGACCCAGCTTCCAGGCATGGTGCGGGCGGCACTGGGATTGAGCATGTTGTAATACACTTGCACACTGTCGAAGCGATCACTATCAATTAGGCGCCTACAGCTGGCGACGTCACCAAGCGCTGTAAAGCCGATGTATCTGGTCAGCCCCTGCTCGCGCATGCGATCCAACGAATCGGCAACGCCATTCTTCGCCAGCACGTGTTCCGCGGTAATCGCACTACCGCCCGCATTGGGGTCAACCGCCGCGACGCCAAGCGGGTTATGCAGCTGCAAGAGATCGACTGAATCGAGCTTCATTCGGCTCAAACTCTCGTTAGTGCTGCGTTCAACCTGCCCCGCGACATCGTCAAGGTTCGACGTATCCAGCATTACCTTGGTAGACACGTACGGGCGCCGGCTCAACTCTTGGAGTAGCCAGCCCAAAGCCTCTTCCGATTTGCCGTTTCCGTATTTCGAGGCCGTGTCGATCCAGTTGATGCCGGAATCGATGGCGTAGCGTAGAACCTTGAGCTTGGTGTCGTCGTCCTGGTGAATGAGCACGCCGCCGACCCAACCTCCGCCAAACACCAGTTCCGATACCTTCAGCCCGGTGCGTCCGAATGTGCGGTAGCGCATCTTCGTTTTCCCTCGCCAGTGGCGCGAACCTTTTGATCTGTCATTCTCCGCCGTTCTCAACCGCGTAGCCGGCAGCGCGCCAGCGCAGCATCCCCCCCGCCAGATTTGCAACATTGGAAAAACCGGCTTTTTGCAACAAGACCACAGCCTGCGCCGACCTGGCTCCGGAACGGCATACCGTTACAACGGGGCGGTCACGATCGATCTCGTCGGATCGTTGGCTGAGTTCGGCAAGTGGAAGTAGTCTGGCGCCTTTGATGTGCCCAAGTGGCCCGGAAAACTCACGCGGCTCCCGCACGTCAATCAACTGCACCTCTTTCGCGACTTCCTCGTACGCCTGCGGCGCGATTTCCCAAATTCCAGCAAAGGTATAACTCAAACGTGCCCACATTTTGGAACCGAGCGCCTCGATATCTCCCTCCGGTTTGCCGCATCGCATGTTTGCTGGCACCGCTTTGTCAATTTGTCTCGGATGCGGCAGATTGAGATTGTCCATATAACCGGCGAAATCATCCTCGCCGATCTGCCCACCTAAACGCGGATTGAACTTGCGCTCCTCGGCAACACTCGTCACTGTCAAACCATGGTAGTCATGCCCCGGGTACAGCAGGCAGCTATCAGGCAACGTGAATATTTGCGTATGAACCGAACGATACATCTCATGCGCGTCACCCTGCTGAAAGTCGGTGCGTCCGCTGCCGCGAATAAGCAGGCAATCGCCAGTAAACGCCATGCCCTCGTCATCGAGCACGTAGGTCATACAACCATTCGTATGGCCAGGCGTGGCACGCACCTGCAAGTAACGGCCGCCGAAGCGCACCTCATCACCATGAACAAGGTAACGATCGGCACCCTGTGCACCACTAGCGTTTGCCACAAGGATTTCGCTGCCGAAATGGTGCTTCAGCAGCCAGGCGCCAGTGACATGGTCTGCATGCACGTGCGTTTCAAGCGTGGCCACCAGCTTCAAGTCCAGCTCCTTGATGAGGGCTGCTTCACGCATGGCCTGCTCGAACACGGCATCGATGAGAATCGCTTCAGCGCTTTTCTCATCGGCGAGCAGATAAGTGTAGGTAGACGACTGTGGGTCGATCAACTGTCTGAATATCAGCATGCGAAAACAGTCCAAGTAATCATCGAAAGAAGAACGATAAAAAGTATACGGTTACTCCACCGAACCGGTGAAGGCCGGGCAACACTAACTTCGCGTCGTTCGCGCCTGCATGCATGTAATCAGTTCCAATCGCAGTTCGGCTCTGGTACATAGCGGGTTCCCGTCGTGGATCGCTGCCGGTTGGCCCAGCCGTTCGGGCTGGCCTGCACGGGCCGTTGCGCCCAACGGTTGTCCCAGCGACCCGCGGAACAACCCAGCAAGACGTGCGTGCCGCCGTTCCTGATAGCGTACATGGCACAGTCATCAATGCTAGTACCGATGGGAACCAGACGAGTTACGTCGCGCACGTCGGGCTCGCCATTGTTATGGATGAAATGGCAAATCTTGCCAGGAAGCTCATAACCATCAGCGCTTTCCCGCCATTGCTGTATGCCCCGCGACAGGTGTTCCAGGCGCAAAGCCTGATAGATCTTGCGTTGCTGCGAAAAACCCGTTTTGGATAACTCGCCCCGCGCGTACTCCCCGCACGAAAGATAGAAAGCTGCCTCCAGATACTGCTGCGCCGGCAACTCACTGACATTCATGACGATTTCCTCAGGCGACGCCGATGCCAGAAACAACGAACGCACCTGACGCGTGGCAGCTGCATTCACAATGTCAGAGAATTCTGTCGGCGCAGCGCAACGGCTGCCATCATAGATGCGATACACGGGCAACTCTACGCCAGAGGGCTCGACGGCGCGCGAGCCGCAAGCGACCAGGGCCACGCCCAGCATCACAGTGGAAACAAACTTGAAAATTTCAGTCATCGGCCAACAGGAGCGCGGCGTGAAGTCAAATATCGTGAGGCGATCCTCAGCGACAGAGTTGATGATTCTACTGAGTAGCGGGCACGCCGACAAATAGCCATTGCTGCAAATTGTATTTGCCGACACCGGATGTAGTCACTTACAGCTTATCCAGTTACCCGAGACCAGACTGCAGCCCCTTATAAACAAAGCGTAATTCGTAGTTCGTTGAATTAAACGGATAGTGACAGAGCTACTCAAAGCTGGTGTGAAACAAAGCGTGAAATCACAGTTTGCAATTTGCCGGCTCCAAGAGGGTGTCGGCA
>CP070775.1:2631156-2660623 GCA_020346185.1 Betaproteobacteria bacterium | reverse complement strand
AAATATACTGATATGTCGTTCCTGGATCCGGAACATAGATTAAACCTCGTTACTCGTAGAGTTCTCACTTTAGTTGCGACGCCTGGACGCTACATTTATATGGGGGGGCGGGACGTATCGCCACAAAGCAGGAGTCTGAAATGACGCAGCGCCACATGTTGGACATCATTCATGATCAGAACCCGGTTACCCTGACACCCGAGAAGTCAGTCAAGGAAGCGTGTGAGTTGATGCGCAAGTACCGCATCGGCGCGATTCTCGTCGTCAATAACAAAAACCACCTGGTAGGGATATTTACCGGGCGTGATGCCGTTTGCCGCGTCGTCGCCGAGGGGCGCGACTCTGCAAACACAACGCTTCAGGATGTCATGACCGGTAGCCCGGTCAGCATGGGCCCCGGCAAGACTGCAAACGAGGCGCTGCACTTGATGCAGGATGGGGGCTACCGGCACGTCCCGGTTACTGCCGAGAATCGTGTCATTGGCATCGTCTCGAAAGGCGATTTTCGTGGGCTCGAACAGGCCCGGCTCGATGAGGAAACCGAGCTTTGGGAGCGGATCGGATAACGACCGCGCTTGTATCAGGCGACGACCTTGCCGCGTTTCAAATCACTAATGATCGCCAAAGCCGCATGGTGTCCCGGCAGACCGGAAACACCACCGCCGGGATGAGCACCGGAGCCACAGAGGTACAAACCCTTTACCGGCGTACGATAGTCTGCATAGCCGGCCGCGGGACGCAGTGAGTAGATCTGGTCGAGGTGTAGCGCGCCGTGAAAGATGTCACCGCCAACCAGACCGAATTCACGCTCCAGATCCAGCGGGCTCAACATCTGCCGCCCGACGATGGCCCGGCGGAAGTTGGGCGCATAGCCAGCTACGGTATCGATGATAAGGTCGGCGACCTGCTCCTTCACGTCGTCCCAGGAGCGCCCATCAGACAACTCCGGGTTGAAGTGCTGGCAGAACAAACTCATGACGTGACAGCCGGGCGGCGCCAGGCTTTCGTCGAGTGTTGACGGCAGGCACATCGAGATCACCGGTTGCCGTGCCCAGCCGTCGACCTTGGCATCGTCGTACGCGCGCTCAAGATAAGCAAGCGAAGGCGCGATATTGATGGTTCCAGTCAGCTTTGCTTGGTCATCGCTTCCATCGAGCGAGGCAAACCGCGGCAGTTCACTCAACGCCACATTCATACGAAAAGTACCGGAACGGCAGCGCCAGTGCGTCATGCGCCGGCGAAAATCGTCGGGTAAAAGGTTCGCATCCATGAGCTTGAGAAATAGCAGCTTGGGGTTGATGTTGGCGGCGACAACTTTGGCGTGAAAGCTGCGCCCGTCTTCCAACACCACACCGCACGCCTGCCCGTGCTCGAATATGACTTCACGCACAGGCGCGGACACTTCGATGTGTGCTCCATGCGCCTCGGCCGAGCACGCCATTGCCTGGGTGATTGCCCCCATGCCGCCTTGGGCGTGACCCCACGCGGCAGTGCGGCCATTGACCTCGCCAAAGGCATGGTGCAGCAGCACGTAGGCAGTTCCCGGGTGGTAGGGACTGACCATATTACCGACGATGCCCTCGTACCCGAGGTCGCCTTTGATTGGGTCACTCTCGAACCATCGGTCCAGATAGTCGCCGACGCTCATGGTCATCAGCTCGGCCAGCGCCGTCTGCTGGCGGGTAGGGAGTTTGCGCAACCGGTTGCCCAATTTAAGTATCGACCAGATATCGCGTAAACCGCCACCCAGATTGGGCGCCGGTTGTCGCACGACCTCACGGAGGATCTCCGCCATCTCGGTGATCTCGCGATCAAATGCGTCGTAGGCGTCAGCATCCCTGCGCGAAAACCTGGCGAGCTCGGCGCGCGCCAATGCTGGGTCACGGCTAACGTGAAGATGCTTGCCATCGGGCAGAAGGCAGAAGGAACCCGCCGGCCGATCGACTATAGTTAGGCCGAATCGCTCCAGCGCAAGATCGCGAATGATTTCCGAATCAAGCAAACTGACCACATATGAACAGACCGAATTGCGAAAGCCGGGATGAAACTCTTCGGTGACCGCGGCCCCACCGACCACCTGGCGCCGCTCCACAACCTTGACCCTGTAGCCGGCTCGCACAAGATAACCAGCGCAGGTCAGACCATTGTGACCTGCGCCGATGACAATGACATCAAAGTTGTCGTGATTGTCCGATGACATGAAAAGCAAGGTTCAAAGGATCGGTGCCTATCCGGGTGCTTGGTCTGCTAGATCCAGTCCAGCTTCGGGTGACGCATGTGCCAGTCAGTCGCTTTCTGGTAAGCACGGGCAATACGCAAAACCATCGCCTCATCAAATGACTTTCCGTAAATCATCAGGCCGACAGGCAGCCCGTCGCTGGTGATCCCGCAGGGCACAGTCACTGCACACAGGTTGAGGATATTTCCGACAGACGTATTGCGCAGGCATTGCACGTTGCGTTTGCTGTAGCGATCAATGTCCCGAGCTACTTCGGCAACCGGCGTCGCAGGAATCATTACTGTCGGGCACAGCAGCGCGTCAATATTGGCAAGCTGCGTCATCGTTTTCTTGCGCAAACTGTTCCAATTGAGTTCCGTCCGCAGATATTCATGGGCCGGCGTTTCAGCTCCCTTGATCATCCGGTATGCCACTACCGGATCCAGCTCGTCGAAGTGATTATCAAGCAGCTCACGATTGAGCGTATAGGCTTCCGCCGCAATCACCAAGCCTCTCGGATTGAGATCGACCGCCTGCTGCGCTTGCGGGAACGCCACGCTGCTCACCTGCGCGCCAAGCCCCCGAAACACATCACCCGTCGCCCGCACCATTGCCGCAACTTGATCATCCGCATCGTCAAAGAAAACGGTCTGTGCAAAGGCGAGGCGCAGCCCATCAACACCGTCATCAATACGTGACAACACGTCCGAGACACGATAGTCACGCGTGCTGGGGTCCTCTGGATCCGCACCGGCGATCGCGGCGTAAACGAGCGCCGCATCCTCGGCACTGCGGGTCAGCGGTCCTACCGAATCGAGACTCCAGCTCAACGGGTAAACGCCGGCACGACTGATCTGCCCGACAGTTGTTTTCAGTCCCGAAACGCCACACAGCGCGGCCGGAATACGTACCGAACCTCCGGTATCGCTGCCGAGTGCCATCGGCGCCATGCCACTGGCAACCGCCACCGCCGACCCGCTGCTCGACCCTCCCGGCAAATGCGCTTCGAGGTGCCACGGATTGTGTGGAGTGCCTTGCTGGTTGTTGATGCCGGCACCGCCGTAGGCGAACTGAACGGTAACTGTCTTGCCGAGCAGCACCGCACCAGCATCGTTTAACTTACGAATGACCGCACAATCACGCTTCGCAATGTTCGACTCCAGCAAAGGACAGCCCGCGGTCGTCGGCATCCCGGCCACATCGTACAAGTCCTTCGCTGCATAGGGGATGCCGTGCAGTGGACCACGGTCGATACCGGCTCCCATTTCGGCCTCGGCCGCGCGTGCCTGCGCCATGGCGCGCTCCGGCGTCACTCGCTTGAAGGCACCGAGCTTGCCGTCAAGTTGATCAATACGTTGCAGATACGCCTGCGCGAGCGCAGTGGGAGCGACCGAACCGGCGCGCAAGGCGCGACCAAGCTCTGCAATGGTGGCATAGGCATCGAACACGCTCATCAACAACTCCTTAGTACAGCTGCAGTAACGGGCAATAAGTGAGCAACACGACGTATCGGCTGCCGCCGAGTATGTTTCGCCTCACAAGCCCGGTCAACCCGATATTTTGACCGGTAGTTGTGCTTGCCGGTCGCGGCGACTGTGACCGTCGCGCTGTTGCTTCGGCTGCCGGTGCCGAAGCAACAGAAAAGAGCAGTCCCGAAACGGAAGCTACACAGGCAACAAAAGCACTAAACGAAGGTGGCGCCTGCGTGTCGACTGATGCGCTGGAATCTTCCAGTATTGCGATCGCGGCAATCAGCTCCTTGCGCAAGGGCAGTCGCTAGGTTCAGCTTCGACTCACCGCGACTGCCAACGAAGGCATGGTTTAGATGACCGTCCATGCCGTGGCATTGCAGGAGATAAAATTCATCGGCAACCTTGGGTGTGCGGCGACGATTTACCTTCGACTGTGATCGATAGTGGCAAGCGGCAAACTTGCACCGGTGCGGCTGGCTGGTGACAAGCATCCCGCCAGTTCCAAGAGATACGGCACGCGATCGCCAACTACGCTTCAAGCGGGTCCAGTGTTATCACCGGCTGGTAAGTCGCAATTTGAAAAGACAGCATCCACGGGCCGAGTCGTACCGGGCCGGCCTACCTGTATTCCTTCACCAAATCCTGCTAGGCAATCAGCGCCCCTGGGGAACGGGTCGTTGACGATTTGAGAACCGGCTCGAGGCCTGCCACATGGAGAATATGACCGATTGAGATCTGGTGACAACGTAACCACGCTCATCCAGCGTCAACGCCTGAAGCATGCATGTATTCACTGCGATCGATGTCCTGCAGCCTGAACATCGGGTCACGGCTGTCCGGTGCATCGCGCTCGCCGTCGATCAGCATGCGAATGGTGTGATCTCCGTCGAGGCGTGCCATGATTTCCATGGTGACATTGCCACTGTTACCATGAAAAGTCTCCTCGGGCTTTGGCTTGAAGATCTCGACGCCCGCCCCGATCGCCTCCGGCGCCGTCAGCCACAAGGCTGTTGATACGGCCGGAACGAGAAGAAATCCTGAATTACCTGATCGATCACTCAGTATCGAGTCTATTGTTTAAACCAACAATCGTCGTTGGACACCGCAGATTCTTTCCCGGCCGAGAGAGCTGCACAGCCACGCCGCATGGGCACACCATTCTCGACGCACCAAGCTGGCAACGGGGTTACACACGCGCACTAACGAATGCTGCGCCCACCGTCAACCGGAATTGCCAGCCCGGTCATAAACGACGCGTCATCGCTGGCGAGGAAAGCGATAACAGAGGCAACTTCCTCGGCCTGGGCCATGCGCCCGATGGGATGCTTGGCAACGATGTTGCCTGTCGCTGCCTCGATATCCGGTGCCTCCGCGAGCATCTGGCGAACCATGCCGGTTTCGATCGTCGCCGGGCAAACGCAGTTGACCCGAATGTTTTCTCCAACGTGATCCAGCGCGAGTGACATCGTCATGGCCAGCACACCGCCCTTGGTCGCGGCGTACGCGACCAGACGATTGTTGCCACGAATGGCGTTGATTGAAGCAAGATTGACTATGGCACCGCCGGCACGTTTTCGAAACAGCGGGATCGCTTTCTTGCAACCGATGAAGGTGCCCTTGAGGTTGACCGACATCACCTCATCCCACATCTCCCACGTCGTTTCCTCAGCAGTTGCCTGCGGTGAAATACCAGCATTGTTGACCAGAATATCGAGTCCGCCGTGTGTCTCACCAATATGGTCCAGTGCATCGTCCCACGCGTTCTCGGAACGAACGTCGAGCAACACGCAATCAAACCCGCTGATCGCCGAGCGTTGAGACTCGTCAAGAATACCGGCGACAACAGTGCCACCTTCCTCAGTAATGCGTTTGACCGTCGCCAAACCGATACCGCTGCCCGCTCCCGTCACCAGTACCACTTTGCCTTTGAATCGCATCACATTCACCTCCGTTAATGAGCTTGCCGCCCCTACCCTACGACATCGCCCCACAGTTTGATTGCCACAACCCTCTCAGAAACTAGAGCAGCAAAGCCTCAATCCCAGGTCACTCACAGTTTCGATGATGCATGCGAGAAGACACGCAAACATTTCTACAGCAAGCATCACGAGACTCACACCGGAAACAGGATTGCAGCTATGCTTGGCATTCTGTTGGTCGCTTGGATAATGCTCCGTTTCGCCTCTGCAGAGGTTAAATCGTCCGACCTTCAGAGCTTGGCTCAAAGCATCACAGCTGCGGTACTCTAGAAAACGAGCGGTAAGACGCGTCCAGCCCCCCAGTCCTGTCAGCACTAACGCTCGAATGGCTAGCAGCCGAAGCCAAGCACATCGGCGGCATTTCGCCGAACAACTGGGGCCACGATGAAATCCCGCCTTTCACTCAACAACGAACCCTGGCTACCGTTCACTCGAGGCGAACAACCCTGCGGAGACCCCGTCAGGCCGCAAGTCTGACCAAGACCTTCCGCTACTTGTTGCTGCGGTCCACTCCGTCGCAACACCGAATACCGGGACAGCCGATCGACACACGAACTGCCGTTGCCGCTAGATGCGGCAGGTCAGGACACGGGTAGCAAACGTCTAGCGCACCCCGGACGGTTTACCCCGCGGCAACGTTGAAAGCTCCTCGTCCATTTTCAGCGTAACCGTGGCTTCACGCTGTGCCGACACCACAACGGGTGCTGACGCTGCCGGCGCCGTCGTACTTTCTGGTGCCTGCGCATCGCCAAACAACATGCTGACGAGAATGCCAATCGCAAAAGCCGAGATCGCCGAAAGCACTGGTACGGTGCGCCTCGACTCCATCACTTGCACGAGCGCCCGCGCATGGCGCGATTTACGCAGCTGGCGTAGCTGTGCAAACGCAGCGACGCCTTCTTGCCGACCAACGGCCAACTCCTGGTCCATCTGCTTACGGTGATCGATCGCAACCACCAGCGCCTGTTCCGCCTCATACCTGCGTCGCAACGCATCGGCTCGGCGTTCCTGCGCCTGCTTGCGCAATCTTCGACGCTCACTCGCTCGCTGTTCTGCGGCGGCGCGCCTGTTGGCGACAGCTCGTTCTAACTCAGCCAGGGACGCCGCAGCTTTCGCAGCCCGTAAGGCTCGCGCCTCGGCAATCTTGCGCGCCTTTGCAAACTCGATCTGCCGCTTGGCGGCCTCGATGCGTGATTTCGCTGCTACCGCGGCACGCTCATATGCCTCTTCACTTCGCCGCGCCTGTTCCGTAGCCTCGGCATCATGTTTTGCACGCCGAGTCGAGACTTTCTCCAAAGCCCGGTCGCGCTCAAGGCGGCTTTGTGCAGCTGCTTCCCTGCGCTGTTCCACTTCGATGCGTTGCTTCGCTTCACGCTTGGCATTCTGCTCAGCCTTGATTCGCGTCAAAGCCTCCCGTTCGGCACGTTGCTCCATCGCCAAACGTTGTTCAGCCGCCTGCCGAGCACCCTTCTGCGCGAGTGTGCGTTGTTCAGCTTGCTCACGCGCCCGGCTTTCCGCTTGCGCCCGCTGAGTCGCCACCTCCGCCGCTTCGTAATCGGCCTGCGCCTGCGCCGCCGTTGCCAGCTCAAGCTTCTTCTCGGCCTCAGCCCGAGCTTTCGCTTCCTGTAGTGCCTTTTGTTCAGCATCGACTTTCGCGTTTGCCGCTGCCTCGGCACGGCGCTGCGCCTCGACGCGCCTCTCGAGCTGCGTTTTGACCTGGTTCTCGGCGATGAGTTTGGCTTGTGCCGCTTCTTCCAACTTACGCTCTGCGAGGGCTTTCGCCTCGGCCTGTGCTGCAGCCTGTCGTTCCGTATGCGCACGCTCATTTGCCGCGCTAACCGCTTCGGCCTCCGCCTTTGCACGGGCTTTCAACGCCGTCTCAACAGCTTCTTCTGCACTAATCCGCTTGCGCGCTTCCGACCGCGCGATCGCTTCCGTATCGCGAATGGCCTTGGCTGCGGCTTCCGCCTCGCGCTCGGCACGCAACTTGGAATTCAACACGGCCGCGGCTTCCTTTTCAGCAGCGACGCGAGCTGCTGCACGCGTTGCTGCTGCGCGCTCAGCTTCCGCTCGCTGCACTGCGGCAGTCTCAGCTTTGCGCTCGGCCTCGAGTTTGGCCTTGGACGCCTCTTCCGCTTCGCGCTCCACTGTCACACGCGCCTGCTGTTGCTTCTCTGCCAGACGTTCAGCCTCCTCTCGCTCCTTCGCGACCGAAGCGGCATTTTGATCAGCCCGGGCCCGCAGCGCGGCTGCTGCTGCCGCAGCCTCCTCCATATCGCGTCTGGCTTTCGCCTTAACGAGCAAATTGCGCTCAGATTCCGCCTTGGCCTTTGCCGCCACTTCAGATTTGCGCTCGGCCTCCAACCGTTTCTCGGCTTCCGCAAATGCAGCGACTTCAGCAGCCAGTTTTTCTTTTTCGGCGGATTCAGCTTCCCGCGCCGCGGCAATACGCTTCTCGGCCTGCTCGCGCGCCGCGCGCTCGGCCTCTGCCTTTTCTTTTGCTACGGCAGCTGCTTCAGCATCGGCGACCGCTTTTGCCGCGGCCGCCGCCGCCAACGCCTGTTCCGCGTCCCTCCGCGCTCGCGCTTCTGAGAGCGCGAGCGATTCGGCCTCGCGTGCGGCTTTAGCCGCTGCGTCGGCCTGGCGCTCCGCGATCAAGCGACTCTCAGCCTGCCGCTTGAGCAAACGATCAGCCTCGGCACGCTGCTTCGCCGCCAATTCGGCCTCAGCCTCGGCTTTGGCCCGTGCCGGCGCAGCCGACTCCAGTTCTTCTTCCGCTCGCTTCCTTGCCTGCGCCTCTTCAAAGGCGTCACGCTCTGCTTCCAGCTTCGCAAGGGCCGCCCGCTCCGCCTCGCGTTCAACGATGATGCGCGCCTCGACCGCGGCCTTCAGTTGCAACTCTTGCTGCGCCACTGCGCGTGCTGTCGCCTCAGCGTCGGCTTCGGCCCGCGCACGCTCTCGTGCAACTCGCGCGGCTTCAACTTCGGTACGGGTGCGCGCTTGCGCCGCCTCGAGCGCCTCCCGCTCCGAACGAACGCGGGTCAGCGCCGAGGCGGTCAATGCGCGCTCGGATTCAATGCGGGATTCCTCGCGTGCCTTCCGCTTACGCTCTGCCTCAGTTTTCTTGCGCGCCGACTCCGCTGCAGCTTCTTCAGCACGGGTACGCGACTCGTGATGTTGTGTCCGCGAGTGCTGTAAAAAGTTGCTCTCGTGTGCCCGTGCACTCGCCCCTTCCTTTGTAGCCTCCCCGCGGACAAATCTGTTACCTCGTGCAGCGAGGCGCGCAGGCGTCTGTTTTTTTGCTTCTTCCTTGTCCGCTTTCTCGGCTTCGATGCCTACCGCCACCGCGTCCGGTGGCGCGGATTCGTCAAGCTGCGCTTGACCCCTCTGGACTGGCTGTGACGCATCGACGTCCGCAGCCATGTCATCGAGACTGTCTTGACGCACCTCGGCTGCAATTGTCTTCTTGTTTTTTTGCCTGCTGCGCTCAGCCTGTTTGATTGAATCGAGCAGTCTGCTCATGGCCGGCCTCCCGAAACGCCACTGTTGTTTCTGAAAAAATTGGCACTTGAGCTCGAAAATTTACACGCAGGTTCAATGCTCTTATTTGCCATGTCTTATTTCCTCCCTTGAATTGATGCATTTGGGCCTTTCAGCACCCGGTTCCGAAAGCTATTGTTTTTGCCGATTCCAGTCTCAGGACCATCACTTAAAAGAATAGCAAAGCTGGAACCAGCCTGCCTGCCTAATTGCTTCCGATTCGACCACGGCCGGCAAGCCGAGTGATCAAACCTGCTCATACGGTTGACCGATGTTGTGAGCCAGCAAAAGTCACCGCAGACACGGGGCCCACTCCCTTGAACCTCCATGCGGGCTAGTGCCTCACTTGCTTGTGCATTGGAATCTCCAAATGGACCAACCCGGTAAACGAACCCAACGAAGAACCTGCGAATCGGATCATGTGATTTCTGTTAACTGCTCTTGTGGATCGATCTCATAAGATGAACAGCTTGTTTAGATTGGGCTCCGCAAAACCGGATCAGACTGACGATTCAGTGACTTCCGGTCGACGACATTTCGACGGTTTGGTGCGCTCCAGGAGTGGCTGATTTCGACGTTACAAAAACGACAACAGCAATGAGGCGGCATCCCAAGGGAACTGGACGGGAAGTTCTTTACGATGACTTTGGGCGGCGTTCTTGTTCAGGGACTTCCGGTCGTTGTTCTCGGCTGCCGCGAGGGACAGGAACGCACCAGTTTGCAGACAAAAAAATGCGGCTAGCGGATCTCAGTGGCGCCGACACCCCGCTCTTGAGCAACCTGCATGCGGCTGTCTCGTTTTCGTTGGGGACGGTTGGGAGTGCGGCATATCGTCGCGGCATTACTACGTTCCGCGACACACCGTCGTTTAGCGACCGTTTATTCGGTTCCTCGAATTGTCGGCACAATGAAACAGAGGTAGTAGCGGTGACGTCGAATCCAGATGGATTCGATGGAAAACCGGCTACCGACATGCGTCGGCTGTACGAAGACCGCTCGAAGAAGTGAATTGATCCAGAGATCGCTGATTCCGAGTCTCGCGACACAACTCTCGAATGCATCGATCACACGTATCGGCTCAATACACTTGTGTTTGTCCGCTTTGACATGAATGAGCGCAACCATCTGGGTAACATTACCAATTATGAGTTTGACATTGTTCGAAACAATTGAACCACCGAATGCGCTTACTGGCCTGG
Organism: Betaproteobacteria bacterium; assembly: GCA_020346185.1. GTDB lineage: Bacteria > Pseudomonadota > Gammaproteobacteria > Burkholderiales > Eutrophovitaceae > SG8-40. The sequence goes on along the minus strand of CP070775.1, from coordinate 2,650,215 downwards.
AGGCCCAATTTCAAAAAGCGGCGCCTCCTCTAACAAACTGGTGGCCACGAGCCAACGTAATGCAACGACGGACGCGATATGCCGATCGAAGCAACAAATTGATCGGGGCGGGCAAGTCAGTCGAGGCGGTAAAAATAGTTCAGCAGCAGCGTATTGAAGTCTCCACCCGATTCCGTGACGAGGCCGCCACTAAAGCTAACCTTGACAGCATGCCGGCGTTCGAAGGGATAAAGAAGCGAAGCGCCCAGACGCGAGTTGCGCTGGAAATCCGCCCGCAGCTCACCGCCGACGGTAGTTCGCCCCCCGAAGTAATAGTTTGCATCGAGCGATCCCCAGAATCCCGGCCTGATCCGCTTTACCAAATGCAGATCAAGTGCGGTGAGCGGCTGCTGTTCGCGCGTCGTGCCCAGGAACTCGTCGTTATCCTCGAAAAACCATACCCCTGCAGCAAACTCGAGAACCGTTTTATTTGGCATTGGGTGAAGGTAGCCTAGCTTAATTTTTGCAGCCCACCGATTGGCACCGACATTGACGAGCTTGTCCGCTTGGTACTCCCCTGTCGGGGCGACGACTTTGAGACTGGTTGCAAGCACCGGTTTAGGGTTGTGACGAAATGCTTGAAACTCTTCCCTTGTCATCGACGGCGCGCCCATCAAGTTTACGGCTATCGTCGCTGTCACATCACCGAGGCCACTGACGCTAGCCTCTGCCGGCTGCCCCTGAAACGCGCCCTTCGTATTTCCATCGGCATAGAGAATTTCGAACTGAAAGTTAGACGTTCTCCCGCCGAGGCTGAAGGTCTGCTGATAGAACACAGCACCGGTGTGAATGGTCGAATCGACTCCCACCAGCGGTAACGAGGGATCGGTCACGATATCGCCAGTCGAGTAGGCATAACCGAAACCGATGAGCTTCGTACCGAGCGGCGCCGGCCAATAAGCCCGGGGGGTGAGCTCCTGTGCGGATACGGTTCCATGAACGCACCACAATACTAACCACAAGAACGACACATGGCCGCACGACCTCAGTTTCGTGGCGCGAATCAAACCCAACGTTAGCTTATTGAGCTCTGGCAGCAGTCTCGACACAGTGCACTGAAAAATGACCTTTTGGTCGCGGCGAATTGGACGAACGCACTCTTAGAGCTTTATCAAATCGACAAATCGACGTCACTTCAGAGTACCAGTGTTGTCAATCACCGGTCTGAATCAGTTCAATGCTTACGCCATCGGGCGCTGCGACATAGCAAAGCACCATGCCGGGTTTGAATTCCCACGGCTCTACCGCCATGCGTACGCCTTTTCTCTTTAGCTCGTCGCAAAACGCCATCAGGTCACCGTGGTAGCTGAACCCAAAATGATCCGTACCCCATTCGTCGTGGCTTGAGAATCCATCGAAGTGCTGCATCGGCCTGGTAGTGACAGGCTCTTCACCCGGCCTTTGACCGCGAATCACGATGGTCACGCCACCCACACGCACATCTATCTGCGGCGCGCCGCGCAGATTCTCCTGAACTGCAGTGACCTCGCCACCGAACATTTCCTCGTACCACTTCGCAGCGGCCCGCACGTCGCGGCTGATTAAATGGATATGGTCAAATACGATTGCTTCGCCCATCCGTTTACTCCCTAGTGTTACGGACTACCACTTGAGTCGTTCTTTCGAGGCCCGACGAGCGAAGTTTAAACGATAGCAGTCTGCTCTTGTTCTGCCCAAACCTTGCGAGCGATACGCACTGCATCGAGTAGTGCTGGAGCCCCGGCATACGTCGCAACGTGCAGAAAGATCTCCAACATCTCTTTCTTGGTGACACCGTTATTGATGGCGCCGCGAATATGTATTTCGAGTTCATGCGGACGGTTGATCGCCGCCAGCATAGCCAGATTCATGATCGATCGCGTCTTTTTCGGCAAAGTCAGCTCGCCGTCATCACCGCGCCGCGCCCATACCGCACCCCACGCATGCGTAGTGATGTAGTCCTGCAAATCGTCGCTAAACTCGTCCTTCAGTGCAAACACGCGGTCAATGTACTCGTTGCCCAGCACCTGGCGCCGCAATGCCAGGCCGGCTTCGAAAATATCGTTCTTCGTAGTCTCGCTCATGCTCTGCCTCCATGTTGTAATACCGTTCTATTGTAACGAGCGCGCGTGGGCGTCAGCGGGCAGATCAAGGTGCGAGCAGCTGTGGAAGAACCGTGCCAATCGGTTTTCGGCACACCGCTTCTGCAATGTCATCGAATGGAGTCGGCTGTGCGTTCACGATGATTATCCGCGCACCGGCTTCGTGCGCCGCAGGCAAGGCACCGGCGATCGGATAGACCTGCAGACTGGTGCCGATGGCAAAAAAGATATCTGCCTCGGCCGCGGAGTTCATCGCGCGGTCAATCACCTCGGGCACCAATGCCTGCCCGAACGAAATCGTTGCGCTTTTGAGTATGCCCCCGCAATCGACACAAGGTGGATCTTCTTCACCAGCGCGAACTCGGTCGAGCGTCGCCAGCGTGGGTGTGAGTGCGCCACACGCCATGCACACGACATCGCGCACGGTACCATGCACCTCAATCACTTTCTCTGGCGAATTGCCCGCCATCTGGTGCAGACCGTCAATATTCTGTGTGATCAGCGCGTGCAACTTGCCACGCCGCTCAAGTGCAGCAAGTGCCAGATGGCCAGCATTGGGCTTTGCCTCCCACGCAGGATGTTCAAGGCGCGATTGCCAGGAAGCTTTGCGCACCTCCGGGTCCGACATGTAGTAATGAATGTTCGAGAGCTTCTCTGCCAGCGGGTTCTTGGTCCAAACGCCCTGCGGTCCGCGGAAATCGGGAATACCCGACTCGGTGGAAATGCCAGCGCCCGTCAACATCACAACGCGCTGAGCCGCGTTTACCCAGTCTCGTACCGTATCGATTTCCATGGCGCGTCGCTGTTTCGACTGAAATCCTGTTAACCGAGCGCTGCCGGGCTGACCGTCAAAACCGCGCCGACAGTCCCAGCATCACTTCACCTTGCGTGAATACGTCGCCGCTGATGGACACAATGCAGCCACCGGAGCAGAAGAACCCGCCACTACTGTTGACCAATGTGGCGTAGCCGCGCGCTTCGAACCGCAGCGCGAACGCTTTGCCAAGCGGCTGCTCGTAGCCAATGCCAAGGTTAAGCGACGCGCGCAGCTCATCGTCGAATCCTTCACCTGGGTCAAAAAAAGTGGCTCCGATTCCGCCAACCACATACGGCCCGTCCCCAAGGTCGCCTTGCCAGAAATTGGTTCCACCGACGTGCAGGTAGGTGATGTTCATCCCGATGGACTCACGGGTAGCACTCGGAACGTTACTCAACGACAAGTCGCTTCGCTGATGGCTCAAGAAAAGCTGGTACGCGGACGATCCATGTTTCCTGAAGTCGAGCGCCAAGGAAACTGCACCACTACCGTCCACCTCGAGCTGATCCCCGGAACTCTCATCGGTAAAGCGCCCACCATCCCGATAACCGCCGTACAAGGTGAATGCCTTGCCTGCGTCAGCAGCGATGGCTGGAAAAGCCATAAACATTATCGCCAAGATCAGCATTCTTCTTAGCACGCCGTTCCTTCCGAGCATCACATTCCTCTTTATAGTTGCCACAGCCATCGACCTCGCGGACACACGATCCTCAACGCACGGCACGGCGTCTGTTGACCTCGTCAATCTGATCGTTCAGCGTCCAGTAGTCATACAGGTAACCGAGCAGAAACAGCCCTCCGGTGAACAACCACACAAGCGCCGTTACCCACTTGCCCAAGTAGAGACGGTGAGCACCGAATATTCCGAGAAAGGTCAACAGAATCCAGGCGACATTGTAGTTCGTGTCGCCGGAGACATAGCGGATATCAGCCTCGCGGTCCATTCCCGGAATGAGAAACAGGTCCACGATCCAACCTACAAACAGTAAGCCGAGCGTAAAAAACCAGATCGTGCCGGTTACTGGCCGACCGTAGTAAAAGCGATGAGAGCCCATGAACCCGAAGATCCATAAAATGTAACCGATCATTTTACTGTGGGTATCGTCGGCAGTCGTCATGCGCCCTCCTTGAACTCATTAGATGTTGTTGCTCAGGCACTGGGCCGGCAGCTCGGTTGTCAAATCAGTTCGCTCCTCGAGCGAGCAACAGGCCAGCAAGTGCTTTCTCCCCCACTCGAATCTCAGAAGCGGACAGCCAACCGGCCCAGTGCCAACGCGATCAGCCATGCCGCGAGCATAACGTCAGCTGCGAACTGCTTCCGCGGAGGCGTCAGGCCAACCTGCATCTTCATTCCATCCACTCCAACCCGCGAAACTATCCCCAGCCTCAGGGCAAATGAGAGGCCAACTGCGTACATGTTAACTGCAACGAACAACTGTTGCGCAGACGCATCAAACGGCTCCAGGAACTCTGAGGCACAATCCGCGAAGCGACAGGTGCCTGAATGCTCGGCCTGTTCAGGTTGGGAATCTATTGCTCTGCTACACGAACCTGAGCAAGATCGAGCCGGAAGCCCTTGATCTCCGGGTCGTGCATGAGCCACTTGTCGAGAGAGAATTCGTGATTGCCTGCCGAGACGGCCCCGAGGACGTGCGGCCATCAATGCTTTTCGACAACCGGATCACCGTCGGAGTCGAGACCGGACAAGCCAACCTGCACGGCAATCGGCTGTTCGCATCGCGATGTGAGTGTGGCGGTTCCTCTCAGAACCGCGCAGTTCCGCTTAGAGCAGCGGTTGTACCAGTTAGAGCAGCGGTTGTACCAGGATGACTTGGTGATCTCGACATCTACACTGTTCAAATCACAGTCCGCGTGCGCCACAATCGATCCCGCAGCGAGTAAGGCGATGAGGAGACATCGCAACCTAATGATCATTTGTCTCCTTCCCGGTGCTCGTCACACCAACAACTTCCTCATCACGCCGTCGACAAATCGGAACCAAGCTGGTCGAGAAACTTGCTGGGTGTTCCAATCAGGCTACATCGCAGAACATAGGTAGGTGCCCTCGCCCTGCGCGGAGTTCTCGGAACCGACACTCGGTCGTCGCTTGCCGACTCTTGCGAAGTGCCTCGACGCGTTTCGTCATACCCAGACCTGATTCACAGATCATGGATGCACTCGAACTCCTCAATCGTCACCCGACGTCTCTCCCTCGCCATCAGGCCGATATCAAGGCGCTTTTCAAAGTTCCAGCCAGGCACGCGCGCGGCGTCCTCCGGGTCTCGTCCATGACTTTCTCGATATCCGCGTAGCGAGCCGCCACGGGCTGCTCCGAGGATCCGTGCAGGCATCGTTCATTACGCGTGTTCCGCCGGTAAACCACAGACAGTACAAGGGCCCAAGCGCCGGCAACAGCAGCGGCTCCCGATACGCCCGCCATTGGGGAAACCCGCGGTGCAAACACCGATGTAAGCCGTTAAGTAGATAATCACGTTGAACTCTTGGCTCCTGAGGGACTGGCTTTCGTTCTTTCCGAAATGCGGCGACCGCATTCCCCCGGCTTGTGACGCTAATCTTCCGAGCGCCGTTCGGGGTTTTCCTCGACCCAACCATTGATCAGGTCCAGCCGTTCACGTCGCGTTTCCGAGCGCCTATTGTGCGCTGACTCCTCCGCTCGCCAGCCGGCAACGATGCGCTCGACTTCCCGCGACGGCGTGCGCCTGCGAAGCAACCGCCGTATGCGCAACCACAGCTCACTTGTCATAACGCTCACCTCGGGCGCCGGCACCACTGGTGAAACTTGATGCAGTTGGCGCGCCGACCGCCTCTGAAACGCCGTCCCTGATCGGCGCCGATTTGCCGTAGAGAATGATGAGATCCAACGCGGCAATACGATGCGCACCGCTGGGTTCGGTCGCATGCGTTGCACGCCATGCTGCACGGTATGCCCTTGCAAGCACGTGTGCCTCGATGCTGCTCTCGTCCTCGCCACTCGACATTCTCAATATCCAGTAATCCAACTTCCTTGGCTCTTTCTCCCTTTAACGGGACTCCAACTTCAATGGCGATCCGTCTCGCAGACCGGTGCGAAATCGAAGTCTGTGTTAGCGGGAACGAGAATGCTTGACCCGATACGTCAACCTCATGCCCGCATGCGACACAAACCCGCGAGCCCCCTCTGTGGCTGCGTCGGTGAGCCCGGCGACCGGCTCAGATCAGCGCAAAAGGCTTATTCAGGCTGAAACGGATCGTTGCGCGCGATACTCGCTCGGCGACAAACCCGTCCAGCGTTTGAATGCACGTGTGAAAGCGCTTTGTTGAGAGAAACCTAACAGGAAGGTAATGTCGGTAATCGAGTGCCTGGGATCGTCGAGATGGCGCATGGCCAAGTCTCGCCGCGTGTCATCGACTAATTGCTTGTACGTAAGATCAGAGTCAGCGAGTTTGCGCTGGAGCGTACGCCGACTCATGTGGAGCTGGTCTGCCATGGTGTCTTCCGAGACATCACCGGACGAGAGCTGCTCGAGCAGATGTGCCTGGCAACGCGCGACCACATCGCTCTTGTCGAGCCCGGCCAGACGCTCAACCAGAATCCGATCCATGGTAGCAGCAATCTGGCGGTTAGAACTCGGCAGAACGCGATCAACGTCCATGTAGGACAGTGTCATGGTGTCTTCGCCGGCACCAAATTGTATGGCACAGCCAAAAAAACGCCGGTATGCACCACGATCCTCCGGCAGCGAACGGCGCATTTGGATCGCTACCGGGCACAGCGTCGAACCAGCGTTCATCCTGCACATGTCCATCACCAGCGACATGGCAAAATCGACCACGATCTCATTTGTGACCGGGTCACGTGCCTGCCTGTCGACCACCAGCATCAATCCCGCCGAGGATTCTTCCAGTCGCCCCGATGACGCCTCTCCCAGAAGACGCCAATAGCGTACCAGGCGCCCCAGCGCGGTGCGCAGCGTCGAACTGGTAAGCCACGCATAACCGAGCGCGCCAAGATTCGAAGGGTGCCAGCAACGGGCCGCAAGCAGCCCGAACGAAGGATCGGGTATGTAGTCCGCAGCTTCACGAGTCACTGCATCCCAAGCACTCGATGGAATTCTTGCATCCGGATTGCGCAATAACACCGGGTCGATTCCGTGGCGTTTAAGCATCGCGTTTGAGTCAAGGCCGTACATTTCGAGGACACCGATAACAATTTGGCCAAGTGTCGCAAGTGTCGTCGGGATCATGGCGTCAGGCCTTTACGCTTCACGCTTTCAGAGCCTTGTACAAGAACGGCAGACTGACATCCATCCGGTAATCGATGTCGGAATGATTGTCATCGAATTCTTCGTAGGTATGCTGGATCCCCGCCGCGGCGAGGCGTTTGGAGAGAATGCGCGTGCCGTAATGGATCTGATACTGGTCACGCCAGCCGCAGTCGATATAGATACCTCGCAGCATTTCGAGATTGGCGCGGTATGTCTTGACAAGGTTGATCGGGTCGTGGCCGCGCCACTTGTTCCAGCGCCGCTCAATCACTTCCCCCGACTCCATGTTAAATGGCACACGAAACCCCAGCGGTGCGCGGCGGTCCGGGTCGTAGCTCGCGGCCATGCACAGGTTCATCAGACAATGGCCTTCGGCCATGGAAAGTTTTTCTTTTTTCCAGACGTTGGCAAGAAACCGCTTGATGCGCCCGTCGTCCAGCCCTCCGGCAAGGCCCTTGCGGCCCGACTCGGCGCGCACATCGAGCTTGCCGGAGCACCTTCTAGCTGCGCGGTATTTCGCCAACTCGTTAAGCGTATTCGGCCAATCGGCCCAGTACACAAAATCGAAATAGGCATCGCCGGAGTGATTGGCGATCGCGCCCCAGGTTTTCGGGTACTTCATGCCGTGGATGATGGCACCGTATCCACCCGACGACTTGCCAAAGCAGCCACGGTGCTCGCGGCTTGCCAGGGTCCGGAACTCGCGATCGACAAACGGCACGATCTCTCGTGTCAGATAATCGGCGTAATTACCAATGGCTGATGAATTAATGTATTGATTGCCACCGAGAGCCGTAAAGCAATCCGCAAAAACCACGATCACCGGACCCATTTTCCGTTCATGAATAAGCCGCGCCACACGCTCGGGTACGTTGTCACCGAACGGTTTCCAGTTGGTATGCGCCAGTCCCGACCCGGTGAAGCCAGCGAGGTCATACAGCACCGGAAAGCGCCGTGTCGTTGAGGAGTCGTACTGCGGCGGAAGCCACACCGCGAGCTTTCGCACGTGCGGATCACGCAGCGGGTTGGCTTTCAGAATTTTTGAACTGTGCTCCCGCACAACTAAAGTGCCGGCGGAACTTTGCGGTCTTTTCAGAGCCATTTCAATGGAGTCGATTGATGACAGCAACTGATTGTGACACGGACGCCATCAGATGGTCGATCGCCAGACGATGTGTTGACGGACAACGTGGACGCGCGTGAAACGTGACGTATCGATCTGAAGGCCTTTGCGCCGTTCAGCGCAGACCCCATTTGTTGTAGACGCTCAGCGCGACCACCGCGATGGCCAGACCCAGAAACTCGCGCGCCGATTCCACGTACGGCTTCGCAATCATCATCTTCCCTCCGATTGATGAATAGTCACCTGATGCCAGGTAATCAATAAAACCGGATCCCGCAATGAGCAATCCGGACGACACCATTCCGGCAGCAACCAAAGAGGTCTTCGGCAAGTTGCGGCCGAATATCCGCGCCGCCGGAACCATTGCAACAAGCGCATAGACGCTAACCCAGTATGCAGGATCAGGATCGTTTAACTGAATCGCTGCCATTACCAGAAACAACAGGGCAACAACCGCATGGACTATCCGAGCCATGGTTTCCCCTCCACTAAATCTTCACATCGAGTTAACGCAACTGACGTACTCGATAGCTTCTTACTCCAACTCTGCGTCGATCAGAACGGCGACCAGAAGGGCCGTCTCGGATCCATTGTTGATCCACGCATGGTTGGTTCCGCGTTGCACCACAACGTCAAATGGTTTGAGATCGCGCTCATCTTCATCCAGCAGCAGCGTTACCTCGCCGGAAAGCAGAATGATGTAGTCAACGGTTTCGGTCTTATGCATCGCCGGATGGCGACTGGTGTCAGGCCGCTCATGTGCCGCACCCATCGCCGCAAACCGCTCCGCAACTCGCGCCTCACGTTCCTCATCTGAAAGGGAGGGATCCTCTGGCGCAATGGCAAAGAAGCGGAACTTGGAACCTTTGGCAACCGGCGATAACACGACATCGATATCCGCCCTGTCCGTTGCGTCACGGGAATTGACCGGCGCACCATCCGTGTTCCATACCTCGGCCAGGCCTCTTGTATCCGTCCCGAAAACCCCCGCCGGCGGTGCGTCGATCACGACAACCGATTTGCCGGATGCATTATGTCCGGTGATAACCCGGCGGCGATCTTTCAACATGGCCTACCTCGCTGATTTGATTTCGTAGCGGACCGGCTCCAGCTCAGTATCCGGTTCAACCTCCAGACAACCAGGGAAATACGGGGCCAACTGGCTTGCGTACCGAAAGTCGCTGAAGTCGCAAGGGTTGGAGAAAGATCCGTAACACTGATCTTCCGATTCAAGTTCGCAATAACGCTCGCCATGCCGTACTGCCAGCGGAATGATGACGGTGTCGAAACCGCGCCGCTCCGGCCTACCGACCAGATCACCTTTCGGGGTCGAGAAAAACATGAGCACATAAGGATAGTGCGGCACTGGACGATCAGAACAGTTGCACAACTGTTGCTCGATCGCAAAATCCTCAGCTTGATATTTGTCCAGCTCGTCCTCGTTGAATCTCTGTTTCAACCAGTCCGACACCCCGGTCATATCGAACAGACCGAGCCGCGACAAGTTCCTGCTCGAGCTCGGGCTTTCGTCCTCCGCAGCATTCGTGACCTGTGGCAAGAGCGCCAGCCCCGCAGCGAGAATTGCGATCAGTGCGAGCGTGCCCAAATTTGAGCGAGTCGTATTCAATGACTTTTCAAGGTAGATCTTCATGCTCGATACCGGCCCTCAATCAGAGCGAATGGTTCAATAGTATCCCACGGCATGCCGCTCACGATGTGCAGCGGCTCTCTCCAAGGTCTGCCCGATAACTTGGTCCAGTTCTGCTTGACTATCGATTTGCGTGTGCCCCATGGTCCGCTTCGCTGTTGTGCGTCGATCTTGCGAGGGTAAGCTGCATTCCGCACAAGGTTGACCGATTCATCTCATAGTCGATGCGCGGTCGAAGCTGAGCGATCATCGCAAACGCAACATGCAAGCAGATCAGCCATCGCAGCGAGCAAAGTAGATTTGCCTGGTTCGGCATTCATTGGAGCATCGTGGTTTGATGCGCTCCCGATCCAGTCAGTCGATGGAAGCTCACCCTCAAAACCCGGTCAGGACAAGAGGCGGCATAAACAGCCAGGCTTTTTACACGTTTCAGCGTGACGTGGTTATACAGTCAGTGTTGCTTGGGCTGCAGTAAACAAGAAAACCCGAATTGCATTGCGATCGCACCATGACCCATCGCTGGCAAGATTGGTTGTCAGACGTGTTCGCAGATCGATTTCCTCAGCGAGGATCGCTGGTGGCCCCTGCGAACGTGGCAAGACACTCGTCCAAGCCCATTCGCCACTCCCTCAGGGAAAAGCCGAAGACTCTATGCAATCTTGCACCGGATAAGAGCGAGTTGGCTGGTCGAGCTGCCGGCATCGGATATTCCGAAGATTTGATCGGCACTACTCGAGCTAGAAATCCTCTCCGTGCGACTATATTGGTCGCAAAACCGCACCAGGTCGTATCGCCTGCCGCGGTCAAGTGGTACGTGCCCTCGGGCTGGCTCGCATCCTCCAGAATCTTCAAGCTTGCCCGGGCAATGTCCCGCGCCCAAGTTGGCGCCCCGTGCTGGTCGTCTACCACCCGCAGTTCGGGCTTCTCCTTGGCGAGACGCAAGATGCTCAAGAGGAAATTTCTGCCCCTGTCCGAGTAGACCCAGGCCGTCCGAAAAATGAGATGGCGACAGCCACTCTCCCGCACCGCTCTTTCTCCAGCGAGTTTTGACTTGCCATAGATGTTGATCGGGTTGGGGGTATCGTCTTCCGTGTACGGGCTAGCCTTCTTGCCATCAAACACGTAATCGGTAGAGTAATGCACCAGCAACGCACCCAGCCGCTTCGCCTGATCGGCGAGAATTCCTGGCGCGCTACCGTTGATTGCCATCGCGAGCTCAGGCTCTTGCTCCGCTTGGTCAACCGCGGTGTACGCTGCCGCATTAAGAATCACATCGGGCCTCGTATCCCGCACCCGGGAGACAATCTGGTCGGGGTCGGCAAGATCGAGATTCTGGCGGTCGAAAGCAACGACGTCCCCGAACGATGCAAAGGCACGCTCGAGCTCCCACCCGACCTGTCCGTTACGGCCCGTCAGCAAAATCCTCATCAGTAGGTCTCAGCATCGACGAATCGAATGCCTGTCGCGTCCTTGGCCGATATCATCGGTTGGCCATCGAGCGGCCACTCGATACCCAACGTTGCGTCGTCCCAGGCAATGGTGCGCTCATGTGAGGGCGCATAGTAGTCTGTGGCCTTATACAGAAATTCGGCATGGTCACTCGTGACGAGAAAGCCATGGGCAAAACCAGGCGGGATCCACAACATACGCTTGTTGTCCGCAGACAAGGTCGCACCCACCCATTTTCCGAAAGTCTGTGACGACCTTCGCATGTCGACCGCGACATCGAACACCTCGCCGGATACGGCACGCACGAGCTTTCCCTGCGGTTGCCTGATCTGGTAGTGCAGTCCGCGCAGAACATTGCGCTCCGAACGCGAATGGTTATCTTGTACGAATGGACTTGCGATGCCAGCCGCCGCAAAATCCCGGGCGTTCCAGCTCTCGAAAAAAAATCCACGCTGGTCACCAAACACTTTGGGTTCGACGATCTTGACGTCTGGTATTTCAGTCGGCAGGACATTCATCGCAATGAGCGGTCGCGAAGAATTTCTTTGAGGTATTCTCCGTAACTGGATTTGCCCAACGCCTCGGCGAGTTTCTCGAGCGACTCATCAGAGATGTACCCCATGCGCCAGGCAATCTCCTCTGGGCAGGCGATCTTCAATGCCTGGCGGCGTTCGATGGTTTCGATGAACTGCGACGCTTCGCGCAAGGACTCGTGGGTTCCGGTATCCAGCCAGGCGTAACCGCGGCTCATGACAACGACGTCGAGCTTGCCCGTCGACAGATAGTGTTTGTTGACATCGGTAATTTCCAGCTCACCTCGCGCCGACGGCTCGATGGACGCGGCAATGTCGAGCACCTGATTGTCATAAAAATAAAGCCCCGTGACGGCATAGTGCGACTTTGGCTGCTTCGGTTTTTCTTCAAGACTGATCGCTCGGCCGCTAGGGTCGAACTCGATGACGCCGTAACGTTCCGGGTCGCGCACCGGATAGGCAAAAATCGTGGCCCCGTCATTCTTTCTCCCCGCGTTCTGTAATTGCGCGGACAGATCATGGCCATAAAAAATATTATCCCCCAGCACCAGGCTACAAGCACTGTCTCCGACAAAATTACGCCCGATGATGAAGGCCTGAGCCAGGCCGTCAGGTGACGGTTGCACCGCGTAGGAAAGCTCAATCCCCCACTGGGTGCCATCTCCGAGCAGTTCCTCGAAACGGGGCGTGTCCTGGGGCGTGGAGATGACGAGAATTTCGCGAATACCCGCCAGCATCAGGGTGCTGAGCGGATAGTAAATCATGGGTTTGTCATAAACCGGCAGCAGCTGCTTGGAAATGACCTGTGTGACCGGATACAGACGCGTTCCCGAACCTCCCGCGAGGATGATGCCCTTCATACGGCAGCCCGGGAACCGTAGTTGGTGCTGACCCAGTTCCGGTACTCGCCGCTGGTAACCGACCGGGTCCATTCAGGATGGTTGAGGTACCACTCGACCGTCTTGCGCAACCCCGTCGCGAATGTTTCCCGGGGAGTCCAGCCGAGCTCGCACTGGATAGTGCGGGTATCCATTGCGTAGCGGCGATCGTGACCGGGCCGGTCGGTGACATGCGTGATCAGCGAACCGTATGGCTGACCTACCGATGGGCGCAGTTCCTCGAGCGTGTCGCAAATGGCATTGACGACGTCCATGTTCGTGCGCTCGGCACTGCCGCCTACGTTATAGGTACTTCCCGGCTTTCCTTTCTCGAGCACTTCTCCGATCGCGATGCAATGGTCTTCAACGAAAAGCCAGTCACGAATCTGCTGACCATCGCCGTACACCGGGAGCGGCTTACCGCCAAGCGCATTGAGAATCATCAACGGAATGAGCTTTTCCGGAAACTGGTACGGACCGTAATTGTTCGAACAGTTGGTGGTGAGGACTGGTAACCCATAGGTATGGAAGTAGGCCCTGACAATGTGGTCCGACCCCGCCTTGCTCGCCGAGTAGGGGCTGTTGGGCGCGTAAGGCGTCGTCTCTGAGAACGCCGGATCGTCTGGCCCCAGCGAGCCATAAACCTCATCGGTTGACACGTGCAGAAAGCGGAATCTTTTCTTTGCGCTGCCAGCGAGTTTCGACCAGTAGCCGCGCGCTGACTCGAGCAGGCGAAAGGTGCCAACCACGTTGGTTTGGATGAAATCTTCCGGCCCGTGGATCGAGCGATCCACGTGGCTTTCGGCAGCAAAGTGCACAATCGCTCGCGGTTGATATTTGTCCAGAAGCGAATCGAACAGCTGCGAATCACAGATATCGCCGCGTACAAATATGTGACGCGGCTCGTTCTGCATATCAACGAGATTGCCGAGGTTGCCTGCGTAGGTTAGCTTGTCAAAGCTTACGACTGAGTTCAAGTTGCTTGCCAACCACAAGCGCACGAAATTGCAGCCGATAAAGCCGGCAGCACCGGTAACAATGATGGTTTCACTAGACATAAGAATAAGGCAGGCCGGCACAGGCCTCGCCAGTCAGATTATTTTCCCGAGAATGACGCGATTCTATTGCAATAGTTACTCGCAGCCCAGCAGCGATGCCCCCCCGCAACAGTCTCGCGATCTGTGGCTAACGCCATGACCGTGCCGAAGCGAAAGTCCGCGGGCTAACAACGCCATCGAACAGCCACGGCTCCGAATTGCATTTACACCAGGCTAACAATTCGTCCTCTGCAAGTTCCGGCCCAGCAACGGCGGCGCGGCCGCCGCTTCGGCAGACATGCCGGCGTTGATTCGCATGCACCGAGAACAGTTGCGAGCCGCCCACGATTCGGTATGGCCGCTGGCAAGACGGTGCGCGATACCAACAGCCATGTCGATCAACGGCACAGCCAGCGAACAAAAAGCGGTAACAGGATAAAAACCGCTGCGGGCACGCGCAGCGTCAATACTGAGCCGGGTCATCAACACGCACAGGATCACGCTTTCCGAATCAGCCGAAAATAACTTTGCATGCGGGTACAAGGGAGAACGCATAAACCAGACAATCGAGCTCACGCAGTAGCTGCGGAGTCTCGAAATAGATTGCGCCAATGCGGGTGATACAGTCGTACCGGGCCGTCACCAGCTAGCTCCCCTGCGAGAGATCGGCAAAATCCTCATGCTGCGGTCAATGGCCACTCGCGTATCGTCTGCCTGGGCATCCAGGTCTCCGAATTCTTCGTAAGCCGCGTCGATGTGGCTCGCCGTAGCGTTGGGTAGCAGACTCTCGATCGGCATGCGATGGGTTATTCCCCTACCTCCCGGGGTCGAGCCACTGTATAAAACGTGCACTCCTGCTCGGGGCGTTCCGTACCATCTCCCTGGAGATGAAAGATGTCATAGTCGTAGTCGTGGAACAACTCGGAAACAGCTTTCTGGTTTTCAGGTGAGACCTCAATGTAGAAAATAGGCCGGGCTGATCTCAGGATATTCCGCGATCCCTGCAGCGCTTGCAGTTCGGCACCCTCGACGTCCATCTTGATGAAGTCCGGGACACGCCAGGCATCGAGCAATTCGTCTCCGCGGATGGAGGGGACCATTTTTCGCGCCTCCACCTCGAAACCCTCTCCCGCAAGGCCGAACAACTTGTTGCGCGCATGCCCCTGTTTCGCGATGGCAAACTCCAGGATGCCATCACCGTCGGCGATCGCCGCACATAGCACGTTTACTGGTTGGTAGGTGCTGGAGAGCCGTTGGCTACTCCGAAAGATCCTGTCGGCATAAGCAGGATCCGCCTCCAGCGCATAGACTGCGCCGCCGCTGCCCACCCGGAAAGCCGCCAGCACGGACATGATGCCGAGGTTGGCCCCGACATCCCACACGCACATTCCCGGTTGGATGATATGGCGGGCCACCAATTGCAGATCGTAGGCGCAGCCATCCCAACCGCGCCTGAGAACGCGAGCATCCGAGCGCGCCGTCACATACATTCGCTCTCCACCGAATTCCCTGGGAAGCCGCTTGGAAAATTCGAAATTGGTGAAACGCCGAATATTCATTTGGCGTTTTCCAGGCTAGTGTAGGTTCGCCTGATCAATGAGGAGTTCCTCCTAAATTCGGGCCGACGATGGCGAGATCGCCGGACGATCAGTGGTAATTGTTGGCCAAAGCGTATGCCGGGAGACTCTGGCCGGTGCTACGCGAACCAGTTGCATTTTGCATTCGCATTTTGATTTTTCATCGCGTTTTGCAACGTTTTCCATACCGCGAGGACAGCGCAGCGGGCAATAGTAATTGATTATCATCGTAAGTACCTGAAATCGTTGAATGGATCACGTTGGATCGTAATGCTGTGCACAGAGCATGCCTGGGATGCTGCTTGCGTATGACTGTTCAACCCATCACGGCAACCTCTATACGATGTCACAACCTATTCAACCCGCCACTTGCGCACTGCTTCCGAAACAGTTTCTCGTGACTCGGCAGCGCCTTGATCCGAAGCCCGGCTGGCAACAGTTCCAGCTCGGCGCTTATCACGTCTACCACGCACCCGGGGTCGGCGCGACTCGCATCCGGAACTTCGAAAACGATCCCCAAACGGAGACAGTTGTCCTGGGATGGTTTGGTTATCGCGACACTTTCTATTCCGGCCACGGGCCCGGAGAATTGCTGACTCATCGGTCGCTCGAGGATATCTACCCGGAAATGACCGGCCGTTTTGTGGTGCTGAGCCGTCAGGGTGACAGGCTGCTTTGCACCACTGATGCAGGTGCCCAATTGCCCGTCGTGTATCGCCCGGAAACTGGAGAACTGGGCTCTACACCCTTAGTGCTGGGTTGGACGATGGCGCTCGAAAAGGCACCAAGAATATCGGCGGAATTTCCTCGCGTCGACGGCACTGTCTGGTATCCCTTCGGCGCTACGCCCTTTGTCGGTGTCGAGCGACTACTGCCGCAACGAACTGTCGCACTGAGCTCGCGAGGCGCACGATTGACCGAATGGCAACCAGCAAACCCTGCCTCACTGGGCGTGTCGCAAATGCACGGTGTGGCCCGTGATTTCATTCGTTCACTGGAAAAGAGCGAGGACAGTATGGAGTGTCACCTCACCGCCGGATGGGACTCGCGCATGGTGTTATCGGCCAGCTGGCCGCTCAAGCACAAAATCGTCTATCTCACCTACCTGGCACAAGGCGCAACCGCGCGAATCGATTCCGAGATGGCCAGCCACATGGCGCAACGCTTCGGCCTTGGTCACGAAACGATACCGGTGCTGAATCCGTCTCCCGAGGATATCGACCAATGGCTGGCGCGCACGTCCGAATGCATACGCGATTCAGTGACCGGCCTGACGAGAACGATCGTCGAGAGCTATAACCACCATTACGGGCTGGCCGGTGTTGGCGGCGAGGTCGGCAGGGCGTTCTACTGGAAGAAGCGTGATATTGGCCAGAACGGCCTGACCCCCGAAGAATTGCTGGTTCGCCTCGGTTTCGGGAAAACCCGTGGTGCATTGTCTCGCGCAGACCGATGGCTGGACGATTACCGCGACCAGTCGCGAGCCGGCATACTCGACCGTGCTTACATCGACATCCGGTTAGGGTGCTGGGCCGGCCCCTCGCTATCGGGCCACCTGGTCGAAAAACCGACCCTGTCACCGTTCAACAGCCTGGTCCTCTACGAATCGATGCTCGCTCTGCCTCAAAGCTACCGCCTGTCGGGCGCCTTCGCACGCGACTTCATTGCTCAAGGCTGCGCCGAACTGGCACGCCTCCCGGTAAACCGAGCCACCGGAATACGTCGCCTTCGTGGCTTGCCGCGGGAGGTCGCACGAGTGTTGCCCAAACATGCAAGAGCACGCATCAGGCGACTGCTATTCTCCGGTACGCCTGCCTGACGCCGTCCCCCCCACCGTATCCGCCTCCGGCGCGAAGCCAGCATGGCTCGCCACACGTAAAGAAGCGCGCTATCCGGTCCCGCTCGCGGACCTCGCTTAACCGCTCCTGTCGGGCCGACAGCGAATCGATCCGGGTTGGCGCATCCTGACACGCACGACAGCAAAAACGAGAAACGCAATCACTGCAGTCTCAAACGTGGAACTGCCCAGATCGCCGGCAGGCGCGGCAAATCCGCTGGACGAGGCGGTATGGGTTTGTTCTTCGTGATCTGCATCCGTGGGACACCCGGCGTGAAAGGCCGCATTGCAACTGGCGTTTTCATCCGCCGTCGTCGTTTCACTGACACCCGAGTGATAGGCATTGGCACTCGCCGCCAAGCCAACAAGCAAAAGACAGAGTATCAGCCGTTTCAATTCAACCACCTCATGGATTCCATTGATTTCCTCCCGATCACATCAATCGCTCTGTCCCATTAGAAAAATCGACTAGCACCCTTTCAGCGCTGGGGACGAGTTCACAGTTCCCGGCCTCGGCGAGGGCCACCAGACGTGGCCGCTTCGAAACTGACGCCGGCCGGAGTTCGGCTATCATTCTGTCCCCGAGGCGTTGCAACTGGGGCACGTCGGCGTGCAATGTCCCGCCATAAGCGTATTGAACCGTGAACCCGGACAGGTCCAACCGGGGGGCAACATGCCCCCATCCTTGAGCGGTCTGCGGCAAGGGCGCAACCAGCAACAGCCCGTCGCAGTCCACCTGAGAGAAACCCGCCGCCACTGCGCGACCATCGATCTCTATCACCACGTCGCTGCGTCGATGCAATCCTTCCTCGTGAAGTGCGGCGGTTATCCAAGCCAGCTCGTCGGACAAGCCCCCGCTCATCCGTGGCTCGGCAGTGGCGAGCTCCCCGCAGAAGCTCCACCAGACCGTGGCCACGATCCCGACCATCGCTGCTAGTTCATAGACCCTGTTCATCGCGAAAAAGCCACCTACTCATCAGGACTGTTATTCCGAGCGTGGCCAACCTGAACCAGGCCGCACCTTCACCCGTATGAAGATAGTGGAAGGTTCCATGGTCGCCGGCCATCAACGTCAGACGAGTCGCATTCAGCGCTATCGTGATACAGGCTATGATCGCTATCCCACCGACGAATCGACGCCGCTGACGCCGGTTTGCGCTTCCCGAGACCCCGATGCTCACCAGTGCCCAGAACATCAACAGGGCGTCGCCGAGATTAGTGAGCGAACTGCATCCCCAGACCAGTACCACCATGTGCCCCCCTGGCATCTGGAGCGCGTTGCCTTCTACTTGAAGGTCGGGTAGGAACGCACTCGCCAGGGTCGCAGCGATCCACGCGTCAATGCCCAGCAAGATGTCGCCGCCCAATTCACCCACGACATTTATAGCGACCTCGTGCAAAGCCGCAACCAATGCAATCAGCAGGCCGGTACGCGCGGGACCCCACCCAGGGGTCGCCAGCAACATGGCCAGAAACAGGCTCAGGCCGATCCATGGCCAGATGCCCGCGGCCGAAGCGGCAAGGATCATCGCGGGGACCGCCGCCGCAAGGTGGCTGCCACCCAATGCCGGGGACGAATTACGCAGCAGGTGCCACACGGCAATACCGAGACAGATCCAGAGTACCTTGTTCTGTACGAACCCACTCACCAGTGCAGCCGTGGCATGCTCCGCGCCAGGGACGTTTCTCGCCGACGCGGCACAAGCCGAAACCACGATCAGAAGCGCGGCGAACGTGTTGCGCGAAAGCCCCGGCCGCATCCGCGGCGCCAGCGT
>CP070775.1:2627265-2631056 GCA_020346185.1 Betaproteobacteria bacterium | reverse complement strand
AATCGTTGGCGGGGATACGATGCCGAGGACAGCGTTCGCTTCTACGCGCTGAGGATGTACCAAGCGGGTCTTATCAAGTCAAACCCGAAACAACTCATCGCCAAACACACTAATTGGCGCTTCCTGAACGAACTGAAGAAAGAGTTGAAGGCGTAGGGTCGGCAAAGTTTGTGGCGATTTTACGCCGATAAGAAGTGGCACCTGTTCTAAGAAGGCGTTCGGTTTGAACGGAGGTACAGCGATGGATTTGAGATCGATGTCACGCCGTAACTTTCTCACAAGTGCGAGCGCACTGGGCGCCGCATCGCTGTTTGGCATGCCGCAGTCGGCATCGGCTGACCCACCGCCTGAAATTACGCGAGTAACTATAGCCGATACGCCCGCGTTGTGCTTCGCCCCGCAATTCGTCGCCGAGGAATTGTTGAAGTTCGAAGGTTTCTCGGAAGTCGAGTATGTGAAGGTAGTGGACGATATTCCAACGACGCTGGCGAAATCGGCCGATATCTCCATGTTCGGCGGCCCGAGCATAATTCCGGCAATCGACAAAGGTTATCCGATCTCTGTTATCGGTGCTTTGCACGAAGGGTGCTGGGAACTATTCGCTCACGAGCCAATTCGCTCCCTGCAAGATCTCGTGGGAAGGCGAATTGCCATCAGGTCGTTGGGTGGTGTTGAACAGATTTGGCTGTCCAGCATGCTCGCCTGGGTTGGAGTGGATCCCAACACCGAAATTAAATGGACTACAACCGATTATTGGGCTGACAGAACCAAGTCTTATGTGGACGGAAAAGTTGATGCGTTCCTCGCTTTTCCGCCTGAGCCACAGAGACTGAGGCGGCAAAACGTTGGGCGTGTCATCGTCAATACGACCCAGGACCGCCCGTGGTCCCAGTATTTCTGCTGTTTGCTCGGCGCCCGAAATGAATTTATCGAGCGATATCCGGTTGCCACCAAGCGCGCCCTGCGCGCCATCATGAAAGCGTCGGACCTTTGTTCGGAGAATCCAGACTGGGCAGCGCAGTACTTGGTGGACAAGGGGTTCGAGGATGACTATGAGGTGGCGCTCGAAATTATCAAGAGTCTTTCGTACAGTCGTTGGCGTACCGACAATCCTGTTGACACCCTTCGATTTCATTCATTGCGCCTTCGCGATGCGGGAATGATCAGGTCAACGCCTCAACAGATCATTGAGCGTGGCTGTAACTTCAGTTTCCTCAATGAGCTGAGGAAGGAGTTGAAGGCGTGAACGGCGAGTGTAACCGTCGTCAATTTCTGAAAGGTGCGTCTGCGCTCGGAGCAGCCTCGTTATTTGGGGTAGGTGATGTTGCCTATGCTGACCCGCCAGCCGAAGTCAAACGTATTCGCCTCGCAAAGAGCTCGCTTTGTATAGCACCGCAATATGTCGCCGAGCCTCTGTTTCGGATGGAAGGATTTTCAGAAGTACAGTACCTCCACGACGACCCGAGAGAAATCGGGACTTCGAAACTGGTCGCTGAAGGTAAAGCGGATATTCAGTTGTCTTTCGGGCTTACGACCCTTCTGCGAGTTGAAGCTGGCGAGCCAGTTGTGATGCTTGGGGGGGTGCATGTCGGTTGCTACGAGCTGTTTGGCAGCGAACGCATTCACTCAATTCGGGAATTGCGAGGGCGACGTGTGGCCGTGCCGGGATTGGGGTCCAGTCATCACCTGTTCCTGAGTATTATCGCTTCTTACGTTGGGCTCGATCCGCAGCGCGACATTTCATGGGTGACATCGACGCCCGAGCAGTGCATGCAGTGGCTGGCAGAAGGCAGGGTCGACGCCTACCTCGGATTTCCGCCCGATCCCCAAGCCTTGCGGGCTGCTGGCGTCGGTAACGTGCTGCTCAACAGCAGCACGGATAAACCATGGTCTCAATACTTGTGCTGCATGGTCAACGCAAACCGCACTTTTATTCAACGCTATCCTGTGGCTACCAAGCGAGCGCTGCGTGCTCTGCTGAAGGCAACCGACTTGTGCGCGACCGAACCAGAACGTTCGGCGCAGTTTATGTTCGATAGAGGCTTTGCACAGAATTACGAGTACGCGCTGCAAGCGCTAAAGGATGTCCAATATACGAGTTGGCGCAGTTACAGCGCGGAGGATAGCGTGCGCTTTTTTGCATTGCGGCTACACGATGTGGCAATGGTCCGTTCCACGCCAGACGCGTTGATCGCCAACGGTACAGACTGGCGCTTCCTTGATGAACTCAAGAAGGAATTGAAGGCGTGATGCTGGGGACCGGAAATGCGCTTTCGTGGCGATCTCGCCGGATTTGTACAGGGCCGCTGCGGCCCTTGAACGAAATGACATGATGACGCCAGCGTCGAACGATTAGCTATATAACGCCAGAATGGCCGGTAAGGACGGCGATTTCTCACTCGAAGGTGCGACGCCTGCCCAACCGACCCACCGTCTGACGCACTGATCCAATCGATCCAACACCGTGGTGGTAGCAGCGAAGCCCCGCTTCGGCGGGGCTTTGTTTTGTCTGCAATGGCAATTCCACGGCGGCAAACGAACTGCGGGACAGCAATCTCTTTCCCGGTCGGTTCGATTGCAGGGTGTCGGCCTTCAGGAGCAAGAGGGGTGTGTCATTGCGGGTGAAGCGGACGTTCCTGGCTGGATTCAGAACTTCTCAAGCTAGCCAACGGCGACTGTCGCGTGCCCAGCGTTGCGGGTCTTATTCCGGGCGCCGGAGCACATAAGCGTAAAAGTTGATAGATCCAAAGAACGTCCCGTTCGCACTATTGCCTCTCTGGATATCCACCCACTTTTCGACCGTTTCCTTGTCTGCCACTCCGGATACCGGGAGTAGGGTCGGATATGAATCGAGTGATGACGCAAAAAAAGAGGCTTCTCCGACCTCCGAGAGCACATAGCTCTTCACGGCGACAATCTGCAGCCCAAGTGAGCGAATATCGGCCGGTAAGCAACGCATAACCGTTGCGTTCGTGACAATGGCATTTACAACTGCGGCCGCCAGCATTTCTCCGGCTTCGGGATGATCCCCACCATAGACCCAAGAAGCGTAATCACCATCGAAGATCGCGATGAGCCCTCCTGGACGGACGCATGCGACAATTTGCGCCAAGACTGAACGTGCATTGTCGACGTGGCTAACGAGGGTGTGGGCCAGTGCGGCGTCGAACCGCCCGCTGATTTCGCTAAGGCTTGTCGCGTCCCCAACTTCGAACGTCACTTTGCCAGTCAACCCCTCTTCGGACGCTTTCGCGTCGGCAATCTCGATGAGTCCCGCGCTTCGATCTACGCCGACTACAGTCCCACGGAAGTCTGGCCGAGACGCTAGTCTGAGGGCCGCAACACCTGTTCCGCATCCAACATCAAGCACCCTCGTGAGCGACGGGACGTCCATTTCCGCGAGATACTCATCGATCATATTCGAAAAGAAGAGGCTCTCGCCACGCGCTTCAAGCCTAGCTGCGATGGCCCCAGTGGCCTCAGTGCTCAGCTCGTCCGTCCGATTGTAAGGGTCAAAAGACATTCTCTTTTCTTAGCTCTCGAGACAATCGAAAATGGTCGCCGATGTGGACCAACGACGACGTAGGCTCCACTAGTATAGGAAGTATAAACGGGGTTCTCTATGGCAGTGGCTCC
Organism: Betaproteobacteria bacterium; assembly: GCA_020346185.1. Classification (GTDB taxonomy): domain Bacteria; phylum Pseudomonadota; class Gammaproteobacteria; order Burkholderiales; family Eutrophovitaceae; genus SG8-40. Next base: position 2,627,420 of record CP070775.1, on the reverse strand, counting down.
CGGGAAGTTAACTACCTCCAACCTCACCCCGCTCCGGCGGAGCTTTCTTTTTGCGTTCGTCCTGATCTGCTAGGAGACCTGCTCTTCCTCCACCTTGGAATAACCTAGCCGGCCGAGCACCTCTGGGTTATTGTCCATTAACAACTTGAGTCGGG
>CP070775.1:2613376-2627165 GCA_020346185.1 Betaproteobacteria bacterium | reverse complement strand
ATTTGGGGGTGACACTTGGTATTGCCCAGGTCAGTGCGTTTGAGCAGGCGGTGGCCTCGACGCAGTTGCAGCTCGAGTCGACCAAGCTGGGTCAGGAGGTGGGGGTGAGAACGGCGGTTGACGTTCTGAATGCGCAAAGTCAACTCACCATTGCGCGGCGTGACTTCGCGCAGTCGGTGTACAACACGATTCTGAGTCAGTTGCGCCTGCAAGCGGCGGTGGGGCGGCTGCTCGAAGCGGACCTGCTCAACATCAATGAGTTGCTCGAGAGCAGCAACTAATTAGGGTGGGCCGGTAATCGAGGTGACACGATCAACCGATATGAAGCGTATCACCGCGGTGAGCCGAATTATTGACGCGGTCCGGCTAATTGAGGCGAGCGGGCGTTGCAAATGATAATTCGCGCCAGGGTGATCGGTTGCGCTATTGTGCTTTGGGCGCCACTGATATTAGCCGCGTGCTCCGCTGAGGAAGCCGGACCCGAGCCCCTTCGCGCGGTGAATGTCGTTCGCGCCAGCTCGGGCAGCAACACCGGTCAAATCGCTTATTCAGGTGAGATCAAACCGCGTTACGAAACCGCGTTGGGTTTTCGCCTGGCCGGGAAAATTGTGGAACGGCTTGCTGATGTCGGGGATGTCGTGAAAGCGGGTGTCACGCTGGCCAAGCTCGATCCGGAAGACCAGAAACTCAATTCGCAGGCGGTGCGCTCCCGGCTAGCTGCGGCCGATGCGGCCTTCCAGCAGGCGAAGTCTGATTTGGAGCGGTACACGGATCTTTACGAGAAGAAATTTATCAGCCGCGCCGAGTACGATCGGCGCCTTACCGACTTCAATGTCACCAAGGCGCAACTTGCACAGGTGCAGGCGGAACTGGCGGTGACGGAGAATCAGGCCGACTACACTCGCTTGCGTGCCGATCATCCGGGCGTGGTGACGGCGATAGAAGCGGAAGTCGGTGAGGTCGTCGCCGCCGGGCAGACGGTTATGCGTGTTGCGCGAACAGCGCACAAAGAAGTCGCTATCAGCGTTCCGGAGAACAAACTCGGGGAACTAAGCGAAACGACCGATATTGTGATCACGTTGTGGGCGAGGCCGGAGCGGAAATACCTAGGCAAGGTGCGCGAAGTGAGCCCGGTCGCCGATCCGGTCACCCGCACCTATGCCGTGCGCATCGCCATGGTGGAAGCCGACGGAGAAGTGAATCTGGGAATGACCGCGAACGTCTATCTGGGCGGAATCAGGCAAGCCGATACGGTGGAATTGCCGGCCACGGCGCTGTTCCAGCAAGGTGAAAAGACAGTAGTGTGGCGGCTCGACTCGGACACGGGACAAGTCAGTGCGGTTCCGGTAGAGGTCGCCCGGTACTTCGAGGACAGTGTTGCAGTCACGAGTGGGCTGACGGACGGAGACTTGGTGGTACGCGCCGGCGTGCACAAGCTCTTTGAGGGTGAACAGGTACGCGTGCTCGACACGCGCAAACCGTGAAGCGATTCAACCTGTCCGAATGGTCGCTGGAGCACCGCTCGCTGGTACTATTTCTTATGCTGGCGCTTGCTGCTGCTGGCGTCCATGCCTACTTCAATCTAGGCCAAGCAGAAGACCCGGATTTCACTGTCAAGCTGATGGTAGTGCGAACCGCCTGGCCCGGTGCTTCGCCGTTGGACGTTGAGCAGCAGGTCACAGAACGTATCGAAAAGAAACTGCAGGAAACGCCTTACCTGGACTTTATTCGCAGTTATTCGCGTACCGGTGAGTCGGTTGTTTTCGTCCAACTAAGGGATGATACGCAGCCGCCGGAAGTTCCAGACGTGTGGTATCAGGTACGCAAGAAAGTATCAGATATCCGGCATGCCTTGCCGCAGGGCGTGCTCGGGCCGTTTTTCAATGATGAATTCGGCGATGTTTTTGGGAACCTCTACGCCTTCACTGCCGATGGCTACAGCTACGCGGAGTTAAAAGATTACGTCGAAGCGGTGCGCAAGGAAATTCGTCGGGTGCCACATGTCGGTAAGGCTGACATTGTCGGAGCACAAGACGAAAAAATCTACGTCGAAATATCGCACCGCAAGCTGTCGACTCTGGGTGTCAGTCCGGCAGACATCACTTCGATCTTGCAGCAACAAAACGCTATGACGCCGGCGGGAACAATCGATACCAGCGCCGATCGCATTCACTTGCGTGTTTCTGGCAGTTTCGACTCGGTCGAGAGTATCCGTGAAATCGGCATTGAAGCCAACGACCGTTTGTTCCGCCTCGGTGACATTGCACGCATCTATCGTGGTTACACGGATCCGCCCGAGGCCAAAGTGCGTTACATGGGTCGCGAAGCGATCGTGCTGGCGGTTTCGATGGCCAAGGGCGCTGACATCCTTGAACTTGGTGAACATCTCGACGCGGCCTTCAAGCGTATAACGGCTGATCTGCCGGTCGGCATCGAGATGCACCAGTTCGCCAATCAGCCCCGGGTAGTCACGCGGTCCGTGAATGAATTCATGAAGACGTTGGCCGAAGCCATCATCATTGTACTGGCCGTCAGCTTCTTCAGTCTGGGCTTTCGCAGCGGGTTGGTTGTGGCACTGTGCATACCACTAGTGCTTGCGGTGACGTTCCTGATTATGATGCTCTACGGCATCAATTTTCAACGCATCTCGCTCGGTGCCTTGATCATTGCGCTGGGGTTGTTGGTTGACGACGCGATTATTGCCGTGGAAATGATGTCGACCAAAATGGAACAGGGTTGGGAGCGAGCGCGCGCGGCGAGCTTCGTTTACACATCGACCGCTTTTCCGATGCTGACGGGCACGCTGATCACGGCGGCTGGATTCATGCCGGTCGGGTTTGCGGCATCTTCAGCGGGGGAATACACGTTTTCGATATTTGCAGTGGTTACGATTGCGTTGCTGGTTTCGTGGGTGGTTGCGGTTGTGTTCACACCCTATCTCGGGTTCAAGTTGCTTCCTGACTACAGCACCGGGTCCGAGCAAGAAGTCGACGTCTACCAGAAACCGTTTTATCTGCGTTTCCGAGCAGTTGTCACATGGTGCGTGACACAGAGCAAAACCGTGATTGGATTGACCGTCGTGTTATTTGCCGTGGCGATATACGGCTTTCAGTTTGTACAGAATCAGTTTTTTCCGTCATCAAATCGCCCGGAACTGCTGATCGACTTTTGGCTGCCGCAAGGAGCCTCCTATGAGGCAACAGAAAATGAAGCGAAGCGGCTGGAACAAAAGCTCAAAAGCGATCCAGATATTGAAAACTTTGTTGTGTACGTCGGGACCGGAAGCCCACGTTTTTATCTGGCGTTGGATCAACAGCTGCAACATAGCAATTTTGCCCAATTTGTCGTATTGGCCAAAAACAACGAGGCAAGAGAGCGTATTGCCGCGCGCCTGGAAACGATTCTGGCCGAAGAGTTCACCTTGCTGCGTGGCCGTGTAAACCGGCTGGAGAACGGTCCACCGGTAGGGTATCCGGTGCAGTTTCGCGTAAGCGGCAGCGATGTTGCGACTTTGCGCGCGACTGCCAACGAAATCGCGTCGATCATGCGCCAAGACGCGAATACGGCAAACGTTCATCTCGATTGGAACGAGAAAGTGAAGAAAATTAGCCTGCAAATCGATCAGAACAAAGCGCGGGTCATCGGTGTCTCCAGCCAGAATCTCGCCAACGTGCTCGAGTCCATTCTGACTGGGTTCTCGATCACGCAATATCGTGAAAATGACAAGTTGATCGATGTGGTGGCGCGGGCCGAGCACGCGGAGCGGGTCGATCCAGGGCGGCTCGCAGAAGTGAACGTTCCGACGTCGAGTGGCAAGTGGATTCCTCTATCGCAGGTTGCGAACATTGAGTACGGATTCGAGGAAGGCATCATCTGGCGGCGTGACCGCCGGCCAACCGTTACAGTGCGTGCCGACATTCGCGGACACGTGCAAGCGCCAACCGTTTCGCAGCGTATCGATCCGCAACTGGACCGCGTGCGTGCGACGCTGCCGCCACTTTATCGGATTGAAATGGGTGGTGCCATCGAAGAGAGTGCCAAGGGGCAGCAGTCGATTATCAATGTCATGCCGTTCATGTTGCTGACAGTGGTTATATTGTTGATGGTGCAGTTGCAGAGCATGCAACGAACCATCATGGTGTTGCTTACTGCCCCGTTGGGTTTGATCGGGGTTGCGGCAATCCTGCTGACGTGGAACGTGCCTTTTGGATTTGTCGCCAACCTTGGCGTTATCGCGTTGTTTGGCATGATCATGCGCAATTCGGTCATTCTGATCGACCAGATCGAGCAGGATATCCGCGCCGGGCGCAGTCAGTGGGAGGCCGTGATTGGGGCGACCGTGCGTCGATTCAGGCCGATCGTGTTGACGGCGTTGACTGCAACGCTGGCGATGATTCCACTTTCGATTGGTAGTGAGTTCTGGGGGCCGATGGCGGTCGCAATTATGGGTGGCCTGGTATCGGCAACGGTGCTGACGCTACTGTTCCTTCCGGCGCTGTACGTAGCATGGTTCCGTGTTTCGCCGCCTTGATTTGGCGCTGTGCCCGTGCATAGGCTGGGCTGCTTGAGGGAGTGCATGCTGGCATTGGTCGATCAACCTTGATTCGCGCTCAACCTCAATGCACACCAAAATGCGTTAATACACCTTTAATCAATTCGTTGGTCTCAAATGTGCTATCCGCGGGACATGCTTGCAGGGTTTCTTGCGCCGGACGTTTTAGTGCCACTAACGCCTCATTCAAAGTCGTTGTTGGCGACCGATAACGCGTAGACTGTTGAAGTTTCAGATCATGGTCACAGAATGAATCGTTCCGAGAGTGTCGACCGAATTCTCGGTCTCGGCCTGATTCTGCTGGTCTTTTTTGGCTGCTTCATTATCCTGCGGCCATTTCTGACCGCGGTGCTGTGGGCCGCGATTTTGACTTTTTCGACATGGCCAGCCCACCTGCGCTTGAAAGAGGCCTTGAATGGGCGGCGCACCGCCTCTGCGTCTATCATGACCGTGGCAATCGCCATATTGGTGGTGGCGCCATTCGTAATTGTCGCAGCCGCTTTGGCTGATAACTCGGTGACCTTGGCGACAGCGGCAAGAGGGTTCATCGATCAGGGCTTGCCGGATCCACCGTCATGGCTGTCTGAGCTTCCTCTGGTGGGGGCGAGCCTGGAACAATACTGGCGTGGACTGGCGCACGATGGCGCTGCCCTGGTAGATGAGGCGCGTCGGTTGCTGCCGGCACTGCGCCGAGTGTCGCTGATTGTTGGCGAGTCGCTCGGCTTGGGGCTGGTACAACTTGGCCTCAGCGTATTCCTTGCATTCTTTCTTTACCGCGATGGAGAGTCGGTGGCGAGACAGTTGCGTGGGGCAGGCTCGCGTCTGGTTGGTGAGCGGGCCCAGCGACTATTCGAGGTCGCCGGCGGAACTGTCATCAGCGTCGTCTACGGTATTCTGGGCACAGCACTCGCGCAGGGCATGCTTACGGGCATAGGACTCGCGATTGCCGGCGTGCCGGCGGCACCACTGCTGGGCTTGGCCGTTTTCTTTCTTTCGATCGTTCCAGTTGGGCCCCCGCTGGTTTGGTTGTCTGCGTCTGCGTGGCTATTGTGGAACGATTCGGTTGGCTGGGCTATTTTCATGCTCTTGTGGGGGTTTTTCGTTATCAGCAGTGTCGACAATGTTATCAAGCCATGGTTGATTAGCCGCGGCGCGCGATTGCCGTTTGCCACCGTGCTGCTGGGTGTCGCCGGAGGCGCTTTGACGTTCGGATTCATCGGCGTGTTCATCGGTCCGACTTTGCTGGCCGTCGGGACACGGCTGCTGGCCGAGTGGACGGAGCGTGCCAGCGAGGGAAGCTCAGTCACATGACGCCGGTGCGGTTGATGACATGGCGCAGGAAACGGACAGACACGGCGCAGCGCTTCGCCCGGAGCTGCATAATGCTTCACTAGTCGTGTGGGTGCAATGCTAGTCTGGCTCCTGCGAGCAGAGTTGAGAGTTTCAAGTGAGAATGATGCCTAGAAACACAGGACCAATGACATCCAGATCGGCATTATTTGTCGTGCGTGCCTGGATACCCGTCGTTGCCGCCATTATTTTTGCGGCTACGCTTGCTTCAGGTGCGCGTGCTGCGCAGGACGCGTGTGCCATTGCCTCGGCCCATCCGCTTGCCACTGATGCCGGCTGTCAAATCATTGCACAGGGTGGCAACGCGTTTGACGCGGCGGTTGCGGTTACCGCAGCGTTGGGTGTGGTAGAGCCATACTCATCCGGACTCGGTGGTGGCGGCTTTTATTTGCTCCATCGCGCCGATGATGGCTTTGAAGTTTTCATCGATGCGCGTGAAACTGCACCGGTGGAAGCAACCGCGACGAAGTACCTCGACGCGGACGGCGAGGCGGTTGCCAAACTTTCTCGGCAAGGACCAACGGCAGCCGGCATTCCGGGCATTCCTGCGGCTATTGATCGGCTCACACAGGAATATGGAACCCTGCCATTGAGTCGCACCTTGGCACCGGCAATTCGGTTGGCGGAGTATGGCTTCAAGGCCGATTCGCGTTATGCGCGCGCATCTGGTTGGATGGTCGATATACTGAACCGATTCCCGAGGAGTGCCGCAATCTATCTTCACGATGGTGCTCCGGTTGCACGCGGGCAGCTGATACGTCAGAAGCAGCTCGCTAGAACCTTGCGTCGCATCGCAACCGGTGGTGGCAGCGTCTTTTACCGTGGCGCGATGGCTCAACAAATGGTGCGGTCGGTTCGAGTGAACGGCGGTTACTGGACGCTGGATGACCTGGCCAACTATCGTGTGGTGGAACGAGAGCCACAACGTTTTCGCTATCGCGGGGCTAAGATCACGACGGCACCGCTGCCCTCATCGGGCGGCTTGGTGATGGCGCAGACCTTGCAAATTCTAGATTCGCTGAATGTTAACGCGATGTCCGAGCACGATCGCGTCCATGTCATCGTCGAGGCGATGCGGCGCGCATACAACGATCGGGCACGCTTCATGGGCGACCAGGACTTCGTCAATGTTCCGGTGGTAAGACTGGCGTCGAAGGCCTATGCGCAGAATCGCGCGCGAAGCATCGATTTGCAGTGGGCGACACCAAGTTCTGAGCTGCCGTCGATCTACGATGTGGCAGAGGAGGGGACTGACACCACCCATTTCTCGATCGTCGATGCGGCTGGAAACAGGGTGGCGGCGACACTTTCGATTAACGGTCCGTTCGGAGCCGGCTTCGTCGCTGGCGATACCGGCGTGTTACTCAATAATCATATCGACGATTTCGCGATTGCATTGGCTTCCCCCAATCTGTACGAACTTGTGGGCAACGCGGCGAATTCGGTTGAGCCGGGCAAGCGTCCACTTTCTTCCATGTCCCCGACATTCGTCGAGACCGAACGCGGCATATTGGTACTGGGCACGCCAGGTGGCTCGCGAATTATCAGCATGGTGATGATCGCCATTATCAATTATTTGGGTAACGGTGGCACGGACGTGCGAGACATTGTTAGCTTGCCGCGTTTTCACCATCAGTACCTTCCGGACCGGGTTCAGGTCGAACCCGACAGCTTTAGCGAGGAGTGGATTGGGGCGCTTAGAAGTCGAGGCCATGAAGTAGAGATCTATCGACGCAAATGGGGCAACATGCAGGCAGTGTTCGTCGACGCAGAAACGGGCGAGAGGCAGGTCGGAAATGATCCGCGCGGTAAAGAAGGCGTCGTATTCTAGGGGCGGTACGCAAACCGAACTCATGCAGCCGAAGGTGCTTGCCCGGATGCTTTAGCGTGTTATCGGTACTGCCGGCCGGCCGGCAGCCGCAGCAAGCTTTAGCAGACCCCATAATATGAATATGGCGGCTCCATGCACCTGGCATTGTTTACGCTTTCGTTATGGCCCGTATCTTCGGTGCCCTTGGTGCTGCACTGCATTTTGTGCTTACAGGTTTGCACGTATATTCGGTATTAGCCGCCGAAATCGGCAGCGCCAGTTTGCCTGGCGCGATCAATTGCGAGATAGTTTCTAGAATACCCGCAGATTACAATGGTCGCAGCTCTAGATTAAAACCGAATGAAAACGACATTTCTGGATTTCGAGCAGCCGGTCGCTGAACTCGAGGCGAAGATTGAGCAACTGCGATACGTGCAGGACGACTCTGCGGTCGATATTTCAGGAGAGATTGCCCGCCTGCAGAAGAAAAGCGCGTCACTGACCAAGAATCTTTACGCTAAGTTGTCGGCCTGGCAAATCTCACAGGTTGCGCGACATCCGCAGCGACCGTACTTGCTCGACTACATCCGCGAATTGTTCTCCGACTTTGAACAGTTGCACGGCGATCGGGCATTTGCCGATGATCCCTCCATTGTCGGCGGACTGGCTCGGTTCGGGGGGCAATCGGTCATGGTTGTTGGTCATCAGAAAGGTCGCGACACCAAAGAGAAACTGCACCGGAACTTCGGCATGCCCAAGCCGGAAGGGTATCGTAAGGCGTTACGGCTGATGCGGTTGGCGGAGCGGTTCTCCATCCCGGTACTGACTTTCGTCGACACACCGGGTGCCTATCCAGGAGTTGGTGCGGAGGAGCGTGGTCAGTCAGAAGCAATCGGTCGCAATCTTTTTGCCATGTCCGAGCTGCGCGTGCCGATTATAGTCACCATCATCGGCGAAGGCGGATCCGGTGGTGCGCTGGCGATTGCGGTCGGCGACCTCGTACAGATGCTGCAGTATTCGATCTATTCGGTCATATCGCCGGAAGGCTGCGCTTCTATTCTGTGGAAGAACGCCGAAAAAGCCTCCTTGGCGGCGGAAGCACTTGGAATTACTGCGAGTCGCCTCAGGACGCTCGGCCTAATCGACAAAGTCATCAATGAGCCATTGGGTGGCGCGCATCGCGATCACGAAGCGATGATGCGAATCATGAAGAAGTCGTTGCAGGATTCGCTGGCCTCGTTGGAGCGCAAGTCGATTGACGAACTGCTAGAACAGCGTTTTGAGCGCATGCTTGCTTACGGTAAATTCCGTGCCGATGATTAGAAAGCGTTTTGATGCCCAGCAAGCTACCCCGCCCTGGCGGGGTATTTTGTTTGTGGTGGTGCAATGCCGGCGTTATGCCTGAGGTAATATCAGCGGCGCGTGACGTGCTCGAGGCTTACGGAGTAAGGCGCTGCAGCGTCTGTGTAGGTTTGAGTGGCGGTCTTGACTCGGTCGTGCTGCTTAACACAATGACGAGGCTGGCGGCCAGTTTCGAGCTTGACGTCAGCGCAGTCCATATCAACCATGGCTTGCAGGCAAGTGCTGCCGACTGGGGCCGGTTTTGCCGCGAGCTCTGCGCGAAGCTCGGCGTACCGCTTGCACTCGAGCAGGTGGCGGTCACTCGTGATGCCGGGCTTGGCATCGAAGCGGCGGCGCGAATCGAGAGATATGCCGTGTTCGCGAAAGCGGGGGCAGATTTCCTGGCACTGGCGCATCACCAAGATGATCAGGTCGAAACCTTTCTGTTGCAGTTACTGCGCGGCGCTGGCGCCAGGGGTTTGAGCGCGATGCCGGTTCAAAGAGAAATAGAAGCCGCTCGGCCGAGTCTGATTCGACCCTTCCTCGCGCTGACGCGCTCGGAGCTTGTTGGATACGCCTTGGCGAATGGACTGGAGTGGATCGAGGATGCGTCTAATGCCGACCTTGCTTTTGACCGCAATTTTCTTCGGCATAGCGTGTTGCCTACGGTCGAGCAACGGTTTCCAGGGTATCGATCGACGCTGTCGCGCGCTAGCCGTAACCTTGCGGAAGCCGCCGAGCTGACAGAGACTCTGGGTCGGCTTGATCTCGAACAGGCACGCATCGGCGATGGCTTGTTGCTTGACAGGCTCAGGTCGTGGTCGGTTGCGCGTGCTCTAAATGCCTTGCGCAGCCTGTTGGGTGCGTCGGGTCATGCGGCGCCACGCCGCTCGCGGTTGATCGAGGCTTTGAGACAGGCATTCGAGGCGCGACAGGACGCGCGAGTACAGGTTGATTTTGGCGGCTTCAGCCTGCGTCGTCATCGGGGCATACTATTCATGGTGAAGAACGTGCGGGTGCCACGCGGTTAGCAGGCCGTCTGGGCCGGCCAAAGCCAACTGGCTCTTCCGCCGGGTTTGGGCCAACTTCAATTCGAGCACGGCATAGGGCGCGGGTTGTCTGCCAACGCGCTACGAGCCAACCAAGTGAACATTGCCTTCCGCTCGGGGGGGGAGCGCATGGCGCTGGCTGAGAAGCGGCCACATCGGCCGTTGAAAAAGCTCTTTCAGGATGCAGGCCTTGCGCCGTGGTTGCGCGAGCGTACGCCGCTGATTTACTGCGGGCGGCGGCTGGTATTCGTGCCGGGATTGGGTGCCGCTGCAGAGTTTCAGGCCCGGAACGGCGAAGAATCGTGGCAGATCAAATGGGTGCAGGCCCGAACCTAGCGACATCGGTTGCGACGCTAGATGTGGGTGGCGAATCGACTAGCCCGGCGTGCTAGTCGAGCCGTCGCGATGCTTTGTGCGGCGCTGCAACGAATCGTTCCAACGCCTGACGGAAAAATGCTATCCTTCTGAAATTTTTAAGAAACCCCGCGAAAACTGGAGAAATAATGGCTGTTGAACGCACTTTGTCGATCATCAAACCGGATGCCGTGGCGAAGAATGTAATCGGGCAAATCCTATCGCGCTTCGAGGCGGCCGGCTTGAAGATCGTTGCCATGAAGATGGCGCTGCTCTCGGAAGCGCAGGCTGCCGGCTTTTATGCCGTGCACAAGGACCGGCCTTTTTTCGAGGATTTGATCAAATTCATGACCTCCGGCCCGGTTTCGATACAAGTTCTGGAAGGCGAGAATGCCATACAAAAAAACCGCGACCTGATGGGGGCGACGGATCCGAAAAAAGCGCAAAAGGGAACCATCCGTGCCGATTTCGCAGAGAGTATCGACGCCAATGCGGTGCACGGTTCCGATTCATCGGAGACGGCGGCGGTAGAAGTTGCATATTTCTTTCCGGCGATGAACGTTTACCCGCGCTGATGAAAACAAACCTGCTGGACCTGGATGCAAGTGCACTTGTCGAGTTCTTTGCGGGAATCGGCGAGAAGCCGTACCGCGCCCGGCAGGTTCTGCGCTGGGTGCATCAGGCAGGTGAGACCGATTTCTCGCAGATGACGGACTTGTCGAGACGGCTGCGTGAAAAACTTTCCGCACGTGCAGTGATCGAGGTTCCGCACAGCGTTTCGGCGCCGCACGGCGGCGACGGCACACGTAAATGGTTGCTGTCGGTTGGAGGGGGTAATGCCATCGAGACAGTGTTCATACCGGAGCGAACTCGGGGGACGTTGTGCATTTCCTCTCAAGCCGGTTGCGCTCTGGAATGTGCTTTCTGCGCAACCGGGCGGCAAGGTTTCAACCGTAACTTGACTACGGCGGAGATCGTCGGCCAGCTTTGGTGGGCGGTGCGCGTGCTCAGTAGCGAACCGCACAAGGCGCGACTTGGCGAGCCGGACAAAGCCCGACCAGTCAGTAATGTCGTGATGATGGGCATGGGAGAGCCGCTGGCCAATTTCACCAATGTCGTGCGTGCTATGCACATCATGCTCGACGACAATGCTTATGGCCTTTCACGGCGCCGGCTGACGCTGTCAACGGCGGGGATCGTGCCGGCAATCGACCGTCTTCGCGAGGAGTGTCCGGTTGCTTTGGCAGTATCGTTGCACGCCCCCAACGATGCCCTGCGCGACGTACTGGTCCCGATTAACCGAAAATACCCGTTGCGACAGTTATTGGCGGCGTGCCGGCGTTATGTAGATGCTTCTCTCGGTGACGAAATGGTGACTTCCAAATGGCAACGCAAAGGAGCGCCGCGCGACTTTGTGACTTTCGAATACATCATGCTCGATGGTGTTAATGACAGCCCGCTACACGCGCGCGAGTTGGTAGCGCTTACGCGTGACGTGCCTTGCAAGTTCAATCTTATTCCGTTTAACGCTTTTCCGGACTCGGGATTCGCGCGCTCGCCTGACTCGCGGATACGTGCGTTCCAGGAAGTACTTGCGAATGCCGGCTTCGTGACAACTGTGCGTAGGACACGTGGCGGCGATATCGATGGTGCCTGCGGGCAACTGGCCGGACGGGTACATGATCGGCGCACGCGTCGCGCTGGTCATTCGACGATACGGGTCCGATCCGCGGAGGGGAGACGCCTGTGAAACGCTGGTTTGCGGTTGTGGCTTGTTCGATTTTGCTGGCGGCATGCTCGCAAACGCCGAACACGGCTCCGGGCGACCCAGAATCTCCCGAGCGCAGCCGCGCCAGGGTCCATACCGAACTGGCGACCGCTTACTACGGTGCCGGACAGTACGATATTGCCCTTGAAGAAGTGCGGATTGCGCTGTCGGCGGATGGCAACTACGTGCCGGCGGTGAATCAATTGGGATTGATACATCTGGCGCTTGGTCAGACCGAAGACGCCGAACGAGAGTTGGAAAGGGCGATTCGAATTGATCCCGACAATCCGTCGATCAATAATAATTACGGCTTGCTGCTGTGTTCGATGGGTGATGCCGCAGGGGCCATGCGCTATTTCGAGAAGGCACTCAGCGACCCTCTCTATCGCACACCAGAGTTGGCCTATGTCAACGCCGCTGTCTGTCTGAAGAACCAGGGTGACTACTATCGGTCGGAGCAGTTTCTGCGTCGTGCGCTTGCGATTGCGCCTGACCAACCCAAGGCGCTTTACGAGATGGCGGACCTCGAATTCCGTAACGGTGAGTTTGACAGTGCGCAGTATTTCATTACCCGCCACTTACGGGGCGTTTTGCCAGGCCCTGACGCGCTGTGGCTCGCTGCGAGAATCGAAAAGAGGTTGGGAAACAATGTTGCTCTCGAGTCTTACGGCGCGCAATTGAACCGGCGTTTCCCGGACTCTGAGCAAACGCGCTCGTTCAACCGGGGAACGTTCTAGTGAGTGAACTGACCGAAACAAAAAGCATTCCTGACGATTCGCCGGGTGCGACACTGCATGCCGAGCGACGCCGGCAGAATTTCAGCTTGGGTGACGTGTCGCGCCAACTCAAGTTGTCGATTCGGCAAGTCGAAGCGCTCGAAAGTGATGAGTACCAGATGTTCGGTGGTCCGGTGTTCGTGCACGGTTTTTTGCGCAGCTACGCCAAATTGCTGGGGCTTGACGCCTCTTTGCTGATTGCGGCGGCTGACAGGAAACTGGCTACTGGCGGCGAGGCAACCGTGGCCGAACAAGACCATCGCCGCCGGGCTACTGGTGGTCAGACGGCCGGCGACAACGGGCAGAAGAGCTTGGTGCCGCTGTTTATTGCCGCCGCCATCCTGATTGCCGGGATCGCCGGCTGGGTGCTTACTCGCGAAGAGGGAAAGCCGCCCGAGGAGGAGGAGGCGGTGGCGATGGTCGTCCAGCAGGGGTCGGCAGACCTGGCGGCCTCGACCCATGATGCGCCGTTGACCGAGCCCGGTGCGGAAGTGAGCGTCGGCGCCGCTGCCGACACCGCCGAGGTGAGTGCCGCCAGTGCCGCGGTCAGTGCTGAGATGCAGCAGCAGGTTGAGTCTTTGCGCTCTGACACCGGGTCGTCACCCGGCACAATCGTGCGCGAGGGCCGGCGCGCAATCTTGCGCTTCGATTTCTTTGAGGAATCCTGGGTCGAGGTCACTGATCGTTATGGTGAAGTCATTTACTCGGATCTCAATCCCGCGGGTGTTTCGCAAAGTATCAGCGGCTACCCGCCCTTGTCCATCGTGATTGGCAATGCCGCGGGTACTG
>CP070775.1:2509041-2613276 GCA_020346185.1 Betaproteobacteria bacterium | reverse complement strand
GACACCGCCAGGCTCCCAATGGAAAAGCCCACCTTGCAAGGGGTGGGCTTTTTTATCGGCTATTTGACCAGCCTGCTTGAGAAACGGCGCACTTGCATGCGCAACCGGTTAGTGGTTACGTCGCAACTGACACGGGCACCACAATTCAGAGCTCCGACCAACCTGGCTCATCACGATCGAGTAATCGCTTCAGCGCCTCGAAGTGTAGCACTGACTGTTGGCGTTCGCCGCCTATCTGTTCCGCAACATACTTGGCTTGTTCTACCGAGACCTGTTTGAGATTTCGGCCAGTCGATTGCGCAAGCACCTGAACCATGCACGAGCGCTCCAGATAGTACAGGTCGTCAAAAGCATAGGCCATGTTAGTGCCGCAGACCAGCACACCGTGGTGTTGCATGAATACGATATCGGCATCCCCCATTGAGTTGGCGATTCGGTTACCTTCATGTGTGTCCAGCGCCGCGCCGCCGTAATCACGATCGTAACCGACACGCCCGTAATAGCGCATTGCATTCTGGTTCGCGCGCAGATCGAGTTCGACACCGTCTAGCAATGTCAGTGCCGTTGCGAAAGGCATGTGAGTATGGAGCACCACCTTCTTCTTCTTTAAAACGTGGATACCGCAATGAATGAAAAATGCAGTCGGTTCCACTTCGTGTTTGCCCTCGACAACCCGGCCATCTGCATCGACTGTGACGATGTCGCCGGGAGTTATCTCGGACCAGTGCAGCCCCTGCGGGTTGATCAGGAACAGCTCCTGACTACCGGGCACTTCCATGCTGAAGTGATTGCACACGCCCTCGTTCAAACTCATCCTTGCTGCCAGGCGCAGTGCCGCGGCTAGATCGACTTTGGCTTGCGTCACTGGATCGAATCGTCTCATGCATCCTCCTGGCGGTGTAATTTCGTGGCCAAAATATCAGTACCTATTCTAAACGCAACCTCCTTATTGCAGGAGCAGTGGCGTATGGGTGTGGGATAATTCTAGAGCTCGGTACAACGCGGCTCCATTTAATTCTAATCCGATGCGTGGAAGCACACTGGTTCAAGACGTCTCCGCAGGCGGATGGTGGCAATTTGGCGAATCGATTGAGATCCTCGCAGCCCACAGAAAGGATGAGGTCTTACCTGTCCTGAGGGAGGTTGCGGCGAAAGTTGAACGTGATCGAGTTTGGGCTGCCGGATTTGTCAGTTATGAAGCGAGTCCGGCATTCGATCCCGCAATGCACGCTCGTCCTGCCGGTGTTTTGCCGCTGGTCTGGTTCGGTTTGCATCGAGAGCCTCGATTGCTCCGTTGTGTCGATCGAATCACAGGCGAACATGCGCCAGCTTATCACTGGACTCCAACCATCAGTCGCGACCAATACGACGCCACAATAGACCGTGTCCGAAGCTTGATTGCTGCCGGTGTTACGTACCAAGTGAATTACTCGTTCCGCTTGCGCGCGTCGATGAAAGAAGAGCCGGAGGCGCTTTTTCGGAGGATGGTCCAAGCAAGTTCGCCGCGACACGCTGCTTACCTTGATTGCGGGCGTTTCATTATTTGCTCGGCGTCCCCGGAGCTGTTCTTCCGACTCGACGGGGATCAACTCACGAGCAGGCCGATGAAAGGCACCGCAGGGCGCGGGCTTTACCTCGATGATGACAACAGGCGTGCTTGTCGGTTGGCGGCATCTATCAAGGATCGGGCAGAGAATGTCATGATCGTCGACATCATGCGGAACGATATGGGGCGGATCTCTCGGACCGGAAGTGTTGCTGTTCCCCGCCTTTTCGAATTGGAGTGCTACCCGACTGTCTGGCAGATGACTTCGACGGTTACTTCAGAGACCGTGTTGCCAGTTGCTGAAATCGTGGCGTCATTGTTTCCGTCCGCTTCGATTACCGGAGCGCCGAAGGCAAAGACAACAGAGCTTATTGCTCAGCTCGAAACTACACCACGTGGCGTATATACTGGTTGTATCGGCTACATTGCACCGGGACGCCGCGCACAATTCAGTGTTGCCATCCGCACGGCGGTCGTTGATCGCAATGCAGGTAGCGTCGAATACGCAGTGGGCAGTGGCATCGTCTGGGATTCGGTTGAACGGGCGGAGTACGAAGAGTGTATGGTCAAGGCGCGCATCGTTACCGATGCGCCACCACCAGCGTTTTCGATGTTGGAGACGATCCTCTGGGAACCAGCTCGGGGATACTTCCTTCTGGATGCCCATCTCGGGCGCTTGGCCGAGTCCTCGCATTACCTTGGTGTACGCCTTGACCTTGACCGTGTTCGCCGAGAGCTTCAAAAAGTAGCGGCAAGTTTCGGCGCGGTATCTCAGCGGGTGCGCCTCCTAGTGCATCGCGATGGCGGCGTGTTCTGCGAATCAGCTCCCATCGAGACGAACAGTTCAAAACCGGTGCGGTTGGCTATTGCCGTATCACCGATAGATCCAGCTGACCCTTTTCTATATAACAAGACTACTTGCCGTGCGGTTTATGAAAAAGCTAAGGCGGCGGTACCACCCTGTGATGATGTTGTGTTATGGAATCGTAACAATGAGGTCACGGAAACCACAATCGCGAATATCGTCGTCGAGGTCGGAGGAGAAAAATTAACCCCACCAGTGAAATGCGGGCTGCTGCCGGGCGTGTTTCGTGGCTTGCTGTTGTCGCGCGGTGAGGTAAGGGAGCAGAGCATTGCAATTGAAGATCTTCGCACTGCCCAACGTATCTGGGTGGTGAACTCTGTGCGCAAATGGCGCGTGGCCGAATTGGCCAACTGATTATGAAGTTCCCTTTCGCTTCGGTTGATGTCTGGAGTGTATGCTGGGAGGGCGTGCCATCGGCGACCATACCCGGCCACAATGGCGAGTGCGGACGTGCCCTTTTTGGCAAGGGCCAACAGCGGCTGAAAAAAGGGGTTACTGGTCAGTGCCTCGGCCGCCCCAATGCTCGGCATAATCAGTGAAAGTGCCGGCGCTCGAGCTGAGCATCGCTTCCGACGCGCAGTGAGAGATTTTGCCGTGAAACGGCTTTGGAAGCGTGCCCAACGCTGCTATTGTCGCGGCTCCGGCTGTTGCGATGGGGTTGCGTAACGGGTCGCGGCGCTATCCTCGCAGCCGCGCCATGCGCTCAGTAGCACCCTGTCGACGATGCCGATCATACCGAATGTCACCACCAAAGAGACCAAGACTGACACGCAAGCCTGCGCCGCCGCTGGCCGCTAGCCAGCGCCTGATTGCGAGTGCTCGATTGTGATCGGCGCAAGCCTAGGGCTCAACACGCAACCAAATCGTTACGGGACCGTCGTTGGTCAGGCTGACTTGCATTTTCGCGCCGAACTTGCCGGTGGCAACGGGAGAGTGCATTTCGCGGGCGCGAAATGCAATGTGCTCGAACAGTCGTTCTCCGACGTCGGGCGAGGCGGCAGGGGTGAAGCTCGGTCGCGTGCCTGTGCGTGTGTCCGCCGCTAGCGTGAATTGAGGCACCAGCAACAAACTGCCTTTCACGTCCTTGAGGCTGAGGTTCATTTTTCCTGCCGCATCAGAAAAGACGCGATAGGCGAGGACGCGATCCAGAAGCCGGTCGGCCTGTGCTTCCGTGTCGCTGCGCTCCGCACACACCAAGACCAACAATCCGCGGCCGATGCTGCCTATCGTTTCATTACCGGCTTCGACACTGGCCTGGCTGACGCGTTGCAGCAAGGCGATCATGCCAGACCACTCGTAAAGGGCGTGGCAAAAGAGACGTAGAACGGGCCTCTGATGGTACGTGTGTCATATTTCTCGAACATTCTTGCAACACTTGCCAGATTGCCAGGGTGCGACGCGCCCTGACGAAGGAATTGCAATCTCGGCAATATGACCTGGTGCATATTCAAACGCCCTTCGTTGCTCACTATCTCGGTGTCAAGTTATCGAAGCGGATGGGCGTCGCCTGTGTCGAGACGTATCACACCTTCTTTGAGGAATACCGATACCACTATGTTCCGTGTGTACCGCGAGCCTGTCTTGGGAGCCTTGCGCGGGCCCACGGACGTGATGTCGACGAGTTGATCGTTCCTTGGGGCGCGATGCGCGACCGGCTACTCGAGTATGGCGTTGCAACGCCTATGAGCGTATTGCCGACGGGCATTCCCGAGGCTGATTTCTCAAATGCTGATGGTCCCGGATTTCGCCGCAAGTACAACATCGCGCCGACTCGCACGATGCTGTTGTTCGTTGGACGCGTTGCTTTTGAAAAGAACATCGACTTTCTGATTCGAAGCCTGGCAGTTGCTGTTCGCAGCATTGCGGATCTATTGCTGGTGATCGCCGGCGAGGGACCAGCGCTGTCGCGTTTAAGGCGCGAAGTCGTCCGGATGAATCTGGAGAAGAACGTTGTGTTCATCGGTTATCTGGACCGGTCGCGTGAGCTCCCAGGTTGCTATGCCGCTGCCGATGCATTTGTCTTCGCGTCGCGTACCGAGACACAGGGTCTGGTTTTGTTGGAGGCGATGGCGCTGGGCGTACCGGTGATCTCGCTGGTGGTCATGGGAACTTGCGACATCGTCAATGCGCGCCGCGGCGCTCTTCTACCGCGAGATGATGAAAACGAGTTCGCGTCGAGTATCGTGAAACTCGCCGGCGATCACGAGTTGCGTAACCACCTAGCACGCGAATCTAAGGACTATGCGCGCGAGTGGCAATCGGGTGTGATCGCAGGCAAGCACGTCAATCTGTATGAGCCGGTGCTTGAAAGACGCTCGAGCGGCCACGCTGGCGCTGGGCCGGCCTGATCCGGCGCTCTGTTTCGCGTTTCATCATTATTAGTTTGGATTTACACTCGCCATATTAGGTAATGCGAGCGTGTTCGGTCATGTCAGACAATGAGACTAATAGGGGTCGCGAGGAGGCGTCCTTTGCCGGCGGTTGTTTCTGGTGCCTGGAGGCTGTCTATGGCCGGCTGCAGGGCGTTGAGAGCGTCGAATCGGGATACATGGGAGGGTCGATCGCGAATCCGACTTACGAGCAGGTGTGTCAGGGTGACACCGGTCATGCTGAAGTTGTACGTGTCGAGTTCGACCCGTCGGCCATCTCTTATCGCGAATTGTTGAATGTGTTCTTTTCGATCCATGATCCGACGACGCTTAACCGCCAGGGCAGCGACGTTGGTACGCAGTACCGATCGGCTGTCTTTTATCGGTCACCCGAGCAAAAGTCCGATGCTGAGGCGGTGATTGACGAGTTAACTACACAGAAGGTGTTCGCTAAGCCTATCGTAACCGAGGTCGTGCCCGCTTCAACTTTCTACATTGCGGAGGGTTACCACCAACGTTACTTCGAGAACAACCCCCTGCAGCCATACTGCCAGTTCGTGGTTTCGCCCAAGATTGCGAAATTTCGGCAGCAGTGGGCGGACAGATTAAAGTGAGCTTCTACAAGTTATTCGATGCATCGTCGACTATCACAGCAAGAGGATTCCTGTTCGGACGCTGCTCTACTGTACCGGCTCAATGCCGCTCGGTGGCTGACGTGCGGGCAACAGGATTGCCCGCTGGACTCCACCTCCTTCTAGTACTACGCCGTTGCTGTTAACCTGCGCAAGGATGGTTTCTCCGGTTACTGTTTCCCCTGCTCTGAAAGCCATGGCGGGCCGGTTGTCGACTGACAGAAGAGCGACTCCCTGGTCTTTTCCCCCTTGAGCAATGACCCCTATCACCGAGATATTTGAAGCGGCCACGGTCGCTCCGCTAGACCCAAATGATTGTGCGATCGGCGTGACGTTCATTATCTGCGTCCGCGCGGCGCGATCCGCGGTCGGTACGGGGACGACCCTCTCGTCCGTCACGCTCGGGGCGGAGAACTGCAGGATCCAGTAGGTCGACACTGCGGCAATTGCGATCACCAGGATCAGATTCACGGTCTTCTTCGAAAATCTGGTCAGTTTGATCATCGGTTTGCTACTCCTGCCAATATGGTTGGTCCTTCCTTGAAGACGTTCCCCCTGGTAGGTGCCGAGGGTAGACGCCACTCTATGCGACGATACGAAGCGATTATTCAGGGATGGCTACGACATCGCAAGCATTCGCACACCTTCCATGTCGCGAAACGGCTCAACAGTGGCAGCGGTGCGGCCTTGAGCGCGAGCACAACAGCGCGAGTTTCCTGTACACGGGCATACAATTTGAGTGATTTTGTAAGATCTGAGATTAATCGGGTGCCGATCATGAGAGTGTTCGCTCTCCTCGTTTACGATAATTTGGCATGGCATGAGGGCAGCGGTATCGGGCGGTTCGAACCGATAGAGAACCGGAGAACGAGCTTTGACCTCGGCGCGACTGGTGTTCTTATGCGCCCGAAAGACTTCGGCGCAGTTGATCTTTACCCGGGTCTCCCGTCAGATCGATGCGGGCAGGGCATGACCACGCCCGTGTTCATTGATCTGCCGAAGAATCATCTGAAGATGTTCCTTTTGGCCTGGTTTCAGCTCAAAGCCCGAGTTCGCCCATTTCTTGTGGCGTACAGCAGGGTGTCTCGGCCCAAAGACAGGGCGCTCGGGTCCCTCACGTATGCGACACTACATACTTGCTGGAGGGGTCTATGAACGCAGGAGCACATAAAGGTTTCACGCTGGTGGAGGTCATGGTTGTAGTCGTCATCCTGGCGGTGTTGGCAGCGCTGATCGTCCCACGCGTTGTCGGACGCACCGATGAGGCACGAGTTGTTGCGGCGAAGCAAGACATCGCTGCAATTATTCAATCGCTCAAGCTCTACCGAATCGACAATAGCCGCTATCCGACGACTGAACAGGGATTAGAGGCGTTAGTGACGCGACCATCCATTGGGCCACAAGCGACCAACTGGAAAAGCTATCTTGAAAGACTTCCAAAGGATCCATGGGGGCAGACGTACCTCTATCTCAATCCCGGTGTTCATGGCGAGATCGACGTCTTTTCCCTTGGTGCGGATGGGCAACCTGGTGGCGACGGGGCCGATGCCGACATTGGGTCTTGGGATCTTTGAGCCAGGGGCATGTCCAGCCTGCGCTTAGGTCGTGTGTCTGCGATTTCCGAGTGCGGTGAGGCGCAAATGCTCTCGCCTAGGGTCCGATTTTCCCGTTATCTCCGGAACGTGCATAAGAGTCCAGGTTTATGTGCCCGAGGATCGACGTTGCTCGAACTTCTGGCAGTGGTCGTCATTCTAGGAATTATTGCCGGTCTGGTTTCACTTTCAATTGCACCGGGCGACTCTAGGCGAATGGCAGAAGAAGTCGATCGCCTTGCTGCCTTGTTCAGGCTTGCAAATGACGAAGCTCGAGTTTCGGGTCGACCCATTACCTGGCGTGCAGATGCTGAGGGCTACCGATTTGTGCAGTCCGAAGAGGTGCGCGGCGAAAGTGATGGACGAGACCCTCTGCGGCCGCGCGCTTGGCCGTTCGACGTGCGGTTGGTGGATGCGCCGGAGATCGTGTTTGGTCGCGAACCCCTCATGAACCCGTCGCGAGTTTACATTGTCACGAATAGCCGCGAAATTGCGGTACACGTTAACGCGTTTGGCGAGGTGAAGTCAGTCCCATGAAACTCCACGGTTTCACCCTCGTTGAAGTGCTTGTCGCGCTCGCGATTGTCGCTACAGCATTACTCGCCAGTATCAGAGCAGTTGGCGAGATGGCCAGTTCCTCGCGAGCGCTGGAGTTGCGATTGTTGGCGGACATGTCTGCGCAAAACCGCATTGCGGAGGTGCGCGCGGCACGGGAATTTCTTTCCGTCGGAACGCGCGAGTTCGCGTGCCCGCAAGGCACAATCGAATTCGTATGTCGGGAGGACATCAAACCGACGCCCAATACATTGTTCAGGAGAATCGAGGTGCGGGTCTATATCGGCACCGACGCATCGCATCATTATGCCGAAGTCGTTGGCATTATTGGCAATGAGACAGGTCCATGAAGAAGCAGAGTGTCGGAGGGTTCACGCTGGTCGAGCTACTCGTCGCGGTTTCGCTGCTCGGCTTGTTGGGAATCATATCGTGGCGTGGACTTGATCACGTTATTGGTCAGCGCGTCAGGATCAGTGAACAGGACGCGCAGATAGAGAGGTTGATCCGCACTATCGGGCAGCTGGAGCGCGATTTCGATGAATGCCTCGCCGATGCACTTCTTTCCAGCGCAAGTGACGAGCCGTCACCGTTACCCAAATGCCTCGCCCTCACCCGGAATCAGCACTCGGGCGAGGCCGTTACCATCGTTCGCGCGCATCCATCCGGCACGGGTTACAGCAGTGTCCGTTACGGTCTGGAGGGTAACGATCTCATACGATCTACCACGAGCAACAGAAACTCACAATCGGATCGTGTGTTGTTGTTGAGTGACGTTGTTTCTTTTGAGGCGAGATTGTTCTCGGCAGGGGGATGGGTTGATTTCGCGGAACAATCGGACTCGCGAGCAACGGCGATTGAGATTTCAATCGAGCGTACCGAGGCGGGTCGCTATACGAAGGTTATCGTGTTGTGACATCACCGAGGCTGGCTGGCGAGCATTGCCACCGCGGGGCAGCCGTTGTAATGGCAATGCTCATAGTCGCGATTGTTGCGATGATGGTGACGGGTGTTTTTCACCGCCAGAGTATCATGCTGCGCAATCTGGAGAATGTCACGGCGTCATCGCAGGCCCGTTGGTTGATGGCGGGTGCCGTTGATTGGATCAGAGTCATTCTTCTAGAGGACGCCCGCGCTTCAGCAACAGATCATCTTGGGGAGCCCTGGGCGGTGCCCCTGGCACAGACACGCTTGAACGATGACGGACGTGACCCGGCATGGTTGAGCGGTGCAATTCATGACGGTCAATCACGTATCAATTTGCGTAACCTGGTTGGCGCTCAGGAGCCGGTGCAGGCGGAGGTGGCGGTATTGGGGCGACTTCTGGCGCTCCTCGGCGAAAACGAAAGCTTGGCTGAGCCAATTGCTCGAATCGTACAATTACATTTCACCGATGCTAATGATGCTGCTCTTGCGGTGCGTTTGTTGCCTGCGAGATTTGACGACCTGGAATTCGCGGACTTGCCTGCTCGGGAAGCGGCCGAGAAGATTCGAAGGTACGTGACTGTCTTGCCTGTCCCGACTCCGATCAATGCCAATACCGCATCGGCTGAAGTGTTGGCAGCGCGATTCGACGGGCTGCGGCTCGTTGATGCGCAACGACTCGTCGCAAGTCGTGACCGCGCACCTTTCAAGGACTTGACCGATGTCGTCTCGCGGCTGGCAGATGTGAGCATGACTGCACCGCCAGGGACGGTGGTTGTGGCAAGCCGATTTTTCATCCTGGAGGGGGGTATTGAGTACCGCCGGGCGCGTCTTCGCCAACGTGTTCTGCTCAGGCGTGAAACGGGTCGTGTGGACGTCGTTTGGCGGCGAGAGGTCCGCACATGAGGCTGAGGCTATGGATGCCACCGATGGCGGAATTTCGCGCTGATTCCGAATTTCTGTTTGACCTTTTGGACAAGCACAGGCGGGTGCAACACCGAGCTAGCTCGACTGTTGCACAATTACCGAAGAACGCCGGTTGTGAACTGGTGCTGCATCCCTCGGATGCTGTCATCCTTGAAATCCAACCACCAAAATTGAGCGGTTCAAAGCTCGCCAAGGCGCTGCCGTCGCTGGTTGAAGAAAGGCTACTCAGTGACGTCGATAGCATTCACGTTGTAGCAACGCCACGCGCGGCAGACGGAACAGCGGTAGCGGCGGTGGTCGACCGCGCATTGCTGCGTCGCACAATGGGGTTGTTTGACAAACTCAAGCGTCGCGTGCTCTCGGTTGTGCCGGCTCCGTTTGCGCTTTCCTACGACGCTCATCGTTGGCGTGTGCGAATCGTCGACGGAGCGGGAAGCGTGAGGACAGCTGTCGCGTCGGGGACGTCTTTCGAGAACCGGCATGACGTCCCGGTTGAACTTCAGCTGCTGGTCAAGCAAGCGGTCGTGCCACCGGACCTCATCGAGGTCGATGGCGATTGCGATGTCGCCGTGTGGAGCCAGACACTCGGTGTCGATGTCAAACAAGTCGCAGCTGAGACACGAGCTCCTCCGGTCGTGCTTGACCTGCTCCAGTATCAGTTTGCCGCGGGGTTGGCTGATTGGAGCCAATGGCGGTTGGCGGCAATGCTGGCCCTCGTTCTTGCGGTGGTGATGGTGGCCGGCTTGAATTTACATGCATGGAAGCTGCGCAGTGAGGAAGCGGTACTGCGGGAAAGAATGGCATCAATTGTGGAAGACGTCATTCCGGGTGTTTCGGTGGTGCTGGATCCTGTGGCGCAGGTACGTCAACGGGTCGATCGACTTCGCAGTGGTGCTGGAATCAGCAGCGCGGAGTTCCTCTCAATCGCCCTCGATCTGGCAAGTTTGGTCGATGCGGACTCTGTTCAGCGGTTCGAATACCGCAACAAGGTGTTGAACGTCGAATTTAGGGAGGGAGTCATTGATGCGGAAGAAGCGCGTCGCGAGTTCATCGCGAGTGCATCTAGCGTCGGACTGAAGGTGCGTTTCGTGGGAAATCGGGCTACTGTGCAGCGACGGGAGGGCGCTTGATCGTGGAACGCATGCGCACTTGGTGGATAGGGCTCGCTCGGCGCGAGCGAGTAATGACGTTAAGTGCCGCGGTTGTTGTATTTCTTGGTCTGCTTTACTCCATTGCGATTGAGCCGGCTTGGAAGACCAGAGCGCGGCTTACTGCCGAATTGCCGCGACTTCAGGCAGAACTGGTGCAGATCGAAGCATTGAGTGCGGAAGCAAAGCGATTGCGCGGGCGAGCGGGGGTGGAGCAGACCGTCGAGTCCTTACGCGAGGCGGCCAATCAGTCAATAAGACGGGCCAGTCTGTTGGCTGATGTGGGTGTGCGAGGCCCGAATACGGTTACTGTTACAGCGACTCAGGTCTCAGCGAGTGCCTGGCTGAGCTGGCTGGAATCCTTCACCCGGGAGGCCCCTGCGGCGGTAGCCGCCGCGAGTATGCAGCGGAATGGCCCTGCTGGCCTTATTGATGCTTCTGTGTCATTTCAGTTGGACGCGAGGAGATAACAATGTCTCGCCGCGTGCTCTGGGGGAGCATACTCGTCATTCTGACAGTCGTCCTGACCTGCTTGCTCAATGCGCCAGCGACGTGGCTCGGTCGCATTGTTTCGGAACATAGTCGGGCGCGGTTGTTATATCCAAGCGGTACGTTGTGGGACGGATCGGCTATTTTGGCGATGGGAGACGGTCGATCAGCACGTGCTTTGCCCGGCAGAATTGCCTGGCGCTTGCAGTGGAAGGAGGTACTTCGCGGCGATCTGGTGGTCGATTTCCGCCACCCGTCGATGGAACGCGCTGTCAGGGTTCGTTACGATGGGCGGTCGGTCAATTTGAATCAGGGCCAGGCAATGTGGCCCGCTGCGATGCTCGAAATTCTGGGTGCACCGTTCAACACGATTTCGCCTGGGGGACTGCTGCTGATTCGCTGGGGAGATTGCCGCTTTGACGAGGCCGGATTTGAGGGATCCGTGCAAGTGGACTGGAACAATGCGCAGTCCGCGCTCTCGCCTGTGGTGCCTTTGGGTGATTTTCGTGTTGTCTTGAACGCCAATGAAGGAACAGGAAGCGCCAAACTTATGACCTTGAAGGGGCCGCTGTTGATGCAGGGAGAGGGTCGAATGGAGCGGGGTCAAGCTCGCTTTTCGGGTACCGCGGACGCGGAACCCGAGATGCGTGCCAGGCTCAACAGTCTGATCGGAGTCTTGGGGCCGCGATCAGGCGACAAGGTATTGTTGAACTGGGAGTATCCAACGTGAAACATGACGCAGTGGACAACATCTTTGTTGGGCATTAACGCGGTCGCTTTGCAAGGATTAAAGGGGTAGCATGAGAGCTATTTCATGGCCAATCGCACGCCCAGCAAGTTCAAGAGTCTGCACGATTGCGTGCATGAGGGATACCGGAATCGTTTGCTGCGCATCGAGCAAATGCACCTAGCGTAGAGATGACGGCATCATGTTAGTGATCGTCTCTCGAATTCTAATGGATGGCATATGTATCCCCCGCGTCGTGCGCAAAGGGTGTGAACGTTTGCAGGCGGTTGTTGTGTTGGTGCTCTCTGTCTTGCTCGTGCAGAGCGCATTAGCACAGGAAAACGTCAGGCTGAATTTCGTGAATGCTGATCTCAACGCCGTGGTGCGGGCGATTGGTCACTACACGGGGCGCACGTTCGTTGTGGATCCTCGAGTCAAGGGAAGTCTCGACCTCGTTTCGGAGAAGCCCCTGAGTCGCTCCCAGGCCCTCTCTGCACTAACGGCAGCTTTGCGTTTGCAGGGATATGCCATCGTAGAAGTTGGCGGCATTTCGCGTGTTGTGCCGGAAGCGGACGCGAAATTTCAGGGCGGCTCGGTGGATACGAGTGAAGTGCCGCGCAGTGTGCGTGGTGATCAGGTCATCACACAGGTGTTTCGGCTGCGGTACGAATCAGCAGCGAATGTGCTGCCGGTTATTCGCCCACTGGTGCCGCCGAATAATCCTGTGATTGCCTACGCTGGCAGCAATGCACTCGTGGTCACCGACTACGCCGATAATCTTCGCCGTATTGAGAAGATCATCAAGGCGATCGACGTTAAGAAAGCGGCGGAGACCCAGGTAATTTCGCTGAAGCACGCGATCGCGACCGACATGGCGGCTTTAGTTGTGCGCTTGAACGAGCAGCCGGGTCGTTCGGGGCAGCCGCCTGATCCGAACGAGCGCGTGACCGTAGTTGCTGATCCGGTTACCAACAGTCTCATCGTTCGTTCCAAGAGTGCGGGCCAGATGCGCATGGTTCGAAGCTTAGTGGAGAGTCTGGACCGGGCTGGCCAGGCAGGTACTGGCGTCTACGTCGTTCCTCTCAAGAATGCCGCTGCCGGCAGTCTCGCGGAGGTGCTGACCAAGGTCCGAATTGACGGGCGGGATGGCGGCAGTGCTGCGCAGTCGGGACAAGCCGGACCGGCCGGTAGCGCAACGAATGCCGGCGCCACCATAGTCGCAGACGAAGCGTCGAATTCACTGGTTATTTCGGCCTCGGAAAGCATTTATCGCAAGCTCAGAGGAGTCATTGACCGGCTGGATGTGCGCAGGGCGCAGGTTTATATAGAGGCATTGTTGGTCGAGGTACAAACTGACGAGGCAGCCGAATTTGGCATTCAATGGATCACAGGGCTGGAAAATATTTCCGAGGGTGGTACGTCGATTATTGGTGGGACCAATTTCGGTGATGCGTCGCAAAACATTGGCAGTGCCGCGCAGGATCTCACCAATCTCGGTCAGGGCCTGAATATTGGTGTCATTCGCGGTGAGGTCACCATCCCCGGGGTGGGAACTATTACCAACTTGAATTTCTTGGCGCGCGCTCTGGAGAGGACGGCAAAAGCCAATATCCTCGCCACACCCAATATTCTCACGCTGGATAATGAGGAGGCGACGATTATCGTGGGGGAGAACATCCCTATTCTCACGGGTCAGTTCGTGACTCAGGGGGCCGTTAACCCGAACGTCAATCCATTTCAGACGATTGAACGCCAGGATGTTGGCTTGACATTGCGCGTTAAGCCGCAGATCAGCGAAGGTGGCACGATCCGCTTGAACCTTTATCAGGAAGCATCGGCCGTGGAGGATGTGGTAACCAACGCGGGTCCGGTTACGCGAAAAAGATCGCTTGAGACGAATGTTCTTGTCGATGATGGCAACATTATCGTGTTGGGCGGTTTGGTGCAGGACGAAGTGGCTGACGGCACCGAGAAGGTGCCGATTCTCGGTGATATTCCGTTGCTGGGATATCTTTTCCGCTATGACACACGACGTCGGCAGAAGACCAACCTGATGCTGTTTCTGCGACCGTACGTGATTCGCGATACGGATGATTCGTATTCCTTGACCCTGGACCGCTATGACATGATGCGCAAACTCGAGCGGGAAGCGCAGCCCGAGTCGCATTTTGGGCTGCCATCACTCGAGGGTCCAATTCTTCCCGAATTTCACTTGGGACAGGAACCTCCCGCGGATGTCCCACCCGGACCGGCAACGACGCCGGATACCGTGCAATGACACAGCACGTCCCATATGCGTTCGCAAGAACGCAGCGGGTGCTGCCAGCCGGAGAGCGCGACGGCTCGCTCCTGGTGTGGGTTACGGAGCGCACCTTGCCAGCGGCAATAACGGAATTGAGACGCTCGTTGGCGAGCGACCTTACACCGCTTCTGGTTACTGACGCCCAGTTTGAGGAGGGTCTGCGGGCCGCATATGTCGACTCTGTCAGCGGCGCAGCTTCAGTAGTAGACGAGGTCGAGAACGAAGTCGACCTGGATCGTCTGATGCAGGACATTCCTGACGTAGAAGACCTGCTTGACGAAGCGGATGATGCGCCAATCGTCCGTATGCTCAATGCCACGTGTTCCCAGGCGGTACGCGAAGGTGCGTCGGATGTGCATGTTGAACCGTTTGAGTCGCATTCGGTGGTGCGCTACCGGGTTGACGGTACGCTACGTGACGTGGTGCGTCCGCGCCGCGCCCTGCATGCGGCGCTCGTCTCACGTATCAAGATCATGGCCAACATGGACATTGCGGAGAAGAGGCTGCCGCAGGACGGTCGTATTATGTTGCGCCTTGGCGGGCGCCCCATCGATGTGCGCGTTTCGACGTTGCCGGCGGCGCACGGCGAGCGGGTGGTGTTACGTCTTCTTGACAAGGAGCGTGGCTCGCTGGCGCCTGAAAAGCTCGGAATGGCCCCCGAAACGCTGGACGCGTTTTCATCTCTTGTGCGACAAAGCCACGGCATCGTTCTTGTCACCGGACCCACTGGGAGCGGTAAGACCACCACCTTGTACGCAATGTTGTCGCGCCTCGACACTCAAACGACTAACGTGCTAACAGTCGAGGACCCAATCGAATACGACCTGCCGGGAATCGGTCAGACTCAAGTCAATCCCCGCATTGAGATGACGTTTGCACGTGCCCTGCGAGCGATCTTGCGACAAGACCCCGACGTGATCATGATCGGTGAAGTTCGAGATAGGGAAACGGCTCAGATCGCGGTTCAGGCATCGCTCACGGGCCATTTGGTGCTGGCTACGTTGCATACAAATGATGCGGTGTCAGCAGTGACGCGTTTGCTCGACATGGAAATCGAGCCGTTCTTGCTTTCTTCAACCTTGCTTGGTGTTTTGGGTCAGCGCCTGTTGCGCAAACTGTGTACGGCGTGCCGAGAGCAAGGCGATGACGGCTTTTGGCACCCGAAAGGGTGTCCGGCTTGTTCAAACAGTGGTTACGCCGGACGCACGGGCGCTTATGAGCTTCTGCGATTGGATGAGCGCATCCGGAATGCGATTCACGCGCGGGAGGCAGAAAGTGCGCTTCGCGCCCTTGCGGCCGGCACGGGGTTTCGCTCAATTCGGCAAGACTGCGAGCGCTGGCTGAGTGATGGCACGACTTCGCTGGAAGAGGTCACGCGCATCTCGCGTGAGCAGTAGCTAAGGTCGCGTGGCAACTTATCGTTTTGAGGCTGCGCGGCAGTCAGGTGCAGTAGAGAAAGGTGAGATTGACGCTGATGGTCCGCGCTCGGCGCGCAGCCAATTGCGCGCGCGAGGGCTAGTACCAATTTCCCTCGCTCTTCAGGGAGAGGTGGAACGTGCGGCGGGAGGGAACTCGCGTTACCGCATGCGCGAGGCCGAATTGGCGTTGGTGACGCGCCAACTGGCGAGCCTGATGAACGCTGGTTTGCAATTGGATGTCGCGCTCGCGACATTGATTCAGCAGGCTGAAGACGGTGCGCAACGCGAGATCTTCCAGACCGTGCGGGCCGACGTACTCGCCGGGCATCGTTTTGCAGCTGCCCTCGAGCGCCACCCTCGTGTTTTCCCGCGCGTTTATTGTGCCACGGTGGCGGCCGGTGAACAGGCCGGCAGTTTTGGTTTGGTGCTCGATCGTCTGGCTCAATACCTGGAGGACAGACAGGCGCTGCGCGGAAAGCTGCTGTCTGCCGCAACCTATCCTGCGATAGTCACTGTTATCGCGCTGGCGATTGTTGTTTTCTTGATGACGTATGTCGTGCCCCAGGTTGTGGAGGTGTTTGAGCAGACGCGTCAGTCGTTGCCTTTGCCGACCCGGATTTTACTTGGCGTATCGGCAATGCTCAGCGACTATTGGATCTGGTTCCTGATCTGTGGCGCAGTTGTGGTGTACGCGGTGGTTCGACTATTACAGCAAGCGGGGCCCAAAGCAGCGCTGGATCAGGTTGTCGTGCGCTTGCCTGTCATCGGGCGCATCTTTCGCGGCATTGACACCGCGCGCTTCGCTTCCACATTGGCGATGCTGAGTGAAGCGGGCGTGCCGATGCTGCGCGCACTTTCCGCCGCCGAGGCAACGCTGTCCAATTCCTTGTTGCGGGCTGCCGCATCAGACGCCATTGACCGGGTAAGGGAAGGTGTGGGACTTGCGCGTGCACTTGCTACAACCGGTGCATTTCCACCTGTTCTGATCCGACTGATCGAGGTGGGAGAGTCAACTGGTGACCTTCCAAAGATGCTTGCCCACGCAGCCCACATCCAAGCACGGGAAGTGGAGCGTCGGGTTAGCGCCCTCGCTACGCTCGCCGAGCCGCTTCTGATCCTGATTATGGGCGGAGTCGTTCTGGGCATCGTCCTGGCGGTCTTGCTGCCGATTATCGAAATCAATCAGCTGGTTCGTTAGGCAGCCGAGCGCGCGGCGTCACAGCTCGCCCGCGACGATTGCGGCATGCTCAGCCTGTTGACCGACAAAAGCACCAATCCGCGTCGGAACGCATCAAATCCCGGTGACTGTCAAGAGCTCGGCGTGCAGCTTTATGGCGGGTCTATGTAAGCATCAGGGGCCCTTGCCAAAATTCAATATTTCAAGCAAAGTGAAAATATGAATGATATGGAAGCAGCCCGGGCGCTTTCTGCGCTAGGGCATGAGACACGACTGGCAATTTTTCGGACGTTGGTTCAGGCGGGTCCTGATGGATTGGCTGCAGGTGATATCGCTAGGCGGCTTGATCTTGCCCCCAGCGTTTTGTCATTTCATCTGAAAGACTTAAGGTATGCCGGGCTCACTGGATCGCGCCAGGCGGGTCGATTCGTCATTTACTCGGCGGTGTTCTCGGCTATGACCGGTCTGTTGGACTATCTCACCGAGAATTGCTGTGGTGGTGCCGATTGCGTTGTCACGCCACCTGCACTCGGCAAGCTTCGTTCGACGGGGAGTCGGTCCGCGCCGGCGACCTCTCCCCGCCGCAAAGTCGCGGGCAGCACTCCTCGCAACAGCAAAAACAGGAGCAAGAAATGAAACGCATGCATGTGCATGTCTCGGTTAGTAATCTCGAGCAAAGCATCGGCTTTTACTCGAAGTTGTTCGACGCGCAACCGACTGTAGTTGAGGCGGACTATGCGAAATGGAAGCTGGACGACCCGCGGGTGAATTTCGCCATATCGGCGCGGGGCGCAAAACCTGGCCTGGATCACCTCGGCATACAGGTTGATTCGGGCGGTGAGCTGCAGGCAATTCATGATCGTCTGGACGCAGCAGGGCAAGCAATGCTGACTCAGGAGGCAACCCATTGTTGCTACGCGCGATCCGACAAGCACTGGGTGACTGATCCGCAAGGGCTGGCATGGGAGACATTTCATACACTCGATTCGGCGCCAACCTATGGCAACAGTCGGCAAACTCCCAAGAGGACGGCCAGTTGTTGTGCGCCTGAGGTACCGTCGACGGCAGCCGCAAGCTGCTTTGAGGGGAAATAGACATGGCTAAAGATACTATGAACGTCTTGTTCCTCTGTACCGGCAATTCAGCGCGCAGCATCATCGCTGAGCACATTCTCAATCACACGGCAAAAGACCGATTCCGAGGGTTCAGTGCCGGCAGTTTCCCGAGCGGCAAAGTCAATCCACTGGTTCTTGATTTTCTCCAGCAACAGGGCATCTCAACGGAAGGTGCACGCAGCAAGAGTTGGGACGAATTCGCCGCACCCAATGAAACGGAACTGAATTTTGTCATTACCGTTTGCGACAACGCGGCGGGCGAGGTGTGTCCCATATGGCCGGGACAACCGATTAGCGCTCACTGGAGAGTTGAGGACCCGGCGCAGTTCACGGAAGACACTGAACAGGCGCGCAAAGTCATTCATGACGTGTTTCATGTCCTCAATCGTCGCATCCAGTTGTTTGTCAACTTACCGGCGTCGAGTCTGGATCGTCTTGCGCTCAGTGCGGCGGTTCGCGAGGTCGGCGAACAGCAATAGAAATAACGCGCTTGAGGTGATCAAATAATGCGGCAGGCCCTGTTCGCCGAATTCATTGGAACGGCCGGCTTGCTTAGCGTCGTGGTTGGGTCGGGCATCATGGGCGAGCGGCTCGCCGATGGCAACACGGCCATCGCTTTGCTTGCCAATGCACTGGCTACCGGTTTCGGGTTGTATGTCTTGATCTCGGTGTTCGGGCCGATTTCCGGCGCGCACTTCAATCCGGCTGTGAGCTTGGTCGAAACAGTTCGGGGAAGGTTGCGTCCAAAGGTGCTTCCGGCATATTTGATCGTTCAGGTAACCGGTGCCATTGCCGGTGTCTGGCTCGCGCACTTGATGTTTGATTTGCCGATCCTGCAAACCAGCGTGCATGTGCGTACCGGGCCGGGGCAGTTTGTGAGTGAGATCGTCGCGACCTCCGGTTTGATACTCACAATAATCGGATTCACACGCCATGCGCCGGCGCAGACGGGCGCCGCTGTGGGAATTTTCATCGCCGGCGCTTACTGGTTTACCGCGTCAACCTCTTTTGCCAATCCCGCAGTTACAACAGCACGTGCGCTGACCGATACGTTCGCCGGAATTCGACCAGTGGACGTCGGGCCGTTTCTGGCTGCGCAACTGATTGGCGCAGCGGTGGCACTGGTTGTTGCCGCGCTGGTCGGTTTCAACCAGGGGAAATAATCAGTTTGCGGGCATGCTAGTCATAAATCGTAGCCCGTCTACTCGAAACGTACTTTGATGTGCTCGACGATGGTTGGCCGCCGGGTTTACCCTCCATTGCTGACCGATTTGCATGACATCTTGCGCAGTCAGCGCAATGATGCGTATCGTCTTTGTACTGAGCGGCAGTTCTTGGAGCTGGATCAGGCATCCAGTTTGTCCTCAATGATGTGCTTTGGGAAAACCGGACTGGTCAGGCTGATGAATCTGCGTCTCGCAACCATTGCTCGGAAATGACGCGATTGGTCTCATCGTTGGCGATGCCAATTGCTGCTACAGGAATGTTTGGCCGGGCCAGAATAATCGCGGTACTCATCTGGCGCGTCACGGCTTCCGACATCAATTTCGCAATGTTCAGCGCGCCCTTGGCCTTGATAAGCTTTTCGATGCCTTGCCGTTTCTCAGGCGTCACGACAGTGGCATCCGGATCCACGCTTCGCGTTTGGCAGGCAGGATGGCGAGCAGTATCGCCGCAGCCACAAAGCAAGCGCGGAGTCACCATTCTGTCTCTCCTCAACTCTGAGGCAGCAGCATAATGCGTGTGAAGCGCGAAGCGTTCGTTTTACCGGAGTTGGGTGTCCGGGGCTAATCGAAACGCTGGAGCACTGCGTGGTTTGTACGATATGCTCGCTTCACTTCAACTTGCCCCGGCGTTTGGGCATGTCTGTGAACACTATTCTGAGGAGCGGCAATGTCTGAATCGCGAGACTTCTGCGCTGATCTCGTCGCTGAACTCGAAGGCCTGCTCAAGTTACGCAGCATCTGCGTGGCCATGAAGCTGTTCCGAACGGTAGAGGAGATAGAAGCAGTTTCGCGGATTCGCCGCCCCAAGGTGATCCACACCACAGATCAGGTTGTGGCGCAGGCGGCCCGGTTGGGGTGGACAGTTGGTGTTACCGCGGACGATCTCGTCGGAGAGCAGTGCCGGGTAGTTGTCGGGCTGGGTAAGGCAGACGCTGAGTGGAAGTCGGGCAAACACATGACCGGCGTGTGGTTCGCGACCGATGCCGACGCGGCGAACCATCAGCGAGCAATGCACGTCGTGCCAAGCCATCAATACCAGGCGTTGGCTGTGTCGCCGCTGGCGAGTGGCCGGCTCGATCCACCGGATGTTGCGTTGTTCTACGCCACGCCTGGTGCCATGATTTACTTCATCAATGGCTTGCAGTGGTCTGGCTACAAGCGTTTCGACTGGAGCGTTGTCGGTGAGCCGGCGTGCGCTGATTCGTGGGGCCGCGCGCTCAAGCTTGGTGAACCCAGCTTGTCGATTCCGTGCTTTGCGGAGCGTCGCTATGGTGGCGTTCTTGATGATGAAATGCTGATGGCACTACCGATCGCTGAATGGCGGATGGCGCTAACAGGCATGCGAGCGTTGTCGCGAACCGGCTTCCGTTATCCGTTCTCACAGTACGGCGTTCAACAGGATGTGCGCGCCGGAATGGCAGTCAGTTTTCCTGATCGAGCCGGCCCGGCCAAATAGCGCGCATTGAATGATTATCATTGCGTTACCAACAAAACAGGCGCCTCGTGTCGGGCAGGATTGACCAGGATTTGTTCCAGCCCGTAAAGTTGTAGATGACTTGGGCGCTTGCTACAGCCCTCAGGCCAGAACTGGCACCGGTGCGGGAGACGGTAATGCATATTTCGGAACAGAAGCAGGTGGGCGACCAATCGCGCTACGAACAACGAGCACGCTATCTGGCGAATGAGAACGGATTTGCGTTTTCTTATCCTCCGGTACCCGCGCACCAGTTCAAGGCCGAGTACAAGCGCGCTGTCGACTCGCAAGCTCCCACTGGTCCGATCATGCTCGATGCGAGTGATACATTGGATACCGCCTACCCTGCGACCACACCGACACTTCTGTGCCGCTACCTCAGGGTCCGCGCCGGGGAGCGGTTCTCGGTGACGTATGTCGCGAGTGGCGAAGTCAGTTTTGTGATGTCGGGTCGGGGCGAAAGCACGAATGGCGCGGACAGCTTATCGTGGCGACAGGGTGACGTGTTTTGCCTGCCCGGGGGAGTAGAGACCACTTACAGGGCTGATGCGGATACGTTGTTGTTCAACGTTACCGATGAACCGCTACTCGCGTTTGCGGGTGCGAGAGCGCCGGAAGAGGGCAGGTCCTCGGTCGAGGCCGTTGTGTGGCGTAGCAAGGAAATCGAGCGCCACCTCGAGGCAGTCTACCAGCGCGCCATCACGGAAAACACCACGGGTTCCTCCGTGCAGTTCTCTACCCGGCGAACAGAACCGAACTACACCACGATTCCTTTCATTAATGTCGCCATGAATACCCTTGCGGCGGGCTGCGACCAGCGTCCGCATCGGCACAATGGAGTTGCGGTGACGCTCGCGATTCAGGGCGAGGGTATTCACTCTCTGATCGAAGGCGAGCGTATCGAATGGGTGACGGGTGTGGCGCAAGTCACACCGGCAACAGCTCTGCACTCACATCACAATCGTGGTGAAAAACGCATGCGTTCGCTGGTGATTCAGGATGAGGGCCTGCACGTCTATACGCGTACACCGGGTTTCAGCTTTGACTGAACTTTGATCGGAGTTGGCATCCGGCTTCGCATGAAGTGAGTGACAACAAAGCTCGCAGTGAGTTAGCGCACTACGTTTCGCTCCCGGAGTGCTGTACGCAATGTCTCCACCCGGCGGCGATTTGCGCCGAAATCGTAGTAGCCTAATCGCGATGCAGAGCGCACTGCGATAATTCTGTCGTCGGGCCGCAAATTCAGCTCCAGGTCGTCGACGAAGCCAAATAAGCTACTCGCGCATTCTGCATGGATATAGTCGCTAGTGTTGCTCACCATGCGCGTCCGGGGAAGATTGCGTACCGTTTGCTGGACTAAAGGCCAGGCGTCTTCGGCCGCGATCGATAGTCGCAGCGGTTCTATTGTTTGCGCTGTGCCGCTCTCGTCACTGCAGACACAATTCGGTGACGATGGGCAGGCGCTTAGGCCGCTGTCAGTCAGGCCAAGGCTGCTGGCACGGCCGCGCAGTGAAAGCAATGGCATGGGTATGTCTCGTCGGAGTCGCTGATGCCCTGAGAGTATGCCAGCGTATCAAGCGCATGTTGCGGTCATTTGGGTCAGGTGGTTGGCCACAGACTGGAGCATTGTTACCGCGAAATGAGGGTTGGATTTGACCATCATGAGAAAGTCGTCGCGGTTGACAGGTAGCAGTGTTACGTCTGATTCGGCAAGCGTAGTGATTGACCGGTTAGCGCCGTCAACCAGCGCGATTTCGCCGATCATTCCACCTGGTCCGACGTTGTCGATGATGACTTCGTTAACAGACAGGGCAACGCGGCCTGATAGCACCAAATACATCGATCTAGCGCTGTCAATTTCTCGGGTGATTATTGTTCTTGCGGATATCCTCGTTGGGGTCGGGTTGCCCAGCGTGGCTATAATTTCCTGGATGACGTTCTGCGAAAACACGCGGCCTTCTGCTTCGGCCAGACGCTTGGCGAGTTTGCCGGTACGGACGAGCAGCGCAGATGTCACGCGAATGCGGTTGATCATCGTGCTCATCAGCATGAGCGCAAACTCAGGCGTATCTCGAAGCGCCTTTTTGAACTGTTTCGGATCAAGCTGTAGCGCTTTGCACGGGGAGATCGCGATCGCCGAGGCCGTGCGCGGGTTCCGTGTGATGGCCGAAATCTCGCCGAATATCTCCCCACTACGAACAATATCGAGCACGCGCTCGGGGCGGCACAGGCGAACTTCTCCCTCCAGCAGGAGGTACATGTTCCCACCTGGTTTGTTTTCAGTAAAGAACGGTTCGTCCTTGGCGCGATAAATCGCATCACCAACGGATTCGAAGCAGGTCCGCGCGATTTCCGGGTCGTATCGGGCCTCGCGGGTGGGCTTCGTGAAATCGAGTTCTTTCAGCATGACGCAGTTAATGCACGGTGAAAAGAGTTCTCAGCGTTACAGGTCGCGGCAATATAACGAGGGCAGCAATAAGTTGGATTTGGTGGGCCGAACACCCGCTAGCTTGTGCAGTAATCGTGCCTGCTGCGACGCAATGAGCCCTGTGACGTCGCGGGTCCACTAGCACGCCGGTATTCAATATTGCTCCTTTCGGATCGAGCGGCATATTCGCCACGCGTAATGCTATCTGGGCATTGGGCCTCCCACCAGCGCCGTTGATCATTTCTGACGGCGTTATAAGGCGTAGCGGCTTCGTCCGCGGCTATCAAGGCATCGGAGGCGGCATTCTTGATTTCTCGGCATTGCCAGAGCGCCAAACCGCGCTTGGTGAGCGCATAGAAGCCGGAGTAGAGCGCTGGCCACTCGGCATAGAGATGGGCGAATCGATAGCTCAACGAGCGTCGCCTTGCATTGAGTGAGGCACGCTCATGTGTCAGCAGATTGACATGCCGATTGGCGGCGGGCAGCGGTACAGGAACGATTTGCCGTTCGAGCTGGTATTCAGCTTGATGCCAAGGCGTGCTCCCTTTGGGGCCAATTTTGATAATGACGTACCATCCTTATTCATAAATAGGGGTTATGTTGACAGTATGTACTAACTTAGCAATTTGCTGCTCGCTATTTCTACTGTAGCGATGTCTATTTGCTCGCGACTTGGCATACCGCCTATCACGGGCGTCGCCGCGCTTTACTGCCTTGCGCGAAACGGGTCCTTCGCTAACTCGTTTCTCCCTTCCTCGGACGCCAGTTGCAAAATATCGATGAAACTTGCGTCAATTGGAGTTAGGCTTTCGATTCAAGCGCCTGCGCGTTGGCGATTTCTATAACTACACGAAAGAGGAGGTCACCATGAACAAAGTGTTGTCTGCTGCAATCCTTGTGATTGGTCTCGGTTCGTTTGCCCATGCCGCTGAAAATGATGAGCGTGGCGGAACCTGTGAAGACGCGAGGAGCCAGTACCGCTACTTCTGCAAAAAGGAAGGCTATGAGCTGGACATCATGATGAATGCACCGCTCGCATGTAACAACGCGAAACGCAACATGGCCGCGGCTTGTGAGGGGATTTCCGAAGAAGACTACGCCTACGAGTTCAGCGACGGCGCGCCCAAGCAATAAACCATGCGGCTTATGCAGCGGCGAGTGTCAGGCCGGACATCACAGTGGTGTTGTTGGGCTGGCGCCGTGCGGACCGACTAGCCGGAGTATTGAATGTCTGAAATGAAGTCGTACCGGGTATGGGATGCGCCGACCCGATGGTTTCACTGGATCAACTTTCTGTGTGTCATCGCGTTGATCGCGATTGGTATTGTCATACTCAATGCGAAGGCTTTGGGTGTGACCAATGAGGGCAAAGTCCTGCTCAAGGTCATGCACGTGTGGTTTGGCTACGTTTTGGCGATCAACCTCGTATGGCGCATGATCTGGGCGTTCGTTGGCAATCGCCATGCGCGTTGGGGCGCGATCCTGCCGGGTGGCGAAAGTTACTGGCGTTCTGTTAAAGATTATGTTGTCCGTTTATGCTCCGGGCGGCCGCCGCAATACATCGGCCACAATCCGCTGGCGCGCGTCAGCATCACGCTGCTGTTTTTTTTGTTACTGATGCAGGCCGTATCTGGCCTGGTGCTGGCGGGTACCGACATTTTCTACCCGCCGTTGGGTTCGTGGATCGCCGGGTGGGTCGCGGCGCCAGGAGTGGATCCCGTCAGTTTGCAGCCCTACTCGCCGCAAATGTACGACGAAGCCGCATGGCAGGAAATGCGGGCCTTCCGCAAGCCGTTCATTACGGCGCATTACTATGGCTTTTACGCCTTGGTCGTGATGATCGTGATCCACATCGTTGGTGCCGTGATGGCGGAGCTGAAGGAGGGTGGTAATGTCATTTCAGCCATGTTCACCGGTAGAAAGACACTGAGCGAAAAACCGGCCGACGAGTAGCTGCCGCGAGGCTTCCGGTCGTCAGAGTTGGTGGTCTGGCTTCTGCGTAAAAGAGTGCCGTGCCCCGAAGTATTAGCGGGTCGCCGGATCGGCAGCTGCCGGACGATTGAATGACCGTCTTTGCTCTGTCATTTCGGCAATCTGTGTGGCAACTAGGTGGTTAACGGTGCCGGCGGGAATGTTGCCTTGTTCGTCCGGTGCTCCGGCCGGTACTCCGGTGAGCAGTTCAATCGCTTGATCGACCTCCGACACGGGGTAGATGTGGAACTTGCCTGCCTTGGCTGCCTCGACGACATCTTCGCGCAGCATCAAGTGGCGAACGTTTGCGCTGGGGATCAGCACGCCCTGGTCCCCCGTCAAGCGACGCGCATTGCAGATGTCGAAGAACCCTTCAATTTTCTCATTGACGGCGCCGATC
This sequence comes from Betaproteobacteria bacterium, assembly GCA_020346185.1. Classification (GTDB taxonomy): domain Bacteria; phylum Pseudomonadota; class Gammaproteobacteria; order Burkholderiales; family Eutrophovitaceae; genus SG8-40. The sequence continues at coordinate 2,587,994 of CP070775.1, read as the reverse complement.
GCCTGAACCTGGCCGTGTTGGTTGACTGATCCAGTGACTGCCAGGGACTGCTTGATTGGCGCATCGGAAAGCACCGACAAGAGAGCACACAATTCGGCCAACGAAGCGCTGTCGCCCTCTACAGGACCATACGATTGTTCGAATACGATACTGGCATTGAGCGATAGTGGCATGCCACGCGAATAGCGAGCGCCCAGAAATGAGCTGAGAATCATCACGCCCTTGGAGTGAATGGCACCGCCCAATTCGACTTCGCGCTCAATGTCGATGACGTTGCCCTCGCCAAGTCGAAACGTCGCCGTAATGCGTACCGGGTGCGCAAAATTGGCGTCGCCGAGAGCGGCTGCAGCGAGACCATTAACTTGGCCGCTGCGCGCGCCTTGAGTATCGATAAGTAGTACATCTTCCAGGATTGCCTGCTGCGTTTTGCTTTTTATCCGATTGGTGCGGTGAACCTTGGCGCGTAACGCCTCTTCTACGTCATCACGGGAAATGACCGGGCGATTACCACGGCGCGCAAAATGCTCCGCTTCACGCAACAGGTCGGTGATCTTGCGCACATGCGTAGTCAGTTTTTCTGAATCATCAGCAAGACGCGAAGCATGTTCGATGACGCGAGCAACGGCTTCGCGCTCGAGTGGAATAATTTTGTTTGCCCGCCCTAGTGTCGCGATCAATTGCGCATAGAGACGCGTGTTACCCTCGTTTCGTGCAACGTCGTTCTCGAAATCCGCTTCGACTTTGAACAACTCCTGAAAGTCCGGATCGTAAGCGCTCAGGAGATAATAGAGCAGCCGTTCGCCGACCAATACCACCTTGAGTTGGATCGGTATTGGCTCGGGTTCTAGTGATAAGGTATTGATCAGGCCGTACACTTGGCCGAGTGACTCAATCTGTATTTTGTGCGCTCGCAGTGCGCGCTTGAGCCCCTCCCACGCGTACGGCTGTGTCAGGAGCTTGGCCGCATCCAGTATTAGATAGCCGCCGTTCGCCCGGTGCAGTGAACCGGCCTTGACCAGAAGGAAATTGGTTACCAGGGTCCCCATCTGCGCGATTTGGTCGACTCGCCCAACCAGATAATGGTGAGTCGGGTTATCTTCGTAGACTACAGGAGCGCCTTCAAGCTCCGAGTTGTCGACAAGCAAGTTGACCAGGTATCGTTGCAGCGATATCTGCCCCACCATGCTCAGTGTCTCGAAATCACTTTCCTGGCGCGGTTGTTCGTGCAGTTGTTGGCCAGACTCAACGATGTCTTTCAGAACCGCATTCAGAAACTCGATCACCTCAGGCAGATCCGCATAACGTTCCTTGAGTTCCTCGATCAGGTGGCCGACGGCCAGACTCAGGGTTTCGCGGCTGAGTTCGTTTACCCGCGCCATGGTTTCACGGTGCCAGCGCGGTGCTTGCTGCATAATTTCCTTTAATCTTTCAGTGAGTTTGGCAACTTCATTGGTCACACGCGTTTGTTCCCGTTTCGGCAGCCTGGAGAAGTCCTCGGGGCTCATCGGTTCGCCGTCTTTTATCGGCGCAAAAGTGAATCCATGAGGCGTGCGAAGCAACGCGATGCCGTTCTTCGCGGCATCCTCCCCAAGTTTCTGAAGTGCTGATTCCTGTTTCTTCTTCAGTGCTTCCTGCACCGCTTCGACCTGCTGCCGGTACTGGTCGCTCTCGAATGCGGCAGAGATGGCCGGTGCCAGTTCCGCCACGAGTTTTTGCATGTCGTTGCGTAGTTTTACACCACGCCCGGCTGGCAGGCGCATCGCGTTTGGTTTGCGCGGCTCATCAAAGTTGTTTACGTACACCCAGTCATCCGGCACGGGAGCCTCTTTGGCTGCTTCGCCGAGCAGGCGGTTAACGAGCCAGTGTCGACCGCCGCCGTGATCACCGAGCACGAACAAGTTGTAACCGGGTCTTTCAACTGCCAGTCCGAAGCGGATTGCCGCGGCTGCCCGGTCCTGTCCGAAGACGTCGTCCAAATCAGCCAGTTCGGCAGTCGTGTTGAAATCGAGATCAGCACGGTTGCACGCTTGATAAAGGTGTATGTGACCAAGTGGTGCGATTGATGTTTTTGCCATTGTTAGAATTGTGCAGTCAGAACAGTGTTACCGGGATCAGTTTGACCGGATGTACCACGCCCGCCTGATTTTTCATCAGACTTGTCGCAGCCAGGCGCTGCATCGTCCTAATTTGTTGACTTCAGTCAACTTTTGCCCGGCGACGAGATCGTGTTTCCGTTATTGGAACGAAAATACCGAAAATTAAGGTGTAACGCGCCACACTGGTAAGAACGAAGTTTCTATCCGCATTATACGGTTCGCAAGAGCAGCTTCATGAGAGAACAGTGGAATACTCGAGCGGGATTTGTGCTGGCGACGATCGGGTGCGCGGCGGGCCTGGGCAATATCTGGCGTTTCTCCTATGTTGCGGGTGAGAATGGCGGAGCGGCTTTTCTACTCATCTATGTCCTGTGCGTGGCGATTCTCGGTGTACCGTTGATGCTCGGAGAGTTCTGTATTGGCCGACGGACGCAGGCGGATGCGGTCGCTTCATTTCAAAAAGGGACACTGCGTCGCGGCTGGGCGGCAGCCGGATGGTTGATGGCTGTCGTCTCATTTGTATTCCTTAGCTATTACGCGGTAATCGCTGGCTGGGCTTACAAGTACTTTGTCGATTATCTGACTGGCGCCGCCGCGCGGATGGAAAGCGGAACATTAACCGATCATTTCGGTGCCTTCGTCGCGGATCCGCTCGAACCGGTCTTCTGGCAGTTTGTTGTCGTGGCGTTGACAGTGACCGTTGTCGCGGCGGGCATCAAGCGTGGCATCGAATCGGTTAACAAAGTTCTCATGCCCTTGCTCGGCGTGATCGTCATCGTATTGGCTGTTTATGCTTTGTCGCTCGACGGAGCGTGCGCCGGTCTGGCGTTCCTGTTCCGTCCCGATTGGAAAGCGCTAGCGCAGCCCGGTGTTTATCTGGCAGCGCTCGGCCAGGCGTTCTTTTCGCTCGGCATTGGCGCCGGCGCGCTGTTGACCTACGGCAGTTACACCACCTGCGACCAGAAACTGGCGCCAGCGGCGGTGACGGTTGCCAGCGGCGATACCTTGTTCGCAATCGTCGCGGGCATCGCGATATTTCCTGCGGTATTCGCGTTGGGTCTCGACCCGGCGCAAGGTCCGACGTTGGCGTTTGTGACGTTGCCGGAGGTGTTCAACATATTGCCGGCGGGCAGGTTGTTCGCGATTGCGTTTTTTGTCCTGCTCGGCCTGGCGGCACTGACCTCTTCTGTGTCAATGCTCGAGGTTCCTTGCGCTGTTTTGATGCGTCGATTGCGATGGTCACGAAAGCGAGGTGCGCTTGTCATCGGCGTCGCTGCATTTCTGGCAGGTGTGCCTTCTGCGCTTGGCTTTGGAATGTGGCGCGAGATCGGTGTGTTCGGTATGGGGATACTGCAGACGATCGACGTGATTGCATCCAGTATCGTTTTGCCAGTCGGGGGGTTGCTTATTGCCCTGTTCGTTGGCTGGACCTGGTCGGGAGAAGAAGCGCTGCGCGTTGCGGGGATAAGCGGCGACCATGTCGCACGTGCATGGCTGTTGTTGCTGCGTTTCATCGCGCCGTGCCTGATCTTGTTGATACTCCTTGGTCTGCTGGTGGCATAGTGTTGAATTGCTCGCCGTCGCAAACGCGTTTTCATATACCCAAGAAAGAAGGGGGTAAAAAAATTCTCCACGAAGTAGATGATCTGGTGGCGATCATCAATATGCATCGGCCTGACTGCCTTAATGCCTTGACAAACTTCACGTTGGCAGAGATCAAACATGCCCTTGCGCAGGCGCACAAGGACGAGTGTGTCGTTGGTGTCATTGCTACCGGCGCGGCTGGTGTTTTCTGCGCCGGAATGGATATGGGTGTGCTCGACGAGGCGTCAGCTGTTGATCGTGCCGAGAGCGAGAATCTGTCTTATCTGGATGCCAAAACTGGTGACCCAGACGACGGTGATTAATTTCCGGCGATGTACAAGTAAGTTCGAGGCTTGCGTAAACCAGTAATCGCCGCTGCGAACGGTTTGGTTGTGGGCATGGCACATGCGTTTGATCAAAAAAAGTCAAAAATACAGCACCGGATTTTCTCAGCGCGGTCTCGTTGCGAATTACGCCATGAGGTGGATTTTATCGAGACTGATTGGTCCTTACAGGGCGCTCGGCATTCTCTGGAGCGCCCGCAAGTTCGATGGTACGGGGGCGATGCGATTGGGTATCGCTGACCGGCTTTGCGAGGCCGGAGAATCTGTGAACGACGCGCGTTCTTACATCACCGAGTTGCCTACGCAGCTTGTCCGACTTCGCTGACGATCATCGAGCAGCAGCTCTATAAAAATTTCGATTGCGATTTCTTTACTGCGATGGAGGAGACCGTGCGTCTGATGGACGGGAGCGCAGCAATTTCCGCGAAGGTGTGCATTCCAACATTGAGCGTCGTTCGCCAAAATTTGAGTGAATCTCGCTTGGCGAGTGCCGAATTTCCGAAGCCGGCTCGCATGCCTGCGCTGCGCGAATGCCGCGAGCCGGCGCTTGGGGGTGTTAGTACGGTCCGCTCGGTTTTACCGGCGTTGGCTCCGTTTCGCGCATTTCGGCCACAGCTTTCTTTGCTGCTGCAGCGAGAAACGCGTTATCGGCGAGCATTGTGATGAACTGGTAGCCCATTGCGACCATCTGCTTGCCCATCGCGGTTGAACCGCAATGTATGCCGGCATAAATGCCGTGTCGTTTGGTGGCATCTGCGATGACCTTGATCACTTCTACGGCTTTTTCTTCTGGTGGAAAACCGGGTTTGCAGCCGATCGACAAGGAAAGATCAGACGGGCCAACGTAGATTGCGTCCAGCCCCGGCACGCTGAGGATATCGTCAATATTGTCTACAGCCTTCTTGGTTTCGATCATTGCCATGGTGAGAACCGTTTCGTTGGCATGTTGCCAGTAATCGGGCCCCGCATACCACGCGGCGCGCACCGGGCCGAAGCTGCGGTATCCGTCAGGTGCGTAACGACAAGCGCCGACAAATGCTTCGCACTCCTCGCGTGAATTGATCATCGGGCAAACAATGCCATAGGCACCTGCATCAAGCAGTTTCATAATGATGCCGGGCTCGAGCCATGGCACCCGCGCCAGCGGTATCGTCAGTGTGGTAGTAATTGCCTGAAACATGGTCACGGCTGTCTGGTAATCAACCAAACCGTGCTGAAGGTCCACGGTGAGCGAGTCCCAGTTGGCTTGCGCCATATTTTCGGCGGCCACTGAACTTGGGATACCCAGCCAGCCGTTGATAACCGTGCCGCCTTCCTGGAGGATCGTTTTGACTTTGTTCTCTCTCATTGTTTCTCACAAAAGTTAATTGTCGTTACCTGATGTTATAGCAACTTTGCCGAAATGCTGCATTACAGCTTTGGAAAGCTTCGTCCTCGATAAGTTGAATCGCGGGCTCGAAGGTTTGCCTTGCCGCCGCATATCCGGAGAATGGCCCCGGCAAGGTACCACGGGCGCCGTGACGCGGCGATTCTCAACAAAGATGTGCGTGGGGGGCGCGATGGCCGAGGTTAAGTGTGCGTGAAATCATGAGCATCAAGAGGGTCTTGCTGGATACCACGGAGTTGCGAGACTTCGTGATGCAGATCTTTGTCAACGCTGGTTGTTCGCAGACCGAGTCGGAACTGGTTGCTCGCCTGCTGGTGGAATCCAATCTTACCGGGCACGACAGCCATGGCGTGATCCGCGTCCCACGTTATGTTGCGGCATTGCATGAGGGTTTGATGATTGCGGATCAGCAAGTCGAATTGCTGGTTGACACGTCATCGTTCGCGGTGGTCGATGGGAAGTATGGTTTTGGTCAGACTGTTGCGCTTCAGGCAACAAATATCGGCATTGAAAAGTGTCGTCAGTCCGGATTATCGGCGGTCGCCTTGCGTAATGCCGGCCACATTGGCCGTGTTGCCGACTGGGCCGAACTGGCTGCCGCGGAAGGGTTTGTTTCGGTTCATTTTGTTAACGGTGCCGGTAGTGTCATGGTCGCGCCGTTCGGCAGCTACGAGCGCCGTTTTTCAACGGCACCGTACTGTGTTGGCGTGCCTGTGCCGGATGCGCTGCCGCTGATTCTGGATTTTGCAACCTCGGTCGTGGCCGAAGGTAAAGTGTTGGTCGCCAGCCAGGGCGGCAAGCAACTTCGTGCGGACGCTCTGATCGGTCCGGACGGCAAGCCCGGTAACGATCCCCACCTGTTATACGGTGAGTACGATGAGACGGGCCTGCGTGATCCGCGCGTCGGTAAGGGTGCAATTCGCGCGTTCGGCGAACACAAAGGCTCCGGTCTTGCCATGATGTGCGAGGTGTTGGGCGGTGCGTTGACCGGTAACGGCTGCACTGAAACGGGGCGCCGCTTCACCAACGGTATGTTTTCCTTCTATGTTGATCCGGCGCGGGTCGATCCGGACGAGCTTTTTCCAAAAGAAGTCAGTCGCTATGTTGCGTTCGTCAAACAGGCGAAACCGTCGGAACACGGTGGTCACACTCTCGTACCCGGCGAGCCGGAGGCGATCAGCAAAAAGAAGCGGTTAAGGGACGGCATACCGTTGTCCGAGAATACCTGGCGGGCGATTGTCGAGACCGCGTCATCCGTCGGCATTGAGGGCGTTCCTGCTGCCAAACTTGCTCGGGACTGAATGGCCTAGATCCCCAATCGATGGTGACCTCTCTTCCGTTGCCGGCTTCTGCTACACTCCACGTGTGTCAACTGCGAAAGGAGGTGATCCAGTGAGAGTCAAACAAGGCAGTAGCGGCCGGCATCACTCCGAGATCGGATCATTGTTGATTGTTGGAGGGTTTGGTAAGTAAACTCGGCCGAACTGTCGGTACTAACACGCCCCGGAAGCGAAAGCCCCGGGGCGTTTCATTTCCCAGGGCATGTATTGAGGTTCATGAACCCAAAGACCTCGTACCGCTAAGGACGCCAAGGGCGCCGGGCAAGAACAACCTCGCAAAATGACGTTCGGGCTGCGTCTTAGATATCGACAGAAGGGTTTAGGCACTTGTGCGACTGTGGTTAAAGACTTCGCTTACCACCTACCGCGAAGGCCGTATCAGTATGACGTAACTTAGAGGCGATTTACTTCGCGACATTTGCGGTGGAGCGTTGAAAGAATGGGCAGCCGTGCGAGCGCAGACAATGCTTTCCATGTCACGTATCTCGGGAAGCGCATGCTAATGACATAGTCACGGTGCTTTTCCCTGCGTCTGCGGTGAGCTGTTTTCTCGTCTTTTCGTGCCCTGCGATGATTGCTTTTAGACTACTCTGTAACTTTTTCAGAAGGTTTAACCCCATTTCCTTTCGTCTGGCGTTTACAGAGTCGAAGCGTAATTTCTGACTTCACACGATCTTTGATGATTTAGGAGAACGCCATGATGAAACAGAGGCCTTTGATCCTGACGCTGGCCGTTTTCGCTATAGCTATGTCGGCCTGTTCGACAGATTCGGTCGAGCCAGTCGCTCGCCCCGCGCCGGGGAAAACCAGCATCACGACCGAGCCTGTACCGTCAACAATGACAGTTCGCGAGCGGCTCGATCGGCCCACAGACGCGGCTACGCCGGGTCTGGATGAAGGAAAAGGCGAGGCGGACCAGCGACAGTTGTCGAGTGAAGAAGCGGTTGCCGGGAGCCCTGCACCGGTAGGGGCGGGAAGGTCGGTTGCCAAGCGGTCGCGCCTGGCAAAAGAGCAGCACTTCGACGCTCAGCCGGGCGTTGCGGCTGCCAATCTTGGCGCGATTCGTGCGCCAAGCCAACCGCTTGATCGTGAGAACTACGCACACTTCGATGACAACTCCCTCAAGCGTGTAGTGGACCATCCGGTTTCCACGTTCAGCATTGACGTCGACACCGGTGCTTACAGCAACGCGCGTCGCTTGCTCAACGCTGGTCGCCTGCCGGTGCAGGACGCGGTACGGGTAGAGGAGTTCATCAACTACTTTGGCTACGACTACGCTGTGCCAAGTGATCGCTCGCGTCCGTTCAATATAATCACCGAAGTCGGCCCGAATCCGTGGAATTCCAAGACGCGGCTTTTGCACGTCGGCCTCAAAGGCTACGAAGTGTCGAAGTCGAAGCTTCCCGCGTCCAACTTGGTCTTCCTTATCGATGTGTCCGGTTCGATGCGGTCCGATGACAAACTCGGCTTGTTGAAGACGTCGCTGAAAATGCTCACTCGTGAACTGCGTCCGGCCGATCGCATCTCGATTGTCGTTTATGCCGGAGCCTCCGGAGTTGTTCTGGAGCCGGTCTCAGGAAGTGAGAAAGGCAGGATCATCGCCGCGCTCGACGGGCTTTCTGCCGGCGGGCGGACAAACGGTGCTGCAGGAATTCGGCTGGCATATGCCATGGCTGAGCAAGCGTTTGTCCCAGCCGGGATCAATCGTGTGTTGCTCGCTACGGATGGCGACTTCAACGTCGGCACCACAAGCTTTGAAGCGCTGACGGATCTCGTTGAAGAGAAACGAAAGACCGGAATTTCGCTCACCACCCTGGGTTTTGGCACTGGCAATTACAACGATCATCTGATGGAGCAGCTGGCGGATGCGGGCAATGGTAACTACGCTTACATCGACACGCTCAACGAAGCGCGCAAAGTTCTGGTGGAACAAATGTCGGCGACGCTGCAGGCCATTGCCAAGGACGTGAAGATCCAGATCGAGTTCAATCCGCATGTCGTTGCGGAGTACCGGCTTGTTGGTTACGAAAACCGGATGCTGGCGCGAGAAGATTTCAATAATGACCAGGTCGATGCTGGTGAGATCGGTGCCGGCCACACGGTTACGGCTATATATGAAGTCGCTCTGGCAAATAGCGACGGTCAACGCGTCGACCCGCTGCGCTACCAGAAAGAGGCGTTGACTGAAGTCGACCGCAACGGCGAACTGGCTTTTCTGCGGCTGCGTTACAAAGCGCCTGACGGAGATACCAGCAAACTCATCGAGCAACCGATTCGAAAGGCCGATCTGAGGCGCGAACTTGCCGATACCAGTACGGATTTCCGCTTCGCTGCCGCGGTCGCCGGATTTGGTCAGTTGCTGCGCGGCGGCAAGTACACGGAGCAGTTTGACTATGACGACGTGCGAATTCTAGCTGCCGGGGCACGCGGAGCCGATTCGTTTGGCTACCGTGGCGAGTTTGTCACGCTGGTCAATCTGGCACAGTCGCTTTCGGGCCAAAGCACGGCGCAAGTGAACCACTAGAAATTTGCCGGATATTCCAACGAAAACGCCCGTCACTTCTATGACCGGCGTTCCGCATTTCAGCGTGTGCGATTCATTCGAAGTTATGATCGCGGCGCCCGGGTCCTTTGGAATTGCCGGGATGAGCAGGTTCGGTCCGACAGATCACGCTTGAGCGGGGTAAGCGGTGTCCCGATACAGCCGGACCGTTTGGCGTCGAGTATGCTGTGAAGTTCGTAACAATGATGGTTTGGGCACTGATCAACTCATTTGTCTTTTTGTGAATGAGGGCTTGGTTGTGAACCCTGACAGCGAATTGGCGAAACTGATGGCGACTTTTCCGAGGCTGGGGACGGTGCGATGGATTGGTGTCCGGGCAGAACGCCGCGCGCTGCTTGTTGCACTGGACGAAGTCGAGGCAGTCGCCGGTCATGGCCTGCTCGGTGATCACTATGCGTCGAGAACCAACGGAAAGCGCCAGGTAACGCTGATCCAGCAGGAACATCTCGTGGTTGTCGCGCAACTTCTCGGCAAGGCCGAAGTTCTTCCCGAGTCGGTGCGTCGCAACATCGTTGTATCGGGAATCAACCTTTACGCGTTGCGTGACCGCAGATTCAGAATCGGCGAGGTATCACTCGAAGGAACGGGGACTTGTAATCCCTGTTCGCGAATGGAGGAAGTGCTTGGTACCGGCGGCTATAACGCAATGCGCGGGCATGGCGGTATCGTTTGCCGCATCCTCGAAAGTGGCGCCATCCGACTTGGTGACGCGCTCATCGGGCAATAGGCTAGGGTCTGTTAACGCATATTGGATCGGCGCGACGGTGGTCGGTTTGGTGTGAAGCAAAGCGCAGCGAGCGCGGTGTGGCCACTCCGCATAAGCGAGCTGTAACGCAGGATCGCGCCAAACTGGGCCCGTCCCCTGTTTTTTTAGAATCGGGGCTGCTCCCAAAATGGCGCCATGCTGTGTTGCTCGTCGTTTATTTGGAATAGCCAAACTGCACTCCTCGCGCCTTGCCTGGCCCCAGTTTGCGGAGCAACGCATCGACCCAATATGTGTTAACAGGCACTAATCAACGAATCGTTATTCGAACTCGTCAATCGAGCGCGGCCATTTGTTCTTGATTGACCTTTGAGAGCGCACCGTTAATGAGAATTTTTCTGCCAGTCTGATAGCGCGCCGCAGTTGGTCTCGTTGCGCGCATAGACAATACGCTGCAGCGGTGATTGGCACAACGGCCAAGGCTGACCGAAGCCGCCATGCACCGCCATTCCATCTCGCAACGCGGTGACTTTATCCGTAGAACCGTCCGTGGCCTCAAGATGCAGGCGCTCGGTCCACTCGCGCAATGTCGTATGCGTGGCATTGAGCAGCCGCACAATTTCGTCGTCTGAGAGTTTAGTGCTCATCGCAATGGGAGACAGTTGCGCTCGCTTGAGCGTATGATTTTCGGCTTTCAGTCGAGCGTCGAATCAAGCGAGGTCGAGCTCGAAAATCTCGATAACGCCTGCATGCTGGGCCTGAACGGCGGATTCGCTAGACACGAATGCAGTGAGGCGCACCGTTGTGTGCCTGCCTTTGTCGACGCCAGTGTGGCGTTTTCGAATTCGAACAGTTCGAGTGTTGATTTTCTGGGCCGCTTTGCGTTCTTTGCCAGAAAATTCAGACGGTCCGCAACCGTCAAATGGAGCTCGAGGTGAAAATCATCTTCCAGGCTGATGACGATGCGCGGCCCATTCGTCGAACGGCGGTGCGCAGCAGAAACGGGTTGTTCAAATTCAACCGATTCAGTACCGTTCCGAGAATGCGCCGCTCGAGGCTTGCTACGTAAACATCGGTGTCGGGCAGCTCTGGCATCGTTACGATATCCCGCCGGTGAGTTCGACGGAACATCACTTTGGATTCTGCCGTATCTGGCGATCGCCAGCTTGTCGGTAACTTGAAGTCCTCACCGGCAAGTAGATAATGCAGGAAACATAACGTGAGGAGTTGCGTTGCTCAAGACAAAGATTGGCACACAAGGGGACAAACGGGCATGAAGCGGGAAGTCAGAGAGGTTAGAGGCATTATTTCGCTCGGAACGTTGCTTCGAGTGAGCGTGATTTCGGGATTTGCAATCGGTGTGATGTTCGGCGTGTTTGCCGGCGTGGTCAGTTTCATGGCGCGAGGCAACATCGGTGACTTGATCCTGTATGTCGTTATTACGCCACCCGTTACTGCATTAGTTCTGACCTTCGTGACGCTGATTGGCCACCCGTTGTATGCCGCGCTCACCCGCGCCAAAATGGGCGGACTGGACAAGATTGTTTACGAAGTGTCAGCGTCATAGAACAGTGGGGCTGTTTCGATGCTACAGGCAACGCGCCAGTCTGGAGATTCGTTCACCGCAGACCGTTGGCAGCCCCCGGGTCAGTTCAATTTCAGGCCAGTTGAAACTCAGGTCAGCTGAAGATTGCGCTAGTCAATTCCGTGACTGCCTGAAGATAGCCCTCGAGCGATGCGCGGGGGTTCCGGATTCTTGCGCGCTTTCTTTTCTTGCTCCATCAGGTCGAGGCGATACGGCTTGCGCAGCGGCGCTTTATCAGGCCCGCAGACGACGAGAATCTGAGGTTTGCGGCGTTGGGTGTGCGCTACGTGATCGAGGGACGCGTACGTAAGGTCGGTAGCCGGGTCAGAATCACGGCGCAGCTGATAGACGCGACCATGGACAATCACCTCTGCGCGGACCGCTACGATCGCGAACTGCAGGATATCTTCGCGGTTCAGGATGACATTACGAGTAGTGTCACCGCAACCGTTGCGCCCGATCTGGCATATCCAAAAACAGAGCCGAAAATCCATTGTTGCGGCGTTGCCTTTTGCTGAGCGGGCAATCCAGCTTGATCCTGATAGCGCTCTGGGATTCAGCGCGCTTGCATGGTGTCGCCTTCTCCAGGCGAGTTTTGGTCCCGTCACCTCGCGCGATGTGTCGCTGATGGCTGGGGTGGAAGCGGCGACGCGGGCAGTGACACTGAACGCCAGGGAACGCCATGGCCCACGGTTTACTCGGGCATGCTGATACACAACTACGAAAGTACTCCGAAGCTAGCCGGCGGCTGGAACGGGCGATCTAACTTGCTCCAAACTTTGTTCTCGGATGGGGCTGGCTCGGGTTGATACACGCCTGCACCGGTGAACGCGATCGGGCTATCTAGGACATCGAGGAAGCTTTACGACTGAGTCCGCGTGATCCATTGGCGGCGACGTGGTTCTCTATTATGGGGCTTGCCGAGTTCGTAGCTGAACGCTATGACTACGCGATTGACTGGACGCGCCGTGGCCAGGAACGCAATCCTGACCACCCTGTAATCTGGCGTGTACTTGCGGCGGGTTACGGCCAAGTTGGACGCTTGGAGGAGGCGCGCGCCGCAGTGGCGCAACTCCGAAGCGTGGCGCTGGACATCACGATCGAATCGACTCGAGCGCAACTCCCCCGGAACGACTCCACTGTGACTGAGCGCTACCTCAACGGTTTGCGAAAGGGTGGTCTGCCAGAGGCGTGATGCAGTACCGACTCGTCGATTAAGCCGAGGCGACTTGTGGTTGTCTTTGTTTCGGTGAGCGTGGACTTCTGTGACGCGAATCTTGAGGTCGTTGGTTAGTAGCGAGACTTCTTCGACTCCATATTGGAGTGAACGTCGATCAGGACTGCCTTTCCGTCGGCATTGAGGCGCTTGGCTTTTTCCAGCGCCGGGGCCATTTCGCCGACTTTCTTGACGGTCAGGCCGACTGCACCCATCGCTTCGGCGATTTTCGCGTAGTCGCCCAACATGTGAGACACGCCGTATTTTTCCCGCGCGGTTGGAAAGCCACCCGGATAGGTGGCCATGCCGCCGTTGTTCAGCAGTACAGTAGTGATCGGAAAGCCGGTGCGCGCGGATGTTTCAAGGTCGGTGCCAGACATACCGAAAGCTGCGTCGCCCATAAAGTTAAGGCAGAAGCGGTCCGGATTGGCCATCTTTGCGCCGATCATGAGCGGAATGCCAAAGCCGAGATGGGTCGTTTTGCCCCAGCCAATGTAGCTGTGCGGAGTGGTTGCCGTGTAAAAAGGCACGATTGAATCGCGTGGCGCGCCGGCATCGTGTGTGACCATGCTGTTATCGCGGTCGAGCGTTTTATCAATCTCATGAATCACACGGTAGGTATTGAGCGGTTCCTCGTCCGATTGCAGTAAGGATGCCCACTCCTTGAGCCATTCGCTGCGCTTTTTCGCAATGATGGCCGCGTTGCGTTTTGCCAGGTCTTCGCGCGGCTTGCCGATCTGAGCACGTACTTCATCGAGCAATGCCTCCAGAGTGAGTTTGGTGTCACCCATCAGGCCGATGTCGACCCATTCATCCTTGTTCATGTCGGCCGCGTTCTCAGTGTTCTGGATGAGAAACTTCTTGCCGCGAATCGACTGGCCATAGAAGGTGCGAGTCATGCTCGAGCCCAGCGCAAGTACCAGGTCACTTTCCTCGAGCCATTTGCCTGCTGCCATGGTGGTCATGGCGCTGCCGGCGCCAAGGCACAGCGGGTGACGTTCATCCATCGCTGATTTTCCGGGCATGGTGCAAAAGACCGGGATACCCGTCAGTTCGGCGAGTGCTTCCAGCTCTTCGGTGGCACGCGACGTCAACACACCTTGACCTGCCCAGAGCAACGGGTTTGCCGCTGACAAGAAGGCTTTGACAGCGTCCTTGATATCGCCGCTGGATGGTTGCTGTTTACTGATACGCGGTGATTTGTAGTTCAGCGCCTGTTCCGGAATTTCTTCACGGCAGACGTCGGCAGTGAGTTCGATGACGACCGGGCCTGCCGGGCCGTTTCGCAGCGCGTTGAAGGCGCGACGCATGGCGGCGCCGACGTCTTCCGGGCGATAGATGGCTTCGACGTGTTTGACGATGCCGCGGTAATTTGCGGTCGCCGAGAAGTTGGGCTTCACAGCGATCTGGTTGAGCAACAAGCCCCCGGGAAGTACCAGGATCGGCACGTTGTCGGCGTAGGCTTGCGCGATGCCGCCCATGGCGTTTTCCGCGCCCGCCTGGGCCTGGATCGCGGCGATGCCGAATCGTTGCCGGCCACTTGTCCGGCTGATGCCGTCCGCAGCCATTATGGCGCCGCGCTCATGACGAAACGCCACCGGTCTGATGCCCTGTTTGGCGACTTCTTCGATAATCGGGTTATTCGGGTAGCAGGTGATCAATTCCACTCCCTCCTGCTTGAGAATCTTTGCGACGTATTCGTTGCCGTTCATGGTCTGGCCTATATTTTTGTCGGTACAACTCGTTCGATACTGCCTGTGCCGGCCGAGCTTACCGCCGATTAACTATGGAACTCTCTAAGTACCTGCCCCGGTCCGGAATCGAGCGGCAGGTAATCTTTGCCGTCATGCACCCGAACGCCGTTTACCCATACGCCGTGCAAGCCTTCGGGTTGGCGAATCATTCTAGAGCCACCACCCGGCAAATCGTTACGCCGCTGTAACGCGGACATGCCAACGGTTTGCGGATCGAACAGCAACAGGTCGGCCCAGTCACCCATTCTGATTCGACCCCGATCGGGAATGCGGTATTTGTCTGCCGGGTCCGAAGTCAGCCGCCGGACACCTTCGGCGAGAGTAAACGTTCCGGTTTCGCGCACCCAGTGCTTTAGGAAATGCAAGCCGAAGCCGGCGTCGCAAAGAAAAATCAGGTGCGCGCCGGCGTCAGACAATGCCAATACGCCGTTGGGATGCTTCAGCAGCGGTGTGACACCGGCATCGTCGTTTTGGAACAGTTTGGCGATGAACTGCGTATCGATCGGTTGTTCGAAAAACCAGTCAACAGGATCGCGCCCTGCTTGCCTGGCGAGTTCAGAGACGGGCTGTTCGTCGCGCTCGATCTTGGACCAGTCGCCGTAAAACAGGATGCCTGGCCGCGGGTTACTGAGATTCTCCCGGAAGCGGTTGCGAAACGCGGGGTCAGCGTAAATCTCCGGCAATTCTTCCGGTGTGGCTGCTTTAACTCGATCAAAAGCATCGTGCGAAAAGAGCAGGTATGGGTCGCGCAATGTGAAGTCGAATGACAATGGATGCGGATTGGCGTGAATATAGACTTCGTGGCCGCGCTCGCGTGCCTCGGCGCAGCGCTCGTAGTAACCCTGGGCGGCTTGCGGGTCGGCATCGTTGTACATCGCCAGCACGGTCACCATGAAGACCGGACGGCCGGTATCGGTGGCGAGTGACTCCATGTACTCCGGGGTGCCGCGCGAGCCGCTCGCCATCACGAACATGCCTCTTTCCGCCTCACGCAACGGCTGCATCAGCGCGCGCAATTCCGCGTCGGTGGCAATGGTCGATGGCATTGGCCGGCCGCCGTATCCAGAGTGATTCGGCGAAAACGACGATGCAAGCCCAATGGCGCCGGAAGCAATGGCGTCACGAACCATTGATTGCATTCTGCTGAGTTCCTCGGCAGTCGGCTCGGCGCGGCTGGAGGCGTCGTCGCCCATTACCGCGGTGCGGATAGTCGAGTGACCCACCAGTGCCGCGACGTTTGCATACGGTCCAACGCGGCGGATTTGCTCGAGGTACTCGGAGAACGATTCAAAATCCCATTGCGTGCCGGTCAGCAATGCGTCGAGATTCATGCCCTCGACAACCGACAGATTCTTCAGCATTGTTTCTCGTTGGTTCTCAGGGCAGGGCGCGATGCCAAAACCGCAGTTGCCGATTACAGCGGTGGTTACCCCCAGCGATGGCGACGGGGACATGGTGCGGTCCCAGGTCAGTTGCGCATCGTAATGCGTGTGCACGTCGACGATGCCGGGCATCAGCGCCAGGCCGCTGGCGTCGACTACTTCGCGCGCGTGGCCGTTGATCTTGCCGACTGCTGTGATGCGACCGGCGTCGACGGCGACGTCACCGACACAGGTTTCGCCGCCGCTACCGTCAACGATGCTGGCGCCACGGATGATCGTGTCGTGGGTGATGTTCGTCATGGGTCTGTCACGGGCCTGCACACCCGTTCGATACATTGTTTGGCAACGCTAACACAAGCGCGCCTCGCTTGTCGCAACCTGAAGGCGCGCAAGCCGGTGATTAGATGGATTTTCAACGCTTATTCGGCGGCTTGCGCGGTCATGTGGGCGACGAAAATGTGATCGTGACAAGAGCCTACATTTTTCCTTGACTCGCCGCCCTTCAATTTCGCAACCGTCATCTGCATCGAATCAAGCGGCCGTGGCTTCGGCGATTTGCGTCTGTCGGAGACTCTCAGCCTGCCATCCCGGACCGGGCAGGTTCGGCTCGACGCAGCGTCTGAATCCGATATCAGGTTTGTGCGACGCGTTATCGTTATCGACGGGCTGCGTGAACTGCCGTCCCTCGATGCGTTGACTGGCTCGGTCAATATTCGTCAGTTTCGCTTGGCGCTGGATCAGGAGCTCGACCGTTTATCGGGGGGGCGCCAATGGTCCTGTTGATGATCGACGCTGACCACTTCAAATCGATCAAGGATACCTGCGGTCAGGTTACCGGCGACATTGTCCTGCGGGGGATCAAGGACAACATGCCGTCGATGGGCGCGTTGACGCGCTACGGTGGCGAGGAGTTCGCAGCGATTCCGCCCAATTGCTTCGCGCAGCATGCGTTACCCGCGGCAGAGCGTGTTCGGGGACGCGTCGATGCATAAAAGTTTGCGTTGCCCGACGGTCGGACAGTTCACGTCACCGTCAGTGTTTCAATGTGGCACGATTCAGCCCCAAAGTCATTGATCGCATCCGCAGATCGTCAAATCTACGAGGCGAAACGAGCGGGGCGTAACGGTCTGGTCATGCGACCAACCGGCATTACTGGTGTGTCCGCCAGTGAAAAATCAGCGTTACTCTCAGTGGATACGCGGGCCAAGGATGAGTCATTCCGAAATCGCAACTCCACGTTCAGCGGCGACCGTTCGAAGGGTTGGCGAGCGGGTATCGTAGCCATCATCGCAGTCACCAGCGGCAAGGGCGGGGTCGCAAAAACTCTCGTCGCGGCCAATCTTGCAACTGCATTGCCCAGGCCGGGCAAGCAAGTGCTGCTGCTCGATACTGATTTTGGCCTTGCAAGTCTTGACGTCGTATTCAATATCCATTGTAAAAGTACCCTTCAAGATGTTTTGACAGGCGGTGCCACGTTGGACGATGCGATCGGCGAGGTGCAGGACGAAATCAGTGCGATTATCGATCAGCTGGTAAACTGTTACGACAATCTGTTTGTCGATACCGCTGTAGGCATTTCTGATCTGGCGCTCTAGTCCGGGTCGTTGGCGCGCGATACGCGGCGCAGTTAGCCAATGTGGTCAATCGTTACCTCGAGTCGCAGACGGCGGCTGGAATCAAGCTCCGTCACGCTGGTGATATCCTGGAAGACAAGTTTGTGCCCGACGCGCTGAAGAAGCGCAAGTTGTTGATGCATGCCTATCCTGGCTTGCCGGCCGCGTTGGCTATGGGCAAGATTGCCGCAGCGATATCACGTATTTGACAGGCCTTGACGCGTCGGAGATTTATTGGTGCCAGGCTGCGCGGTAGCGGAATCAGCGACGCGAAGGGGGATGTTTGCTGCGCCACTGGTCGGCACGCTGTCTGGCCGTCGCAACTTCGTCATCAGTCATCTTTCTGGCCATGCCATCCCGGTAGCGCATCCCGGCACGCAGGCCGTTACCGGCTGCGATGTCGAACCACATGTAGGCAGTGACGTTGTCGATGCTCAGACTATTGCCATCGAAGTGCATGCGCCCCAGCAGGAATTGCGCTTCTGCATCGCCTTGTTCGGCCGCCTTTAGGAACCATTCCGCTGCCTCTTCGAATTCGAAGGCGCGGTACGCGGTGACGCCATTGAAGAAGGCGTCGCTTGACTCCTCTGTTTGAGCCTGTGCGCTGACGTTCCAGGTCAGCAGCAAGGCGGTGGTCAAACAGAGGATGATCTTGTTCATGGGTAGTCGTCCCTGGCGAGTGTCAGATAAATTCATCGGGCGCCACAAAAGGCTGCAATTCGCGCTCGAGAAATTTTGCCGCGGCAATGCATTGCAGGTCGCTATACTGCGGCCCGATGATCTGCACGCCAATAGGCAAACGTTCGTCAGTAAATGCGACCGGCGCAACCGTGGAAGGAAGATACACCATGCCCGACAGGCCGGCCCAGAACAGCTGCGTCGTGGTTGGCTGTGGCTGTCCGTTTACCGGGATCATTCTCTGCCAGCGTTCTCCATGCTGATGGTGCTCGAAAGCGGCACTTGCAGCAGTCGGACACAGAAGCAAATCCCAGTCTTGAAAGAAGCGAAGCCAGGCGTGGCGCAGGACCTCACGCTTCTCGTTCCAGCTGTGCCAGTCGCGATGTGACATGGTCGTGGCGCGGATCATCCACGCCTGGTAGGAATCGTCGTTATCACGCATACGCGGGGCGCGGCGCCGCAATGCCGCGTAGTCCTTGTCAAGAACTGCCGGTGAGGTGGCACCACGCAACAGATGAATGTAGGTACGGTGCGCATCGTGCAAATCGAAGTGGGGGCGCGCGCTGTCGGAAACAGTGGCACCGGCCCGTGCGAAACATTGCGCCGCCGCAAGAACGCCCGCCTGTACGCTATCGTCGACTTCTGCGGTGGCAGCGTTGGTGAGAACAGCGATGCGCAGCTTGCGAATGTTTTTTTGCGGCTTTGGCAAATTGACGCGAATGCCTCGAGCTGAGAATGGGTCCGGCTGGCCGATAATGCCAAGCGCGAGAGCGAGGTCGTCCGCGCTGCGCGCCAGCGGCCCGATCACCGCCATATCCCTGGTCGATAAGTTTGGCGGCAAGTTATGCCCGTGTATCGGGCAGAGTTGAAATGTCGGCTTGTGGCCAAACACACCGCAGTAATGGGCCGGATTGCGTATCGAGGCGCCGATATCGCTACCCAGTTCGAGCCCGGTCAGGCCTGCGGCAAGCGCAGCGGCCGCCCCGCCGGAGGAGCCACCCGGCACGCGGGAAATATCCCACGGATTGTTGGTCGTGCCATAAACCGGGTTGTAGGTTTGCCAATCGGAAAGTCCGACAGGGGTATTTGTCTTGCCGAAGATGACGGCACCGGCGCCGAGCAGCCGGTTCACCGACAGCGCGTTCTGTTTGGCGATATTCTTGCGGTGACGCGTGTGTCCCCAGGTGGTTGCCAGGCCGGCTATATCGAATGATTCCTTTACCGTCATGGGAACACCGTGCAACGGGCCCCACCAGTCGCCTTTTGCCGCAGCGCGATCGGCCTTCCGCGCGCGCAGGCGCGCGCGCTGCTCGTCGAACACGACGATGGCGTTAATTCGTGGGTTGAGACGCGAAACGCGGTCGACGTAATGATCCAGCAGTTCGAGACAGCCGATCTTGCGCCGCCTAATCATGGCGGCGAGTCTACTCGCTGAACTGAAGGCAATATCGGGTCCGAGTGCAACTTTGGTGCGTCTTGTAGTGGGCATGGTTTGGAAGGGATCTGGTTGGTCGCCGGTGTTTGGCGGTCGCGTCTATCTGGAACTGTATCTAGTTGAAACCGTATCGTATTCGTGAGTCTGCCGCCGTCTATGCTACTTGTGGCGCAGCGTCGTGTTTCCGCGCTGACTGAAAGGAAGCGCGAGTTCCCCATAGGGGGTTATGACATCAAGTCTGCCGGACATGGTGTAACCGGTGTCGCCTCCGTCGAGGATATCGAGTACGCCAGCGCCGAGCGCGCTAGGCGAGAGCGACAGTGGAATCCTCACTACCGCAGTTTGTCCAGGCCCAAGTTTCGGCGAGGCGCGTAAGTGTGTACTCGCTACATTTCTGCCGTCCAGAGCCAAGTCAAACCGAATTTTGGCCAAATCGATTCGAAACTTATTGGTGTTCTTCACACGCAGTCTGGCTTCGGCGCTAAGCTCGTCAATATCGAGGGTGCCGACGTAAAATGAGAGCAGCGTGATCTCGGGTAGCGCAGGCACAGGAATCTCGCCGCTGCGTTCGAGTGGCAGCGTCATTTCTCCCAGCAAAGGCACATCGACGAGAAGATTGAGCTGCGCCTGAAAGGGCACGACAGCGCCCGGTTTGACGCGTGGCAGTGTCTTCAACACGGCGGCAAGATCGAGTCTGGCGGGAAGCTGAACCACGCTCGTTCCATTGGCCGGCACCGATCCGGATGGCTTGATGCTGCCCGACAGGAGCCGCGTTTCGCTGCTGGCCAGCGTGTAAGTCAGATCGACCAGGGGAAGGCTGACGCCGTAGGGATTGGAAACCTCGACGTCGAACACGAGATCAAGGCTTTGCAAACTGAGATTACGCACCCCCGCGCCAAGTACTCTGGCGCTGGGTTTTGGTGCCGATTCGATGACCTCGTCGATTGAACTGCATCCCGCTACCATCGTTGCGGCAATGAAAGCGATGATGGATGCGGCAAAGCTGCCGAGTCGCGCGTCAGGCATATTCAAGAAATCTCTTGCGCGAATCCTAACGCAGTTTGATTGGGTCCGTGATTCTTGGACTGTGTTTTGCGTACCTTTGTTAGAACGGTGTTGCGAGTCAACAATTGAGCAGGCTCCGCGATTGAAGTCATGCCTGCTTTACGTGATACCCCGGAGCAGCGATGCGAAGTCGTGAGGAATATCGATCTCGAAGTCAAGGATGCGCGAAGCAAGTGATTTTCCGAAGTTATCAAGGTGCAGAGAGCGGGAAACACCGCCGCCCAATGCACCCTGAGTGACAAAGATCAGGCTGTACAAACCATCGACTTTATAACGTGTGAGCGCACCGGTGAAGACGCCGGCGTGGAACTCGCGGAGTCTCTCGGCGGTGAGTTGCTCGCGGATTGGCTGATAGAGTTCAGGGGCATAGGCGATGACCGAGATGTTGCAGGCATCTCCCTTGTCCCCCGAGCGGCAGTGGGCGCATGCTGCAGCCGTACTCTCATGCGCTGCTCCGCTTAGATTGTTTCAGCTTTCGATGATGTTCATTTAAGGGATGATTTTTTCGCGTGGCACGAGTGATGGCCATACCCCTATGATGTCCCCCGCACGGTCCTGACGCGGGATTCGTTTGCCGGTCATGCCAACGCCACCCACCGCCATGCCGTCTACTTCGCGCCCGATCTTGTTCGCTTCGTCACGCGTTTTGTCATGGCCGCGACGCGCACGGCGACTTCCTAGGGTTGGGGTGCCCCAGCCCGTTACCGAGGCCGAGGTGAACGTGATCGAGCGCTCCCAACCGAACTCATACATCATCGGTGCCATGATCTCGAAGCACAGGTAATCGAGCTGACCCTTATCGGCGTTGAGCGCGGCTGGAGAAATGCGCTCTCCCCACCAAGCTCAGCGCGCCGATCCGCAGTGTCATCCGGGCTCCATGACGGTCCTGTCATCGAGTTTCGCAGTGCAAAACTTAAAAAACTTTAATCACACATCATATTGTTGTTTATAGGAAATCGATGATTGTGCATTCCGGGACGCAAAATCGAGCGCTTGACAAGCGTACCGCCAGAAACAATCATCCGGTCTGTTCGCGGCATATGCCGGTGGACCTGAAGGGGGAGGATTCCATGCTTGCAGTGTCGGGGCGAGGCGACTCGTCCCGGCCGCTTCTGCAGACCGCGCTAAACAATAATAGCGGCTGCGGCGCACGGACCCCGAGGCAATAAAGGAAGACTGCACTGACCGGCGCTGGTTGCCGGCCAGTGCATTTTCCTGTCACATGTAATATTGGCATCCAATACGTTAGAAAAAGCCGTATCCGCTACTTGCTTATGACCTGAGCTCCAGAACGTGGCGCAGCTCAGGAAACATTGCGTTAATAAGAAAACAGCGCTTAGTACAAGAAACGGGGGTCGTCGATGGAGACATCTTCGCGCTGGAAGAAGCGTCCCGAAGGTCCTGCCTGGGGCGATTTCGGTGGCGACGATCAACTTGGGCGGCTCAACTTGCTCACGCCCAATAAACTCAGACCGGGTGTGGTCGAGGTGCGCGAAGGCATCGCTTTCTGCTTTGGTCTGCCGCTTGATTACCCTCGCGGGAATGCCCTCAACTCACGCCGGTTACCACAGTCTGAAGCGAGCAAAATAATATGTTGATACCTAACGCTGCAGATTATTCGAGACCCGGATGCTGTGACGCAGACCACTTGGCGGGACGCTGTTTTCCGGGAGGAAGTGACTGAATGCCGGCCCGGGAATCATCGCTTTCAGCGGTCCAGAAGGCATGCCGTATTCTCGGTGTGCTGGCCGACACGGGTCGCGCTCGCCTGACTGAAATCTCGGTCAGAGCCACGCTCAACAAGGTCACAACGCTGCGCATCCTCGAAGTGCTGGCGCGCGAAGGCTACGTCGAACGCGACGAACGTAACAAGACCTATCGCCTTGGCGACCAGTCGCTGGTGTTGGCGAGCGCTGCCCGCACTCGCGACGATTTGCGCGCGCGCGCCCGTACGTCGTTGGTGCGACTGGCGGCGCTGTCGGAAGATACGGTGTTGCTTTCGGTCAGGCAGGGTTGTGAGAGCGTTTGCATAGACCGTGAAACGGGAGCTTTTCCCATTCGTGCGGCTTATCTCGATGTAGGTTCGCGCCGGCCGGTCGGTGTGGGCGCGGGCGCGCTGGCTGTGTTTGCCTGGCTACCGGACGACGAATTGCGAGCGCTACTCGATGAGGCGACGCCCAAACTTGCTGTATATCCAGGGTTCTCCGTCGATTCGATACTGGACGATGTCGCGGCGGCACGGTCGAATGGCTACACGATTCTGGTCAACCGGGTCGTCGAGCGCATGGGCGCTATTGGGGTGCCGGTTATCGGGCTTGATGGCCGTCCGTTTGCCGCGCTGTCTATTGCTGCGTTGAGCGATCGACTCGTCGCTCGGGAGCAGGAACTGGTTGCTGCTTTGCAGCGCGAAGCAAGGCAGCTTGCCGATCCGCGTGTCCGAGGTGCCGTATTCGGTGACGGGCACTAGTTGGCCGCATTGGCGTTGTACGCGACAGCCGCCGCGACGAGTTCAATAATGTGAGCTGGGTCACAGGCGTCGGGCTGACCCCGTTCGGCGAGCTGCCGCACAGCTCAACGCTCCACCTGATGAGTGATGCAGCTCAAGCGGCACTCGATGATGCCGGCCTTGAACGCGGCGAAATAGACGGCTTGATCTGTGGTTATTCCACGACCATGCCACATTTGATGCTGTCGACGTTGTTTGCCGAGCACTTTGGCATTCGCCCCCGTTACGCTCATGTAATGCTGGTCGGCGGGGCAACAGGCTTTGCGATGGCCATGGCGGCGCACCTGGTTGTTGAGTCGGGCGCTGCGCGTCACATTCTCGTGGTGGCGGGGGAAAACCGCCTCACCGGGCAGGGCCGAGATAGCGCGATACAGACCCTGGCCCAGGTCGGTCATGTCGATTACGAAGTGCCATTCGGGGCCACCATTCCGGCCTACTACGGGCTCGTTGCATCGCGCTACATGTACGAACACGGCGTGCAGGAGCGTGACCTTGCGCAACTTGCCGTCTTGATGCGATTGAATGCGCTAATGCATCCTGGCTCCCATTTTCGGTCGCCGATTGATGTCGAGGCAGTGCTAGCGTCCACACCAATCGCCTCGCCGTTGAAATTGCTCGATTGCTGCCCCGTATCCGATGGAGGTGCTGCCTTTATCATTTCGCGCGACCTGACCAGGGCACACAATGTGAAGATCCGCGGTGCAGCGCAGGCGCACACGTTTCAGCACGTGTCGGCAGCGCCAAGCTTGAGCCAGTTTGGCGCGGGTGCCTCCAGTGCGGAGGCGCTGGCTGCGGCGAGAGTAACGCTTGCCGATATCGAATATGCTGCGATCTATGACAGCTTCACTATTACGCTGGCGATCTTGCTCGAGGAGATTGGACTGGCGCCACGCGGTGGTGCGGGAAAACTGGCGGCCGAAGGTCATTTCTCTCACGACGGAAAGCTCGCGCTCAACACGCACGGGGGGTTGCTCTCCTATGGTCACTGCGGCGTTGGTGGGGCGATGGCGCATCTGGTGGAAACGCAACTACAACTGACCGGGAGGGCCGATGGTCGCCAGGCTGGCTCGCCGCGGCTAGCTCTTTTGCACGGCGACGGCGGTGTACTCTCGTCGCATGTCTCGATGGTGCTCGAAGCGCCCTAGTGCAGACAGGGCTGGTGCAGACGATGAATGAAACAAATAGAACACGTGGCTGGATCGACGGGGAGCGCGCCATCGTTTTTCAACGATGCGAGACCTGCGCACATAGCTGGTACTTCTGGCGCACCTTCTGCCCGAACTGTGGCGCTAGCGAACCGGAGAGTCTCAAAGCATCAGGGAGCGGGCAAGTCTATGCCTTGAGCATGGTACATCGGCCGCCTTCGCAAGAACTGCGTGCGCATGTGCCGTATCTGATTGTCTTGGTCGATGCCGATGAGGGTTTTCGCTTGATGGCACATGGCGAGTCTTCTCTGACGATTGGCGATCGTGTGCAGGCCCGTTTCGTCGAGTTTGGACCGCGACTGATGCCCTTCTTTGGGAGGACCAGCGTGTCAGATTGACCGATTTTTCGGGACTTTTCGGTCGCATACGATGAGAAGAATGCAGCTGAAGTGAGAGAAAACGTGAGCTCAACGCGGCGAGAAGCAGTGCGCGCCGCGCTGGATCCAAAATGGGTGGCGATAGTGGGTGTCTCGGTTTACCAGAAGAGGATAGGCGGGTCGCGCGGACACGTTACCGGCGTAGCCGGCCGTTTGCGGGGAGCGCGACAGGGCACCGCCTCAACAATCGTGAGGATGGTTGCATAAGTTTCACGGCAGGAGAAGTTAAACTGGGCACGAACGTATGCGGTGTCGCGCGGACACGTTACCGGCGTAGTCGGCCGGGCGCGGGGCGCTTTCGATACGTTAGCCGGGCGCGGTTTCAAGGGGGCAAGCGAATAAAGATGCCTTACGATGGAGCCGGATTCGGGGAAGATCAGAGGCATGCCGCCGTGGAATGCATGTTCACTTCGGGCGTCGCGTGCGACGTTGCCCGCCGGACCATGGGTGGGGTGTCATTACACCCAGGGCAAGGCGCGTGAGCACCACGCCAAGAGACGCGCTTCGAGCGGCGCTGAGTCCAAAGTCAGTAGCCATTGTCGGCGCGTCCGAAAATCCCAACAAGATAGGTGGACGCCCCCTGCTCTACCTCGCTCGCTACGGTTACCAGGGGAACATCTATCCGGTCAATCCGAACCGCAGCCAAGTGCAAGGCCACCGGGCGTACCCTGATCTGGCTTCTTTGCCCAATGCACCGGAAGTCGTGATTATTGCCCTCCCCGGTGATGGCGCTGTCAACGCGGTCGAGACTTGCAGCGGTATCGGTGTCAAAGTCGCTGTCGTGATGTCTTCCGGCTTCGGAGAAGTCGATGCGGCCGAGGGTAAGGCCAAGGAAGCGCGCATGCGTGCTGTGGCGCGCGGCGCGGGAATGCGCATCGTAGGACCAAATTCCCAGGGACTGGCTAACTTTGGAACTGGCGCTGTTCTCTCCTTTTCGACCATGTACAACGAAATCCCGGCGCAGGACGGACCGGTGGCAATCGTCAGTCAGTCAGGTGCAATGAGCGTAGTGCCATACGCGCTCTTGCGTTCTCGTGGCATCGGCGTGCGGCATTCGCACGCCACTGGTAATGACTGCGACACAACAGTCGGTGAACTGGCTTCAGTGGTCGCAGAAGATCCCGAGGTCAAGTTGCTGCTGCTCTATGTCGAGAGTATTTCCGATGCGCGCTCTCTGGCGACACTGGCAAAAATCGCAAGAGATCGAGAATTGCCCGTGATCGCGCTGAAGTCGGGCCGAACAACGGCGGGACAGGAAGCGGCCCGCTCGCATACTGGCGCGCTGGCCAACGAAGACAGGGTTGTCCAAGCGTTTCTTGAACAGCAAGGCATTTGGCGCGCGCGTCATACTGCCGAACTCGTGGCGTCGGCAGAGCTGTATCTGAAGGGTTGGAAGCCGCGCGGCGGTAGACTGGTCGCGATCAGCAATTCAGGCGCTGCGTGCGTGATGGCAGCGGATACGGCAACGCAGGCCGGCCTGTCTATGGCCAAACTGTCCAGTGGTGCGCGTAGCAAACTCGAGAAAGTATTGCCGAGCTTTGCGACGGCGAATAACCCCATCGATCTGACCGCCGCTTTACTCAGCAACAGCCGCTTGTTCTCCGATATCTTGCCGATTGTTGCCGCTGACCCCGGTGCAGACGCGGTGGTCATCGCCATTCCAGTCGCAGGCCAGGGGTACGACGTCGAGGCGTTCGCGCGTGACACAGCCAACTTTGCCAATGAGACAGGATTGCCACTTGCTGTTGCTGCGCCCCAAGCGACGATCGCGAACGCGTTTCGCGACAAGGGACTGACTGTGTTCGCCACCGAATCCGAGGCGGTTGAAGCGTTGGCGCAGTATCTTTCGCACGTGAAGTTGATGCAGGATTCTCGGCGCGCGGCTGGCGTTGCAGAGCCGCGCGAGCACGGCGAGGGTGTAATGCTGAATGAGTCCGATGCGTTGGCCCTGTTGCAGCGATACGGTTTCCCGGTCGTCGAGCACGATTTGTGCCGCACCGAGCGTGATGTGGCAAAGGCGGTCGCTGCTCTTGGACAGCCAGTGGTGATAAAGGCCTGTTCGCGTGACGTAGTGCATAAGTCGGAGCTGGGACTTGTTCGACTGGGAATTCCAGATGTCGAAGCTGCGCTCCATGCTTTTCGGGAGGTCGGTGAGACGCTAGAGAAACAAGGCTTGAAAAATGACGGGGTCATCGTCGCCCGGATGTCGCGAGGTCGCCGAGAACTGATGCTCGGCGGCAAGCTCGATCCGGTGTTTGGGTCAGTCGTAATCGTCGGGGACGGTGGCAAGTTTGTCGAAGCAATGCCTGATGCGCAAGTGCTGATCTGGCCATTTCAGGAGGACGACGTGCTGAGCGCACTGAGCCGGCTTCGAATAGCACCGCTGTTCACTGGAGTGCGTGACGAGCCGCCGCTCGACTCGACGGCGGTCGCCAGTATCGCAGTAAAACTCGGTCAATTGCTGGCCGACACGTCTGCTGAAGTGACTAATGTCGATATCAATCCGCTGTCTCTCGGAGCGCGTGGCGAGGGCTGCATTGCGCTTGATGCGGTGGTTTATCTGCGGTGCTGACTTGTTGGATAACGATAATCACCGCTGGCGCAGCAAGCAACTGAGCGTCATTTTGTTAGGTGACAGCGGTTTGCGGCGGGCGCGAGCACCCGAGTCGGTGTCCAAGTCAAGAAGGGCTCGCTTTTATCCGCTTGAGGCAGGCTGCTACGTGAGAAATGACCATTGAGTAGCACTCGTATACGAAGCGTGTGGTTCGAGCATTGGCCGAAGAATCTCAGTGAGCACATCCGAACGTTTTGTCTCTATAAAAGTATTGACAAGGCTTGAGCCGCTGTGCATTCTCTGGACCGCATGCCGGATACGGCAGACCGAGAGAGCGTCCTTCGCGACCTACGTGTGATTGGCAACTAACAGGAGATTTCGAGATGGCAGCTGCGAAGAAAGCCCCAGCGAAGAAGAAAACAGCCAAGAAAGCGGCCAAGAAGACCGCCAAGAAAGCGGCCAAGAAGACCGCCAAGAAAGCGGCAAAGAAGACCGCCAAGAAAGCGGCAAAGAAGACCGTAAAGAAAGCGGCAAAGAAGACCGTAAAGAAAGCGGCAAAGAAGAAGGCTCCGGCTAGAAAAGCGGCCAAGAAGAAGACGACGGCGAAGACGAAATCCCCGGCGAAAAAGAAGTCCGGCGCCAAGCGCAAACCAAACGCAGCATTCATGAAAGCCATGACGCCGAGTGCTGCTCTCGCTGCAGTTATCGGTGGTAACGCCATGCCGCGTACCGAGGTTACCAAGAAGATCTGGGCTTACATCAAGCGTCATGATCTTCAGGACAGCAAGAACCGGCGAAATATCAATGCCGATGAAAAATTGAAAGGCGTGTTTGGTGACAAGAAACAGGTCTCGATGTTCGAGATGACCAAGCTGGTCAACAAGCATTTGTCTTAAAGCCAATATTTCCCCGGTTGGCTCCGCTACATAGCCAACCGGGTATCGAGCGAGCAAATCTGGCTCGAGTATTTCGCGTCCGTACTGATCTGCGGCTACGCCTTGCTGGACTGATCTGGCACTAAAGCCCAATTGCTGCCTGACGTTGGGACATTTACTTGTCTTGGCGCTTTCCAAGGCCCCTCCCGTGATGTGTGTCAGGTGCTCCCGCAATCGCTGTGATGATGGGCGGTGTCGCCGATTGGGGACAGGACAAACATTGACGTCCCATGCTGCGCACGCATAATTCGCAGTTGGTGGCCGGCAGTCCTAGAAGCAGCGTCAACTCCTTTGTCGATTAATCAAAGCAAACCTCTTAGCTCAACCTCGGCTTCATGGCCAGACGCGGACGCGAGGCAAGGTAGCGTGTTCGGTGTTGGTCTGATCGTCGCCGTTGTCGCTTCACTGTTTGCGGCGGGAGTGGTCGGTTTGCTTGCGAGCAGCCTGTCTGCGCAGACAACTATGCTCGTGGAAGTGCTTTTGATTGTCGGCGCAACCCACCTTGTGTTCGTGTGCGCTGGTCTGTCGTTCGCTGATCGTGACCCACGCTGGTTTGTGATGGCAGTGGCTTTTGCGATTCTCGTAGTTTTTGGCATCGGGCACCTCGCTGGCTACCTTGTTGATTCGGGGACATCTGTTGGGCTAAAGACCAATTGGGCCGGGGCAAGTGATTACGCTTTATCGGGCGCGTTGCTGGTGTCAGTCTTCTTGATGTCATCTCGGCAACTGAGCACGGTGCTCGCTACGCTGCTGGTTGCCATGCTGCTGGGTGTTGCCGTGTCACTGCTCCTGTTTGTGCGCTCCGATCAGAATATCGCCAGCATTGCGGTGATGATTAACACTGGAGTGTACGTTGTCGCGATGGCAGCAATCATCGCGAGCTTGCGCTCGCACGGTCGTGACGATGTGTTGATGGCGCTTGGAGCGGCGGCCGGCTTGGGCGTGATGTACCAGCTAGCAAGCTGGCCGGGCGCAGACGTGGCTGGCTACCTTTTGCTTACCTTAAGGCTGGCTGTTTTCGCGGCCCTGTACTTTGGCTTATTCGTGCTGGCGTTACTGCGCCCCTATCGTCATGCAAGACAGGCAGAGGCGTTCTTTCGCACCTTGGTCGAGAGTTCGCCGGCGGCGATAGTTCTCAGTCGCGGTGACAAAATAGTGCACGCTAATGAGGCGTTTCTTGAGTTGATGGGGTTTGAATCCCTGACGCAGGCGCGAGAGGCGTTTCTGTGGGACCTTGAAGTACAGGATGGAGATGACAAAGACAGGTTGCAGCAGGTGCCGGACCGTGGTGATCGTGGTGAGCCGAATACGGTGGTGAGACGCCTCGCGGCAAGGGACGGCCGAATCATTCATGCGCGGGTTGAGCATGTGGCTGTGAACATGCCGGATGGTGATGCAACACTGACGTACTTCATTGATTTTTCGAAGACCGTCGAGGCGCAGGAGCAACTCAAGCGCTATGTCAACTACGATGCGCTTACGGGGTTGCCAAATCGTGCGATGCTGCGCGGACAGCTCGATCAGGCTCTGCGTGTGGCAGAGCGTGTCGGCGATATGGTGGTGGTGTTGTTCATTGATCTTGACCAGTTCAAACAGGTCAACGATACACTGGGCCATGCGAGTGGCGACGCGCTGCTGAAGATGGTCGCGCGCCGACTCTCGGGAGTCTGTCGCAAGGAAGATACTCTGGGCCGCCTTGGGGGAGATGAGTTTATTATCGTTGGGCGCCACATACAGTCGCGCAACGGTGCCGCCACGCTGGCAGCGAAACTTATTCAGGCGCTGGATACGCCGTTCAATCTCGAGGGTCATGAGATCTTTGTGGGTGGGAGCATCGGTGTGTCGCTGTTTCCACACGATGCGGAAGACGCCGTTACCATGATTCGTAACGCTGACGTAGCGATGTACCACGCTAAGCGCGGCGGCGGCCCTCGGGTGGCATTTTATGAAGAAGAGATGAACGCGCGGGCGCTTGAACGACTCGAACTCGGCACTGAGTTGCGATGGGCTCTGGAGCGGGACGAATTCGAGCTGTTCTATCAGCCGCGCGTTGATCTGGGAACCGGCCGGCTGGCCGGCGCGGAAGCGCTAGTGCGTTGGCGAAGTCCGACGCGTGGACTGGTCTTGCCCGAAAAGTTCATTCCCAGACTCGAGGAGTTGGGGCTTATCAGTCAGCTTGGGCGGCAGGTTCTGGCAAAAGCTTGTCACGCGGCAATGGAGTGGCGCTCCAGGGGATATGGACGTATCCCGGTGGCGGTGAATCTGTCCGCCGCACAGTTTCGCGGTTCGGTCGTCGAGGATGTCGAACTGGCACTCAGCGCTTCGGGTCTCCCGCACGAGGACCTCGAGTTAGAGATCACGGAAAGCTTACTGTTTCGTGATTACGAGCAGGCACGGGTGCCTCTGGAGAAGCTCACTGCCAAGGGCGTACGCGCTGCGCTCGACGATTTTGGCACTGGCTACTCCTCGCTATCCTCGCTGCATCACCTGCCAGTGCATTTCGTGAAGATCGATCGCTCCTTTGTTCAGGCATTGCAGCCTGGACGCAACACGATTGTCGCTGCCATCGTCAATGTTGCTCATACCCTCGGTATGCGTGTCATTGCTGAGGGCGTCGAAACGGCAGATCAGCGCGACATTCTGATCGGGCTTGGGTGCGACGAGATGCAAGGACATCTGTTTACGCCAGCAATTTCCGCTGAAGAACTCCCCGGCTGGTTGAGCAAGCATAGCATGCCGCAACTGTTCGCCGTCAGTGACGATTCATGAGGTAATTTGCTTCTACTCGAGCCTAATCAGCGTGACGGGAAACCCGATGCGCTGTGCAAGTGCTTTCGGTTCCATATCCGCATAGTCTTTGTCCGCCGTCACCTCCTGAATGCCGAACTCGGCCATATCTTCGACTGATAGGTAGAAGAATCCGCGTACACCATATCTGTCGTTGCCAATGCGGGTCACATATTCGTCGACCCCGACGCGGTAGAAGAATTGGTCCTGTTTGCGTATCGCACCCGTCAGGTACTTGACATTGGCTCGGCGTGCGCGTCTGACTTCACGTTGTCGTTCCTGAGGTGGTAACCCGCGGGACGCGATATCGGCCTCGACAAGCTCGTTTAGTTGCTCGAGCAACCCGGGCTGTTTCGCGCTGCCATGCCAGGCGACCACTGCTCCAGATCGTATTTCCTTTCGGCGTCCGGCGGTGAATACGTAGTTCGCACAGGATGACAAGCAAGCCCGGTCGACTATGACGTTGAGTTCGTGTTCTACAACCCAGTTGCCGAAGTCCATGCCAACAACGATCTCACCGCCAGAAGACTCGATCAGCAGCGTTGTGACCCTTGGGCTGTCAGCGGTGTTGCGCAAGGCGTCCAGTCCTTGTTCGGTCAGCCTGCCACGGTAAATGATCGTATCCCCGCTTCGCTGCACCCGAATGTCTTGATGAGTCGTGAGCGCCATATCCGACTTTCGTGACCCGGTATCACCAGCCGGGCTCTCACCCGTAGAAGTCGGTGTGGTTGATGGGGCATTGCCACCGGTCGCGCACGCGGCCACAAGGAGTGTCAGAGTGATCGAGGCTGGTGAAAAGCGCATGACGTGATTCTAGCGCTTGCGAGGCTTGGCGCATGGTCGCTCGTTGCGGCGCGCTGGTCGACAAGGCGTACTAGCAGTCTGCAGTCGTTTGGCGAGCGCCGAATCGGGTGAGCCGAATGGGGCGCCACGCCTGGGAGGCGTTTCGCTTTTGCCGTTAGAATTGGCCGATCGTCAATACAGTTGGGCAATTCGTGAGCCTGATACGCCCCTTTGCTGGCCTGCGCCCCGCCGCGGGCCGAGCGGCCGATGTGGTTGCACCTCCTTACGACGTACTCTCGTCGGAAGAAGCTCGGCAACGTGCCACAGGGAAACCCTGGAGCTTTCTGCATATCTCTAAGCCGGAAATCGATCTCGCGCCGGGCACTGATCCGTATTCGCCAGCGGTGTATGCCAGGGCGGCTGAGAACCTTGCGAACATGATTGGCCAGGGCGTGCTGGTCCGCGACGATCAACCGTGCCTGTACGTCTATCGGCTGGCGGTTGGCGATATCGTGCAGACCGGTATCGTTGCAGCGGCGTCGGTCGCTGAATATGACGCTAATCGCATACGTAAGCACGAATTGACTCGACCTGACAAAGAAGACGACCGAGTGCGACAAATCGAAGCGCTCAACGCGCAGACCGGGCCGGTGTTGCTTGCTTACCCGGGAACTGCGCGGGTTAACCTAATACTGGCCGCGGTCGAGGCAGGTGACCCCGACAGCGACGTGGTGGCCGATGACGGTGTTCGTCACAGCGTCTGGGCGATTCGCGAAGCTGGCACGATCGAGCGGCTGGTGACGCTGTTTGACGCGATGCCGGCGCTCTATATCGCCGATGGACATCATCGTTCGGCAGCGGCTTCACGGGTTGCCGCAGCACGGCGCAGTGCCAATGCGGCAAATACGGGTAAAGAGGACTACAACTATTTTCTGGTTGTTGCATTGCCTGAGCATGAGATGCACATCCTGCCCTACAACCGCGCAGTGCGCGATCTGAACGGTATGAGCAGTGAAGAATTTCGGACGCGCATCGTAGAGAGATTCGAGATGCAGCCCAGTTCTTCTCCGGTTGCCCCCGCTACGTCGCGGAACTTCGGGCTTTATCTTCAGGGCGCCTGGTACAGGCTTGCGATACGGCCAGAGTACGTTCGCGAAAACGATCCGATCGCACGACTGGACGTCAGCCTGCTGGCGGACAATTTATTGACGCCGATCCTCGCTATCAGCGATCCGCGACGCGACAAGCGAATCGAGTTTATCGGTGGTATCCGCGGTCTGAGCGAGCTCGAACGCCGGGTCGACAGTGGCGAAATGGCCTGCGCGTTTTCCATGCACGCGACGAGCATGGGTGATCTCATGGCTGTGGCTGACGCTAACGAGGTGATGCCGCCAAAGTCGACGTGGTTCGAGCCAAAGCTGGCCGACGGGCTGGTCTCCCTGCAGCTCGACTGACTGGGGCGGCAGAGTCAACATTCTCGTCGGTCAGGGAGCGGCTTCGTCGATGCTGCTCGGTGTTACGCTAAGCGGAAGCGGCACTTTCTTCACGTCCGTGACAAGAGCGTAACATCCGGCAAATCTGCATATACCCAAGTACTTATTGTGGTCAATTTGTCTATTTGGCGTTCACTCAACGCTAACAAAGCAGTAAACTTATGCTCTGCAGGCGGATCGCGCCGACCTTCTCAGCAACCCTTGCAAGGTGACAGCACAAAGACAGTGGCGACGGCCTTCGTGGAGGTGCGTTAATTGAAGCCCACAGACATTGCCTTTCCCGACTATTTTCACAAAGTCGTCGATTGTCAGTGGGCGTGTCCGGCCCATACTCCGGTTCCTGAATACATTCGTCTGATTGCCGCAGGGCGCTTTGACGACGCCTACATGATCAACTGGACGTCGAACGTTTTTCCGGGGGTCCTCGGGCGCACCTGTGACCGCCCTTGCGAGCCCGCCTGCCGCAGGGGGCGTGTCGAGGAGCGTAATCTGGAAAAGGCCGAGCCGGTCGCGATCTGTCGTCTTAAACGCGTCGCGGCAGACAGCAAGGGTGATATCAGCAAACGTTTGCCCGCGGCAATGTCGCAGAAGAACGGCAAGCGCATCGCCTGTGTCGGGGCTGGTCCGGCCTCGCTAACCGTGGCGCGTGATCTTGCGCCGCTCGGCTACGAGGTGACCGTATTTGATCAGGATCCCCGTGCCGGTGGCATGATTCGCAGCCAGATTCCGCGCTTTAGGCTTCCCGAACAGGTCATTGACGAAGAAGTCGGATACGTCATCGACCGGGGCGTCGCGTTTCGCGGTGGGGTCAGGGTCAATAGCATGAAGAAGCTGCTCGAGGAAGGTTACGACGCGATCTTTGTCGGCACCGGAGCGCCACGCGGGCGCGATCTTGATGTTCCCGGGCGCAAGGAGGCCGGCAAGAACATTCACATCGGAATCGACTGGTTGTCATCGGTATCTTTCGGTCACGTCAGCAAGATCGGCAAACGCGTGATTGTGCTCGGTGGCGGGAATACCGCGATGGACTGCTGTCGTACGTCGCGCCGTCTTGGCGGAACCGACGTCAAGGTCATCGTTCGCAGCGGATTCGACGAAATGAAGGCGAGCCCGTGGGAGAAGGAGGATGCCATGCATGAGGGCATTCCCATTTTGAACTACCTGGTTCCTAAGGAGTTCGTCCACGATTCCGGCAAGCTTAGCGGAGTCATTTTTGAAAAGGTCGAGGCGGTCTACGATGCGCAGGGCCGGCGTTCGCTCGTTCCGACCGGGGAACCCGATGAGCATTTTGAGTGCGACGACGTCCTGATCGCAGTCGGGCAGGAGAACGCTTTCTCGTGGATCGAGCGAGATTGCGGCATCGAGTTCAACGAACGGGAGATGCCGGTGGTTGACGAGACGACTTTTCAGAGTTCGCTGCCCGGCGTGCTGTTCGGCGGTGATTCGGCGTTCGGGCCGAAGAACATCATCTGGGCCGTTGCGCATGGACACGGGGCGGCCATTTCGATCGACCGACTTTGCAACGGCGAGGATACCCGTAACCGTCCGGGGCCGATGGTGAATCTGATCAGCCAGAAAATGGGTATCCATGAGTGGACCTACGACAATGACGTTTCCAATGAACTGCGCCACAGAGTGCCGCTCAGAGAACAGAAGATTGCGCTCAAGGACATCAACGTCGAAGTCGAGCTCGGCTTCGACCAGGAACTTGCTTTTGATGAGGCGCAACGCTGCCTGAACTGTGACGTGCAGACGGTGTTCTCCTCGCCGCTGTGTATCGAATGTGATGCCTGCGTTGATATTTGTCCGATGGACTGCATCAGCTTCACCGAGGACGGAGAGGAGCAAGAGGTGCGCGAGAAGCTCAGTGCGCCGGCGCAAAATCTGTCTCAGGATCTGTACGTCGCCGGGGCGCTCAAGACCGGACGTGTCATGGTCAAGGACGAAGACGTCTGCTTGCACTGCGGGCTTTGTGCCGAGCGTTGCCCGACGGGCGCTTGGGATATGCGCAAGTTCTTGCTCAATATGACTCAGGCGGGGCCAGGATGTCGCAGCCGAAAGTAAACGATTTCGTAATCAAGTTCGCCAACGTAAACGGCTCCGGCTCGGCGTCGGCCAACAGGTTATTTGCCAAATCGATTCTGCGCATGGGTGTGCCCGTTAGCCCGCGCAATATTTTTCCGTCGAACATCCAAGGTTTGCCTACCTGGTACGAGGTGCGCGTATCGGACGCAGGTTACCTCGGTGCCCGCGGTGGTGTAGATCTGATGGTGGCGATGAACCCGCAGACCTGGGACAGAGATCTGCTCGGCATCGAACCAGGCGGCTATTTGGTCTATGACTCCACCAAGGTTTTGCCGCCAACGAAATTCCGCGAAGACGTCAATGTCATCGGTGTCCCGCTTACCGAGCTGTGCAACCGCGAGTACTCTGATCCGCGGCAGCGGCAACTGTTTCGCAACATGGTGTATGTCGGTGCGCTTGGTGCATTACTGGCGATCGACATTGCCGAGATGGAGAAGCTCATCAGGGAGCAGTTTTCAAGCAAGGATTCGCTCATTGCTCCGAATATTCAGGCCCTGCACATGGGACACTCCTATGCGGCAGAGAATTTCGAATGCCCGATTGTGCTGGAGGTTTGCCGTTCCGACCGGATTGGCAAGCGTATCTTTATCGACGGCAACTCCGCCGCGGCGCTGGGATGCGTGTATGGCGGGGCGACGGTTGCGGCGTGGTATCCGATCACGCCGTCGTCGAGTCTGGCGGAAGCGTTTCAACGCTATTGCCGCAATTACCGAAGTGACCGCGAAACCGGCAAGAATCGTTTTGCGGTGATTCAGGCTGAGGACGAACTTGCATCAATCGGCATGGTGATCGGGGCCAGCTGGAATGGTGCGCGCGCATTTACTTGTACGTCTGGGCCCGGAATTTCGCTGATGCAGGAATTTATAGGGCTGGCTTATTTTGCCGAGATCCCGGCGGTGATTTTTGATGTGCAGCGTGGCGGCCCGTCTACTGGCATGCCGACGCGTACACAACAGTCCGATCTGCTCGCCTGTGCTTACGCCTCGCATGGTGATACCAAGCACGTCATGCTGTTTCCGGAAGATCCGCACGAGTGTTTCGAATTCGCTGCGAGCGCATTCGATTATGCCGAACGCCTGCAAACGCCTGTATTCGTACTCTCGGACCTGGATATCGGAATGAACGACCGATTATGTGAGCCGTTGGTGTGGGATGATTCGCGCACGTATGAACGCGGGAAAGTGATCAGTCACGACGAACTCGAGGCAGGTGCGGACTTCGGGCGTTATCTTGATGTCGACGGAGACGGAATTACTTACCGGACTTATCCGGGCACGCATCCCACGCGCGGGTCCTTCTTTACGCGCGGAACGAGTAAGGATCGATACGCGCGCTATAGCGAAGCAGGTCCCGATTACAGCGATAACATGCAGCGCTTGCTGCGAAAGTTCGATACCTGCCGCCTGATGTTGCCCAAGCCGGTCATGCGCAAAGCGCATCGCAGTACTTCTCTTGGTGTCGTTTGTTACGGATCAACGAGTCCGGCGATGAACGAAGCGCTCGATGCTCTGGAAGAAGAAGGTCTGGACCTGAATGCAATGCGCATTCGGGCATTCCCATTCGCTGATGAAGTTGTGGACTTCATCAGCGAGCATGACCGGGTGTTTGTGATCGAGCAGAATCGAGATGCTCAGTTACGCTTTCTGCTCCTTAACGAGTGTGCGCTCAATCCGGCCAAGCTGATCTCGGTATTGCATTACGACGGAACGCCGATCACCGCCCGTTACATCATGCAGGAAATTTCCAGCGACGTAGCGGCATTGAAGCCCAAGCCGAAGAAAAAAGTCGCGCCATGAAGGATGCTAAGCTATGACTTATATCTCGAAACCGCGGCTGCGTCACCCGAACCTTAGAACCAACAGGTTCGGTTTCACGCACCGTGATTATGAAGGCGCAGTCTCCACGCTGTGCGCCGGATGCGGACACGATTCTATCAGTTCCGCAATCATTCAAGCCTGTTTCGAACTCAATCTGCCGCCACATCGGATTGCCAAGCTTTCGGGTATCGGTTGTTCGTCAAAAACGCCCACCTATTTCCTCGGCAACTCGCACGGTTTCAACAGTGTGCACGGGCGCATGCCGTCGGTACTGACCGGCGCCAATCTGGCAAACCGCGACCTGATTTATCTTGGCATTTCCGGCGACGGCGATTCTGCCTCGATTGGCCTTGGCCAGTTTGCACATAGCTTGCGCCGCGGCGTGAACATGGTCTACCTCGTCGAGAACAACGGCGTTTACGGACTGACCAAGGGGCAGTTCTCGGCTACTGCTGACCGTGGGTCGAAGAGCAAGAAAGGCGCGACTAATCGTGACGCGGCGGTCGACATGGTGATGCTCGCCATGGAACTGGGTGCTACCTACGTCGCGCGGGGCTTCGCTGGCGACAAAGCGCAATTGGTGCCGCTGATCAAGGGTGCGATCGTGCATCGTGGCGCCGCCTTTATTGATTGCATCTCGCCGTGTATCGCGTTCAACAATCATCCGGGATCGACCAAGGGTTTTGATTACGTGCGCGAACACAACGAAGCGGTCAACCGGCTCGATGTTATGCTTCCCCGGGAAGCGATTACCGTTGATTATCAGCCGGGAGAAGTGGAGGAGGTGACTCAGCACGATGGCTCGGTTCTGGCCCTGCGCAAGCTGGCCGACGAGTATGACGTGCATGATCGAATTGCAGCTATGCATCACCTGCAAAAGTCCAAGGCCGCAGGAGAGATTGTGACCGGCGTGTTACACGTCGATCCCGAGCCGGATGATTTGCATGCCAACCTCAACACGCTTCCGACACCCTTGAACAAGCTGACCGAAAAGGAACTCTGCCCGGGTTTGGCTGCGCTGGAAAAGTTCAACGCGGCTTATCGCTAGGCGTTTTCGGCGATGCTGCAGCGCTGGCCACTCCAGGCATGGTATTAATAGGGCATCAGAACGCGTTCTGGATCGATGCCGGGACGTCGCCTGCGAGGAAATCTGCATGCCATTGATAGAGTGGAACGACACGCTGGTTCTGGACGAGGGGGTCATCGATGACACACACAGGGAGTTTGTCGACCTTTTGAATCGGATGTACGATGCTCTGGACGATGAGTTGTTGCCTATTCTTGACGAATTCATTGCGCACACTGAAGCCCACTTTGCGCAAGAGCGACGTTGGATGGAAGAGTTGGCGTTTCCGCCGTTGTCCTGCCATGTTGGCGAACACGAGGGCGTAATGGAAATCGCCAGAGAGGTTCGCCGGCGTGCTGCAGCTGGTGATTCCCGTTACGGAAAGATCCTGGCCCAGGGCGTTGCCGAATGGTTTGCGAATCATGCAACCAGCATGGACCTGGTGCTGGCGCAGTTCATCAAGGAGCAGGGCTATGTGCCTACGCCGGGATGAGTATCGCGCGGGAAGCTGATGTTGGCTACCAAATACCAGGCTCGCCGACTGGATTGCCAGGCCCAGGAGTATCAAACGTTGATGGCTGGTGCGCGTTCTTCGGGTTACGCATGCGCAGTGTGTATGGTTTCTGCTTGAAAATGAGTGGCGTCAACGCGGTATGGGTCTTTGACGCCCACAACGTTCGTCGAACTCAGGCGAGTGCGCCGGTGGAATTGCAGAATGCCAACGGACCCGGTCGGTAGATAAGGAGGCGAAATGCTCAAGGACGTCGGAGGATTTGAAGGTCTGTCTGACGAACAAATTGGGTTGCTGACCAATCGTGCAGCGGTACGCACCTATTCGAAGGGTGCAATCATCGTCAGTGAGGGCGATGAAGGCAACTCACTTTTTGTGATCCAGTCGGGATCGGTCAAGGCCTTTCTGAGCGATGAGAACGGCAAGGAGGTTGTGCTCTCGACACAAGGGCCCGGAGAGTATTTCGGCGACCTTGCCCTGTTTGATGACGAGCCAAGGTCGGCGTCGATTATGGCGCTCGAGCCGTGCAAGGTGATGATCATCACCAAATCGCAACTGCGCGATGCGATCAAGGATGATCCGGAGATCGGTTTCTCCCTGCTCCATGGTCTTGCCAAGCGGGTTCGCATCCTCACCGAAAACGTACGCACGATGGCATTGCTCGATGTGTTCGGACGCTTGGTAAAAACGCTGTACATGCTGGCCGAGGAGAAAGAGGGCGGACTGGTGATTGATCAGCGCCTCACCCAGCAGGATCTCGCCAATCGAATTGGGGCCTCCCGAGAAATGGTCAGCCGTATCATGCACGACCTGACCGAAGGCGGTTACCTTTCTATCAAGGCCAAGCGCATTACCATTCTCAAGAAGATTCCCTCCAACTGGTAGTTTTGCATGGCCGCTAGTTTGCCTGACCCTGGCCCCTCGTCCGGGCTCTGATCCTGGTCCACGATCGTGAATAAATCAACTGGTTACTGGGTTGCAGCCCAGAAAATGTGAATTTCGCACAGGCTGCGTGCGGCTTAGTGCATGGTTTCCCAAAGGCCTGGCGGCTATTCTGGATCCCGTACCGCACGGTTTTTTGATTTACGAGACTTTTAGGAGGCAACGATGCTTACCCGCTCTGCCATATTGATGATTGCTACTTTCTTCGCGCTTTCCGGCTCCCTGGCCCATGCCAAGGTTTCACCGGCCTTGGAAACGCAGGGACAAGACCGTGACCAGATGCTGCAGCAGCTGATCAATCTGCCACAAGGAAGTGGCTCATGCGAGGTCGGTGACCAGCGGGGCTTCGAAGGCATCGAAACGCTAGGAGCTGGCGTGACACTAGCCAGTAAGCTCGAAGACGCATGTCCGATTCCTGCGCCGTCTCCCGACCCGTTCGAGAACGTCGCTTACCTATAAGCAACACCTCTTTATCAACGCTTCTCGACTCTCCCCAGGCACACCTCAGGGTGTGCCTTTTTTCTGATAGTGGGTGGTTCAGGCGGATGCGTTGTAAGCACTTATTGGTGCGCCGCCGGTACCCCTCGGGAGAAAATCAGCTCTGAAGATGTTGCATCAGGAATCGTGTCTGCTTTGCGATCGCGTCGGTAAATGCGTTGTCATGGTAGATGTCGAAATGACTGTACCGCTAGGCCATGACCCGCGCATTGGTCATGCGTTTGGCCGCCTTAAGAATGCTGGCGGGCGTAACGAGGCTGTCGCTCTCAGCAAGCATCAGTAGCGCCGGGCATTTGATTTGGGAGGCGAAACGCAGTGGGGGGTCAATCGGGAACTTGAATAGAATGCGGGCACAGACTCGGTTTTGCCATACTGGCTCTTGGGGCACGATGGAAAGCACTTCCGGAAGCGATTCAAGTGTATTCATCGCCGCAAATTCAGCGGGCTCGTCGACAAGCTTCACATAGTGCGGCCATAACCCGAAGCGTGCTTTGACAACGTCAAGAATCCAATCTGGTGTGGCGCACAGCAGATGCGCCAGGTCAACATGCCAGCTCGGTCCATAGGGGTCGAGAAACGGTACTTGGGCGATAACATCGCTGATCGCGCCGTATTTGAGTGGCGCAGAAAACGCAATGCCCGCCCCTATAAGAACTGGCCCACAGGCGATTCTGTCACGGTTGATTGTCGGGATCGTGCGCGCATGAGCGATTGCTGCTTTCCAGTCGTCAGCATGACGATCCCGATCGACGAAATTGCGTGGTGTAACTTCGCCGTCTCAGAACGTTCGTGATCGAACAGCAACAGAGCAATTTCGTTGCCCGCGAAAAGCGTGGCATAGGCGGGAAGGCGAAAGGTGCGCTCAGCTCCAAAGCCATGAACCATGACAACGAGTGAAGGATTCTGTGCGTGTTCGTGCAGATACAGATACGCACCGCAGGGCACCCCGGTACTTGGAAAGCCAGTGGCTGCGACGCTGTACCGGTTGGTCACGGGTCGGCCTGATCGGCGCGGCGATTGCAGCTGGGTAGTTCTGATCGCGGCCAATCTGACAGCAGCGAGTCGGACAAGGTCGAGTCAAACGAGGTCGATCACATTTTCCGGCGGACGGCCGATTACCGCCCGGTCACCTTTCACGACAATCGGCCGCTCGATCAGGATCGGATATTCCGCAAGCGCTCCAAGCCATTCGTCATCGTTGAGTGCTTTGCCCGCGAAGTGTTCTTTGAATGTGGCTTCGCCGCGGCGGACAATCTGTTCCGGTTTCACCCCGAGTTTTCGGGTAATGGCCTCTAACTCTCGCTTGTCAGGTGGATTTTTCAGGTAGTCGACCACAGTCGGCTCAATCCCTTGCTCCTGCAACAGCGCCAGCGTCTTGCGGCTCTTGCTGCAGCGAGGGTTATGGTAGATCGTGACGCTGCTGGTGGCCATCCGTCAATTCTCCTTACCTTGATACAAGTCCATCAACAATAGATCAGCAGCGCATGAATGCTGATGACGCGTCTGTGCCGACCAGAAGCCGATGATGTTACTCGGATAACGCTCAGTTAAGCGCCCGCGAGACGACCTCTGTGGTGTCCGGGGACAAATCTGGAGTCGCCTTAATGCGTTCCAGTGCTCGCCTCGCATGCTGTTGACGCTGTTCGTCAAATTTTCTCCACCGGTCGAAGCATCGTGCGATACGAGCGGCTACCTGTGGATTGATCTGGTCAATGCTGATGATCTGGTCCGCAACAAAAGCGTAGCCGGCCCCGTCGGCGGTATGAAAGCGCACGTGATTGGCGCCGAAGGTTCGAATCAGCGAATAGATCTTGTTCGGGTTGCGAATATCAAAGGCAGCATGCTTGGTGAGGCGCTGGACATTGGTCAGCGTCCCCGGTGAGCTCGAGGCAGCTTGCACAGCGAGCCACTTGTCAACAACCAGCGGTTCTCCCGACCATTTCTCGTAAAAGCGGTCCAGTGCATTCTGAGTCTGGTCAGATTCGTGGTTTACCAGCGCGGTAAGCGCGGCCATCGTATCGGTCATGTTATCGGCCTGTTCGAATTGCGCCATGCACAATCCAAATGAAGCCTCGTCACCGAGTTCCGTAAGGTATGACAGGCACAGATTACGAAGCGCTCGCTGGCCCGCTGATGCCGCGTCGGGTGTATAGGCACCGCTTGTCGCGAATGCCCGATAGGCGAGCAGCATGTCGCCTTTGAGCCTTTCGGCAACGCGTCGTCGAAGCGCATTTCGCGCCGCGTGCAAAGCATCCGGGTCGACCTCTCCGAGTTGCTCGGCCAAGTAGGTCTCTGATGGTAGTGCCAGGGCTTCGGCCGCGAACGCCGGATCCGTGGCGGCCTCCGAAAGTATTTTTGAGAACGCGCTGAAGAATCCGTCTGGAAACGTCGGCTCACGATCGAGCCGAACATCCCGCGTTGCTCTGAGGACGATTCGCGATGCCAGCCGTTGGCCGGCCTCCCAACGGTTGAATAAATCAGCATCGTGTGCCATCAGATGGATCAGATCTGCGTCGTCGTAGTCAAACTGCACAATGACCGGGGCGGAGAATCCACGCAACAATGAAGGGGTAGGTTTGGATGCGATGCCAACGAAGGCAAATTCCTGCTCCGGCTCGGTCACTGACAAGGTGCGGGTGGTTGCGCCTGGGCGATCTTCTCCATCGAGTTGTAGCTTGACTTGCTGTCCGTTTGCATCGATCAATCCCACTGCGACCGGGATATGCAGCGGGCGGGTGGCCGTATCGCCCGATGCGGGGTTGCACGACTGCCTGAAGCTTAGTACGTAGCGTTGCCGAGCGGCATCAAACTCTTCAGTTACTTCGAGGCGTGGTGTGCCGGCCTGGTCATACCATCTACGGAATCGCGTCAGGTCGACTCCTGATGCGTCCTGCATTGCCTGTATGAAATCGTCGGTCGTTACCGCCTGGCCATCGTGACGTTGGAAATACAGGTCTATTCCCTTACGGAATCTCGCCTCGCCAAGCAGCGTATGGATCATGCGAACGACTTCCGCCCCCTTTTCGTATACGGTCGCAGTATAGAAGTTGTTGATTTCCATATAGGACTGTGGGCGCACCGGATGTGACATCGGTCCAGC
Source organism: Betaproteobacteria bacterium (assembly GCA_020346185.1). Classification (GTDB taxonomy): domain Bacteria; phylum Pseudomonadota; class Gammaproteobacteria; order Burkholderiales; family Eutrophovitaceae; genus SG8-40. Next base: position 2,544,590 of record CP070775.1, on the reverse strand, counting down.
GTCCTCCGGAAACTGGACCGCGCGGAGCGTACGTACCTCCTGGATGCGTTGTACTGGCCTGGAATAGGTGTCGGCACCGTACTCTTGATCGCGAAATACCGTAAGACCTTCCTTCAGGCTCAACTGGAACCAGTCACGGCAGGTTACGCGGTTGCCGGTCCAGTTATGGAAGTACTCGTGTGCCACGACACGGTCAAGAAACATGAAATCTCGGTCGGTTGAAATATCGGGGCGGGCCAGCACGTATTTCGTGTTGAAAATGTTCAGCCCCTTGTTCTCCATTGCACCCATGTTGAAGTCACTAACGGCGACGATCATGTACCGATCGAGATCAACTTCCAGACCGAACCGGTCTTCGTCCCACCTCATCGCACGTTTCAATGCTTGCATGGCAAATTCGGACTGATCCACTTTTCCAGGTTCGACGAAAATTGACAGCGTCACTTTTCTTCCGGAGCGGGTCTCGAATATGCTATCGCGTCTTTCGAGTTTCCCAGCGACCATGGCGAACAGATACGATGGTTTCGGAAAGGGATCTCTCCATTTTGTCCAGTGACGGCCGTCCGATTCCTCACCATGATCGACCAGATTGCCGTTCGACAGGAGCACGGGACAGCGATCCCTATCGGCATGAATCGTCGTTGTGTAGCGAGCCATTACATCAGGGCGATCCGGGAAGAAGGTGATGCGCCGGAAGCCTTCTGCTTCACACTGGGTAAAGTAGCCGTCCTTGGAGGCGTAAAGACCCATCAATTTGGTGTTGCGTTGCGGATCGATGCGCACCCGTGTTTCAAGGGTAAAGCTGTCGGGTGTCTGTGCGAGCGTCAGTCTTCGGCCGTTCAGCGAGTAGTCTTGCGTGGACAGTTCGCGACCGTCGAGATAAATCGACTCTAGTTGCAGTTCGTTGCCATTGAGTACCAGCTGTGCACCGGGCTTCGACGACGCTGGATTCCTGGAGATTGACATCCTTGCACCGACAGTCGTAAACCCATCATGTATATCGATATCCAGCTCTACTTCAGATACCAGGAAGGCGGGCGGCGCATAGTCTTTGAGGAAAACCGTGCCACCAATAGGGTCAAGCATATTCAGTCCATTCATTAGGTCGTGCCATTCTTATATTTCGTGTGCAATTTTAGCGATCAAGTTCCCTGCCGGGGCTGGAATTGGACGAGAAAGTGCGGCACGGGGGCAGCGAAAACTTGAGCTCGGACGGGAACTACGCGACGTTGGTGATGCGAAAAGCGTCGCGGTGCCTTTATGGCGCCACTTCAGCGATGGGGTTCCGCTGCGTCGCTTGAGCAGGCGCGCGGAGATATGTTCGCGCTGTAAGAGTCGCTGAGGCAACTATGCTTGGAGCCGACTATTGTTTCAAACGACCTGCTTGGCGGCGCAGCATGAAAGCGCAATTACTTTCGGCAGGGAGAACAGATCCAGCGCGTGCACAGGTCAACGGCGAAGCCAATACGAAGGGACTAGTCAGCCGGTACAGCGAGGACATGCTGATAGAGGGTGTTGGCAGAGAAATTCGCTTCTTAGCGCGATGTGGGGCATCGAGTCGGCTTTGTCGTTGGCCTCCATGTAACCGGCAGGTTGAAGCCCAACGTTGGTCCGGCCGAGAGATCGAGTGGCATTGCGGTCTTGAAATTGTAGTACCACGTGCCAGAGCCTGGGACGTTGCTCGGGATTGTCGTGTCAGGCTTGTCGCTGTATTTCGCGGCAATATCGGGAGTCGGAATGATTCCTTATTTCAGGTCGGTGCGATCTCTATCCTGCACGGCGAAGTGAACCCAGCATAACCACAATGAGGGCGCCAATTCGACGCGTCCAGATATGCCGTAACTGCAAGCGAATCGTGACACGCGTCGACGCATGCGGGCGCTGCTTCGGCACGATTGGCTCGGAGAACTTCACAATTACTAACTGGTAAGCATTGGTGCTCTTAACGCGCAGAAAGCATCAGTCAAGGCAGGGCTATGCTTGGAGGAACTGACCGATCAAGCTCGTAGGGAATGCGCCCATCCGCACTGAGATGACCGGTCAGCCGGATAGATCCGGTGTAGGCTGCTCGTACAATTGGCTCATAATGGCGTCAATGATGCTGTCAAACGCGGAAAAACCTTGTGGCGGACCCTTGTACTCGAGCCAGATCCCCGAGTTGGCAGGGTGCATCAACACGAAACGCAACGGCGCGGTCGAGGCATAATCGGCGATTGCGCCGTTGAGCCGGACATCGTCGAGGGGGACATAAGTGCAACTGTCGCGGCCGCAAAGATCCCTCACCAGATCGCCGGGTCTAGCGCCATCATTTTCGCGCGTGAAAAGAGTCAGCCGGGCGTCGAAGTGAGACGAGCTGCGCAACACCAGAGTCGAGTCGTTTAGCGAACTCACATAGGCGGTCTCTCCTGGAGATATGGTAAGTTGGTGCCATGCGACCGAGTGGTCTTCGAAAACCGCTTCCGAGAATGTCCCGATCCAGCTCAGCGAAACGGAGAGCAGGATCAGGCTCAGGCCGATACCGAGCAGCAGGTACTGGCGTAAAGAAAACTGGAATATGGTCACATGTGGCTATCTAAACTCAAGCGCCATTTGGTATGTTCCCGTCCGTGAGGGGGCCAGGTGCCGTAGCACCATCAGTTTTTGTGAGACTGCCCGCCCCGCTTCCTGAAACGCTTGGCGTTAACCGATGGCGGCGAAGCTAACCAAGGTAGTTATCGTATGCTCGCGACTGATCATCCGCTTTCACTTCCTGCCCGCAGCCGAAAGCGCGTTCGACCCCAAAGCCAAGCCAGAATTACGAAAAAGAGCGTGAATATCGAACTGGCGAACCATTCAAGGCTGTTTTCAATTTGATCAACCATTTCCTCGTCAGGCAAAAGAGCCTTGGAAAAGAGGTTGGTTAGTCCAAATGCGAGAATAAGCAAGCAAAACACGCCGAGTACCCGGTCTACATGCCAGGGCACACGGACCCAGCCACCTTGCGACAAGCGGAACACCCGGGCGCTGGTCAATAGCATGCACAGATAGGTAAAGCCAAAGTAGAAATTGATCCCGTAGCGTCGCAGCCACTGATAGACCTCGCCCTCAGTACCGAGGAAAGCACCATAGACAACGAAAAAGATGCCCGCGAGTACACCAAGCGCGGCGAGTCCTTTGGGTGGGTCTGCGCCGACAGGGTCAATGCTCCTTAGCCATTGTGCGCATAGCAGCCAGGTCATTGCCTGCAATGTCGCGCCGGGCAGTACCAAGGCGCGAAACAAATGATTCGGCAGATCATGGCGGGCGGCGCGACTGATGGAAACGCAGCCATCAAAAAAAGGATTGCATGCCGGAATCTGACCGAATCTGACAGAAATGAGGAACGCCACAATCGTGGCGATTGCTGGCAGCAATCCTGCCACCAGAGGCAGCAACCACACTGACCGTATATTCAGTCTAGGAAGAAAGCGTTCCGTCATGGCCAAAGTTTAACGCGCGTCCTAACAATCGCCGTCGAGTCCGTGAGCGTAAGTCAGACGGCACGATATTTGCCAGAATATGGCACCAAAATCAAATAATTAAATCTAAATACCGAGTATCCCCGACCAAAGCTTCGGTTAACTCGAAAACCGGGGAGGAGATATTAGCCCATGCTATCGCCAGCGTCTGGAAACGCCAATTTTAAGGCAGATAACAATCCAGTCAGGGCAATATTTGCCAATAAAGGCGGGGGTGACAGCGGCAGACCTTTGTCAATTTGCACAACGGTCCCTGTTCCGGCTACCGCGAGCTGAGTGACGCACAGAATCATCAACTTCCTGACTCAGCTCAAGGTCAGCAAGGGCCTGCTTGTAATCGTATGGCCGTTTCTCGTTATCGTCGTACTTTTAGTGTGGCTATCGTTCGAGAGCATGAGCATCTTGATCGCCGTGCGCTCGTATTCGGAGGGAGAGAGTCTCTGGGCGAAGGGGCAAAAAACTGCTGTTTTCAGTCTATTGCGCTACGCAGAAACGCATGATCCGGCCGATTTCGTGCGCTACCGAGAAGCGATTGCTGTTCCGCTGGGAGACAAAAAGGCGCGACTTGAGATTGTCAGCAGCAACCCGGATTACGCGACTATTTGGCAGGGATTAATTGAAGGGCGCACGCATCCGGACGATATTCCACATGTAATCAGAATGTCGCTTCGCTTTCGGCAGCTCGATTTTTTCCAGGAGGTATTGGCTGTCTGGGAGCAAGGGGATCTGAAAGTCGAAGAACTTATTTTGGCCGCGGGAGAGTTGTACGACGCCGTTTCATCAGGACGCACGCACGCCAATACGATTCAGCCAATACTCGAGAAGATTTACGTGTTGGAAGGTCAAATAACGCCACTTGAGGATCGATTCACTCGGCTTCTGGGTAATGCCGCACGAGAGGCGCAAAGAATACTGCAGATCGTGAACATCACAGCTGTCGCAACACTCCTGCCACTCGGCATTTTCCTGTCGCAAAGGATGGTGCGTCGCAGAGAAGATGCTGAGAACGCCCTCAAGCTTAGCGAGGAGCGCTTCAACCTGGCAGTCACCGGCAGCAACGATGGCTTATGGGACTGGAACATCCTGACGAACACGGTCTACTATTCGCCTCGCTTCAAACAGCTTCTCGGGTTTCGGCATGATGAGTTCGAGGACGCGCTCGATGCCCTGACGTCGCGATTGCATCCAGAAGACGAGAAGTCGGTGAAGCGCGCCTTAAGTGACCACATTGACCATGGCCTGAGCTTCGATGTCGAGATGCGACTATTGACGAAATCCGGTGACTATCATTGGTACCGGAGCCGCGGCCAGTCGGTGCGGGACGGCGACGGGAAAGCCGTTCGAATGGCCGGCTCGATGACGGATATCACGGATCGTCAACTGGCGGCGGCGGAGCTTTTCTCCGAGAAAGAGCGCGCACAGGTTACGTTGTCCTCGATTGCCGACGGCGTTATTACAACCGACGCAGATGGTCGGGTCGAATTTATCAACCCTGTTGCTGAAGAACTCACCGGCTGGAAGCTGTCTGCAGCCCGCGGCCTTCCACTGCAGGCGATGTGTCGCCTAGTCGACGAGGGCAGTCGGCAACAGGTCTCGAACCCCATTGAGACGGTGTTGCGCGAGGAGCGCACCGTTGCGGTTGCCGCGACGATGCTCCTCATGCGCAACGATGGCGTTGAAATTCCGATTACACACTCGGGCGCACCGATTCGTGGTCGCGACGGGCGCATCAGCGGTGTCGTGTTAGTGCTCCATGATGTGAGCAACGAACGGCAATATGCCGCAAAACTGTCTTATCAGGCGACCCACGATTCGCTGACCGGCCTGATTAATCGCGCCGAGTTCGAGAATCGACTGAAGTTGGCGTTGCAATCAGCGTCTAAGCTCGGTCGGCATCACGCCGTGCTGTATCTTGACCTGGACCAGTTCAAGGTCGTCAATGATACGTGCGGCCATGCAGCCGGTGACCAGCTCATGCGACAGGCGGCCGGGCTGCTGCAGCGACGCTTGCGCGAGGGGGATACCCTGGCGCGTCTCGGTGGCGATGAGTTTGGCGTACTGCTGGAGAATTGTCCTCCCGATCATGCAGCGCGAATTGCAGAAGAGCTGAGACAGACCACTCGCGACCTGAACTTTGTTTGGGAGACACGCTCATTCACTGTCAGCGTGAGTGTCGGTTTGGTCAACATCGACGACGGGCTCTACACATTGTCGGACGTGCTCAGCGCCGCAGACGCGGCCTGTTACATGGCCAAGGACAAGGGGCGTAACCGCGTGCAAGTGTATCGCCGGGGAGACACCGAAATGACGATACGTCACGGCGAGATGGAGTGGGTGGCACGAATACAGAAAGCCCTGGATGAAGACCGCTTTGTTATTTACTCGCAGGATATTGTTCCGGTCCATGGCCGGTCGCAGGGGGGGACACATTGCGAGCTGCTTGTCCGCATGCTCAATGAAACCGGCGATATTGTGCCGCCGATGGCATTTATACCCTCAGCGGAACGCTACGGATTGATGCCGTCGATCGATCGCTGGGTGTTGCGAAATGCCTTGGCTATCATGACGCGCGTCTCGGCCATTGACGGCAGGGAATCAATTTCTATGTGTTCGATCAACTTGTCCGGCGCGACGATCGGCGACGAGACTTTCCTCGAATATGTGCGCGAGCAAGTGGCCCTCTTTGATGTACCACGTAACTTGATTTGTTTCGAGGTGACCGAGACCGCGGCTATTGCCAATCTCGAGCGGGCCTTTCACTTTATCGAGGAGCTGAAAGCACTTGGTTGCTCTTTCTCGCTTGACGACTTCGGCTCAGGTATGTCCTCTTTTGGCTATCTGAAGCATCTGCCGGTTGACTTCATCAAGATCGACGGCAGTTTTGTCAAGGACATGGCCGAAGATCGGATTGACCGTTCAATGGTGGAAGCGATTAACAACGTTGGTCACGTCATGGGCAAACAAACCATCGCTGAATTCGTCGACAGCGATTTGGTTATGAGGGCATTGCAGGAAATTGGTGTCGACTACGCGCAGGGGTACTGGCTCGGCAAACCCAAGCCGTTTGAACCGCGCCTCAAACTCGCTACCTCTGGCTCCGTGTCCTGATTTGCCTCACTTCCCGCCAAGAGAAATAAACCCTATGTAATACAATGGGTTAATAATTTCTGGTCAAGCTGGCGCGTCCACGTGCACGGTTTTGATGGTTGTGACAAGAGACCTGATCGTGGTCTGGGAACGCACGGCCAAAATCTAACAATCTGATAGATTTGACAATTTCGAGAATGTTATGCATCGTTGCATCCGTCTTAACGCGATCGCTTCCGATAGTGCCTCGCGTATGGTGCTGGATCCTCAGGCGGGGACTATCCGCGCTCCAGCCGCAAGCCAGAAAAAGTATGAGGGCGGGGAGAACAAAAGCTTATGGGCTCGATGGTGGAAATTTCGCCGCATCCGGTGTGGGTTGACGCATTCCATGCGTACCTCAAGCCGTATTGGGTGGGGCTGCTCGACAGCGAGTGGACCGAGCGTGTTAGCAACACGACGCTCACGCTTGCCGAAATGCAGGGGTGGATACTTCAAATGTACCCTTTCATTCACACATTTCCCAAGTTTCTTGCCGAGGCGCTAACCAAGGTCGAGGATGATTACTCGCGCGGTTTTCTCATCGACAATATCCGTGTCGAGAAAGCGCATGCCGAACACTGGATCTGGATGGGTGAGGGCTTCGGCGTGTCGCGCGCAGAGATGTTGGATTTGGCCGGAGGCAACAGGCCTATTCTTCGCGACGTCCAATCCTTGACCGACTGGCTCTGGTACATCAACACCAAAGGTTCGTTAGCCGAAGCGGTATCGGCAACCAGTTTTGCAGTCGAAGGTCTGACGGGTGACCTTGCTCGCAAGGTCGTTGGGGGTTTTGAGGCATATCGCAATCATCAAGGGGTCGATATGAAACCCAAGACCTACAAGTGGATGCGTGAGCATGTCCAGTATGACGATGATCACCCCATCATTGCTTTAGAGGTGATAAAGAGGTATGCGATAACGGAAAAGCTGCAAACCAAGTGCATGCTCGCGGCAAAGCGTAGTGTACAACTCCTACATAACGCACTGATGACATCGTTCAAAGCCTACTCGGTCAAGCGAGCCAGCGACGTTACCGAGATTGATGTGGACAAGCGCAATCGTGATCTCACATCTGATCGGCGATCGGTTGCAAGACGCATCGGTTTCCCCGAGCGCCGATTCGGCGAGCGGCGCGGTCGCGCAGGGAAAGTGGTCGCGTGAGCCATCTCCAGAGTCGGCCAATCTGCTGATCGACTCATACATGCACTCGCTTTGCGACGGGCACCTGTAGGTGCCCGTTTCTTTTCTTGGGGGAGAGGTAACAATTGACTTCTAACCAGAAGACGGTATTCTGTATACAGTACATGTGAGCCGCAACGAATCGAGTGCCGACGCTTCGCCAGATCGACTTCTCTCCCGATTTAACCGAGCAGGTCTACGACCGGCTGCTGGAGGCGATTTGCAGCGCTGAATTACCGCCCGAGGCCCGGCTGACACAGCAGGAGTTGGCAGAATCTCTGAATGTATCGCGACAGCCGGTGCTGCAGGCGCTGCGGATGCTGCGCAAGGACGGCTTCGTAATCGACGCGGCGGGGCGCGGGCTGATGGTGGCGCCGCTTGATGCGCGGGTCATCGGCCAGACCTACCAGGTAAGGGCGGTACTCGATGGCCTGGCGGCGCGCGAGTCAGCTTTGCGCAAGGTCCGCCTTTCGGAGGATCTGATTGTGCAGGGTAAAGCGGCGGCGTTCGGCGGCAGCATCGCGTCAATGATCGAGGCAGATCTGAAGTTTCACCAGGCGCTGTACGACGCGTCTGAAAACCCGTTGATCAGCGAAACGGCGAATCACCACTGGCAGCACATTCGCCGCGCGATGGGGGCGGTTTTGATGCGGACAGAGATTCGAGACACCGCGTGGGACGAGCATGCTCGCATCGCAGACGCGGTGAATTCAGGCGACGCTTTGTTGGCGGAGAGACTGGCGCGTGGGCATGGCGAAGTTGCTGGACGCACGCTCGCGGGCGAACTCGACCGCTACATGCGACAGGCGTCATAGAAACAGCCATCTTATGAGCCATAGACATATGCAGCTCACGCATAAACAAATCGGTCAGTTCGATCAGCATGGATACCTGTTCTTCCCATCCCTTTTTACGCATCGGGAGGTTGGCGTGCTCAACGCCGAGCTTGGCCGGATCTTCTCCAGCCGCCGTCCGGAGAACGTGCGCGAGAAAAGGTCTGGCGTTGTGCGCACTAGTTTTGGCGTGCACATGTACAACGCGGCCTTCGCGCGGCTCGCGCGTCATCCACGTATGGTCGAGCCCGTCAAAGAGATCTTCCAGGAAGACGTTTACATGCATCAATTCAAGGTCAACGCCAAGGCCGCCTTCGATGGCGAAGTCTGGCAATGGCACCAGGACTTCGGAACCTGGCATGCCGATGACCAGATGCCCGAGCCGCGGGCGATGAACGTGGCCATCTTTCTTGACGAAGTCAACGAGTTCAATGGCCCGCTGATGTTTATACCGGGAAGCCACGAGTTCGGTGTGATAGAAGCGGGACACGACACCGCCACCACCAGTTATCCACTTTGGACGCTTGACCACGATACGGTGTCCCGACTTGTTGCCAAAGGTGGGCTGGTGGCGCCAAAGGGCCCTGCCGGTTCGATGATCCTGTTTCACTCATGTCTGGTGCATGCGTCGGGATCCAATCTTTCTCCGTGGCACCGGCGCACCGTGTACCTGAGCCTATGCGCGGTTTCCAATCACATTCGCCGCTTCAAGCGCCCAGGCTATATAGCGCAGCGAGAGTTCGAGCCGATTCAATGTTTGCCGGACGATTGTCTGCTCAAGGACTATCCGGTGTCGCTGCCATGGAAAGACGGCGCTCCGGAGTCAGTCTTGCAACCGCAGCTGGCTGCTTGAGGCGAGCGCATGAACCTGCACGCAAAGCTGCAGCAACGGGCAGAGGCGGGAGAGCCATTACGCGTCGGACTGATCGGGGCCGGCAAGTTCGCCTCGATGTATCTGGCACAGGTGCCCAAGACCCCCGGCGTGCATGTCGCCGGCATCGCTGATCTATCTCCCGACAACGCGCGTGCCAATCTGGAACGTGTCGGTTGGAGCGCAGAGCGTTTTGCCGCACCGTCGCTGGAAACGGCAATGGCCAGCGGCACGACCTTTGTTGGCGAGGACTGGCGTGCGATGGTGTCGCATCCGCAGATCGACATCGTCATCGAGGCCACTGGTCATCCGCTTGCTGCGGTTGAGCACGTGGTCTCAGCGTTTGAGCACGGCAAGCACGTTGTCATGGTTACGGTTGAGGCCGATGCTTTTTGTGGGCCTTTATTGGCCCGCATGGCGCGCGAAGCAGGGGTTATCTACAGTCTTGCCTATGGCGATCAACCTGCGCTGATCTGTGATCTGGTGGACTGGGCAAGAACGTCAGGCTTCAGCGTTGTTGCGGCCGGCCGGGGCCATAAATGGCTGCCGCAGTTCGCGCATTCGACTCCGGACACAGTCTGGGAATATTACGGACTGACGCCTGAGCAGGCACGGGTAGGCGGTCTCAATTCGAAAATGTTCAATTCGTTTCTTGATGGCTCCAAGCCGGCGATCGAGAGTACTGCCGTGTGCAATGCGACCGGACTGACACCAGCGCCGTGGGGACTCGCTTATCCGCCGGCGAGCATTGATAACATCGCCAATGTCATGCGGCCAGAATCCGACGGAGGGCAACTGCATCATCGGGGTCAGGTAGAGGTCGTATCGTCTTTGGAGTTAGATGGGCAGCCGGTACCTTACGATATTCGATTCGGTGTTTGGGTGGTTTTCGAGGGCGACACCGAGTACATCCGTCGTTGCTTCAGTGAATACGGCGTTCGGACGGACGATGCGGGGCGCTATGCTTGCATGTACAAGCGCTGGCATCTCATCGGCCTTGAAGTCGGCGTATCGGTGGCCTCGGTAGGTTTACGGCAAGAGCCAACCGGCGTTGCCAGCGGGTTGCACGCGGATGTTGTTGCTGTTGCCAAACGCGACCTTAAAGCAGGTGAAATGCTCGATGGAGAGGGCGGCTACACCGTTGTTGGCAAACTGGTGCCGGCAGCCGACTCGCTTAATCGCGATGGCTTGCCGCTTGGCTTGGCACATCAGGTCGTTGTGCGCAACGCTGTTGCGGCAGGAGAGGTAGTGCGCTGGTCAGATGTGAAAGTTGACGAATCGCAGCCAGCAGTAAAGGTACGCCGTGAAATGGAGTCGCTGTTCGGGGAGGGGCTGCGTGCCGTGGTGTGACTCGGAAAGCGTTTCTCTGGAAGCGATTCCGCGGATCAGCCAGTCCCCTTTTATATTCGCTCCTGCCCCTTTTCTTGCGGTGCGGCTGTGGATTTATGGCATGCAGCGATTTGCACAAAATAGACAACGGAGTGCTATCGAACGTAACAGTCACTGCGGATCGTTCGCTCGGAGCAGGTTGGCCAGATCAAACGCTTGACTACGATGGTCGGCCATCTCTGATGGCATAGGTGGCAAGGGCGTGGTTTGTCGAGCGGCCAGTTGTTATCCCGTTTACATGGTGTCGGCACTACGCTTGCAGCACACATTATTTGATTTTTGATTGGTTAGCAAAGCGATCGAGCATGGCTCAGTATGTTTATGCGATGATGCGGGTGGGGAAAATGGTCCCGCCGAAGCGCGTCATTCTCAAGGATATTTCCCTGTCCTTTTTCCCGGGGGCAAAAATCGGCGTGCTCGGGCTGAATGGCTCGGGTAAGTCCAGCCTGCTGCGCATCATGGCCGGTGAGGACAAGGATTTCGACGGCGAGGCGGTTCCCATGCCCAACATCCGCGTCGGTTATTTGCCTCAGGAGCCGCAACTCGATGACAGCCAGACGGTGCGTGAGGCAGTCGAGCAGGGTATGGGCGAAGTGGTGCAGGCAAAGCACAAATTGGACGAGATCTATGCGGCCTATGCCGAACCTGATGCTGATTTCGACAAACTTGCCGAGGAGCAGGCGAAGTACGAAGCGGTGCTGGCAGCCAGTGGTTCGGACATGGAGCATCAACTGGAGATTGCTGCGGACGCACTGCGATTGCCGCCGTGGGATGCGACTGTCGGTAACCTCTCCGGCGGCGAAAAGCGCCGGGTGGCGCTGTGTCGCTTGTTATTGTCCCGGCCCGACATGCTGTTGCTCGATGAGCCAACCAACCATTTGGATGCAGAAAGTGTCGAGTGGATTGAGCAATTCCTGCAGCGCTTTCCCGGAACCGTGGTTGCGGTAACCCACGACCGATATTTTCTCGATAACGCCGCCGAGTGGATTCTGGAACTCGATCGCGGGCATGGTATTCCCTGGAAGGGAAATTATTCGTCCTGGCTGGACCAGAAGGAAAAGCGCCTCGAGATGGAGGAGAAGCAGGAATCGGCGCGTATCAGGACAATAAAAAAAGAGCTCGAATGGGTCCGCGCCAACCCCAAAGCACGACAGGCCAAGAGCAAGGCACGCATCGCCCGCTTCGAAGAGCTGTCGTCCCATGAGCACCAGAAACGCAACGAGACGCAGGAAATTTTCATCCCGGTCGCAGAGCGGCTCGGTGACCAGGTGATTGAGCTGAAGAACGTTTCAAAGGGATTTGGCGATCGCTTGCTGATCGACAATTTGTCACTGCATATTCCACCGGGTGCGATTATCGGCATCATCGGACCAAACGGCGTGGGTAAATCGACGCTGTTTCGCATGATCACTGGTCGGGAACAGGCCGATAGTGGTGACATCGTCATCGGACCAACGGCAAGGATCGTGTCGGTCGATCAGATGCGTGACGCCTTGTCGAAAGACAAAACGGTATGGGAGGAGGTATCCAACGGGCAGGATGTTCTTACCGTCGGTAAGTTCGACGTGCCGTCACGCGCCTATCTGGGCCGATTCAACTTCAAAGGCGCTGACCAGCAAAAGACCGTTGGCAATCTCTCCGGCGGTGAGCGTGGACGTTTGCATCTGGCCAAAACGCTGATCGAAGGTGGGAACGTACTGCTTCTGGACGAACCATCCAACGATCTCGACGTTGAGACATTGCGCGCACTTGAAGACGCGTTGCTTGAATTTGCCGGTTCAGTTCTGGTTATTTCGCACGACCGCTGGTTTCTCGACCGTATCGCGACGCACATTCTTGCCTTTGAAGGCGATTCGCACGTCGAGTTCTTTGTCGGTAACTATCAGGAGTACGAAGCGGACAAGAGGAGGCGCCTTGGCGAAGAAGCGGCGCGGCCAAAACGGATTCGTTACAAACCGCTGAAGATTTGAAGCCGTTTGTGTGTAGTTAGAGCGGTAACTATCTTTGGCACGGAGATGAAATGAAGCGCGGCATACGCGGTAATTTCGTAACCCGATCGGTGACCCTGTTGTGGATCGTGGCGCTCTGCAGCGGGGCGCTATTTGCCGCTCAAGAGGCACGCTTCGACGGCCGGATAATACTCGAGTGGATCGACGACAACGAGTTCGTTGCGTCGATGCGGCTGGTCGAAAGTTTCTCCTTTACCCAGGCAGACGGCAAGATCTGGCCGGTTCCGGCCGGCAGCGTTGTTGACGGCCGTTCCATGTCACCGCTTTTCGTGCGATTGTTGGGGCACCCTTTCGAGGGAGGTTTTCGCCAGACAGCGGTCGTTTATGACCATGCTGCAAAACAGCAGTCGAAGCCGTGGCACGAGGCACAGAAGATGTTCTTAGAAGGCAGTATCATTGAGGGCATCCTGCCCATTGAAGCCAAGGTGATGTATCTGCTGCTCAATGCAACGGGGCCGCGCTGGGTCGTGCGTGGCGAAAGTTCCTGCTTCAACCAGTGTCACCATACTGGCGATGCCGAGTTGGTATGGCGGCCACTGGTCGACGATGAACCGGTTGTCGGCCTGATAAGCTGGGTGCGCGACGAGGACCCTACAATACACGACATTCAGCAGCGCGTGGGTGACGTAATTCTTCATCCCGGGCCGCATATTTTCGGGCATGCCCGCTAGACTGACTTGCGTGTTGGTCGTCGGCGTGCCTTGCCACGTTTGAACAGGAGCTGCCACCTGAGACAACTTTTCGGAACAGCTGCTTTGATGATGGCGATAGCTGGCATCGATGTGTTGGTTTTGTCGCTTGGCGCAAGCGCTGCCGATACAGCCGAGCCGGTCATCGGCAGCTTCGATGGGGAAGCCGGACTGGAACGGCTCGATGATGATCCTTTTGTTGCCGAGTTCAAGCTCATCGGCGAATTGCGATTTCGACAGGCCATCGGTGAGGTCTGGGAGACGCCGCCGAACACGATCCTCGATGGGCGCTCGGTGCCGACGTTATTCGTCCAGTTGTTTGGCCATCCGTTGGAGAGTGAATTTCCCAAGACTGCGATCAGCTATGAGTATGCGGTGAAGATGAAAACCAGATCGTGGGAGGATGCGCAGAGGATGTTCTACGAGGCGGCTGTCACGGAAGGCATTGCACCGGAGGAGGCCAAGGTGATGTACACAGTGCTAAGTGCTTCAGGGTCCCGCTGGGCACTGCATGGTTCAAGCAGTTGCTTCACTCGCTGCCATGTAAGCGAAGAGGAACTGGAATGGCGTCCACGGGTCGATCATGAAAAGCTTGTGGCGCTTCTGGGGTGGGTGCGGGCTGAGAATCCGAAATTGGATGCGATTGACCAACGCGCTAGCGCAGCCATTATTGAGAAGGGGCCGCACATATTCGGCAATTTTCGGTAATCATGCACGCGCCGGCAAATTCGGTCCCTGAAGCACAGCGCTGGAAATAGCGCCGACCGGCGTATTGGCTGGCCGTTGGTACTTGGCTTGTACCTTTTATCTTCGGGATAGAGGGTGGATGAAGCTGATTCTGTTTCTTCTCGTGAGTGTCGTATGGTTGGCTTGAGTCATATTAGTTGACTTCGAAAAAGTGTCGAAAGGTCTCGTCGGCGGCAAGTTGATCGTCGAATGACTCCACGCCCCTTCTGTATTGAACTCGATGGTCAAGCAGTTCGCGTTTCATGAGACAGGTCACACAAGCTGGCTTGTTTCGGCGGAAGCTGCAGTGGATGGACGATGATTGACCGAACTGGTCGTGCAATTGATGCGTCATTGACTCGAGAGCGCTTTCCGAGAGACCACGCTTATCCGAGAGTGGGCCATGAGGCACAAACAACGATTGTGGGAAGAAGTGCAAAGCTGGCTCTACGAAGGAGCGATAACCGAAGGCGTTGTGCCCGTTGAAGCCAAAGTCATTTACATGTTGATCATCGCAACTGGATTACGCTGTTCGGTACGTCGAGACCGTATTTGTTGCGGGCGCTGCCATCCTCGTGATGCCAACCTTGAGTGGAGCCGGAGGGTTGACGAAGACGAAGGTCTCGCGTTGGTTGGGTTCGATTGGAAGATTCGCCGTTCAATGAAATGGTGCAGAAGGTCGGTGAAGTCATCCTCGACGACAGCCCGCAAAAGATTGGGCGGAGCCACACTATTCTGGAGCAGTGATGATGGCATACACGTATGATCCGCCGAACTTGCATAGGTGATAGGATTGGCCATCGCGACGGCGTATATGCCACAGCTCAAACCAAAAACGAAGCCTGCATGAACAAGCTCCTGATGATCGTCTCGGTATTGGCGTTTTCGACTGGCGCGCTTGCTGCCGAAGCTGAGGGTATCGATCATGGGTCGTTCAAGGGCCGCGTTGTGGTCGAATGGCTCGACGATCCCTTCGTGCCGACCATGCGGCTGGTGGAACCTTTCGCCTATCAGCAAGCGAAAGGCAGGACGTGGGAGGTTCCGGGGGGGCACGTCCTCAAGGGGCGCGGCATGCCACCGTTGTTTCGCGACTTGCTCGGGCAACCGTTCTACGGCGGCTTCCGCAAGGCGTCGATTGTGTATGACCATGCCACTCAGGAAATGAAGCAACCGTGGGACGAGGCTCAGCTCATGTTTCTGGAAGCGAGCATGGCTGAAGGCGTCAACGAGCCTGAGGCGAAAGCCATGTACATGTTGCTTCGCGCGCAGGGTTCGCGATGGGAAGTACCGGGTTCGCGCTGCTACGGTAGTTGCCACGGCAAGACCGAACCACTTTTGTGGCGCCCTGTCGTTGACGAGGCAGTCGTCAGTGAACTGCTTGGCTGGGTACGCCGTGATAATCCGTCCTTGCTGCAAATCGAACAGCTTGCTGAGACGGCTGTGCTGGAACGAGGGCCACACGTGTTTCCACTTCAGCCTTGCCTGATTTTCTCGGGCTCCACCCTAATTGGAAGAAAGTGCTAGCGGGCGCTATCGTGCTCCCCTTACTTACCCTTCTAACTTTTTCAGAATGAAGTGGCGGTTGCGGGCGAATGGCCGCCCGTCCGAGGGCCATTGTCCAGCGTCTAGTGCATCGCGCCCGGGCAGGACTGGTCGGCACGTCAGCGCTTTCCAGGTCGGAAAGCGCTCTGTGACATGGTTCACTTTGAGTAACGAGTGCGGTTTGCGTGCCGCTGGGTATCAACGCAAGTGGCTCTGTCGTGTAGCGTTTGGAAAAAATTCCGTCCGGTACTTCCATGTTTCGCAGGATGTGTTCATCATCCCTGAACTCGTTGGGCAGGAGTTCTTTGTCGGCGTCAACATCCAAGCTGGTGATGAGCATTTGGCGGGCGCCGGCAGTCATGAGCAACGCTTCCAGCATTATGTCGAGCGCGGTCAATCATCTAACCCCGGCGCGGACCGAGTGTGACGATGATTAGTCCGGCAACCAGCACGACGAGGCCAACGATCTGAAGCCTGGCAAATTGCTCCCTGAATATGCGTCGGGAAACCACGTAACTGAATACCAATTCGATTAGAGCCAGTGTGCGCACATGAGCCACCGGTTCGATCGCCATGGCCGTGAACCAGCCGGCCGACGCCGCGGCGCCGCTGATTCCTGCAAGAAGCGAAGTCCGCCATGCCCCCAGCACCCGCGTTAGCAAGCCCGGCTGGGCCAATCGCAGAAAGAAACACATCACCATTGTCTGCAGTAGTTGGGCGCCGAGCAGTGTGAAAGCTGCGGCCATCAGGAAAGACGTGTCAAGCGCCAGTGCGGCGCCCCGATAGCCGACGGCCGACAGCGCAAAACCGCCACCGGAGGCGAGACCGAGTAGTGCCGGTGGTGTTGTCATGCCGCGAACCAGGGTGCGCATCGGTCGCTGCCGATCGACAGGGCTCAGCAAGATGACGCCCAGCGTACCGAGCCCGACCGCGGCAACCGTGGTTGAGGCCAATGGATCACCAAGGAACACAAAACCGAATACTGCGACCTGCATCACTTCGCTCTTGGAATACGCGACTCCAAGCGTGAAATTCTGTTCGCGCATGGCGCGCAACAACAGCGCGGTACCGGCGATTTGGCTCAACGCGCCTAGCGCCATCCACCCGGCAAAAGAATAACTAATCGCAGGCAGCTGGTACTTACCGATGAGCGCGACTGCCAATACCCATAGTGCCGCGAACGGCAAGCCGTAGAGAAATCGCACCAGCGTTGCACCCAACGTTCCGAGGTCGGTGCTCAAATGGCGCTGCGTCGCGTTACGCAGTGTTTGTGCGACAGCGGCTGCAATGGTAATCGGTATCCACAACCACCATGCCGGTACCACGAACTATTAGCCGCGGCCAACGAATGGCATCTTGGTCGCCATGATGGTCATGAACTGCACGTTGGTGTCGAGTGGCAGGCTGGCCATGTAGAGTGCGGCCGATGCTACCTCGCTTACGTTCATCATCGCTTCCGGCTTGATGGAGCCGTCGGCCTGTGGCACACCCTTGGCCATCCTAGCGGCAAGTTCGGTCATCGCATTGCCGATATCGATCTGGCCACACGCGATGTCATATTTCCGCCCGTCCAACGAGGCGCATTTGGTCAGGCCGGTCACTGCATGCTTGGTGGCGGTATAAGGTGCGGAGTTTGGTCGCGGTGCGTGGGCCGATATTGACCCATTGTTGATGATGCGTCCGCCGCGCGGGTTCTGGTCCTTCATCACGCGAAAAGCTTCCTGAATGCAATAGAACATGCCGCTGAGATTGATATCAACCACATTTTTCCACTGATCGACGGTGAGCTCTTCGAGGGGCACACCCGGCGCATTGACGCCGGCATTGTTGAACACGACATCGATTCGGCCAAACTTTTCACGTGCCGTTGAGAACAGGTTCGCGACCGCGGCCGGTTCACTAACATCAGTCGCGACCGCAATTGCATTCGCGTCGTTCTTGCCTGCTTCCTTGATCGTGCCTTGCAGCGCGTCCTGGCGGCGCCCTGCAAGGGCAACGCGGTACCCGTGTTCGAGAAAAACCAGCGCCACTGCTTTCCCGATACCACTTCCCGCGCCAGTGATGATTGCGACTCTGTTGTGTGAAGCCATTTTCCCCTCCTTGATTGCGAATGCTTGGCGTTTCCGGCGCTGGCGCTGGCTTGCGCAGCGTAACTGATGATACCGTTAAATGGCAGTTTGGAGCGTCGCCGTGGATCGTGCCCTGTCAGCGCGCCTGCAACGGAAGCGGCGCCGGCGTTGTAAACTTCGCGTTTTGGTTTTGGAGAGGTCGATGACTGCTGTTGTGCGTAGAGCGCGCACCGCTATTGTCTGTTGCCTGTTGGCAGCAGCGCCGACGGCGAACGCCGACGAGTCCCAGGGTGAGGAGCGAGAACGGCGCGCTCTGAAGGAAGCGTCGGTTTCGCGCCTGGCATACAGCCTTGATCCGGCCGTCCCGGTCGCGATCGGGAAAGTGGTTGTCAGGCAGCAGGCGTTGTTAAGGGCGCGTGAGTTGCTCGCGCAGTATGGTCGGCGCGCTGGCCTCGATGAAGGCTGGAACAGTCAAGCACCGGAATGGCAGCAGGCCGAGCGCGAGTTGGTAGAGGATGCGTTCGTGCTGATCGACAGCAAGATTGCTGCACCTGAGTGGTTCTACGCGGTGTTGGAACGTGAAATCGCCAATGTGTTGGATGCCGAAGAAGCGGACTACATCGCTACCCATTTCACGACGCCGGTCGGTAGAGAGCAGAGAATTCTCCTGCAGATGCGCCTGGTGGCCGAAGTGCTCATGACCAATTACTCTTTTACCGACAGAATCGATGCCTCCGTACCCGGATTGGAAGATGATCTTCACGAACTTTCCACTGCGTACTGGGACTTGGAACCGTTTCGCAGACGCGATTTCATGACGGATCCCGAGGCGATTAAGTTTGCAGGCCAGGCCGCCGGTCTCAAGTACACGCGCATGCTGGCAATCCATGGAATCGAGGGATTTATCGCGCACATTGACGCGGTGGCGGCGCAAGCGCGCGAGGCCGTCGACAATGGCGAACCGCTGATAGACGATTACATTGAGCTGTATCGCCGACGCGCGGGCGTCCGGCAGAGCTAAGAACGAGTTGGCTTAACAAATTGCTTGCAGGTTACGACCATGTCCGAACGGCCACCATTTCATTTGGCGTTCCCGGTCAATGACCTCGCTGAAGCAAGGTATTTCTACGGCACGGTTCTCGGCTGCCCCGAGGGGCGGTCCAGTGATGAGTGGGTCGATTTCGATTTTCATGGGCACCAGATTGTTGCTCACCTGTCACCGGAGACCGTGCAGGCAAGGTCGAACCGGGTTGACGGAAATGATGTTCCGGTGCGCCATTTCGGGCTGGTGCTGTCGATGGACGCCTGGCAAAAAATCTCGCAACGATTGAAAATCGCTGGCGCGAAGTTCATCATCGAGCCGCGCGTTCGTTTCGCTGGACAGGCGGGCGAACAGGCAACACTGTTTGTGCTGGATCCGAGCGGCAACGCTCTAGAGTTTAAAGCATTCAAAGACTCTAGGCGGTTGTTTGCGAAATGAGGTTAACTGTCCGGCAGATGCGGCTAACGCAATATCAAATCTTTTTTACGAACGCAGAGTAACGCGGTGGAAGCTATAAATAACTTAAAGGACGCCCTCGGCGGCGAAGTTGTATGGATGGGCCAGGCATTTGTGGTCGTTCTGTTGACTATGATCGTGGGCGCAATCGTCCGGCGGATTATCAATCGGTTCGCGAGAAGGGCACACGATACCGAAAACATTTTTGACGACGTCATCCTCGAAGCAACGACGGGACCAGCACGCACACTGGTTTGGGTGTTGGGCGTCGCCTTCGCCGCGGACATAGTGGGTGCCGAAACGGACACGGCGATTTTTGACGCTGTGCCGATGCTGCGCAAAGCCGGTGTCATCCTAGTCCTGATGTGGTTTGCAGTTCGATTCACGCGCGGCTATGAGCAACGTTATATTGAAGTCCGAAAGAACCGTGGCAAGAAGGTTGACATCACGCTTGTTCATGCCGTTGGAAAGTTGGTTCGGGGGGCGATCTTTGTCACGACGGCGCTGATTATCCTGCAGACCATGGGCATCAACATCGCGGGCCTGTTGGCGTTCGGCGGCGTTGGCGGGATCGCGGTGAGCCTTGCGGCCCGCGACATCCTGGCGAACGTCTTTGGAGGACTATCCATCTACACCGAACGTCCTTTCGCCGTCGGTGACTGGATCCGCTCGCCGGATAGGGAAATCGAAGGTACGGTCGAGGAAATAGGCTGGCGCCGGACGGCGATTCGCACCTTCGACAAGCGTGTGCTGTATGTGCCTAATTCTGTATTTACGACTATCTCGGTGGAGAATCCGTCGCGCATGACACATCGTCGGATTAGAGAGACCATTGGTGTACGGTATGACGACATTTCTCGGGTACCGGCAATACTGCAGGATGTGCGCAAATACCTCGACGAGAATCCGGATATCGATCAATCACAAACGCTGATGGTGAATTTGAACGAGTTTGCCGCGTCCTCGGTCAATTTCTTTATTTACACGTTTACCCGAACCACGGTGTGGACCGAGTACCATCAAATCAAGGAGAAAGTCATGCTTTCCATTAGTGATATCGTGGAGAAGCATGGCGCCGAAATTGCCTTTCCGACCACGACGGTTCACGTGCCGGACGGGATCCAGGTTACCGAGAACACGGCTGCCCAAAACGCCTGATCGTCTACATCTGCGCTTACCGGCGAGCGCGATGCCGTGACTTGAAAATCAGTTGCCCTCGCAGATTTTTTGCGCGCCGCATCAAGGTCGGTGGAAACCTTGGTCTGGACAGTTCCCAAGTGGCTCTACGCCGTCTGTCAAGTCAACGTCATGCGGATCGCCGGCGGGCATTGCCAATTGTGGTCACGCGCAGTGCGAAGGGCAGCATATCGCCGATGCTTAACGGTTTGACGAAATCACAATCAATGCTCACCGTCACCGTAACGATGCGGTGTGCGGTGATCAGTTGCGGCAAGGCGAACCCCGGCCTCTGCGCTAACCACTATCCCATGGCGGCATGCGTGAGGTCGAAAAACCGTGAGAAATCGACGGTAGCGACGTATTCACAATGAGGAAATGGCATTAACCGATCATGAGAGAAGACTCGGACCATTTTGTTGCAACTGCGTAAACGTAATCTGCGCACTGCTCGGGACTCTATTTGCAGCTGCGCACGAAATCGGCGTGGCTGCTTGCCGCATTCAGTAGCAAACTGATGTCATTTCCCGCCAGAATCAATCGCATGCCACGGCCGATATACGACCGCAACAGTTCTTTGGTGTAAACCCCACCTAAACCAGCCCATTTGCCATGCTTGCGGCATGCCGATACGACGCGGTCAATGGCGTCCGTTACGCGCGGGTGGTCGATTTGTCCCGGTATGCCCATCTCGAGGCACAGATCGTTGGTTCCGATCAGCAGCACGTCTATGCCCGGGATTGCCGCGATGGACTCCGCGTTGTCGATGGCGCCAGGCGTTTCCATCATCGCTACCACCAGTATCGCCTGATTGAAAGCGGTTACCACGTCTGCTGCGGCTGTGGGCGCAAAACCAAGTTGCGCATAATTTCCGGCTATCGAGCGATGACCTTGCGGCGCGAAATGGCACGCATTGACCATTGCCTGCGCTTGCTCTACGGTGTCGACGTGCGGCATCACGATACCAAGAGCACCTGCATCGAGGCAGCGCGTACCGAGGTTCAAATCGCTTTGCGGCACTCGAACCAGGGGAGCAATGCCTGCCGCGAGCGCAGCTACGCAGATCGATGCGGCTGTTTCGATCGATGTCGCCCCGTGCTCCAGGTCAATGAACAGCCAGTCGAAACCGGCGGTTTTCATGATCGGCGCAATTTCGACGCCGCGCACACCTCGTACTCCGACGCCGATGGCGAGCTCGTCGTGCCGGAGTCGCTCGCGTGCTGGGTTGCTTATCGTGCTCATATTGACTCCTGTCGTATCAGGTGGTCCTTGGAACGTGTTGACGGTGGTAGTTCGGAAAGCGGGGAACGCCACCCATGACGGAGCCACCAACGGGATGTTGCGTTGCGCCAAATATTTTCTAACATCATAAAAAGTTGTAGTTTTCTGATGCTGCAGTGGTAAAGGGCAAAAAGGGACTGGCGGTCGATTTGACTCAAGAGTATGCTCAAAATACGGCTGCGCTCCGCAGCCGGAACTTGACGATGGAGGACAGTGCCGATGTACATACAGCCACACGACGTCGAACATGAATTTCCAGAGTACAGGCAAACTCTGGAGGAGATGAAGTCGCGAGACATACATCTTGCAGAGTTGATTGAAGAATACGAACAGCTTAACGCGGAAATCGTCGACATCGAAGAAAATGAGAAACCGTTCCAGGACTTCGAGTTCGAGGACATGAAGAAGCGGAGATTAATGTTGAAAGACGAGATCTATTTCATTTTGCGTGGCGCGCAACACTGAACGTACTCCAAAGCAATACTGTACTAAACGGGTACCTTCGGGTGCCCGTTGTTCCTTGAGCCTTTCCGGAGCGATTTTGCGCCGTCATGCCCACGGCAGAAGTTGCTAACGCACTTTCTCCGATTCTGACATCGCCTCTTTCAGTGTGGCGATGTCGAAGCCGTCCCGTTTCGCTGCATCGAGCAAAACTTTTTCGCGCCGTGCCATCAAATCGATTGCCGCTGGCAATTTCTCCAGGTACTTTGGGGGGATGACCACTGCTCCGTGGCCGTCGGCATGGATGATTTCGTCAGGGTTCACACGCATGCCGAAGATCTCGACAGGTGCACCGATTTCCACCACCTGTACCCAGGCATGGCTTGGAGACAGCGATCCGGCGAGGCACTGAAAATCGGGGTGCATCGCGCCCAGGTCGCGCATTGAGCCGTTCGTGACGGTTCCTACGCACCCGAGTCCGCGGTGAATGTGGGTGTTAACTTCACCCCAGAACGCGCCAACGCCAGGGAGCTCGTCAACGTCCTCGATGACGGCGATCGACGGCTGCTCGCCGCCGGCGATGTATTCGTAGTAGCTGACCCGATTCTGGCTGCGCTGTGCGGGATCGTAAGGCGTCGAGCAGCGGATCTTGGCGGTGCGAGCAAATCCGACAATTGCCGGCAGGCGCGATGATGCGGCGATCAACGTATGTTGTGTGAAAGTGGAAAGTTCCCGCAAGCCACTCGCGATCTCGAGCGCGTTGCAGATGGTCGGGGTGTCAAATTCACGCAAATGTGTGAACAATTCCTGAAAGTGCATTTACTGTCTCCGTAGGACTCTTTTCGTTAGTTCATCAAAAAAGTTCGCTGCAGGGGCATTCCAGCTTGCCCTTGCCCGATGCGGACGCTCGCCGTGCTTGCCGTGGCGTTGCGCAAGGGGTTTTTGCGCCGCCATCTGGCGCAAACCTCAGTCGATGATGGCGGCGTAAACGAGTTGCCTGGACAACCTGCGGTAGTAAGCTCGCATCGGCCCCGGCGCTTGACGCACATAGACCGCAACCATACGCGCTTTGGGCTCGACCCAGAAATAGGTCTCGGCGTATCCACCCCGGGTGAATTCACCTACCGAGTCCGCCACGCCGACCATGCCCTGTGCTTGCCGTAGGGCGAAGCCAAAGCCGAAAGTGTACCCCGGGGTGCCCGGCAACAATTCGCCCTGTCAGGGTAGTCTTGATCCGACTACCAAGATGCTCCGATGTCATCAGCGCGATCGTGTTGTGGCTCATCACGCGCTTGCTTTCGAGTTCCCCGCCATTGATCAGCATCTGGCAAAAGCGCAGGTAATCGCCTGCGGTCGACACGGCACCAGCGCCGCTGGAGTCCTTGGCTGGGACACGAGACACATCGATAAGGTGTGCTGTCTTGACGCTCATCACGTCTCTGTTGGCAGCGGCTCGGCGACTCGACCGAGATCCTCGCGCTCTACCCAGAAATCCGATTCAACCATTCTCAGCGGTGCAAACAGGCGTCGTTCAAGAAATTCGCCGAGGCGCTGACCGGAAGCAGCTTCGACTATGCGGCTCAGCAGGTCGCTAGCCAAGCTGTACTCCCAGACTGTACGCGGTTTATGGGCCAGTGGTTCACGCGAAATCGCGGCTATCTGTTGCATTGGTGTCAAAGGTGTCAAATCGCGGATATCGAAGTTTCTCGTTGCGCGAACAAGCCGTCCCTTTGCGTAAGACTCTTTGACGGGAACATTGTTGCTGATTTCACCGTAAACCAAGCCCGCGCTATGGCGCAACAAGTCATGCACCGTCATCTCACGCTGCGCCGGAACAAGTTTGTAGGTTGTTTTCGCCAATTCGGCGTCCATGTTTGCCACGCTTACCCGCAAATTCTTCAGTGACGGCAGAAATTTCGAGACCGGGTCGGTCAGCTGCAGCACGCCGTCTTCGACCAGCATCATTGCGGCCACCGATACCAGCGGCTTGGACATTGAGTAGATCCGGAATGCTGCATCTTGCGTCATCGGCTTGTGCTGCACGGGATCGCGAAAGCCGATTGCCTCAGAGTAGGCGAGCCTGCCGTCGCGCGCGATCATGAATACCGCGCCCGGGAGTTTTCGCTCCCTGATATGCGTATCGAATACCTTGCTGATGTTGCCCAGTGGTTGCGCTGAAAGACCAAGCGATTCGGGCTCGGCAACCGGTAATGGCTGCGCTGCTACGAAAGCGGCATTCGCAAGTAGCGCTTGGAGGCAGGCTACTGCAAAAATGATCACAGGTCTCACTCTGTTCTCCCACTATCAAATATTCCGTTAACGCTACTTGTTGTTGTTCGGCCTGGGCGTGGCGTCATTGCCCATGTTGGGGGGTGAATCACCTGACGCGAATCCAGCTCGGTCGGCCCGAGACGGCGATTCGCGACATCATATCGCCATTGGCTTGATCTATCGGCAACTTTTGATGCGGTGATGTGGCCAATCGAAAAAAGTGTGTTGTATTGGTTAATGACGAGTTGTTGGTCCTTCTCCTCGTCAGACTCGCAAAGAGAGAAGCGTTTTCTATTGGTACTTTTTTTTCGTGCCCAATCATTTCTTTGTTTCGGAATAAAGTGCTGCGGACTACCACGCAAGAGCTAGATATCGGACCACGTTATTCCAGTCAAGATTATCCACTGCTAATTCATCGGTATAACCGAGCCGTCACGAGAGATAGCCGGGAGCGATATTGCATCCGTTGAATACCAGGGATGCGTATTGCGTATCAGGTTCGATGGCTTTGCCCACGATTTCCGTTCCCACGCTGTGGGCAACGACGGAGATGACATTGAAGATCGAACGCGAGCCGCCTTGTACTACTCTGATACTCATGATTAAGGTGTGGTCGGCGTCGGGTACGTTGAGACGAATATCTCCGAGGTAGACCAACGAGCGATAGACGGTGCCAAAGTTATCGATCGTAATGTGAGCGCCGCAGTCATGAATTGCTGCCAGAGCTGACGGAACATACGCCGAATTTTCAGCCATATTGGGCTGAGTGATCTCGATCTTTTGCAAGACTGGAATAAGCTGATGGTGGCCAACATATCCTCAATTTGTTCGAATGAATGCGTGCGCTTGCGATCGTGACGCGGAACACTCAAGAAAATCGCGTTGGTCAAAGTCAGCGTGGCTTCAATTCGCCCAACTGCGCACTGGTGTCGCGCCTTGCGTACTTGCCCGCATACAGAATTTGATCGTTTAGTTCAGCAGCAGTGATAAAGTCAAGCGGCATGACAAGTCTTCTTGCGCAGCGTTGCCAGCAAGCACGCTCTAGGCGTGTGCGAACCTGCTTGAAACAAATGTCGCCAAATACGTCGTGGATTTTCTTGAGGTCGTGGGGATCAACAAAAACCTTTAGCGCACTCCACCCCCGCAAGGTCGGAAAATCGCCCCCCAGAAACAATTCTCATGATAGTTTTGGCTAAAAAGTCCTGTTTTAGGATCATGCAAAGCGAATACAGCAGTAACTGCGGACTACACACTGCTCAGGGGTCGGCAACACCATGGCGATGTGCGATTTCGCGAGCCAGCTCACTTTGCAACTTGCCGACCGCACTTGTCTTTCGAATCGCTAGCAAAAGTGTAGCCGCGGCGATTGCATCCTTCGCTACTTGAAACACTAGGCACTGGCTCGTCACTAGCCTGTGTAGAGCGGTGAGAAATACGATGGTGGGGGCTGAATCAAGCCGGTTCCCGACACGGCGGCGTCAGCCGGCATCTGCAGTGCGCGGGGCTGACTTTTATTTCCTCTCGTTCTTGCGATGCATCGTCAATTTTCTCGCTTGCACGGGTGCGCTTCCCGCAGGGCGGATTCGAGGAGCAACCCAGCATTCCAGCTCAAGTTGTCGCGGTTGTTCTCGAGGTAGCGCACGAATATGGAAACCAGCGCGGTCCGGTTAACGTCGATCGGTACACAAAGATGGCCATAAATGCTGTCGATACTTTCATCACGGTGATGAAAGGCGTGCCACAATTCGGCCGCATGATGCCCGGCGGCAAATCCATCAATGAAACCGGTACAGATGCCGCGCTCAAAATCGCGCACCGAATCGCTGCCGGCGACTTTGCAGTACTTAAGCATTTCCTCACCCGTGAAGTTGCCCCGCAGATATATTTCGTCAGCAGCAACACTGCTTGAGAAGGATGAGAGCAAAAGCAGAGTGCAGGAGGCACTTGCCAGACATCTGCACAGGTTCACGTTACACCATAAACTCACTAGGTAGCCGGAATAGCGGCAAGCTGCCAGAGCGCAGCGAGCCTGCTGTTAGTGGTGGTATCTGCTCATCTGTAGACTGTCTGTTGCACCGGGATCACATAGCGTGCCCGTCGCAAGTATCGCGACCGATCATTCATAATGCTTCCTCTGCATCCTCAAGCACCGGTCCTCGGTCGCGCCGGGCGATAAAACGCGCACCACCGAGCCTGCCTTGCCGAAAGCGACTGACGAAGAAGGCGTAGGCATCGTCCCATTCACGTGCGCGCTCGGCACCAAAATTGCGCTCTGTTTCTTCTGCGAGGGTGCGGTACATTAGTAGCCGGTCTTCCAGGACTTTCGTCCACACGTTGCTGAGATCATCGTGTTCTAGCAACGTACATCCACTTAACTCGAGCAGGCGCGCATAGCCGCTGATTGTTTCCAGCTCGGGGAAGGTCATTTCACTGCGAAGACGTCGCATATCACCGTTGCTCAGTTTATCAGTACAGAGGATGTCGGTGAACGCAATCACGCCGCCGGGCTTCACGACACGCGCGCATTGTGCAATCAGGCGGGCCTTGTCCGGCACGTGGCACCAGGCTTCCTGTGCTATGACAGCGTCGAAACTGTTCTCCTCGAACGGCATGTCCAGCGCGTCACCGTGAACAAAATTGACCAACGTTTCGAGACCGACCAGTTTAGAAAGTTTGATAGCACTAAGATAACGACTTTCAGTGCAATCAATTCCCGTTACACGGCAGCCGATGCGATGAGCAATGTAACGCGCCGGTCCGCCCATGCCGCTGCACGCATCAAGCACATGGTGTTCTTTCTTGATGCCGGCCTTGGCAGCCAGCACATCGGTGGCTTGCAGGCCTCCAAAGTGATCCTGATCGTAATCTTTGAGCAGATCCTCGGTCAGGTGATCCAGGTCAATACCTCGCGCCCGCAGCGCATGCATGATCTGCTGCTCGTTGATCGGGTGCGTATCGTAATAGGTCACGACACTTGCGAGATGGTCTTGATGCTCCGCCATGGACGGTTCTACTCTCCGAAGCCGTTCGCTACGCGGACATCAACAAGATTCGGCTGCCCGCTTGCAATCGCTTCGCGCAATACTCCGGCAAAGTCCTGCGGCGCTTCGACATGTCGCGACTCGAGCCCCATGGACTCGGCGAGGCCGACGAAATCGATATCAGGGTCCGCAATGTCCATTCCGACAAATCGATCGGTATTGCGGAAAGAAATCAGCCTTTCCTTGAGAATGCGGTAGCCACGATTATTCGGGATGATATAGGTGATTGGCAGCTTCATATTCGCCGCTGTCCAGAGCGCCTGTACGCTGTACATGGCGCTGCCATCCCCGACAACAGCAACGACGGGCCTATTTGGTAGTGCGATCGAAATGCCGATGGCGCCGGACATTGCGAAGCCTATGCCGCCCGATGCAAGTCCGAAGTAAGACTGATTATCCGTCAACCGCAAGTAACTGAGTAGCTTCAAAGTCGAAGTGAGCCCTTCGTCAACGACGACCGTGTCCTCGGGTATGGTATCGGCGATGCACATTGACATAAACTGCGGGTCAATCGGGCGGGTATCGACGAGCTTGAGGGCTTGCTCGACCATCTCCGAGCGGCGAGCTTCCCAGTTGTTCGTTTCAATTTCGGCGAGGCGTGCATTGGCACGGCCGCGCTGCTCGGTCGACATCCGCGCCTTAAGCAATGTATTCAGTGCTGTCAGTGTTTCTCGCACATTTGCCTTGACGGCCAGTTCGGTTGGGTAGTTCTTGCCTAGCTCCCAGTCCCGTTCTGCAATCTGCACGATTGGCATGTCGGCTGGCAGAGCGTCGGTCGGACTGTAAACCGACATGCGAAGCACGTCTGCGCCCAGGCAAATCAACAGATCATGTGGTTCGAGTCGCTTGCGCACCTGGTTTTGATTGCGATTGAGTGCACCCAGAAATGCGCGATGTCCGCTGCGAAAATGCGCTCCGTAGGGTACTGTTTGTTGTACCACTGCGGCGCCCAGCAATTGAGCAAACTCGCCCGCTTCTTCCAGCGCATTGCGAGTTGCCAGTTCGTGACCAGCGATGATCACGGGGTTTTGTGCGGCGAGCAAGCGGCTCGCAAGTTTTTCGAGAACATGGTCCGCCGGCCGCACATCGAAATCGACGCGCGTTGGCCGACCGAACTCGAGTGTTGCTGTTGCATCGAGAACATCACCCGGAAGGCTCAGGAATACTGGCCCAGTTGGTGGTGCCAAAGCGACTTTCACGGCGCGCCTGATGATGCGTGGCAGGTCCTTGACCCGCGTGCATTCGACCGCCCACTTGACCAGCGGCTGTGCGATTGGTACCAACGGATCGTAGAGAAGTGGTTCGGTCAGACCATGACCCTGTTCTTGCTGTCCTGCCGTGAGCAACACTGGCGAACCAAAGAATTTCGCGTTATAGAGAGAGCCCATGGCGTTACCTAGGCCTGGTGCGACATGCACGTTGGCGGCCGCCAGGCGGCCAGATGCGCGGGCATAGCCATCCGCCATGCCAACGACGATGCCTTCTTGCAATCCAAGAACATAACGGATGGCCGATTGCGCGCCGATCGCCTCCATGATGGCGAGCTCCGTCGTGCCTGGATTGCCGAACAGGTACTCGACGCCTTCGGAAGCAAGTAGTGCGATAAATGCGTCGTAACCGGTGGTGGCGGGAGCTAATATCGGTTGATTCATTTTCTTATCATCGTCCGGAGGGATTCTGGTTTGACCGCGGCAGGTTCACGGCTGGGCCGCAGGTTGGCGTTTGTTGGTACCTGAGTGGCTACAGGTTGTCAAATCGTAGCCGTGCGTAGCGGAGAGATTCTAAACTACTGTGAGCGTGCACTATCGTCGTATACGCCTATGAATAGGAGCTTAGAGGCGGGAAGGGGAGTAATTCGAACGCAGGACATGGTGTTGTCGAGGCAGATACTGAATTCTGTGATGTAGGCGTTTTATTGAGTCCCCGGCAAATGCAGTTCGACCAGGGTGCCGCCGAGCGTGCTCTTGCCGATGCTTGCTTTGCCGCCATATGCCTCGACGATCTCGCGTACCACTGCCAAGCCGATGCCATGGCCCGGCACCGTCTCATCCGTGCGTGTGCCACGCACGAACACGCTTGCGGCGTCCCTGTCACCGATGCCCGGGCCGTCGTCTTCAACGCAAATTTGCAAATGCTTCTGATCGCTGCTTGCGCAAATGCGCACTTTATCGCGACACCATTTGCACGCGTTGTCCAGCAGGTTTCCCACCATCTCGGTCAGGTCGCCTTGGTCGCCGCGAAAGCGCACGTTGCTGTCGATGTCGACAATAATCTGCAACGCTTTGTCCGAATACACTTTCTTCAGTGCGGCGACGATGCGTTGCACGGCCGGGCCTAGCTCGACAGGCGTGGCAAGTGTACTGCGGCCCAAGGCTGCGGCGCGTTGCAGATGGTAACCAATGATGCGATCCATCTGGTCGACCTGCTGCTCGATCGATTGCGTATTCTTCACTTCGCCTTCACGCACCGTACCGCGTACTAATGCAAGTGGTGTTTTCAGGCTATGCGCGAGGTCAGCCAACGCATTGCGGTAGCGTTGCTGCTGTTTGCGCTCATGTGACAGGACCGCGTTGAGATTGTCAGCCAGGCGCTGCACTTCGCTCGGATAGCGGCCGCTGATCCTGTGTTGTTCGCCGGCTTCAAGTCGGTTGAGTTCATTGGACACGTGCCGCAACGGTGCCAGCCCCCAATGCAAGGTGGTCCATTGAGACACCACAAGTAGTAACGCCAATGCCCCGAGCCAGGTCCACAAGCTGCGTCGATAGACATTGAGTTGTTCGTCGAAGGCGCTCGAATCCTCGATAACGCTGAACGTGAACGGATACGAACCATTATCGGTATTCCAGTTGATACCGTAAGCTTTGGCCAAATAATGCTCACCGCCATGCGTTGTCTGCGTAAATGTTTGCCTTCCCGTCGGGAGAGTAGGCGTCGGGGGCAGTTCGATTGCCAGTCCGGATCGCGATTGCCAGACAGTCTCCCCGTTGCCATCAACGATGAAGGCGTACAGACCCGAATCAGGCAGGTCGAGTCTTGGTTCCGCCGATCTGTTGGCAATGCGTAGTGTTCCGTCTACATCCACTTCCGCTGCCGCCATGAGCAGATAGATCTGTGCGAGCAGACGTTCTTCGCGCGCATTGCGGGCACTGTCGTGGAACGCCTTTTCAAGTGCGAAGGCGGATAGCACCACGAAAATGGCGAGCACAATCGCGGCGCTGACGGTAATTCGAGCGTTAAGAGAGCGCATGTTGTAACGCTTCGGTCACTCGAACCGTCCGGTGGTTGAAGGCGCGGTTTGCTTTGCCGGGCACGCCATCACTCGTCGCCAAGCCTGAAGCGGTAACCGCGGCCACGCAGTGTTTCGATCGGTTTCAGCGTGCCGCGCGGATCCAGCTTCTTGCGCAAGCGGGCCATCAGAACTTCAATTACGTTGCTGTCGCTTTCTTCGTCGTGTGGATAGAGGTGTGTAGCGAGCTCATCCTTCGACAGCACGCGATGCCGCTCTCGTATGAGGTGTTCAAGTAAGTTGTACTCGTAACTGGTCAAATCCACTGGGCTGCCATCGAGGCTGACTCGCTGGCCGGAAATATTCAACTCGATTGGTCCGCAGCGCAGCCGTTCACTGGTTGCGCCGGAAGCCCGCCGAAGCAGGGCTTTCAGCCGGGCAGAGAGTTCTTCCATGCGAAACGGCTTGGTCAGATAGTCATCGCCGCCTTTCTCCAGACCGCTGACTTTGTCCTGCCAACTCGTGCGTGCCGTCAAGATCAGAATCGGCAGCCGGCTGCCGTCGCTGCGCAGTTTGCTGATCACATCAAGCCCGGACAGGCCCGGAAGTCCGAGATCGACAATGGCCGCGTCAAACGAATACTCCGAGGCAAGGTAGTAAGCCTCCTTGCCGTCGGCCGTGGCGTCGACAGCGTAACCGAGTTGCTTCAGTTCGTTGCAAATCTGCTGTTGCAGCGCAGGTTCATCTTCTACTACGAGTACTCGCATGGTTTGAACAAGTCGAAACGATCAGCGAATCGCACCGGTTTGGGCATCGACCCGATAGATGCGGACCTCGCCCTCTGGGGCCAGTACCTTGATGCGGTAGTGAGTGCCCCGGTCTTGCGCGTCGAGTACGCGGCCGCCGGTCTGCTGGCGCACACGGCTGACTGCATCGCGCATCGAGACAGCCCGCTCGGCGACCCTGACGAACGTAGCGGCCGGGTAGACGGCCGTTGTTGCGTGGCGCGCCTCGGCGTCGAGGGGAGTGAACGCAGTTACTATCAGCAGGGCCAGCATCAGAAGAGATCGTCTCGGTTTCATGCTCAATCCTTGTCGCGTCGAGACTGATCATCTCCGATGCCGGTAAAGCCTGCAACTTCGGGCAGGTGGCAGGCGCAGAGCAGCTCAGTAATCCCACTTGTCACGGATGTCCTGCTATTGTCCCACCAGTTCGATTGCAACACGCACGCGCAGTCTGCGCCCCGGATCGTGCGGCAGGATGGCGGTCTGGACGTGACCGCGATAGCGGTAAACTACGCGGTATCCATTCAGCCGCGTCTCCCAGTGA
Organism: Betaproteobacteria bacterium; assembly: GCA_020346185.1. Classification (GTDB taxonomy): domain Bacteria; phylum Pseudomonadota; class Gammaproteobacteria; order Burkholderiales; family Eutrophovitaceae; genus SG8-40. The sequence goes on along the minus strand of CP070775.1, from coordinate 2,512,397 downwards.
TCGACGATTTCGCAGCGCCTGACTTCGCGCTCGTGGTATTTGTCCTGACCGCGCTGGGAAAGTCGGTCGCCGACAATGGCACCGATAGCGGCGCCGGCGGCAGACGACGCGACGCGGCCATTGCCAGAGCCGACCTGCGCCCCAATGACGCCGCCGGCAATGCCGCCGATAATTGGTCCTGCCAACGAACCGCTGCGATGTTTACGCTCTGGAACATACTCTGTTGTACATTCCCTGCGTGGCACGTTTACCTCTTCGTATTGTGGTGCTGCCTCGATCACGCGAGCGTAATCCTCGAAAGATTGGTTTGCCTGTGCCAGCGGCGCTGCGCACATAAGTGCGACGAGCGTTGCGATTGAAGTCGGCGTTTTCATGATCTGTCTCCTTGAAAAGAAGGGGGTGGGGGCAGCCTCGCGCAAACCACGCGACGTTCGCGGTGCGTAGCGAGGATGTGCGCAGAGGCTGCCCCCGGACTGCTCAGAAGTGACCGCGATAGATGATGGTCAGACCGTCGCGCGGTGCGTGCCGGTAGTAATGCCGGCCGTGTCCGTGATAGAGGGGATGTGGTGCATGGCGCCTGGCATAATCGCGATGATTTGGATGCTTGTTCCAGTGTCGGCCATGACGGTGGCCTTTTGCCCAATCCCGACCGTGACGATGGCCTTTTTTCCAGAGTCGTCCATGATGACGACCCTTGGCCCAATTTCGGCCATGGCGATGCTTGTTTGCGCCGTGCCGGCCACGACGATCGCCTTTCGCCCAGTACGGATTGCGCCGATGTCCACGGTCATAGCGGTCGGATCTGGCGTGAACCCGGTCCTGGCGCCGATGATCGCCGGCGAAATTACGCTGGTGTCGTTGTTCGGCTTGCGGCCGGTCGTGCCGGCCGCCTCTTTCGCGCTCGGCCAGTGCGGCTGTGCTGCTGCCCACCAGTGCGGCGCCCAGGATAAATGCGAGCAACTTCGCGTTCATGGTGTTTCTCCTTTCACAAAAATAGCCAGGACCGTCCTGGTTGGGTGCAGATTACGGCCGCCATGCTGAACCCAGGCTGAATGAAGATAGTTATTTATATCAATGGGGTAATGCGCTATCTGAAGCGTATACAGGGTGCTTGTGCCAGTTCTCCTGCGGCTGTCAGGGAAGGCGGAAGAGGTCGGAGCCAGCGGGCTGTGATAGGCGTCGCAGCCATCTAAATCGCACCGATTCAAAATGCACCGATGCAACGCGCGAGGTATTGTTGCTGTCCTGGTTCGCGGTGCCTGGTGATCGCTTTGGGAACACCGGCACCACTTCAACAGCACGCGCAAGGATTGATAGTTCATGAACAACCGTCAGGTCAGACTCAAGGCTCGTCCGCAAGGCATTCCGCAGGCCGAGCATTTCGAAATCGTTGAAGCAGCGCTGCCCGAGCTTGCCGAAGGTCAGGTACTGATCCGGAACATCTATTTGTCAGTGGACCCGGCAATGCGTGGCTGGATCGTCGACACAGCCGGGTACTCGGCTCCGGTCGCGATTGGCGAAGTCATGCGATCGTTTGCCAGTGGGCGCGTCGAGGCTTCGCGCCATCCCGATTTCGTAGTCGGTGACTTGGTTACCGGGATGTTTGGCTGGCAGGATTACGCAGCGGTCGATGGTGAGTCGGTCCAGCGCAGAATCAGCGAGCAGGATCTACCCTTGTCAACTTCACTAGGCGTGCTCGGACTGAACGGCTTTACCGCCTATTTCGGATTGCTCGAAATCGGTCAACCGAAGTCGGGAGAAACCTTGGTGGTGTCCACGGCGGCGGGAGCAGTGGGCTCTTGCGTCGGGCAAATCGGCAACACCCTTGGTTGCCGCACTGTTGGAATAGCCGGCGGCGCTGACAAAAAGCGCCTGTGCCTCGAAGAGTTCGGCTTTGACGCTGCAATCGATTACAGATCCGAAGAAGTGGATGTGGCACTGGCGAAAGCTTGTCCGGGCGGTGTCGACGTGTATTTCGACAATACCGCCGGACCGATCAGTGACGCCGTGCTGAAGCACCTGCGTCTGGGTGCGCGAGTGGCGATCTGCGGTACTGCGTCGATAGCAGGCTGGGACCCGATTCCGCAGGGGCCGCGTGTCGAGCGTCATCTACTTGTCAAACGTGCGCGAATGCAAGGCTTCGTAGTGTTCGACTTTGTGCAACGTTACGATCAGGCGCGGACCAAGCTGGCCGAATGGGTTCGCGACGGCACCATCAAATATCGCGAGGAGATCCTCGACGGCATCGAATACGCGCCGGATGCGATTGCAGGTCTCTATCGCGGCGAGAATCTTGGCAAGCGATTAATTCAGCTGGCGCCGGCGGATAACTGATCGTTATTTTTTCTGTTTTGCCCAACTATCCCGCAGGGTTACGGTGCGGTTGAACACTGGCTTGTCGGCTTTGCTGTCGACCTGGTCGGCGGTGAAATAGCCGTGCCGTTCGAACTGAAAGCTCTGGTTGGCTGTCGCACTGGCGAGCGAGGGCTCGACGCATGCGGTAATGGTGATTTTGGAATTCGGATTCATATCCTCGAGAAAGTCGTGATCGCGTCCCGGTTGTTCGGCACGGAACAGACGGTCATAGAGGTGTACCCGGACTTCGGAGGCGCCCTTGGCGCACAGCCAGTGAATGTTTCCCTTCACTTTGTAGCTGTTGGCTCCGGCAGTTCCTGACCTCGAATCGGGAACGTACTCGCAGTGCACGGCAGCGACGTTGCCGTCTGCGTCCTTGTCGCAGCCCGTGCACTTGACGACGTAACCGTAGCGTAGCCGCACCATGTTGCCGGGAAACAATCGGAAGTAACCTTTCGGTGGGTTCTCGGCGAAATCGCCGCGCTCGATCCACAGTTCGCCGGAAAAGGGTATCTGGCGCGTGCCCCAGCCGGGTTTCTGCGGATGATTCGGCGCTTCACAGGTTTCCTTCTGATCGGCGGGGTAGTTATCGATGATGAGCTTGAGCGGATCGAGCACGGCGACTCGCCGCGGCGCGGACTCGTTGAGCACTTCGCGCATCGAGTCTTCCAGTATCGAATAATCGATCCACGAATCGGCCTTGGACACACCGATGCGCTCGGCGAATAACCTGAATCCCTCTGGCGGGTATCCGCGACGGCGCGCCGCGTCCAGTGTTGGCAGGCGCGGGTCGTCCCAGCCGGCAACGTGTCCCTCTTTCACCAACTGGATCAGCCGGCGCTTTGACAACACGACATAGGTGAGATTGAGCCTGGAAAACTCGTACTGATGCGGCAGAGGGCGGTTCAGCACACCGAAGTCGGCCAGTCTTTCCAGAATCCAGTTGTACAGCAGTCGATGATCCTCGAACTCGAGTGTGCAGATCGAGTGAGTGATGTTCT
>CP070775.1:2474110-2508941 GCA_020346185.1 Betaproteobacteria bacterium | reverse complement strand
CTCGATGATGAGTTCCCTTTGTGGCGCTGAGATGATATCCGAGTCCTCTAGAAAAAGGATGAAGCCGCGCGCTTCGGCAGTCAGTTTGGCCAATTCTTCGTTGGTATATATACGAAACCCGACACTACGGACAAAAGCCTCATCGTTGCCTATGCCAACAGGTGGCTCGAATCCGCTCAGCCAACTGAGTGCTTCGGAAATATCGTCGTCTTCGAAGCCGGCTGCTGACAAGCGTTTCGAAATTGTTGCAGCATCAGGAAGTTGACCACTGTGAAAATAGTTCTCGACGAGGTAGACCAGTATGTCGAACATGTGCCCCCTGGGCAAACAGATGCTAGTAATGGTTAAGGGTGACGCACTTGCTGGAAACGGCCGCCAGCAATCCGTACGACTGCTCCTTCGAGCTCGAGTTCGAGCAGCATCGCCGAAGCGTTCTGGGCAGTCAAGCCGCAGCGTGCACAGATCGTGTCGAGGTCGACTGGGTCGAAACCGATAGCACTAAGCAGTTCTGGATGTTTACTATGCGGCGAGTGTGTTGTCACAAAATCCACTTTACTTGTAGTCCGACCGAATTCTTCGATAATGTCCGCACTAGTATCAACCAGTTTTGCGCCCTGCTTTATGAGTACGTGGCAGCCTTTCGAAACCGGTGAATGGACCGAGCCCGGAATGGCAAAAACTTCGCGCCCCTGCTCAATTGCATAGCGTGCGGTAATCAGCGAGCCGCTTTTGACCGCGGCTTCGACAACCAAGACACCAAGTGACAATCCGCTGATCAATCGATTGCGCCGTGGAAAGTTTCCCGCCACCGGATGGGTACCGAGTGCAAACTCGGAAACGAGTAACCCTTGCTGGGCAAGCTCGTGGGCAAGCTTACGGTTACGAGCTGGGTACACTGTGTCCAGGCCAGTGGCAACCACGGCGATGGATGAACCGGGTCCCTGCAAACCGCCGCGATGGGCAGCGGCATCGATGCCAAGAGCGAGGCCGCTGACGATGCCAAAGCCGTCATTGGACAACTCCCGCGCAAAAGCTTGGGCGTTGGCTATGCCTTGTGGCGTTGCATTACGACTGCCGACAATGGCAACCGCTTCCGGTTCCAGCAACGATGGTTGCCCCTTCAGGTACAGCAACGGAGGTGGGTCGGATATTTCGAGAAGTTTGCCGGGGTAGTCACCGTCGGCCAGTGTCATTAACCGGTTATTGTCTTGATCTGTCCAGTCCAGAGTCGCGGCGAACAAATCGGTGTCGGGTCCCGCGGCAATCGCAGCGGCCAGACTTGCCCCGACTACATTGGCAAGTGCCGTAGCAGACGCGCTCAGTGCAGCCTCGGGGCTCCCGAAGCTGCTCAACAATTTTCTGAAGGCAACCGGTCCCAGCTGCGGAATGAGCCCAAGCCTGAGCCAGGCCTCGAGTTCCGCGTCTGGCATTCAGGACGGGGTCAGAACGAAATCGTTGACTTTGACAGAGCGCGTGGTATGCATCACCAGTGCGTATGAGAGCCGCTCATAGACCTTGAATACATATACGACGCCGTAGCGTTCGTTCGGCAGCGTCACTGTTTCTCGTCGATTGTGTGAACCGGCTGGTCGCACTACTTCGCCAGCCCGCGATAATTCGAGCACGTTGCCGTTCTCGATGCCGTCACGGCTTCCCCGGTTGAGAATAACCACCGTGAGCGGCCCGATCTCTGAAACACCCTCGTTGGCCGAAGCGATCACTTTGCCGTTGATGTTGCGGCTAGGCGCCCTTGGCATGACGGGAACGTCGCTTTTACGGCTCGCGGTCAGCAAACGATCTCCTGGATTGATTTCGCGTATTGCGCGGCTGATCTTCAACGTCGTGATATCGGCGCGCTCTCTGACTCGGGTCTCACCAAGATAGATCGCTTCGTAACCGAGAACTTCATTAGTATCAGGGTCAGTAAACGTGCGGCCGGGCCGTACAGCATAGTGGCGTTTGTCCATTGTGTTCGCGAGGCCACGCGCATAAGCCACATCTCCCGGGCCCAACAGGACGCGTCCCTCTTTACCGGCGATGATGGTTGGTGCCAGGTCGAGTTGATTCTCGTCGACGATGAGGGTACTGTCCATAAACGATTTCAACAGGTTGGGCGAGATGGTCGGAATCGCAGAGCTGTCCAGTGGGTGCTTACGGACTTCCGGGCTCAGACGCCGCTGGACCAATGTCCAGCCCGCGTCGCTCTCGAAACGCAGTCGCGGCGTAGCCCCACTGAAGTCGAGAACCAGTACATCACCTGGGTAAATCCAGTGTGGGTTCTTGACTTCGTCCCGATTCAGACCCCATATGTCAGGCCATCGCCAGGGGTCGCGTAGGAAACGGGCCGAGATGTCCCACAGTGTGTCGCCCTCGACGACTACATAGCGGGACGGCGGATTCTCAACCAGGGCGGGAGGTTCCGGCGGCTGCGTATCCTGGGCCATCATCAGGCCGGGGACTAGCACGACGGCGACCGTGGATAACACCATAAATATAAGTCTCTTGCCCATTTGACGTATCCTTCGTTTACTGGGTGATTGACGATCGGTCGCGCATATGCGACCGATCGAGCCCCACCATATCAAATATTTTCCTTTAAATTCTGCATCTAATTCTTTAAATCAGCAAGCAATTATGGCATTGCTCTCGATACTGAAATACCCTGACCCGCGCCTGCACACGGTTGCAGAACCGGTCGATGAGGTCGATGAAGCGACTCGGTGTCTGGTTGGTGATATGGCTGAGACGATGTATGCCGCGCCCGGAATTGGCCTCGCAGCAACCCAGGTTGATGTCCATAAACGGGTGATCGTGCTGGATATTTCCGAGTCGAAAGACCAGTTGCTGGTGTTAATCAATCCTGAAATCGTCGCGTCCTCCGGCCAAATCGAATGCGAAGAGGGCTGCCTGAGCGTACCAGGCATCTTTGAGAAAGTGATCCGGGCCGAGGAAATACGCGTCAGGGCGCTTGATCGGGACGGAATCACTTTCGATTTCGACGCCAGCGGCTTGCTTTCGGTCTGTGTACAGCATGAAATGGACCACCTCGAGGGCAAGGTTTTCGTCGACTATCTGTCGCCTCTGAAACAGGAGCGGATCGTCAAGAAGCTGCGCAAGGCAGAGCGGCTGGCGATCTGATCGATCGGCTGCTCTTAATCAATGCGTTTGGTCTTTGCCGGCACGCCCTCTTTTGCTGCTGCTGCGCTCGATGCGCTCATTCAAAGCGAACACCACGTGGCTCTGGTTCTGACCCGCCCTGACGCAGCTGCTGGTCGCGGCCTTAGAATGGTGGCTAGCGATGTGAAGCGGCTCGCCATGGACTACGGACTGACGGTGTCTCAGCCGGCTACTCTGCGTGACGCTGAAGTTGTCGAACATATTCTCGGCGTCGGTGCCGATGCTATGGTAGTTGCCGCATACGGACTGATTTTACCCAGTAGCGTGATTGAGGCGTTTCCCTACGGCTGCATCAATATTCATGCCTCATTGCTACCACGCTGGCGCGGCGCGGCGCCGGTACAACGTGCTTTGCTTGCTGGTGACAGTGAAACCGGCATCAGTATTATGCGCATGGAAGAGGGACTCGATACTGGGCCGGTCTACCTGACGGAGAGCACGCCGATTGCGGCCAATGAAACTGCGGCTAGTTTGCACGACAAATTGGCCGAGCTTGGGGCACGCACAATAGTTCGGGCGTTAGCGGGGATCGCATCGGGCGCGTTGCAGCCACGGACACAATCCGCTTTCGGCGCAACCTATGCGAGCAAGATAACGAAGTCTGAAGCACAGATTCGCTGGACACAGCCGGCTGTCGAGATCGAGAGAGCAATACGCGCTTTCGATCCGTTTCCAGGCGCGTTCTCGCATCTCGATCAGCAGTTGGTCAAAGTCTGGGCGGCAAGGCTGGTTAAAGATTCGTCGGCCCAACCGGGTAAGGTTAGGGCTGTAACGGAGGCCGGCATCGTTGTCGCTTGTGGCAGCGGTGCCCTGTGCCTCACCGAACTGCAAAGGCAGGGCGGAAAGCGTTTGCCTGCATCGGAATTCCTGCGCGGATTCCCGATAGAAGCAGGCCAACGCTTTGCGAACTGAGACGGTCGATTGCAGCAGATACAGATGGCCGCTGCAGCGGCCGTGTGGTCAGTGTTTTCCGGCCGCAGCCTGCCGGACGCTCTCGACAAAGAGTTTCGCAAAGGCTTGTTGACCGACCAACAGCGGGCGGCAGTTCAGGCTTGCAGTTACGGTACATTGCGCCATCTTGGTTTCTTGCGTTTTGCCTTGGACCGGTTGGTGAAACGCGAGCCAAAGAGCGGGAAGGTTGTTTCCGTACTGCTGGTCGCGCTCTATCAGCTTCAGTACAGTAAGGCAGCGCATTATGCTGTCGTTGATCACGCGGTAAAGAGTATCGGGGCGGCAGGCGGGCGATCATTGAAGCCTTTCGCCAACGCAGTATTGCGTGAATATTTGCGCAGGCGCCGGGACTTCTTAGATGCATCTGAGCGTGACGACGTTGCTCGATTTTCCTATCCGCGTTGGTGGATAGACAAACTGCGTGCGCAGCTGGGCCACCAAGCAGACTTGGTGTTGGAATTCGGCAACCTCCATCCACCGATGACGCTGCGCGTTAACCGGCGGAAGATGGAACCATCGCAATACGCATCAATGCTGGCAGAGGAGGGTATCGATGTAACTTGCATTTCTGCGGAAGCTGTGCAACTCGTGGTGCCGGTTAGCGTCGAGCGCCTGCCTGGTTTTGCTGATGGCCTGGTATCGGTGCAAGACGCGGGGGCGCAAATGTCGGCGCATATTCTCGATCTGCAGCCCGATCAGCGCGTGGTAGATGCGTGCGCAGCACCGGGAGGAAAGACCGGGCATATTCTCGAGCTCGCTGACGTGCGCATGACAGCACTTGACCGTGACTGGAAGCGACTCGAGCGCGTGAGGAGAAATCTGGAGCGGCTTGGACTTCGCGCGCGGATAAGGTGCACGGATGCTATCGACCTTGCTTCGTGGTGGGACGGCAGACCGGTAGACCGTGTCTTGCTCGATGCACCGTGCAGCGCTTCCGGCGTGGTGCGCCGTCACCCCGACATCAAGTGGTTACGTCGGCGCGAAGACATCGCGGGATTCGTTGACCAGCAGAGAGGCTTGTTGGACGCCTTGTGGCGGGTCGTCTCTCGCGGTGGTAAATTGCTTTATGTGACTTGTTCCGTTTTTCGGGAAGAGAATGAGGAGCAGGTGGATTGGTTTCTGTCCCGCCACGGTGACGCGTGCCTTGGATCGCGGCCTGGTAAGCAAGGAGGCGGACTGTTGCTTCCGTCAAAAAAGCACGATGGTTTTTTCCACGCCCTGTTCGAGAAAGTCTAGGCTCTACCATCTGCTTTGGGGTGCCTGTTTGCTGGTGTTAACCACAACGGCTCGAGCAGACAATATCTTTCTACAATCTTATGATCTAACCAGTAACGGCGGCGCATATTTCCTGAGCGCAAGTTTTAGCATCGGTCTTACGCCGACTGTCAAGGACGCGCTCAACCGTGGTGTTCCACTGCACTTCGTGATTGAGTTCGAGGTCATCTATCCACGCTGGTATACGCTTTATTTCTGGAACAAGCGTATCGTTGAACAGCAGCAAATCTACCGGCTCAGTTACAACGCTTTGACGCGTCAATACCGGCTTGGCTACGGCGTGTTGCATCAGACCTTTGACACACTCGAAAGAGCCTTGGAGGTATTAGGCGGTATTGAGTATCAACATATGTTTGAGCAGTCGGTGCTCGATGACGATCGTGTCTACGAGGCAGCGCTGAGAATGAGACTCGACACCGCGCGACTGCCGAAGCCAATTCAGATCGACGCACTGGGTTCGGATGCCTGGGATGTGTCTTCAGCTTGGTTCCGCTGGACGGTGCAAAGATGAAGCGATCATTACAGAAGTTGCGCAAGTCTTTGATGCACCGCGGCACACGTTTCGTGGTGGTGGTTGCACTGATACTCGGCGTGGCCATGCTTTATCTGCTCTCTAGCGCGAGTACCAACACGACCGTCTTTGCTAATCATTTGCCGCTTTTGCTCGGGTTTGGCGTGGCCGTACTGGTAGTTCTGCTGTTGCTGGTTGGGATGCAATTAGTCGCGGTGCGACGGCGCCTCAAGGCTCGCGTGTTCGGCTCCAAGCTGACGCTGCGTTTGGTCGTGGTTTTCACCATAGTGTCAGTTTTGCCTGGAGTGCTGATGTACGGCATTTCGGTTCAGTTTCTCGCCGGATCGATCGAATCGTGGTTCGACGTGAGGGTCGATAGTGCTCTGGAAGGTGGACTCAACCTTGGCCGTGTCAATCTTGAGACTGGCTTGCGCGAACTTCAACGAAAAGCTGACTCGATAGCGGTCAGTCTGTCAGACGAACAGGGTGGTGTGCGGGTGGCCACACTCAACGATCTGCGCGAACAGGCTGCTGTGCACGAAGCTGCGCTGTTAACACCTGAAGGGGACATCATCGCCTTTTCCGGCGTGGATTCCGAACAGCTGTTGCCAGTCATGCCCAACCCGTCGGTATTGCGTCAGGTGAGATTGCAGCAGCCCTACCTTTCCATCGAGGAAGACAGCGATTTTGCATTGCGATTGCGTGTGGTCGTGCCTGTTAATTATTCGGCGGGCGAGACAGAGATCCTCCAGCTTGTGCAACCCGTTTCGGAGAAACTTGCGCGTGACGCGGCGATAGTTCAGGAAGCCTACCGCGACTACCAGGAGTTATCGCTTTCGCGAGAAGGTCTGAAGCGCCTGTATACGCTGGCACTGACGCTTTCACTTGGGCTTGCGTTGCTATCGGTACTGCTGCTGGCGATCATGTTTAGTAACCGGTTATCTGCCCCGCTTGGTTTTCTTGCGGCTGGAACGCGTGCAGTGGCACAGGGCGACTTCAGTCAGCGTCAAACTGTGCACAGGCAGGATGAGCTTGGGGTACTCACCGAATCCTTTAACGCCATGACACGCCAGCTGTCCGATGCGCAGAGGGCTGCGCAACAACATCAGGAAGCACTGTCTGCTGCGAACGTCTACCTGGAACGTATCCTGGCAAACCTGTCGGCTGGCGTGCTTTCATTTGACACAGACTTTCGTCTGCGTGCCAGCAATCGCAGCGCGGAGAAAATCCTGGGCGCGGTTCTTACCCAGTTGCTTGGAACCGGCATCGCCGATTGGGAGACAAGCGCTCCCAGGTTGGTGACTATTTGTCAAGCAGCTCAAGCCCGCTTCGTCGGAGATAAGGAAACGACCTGGCAGCAGCAAATCGACGTCGACACCCAGGCAGGCAAGCAAGTCCTTCTGCTGCGTGGTTCGCAGCTATTGGAAGGTGAGGAGAAAGGTTACGTGGTGGTATTTGACGATGTAACGGAACTGCTGCAGGCGCAGCGTTACGCTGCGTGGGGCGAGGTCGCGCGTCGTCTCGCGCACGAGATCAAGAATCCGTTAACACCAATACAGTTATCAGCGGAGCGTTTGCAGCGCAGGTTGTCAGACAAGCTGGAAACATCAGACTCCGATGTTCTGAATCGCTCCACGCAGACTATCGTTAACCAGGTTTCCGCACTGAAAGGCATGGTGAATGCATTCAGCGACTACGCACGCTCGCCGGAACCTGACCTGGCACCGGTTGATTTGAACGCATTGGTTGGTGACATACTGGAACTGTACGAAGCTTCAAGCCCGGTGCTGCGTGCTGAACTGGACCCGCGACTACCGATTGTCTTTGGTGATTCGGCGAAACTGCGCCAAGTACTGCACAATCTGCTTCAGAATGCCGAGCAAGCCGTGGCTCAAGTTAGTGACCCACAAATTGTCGTGTCTACCGAGGCATCGCAGAACGCCGTCGTGCTTTCGGTACGCGATAATGGGCCCGGCATTCCGGAACAGATGATGGCGCGGGTGTTCGAGCCCTACGTAAGCAGCAAGTTGCGCGGAACTGGCCTCGGCTTGGCCATCGTGAAGAAGATCGTGGAAGAACATAATGGCAGCGTCACCGTTTCAAATAGGGATTCTGGGGGGGCCCTGGTTGAGGTTAGGCTGTCAAAGGTCGCTGGGGTGACAGACACCCAGCAGGCTATAGTCAATCGTTAGCAGGTTAGAGCAGGATGAGCGAGATTCTTGTCGTAGATGACGAAGTTGGTATTCGTGAGTTGTTGTCCGAGATTCTGCGGGAAGAGGGTCATCGGGTTCGTCTTGCTGAAAGCGCATCGCAAGCCAGGAGTTCGCGGTCGCAGTCGACGCCCGATCTGGTATTGTTGGATATCTGGATGCCCGACAGTGACGGCGTTACTTTGCTCAAGGAATGGGCGTCGACTGGGCAACTCACCATGCCGGTCGTCATGATGTCCGGTCACGGCACGATTGATACGGCAGTGGAGGCGACCCGCATCGGTGCCTACGGATTTCTCGAAAAACCGATCGCACTGCAAAAATTGCTGTCGACTGTTGGCTCGGCACTCGCACGGGGTCCTGCAAGTGAGCGGACGACGACATCGTTCGTGACGATTGGCAAATCGCCCGCCGTCGTGCAACTGCGTGAACAAATCGAGCGTTTAGGAAAACTGCGCGGTCCGGTACTATTTGTTGAGCCACCGGGCGCAGGAGCAAACCAGTGTGCGAGGCTGCTTAGAAAACACGATGAGCGATGGGTAGAAGTTGCAAGCCCCGCTCAGTTCGATCAGCGCCGTCACGAACTCGCCCAACTTGCCCACCAGGGAATCGTCTATCTACGCGACGTTCAGGAATTGTCGCGTGAGCAGCAGTATGCTCTGTTGGCGACAATGAGCGATCTGGAAGCAAGTGGCACGCGCTTGTTATCCTCGACAACGGTTTCCTTGCCCGAGCGCATTGTTGATGGCTCGTTCGAACCGCGCCTGTATGCGGTTATAGCCGGAACCATCATTCGTGTTCCAGCATTATACGAACGTTCCGAGGATATTCCGGAGCTGATTGAAGCGATCCTCGCTCAGTTACTGACGGTACACGACTCCCGGCCGCGTAGTTTTACCATGGCCGCTCTGAATATGCTGCGCAACTATCACTGGCCGGGCAATCTGGTACAAGTGCAAACAGTCGTACAAAGCTGTCTACAGCTTGCGTCAGGTTCTGAAATCGGTATCGGTGACGTGACCAATGCGCTAGCCGATTTTGATGCGGCAGTGCCTCTGCAGGACGAGAGATTCAACCTTGATCGGGATCTGCGCGCTGCACGAGAGGAATTTGAGAGGGTTTACTTCGAGTACCACTTAAGCCGGGAAAACGGCAACATGTCACGGGTCGCCAGTCGGGCTGGTCTCGAGCGAACCCATCTGTACCGCAAGATTAAACAACTGGGAATAAAACCCCCCCGGCGCTCGGAAGACTGACTGCGCCTCTTGCGCGCTGGCTGGGATAGAATAGCTCGGCTTCAAGTGTCAAATAATCCCGGAACGTCTGTTTCGGGATTTTATTTTCCTGGAAATGACCAATGGCAAACGCATCAGAACTGGCCAACGCAATCCGTATGTTGGCAATAGACGCCGTTCAAAAAGCGAATTCGGGGCATCCGGGGATGCCGATGGGAATGGCCGATATCGCCGAAGTATTGTGGCGCAAGTATATGCGACACAGTCCTGCGAACCCTTCCTGGTTCAACCGGGACCGGTTCGTCCTCTCAAACGGCCATGGCTCCATGCTGCTCTATGCGCTGTTGCATCTGACCGGTTACGACTTGCCGATAGACCAGATCAAAGCATTCCGACAACTGCACTCGAAAACGCCAGGTCATCCTGAGTATGGTTTGACGCCGGGGGTCGAAACCACCACCGGCCCACTCGGTCAAGGTTTAGCCAATGCCGTCGGGATGGCAATTGCAGAACAGGCACTTGCTGCGGAATTCAACCGCCCTGAGTTCGAGCTGGTACATCACCATACTTATGCTTTCGTGGGCGACGGTTGTCTGATGGAAGGCATATCTCATGAGGCGTGTTCGCTCGCTGGAGTGTTGGGCCTGGGCAAGCTGATCGTCATTTATGATGATAACGGGATTTCTATTGACTCGGATAAGGCCCACATCAGCCTGTGGTTCTCTGATGAAACTCACAAACGGTTTGAAGCTTACGGATGGCACGTCATCGACGGCGTTGATGGGCACGATCCCGGCGCGGTGGACAGAGCCATTGGGGAGGCTCGATCGGTTATTGAAAAACCCACCCTGATATGCTGCAAGACGAAGATCGGAAAAGGTTCGCCCAATAAGCAGGACACGGGAGCAGCACACGGCGCGGCACTCGGTGAGGCAGAAGTGGCGGCGACACGCAAAGCGCTGGGATGGTCGTATCCCGCGTTTGAAATTCCAGAGCATATCTATGCTGCCTGGGACGCGCGCGCGCAGGGCGTTGCACACGAGACGCAATGGAAGCAACTGCTCGAGAATTACACCGCTAGGTTCCCCGAACAAGCAGCCGAGTTCCAGCGCAGGATCAAGGGTGAACTGCCAGCTGATTGGGAACGCAAGCGGGACGCGGTTTTTGCCGAGGTCGCAAACAAGGGGGAGAAAGTAGCGACCCGCAAAGCGTCGCAGAATGCGCTGGAAGCGTTTGCACCGCTACTGCCGGAATTGATCGGTGGTTCGGCTGATCTTGCCGGTTCAAATCTCACCATGTGGTCTGGCTCCGAAGCTGTGTCCGAGGCTGGTGGCAACTATGTTTTTTATGGGGTGCGTGAGTTTGGCATGGCGGCAATGATGAATGGCATGGTGCTACATGGAGGATGCGTACCTTATGGAGGCACTTTTCTTGTTTTCTCCGATTATTGCCGTAATGCTCTGCGTGTCGCTGCACTCATGGGTGTTGGCAGCATCTTTGTGTTCACGCATGATTCAATCGGGCTTGGTGAAGACGGGCCGACGCACCAACCCATCGAGCACGCCGCTAGTCTGAGGCAGATCCCTAATCTGGATGTTTGGCGCCCATGCGACGCTGTTGAGACAGCAGTTGCCTGGGCGATGGCGATTGAGCGCAGGAACGGGCCGAGCAGCCTGCTCTTGACGCGTCAGGGGGTTGCGCATCAGAAACGCAGTTTGCTGCAGATTGAAAACGTTCAGCGAGGCGGATACATACTGTCGGAGGCCGACGATCCACACGTGATTATCATTGCTACCGGATCGGAAGTCGCGCTGGCCATGAACGCGCAGAGCTCGTTGGCGGATAAGGGCACTCGGGCGCGGGTCGTCTCCATGCCATCGACAAATGTATTCGACCGGCAAGACAAGTCGTACCGCGACGGTGTGTTAGCTCCAGGCCTGCCGCGCGTCGCAGTGGAAGCAGGAGTGACCGATTTCTGGCGTAAGTATGTTGGTCTCGACGGCGCCGTAATCGGCATCGACCGGTTTGGAGAGTCTGCCCCGGGCGGTGCGCTTTATGAGTATTTTGGGATCACGGTTGATGCTGTCGTTGCTGCAGTAGAAAAAACGCTGATCAGATAATCCAGCCTCAACTTTTCGCGATGACTGAAGTGAAGACATCGTTGGTAGCCGATATCGGTGGGACCAACGTTCGGTTCGCTCTGGTTACTCCAGGCACGACTGTCACGCAGCGCGAGAAAATCCTGCACTGTCAGGATTTTGCCGGACCGGTCGAAGCGGTGCGTCACTATCTTTCCCTGGTCGGAAATCCAGACATTGGTGTTGCCGCGTTCGACGTTGCCACGGCAGTGACGGGAGATCAGATCAGCCTTACCAACGGCCCCTGGACATTCTCGATCGACGCAACGCGTGACGCGCTTGGACTCGACCAGTTGCACGTAATCAATGACTTCACCGCGCTGGCGCTGGCTGTGCCGATACTCAAAGAAAACGAGACTCGCAAAGTCGGTGGCGGGACCTCGGTTCCGGAAAACGCAATCGGCGTGCTCGGTGCGGGTACCGGATTGGGAGTGTCGGGCCTGCTCTGGCATGCCGGCCGTTGGCTGGCGGTGCAGGGGGAAGGTGGTCACGTGGCGTTCAGTCCGGTAACTGAGCGAGAAGACGGCATTCTGAAAGTTTTCCGCCGGGACTATGGAAGTCACATTTCGGTCGAGCGTTTCTTGAGCGGTATGGGCCTGACGAATACTTATCGGGCTTTGTGCGAGCTCGACGGTGTGCCGCACATACAGTTCGAGCCGGTGCAGATCACTGATGCCGCACTTGGCGGTAGTGATGAGCGAGCCTGCGAGACAGTTGACATTTTCTGTGCTGCGCTTGGTACCGCAGCGTCGAACCTTGCCATCACGCTTGGCGCGCGCAGCGGCATATTTATCGGCGGCGGTATCGTGCCGAAGTTAGGGGAATATTTTGACCGGTCGGACTTTAGGAAGCGCTTCGAGGACAAGGGCCGCTTCAGCAGTTATTTGTCCGCCATTCCGACCTATGTGATTGTCACCGAAACGCCGGCGCTGCGCGGGCTGGCTATCCTTTTGGCTCAACTGGATTAGCGGATACGTGTTTCCTTGTCGGGATCGAAGAACACGAGCTTCGACAAATCGAACATGAGATCCGCATTGTCACCGCTTTGCACCCTGGTTTCGGGGTGGACACGACAGGTGACTGGAGTGTCGTTGAGTTGAATCAGCACCAGTGTGTCGGGTCCGGTCGGATGAACGACGTCGACTTTGGCGCGCCGCTTGATTCGATCGCTCCGCTCATGGCCCCGTGCCAAATCGTCCGTAATCTGCTCCGGCCTGATTCCGACAACCACCTCAGAACCGTTCCACGCTGAAAGACCATTCTGCACCGCGTCAGGTGCGGCCAGGAAGAATGTCTCGCCACCATCGTGCAAGTTGACACCGACTTTGCCGTTCTTATGAGCAACGGGCGCACGCACCAAGTTCATGGGTGGAGAGCCAATGAAGCCGGCGACGAAAAGATCGGCAGGATCGTCGTACACCTCTTGCGGGGTCGCAAGCTGATGTACCTCACCGCCTTTCATGACAGCGATCCGGTCGCCAAGCGTCATCGCCTCGATTTGGTCATGCGTCACGTAGACAATGGTCGCGCCGAGCCGATCGTGCAGAAGCTTGATCTCCGCGCGCATCTCGACCCGCAGCTTGGCGTCGAGATTTGACAACGGTTCATCAAACAAGAACAACGCAGGATCACGAGCCAGTGCGCGCCCCATCGCGACACGCTGGCGTTGACCGCCTGACAGTTGCGAAGGCATACGGTCAAGCAGGGCTTCAATTTGTAGCAGCTTGGCGACCCGGTTGACAGTTTCTTCCTGTTTTCCCTTGGGAATCTTGCGAATCTTCAAGCCAAAAGAAATGTTGTTGCGCACCGTCATGTTCGGATACAGCGCATACGACTGGAACACCATCGCTATGTCGCGGTCCTTCGGTGACAAATCATTGACGACGCGCCCACCGATGGCAATCTCGCCGCTGGTGATCGTGTCGAGACCGGCGATCATGTTGAGCAGGGTCGATTTGCCGCAGCCCGAGGGCCCTACCAGGATCAGGAATTCACCGTCCTTGACATCAATGTCGATCCCTTTCAGGACTTCGACTGGTCCGTAGCGTTTCTTCACATTGATGATCGACAACGTGCTCATGGTTTTGCCTACCCCTTCACTGCACCTGCGGTCAAGCCGCGCAGGAAATACTTGCCGGCCACTACGTACACAAAGAGTGTCGGCAACCCCGCGATAATGGCAGCCGACATATCAACGTTGTATTCCTTTATCCCTGTTGAGGTATTCACCAGGTTGTTCAATGCAACGGTAATTGGCTGCCGCTCGCCTGAGGAGAACACCACGCCGAACAGGAAGTCATTCCATATCTGCGTGAACTGCCAGATGACACTGACAACAATGATCGCCGGCGAGAGGGGCAAAATAATGCGCCAGAATATGGTGAAGAAGCCGGCTCCATCAATGCGCGCTGCTTTGGTCAGGTCCGATGGTACCGTTACGTAAAAATTGCGGAAGAACAAGGTGGTGAAAGCAAGCCCATACACGACATGAACGAATATCAGACCCGGAATCGAATTCGCGATACCCAGGTAACCCAGCGTCTGCGCCATCGGCAGCAGTATCACCTGAAACGGAATAAAGCAGCCGAGCAACAACAGGGTGAACAGAACATCGCTGCCGCGAAAACGCCACATCGTCAATACATAGCCGTTGAACGCGCCGACCAGCGTTGAAATGATCACGGCTGGCACGACAAAGCTTACCGAGTTAAGGAAGTTTCCCTTGAGCCCGTTGCATTCGACGCCGGTACAGGCTGTTCCCCATGCCTTGACCCAGGCAGCGAAACTGATTTCCTCAGGCAGTGCAACCAGATTGCCCGCCCGAATGTCATCCAGCGTCTTTAGTGAGGTCGTGATCATGACAAACAACGGCATCAGGTAATACACGGCAAACACGACCAGCAACGCGTAGAGGACAGCCCGCCCCAGCCATTGTGGTCCAGCTGTCTGTGTTTGGGATGTATCAGCCATCTCTTCTGTTTGTTATCGCTTCTTTGCAGATTGCCCTCACCTGCCCAGATGTCCCCGGCGTGTCTCCGAGTACATTAACGGGACGATGATCGCAACGACAGTCATTAGCATGATGATCGCACTTGCCGCGCCAAGTCCGATCTGATTGCGGTTGAAGGCGAAGGTGTACATGAACGTCGCCGGCAAATCGGAAGAAAATCCGGGGCCTCCGCCGGTCAGCGCCATGACCAGATCGAAACTCTTGATGGCAATGTGAGAAAGAATAATCAGCGCGCTGAAGAAAACCGGGCGCAGCGACGGAATGATGATGCTGGTGTAAATGCGCGTTGGCGAAGCGCCATCGACTTGCGCTGCCTTGATGATCGCGTCGTCAACACCGCGCAATCCCGCGAGAAATAGTGCCATTACAAACCCGGTGGATTGCCAGGCGCCGGCGATCACGACAGTGTAGATGGACATCCCCGGCGTGACGATCCAATCGAAGGTGAAACTCTCAAAGCCCATCTGGCGAATAAGGTTCTGCAAACCGAGCCCGGGATTGAGTATCCAGCGCCAGGCGGTGCCGGTGACGATGAAGGACAACGCCATCGGATACAGATAAACGGCGCGCAGAATTCCTTCAGCACGTATTCGTTGGTCGAGCAGAATTGCCAGCAGCAGGCCGACGACTAGGCAGACAAGTATGAACAAGCCGCCGAAAATGCCGAGATTCCTCAGCGCCGTCCACCAGCGCTCGTTCTCGAACAAAGTGACATATTGAACAAAGCCGGCCAGCTCATAGCGTGGCAGTAGCCTCGAGTCGGTAAACGACAGCCAACCGGTCCAGATGATGAATCCGTAAATGAAGAACAACGCTATCAGCAGCGTTGGCCCAAGCACGATCTTTGGTAGCGCCGTTTCGAGGTAATCGGCGAATCGCTTGCGTGGGCGATCTAGTCCCGACGCGCTTGTGGCAGTGGTCATCGAAAGGACGAGCCTGTCAGTAAACCCGTGCCGCGGCACGGGCTAGGTGCTGATAACTTGGTTACAGTTTGCCGGCGTTTGCCATTCCGGCAGCAGCGTCGTTCGAGCTCATTCCGGGTGTATTAATGAACGCGGTAACCACGTCGAACATCGCACCCTTGTTGGCTGGCGGCATAGCCATCTCATGCGCCCAGCTGGGAACGAGCTTGTTGTTCATCGAAGATGACGCGAACTCGGCAGAGGAATCCTTGGCACACTGGTCGAATTTGGACAGATCCATGCCCAGGCGTACCGGAATCGAACCTTTGTTCAGATTGAAGACCTCCTGGAACGCCGGGTCCATGATGGCTTCGGCAAGGTGGGCTTGGGCAGTGATTGCGGATTCATCTTTCTGCTCGAACATGATGAAACTGTCGATATTGAAAGTGAAAGACCCTGCAGTGCCGGGAGCTGGCATACAAATATAGTCGGTGCCGGGCACTTTGTCTGCGGCGGTGAATTCACCCTTCGCCCAGTCACCCATGAATTGCATGGCGGCCTTGCCGTTGATCACCATTGCGGTGGCCAGGTTCCAATCGCGGTTGGCAGCGTCCTTGTCGATATAGCTTTGCACCATGCGCAGCGTGTCGAATGCCTTCACCATGGTCGGGCTGTTCAAAGCAGCTTCATCGAGTTCGACGAAGGCCTTTTGATACCAGCTTGCGCCGCCAATACCGAGGGCAATCGACTCGAACAGAGTTGAGTCTTGCCACGGTTGTCCGCCGTGCGCAACGGCGATGAATCCGGCGGCTTCGATTTTGTCGGCCGCGGCCTTGAATTCGTCCCAGGTTGTCGGAATGTTGGCGCCGGCTTGTTCGAATACGGCCGGATTCGCCCACATCCAGTTGACCCGATGCACATTGACCGGCACCGCCACGTAGTTGCCTTCGTATTTCATTACGGCGCTTACTACGCCTGGAAGCAGGTTGTCCCAGTCACCAGCTTGCGCCACGCTGTTGAGGTTGGCAAGCACACCTTCACGCGCCCACTCCTGGATGCCGGGGCCTTTGACTTGCGCCGCGGTCGGCGGGTTGCCCGACACCACGCGCGACTTCAGCACCGTCATTGCGGTTTCACCGCCGCCACCAGCGACAGCGAAATCCTTCCAGGAGTCGCCTCTTTCCTCGAGCATTTTCTTCAGCTCGGCGACCGAACGCGCCTCCCCCCCCGAAGTCCACCAATGCAGTACTTCTACCTCTCCTCCTCCTTCTTCCTGACGCGAACATGCTGACAGCGCGACTGCAACGACACATGCTGACACGGCCAACTTCCGGGTAAGATTCATGCTGTTCCCCTCCTCAAATTGCACTTTTTCTCAAGTCAGACGCGGGCAACTCAATCCGGGCACGCTGGATCGGTGGATAGACCCGTATTCGGCATTTGCCTCAGGAGCATAAAAGGGCGCTCCGGGAAAAGCAAATCTCGTCACAGCGAGGCCATGCCCTCTGGCTATGATCAGCGAGGCGAGTGCAGTAAAATTTGACTTTGATCAACAAGGAGCTGAGCGATGGCGGTCCGTGTGGCAATCAACGGGTATGGTCGGATTGGACGCAATATTCTTCGCGCCCATTACGAAGGCGGAAAGAACCACGATATCGAGATCGTCGCTGTCAATGATCTGGGTGACGCCAAAACGAATGCCCACCTGACACAATATGATACGGCGCACGGCCGCTTTCCGGGAACGGTAACGGTGGAGGGCGATCATTTCGTGGTCAATGGCGACAAGATAGCCGTTTTGGCCGAGCGCAACCCGGCCGCGCTTCCATGGAAAAGTCTCGGCGTGGATGTCGTGCTCGAATGCACCGGCTTGTTCGCCAGCAAGGAGAAAGCTAAGGCGCACCTGACCTGTGGTGCCAGCAAAGTCATTATTTCCGCACCGGGCGGTAACGACGTGGACGCAACTGTTGTCTACGGAGTTAATGACAGTGTACTGACCAGCAAGGACGAGGTCATATCCAACGCTTCTTGCACGACCAATTGCCTGGCACCGCTGGTTAAGGCAGTCAACGATGGCATAGGCGTGGTTAATGGCCTGATGACTACGATTCACGCCTATACCAACGACCAGGTACTGACCGATGTCTACCACAAAGACCTGCGCCGGGCTCGCTCGGCAACCATGTCGATGATTCCCACCAAGACCGGCGCCGCCGCTGCGGTGGGCCTGGTTTTGCCGGAGTTGAACGGCAAACTCGACGGGTTTGCGATGCGGGTCCCCACCATCAACGTCTCCGTTGTCGATCTGAGCTTTGTCGCCAAGCGTGCAACCAGCGTTGATGAGGTGAATGACGTCGTCAGAAAAGCGGCCGCCGGTCAGTTGAAAGGCGTGCTGGAGTACAGTGACGGGCCTTTGGTTTCGATTGATTTCAACCACAATCCGGCATCGTCGATTTTTGATTCGACGCTCACTAAAGTATCGGAAGGAACATTGGTCAAAGTCTGTTCCTGGTATGACAACGAATGGGGATTCTCGAACCGCATGCTTGATGTCACGGTCGCATTGATGGACGCCAAGTAGCGCAGCTAGTTTGAGGTTGGGCTGAGGCACAGGGGTGATGACCCAGTGCCTTTAGTATTTCCTGATGCGGTTTCACGTCTGGCTAGGAGACAATCACGACCATGTCGTTTCTTCGCTTGCGGGATATTGATTTGAGTGGCAAGCGTGTTCTGATTCGTGCCGACTTGAATGTTCCCTTGAATGAAGCGGGCAGCATTACCGATGACACGCGTATCCGAGCGTCACTGCCGGGCATCCGTCACGCCGTGGCAGCGGGCGCTGCGGTGATGGTGACCTCCCATCTTGGCAGACCGATAGAAGGTGAGCTGAGACCGATTGATTCACTGGCACCGGTGGCCGAACGTCTTGGTGAGTTGCTCGAAGCCAAGGTTGAACTCATTCGAGACTGGGTCGATGGTGTCGCCGTTCAGCCCGGGAAAGTAGTGTTGCTCGAGAACTGTCGCGTCAACAAAGGTGAAAAAAGTAACGACGAAACGCTGGCTCGCAAGATGGCGAGCCTTTGCGATGTATACGTGAATGATGCTTTCGGTACTGCCCATCGGGCGCAGGCGACGACCCATGGCATAGCCCGGTTTGCTCCAGTCGCTTGCGCCGGGCCGTTGATGAGCGCGGAAATCGAGGCTTTGTCTCGTGCGCTTAGAAAGCCGGCGCGTCCACTGATTGCAATCGTGGCTGGCTCCAAGGTATCGACCAAGTTGACCATCCTGAATGAATTGGCAATGAGAGTCGATCAGCTCGTCGTCGGTGGAGGGATTGCAAATACCTTTCTGCTTGCCAAAGGGTTTAATGTCGGCAGGTCTCTGGTTGAAGCCGATCTGGTTGCAGAGGCACGCAGAATAATGGAGACCGCCGCGCAGCGAGGCGGTAACGTGGCGTTACCCGTCGACGTGGTGTGCGCCACATCGTTCTCGGAGAAAGCCGAAGCTACGGTCAAGCGGGTCGCCGCGATCAGCGAAGAGGACATGGTGCTCGATTTCGGGCCGGAAAGTGCCGAACGGATCTCTGGCTTGATGGCCGATGCTGGAACCATTGTCTGGAACGGACCCCTTGGCGTATTCGAATTCGATCAGTTCGCCAACGGAACGAGATCGCTGGCGGCAGCAATCGCGGATTCACCGGGATTCTCGATTGCGGGTGGCGGCGATACTGTTGCCGCAATTGCAAAGTTCGGTGTTTACGACAAAATCGATTACATCTCTACCGCTGGCGGGGCGTTTCTCGAATTTTTGGAAGGCCGTACGCTACCGGCGCTGGAAATACTTGAGAAGCGGGCGACTACACCCGCTGAACACTGAACGACCCCGTGCAACGCAGCACCAAGATCGTCGCCACGCTTGGCCCGGCATCGAGTAGCAGGGAGGTCATCGGGCGGATGGTGGCCGCAGGTATCGATGTCGTGAGAATGAATTTTTCCCACGGTAGCCGCGAGGAACATCTCGCCAGAGCTGCGTTAGTGCGAGAGGTGGCGCACGAGGCCGGACGCAGCATCGGGTTGATGTGCGATTTGCAGGGGCCGAAGATTCGCATCGGCAGGTTCGAGAATGGCAAGGTGGTTCTGAAAAAAGGCGATGGGTTTATTCTTGATGCGGAATGCGCGATGGGCAGCCAGGAGCGCGTTGGTCTCGATTACCGTGGCTTGACCAAGGATGTACGCTCTGGCGACGTTTTGCTACTCGATGACGGACGGCTGGTCTTGGACGTGCGACAGGTTAGCGGATCGGAGATCCACACCAATGTACGGGTCGGCGGCGAATTATCGAACAACAAGGGTATCAATCGGAAGGGGGGCGGACTCACGGCCTCCGCGCTTACCGCCAAGGACATGCAAGATATCAAGACCGCGGTTGAAATGAAAGCCGATTTCATCGCGGTCTCTTTTCCCAAGTCTGGTGCCGATATGTACATGGCGCGCGAGTTGATGCGCGCGGCCGGCGGCCATGCCATTATCATTGCGAAAATGGAACGCGCTGAAGCAGTTGACGCGATGGACGATTTGCTCAGCGCAAGCGATGGGATCATGGTGGCGCGGGGTGATCTTGCCGTTGAAGTCGGAGATGCAGCGGTGCCGGCCTTGCAAAAAAAACTCATTCGAACCGCACGTGAGCGAAACAAATTGACCATTACTGCCACGCAGATGATGGAATCCATGATCACCAGCCCGGTGCCAACGCGCGCCGAAGTTTCCGATGTCGCCAATGCCGTGCTAGACGGCACCGACGCAGTGATGCTTTCCGCGGAAACGGCCACTGGAGCGTACCCGGCTGAAACGGTCGAAGCGATGTCTCGAATCTGTCTCGAAGCGGAAAAGTCTGACGAAGTAACCCTTGATCGGGAGTTTCTCAACCGGGTGTTCACTCGTGTCGATCAGTCGATCGCCATGGCTGCCTTATTTACAGCGCATCACCTCAAGGTCAAGGCGATCGCTGCCTTGACCCAGTCCGGTTCGACCGCTTTGTGGATATCTCGACTCAATTCGGGTGTACCGATTTACGCGCTGACCCCGGAGATCACCACCCGTTATCGCCTAAGTCTGTATCGCGACGTGTTTCCGTTGATGATTAGGTATCAAGGTCATGAACTGGGCAAAATGCTCGAAGAAGCGGAACATGAACTGGTTGATGCGGGTGTGGTTGTCAATGGAGATCTGATTGTTGTTACTTTTGGCGAGCCGATCGGAACCAGTGGTGGCACCAACACCATGAAAATAGTGAAAGTGGGCGAAGCACGTCGCCCCTAGGAAATCTCAACAGGGAGGTATTTGAACGATGGCGATCGTGTCGATGCGACAGCTTCTCGATCATGCGGCTGAATACGGTTATGGAGTGCCGGCATTCAATGTCAATAATCTCGAACAGGTGCAAGCAATCATGCAGGCAGCTGCCGAAACCGCCAGCCCGGTAATCATGCAGGCCTCGGCAGGTGCCCGCAAGTACGCCGGGGAGCCGTTTCTGCGTCATTTGATCCTTGCTGCGATCGAGGAGTTTCCCGATATACCCGTTGTCATGCATCAGGACCATGGCGCATCACCAGCAGTGTGTCAGCGCTCTATCCGATCGGGATTTTCCAGTGTCATGATGGACGGGTCTCTCGAGGAAGACATGAAGACACCGGCGTCTTTCGAGTACAACGTTGAAGTCACGCGCCGCGTGGTTGAAATGGCGCATCCGGTTGGTGTGTCGGTCGAAGGCGAACTCGGGTGTCTCGGCTCTCTGGAGACCATGACCGCTGGCAAGGAAGATGGTTCGGGTGCCGAGGGTGCGCTGACCCACGACATGTTGCTAACCGATCCTGACCAGGCCGCTGACTTTGTTCGCCAAACGGGGGTCGATGCGTTGGCCATCGCCATCGGCACTTCACACGGAGCCTACAAATTTACGCGCAAGCCCACCGGTGACATCCTCGCTATTCAACGGATCAAGGAAATCAATGCAAGGATTCCCAATACCCATCTGGTAATGCACGGTTCGTCGAGCGTGCCGCAGGATTGGCTCGCGGTTATCCGCGACAACGGTGGCGAGATGAAAGAAACCTATGGTGTGCCAGTTGAGGAGATCCAGGACGGCATCAAACACGGGGTGCGCAAGATTAATATTGATACCGATATCCGCCTTGCCATGACCGGGGCCATTCGCCGTGCCTTTAATGATGACAAAAGCGAGTTCGATCCGCGCAAGTATCTCAAGCCAGCGATGCTGGCCGCGAAATCGATCTGCAAGGCACGCTTCGAAGCATTTGGCACTGCCGGCAACGCTGGAAAGATCAAACCTGTACCAATGGAAGCGATCGCCGAACGCTATGCCAGTGGCCAATACAAGACTCTCGCCGCCTGACTGAAAATGCCAACTAAAACACGCGTCGCCAGGTACGCACAGTACGCACTCGAAGTCCTAGAAAACCTCGGGCTGATGGTGATAGCCATTGCGACGGTCGTCGCCGGCTACCAGGAAGTCATGCTGATGGTCAACAATGAGAAGGTGACCCTCGCCGATTTGCTGCTGATGTTCCTTTATCTGGAGGTGCTGACCATGGTTGGCTTGTACTACAACTCGGGAAAACTGCCGGTACGCTTTCCCCTCTACATCGCGATGGTTGCGCTTGCGCGTTACGTCATACTCGATGTCAAGGAGCTCGATGTGTGGCATTTGATAGGGGTTGCGACCTCGATACTGCTGATTGCCGGCGCAGTACTGCTGATCCGCTATGGCCATGTTCGCTACCCTTACCGGGAAGACGGAACGCGCCAGAGTTCCAACCTGCCCAACTTCGGCAAGGAGTGAAACACACCAGCGCGTGCACATGAAACGCGACAAAAGATGTTTGCGAGATGAATCGAAAGACGAAACCGAAATCGCCTGTGGTTGGCTTGGTGATGGGTAGCAATAGCGACTGGGGTGTGATGCAGCACGCGGCATTGGTTCTGGATGAGTTCAAAGTACCGTACGAAGCGCGCGTCGTATCCGCTCACCGCACGCCGGATGAAATGTTTCTCTATGCCGAGGGCGCTGCCGCGCGCGGGTTGCGGATAGTAATTGCCGGCGCGGGCGGAGCAGCGCATCTTCCAGGGATGATTGCCTCGAAGACCACAGTACCGGTGCTTGGCGTGCCAGTGACATCGAGAGCGCTACGCGGCCTGGATTCGCTCTTGTCGATTGCGCAGATGCCGCGCGGCATTCCCGTTGCCACTTTCGCCGTTGGCGAAGCGGGTGCAGCAAACGCGGCATTGTTTGCCGTCTCTGTGCTGGCGCACGCAGATTCGACACTGGCTCGAAAGCTGTCCGCCTTCCGTTCGCGGCAGCGCGCCAAAGTCAAGGCGATGCAGTTGCCTAAAGTGAAGAAGGCGGCGTCGGGTCCGAGGCAATCCGGTCTCAAGAAATCGGCGCGCAAATGATCGCGCCGGGGACATGGCTGGGATTACTTGGCGGTGGCCAGCTTGGGCGCATGTTCACTATGGCTGCACAGAGCATGGGCTACAAGGTATTGGTACTCGATCCCGGCAGTAACAGCCCGGCCGGCACGGTTGCTGATGCTCATTTGCAGGCCGAGTACACCGACGCGAAGGCGCTCACTGAAATCGCCTTGCGCTGTTCCGCTGCCACGACCGAGTTCGAGAATGTACCTTCGGAGAGCCTGCAGAGATTGTCGGAGAAATGCGTGGTCAGCCCGGCTGCAAGCAGCGTCGCCGTTGCCCAGGATCGCATTCGTGAAAAGCTGTTTCTACGTGATCAAGGGTTCGCAACAGCACCGTTCGCCGTCATTCAGTCCGAGTCAGATCTGCACGCGAGAGAGATTGATTCGCTGCTGCCAGGTGTTCTAAAAGTCAGCCGCTTCGGCTACGACGGCAAAGGCCAAATCCGTGTCAGCTCGCGCGACGAGTTGAGAGATGCTTTTCACACCTTACGCGGAGAGTCCTGTGTCTTGGAGAAGTTTCTTGCCCTGCACAAAGAACTATCGGTGGTTGTGGTGCGCGGTTTCGACGATGCCGTTGTCACCTTCCCGGTGGCAGAAAATCAACATGCGCATGGCATCCTTGATGTCTCGATTGCCCCGGCGCGGGTTGCATCCCATGTTGCCAACGAAGCGCGCCAGTTGGCAATAGACCTGGCCAACAAGCTCGACTACCGGGGTGTGCTATGCGTCGAATATTTCGTACTCGATAACGGGCGGTTGTTGGTCAACGAAATTGCGCCGCGCCCGCACAATAGTGGCCACTACAGCATCGATGCCTGCGTTACGTCGCAGTTTGAACAACAAGTACGTGTCATGTGTTCGTTGCCGCTTGGCGATACCTCGATGCACGTGGCTGCAGCGATGCTCAACCTGTTGGGCGACTTGTGGGCGAACGGTGAACCGCGTTGGGAGAGGGTGCTGCGCAATGGTGGCGCAAAACTGCATCTTTACGGCAAGAGCGAGCCGCGGCCAGGCCGCAAGATGGGCCATGTTACGGTGTTGTCGCAGCAGACCGATGCCGCGCTCAATGGCGCATTGCAGATCAAGTCGGCTCTGACTGCCGATGCGGGCAAGAGCGAGCCGCGTTCGGCCTGAGTCGAGGTGCCATTGTCATGCCGCCCGCGCCGATTCTGGAAACCAATCTCACGTCACTGCCGTTTCTCTATCGTGGCAAGGTGCGCGATATCTATGAGGTCGACTCTGATCGCTTGCTGGTGATTCAGACCGACCGTCTGTCCGCATTTGATGTGATTTTGCCAACACCGGTTCCGGGCAAGGGCCGCGTGCTCACCGCGATGTCGCTGTTTTGGTTCCGGAGCTTGGCGCACATCATTCCGAACCACCTGCTCGATATCGCGCCAGAATCGGTTGTCGCCGCTCATGAAGCCGATCAGGTAGCCGGCCGCTCGATGGTGGTGCGACGCCTCGAGCCGCTGCCGGTTGAAGCAATTGTACGCGGGTACCTTGCCGGGTCCGGTTGGAAGGAGTATCAGAAAACGCAGGCTATCTGCGGTATTGCCTTGCCCGTTGGTCTTCGCGAGGCGGAGAAGCTGCCAGAGCCAATATTCACTCCTTCGACCAAGGCTGCCGTCGGTGACCACGACGTAAATATTGGCTTCCGGGAAGTCGAGAATCTGCTCGGCGCTGAACGCGCCGAGCAGATTCGCGTTAAGGCGCTACAGCTCTACAGTGAAGGTGCGGAATATGCCGCGGGGCGCGGCATCATCATCGCCGACACCAAATTCGAATTTGGTGTAGACAAGGCGGGTATGCTTTATCTAATCGATGAAGTGCTGACCTCCGATTCGTCGCGCTTCTGGCCGCGTGACCAATATCGAGTTGGTTCCAGCCCGCCGTCGTTTGACAAGCAGTTTGTACGTGACTGGCTGGAATCGCGGAACTGGAACAAGCAGCCACCGGCGCCAGCCTTGCCCGACCACATCCTTGCCAGGACAGCGGCCAAGTATGAACAGGCGTTACGATTGCTGACTGAATGAAGCGAGGCTAGGCCAAATCCCGGAGCCATGCCAAAATCTCCGCTATGGCGCACCGCTGACAGGGGTGAGATGCTAATTGGATTACCAGCCGATGCTCGAGCAAATGGACCCAACAGACGAACAGATCGAACGTGCCGTAGCAGTCCTACGCGCCGGTAATCTCGTTGCCTTTCCGACTGAGACGGTATACGGACTGGGCGCTGACGCCTCAAATGTATCGGCAATCCGTAAGGTCTTTGCGGCCAAGCAAAGGCCTGTCAACCACCCGCTGATTGTTCACTTAGCCGACACGGAAGCACTGAAGCACTGGGCCAGTGTCGTCCCGCGTGAGGCGTGGTTGCTGGCCGAAACGTTCTGGCCGGGCCCGCTCACCATGGTGTTGCCGCGGGCCGCGCATGTGCCAAGGGAACTGACTGGTGGTCAAAACACTATTGCGCTGCGGGTACCCTCGCATCCGGTAGCGCGCCGCCTGTTGATGGCGTTCGAGGGCGCACTCGCTGCGCCCTCGGCAAACCGGTTTGGCCGATTGTCACCGACCAGCGCGGTTCATGTCCGCGAAGAACTGGGCGATGCCGTCGATTTCATCCTCGACGGGGGCGACTGCCCGGTCGGCATCGAATCGACGATTGTCGCTTTTCGCAATTCGCAGGCCGTTGTTCTCCGTCCCGGGGCGGTCACGGCCGACCAGATCGGCGAAGCCCTGCAATCAGAGGTGGTTGCGCCGACCGCGTCATCACCACGTGTCTCCGGGACACTGCCCTCCCATTACGCGCCACGGACGCCTTTGAAGGTGGTGTCCGCTGACAATCTCGAGGAGGTGCTGCGCCGTGAATCCGCGCAAGGACCGGTCGCAGTCCTGGCGCGCCGGGGTCGACCGGAACACACGCGTACTACGTTGTGGCAGGTGGCACCGGATGATGCCGCTGGTTATGCACATCATTTGTACTCGCTGCTGCGCAGAATCGACGGCGCCGGTTGTCATCTGATCATTGCCGAGGCGGTACCGGATTCGCCTGAGTGGACGGCGATCCGTGACCGGCTGATGCGTGGCTCGGTCGAAGACCTCGAGGTTGCTGCGGTCGCGACTGGTACCTAAAGGGCCCTTGAAGCAGCGTCGTGCACCACACGTCTTCCAGCGCTGCTTAACCGCCGGGCGCGGCTTACGGAAGGGTACTCCAGCGGCGCCTCCGGTATGATTGGGTCAAAACCACAAATCCGTGATCGAGTGAACGCGCCGGCCCAATTTCCTAAACAGCGCCACAATTTTGCCGCTTATCCACTAGCCAAACAGCTTCGCGCGCACGTTGACGGTGAGATCCTGTTCGATGCCTTTTCGCGCGGCCGCTACGCAACCGATGCGTCGATCTATCAGCTCGAGCCGGTTGGCGTTGTGGTGCCGAAGAATGAAGACGCGGCGAGAGCCGCTATCCAGATTGCCGCTGAACGCGGTGTTCCAGTCTTGCCGCGCGGTGCCGGCACTTCGCAGTGCGGTCAGACAGTGGGCGTCGCGCTGGTCATTGATTGCTCGAAGTACCTGAACAACGTCGTCGAGGTTGATATCCCGGCTGGCACGGTGACCGTGCAACCGGGAGTGGTTCTCGATCATTTGAATGCCTTGCTAAGGCCACACGGATGGTGGTTTCCGGTTGACGTTTCTACTTCGGCGCAGGCCACGATTGGCGGCATGGCAGGAAACAATTCCTGCGGTGCCCGTTCGATACGATACGGCAACATGGTGCACAACGTAGCGGCGATAGATGCTTTCCTTGCTGATGGAAGTAGACTACGGCTGGGACGGGACGGCGAAAAAGACCAGGGTCGAGGGTACCGCGATCTGGTCAACCGTATCGAAGCCATCGTGAAACGCGAGGCCGACGAAGTTGCCGCACGCTGGCCGACTGTACTGCGGCGGGTGCAGGGTTACAACATCGATATGGTGCATCCAGGCGGCGACTATAACCTGGCGCATTTACTGGTCGGCTCCGAGGGCACGCTCGCGTTTTCGCGTCGCCTGACACTGCAGCTTGCGAGATTGCCCGCGCACAAGGTTCTCGGCGTGGTGCACTTCCCTGCTTTCTTTCAGGCAATGGACTGCGCGCAGCAAATCGTCGCGCTCGACCCGGACGCTGTCGAACTCGTTGACCGCACCATGATCGATCTCGCGCGCGACAACCCGGCGTTCGAGTCAACCGTGCGTGAGTTTATTGAGGGCCAGCCGGATGCCATTCTGTTGGTCGAATTCGCCGGCGAGAACCGCGACGAACAGATCAGCAAGCTGAAACGGTTGGTCGAGCTGATGGCAGGCCTTGGATTCGGTGTCGTCGAGATCACCGATGCCAGTTTGCAAAAAGCGGTGTGGGAAGTGCGCAAGGCCGGGCTGAACATCATGATGTCGATGAAAGGCGACGGCAAGCCGGTCTCGTTCGTCGAAGACTGCGCAGTGCCGTTGGAGAACCTTGCCGAGTACACGCATCGTCTGAATGATATCTTTGAGAAACACGGCACCCGCGGCACCTGGTACGCGCATGCCTCGGTGGGCACGTTGCACGTGCGTCCTATTCTCGACATGCGCCGCGATGGAGCAGAAAAAATGCGTGCTATTGCTGAGGAAGCCTGTGCCATGGTCAAGCAATACAAGGGCGCCGCTTTTTCGGGTGAACACGGTGACGGTTTGGTGCGCTCGGAGTGGATCGAACCGATGATCGGCTCACGTTTGACGGCGGTGCTCGGTGAGATCAAGGCGCTATTCGATCCGGGCGGCATCATGAACCCGGGCAAGATCGTGCAGCCTGCGCGCATGGATGACCGCACATTGTTCCGTTACAAGCCCGGTTATCAGACCGCGCCGATCGAGACTGTGTTGGACTGGTCTGAGTGGGGCGGATTCGGGCCGGCGGTCGAGATGTGCAACAACAACGGGCACTGTCGCAAGTTCGAGGCTGGCACGATGTGCCCATCATATCGTGCCACGCTGGACGAGCAGCATTTGACGCGCGGGCGGGCCAATACACTGAGACTGGCGCTGTCCGGGCAGCTAGGTGCCGATGCGCTCACCTCGAAGGAATTGGATGACACTATGTCCTTGTGTGTCGGTTGCAAGGGCTGCAAGCGAGAGTGTCCGACGGGTGTCGACATGGCACGCATGAAAATAGAATTTCTTCACCATTACACGCAGCGCCATGGCCTGTCGCTGCGGCAACGCGCCATTGCCTGGCTGCCGCGCTATGCGCCAAGAGTCTCGCGGTTTGCTAGGGTCGTGAATTTTTTCTCCGAGCTTTCTCCCGCGCCGCTGATCATCGAGAAAGTCTTCGGCTTCAGCCGCTACCGCCGACTGCCGCGCTGGTCAACGCGCTCGCTGGTGCGTCCCGCCCCACCGGCAAACGACAATGCGCGGGAGGTGGTGTTGCTGGCTGACACATTCAATCGCTGGTTCGAGCCCGAGAATCTGAATGCGGCCATCTTCGTGCTCGAAGCGGCTGGTTATGTGGTGCACCTGCTCGGTTCGGACGATGGCAAGCGCCCACTTTGTTGTGGTCGGACATTTCTCGCTTGCGGCCTGGTCGAGCAGGCGCGCCACGAAGCCAAGCGAACCGTTGCCGCGTTGCGGCCTTATACCGAGCGTGACTGCCCTGTTGTCGGGCTCGAGCCATCGTGCCTGTTGACACTGCGAGACGAATATCTGGTGATGGGCCTTGGCGATGAGGCCGAGCGGTTAGCAAGACAGAGCTTCATGTTCGAAGAATTTATTGCCAACGAAGTCAAGGTGGGTACGTTTGATCTGGAATTCTCAAGCCTGGCACAGCAAGCCGTGTTGCATGGCCACTGCCATCAGAAGGCGTTCGCTCTTATGCAGGACATTCGTGATGTACTGGCGCTGGTACCGGGATTGGAGGTCCAAACCATACCATCGAGCTGCTGCGGCATGGCCGGCAGCTTCGGCTTCGAGAAGGAGCATTATGAGGTCAGCATGAACATGGCGCAGGAATCGTTGCTACCGGCGATCAACAAGGCGTCGGACGACGTATTGGTAATTGCCGATGGAACCAGTTGCCGTCATCAGATTCGAGATGGGGCCGGCCGCAATCCCTTGCACGTGGCCCGGGTCCTGCGCCGTGCACTCAAAGCTGCGCAGACATGAAACTGTCGGCGCGGCGCGTGTTGCTGTACTACCTGCCGCTAGCGATTAATGTGGTGCTGGCAACCTATCTGGTGTGGCAATTATGGAAAGTGACGCCGTTTGAGCGAGATAGCGGGCTGTTCATGTTCGCCTTGTTGTACGGGCTCGGTGGCATCGTCGTCGCCATTTCAGGGGTGACCGCTTTTTTTCATGCGACCGCCCAGATTGGAGAACAGCGTGCCTACTATGTGCTTTCGCTTTTGAATATCATTATACCAACAGTACTATTGCTGGCACTCTTATATAAGATATAAGAGTGGATCTGGGATAAAGGAGAAGAACGCCGTGGCTGAAACGAAGGAAAAATGGAAACACGACGGCGTACGGATCGTCAAAGGCACCGAACTCGATACCAATACCCCACAAACTCCAGGTATGAATCGCGCCGCGGCAATCACCTATGCGCGATGCGGTGCCGAGAAGCTGTGGGCCGGCACCGTTGTCATTCACCCCAATGCGAAGACGGGTGCGCATCATCATGGGCCGGTCGAGAGCGTGATTTATGTCGTCAAGGGTAAGGCGCGCATGCGCTGGGGCGAGCAACTCGAGTTTGTCGCCGAAGCCGGTCCGGGCGATTTCATCCACGTGCCACCATACGTGCCACACCAGGAAATCAACGCTTCCGAAGAAGAGCCGCTGTCATGCGTTTTGTGCCGCAGCGGTCAGGAACCGGTGGTGGTAAATCTTGACATCCCCGTAGTGGAGAAACCGGAAGAAGTGCACTGGGTGGACAACATTCATCCCGATCCGGGAACGGGCAAGCGCGGCTGAGTTGGATCCGTGGCCCTGTAGGCTGCGACATCAGCGGCACCAGGAACGGCAGAGACGCCAGACCAACACCAACAGCACTGCGTCACCGCCCGAGACAAAACCTTCCACTATGCAAAAGAGTATAGTGGAACTGATGTTCCCTTCGTAGCCCGGGTTGGGATAGGTTGTGAAAGCGCTCCCCGGTTTACTTCGGAGCCATACCTTATGAGGACGTGAAGTTGCTATTCAAGGAACTGGGAAGGTTTTTCGGAACGATCCTCGCCGCGGTTCTGTCCACAGGTATTCAGCCAACTGTCGCGGACGATGCTCGGAACTTTCCTCGAATTGGACTAGCAGTACCTGTTAGTGCGATTGCAGACGTGCCCTACAACACAGCTTTGCGCCAAGGGTTGCGTGAGCACGGTTACGTCGATGGCGAAAACATCATCCTGATCGCGCGTTACGCCAACGGTGATCCCATGAAATACCCTGCGATCATCGAGGACTTGATCGCTTTGGACGTCGATATCCTTTTCGGCGAGGCGGCGGCCTTAAGGTCGGTGACGAAGACGATTCCCATTGTGTCTGCCACGATGGACGATCCGGTCAAGACGGGACTTGTTTCAAGCCTTGCGCGCCCCGGCGGCAATGTCACCGGCGTTTCGGCGCAAGCCTTTGACATCTGGCCAAAGCACCTTGAATTGGCAAGGGAGCTGTTACCCGATCTGAAGCACCTGTGTGTCCTGTTACATGTGGATCAGTACGCAATCGGTCCCGGACTGGCGGAGCCGACATACGAAGAAGGCTTTGAGTCACTGGCACGCAGCGTTGGCGTGGAGGTAAGCGCGTTTCCCGCAAGTTCTTTCGAAGACCTAAAGGACGCGTTGACGAACATTCGTAAGCGATGTTCGGAAGCACTTATCGTCCGGTCCTCACCGCTGATGCTCCAGTATCGCGACATAGTCTTGGACGCTATTGCCCACCGGCTACCCGTGATCAGCGATGGAAAATTTTCCGCAGAGGCCGGAACCTTGTTGAGTTACTCGGCGGACTACCCCGATATGTTCAGGCGTAGTGCCGAATACATGGCAAAGATTCTGCGTGGCGCAAAACCTGGCGATTTGCCGATTCAGCAACCGACAAAGTTTAGAGTAATTGTGAATCTCAAGATCGCACGCGAGCTCGGAGCAACCATTCCCGAATCAATAATGGTACGTGCTAACGACATCGTGCAGTGAGTCTAAGCGTTGGTACCGGCACAGCGAGTTCAATATTGCTGGATAGATTTCTGGCGTAGACAGGGCAGTACTCGGCCTGCCCTGTGTTCCGACTCGTGTGGCACCGGAGTACTTGACAAGGGCAACAAACTACCTCGGAAGTCTGATGCATTCATCAAAGTTCATTCGTTTCTTCCCCGTTAGTTGTTGAAGACGGAAAGAAAATGGCGGGCACGTGATTTTCCCTCACTCTGTCGGTACGTGCTTTGCCTTGCTCGGTAAAGTCTGCACACCAATATAGTGACGCGGGCAAAGCCAAGCGTCCAAACTAGAGTGTGACTTCCGCGTACTTACAGATGGAATAGCGATAGCGAAACTGACTGGTGCGTAGGACGTCCCCGGCGCGCAAGCAGATCCCAACGTCCGTCACAATGCTTCCGCTTCGCGTTTGTTATGCGGTAGAACTCGGTTTCTTCTTTCGGCGATTATGATTGTTGCATCTCAGTGCTGCTTCGCCTTCCACAAGTCGTATTCCACTTTCGTTTTCTCATTGGGCGGATACACGCCTACGATACTGTCACCGCCTTCGACGCGTTGGCGCAGGTAGGCTTCGAGTTGATCCTGCTCCACTGCGGCTCGCGCAACTTCTTCAGCAATTGCTGCGGGAAGTATCACAACGCCATCGAGGTCACCGATCACGATGTCCCCCGGGAACACCGCAACCCCACCGCACCCGATGGGAACTTGGGCGTCTGCCGCCAGCATGCTGGCGTAACTCGGTGGGGCAGCGTTACCGCGCGTGAACACCGGGAAATCCATGTTTTCGAGTTCCGCGATATCGCGCATCGGGCCGTCGGAGACGACGCCGGCGACACTGCGCACTTTCAGGCGGGCGACAAGGATGTCGCCGAATGTACCGCTCACATCCATGCCGTGCGTATCGGCGACGAGTACATGGCCGGCGGGCACCACTTCGATTGCTTTACGTTGCGGATTCTCCGGGTTGGCCATTGCCACGCCTGTCGCCAGATCCTCTCGCATCGGGATGTAGCGCAGCGTGTAGGCGGGCCCGAAGACACGTGGGGTGTTCGGATTGATGGGAGCGATATTCGAAATCGCTCGGGTGCGAAAGCCACGCTTGATCAATTGCGCCGTCAGGCTTGCAGTGGTGGCAATTGCGTATAGCTTACGTGTTTCGTCGGTCATTGCGGGTGTCGTCATCGGCTGCACCTCAATTTCAGACGTTCGGATCCGGCGCCTTGGTATCCGCGCGCCCTTTCTGAAGGATCATCCTTCCGGTCGAAGCTGTGCGGCGAAAATCTGATGCTTTCTGATAGTCGGGGTCGTTGTACCAGGCCTCAGCCGCCGTGCGATTCGGGAACTCGATCAGCACCATGCGTTCGGTAAATGTCTCTCCTTCGTGCGTTGTGACTTCATCACTTCGGGTCAGAAACCTACTGCCGTAGTGTGCGACAATGGGTGGCGTGACAGCCGTGTACTTACGATACGTCTCCGGATCGTCAACGCGCCTGGTGCAGACCAAACAAACGGGCAACGGACTTTCCTGCTGTAAGAGGTCTAATCCATGGATCGAGCGGGTAATCGGTCCCGCGCTGTTTACATGCTACTAGTGTATCTCCGGTTCCGGTGTCGGCGCGGTGCCCTCGAGAAAATCGAAGTCACAGCCTTCGTTCGCTTGGCGAATATGTTCTGTAAACAGCTTACCGTAACCGCGTTCAAACTTTCGTTGCTTTGGTTTCCAGGCGGTGCGGCGTCTTTCCAGCTCCTGGTCGGTGACTTTCAGGGTCAGCTTTCGCCCCGGCACATCGAGCTCGACGATGTCGCCCGTCTGCACCAGCGCCAGCGGTCCGCCGATCCAGGACTCGGGAGCAACATGTAAAACACAAGTGCCATAACTCGTGCCGCTCATGCGCGCATCGGAGATGCGCACCATATCGCGTACACCCTGAATCAGGAGCTTCTTCGGAATTGGCAGCATGCCCCACTCGGGCATGCCGGGTCCGCCTTGCGGGCCAGAGTTACGGAGGATCAAGACTGAATCGGCATCGACATCGAGATCGGCATCTTCCAGTCGCTCTGCCATATCGTTGTAGTCGTCGAACACCATAGCCCGGCCGGAATGCTTCAGCAGTTTCGGATCGGCAGCGGTGGATTTGATAACTGCACCGTCGGGCGCCAGATTGCCCCGCAACACGATCAACCCGCCTTCGCGCTGCATTGGATCGTCTGGTGTACGAATGACATTGTTATTGTGAATTTTTGCACCGGCAATGTTTTGTCCCAGCGTTTTGCCGGTGCAAGTAGGCACATCGATATCCAGCAATGAGCGCATGCCTTCGAGCAACGCTGCCAATCCGCCGGCGTAGTAGAAATCTTCCATGAGGTATTGACCAGACGGTCGCATGTTCACCAGATACGGCGCCTCGCTACCGATCTCTTCGAAGCGCTCGAGTTCAATCTTGATACCGGCGCGGCCGGCCAATGCAATGACGTGAATCAAGGCGTTTGTCGAACCGCCCAGTGCCATCAACACCTTGATCGCGTTATTGAAGGAATTCTCGGAAAGGATGTCGCTAGGCTTGAGATCTTCCCATACCATATCGACGATGCGCCGACCGGTGAGAGATGCCATGCGCGCGTGGCTCGAGTCCACCGCTGGAATGGCCGCAGCATTGGGCAAACAAAAACCCAACACTTCCGTGATGCTCGTCATGGTTGACGCCGTGCCCATCGTCATGCAGGTACCGGGCGAACGGGCGATACCCTCCTCTATCTCACGCCAATCCTGCTCGCTGATATTGCCGGTACGCAGTTCGTCCCAGTACTTCCAGACGTCGGAACCCGAACCCAAAGTCCTTCCCCGCCAGTTGCCGCGCAGCATCGGGCCGGCCGGTATGAAAATCGATGGCAGGTTCATGCTAATCGCCCCCATCATCAGTCCCGGCGGCGTTTTGTCACAGCCCCCCATCAACACGCAGCCGTCAGCCGGGTATGAACGGAGCAACTCCTCGGTCTCCATGGCCAGCAAGTTGCGATACATCATGGTGGTTGGCTTTTGTAATACTTCTGCCAATGAGATCACCGGTATTTCCACCGGGAAGCCGCCTGCCTGCCAAACACCGCGTTTGACGTCCTCTACGCGTTGGCGAAAATGCGTGTGGCAGTGGCTGACTTCGCTCCAGGTGTTTAGGATGGCGATGATGGGTTTACCCTGATAATCCTCGCGAGCGAAACCCATTTGCAGGGTGCGCGAGCGGTGGCCGAAGGAACGCAGATCAGTCGCGCCGAGCCAGCGGTGACTGCGCAGTTCCTCGCAGGATTTCTTTCTTTTCATGATGGGCCCCAGAGTTCGTGTCAACTGTCGGGGGGCTTATCCTACGTGATACTGGCGGACAAAAAAAACCGGGGCTGCACTAACTGCCCCGGACTCTACGAGGGAGCGTCTTTCCTCGTTAATCGCTGTGGCGAGTAACGTCACCGGTCAGGAGACTTTGAGCTTAGTGGGTCCACCGCCGTTTTTCTTCGGCAGAACCAGTTCAAGAACGCCGTCTTTGTAACTAGCCGACGCCTCACCCTCGTCAACTGCCGAATCGAGCGAGAAGCTGCGATAGACATTGCCGTAGTACCGCTCGCTATGCACGACGCGGCCCTTCTCCTTCTTCTCGGACTCGCGTTTGATATCGGCGCTGATTGATACCTGATTGCTGTCGATGGTGACCTTGATGTCCTCTT
>CP070775.1:2437233-2474010 GCA_020346185.1 Betaproteobacteria bacterium | reverse complement strand
GTCCGCGTGTGCGCGAGTCACACCGTAGCCAGCGTGCTCTCCCATGAGCAATACATCTCTGGCATGCGTCTGAAGGGACAGCAAGAGGACGGAACAGGCACACGCCAGTCGCAACGCGACGCCTTTCCGTCCCTTCGTTATGCGCTTTTCAGCCAGTTCACCGAACATACTTCATGCGGTAACTGCACACCCGGCTGTTCGACACCACACAAGGCTTGCGCTTTGTCGCCAAGTGGTCTCGCAAAACGCGCTCACTTCAGCTGATCTACTATGCTCATCCATTTGATCTCCGGGCAACAAACGCACTGCGACATACCGCTTGCAAGCCAATCCTTTGTCATCATGATGTAACACTGTCTCAAACCCCAACCGCACACCAAACAGTACCCACTTTCCCTGAATTTGCCTCAGTTGTCATTGGGATGGCGTCATGAAGAAGCATCAAGGTGACGGGATCTGCCACCCGCAAAATTGCGAGGGGCATGACATTTCCTGTGGTTTGCGTAATTATGAATTGCTGCAAAAGTCGTCTGCCCGAATCAGTGAGTCGACCGAACCAAGCCCAGACGGCAAGCTTGCATGTTCGACGCTTTGATTCGGGTCCGCTACGCACGGCATTTTAACTGCGTAACGGCGATCATTGATGCGCTATTTCGGTTTCCGAAATGAGATATTTCAGTCCTGCTTTTTTGAGGTAGGCGGTACAACCGGTATCGGTTTGCAAACGATGAGTCGCCCCCGCGGGGAAACGTAACCAGTAACCTTTGGTGTAGCTGCCGTGCTGATCTTGGAACGAGCCGTCGATGAGAAACATCTCGGCGCCTTCCGGGTAAGCAATCTCACCAGAATCTGCCCCGGCTTGCCATTTCTGCAGCTCGACACTGTCGGCGTAGCCTTCCTGCGAATAGAGCGGCTTGCGCGCCAGACCGGACACCTCTCCATCCTGCCATTCGAGGGCGTTGGTGTCGATTGCGACGTGACGCCGGTCGAGTCCGGGAAACTGGCGCAATTTTACGAACAGCACACAGCCGGGCTGGGAGAACGGCGCATGCCGAAACCCCTCGGGGTTGAGAAGGAAAGTCCCCGCCGGCCAATCGCCCTGCTGGTCTGAAAATACTCCGTCCAGCACCAGAATCTCCTCGCCTTGCGGGTGGTCGTGCTCCGGGAAACTCGCGTTGCTATCGTAGCGAACCACTGATGTCACTTGACCGGATTCTGCCGGGCCAACCAGATGCACGCGCTTGCGCCACACCGTGCCGCTCGGGCTTGATTGCCACTGCATACCGTTCGTATCAACGGCGCAAAACGCCGTCAAATCGCCATTTCTACTCGTTGCTCCAGGTGTTGATGTCACGCCAGGAACAGCGCCGGATCAACCGGCACGGCATTGAGGTAGACGCCAAAATGCAGGTGCGCCCCGGTCACCCGGCCGGTCGCGCCAACCTTCCCGATAGGTGAACCCTGCTCGACGCGCTCACCGACCTCTACGTCCATAGCACTGAGATGCGCGTAGAGCGTCAGCAGACCTTGGCCGTGGTCGAGCAACAGCATATTGCCAGAAAAGAAATAGTCGCCACGGTCGATAACTCTTCCCGCCGCGGCTGCGACGACCGATGTGCCCTCGGGTGCAGCCAGATCCATCCCGCTGTGTGGATTGCGCGACTGGCCGTTGAATACGCGCCGCAACCCGAATGAACTCGATCGCTTCCCTGGACATGGCTGCATCAACGCCAGTGATCCGACCAATGGCATGGAAAACGTCCCGCGTATCCTCTTCAGATGCGCACTCTCGCGCCGGTATCGCTGAAGATTCTTTTCCGACAAATTCACCTGGCCAGGTTTGACTGTTAGCTCCTGCGTCGCATAACGCTTGCTGCCCACCGGGATGGGAAGCGTCAGATCATCACCATCAGGCCACTCGATCGAGATACGCAGGGTGCTGTTTTCTTTCGTTGCCAACGCGATTCCGACAATCGCTTGCCAGCGCTTCTCGTCGCCAACGACCATGACGCGTTTTTCCGCAAGGTGTACCACGGGGGGGTGACCCGAGGGGCCCAGCGGAACAATCGCCACTCCGCCCGGCACCGCGGATGCTTTCGGCAAAACCCGCGCGAGCACCTTGGTAATTTTGGACAGACTTCCGACCAACAGAGCCGACAGGTACAGAAACAAACGCCGATTCATTCTCTCCATCCGAAACTTTCAACGCACTTCGCTAGTATATGATGCAACGTGTACAGTAAGTTCGGGGCAGGCTGCTTCATCCACGGAAAATGTTGTCCTGTAGCGCTGATTCACTGTTCTTCAGGGGCGTCATCGTCATCGAGAATACGATGGGCCGGGCCCTCCAGGTCATCAAATTGGCCGCTAAGCACCGACCACCAGAACGCCAGTCCAACCAGAATCACCAGTGCCACCGACAGCGGGATCAGCAGGAAAAGAATTTCCATCGGCCGTTATGCTTCAAATGTCATAAGCCGGTTGCAAACCATTAAAGCGTCCATGTTCCCGGTCCAGACCTGTCGGGTGACCGAGAAACTGGCAATCAATCACTGACCAGCACCACCCGATGCGCACGCCGCTCGCCAGCAAGCCGCGCCGCGTTCCCGACCACCAGTAACGAACTGCCAGACATACCGATCGCTGCCATCCAGGGTGTGATGTAGCCGGTCATTGCGAGCGGAATGGCAAGCACATTATAAGCAATCGCCCATCCGAGATTCTGTCTCACGATCCGCAATGTACGTCGTGAATACTCGATTGATCTTGTGAGATCCGACAAGCGACCGGTCAGCAGCACCATGTCGGCCGCACCCTGCGCAAGTGCCGCGCCACTCACGAGAGCGATCGCCACCTGTGCCTGCGTCAGAACCGGCGCGTCGTTTACACCGTCGCCAATCATCGCAACCACCGCCCCCTGCGCCTGAAGGGCTTTGACGTAGTCGAGCTTCTGTTCGGGCGACATCGTCGCCCGCCATGTTTCGATGCCAAGTTGCACGGCGGTATCCCGCACGACTGATTGCCGGTCTCCCGACAACAGGCTAATCTGTCCACCCTGCGCGCGCAGTGCAGCGACGAATCCCGCTGCATCCGGCCTGAGCTGATCCTGCAAGTCAAAACCGGCGAGCATCCCTTCTTCATCCGCTAGCCAAATCTGTGCTTCGATTTCCCCAGTATCGGCGTTGGCGGCGAGTTCTGCAGCGAATGCTTCAGTTCCAATGCGAAACTTTCTGCCCGCCACCACACCTTCGACACCATATCCCGGCACGTTACGCACCTGTTCGGCATGCAGCGCGCTGCGTGCCGCCTCGCGCATCGCGGTCGCAACCGGATGCTCGGAGCCCTGCTCGAGTGCCGCGGCCAGCAACAGCACGTTCTCTCTGTCGGCATTCAGCGGGTAGACAGCTTGTACGCTCGGTTTGCCAAGGGTCAATGTACCTGTTTTGTCGATCACGAAATGCGTTGCTCGTGCCAGTGTCTCCAGCGCATGAGATCTGGTCACCAGCAAACCCCGCTTGGCCGCCGAACTGGTTGCCACCGCCATCGCCATCGGCGTCGCCAGTGCGAGTGCACACGGGCAGGTGACAATCAGAACAGAAACCACGATGGGCAAGGTGCGCGCCGCATCCTGGTCCAACCACCAGATTGCCGTTGCCGCCGCTAATACCAGAATCACGGACACGAATCGTGCCGCCACTCGATCCGTGATTTGCTGCAGACGCGGTCGCGACGCCGAGGCGCGTTCCATCAGCTTGACGATCGCCGAGAGGACCGTCTGATCGCCAACCCGCTGCACACGCACAACCAACGGATTGCCACGATTGATTGACCCGCCGGCAACCGACTGCCCCTGCACCTTTTTCACCGGCATGCTCTCGCCCGTCAGGAGCGATTCGTCGATTTCCGAATCACCCTGCTCAATTATTCCGTCCGCCGGTATCGCTTCTCCGGGCCTGACCAGAACGCGATCGCCCACAGTCAGTGCACCTGCGGGAACCACATCAGTTTCATCCGACTGCGGGAATCCCGCAAGCTTGTGTGCGGTAGCCGGCATCGCATGTGAAAGGGATTCGAGATGCGAGGCGGCCTTCTGGCGTGCCCTCAACTCGAGATACCTGGCACCGAGCAAGAAGAAGACAAACATCGCCACCGAATCGAAATACACTTCGCCCTCACCTGTGACGGTGGCAAGCACACTGGCAGTGAAGGCGATGATGATTGCCGCCGCCACCGGCACATCCATTCCGATCCGACAGTTCCGAATATCGCGCCAGGCACCGGACATGAACGGCAGCGACGAATAAAACACCACCGGCGCGGTCAGAATCAGTGCCGCCCAGTTCATGAGTGAGTAAAGGCTCTGATCGATGCCGCCTTCGGCAAGATAGCGCGGCAACGCATACATCATCACCTGCATCATGCCCAAGCCGGCAATGGCGAATCGAGCCAACAGGCTGCGCGCCTCGCGCTTGCGGCTGGCCTCCAGCGACTGTGCATCATAAGGATAGGCGCGATAACCGATGGCGTTGATCGTCGCCAGAATTTGCGAAAGTGAAGTGCGCCGCGTGTCCCAGCGAACAGTGGCGCGATTGGTCGTGTAGTTGACATTGACTGCGACAACACCGGTCTGCCGCATCAGATGCGTCTCGTTCAACCAGACGCAACCCGGACAGGTGATGCCTTCGAGTATCAGCGACGCTTCCCGCTCATGCGCCGCCGGCTGCGTGACGAAGCGGTCCTGAATCTCCGGCCGATCAAATACCTCCAGTTTACTAACGATCTGAGGTAGCGCCTCGCGCTGAGATTGCGGGTAGTTGTCGCGGCGAGTGTAATAATCGTCGAGCCCCGCCGCCACGATGGCCGATGCGACAGCCTCACAACCGGCACAACACATCACGCGGGGACGTCCGCCAATGACAACCTGATATTCGACTCGAGGCGGAACCGGCAGTCCGCAGTGGTAGCAGTCTTTCGCGTTCGTCTCGGAGAAAGTGGCCCTATCCGGCGCGGTCATCAGATTGTCGAGCCCGCAGGCCTGGATCTCACCGCTTCTGATACTACGACGCCTTGGTTCCGGTCGTGCTCAAGCCAAGCAGTTTGTAAAGGGGACAGAAACTCACCGAGGACGTCAAGATAAGAACGACGCCAACCAGCCCGAGCCAGCGTGCGCCGCCTTCCAACACGAAGAACAGGCTGAACAAGGCAATTCCCGCAATTAGGCGGATCACCCGATCTGCGTTTCCCATATTTGAAGTCATTTTGTTTCCTCCCGCGATTGTCGAAAAAACAGTTAACAGAAAGTTCCCAGTCTATGGAGAGAGTGTTCACCACGTTTGATGTTCGTCAACAACCCGGCTTTGCCAAGCGCCGCAGTGCCACCACACACAGTACCCATGCGTCGCCGACTCGCCGTCACAGCCCGACTGCCTCACCGGAACCGGGCTTGGCCAACAACCGGCGTATCCTTATCAGCATCGCGACGTTGAAGCAGGCGAGACCAAGAGCGAGCAAAAAATGCAGCCGCGCCCAAAACACCGTGCTGTCTACCAATGCGTTGACCGCTTGCCCCTGCTCGGCAACATGGTCGTACAAAACCAGTGCTATCTCGCGCAATCCGTCTGCATCGTCGCCCTGACGTATCGCCACGCCAACCGCTTCGGGAGGCGGCGTCAACGCACTCAGCTCGGGGAATATCCACACGTCGGCCACCAAAAAGGCTGCAACGAAGGACGCATAGACAATCACCGCCGCTACGTTTACCCGAAACAACCACTTCATTCAAACCTCCGTGCCTGGCGCATCTTCGGGGTCGCTCTGCCATGAGTCGTTTCCGGGCGCAACGAACAACCCCAGTTTCACCCGGAGAAGCTGCGCCCCCCTAGGTGTCCACCGCTTGCTTGATCTGCTCCAGCGCACCGGGGTCCTCGAGCGAAGTCAGATCGCCCGGATCACGGCCCTCTGCCAACGCTTGTATGCTCCTGCGCAGCATCTTGCCGGAGCGCGTCTTGGGCAACATCGAGACGAAATAGACGCGGCGCGGGCGGGCGATCGCACCAAGCTGCGCGTCGACCTTCGCCATCACGTCCTTTTCCTGCGCCGCTTTGGTCTCAGCGGTCGAAATTTGCGCCGGATCTTTCACTACGGCGAACGCGAGCGGCATCTGCCCTTTGAGTTGGTCATTGACACCAACTACCGCCACTTCGGCGATATTTGGATGCGCCTGAACCGCCTCTTCGATCTCCCGTGTACCGAGACGGTGGCCTGCGACGTTAATCACATCGTCGGTTCTGCCCAGGATAAAGTAGTAACCATCCTTGTCGCGAACCCCCCAATCAAACGTCGAATAAACAAGTTTTGTGCTGAACGTAGAGAAATACGTTTTGACGAATCGCTCGTCATCGCCCCATAAGGTGGACATGCAGCCCGGCGGCAGCGGTGGAATAATCGCCACCACACCCTTTTCGTCTGCGTCCGCTTCGCTTGCATCCGCCTCGCGCAGCAATTTCAAGTCATAACCGTATGCCGGAAACGACGGACTGCCAAACTTGATGGGTGTTTCTTCAACACCAGGCAATGATGTCAGGATTGG
Source organism: Betaproteobacteria bacterium (assembly GCA_020346185.1). Lineage (GTDB taxonomy): Bacteria > Pseudomonadota > Gammaproteobacteria > Burkholderiales > Eutrophovitaceae > SG8-40. The sequence continues at coordinate 2,467,421 of CP070775.1, read as the reverse complement.
CCACCCGGTTTCGGTCTGCCAGTAATGATCGATCACCGGCTTGCCCAGCGACTCGGTCAGCCAGGTATGGGTTGGTTCATCGAGCGGTTCGCCAGCCAGAAATACGTGCTTCAGTGACGACAGGTCATACTTGGTCATGTATTCAGGATCCTGTTTCTTCAGGACACGAACACCGGTGGGTGAGGAAAACATGACATTGACTTTGTAGTCCTGAACGATCTTCCACCAGATTCCCGGGTCGGGACGAATCGGCAAGCCTTCATAGACAATTGTCGTCATGCCGCTGAGCAAAGGCGCGTACACAATGTACGAGTGACCAACAACCCAACCGATGTCCGAGGTGGTGAAGATGGTCTCTCCCGGATCACCGCAGTAGATATGCTTCATCGTCGCCGCCAGCGCCACCGCATGCCCGCCGGTATCGCGCTGCACCCCTTTCGGCTTGCCCGTGGTTCCGGAGGTGTACATGACATAGCTTGGTTCACTCGACTCGAGCCAGGTGACCGCCACTTCCGCACCGTCGTGCCCGGCGGCCAGAGTCGCATAGTCAAGGTCACGCCCTTCGGTGAGCGGCATATCCTTGTCGAGTCCACGATTGGCAATGACGACTTTCTCCGGCGGCATCTGTGCCAGACCCATCGCCTCGTCAACGAGATGTTTGTACGGAATCACCCGCCCGCCACGCATACCGGCATCAGACGTCATCATGACTTTCGGTCGTGCATCGTCAATGCGCATAGCCAGGCTCGCAGGGGCAAAGCCGCCAAATACCACCGAGTGGATAGCCCCGAGCCGCACGCTGGCGAGCATGGCAAAGATGGCTTCGGGAATCATCGGCATGTAGATCAGGACGACATCGCCCTTGCCGACACCGAGATCGCGTAACACCGCCGCGCAGCGCATCACCTCTCTATGCAGTTCGGCGTAGGTGTAGGCCTGCTCAGCGCCGGTCTCGGTCGAGATATAAACCAGCGCCTTTTGGTCGCCGCGTGCTGCCAGATGACGATCGATCGCGTTGTGGCAAAGATTGGTCTCGCCCCCTACGAACCAGCGCGCAAAAGGCGGATTGTCGTACTCGAGGACCCGATCAAACGGTTTGTACCAATCAATCAGCGCAGCCTGTTCGGTCCAGAAACCGTCCCGGTCTTCAATTGACCTTCGGTAGAACTGCTTGTATTTTTTTCCCACTCGGTTCTGTTCCAATTGGGCCTCCCCTAAGCGATCAACTAGTAATGATCGACACCGTGCTGATCGACCCGGCGCCAGCAGATTAAGCGTCGACAAATCAAGCGCCGATTTTCACGACGGTACGACCCTTGATTTGCGACTTGAGCAACCTGTCGAAAACACCCGGCAATTCTGTAAACTCGACCGTCGAGCCCATAGCATCCAGATGACGCGGTTTCAGGTCGGTGGCAAGCCGCTGCCATACCTGTTTCCTGACATCCATTACGGCATTGACGGAGTCGATACCCACCAGACTGACACCACGCAGAATGAATGGCATCACGGTGGTCCTGAACTCATGACTGGCGGCCAGTCCGATCGATGCCAACGTCCCGCCTACCTTCATTGTGCTGGCGATCCAGGACAGTACATCGCCACCGAGATTATCCACCGCACCAGCCCAGGTCTCCCTGCCAAGCGGCCGGATCTTCGACAGCTCGAGACTCGAGCGCAGCATCACTTCGGCCGCACCAAGTTTCTCGAGGTAGCCGGTTTCCGCTTCCTTGCCGGTCAGCGCCACGACGTGGTAGCCGCAGGCCGAGAGAATATCCACTGCCACACTACCGACACCGCCGGTCGCACCGGTGACAATGACCGGACCATTGGCCGGTTTCAGGCCCTCGTGCTCCATGCGCACGACTGCCAACCCGGCAGTAAAGCCGGCTGTGCCGAGCACCATTGATGAATACAGGTCGAGCCCGGTCGGCATCGGTACCACCCAGTCGGCAGGAACGCGGCTGTACTCGCCATACCCGCCGTCTCGCGAGACACCGATGTCGTAACTGGTGGCAATCACCTGATCGCCCGGTTTGAAACGAGGATCCTTCGATTTCTCGACCGTGCCCGACAAGTCGATACCGCCATTGCACGGAAAGCGTCGGATGATCTTGCCGGCTCCGGTCGCCGCCAGCGCGTCCTTGAAATTGACGCTGGAATAAGCAACCTTGATCACCACGTCACCGGCATCGAGTTCGTCGAGCTTCATGTCGACAAACCGGCTGGCTACTTTGCCGTCTTCCTCGAAGATGCGATACGCCTTGAGCGTGCTCATATTCCTCCCGTGTTCGGTTCAATTGTTATTAGCGGTACAGGCCAATCTTGGCGATGGCCATCCGGTGCGAACGAGACAATCAGAGCCTGGCCGCAAATGTTGCCGCGTTTCGACCTAACTGAGGCGATCGATCCTGCCGCGCGGCTGGTAACCGTGCAATGATACCCGCATCACCAACGTGACCAAAACGCCCGCCTGGCATACGTCTACGGCAAGTGGGCCTCGCCAAGGTAGCTGCGGGTCTGCATCTCGATCAATCGCGAGCGTGTGCGATCTGTTTCCGTGCCACCCCCGGCGGCGGAGAAAATTGCATCCCAATCGCCTTGTGCCGAGATAACGAGTTTGACACGCCGATCGTAGAACTCGTCGACAAGCCAGGTAAAGCGCCGGCGCGCGTTATCGTTATTCCTGCTGAACGACGGAACGTTGGAAACCAGTACCGTGTGGAAGCGCTTCGCGATTTCGATGTAATCGTTCTTTCCGCGCGGCCCATCACAGATATCACGGAAATCAAACCAGACCACACCCTGGCTCAGGCGCCTGGTGCCGATTTCGCGACCCTCAACTTCGACTGCATACGCGCACTCACCAGGCTCACCACTCACGTCACAGAAGGTCTTCAGCATCGCTTCTTCGGCGCGCGTATCCGCCGCTGGGTGAAACACGCCAGCTTTTTCCAACGAAGCAAGGCGGTAGTCCGTACCGGAATCAATATTGACGACGCTCATGTGTTGCATGATCAGATCGATCGCCGGCAGAAACTGGGCACGTTGCAAACCGTGCTCGTAGAGCGACTCGGGATGCCAGTTGGCAGTAGTGACCAGCACCACGCCGCGCTCCAATAAGGACTCGAGCAACAGTCGCATAATCATTGCATCGCCGATATCGGTGACATGAAACTCATCCAGGCAGAGCAGCTTGCTCTGCTGGGCAATTTCATGTCCCACAACGCGCAATGGATTAGCCTGTCCCTGCAAGTCGTGCAGCCGATAGTGCACACCCTGCATGAAACGGTGAAAATGAATCCGCTGTTTGCTCTGGTACGGCACGGATTCATAGAACACGTCCATTAGAAACGTTTTTCCGCGGCCAACGCCACCCCAGAAATAGATGCCGCGCAGTTGTGGTTCACGCCGGAAGAAACGGCCGAACGAGCCCGCCCTGCGTTGCGCCTGGATCAGTTCCTGATAAAGACGGTCGAGTTCGTTGCTGGCACGCAGTTGCGCGTCATCCAGCTGGTAATTGTGCTGCTTCGCAGAGCTCTTGGCATGCGCGAGAAACGAATCCTGCTGTGCCATCTTCGCGTGCACCGCGGATGACATATGCCATCAAAGGCTCAGAAACCGATTATCAACTCCCAGCGCCGCTTCATGCATGGCTTCGGAAAGGGACGGATGAGCGTGGACGATGCGTGCGATATCCTCCGCCGTGGCACCAAATTCCATTGCGATGACGGCCTCGGAAATCAGTTCTGACGCGAAGGGGCCCAGGATGTGCACACCGAGAATACGGTCGGTCTGTGCGTCGGCGAGCATTTTCACGAAACCGGCGGTTTCCCCAAGTGCGCGTGCGCGGCCGCTGACGATAAACGGGAATTGCCCGCTGCGATATCCGACACCATCAGCTTTCAGTTGCTGTTCGGTGCGTCCGACCCAAGCGATTTCCGGCGAGGTATAGATCACCCATGGAATATGTTCCAGATTGACATGCCCGTGCTGTCCGGCGATCGTTTCCGCCACCGCCACCCCTTCCTCGGATGACTTGTGCGCCAGCATGGGACCTCGGACCACGTCGCCTATGGCATAGATATTCGGCACGGCGGTGCGGTTGCGATCGTCGACCTCAATGAAACCACGCCCGTCAACTTTGACGCCAACGCTTTCCAGCCCCAGATCAGTCGTGTTCGGAACACGCCCGATTGCGACAACCAGTCGATCAAACTCCATCTTGGTGACAGAACCATCGTTTTCGAATTGCACCGTTACCGCCTTTTTTCGAGTCTCGACCGCGCTGATCTTGCAGCGGAGCCTGATGTCCAGGCCAATGCTCTTGGTGAAAATGCGCCACGCCTCTTTGGCGATCCCCTCATCAGCGGCACCCAGAAATGTCGGTAATGCCTCGAGGACGGTCACCTCTGCTCCGAGCCGTCTCCAGACACTGCCCATTTCCAGGCCGATCACGCCGGCACCGACAACACCGAGCTTTGAGGGAACTTCCTCGAAAGACAGGGCACCGACGTTGTCGCAAACGCGAAGGTTATCCACCTTCACATCCGGAATCTGTCTCGCTACCGAGCCGGTAGCAATGATGACATTAGCGGCTCCAATCGTTTCACTGCCGTCCTTGCCTGTCACCTCGATCAGATAGGACTCTCCACCCTCTATTAGGCGCCCGTGGCCGTGCATTGAAGTGACTTTGTTCTTCTTGAACAACAATCCAATGCCGCCCGTGAACTGCTGCACAATCTTGTCCTTACGCGCCAGCATTGCCGCCACGTCGAGCGAGACACCCTGCGCCTTGATACCGTGGTCTTGAAACTTGTGGAGCACACGCTCGTAATTCTCGGAAGACTCGAGCAGTGCCTTGGAGGGAATGCATCCGACGTTCAGGCAGGTACCACCGAGGCTCGGCTTGCCATCGGGTGACTCAAAGTCATCGATACAGACCGTGTTCAACCCGAGCTGTGCGGCGCGGATGGCCGCGATGTAGCCACCCGGACCCGCACCAATTACCGCAACATCGAAGTCTTTAGCCATAGAAAGAGTGTCCAATCAACGAACATGCCACGACAAACACCCCACAGGTAGCGCCATTGCGTTTGAGCGGACTTGCCAGCGACACAGGCTACGATCAGAGGTCAAGCAACAGTGTCGATGGATCCTCCAGTGCATCCCTGATCGCGATCAGAAAAAGCACCGCCTCGCGTCCATCGATGATGCGATGATCATAAGAGAGTGCCAGGAAGTTCATCGGTCGGATCACTATTTGGCCGTCCTCCACCACTGGTCGCTCCTTGGTTGCATGGATGCCCAGGATCGCCGATTGCGGAGGATTGATAATCGGAGTCGATAGCATTGAACCGAACACGCCGCCATTGGAGATCGAAAACGTGCCGCCGGTCAGTTCTTCGATCGTCAGCTTCCCGTCCTGTGCACGTTTGCCGAAATCCGCGATTTGTTTTTCGATTTTCGCGAAACTCATCTGGTCGGCATTGCGCAAGATCGGCACCACCAGCCCCCGTGGACTGCCCACCGCCATGCCGATATCGAAGTAGCCATGGTAGACGATGTCGCCACCGTCAACCGAGGCGTTGACCACCGGAAACTTCTTCAGCGCCGCAACCGCCGCCTTGACGAAGAATGACATGAACCCCAACTTCACACCATGTTCTTTCTCGAACCGCTCGCGGTACTTGCGCCGAAGATCGATCACCGGCTGCATGTTCACTTCATTGAAGGTCGTCAGAATCGCAGCAGTCGCCTGTGATTCGATCAATCGCTCGGCGACGCGCTTGCGCAACCGCGACATTGGCACGCGCTGTTGAGGCCGGTCTCCGAGAACCTTCTCGACGCTCACTGGCGACGGGGCACGGGCGGCCGGTTTGCCTTCCGGTTGTGCCGCGGGTACCGCTTTTTCGGCTGTCATCACATCTTCCTTAGTCACTCGACCGCCACGGCCGGTGCCTTTCAGTGCGGTTGCGTCAAGTCCTTTCTCGGCAGCCAACTTGCGTGCTGCGGGCATCACAACTACGTTCTCGGTCACCGCTGCTGCAGTGGCAGGCGCGGCTTGCCGCTTTGCCGCTTGCGTCGCCTCGGGCGCCTTCGCAGTTGCCGCCGGTGCCATCACCTCAGTATCGATTTCAGCAATGACTTCGTTGGCTACCACAGCTTCACCGTCACTCTTGACGATCCTTGTGAGCACGCCAGCATCTGGTGCCGGCAGTTCAAGCACAACCTTGTCCGTCTCGATATCAATGAGGTTTTCGTCACGTTTGACGAATTCCCCCTCTTTCTTATGCCATGACAACAGGGTGGCCTCAGAGACCGATTCCGACAATGCCGGCACTTTCACCTGGACTAACATGTTCGCTTTCCTGTGTGGAGCACTCGGGCGCGCAAAGCCGAAACGCTATTCAATTCAACCTCCGCTACCGAGCGCAGCCTCAATTACTGCCCGCTGCCGCTGCAGGTGCAACGCGGCATAACCGCCAGCAGGCGAAGCTGAAGACGCGCGCAATGCGCCGAAGAAACTGCGTTTCTGGTGCGACAACAAGTGGCGTTCAATGTAATGCTGGATACGGTGCCATGCCCCCTGATTGCCCGGCTCTTCCTGGCACCAAATGACTTCCTTCGCGTCTTTGTACCGGTCAATTTCTTCCCTGAACGCATCATGAGGAAAAGGGTACAACTGTTCGAGGCGCACAATGGCGATATCGTCTATGCCCCGCTCACGTCGTGCCGCCGTAAGCTCGAAGTAAATCTTGCCACTGCAGAACACGACTCGTTTGACCCTCGACGGATCCGCCATTTCGTCGTCCGGAATGACTGTCCTGTACTCGCCCTCTGCCAGATCTTCGAGAGTAGAAACCGACTCTTTGTGACGAAGCAGGCTCTTCGGACTAATAATGATAAGTGGCTTACGATAGGGACGCACCATCTGACGCCGCAAAACATGGAACATCTGCGCTGGTGTCGATGGAACGCAGATCTGCATGTTGTAATCGGCAGTCAACTGCATATAGCGTTCAATACGAGCCGACGAATGCTCTGGCCCCTGCCCCTCGTAACCGTGCGGCAGCATCATCACCAGGCCACAGATACGCCCCCATTTCACTTCACCCGAAGCAATGAACTGGTCAATGACAACCTGCGCGCCATTGGCAAAATCACCGAATTGTGCTTCCCACACGACCAGTTCGTTAGGTTCGGCGGTCGCATATCCATATTCGAAACCAAGCACAGCCTCTTCCGACAAGATGGAGTCAATCACCGCGATATCCGGCTGCCCGTCGGCAATGTGACGCAGAGGAACGTAAATCCCCTCCTCTCCTTTCTCACGTTTCTGATCATGCAAAACTGCATGACGATGGAAAAACGTGCCGCGAGCCGAGTCCTGCCCGGAGATCCGAATTGGATAGCCATCCTTCAGCAGCGACGCGTAAGCAAGGTTCTCGGCCATGCCCCAGTCGAGTGGCAACTTTCCCTGACTCATCGCGCGCCGGTCCGAAATGATCTTCTCGACTCGCGGATGCAGCTCAAAATCTGGCGGAATTGTGGTAAGCCGTTCCGCCAAGAACCTGAGGTCTTCGATCGGAACGCCGGTAGCAGCTTTATAGGTCCAGGGGATATTCAAGAACGGCGCCCAGTTGGCCGTGTACGGCGGCTTGAAATTGGAAAGGATGGTCTTGTTGGTGTGATATCCAGCATCCAGTGCTTCACGGTAGACGCGAATCATGTGTTCGGCTTCGGTGTCGCCAATCACGCCCTGCTTCTGCAATTTGTCCGCATACAGGCTGCGGGTACCTGAGTGCTGGCGCACTTGTCGATACATCCTCGGTTGCGTCACCATCGGTTCGTCCTGCTCGTTGTGACCCAGTCTCCTAAAGCAAACCAGATCGATGACCACGTCCTTGGAAAACTCCATGCGGTAGTCTAGGGCGATCTCGGTAACAAACGCGACCGCCTCCGGATCGTCTCCATTGACGTGAAAAACCGGTGCATCGATCATCTTCGCGATATCGGTGCAATACAAGGTCGATCGCACGTCGCGCGCGTCTGAAGTGGTAAAGCCAATCTGGTTGTTAACGATGACATGCACCGTCCCGCCGGTGCCGTAGCCGCGAGTCTGCGACAGGTTAAGCGTCTCCATGACCACGCCCTGGCCGGCGAATGCGGCATCACCGTGCAGTAACACTGGCAGCACCTGCTTGCCGACACGGTCCTTGCGACGATGCTGCCTGGCGCGGACCGAACCCTCCACAACCGGATCGACAATCTCCAGATGGGACGGATTGAAAGCCAGCGAGACGTGCATCGGCCCGCCCGCTGTCATGATGTCGGACGAGAATCCTTGGTGATACTTGACATCACCAGCTGGCAATTGCTCCACGGGTTTACCCTCGAATTCGGAGAACAGATCCTTCGGCATCTTGCCCATGATATTCACCAGAACATTCAGCCTGCCGCGATGCGCCATGCCGATTACCGCCTCCTGTACCCCCGCCGTTCCTGCCTTCTGCAACAAGTGGTCGAGCGCGACAATGAGGCTTTCTGCACCCTCGAGCGAGAACCGCTTCTGCCCCACATAGCGTGTATGCAGGTATTTCTCGAGGGTTTCGGCCGCCGTCACTCTCTCCAGCAGATGGATCTTCACATCGTTCGCAAAGTTCGGTTGGCTACGCGGACCTTCAAATCGTGCCTGTATCCACCGCTTCTGCTGTACGTCACTGATGTACATGTATTCGGCGCCAACGGAGCCGCAATAGGTCTCGCGGATAGCGCGCAGGATATCGCGCAAACTCATCTGCTCTGGTCCGACCAGCGAACCGCTGTTGAACGTCTGATCCATGTCCGCATCAGTAAAGCCGTAGAAGGCAGGATCCAGTTCCTGAACCACCGGCTTGTCGAATAGCTTGAGCGGATCGACGTTGGCGGTGCGTACGCCAAGGAAGCGATACGCATTGATCATCTGGAGCACGGCCACCTGCTTCTTCTCCAGCGCCACCGCCTGGGTACCGGCCACGCCGGCTGTGGAACTGGCATCGCTTCTGGAGAGCCGAATGAACGACTCGATGATGGGCGTGTGAGCCACATCGCGCCCGCCTTCCTCCTGCTGCAACCGATCGAAATAACGGCGCCATTCGGGTGCCACCGTCTCCGGATCGTCCAGATATGCCTCGTACAGCTCCTCGACGAACGGCGCGTTGGCACCGAACAGATACGAACTACTCTGCATCTCTTTCATCATGGCGTTGTCTCCCGAGCCGGTTGGTCCAAATCAGCCGCTACTGCCATCAATCGCGCAGCGACATAGGCACGACGTCGCGCTGCACCTCTCCCGTGTAGAGCTGTCTCGGCCGGCCGATTTTCTGCTCCGGGTCTGCGATCATCTCGCTCCACTGCGCCAGCCAGCCGACCGTTCGGGCCAACGCAAAAATGCACGTAAACATGTTATTGGGGATGCCCATGGCGCGCTGCACGATGCCGGAGTAGAAGTCCACGTTGGGGTACAACTTGCGCTCGACGAAATACTCGTCCTCAAGTGCAATCCGTTCCAGCTCCATTGCCAGCTTGAACAAGCGATCATGCTGCAGCCCGAGTTCGCCGAGCACCTCGTGGCAGGTCTCACGCATGAGCTTCGCACGCGGATCGTAGTTCTTGTAGACGCGGTGTCCGAATCCCATTAGGCGGAAACCGGAGTTCCGATCCTTGGCTTTCTTGATGTACTCACCGACCCGTGAGACATCGCCGATTTCCTCGAGCATTTCGAGGCACGCTTCGTTGGCGCCCCCGTGCGCCGGCCCCCACAGGCAGGCGATTCCCGCGGCTATGCAGGCGAACGGGTTGGCGCCAGAAGAGCCCGCCAACCTGACCGTCGACGTTGAGGCGTTCTGCTCATGGTCGGCGTGGAGAATGAAAATTCGGTCGAGTGCCCGCACCAGCACATCGTTGAGTTGGTACTCCTCGGCTGGCACGCCGAACAGCATGCGCATGAAGTTCGCCGTATAGGACAGCGAATTGAGCGGATAAATGAAAGGCTGCCCCATGGTGTACTTGTACGCCATTGCCGTTAACGTAGGAAGCTTGGCGATCAGCCTGTACGCGGAGATCTCACGGTGCGACTCGTCGTTCAGGTCGAGCGAGTCATGGTAGAACGCGGACAGCGCACCCACTGTACCGACGAGAACTGCCATTGGGTGAGCATCGCGCCGGAAACCGCGGAAGAAATTGTTGATCTGGTCATGCACCATTGTGTGGCGCGTAACCGTGTTGTCGAACTTCGCCTTTTGCTCTTCGTTGGGTAATTCGCCGTAGATCAGCAGATAACACACCTCCAGAAAATCACACTGCTCTGCCAATTGCTCGATCGGGTAGCCCCGGTAGAGCAAAACGCCTTCGTCACCATCAATAAAGGTGATCGAGGACCGACAACTCGCTGTTGAAAGAAATCCCGGGTCATAAGTAACCTTGTCGGTCGTTCCAAGCAGCGACCGGATGTCCACAGCCTGCGGTCCGAGGGTGCCCGAAAGCACCGGGAAATCGCCCCCAGTTGATCCGTCTGCAAAAGACAGTGATGCGTTCTCTTCATTTGCCATAATGTGCTTTCTTTATCGAATTGGTTCCAGTTCCGTTGCCCGGGGCTCACGACCTACGGCAAGCAAACAGGCCCGCAACGTCCGATCGTTCGCAGTTAGCACTCCATCGTCAGCGCAGCATTGTGACGATCTCTGCACACCCGGCGTCCTCAATTTCAGCGCGACCGATTACCAAGTCCCACAAATCATTGTCCGAAAGATCAAGCAGCTGCGTCAGCGCGACTTTTTGCTGCGTCGTCAGTTGCTCGAAACGGCTCTCGAGAAACTCATTCAATACCAGGTCCAGTTCCAGTAGCCCCCTTCTGCAGCGCCAGCGAATACGGTCACGCTCGCTCATTGGCTCTTAGACCATACGCTTTACCAGCATGTCCTTGATTTTTCCGATTGCTTTGGTCGGGTTTAGCCCTTTCGGACAGACATCGACACAGTTCATTATCGAGTGGCAACGAAACAGACGATACGGATCCTCCAGATCGTCGAGCCTCTGACTTGTGGCCTGATCGCGACTGTCGGCAAGAAAACGGTACGCTTGAAGCAAGCCTGCCGGACCGACGAATTTGTCTGGATTCCACCAGAACGACGGACATGAGGTCGAGCAGCAAGCGCACAAGATACACTCGTACAAGCCGTCCAGTTCCGACCTGTCTTGCGGCGACTGCAGACGCTCGGTATCCGGCGGCGGGTCGTTGTTGACCATGTACGGCATCACTGAGTGGTACTGCTTAAAGAATTGGGACATGTCTACAACCAGGTCACGAATGACGGGCAGGCCAGGCAATGGCCGCAGCACGACCGGGGATTGCAGATCGGCCAGCCTGGTGACACATGCCAGGCCGTTCTTGCCATTGATGTTCATGGCGTCCGAACCGCACACGCCTTCGCGGCAGGAGCGGCGCAATGAGAGCGAATCATCGATTGCCTTGATCCGGATCAACGCATCGAGCAGCATACGATCCGTTGCCTGCAGCTCGATTTGATAGTCTTTCATGTAGGGCTTTGCATCTTTTTCCGGATCAAAACGATAAATTCTGAAAAGCATCAGTGCTATCTTCCTTAAGGTCTGCCGACGTGCTAGCTTAATAGGTTCGTACTTTTGGTTCGATTGTCTTGGCACTAAGCGGCGTCATGTGAACTGCCTTGTATTCGAGCCGACTGCCCTCCTTGAGCCAAAGGGAATGTTTGATCCAGTTCTCATCGTCGCGCTCCGGAAAGTCGGAACGATCATGTGCCCCCCTGCTCTCCTTGCGCGCATGCGCGGAAACCAGTGAGGCCACGGCTACTTCGATAAGGTTCTCGACCTCGAGTGCCTCGACCCGAGCGGTGTTGAAAACCTTGCTTTTGTCGCCAATGGCAATACGTGCTACGCGTTCCTCGACTTCCTTGATCCTGCGCACCCCTTGCTCGAGCAGGTCGGGGAAGCGGAAAACCCCGCAATGCATTTGCATCACTTGGCGCAGTTCATTGCCGACATCGTAAACGCTCTCGCCTGAATCGCGCGCGTCGAGGCGTGATAGCCTTTCCATCGTCACGTCGGCGGCGTCGCCGGGAAGCTCCTTGAACGTCGGGTTCTCTTTCAAGAAGCGGATCGTCGTGTCGCCCGAAGCCTTGCCGAACACCAGCAAGTCGGTCAGCGAATTGGTACCCAGCCGGTTCGCGCCGTGCACCGAAGCACAGGCGCACTCGCCGGCGGCGTAGAAACCAGGCACCACTGCCTCGCGCCCGCCGCCAGCGGTTGCGACCACTTCGCCACGGTAGTTGGTCGGAATGCCACCCATCATATAGTGACAAGTCGGAACCACCGGAATCGGGTCGCGCACCGGGTCGACGTTGGCGAACTTGCGGGCAATCTCGCGAATGCCTGGCAGTTTGCTCTCGATCAACTCTTCACCGAGATGATCAAGTTTCAATAGCACGTAGTCGGCTGAGTCCCCGCAGCCGCGCCCTTCCTTGATTTCGGTGGCCATCGCACGCGACACTACGTCACGCGACGCCAGGTCCTTGGCATTGGGCGCGTAGCGTTCCATGAAACGCTCGCCGTCCTTGTTCAACAGATAGCCACCCTCGCCGCGCACCCCTTCCGTGATCAGCACGCCGGCACCGGCAACGCCTGTCGGGTGGAACTGCCAGAACTCCATATCCTCCAGCGGGATGCCCGCCCGGGCTGCCATACCCAGTCCGTCACCCGTATTAATATACGCGTTGGTGCTGGAGGCAAAGACTCGACCAGCCCCGCCCGTCGCGAACAGCACGGCACGCGCGTGAAACGTGTACACCTCGCCGGTTTCCATCTCCATCGCGGTGACGCCAACCACCTGTCCCGATGGGTCTCGGATGAGATCCAGCGCCATCCACTCGACGAAAAAATGGGTGTTTGCGCGCACGTTGCGCTGATAGAGCGTGTGCAACATGGCATGCCCGGTGCGGTCAGCAGCGGAGCACGAACGCTGCACCGCGGGCCCAGCTCCAAAGTTCTGCATGTGCCCACCAAACGGCCGCTGGTATACGGTGCCGTCGGCATTGCGGTCGAATGGCATGCCGAAATGCTCGAGCTCGATCACACTTCGGGGCGCCTCGCGGCACATGAACTCGATCGTGTCCTGATCGCCTAGCCAGTCCGAGCCTTTGACGGTGTCATACATATGCCAGTGCCAGCTATCCTCGCCCATGTTGCCCAGCGCGGCGCCAATGCCGCCCTGGGCAGCAACCGTGTGGGAGCGTGTCGGGAACACTTTTGACAGTACCGCCACTCGGAAACCGGCTTCGGCAAGCTGCAGGGACGCTCGCATTCCTGCCCCGCCCGCGCCGACGATCACCGCATCAAACTTTCTCACCGGTAACGCCATTCAGTTGCTCCAGAGTATTTGAATCGCCCACGCCGCATAGGCCACCAACAGCAAGATCACCACAACCTGCAAGCCGAGCCGCAACGCTGTCGGCTTGATGTAGTCCATCAGAATGTCACGCATGCCGATCCATGCATGCCAGAACAGGCTCAGAAAAAATAGCAGACTCGCCAGCCGCATCCACTGAGGTGCGAACAATGCCTGCCATTCAACAAAGCTGGCCGGTGAACACACCAACACCGTCCCTGCAAACAGCAACACATAGACGGCCATGACCAGTGCGGTAATGCGTTGGACGAGCCAATCCTTCAGGCCGTAGTGAGCGCCGGTAATGATCCTCGCTACCATATGCTGGTCCCTACCATCATTGTCCCGACAATGCTCAGGGCCAGCACCACCCAACTAGTGCGGCGCGCGCCCTGCAGATCAACGCCGACATGCGTATCGAGCAGCAAGAACCGTAGTCCGGCAAAAAAGTGATGCAAAAACGCCCAGCTCATACCGATCAGGAAAAGCTTGCCTATCCAACTATGCACGAATGTCCGAGCTTGCTCGTAGCTCTCTGGTGACTGCAGTGAAATCTGCAGTAGCCAAAGAATGGCCCACGCAAAGGCGAACATTCCAAAACCGCTGATACGGTGGAGGATCGACACAAAACCAGGAAGCGGAAGACGAATCTGGTAAAGATTCAGGTGCTTGGGACGGCTGCTCATTGCCACTTGAAGGTAGTCCTTATTGTTGAGCCAGATTCCATGCTGCTTCACAGAATCCGATTTCGATAGTGATGCTCGGCTGTGTTGCAATAGCTGCGCCGCAACTCGACGGGTCGCTCGCCGTAGGTGTAAGACACCCGGTCGATAACCAGCAACGGAAATCCTGCGCTGACACTGAGCTTGGAAGCGACCTCGCCTTCGGCCTGCTGCGCCTTGAGGCGTTCCTCGACAAATAGAATGCGAACGCCGAATGCAGCCTCGTACATGCTGTAAAGCATGCAATCGTGCTTCTCGATAATAGACTCAGAGATAGCTTCGAACTGCGACACCGGCAAGCGAATCTCTTCATACGCGGCCGCTTCGCCGGCGGGGGACAATAGGCGCCGGATCAGCCAGCCGCTCGCGCCCTCGGTGAGGCCCAGCGCGGCAGCGGATTCCTTGTCGAGTTTGATGCGCCATACGTCCAACAAAGACGCGGAAAGCGATTCTACGTCGCCACGATCTGGGCGGATTCGCAGAAACGGGAACTTGGTCCGTTCCTCCGAATGAGACGCGACAAACGTGCCTTTGCCCTGGTGGCGGACCAGCAGTTTCTGATCGGCGAGTTCCGTGACGGCTTTGCGCACGGTTCCTTGGCTGACGCTGTAGCGATTTGCCAGCTCGACTTCACTGGGAATCGACTCTCCCGGACGCCACTCTCCGGAGACCAGTGACTCGGTAATCAAGTATTTGATTTGCCGATATAAAGGCTGGTAGGCAGGCCCATTCTCGGTTTGTGTCTTCATGACCCTCACGATTCTAAGCGAAATAAATCGACAACGTCCATCAGTATGATATGTCTTATGTCTTATATAAGAATTATTGACACGGAAACTGCCCTTCTTTAACATTCGCGACGGATCTGCGGTCCTTCGTTTTAGTCGCGAAAACATATCAGGCATCAAGCAGCGGCGGTCCAGCGCCGACGCACAGTACCTCTTAATCACTTTCGAAGGGAGCGAGCTGCCATGAAATCCCCCGTCCGCGTTGCAGTCACCGGTGCCGCCGGCCAGATTGGTTACAGCCTGCTATTTCGCGTTGCATCCGGTGAAATGCTCGGCCACGATCAACCGGTAATACTGCAGTTGCTCGAGATCACCCCGGCACTGAACGCCCTCAAGGGCGTCGTGATGGAACTCGATGATTGCGCCTTTCCCCTGCTCGCCGATGTAATCCAATCAGATGATCCCAAGGTCGCGTTCAAAGACGCCGACATCGCCCTATTGGTCGGCGCACGGCCGCGCAGCAAGGGCATGGAGCGCAAGGACCTGCTTGAGGCAAACGGCGCCATCTTCACGGTACAGGGCAAGGCGCTCAACGAAGTGGCCAGCCGCTCGGTCAAGGTACTGGTAGTGGGAAACCCGGCAAATACTAACGCCTACATCGCGATGAAAAGTGCGCCGGACCTGCCGAGGGAAAACTTCACTGCCATGCTGCGTCTCGACCACAACCGCGCACTGTCCCAGCTTGCCAGCAAATCCGGCCAACCGGTCGAATCGATTGAGAAGCTTGTTGTGTGGGGCAACCATTCGCCAACCATGTATCCGGATTACCGTTTCGCCACCATCGCTGGCAAGCCGGCAGCAAACGCGCTCAACGATGAAGCCTGGTACCGCGATACCTTCATCCCCACCGTCGGCAAGCGCGGTGCGGCGATTATTGAGGCGCGCGGATTATCCTCGGCGGCTTCGGCCGCCAATGCCGCCATTGACCATATGCATGACTGGGTTCTCGGCACCGACGGGAAGTGGACCACGATGGGTGTCCCGTCCGACGGTGCCTACGACATACCGGAGGGCATCATTTACGGTTTCCCGGTCACTTGCGCTGGCGGCGAGTACCAGTTAATCGAGGGCCTCGAAATCGACGCGTTCAGCCGTCAAAGAATGAACGCAACGCTTAAGGAACTGGAAGAAGAGCGCGACGCGATCAAGCACCTGTTTGGCTGACCCATGTCTGCGGGTATACCGGACTAACTGGAGGCTTCGCCAATGCAACACCCGGACACGGTTCTGTTTTCGGCGAAAAGGCCATTGCCCGCCCTGCCGGCTTGCGAACATATCGCCGGTAACGAGAAATTCATCCGCAAGGCGTTTGCGCTGCAGGCTGAATATGGCGCCGTCTTCGACATCACCTGCGACTGTGAAGACGGTGCGCCCACCGGCGAGGAGCGCGAGCACGCACAGATGGTTGCCCGGCTGTTGACCGACCCTGACAACACATCCAGGCGCTCCGGCGTGCGTATCCACGACCCGTCTCACGCGGCCTGGAAGCAAGACGTCGACATTCTGATTGGCGAAAGCGGCGAAAATGTTCGCTACCTGACGATCCCGAAACCGCTTTCCTACGATCAAGCGGCAAAGGCCGTCGACTATATCCACACTTGCTCCAATGGCGCCGGCATCGCCACGCCGGCTATACATATATTGCTTGAGACGCAGAGCGCGCTCGCTGAGGTGTTCCGCATTGCGGCCATTCCCGGCCTGAAGGGCCTGGTATTCGGCCTGCTCGATTTCGTCAGCGATCACCAAGGTGCGATTCCGGAAACGGCGATGCGGTCCCCCGGGCAGTTCCAGCACCGCCTGATCGTGCGAGCCAAAGTCGAAGTCGCTGCAGCCGCGCTGGCCCACGGTCTGGTACCGACGCACAACCCGTGTCTAAACTTCAGAGATCCGGCAGCGGCCGGGGCGGATGCACGCATTGCGCGCTCCGAATTCGGCTACCTGCGCATGTACAGTATTCACCCGTCACAGATCAAACCAATCGTCGAAGCAATGCAGCCGCGTGCGGAGGACATAGCGCGCGCTGCCAATATCTTGCTCGCGGCGCAAGCAGCCAAATGGGGGCCGATATCACATGACGGTGACATGCATGACCGCGCCAGTTATCGCTACTTCTGGGACCTTCTGAAGCGCGCCCGCGCGACCGGCGCCGAACTGCCACGCGTTGCCGAAGAGAGTTTCTTTCCCAGAGATTTTCCGACGCAGGGCAAATCCTCGGCCATGAATCTTTGAGTCACGGCCGATCCAGACACTCGAGGACCCCCACCATATGACACCTATTCCATCCCAAGGTCAGAAATTCCGTGACGCAGTCGCCGCTGAGCAACCGCTGCAGGTGATTGGCGCCATCAATGCCTATCACGCGCGCCTTGCCGAGCAGACCGGTTACAAGGCGATCTACCTCTCTGGCGGAGGTGTCGCCGCCGGCTCCCTTGGCGTGCCTGACCTCGGCATCTCGACGCTCGATGACGTGCTGACTGACGTGCGGCGCATCACCGACGGGTGCTCGCTGCCATTGCTGGTCGATGTCGACACCGGGTTTGGCGGCGCCTTTAACATCGCGCGCACCGTCAAGTCTCTGATCAAATTCGGCGCCGGTGCCATGCACATCGAGGATCAAGTGCAGAGCAAGCGCTGTGGTCACCGCCCAGGCAAGGAAATCGTTCCGCAAGAAGAAATGGTCGATCGCATCAAGGCAGCCGCAGACGCGCGCGTCGATCCCGGCTTCGTCATCATGGCGCGCACTGACGCCCTTGCTGTCGAGGGACTGGACGCCGCCATCGAACGTGCCGTCGCTTGCGTTGAAGCAGGCGCCGACATGATTTTCCCGGAAGCGATGACCGAGTTGTCGATGTACGAGAAGTTCGCCGATGCGGTTAAAGTACCGATCCTCGCGAACATTACCGAATTCGGCCATACGCCGTTGTTTACCGTTGAGGAACTGCGTTCGGTGAATGTTTCGCTAGTGCTGTATCCGCTCTCCGCGTTCCGCGCCATGAACAAAGCGGCGTTAAACGTCTATCAAACCGTGCGCAAGGAAGGCACCCAGAAAAATGTCGTTGGCACGATGGAGACGCGCGCAGAGCTTTACGAGCACCTGGATTATCACAACTTCGAGTGCAAGCTCGACGAACTCTTCGCAAAGGAAAAGCAATCATGACGACTGCCGCCGAAGTAAAACCGAAACCGAAGAAGTCGGTCGCGCTGTCGGGTGTGCCGGCTGGCAACACCGCATTGTGCACAGTGGGCCGTACCGGCAACGATCTGCATTATCGCGGTTACGACATTCTCGATTTCGCCGAGGACGCCGAATTCGAAGAGATTGCCTATCTTCTGATCCACGGAAAGCTGCCGACGCGTGCCGAGTTGCTCAACTACAAACGCAAGCTCAAGGCGCTGCGCGGCCTTCCCACCAACGTCAAGGCGGTACTCGAATGGGTGCCGGCATCGGCACACCCTATGGACGTGTTGCGCACCGGCTGCTCGGCGCTTGGGACCGTGCTGCCAGAGAAGGACGATCACAACGTACAGGGTGCGCGCAATATCGCCGATCGCTTGATCGCCTCGCTCGGTTCGATGCTGCTTTACTGGTACCACTGGAGCCACAATGGCCGACGCATCGAAACCGAAACCGATGACGACTCCATCGGCGGACATTTCCTGCACATGCTGCACGGTGAAGAACCTTCGGAACTGTGGGAGCGTGCCATGCACACTTCCCTAATTCTCTATGCCGAGCACGAATTCAACGCGTCGACCTTTACCGGCCGCGTGATCGCTGGCACCGCCTCCGACATGTACTCGTCAATCACCGGCGCCATCGGCGCGCTGCGTGGGCCGAAGCATGGCGGCGCCAACGAAGTTGCCTACGATATCCAGCAGCGCTATCACACGCCGGATGACGCCGAGAAGGACATCAAGGAACGTGTCGCCAACAAGGAAATCGTCATCGGCTTTGGCCATCCCGTCTACACCATCGCCGATCCGCGCAACGAAGTCATCAAGGAAGTATCGCGGCGGCTTTGCGCTGACACCGGCAACATGAACCTGTTCGACATCGCCGAGCGAATCGAAGCGGTGATGTGGGAGCAAAAGAGAATGTTTCCGAACCTCGACTGGTTCTCCGCGGTCAGCTATAGCCAAATGGGTATACCGACCGCGATGTTCACACCCATCTTCGTCATTTCACGCACCTCGGGCTGGGCGGCGCATGTGATCGAACAGCGGCAGGACGGCAAGATCATTCGTCCGAGTGCCAACTACACCGGTCCGGAAAACCTCAAGTGGCAAGCGATTGAAAAGAGAAAATAGTAATGGGAGATTAAGTAAACAGTGACAACCAACACGCCACTTAATTACTCAGCTGCTCGTCACTTCGTTATCGACGTTTAGAGCCCGCTACAGTCCAGCCAATCAGACTGTCAACCACAGTTTCAACAGGAAAAACCAGCTCATGTCCGCACGCATCTCCAACGTCCGCCCGAAGCCCGACAAGGTACTGATCGATATTGCCAACTACGTCTCCAAAAGCAGAATTGTCAGCAAGGAGGCATATGAAACAGCTCGCTACTGTCTGATGGACACACTCGGTTGCGGGCTGGAAGCACTCGAATATCCCGCTTGCACCAAGCTGCTCGGGCCCATCGTGCCCGGCACCGTTGTACCGAACGGCGCCAGGGTTCCCGGTACGCAGTTCCAGCTCGATCCCGTCCAGGCGGCCTTCAACATCGGCGCCATGATCCGCTGGCTCGACTTCAATGACACCTGGCTGGCCGCGGAATGGGGACATCCTTCAGACAACCTTGGCGGCATTCTCGCCACCGCCGACTGGCTGTCGCGCAATGCCGTCGCAGCCGGCAAGAAGCCGCTGACCATGCAGGATGTTCTCACCGGCATGATCAAGGCACACGAGATCCAGGGCTGCATCGCGTTGGAGAACAGCTTCAACAAGGTCGGCCTCGATCATGTCGTGCTGGTCAAGGTAGCCTCTACTGCGGTTGTTGCCAACATGCTTGGATTGAGCAAAGAAGAGATCATCGATGCTGTATCGCTTGCCTGGGTGGACGGCCAGTCGCTGCGCACCTACCGTCATGCGCCGAATACCGGCTCGCGCAAGAGCTGGGCAGCGGGCGACGCGACCAGTCGCGCGGTACGCCTGGCACTGATGACCAGAACCGGTGAAATGGGTTATCCGTCGGTGCTCAGTGCCAAGACCTGGGGTTTCTACGACGTCCTGTTCAAGGGCAAGCAGTTCAAGTTCCAGCGCCCCTATGGCAGCTACGTGATGGAGAACGTGTTGTTCAAGATTTCCTTCCCGGCCGAGTTCCATTCGCAGACAGCAGTCGAGTGCGCCATGGATATACACGAACAACTCAGGAAAGCCAGGCGCAAGCCCGAGGACATCAAGAAGATCACCATCCGCACGCACGAGGCCTGCATTCGGATCATCGACAAGAAAGGGCCGCTCAACAATCCTGCCGACCGCGATCATTGCATCCAGTACATGGTCGCGGTGCCGATCATCTTCGGGCGGCTTACCGCAGCGGACTACGAAGACGATGTTGCGGGCGATCCGCGCATCGACAAGCTGCGTGACAAGATTGTTTGCGTCGAGGACAAACAGTTTACCAAGGACTATCACGATCCGGGCAAGCGCTCGATTGCCAATGCACTTAAGGTCGAATTCAAGGATGGCAAGTCGCTCGGCGAATTTGTCTGCGAATACCCCATCGGCCACAAGCGCCGCCGCAAGGAGGGCATGCCGGTGCTGGTCGAGAAGTTCAAGACCAACCTGGCGCGCAGCTTCCCGGCCAAACAACAAAAGGCAATCCTTGACTTGTGCATGACGCCGACCAAACTGGCCGCGACGCCGGTGAACGAATTCGTCGACATGTTTATCATCTAACAAGCCTATGCTTGCTGAGTAAAACTGCGAGAGGAACGAAACTGATGCGACACTTACTTCGTCTGACAGCCATGTTAATTCTGCTCACGGCCCCTGCCCTGGCCGCTGCCGGAGATGGCGCACGCAAATCGGGTGAGTGGGAAATCTCGGTCACGGTCAAGGGCCAGAGCACCTTTACCTCCAAGATCTGCATCGATTCCGCCAGCGATGACATCGCTGCGGCGGCCGGTGGCGGCGCTGCGCAAAGCGGCTGCGAGGAGAGCAGCACGCAATCCGGCGCCCAAGGCATCAGCATCCGTTCCGTGTGCAAGCAGGGCAACTCCACGGTCACCGCTACCGGAACGTTGAGCGGCGATCTGGAAACGGCTTATCAGGGCGTAGTCATCAAGAACTACTCGCCGCCGTTGTACGGCCGAACCGAAGTCGAATCCACCGTCGAGGGGCGTTACCTCGGCAGCTGCTCGTGAAACGCACGTTACCGGTATGCGCAGAACGCAGTTCAGGCGCCGATACTGTTCAATAAGGACATCTCCATGAGTCACAACCTGTTCAACTCGTTTCAGGATTTCTCTCCCAAGGCCGGCAAAAAAGGCAAGCTGTACTCGCTGCCGGCCCTGGAGAAAGCCGGTATCGGCAGCATCTCGAAATTGCCGGTTTCCATTCGTATCGTTCTCGAGTCCGTGTTGCGCAACTGTGACGGCAAGAAGGTCACCGAGGAACACGTGCGCCAGCTTGCCAACTGGAAACCCAACGCGCGGCGCACTGAAGAAATTCCCTTCGTCGTCTCGCGCATCGTATTGCAGGATTTCACCGGCGTCCCCTTGCTCGCGGATCTGGCCGCAATGCGCAGTGTCGCCGAGGTCATGTTCAAGGATCCGAAGGTGATCGAACCGCTGGTGCCAGTCGACCTCGTCGTCGACCATTCGGTTCAGATTGACCACTATGGCTCCAACGACGCGCTCGCCTTGAACATGAAGCTCGAGTTTCATCGCAACAAGGAGCGTTATCAGTTCATGAAATGGGGCATGCAGGCCTTTGACACCTTCAAGGTCGTACCGCCCGGCATCGGCATTGTTCACCAGGTCAACCTGGAATACCTCGCCCGCGGCGTGCACAAGAATAACAACGTGTACTACCCCGACACACTGGTCGGCACCGATTCGCACACCACCATGATCAACGGCATCGGCGTCGTTGGCTGGGGCGTCGGCGGCATCGAAGCCGAAGCAGGCATGCTCGGACAACCCGTTTACTTCCTTACTCCCGACGTCGTCGGTGTCAATCTTAAGGGCAGCTTGCGCTGGGGCGTAACCGCCACCGACCTGGTGCTCACGATCACCGAAATGCTGCGTGCGGCCAAAGTTGTCGGCAAGTTTGTCGAATTTTTCGGTGATGGCGCCGGCCATCTGCCGGTCACAGACCGGGCCACCATCGCCAACATGGCGCCTGAGTATGGCGCCACCATGGGATTTTTCCCCATCGACGAGAAAACCGTCGAGTTCATGCGCTATACCGGACGCACTGACGACGAGGTCGCGGCATTCGAGGCGTACTACAAGGCCCAGAAGATGTTCGGCATGCCGCAAGCGGGCGATATCGAATACAGCACAGTACTCGAACTGGACCTGTCGAAGGTTGAACCTTCGCTTGCTGGACCGAAGCGGCCGCAGGACCGAATCCAGATCGGCAAAGTGCAGTCGAAATTCTCCCAGCTGTTCACCGCACCCGTTGCCGATGGCGGTTTCGCCAGAGACGGCACCGAGCTGCCCAAACGCTTCAAGACGCGTGATGGCATCGACATCGGTTCGGGCGACGTGCTGATTGCGGCAATCACGTCCTGCACCAACACCTCCAATCCAGGCGTGTTGGTTGCGGCCGGCCTGCTCGCGAAGAAAGCCGTCGAGAAAGGCCTCACCGTCAAGAAACACATCAAGACCTCGCTCGCACCGGGCTCGAGAGTCGTTACTGAATATCTGCGCAAGGCGAAGCTGCTGCCCTATCTTGAAAAACTCGGCTTTTACCTTTCCGGCTATGGCTGCACCACCTGCATTGGTAACGCCGGTCCGCTGGCCGAACCGATCGACGAAGCCATCACCGAGAACGACCTGGTATGCGCCGCCGTGCTTTCCGGCAACCGGAATTTCGAAGCACGCATCCATCCGAACATTCGCGCCAATTTTCTTGCCAGCCCACCACTGGTGGTGGCCTACGCCATTGCCGGCACGATACGCCGCGACTTCATGAGCGAACCACTCGGCACCGGTAAGGATGGCAAGCCTGTTTACATCGGTGACATCTGGCCACAACCCGCTGAAGTCGCCGAGGCGCTCAAGTTCGCCACGGATGCAAAGACCTTCCGAAGGCTCTACAAAGACCTCGCCAACGCGACACCGCTCTGGCAGGACGTACCCTCTTCTTCCGGAGACGTCTACAACTGGCCGAAATCGACCTACATTGCCGAGCCACCGTTTTTCGTGGGTTTCGGCATGCGGCCAGGCCATATCGAGGATATCGAAGGAGCCCGCCCGCTGGGCATTTTTGGCGACTCGGTTACGACTGATCACATCTCACCGGCCGGTTCGATCAAGGACACATCGCCTGCCGGCCAGTATCTGATCGGCAATGGCGTCACCAAGGTCGACTTCAACAGCTACGGTGCGCGCCGCGGCAACCACGAAGTGATGATGCGCGGCACGTTTGCCAATGTCCGCATCAAGAACCTGATGTTGCCGCCAAACGCAGACGGCACTCGCGTCGAAGGTGGCTGGACGCTGCATCAGCCCGATGGCGAAAAGATGTCCATCTACGACGCGGCGATGCGCTACATTGACGCTGAAACCCCTACTGTCGTGTTCGGTGGCGAAGAATACGGCACCGGCTCAACGCGTGACAGGGCTGCCAAAGGCACCCAACTGCACGGCGTCAAGGCGGTGATCGCACGCAGCTTCGAGCGCATTCACCGCTCCAATCTGGTCGGCATGGGCGTGCTGCCGCTGCAGTTCAAAGGCAATGACTCGGTGGCGACACTCGGCATCCAAGGCGACGAGACATTTGACATCGTCGGCCTCGATGACCTGAAACCGCAGCAGGACATCGAGATGATCATCCACCGCGCCGACGGATCAAAAAAGGAAGTCACCCTGCTGTCGCGCATCGACACGACAGTCGAAGTGGACTACTTCCGCCATGGCGGGATTCTGCCGTACGTCTTGCGCGAATTGCTCGAAGCCGCCTGAGCGTGTCGGCAGCGTCGGCAAGCGGATCTGATGCAGGGCGCCCTCGCGGCGGTGGCGTCAAGACTTCCGTGGCCGATGCAGGCGTTCGCGTCTCGAAGCTGATGTCCGAACGCGGCATGTGCTCGCGCCGCGAAGCCGACGAATACATCTCACGCGGCTGGGTCTATGTCGACGGGCAAAGAGTCCAGGAACTGGGTACCCGTGCCGCACCGACGGCGCGAATTACGCTCGACAAGCGTACAGCTGCAATTCACAAAGTAACCATTCTGGTTAACAAACCGATGGGATACGTATCGGGCCAAGCCGAGAGCGGATATCGACCGGCAATTGCGCTTGTCACGCCGGGTAACCATTACGCGCAGGATTCTTCGAAGACGCGATTAGTACGTCAGCATTTGAAAGGCCTCGCGCCCGCCGGCCGGCTCGATATCGATTCGACCGGCCTGCTGGTACTGACTCAGGATGGCCGGATTGCAAAGCGCCTGATTGGCCGGGATTCCGCCATAGAAAAAGAGTACTTGGTACGTGTTCAGGGAAATCTCAGCGACAAGGACATGCGGCTGCTCAATCACGGCCTCAAGCTCGACGGCAAGCCGCTCGAGCCTGCAAAAGTATCATGGCTCAACGAGGATCAGCTGCGCTTCGTGCTGCGCGAAGGGCGCAAGCGTCAGATTCGCCGCATGTGTGAGCAAGTCGGCCTGAAAGTGACCGGACTGAAGCGCGTGCGTATCGGCAGCGTCAAACTTGGCAAGTTGCCGGCGGGTCAGTGGCGTTATCTGGGTGAGCGGGAAACTTTCTGAGCGCAGTTTTCTGAACCGAACTTTTCAAATGTATTGCTGCGCCGGACAAGCTCACTGTAGTAGGCTTGTGCGTCGAAACACTTTGTCTCTGTTAGCGTTGCAACCATGGCGTCGCGCCCATCCGAAAAATCGCCGTTAAACCGCTCGATGATCGAGCGCACGCTCGCCTCCGTGTGGCATCCGTGCACCCAGATGAAAACGCACGAGACGTTTCCGCCATTGCCAATCGCGCGTGGTGAAGGTGCGTGGCTGATCGACGCCGACGGTCACCGTTATCTCGACGGCATCAGTTCATGGTGGGTCAACCTGTTCGGCCACTCGAATCCAACCATCAATGCCGCGCTGCGTGATCAGCTCGAACGGCTCGAGCACGTCATCCTTGCCGGTTTCACCCACGAACCGGTGGTGGCATTGTCGGAGCGGCTCGGCGCGCTTACTGACAATCTGCTCGGTCACTGTTTCTACGCCTCGGATGGCTCTTCGGCAGTAGAGATCGCGCTGAAAATGAGCATGCGTTACTGGCGCAATATCGGGCAGCCGGACAAGATTCGCTTCGTAACGGTGAGCGGTGGCTACCATGGAGAAACACTTGGCGCCCTTTCGGTATCTGACGTGGCCCTGTTTCGCGATGCCTACGCGCCATTACTCAGGGAAAGCAGTACAGTACCAAGTCCTGACTGGCGCGATGCCAGACAAGAAGAATCCACTACCGATTGCGCCGCTCGGGCCGCGCAGGCGCTTGAACAGCACCTTGACACGCACGCAGCACAGACCGCTGCGGTGATCGTTGAGCCGCTGGTGCAATGTGCCAACCGAATGGCAATGCACGACCCTGTATACCTGCGTCTGGTACGCGCGGCATGCGATCGCCATTCAGTTCATATGATCGCGGACGAAATCGCGGTCGGATTCGGCCGGACCGGCAGTTTCTTTGCCCACCAGGGTGCCGGCGTCGCACCTGATCTGATGACGCTGTCCAAAGGCATCACCGGCGGTTATCTGCCATTGTCCGTTGTGCTGTGTCGCAATGATATCTATCAAGCGTTTTACGCCGATGAGATCACGCACGGTTTTCTGCATTCGCATTCCTACACCGGCAACGCGCTGGCGTGCAGCGCGGCACTTGCGGTGCTGGATATTTTCGAACGGGACGACGTGCTTGCAGCCAATTGCGAACGAGCCCGCAAAATCCTCGAAGCCGCGCAAGTCTTCAACGAGCATCCTGATGTAAGTCATCTCAGGCAGACCGGCATGATCACCGCCTTCGATGTCGACACCGACGACCCGCTGTTTTCCCGTCGCTACCACCTTGCCGCACTCGAAGAAGGTTTGTTGCTAAGGCCGATCAGCAATACTGTCTACTTCATGCCGCCGTACGTGCTCAGCGACGGCGACATTGAACACATGGTGAACGGTGCGTGGCGCGCCCTGCGTGAGACCGTGGCATGAGATGAGCGCCTTCGATTTCGAACTCGAACTCGACTCACTACGCGAAAAGTCGCTACTGCGGCGTCGAAAAATCGCAGACTCCGCCTGCGGCCCAGAAGTCATCGTCGATGGCAAACCGGTGCTGGCGTTTTGCAGCAACGACTATCTGGGTCTGGCTGCAGCGCCCGAGATCGCCGAGACATTGGCCACAGCGGCTCGAAAGCATGGTGTCGGCTCGGGCGCGTCGCATCTGATCAGCGGCCATCACCGCTTACACGAGCAACTCGAAACGCGCCTTGCCGAATTCTCCGGCCTGGCGCGCACCCTGACTTTCTCCACCGGTTATATGGCCAACATGGCAGTGATAGCGGCGCTTGCCCGCAGGGGAGATGCCGTGTTCTCCGATGCACTCAACCACGCATCGCTGATCGATGCCTGCCGACTGTCGCGCGCCGAAATTCATAAGTATCCACATTGCGACGTGGCTGCACTGGCCAACCAGATGGCCCAAAGCAGTGCGCCTCGCAAGTTGGTTGTGACCGACGCTGTATTCAGCATGGATGGCGACATTGCGCCGGTAGCCAAACTGCTCGAACTGTGCGAACGCCACGACGCGATGCTGGTCATTGACGATGCTCACGGGTTCGGCGTGCTCGGCGACGACGGCCGCGGAACCTTGTCGCACTTTGGCATCGAATCGCCACGCATCGTTTACGTGGGCACGCTGGGCAAGTCGGCGGGCGTAGCCGGTGCATTCGTCGGCGGCTCGACGAATCTGGTCGAATGGCTGCTGCAGAAGGGGCGCACCTACATCTTCACCACCGCCGCGCCGCCGCCGCTTGCTGCGGCCCTCATCAAGGCCATCGACCTTGTCGAACATGGCGACCAGAGGCGCACGCATTTGCAGCGCATCATCGAGCGGTTTCGCACAACACTGCACACGAGTCGTTGGCAACTTCTCGATTCACAAACGGCTATCCAGCCGCTGATCATCGGTAGCAACGATGAAACGCTGCGGGTCGCCGACACGCTGATGAATGAGGGGCTATGGGCGCCGGCCATCCGCCCGCCGACCGTGCCAGCCGGCTCGTCGCGGCTGCGCATTTCCTTCTCAGCCGCCCATACTGACGCGCATGTCGATCGTCTTATCGATGCGCTGCATCGCGCAGAATCCGCTGCACACTAGCGACACACATGGCACGCGGCTGTTTCGTCACTGGCACTGACACCGAAATCGGCAAGACGCTGATCAGCACCGCTTTGCTCCTCGCCTGCCGCAGGCATGAGTTGTCTGCAGTCGGCATGAAGCCGGTTGCCGCCGGTGCAATCGAGGTCAACGGGCAACAGACCAATGAAGACGTCGAAGCACTGGTCTCTGCATCGAGCATCGCCGCCGACGGGGCGCTTGTCAATCCGTATCTTTTTTCACCACCGATTGCTCCGCATATTGCCGCCGAAGAAGCGAACGAACAGATTGACGCGAGCCGTATTGCTGATTGTTATCGGCAACTCTCGGCCATGGCCGATATCGTCGTCGTCGAGGGCGTCGGCGGCTTTCGCGTTCCCTTGTCAAACGGATTTGATACCGCTGACCTTGCCACCAAGCTGGCACTACCAGTGGTGATGGTGGTCGGCCTGCGTCTCGGCTGCATAAATCACGCCCTGCTCACGGCCGAGGCCATCCGCGCGCGCGCGCTGACATGCATCGGCTGGGTTGCGAACCAGATCGATCCACAGATGGAACGGCTCAAGCAAAACATCGCGGCGCTCGACTCACTGCTCGACATGCCACGCCTCGGCTACGTCGAATATCTTGACGAGCCGAAGCCGGAGACGGTCGCTTTACGTCTTCGCCTTCCCGAAGAACTGGTTGCGTAACGGCGCGATGCGACTAGTGCTCGACTCCAATGTCTGGCTCGACTGGCTGCACTTTGATGATCCGGGCGTCAGCCCGCTGAAACGGGCTAAACACAATCGCACCATCGAAATTGTGATCGACGCGCCCTGCCGCGATGAGCTGGAATGCGTGCTTGGTTACGATCGCTTCGGCCTGGACAAAGCGGCTCAACACAAAATGCTCAGCAAAGCCGATCGTCTCTGCACTTTTCTTGATGACCTGCGCTACGCTCCCGCCGAGCAGCTTCCCTGGTGCTCTGATCCCGACGACATCAAATTCCTGGCGCTCGCCGCCGCCAGCGAAGCCGACTGGTTAATCACCAAGGACAATGCTCTGCTTTCGAAACGCCGCCGCAAGACATCCGGCAACGACAGCTATCGTGTCGCAACACCCGACCAGTGGTCATCGTCCGAGAGCATCGACTGCGGTTGAAGCCCGAGGAGTTCTGAATATGCGCATACTCGACCAGGATATCCCGCTCAAAGCGAACCTGCTGAACTCTTTCAGGAAGCACTGGCTTCTATGGTCGATGCTGGTGGTGACTGCATTTCTCGACTTCGTGACGACGTACAGGTTCATGACCCAATACGGCATTGCGGTGGAAAGAAACATGGTCGTGCGCTGGCTGGCATTGAACCTGGGTATCGTCCCCGGTGTACTGATTGGCAAGTCATTGCAGATCTTCGCCGCCGGCGCGTTCTCCGCATTGTCGTTCAAATATTCGCGTGCAATCCTGCTGTTGATTGTCGGTGTGAATCTGCTCGCGATCCTGTTCAACCTGACTTTGGTACCGAGAACCCCTCCGCTTTAGCAGGCTGTTAAAAAACGTTGCGAGCGGCCTTCAGCCTGGTGCGTCAGGAGCGCAGCAACCGGAGTGTACAGAGAGAGTACATGAGGATTGCGAGCACCGCGCAAGCCAGGATCAAGGTCGCGCAGTAGTTTTTCAACAGTCTGTTAGATTTCGCCGTTGAGTATCCGACTAACTACTGGAAAGTACTGCTCCCCTGCCCCTGCTTCTATCGCTTTCTCGAACACATCGCGGACGTTACGCGCCCCTGCAGCGTCAACATCGCCATCTTTCGCCAACTCCAGAGCGTAGCCGAGATCCTTCATTGCATATTCCACCGGAAAGGCACGTCCCGGGAACTTGCGCGGAATGATTGCCTTCATGCCGTGATTACGTAAAGCAAAGCTGTCCGCCGAGCCTTTGGACAGTGCATCAAAAAGCATCACCGGCTCGACGCCTGCACCTTGTGCAATGGCATGCGCTTCCGATAAGGCGACCACTGTCTGGAACAGCACCATGTTGTTGAGAATTTTTGTCACCTGACCACTGCCGATATCCCCGCAGTGGGTAATCTCCGAAGCAAAACATTCCATCAACGGCCGCACTTTCTCCAAAACTTCGGCCGCCCCACCGACCATGACTGCCAGCGTGCCACTTTCGGCAGCCTGACGGGTGCGCGCGACTGGTGCATCGAGATAAGCGACACCTTTTGCGCCGAATGTGACTGCCAGGTCCCGCGTCAAGGCAACCGGCGACGTGCCCAGGTCAATCATGATTTGTCCGCTTCGAGCATGTTCCAACAAACCATCCTTGCCACGTGCCAGAGCTTCCAGTTCCTTGCCTGACGGCAGCGAAACGAATACAACCTCGCTCTCGCTGACAACCTGCGCCGCACTCCCTGCAGTCGCAACGCCGTGTTCGTTGAGGCGCCTCAGTGGTTCCGGATTGATATCAAAGGCCAGTACACGATTGCCACCGCGAGTTCGCAAGTTGCGGCACATCGGCTCACCCATCACGCCGAGACCAATAAAACCGATGGTCTGTTGATTCATCGCTGTTCCCCATTAATTGTTCACTTGTGATGCCAGTCGCCAACACCACGAGCACTCCGCGAATCCAGCAAGCCTAACACCTTGCCTTTGCAACGCATAAAATACCCACACAAT
>CP070775.1:2429272-2437133 GCA_020346185.1 Betaproteobacteria bacterium | reverse complement strand
AGGGCGGCAGGCAGATGCCTCAGCGACTGAATGTGTTGACGCTCCTGTTCTGCAGTCAGTTGGCCCCGGATTTTCGCCAGTACCAGTGTCAGCAGGAACAGCGATGACAGCTGGGTGGTAAAGGCCTTGGTCGAGGCGACACCGATTTCCGGCCCTGCCCGGGTCAGAAATCGAAGGGCGGCGTGGCGGATCAGGGATGATTCGGGTACGTTGCAGATTGCCAGCGTTCGTTGCTGCCCCAGATCCTTTGCGTGTAGCAACGCGGCGATGGTGTCGGCTGTCTCGCCTGACTGTGAAATCGTAATGACCAAGGCGTTCGGATTCGGCACGGTAGTGCGATAGCGATACTCCGATGCAATTTCAACTGAACACGGCAGTCCGGCAATTGCCTCGATCCAGTAACGTGCCGTCAACCCCGCATGGTAGCTCGTTCCGCAGGCAAGGATGGTAACGGAGTCGACCCCGGACAGTATGGTTTCAGCCTTGGCGCCGAACAGTTGCGGGACAATCGATTGTGCACCAACCACCATTTCGAGCGTTGCTGCAACGGCGCCCGGCTGCTCGAATATTTCCTTTTGCATGTAGTGTTGATAAGGGCCTAGCTCGACAGCATCCGCGCTAAGCTGGCTCTCGTGCACCGGGCGCGCCACATCGCCGCCGTGTCGATCGGTGATCCGGTATCCGTCGCGCCTCAAATCGACGACATCACCTTCTTCCAGGTAGACCATTCGCTTGGTGACTTGCAGCAAAGCCGATGCGTCGCTGGCGCAAAAGTGTTCACCATCGCCGAGCCCCAACAGTAATGGCGCACCCTCGCGTGCTACGATCATTCGGTCCGGTTCGTTTTCGGCCAGAACGGCGATCGCGAATGCGCCTTCCAGCTCACTCAAGGCATGCCGAACTGCATCGAGCAGGTCTTCCGCGCTCTCGAGGTGAGAATGCACCAGATGTGCTACGACCTCGGTGTCGGTGTCGGAATCGAACACATAGCCTGCTTCGACGAGCCGCGCTCTGATGCTATCGTGATTTTCGATAATGCCGTTGTGCACGATGGCAAGGCCA
This sequence comes from Betaproteobacteria bacterium, assembly GCA_020346185.1. GTDB lineage: Bacteria > Pseudomonadota > Gammaproteobacteria > Burkholderiales > Eutrophovitaceae > SG8-40. Next base: position 2,436,071 of record CP070775.1, on the reverse strand, counting down.
TCCTGGCTGACGTGGGGGTGTGCATTGCGTTCGTTGGGAACGCCATGTGTTGCCCAGCGGGTATGAGCGATACCCAGCTCACCAGCGACTTCAGCGCACTGCGCCATCTCCGCTAGAGCTGCCACTCTGCCCACGCTGCGCACCCGTTGCAGCCCTTCATTGATCACGGCAAGGCCCGCAGAATCGTAGCCGCGATACTCAAGTTTTCGTAAACCCTCGAGCAGTAAGGGTACGACATCACGTTTGGCAACTGCGCCTACGATTCCACACATTACGGTTTGGTCCCATGAATCGACAAATTGATGTCTTCCTGGATGGCAGGAACTGTGCCAGAGGTGTAGGGCGACTTAATCTGGCTTGGACTTGGTCGGACGCTTCCACCCCGGAATGGTGACTTGCTTGCTGCGTGACAACGTCAGTTCGCCTTCAGGGGTGTCTTTAGTGATGGTGCTACCGGCCCCGATAGTGCTGTTTGCGCCGATCGTGGCCGGCGCGACAATCTGGGTGTCAGATCCAATGAAGACGTTGTCTTCAATGATTGTGCGATGTTTGTTGGCACCATCATAGTTACATGTGATGGTGCCGGCACCAACGTTGACATTGCGCCCGATCTCGCTGTCGCCGAGATAGGAAAGGTGGTTGGCTTTGGACCCCTCCGCAATTTGCGTTGCCTTTACTTCTACAAAGTTGCCTACCCGAACGTCATCGGCTAAGTGGTTGCCAGGACGAAACCGGGCATATGGGCCAATACGACAGTTGCTGCCGATAGTCGCGCCGTCGATGTGACAGAACGGCAAGATCATACTGCCGGGGCCAATGTGGCTGTCACGAATTACGCAGTGCGCACCTAAGGAAACGTGGTCGCCGAGCACGACGTTGCCCTCGAATATGCAACCGATGTCGATAGTGACGTCCCTGCCGCACGACAATGTGCCGCGAACATCGACCCGTGCGGGATCGGCGAGCGTCACACCTTGCGACATGAGGTGCTGAGCATTATCCCATTGAAAAATGCGCTCCATGCGCGCCAGCTGAGCAGTACTGTTGATGCCGAGGACTTCAAATTCGTTGTCTGGCGAAGCGGTGGCGACATCCACTTTTTCGCGCACCGCGCCGGCAACAATGTCAGTCAGGTAAAACTCGCCTTGCGCATTGTCATTTCGAATATCCGTCAGCCACCTTTTCAAACCTGCCGTATCTGCTGCCAGCAGCCCGGTGTTTACTTCGCGGATGGTGCGCTGCCTGGCGGTCGCGTCTTTTTCCTCGACGATACTTGTGATTTTCTTATTTCGATCGCGAAGGATGCGCCCGTATCCGCCGGGGTCGGAAAGCTCCATCGTTAGCAGTGCGAGGTCCGCTTCGGTCGCGAGCAAACGTTGCAGTGTTGCAGCACCGATCAGCGGAACATCGCCGTACAGTACCAGCGTCTTATTGGCGTCGAGTACAGGCAATGCCTGTTGTACCGCGTGCCCAGTGCCGAGTTGCGGTTCCTGGCAGACGAACTCGATATCGTTTGCATTGAAGTGATCTTTCACTGCCTCGCCGCCATGACCATAGACGACAACGATGCGGTGGGCGCTCAGTAAACGCGCCGTGGCAATCACGTGAGCGAGCATCGGTCTGCCCGCCAGCGAATGCATGACTTTGGGAATATCGGAGTTCATTCTCGTACCCTTTCCGGCAGCGAGAATGACGACGTCGAGATCGGACATTGATTAGGAGTGATCAGTGCGCAATAGTGCGTCGGTTAATTATTGCATATCACTACTAACGGGCATTGCGCAGCAACGCGCTCGACTCGGTCGCGGTGCCATGTGCCCATTCCAGAAGCGCGTCCAGTGCTCGGCCGGCGTAGCGAGACCGGTCGTGATTGACGAAGAAGACGACCGAGAAAGTCTGTCCGGCCAGGTTGTTGACATAGCCTGCTATTGCCCTGACGCCCTCCAGATAACCGGTTTTGACATGCGCCTGACCGGCGACCGGGGATTCGTCCAACCTTCTCCTCATCGTGCCGTCAACGGCAACCAGCGGTAGCGAGGCAACCAATTCGGGCATCAGCGGGCTTCTCCACGCCTCGATAAGCAGCTGGCCCAACTGCCGTGGCGTCAGCCGGCTCGTGCGCGACAGCCCCGAGCCGTTGTCGACTTCAAGTCCGGAGAAATCGAAACCCCGGCTCGTCAGCCACTCGTTCAAAACCGCTCGCGCCTTGTTCGTTGTCAATGGATAATCGTGCTCGCTGCCCAGCGTCAAGAATAGATGACGCGCCATCACGTTGTTACTGAACTTGTTTGTCTCTCGCACGACTTCACCCAGCGACGCGGACTCGAGCGTCGCGAATGGTGTGGCATCGCGTGGCACTGTTCCAGCCTCGACAGACCCGGACAGCGTGCCACCGAGCTCTGCCCATAGTAGTCGGAATACTGCCGCAAAGTACTCATCCGGTTCCAGCAAACTGTAGTGACGGGATTTCTCACCGCATCCGGAAGGAAACACGCCGGTAAACGCCAGCGTGTTTCCGCTTTGCGTGGGTGTGCGCGGCCAGAAGTCACAATGCCCTTCTCCGAACGCGAGATTGTTGACGATGCTCAGGCTCGGTAGTAACGGTTCGGACAGAATGGTGATTCTTCTGGCTGCCTCGTCGGGAACGAAACGCAGCAGCACAGTCTTGTAGTTGAGCAGAAGTGCGTCTGCGCCGACGTTGTACGGGCGCGTCGGTTCGCCATCAAACTCTGCCGGGTCGTGAGCGCCAACGGCGAATGCACTGCGGTCGAGGTAGACGTTGCCACTGATGTCACGCAGACCCCTGTTGCGCAATTCCCGAAGAAACAGCCAGAACCGCTCAAGTGTCAGTCTGGGATCGCCGTGGCCTCTAAAGTACAAATTGCCTGCCAGGCGGCCATCGAATAGCGGCCCGTCGGTTAGCACATCAGTTTTCCAGGTAAACGCTGGACCGAGGATGTCGAGAGCGGCGAAGGTCGTAATCAGCTTCATCGCCGACGCCGGGTTGAACAGCGTGTCACCCGCTACGTCGAGGACCAGTTCGTCATCGCTGAGGTTATAGACGTGAATGCCAATCGCCGTTTCTGGCACACCGGCGCGTTCGAGTGCGTCCGCGACCGGGGCCGGCGGAACCGTTGTTGCGGCGAGCGCAAACGAAGCGGCCAGCAGTGAGCCGCCAGCGAGCAGCAATATTAAGTGCTTGCACATCTCAGAGTTCGAAAGTTTCGTGCGTTGCGAGCGCATTCACCTCCCAGTTGAATCGCTGACGTACGAACTCAGCGAATCCGTCGGCAACATTGGCTTCGCCGTGGACTAACATGGCCCTGTCCGGCTCTGGCGAAAAATGTGCCAACCAATCCATCACGGTGTGGCGGTTGGCGTGCGCCGACAGGCCGTCAATGGCTTGGACGTCTGCGCCCATGGGTACCGCCTCGCCACAGATACGCACCAATAAGTTACCCCAGACAAGGTCGCGCCCGAGGCTCGTGGCAGCCTCGGGGCAGTGAACCAGCTGTAGCAGTCCGGGCGAGAATGGTTGGCTCGCAGGTGCCGCTGTTTTCTCCTGCCTTCACCCATCCCGCCTGATGAAATAATCAGCGTGCCGTGCTGTATCTCGGAAAGCATGCGCCATTCCAGATTGATCATCAACGAAGTGAGCAAGTGGCCGATCACGATGGCTGTTCAACCATCGTATGGTTCTCACCGCATCCTGATCGGCGAGAATCAAATAATTAATGGCGCTTGCGGTTGCCAGTGTCGCCATCAGCGAGTCGACGAAAAGAGGTGTTCCGAACGCTGTGATTCGTTGAACAAATATACCAACAGGCAAAGGAGGATCCTGGCTACGGCCCACGGCAAAGTCCGCAGCCACAATGTTACCCTTTTTCTCCCCGATGGAATCGGTGATCGCCTAGGCGAACTCGGCAATACTGTGGGCCGTCGACTCGTTCACTTGGTTGCCACAGGTCGATTCAATTAGCAGTACATCTGCCGGTGCGACCCATGTTGGATCTTCGACAACCGCATGCCCCGGTTGGCCGATTTCGTCTTAGAACACCAACTTGCGGCCCGGACCGTGTTGGTTGGTAGCGACCTCCAGTATTGACGGCCCGAGCATGTGCCCGGCTCACTGACATACGCAACCATGCGCAACGCGCGTCGTCACATGGCACGATTTCCGTGTCCGGTAACGCCTTGCTCAATTGCTTTGCAACCGATCGGGCCTGTACGTCATCAGAAAGAGGTTGGTGCCGTTTTCTGGATCTGTCGTTCGATTGCGCTTGTCTATCCTGAGTATCGGGAGCGTCTGCCAACATCGCCCAGGGGTTCCGTCGTCGCTGCCATGTAAAACTATTGAAACCTTGAAGCCGAACAATATCAACCTTGGTAGTAGCCCGAAGTGATCGAGGTATGCTTCGGTTAGCAGCACAAAGTCGAGGTTGCTAACGCCGAAATCCAGAGCTTGCCTGATGTTGTATGCCACTTCCTCGTGCCCTGAAACAAGCCGCAGCCAGCGCGAAAGCGTCCTGTTCGCGTCTCAATGATGAGGACGCACGATGTCACGTCGGCACCTATTGCAAAACGCACGGAAAACTGGTCGCATTATCAACGTGACGATTGCCACAGTCCGTCGCTGGCGCGTTAGATGCTATTGGAAGTGAGACATGCTGCATTTTTGGGCTGGATCGGTCGTCGATTCCGGTCCAGTAAACAAGGGGTGTGTTTATGGACTTCGCTGAATGTATCGCCGATCAAATTGCTGCAGCTGGCCAACCGCTCATCGGTGTGACGCTGGCTGCGGTGCCTTGTCCCGATACGCCGCTGATACTGACCCTGCACTGGCACGGCTTCGTGGAGGAGCGTATCGCGGCGGTCGAAGCGGCTAAGCCGGTGCGATTCTCGTCGGTGCCGAGTTCGGCTCTGCAGCTGAATATGCGTTGGGACGAATTGATGTCGCTGGATTTGGCGGCGATGGAAGCGGGCTGGGAATTGGGCGCCTGGGATGTGGCTCGGTCGGAGCGGCCAGGGTGTGATCGGCTCGGTGCGTCATCCAGAGAGACCATCGAGTGCCGCCAGGCATTTGGCGCCCTGCCAATGGGCGCTTTAGGCGAGCCACTGGTGGTCCACGAGGCGCCTGATGCCGATGAGCTTATTGACGTTGCATCGCGCAGCGGCTATGTACTGTGGTCATTCCGGCCGGTGCATGGCGGCATTTGGGCCGAGGTAAGCGACGATTCGACGCTGCAGTCCGACGGCACCCGCCGACCACCGTGTCCGCATCGTCCGGTGCCCCCAGGCAACCGCGCCAGACGCCATACCGTGTATCGTTTTGGTGTTGCTTCTGGCGGTATTGTCGCCGATTAGCCTCGGCGCCGATATCACAGATTATTCAGCGCTAAAAATAGTAAGCGCACACTTCGATCTCCCTGTTTCGAGAGATTTTTGTTCCCCACCCTGTTGAAAACCAGACTCTTCGCCACTATTATTAGCACTCGTTTGGATTGAGTGCTAATAGCCTCTGCCAAGCTGCAAAACTGGATTCATTTAAGAGGTCAAGACGGTTCGATATGAAGGAGAGACAGCAATGAACATACGGCCCCTGCACGATCGGGTGATTGTCAAGCGTCTGGAAGAAGAGCGCACCACGTCGTCGGGTATTGTGATTCCCGACTCCGCGGCGGAGAAGCCGGACACGGGCGAGATTATCGCTACGGGCATTGGCAAGATTCTGGAGGACGGAAAAGTCCGCCCGCTCGATGTCAAGAAAGGCGACAAGGTTTTGTTTGGCAAGTACGCTGGGCAAACGGTGAAGATCGAAGGCGAAGAGGTGCTTGTCATGCGCGAAGAAGACATCATGGGAGTGCTTGAAGCGGCCTGAGTTAGCGACGCGCCTTGTTCAATTTTTGAAACCAAATCAGGAGTAATGTAATGGCAGCAAAAGAAGTCAAGTTTCACGACTCGGCACGCTCGCGCATTGTGCAGGGCGTGAACGTGTTGGCGGATGCCGTGAAGGTCACGCTCGGTCCGAAGGGTCGCAATGTTGTTCTTGAGCGCTCTTTCGGTGCGCCGACTATCACGAAAGATGGCGTCTCGGTGGCCAAAGAGATCGAACTCAAAGACAAGTTTGAAAACATGGGCGCCCAGATGGTAAAGGAAGTTGCATCCAAGACCTCGGACGTGGCGGGTGACGGCACCACTACCGCAACGGTATTGGCCCAGGAGATCGTTCACGAAGGCATGAAGTTTGTCGCTGCTGGTATGAATCCGATGGATCTCAAGCGCGGCATCGACAAGGCGGTAATCTCTGTTGTTGACGAACTGGCGAAGATCTCGAAGCCATGCACCACCAGCAAGGAGATTGCCCAGGTCGGTGCCATCTCCGCCAACGCGGACCCGGAAATCGGCCAGATCATTTCCGATGCGATGGACAAGGTTGGCAAGGAAGGTGTGATCACTGTTGAGGACGGTTCTGGTTTGCAGAGCGAGTTGGAAGTTGTTGAGGGTATGCAGTTCGACCGTGGCTATTTGTCGCCCTACTTCATCAACAACCCGGACAAGCAGATGTCCATTCTGGAGAACCCGTACGTCTTGCTGCACGACAAGAAGATCTCCAACATTCGGGATCTTCTCCCGGTTCTCGAACAGGTCTCGAAATCAGGCCGACCGCTGCTAATCGTTGCTGAAGACGTTGAAGGTGAAGCGCTGGCGACGCTGGTGGTGAATAATATCCGTGGCATTTTGAAGACCGCTGCAGTGAAGGCACCCGGCTTTGGTGATCGCCGCAAGGCCATGCTCGAAG
>CP070775.1:2417702-2429172 GCA_020346185.1 Betaproteobacteria bacterium | reverse complement strand
TGTTCGTCTCATTTGACATCGACGCGCTCGATCCAGCGTTTGTGCCCGGTACCGGCACGCCGGAGCCCGGCGGGCTGACGCCGCGCGAAGCGTTCCCTATCGTGCGGCGGCTGTGTGCCGAATCGAACGTAGTCGGGTTCGAACTGGTCGAACTGGCACCGATGCTGGATCCCACCTATGTTTCCGCGTTGAACGCGAACCGGCTGATTCGCGAATGCATGACCGGCATCGCCATGCGCAAGAAGGGGCTCACTGACCGGCATTACCTGAGCCCGCTCACCGAGGACGATGGCAGGAAATAGGCACTCAGCCCGTCGCGGGAAGTTTGAAGACTGCGCGGGTGACACGCCGGCGTTGACGGTCAGCTCATCGCTAACAAACGAGAGCAGCGTCGCGGGCTTTCTGCAGCGCGACTAGACAGGCGCCGATTGCCTGCCTTTTATCAGACGGCAGGGGGAGCATCCTTCTGCCGGTATACTTCGGCCATGCCGAGCGTAGCGCACCCATCGATCGTCAATCGTGCTTCGCCCCGATGGGGGTGGTGGTGCGTGCTGTTGGTTTTTTTCCTGGCTGCTTGCGCCACAGGCCCGGTGGATTACCCGCGTACCGACAGCTACGTCGACACCAATACCCAGGACACGCGCTTCGGGCGCGAGGTCGAGCAGTGGCAGCAGGCGCACCCCGGCATGTCGGGCTTCTACCCGCTCATTGGCGGCATGGACGCACTGGGTGCGAGGCTTGCCCTGATCGATGGCGCCGAGCGCACCATCGATGCCCAGTATTTCTTGATGAAGAGTGACGCCGCTGGGCTGCTTTTCGTAATGAAGTTGCTCGAAGCCGCCGATCGCGGGGTGCGGGTGCGCTTTCTGCTCGATGACGTGTTCACTTCGGTCGACGACGAGGTGTTTGTGCTGCTGGATGAGCACCCCAATGTCGAGATGCGGCTGTTCAATCCGCTCGGCCGCGGCGGCAACAGGTGGCTGAACTATGTGGGGGATTTTGACCGCGCCAACCGCCGCATGCACAACAAGTCGTTTACCGTCGATAACCAGATCAGCATCGTCGGCGGGCGAAACATCGCCGAGGAGTATTTCGAGTTGAAGGCCGGCGGGGAATTCCGCGATGCCGACATTCTCGTCGCCGGGCCACTCGCCGGCGAGATCGGACGTAATTTCGACCAGTTCTGGAATCACTCGTTGTCGGTTCCAATGGAGGCTTTCGAGTCGGCCCGGCCCGATCGCGACCTCGAGACCGCCAGGGCCGAGGCTGCCGACGAGTTTGGCGAGGCAATGCAGACCATCTACGGACAAGCCATCGGATCGGAGTTGATGCAGGACCTCCTCGCAGACCGTGCTGCCTTGTTTCCCGCAGAAGGGGAGATGATCAGCGACGCGCCGGACAAGCTGTTGAACGAGATTTCAGTCGATCAGCAACTGCTGGTTACACGCATGGCCCAGGTCGTCGCCGATGCACAGTCCGAAGTCATTGTCGTGACCCCTTATTTCATACCGGGCCCGACCGGCGTCGAGTTCTGGCGCCGACTGACGGAGCGGGGCGTCCGGGTCATCGTTTTGACCAACTCCCTTGCGTCGACCAATCATGTGCCCGTGCACGCGGGTTACGCTCGATACCGGCATCGGCTCATCGAGGCTGGCGTTGAACTCTACGAGCTGCGGGTCGACGCCGTTACGGACAGTGACAACGGCGACCGGCCACCGGTTGAGTCGGTGACCTTGCACACCAAGGCGATGGTGATGGACAGGCGATACACGTTCATCGGCTCGCTCAACCTCGATCCGCGTTCGATCGACATCAACACCGAGATGGGGGTACTGGTCGACTCGACAGCGATGACGCAATCGCTCGCCGTTCCATTCATGGAGATGCTTCCCGAGCGGGCCTACAAGGTGTTCGAGGACGACAATGGCAATCTTCGTTGGAAGGTCATCATCGATGGTGAAGAAATCGTCGAGACCTCCGAACCGCAGTCTAGTAGCTGGCGGCGCTTCAAGGCGTTCTTGTCACGAATACTGCCGGAGAGCCAGCTCTAGTCGAGGGCCGCGCCCGTTTACTTGGCTGGTCGCTCTAGCGAGACGAGAAAGCTCATGCAAGACGTGACAGCTGCCCTTTGATCTTTTCCAGCGTGCTGGTGAACCCGGCCAACCTCTCTCTCTCCTGAGAGACGACCTTCTCGGGCGCGCGCTCGACGAACTTCGTGTTGCTCAGCTTGCCGTTGGCTTTGGCGATCTCACTTTCAAGCCGTGCGATCTCCTTGCCGAGACGCTCACGCTCGGCGGCGACATCGATTTCGATTTTCAGCATCAGCTTGAAGTCGCCGACCACCGCGACCGGCGCGTCCGCTGCAGGCAGATCGCCGTCGACGCGTTCCACCTCGGAGAGCTTGGCGAGTGCCGTGAGCGGTGCCTGCCAGCGGTCGGTGAATGCCTTGTCGCCGCTGACCAGCAGGGGAACGCGTTGTGCCGGTGACAGGTTCATCTCGGCGCGCAGCGTGCGACAGGCGGTGACGATTTCCTTGAACTGTGCGAGGGCGGCTTCCGAATTCTCATCGATCTTCGCCGGTTGCGCCTCGGGGTAGGGCGCGAGCATGATGCTCTCGCCCGACCTTGCAGCCAGAGGCGCGACTTTCTGCCACAACTCTTCGGTAATGAAGGGAATGATCGGATGCGCCAGCCGCAAGGTGGTTTCCAGCACGCGGATCAGGGTGCGCCGCGTGGCGCGCTGCTGTGCTTTGTCGCCGGTCTGAATTTGCACCTTGGCGATTTCCAGATACCAGTCGCAGTATTCGTCCCAGACAAACCTGTAGATGGCACTCGCGACATTGTCGAAGCGGTACTCGTCGAATCCTTTGGCAACGGCTGACTCAGTACGCTGCAGCTGGCTGACGATCCAGCGGTCGGCCTGCGAAAAATCGAGATAGCCGCCGGGTGCGCACGCTGCAGCATCGTGTGATTCGAGACCGCAGTCCTTGCCTTCGCAGTTCATCAAGACAAAGCGCGTCGCGTTCCATAGCTTGTTGCAGAAGTTGCGATAGCCTTCGCAACGGTTGAGGTCGAAGTTGAGCGTGCGCGCGAAAGTCGCGAGCGAGGCGAACGTAAAACGCAACGCATCGGCGCCGAACGCGGGAATACCATTGGGGAAGTTGCGACGCAGGTATTTCTCGATCTTGTCCTTGTGCTCGGCTCGCAACAGTCCGACGGTGGATTTTTCAATGAGTGATGGCAGTGTGATGCCATCCAGAAGATCCAGAGGGTCGAGCGTGTTGCCCTTGGATTTGGACATCTTCTGTCCATCGGCGTCGCGCACGATGGCATTGATATAAACGTGGCGGAACGGCACTTCGTTGGTGAAGTGCAGCGTCATCATGATCATCCGTGCGACCCAGAAGAAGATGATGTCGAAGCCGGTCACCAGCACATCCGACGGCAGGTACTTCTTCAGGTCACCGGTGTCTTCGGGCCAGCCAAGCGAAGTAAACGGCACCAGTGCCGAGGAAAACCAGGTGTCGAGCACGTCGGCGTCGCGACGCAGTTCCCCCTCGTAGCCCTGCTTCCTCGCCAGGTTTTTCGCGTCTGCTTCGTTGCGTGCAACGTAGACGTTGCCGCTGTCGTCGTACCAGGCGGGTATCTGGTGCCCCCACCACAACTGGCGGGAAATGCACCAGTGCTGGATGTTTTCCAGCCAGTGGTTGTATGTCGACGTCCAGTGCTCGGGGAAGAACTGCACCTTGCCGTCGGCGACGGCCTTGAGCGCGTTCGCGGCCAGGCCATCGGTCTTGACGAACCACTGGTCGGTGAGCATCGGCTCGACAATGACGCCGGTGCGGCCGGACCGCGGCACTTTCAGTTTGTGCGGTTTTTCCGATACGAGCAGACCTTGCTGCTGAAGATCGGCAAGAATGCGCTTGCGCGCTTCGAACCGATCCAGCCCGCGATAGGCTTCGGGCGCGTTGTCGTTCATCTTCGCGTCCAGCGTCAGCACATTGATCGGCTCGAAACCGTGACGCTGTCCAACCAGATAGTCGTTGAAGTCGTGCGCCGGCGTGATCTTTACGCAGCCGGTGCCAAAGTCTGCATCGACGTAATCATCGGCAATGATCGGAATAGTGCGCCCGGTCAACGGCAGTACTAGCTCCTTGCCGATCACCGCGGTGTAGCGCTCATCCGTGGGATTCACCGCGACGGCGATGTCGCCGAGCATGGTTTCCGGCCGCGTGGTGGCAACCACCAGCCCGGGGCCGCCATCGGTAGCGGGATAACGGATTTCCCAAATGCGCCCGTTCTCCTCCTCACTGTCGACTTCGAGGTCGGACACGGCGGTGCCGAGCACCGGATCCCAGTTCACCAGACGCTTGCCGCGATAAATCAGACCGTCTTCGTAGAGACGCACGAATACTTCGATGACATTGCGCGACATGCGCTCGTCCATCGTGAAGTAGCCTGCCTTGTCGCCCTCGGTGTCGGCGTAGCTCCAGTTGGCCGAGGCGCCGAGCCGGCGCATCTGGCGCATGATGGTTGCACCTGACTGCTGCTTCCAGCGCCAGACCCGCTCGATGAAGGCTTCGCGCCCGAGGTCGTGCCGCGTCTTGCTTTCGACTTCGAGCTGGCGTTCGACGACGAGCTGCGTGGCGATGCCGGCGTGATCGGTGCCAACCACCCAGTTTGTTTCGAGGCCGCGCATGCGATGATAGCGAATGAGAGCGTCCATCAGCGTTTGCTGGAACGCATGCCCCATGTGCAGCGTGCCGGTTACGTTTGGCGGCGGCAGTTGTATGCAATAACTGCCGTTGTCTGGGTGGTCACCCGCTCTGCACCGCGCCGTGAAATAACCATTCGACTCCCAGAAGCCGTACCAGCGATTCTCGATCACGCTCGGCTCGAAGCTCTTTGCCAGTTCCATGTCAGTTGCGCGGGTTGATTGGGCGGCGAGGCAGGCCAGCAACCGCCGTGCAGTGCCTGCGAGTATTGGGGCGAGTGATCATAGCAGCTGCCATCCGCGATTCGGCTGTTTAGAAACTGTCTCCGGCATCGTCGCTGTCGTCACTCGAATCGTCGAACGCTTCGTCTTGAAAGCGCAGCCGCACCAGTTCCGGCAGCGCGAAGCTAAGCGAGCGTTGCAGGACGGCCAACTTGCTTTTGTGGGCGGGAATCTCCCGGTTGAGCTTGGCCATTTCGCCTTCGATGGCGGTGATGAGGCGAGCTGAAATGGACGCCTGCAGGCTCTCTGCTGCTTGCGGCTGCGCGAAGTGTGATTCCTCCGTTTGCAAATTCGCGAGTGCTTGCGGCTTTGTGTCGTCTGGTTCTGGCGGCTGCAAGGTCGCTGGCGCTTCCGGCTGGGGGGCGTCTGGCTCCCCCGGCCGATCGTCGATTTCCGTGCCGGGTTGCTCCGGCGCACTCTTGTCCACTGCGGGTGCGGCGTCCGGTTCTGCCGGCTGCAAGGTCGCTGGCGCTTGCGGCTGAACGCCCTCTGATCCCCCTCGCCGATCGTCGATTTCCGCGTCGGGTTGTTCCGGCGCAGCCGTGTCCATTCCGGCTGCCGTGTCCGCTTCAGAGCCGGCTGGCATGAGGGGTTCGACTTCGAGCGGTACGTCAAGGTCGAACCAAACGGGGGTTGACTGTTGCTCCGGTTGTTCCTCCGGTTGTTCCGAACTGTGTTCTGTGGGAATTACGTCGGGCACCGCCACGGCGTCTGTCAGCGTCGGGATCAGCGTGTCGCTGTTACTCGGAATGGCATCGGTCAGAACGGGCGGCGGACTGCGGCGTGCCCGTGCGCGTCCGCTTCGGATCAGGCCATCGACTTTTTCCAGCAGCGCGTCTTTGTTGTCGTCCTGATCGGCCATTGCGCTCATGACCGGCTTTTCGAGAGATCGTGGGTGACGATCTCGTAGCCGCGGTCGCGGTAGAAGCGGTAGCGTTCGCGTGCCCGGGCCCGGTCGTTGTCGTCGCTGGTTACGATCTCGATCAGTCGCTGGAAACGGCTGAAAAACGATGGCGTGTCCTCGCGCAGGTTGATCAGCACATCCTCATGAATCACCGGGTCAGTGGCGTGATCGACAATAATCGGCGTTACTGCGGCGAGTCCGTCGGCGGCGCGGCAATGCGGGGTGAAACCGGTCGATGGCGTGCTCCACAGCAGCCCGGACAATCGTTGCGTCACCTCGACTTCCGGCGTCAGGATCATGACTTGCCGTTTACGCTCGAGCGCTTTGCAGGAGAGTTGACAAGTCGTGCGCAGTTTATCGGGCGCGTGCGTGTAGAACAGAACTTCAGTCATGCGTGGTGACGGAAAACAACATGCTGGCCGGCATGATCAGGTGGCGGTCTAAGCGGGGCCACAATGATCGCGCCGCCATACCCATTGGTGCCGTGTCGGGCGTAGTATTGCCCGAGCTTACCATCCGGCACGGTTCATCAGGAATTGTGTCAGCAGTGCAACAGGCCGGCCGGTGGAGCCCTTTTCCTTGCCTGACTTCCACGCGGTACCGGCAATATCCAGGTGCGCCCAACGAAACTTCTTTGCGAAGCGTGCCAGGAAACAAGCCGCCGTAACGCTGCCAGCCGGCCTGCCACCGATGTTGGCGACGTCGGCGAAATTGCTCTTGAGTTGGTCCTGGTAGTCGTCCCATACCGGCATGCGCCAGGCCCGGTCCCACGTGTTCTCGCCTGCGTCGAGTATCTCGGAAGCCAGTTTGTCGTCCGGCGTGAACAGCCCGGTCGCAACCTTGCCGAGCGCAATGACGCAGGCGCCGGTCAGTGTCGCGATGTCGATGACAGCGGCAGGATCGTAGCGCTCGGCATAGGTCAGTGCGTCACACAGAATCAGACGGCCCTCGGCGTCGGTATTGAGAATTTCGATGGTCTTGCCGGACATGCTGGTCACGATGTCACCCGGTCGCGTCGCTTGACCGTCAGGCATGTTTTCGGTCGCGGGGATGAGGCCAACGACATTGAGCGGCATTTTCATGGCGGATACGGCGTACATGGTGCCAAATACGCTGCCGGCGCCAGACATGTCATATTTCATCTCATCCATCTCGGCGGACGGTTTCAGCGATATTCCACCGGTGTCGAATGTGACACCTTTCCCGACCAGAACCACCGGTTTCTGCTTCGCCGGCCCACCGCGGTGTTCAATTGCGATGAGCCTGGCTGGCTGCCGGCTGCCGCGGGCCACGGCGAGCAACGCGCCCATCTTCAGCTTTTCCATGTCGGCGACGTCGAGGACGTTTACGCGCAAACGATTGAGCCGGCCCATTTCTCTCGCCCGTCGCGCCAGATAATCCGGCGTGCAAATGTTGGGCGGCAGGTTGCCCAGATCTCGTGCGAGGTTGACACCCTGCCCGACGGCGCGGCCCCTTGCCAAGGCCGCTTGCTGCCGGCGCGACGGCGCACTGCCGGTGCCAAGAACCAGGCGGCCCAGCTGCTTGCTGCCGCTCCCGTCGGCTTCGCTCTTCATAACGTCGAAGCGGTACGCTGCTTCGACGGCAAGCGTCGCAATCTGCGTTGCAAGCCACTGCTCGTCCCTGGCGCTGACGCCTATTTCACTGATGAACAATGTGGCGTCACCGATCCCCGCGGTGCAAAGCCTGCGCAGTGCCGAGTGCATCACTTTTCGGAAATCAGCGACATTGAGTTGGCCATCCTTACCCGCGCCGATCAACAGCACGCGCGCTGCGCCGACACCTGCGACATCCAATAGCATGAGGTTTGTACCTGGCGCACCGTCGAATTCGCTGTTCTTCAACGCCCGCGTAAGCTGTCCGCGGCCGTGTCGGTCAATGCGTTTGGCCGCCTCGGAAAGCTTTCCGCCACGAAATGCCGGCACCACGACACAAGCCGTTCTGACCGTCTCCGGTTGCGCTTTTTTTGTGCTAAAGTCCACCGCGAACTCCCCCCAATCGCATCGTTGTTTCAACAACTTAGCATTATCACTTCGTGCCGAAGAAAAAGTCAAAGTGGCGATAGTTTTTCAACGGGCACTGCTCCGTGAGTACGTGACAACGGGTGTCGCCACCTTGCTCATTCTGCTGGCGATTACCATCACCACCCAGTTCATTCGGTTTCTCGGCCACGCAGCACGCGGCAGAATTTCCACCGACGCCGTCATAACGTTCCTGGGGCTTGCCGGTCTGCGCTATCTGCCGATTCTGCTGTCGCTGGCGCTGTTCATATCGATATTACTCAGCCTGACCCGCGCCTACCGAGACTCGGAGATGGTCGTGTGGTTCACGGTTGGCCAGGGTCTTTTTTCGTGGATACGGCCGACATTGCTATACGCCATACCGCTGGTGCTCACCATTGGTCTGCTGAGTCTCTATCTGACGCCGTGGGCCACCGGAAAGTCAGAGGAGTATCGGCGTCTGCTCGAAAGCCGCGAGGATGTGTCGGCCATTTCGCCGGGCATATTCAAGGAATCGAAACGCGGCGATCGGGTTTTCTTCGTCGAGAAGCTGGAGATGGATTTGTCGGTTGTCGCCAATATCTTCGTCTACTCCGAGGAAGATGAGGAGACCGGGGTCACAATCGCCGCGCGAGGCTACACGGAAACGAGCCGCAATGGCAGCCGTTATCTGGTGCTGGAGAACGGCCGCCGCTACGTGGGCCCGCCCGGTACGGCCGAGTACAAGATTATTGAATTCGACAAGTACGCTGTGCGACTGGAAGAGAAAGCACAGCAAACTTATCTGCCCTCAGTTCGATCGCGGCCCACTCGCGAGCTGATGGTCGAGCGCAGCTCGCAAACCGACGCCGAACTGGTTTGGCGCGCCGGCATGCCATTGAGCGCATTGGTGATGAGCATGCTGGCGATTCCGTTGTCGTTCGTAAACCCGCGTGCCGGACGTTCGGTCAACCTGATGCTGGCCGCGCTCTCCTACCTGATCTATAGCAATTCCCTCAGCATCGTCCAGACGTGGGTCGGCCAGGAGAAAATTTCGTTCGCGGCCGGGTTGGTTGGTCCGCATTTGTTGGTGCTGACCGTTGTTGCCGTCATGTTCTATCGGCGAGTGGCCGTCTCTTCGCTGCTGCAACTGTTGCGGAGAGGCACGTGAGAACGGTACGCCGCTATGTCGCACGGCGAGTATTCGCCGCCACCGCGCTGATATTCACCGCCCTGTTGTTTCTGTTCGCTTTCTTCGACTTGATACAGGAGCTGACCGATGTCGGCGGCAAATACCGCGTGCCAGTCGCGGTGCTCTACGTGGCGCTCAGTTTGCCGGGTCGGGCCTACGAAATACTCCCGGTCGCCGCGCTCATCGGGACCTTGTTCGCTCTGTCGCAACTGGTGGTTAACTCCGAATACACGGTCATGCGTGTCTCGGGCATGTCGATGAGAAACATGGCGGTTTCACTGGCGCGCATCGGTATCGCGCTGTCGGTGTGCACGTTCCTCTTGGGCGAAATGGTCGCACCCATCACCGAGAAGGCGGCGCAGCAACTGCGCTTCAGGGCGACCACCAGCGAAAATTTTATCGCCAAAGCTTTCCGCTCTGGTTTCTGGCTGAAGGACGACAACAAGTTTGTCAACGTATCTCACATCATGCCGGAGACGGTCATCCACGAGGTCGACATTTACGAGTTCGACGACAGGTTCCGGCTGCAGAGCATCAGCCACGCCGCGCGCGGTGATTATCAACTTGATGATCTGTGGCTGCTTCGCGATGTGGTCCGGACGCACTTCGAGGGCACACGTACGTCGATCAGTCAGGTTGCCGAGGCCGAGTGGCGCTCCGTGCTTCGACCCTCCATTCTCAGTGTGTTGATGGTCGTGCCGGAGCAACTTGCGATATGGGATTTGTATTCATACCTGCAGCATTTGCGTGCCAACAAGCAAGAAACCATTCGCTACGAGATCGCTTTATGGCAAAAGATCATCTATCCGTTTGCGGTGCTGGTAATGATGGTGCTGGCGCTACCATTCGCCAATTTCGAGGTGCGTTCGGGCGGCATTGGCGCGCGCATCTTCACCGGCATCATGCTCGGCCTTGGTTTTCACCTGGCTAACCGCTTGTTCGGTCACCTGGGCCTGCTTAACGCCTGGCCGCCGTTGCTGAGCGCATTGTTGCCTACGCTTGGTTTTCTTGCTGCCGCCGTTGTGCTCATGCACCAGGTCGAGAAACGCTGATGCCGGCCGCGGTTCGAGACCACATTCATTCGAAGATCGCCCTAATCGGAAACTGGCGTGCCGGCCAGCACGATATGCGAGCCGGCCATGCGGTCATGCAGGAACTGGCGCTGCCGATCGAAAACGGCCCACAGCAAGCCGATACCGCTGCCGATGCTGACAACGGCGAGCAGGTAGCGCAGCGTCGCTGTGCGCCAGATCAGTAACGAGCCATCGAGGGCCGTGACCCTCACTCCCCAGGCCTTCTGCGCCAGTGTTTGCCCGCTGCGGACCCAGCAGAAGACGAAATAGGCACCGCCCACGCAGAGCAGATAAATATAGAAAAACCAGCGCAGGAGGCCTTGCGGCGTTTTTCCCGCGAGGGCGACAAACAAGTAGGCGGCAATAAACACGACAGCGAACAGCAATACGGCTTCATATGCCAGTGCCGCCAAGCGTCTGCAGATTCCCGCCAATTGGGGCTGTGTGAGCGGATTCATCTGCGGCTGGCGCAAGGCGGCTCGAATCGGGGAGGTGCCGGGCTATTGGTGCCGATTGTCACCACCATGCTCCTGGCGCAACTCCTGGCGTCGGTGCTCCGGGAGGTCTTGGTACGCTTCCCAGCGCTCGCGCAATTCTCGGCGCTGCTCGGGCGGAAGCTCGCGAAGACGTCGATATTGCTCGCGGGCGAGTTCGCGCTGTTGCGGGGTCAGTTGTGCCCATTGGCGCATCCGCTGCTGCACCCGCTGCTGCCGTTCCGGCGGCATGTCCGGGTAGCGCTCGGCCATTTTCAGCCAGCGCTGACGGCGTTGTGGCGTGATCTGATTCCATTCCTGCGCCAGCGGCTGCAGTATGTCTTTTTGCTGGGCGTTGAGTTCTGACCAGACGGGAGCCGTTTGCGCCATCGCGCTTGCGGGCATGGCCAGCACGAGCAGCACGGCGATGCCTATTGTTGCTCTTCGTGCGAGGTCTTCTTTAGCCACGTGTCGAATCCTGGGTCAGTGTAGGCATGAAGCGGCAGTTCGTCTGCCATCAGGGCTGTCTCGACGTCGAATGGGTCCTCTCTCGACGTGCTTTGCAACAAATAAACCGCCCCGACTGCCACCACCAGAAACAGCGCGGGCAGCGCGACCTTGAACGCCATTCGGTGGCTGAGGGCCCAGTCGGCGAATCGAACCCGCCAGTTGTGCGGCCGCGGCCGGGCCTGCAATGCACGCTGCCGCGCGTGTGCCAGCCGCCCGACAATGTCGGCAGGCAGCTCATTGAGGTTGCGATCGAGCCGATCAACGATCTGCCGCGCCAGATCGTCCTGATTCATGGTTCTAAGCCCCGATTTTTCAGAAAAGTGGCA
>CP070775.1:2398910-2417602 GCA_020346185.1 Betaproteobacteria bacterium | reverse complement strand
CAGAAGTCACGCTGTGGGGTGGAGGCTTGCCGGTAGAGCAAGTTGCCGAGAGTGCAGGCACGGTAAGCTACGAATTGCTGACCAAAGTCACGGCACGTGTGCCATTCGTAGTTGGAAGCTAACCTGTTTCTCTGCTAAGACGATCCGCGGCGCAGACTGTCAAGTGCAGCTATCGAATAACCTAAAAATGGCAAAAATCAAAACCATCTATGCCTGCAGCGAGTGTGGCGGCCAGACACTGAAGTGGCAGGGTCAGTGTCCGCACTGCTCGGCGTGGAACACACTGAGCGAGACAGTCGCAGAGAAAGCGGTCTCGTCGCGCTATCAGTCGCTTGCCCAGTCGAGTCAGTTGACGCACCTCAAAGAAGTCGATACCAATGAAGAGCCTCGCTTGTTGACGGAGATCGGCGAGCTCGATCGGGTGCTCGGTGGCGGGCTGGTGAGAGGTGCGGTCGTTCTGATTGGCGGCGACCCCGGTATTGGCAAGTCGACGTTGTTGCTGCAGGCATTGACGCGCATGAGTGAGCGCTGCAAGGTCGTATACGTAAGTGGAGAGGAGTCGGCACAGCAAATCGCTTTGCGTGCTCGCCGCTTGCAGGTTCAGTCGGACAGGCTCGGCCTGTTAGCCGAGATTCAGCTCGAGCACATATTCAATGTTCTGAAACGTGAAAAGCCGGACGTGGCTGTGATCGACTCAATACAGACCGTCTATTCCGAGTTGCTGCAATCGGCACCTGGCAGTGTCGCGCAAGTTCGCGAGTGTGCCTCGCAACTGACACGGTTTGCCAAGAGCAGTCACTGTTCGCTGTTGCTGGTCGGTCACGTCACCAAGGAAGGTGCGATTGCCGGACCCCGCGTACTCGAGCACATGGTCGACGCAGTGCTGTATTTCGAGGGTGACACGCACTCGAGTTTCCGTCTTGTCCGAGCGATCAAGAATCGTTTTGGGGCGGTTAACGAACTCGGGGTGTTTGCCATGACCGACCGCGGCCTGCGCGGTGTTTCCAATCCATCCGCGCTATTCCTGTCGCGCCACGATGGCGAAGTGGCGGGTTCGTGTGTGATGGTTACACAGGAAGGTTCGCGACCGCTGCTTGTCGAATTGCAGGCGCTGGTCGATTCATCGCATTCGCCGAACCCGCGCCGCCTGAGTGTCGGGCTGGAGCAGAACCGCCTGGCAATGCTGCTGGCGGTTTTGCATCGTCACGCCGGTATCGCAGTGTTTGATCAGGACGTCTTCGTTAATGCGGTCGGGGGCGTAAAGATCGACGAACCCGCTGCCGATCTGCCAGTGTTGCTGGCGATCGCATCCTCGCTCAAAGGCAATCCTTTGCCCGGGAAGATGGTTGCTTTTGGTGAGGTTGGCCTGGTTGGCGAAGTGCGTCCGGTGCAACGCGGCATGGAACGCTTGAAGGAAGCCGCCAAGATCGGCTTTCAGCTTGCAATCGTCCCCAGGGCGAATGCGCCAAAGGTGCCAATCGAGGGATTGAAGGTCATCGCAGTGGACCGTGTCGGGCAGGCGATTGAGTGCGTCAGGTAAGAGATCTCGGTAGCCGTTTCCGGCGAGTTGCGTGTCGCTGTGGTCGACTGATTTAGCCAAATAGCAGCAGCGTCATGGCGGCGAACAGTAATGCCGCGCTGCCAAGCCAGATGTAGCGTAGCTTTGGCTGGATGTGGATGGCGAAGCCGTTCATGCGAGCGGCCGCTTCGCGGTTGCTCCAGCTCATACTTGCTGAAACCGCTGAATACTGGCCCGAGTGCTTCGCATTGGCAGGCGCTCTGAGCTGCGCTGTCTTCGGCGTGTCGGACAACACTTCATCGACCTCCTTTTCCAGCCCGGTGATCGCTGCCAGCCGACCGGTTGCCTCAGTAGAATCGAAGGCATTGGAAACCGGAATCATCGGGTTCGATGCTGCGTCGGTGCCGGCATCAAAATCTTCCTTTGACGCGTCGTCGGCAGCGGGCTGGTGTGCAGCGCCGGTGGCGTTGCCCGGTTCGTCTTCCCGACGCGTCAACGACGTTGGCAGTCCGGTAAACGGTCTGGGCTTGCCGGGCATGGATGCAATCAAAGAGGACTCGGTAGCCCCGCTCAGATAGTCACTGCGCGCCTGTCGCAGGTCGCTTGCCAGATCTGCGGCGCTTCGATAACGGTCGTCGACGTTCTTCGCGAGAACCTTTGCGACTATGTAATTTACGACTTCGGGCAGATCGGGATTGAGGGTCTTCGGTGCGGGGGGATTGAAATGCAGGGTTTGGTACATCACGCTGTGTATAGTGTCGGCCACAAACGGTGACGTACCGGTGAGCATTTCGTAAATGACGACGCCAAGCGAGAACAAATCGGAAGGCGGGCCGGCGCGCTTGGCGGAGACCTGTTCGGGCGACATGTACTTGGGGGAACCGAGAATCATACCGGTCATGGTTTTGATTTCGTTGTTGCGCATCCGCGCAATGCCAAAATCGGTGATTTTGATCAAACCGTCGTTCAGAACCATGACGTTGGCCGGTTTGATGTCGCGATGCACCACCTGACGATCGTGCGCGTAATTGAGCGCATCGGCGACTTGGGCTCCGATATCGAGTGCCTGTTCGATCGCGATCGGTGACAGTCCGCCAAGAATCCTGCGAAGCTCCTGGCCTTCGAGGAACTCCATCGCCATGTATGCGAGCTGGTCACTTTTGCCAATATCGTAGATGGTGACAATGTTCGGGTGCGACAGCTGTCCGGCCGCTTTCGCCTCCTGATAGAAGCGTGCCTCGTATTCTGCAACTTCGTCGTCGAGCAGATTGAGGTTGATAGTCTTTATCGCGACGATGCGATCGAGCAGGGGGTCACGTGCCTTGTAGACCGTTCCCATGGCACCCTGTCCCAGTTCCGAGATGATTTCGTAACGTCCGAGCTTCTCGATCATGATGGGCCCTTGTTAGCGTCGTCCGGCGCTGGCGGCCTGCGCGCTGCGAAATACCGCCCCCCAGATCGGATGGCCGGCTTCGGCCTCGTCGAGTTCAAAGGTCGGATCGAGTTTGAGGGCAATGGCGAACTCTTCGCGGCAGGTTAGCTGGCGACCGGAAACACAGGCGATGAAAGCGAGGTACTTGTGAGCGACGACCCGGTCCGCCACCGTCAGCCCTTCCTCCAGTGCAAACAGTAGGCGCCGTGATGCCGCGCGGTAATTACCCTCCTCATAAAAAGCGATCCCCTGCCACAGATAGGGTTTACCCGAAAGGCGTTGATAGCCCGCCATCTCGACACTGGCGCAGCCGCTGATGAGCAGCGCCACGAGCAGGAGCAGCGGGTATGCCTGTCTTAATGCTGTGTCTCTCAATTGAACTTGTACCTGATCCTGATTTTCTGTTTTTCCTTCAGTTCGACTCTTTGTGCGTAGGGAGGAAAGTTACCGTTGCGAATCTCAATCAGGCGGCGGCCCGGCGCCAGTTCAACTTCTTTCAATGGCGGACTCACGCCGACCGAATTGCCGTCGACAAAAACCTCTCCCCAGGGGATGACCGCCAATGTCACATAAGCGCGCCCGCCGGTCAGTGCTGTTTTCTGACTTGCCGCCGTCCATGGTGTTGGTGGTTGCTCCGCACTGGTGATATTGCTTGCCGGGATCTGTGCTTGCGTCTGCGCTTCGGAGTCTTCTGCCTTGGCAGCTTCTGTTCGCTGCGACGGCGAATCCAGGTCCTCAGTCAACGCCTCTTGCGGCTCGGCTGCTGGCTCGGGATCCTTGTCGGGTTTGGCTCTGAAAAACGCCAGACGCAGTTTCTTTCGTATTGATTTCGGCGCTTGCTGCTCGGCGACGACGTCTTCGGTCTCGGTGTATTGACCTTGCGTATCGGCGCCTTTGGAAATCGTCGCTCCAGGCTGTTCCTGTTTTTGCTGCGCTATCTCGTCGCTTTCGCCGGAAACGCTTTTGTCACTCACAGCCTTATGCTGCGATCTGATCTCCGTTCTGGCAAGTTGCGATCTACTGGATCCAGCCGGTTTCGCTTCTTGCGCCTGCGGATTGTCACTGACAAAGCTTGTCAGCAGCGCCAGCAGGAAAGCCAACGACGAGAAGGTGGCGGTACCGTAGGCAAGGGAGCGGTTTGCCAACCATTTCTCGACGTGAACAAGCAGCCGCGTAGTTGTGCCAGCGCCCGCGGCGGTTTGCTTGTCGGTTGCGCTGGCTGGGTAACGTGCTCGTTGTCCCGGCGGGCTGAGGTGCGTCTCGGACGTCGAATAGCCGACGCTGTAAATCTCATGCTCGCGCACGTGCTTGTCGGTGCGTGAGCCCTGGTAGGAGAATAGCTTGCTGTAGCCTTCGGAGATGTGCGACACGATCTCGAAATAGGAGCGTGACACCAATATCTGACCAGTTGCTGCGAATCCCATCACGCGCTGTGCCACGTTGATGCCGTCGCCGATGATATTGGGTCTGCCGTTCAGATCGCGCACCAGGCGTACTGGGCCAAGGTTGATGCCAATGCGCGCCGGCACCTCGTTTGATTTGTCCGCTTCGGGAGCGAAAGCATCGCGAAGGCTCATCGCGACGAACAGCGCGTCCTCCGGATCGGCAAGAAAACTGATGGCGACGCCATCGCCGGTATCAAGGATGATTCGATCGGCTGCGGGGATTTCCCGTATGGCGGAGCCAATCAAGGCGTTGAATCGGTCCTTGAGCCGGATCTGCTCGGAGACTGGCTTGCGCGAGTACTCGACGATGTCGAGAAACAGCACGCTGCAGATGAACGTGCGGCTGGCACGCTCAGGCATCATGGCGGTCTCCTCCACGGCAGGCTGTCAATTGGCGATCTTGCCCGAAAGACGGCTTTCTTCGGGCGCAGTGAAATTGACACTATAATCCGGTTTCACGGCAGTAATCGATCGCAATTAAAAATTACTATTCAATATGTTAAATTCAACACTTACGTTCGATTCTAGCTTTGAGGCGGCGCAATAGAACAGCGCTGGAAGTGGCCTTCCGCTATCATTCAGGCGATTTTCGTGCCGTCATGGCGGTATTTGAGCCAATATTTTCCTTATGACCTAGGACGCCGGCCTACCCATGGTTCACAGTCGCATATTCAACGAAGGACTGGACAAGAATCCAGGCAACTTTGCGCCCCTTTCACCTCTGTCTTTCATGGCCTGGGCAGCTGATGTGTATCCGCAGCGAACCGCCGTCGTTTACGGTGACCGGCAAATCAGCTGGCAGGAGGTGCTCCGACGATGTCGCCGGCTCGCTTCGGCGCTGACCAGCTTGGGCGTCGGTGTCGGGGACACTGTAGCCGTTATGGCGCCCAATACACCGCCGATGTTCGAGGCACATTACGGTATCCCTATGACCGGTGCGGTCATCAACACGCTCAATACGCGCCTAGACAGTCGCACCCTGGCGTTCATGCTCGAACATGGCGAATCGAAGGTGCTTCTGACCGATACTGAATACGCGAAGACGATCGCACCGGCCTTGCAGGCGCTTGATAATCCCCCGGTCGTCATTGATGTAGAAGATCCGCTTGGCCCGGGAGGAGAGCGACTCGGCAAGATTGAGTACGAGGCGTTTCTTGAGCAAGGAGCGGATGATTTTGCGTGGCAGCTGCCGTCAGAGGAGTGGAATGCGATCGCCCTTTCCTATACTTCGGGCACGACCGGAAACCCGAAAGGGGTTGTCACTCACCACCGGGGCGCTTATCTCAATGCAATCGGCAATATCGTCACTTGGGCCATGCCGCACTTTCCCGTGTACCTGTGGACCCTGCCGATGTTTCACTGCAATGGCTGGTGCTTTCCGTGGACGCTGGCGGCTGTCGCGGGAACCAGCGTGTGCCTGCGGCGGGTCGAGCCGGAGGTCATTTTTGATTTGATCAAACGCCACCGAGTGTCGCATTTCTGCGGCGCGCCTGTCGTTCACAACATGCTGATCAATGCCCCTGCGCAGTTGCGTCAGGGCATTGAGCATCGGGTCAAGGCAATGATTGCCGGAGCCGCACCCCCGCGCGCGGTAATCGAGGGTGTCGAACGAATTGGCGTTGAATTGACGCACGTTTACGGATTGACTGAAGTGTATGGTCCGGCAGCGGTCTGTGCCAAGCATTCCGAATGGGATCAATTGCCAATCGAAACGCGTGCGGCGCTCAATGGCAGGCAGGGCGTGCGCTACCCGATGCAAGAGGCGATGGCGGTTCTGGACCCGGAAACGCTTGAACCGGTTGCCCGCGACGGACAAACCATCGGAGAGATATTTTTCCGTGGAAACATCACCATGAAGGGGTATCTCAAGAATCCCGGGGCGACGCAGGAAGCATTTGCCGGCGGGTGGTTCCACACCGGTGACCTCGCCGTGATTGACGAGGACGGCTACGTCAAGATCAAGGACCGATCGAAAG
This sequence comes from Betaproteobacteria bacterium, assembly GCA_020346185.1. GTDB lineage: Bacteria > Pseudomonadota > Gammaproteobacteria > Burkholderiales > Eutrophovitaceae > SG8-40. Next base: position 2,411,230 of record CP070775.1, on the reverse strand, counting down.
ACATCATCATATCGGGCGGCGAGAACATCTCGACGATTGAAATCGAAGATGTTCTTTATTCGCATCCATCAGTTCTCGAGGCGGCGGTCGTTGCCAAACCAGACGAGAAATGGGGCGAGGCGCCGTGCGCCTTTGTTGCGCTCAAGGATGGCGCTGAACCGGTGCCGGAGGAGGAGTTGATCGAATACTGCCGGCAGCGGCTGGCGCATTTCAAATGCCCCAAGAAGGTTGTCTTCGGCGCGTTACCCAAGACGTCAACAGGGAAGATCCAAAAGAACGTGCTACGCGGTTCAGCCAGGGATGTCTGAGCGCACGCTCGCCTTGCCATTGACGCTCCAATCATCGAGCCGGACAGGATGCGGTGTTGCTGCGCTGCGGTAAACTTGCGTATTTTTTGAACAATCAGCGAAGAAGGCCAAGAAAATGAAGGTATTGGTTCCGGTAAAGCGGGTCGTCGATTACAACGTCAAGGTGCGGGTCAAGTCGGATGGATCTGGCGTGGAAACGGCCAACGTCAAGATGTCAATGAACCCCTTCGATGAGATCGCGGTGGAGGAAGCGGTGCGGCTCAAGGAGGCGGGGGTGGTCAGTGAAATCATCGCCGTGTCGATCGGCAGCGGTGGATGTCAGGAAACGTTGCGCACCGCACTGGCGCTTGGCGCCGACCGGGCGATTCTGGTTGAGACGCCGGTCGAGACCCAACCGCTGGCAGTAGCGCGGGTGCTGGAAAAGCTGGTCGGCAAGGAGCAGCCGCAAATGGTGATCATGGGTAAACAAGCCATTGACGACGATTTCAACCAGACGGGACAGATGCTCGCCGCCTTGCTTGGTTGGTCGCAAGCAACATTCGCATCCAGGGTGAGGATCGAGGGCGAGGCAGTGCAGGTCACACGTGAAATCGACGGCGGACTGGAAACATTGTTGGTCAAGTTGCCCGCGGTGATCACGACCGATCTGCGACTCAATGAGCCACGCTACGTGACGTTGCCCAACATCATGAAAGCGAAAAAAAAGCCGCTCGAGAATGTGACGCCCGACTCGCTCGAGGTCGATGTCACACCGCGGCTGAAGACGCTCAAAGTTGTTGAGCCGCCAAAGCGAAGCGCCGGGCAAAAGGTCCAGTCCGTGGCGGAGCTGGTAGAGAAACTCAAGAACGAGGCAAAGGTGATCTGATGTCGATACTGGTTATTGCAGAACACGACAACAGCGCGATCAAGCCCGCGGTGCTCAATACCGTTACTGCGGCCGCCGCGCTGGGGGATGATATTCACATGCTGGTGGCGGGGCACGAATGCGGGGGGGCTGCCGAGCTGGCAGCAGCTGTCGCCGGAGTGACCAAGGTACTGGTGGCCGACGCTGCGCATTACGCCCATCCGATCGCCGAGAATGTTGCTGCACTGGCGGTACCACTGGCATCCGGATACACCCATGTGCTTGCCCCCGCGACCAGCTTTGGCAAGAACCTGATGCCAAGAATCGCCGCGTTGCTCGATGTGGCCCAAATATCGGATATCGTGGATGTGGAGTCGAGCGACACATTCGTGCGGCCGATATACGCCGGCAACGCCTTGGCCACGGTGCAATCGGTCGATGCAATCAAAATAATTACGGTGCGCTCAACTGCATTTGATGCGGCCGCCGCGCGGGGCGGATCGGCTGCCGTAGAGCCGCTCGAAGCGGGCCCCAATGCGGGACTGTCGAGTTTGGTCGGGCAGGAGCTGACCGAATCGGAACGCCCTGAACTGACGGCGGCACGCGTAATCATATCTGGTGGTCGTGGCATGGGCAGTGGGGAGAATTTCACGATGCTCGAGAAGCTGGCCGACAAGCTCGGCGCCGCAGTGGGCGCGTCGCGCGCGGCGGTCGACTCTGGCTTCGTCCCCAACGACTATCAGGTCGGTCAGACCGGCAAGATCGTTGCTCCCGAGCTCTACATTGCGGTTGGCATTTCCGGGGCCATACAGCACCTCGCGGGTATGAAAGACAGCAGGGTGATCGTTGCCATCAACAAGGACGAAGAAGCGCCGATTTTTCAGGTCGCCGATTACGGATTGGTTGGCGATCTGTTCGAAGTGATCCCGCAGTTGACCCAATCACTCTGAGCAGGATGACTGATTTGAACAACAGCAAGACCGTTTCGTCACAGGAGAATTAGCAATGTCAACATATTCGGCGCCGATTGATGACATGCAGTTTGTTGTCAAGGAGCTGATTGGTCTGGAACAGATTTCCAGCTTGCCTGGTTGCGAGGAAGCGACGCCGGATCTGGTGGATGCACTGCTCGAGGAAGCGGGCAAGTTCGCTACCGGCGTACTCGATCCGCTGAACTGGCCAGGCGATCAGCACGGCGCTACGCTCAGCGACGGCGTAGTGACCGCGGCGCCGGGTTTTCCCAAGGCCTACGGCCAGTTTTGCGAGGCAGGGTGGGGCGCACTGGCCAACGATCCGGAATTTGGCGGCCAGGGTCTGCCTCATGTGGTATCGGCGCTGACTTCGGAAATGTGGAACGCAGCGTGCATGTCGTTTGCACTGTGCCCGATGCTGACCTCGGGCGCAGTGCACGCGATCAAACGCCATGGCTCGCACGAGCAACAAGCGATGTATCTGCCGAAACTTGTATCGGGAAAATGGGCCGGCACCATGAATCTGACCGAACCTCAAGCAGGTTCGGATTTGTCGGCGGTTCGCACCCGCGCGGTGCCGCAAGGTGATCACTACCTCATTCACGGTACCAAGATCTTCATCACCTGGGGCGAGCACAACATGGCGGAGAACATTGTCCACCTGGTGTTGGCCCGCACGCCTGATGCGCCGGAGGGTGTCAAGGGTATTTCCCTGTTTATCGTACCCAAATTTCTGGTCAACGCCGATGGAAGCCTTGGCGAGCGCAATGATGTGAAGTGCGTTTCCATCGAACACAAGCTTGGCATTCATGGCAGCCCAACCTGCGTTATGGCCTATGGCGATGCTGACGGTGCCATCGGCTACCTGGTCGGTGAGGAGAACCGCGGTCTGCACCAAATGTTCACGATGATGAATTTTGCGCGTCTCGAGGTGGGCATTGAGGGCGTGGCCATTGCTGACCGCGCCTATCAGCGCGCCGTGGAATTTTCCAAGCAGCGTGTGCAGGGGCGTGAGGCGGGCGCCAAAAAGGGCGATCGCGTTACCATCATTCAACACCCCGATGTCAAACGCATGTTGATGAGCATGAAGGCGCACACTGAAGCGATGCGCGCCATTGCGGTGCAGGCATCAGCCTATCTTGATGTGGCACTGCACCACCCGGACGCTGCTGAGCGGGCCAGAAATCAGAACCTGTTTGATCTGTTAACACCGGTTGTCAAAGGTTGGTGCACCGAACAATCGATACAAATAGCCTCATTGGGTGTGCAGATTCACGGCGGTATGGGTTTTGTCGAAGAAACCGGTGCGGCGCAGTATCTTCGCGATGCGCGCATCACGACACTGTATGAGGGGACCACTGGTATTCAGGCCAATGATCTGATGGGGCGCAAGATCGCGTACGAGAGGGGAGCCACGGCCCGTGCACTCATCGACGAGATGCGCAGTCTCGATTCGGAACTTGCCAAAGTGGCTGGCCATTCAGTGCTCGCAACCATCCGGCGCAGTTTCGGCGACGCCGTGGCATCGCTGTCGACCAGTGTTGACTGGATGGTCGATACCTATCCGCACAATATCAAAGCGGCCTCGGCCGGGGCCGTGCCATTGCTGAATTTGTTTGGCGTGGTATCCGGTGGCTGGTTAATGGCGAGGGCGGCGCTGATTGCGAAGCAGTGCATCGACGACAACGTCAAAAACTATGACTTCTACAGCGCCAAGCTGGCGACAGCGCGCTTTTATTGCGAACACATTCTTCCGTTGGCGCAGGTTTACAAGGCGCAGATTGTGTCGGGAGCAGACAGCGTTCTGACACTTGAAGAGATGCAGTTCTGAACGGCTTGACGGCGTCGAGGCTGGCGCGGGCGCGGTCGTAATCTGCAATGTCATCCGGCAAAGTCTGGAATTTGCTTGCCGTTGACGCGCGGGCACGGGCACAAGCGGGACGCGACTGCTAGGGCGCGCCGAACTGGAGAACATCGGGATGCGAGCAAGCAGGGTAGCGACTTGATCAGTCGGCGGTGCGCCATCCTATTGCTGTCCGCAACACAGCCGGTCAGTCGCGTGGTTTTAGCTAAGGAGTATGCGAAATGAGTACGGTGTTTTGGGTGGCATGCGCAATGGCTGCAGTCTGGGCGCTGGCTTATTTCAGGGCCAATCGAGTTGGCTGGCTCGCTGGAGTCGGCTTTTTCCTTCTCGCCGTTGACTGGTGGTCGGGCGTTGGCAGCGCGGCCAGTACGCTATGGTGGCTGATCTTTCTGGCGGTCGGCACTGTCATGTTGGTTCCCGGGCTGCGGCGCAGCCTCTTGTCGGATCGCCTGCTGAAGTGGTTTCGTCGTGTCATGCCGCAGGTTTCGCGAACCGAACGTGAAGCGCTTGACGCCGGCACGGTCTGGTGGGACGGAGAGATATTCAGTGGCAGACCGGCATGGCGCAAACTCCTGTCAATACCGCAACCGACCTTGACAGCCGAAGAGCAAGCCTTTCTCGATGGGCCGGTGGAGGAACTGTGCCGCCTGTGCGATGACTGGGAAATCAGCCACGAGTTGAACGACCTGCCCGATGAAGTTTGGCACTACATCAAGAATAACGGTTTTCTCGGGATGATCATCCCAAAAGCATACGGGGGTCTCGGTTTTTCCGCTTTTGCCCACTCGCAGGTCATTCAGAAACTCGCGACCCGTAACGCGACTGCCTGTGTGACTGTGATGGTGCCCAATTCGCTCGGGCCAGCGGAGCTGCTGTTGCATTACGGTACCGACCAGCAGAAGAATTACTACTTGCCACGGCTTGCCCGCGGTGAGGAGATGCCCTGTTTCGCGCTGACCAATCCGGACGCCGGCTCCGATGCCGGCAGCATTCCGGACTACGGCGTGGTATGCAAAGGCGAATACGACGGCAAAGAGATCCTCGGCATCCGCGTCACGTGGGAGAAGCGCTACATCACGCTCAGTCCGGTCGCGACGTTGCTCGGCCTTGCTTTCAAACTCTATGACCCCGATGCGTTGCTCGGTCACGAGCGCGACATCGGTATCACGCTGGCGCTGATTCCGACGACGCACACCGGTGTAAACATCGGACGCAGGCATTTCCCGCTAAATGCCTCTTTCATGAACGGCCCCAATTCGGGCAAGGATGTGTTCATTCCCCTGGACTGGGTGATTGGTGGTCGCGGGTACGTCGGTCAGGGCTGGCGCATGCTGATGGAGAGCCTTGCCGCCGGACGTTCGATTTCGCTGCCGTCATCCAGTGCTGGCATGGCGAAGATGGCTGCGCGCACCACCGGCGCCTATGCGCGCATCCGCAGCCAGTTCAAACTGCCCATCGGCAAGTTCGAAGGTGTCGACGAGGCGTTGGGCCGCATCGGCGGCAATACTTACATGGTCGATGCGGCGCGCCGCATGACCGCAGCGGCGGTCGATCTGGGCGAGAAGCCGTCGGTGATCTCGGCTATTGTCAAGTATCACGCTACCGAACGCAGCCGGCAGGTGATCAATGACGCGATGGACGTGCACGGCGGCAAGGGAATCTGCCTCGGACCCAACAATTATCTCGGCCGCAGTTACCAGCAGGTGCCAATTGGCATTACTGTCGAGGGTGCCAATATCCTGACCCGCACCATGATGATCTTCGGCCAGGGCGCAATACGTTGTCACCCTTACGTATTGAGGGAGATCGCGGCGGCCGCAGAGAGTGATCCGCTAAAAGCATCGGAGGATTTCGACGAGGCATTATGGGGCCACGCTGCGTTCGTCATCGGCAATCTGGCCCGCGCACTGTTTGCGGGATTGACCGGAGCGAGGCTGTTCAGTGTGCCGGGTGCACCTGAGTTGAAAACTTACTACCAGCAACTGACCCGGATCTGCGCGGGCTTCGCTTTTGCTGCCGATATTTCGATGCTGGTACTCGGCGGCAACCTCAAGCGCAAGGAGAAACTCTCGGGACGGTTGGGTGACATACTGAGCCAGTTGTATCTCGCGTCTGCTGTGCTCAAGCGGTTTGAAGACGATGGGCGGCACAAGGCTGATCTACCGCTAGTGCATTGGGCGCTGAAGGATGCTTTGTACGGCACACAGGAAGCGTTCTACGGCGTGTTCGAGAACTTTCCCAACCGGGTAGTGGCGTCGGCGATGCGGCTGGTGATTTTCCCGTTTGGCCGCACATTTTCTGCGCCGGACGATCGCATCGGCACTGAAATTGCCAGACTGATGATGCAGCCGTCCGAAGCGCGTGAGCGGTTGACCAACAACACGTTTGTCTGGCGCAAGGAGAATGATCCGGTGGGTTGCCTCGAGTTGGCGCTCGAAGCGGTTCCTGAAGGCGAAGCGGCCGAGGCGAAACTGCGTGCACTGGTCAAGGCCGGTACGGTCGATGGCTACAGTGAGAGGCAACAGCTCGACCGGGCAGTGCAAGCCGGAGAGTTCGCACCGGATGATGCTGCGGTGTTGCGCCGCTTTTGGAAACTGCGCCGGAACTGCATCATGGTTGATGATTTCCCGCGCGACGTTGGTCGCAATGAGCGAGAGGGAACGACGACATCGCCGGGCGAAGAAGTTGCCGCGCTCGATGGCACCTACAGCGGCTAGCACAAGAGCGATCGAGCGGCTGTGGAGAGTCGGCGCACGGCACGGAGCCGCGCCGGCTTGCGTCTGAATCGTGCCGGCGGCCGCTGACAACTGCCTGATACAACAGGGAGCTTAGAGGCATGGCGAAGGAACTCGACTTAATCGCTCCGCAAGCGGCGCGCACACTGGATGGGCTTTTCGCGGCTCGGGTGCAAAGATCGCGAGATACGGTGGCGTATATCAACTTCGACGATGCGGCGCGCTGTTGGAAAGAATACACCTGGGGCGAGATGGAACAGCTGGTAGCCCGATGGCAGGCTGCGCTGGCCCGTGAAAATCTCGAAGCGGGCGATCGTGTTGCAATCATGATGCGCAATTCGATCTGGTGGATCATCTTTGATCAAGCTGCGATGGGGCTGGGGCTGGTGACTGTGCCGCTTTACACCTCGGACCGGCCCGACAATATTGCCTATATCGTTCAGGATTCGGGTGCCAGGGTGCTGTTTCTCGAGGAGCAGGAGATCTGGGACGGGTTCAGTCATGTGATGCCGAAACTGGGCGGACTGGTCCGCGCCGTGTGCCTGAAGCCCTTGAGGGAGGGTGGACACGATCCACGGCTGGTCAGCGCCAGTGACTGGGTCGCCGACAACGCCAAGGAAGTCAAACACGTGAATAGCGACGGCGGCAAGCTGGCCAGCATCATCTACACTTCGGGCACCACCGGACGTCCCAAAGGCGTCATGTTGTCGCATACAAACATGCTCGAGAACAGCTACGCGACGGCACTATGTTTCCCGGTCTATACCGATGACGTGTTTCTTTCGTTTCTGCCGATGTCGCACACGCTGGAACGTACTTGCGGCTATTACGGTACCGTCATGGCCGGAGCGCAGGTCGCTTTCGCGCGCTCGGTACAGCACCTCGCGGAAGACTTGTTGGCGATACGGCCGACGCTACTGATCTCTGTGCCGCGCATATATGAACGAGTTTATGGCGCGATCAAGCACAAGCTGCACAATGGCCCCGCGCTTCGTCGCAAACTGTTTGAGTTTGCCACTGACATTGGCTGGGCCCGTTTCGAGCATCAGCAAGAGCGTGGGCCGTGGCGCCCGGGCTTCCTGTTGTGGCCGATCCTGCGCTGGTTGGTCGCGGCGAAGGTCATGGCGCGACTGGGTGGTCGTCTTCGAGCGGCGACTTGCGGCGGCGCCGCTCTGCCGCCGGAAATTGCCAGGCTGTTTATCGGCCTTGGCCTGCCAGTGGTTCAGGGCTACGGGTTGACCGAGACGAGCCCGGTCGTGAGCACTAATCGCATTCATGACAATGTGCCGGCCAGCATCGGCAAACCCATTCCCAACGTCAAAGTCAAGATCGGCGACAAGGATGCATTGTTGGTCAAAGGGCCGAACGTCATGCTCGGCTATTGGAACAACCCTGATGCAACACGTGACATCTTTACCGAAAATGGCTGGCTCGACACCGGTGATACCGCGCGAATGGATGGCGATGGGCGCCTCTATATTACCGGCCGACTCAAGGAGATCATTGTCTTGTCCAACGGCGAGAAAGTGCCGCCGGTGGATATGGAAACGGCAATCCAGCGTGATCCGCTCTTCGAGCAGGTCATGTTGTTGGGCGAGCATAAGCCCTTTCTGGCTGTTTTTGTTGTGCTTAATCTGGAGCAATGGGCAAAAGTTGCTGCCGAGCATGGTCTGGATGCGCGGTCCTCATCAGTACTGCAGAGCGACCAAGTCGAAGAAATTGTGCTCGAACGCGTTAGTGCCCAGATTTACGAGTTTCCTGGCTATGCGCAAGTGCGGCGCGCCGCCGTGATCTCAGAGCCTTGGACGATCGAAAACGGAATGCTGACTCCGACAATGAAAGTAAAACGCGCTAAGGTGGTTGAGTCCTACCGAGCTGACTTCGAGCGTATCTACGCGGGCGCTCAACCGTTCAGCGACGAATCCGATGGCTGAGCAAGGCAGGCCGGATAGTGCTGAGTTGCCGAGAGGCAAGGAGCCGACGCTGCGGGTCGTGCCGATGCCGTCCGACGCCAATTACAGCGGTGACATTTTCGGCGGCTGGATCATGTCCCAGGTTGACATCGCCGGCAGTATTCCGGCGGCGCAATTGGCACACGGGCGCATCGTCACCATCGCCGTCAACTCCTTTCTGTTCAAGCAGCCGGTCATGATTGGCGACTTGGTGAGTTTCTATTCCGAGGTGTCTCGGGTCGGGCGTACCTCGATTACGGTCGATGTAGAGGTCTACGCGCAACGTCGGTCACTGCATGAAATCGTCAAGGTAACCGAGGCAACGCTGACTTATGTCGCCGTGGATGACCAGCGACGACCGCGAGCGGTCGCTGCCGAATCAGGCAGTTAGGCCTAGAATGTGCTTTTGGCAGTCTTTTGTAAGAACCGATCTCGTACAAGGAGACTTACATGAGACACAGTTTCGGCAGGTCCGTGATTGCGACAGCGGTCGCCTGCTTGTACTCGGCGGCGATGAATGACGCCTCCGGCGCTGGTTTCGCGCTGATCGAGCAAAGTGCCAGTGGACAGGGCAACGCATATGCTGGAGCCGCCGCCGTTGCCGAGGATGCCAGCACCATTTTTTTCAACCCTGCCGGGCTAAGCTTTTTGGAGGGTGCACCGTTCGCTGCGGTGGGCCATGTCATCCGCCTCTCTGCTGAGTTTTCGGGTACTGCTTCCGCTCCGCCGGTATCTGCGGTTCCTGGAACAACGTGCTGCACGACCTCCGGGAATACCGGCGGCGATATCGGCGACACTTCCTTCGTGCCAAATATCTACGCCGCCATGCCCCTGGGCGAAAAGTGGGATATCGGTATTGGCATCAACGCGCCGTTCGGCCTGAAAACCCAATATAACGACACCTGGGATGGGCGCTTCCAGGGCATCAAATCGGAACTGACTACGCTTAACATCAACCCGGCGGTGTCCTTCAAGATCAGCGACACGTTTTCGATCGGTGGCGGTATCAGCTGGCAGCGGCTTGAGGCCGACTTGACCAGTGCTGTCGTCCTGCCGACCGGCCTGACGCCACCGTCACCGGTGGCAGCCGAAGGGCGTTACGCGCTTGAAGCGGATGATGATGGTTGGGGCTGGAATATTGGTGGGATGTGGCAGTTATCATCGGCGACCCGGCTCGGCCTTGCTTACCGTTCTGAGATCGACTATGAACTCGAGGGCAATCTCAACGTGACTGACCTGAACGGGGCGCTGGTGCCGTTGGCGAGCGGAGCATCGACAGGCGATGTGACGCTCCCCGATATGCTTTCATTGAGCCTCGCTTTCGAAGCTAGCGACCGCTTCCAGTTGCTGGCCGATATCACTCGTACCGGCTGGAGCAGTATCAATCAGGTCAAGATTGTCGATCCTGCTACCGGGGGCATCCGCGACATTCTGGTGCTTGATTTCGATGATGCCTTCCGTTACTCGATTGGCGGCAACTACGTGTTGGGCGACTTCTGGACGCTGAAGGCGGGCCTCGCTTTCGATGAGACGCCGGTCAAGAACGTCGAGGCGCGAACGGTGCGGGTGCCGGACAACGACCGCACCTGGATTTCAATCGGATTTCAGAGAAAAGTGGGCCAGAGCGGACGGCGGGTCGGAACGCTCGATCTGGCTTATTCGCATGTCTTTATCAAGGACGCCGCGATCAACCACACCAAGTCTCAGGTGAATCCTGACGGCACACCTAATGCCGCAAGCACGACCACTGTAACCGGTAACTATGAGGGCTCGGTGGACATTTTCAGTATTCAATATTCGGTACAGTTTTAGGTGTGAGCGCGTTTTTCGTCCTTGTCATGTTGCCTGCAAGACGCGCTCGTCATGCGAGTGCCACGGGTTTACGATAGGTTAGGTGGATGTCCGATCCCAATGCCTTAAGGCTAGAGAAAGTTGCGGTGCTTGGCGCCGGCGTGATGGGTGCGCAGATCGCCGCGCAGCTGGTCAACGCCGGTGTCGAGACGGTGTTGTTCGACCTGCCGGCAAAAGACGGCGACCCGAATTCCATTGTTCGGCAGGCGATCGGAGGGCTCGGCAAACTCGATCCAGCGCCGTTGGCGCGCAAGTGCCTCGAAGCTCACATCGAGGCGGCCAATTACGACCAGCATCTCGATCGGTTGGCCGACTGCGATCTGGTGATCGAGGCCATAGCCGAGCGCATGGATCTGAAACGGGCATTGTACGAACGTATCGCGCCATACATTGGCCAATCTGCGGTCTTCGCCACTAATACATCGGGGTTGTCCATCGCCTCGCTGTCGGCGGCGCTTCCGGAAAAACTGCGCAGCCGCTTTTGCGGCGTGCACTTTTTCAATCCGCCGCGATACATGCATCTGGTCGAACTGATTGCCGGACCGGACACGCGTGAGGATCTGCTCGATCAGCTGGAAACGTGTCTGACAACTACATTGGGTAAGGGTGTTATTCGTGCACTGGACACCCCCAATTTCATCGCCAATCGCGTCGGCGTGTTTTCCATTCTCGCCACTTTCTTCCATACGGAACGCTTTGGCCTTGGTTTTGACGAAGTCGATGCCTTGACCGGCACGCTGATCGGGCGGCCGAAGAGCGCAACGTATCGCACTGCCGACGTGGTCGGCCTCGACACGCTCGCGCATGTGATCAACACCATGAAAGAAACCCTGCCCGATGATCCGTGGCACCGCTATTACGATGCACCGCAGTGGCTGCGTGGCCTCATTGAAAGAGGTGCGCTCGGGCAGAAGAGCAAAAAAGGCGTTTACCAGAAAGTCGGCAAAGCAATTCAGGTTCTGGATCGGACCAGCGGTGACTATGTTGCTTCGGGACGCACTGCCGACGAAGCGGTGGTGGCGATACTGAAGAGCAAGGATGTCACCCAACGATTCGCCCAGTTGCGCGAAAGCGGATCGCCGCAAGCACAGTTCATGTGGGCGGTGTATCGCGACATGCTGCACTATTGCGCCTGCCACCTGAAAGATGTCGCTGGCAATGCGCGCGATCTCGATCTGGCGATGCGCTGGGGTTTCGGTTGGACGCAAGGGCCATTCGAGATCTGGCAGGCCGCTGGTTGGCAGCAAGTGGCGGGATGGATCGCTGAAGACATCGCCTCCGGCAAGACCATGGCGAGCGAGCCGTTGCCGTCGTGGGCGAGCGACCCATCTCGGGCTGGCGTCCATACCGAGGCCGGTTCGTATAGTCCGCAATACGATCGTAATCAGAAGCGCTCGCGCTTGCCGGTTTACCGGCGTCAGGCATTTCCCGATCGGCTGATCAGCGAACCAGCCGACTACGGAACGACAGTTTTCGAAACCGACGCGGTGCGCATGTGGACTACCGGTGACGACATCGGTGTGGTGTCATTCAAGTCAAAAATGCATACCGTTGGGCCCGATGTGCTGGACGGCATCGCGCGCGCCGTCGAAAAGGCCGGACGGGACTTCAAGGGGCTGGTTATCTGGCAGACGGAACCGCCATTCTCGATAGGCGCAAACTTGCAGGGTGGCGGTGGTGCAAAGCGCGAATCGAAGCCGTCGGCGGTGGCGTCGGCTTTCAAGAAATTCAGGCGCTCGGCCGAGGCGGCTGTTCTCAAGGCGGCGCGGCAGCTGAATGTAGCGGATGCGGTGAT
>CP070775.1:2355121-2398810 GCA_020346185.1 Betaproteobacteria bacterium | reverse complement strand
TGAATGGAGAACAGGGCTTGTTCGTCGAACGGGCCGAAGGGCCTGCCGCAGCGGCCGGCCTGCGTCGAGGCGACGTCATTCTTGCCGTCGGCTCTACCCCGGTTAGCTCAGTTGAGCAGCTCCTCGAGCTAAGCGAGCAAGCCGGCAACAGCGTCGCGCTGCTCGTCCAACGCAATAATCAGCGTACCTACGTGCCGCTGCAGACGGGCTGATTCAGACGCACAAGCAACTAGCGTCGTAAAAAGAAGGCGTGCCGCGCTTTGGCACGCCTTTTTTCTTGCGCGATACTGCGCAAATTGAAGCAGGCAATCACTCGGCCAAGTCATCGTGAAATTTGAAACTTGGCAACACACGGGCGAGAACGATGATGAACCGACATCGACAAACCGTTCGAGCACACGCTTAAGGTGATGAGAGGCGCATCTTCCTACGATGGGAGAAGATGTATTCGAGGGAGACCGTGGTCTAATTTCCCTCAGTCACTTACGAGAGATTCTTAACAAAGCACCCGATAAATCGCCTCTAATCGAACGATGCCTGCCGTTTCTTCGGCATTTTTTATTTCGCTTTATGCCGAAGTATCAATTCCTTTTTTTGACGGCAATCAATAAAATCTAACTTTCCATTTCGGCGTAAAAAAGGCGGCATAACGTGCTGCCGGACGGTAATAGAACTAACCGCTGGTTAAGGGAGGGCCGCGGTGACCCGATTGGAAGATCCTAGCGAGAGTACAGAACTTAATCCGGAACTGCTCGAAGTCGTCAAGGCCGTTCAAGAAGCGCTAAATGAGAGACGCGCCCGTCAGCGAATAGAAGCGATCGGCAGCGGCCCATCCGCACTTGAAGCCGCCTACGCAAGGGAACGCGCGAAAAAGCCGGGGATCCATCGTGGAATCGAAACGCACCCCAAGCTTCTTGCGGCGGTCGTTCAATGCGCAGGCGCTGCCATCATCAGCGAGACGGTCGATGGCATTGTTCTCACTTGGAACAAGGGTGCCCAGCGTATCTTCGGATTCGCCGATGAAGAGATCATCGGTGAAAGCCATATCTGTATGTTTCCGGATTTCCTCAAAAGCGAGGAAGCAAGGATCTGGAAACGCGTGACCACCGGCGAAACCATCAGCAACTACGAGACGGTGCGGCAGGATCGGGAAGGCAGGCTGGTTGACGTGGCAATGAGTATTTCGCCGATCGTTGAGGACGACAATGTGACGCGCGTGGTGATCGTCGCCCACGACATCACCGAGCGCAAGAGCATGGATCGCGCCCTGTTGCAAAGCGAGCGCATGCAGCGCGAGCGGCTTGCTCAACTCAAGACCATACTCGATTCGGTTCCCACTCCGGTATGGATCGCCCACGACACCGAATGCAAGGAGATCACCGGAAACAAGGCAGCCTACAGCCTTCTCAGGCTACCGCAGGGCAGTAATCTGTCACTTTCGTCGCCGGCGAAGAAAATGCCCTACGCCATTTATCGCAACGGCCGCGTCCTGGCTCCGCACGAACTGCCGGTTCAGATGGCCGCGTCACGCGGCATCGATGTTCAGGACTTCGAGCAGGACCTAGTGTTCGAGGACGGCACCATCAAGCATATAGTTGGAACCGCGACGCCGCTGCGCGACGCCAGCGGAAATGTTACCGGCGCGGTTTCCGCGGCACTCGACATTACGGCTCGCAAGGGTGCTGAAGAGCAGATTCGCAAGATGGCGCACTTCGACGCGCTGACCAACTTGCCAAATCGCGTACTCTTGATGGACCGGCTCGAGCACGCGATTGCCATGTCGGCACGCAATCAGACGCGTACCGGCGTGATCTTTATCGACCTCGATCACTTCAAGAGCATCAATGACACGCTGGGCCATCATGTCGGCGACCTATTGCTGCAACAAGTCGCCGACCGGCTGCGCGAGGATGTGCGCGAGGTCGACACGGTATCGCGCCTGGGTGGCGACGAGTTCCTGATCATCGTCCCCGAACTGCGGCAGGTAGACGACGCCCGTCATATTTCACGCAAGCTGCTGCAGTCGCTCTCAGAGCCTTACGTTGTCACCGGTCAAAAACTGGAAGTTACTCCGAGCATCGGCGTCAGCGTATTTCCTGATGATGGAACTGAGCCAAGCGCACTCATTCGTTTTGCCGACCAGGCGATGTATCAGGCGAAACAGGAAGGACGGCGCACGATACGCTTCTACCGCAACTCTGACAACGCAGCATAAGCGATCTGCACGCTGGTACGGAGATGATGGCGACGCACTGCGTTCAGAACCGCTCGGAAGTGGCGGTGGGCAGGCCGGGCGCATCGTGCGGTGGCGACGCCAAGTGGACCATCAAGCGCTCAAACGCAGAGAAATTTTACGCGCTGGGTTGACCGGAACGCAGTATATCTCGATCGATTCTGTGCGCCCGCGCAATGAAATGGGTGTCCTCTGTAGCGCACCAGACTGCTCTCCGGCAGCGTCGAGCGCTTTCTTGACGCGCCGTGAGAACAGCAACTCGCCGGCCCGGGCGCGCTGACTGAGCCGGGCGGCGACATTTACCGCGTCGCCAATCACCGTGTAGTTCATGTAATCGGGCGAGCCAACGTTACCGACGACGACGTCGCCCTCGTTGATGCCGATGCCGAGGCCAGCCTCAACGCCAAACTTGACCTTCCATTCGGCAATCAGTTCACTGAAGCGCACCAGCATTTCCCTGGCCGTACGAAAAGCACGCACTGTGGCATCGGCTTGCTCAAAAGGCACGCCGAAGCCGACCATCAGGCAATCGCCGGCCATGTTAAATACCGTACCCTGGTAGTGGAAAGCAATCTGCGTCAGCAACCTGAAGTATTGATTCAGCAATGGCACCACATCGGCAGCCTCCAGTTGCTCCGACATACGGGTGAAGCCACGCATGTCAGCGAAAAGTACCGTCGCAGTAACGCGCGTGCTCTTGTCCGCCAGGGCCGAATCAAGCAAGCGCCGGTCGGAAAGAATCTCATCAACGAGGGCTGGCGCTACATAACGTCGAAACGCGTCACCGATCTCCTTGCCCCGCTTTGCCTCCGCATCAAGTTGCGACTTGATCGCTGCACGCCGCGCCGAGCCAACCCTTAACAACCCAGTCAAACGCAGGATGAATTCGTCTTGCGAAGTGCAAAAGAACACATAGTCGTCGACACCGATCTCGAAACTCCTGAGGCGGTCGGCTTCCGACTTGCCAATCACGATAAGCGGGATTGACACGGTGAGAGGGGAGGATTTAAGAGCACGGCCCAGAGCAAGGCCACGCATGCTGCTCGCGCCGCCCCCGTCGTCCGCGTCGACGATGATCAGGTCTACGTCCGGCCGGCCAAGATTAGCACTGAAGAATTGTTTTCCACACGTAAGCCGTTCCAGCTCGATGCTCGTACCGGCCAGATGGCAGTCGACGAACTCGGCGCTCGCTTCGTCGGCGACGACCAGCGCGATTCGGTAATTTCCGCCAACTGCACACACCATCGGGCTCCAGTAATCACTTCACCAAGCCCAATGTATCGGCAGATTTCGTGCCCAATGTGACTTTTGTTAGCAAACAGACAATTCGTCGAATGACCCCTTCTGCATGCTGCCCACAAACGGCGCCTATTGCCCCCGCAGAAAGTCGAAATCGCAGCCCTCGGTCGCCTGCATTACGTGCTCACGGTAAAGACGTGCATAACCCCTGGCAGGCACTTGCGGAGGCGTCCACGCCGATCGCCGCTTGTTCAGCTCGCTCTCTGGCACCAACAAATCGAGGCGCCGCTCGCTGACCGATAGGGCAATTCGATCGCCATTTCTTACCAGCGCCAGGTTGCCACCCGACGCGGCGTCAGGACACACGTGCAGAATCACAGTGCCGAACGCTGTACCGCTCATCCGCGCATCCGAAATCCGCACCATGTCCTTTACGCCGGCTTGGGCCAGCTTGCGCGGGATCGGCAAATAGCCCGCTTCTGGCATGCCCGTAGGGCTCGCAGGGCCGGCATTTTGCAGCAAAAGAAAGTCGTTCGCCGTCACGTCGAGGGTTTCCGAGTCGATTCTCGTCGACAGGTCTTCCAGTGATTCAAACACCACCGCCCTGCCCTCCCGCTCAAACAAATCGGGATCAGCCGCCGCTCGTTTCAGAATCGCACCGCGCGGCGCGAGACTGCCGAACAAAGCCACCAAGCCACCGTGGGGTTGATAGGGGTCTGAGAGCGGGCGCACGACAGAGCGATCAACGTAAGCCGGTGCCTGCGCCAGATGCTCACCGAGGGTTTCGCCAGTAACTGTCATGCAATCAAGTTCCAGCAACTCCCGTAACTCGTAGAGCACAGCATGCAAGCCGCCGGCAGCAAACAGGTCCTGCATGTAATGCGCTCCGGTGGGCTTCAGGTTGACCAGAACCGGCGTTTCATCAGACAAGCGGTTCAACATCTCCAGCGGCACTTCGATTCGGCGTCGCCCGGCGATCGCGGTAAGATGCACGACGGCGTTGGTCGATCCACTGACTGCCAGAAGAACACGCAACGCATTGCGTACCGAAGCCGGCGTAATAATTTGCGAAGGCAGCGGCGCGCCAGACAGCGCCATCGCCATAGCCCGCTCGCCACAGGCCTCGGCAAGCCGCAAGCGGTCGGCATGAACCGCCGGAATTGCTGCGCTGCCTGCCAACCCCATTCCCAAGGCTTCGGCAATGCAAGCCATGGTACTGGCCGTGCCCATTACAGCACAGGATCCAGCAGTCGTCGCCAGATTGGCTTCGATCTGGTCGATGGCCTCGTCGCCGACTTCGCACGCCCGGTAGCGTGCCCAGAAACGCCGACAATCAGTACACGCGCCAAGCCGCTCGCCGCGATACGGCATTGCGAGCATCGGGCCCGTGACGAGCTGGATCGATGGAACATCGGCAGATGCTGCCCCCATCAACTGCGCCGGCACCGTCTTGTCACAGCCGCCGATCAGCACGCAAGCGTCAATTGGCTGAGCCCGGATCATTTCTTCGACATCGACCGACATCAGATTGCGAAACATCATGCTGGTTGGCGAGAGAAATACCTCACCGAGTGAAATCGTAGGAAAGTCGACGGGCAGGCCACCGGCTTTCAGCACACCGCGCTTGACCGCATCGACCAGCTCGGGCATCGAGCGATGACAATTATTGAAACCGCTCGGCGAAGTCGCAATGCCGACGATCGGCCGGTCGAGCATATCTTTGGAGTAGCCCATGGACTGGGCAAAAGAGCGTCGCAGGTAAGCTGCGAAACCAGGGTCACCATAGTTGGTCAGGTTGCGGCGAATGCCGCGAAATTTGTTCTTTTCGCCCATGACTGAATCGGAACGGAGCAGGCCATGTATCATAGAGATCCGTCTTCAGCTACACAACTCTGGTGTATTGGTGTTGCGCTTGGCCGTGTACCGTTTTCTGAGATACCTGCCCCGAATTGTGGTTGCTGCCTGCCTGGCGCTCTGCACGGGCGGCGCTTCGCTGGCGAACTGCACCGACGGCGATGCTGTCTCTACCAAGATACAGTTCAACGCAAACGCATCGCAGCTCGTCGAAAACGACTCTATGCGCGCGAGATTGTTCGCCGAAGTTCAGGCCAGCACGCCATCGGCAGCCGCCGCCAAGGTCACCGAGCTGGCAAACGACGCACTCGAAGTGCTGCGCCAAAATTCCGACTTGCGAGTGCGTACCGGCGCTTATCGCACTTACCCGACCAGTAACAAGGGCAGGATTACCGGTTGGCGAGCACGTAGTGAAATCATCATCGAAAGCGACAAGATCGAACAGGTTTCAGCCGCCATTGCATCGGTGTCCGACACCATGCAACTTGCCAGCGTCGAGTTTTTTCCGTCGACCACGCTGCGTGATCAGGTCGAAACCATGCTGGTCGATCAGGCGATCAAGACATTCCTGGAAAAAGCGCGCAGAATCGCGAAGAGCTTCGGTGCAACGCGCTTCGAAGTGTCGGAAGTGAAAGTAGCTAGCGACGGGGTGCCGCCAAGGCCGGTGATGCGCGCCATGTCCGCAGACAGTGCTGGAATTGCACCTGAGTTCGGCACTGGCACGACCCGGCTTAGCATCAGCGTCGCCGGCACCATTTTGATCCCGCGTTAGCGGTCGGCGCCTCCGATCAGGCGCCCACTAACTTCTTGCGCCGCCAGCGCGGTGCCGTATTCGGCTGTCTGCCAGCTGGTTCTCCGGCACGCTGACAACGACATTGCTGGCGCGTTGCTCGGCCAGCTTCAGTTGCCGCCAGACTCGACCGCGCCAAACATGCCAGACCGTGAAAAAGGGCAATGCCAGACCGACCACCCAATGGGCGAGTGCCATCACGTCGCGTACGGCGTCGGAACCGACGTAATAGAGAAAATAACCGGACAGTATCAGCGTCACCATCACCGCGAAGAATATCGTTCCGGTCATACGATTGCGGGCGGCACCCCAAGCCCGCCGCACGTGGCCCGGCAAAACGCTGCCGAAACCAATAAGAAAGGCGGCGGCCGCAATGCCGTGCATGCGCAACCACCACGGTTCGAGCGGATGCAGTGTCGGCCCAAACTCGCCTTCAATACGCACGAAATAGTGAAACACCAGCCACAGTATCCCGGACAGCACCAGCACCATCCCCATCGAATATAGGTAGGCCTGGTGCCAGCGACCGAGCCGTATGGCAGGCGCGTTCACAACAGTGCTCCGGTGCATTTCCCAAACATGATGTCACTTTGACGATTCGCGAACCCCACGTCAACTTGGGTGATGCCGTCGCGTGCAGCCGGCCCCGCGCGCGCATCTACCGGCACGGTGTCGATTACGATCGGCATCTTGTCGTGGACTAAAAATCCATTCGCCTGGAAACGGCGCAACAACGGCGCACTCTTCTCGCCCAGGATCAGCGCACATTTGGCAAGCGCATCAGCCACCGCACAACTGGCTGCCCGCACCGAGGCAGAACAGCCGGTTCCGACCTCGGTGTTCGCACGCGGGTCGAGCACGACACCCGACGTATTGTAGCCTTTGCTGCTGGCGTAACCGGCACTCGTCGCCAGTGCGCAATCACACAAGTCGACCTCGGCACAGGCAATCGCCGGATCGAGCGGATCGCGCACTTGCACCGTCAACGCCTCGTCGCCGAACGCACGCAGATCTCCGCCGGCATTGACACACCCCTCAGGTACGCCGCCTTCGCGCAAGACGCGCACGGCACTGTCCACCGCATAGCCTTTGGCGATTCCACCCAGATCAATCGCCATTGCGCACTGCAGACGCACCCGAAATTCAGACAACAATTCGATATTACGATAGGTCGCATTGCCGCCGGGTAAATTGTTCACCATGCGGGGAAGATCACCACGCGCCATCATCGCAGCGCCGACGGTAACGTCGAATACACCATTACTCGCGTGAGAAATCTCGGCCGCCAGATCGAGAACCTGCCAGGTTCGCTCGTCCACCAGCACCGCACGACCAACCGGCGCATTATTCATTCTGTAGACGTCGCTTTCCATAGAGTGCACGCTCATCAACTCATGAATGCGTGCAATCTCGGCAAACGCGGCGTTGGCCGCCTCGTGCAGTTCGCGCTCGGCCTGGCCCGCCAGCGAGATTTCCACCAGCGTGCCAAGCAGTGGCCTGGCTCGCCTAACCCGGGTGTAACATTTCCTCATAAGTCGCCAGAAGCCTTTTCACGCCCTCAGAGATGTGGCGGCACGACATGGTTGCACCCGAGATATTCTTGATGTCTTCATCGAGAGTCACAGGATCACCATGCTTCTTGCCTATGAATTGCGCGCGCCAGGCCGGGTTACGAATTTCATAGCCGTAGCTCTCTCGGTAAACCAGGATTTCGATTTGCCGGACACGCCCGTCTGGCCCCAAAGCAACCGCATAGGTAATGTACTCGTGCTTGCCGTAAACCTCGTCGACGATGAAATAACCGTTAAGTTGATCGCCTTCCCTGACCTCCCACAGCGGTTGTTTACTTCTTTCGACCCGCACACCGGATGCTTCCCTTATTGCTCTCATCGCCTTCGAGTCCAGTACCAGGTCATTGCGCTGGAAAGTCGCGCTCTTTCCGAACATGAGCTTCTGGGCTTGCTGAACTGTCAGATACTGCGCGGCCTGAACCTGACCGGCCACCGCAACCGCGGCAACCGGAATTGACACAAATCTTACCCAGTCGTCATGGCTGCTCATCGTCGGCACCTCAGGCGCATACGCATTGGCAATACCCCGCGAAAGGGGCTCGAGCCGTTCGGTTTACGGGCGCACGCCCAAGCCAACGCGTTTCGGATTTCGGATTCATCCTTCCCCTTATCTCTTGTTCTCATCCCAAAATAGTGTGCAAAGTCGCTAGGTTACGCTCACCAACAGACAACGATCTTATTGCGAATAGTTGTTATTTGCAACAAGATTGACTTGCGCGGTGATATTCGAGCCCACATTCCGTACCTAGCGCCAACCAATTTCCCGGGCGGTTTCCGGGCCGACAAGTACCGCGTCCAACGTCCGTGGCGCCACCGACATGTCGTTCGACACCGCAATGCGTGCGCCCATGATCTCGGCAAACTGCTGCGGATAAAGTGGCTCGATATCCGGCTCGGCATACCCGGAAGGATACACAGGCTGATTGTTCGAGAGGTCATATTTGTCGGTGGCTCCGAGGGTATGCAACAACTCATGCGTGATGACGATGTTGTTCTCCGCCGTCATATGCGGAACTGCAAACAACTTAGCCAAACCAATCAGACCCTTCTGAAGCCCCACTGAATGGCCCAGGCGCTGCGTGGTTGAGGGGTGATAAAGCAAGGCATAAATGCGAACGTCAGGCTTGAGAATGGGGTGCTCACCGTGGCGCCAGGCCCAGAAGCGCAATTGCAAGCTCCACAACATTACTCGCGGCGCGGACCCGCCAACCGGCGCTGTTGGCGGCATGGCGCCAACCTTCGGCCCTATAAAAATATCGACTGGATTGAGCAGCGATATGCCGTAGTGTCGCGCCTCGTTGCGCACGAATGTGCGAATGGAATCGAAGCTTTCGTCGTCGAGGCTGCGTATGTAAGCCTCGGTCTCCCCTGTGCCATCGGCGTTGACAGGAAAAACGACAACATTGAGCGCACGCTTCCATGAACTTATGCGCACCCGCGCCTGCCAAGTGCCAACCGCGACGGTGAGCAAGACAAATAACAGTATGGCGACGCGAATCTTCTTCGCCATCAGTCGATATCAACCCTACCGATCAAGATTGGATGCGTTCAATTATCGTCGCCGTTGCCTGACCGTGGCCGATACACATCACCTGCAAACCGAGAGTGCCATCGGTTGCCTCAAGTCCACTCAACATTTTCGACATCAGCCCGCCACCGGTAGCCCCAAGCGGATGGCCGTGCGCGATTGCGCCGCCCCATGGGTTGACTTTTTCCATGTCCGGATTCAGTTCCTTGGCCCACGACAACACAACCGAGGCGAACGCTTCGTTTATTTCGATCCAGTCGAGATCACGAATCGACAAACCGGCCTTCTTCAGGGCACGCTGAGTTGCGGGGATCACGCCGGTCAGTTGCAGCATCGGATCAGACCCCAACGCCACCCGCGCACGGAAACGCGCCTTCGGCGTAAATCCGTCAGCGACCGCAACCTCCCCGTCCGCCACCAGAACAGCAGATGCGCCATCAGAAATCTGGCTCGAGTTGGCCGCGGTCACGACGCCTTTTCCCTCGGCGCGAAACGCCGGTTTCAGCGACGCGATTTTGGCTTCGTCGAGTTCTGCGCGAACGCCCTCGTCGCGATCAACGATAATAATCTCTGCTTCCGGCGACACTCCCTGCAGCGGGACAATCTCTCGGTTTTCTCCGTCCTGCTGCGCCTTTGCTGCTAGACGATGACTGCGCTTGGCATACTCATCGACGTCATCACGGGACAGCGACCACTTTTCCGAAATCCGTTCCGCGCTCTCGCCCTGGTGTATCAGTTCATGGCGTTTCAGTAGCTCTGGGTTCAGCACTTCGAAGCCCGATATCTCCCTACCCAACCCGATATCGAGGAACATTGGAGCGCGCGTCATACTTTCAACACCACAACCAATAACGTAATCCATGTCGCCGCTGGCTACCGCCTGCGCCGCAAAATGGACTGCTTGCTGGGAAGAGCCGCACATGCGGTTGAGCGATACACCGGATACTTCGACCGGCAGTTTCGACAACAACACAGCCAGGCGCGCCGGGTTTGCACCCTGCTCGCCGGCCAGCGTCACCGTGCCGTCGATAACGTCCTCGATTTTGTCCGGCGCGATACCGACCCGGTCTATCAAGCCATCAATGACATCGGCGAGCAGGCTGTCGGGCCGCCGCTCGCGCAAAATGCCGCCACGCCGCCCAAACGGCGAGCGCACTGCATCCAGAATGACTGCTTCCTTCATATCTCGCTTCTCCTACCGAAGAGTACTCATGCTTCGCGCCCTAATGCCGGTCAGGATCGCGACAGCTCCCGCGCGATGATGTTGCGTTGAATTTCACTGGTGCCCTCATAGATCTGAAAAACCTTGGCATCGCGAAACAATTTCTCTACCGGGTAATCGGTGCTATAGCCCATACCGCCGAAAATCTGCATTGCGTCCGTCGTCGTCGCCACTGCTGCGTCAGCTGCAAACGTTTTGGCGTACGCCGCTTGCATGGTATTGCGATGACCGTGATCCAACAGCCAGGCCGCCTGCAAAACGAGCAGGCGTGCCGCCTCGGCACGCAGCGCCATGTCGGCCAGTTTGTGGCCGATCGCCTGATGTTCGATGATAGCCTTTCCCATGGTCTGCCTGGTCCGAGCGTATTCGACTGCTTCATCGAGCGCACGCTGTGCTACACCGAGCGCGCCAGCCGCGACCATGGGACGTGACCGATCGAACACTTTCATGGCGAGAAGAAACCCGTCGCCCTCTTCGCTGATGCGGGCAGTCTCGGGCACTTCGACATCACGAAGAAAGACTTCAGCGGCCGGCGCAGCGCGCTGACCCATCTTGCCCAATGGCGCACCCACCGTCAGTCCAGGTGTGTCGCGGTCGACCAGGAATGCGCTAATGCCGCGATGCCCCACTTGCGGATCGGTTCTCGCAAAGACAACGAAAAACGAAGCCATCGGTGCATTGGATATCCACACTTTGCTGCCGTTCAATACATAACGATCACCGTTGCGAACGGCGCGCGTCGAAATCGCGGACACGTCTGACCCGGCACCCGGCTCAGTCAAAGCATAGCCGGCAAACTCTCCATCGCCGAGGCGCTTGAACACATACTCCTTCTGCTGCTCGGAACCAGCGACATGAAATACATCGGCGATCACGCTGTTGAGACTGAGCACGCCATTGATTCCAGCGCAAGCCCAGGCAAGCTCTTTGGTAATGAGCGCCAGCTCGAATACACCAAGTCCAACGCCGCCAAAACTTTCGGGGACCGTTACATTCACCAGCCCTACTTCGCGCGCCTTGTCCATGATCTGCATCGGAAAGCTCGACTCGCGATCAGACTCAGCCGCAATGGGCGCAATCTCGTCGCGGGCAAATTGGCGCGCTGCGTCCTGGATGAGCTTGTGTTCTTCGCTCAGTTCAAAATTCATTCTTCATCCACTCCTGACACCTGATGCAGTTTCGCTTCTCGAGTCTTCATGACGATGCAAGACCGGTACCCGATTTGGATACGTTCTCAACCTGCCCACGCTCACGCAGCTGAGTCGCTCCATTGCCAGCCCCGATATTGTTCGCGCAGCGCCGTCTTGAGGAACTTGCCAGTGGAAGTGCGCGGAATCGAATCGACGAAGACATAGGCGTCGGGCACCATCCACTTGACGAACTGACCGGCGAGGTGTTGTTTTATATCTGCTGCGCTGGCTCGCTCTCCGGGTTTGAGGACGATCACCGCAAGCGGTCGCTCCGCCCACTTCGGGTGCGCCACAGCAATGACCGCAGCTTCCTGTACTGCGGGATGGCCCATGATGGCGTTTTCCAGATCAGTGGAACTAATCCACTCACCACCCGACTTGATCAGGTCTTTGGTGCGGTCGGTGATCTTGACGAAACCGAATTCATCAATCGACGCGACGTCGCCAGTGCGCAGCCAACCGTCTTGACTGAAATTCTCGTCCGACACCGGAACGCCATAGTAACTTCCGGTAATCCATGGACCATGAACCTGAATCTCGCCGACAGCACTGCCATTCCAGTCGACTTCGCCTTCGTCGCCGACGGCGCGCACGTCAACAAGCGGCATGGGATAACCCTGGCTCGCCCTGACCTTGAAGCGCGCATCTTCGTCGAGTTCGCTCTGCAATGCTGCCACTTTCGATACCGTCGCGAGGGGCGAGGTTTCGGTCATCCCCCACCCTTGCATTATTTCGATCCCGAACTTTGCGTACGACCGTATCATCGCCTCCGGTACCGCCGAACCACCCACCGTCATGCGCAGCCCCGGCTGGAATTTCCACTTATCGGGATCCTGTTCAATCAGTTGCACCATTGGCAGCCAGATGGTCGGCACGCCGCAAGAAACGGTGACCTTTTCGCTCTCTAGCAAGGGTAGTATGTTTTCCGGGTGCAAGTGCGGACCCGGGAAGACCATCTTCGCGCCCAGCATGGCGGCGGTATAGGGCAAGCCCCAGGCATTGGCGTGAAACATCGGCACCACCGGCAAGACCACATCGTGACTGGATATGCCCATGGCATCGGGGAGTGCCTGCGCCAGCGAGTGCAGCACTTGCGAACGGTGCGAATAGACAACGCCTTTGGGACGACCGGTGGTACCAGATGTGTAACACATCGCGCACGGTTCGTTCTCGTCCATCTCCGGGTAATCGAAGTCGCCCGTCGCCGTGTCCAGAAACCGTTCGTAATCGTCCATCCCACCCGGTACCGGTTGCCCGGTCAGCGGTACGACAATAACTCGCTCGATATTGATGTTGTCGCGGAACTGATCGAACAGGGGCAGCAGAATATCGTCAACAATCAGAAAACGATCGCCGGCATGGTCAGCAATGTAGGCGATGTCCTGCGCAGAGAGCCGCAGATTGAGCGTGTGCAACACACCACCTGCGGCGATGGCACCGAAATACGTTTCGTAATGAGCGTAATGGTTCCACATGAGTGTCGCGACACGATCACCTCGCTGCAAACCCGCTCGGATCAATGCTTCCGCTAACAGCCGTGCACGCCTATAAAAATCTGCATAGGTATAACGATGCAAGGATTTGTCCGGCATTCTCGAAACGATCTCCTGCTTGCCGAACAGTCTCCCGGCCCGCTCGAGAAAATGGGCCAGGTTCAGCGGCACGTGCATCATTGTCGATTTCATATCGCGGCTCACTCATCAACTGCCTTGCACAAGGTCAACGTTGCCGGCAACACACGATGTTCCGACCAGAAGAAAACCTCGGCCGGAAAAATCAGGTCGTCAGTACCACCTTGCCGCTGACTCGCTTGTACATCACGTCGTTCAATGCCTGTGCCGCTTGCTCGAGCGGATAGGTCGCGTAGATATGGGGTTTGACTTTGCCTTCCACGAAGAACCGCAACAGTTCTTCATTATTGCGTCGATTGTTCTCCGGTTCTTTTCGCGTGAATGCCCCCCAGAACACGCCGACAATGGAGCAGCCTTTCAACAAGGTCAGATTCAACGGCACCTTGGGTATTTCACCCGCGGCAAAGCCGACCACCAGGAAGCGCCCGTTCCAGGCCATATCGCGCAGAGCCAGCTCGGAGAAAGGCCCGCCGACCGGATCATAAATTACGTCGACACCTTGCTTCGATGTCAGCTCTTTGACGCGCGCACGCAAATCTTCCTCGGCATAGTTAATCACCTCATCTGCACCGTTGTCCTTGCAGACCTGCAGCTTCTGGTCGGTCGAGGCCGCGGCAATCACGCGCGCCCCCATCATTTTGCCGATTTGAATCGCGGATATACCAACGCCGCCCGATGCGCCCAGCACCAACAGCGTTTCACCGGCTTGCAGCTGCCCGCGGTCCTTCAGCGCATGATAACTGGTGCCATACGTCAGGACGAACGCCGATGCCGGAACGAAATCCATCGCCTCCGGCATCGGAATGGTTCGGTCGGCCTCGACCACCAGCTCCTCGGCAAAACCACCCCATGTGCTCGAAGCAATCACGCGGTCTCCCGGCTTTACTGCTGCCACCCCCGCGCCGACCTCCTTGACCACACCAGCCACTTCACCGCCAGGCGAGAATGGCAGTTCCGGCTTGAACTGATATTTGCCCTGGATGATCAGCGTATCGGGAAAATTCACCCCGCACGCTTTAACGGATAGCACCACCTGGCCTTTGCCCGCCGAAGGCGAAGGCACCTCGTCGACCACCAACTTCTCCGGCAATCCCAGTTCCTTGCACAACACTGCTCTCATTCGTTCCTCTCCAAACTCGTGATTGCAAACTTAAGGAACCTCTGATCAATTCTCACGCGCGCTGAGTACATGACAATTAACCAGAGGTTCCTTAACCTTTAAGGATTTTTTCCACCTGCCGCCAGCCCGCCTCGGCCATTGGCCGG
This sequence comes from Betaproteobacteria bacterium, assembly GCA_020346185.1. Taxonomy (GTDB): domain Bacteria; phylum Pseudomonadota; class Gammaproteobacteria; order Burkholderiales; family Eutrophovitaceae; genus SG8-40. Next base: position 2,384,286 of record CP070775.1, on the reverse strand, counting down.
GCGCGCTTGCCTTGTTCGACGGCATGCGCGCTGGCCGCCGTGCCGTCTTTCACCCGCCCCATGATGCCCTGCAGAATGCCCGCAAGCCGGAACATGTTGTAGGCAAGGTAGAAATCCCAGTTGGGAATTTCGCTGCGCCCGGTCCGCCGGCAGTACATCTCGACGTACTGCTCCTCGCTCGGGATGCCAAGCGGTTTCAGATCGACACCACCGATGCCGCGAAACTCGCCTGGCACCAGCCGCCACGTCATACAGTGATAGGCAAAGTCGGCCAGTGGATGTCCCAGTGTCGACAACTCCCAGTCAAGCACCGCCAGAATGCGCGGTTCGGTCGGATGAAAAATGACGTTGTCCAGACGATAATCGCCATGAACGACGGTAGTTTCTTCACCAGAAGGCATATTGTCCGGCAACCACTTGATGAGATTTTCCATCGACTCAATGTGCTCGGTCTCGGAGGCGCGGTATTGTTTCGTCCAGCGATTGATCTGGCGTTCAATGTAGTTGCCCGGCCTGCCGAAATCGGTCAACCCGACAGACTCGTAATCAACACTGTGCAACGCCGCAATGACACGATTCAGTTCGTCGTAAATTGCGCGGCGGTCGTCAGCACAGTAGTCGGGCAACAGGCCATCCCAAAACACCCTGCCCTCGACGTAGTCCATGATGTAGAAGGCGGTACCGATAATCGAATCATCCTCACACAGGCAATAGGTGCGCGCCACCGGCACGTCGGTCGGATAAAGCGCGCTGGTCACGCGATACTCGCGGTCGACGGCATGAGCCGATGGCAACAGCTTTCCGGGCGGTTTCCTGCGCAGCACATAGCGGCTTTGTCCCGCTTTCAGCATGAAAGTCGGGTTGGACTGGCCACCGCTGAACTGCTCGACCTCGAGCGGCCCAGAAAACCCTTCGATGTGCTCACGCAGGTAATGTGTAAGACGGTCGACATCGAAACGCAGTCGTTTATCGACCGGCTTGGTGCCAGCAAATTGTTCGTGCATCTTCTCCTCCTGAATGGCGCCGATTATCGCACGCACCAAAGCATCCGACCTCGGCATGCATCTCGGCGGGCCTATCCACCGCACAATGAGTGGCGCTGCAATAAACAGACTGCATGCTAGACTCGTCGCCACACAAAGCGGGTCACGACATGAAAGCATTCACCAATCGCGTTGCAGTGGTAACCGGTGGGGCCAGCGGCTTGGGACGCGCCATGGCAGGGCGCTTTGCCCGGGAGGGCATGAAAATCGTTCTTGCCGACATCGAACAGACAACGCTCGACACCGCACTCGAGGAATTTCAAGAAGCAGGTCATGAAGCTATAGCCGTTCAATGCGACGTGTCACGCGCTGCAGACGTCGAGGCGCTCGCCGAACAGACGCTCGCCGCGTTCGGTGCGGCCCATGTCGTATGCAACAATGCCGGCGTTGCACCTGGCGGGTTAGTGTGGGAGCACTCGGAAAAGGATTGGGAATGGGCAATGGGGCCCAACGTGTGGGGCGCGATTCACGGCGTTCGCGTGTTCACGCCGATCCTTCTGGAGCAAAACACTGAAGGGCATATCGTCAATACTGCTTCAGTGGCGGGGCTTCTCTCATTGCCGGGGATGGGTCTTTACTGCGTAACCAAGCACGCTGTCGTCACGCTCACGGAGTGTTTGCATCACGATCTCGTCGACCATTCCGACAAGGTGCGCTGCTCAGTGTTGTGCCCGGCCTACGTACCGACGCGTATTGCCGAGTCAGAACGCAATCGGCCGGAACACCTGCGTGATGACAGACCCAAGTCGGATGAGGACTTGCGTCGCGAAGAAGGTCTGCGCCACGCCGTCGACTCGGGCAGGATTTCAGCCGACCAAGTTGCAGATGCCGTATTCGACGCTATCCGCGACGAACGCTTCTATATTCTCCCCCACCAGCGTATCAAGCCGGCCATTGAAACGCGCATGCAGGACATATTGCTGGAGCGTTTGCCGACCAATACTCTCAAGCGCTGACGATACAAAGGCTATGATTCTCCCGCCTCAGGTTGTTCCTGATTGGGTTGCTGCAAACGGGTCACCAGCACCTTGTCGACCCGGGTGCCGTCCATATCGACCACCTCGAAACGGTAGCCTCCCCATTCGAATGCATCTGCTGGTTGCGGCACCCGCCCCGTCTGAATCATCGTCATACCACCGAGTGTGTGGTAGGTGCCATCGTCTTCGCCTGGCAACTCTCGCACATCGAGCAATTCTTTGAGATCCAGGGTGCCGAGCATGCCGTCGATCAGCCATGAGCCCGGACTGCGTTCGATGATCATCTGCTCTCCCTCCTCGTGCGAGGAGGGCATGTCACCGACGATCGCCTCGAGAATATCGTTGAGCGTCACCAGGCCCTGAAAATCGCCATACTCGTCGACCACCAACGCAATTTGCAGCGGGGAGCCCTTGAAAATTTCCAGCATGCGTATGCAAGTCAGCGTCTCGGGGACAAACAGCGGGTCTTGCATGCACGCAGCCAGATCAACCCTCGCGCCCGCCACATGGCTAGCGAGAATGTCTTTGGCGTGAATGACACCAACGATGTGCTCAGGATCGCCACGACATACTGGAAAACGCGAGTGGCGACTCTCCGAGATCTTGCGAAGGTTCGACTCGAGCGGGTTGTTCAGGTCGACGAAAACAACCTCAAGCCGAGGTGTCATTTCGGCGGCAATCGATCGTTCGTCGAGCAGCAAGACGTTATGAACGAGTCGCTGCTCGTAGCGCTCAAAAATTCCGGCGCGGGTACCTTGCTCCATCAAGACACGAATTTCGTCCTCCGACACGGGTGACTGCCTCGCTTTTCCCGCCCCGAGCATGCGCAGCAACAAGTCGGTGGATGCGCTCAGCAACAACACCACGGGGTGTGCAACTCTTGACAGACCCCGCATCGGTGCGGCAGTGAGCGACGCAATCAACTCCGGATTCTGCAGTGCCAAGCGCTTCGGCACGAGTTCTCCGATTATCAGCGAGAAATAAGCAATTGCCACCACCACGATTGTCAAGGCCAGGGCTTCGCTGTAAGGGGCGAGCGCAGGAATGGTGGCGAGCGCTTGTGTTAGTTCCAGCGAAAGGGTCGCCTCGCCGAAGGCGCCGCTGAAGATTCCCACGAAGGTAATTCCGACCTGAATGGTAGATAGAAAATTCGAAGGCTCGCGTGCCAGCGCCAGCGCAGCGGCAGCACGGTGATTGCCTTCATTGGCAAGCTGCTGCAGTCGCGCCTTGCGCGCCGACACTACGGCAATCTCCGACATCGAGAGCAGCCCATTGACAACGAACAACGAGAACAGGATGACGATTTCCATAGCAAACAGATCCGCAGCACTACCCCAACGACAATGTAGCAACAGACGCATGGCTATGGAACCGGGCGGTAGACCAGGCGTCGAAAAAACGCGTGACTACGGCGTGAAGGCGAGAGTCCGGCATGGCCACCAGGACGACGTCATTGTCTTAGGGTCTGGATTTCGACTTCGGCCTTGTTGCAGAGGCAGGATAACGGCGGCACCGCAGCGCGGAACCGTTTACACGGCCTGCAGCGCAGTCGATTCGCCTGACCTAACGCGATCGCGGCCGTTGCCTCTGGCGTGACAGGACCTCTAATCATACCGATGGAAAAGACTCTACCGTGTCGCACCGGGCCCGTTGCCGACGATACCCGGCGGAAAACGTGGTAATCCCGACGTCGGCAGTCTTGCCGGCGCAATCGTTGCGCCACCAACCGGGCGTTCCCGACAGCGGTATCGGGAAGCAATACCACAAACTCTTCTGCGCCAAAGCGGGTAACCCCCTTCGGCGATACGTGCGCGATCGACCGTGACTCCTTGCCGCCATACGTATCGCCATGAGTTCGGTGACGTTCTTGAAACAGTCGACATCGAGCATCAGCGGGGAGCCTCTGTTTCGAGCGAGCAGCTTCGTCGATTACGGATGAAAAGTCGCAATCAGACGCTCGCAGGCCGGTTGCTCGTGCCTGCTGCGCCATCGCGCCCGTCACCCGCCGCAGTTGCGCCCGCAACTTTTCGGTCATCGACTCGTCGCGCCCGCCGACAGGGTGCTGGTAAGCTTTATGGACAAGGGCGTCGCCGGCCTTCCGCACTTCAGGATGGATGCAGACACCAACTCGCACCGGAAAGCGTAGCCAAGCGGATTGAACGCGGCCTCTTGCGCGGATATCGACCGCAGCACGAGCTGCAGCAACTCAGCACTGCAATCCGTCGAGTCCTGATAACCAATTGATTTAAATAAACTCGCCCAAGGTATGGCGGATGTTTCATGTCCATTTCGACCGTTATCGGCAGATTCGCTCGAGAAGTTCAGCGCAAGACAAGCGGTCTCGGACACGGGCCATTTGGCGCGCGAGCCGACAACACGTAGAATGCTCTCCTTCGCACTGCGGCCGGGCCGCATTTAGCACCCTGAACACGCACCATTGGAACGATTCACTGCACCGGTAACACCCGAAGTCGCACGTCGCCGCACCTTCGCAATCATCTCCCACCCCGACGCCGGCAAGACGACACTGACCGAGAAATTTCTGTTGTATGGCGGTGCCATTCAGGCTGCCGGAACGGTCAAGGCGCGTAAATCGGGCAAGTACGCCACGTCGGACTGGATGGCGATCGAGAAAGAGCGCGGCATTTCGGTGGCCAGTTCGGTCATGCAGTTCGAATATGGCAACTGTGTCATTAACCTGCTGGACACCCCGGGTCACCGCGATTTTTCAGAAGACACCTATCGGGTGCTCACAGCGGTCGACGCCGCCCTAATGGTCATTGACTCCACCAAGGGAGTCGAAACACAAACAATCAAGCTGCTCGAAGTCTGCCGACAGCGCAACACGCCGATCATCACCTTTATCAACAAACTGGACCGCGAAGGGCGCCACCCACTCGAATTGATTGACGAAATCGAGGATGTGCTCAATATTCATTGCGCCCCTCTGACCTGGCCAATCGGCATGGGCAAGCGCTTCGCCGGAATTTACGATCTGCAAAGGAATCGCACTATCTTGTATCCGGGTAGCGATGGGTCGCAGGATCGCTCGGTGCATATCGTGTCCGGGCTGGATCATCCGCCGCTTGTCGACCGCTTCCCGGTGGAAGTCGCCGATGTCAAAGAGGAAGTCTCGCTGTTACATTCGGACGCCCGCGAATTCGATCGCGACCATTTTCTGGAAGGTGAACTCACTCCTGTCTTTTTCGGTTCGGCCATGAACAACTTCGGCGTCGATCAGGCGCTCGACGCGCTGGTCAACGAAGCACCGCCGCCCCGCCCGCGCGCGGCGCTGGAACGCGAGGTTGCGCCGGACGAACCAAAATTCTCGGGCTTCGTATTCAAGATACAAGCAAACATGGACCCGCAGCACCGCGACCGTATCGCTTTTCTGCGCGTCTGTTCGGGCCGATTTGAACGTGGCATGAAACTGTTTCACGTACGAGGCGGCAAGGATATTCGCGCCAGCCAGGTTGTCAGCTTCCTTTCGCAACGGCGCGAGACACTGCAGGACGCCTGGCCCGGCGACATTATTGGCCTGCTCAACCACGGCAATATCGACATTGGTGATACTTTCACCGTCGGCGAAACGCTCAATTTCGTCGGCATCCCCTATTTCGCACCTGAGTTGTTCCAGGCAGTCACGCTGCGTGATCCGCTCAAGAGCAAACAGTTGCAAAAAGGTTTGCAGCAGCTCGGTGAAGAGGGCGCCATCCAGGTGTTTCGACCACTGGTTGGCAACGAAGTCATACTCGGTGCCGTTGGCCTGCTGCAATTCGACGTCGTCGCACATCGCCTCAAGGCAGAGTACGGCGTCGACGCAACTACCCGGTCGATTAACTTCTACGCCGCGCGCTGGGTAACCAGTGAGAACGCGAACAAGCTCGCGGAATTCCAGAAGCAGCTCGCGGCGAACCTGGCGCTTGACGCGTCAGGCAGTCTCGCCTACCTCGCGACTTCCAGGCCGAATCTCGAGCTGACCATGGAACGCTGGCCGGACATCGAATTTCACAATATCCGCGAACACGCGCAACGACTCAGCGCCTGAGCAAACTCAAGGATGCTGGCGGTCCGGCCGTCGGAAGCGAAGAATCAAGCCCGCCTCTTCAGCTTCGAATTCTTTTCGATGAACTGTGCCATACGCGCAACGCCGTCACGAATGGCCTCATTTGAGGCGGCGTAGCTGAAGCGGATGTGCTGGCCTTCATTGGGCACGCGCTCGCCGAAGTGGATGTCGGCAAGCACCGCCACGCCAGCCTCGTTCAACAACCGCTGACGAAACTCCTCGGAATCTCTCGCGCCAATCATTTCACACGCCTCGGTCACATTCGGCCAGGCGTAAAAGGCACCGCCCGGCATCTGGCACTGCACGCCCGGAACTTCCCCGAGCAAGCCGACGATGAGATCGCGCCGCTCGAGAAACGTCTCGCGCATCTGCCTCGGCTCGTCCTGTTCGCCATTCAGTGCTTCGACGGCGGCCCACTGGCTGATGTGTGAGGCGCATGATTCGGTGTTGGTCACCCACCGCGTGAACACCGGAGCAAGCGCGCGGCTTGCAGCGAACCCGAGCCGCCAGCCGGTCATCGCCCAGGTTTTCGAACCACCGTCACAAACAATGGTGCGCTCGATCAGGTCAGGGAAACTGGTAATCGACACGAACTCGCCTTCATAACAGAGTTGCGAGTACACCTCATCGGCAAACACCCAAACCTGCGGATGCCGGCGCAGGATGCCGGCGATCGCCTCCATATCCTGCCGCGGTATGATGCCGCCGGTGGGGTTCTGTGGGGAATTGAGAATTAGCAGCCGTGTCTTTTCTGTTATTTTCGACTCCAGTTCACTGGAGTCGAAACTGAAACCGCGCGACTCACGCAGATGGATCGGGACCGGGATGGCACCGCATGCACGGATTTGCGATTCGTAAATGGGAAACCCGGGGTTGGGATAAATCACTTCCTCGTCACACCCATAGTCGGTCGCAGCCAGGATCGAATACATGATGAAAGGCTTGGCGCCAGCGGCTACGACGATATCCTCAGCGACGAAATCGAGATGGCGAGTGCGATTCAGGTAGTTAGCTGCCGCCTCACGCAGTTCGAGAATGCCTGCTGACGGCGTGTAGCCGTGCTTGCCGTCGTTGATCGCCCGGATGCCAGCAGCACAAATGTTCCTCGGCGTAGGGAAATCGGGCTGGCCGATACAAAACGACACGATGTCTTTGCCCTGACGCTGCAGTTCGCTGACTTCGGCCAGCACCACGAATGCGTTTTCGGTGCCCAGTTGACTTGAGCGGCGCGAAATTAAAGGCATCCATCCTCCCGGTGATAATTTTCGATGTTATTTTTCAGCTGGCTTGATTCAGCTTGGGCCCGAATCAACCCCGGGCCGATTCAGTTCCGCATAACAGGCAAAGTTTACCCCAGTCTGCGTCCCCGGCCCGACGCGCTGGCCGCGCAGTCACCAAGCGTGCCTTGATCTGATCAGCTTCGTCCCTCATCATCTCGGGTTTGGCCGAACCAGTGGACAGCCTGGGGCGACTCGAAGAACTAGAGTGAGGAGAAAAAATGACTGAAAAATCAAGAACTGCAAGCACCGGTAACGAGAGTACCGATAGCGTTGCCGCGAAAACCCAAACCGATTCGGCTGCCGACACCTCTCGCCGCCAGATGCTCAAGGCCGGCACGCTGGCCGGCGGCGCGCTGCTGCTGGGCGCGCCTTACATCCGTACCGCCCACGCAAAAACCACGACGTGGAAAGTACAGTCAAGTTGGGACGCAGGCACCACCGGTTTCAAGCTTTTCGAAGAGTGGGCAAACGCGTTCAAGGAAAAATCCGGTGGAGAACTGGCGATCAAGCCGTTTCCTGCAAAAGCCGTCGCTGCTGACAACAATGCGCTTTTTGACGCTGTTCGCACTGGCGTGCTTCAGGCGATGAATCCATTCACGCTGTACTGGTCCGGCAAGATTCCGGCTTCAGTGTTCCTGTCCTCCTACCCTGCCGGGCCCGACCAGACCAGTCACTGGGACACCATGTTCTACGGGCTTGGAATGCTGGAAATGACGCGCGAGATCTTTCAGCGATTCGGCCTGTTCTATGTCGGACCGATCCAGCACGACGCCAACATCATCCACTCCAAGAAGCCGGTCAACAATCTTGGTCAACTCAAGGGCATGAAGGTGCGTCTTCCCGGAGGCATGGTGGCACAGGTGTTCGAACAGTTTGGCGTGAGCACCACCAGTATGCCGGGCTCCGACATTTACCCGGCACTGGAGAAAGGCACAATCGACGCCGCCGACTATGTCGGTCCGGCCATTAACTGGGACCTCGGATTCGCCGAGGTCACCAAGTACATCATCTGCATGGGCCCTCCGGGACAAACATCCCTGTATCAACCGGTTGACTTGATGGACCTGACGGTGAACATGCGTGCCTGGAAACGTCTGTCCAAGAAAATGCAGACCTTCGTCGAGGAACAGGTCCAGACCTATTCGGTGCATCACTTTGTCACCATCCAGAGAGCCAACGTGGAAGCAATGGACAAATTCCTCAAGAAAGGCACCAAGGTCTCGCGCCTTTCTGCTGAGGATGTCATCCGCTTCCGCAAGGCGGCGATTCCTGTCTGGTATCAATGGGCTCGCAAGAACAAGGACGCGAAACGCGTCTTCGAATTGCAGCGCGATTTCATGCTCAACCCGTACATGGGTTATCTGAATCCTGGTGACGTGAAAGGTCTCAAACTCTAGTAAGTTTGCCGAGAAAGTTACTACGCAATCCGATTGCCGCATCGCGTGCTCGTTCTGTCGTCGCCTAACCGGCTGATGCCATGTCTCGTCGATCGCTGCGCGGCAGCTCGCGCTCGGATCGCTCGCTACACTTTTTCTCGCGAAGTGCCAATAATTAGATAGCCAGGCAAAGCAGCGGCGGATGGTAATGCCATCCGCCGTTTACTTTCTGGCGGCAACGGGGAGAAGACATGTCTCAAACCACCAATTTCATATTGCCTCACTGGCTTTACTGGGGCTGGCTGGCGATCATGCCGCTGGTATTCATGTGGTTCACGCGCGGTGCGAAACCCAGCGATACGCCGGACGAAGAGACCGCGATCAAGGTGCTCGCCGAGGAAGATCCAGCGTTGCACGCACCCGGAAACGTTTTTACGCGCGGTCTCGACTGGATGACCGAGAACTCGGGCATATTCGTATCGCTATGGACGGTCAATGCGGTGTGCGTCTACTTCTATGAGGTTATCTCGCGCTACATGTTTGACGCACCGACCATCTGGGCGCACCAGGCGTCTTACCTGATGTTTGGCATGCAGTACTTGCTAGCCGGGGGTTTTGCGCTGCTGCATGGTGATCACGTGCGAGTTGATGTCGTCTACATCAAACTGCCGCGCCGCGCCCAGATCGGTATGGACATCTTCACCTCGACCTTCTTCTTTATCTTTGCCGTGGCACTTGCCGGCACCTGCTTGCGCTTCTTCCTTGATTCATACGACATGCGGGAAGTGACCGAAGAAACCTGGCAGGTGCAGTTTTATCCGGTGAAAGGCGCAATGGTGCTCGGCGCGATTCTCCTGACGCTTGCAGGCGTATCGAAACTGATCAAGGACATCCAGCTGTTTGTCCGCTCGGCCGGAGGAGAATCCGCATGAATGCCACCACTGCTTCCCCAGGCATGAGCCCCGGCAAGGCCGGAAAGATCTGGACCTGGATCATGGTCGCGGCCACCTCGGCCGTGGTGCTGATTTGCCTGATCGAGGGCATCAACATCCTGTTCTACGATCCCTACGAAGAGGAGCGTTTTCTGTTCTCGCTGGGCGAGTCGCTCGCTGATACCGGCATCGAGGCGCTGACCTTCCTGATGTTCGGGTCACTGGCGCTGCTGTTGATGGCAGGCCTGCCGATGGCTTTCGTCGTCGGCGGATTAGGCGTCGTGTTCATTTATCTGGTCGGTGGCCAGACCATGGTGAACATTATCCCGACGCGGATTTTCCCGCTGATGGCAAATCCGGATCTGGCCGCTATTCCGCTGTTCATATTCATGGCGTCGATGCTCGAACGCGCCGGCCTGATCGAGGAAATGTTCGATGTCGTCTATAAATGGATGGGCGGCTTGAACGGCGGCTTGGCTGCAGCCACCATTCTCGCCTCGACCATCCTCGCCGCGATGGTCGGCGTGATCGGCGCGGCCGTGGTAACCATGGGCATCATCGCCTTGCCGGCGATGCTCAGGCGCAACTACGATCAGAAAATCGCGCTCGGCTCGATCATGGCGGGGGGAACGCTGGGTATTCTCATCCCGCCGTCGATCCTGGCGATTCTTTATGCCGTTGTCGCACAGCAGTCCGTTGGCCAGCTCTACCTTGGCTCAATTTTGCCCGGATTAATGTTGTCCGGCATGTATGTCTCCTATGTGCTGGTTCGCACCTGGCTCAACCCCAAGCTCGGGCCCGCACTGCCGAAGGAAGAACGGGTCAATCTGGTTGACAAACTCAAGTTGCTCGGGCGCTTGATCGCGCCGGTCATTTTGGTGTTTCTCGTCCTGGGACTGCTGTTCGGCGGCATCGCCACACCGGTCGAGGCAGCCGGTATTGGCTCATTTGGCGCGATCGTTGTATCGATGATGCACAAGCGTTTCTCGCTGCAGTCGCTGCGCGAAGCTTCCATCACCACCGCGCGCGCCTCGGCGATGGTGCTATGGATCATTTTCGGCGCATCGATTTTCGTCGGCTTCTTCATTTTGCAAGGCGGCCAGGCCTTCATCACCGAAAGCATTCTTAAAACCGGACTCAATCCGTACGGCATTCTGATCGTCATGATGGTGATGCTGGTGTTCCTCGGCATGTTCCTCGACTGGGTTGGCATTCTGTTGCTGACGGTTCCGATTTTCGTACCGATCATCCAGTCGCTCAGCTTCGACGGTCTGTTCGGCCTGCCGGGTGTGGACAGCAGTGTTGTCGTGCTCTGGTTCGGCGTGCTGTATCTGGTCAATATGCAAATGTCGTTTCTCAGTCCGCCGTTCGGCTATGCGCTGTTTTACCTGCGCGGCGTGTGTCCACCGGAGATCAGCATGGCCACCATCTTCAAGTCAGCGCTGGTGTTTTTGCTGATACAAATCATTGGCTTGTTCTTGTGTATCACGGTGCCCGGAATCATCACCTGGCTGCCGCAACTCGCCTACGGATAGAACTGGGCCACTGCAGGCGCCGGGCGCACGGCGGCGCTTGCAAGCTGGCCGGCAGCTTTATCAAACATCCGGCTCATCTGACCTTGTGGCACGCACAGCCCCCAGGCAGAGGCTTTATTCGAGCGGACCAGCAAGGACATTGCTGCCGCCGCAACGTCGCCGAGTCAGCGTTCAAGGCTGACCGACCACTTGGTCGCGGAACCATCCTGCTCGACAACGTAGCGACGGCCAGTTCCTGAATCAGCCTTTAAGGCCATAATGCCACCAAGTGGCTTTGAAACTTAACGTGCGTTTAGTTGACAGTGCAGCCTGTGCTTTCCTCGAAGCCAACGACTTCACTCGATACGAGGCAGATTTCATCACGTGATCCGCCGCACCATCATGAAAAAGCCCGCATCTGTGCGGGCTTTTCTCTTTTTCAATAGGCGATACCAGTTCAGTGTCGCTTCTTCCAGCCTTTCTTCTTGCCTTTACTGTGCCCCGGCGGGTGACCATGATGGCGGTCCTCGTAGTGAACTTCACGAACGATGACCTTTTCCTTCACCACGACGGTCTCATCGTCATCACCGGACCCAATCGCCGCGCCCACGGCGCCACCGATTGCGCCCCCGATGATGGCGCCTTCCTTGCCGCCGATCTCCGAACCAATGGCCGCACCAGCTCCGCCACCGACGGCGCCGCCGACCACCGCCCCCGTATCCGCGGCCATGACAACAACCGGTGCACTCGTCAGTGCGCACCATACTGCCAATTGCTTCAAGTTCATCCTTAACCCCGCTGAGTGAGAGATACCGAGGGCTAAAATGCAAACAATGTGCCGATCGAGGGGGCCAAGGAAGCATCCGCAAGCTGTTGTTTCGAAGACGATTACGAAAGACTAACGGGTCACACTCTGGTGCGGACGGGGCTGCACCCGAGGGGGCAACGTTCATGCCCCAAATCGTCCGATCTGCGGCAGTCGCGCCGCCCCAACGTACTCAGCAACTCGCCTCACCATGGATCGATCTTGAAAATGATCAACTGGTCTGCCTCATAGGATGTGCCATCGCGTTTGAACTGATACTGCCAGACCGCTTTCAGCACTTCTTCATCGAACACCCCGGGCGGCTCGGAGATGAGTATCTTCACGTCGCTGACGGTCCCGTCAAGGTCAACCTGGAGGCGTACTTTGACGCGACCTTCGATTTTTTTGTCCTCCGCTTCACGCGGGTATTTTGGCTTCACCTTTCGTACCGGCTTGACGTCCCGGAACACTGAGGGCAGCGGCGGCAGCTCCGGTGGTGGCTCTTCCTTCTTCACCGGTTTCGGTTTCGGTTTCGGTTTAGGTTTCGGCACCTCAATCGGCGAAGGAAGCTCATTCGGCAGCGGTTTGGGCGGCACGATCGGCGTCACGTTCTTGACTTCTTTCGGTGGCGTCGGCGCGGGCTTCTTCTCCTGCGGTTTCTTCTCGGGGGCTGGCGGAGGCAGCTCGTCGAGCGCCGGGGGCGGCTCTTCGAGCCGCACCGACATCACTTCAACCGGGGGGGGCTCAGTGAAAGACGGCAGGAACGACCAATCAACACCATAGATCAGGAACGGGACAATAATCTCAATGCCAAGCGCAATGATCAGTGCCCGCCAGAACGGCAACGCCTGCTCGTCAACGTCGTCTATTTCCGCCCACAGCGGGCCACGACCCAGCAGCGACGGCGAGCTCATGACAAGCGAGGCCCGCTGTCAGGCTTTACGTAAGCTGGCTTTCGCACTATTCGCCCGCTGCTGCGCGTTTCTCCGCCGTCGCGGCGATGCCCACCGAGTTGATCCCCGCGCCACGGACGCCGTCCATCACGTTGATGAGAGTCTGCAGCGCAACATCCTTGTCGCCGGCAATGATCACGGAAATCTTCTGGTTTTTCTTCAGTTCAGTCAGCTTGTTTGTAAGCGCGTCCTGGGAAATTGTCTCGCCATCGATAACAATCTTGTTATCTTTCGTCACGCCGACTGTGACTGTCGCCGACTTGATTTCCTTGGTGGTCTTCGAGCCTGGCAATACCATCTCGACCCCAGTACCGGCAATCATGTTCAGTGAAATGACGACGAAGAACACCAGCAGGAACATCATGATGTCGATCATCGGTATCACTTCCACGCGCGGGCGCTCGGAATCGAAATAACGAGAACGAACACGCGCGCTCATTACGCACCCTCCGGCTCGGCTGCGGCCAGTTTGCCGGCATGTGCATCGCTGGCGGATACACCGTGGTGCGCCGAACCGCCGCCATGAAAGCGGTTGAGCAACATTACTTTCAGCAGATCCATCTGGTGCAAGGCGAGGCGTACACGCTTGTTGAAATGATTGAGCCACAACACCGCAACGATTGCGATAAGCAATCCGGCACCGGTCGCAACCAGCGCTTCGGCGATTCCGCCGGTGACCATTTGTGTGGCTGCACCGCCGGCCCCTGAGGTGCCAAGTATGTCAAACGCATGGACCATTCCGATGATGGTGCCAAGCAATCCCATCAATGGAGCCAAAGTGACCGAAGTATCAAGAACCCATACGTAACGGTCGATCTTCGGCATCTGCCACATGATCGATTCTTCCATGTGTCGCTCCATCGAGTCGGCGTCTTCGCCACGCGACGCCAAAGCAGCCGAAAGGATCGAGCGCTGCAGGGATCCCGAATAGTGCGCCTCGAGTCGCCGCAACTTGTCGACGTCTTGGTACTCGACGAGGTGAAGATCGTGTTCCATCGCCAAGCCGGATTTGAGCGCACGATGAAAAAAATAGGTGCGTTCTACGATCACAGCCAGTGTGATCAGCAGCAAAACACCCATCAGCGGCAACAGACCGCCGGACATGATGCTCAGGTGAATGGCTTGTTCAAGCATGAATACTCTTCCTCATATGAATTGGGGCTCGGCAGCAAAGCCATTTGGCAAACGTTCGGCCGAACGATGTGATGAGGCATGGCGCACGCACCGGCATTGATCCGTATTGCTGCGAGACAGTGACCACGGAACCAACGAACAGACTCGATTGAGCTTGAGCTGATGGATAATGTTCATTGATCTACGGGCGGAAAGAACGGCATACCATAGCGCTCGACAATGCGCTTGATCTCTCCTGTCTCGAGCATTTCAACAAACGCCTCGTCAATAAACTTCTTGAAGTCAACTTCTCGCTGCTTGACGACCCAAGCACTGTTCCAGCGCATTTCTGGAATCGGTTCATAACCCTTGACCATTTCGAACTCCGCCTCGGGGCGATCCAGTCTGGCCTGCGAGATCGAGCCCGACCATATCATTGCAGCATCGACTTCACGCCGGATCATCGCGTCGACGACCCGGTAGTTCTGAAAGAAGGTGTCGTGAGGTATGCCATTGGCGGCTGCGTACTCGCTCATCGGGGAATAGGCAGGCAGACCGACAGTGAGGTTCAACGTTTTGATGTCGTCCAGACTCCTCGCCTTTTTCGCCGGGCCCTGGGTCACCAGCACATAGCCCGTGCTCATGAACGGCTTGGAGAATTCCAGTGCGTTTGGCGCCATGTGATGGTCGTCGCCCGAGATCGTCAATCCCATCACCAGGTCGCACATGCCGCGATTGATCGACTGATCGTAGGCCCCGCCAGGGGCTCCGGGTCCGAATCGCGTCGCCATGTTGACCCACACCATCTCGACAGTCCAATCGTGTTTTTTCGCAATCTCCTGGAGGATCTCGACCTCTAGGCCTGCCGGCTCATTGTTGCGTGCGGTGCGCGAGAACGGCCAGAACCAGCCGTCGGCACAGGCGATGATGGTCTTCATGGTCTTGACGCGGGTCATCGCATCGACCTTCTTCAGTTCCACTGGCACACCGATCGGCCGATAGCTCTTGTAGCCCGCCCGGTATAGCGGATCGGTGATCGGATTGAAAACCTCGGGCTTGGTGTAGCCCATTTTCGGGCCGCGATCGCGGCCGTAAACGTACTCGACTTCCAGTTCGAACAATTCAGGGCCGGCAGATTCCTGCGCAGCACTCACAGAGAGCATCGCGCCGACCAGGCTGAACAACGAACCGAGAAAGACCAGACAAGACCACTTCCGCATTGTTGTCGTTTCTTATTGATATACCTTGCCATGCCGGGCCATGATGTGTTTCCCTGGGCATTAGCCTACGCAACCACAAACGCATGCAATGGGATTGCCTGGAGGGTGAAATCCAGCCCACGCCTGATGGTTACACCTGTAAAATCAGCGGGCAATGCTATCGCAAATTCACTCTCGATTGAACGCGCCTACATATCATCAGGATTCCGCCATCCGTGCGGCGTATCGCCGCCGCCAAGACTTTTACTCGGCCTTTTGTGTCACGGCTCCGACCGCCACCGCAGGCGTATCTGCAAACATGCGCTCCGCAACGCTGGCCGCCGTCTTCGCGGTATTCAGAAACACCAACTCTATTTTTGAATGAGGGGCAATGCACACCAGATTAGTCAAATCAGACCTGTTTTCGTTCCGGGCCGTGTTTGGCCTGATTTTGCTCACCGTGCTACCCGGGTGCTCCATCCCCGGCATGCCTGACTCCGAGCTGGCAGAGCGCCTCGAACAAAACGGCTATTCGTTCATGCCGCCCGCTGAAACCGGATGGTTCATCGCCGATCGTTCCGCCAATCGTGTCGCTGTAGCCAAAGTCGGAAAAGTCGAAGGCCAGACCTATCTTATCGAGGGTGCTCACCTGGCCCTCGACGGGCTTGCAGAGCGCTCACGGCTGACTGACTTCGTCGAAAAGCGTGACAAGCGAAATCTGCCACCGCCCAGGTTCCGTCTTCGCGACTATGATGTTTCGGAACTGGACATCGCCGGGGCGCAATGCGCGCTGTCGAGAATCGTCGCGGAGGATCGGGAACCTGAAACCGGTACCAATGTCCTCACGTCGATGCTGGTTGAAACTATTGGAACGGTATGTATTCACCCGTCCAATTCTGATCTGGCAATTACACTGACTCTATCGCATCGCTCGTTTCCGGAGGATCAGGACAGAGCGTTCAAAGCATACGCGCAGAATTTACTGCAAACGCAGCAGTTCAGCGCTCTCACTACCCGAACGCCAAACTGAACCGACAGATGCCATCCGACCAACCCGGCGAAGACAACACTAGGGAGCTACTTGGAGGACGAATCGAGACTGCCGCTCAATTGCTCCTCGAGCAGCATGCACGGGGACTTCGATTCTGCGCACTGCCGGATAGCTGCGAACCACGTGATGATGCCGACGCATACGCCATTCAGGAAGCGCTGCGACGCCTGCGCGCACCCCAGCTTGGCGCAACGGCGGGATACAAAGTCGCTCTCACTTCGGCGGTAATGCAAAACATGCTGCGCTATTTCTCGCCGTTTGCGGGTCCGTTGCACGCGAACCTCATCCACCAGAGTGGAGTGCAGCTGGATCACACGCAATACGGCCGGCTTTGCATCGAATGCGAACTCGCCGCTGTCCTCGGAACCTCCCTGCGCTCGAGCAATGCACCCTACTCGCGCGAGCAAATTGCCGATGCAGTCGATACCATCGCACCGGCGCTGGAACTGGTGGACGACCGAAATGCCGACTACGGAACCATTTCCCAATTGGTATTGACACTGATCGCAGACAACGCATGGAACGCAGGCATCGTTCTCGGTCCTGCCCTGAAGGACTGGCACCACCTCGATCTGGCGGCGCTTCACGGCACGGTCATCGTCAACGGCAAGACCACTGGCGATGGGCGTGGACGCGACGTGCTGGGCCATCCAATGGAGGCGTTGAGATGGCTGGTGAACACGATTTCCTCACAAGGCAAAGACATCGAGAGGGGAATGGTAGTAATGACCGGAACCATGATTTCTACACAGTTTGTCAAACCCGGCGACAATCTGTCTTTCAGTGTCGATGAAATTGGAACAGTCCAGATCAGCGTGCGATGACCACTGCACTGACTGCTCTAATGACGAGGCGCGGAGGCTATCTGTTTATTTTGTTGATTTGAATAGTTCTCGGTAACGATCTGTGGAAGCCAAATATGGACAACCCCATACCGGGGGAGTAGTCGGTGCCATGTGGCGCTGGTTTGATCGAAGCATTGTGGCCCTTGGCAGGGAGTTCCGGCTGACTTTCATGCCGCCGTTAATGGTCTATGCGGCGGCCGGTATTTCGGGCCTCACTGCGATCGTTGGTACATTCTATGTAAAGGAACGACTGGGGCTCTCTGCAGAGTTTCTCGCCGCGCTCGGCTTCTGGGCGATGTTGCCATGGGCGCTGAAAATGCCTCTCGGTCACTTGGTTGACCTCATTTGGCGCTTCAAGAGCGTCTTTGTCTATCTCGGTGCGAGCCTGATCGCCGCAAGTCTCTTGATCATGATCGGCTTGCTTGGTCATACCGATCAAATGCTGGCAGTTGCGCCGGCCGGCGCGTGGTTCGTATTGGCGACATTGCTTGCCCCGGTCGGTTACGTCGTTCAGGACATAGTTGCCGACGCCATGACTGTCGAAGCCGTTCCGCGTGTGGACGAGGATGGCAACCCTTACCCCGAAGCGCAACGTAAGTCGATGCACACCACCATGCAGCTGCTGGGCCGTGTGGCCATTATCAGCGGCGGGATACTGGTCGCGTTCGCAAACGTGTTTTTGCTCGAAGGTGTCGGAGAGCTACCCGAAAAAGAAAAAGCCGAGGCCTATCTGTTTGTCTATCAACTTGCGTTGATCATTCCCGTGATCTCGGTGTTTGGCGTCTTGCTTGCAAGCTGGCTGCGTCATCGCAGCATTGTCCATCACATGAAGCAGGGCCGAACGCGCAAGGAAGCACTCGAGTTGATTGAAGTACATTCGGAACCGCCGGCAGTGAACTGGTGGATACTCGGTGGCGGACTCGGGTTCGCTGCGCTGTCGATCGGGATTGGTTTGAGCGAGATCGAAGCCGCTCAGGAGATCGTGTTTGTAATTTCGATGGCGATCGTAATTTTTCTGATCACACGACTGACGCGGGAACTCGATCCACAGGCGCGCAATATGCTCGTCGGCACTGCCATCATCATCTTCGCCTTTCGCGCCATCCCTACCACTGGTGCCGGCACCTCCTGGTGGATGATCGACGACCTTGGGTTTGATCAGCAGTTTCTGGCCGTGCTCTCTGTGATCGCTTCCGGGCTTGCGTTGTTTGGCATTATCATATTTCGCCGCTTTATGGCCGAGCGCTCTATCGCCTACATCGTCAGCGCTCTGACCATCGCCGGATTCGTACTGATGCTTCCTGACATTGGCATGTACTACGGCCTGCATCACTGGACTTCCGAGATGACGAATGGCGTCGTCGACGCGCGCTTCATTGCACTCATTGATACCGCACTCGAGTCACCTCTTGGGCAAATCGCCATGATTCCAATGCTGGCATGGATTGCCAATTCGGCACCGGACAAACTCAAAGCCACCTTCTTCGCAGTGATGGCGTCATTCACGAATCTGGCATTATCGGCCTCGCAACTGGGAACAAAGTATCTCAATAAACTCTTTACGGTTAGCCGTGAGGTTCGTGACCCAGCCACTGGCGTAGTTACGGTGCCGGCCGATTACAGTGAACTCGGTATATTGCTGATCACGGCGGCCGTGATTGCCTTGACTTTGCCGTTGCTAGCCATCTTGTTCGTGAGACTCAGTCCCTTACGCAATGCGTGAAATCAAAGCTTTTTTCGACGCCTGACCAGATTGATCGTGCTCAAAGGTTATCGCTTCGCTTTTTCAACGACTGCCGACAAGGCGCTCGCCCGCCTTGATGCACTCGTCGGTGCAGCCGAAGGCTTTGAACTTACGGTCGAGCCTGGCGATCGAGTTAAGATTTTTCGCAACCAGGGCTTCGTATTGCTGAACGGTTTTTTTCCCGTCTTCGTCGGCCGTTTCGGCACTGGCAACGCCCACACCGAGCTGCGCGGCGGATTCCGGTTTCATTTGCTCGCAATCGCACTGCTCGCAGGCTTTGTCGGTGCGTCCGTGCTAAGCCTTATCAACGTGTTGACAGCTCCCGAAGTTGCTCCCGGTCTGCCAGAAGACTGGAAGATGCAGCGTATTCACTTCGAGCTGCAGTTTGTCGCTTTCGCATTACTGGCAGCGCTGTTTGCCTGGCTGGCCGGCAAACCAATCAGGGAGCGTATAACTTCGATCATTGTTTCAGCCGCCAGCGAGAACGAAGCGACCGGCTCAACGCGGCAATGACTCAGTGTGATTGACCGAACAGGATAATGTGATGACTATCAAACCAGTGCTGCAATCGGTCGTTACCTGCACGGAATGCGGTCATCAGGAGACCGGCACGATGCCTAAGGATGCTTGCCAGTGGTTCTATGAGTTCAAGGGTTGCGGTAAGCTGCTCAAACCGGTGCTCGGGGATTGCTGCGTATTCTGCTCTTACGGCACGGCACCGTGTCCGCCGATACAGCAAGAACACGCATTGCGCCAGGCATGACAGGTACTTATGCTGGTCTTTCCACCGGACATGATAGGATCGGCGATCCGTGTGCAGGGGCGTCTGAACAATAACGTGACGCAAAGTAAGAACTGGCAACGGCCTACGATGAGAAGCTCGATGCCCGCGTCACGGCCGCCATCGATGAATGGCGCACGACCCGCAAAAGAATGTTCGCAGGCACTTGCCATCTCATCAACGGCAACATGCTTTGCGGCGTATGCAAGAATAGCTTGGCCCTGCGGCTTGGGAGGAAGCAGCGCAAGACGCGCCGAAACGCCTCGGCGTCAAGTCGTTTTAAGGTCACGGCAAAACCAGTGAAAGGGTGGATCATGATCGCGGCCAACACAATCGACCAGGCCAGTTTTCTGACGTAGCTGAAGCATTGCCGGGGATTTGTTGCGACACTTCCTCCGCAATAACGCAGTACAAGCGGAGATGCCGGACGCCGCGCGCAATATTACTCAAGCAAAGCGGCAGTTGGCTACGCCAACTCAATGCAGGCCAATATTGCGGCAAGCCAGTGCAGGCAAACTGTCGAGCGAATGACTCCGTTTGTCGATCGAACCGCATCTGCAATAGCTATTGAGCCCCGTCTTCGGCGCGGACATGCCACGACAATGAGGTAATGAATGGAATCGACATCCGTTTTCATGCTGACCATAGGAGGAATCCTCCTGCTTGGCCTGGTGACTTCAGCAATCGGCAAAAGAACTTTTCTGCCGCGCGTGACGTTGTTGCTGATTTTCGGCGCCATGATCGGCAGCAACGGGCTTGACTGGATTCCCGAGGAGATCTCGCGACGTTTCGAGCTGGTGGCTGATGTCGCCCTGCTAATGGTCGGTTTTCTGCTCGGAGAGAAACTCGCCATCAAATCGATCCGGCAATTTGCGGCTCCGATAATGTGGATTTCAGTGAGTGCGGCACTGATAACCACAGGTGTGGTCAGCCTCGGGCTGATGTTGGCGGGCGTACCAACAAGCATTGCCGTTGTTCTCGGCTGCATTGCAGCGGCGACAGCGCCCGCGGCGGTTCTGGATGTGACGATGGAATCCGGTGCTGAGGGTCCGTTTCGAAACCTTCTGTTGGCAATCGTCGCGATCGACGACGCCTGGGCCCTGATTCTGTTCGGCTTCGGCGTTGCCATTGCAACCGCTGCTGCAGAGACGAATGCCTTCATGATGGTCCTGAGAGAAATTGGCGGGGGCGTAGCGCTTGGGACACTGCTTGGCCTGCCGGCCGCCTACCTGACCGGAAGACTGCGCCAAGGGCAACCGATACTCAGCGAGGCACTCGGGATCGTATTCGTGTGCGGCGGGCTTGCGATCTGGCTTGAGGTTTCGTTCCTGATCGCCGCCATGGTGATGGGCGCCATAATTGCAAACCTCGCGAAGCATCATGAGTACCCGTTTCACGCTATCGAGAACATAGAATGGCCTTTCATGGTGATCTTTTTCGTCCTCGCCGGCGCAACGCTTGAAATGGGCGCGCTTGTCGACGTCGGTATCATCGGCGGCATATACATCGTGTGCCGCGCAATCGGCAAGGTCCTCGGTGCCCGCATCGGCAGCGAACTCGCGCGCACCGACAAGAAAACCAAGAACTGGATGGGGTCAGCATTGTTACCGCAAGCGGGTGTCGCCATCGGCATGGCGCTTGTGGCGTCAAATCACCTGCCCGAGTACCGGCAAATGCTGCTATCCGTCGTCATCGGTTCGACCGTCTTCTTTGAGATCATCGGGCCGATATTTACGCGGCTGGCATTGAAACGCGTGCAATACACTTCTGACACAGTGCAATAATCATGGCGCCTGCGGCGCCAGTGACTGCCGCGGCATCAAGGGGTTGCAGTTCTTGATCAGGACTTTGCCCTCCAGCAGGTTTCCTCGCGAGTACTCGTTGAAGTGACAGGTATTGGTAGCCGGATCGTAGTTTTCAATCCACAGATTGTCATCCTTCCAGGTTGCCGAAATGTGATGTTGCTTATCCGGCACGGTCACTGTCATTACGCCACCATAGCGTTTGACGAACACCTGCTGGAAGTGAAAATAGTAGGCAGCCCACCCGACAATCAGAATGACGGCCGTCGTTGTCAGCCCGACTCTCAGATGATTCAGCTTGGCGCCGATGAGAGCCACAGCAGCGATGGCAAGGCCAAACACCAAACCCCAGTACAGATAGGTGATCATTCTTTACCCCCAGATGAAAATCGGCTCGAGCCGGAGAAATTTCCCGAAGTGGCAAGTCTTATTACATACTATCAGCGTCTCTTGACCACGGTCGGGGCAGGTTATTACCACCCAGCGCAATTGGCGGTCGGCTAAACGTCACTGAACGATAAACATCATAAATGGAGAGTAATGAACTTTGAACCAACAGCCGAGCAGCAGCGCATTCGCGACGCAGTCGCCAAGCTGTGCGCCGGCTTCGGCGATGACTACTGGTTGGCCTGCGACCGTGATCATCGCTTTCCATGCGAGTTTCACGAAACGCTCGCCGAAGGTGGCTGGCTCGGCATCGCCATGCCGGAGGCTTACGGTGGATCGGGACTGGGAATTTCCGAGACCGCCGTGATGATGCAGGCGATTGCGCAATCGGGCGCCGGATTCAGTGGTGCATCCGCCGTGCACATGAACATTTTCGGACTCAATCCGGTCGTCGTCTTCGGCAGCGATGAACAAAAGAAACGCATGCTTCCGCCTTTGATCGAAGGCAGGGAGCGTGCCTGCTTCGCAGTAACCGAACCCGATACCGGACTGAATACAACGCGCATAAAGACCAAAGCCGAGAAACGCGGCAAACAATACATTGTGTCAGGCCAAAAGGTGTGGATCTCAACCGCCCAGGTTGCGGAGAAGCTGTTGTTGTTGGTGCGAACCACGCCGATAGAACAGTGCTCGAAACCGGAAAATGGCCTGTCGTTGTTTTATACCGACCTCGATCGTAGCAAAGTAGAGGTACGCAAGATCGAGAAAATGGGACGGCACGCGGTCGATTCAAACCAGGTTTATTTCGACGCCTTGCCGATTCCCGAAGATGATCGCATCGGCGAAGAGGGGCGCGGCTTCGAATACATCCTGCACGGCCTGAACCCGGAACGCATACTGATCGCCGCGGAGTCGATTGGTCTGGGCCGCTGCGCGGTCATGCGTGCAGCTCGCTACGCGCGGGAACGCATCGTGTTTGACCGGCCTATTGGGCAGAATCAAGCCGTCCAGCATCCACTCGCCGCGAACTGGATGGCACTGGAAGCAGCCAACCTGATGGCGCTGAAGGCAGCCTGGCTTTACGACAGCGGTAAGCCGTGCGCCGCTGAGGCCAACAGTGCCAAGTACCTGTCGGGAGAGGCTTGCTTCGACGCATGCCAGCAAGCCGTGATGACGCACGGCGGATATGGCTACGCTCAGGAATATCATGTGGAGCGCTATCTGCGCGAGTCCTTAATCGGTCGCATCGCGCCGGTGAGCCCACAGCTCATACTCTGCTACATCGCCGAGCGTTGCCTCGGCCTGCCACGCTCCTACTGAACCGCTCGGCTACCCGGCTGCGGCCCGTCGCCGCGCCGCAGCGGCCGCTCTCGCGCGCCAGCGTTCGCGGACGCCACCGGCCGGCTTCACCACGTCCCGGCCGACATCGGAATTGGGCGTCTGCTCAACGACTTCGACTTTCTGGGCCTTGGTGAACGCAGGCACGTCCTGGAATGTCATGTAACGCGTCAGCGCCGCTCGCAAATGCTTACGCATCAGATTGACGTTGACCGGTTTGTTCAGGAAACGAAATACCTGCGCCTCATTGATGAGTTCAATCACCATCTCCGCATCGGACGCTTCGGTCACAACGATAGTCAGGATCTGCGGGTTTTCCTGCTTCAAGAGCTTGAGCATCGACGTCAGGAGGTCGCGAGCGAAATCGAAATCAGTGATGACTGCAGCGACTTCCAACTCTTGCATCTTCTCGACCGCCGCTACAACGGTTTGCGCATGTACGACCGGACATGTCTGGCCAACCAGTTCGGTTACGACGCGGAACAGATCTTCATTCTGATCGATCACCATCACGCTTGCGTCGATTCTGTCGGGCAATTCCGTATCGACCGCTTTGGTATTGGCCAGCTCGAGGCCAATAGTGACTGCTTCTCCAATAACTGTCTTCAGCTCGGCATTATCCCAGGGCTTGCTGATGAAGCGGTAGACCTCACCGTCATTGATCGAGCCGACGATGGCAGCCAGGTCGGAATAACCGGTAAGCAGAATGCGCACCGCATTGGGTGAGACTTCCCGTGCGCGGCGCAAAAACTCGACCCCAAGCATCTCGGGCATGCGCTGATCGCTGACCACCACATTCATCGCATACTTGCCGATAAAATCCAGAGCCTTATGGCAGTCGGTGGTAGTGAAAACATGGTAGCGATCGCGAAACAACGATTTAAGCGCTTTCAAGATGCGCTCTTCATCGTCAACGAATAGCACTCGGCCCTTGCGCACGCTTGTGTCCAAATCAATAGAACTCGCAGTCAGTCTGGTTAGCGAGGACGCCGAGGTGTTGCGATTGTTTAGGTCTGCACTCGGGCGCGCGCTGTCCGGAACGAGAAGCGGCACACTTTCCGGCCGAATACTTGGCTCACTGTCGAAACCGCGAGACGTCACATTGTCAGTGACGCCCCGCGGCCTTTTGTCTGTCGTGCCAGGAACCGCGCCCGCCAAATTGAGCATGCTCGCTGCCTGCAGCACTGCCATGCCGGTTGAACCCGCTTCGATGGCCGGCTCACTTGACCTCACTTGGCCGGCATTTTCCAGCTCCCGACTTGCCGTCGGGGCAACCTTGCGCGCTGCCACCGCGCCCGACCTGGCGCTGCCTGATCCAGAGCCAGCAGCAATGTCGCCAAACGCTACTGCGTGCAACTCGTGGGCAAACTCTGCAGCACTCTGAAACCTGTCTTTTGGTCGCTTGGCAATTGCGCGCTGCAGCATCCTGTCGACCGATGGTGACAATGCCAGATTGATCATAGACGGATTCTCGGGAACCTCGTTGAGCACCTTTTGCATGACGCGAACACTGTTGCCGGAAAAAGGTCTTCGCCCGGCCAGAATTTCGTAGGCAATCACGCCGATGGAATAGACATCCGTCGCCGGTGTAATCTCGCCGTCAAGAATCTGCTCGGGCGACATGTAGTAAAGGGTTCCGATGATTTCGCCTACTTGTGTCATGCTCGAGGATTCGGTGCGCGCGATTCCAAAGTCGGCGATCTTCACCGCACCGTCTGCCGTGATCATGATATTGGAGGGCTTGATGTCGCGATGGATCACACCCTGGTCGTGGGCGTGGCCCATGCCCTCGAGCACCTGCCTTAAGATGCTTCCGGCCGCCTTGAGATCATAAGTATTGCCTGCCTTCAGATGTTCTCGCAGAGTACGCCCGTTCACCAACTCCATGACAATGTAGGCTAGATTGTCGTCCTCCGCGTAGTCGTAGATCTGCACAATTGCGGGGTGCATTAGCCGCCCTACGGCCTTCGCTTCATGCCGGAAACGTTGGATGGCGTGTTTCAGATCTTCCGGATCGAGTTCGGCTTTGGTGATCGCCTTGATGGCGACATGACGGTCGATCGCCTCGTCGTAGCACTTGTAGACAACACCCATGCCGCCACGACCAAGCAGGCCCGCCACGTCGTATTTTCCGATTTTGGTCGGCATACTCATCGGCATTGATCAGCCGAATGCGACGGCAACCGGCTCCACCGGCTCCACCGGCGGTTTGAGCGGCAGGATTATGGTGAACCGAGTACCCTGACCTGGCTTCGAATCGACATCGATACGGCCACCGTGTTGCTTGATGATCTTGTAGGAAATCGAAAGACCCAAACCGGTGCCCTTTCCTATGTCCTTAGTCGTGAAAAATGGATCAAAAATCTTGGGCAGTATCTCGGTCGGAATGCCACTGCCGTTGTCCTGTATGTCTACTGCAACACCATCGGCATGCTTGCGCGAACGAATAATAATTTTGCCTCTGCCCCGGTCCAGCGCCTCTGCCGCATTCTTGATGAGATTGAGGAAAACCTGATTGATTTGCGACGGTGAGCAGAACACACTCGGGATATCCCCGAAATGTTTCTCAACCGTTACCGACTTGAGTTGATATTTCGCCATACCGAGCGTGCTGTTCAGGCCGTCGTTGAGATCGAACTGAGTGGCATTGCTTCGATCAAGGCGGCTGAAATCTTTCAGATTACCGACGATCTCCGACATTTGGCTAGTGCCATACTCACCATCCTGAACAAGGCTCTGTAATTCTGGAACGACCTTTAGCTTCTTGAGCCTAGAAATACGTTCGGTGACCGCAACAAATTGTTTATTGAGTTCTTCTGGATTCGCGCTTGCCCCTGCCTGTAACAAGGCAAGTAAGCGGTCGGTCTCATCGACGGCGCTGCCAATCTCCGCCAATTTCTCGGAGACACTGCCAAAGCTGTTCTTGACATATGCCAATGGCGTGTTGATCTCATGCGCGACACCCGCAACCATCTGCCCCAGTGAGGACAGCTTTTCAGATTGGATCAGCTGCGCTTCGGACTCCTTGAGATTCTTCAGCGCAGTAGACAGTTCGCTGGTCCGTTCCTTGACACGCTGTTCCAGCCTGACGTTGGCCGCTCTGATCTTGATTCCCATATATGCCACAAGGATCAGTAAGGCTGCCGCATACGTTATGAGAATGACCCGGTAAATTTCCTTGTCATGAATGTTCGCTTCAAGCTCCTGACTGAACAACAATGCCATGTTGTCCAGCCGCGGGCCGGAGGTCAGACTTCGGATTTGATCGATTGATCTCATCTGCGCAAGCTTGCGATCCAACATCACGCGTCCGGCATCGACGGCGAGTGTGGCTTTGTCACGCAGTACTTGGGGAAACCGACTGGCGGCGGCATCCAGTTCTGTCAGCGCGGTGTAGATGGTGTTGTAGCGATCTTCCTCCCCTAGCGTGAAGTAAATCGGCGCGTTGATTTTGAGTTTCTCGATGGCGGCATCCATGCCAGGCGAACGGACGTTGAGTTGCCGCGCCTGGCTCGCGAGCGCACGCGAATGGGATAGCAGATCTGCCAGCGCCTGCTGCGCCGCCACATGTTCAGTTTTGAATTTCTCGACCAAGCGCCCCTTGTTGCGTATTTCGAGTACCAATTCATCCAGGCCGCTGTTGATAGCAGCACTGCCGGTCGCCATGGCTGCTTCAGTCAACGCGCTCAGCACCCCCGCCGCACCGTCTCGGCGATCAGGCGGCAAAGGCACATTCACGTCCGCCTCCATGCTCAACCGCAGGACGTCGATATCCCAGTGCCCATCGAACTCCTTGAGTTCTCGCAGTTGGCTCGCAATTTCGTTGGGGCCACGCAAATCGATGGTCTCCGTCTTGGCATACAGAATTGCCAAACCGGCGACCAATACAAGCGCCAGTACCGCCAGCCCAAGGTTCCGAGGATTAACTGACTTCGATGGCTTCATACTCGCATCTACCCGCAAATTGGAGTCAACCAATGCCCTGAACTCGATCCCGAAGCGTCATATGTCGCTTCTTGCTGGTTGCAGCAGGTCTATAACAGAACCGGTTGCCCAATTTGTTTCTATTCCAATCAATTAGTTAGTGAAATTCCGCCAAGAGCTCGACAAATTTATCCATAACCCAAGCAATCGCCGGTCCTCCCCTAAGTCCGTGGCGCTGGGTGACAAACCAAGCAACGGCAGGGCCCTCTTCGTCGATGTATGCGGCTGTTCAAGACAGCGACCTTTTTCAGGCACTGTGCAACCGTGAGAACGCAAGCGCGACCGCCGACCGTCCTGACATGCTCGGCGCAACCAGCGCGCGAGTGATTGCTAAAGACTGTATTTGCGTCATTGCCTTGCGGGGTCGATCACCGCTTCGCGGTGCGGCGCTAGCGCACGGTCGGTCGATAGCTTGCGAGCCCTGAGCCGGTCCTTGATCCGTTTAGCCGGCGACAGACACTCGTCAGCGGCGCGAAAAACAGGCCTTGGAGTCGGTTCGTTGCCACCAGAACACTCGTCGCACTAATGCTGACGGCGAAGTGCGGCAGCGGCCTAGACGCTCATGGTAGGAACGGCTAACGTGTCGACGTTCAGTTCTGCCAGTGCATCCAAAAGACGGCGTCTCGCGCCGACTGACAAACCAAGCTCGTCAAGATATCTCTTGCTGAGGCACGGCAGCAAGTCGAAGTTGATATCGTTCTCTTCAAACAACTCCTTGAACTTGCCTCGTCAGTTGGCTTCAAGCCACTCGCGAACGCAGCTCACGCCGCCAACTCCTCGAGCAACGCTTTCGCTTCCCTCAGGTCCTTGGTGTCGAAGCCCTCGGTGAACCAGTTGTAAACGGGGGCGAGTAGATCATGCGCCTCTTTCCGCTTGCCCTGTTCCCGCCACAGTCGTGCAAGGCTAGTGGAGGTGCGCAGCTCCCACGACTTCGCTTGCTGCTCGCGCGCCCAGTCGAGCGAGGCGAGGTAGTTTTGCTCGGCGCCTTTCAGGTCGTCCTTCAATGTGAGCATCCAGCCTTTGAGGCGCAGTATCTCGGCGTAGTGAACGCGCTCCTCCCAGCCGGGACGCTCGATTTGTTCGATCTGCTCGTCGATCAGTTGTAACGCGTCGTCGATGTCGCCAAGCATGGCCATGGCTTCGGCAAGTACCGCTTTGCCATAGGGGCTCCAAACCTTGCCACCGCTTGCATCCCAAACCGCGAGTGTCTCCTTTAGTGCCGCGATCCCTTTAGCCGCCTTACCTTCCCGAACAAATCCCATGCCGTATCGCCCTGGTGCCATCACTGCCCACAACACTGGCAGGCTGTTGTCCCGCCCCAGTCGGTCGCATTCGTCCAGGCGCTTGCGTACCTCCTCTGTGTCACACCGGTAACAGAACACGTCCGAACCTTGACTTAGCGCCCAGCCCAGGCCGAACGGGTGACCGATCCGGTGGGCGTGCGCGACTGATTCATTCAACATGCACACCGCTCGGTCCGGGTAACCGAGCATCCACGTGGCCAATGACGCGAACACGCCAGCTTGCGCCTTCGGATCCTCATTGAGCAGCTCGACAAGGTGACCATGCTTTGTTTCGTCGTAGAGCGCGAGCAATGCATCGCGATGTTCCAAACACTCGACGAGTCTACCCATCCAAAATGAATAGTTACAGGTACACATGTGTCCAGTGACGAGTAGTGCAGCGTCGCCGCTTACCTTTGCGGAGTCGAGCATCTGTCGTGCCCATGGGAGTGCTTCGGCCACGCGGCCCTGAGCCCCAACGTTGACGCTTAGCCCCCAATATATAGGCACCAACGCATCGTTGCACCCACGAGATTTCGCCAGTGCCAGTGCCGGGTGAAGGCTGGTCCAGACTTCCGGTGCGGGCCAGCCCTTAAGCGCCAGCCACGCCGTCCCCAACAACACACGC
This sequence comes from Betaproteobacteria bacterium, assembly GCA_020346185.1. GTDB lineage: Bacteria > Pseudomonadota > Gammaproteobacteria > Burkholderiales > Eutrophovitaceae > SG8-40. The sequence continues at coordinate 2,355,185 of CP070775.1, read as the reverse complement.
AGCGCAAGTTCGCTTTCATCCCGTTCGCGTGTGTGCGGCAGGGCGTCGATAAGCTGCATGCCTT
>CP070775.1:2347117-2355021 GCA_020346185.1 Betaproteobacteria bacterium | reverse complement strand
GCCCGGAGATGGTACGGCGTTACGCACATCTCACGGCTGAACATCTTGCCCCTTACGCAGATCGTCTGTGTAGCTTTCGGGAAGTGGGCGCCAATGGCACAAATCTGTCACAGGGCACCAACAAGAAAGGGGCTGCATAGTGCAACCCCTTCATTTGATTGGCGCGCCCGGCAGGATTTGAACCCACGACCCCCTGGTTCGTAGCCAGGTACTCTATCCAACTGAGCTACGGGCGCTTAAACTGATACTTTCTCTGGCATTCTTTTTATCTTGGCCAAGCAGCGCTTTGTGCTACCAGTACTCGCTGCAGCCATGATGCTTTTTCCCCTCCCCTGCCCTGACTCAATAAAGCTATGGGGGGAAGGCCGCAAATTATAGCAAACCTAGCAGCCGGCAAAGTCCACAGTTTTGCCCGTAAGCCAAACCAAATGCTTTAAAATTCTGGCCTTTTTCTGCGACATTTCACCTGCATGGCCCTGATCGTCCAGAAATATGGCGGCACTTCAATCGGCTCGATCGAGCGCATCCAGAATGTTGCCCGACGTGTAGCGAAATGGAAGAACGCCGGTAACGACATGATCGTGGTGGTCTCAGCCATGTCGGGCGAGACCAACCGGCTGATCGATCTTGCAAAGTCCATCCAGGCGCAACCTGACCCACGGGAACTCGATGTGGTCGCATCCACGGGCGAGCAGGTCACGATCGGTCTGCTATCGATGGCGCTGATGGAGCTAGGCGTGCCGGCGCGTTCCTACACTGGCTGGCAAATCAGCATGCTGACCGACAGCGCCCACAACAAGGCTCGTATACTTGAGATTGACGAGCAGAATATGCGGGCTGACTTGGCGGCTGGGCGCGTAATTGTCGTCGCTGGATTCCAGGGTGTCGATGCGGCGGGCAATATAACCACTCTGGGCCGGGGAGGATCGGACACATCCGGGGTCGCCATGGCCGCCGCCCTACGTGCCGATGAATGCCAAATCTTCACCGATGTAGATGGCGTCTACACGACTGACCCGCGTATCGTTCCTCAAGCGCGGCGCCTACGTACCATCACCTTCGAAGAAATGCTGGAAATGGCCGGGCTAGGCTCGAAGGTATTACAGATTCGCGCAGTCGAGTTCGCCGGCAAATTCCAGGTAAAACTACGCGTGTTGTCGAGCCTGACTGAACCGGATATACGGGTAGATGAAGAAGGTGACTCCGGCACGCTGATTACTTTCGAGGAAGACAAACAAATGGAACAAGCTCTGGTCTCTGGCATCGCCTTCAACCGCGACGAGGCAAAAGTCACGGTACTGGGCGTGCCCGACAAGCCCGGGATCGCATTCGCGATACTCGATCCGATCGCCAAAGCAAATATCGAAGTCGACGTTATCGTTCAGAACGTCGGCAGCGAAGGCACCACGGACTTCTCGTTTACGGTTCACCGCAACGATCTGATGCGCACCATGGACCTGCTCACCAAGGTGAAGAAGGACATTGGCGCAAAGAAACTAATCGGCGACGACAAGATTTGCAAGCTTGGACTGGTTGGCGTTGGCATGCGCTCGCACGTCGGTGTGGCGAGCAAGATGTTTGAAGCGCTCGCCGCTGACGGCATCAACATCCAGATGGTATCGACTTCGGAGATCAAGATTACCGTCGTCATCGACGAGAAGTACATGGAGTTGGCGGTCCGAACATTGCACAAAGCTTTTGGTCTGGATGAACCTACCGAGCCAGCGATGCCGGTTTGACCGTGGGTCGCGTCAACGACTATGCTGTGCACTTCCGGAGAGATGGCCGAGTGGCTGAAGGCGGCGCCCTGCTAAGGCGTTATACGGGGTCAACCCGTATCGAGGGTTCGAATCCCTCTCTCTCCGCCATTGACCTGTACCTAACTGACTGTTATTAATGGAATATTTGGATACACATTTTATTTTTTCCTACCATTTTACATACCACCAAATCCTGCCTTGATCTCTGAAGCCTCTAGAATCCGACTCCGTTGAGCGATTGCTCGATGGGGTGGTAGAAGCACCTTTCCATACCGTCATTGCCTGCAAGCCGACCACGCGCCCACCGGGGGTGCCGATTGAAATGGAAGCTATCACGACACGGGCACCAGGCCCCATCTGAAAAAACTTTTTGTATTTTTTGAGTGCTCCCAGTCCGGTCCCCTGAAGCCGTCGCACTAGCGACAATCCCGTGTTGTCAAAGTTGTCATGGCTTCGAGGGTTGAGCTACATGGCCACATTAGCCCCAAGATACGAGCACACACCGACGTCTCATGATTCGTCTTCCTTCCACCGAAAATTAACAGCACCTCGTGCTTACGAATTTTTTGCCGAAGCCACGATCACGTGCCACCTCGGACGTGGCCGATGAGATGGCGGCTACGTTGCCAGCCGGGCTAGAGCCGTTGGTCGAAGTGTTGAGGTCACCGAGATTGTTGGATGGAGAGCATCGATAAGGGGCTAATCAGAGACCGTAGACCTCACCGCCTCACGATTTGAAACCCGTTTAATTTTTCGTGCGCCTCGATTAGCGAAGGAACGAACTTCTCGCCAAAGCCTAACTGGCTGGCCGCGACAAGCGTCTGGTGGATCGTGTCCGCGATGGGACTCGCGATTGGAGCCGACTCGGTCATGTGGGTGTAGTAACGCAGGTCCTTGCGGGCATTGTCGAGGGCGAATAGAACGGCGGAGAAGTCGCCATCGAGCACCTTGGGCACCATCGCTTGAAACATGCTGGAATTGGCACCGCCGGCGGACACCAGCTTGTAAAGCGTATCGAGATCTAATCCCACTTTGGCCGCCGCGGCCAGCGCCTCGGCAATCAAGCACGCTGTGCCAAGTGCGAGGAAATTATTGACCAACTTGATCTTGTGCCCCGCGCCCGGCGGACCGGCGTGAATGATGTTCTCGCAAAAACAAGCGAACATGGGCTTCAGACGAGCAAAAACCTCATCAGTCGCGCCAACCATAACGTTGAGCTTTCCAGCCTCCGCCTCGCGAGGTGTACGTCCGAGTGGAGCATCCACGAACTCCACGCCCTTTTCAGAGAATGCGGCGCGAATGCGCAAAGTGGAATCGGGCTCCGCCGTGGAGGTGTCGATCACAGTTGCTCCTTTGCGACACGCAGCGAGCAAGCCGCCTGGCCCATACACGTTCGCCTCGATTTGCGGCGTACCGGTCACACAAAGAAAAACAATCTCGCTTTCCGCGGCCAATTCCGCTACGGAAGAAACTTCTACGGCGCCCGCGTCAATGAGATCCTGAATATTGGACCGGTTTCGATGGACCAGAAACGAGAGCGGGTATCCGCCGGCGACGAGATTCTTCGCGATGCCGTGCCCCATCAGACCAACACCGATAAAGCCGATGCGCTCCCTCATATGCACTCCTTATCACGCGAAAGTTTCTTAACCCACCGTTTCGCTTTGGTCTTGCTCGATTAGCATGTCCAATTTGCAAAACATATCGCGAGCTTTCTCGATCTGCAATTCTCCTTCGCCAACTGCTCCTCTCCGAACAGCGAGCCCGCCGAGACGAAGAAGGCACCAGCCCTGCAACGGAGCCAATCCGAGTCTTACTGCCAATTCGAGCGCCTCCCCGTAAGAATCGCTGGCTCGATCCGGTTGCGACACGGAAGCGTGGATCTCGCCCTGTACGTACAAGGTCCATGCTTCGTTGCCCTGTTGCTCGTACTCCCGGGCAAGATCGAGGGCTCTTTGCACCAACGGTACCGCCTCGATTTCCCGCCCGGCACGGCTATAGGCATGAGCAAGCCAGGTAAGCTCCGGTTGCAGAAAACCGACTAGATGGTTCGCCTGCGCGAATTGCTGCGCCTTCTCGAATAGCGCGATCGACTCGGGGATCTTTCCGCACAGATTAAAAATACACCCAAGCCTCGACGCCATGATCTGCCAAGGCAAGAGAAGCTCCGCCTCCCCGTAGCTTCGCAACCAGTCCTCCGCGAAACGAAGCGCGGACCGGTAATCGCCCCGGCGCATGGCAATAAACCCAAGATGCGCTTCATGGAATGCACAAAGCACCAGATTCCCTGCCTTCTTTGCAAACTCCAGGGCTTGCCTCGCATGCCCTTCCGCTTCGCTGAATTTTCCAAGTTCGGCGAAGCAATGGGATGCGTCGCCATGGGCGACACCATAGGAGTAGACGGCGAAGGTTGCGTACGGGCTACCGCGTTCCACGTGCGCCATAAGATAGGTTTCAATATTTTGGGAGCCCAGACCAACATCTGTTAGAAAGCAATCGGCCGCCTTCTTATAGGCGCCGAGTTCCATATAGGGTCGCCCTAGAAACCATCTCGAGATGACGCGTAAGGTGGGGTCGTTCAGTGTCTCCGCGATCGCAACGGCCTCTTGTGCATGCTCGATAGCTTGCGCGCTCTGACCCAGGATACCGCTGTTCACCGAGCAATGAGCGAGCGCTTCGCGCCTGGGATCGTTGAGCGCCTTCGCCAGGGGTAGAGCTTCGCGGGCATACTTGGCAACTTGTGCAAGGCTACCTAAAGGCATCCAACACCACCGCATCGCGAGGCGAAGATCGACCGCCTGTTCAAGAGTTTCTCCGTTCTGTGGCAAATGGGACAGAACGCCAATGGCGCGCTTGAAATGCAGCACCGCTTGCCGGTTGGCCGCACGCGCGACGGCCTTTTCACCCGCTCGCCACAGATAAGTCAAGGCTTTGTTCCATACCTCGCCACGCAATGCATGATGCGCCAATGCTTCTATCTTTTCATCGAGCCGCCCGGCATATACGCGCTCGATGGCAAGCAGTATTTGCGCATGCAATTCGCGACGCCGGTTTTGAAGCACACTGTCATAAGCGACATCGTGGGTAAGCGCATGTTTGAACGTGTACTCCAGCTCTGGAAAGATGTTCATCTCGTTTAGAAACTCCCCGGCCAGCAAGGTAGACAAGCCGCGCCGAAGCGCCTCGTCGGATAACTCCGCGATGGCGCACAGCAACACATGAGGCACATCCTTGCCGATAACCGAGGCAGCTTGCAGCAACCTCTTGTCTTCGGGCTCCAAGCGGTCTATCCGTGCCGATAATATTGCCTGCACAGTCGGGCCCATTTGAATTGCCTCGACCGCGGTGGTGAGCCTGTACGCGCCGCGAGTCCCAGAAAGCTCTCCGCTCGATAGCAACGTTCGAATGCTTTCCTCCAGGAACAACGGATTACCTTCGGTACGCTCGATGAGCAGCCGCTTGAGCGGAGCCAGCGCCTCTTCATCTCCCAGCAACTCGGAAAGGAGAGTTTCGGCGCTTCGCGAATCTAGTGGATCGATGCGCACCTGCGTGTAGTAACTCCTTCCACTCCACTGATGCCTATATTCCGGACGGTAGTTGGCAAGAAGAAGAATGCGGGTCGTCGCAAGGCTTTCGATCAAATAATCGAGCAGCGCTTGCGTTTCAGCGTCCACCCAATGCAGGTCCTCGAACACAAGGACCAGACCCTGCACTTGGCTCTCGCGAATCAGAAGACGCTTGCAAGCCGCCAGGATACGCTGGCGGCGCTGCGCCGGATCCAAACGCAGCCAGTCGACATCCTCCAAAGGCGCTTCAAGCAGAAACAGTAGCGCGGGCAGATCAAATTCCAGATCGCGATCGAGCATCAGCAATTTGCCTGCGACCTTTTCGCGAATCTTTCTGCCGTCGTCACGCTTCTCGATACGAAAGTAACCTTTCAGCAACTCTATCAGCGGATCATAGACACCCGCTTTGCCATGCGACACCGACGACGCTTCCAGAACCAACCAATCCTGAGTTCGGTGCGAGTGAAGGAATTCATAGTACAAGCGCGATTTGCCCACTCCGGGTTCGCCGACAACACATACAACTTGCCCACGCCCTTCGGCTGCGTGCTCGATGGCACGGCACAGCACAGCGGTTTCCGCATCCCGGCCCACAAACTGGGTAAGCCCGCGCAAAGCCCCCGCTTGCAATCGCGTTCGAGCGGCTCCGGCTCCAACTAACTGGTAGACCTCGGCGGGCGCTTCCAATCCCTTTATCTTCATCGCGCCCAGCGACTCCACTTGAACATAACCCTCAACCAGGCGAAGTGTTTCCGCAGTCAAGGTCGTGGTACCTGGCGCCGCCAGCTGTTCCATGCGCGCCGCCAAGTGCGTGGTTTGACCTACCGCCGTATAGTCCATACGCAGATCGCTTCCCACCGACCGCACCACCACCTCCCCAGAGTTGAGTCCAATGCGGATTTGTATCAGGACGCCTTCGTCACGGCGGACGTTCTCGGCGTAGCGTCTGACCATCTCTTGCATAGTGAGGGCGGCATAGCAGGCGCGAACCGCATGGTCCTCTTGCGCCAGGGGTGCCCCGAATAGGGCCATGATCCCGTCGCCCATGACCTGGTTCACGGTGCCTTCAAAGCGGTGGACCGCTTCCATCATCTGCTCGAGCACTGGATCCAAGATCTTGCGGGCATCTTCGGGGTCGCGGTCGGCCAAAAGCTCCATCGACCCCTTCAAATCCGCAAATAGCACGCTTACCAGCTTGCGCTCACCTTCGACCGCCGCCCGTGAGTTGAGGATACGTTCGGCAAGATGCCTGGGAATATAACTCTCCGGTGCAGGCGCCTGGAGACTGGCGCGTCCGTCAAGGGCGCTACCACATTGACCACAAAACCTCTGTCCCTGTGTATGGGCGGCACCGCAAGACGGACACGTCAACTCCAGGCGAGTGCCACATCCGCCACAAAACTTCTGCGAGGACGAATTTTCCTGCTGGCAGGATGGGCAGCGCATAGAGCAAGTGCAGCCGAACTTATTGGTCCGGCTGCGGTAAGACTATTTGGTCTTGAATGCCATGGACACCGGTACGGGCACCTGCGCAACATGTCCAGTGGCGCCGAGCCGTCCAGTGCGTGGATCGATAGCAAACTGGACGATGCTATCGCCCTTCTGGTTACATGCATATAACCACGATCCACCCGGTTCGATGTTGAAGTGACGCGGGAACTGGATTTTGTGAGTCGTGTGTTCGATCAATGTCAGCTTGCCGGTGGTCGCATCGACCGAGTAACCCACAATGGCGTCGGCCACCGGGTGGTTCGCGAATTTCCGGTTAGAGCCGTACAGGAATTTCCCCGAAGGGTGAATCATGATCTCCGCCGTGCTCTTGGCCGCGGGGAAATCGGCCGGCACGGTGCCGATGGTTTGAATCTCCTTGCCAATCCTGCCATTGGCGTAACGGAAAGCGGTAATCGTGGCGTTTAATTCGTTTATAACGTAAAGGTAACGCCCATTGGGATGAAACGCGGCATGGCGAGGACCAGCCCCCGGCGCCACGGACGCATCGCTTACCAGGACAAGTTTGCCCGCACCTGAGTCAAGCCGGAAAATCTGCACCTTATCGATACCGAGGTCGGCGGTTGCAAGATAGTTCCCTGTACGGTCAAACTCAACGCAGTGCGGATGAGGCGCCTCCTGGCGCTGCTTATTTGGACCCGTTCCCGTATTGGCATATACATCGCTCAGTGCCCCTAGCTGCCCATTTTCGAGGATGGGAGCAACGACAAAGTTAGCGCCACCGTAGTTGGCGGCAACCAGAAAGCGGCCACTCGGATCGCATTCAAGATCGCAGGGCCACGCGCCCTTGGAGCCAACACGGTTGAGGAAAGTCAGCTTGCCATTAGCTTGATCGATCCGGTAAGACTCGATCGCGCCTTGTTTATCGCCTTCGAAGTCGTCGGTTTCGACCGCCACGTAGAGATGACGCTGCCGCGGATCGAGACAGAGGAAGGATGGATTGTCGCTGGGTATGTCTTGAATGACGGCCAGAGAACCATCGGCAGCATTGACACTAAGCACATAGACGCCGTTCGACTTGGCACCCGAGTCACCACCCGGTGCGCCCCTGGTATAGGTGCCCACATAA
>CP070775.1:2342475-2347017 GCA_020346185.1 Betaproteobacteria bacterium | reverse complement strand
CTTATACCCTGTCGGGCCGATCCTGCCGACAGTGCTCACCGCAGAGTGCGCGCAGGACGCCGAGGATCGCATAAAAAACTCGTGCTCATGTAAGGCCCGAATCAGTAACAAGTGATATTTGTGAAGCGTAGTTTGTCGTGTGGTCGGGCGTTGCATTGCTTTGCCGCGACATGCGGTTTGGCGGAACGCGTATTCCGCCGGCTGATTTATTCGTACAGCTGGTTTTTGTTTCGGAGTTGTGGAAATGATCAATAAAGTCGGTGTCGTTGGTGCGGGATTGATGGGCTCGGAAATCGCGCTGGTGTTTGCGCTGGCCGCCAAAGACGTGCTTCTCAGCGACAACAGCGAGCCAGCGCTGGCACGCGCAAAAAGCAAGCTCGAGGGCATACTGCAGCGTGGTGTTGGCCGCGGTTTCTACGAAGCCGATCAGATAGGACCAACACTGGCGCGGATCAATACCACGACCGATCTTGGCGAGTATGCTGATCGCGACATGGTGATCGAGGCGGTATATGAGGACGAGTCGGTCAAGGCCAAGCTATTCGAAGCACTGGACCGGATCGTACCGGCGCACTGCATCATTGCCAGCAACACGTCGAGCATTTCGATCACGGCGCTGTCGTCGCACGTCAGTGCGCAGCGGCGCGGTTGCTTTGTTGGCACGCATTTCTTCTCACCCGTGTCGCGCATGAAGCTGGTCGAGGTGATTCCGGCAATGGATACATCCGAGGAAACGGTGCAAACGGCGATCGCGGTTTGCGGCGAGGCGGGCAAGACCGCGATCAAGGTCAAGGACGTGGTCGGTTTCGCGGTCAATCGGGTTTTGCATGCACTGGTGATCGAAGCCGTTCGCCTGGTAGAAGAAGGTGTCGCCACCCCGCAGGACATTGACCTGGCGTGCAAGCTCGGACTGGGGCATCCGATCGGGCCGTTTCAGTTGCTCGACGCGACCCAGAACAGTCTGTCGCTGCAGGTGCAAGGCATCCTGCACGACGCCTATGGCGAACGATTCAAACCACGGCCACTGCTCAAACAGATGGTTCAGGCAGGTTACAACGGAAAGAAATCCGGCCGCGGCTGGTATCGATACGACGACAACGGCTGAGCGGAACAACGTCACGCAAGGTGACGCGTAGCCGGCCGGTCAAGCAGGTTGATTGCGAGATTCTCCATGGAACTGAATGGAGGAAGCGCTTGTAACGGCACGCAAACGACAGGTCGAGGAGCGGATCGGCCGTTTCCTCGAAGTTCGCGAGCGGGTTGCGAGGCTGTGCGAGCCGTGAGCATGGCTTCATGCCAACGCGACTGCGCCGGCAATTGATGTCAATCACCTCGAAGCCTGCGGCGAGGAGACGTTGTGCGATGTGTCGTTGTCCGCTAGCACCGTTGCCGCCACGCCGCTCGAGGCAGACTTATTTGGCCGCTGCGTCGGTGCCGGGTTCGACGTTCAGGGCACCGAAACGCTTCTCGTATTCTTTCACCACGCCATCGAGCATCATACTCAAGCGTTTCGCCGCGTAAGGACTGATGATGATGCGATCGGTCAACTGGATCGTGACTTCTTTTTGCCCGCGGTTCCACGCTTGATTCACGCCAAACAACATGACGACTTCCTCGCGAGTGCTGGTCACATTGCAGACGTTTGCGTAGGAACTTTTCATGTTGGAATCGTCCCACTTGAGCTTGGTTCCTTTGACCGTCTCGGCCGATGCAGCAGTATTTTCGTCGTTCGACATGCTTACGTTCCTTTCTGATCAACTCTAGTTGAAACTGACATTCAAAATCACGAATAAATTGCCCCGCTTTGCAGGGCGTCTTGGCGCCACTTTTTATTGTCCAAGTCGCCAGGAATTTGCACTCCTGCCGCCATGCCCAATGTCAGGTTGCATTAACCCTAACTCTACGGCTCGCGCATCGAACGATGCAGAAAACCGGTGATCGGGTCGAGAAAATACTGCAGGGCGGTGCGCTCGGTCGTCTTGATATAGACCTCGGCAGGCATGCCCGCTTGAAGCCACAAGTCGCCCGCTTCGTGCAGCGCTTCAGGTGTTACCCGGACGTGCGCAACGTAGTAAAAGGTGTTGGTTGTCTTGTCTTCGAGGCGATCGGCAGAAATGTAGCTGACTTCTCCGGGTACAACCGGCGTCAGGCGGCGGCGAAAAGAAGTCAGCCTTACGTCTGCTTCTGCGCCGTATTTTAGCGAGCTGATGTCTTGCGGGAGAACTTGGGCCTCGACGATGAGATCTGCATCATCCGGGACGATGTCAAGAATCGCTTCGCGTGGGCCGATGACCGCACCGACGGAGGTGATCTTCATGTCAACCACCTCTCCATCGATCGGGGCGACGATTCGCTGGCGTGTTTCTGCATCCTGGGCCGGGCGCAATCTCTGGCGCAGATCAAACACGTTCGCGGTCGTCTGCCGCAGTTCACTGGCAGCCTCCTGCATGTAGGTGCTGCGCAATGTCTCGGCGCGCAGTTGCAGATCGGTAATTTTTTGCCTGGCTCGAGCGAGCTCCGATTCATTGTCGCTGCGGCGTGATTGCAGTTCAGCGAGGCCGCGTTGTAGCGCGAGCAAGCGCGTCTTGGAGACGAAGCCTTGCTCTTGAAGCTCTTCATTTGCCGCCACCTCTTCGCGCTGCAGCCTGATGGCCCGTGAATCCGAACGAAGCTGCTGCTCCCGAGCGCGAATTTCGCTCTCGATCTCGCGGATCTGATCATTGATCAGGCTGAACTGTGCATCAAAGGCATCCCGACGCGTGCGAAACATTAATTTCTCGCGCTTCATCAGCTCGGCCACTTGCGGATCTGACGCGCGAAAGAACAGTTCGGGCGGAAAAACGACCCGCGATGCCCAAGCTCCCTCGGCCGTCAGACGTGCGGCTTTTGCCACCTCCGAATCGAGCTGTGTTTGCACCAGTTCGTTACTTGCATCGACGCGGATATCCTTGAGCACGATGAGCGTATCACCAGCCTTTACTTTGCTGCCGTCACGCACCTTGATCTCGCTGACAATGCCACCCTCCTGGTGTTGCACGGTCTTGCGGTTCATGTCCACCTTGACTACACCGGGTGCGATGGCAGCACCACTCAGCGGTGCCAGAGAAACCCACGCTGCAACCGCTGAAATCAGTAACAGGATCCCCAGCAGGCCGGCCCGGACCAGTGGGTAGGGGTTGCTGGCTGATTCGATGTCCGGTACCGGCGACCGTGTATCTGTTGGCAAGGTATTCATCTCGGCTATACACCCACGCTCGCTGTTGATGCTTCCGGCTTCGAGGCCATGGCCGCTGCCTCGGCAGGCTTGGCTCGCGCCGGGCCAATAATTTCACTCAGCGCGCCCTGTTTCTCGATCGCGCCGTCACGCAACAACATCACTTTGTCCATCGCCGCAAGTATCGGCGTGCGATGCGTAATCACGACGATCGTGACGCCTTGGGACTTCAACCCACGAATGGCTTCCAGTAGTGCGGCTTCGCCCTCGTGATCGAGATTGGAGTTGGGCTCGTCGAGAATCACGAGTCGCGGGGTTCCGTACAAGGCCCGTGCCAATGCAACACGTTGGCGTTGCCCGGCCGACAGGAATGCGCCGCCATTACCGACTGATGTGTCGTAACCTTTTTCCAGTCTCAAGATTGTTTCGTGCGCGTTGGCGCGTTGTGCTGCTTCGACCACCGCGGCGGAGTCAACTTCACCCATCCGCGCAATGTTTTCGCTGACCGAACCCGCAAATAGTTCGATACTCTGTGGCAGGTATCCGATATGCGGGCCAAGCTGCTCCCGCGGCCACGAACTGATGTCCGCCCCGTCCAGGCGCACTACACCGGTGGACGGTTTCCAGACACCGACGAGTAATCGAGCCAGTGTCGATTTGCCGGCAGCGCTGGGTCCGACAATTGCGATCGCGTTACCTGGATCGAGCGTGAATGACACCCTGTTGATGATCGGGCGTTCCTGCCCGATGAGGCCGAACATGACATTTTCGACCGATAGCGCACCGACAGGCGCTGGCAACTGTGTCGTACTCGCCTCGTTGTCTTGCTCAGGCAACGCTTTCTTGAGCCGCCCGTAGCTGCTGCGGGCGTCGACGAGGCTTTTCCAGCCGGCAATGGCCGACTCTACCGGCGCCAGAGCACGGCCCAACAGGATTGTTGCCGCAATCATCACGCCGATGGTTGCGAACTGATTGATGACCAGCCACGCGCCAGTGGCCAACAATGCGACCTGGAGAAACTGGCGAACGAAGCGCGACGAGCTCGACAGAAACGATACGATGCGATTGACTCGCAACTGGTGGTGCAAGACCTTGTGGCTCAAGCGTTGCCAGCCGTTAGAAAGGTTCTCACTCATTCCGAGCGCGGCGGCAACTTCTGCATGGCTAACACTCTGGTCCGCGAATCGACCTGCTTCGCGAGACTCCAGTTGCATTTGCTCGAGTGGTTTGCGCGATAGTCGTTCATTGAGCCAAGCAATACCAAACAAGATCACGGCGCCGGCCGATGCCACCATGCCAAGCAGTGGATGAAATGCCCAGATGATCAA
>CP070775.1:2338374-2342375 GCA_020346185.1 Betaproteobacteria bacterium | reverse complement strand
ACTCAACCAATCTGAGGATAGTCATGGCTGAAGCTTTCATATGCGCAGCACTGCGCACCCCCATCGGACGCTATGGCGGTGCCTTGTCAGCGGTGCGTACCGATGATCTGGCCGCAACCCCAATCACGGCGCTCAAGCAACGTTATCAGTCGGTTGACTGGGATGCGATGGACGACGTTATTTACGGTTGCGCCAATCAGGCCGGGGAAGACAACCGCAACGTCGCCCGTATGGCGCTGCTGCTCGCCGGATTACCGGAGTCGGTTCCCGGTGCCACGGTGAATCGACTGTGCGGTTCCGGCATGGACGCGGTGGCTATTGCCGCGCGCGCTATCAAGGCCGGCGAGGCCCAGCTGATGATTGCCGGCGGGGTGGAGAGCATGTCGCGCGCGCCATTCGTAATGCCGAAAGCGACCACGGCGTTCTCGCGCAACAATACCGTGTTTGACACGACCATCGGCTGGCGTTTCGTCAATCCGGTGATGCAACGGCTCTACGGCACCGACTCGATGCCGGAGACGGCCGAAAATGTCGCAGTCGACTATGAAGTTTCTCGCGCCGACCAGGACGCGTTCGCACTGCGCTCGCAGCAAAAAGCAGCCGCAGCGCAGGAAAACGGCCGCCTAGCCCAAGAGATTGTGGCGGTGCACGTGCCGCAGCGCAAAGGCGATCCGATTGTCGTCGAGCGCGACGAACACCCGCGCGCGACCTCGCTTGAAGCGCTTGCCAGACTCAGGGGCGTGGTCCGCGAGGATGGCACGGTGACGCCCGGGAATGCCTCGGGTGTCAATGACGGTTCGTGCGCACTGATTATCGCGAGTGAGGAGGCGGCAAGAAGATACGACCTGAAACCGATGGCGCGCTTCATCGGTGTTGCCACGGCCGGGTGCGCGCCGCGCATCATGGGCATCGGACCGGTGCCGGCGAGTCAGAAACTGCTTGCCCGGACCGGCGTCAAGCTGGACGATATCGATGTCATCGAGCTCAACGAGGCGTTTGCGGCACAAGGTCTGGCGGTGCTGCGCGAGCTTGGCATAAAGGACGACGACGCGCGGGTCAACCCCAATGGTGGCGCGATTGCACTTGGCCATCCACTCGGCATGAGTGGCGCGCGTTTGGTCACCACCGCGGCCCACGAGCTGCGGGAGCGCAAAGGGCGCTATGCACTGACCACCATGTGCATTGGCGTCGGGCAGGGCATCGCCGCATTGATTGAACGAGTCTGATCCCAAAGGGGGCGAGCATGCCCGACAAAACGGAAGTGAATCTGACTGACGCAGTAGTCAAGAAAATTGAGGGTGCTGCTGATGCGCGATTCAGGCAGGTCATGACCAGTCTCGTCAGGCATTTGCACGCTTTTGTTCGTGAAACACGGTTGACCGAAGCTGAATGGCGTGCCGGCATCGATTTCCTGACGGCGACAGGACACAAGTGCGATCATAAACGCCAGGAGTTCATCCTGCTTTCCGACACGCTGGGCGTGTCGATGCTGGTCGATGCGATCAATCATCAAAAGCCTGACGGGGCGACCGAGTCGACCGTGCTCGGCCCGTTTTATGTGCAAGGTGCGCCGGACATGCCATTGGGTGCCAACATTGCCGAGGGAGTGGAGGGCGAACCAGTCTATTTTTCCGGCAAGGTGGTTTCACCCGATGGCACACCGATCGGCGGCGCAACACTCGACATCTGGTCAACCGATGGAGCCGGGCAATATGACGTGCAACGGCCTGATGGCGAGTTGCGGGCGCGCGGCCGCATCACGACGGATGCGCAAGGGAATTACGCGTTCTGGACGGTCAAACCGGTGAGTTATCCGATTCCCGTCGACGGGCCGGTCGGCAAAATGATGCTGACACTGGGCCGGCATCCGTACCGCCCGGCGCACACCCACATGATTGTCGCTGCGCCCGGCCATGAGACAGTCACCACACACCTGTTCGTGAAGGGCGACCCCTACATCGAGTCGGACGCTGTCTTTGCTGTAAAGGATTCGCTGGTAGTCGATTTTGTGCCGCATGAACCCGGTGTCGCACCGGACGGAAAGAAGATGGATCAAGCTTGGTGGTCAGTCGATTACCACTTCGGTCTGGTTTCCCGGACACAAAACGCTGCGGCGTAGGGTCATGGCGCCAGTCGTGCAACCGAACGGCAAGGAGGATCAGATGCGGCACGAGGCAATTTCTCTGATAAAAGCCGAACACCGGTCACTTTCTGCGGTTCTCGGCGCGCTGATTCAGGTGGTGCGCAAGGCCGAAGAATCGGGCAAAGATCCCGAGTTCAAACTGCTGCATGCGATGCTCTACTACATGCGCGAGTTTCCTGAACGCCGCCATCATCCGAGCGAGGACGCTTCCTTGTTCGCGCTGTTGATGCAGCGTAGCAATGCGGCGGATGAAATCATCCGCGAACTCGAAGCCGAGCACGATCAAGGTGAGGCGATGCTGAATACGCTCACAGTTGCTTTGAGCACATGGGAGGCTGGGCGTCCGCAAGGCGTAACCGGTTTTGCCGAAACCTTGAAGAGCTTCAGCGAGTTCTACTGGCAGCACATGGATAAGGAAGAAAGCAAAGTGCTTCCTCTCGCCGAACAGGAGCTGACCGATGAGGATTGGCGCGAAATCAGGGACATGTTCGCCGCCCATGCCGACCCGTTACTTGGAAAACGGCTGGGCGATGAGTTCGACGCACTGTTCTCCGACATCGTCCGAATGACACCGGCACCAATCGGATTGGGCGAGCCAAAGAAGTCCTAGCATGCTAGCGCCGGCGCGAGGTGCCGTGGCCATGTACTTGCGTCGTGCCCGAGAAATGGGCGAGGTATTTTTCTCAGGCAGTGCCCAACCAGCTGCGTCGCGCTTTATCGTGGGAATGATCGTCTGAAATGGTCAGCGAAACCGTGTCATGCGGCGGTGCCGCAAGCGTGACGTCGAACAGCATCAACTCGTCGCGCCGAAACGCGTGCAGACGAATGTGCTCTCCGGCTCGATGACGCGACAACAGTTTTTCGAGATTGCCGCTGCTGACGCGCAAGTCATCGACGGCCACGAGTACGTCGCCGGCTGACAGACCGGCACGCTGTGCGCTGCCGCCATCGAGAACGTGGCTGATCTTGACATCATTGCCGCTTGTCCGCGTGCGAACGCCCAGCTCGACGCGTTTAGCGGCGCCGTCAGTTTTCTTCGCCTTGCCGCCGCGGTCGCTCGCCGACTCGGCCGGGCGCAATTGCATGTCGACGCCGACCTGTTTCAGCAGGCGTGCCAACGGCAGTTCGTCGGTTCCATGCACGGCGGAGTCGAAGAAGCGCCGCAGTTTCACACCCGTAACCTGTTCGGCAACTTGTTCGACGCCGTCTTCCGGCACACCTTTGCCAACGCGGCCGTAACGTTTCCAGAGAATGCGCATCACATGATCCAGCGACCTGCGTCCGGCAGTTTTCTGGCGAATCAGTAAATCGAGGCTCAGTGCAATCAGGCTGCCCTTGCTGTAGTAACTGACAATTGAGTTGGGCGCGTTTTCGTCCTGACGGTAGAACTTGGTCCAGGCATCGAAGCTCGACTCGGCGACCGATTGCTTGAGCCGACCGCTGCCGCGCTGTACCTGGGTCATGGTCTTGCTCAACAGCTCGAGATAAGCGTCGCGCGAGATCAAACCGGCGCGCACCAGCATCAGGTCATCGTAGTAGGAGGTTATACCCTCGAACGCCCACAACAGCGTGGTGTAGCCTTCGTGATCGAGGTCATACGGAGTGAACGCTTCGGGTTTGATGCGCTTTACGTTCCAGGTGTGGAAGTACTCGTGCGAGCACAGCCCGAGGAAGGTGGTGTATTTGTCGTCGGTCGCCGGCGTTTCTCGCCCCGGCAGGCTGTCGCGACTGCACACCAGTGAAGTCGACGCGCGATGTTCGAGGCCACCGTAGCCGTCGCCAAGCGCAAGCACCAGAAAGACGTAGCGTTTCATCGGCGCCTCGCCCCAGAACGCGATCTGCGTCTCGCACAGCTTCT
>CP070775.1:2331277-2338274 GCA_020346185.1 Betaproteobacteria bacterium | reverse complement strand
CTTCATCGCTCATTTCCGCAAGCGTCGCGACGATGATTTCCGGCCCGATGCCCGATGGATCACCCATGGTGATGCCTATTCTGCTGCTTTTCACGACCGCTACTCCCTAGATTCTCAACATTCCGTCGCTTCAAAAAAAACGCGCGTTTCAATGGATCCGACTTCCAATCGACCCGGTTCTCGTCGGGCCAGGTCTTTGTTAGCCTCCATTCCCATTCGACCCGATGCTCTGCGTCATGCCGACTCTTCCAGCGCGTCGGCCGAACTCGCAACGCGTACGTCGGCCGCTGTCGCCAATGCGCCGCCGGCATTCTCGATCAACCGCACCGCCTCCTCGACCAGCTGCACGTTGCTGCTCTCACAGCCGAACGGCGCATCCTCTAGACCGACGCGCACGTGACCGTGCTCCGTCACCGCCCGCGGCACCAGCGGCAGCACATCGACATCGAGCCCCGAAATCATCCAGTTGCAGCCCGGCGCAACCTGATCGAGCAGATTCAGGTAAGCGGTCAGCCCGTAATCTTCCGGGGGAAAGCCAAAGGCATAGCCGCGCGAGAACATCAGACGATAAATCGGATCGGGGCAGCTCTCACGCCAGTGCAAGCTCGCGCCGAGACGGGCAAAGCCCGGCTCATAGATCGCATAGCTCGGATGAAAGCCGTAACGCCGGGCCAGTGTCAGGCCGTGGCGGATGTCTTGCTCGGAATTGACGTAGACGAAGCCGACTTTGTCCTGTTGCAGGTCTTCATAATGCGAAAAATTGCACGAGCCGGGATCCACAACACTCCATTCGAGTAGCTTGGCCTTTGCCAGCTCCTCGATGTGCGCGTACCGGTTCTCGGCCGTGCTGCCGCTTTCGATCGGGTTCAGGCCCGTGGCCGGCACGGTCGGATAGACGATTGCGTCGACCTTTGTCCGAATGCCTTCAATGATGCGCCGGTACAACTGCGCGTCATCCTTTTGTTGGCCGGTCGATTCATCGTAAGCGTGAACGTGAATAATCGAGGCGCCGGCCTTCACGCAGGCGATGCCCTGCGCGACGATCTCGTCTACACTGACCGGTATGCCCGGCTGTCGCGCGCGCGTCCACGCACCATTCAGCGCGACTTCGAGCCAGGTCTTTCCGATTGCTTCGTGCATCACTTTACCCCCTGCATTTTGGTTGCCGGTCAGGCAACAATATCGACGCTCAGTTCGGCCAGATCCTCGATGCGGCCAACCAGCTTGTCGCCCGGTGCCACGGCGCCCACACCAGCCGGCGTACCGGTGAAAATCAAATCACCCGGTACCAGTTCATAATATTGCGACAGGTAGGCAATCGTCTCTGGCACGCTCCAGATCATCTCCGACAAATCACCCTGCTGACGCACTTCGCCGTTGACTGCCAGCATGATCTTGCCTTCAGCATGATGGCCATGCGTGGCCGCTGGATAGATCTCCGTGACGGGCGCGGACTGGTCAAACGACTTGCCGAAGTCCCACGGCCGACCGAGCTTCTTTGCCTGCGATTGCAAATCGCGCCGCGTCAGATCCAGGCCGACGGCATAACCAAACACATGTTCCAGCGCATCGCCTAGCGCGATGTCGCTGCCCCCACGGTGCAGAGCGACTACCAGTTCGATCTCGTGATGCAGATCGACGGTGCCCGGTGGGTACTTCACCCTGCCGCCACCCGGCACGATGGCATCGGCCGGCTTCATGAAAAAAAATGGCGGCTCGCGATCCGGGTCTTTGCCCATCTCACGGGCGTGCGCCGCGTAGTTGCGCCCGACACAATATATTCGGTGCACCGGCAAGCGCTCTCGCTGTCCGGCGACGGGAATTGCCGGCAGCGGTGCCGGCTCGAAAACATAGCTTTGCACTGAATTCATCGACAAATACTCGACCGGGACGCCAGCAACAACGCCCTCTTGACGCATGTTCGCGGAAAATAAGGAACGTGTACGCGAGTAAGGACACTGCCCAACAACGCAGGCACCATGGCGCGAAAAAGGCTGCGATTATGGCACAAGCGCTCTGTCGACCGCGCGATCATTGCGCTTCTAGCGGCGCCGGGCTACTGATTTTTTGTCTTCGCCGACGCTTTCAATGGTTGCGCTGGCCGGAGGCGGTAAGACTTATGGTCAGATCGCTGCGCACGTGGCTGCGGCAGGCGAGGATCAGACCTTGCTCGTGTTCGCCCGGTGACAACGCTTCATCCGAGAATGCGAGCTCGCGCACCTCACCCGAGACGAGCCAGCACTTGCAAGCACCGCAGTTTCCGCTCTGGCAACTATAGGCAAATCGGACCCCCCGCGACAGCAGCGCGGCAAGCAGTATTTCGTCTTGCTCAACGGAAATTTTCCGTTGCAGATCCTCGATGGTGATCACGCGTTTCATTCGAACGCCCAATTCATCGGCTCGGCAGCAGGCGCCGCGGCGCGACATGATATTGCCACCTCGCCTTCCGTTTGATGTGCCACGCGCCGGTTGCGAGGAATCATTCCAATTCATCCACTCGGGCGCGGCGGCTCTTGACCCTGGCGCGCTTTTTCTTGTCTTCGACGCGTTTACGCTTTGCCGCAGCACTTGGCGCCGTCGCCTTGCGCAACTTTGGTGGCTGCGCCGCACTTCGCAGCAGCGCCACCAGACGCTGTAATGCGTCGTCACGGTTGCGTGACTGCGAGCGGAAACGGCGCGCCTGAATCACCAGCACACCGTCGTCGCTCATTCGATGGCCGGCGAGTTTTCGCAGGCGTGACTTGACCTCGCTGTCCAGCCGCCGCGTGTGGGCGACGTCGAAACGTAGTTCGACTGCGGTCGAAACCTTGTTGACATTCTGACCACCGGGCCCGGAAGCTCGGACGAATTGCCACTGCAGCTCGGTTTCGCTAAGCACGATCTTGTCGGTTACGCGAAGCAAAAACACCCCTCTGAGACTTGCACAACAGATGCACAAACACAACTTTGATGCGGCATAAAATTGTGCGGCGCAGCAATTTGCCATTTGAACTCAACCAGAAAAACAAAAACATCCAGCAGTAACGCCCCGCTACTCTTGCCAAGACAGTGCCTAACGGCTACATTTGCACCGGGTTTCTCCTGTCCTCATTGATGATTCTGCGATCAACGTCGAGTTCATTGGTATTGACAGGGGAGGATCTAAATCCTAGTCAATGGGTCCAAGCCCCGATGGGTGCAATCCCATTTTCCACAACATAACGGGAGAGAGTTATGAATCGTTGGACAAGCGCAGCGGCCGTGAAGGCCATTTCTGCTGCAGCCTTCGTCGGTTTCGCTTCCCAGGCCGTAGCAGCTGATGTTACCTGGGAGCGGCTTTTGAATGCCGACAAAGATCCAAACAACTGGATCATGTATCACAAGGACTTCACCGGCTGGCACTTCAGTGGCCTCGACCAAATCAACACCAGTAACGTCAGCAACCTGCGTCTCGCTTGGCAGCATTCGCCAGGCGCGCAGAAGCGTGGCATCCAGTCCTTCCCTCTGGCAGTCGACGGCGTTCTTTACTACACCAACACGTCGGGTTCACTCTGGGCGTTGAACGGCGCCACCGGTGCTCCGCTCTGGAACTACCGTGCCAAGATCGACCAGGAGCGTGCCGAAGGCACCTTCTATAACCCCTACAACCGCGGTCTGGCCATCGGTCATGGCCACGTCTACATGGCCACCACTGACGGCCGTATGATCGCCCTCGACAAGAACACTGGCGAAGTTGCCTGGGACAACGAAATCATGTCCGTTGCCAAGGGCAACAAGGGCTTTACCGGCGCTCCGCTGATCGTCAAGGACATGGTCCTCGTCGGTGCCAACGGTGGTGAGCTTTCCGGTTGCTGCGGACCGATCTTCGCAGTCGACGCGATGACGGGCGAAGTGCGTTGGCAATTTGACACCATTGGTGGCGACCAGCGTTCGCGCGATTCCTGGGGCAACGACTCGTGGAAGATCGGTGGCGGCGGTGGCTGGATGACCGGCTCCTACGACGCTGCGCAAGATACCGTGTGGTGGGGTACCGCCAACCCGGCACCTGACTACGACTACATCGGTGAAGACTGGATGACTGCTGGTCCGCGTCCGGGCTTGAACCTGTACAGCTCCTCGGTCGTCGTGCTCGATGCCGACACCGGTGAACTGTCTGCCTACTTCCAGGAGATGCCGCACGACGCATGGGACTTCGACTCCGCAACCGGCAACTTCCTCCTCATGGAAAAAGGTGGCAAGCGCTACATGGTTCACCCGAACAAGGGCGGCATCATGTTCGTTTACGATCCCGACTCCGTCGGTGGCGGTGATGAACTGGCCGTGCACAACGCTTACATGGTCGGCGAGACTTATAACTACATCAAGGGCGTAACCCGCGCGGGCCGCCTGGTTGGTCGTCGCGAACTGCCGGAAGGCATGAACACCGATGTCTGCCCGGCGATTGACGGTGCGCTTTCCTGGAACACGGGTGCGTTCAACCCGAACCTGGGCTTGCACTATTTCGTCACCCAGGAATTCTGCTTCGACATCGAAGTGGTAAACCCGGAGCGCCCGGACGACTACTCCGGCCAGGCCTACTTCGGCGCAAGCTGGACGTCCAAGGCACCCAAGCAGAAAGTTGACGGCACGCCGGTTGACTCTGCCTATGGTACGTTGCAGGCACGTGATCCGCTTTCCGGCAAGATGAAGTGGCGCGTCGAGTTCAAGTACCCGGTACTCGCCTCTTTGATGGCCACTCGCGGTAACCTGGTCTTCGTACCGGGCGCCGACGGCATGTTCATGGCCTTCGATGCGCGCAATGGCAAGTTGCTGTGGCAGCACAACAACGGTCTTGGCCACCATGGTGGCGTGATCTCCTACATGGTCGGTGGCAAGCAGTACGTCGCTGTCGTGACCGGCTGGGGTTCACACGTGTCGGGTAACTTCCCGGGTCTGTTCGGTGAGCCATTCACCAGCATGCCGACTGACGGTGGTAACCTGATGGTGTTCGCGCTCTGATTTCGGGAGGTTTTTGACCGACCAAGTCAGACAGCAGCAGATGAATAGGGCGGGGGGTTATCCCCGCCCTATTTTTATGGCCGTATTCTTCAAGCCCATGGCTGAGCGGCGCGTGTAAACCTTGGCCAGGGATGATCCGTTAAAGACAATAACAACGGTGTAGCATGATCAATCAGAACAGTCGACCAAGACTTCGGGAGACAGTGATGCTTCAAAAAACAAGGCTGATGCGATTCGCCGCGTCGGTGCTAACTTCAGCGATCGCACTTTCGACGCCATTAATCACGCTTGCAGCTGAAGACCCTACCGAGGTCGCTGCAGCGGTGGTGGACGAAAAATACAGCGAACAAGGAAGCGACGTAAAACGCCTGTTCGCATCGCGCTGTAGCTGGTGCCACCAGGGTTACGGAATGAGAGGCGCGGATGGCCCCCGGCTTGCCGGAACAGACAAGTCGCGCGACATCGTGATCGAAACGATCGCCAAAGGCAAGTCGCCGATGCCCGGCTTTCGCAAGCAACTCAAGCCGTGGCAGATCGAGTCACTGGCCGACTATATCAAGGCGCTACCTGACGAATAGGGCAGCATTGTCATACAGAAAAGCGATCATGCGGACCGCTTAATTTTGTGTTGGTCGGTTTATGATCAGCGGCGCTTCAGCTTGAACTTGATCGGAAAGCCATCGTACTCCCCCTTCCCGTCCAGCACCTCTCCATCGCCAGTGAGCTGCGTGGAGGCAACGAATACCGCAGCACCCTCGCCCGAAGCGCTGAAGCTCAGGCGCCTGTCACCTTTGTCGGTTTTGAACAGCGCAACCGCCTTCGTACCAAAACCATCCAGATTGGTGAATTGCACTACACCTGTCCCGTCGCTTTGAATCTGAAGCGTCATCGTGCCGCTGGTCATACCGCGATACCAGGGGCCTGCCCATGTTCCGCTCAACTCATCGGCGCTCACAGGAAGTGTCCAGGATGACCACAGCGCAACCACGGCCAACACACGCCAAATTTTGCTCATTCGTCGTTCTCCGGAAAAGTTGTAATCCGCCAAACTGTAGAGTCGCTATGATACCTCGCGCTGCCACATTCCCGATTGGCGAACGCTATGACAGGCCCCGACATCGAGCAGTCCGCTCGATGTCGCCGCATGCGCTTCGCGCCGGCTAGCGCATCGTAAAGCGTCCGGCGCTCGCGCTGACCAACGTATAATCGCGACGTTCTGAAGAAAGCCATGACTATTAATTTTTGCAGCAATTGCGGAGCACGTACAGATCAGCGGATTCCCGACGGTGATAACCTGTCGCGCGCCGTTTGCGATGAGTGCAACACAGTCCACTACGAAAACCCCAACCTGATCGTGGGCTGCCTTCCGGAGTGGGAGAATCGGCTACTGCTGTGCAAACGCGCAATCGAGCCACGCAACGGCAAGTGGACAGTCCCAGCCGGCTTCCTGGAAAACGGTGAGACGACTGCCGCTGGCGCGCAACGCGAAACACTGGAGGAAGCCAATGCGCGAGTTGACATCATCGCGCCTTATGCTCTGTACAACATCCCCCACGTCAACCAGGTTTACCTGCTGTTTCGTGCGAAGTTGCTGGACCTGGATTTCTCGGCCGGCCTGGAAACCGAGCAGGTCGAGTTATTCAACGAGGAAGACGTGCCGTGGGACGAACTGGCGTTCGCAACAGTGCGCAACACACTGCGCCACTATTTTTCAGATCGGCAAAACGGCGCCTTCCGTTTTCACATGGGCACGATAGAGCCGATGCCGACGACCAAGGATACGTCTTATCCCGTCTAGCAGTTCGCTGAAAAAGCGACTGCCCGAGTACAAAAATCGAAAAATCGGGGTCAGGTCTTGCTTTTTGCCCTTTCATTCTCCGCTTGCTTGATCAGCCTGCCTACCCGAGAAATCGATAGCCCAATCTCATTGGCAATCTGCGTCATGCTGATGCCACTTTCCGTGTGTGCCCGATACAGCGCTTCTTCCCGGGTCTGGCATGCGCGCAGCCAGTGTTTCAGT
>CP070775.1:2296782-2331177 GCA_020346185.1 Betaproteobacteria bacterium | reverse complement strand
GAAGCACCCACACGCTTCGGCTGTCCAAGTTTTTAAAGAGCGGAATTGGTTGCGGGGGCAGGATTTGAACCTACGACCTTCGGGTTATGAGCCCGACGAGCTGCCAGACTGCTCCACCCCGCGACCGTCAGAATGCCAGGAGCGGAATTTTAGCAATCTGCGTAATAACACGCAACAGAGGTGTAACGCCACGTGACAGACGCGTCAGTCAGTTACCCATTCAAGAATTGGCCGCCACTGTTCAGTGTCGCGACCACTGATTGAGACCGGAAGATCGAAAATGCTCAGCCCCTTAAAGGCCGCGTTCGCATAAGTCTGGGTGTCACGCAACCAGGTCAACATCGGCAAATCATATTGCTGCAAATAGGCGCCTAGCGTAGACGCTGCACGCGTTCGCGGATCCACCCGCATGCCAACGATACCGATAGCGCATTTGTGCTTCCGAACCGCCTTCTCCTCCAGAAGTTCGAGAAGGAAATCTCTCGATGCGGCCATATCGAAAATTGATGGTTGAATCGGAACAATTACCTTGTTGACAATTCTTAATGCGCGCTGCAGCATCTTTCCGCGGATACCAGCGGGCGCATCCAAAATGAGCCAACCGGTGCGACTCCTGGCCGACTGGCCATGCTCCTTCTTCGTGCCAACCAGGGACCTGATGATCGGTCGGTCTGCTGGCCGAAGCGCTAGCCATGCCAGGGCAGAGTGCTGCCGGTCGAGGTCCCAAAGCCTGACTTCATCATCGCCAGCCGAGGCCAGACCACCTGCCAAATTGGTTGCTAAGGTCGTCTTCCCTGCCCCACCTTTCGGGTTAACAATCAGGATTGACCTCATAGATCTCAATAAAACATGAGGTTACAATGCATTGTAAATCTCTTTTCTTAACTTCGCGCTGACGCTTGCTCTATTGCTTCAGTGGCAGGTGCTCCGCTTTCCTCCGCCAAGCCCGCGACTGCCATCGCTTCGTCCGGTGTACTTGCTTCTTGCTCAACACTTCCTTCTATGAAGGCCGAGCTCGCCTCGACGTCGCCACTTTCTATCAACGTGCCCAGGTCCTCAAGCGACGGCAATTCACTCAAGGACCGCAGACCCAAATCGTCAAGAAACGATCTGGTCGTTGAAAAGAGCGCCGGACGGCCCGGCGATTCCTTGTGCCCAACGACATCGATCCAGCCACGCGCCTCGAGGACCTTGAGGATGTTAGCGGAAACTGACACACCCCGAATTTCTTCTATATCACCGCGCGTAACGGGTTGTTTATAGGCGATGATTGCCAGTGTCTCCAATACAGCGCGGGAGTACCTCGGCGGCTTGTGAGGGTTCAATTTGTTCAGTCGCTGCTGAAAGTCAGGTCGTACCTGGAACCGCCAACCACTGGCTACGTTTACCAGTTCAACCCCGCGTTCGCTCCAGTCGCCCTGCAAATCCTCGAGTACGCGACGTATTATTTCGGCCCCGTGGTCCTCGTCGAACAACCTTCGCAATTCCGTAACCGCGAGTGGTTCCGAACTGGCCAGCAATGCCGCCTCGACAGCGCGTTTAATTTGCGCAAAATCAGACGGTTGCAAGTTCATGCGTAAGCCTTACATAAATCGGTGAAAAAACACCTTGTTGTGACACCTCTACGAGGTTTTCCTTAGCAAGTTCCAAGATTGCCAGAAACGTGACCACCAGCACTGCCACGCCGCGTTCCGGGTCGAACAACTCTTCGAACCGGACAAACTTGAGGTTATGCAAGCGCCGCAGGATCTCGCTCATGTGTTCACGCACTGACAGTTCCTCGCGACTGATGCGATGGTGCCGTCTGACACGCGCCCGTGCGAGCAACCCCAACCACGCACTCCGCAGATCTTCCGCGTCGACATCCGGCAGCACCTCTTCGGTAGACCTGTCGAACCATACAGAAACCGGTGTGAAATCCCGACCGACTTGCGGTAGCTCGTTGATCTTCTGAGCCGCCAGTTTCATTCGCTCGTACTCGACAAGACGCCGCACCAACTCCGCGCGTGGATCTTCCTCCTCCACCAGATGGATAGGCCGCGGCAACAGCATTCGCGACTTGATTTCCGTAAGCATTGCCGCTATCAGCAGATACTCCGCCGCCAACTCGAGCTGATGCTCATGCATCATTTCGACATACGCCATGTATTGCCGTGTCAGATCGGCCATGGGAATGTCGAGCACGTCAAGATTATGTCTGCGAATCAGATACAAAAGCAGGTCGAGCGGACCTTCGAATGCCTCCAGAACCACCTCGAGTGCTTCCGGTGGGATGTAGAGATCGGCCGGCAACTCGACGATCGGCTCGCCTTTGAAACGAGCCAGCGGTTGCGGGGTGGCTTGCGTAACGTCCAGGCTCATCGCGCTAAAAATCAGCCCGAACGGCGTATCCGGTCGGGCGATAACTCTGAAAGGCTGGATTATCCGGGAAAACCGACCAAATATTCCACTGCTGTCACGCCGAGGCTTGTTTTTCGGCCTCCTTTAAGCCCTTGGCAAAGGCAATGTTGCCGCCACGCAACACCACGCGTACCACATCTTTGGCCCCGAAATTTCCTTCGAGTATCTCCCGCGCCAACGGATTTTCGATGCCGGCCTGGATCGCTCTTTTCAGCGGCCTGGCACCAAATACCGGGTCGAAACCGGCTTCGGCCATCTTCTGCAGTACAGCATCGTCAACCTGCAGGTCCATATCCATAGCCTCCAGACGCTTTTCTAGATAACCGAGCTGGATCTTGGCTATCGACATAATGTGCTTCTCGTCGAGCGCGTGGAATACCACCACCTCGTCGATCCGGTTGACGAACTCGGGCTTGAAGGCGGTTTTCACCTCGGCCATCACCGCGAGTTTGATCACCTGATAGTCGTCACCCGACATCTGCTGGATCATTTGCGAGCCAAGATTCGAAGTCATGACAATGACCGTGTTCTTGAAGTCCACTGTTCTACCCTGTCCGTCCGTCATGCGTCCGTCGTCGAGCACCTGCAGTAGCACATTGAACACGTCCGGATGTGCCTTCTCGACCTCATCGAGCAGAATCACTGAATAAGGCTTGCGACGAACCGCTTCGGTCAGGTAGCCGCCCTCTTCGTATCCAACATACCCCGGAGGCGCGCCGATCAGACGGGCCACCGAGTGCTTCTCCATGAATTCCGACATGTCGATCCGGATCAGATGATCCTCGGAATCGAAAAGAAACTGGGCCAACGCCTTGCACAATTCTGTCTTGCCAACGCCGGTCGGCCCGAGGAACAGGAACGATCCGTAAGGCTTGTCGGGATCCGCCAGACCGGCTCTCGAGCGACGAATCGCATCGGATACCAGGCGCACCGCTTCATTCTGACCAACCACGCGCTGGTGCAACCGCCCTTCCATATGGAGCAGCTTCTCACGCTCGCCCTGCATCATGCGTGACACCGGTATGCCTGTTGCACGAGACACCACCTCGGCGATTTCTTCCGCCCCGACCTCGGTACGCAGCAGCTGGAACGCCGGCTGACTTTCTTCCCCGCGGGACTCCGCCTTACTCAGTTGTGCTTCTAGCTGTGGCAGCCGCCCGTACTGCAATTCCGAGACTTTCTGCCAGTCGCCCTTGCGCTTGGCCGTTTCCATCTCCATTCTGATCTTGTCGATCTCCTCCTTGATGTGCTGCGAGCCTTGGACCTGGGCTTTTTCGGCCTTCCACACCTCATCCAGATCAGCATATTCGCGCTCTAGTCGGCCAATCTCTTCCTCGATCAGCGCCAGGCGCTTCTGCGACGCCTCGTCCTTTTCCTTCTTGACGGCCTCGCGCTCGATTTTGAGCTGAATCAGGCGTCGGTCCAGCCGATCGAGCGCTTCGGGCTTGGAATCAATCTCCATCTTGATGCGTGCCGCGGCCTCATCAATTAAGTCAATCGCTTTATCGGGCAGGAAGCGGTCGGTGATGTAGCGATGCGACAACTCCGCCGCTGCGACAATCGCCGGGTCGGTGATGTCCACGCCATGGTGCAACTCGTAGCGCTCCTGCAGACCGCGCAGGATAGCAATTGTGTCCTCTACACTCGGCTCATCGACCATTACTTTCTGGAAGCGCCGTTCCAAGGCCGCGTCCTTCTCAATGTATTTGCGATACTCGTCCAGAGTCGTCGCGCCAATACAGTGCAGTTCGCCACGCGCCAGCGCCGGTTTCAGCATGTTGCCTGCGTCAATTGCACCTTCGGCTTTTCCGGCTCCCACCATTGTGTGAATTTCATCAATAAACACAATGGTTTGCCCCTCGTCGTGCGCCAACTCCTTGAGCACGCTCTTGAGCCGCTCCTCGAACTCGCCACGGTATTTGGCACCAGCCAACAACGACGCCATATCCAGCACCAGAACTCGCTTGCCTTTCAGTGTCTCAGGCACCTCCTCATTGATAATGCGCTGTGCCAGACCTTCGACGATGGCGGTCTTGCCCACGCCAGGTTCACCTATTAGCACCGGATTGTTCTTGGTGCGCCGTTGCAGGATCTGTATACAGCGCCGGATCTCATCGTCACGGCCAATGACCGGGTCGAGCTTGCCTTGCTGGGCCCGCTCGGTCAGATCAAGGGTGTATTTCTTCAGAGCCTCGCGCTGGCCTTCGGCCTCCGCACTGCCAACGTTCTCCCCACCACGTACGGC
This sequence comes from Betaproteobacteria bacterium, assembly GCA_020346185.1. Classification (GTDB taxonomy): domain Bacteria; phylum Pseudomonadota; class Gammaproteobacteria; order Burkholderiales; family Eutrophovitaceae; genus SG8-40. Next base: position 2,326,532 of record CP070775.1, on the reverse strand, counting down.
ATCCACTGCACCTTCCAACGCTTTCTTTTCGGCGCCGTGGTCGCGAAACAGTTTGCCCGCCTCGCCCTTGTCCTCTACCAAGGCCAACACAAACAACTCGGACGCAATAAACTGGTCACCGCGGTTTTGCGCCATCTTGTCGGTTACATTGAGCAGATTCGCAAGACCCCGTGACAGATTGACTTCGCCGCCGTGTCCTTCCACCTTGGGCAGTCGTTTGATTGAATCACGCAGCGCTTCGCGCAGCGCGTTCACGCGCACCCCGGCACGAGACAGCAAAGACACGGCGAATCCGTCCTCTGAGGCCAGTAGTGCGCTCAACAAGTGCTGCGGTTCGATATATGGGTTGTCCGCCCCGACCGCCAGGCTTTGGGCTTCGGCGAGAGCTTGTTGAAAGCGGGTCGTTAGTTTGTCCAGGCGCATGGTGTCATCCTTGAATACGTCATTACCGCCAACATTGGGTGGCAATGCCATGATTTCAAGCACCAAAGCGGCGAAATGGCCTGACTCGAAGCGCACCTCAGTGCGTTTGCACGCGATGCATAAAGGTGGCAAATTGCCAGAATCACGTTTACAACAGGCAACTTACAAATGAATCGCTTGCTGACCGTATCCCTGTACGCCATGCTGTTCGCTGCTGGGCCGGCGCCTGCAGAACAGCATCATGAGCAAGGCGACCAGCAGGGCATGACCCGGCAGGCGCGCCAAGTTGCCGGCGACTTGATCAAGAAGCTTGGTAGCGCGCTCAAGCAGGCCCTGTCCGATTCCGGACCCGAAGGTGCGATCAGCGTCTGCCGCGACACTGCACCAGAGCTTGCCGTGTCCTTGTCCCGCGAGACTGGTTGGAAGGTAAGCCGGGTCAGCTTGAGGCCGCGTAATCCGTTGATCGGCCAACCCGATGCATGGGAGCAAAAGGTACTTCGCAACTTTGATGAGGCTGCTGCAGCGGCACGAAACACGACCCAGCTGGAACATACCGAAATCGTCCCGGAGCCTGACGCAACCTACTTTCGCTACATGAAAGCACTGCCGGTCAAACCCTTGTGCCTGACCTGCCACGGAACCGAGCGAACCATTCCGGATCCAGTGCGGGCCCGCCTGCAGCAGGAATACCCTAAAGACCGGGCGACCGGTTATTATGCCGGGCAAATCCGCGGCGCGGTCACCATCAAACGCCGCCTCGAAGCAACCAATTGATGGCGTCCTGAACCGCGTTGCGGCCCGGCCATCCCAAGCCAACGGCTCGGACCACGTCCAACGCCGCGCCAAGTTGCTGCGGATAGGGGTGAACGGGATGCTCTCGCCACCGGGCAATGAAATCAATCAGCTCTTCCATGTTGCCGATGTCACGATGGCGATTGGGACTGATCGAATCGCGGCCTGGCAGAATACCGCGAAACTCGCTGACTTCTTCGGTCACTTTGGAACCGGGCAGGATGCCGCGTTTCCCTGGTTTGGCGCCTCGAGAGGGTTTGGCTTCGAAGGCCTTGACGAAATCACCAAGCGTTCTGCGCATCCAGCGCTAAAATCAAACATCACGGTTAGGCTTATGGCACACCATTTGTGCCGCAGACAACGAATGACCGACCAGCACCTGCCCAACGAAAAGTTGCGAGACGATATCGAGCGCGCCGTCGCCCAGGCAATTTCCGAGGACGTCGGATCGGGCGATGTTACCGCCGCCTTGGTCGGCGAAGAGGTTCTCGCGCACGCACACATCGTTACACGTGAAGACTGCACTGTGTGTGGCGGCGCCTGGCTCGATGAAGTGTTTCGTCAACTCGATCCTCGAATCAGCGTCCAATGGCACGTCGGTGACGGTGACCATGTCGCCGCCAAAACGACGATCTGCGATCTGCGCGGGCCGGCCAGACCACTTTTGACCGGTGAGCGAACGGCACTGAACTTTCTGCAGACGCTCTCTGCGGTCGCAACCAAAACCGGAAGCTATGTCAAGGCCGTTTCGGGAACTCGCGCTGCCATTCTCGACACCCGCAAAACCATCCCCGGCCTCAGACTTGCGCTGAAATATGCCGTCAAGACCGGCGGTGGCGTCAACCACCGTATCGGCCTTTATGACGGAATCTTGATCAAGGAAAACCACATTGCCGCCGCTGGTGGCGTTGGCAACGTACTGACTAAAGCGCGGGAAATCGACTCACAAATACCGATTCAGATCGAAGTCGAAACCATCGAACAACTCGAGCAGGCTATTGCCAGCGACGCAAAATTGATCCTGCTCGATAATTTCACCACTGAGGAAATGGCCGAGGCGGTCAAGGTCACCGCGGGTCGCGCCGAGTTGGAAGCATCCGGGGGCATCACGCTGACCAACGTACGCGCAATCGCCAAGACCGGAGTAGACCGAATATCGATCGGCGACCTCACCAAGGATATTCAGGCCATCGATCTTTCGATGCGGTTCATGTCGATGAGTTGATTGGTCCCTATATCCGGGACTTGATCTCCAGAGTGTGGCCGCGAGCGGGGAACAAATACAATCTGTTAGCCTTCGAGCCCGGACAAACTCACAGCCTTCCGCGACGCGATCGAAGTTTCGGACTGGCAACCTAGTCCGAAAGTACCAAACAATACGAGACGTACAATTTTGCCTAGTTGTTCGCCTCCAGACAGTTGATGACAGCTCGATAGAAAATGTCGTTCGTCTTCTCGAAATGGAGAAAATGTCCTCCACCGGGGATTTCGACATACTCTTCGATCTCACGTCCTAGCGACTCGACGAGGAGTCGATTGCTCTCGCAAGTAGCCCAAGTATCGGCCTCGCCGCCAATCACTAGCGTTGGAACGCGAATCTTCGACGCATCGAAAAAGGGTTTTGACAGATCCAGGTCGACAGACCGGCCTGCAGGCCACCGCACAGCGCCCCCGAGTTCAGCGGATTTCGGATCGGATGCCAGATGTGCCGTGCGAAATGCCTCGAACGCGCCGGGGACAATGAATTCCTTCTTGGTTCCGAGACCAGCCCGCCGTGACGACGAGCAAGGACGGCTATACAATACCTTTGCCGCCTCGTCTAAAACCGCGCGTTCCCTACGGCGGTCCATGCTCATCGGACCATCGTAGCCGACGCCATAAAAAACGAGGCTTGCGTCCTTGCCTGGCTTCTGAATGGCGTAGCGTGGAACTTCGAGATCGGCACCGAGTGACCAACCCAACAGATGTACTTTCTCTACGCCACGTAAAGTCCGAATGAAGTCTACAGCCCGCTCTATGTTTCGCACGGTGAACTCTCCGTGCATCGGTGCCTTGCTTTCCGGGAAGGCAGTCGGAGCATCCATAATCATGGGCCGCGTCGACAAGCAGTAGCCCTCGAGGTCCAGTGCAAACGTGTCCCAACCAGACCTAGCAAAGTGACGCATCTGAGAAACGTTCGCGTAGTTCGTGTCGAAAGTCACGTAGCCGGGAAAAGTCCCTCCGTGGATCAGTAGCAACTCCCATCCGTCGGCGGATACAGTGCGCTCGCGCCCGGATAACACCACTTCGCGCATGTGGAGTATTACTCTCGAATCCAGCTTTTGCTGACGATAGAAAGGCTCGTTGCTCGTGTGGCTCAGAAAATAATCCGTCACTCTGAGTCCATCGGCATCGCCACCTGGGAGAGACGTTGTAACTCCCGGCGACACCAGGGCTATGGTGAAGACAACTGACGCCACCCAAAGGGAAACTATGCGCCGTCGCGCCATTGTTAGCTCCCCAAACGTCCCGTTGCAACTTGAACTTGCGTTTCTGGTCAGTCAACCAAATAACGACCGTCGTACACAAAAGATGCCGAGGAAGTCGAAGCGATAACAATTATCAGCTCCCATCACATACGCACAAGACTTGTGCAACGTTCGAGCGCATCTGCTATCCATTGGATGGCACGACCACACGAACTTGCAGCCGCATGGCTTCAGGGAATCGATGGTTTGCGAGCAAAAAGATCAACCAACGCTGCCATTCCGCTGTGCTTCGGACCTTCGTCCAACACCGCTTCGTGTTCGCGCAGGCTTTCAAACTCCCAGTTCGTAAACGCCTCGCGCAGCATGTCAAGCGTATAAAGGTTCTCCAGCTTTCCAGGACCACCGGAGGTGTACTGAAGCTGCTTTACGCCGTAACCCTCCATCAGCAACACACCACCGGGCTTGAGAGCTGCCCAGAAGCCATCGAACAATATCTTGCGCTCGATCGGCGAGGCGAACTGGATAAAGATACAAACAACTGCGTCGAACTCGCCACGCGGCCACTGCCACTGCATCAGGTCGGCACACTCGAAACGAACCGAAGCCTGCCGCTGCTCAGCAAGCTTGCGCGCCTTTTCAATTGCCAGTGGAGAAATGTCCACCGACAGCACGTCGCAGCCTAGCTGCGCGAGCCACACGCCGTTGCGTCCTTCCCCGTCAGCCACTGCCAGCACACGCATACCGGGTTTGAACAATCCCTTATGCGATGTCAGAAAGACGTTCGGGCCAGTACCGAAAATATAGATGTCCGTGTCAAAGCGCCCGTCCCAAAACTTGCGTGCGTCATCAAAGCGCTGGGTCGGCCCCATCGCAGTGTTACCGCGTCAGCCTAGCCGCCAAGGTGTTTGGCAATCACACCTTCGATCGCCGCCCGCTTGGCATCAACCACCACCGGTTTGGTGCTTTGCTCAATGGCCGTGTCGGGATCCTTGAGCCCGTGCCCAGTCAGTGTGCAGACAATGGTCGAGCCCTCGCCGATCACGCCCAGTTCCAGATCCTTGCACACACCGGCAATCGAGGCCGCCGACGCCGGCTCACAGAAAATACCTTCAGTTTCGGCAAGCAGCTTTTGGCCGCGCAGGATCTCCTCGTCGGTGCACTCGTCGAACCAGCCGCCTGACTCGTTCTTGGCCGCCCAGGCCAGATCCCATGACACCGGATGGCCGATACGGATTGCCGTAGCAACCGTTTCCGGATCATCCACCATGTGCCCGCGCAAAAACGGTGCAGCACCGCTTGCCTGGTAGCCGACCATGATCGGCCGCCGGGTCGCCAGCTTGTTTTCCAGGTACGGGCACTTGCCATCACAGTGATTACAGCTCCCACAAGCCATCCCCGCCGCCTCACTGTAGCCAATCCAGTGCGCCGAAATATTGCCGGCATTGCCAACCGGCAACGCGTGATAATCGGGTGCATCGCCGAGTGCCTCGAGCACTTCGAAGGCAATTGTTTTCTGCCCCTGTAAACGGTATGGATTGATGGAATTGACGATATCGAGAGGCATCGTTTCGGCCAACTCCTGCACCAGGCGCATGCCATCGTCGAAATTGCCGCGAATCTGGATCACCACCGAACCGTGCATCATCGCCTGGGATAACTTGCCCAGCGCAATCTTGCCCTCCGGGATCAAAACGAAGCAGCGTATGTTGGCGCGCGCGGCATAGGCGGCGGCCGCCGCCGAAGTATTCCCGGTCGATGCACATATGATTGCTTTCGAACCGCCTTCGACCGCTTTGCTAACAGCCATCGTCATGCCCCGGTCCTTGAAAGAGCCAGTCGGGTTCAGGCCTTCGAACTTGCACAGAATGCGCACGTTTTTGCGCAACAGATTCGGCAGATTGAACAACTCGATCAACGGGGTATTGCCTTCGTTAAGCGTCACAACCGGTGTGTCTGACGACACCGGCAAGCGGTCGCGATAACGCTCGATGAGTCCCCTGTAATGGCTGGTCATATTCAAATGGCTGGTCATATTCATTCGTTCAGGTGGCTTCTTGTCGGGGGCCAAAAGGCGGCCATCTCCCCAATTCGGTTACTCGACTTGCGTTTGGCCACGACCGCTATCTCCCGTCGCGCAGTGCCCGTTATCGCCGACCACGTGATTCCATTCACTTCCCATCGAGTGACTCTATACGAATCCGCGTCACGGAGCCGCTCGTCATCGGCAGCGCCTCGATTCTCTCGATCGCCGCGTTAATGTCCTTTTCCTGCGTCATATGGGTCAGGAAGATGATGTCGACTTGCTCTTGACCTTCCGCGGGTTCGCGCTGCAGCATCGCCTCGACGGAGATTTTTCGATCGGCGAGTATGCGCGTGATATCGGCCAGCACGCCGGGCCGGTCCACCACGGGCATGCGCAAGTAGTAACACGAGTGCACCTCCCCCATCGGTAGCACCGGCACGTCAGACAGCCGGTCTGGTCGAAATGCAAAGTGCGGTACCCGATGGTCGGGGTCGGCCGTATGCATACGCGTCACGTCGACCAGATCAGCGATCACCGCCGACGCCGTCGGCTCGGCGCCGGCGCCAGCCCCGTAATACATTGTCGGACCAGCCGCATCGCCTTTGACCAGGATCGCATTCATCGCGCCCTCGACATTGGCAATCAGTCGACGGTGCGGAATCAGGGCAGGATGCACGCGCAGCTCGATACCAGCCGCGACCCGCTTCGTGATCCCAAGCAATTTGATGCGATAGCCAAATTCCTCGGCATTGCAGATGTCGACCTGAGCCAGGTCGGCAATGCCCTCGATGTGCACCTTCGCCAGCTGTATCGGAATGCCAAAGGCCAGGGCAGCAATAATGGTAAGCTTGTGCGCGGCGTCGACGCCTTTGATATCAAATGTTGGATCAGCCTCGGCGTAACCTAGACGCTGTGCCTCGTTCAGCACGGCGTCGAACGTCGCGCCCTTGTCGCGCATCTCCGACAGGATGTAGTTGGTAGTGCCATTAATGATCCCCGCGGCCCATTCGATCTGGTTGGCTGTTAGTCCCTCACGAAGTGCCTTGATGATCGGGATACCACCCGCGACTGCCGCCTCGAACGCAACACTTACGCCCCGCTCCTGGGCCGCGCGGAAGATCTCATTGCCGTGGATTGCCAACAAGGCCTTGTTCGCGGTGACAACGTGCTTGCCGTCAGCAATTGCCGCAAGCACCAATTCACGCGCCAAATCGGTCCCGCCAATCAGCTCCGCAACAATTTCAATTTCCGGATGCCGCACGACCATAAACGGATCGTGAGTCAATTCGATCTCCGGACCCACCACTCGGCGCGCCTTATCCAAGTCCCGCGCCGCTGCCACGCGCACCACAATCTCGCGCCCGGCACGGCGCGCGATCTCGTCACGATTGCGCAGCAAGACCGCATGCGTGCCGCCGCCAACCGTGCCGACACCCAACAAACCGATATTCATCGGCTTCATAGATGCTCCCTCACACCATTACTAGCCAACAAGCAGCGTCCGAATTCGCTGTCTGATTCCTGTCGCGCTGGCTCTCAGCGCATGTGAGAACTTTTACACGATCAGCATGAAAAAGGGGCGATACGACACCCCTCACGCGGCCTGCGCAGAATCCTTTTTTGCGCTGCTGCCCGATCCCAGCACACCGTCCTTGCGGAACATATCTTTGATACCGCGTAGCGCCTGGCGAATTCTCGCTTCATTCTCGATCAAGGCCAAGCGCACATGGTCGTCACCGTATCGCCCGAAGCCCACCCCCGGCGCTGCCGCTAGTTTCGCGTCTGTGAGCAATTTCTTGGAAAACTCCAGCGAACCCATCTTTGCATAAGGCTCCGGAATCTTCGCCCACACGTACATTGCCGCCCGCGGATTGTCGACCATCCAACCCATTGCATGCAGGCCTCTGACCATCACATCGCGCCGTCGCTGGTAAGTCATACGAATTTCCTCGACGCAATCCTGCGGCCCTTCCAGCGCAACAATCGAGGCCACCTGCAAAGGCGTAAAAGTGCCGTAATCATGGTAGCTCTTGATTCGCGCCAGTGCATTAACCAAGTCGCGATTGCCAACCATGTAACCAATGCGCCAACCGGCCATGTTGTAGGACTTCGACATGGTGAAGAACTCAACCGCTACATCCTTGGCGCCCGGGATTTCGAGGATCGACGGTGCCTCATAGCCGTCGAAAACGATGTCGGCATAGGCCAGGTCGTGGACGACATAGATGCCATGTTCCCGCGCCAATGTAACCAGGCGTTCGAAGAAACTCAAATCAACACACTGTGTCGTCGGGTTGCTCGGAAAGTTGACGATCAGCATCCTCGGTTTCGGGAATGTATCTCTGAGCGAACGTTCAAGCTCTTCGAAAAAGTCGACGTCCGGCGTGTTGCGCACATGGTGGATATCGGCACCCGCGATCACCGGCCCGTAAATATGGATCGGATAACTCGGATTGGGCACGAGCACGATATCGCCGCGCTCGAGCGTCGCCAGCGCCAGGTGCGCGATGCCTTCTTTAGAGCCGATAGTAACGATGGCTTCTGTTTCGGGATCGAGATTGATTCCGTAGCGCTGCGCATACCAGCCACAAATCGCCTTGCGCAGGCGAGCAATACCTTTCGACACAGAGTAGCCATGCGTGTCAGTTCGTTGAGCCGTCTCTACCAGCTTGTCGACGATGTGCTTCGGCGTCGGCCCGTCGGGATTGCCCATCGACAGATCGACTATATCCTCGCCGCGACGGCGGGCCGCCATTTTTAGCTCCCCGGTGATGTTAAACACATACGGGGGAAGTCGTTCAATTCGTGAAAATTCTTTCATTTCATGCGCCGCAGCATGGCGACAGACGGTTCGTAACCCTCTGTCAAGAAGGGAAAAGCTATAATGCTACCGGAAGCGTTGTTCGACCGCAAAAAAAGCCATTCGGATTGCTTTCGGGGAACTGGAGGCAACTTGCGCTCAATCCTGAAGAAGGACCTGCCGTGAAACTGCATCTTTCCAATGCGCCCGGTCGCAATAGAGTTACTGCCTGCGGCGCCGATTTTGTCGAGATTAACGGCGAGCGGCATCTGCGCAGTTTCGTCTTGTTGCCGACACGCCTTGAACCGCATTGGCCAGTTAGTCCGGCTAACGAAATCAGCACAGACGCGATTCGATTCCTTGCATCGTGCGAGGCCGAAATCGTGCTCATCGGCACGGGCAGTGGTCAACACTTTCCGCACCCGGCGACCTTGCGCCCGCTGATCGAGGCCGGCATCGGATTCGAGGTGATGAGTACGCCTGCCGCTTGCCGCACGTATAACATCCTGGTGGCCGAAAACCGCTTGGTGGCGGCTGGCCTGATTGTATAGCGGCTCGGAGGGAGTCGACACGCCCGGCTTGCTCTGCTACGCCGGCTCTATCGCCCAATTTCCATCGACGTATGGGCCTGGCACAACGACATTTCAGAAATCTTGGGCGATATGGCGCGAATCGTGCGTGCAGGAACTTCGCCTAAGTACTTGCAATCGTCGTGAACTCATGCTTGAAGTCGCGGCCCAATCAAATAAATCAAGACAATAGCAGCCTCCGACATGTCCGCACTCCTTCACCCCGTCATTTCACAAATCAGTCAGGTCATTCTTGGCAAGCAGCAGCAAATCAAGCTGACCATCGCCTGCCTTTTGGCACGCGGACACCTGCTGATTGAAGATTTGCCCGGTGTTGGCAAGACCACCCTGGCGCATGCCATGGCGCGCTCGCTTGGCCTCGAATTTCAGCGCATCCAGTTCACCAGTGATCTGCTGCCGGCTGACATCGTTGGCGTCACTGTATTTGATCGAGAAAGCTCCACGTTCAGCTTCCACCCGGGCCCCGTGTTCTCGCAGGTCATTCTGGCAGATGAAGTCAACCGAGCAACACCCAAGGCGCAAAGTGCATTGCTCGAGGCGATGGAAGAGCACCAGGTCACGGTCGACGGCAACACCCGTGCATTGCCGGAGCCGTTCTTCGTAATCGCGACCCAAAATCCCTCTCACCAGGTTGGCACCTTCCCGCTCCCGGAATCGCAACTGGACCGCTTCTTGATGCGCATCCATCTTGGCTATCCGGATGCCGGTGCCGAACGTGAGCTACTCGAAGGCCGCGAGCGGCGTGACATGATCGATAACCTACCGCCGGTGATCTCGCCAGAGGATTTTTCCAGCCTCCAAAAACAGGCTCGCACTGTCGTCACTGCGCCGGCGCTGCTCGACTATCTGCAGGCAGTGCTGGCGTTCACCCGCAACTCGGCCGACTACATCAATGGTCTCAGCCCACGCGCGGGACTGTACCTGCTAAACGCCGCCAAAGCCTGGGCGTTCATGGATGGTCGTCAAAAAGTTATCCCTGAGGATTTGCAGGCGGTGCTCCCCAGTGTTGTCGGACATCGACTCTGCCCGATGAATGGCTACGCCGCGCTGCCAGGATTGGATTTGACCCAGCGCTTGATCGAAGAAGTAGCCATCCCCTGATCCTTGGCAATAGAACTACTACACAAGCCGATTGCCGTGTCGAGTGCTCGCTTGCTGCTTCCATTCCAAACTGGCACGTCTCGTTGCACGATGCGCGGCGCCCCGCAATCGGGGAATTCACTGCCTTCGTCTCGACAAACGATGCACTAGGTCAAGCCGATCTCTTATCGAATGCCGCCTGACGCCACCCTGAAACGCTCAGAACAGCGTTACATTGAGACTGATGGGCAGGCTTTGCCATTGCGCGACCGCATTGGCGACTGGATTTTCCCGCCCAAGGGCGTAGAGCGCGCACCGGTCGACTTATCACAACGTCGCGTCTACATTCTGCCGACCAAAGCTGGCCTGTTGTTCGCGATGACCCTGGCACTGATGCTGGTCGGCTCGATCAATTACAACCTGGGGCTCGGCTATGGCCTGACGTTTCTGCTTGCTGGCACCGGGGTGGTTTCAATGCTACACACTTGGCGCAATCTTGCTCACTTGCGTTTGCGGCCCGGCAAGACCGAGCCGGTGTTTGCTGGGGATCAGGCACGCTTCATCATCCTTGCCGAAAACCGCGGGCGGATCGCTCGCCGTAGCGTGGCGATTCGCTTCGGTGAGCATCGGCCAAGCTATGTCGATGTCGACCCTGTAGCCGAAACAAAGGCACAAGTCGTCATTGCGACACAGCGCAGAGGCGTTCTGCGTCCAGGCAGGTTTCGCATTTTCGCGACCTATCCCCTGGGTCTGTTCTGCGCTTGGGCCAATGTCGAACTCGACTTGAGCTGCGTCGTCTATCCGGCGCCCGAGACTGGCGACGTTGCGCTACCCGAGGTTCACGCCGTCTCCGGCCCTGGTGATGCGATCGGTATCGGAGAGGAAGATTTCGCCGGGCTTCGCAATTACCATCCCGGTGACTCGCCACGGCGCATCGCATGGAAAACGCTGGCACGCAGCGACGTCTTTGCAACAAAGCTGTTCTCTGGCGCGACGGGAACGCAGCTATGGATCGATTACGCAGACACACCCCACTCGCTCGGGCTTGAACAACGCCTGTCGCGCATGACCCGCTGGGTGATTGATGCAACACAATCGGGGCTGCGCTACGGTTTGAGACTGCCTGATAGAGAGATTGACTTTGGTGCGGGAGAGGCGCATCAAACCCAATGTCTCGAAGCGCTCGCCTTATACCGAAGCATTAACCGCCCATGAACCAGAGCGCGCACCTCAGTTTCCCCAATCTGTTGGCCATCCTGCTCTCGATCGTCGTGGTGATGGCACCGCATGCCCCGCACGTACCGAAGTGGACAGTCGCCTTCTGTTTGATCGCATTGCTGATCAGGTTGTATGCCGGATTGGAGCGGCGTCCCTTGCCTGCCAAACCGCTATTGTTCTCATTTGCCGCGGTCGCTATTGGCGGTGTTTTGTTCTCGTTTGGCAGCTTGTTCGGTCGTGACTCTGCAATAACGCTGCTGCTGGCCATGACTGTGCTCAAGCTACTGGAGATGCGCAGCCAGCGAGACATTACCGTCACCGTAGTGCTCTGCTATTTCCTCGCCATCACGAATTTCTTCTATACCCAGACAATTTTCACTGCCTTGTATTCGATTGGAGCAGCATGGCTGATCACGGGCACCATGGTCAGCCTCCAGCACCGGGCTCGACCAGCCAAATTTCTGCAAGTCATGCGTATGTCGGGCTTATTGCTCGCTCAGGCGGTGCCCGTCATGCTGGTGCTGTTCCTTCTGTTCCCGCGCATTGAGGGTCCCTTGTGGGGGTTGCCGAAAATTCAAAATTCGGGGCGAACCGGCTTGTCCGATCGCATGTCGCCCGGTTCATTGTCCCGCCTCTCACTATCCGATGAAATCGCTTTTAGAGCTGATTTCGAAACCCCTCCGGAAGATGCCAAGAAGCTCTATTGGCGGGGTCCGGTCTTGTGGGACTATGACGGGCGAAACTGGGCCGCCGGACAACGCATACCTCTTTCATCGTTCCGCTACGATAGTTTTGCTCCAAACCTGAAATACTCGGTCACTCTCGAGCCGCATGACCAGCGCTGGTTGTATTTGGTTGATCTGCCATCGCGGCTCCCGCAAAAGAGTATCTTGACACGCGATTACCAAGTGGTTTCCTTTAGCCCAGTGCGGCAGCGCCTTCGCTACAGCGCCGAATCTACCCCCGTGTACCGTGCTGGCACGGAAGCGCTTCCCGCTGAATTGCAGCGTGCGCTCGCGTTGCCCCCCGACGCCGCGCCACGCACACGTGCCATGGTCCGACAATGGCGCGGGCTTGGGCTTTCTGGCATGGAGATCGCGCAACGTGTCCTCAGTATCTACCGCGAGCAACCGTTCATTTACACTTTGGAACCGCCTCCCCTGCCGAAGGATCCGGTCGACCAGTTTCTGTTCGAAACGCGCCGCGGTTTCTGCGAGCATTTCGCATCCAGTTTCGCCGTCATGATGCGCGCCGCCGGTGTGCCAACGCGGGTCGTGACAGGCTACCTTGGTGGCGAAATCAATCCCGTCGACGGCTACCTGGTGGTCCGCCAATCGGAAGCGCACGCATGGAACGAAATCTGGACCCCCGATGAAGGCTGGGTGCGCGTCGATCCGACTGCTGCTGTCTCGCCACTGCGCATCGAACGCGGGCTCGCCAATGCCGTTCCAGACACCGATCCGCAGCCGTTGTTCCGGCGTACCCAGCTGAAGTGGCTCGTCGAACTGCGTTACCAGTGGGACGCAGTCACCAATGCATGGAATCAATGGGTTCTCGGTTACACGCTGGAGCGCCAGACCCGGTTCTTGTCCACTTTTGGCTTCTCTAACGTGGGTTGGCAGGATATGATCATCACGCTGTTGATTGCGACCGGCATTATCCTCAGCGCATTCGCCCTTGGCATGTTCATGCGCCTGCGCAGCAACAAAACGGACGCGGTTCAGAGACTTTGGCTGCATTACTGCAACGTGATGGCAGCGCGAGGCGTAGTGCGCAAGACCAGTGAAGGCCCGAAGGACTTCACGCAACGCGTCGCGAAACGGTTTCCCGGATTGCGCGAGCGCGTTGTGCGTATCGGCGAGCTCTATATCGACCTGCGTTACGGAAAAGCCGACGCTCCTAGCGAGCAGAGCACACCACGCATGCGCGAACTGCGCACTCATATCCGTGCGCTCTATCTAGCAGCTTCCCCTGCCGGAAAAACATCCTGAGATTATTTTGATTTTGCCACCTCTGCACGGACTGGGAGCCCTGCTTCCGGACCGCATTCAGAGCCTCTACCCGCCATTAAAACTGCCCCCGTCACCGTGCAAGGTGTCGAAGCTTCGTCAACACTGTTGTTGGACGATCGGCACTGGGCACGATACAGGTGATTAAAACCTCGAAAATTGGCCCAAATCGACCCTCACGGGCCGGCATGGTAATTGCGGACCGCAAATGCGGCGCGACGACGCCTTGCAGGAGGAGTCCGAGATAATGACAAGACATATCCGCGATGCCGGGGCAACCAAATCTGCGAGCGAATCTGCGACCAGACTATCGGTCCCTGGCTCATCGATTGGCCAAGCGGCGCTAGCTACCGTCTTATCAAGGCGGTGGTTGCGCACCAATTCGAGCCATGACTGAGTCACCCAGTCTGCTGCTCAAGGTCGTTCCGACACCATTTGCCGGCTGGCGAGTTGAAGTGCGCGACAAACCTGACCTGTACCAGTTCGTCAACAAAGGTCAAGCAATCTCGTTCGCAGTTGCATGGGCCCGACTCCATCAGCCCTGCGACGTTGAGGTATATGGCTTTGCAGGTCGTGTTGAGCGACATATTCGCCTTCCGAGAGGAAATCGCTGCCGTGGTCACGGACCAGATCGTCGCCGCCTGACAGTGAAGCCGCCCTTTCCGGACAGGCGCAAGCGCGAGCGCCGACTGCCAATCTAAATCGAGCGAACGTCCGCTACCGATGGCGTAACGGATATTGCATACGGCATGTTGGGTTTTATTGGTCTGACGGCTCTTTCGGTTCAATCAGCTTCGTGGGAGCCGCGAGCGTCCGTCTGGCACCACCACACAAGTTCGATAACCGGCGCGGCCATCAGCGCTAACGCTACGACGAACAGCAGCCAATCGAACCCGAATGGCAAAATGCTATTGAGTGTCTCGGCATCCCACTTAGGAGCATGAATTGCATCGGCCATGAACACGTACAGCGCGATCGATGTGCCAACGCAGCACAACGACCATGAGAGAACGCTCGGCCACGACGAGCGTTCGCCCTTTCCGAACTGGGTGATCTGCGTTCCCAATACAAGCATCAGCACCGCAATGCTCAATGGCGCCAGCACCGGTCCCCACCACGGCAGCGGGATAAGAAACAACACATCCCAGGCCAACAACGAGCGCGGCCAGCCGCTGATCGTCGCCAGGAACAGATAATAGAAAATGTCCCACACGCCAAAGGCGGCAAGGAAGTAACCCAGCTTTGTCCGCCAGTTACGTCCGGCAAGCCAGGCCACCGTTCCGAGCATAACAAGGGTGGCCGCTTCGCGCGCGATCTCCGTTCGCATCATCCAGGCTGGTAACGTAAGCGCACCCGCGCGATATGGATCGGTACTGCCTATTAGCGTGCGAAGGTAGGCAACCACCGCCGCCTCGACCAACGCCATGGCGATTGCATATATAAGAACGGTAATCCAACGCCCCGGATCGCGCATTCTTTTGCGCTGCTCCTTTTAGCTCTGTTCCTAATAGCCCGGTAATATAACTATGCCGCCGAATCGATTCTCCGCTGCGCGTCCCCGAAATTCAACAACAAGCACGTCCCAGTAGACTCAGGAAACTTCCGAATAACTGACGCGGATCAAATCAAGCTCTGAAGAAACGGTTTTAATTAGTGAAACACTTCTGGGCCCATACGTCATGACCCCATTTATGCCTCCTACCCGCATTCAATCAATCCGTCTTGCACACCTTGCCTTCACGGTGCTTGTCGCCGTGATGCTTGCCGCCCCGGTTTCGGCGCAGCAGGTACCAGCTACAGGCAATGAATCGGCGAGGTGCGGCAAGACGCCCGTCGAGATCTATCGCGACGTGTCGCCCAGCATCGTGCAGGTCTTCTCATTCGGCATCAACCCGTTCCAGATCATCGGCCGCGTCGACGCAAGAAACGGCTCCGGCGTTTACCTCGGTAACGATCTGGTTGCAACGAACTTCCACGTCGTGCTCGACGCGAGCGCACTCGCGGTCAGTACTGATGACAACGTATTCGAGGCCGAACTCGTTGGCCGCGATCCGGTAGTCGACATTGCCATTCTACGCGCCGAAGGACTGTCCACAGCTGTTAGGCCGATTTCACTCGCGCCCTCGGACGAAGTAGTCATCGGCCAACCCGCCCATGTAATCGGCTACCCGCTGGCAATCGGCAAATCAATCAGCACCGGCATCGTCTCCGGAGTCGGTCGCGTACTGCCGCTTAACACATCGAGTTGGCTGTCCCCATTCATTCAGACTGATGCGCCGGTTAGCGCCGGCAATTCCGGTGGCGCGCTGGTCGACGACTGCGGCCATATGATCGGACTGGTTACGCTTCGCAGCCTCAGTCCGGAGGCTGAGAACATCGGCTTTGCCATCCCGGTCGAAACGCTGCGGCACGAACTGCCGGAACTGATTGAAACCGGCAAGGTGGCGCGCCCCTGGCACGGACTGTATGGGCAGATGGTCAACCCCATCATCCTTCAATTACTTGGCGCACCACCAATGGCAGCCCTTTTCACACGCGGCTTTCTCGTCGAAACGGTCGAGCCCGGCAGCGCGGCGGACATGGCTGGCATCCGCGGTGGATCCCTGCCAGTGCTGTGGGGCATGCAGGAGATGATCCTCGGCGGCGACATCATCATGCAGGTCAACGGCAAGGAGGTCCTTTCGATCGAAGATGCCCGAGACGTGGTGCGAGGGCTGAAGATCGGTCAAACAGTCAAGGTGAAACTGCTCAGGGACGGCGAACCGATGGAAGTCACTGCCATCATCGAGGAACGCCCGTTACTGGAACGTGATCTTGAAGCCTACCGCCGACAGTAGTGTCGAGCCACCCAAATAGTTGTTATGCTCACAACAACATCAGTTTCGCGCAAGCGCCGGAAATCCAGCGTGCACAAAAATAATAATTGTCCAGAGTTCTCTTTCCGAAAGTCTGTCAGTAAAAGCAAGCATATCTGTATTGAAGCGCTGCCCGCCTTCGGAGATAACCCACAGCAAGTACACAACGAACGACGTCGGCGTCTGCAACATGTAAGTCAGCAGACCCGGAGAAGGGCTCAGATCATTTACCCCTTTCAGGTCGCGCATGCCATCGGTGGCACGACAAGTAGCACAATGTTTGTGATAGAGCTTGCCGCCCTTTTCGACGACACCTCGCGTTGGCACTAGTGGATTGACCTTCCGGCGGTATTTTGACGCGATCTGCCCGTGCAAGAACGCCCAATGCCGGGCCATGCGCCGACGATGGCAGGACTCCAGTCGACCACGCTCCCACATGTGCTCCTCTGTCCAGTCTGGATCTCACCGGTCGATACAACACGGCGGGTCCGATTCAGGCTGGTCGTGTACATTGTTTGTCGTCATGCCCGACAAGACGGTAAGAATGGCGAACATGCCGCAGAATGCAACCGCAAGCCGATCACTCGAAACCTGTTTCATGGTTCGCACTCCCCCTGTCTAACGGGAATCTATTCGACTCTTAGCCCCATCCTTCCCACGTTACAAATCAAACATCGTTGCGCGCCAATTGATCGCCACTTCGCTTCTCACAATAGGCAAAGCAATATCAGCTGATCCCGAAGGCAGTTATGGAAAGGTGCAGACCATAAAGCAGAGTGCTGGCGACCAGGACAGCGAGACCGTCCGCTGCAAGGCGCCGGGCGAGCGTTCCACGGCGCTCCCGCTGACGCACCTCGAAAATCATTTCTTCGAGGCAATTACCGGGTTGGCGCCCCAGAATGTAACTCCACACGCTGGCCCCAATCACGCCAGCAATGGCCGGATAGGCCACCCATCCTGCCCATGGCACGATACCTAAGATCGATAACCAGGTAGTCAATATGGCGAGCACCGCGCTTCCGAAAGCGACCCAGAATGGGCGCAAATCAGACCGTGCCCGGCCACTTCGCCACAACAACCACACGCTAAAGCCGAGAAAACCGGCAAAAACAGGAAACATGTATGCGTGTCCTGCCAGGCCACCCGCACCGATCGCCCCGAACGCCGCCAGCAAGGCCGGTACCCCGGCACAAGTCAACCAGGCGAGTGACGCAACCACCACTCCGGCAAGTTCACGAACGGCATTCCGCCCTGCCCGGCGGACACCAGCTTCAACCGGTGGCCGAAGTGCAGTTACTGGCTTCAACGCTCGAATCGTAATCGAATGTGCGTTGAAAAGCTCTGCCACCTCCTTGGTCTTAGAGTTTGCGCTAAGCGCAAAATAGTCCAATTCATCGATCCGCTGGACCTTGTCGAAGCCGGTGCTGCGCAGCATGATCAAATAGCGATCCTCCTCGACAGCACCAACGACACACTCGGCCCACATTTGGGGATCTTGCCGAAACCGCTCCGCGACCGGCCGGTCCAGCGCAATGTCAGAAATCTGCAAGCGCCCACCCGGCTTGAGTACGCGGAAGATTTCGCCTATTGCGCGTGCCTTGTCCGGCACCAGATTGATGACGCCGTTTGTCGTCACCACGTCCACCGATTCATCCGGCAATGGAATTGATTCAGCGTCACCTTCGATCACTTCTATGTTCGACATGCCGGCCGCGGCTGCCGTGTCTGTGAGCTTCGCGCGCATCTCGACGGTCATGTCGAGCGCATAGACACGCCCTTTGGCGCCAACGACTTTGGCACTGATCAGCGTATCCGTACCCGAACCTGACCCAATGTCGAGCACCGTATCGCCTTCGCCCAGCACACCGGCGGCAAACGGATAGCCGACGCCGGCAAACGATTCGAGCGCCTTGTCGGGAAGATCGGTCAGCTGCTCATCGGGGTAACCAAGCACCTCGCAAGCACGGCGTCCGGTCGGAAAATGAAACTCGCGATCCGGCGACGTTGCCACCGCCGCATACATCTGGCGCACCGCGCCGTGTATCGCCTCACGCTTGAGACTGACGAACGCAACCATTGTTGGTTTTCTCCTTGCCTGAACGTGTGCTTCAGAGGTCTTTTAGCAACTGCTTTATGCGGTCATTGGAGTCCGCTGCGGGCTGGGCTTCCCGCAGAGACTTCATTTTTTCCTTTAGTCTTTGCTCGAACTCGGCACGCGAGAAACAACTCTTGCAAACACTCAAGTGATGCTCCATCGCTTCATGGTCGTGCTCGCCAAGTTCCCGATCTAGATAGTCGTAGAGAATACTCAGCGCTTGTTCGCAGTCAATTGGTTTGTTGGACATGTCTTGGGTCTTCCTATACTTTTCGCGCCGATGGAGCAACGCTTTGTTCACCGGCTTGTGGGCACGGCTTTTCACCGTCCCTTGTTGACTCTTCACTGCCAAGCCCGTAGTCCTTTGCCTGCTGCCAGAGCAGTTTCTGCAATGCGCTGCGCGCACGTGCCAAGCGCGAGCGCACCGTGCCAATTGGAACCTCGAGAGTCTCTGCAATCTCCGAGTAACTGAATTCCTCGAGGTCGGACAGAATCACCACGATACGATGATGTTCCGGCAACGTTGCAAGGGCACGATCGAGATCTTCGCGCAACAGCTTGTCAAGAAACTCCTGCTCCGGGTTACCAAACCACAGCAGAAACGGTTGATGGACTTGTTCGAACACGGAGAAGTAAGCCTCGTCTTCATTTGTCTCGTCAGCATGTATCGATTCGGTCTTGGGGCGTGCGCCGGCACGGCGCAAATCGCTGATGAATGTGTTGTTGAGAATACGGAACAACCAGGAACGAAACGCCGCCTCGCTCTCTAACGTATCGCGTGCGCGCCATGCCCGGGTCACGGTCTCAGCCACCAAATCCTCAGCCTCCGTATCGTTCCTGGTCAGCCGTCGGGCCACGCCTTGGAGCGGCCCCAGCAGTCCAAGCACCTGTTTTTCAAATAATTCCTTCGAAACGCCCATCGTCCCTCCATTCCCAAGACGCATCAGACTCGAATTCGGTTCCATTTTGACAGCACTTTTTTCCTCAGCGTAATCCAGCCACTGCGCACGCTCACTTTCCGGCACCGCAGTCTCTGAACACGGCCCCTTCCATCAACCGACCATCGTCTGTCGATGATTACCTGCGAAAAGACGTGATGCAACTTATATTATGCCCTGAGCATTTTCACTCTAACGCAGCACAACAAGAAGGACTTGCGAGAAAAAATTCGCAACTTGATGGAACCGATTTCGAAACGGCTGCGTCATCGGGCATAACGGCGTACGCAACACGCGCCTGACTCAGTAATCTCGAAAGGAGGAAACACCATGAACATCGCGATTAACAATGTGTCAACAATTGAAGCACCGCATTCGACCCCGACCACATCACCTCTCACGTGCGATGAAATCGCCGGCAACTTCTCCCTGATCGGCAATGGCCCGATCGTGATTGACGCAGTACCCGGTTTGCTCCTGCACGTACGCTCCGGGATGGTTCAGATTTGCCACTCCGAAGAAGAAGGCCAACGGTTGGTGGAGGGTGACGAAATAGTATTACTCGATCGCAAAGGCGAGTTGGCTTTGGCGCCAGTCACCCGCGCTGAGGTGCGCCTCGAATGGCCTTTGGTACAGGCAGCCCCCCTCACATCGTCGCCTGCTAGCCCAAGCGAAGATGAGCCGTTGGAACTACACGCCTGGGCCTGACGATCAGCACATGTTTTTGCACTGGTGGAACCGATTTCCAACTCAATGCGTCCTGGGGTGTAAGCGTCCCTTCATTGGAGTATGCGCTAACACAGACGAAAGGAGAATCAAACAATGACCGTCGTAACTGAACTTAAGAAATCCGTAGACGTTGTTGCACTAGAACAAAAAGTCAAATCCATGTATCGCGATGTAGCAACCAACCCACACGGAGACTTTCACTTTGAAATGGGCCGTGCCCTGGCCGAACGCCTAGGCTATGCACCCACCGATCTCGACGCCATTCCGGCAGAGTCCATCGACTCTTTCGCAGGCGTGGGTTACTACTTCGATCTCGCCCAACTGAAGGCGGGCGAAATCGTGGTCGACCTCGGCAGTGGTTCGGGCATGGATGCTTTCATTGCCGCCTCTAAGGTCGGCGAGACCGGCCGAGTCGTCGGCATCGATATGACCGATGAGCAGCTCGAAAAGGCGAGCCGGCTACGCGACAGCGCCGGATTTGATCAAGTCGCATATAGGAAAGCATACATTGAATCCACCGGACTACCGGACAGCTCAGCCGATGCGGTCATCAGCAACGGTGTCGTTAATCTCGCAGCGGTAAAAGAAAATGTCTTCCACGAAGCTGCGCGCATTCTACGCTCAGCCGGCAGGCTCGCTCTGGCCGACATTGTCACCGACGTCCGTCTTCCTGAAGGCATCACCTGTGACGCAACGCTGTGGGCCGCATGCATCGGCGGCGCACTGCAGATAGGAGATTACATTGCCGCAATTGAAGCGGCTGGTCTCAAAGTCGAACACGTCAGGCAAAACCCCGAGTACCACTTCATTTCAGATAGTGCGCAAGGCGCGACCAGCAGGTTCGGCGTAAAAAGCGTTTCCATTCTCGCAGTCAAACCCTAACCACACCGCTCTCACCTGTAACACACTGTCCGAACAACTGATCAAAGTCGAAAGGAGTCTCACTGTGTCAAATCAGACCAACAAATACCTTTTTACCGTCACGCACTACGAGCGCGATCCCGACCGTGTGGCAACACCCCTGGTACTGGCAAACAATGCTCTCGCGGCTGGTGGCGATGTCCTGCTCTGGCTCACGGTCGAAGGTGCGAACCTAAGCAAGCGCGGATCCGCAACCGGACTCATCCCTAAAAGCTTTCCGCCAGTCGAGGATCTTCTTCGATCTTTTACCGAGAATGGCGGTCGCATCGGTGTGTGCCCGCCCTGCGGCAAGACGCACGGTGTCACCGACGAGAACATGGTGCCAAGCGCTGAGTGGATGGGCGCACAAGCCGTGCTCGACGCTGCTCAGGAACGCCAGACATTTTCGTTTTAGGGGCCTCGGAAGTCAGCTATGGCAATCGGCCGTCGTTCAGGACGCATCCGGCAGCTTCATTCCGTCAGATCGCCCCCGAACACCGGCAGTCAGATCAACGGAGCACTGTTCATGAACCAGCACGCATCCCGAAATAAGCGACACAGCGGCAAAGCGTCACAGTGCAGCGCAGGCAAAAACGGCCGCACCGTCATCGCGCTCGCGCTGGGTCTGGGTTGGGTCGGCAGCTTGCTGGCAGGACAAGGTGCGCAACATCCGGCAAAGGAAGTTGACTCCAATCCGATCAGCGAAACGCCGCATCTCGTCTTTAATGGCTCGACCGGCACGGTCGGCATGGATGCTCACCACAACGATGAGTTGATTTTCGCCGACGGCACCTTCCATTCACGCGAATGCCAGAAGATTGGATTCGAGAAAAGTACGTTCAACATTGCACGCGACGGGAACGAAATTCAGTTCTCCGCGGTCAACGTCAGCTCAAGGTACGGCACACTAACCTGGCAAGGCGTGATCCGCGATGGCGTTATCAATGCGCGCTATCAGTGGAAGAAAGAACGCATATTCTGGACGATTCAGCGCGAGTACTGGTTCAACGGAGAAGCTACCGATGTTCGCCGCTGACGTTGCATCCATAGCACGACCATACGCTTTTCGCGCTGGCCGCAGCCGAATCTGGCGACTCGCGGCCATCGTAGGTGGTGTTCTCGCACTGAATTTCATTGGTGGCTGGCTCGCTTCCCATCTCAACCTGCAGATCTGGCCGCAGCACAGCGACATCATCGAGCTGATCATTATCGCTGTCGTTATCGGTTACGTGCTCGCGATGGCGGTCCCGTTCGTCCCGGGAATTGAGATTGGTCTTGCGCTGATGCTAATGTTCGGTCCGGGCGGTATTGCACTGGTTTATCTGTGCACCCAGCTCGCGCTCGCGCTGAGCTTTCTACTCGGTCGACTGGTGCCGACGCACGTCATCGCCAATGTCTTTGGTTGGCTACATTTAGAGCGGGCGCAGAGTCTCGTTGCGGGACTGGACCGCACCGCGCCGGATCAACGCATTCACCAACTCGCGGCGCGTTCGCCTTCTAACTGGATTGCCTTTTTGGTGCGCCATCGCTACCTGGCGCTCGCTGTAATTCTCAACCTGCCCGGCAACGCCGTTATCGGCGGTGCAGGCGGTATCGGCGTGATCGCCGGAATGAGCCGAGCCTATCCTTTCCCGTATTTCATATTTTTGATGGCACTGTCGACATTACCCGTGCCAGTGTTTTTGATTCTGACAGGTACCGTGTAACAGACACCTTGAGATGCATCTCAATCGGACTTGCAGTTCAGACCCTAACTTTCTTTTGATCATTTCAGCTAGCTTGTCTGCCGCCATCTGTTGATGTGCATCAAGTGCAAATACGTAACACTTGCAGTAACGTTAGAACAAATTGGGCGGTGGTTTGCACACGACCATCGAGTGGATCCACTATTTGTTCGAAATCCAACAGCATGAGAAACACAATCTATTTCGTTTTGCTCCTGGCATTTACATTTAATGCCGAAGCAGCTGATTATGCCAAGGCACGAGCGGACATGGTGGAGGAAATCAATTCTTTCGCCGAGCTTGTCCGCGAGGATTCGGAAGGGCGGCTGAGCCCGAAAGTCATGCGGGCTATGGGCACGGTCAAACGCCATGAGTTTGTTTCAGGCGCCCACAAGCCGTATGCATACGCCAATCGGCCGTTGCCGATCGGTTATGGCCAGACGATTTCGCAGCCTTACATCGTTGCGTTGATGACCGACCTCATCAAGACCAAACGTGACTTCGTTGTCCTGGAGATCGGCACCGGTTCAGGTTACCAGGCCGCGATCCTCGCCAAACTTGTGAAACACGTCTACACCATTGAGATTATTGAAGGCCTCACCAACGAGGCGACCGATCGCCTGAAACGCCTCGGCTACAAAAATGTCACCGCCAAACTCGGTGACGGCTACTACGGATGGGAGGAGCATGCGCCTTTCGACGCCATCGTTGTCACCGCGTCGGCCACTCACGTACCTCCGCCGCTGGTGCAGCAACTCAAGCCAGGCGGACTCATGGTCATTCCGGTTGGTGGACGATTCATGACGCAACAATTGTTGCTGATCGAGAAAACCAGGAACAACGAACTCATTACCCGGCAAATGGGCGCAGTTCGCTTCGTTCCCCTGACACGCGGGCGCTGAGCAACACCAAGGTGCACATGCTGTTTGCCTCAACGCTGCTCGTCTCGGCAGCAGCGATCGCCTACGAAATCCTCTTGATGCGCACGTTATCGATCGTGCAATGGCATCACTTTGCCTACATGATCATCAGCCTGGCGCTGTTGGGCTACGGCGCCAGTGGCACTTTCATCGCGATCACCAAACGCTGGCTTGAGCCACGATTTGAACTCGCTTTCAGCGCCAGTGCTTTGCTCTTCAGCGTCGCGATGGTCACGTGCTTTGCGCTCGGACAGCGCGTACCGTTCAATGCCCTGGAAGTGGTCTGGAATCCGCGCCAGTACCTCTACCTCACCATTGTCTATCTCGTCTACTTCGTCCCATTTTTCTTTGCCGCGTGCTGCATCGGCCTTGCTTTCACCTGCCGACGCTCGTACATCAACCGCATTTACCTGTTTGACCTGTTGGGTGCAGGACTCGGCGCGATCCTGATCGTCGGCGTGCTTTTCCTGCTTTTGCCGCAACATGCGCTACTCGTGCTGGCAGCTCTTGCGTTGCTGGCTTCCGTCACCATTGGCTTCACGTCAACGGCGCGCAAACCGCTTCTTGCGATCCAGCTCATACTTTTCGTCGTCTTGCTGTTCAGCCTGCCGCAGGACTGGCTCGAGTTGAGAATTTCTGAGTACAAATCGCTCAATCAGGTCCTCGAGGTAATCGACACCCGAGTTCTAGCCGAGTCATCAAGCCCATTGGGACTTCTAACGGTAGTGGGAAGCCCGAGCATCCCGTTTCGTCACGCGCCGGGACTGAGTATCAACACCCGCTTCGAGCCGCCCGAGCAGCTCGCCGTCTTCACCGACGGCGACGGTATGAGTGTCATCACCCGTTACGAAGGCGATCTCGATGCACTTGGCTACCTGGGCGATACCACGACTGCGCTGCCATACGCAGTGCTTGACGCGCCCAGTGTACTGATTTTGGGCGCCGGTACCGGGGCCGATGTGCTGCTCGCGTTACACAACGAGGCGGCCCGCGTCGACGCGGTCGAACTCAACCCACAAATGACGGAACTGGTTACGAACACGTATGCCGATTTCGCTGGTCATATATATGACGATCCTCGGGTGACGCTTCACACTGGCGAGGCACGCGGTTTCGTGGCACGGAGCCGCGCTCAGTACGACCTGATCCAGGTTGCCCTCCTCGATTCATTCTCCGCCTCCGGCTCGGGCACACAGGCGCTCAACGAAAGCTATCTCTACACCGCTGAAGCGATTCACGAATTTCTCGAACACATTTCACCGGGCGGCATACTTGCCATCACCCGCTGGCTGAAACTCCCGCCGCGTGACAACCTGAAGCTTGTTTCCACTGTTCTCAAAGCGCTGCGGGAGATGGATGTCGCGCAGCCGGCGCGGCGCCTTGCAATGATACGAAGCTGGAATACGAGCACGCTGCTCGTCAAGCAGGGTGAGTTCTTGGCTAGTGAAACTGACGCCATCAAGGAGTTTGCCCGCGCCCGCTCGTTCGATACGGCTTTCTATCCGTCGATGCCGGCAAGTGCTGCCAACCGCTTTAACGTCCTCGAGCAAGCCTTCCTTTACGACGGCATTACCGCCCTGCTCGGCCCACGGCCGGATGTCTTTATCGAGAATTACAAGTTTCACATCGCACCGGCAACGGACGACAAACCATATTTTTTCCACTTCTTTAAATGGAAATCGTTGCCCGAAGTGATGGCGCTGCGCAAACGCGGCGGAGAAAGCCTGATTGAATGGAGTTATCTGATTCTAATCGGCACTATTGTCCAGGCCGCACTGGCCGGCGTGCTTGTCATCCTGTTGCCTCTATCGCGCATCAAACGCACCTGGCCGGCCGGCACCGGCACCCGGGCGGGCAGTTATTTCTTTTTGCTCGGTCTCGCCTTTCTCTTTGTCGAGATCGCTTTCATTCAGAAATTCATACTCTTCCTCAGCCACCCGCTTTACTCTATTGCTGTGGTGCTCAGCGGTTTCCTGGTGTTTGCCGGACTCGGAAGCGCCTGCTCGGGGCGGTTCACGAAGCGAGTTAAACCATATGTACGATCACCGGTAACCATTGCTGTTGCCGGGATAGCCGCCATTGCCCTTCTATATCTCGTTTTACTTGGGCCGCTTTTTTCGCATCTCATGGGGCTTGCCGATGGCATCAAGATGGCGTTTTCGGTGCTCCTTATCGCGCCGCTCGCGTTCTGCATGGGCATGCCGTTTCCAATCGGCCTCACCCAAGTGGCAAACAAAGCGCCCGGCTTCATTCCATGGGCATGGGGCATCAACGGTTTTGCCTCCGTGATCAGTGCCTCAATGGCTACCGTGCTCGCGATTGAGTTCGGTTTTAGCGCAGTAATCCTGATCGCGCTCGTGTTGTATGCAAGCGCAGCGATAATTATTCGAAAGTGAAACGAAAGCCGCATTTCCTTTAAGCGCAACCGGCAGTCTCGTCTCGTGCTACTTGCCGATCGTCTCCCACCGCCCAGTCTTCTCGGAGCGGAACAGCGCGTCGATCACTTTCATATTGGCAATGGCGTCTTCCACTCCGTAGGGCAATGCTGTTTCGCCGCGCACTGCCCGCGAGAATGCCTCACCCTGAAGCAGGAAATGGTCACTCTCGGGGATCTCTTCGGTCTCGATGCCCGCGCCTCCGAGCGACGAACAATCGTCAACGAAGATGCGCGTTGTCGCGCCTTGTGGTGGATTAACCGGAATGGGCAGCTCGATGCGCCCCTTGGTCCCCGATAGTTGTAAACGCTGTTGCGGCGCCACTTGTGTGGAAACCGTGAAGTCAAGCCGACGGCCATCGCCGAAGTCCACCAGTGCACTGGTGAAGCGATCAGTTTTGAAATCCGGATCGCGATCGATCAGCGCGATCCCTCTCGTCGGTTCGGACTCGAAGAAGAACCTGCCCGCCACAATTGCGTAGCAGCCGATGTCATAGAGCCCACCGCCACCGATGTCCGCCTTGTTTCGAATATTGTCCGAATCCAGATTGTGATAGCCGAAAAACATCTGCACCGCGCGCAGCGGGCCGATGCGACCCTCGCGCACCAGTTCACGCGCGCGAAGCCATTGTGGATGAAAGCGCACCATGTACGCTTCGCTGATCAGTACGTTCTGCGCCGCGTCGCGCAGCAGCTCGGCTTCCTGCGCCGTCAGGGCGATCGGCTTTTCGCACAGCACGTGTTTTTCGGCCTCTGCTGCCCTTAGTGTAAGCGGCACGTGCAAGTGGTTGGGCAGCGGGTTATAGACGACCTCGATCTCGGGGTCTTCGAGCAGCGCTTCGTAGCAACCGTATGCCCTGGGGATACCGAGCGCCTCCGCGGCCTTGCGCGCTATCGCCGCAGAGCGCGAAGCAATTGCACGAATCTCGAGCAATTTGCTCTTTTGCATCCCGGGCAGCACCCGCTCGCGCCCGATCTTCGCCGTGCCAATCACGCCCCAGACTACCGGTTTCATGGATTTACCTTTGTCATCGCCTTGCATTGGCCGGATCGTGCTTAGCCCCGTTCAGGAAAGCAATGTCGAGTTTATGCTGCGAGAGGGTTTAACTGTTGGATTAACTGTCTGTATTAGTCTGCTCTTCATTTAACGCTATCGTCCAAAACCGGGTCTGAAGCCCTACCGTCGGCGTTGTCTTACCGCTCCCGACCGGCCCGGTGAAATGCCTTCTGCACCGGCGACAGGATGTAATCGAGCACGGTGCGCTCCCCCAGCTTGATCTCCGCGTTGACTTGCATTCCCGGCGAAAGCGCGTGCACGACTCCATCGCGTTCGATTACCTGTCCGACCAGTTCCACCAGCGCCTTGTAGCGTGACGATTCACGCGGTGCGGCCGACTGCGCACCGGTGCGAGACAAATCGGAAGCATCTGCGCTGAGATGTGCAACCTTGCCATCGATCATGCCGTACTTCTGAAACGGAAAGGCGGCCACTTTCACCTTGACCGTCTGCCCTTCGTGGACAAAACCAACATCGCCGTTCGACACCCAGACTTCGGCGCGTAGCGGCTCCTTTTGGGGAACGATGGTGAATAGCACCGTTCCGGGCTGCACCACTGCGCCAGCGGTGTGTGTGGCCAGTTCCTTGACGATACCCTCATCAGGGGAGCGCAATTCGAGCAGCCTGTGACGGTGTGACTGCTTGTTCCAGTCTTCTTCGAGCCGCTTCAATTGCGCGAGCGTTTCCATCCGCTCTGATTCAAGCTTCTGCCGGTAGTTCGATGTGACCTGCGCCATGCGCTGATTGACCTCCTTGATTCTGGCGCGCAGGCCGGCGATTGTGTGCTCTTGCGCCCGAAGCTCCTGTTCGTTCTCAATGCGCAGACGTTCGCGCTCCAATGCCATCAATGTGCCGGCAAAGCCCTCTTCGGCGAGCTTCTTCCAGCCTTGCTCCTGCGCCTCATAGATGGGTGCGGTCTGTCGCAACTTGTTCTCTAGCGCAATGGCGCTGCGCAATTCCTGCTCCGCGCGCGCTTTCACGCTGCGCTCCGCCTCGATCGTATCGAAATAAGCCTGCCGATTGGCGCGCAGCTGCGATAACACTTGGGCGTAAAGCTCAGTCGGGATGTCCTCACCGCGTCTCAGTGAACCGCCGGTCAATTCCGCGTCGATACGCGCAAGCTGCAATGTTTCCAACTGCAGCTTAATCTGGATCTGGCGGTTGTCGGCTTCCGAGAAAACCGGATCAAGCCTGGCCAGCACCTGTCCTGCTTCAACGACTTCCCCTTCAGTGACGAGAATCTCGCGCACGATGCCGCCGTCGGCTGGTTGCGCTACTTGTAGATAGCTCTGCGGCACGAGCTTGCCTTCTGCTACCGACACGACATCGAGTTTGCCGAGCGTAGCCCAACACACAGTGCCGCCAACCAGCAGAACCAGTATCCATAGAACGGTTCTCGGCATCGGCGACGGCACATCCGACTGCAGCGCCAGCATTGCCGGTGAAAATGCTATCAGTTCGTGTTGCCGTGCCGGCTCGTTCAAAGTCATGATTTGCTCCTCACATCACCCTCAGCTCAAACGCGTCAGGCCTTGTTGCAGCTCTTCGATGGGACGTAGCGTCTGCGCAGCCGAACCAAACTGCGGCGCGTTCAACACGTCCTGCACGGCGGTGACGCCGATACCCGCGAGCGATCCGTTCAGCCCGTAACGGTAGGCGATGTCACCACCGAGCGCTTCGTTGTCGCTTGCGCCGAGGTGTGCATCCAGCAAGGCGTCCATCACGTCCCACTCGCGACTCCACGAGCGACGACCGCGTGATTCGTCAAACGCGTCAACAATGGCTCTAAAATCAAACGTGTGGATCTTTTTGTCGAGCAACGGATCAGTCGAGGACGCGCTGAACTCCGCCATCGCCTCCACAATGACCTGGAGATTGGCCACGGTCTGGTTCTCAGGCGAGGCGTACCAGTCAGTGAAAGTAACCGAGTCGTGCCTCCCGGTTTTCAGAATCAGATTTCTGCCACGCTTGCGCAGCGTAAGGTCGTCGTAGGCGATTCCGCCGCCGAGCGAGAGCGTATCGCTCTGCCCTGGCGTAGCGCTGATGACGTCAGCACCTTCACCGAGGTTGTAGAGCACGATGTCGTGACCCGCGCCAACTCCGATCAGGTCGGCACCTGCCCCGCCGATGAGAGCGCTGTTCTCGTCGTTGCCAGAAAGTACGTCGACGCCAGCGCCGCCATCAAACAGCCCTATTCCATTGGCATCTCGAAGAAAGTCGGCACTGTCGCCACCCTGCAGGATATCTACGCCCCTTCCGCCGCGCAACAGATCCACTCCGTCGCCGCCACTGAGAAAATCATCACCTTCGAGTCCAGACAGCACATTTCCACGCCCGTTGCCCATGATGACGTTGTTTAGTGCATTGCCGGTCCCGTCCGCGGCGCTGCTCCCGGCGAGGGTCAACGATTCAACGTGATCAGGCAGCGTGTAGCTAGTGGTCACGAAAACCGAATCCCAGCCTTCGTCGGAAAGTTCGACGACAGTATCCAACTCGGCGCCAACAAACCATGCTCTCCGGCCACCCGAGCCATGGCTGTCGCCGACGAAATAAGTATCGTCACCCTTGCCACCGGCCATGTGATCGCGGCCTTCGCCCCCGTTGAGCACGTCGTCTCCGTCGAAACCATAGATACGGTCTGACAAGGTGGTACCACCCAGCACATCATCGTCGCTCGTCCCCTCGATCGCGATAC
>CP070775.1:2288388-2296682 GCA_020346185.1 Betaproteobacteria bacterium | reverse complement strand
TCTCATGGAACATTGCGACCCATGCTCAAGAGCCGAGCGTCCGGGGGATATAAGGGGGCAATTCCATGAACTATGCTTTCCATGTCTTGCAGTGGATGGCCGTCCTGTTCGTATTTGTCGTGGGGCTCGGCGCCTTGTGGGTAGTGATGCTTTTTGTTGCCGGCATATCCTAGACCCGGAACGCGATTCGCCGCAATTTTCCAGTCGTGGGGCGATTCCGCTACTTGTTTACCAAGTTGGGCGAGTTCTTCCGCCAGTACTTCTTTGCCATGGATCGCGAGGAGCTGCCGTTCAATCGCGCCGAGCGCAACTGGGTCAACCGTGCATCGGAAGGCGGTGATGCGACGACGCCGTTCGGATCAACGCGGGATATTCGCCCCACCGGCTCCGTACTGTTCGTCAATTGTCCGTTCCCGACTTTGCACGAAGATGCCGTGCCGGTCGGTGAAATCACGATTGGACCGCATTGCGAGTTGCCGTATAAGACCCGCTCGATCTTCAATATCTCGGGGATGAGTTACGGGGCGATTTCGCGTCCGGCGGTGCTGGCCTTGTCACATGGTGCCCGCAAAGCCGGTATCTGGCTCAATACTGGCGAAGGCGCTCTATCGCCTTACCACGTCTACGGTGGGGCCGACCTCGTGTTCCAGATCGGCACTGCGAAGTATGGCGTGCGCGACGAGCGCGGCCAATTCGATGAGAAACGCTTGCGTGAGGCTGCTGCGCTGGACACCGTCCGCATGTTCGAGCTCAAACTCAGTCAGGGTGCGAAACCCGGCAAAGGCGGGATCCTGCCCGCCGCAAATGTGACCGAGGAAATCGCGCAGATGAGGAGAATCTCCGTGGGGCAGGATTCAATCAGCCCCAACCGGCACCCGGAAATCAATAATATTGCCGAGCTCGTTGATTTCTATTGCCGGGTGCGGGATGTAACGGGCAAACCGATTGGGCTGAAAGCGGTTATCGGAGCCTACGGCTGGCTCGACAGGTTGTTCGAGACGCTTGCCAGCCGGCTTAGGCATTTGTTTTCCGAAACACCACGCTCGCCGTGCGACCGGCTTGCCGGGCAGTGCTGCGAATGCGGTGAACGCCGCCGATCAGTCCTGATGCCCGGGCTGATCTGGTGACGACCCGGTTGCAGCGCTACTCACAGGCCTCGAGATCGTAAAAGCGTGGCGCGCTAAATGATGTCGCGCTGAGGAAGGCAGGACGATGGCTGCCCAGTTGAATGAGCACGCCCTATACGCGTCGAATGGATCACGAGCCAACGGCTCGTGGCGATGGCTTGCAAACAGAAAATCCGTCCGACAGTCATGCATCGAATGCACTTTTTGCTCGGTACCACGATTCACAATCCCGCCTGCCGTGATTCGTCGTTGCATCCATGATGGTATTGCCCGCGTACCTGTCATAGTGATAGTTGTCTTTAGAGTTCTTCATTGCACGAGTTATATTTTTCGGTCGGCGGTTTGCTGCAGCCGTTGCAACTGTGATGTTGGCCTGTTGAGGAGATGTTCATGAGAGCGAAAATTCTTGCGTCCAGCCTACTGGCACTTGTGTTTGGCTTTGGTGGTGTTGCTGCAGTGATTGCAGATGGTCACATGGCGCCGACCGAGGGCAAGGCGTTTATCAGGTACATAACGGAGAAAGACGATTACACCAAGTGGCCGCTGTTTCCTGGCAAGGGCAAACTCTACAAGGGCGCCCATCCGCATGGTGCGTTGCTAACTACCTACGTTTCGCCTGACGCGATGACGGCCATACGCGGCAAGAAAGGCGTGATACCCTCTGGCGGCATTATCGTCAAGGAAAATTACAGCCCCGAGGCGAAACTCGCGGCCGTGACCGTGATGTACAAGAAGGCCGGCTACAACCCCGATGCCGGAGACTGGTACTGGATCAAGTACGCGCCGAACGGGGCGATAGAAAAAGAGGGCAAGGTTGCCGGTTGCATCAACTGCCACCGAGCGGTCCAGGGCAATGACTGGGTCTTTACTGGTCCGGTCAAGTAAGCGCAGTTTGTTCTTCATCGCCAAGCGACTGACTGTGCTGCGCGCGATCTGACAACCACTCGCGGCGCAGCTGAAAAAGCCGGCCCGGCGATTGTTCTCCGGGCTTTCTTTTTCCGGTCTGGCAACACAGTACCCCCGGGCATGGCCACAGCTTTTTCAGTCCTCGTTGCTCCTGCAGCTGCGTTTGCGCTTCGTTGGCCGTAGTTTTGCGTCACATTGGCGAATTGCCAGTGACTCGGGCCTGCATGAACCACGTCATACTATTCATTGCAATTGTCATTTTACTTGCGCTGTACGGCGCCTCGGTGCGCGTATCTCGTCGCGCACACATTACCAATTATGCATTCCCTGACGGGGTACGCAGCAAATTCCGCGAAGTTCATCCCCGTTTGACACGCAATGAGGAGCACCAGGTGTTTGAAGGCTTGCGACAATGGAAGGGTAGGAATTTCAATCCAATCACGCAAGGAGAAGGACGCGGTTGAAAGGGCAGGGCGCCGTGAAAAAATACTCGACATCGATCGGCAACCGCGCTTGGGGTTTCTATCTCTGGCTCAGACATAGCCAAACCCCACCGCGCCTTGTAACCCCGCATCGGCGGGGTTTTGTTTTTAGCCTTCGGGGAAAAGTGGTCAGTGCATTGGGGCGAGCACGCGGTGATAGCGGTGGCAATGGATGCGATCTTGTTGATTGCCAGAGGTTTTCACTACGAACTAGCGTGTCAGCCAGGCAGCAACACTTATTGTGCCGGCGGCAGCGGCTGCGCTCCGGATGTGGCACCATTTGTGGAAGTGGCAATGGTGGCTGCGGCGGCGGGTGCGGCGGCGACTGAACCGCGAACCGGCAGTTCGTAAGAGTCCTTGAGGCGAAGGTGCCCGGCTTGTCACCCTGGGTCAGCCAGCCTGCTAGCATAACGACCATGGATACACCTGAGACCTATGCGCCGGGCGAAGGCGGATATGGCCGCCCGGTTTCCGGCTGGCGGCTTCGCACCTACATCATCATTTTCGAAGCCGACACGCGGCTCGGGCGTCTATTCGACCTGGCGTTGATCTGGGTCATTCTTGCCAGCGTTGCTGTCGTCTTGCTCGATAGCATGGAGTCGGTGCACGCGAGGTATGCCGGCGCGCTCAACCGGCTGGAATGGAGCTTCACCATTATCTTCACTATTGAATATGTTTTGCGGCTGGCGTGCGTGCGCCACCCCGCGCGTTACGCGAAGAGCTTCTATGGGATTATCGATCTGCTGGCGATTCTGCCGACGTACCTCGCTGCATTGGTTCCCGGCGTGCACGCGCTGCTCGACGTGCGCGTTCTGCGCTTGCTACGCCTGTTTCGTCTACTCAAGCTCGCTCACTACGTTGCCGAGTACGGTGCACTGGCTCGCGCGCTCTATGCCTCAAGGCACAAGATTTTCGTATTCCTGTCGTTCGTCATGATGGTGGTGTTGATCATGGGAACGCTCATGTATGTTGTCGAAGGGCCGGCCAATGGATTTTCCAGCATTCCAATGGCTGTGTATTGGGCTGTTACTACCATGACCACTGTCGGGTTTGGTGACATCACGCCACAGACTGACCTGGGGCGTGTGGTTGCTTCGATCATGATGCTGCTGGGGTGGGGCACGTTGGCCGTGCCCACGGGTATTGTCAGTGCCGAGTTCACCGCGCAAAGAATGCTGCGCGTACCGACGACCCGGACCTGTCACGAGTGTCTGAGCGAAGGGCACATGCCGGGTGCCAAGTTCTGCCGCGACTGCGGTGCACCGTTACCGCCCTACCAAACCGAAGAAACCAAGAAACAAAGTTGAACGGATTTTCCTTCGATTGGCGGGCGCGCAATAACGGAT
Organism: Betaproteobacteria bacterium; assembly: GCA_020346185.1. Taxonomy (GTDB): domain Bacteria; phylum Pseudomonadota; class Gammaproteobacteria; order Burkholderiales; family Eutrophovitaceae; genus SG8-40. Next base: position 2,292,821 of record CP070775.1, on the reverse strand, counting down.
ACCTCGTCTGGTCTTGGGCGTGCCCACAGCGCACAAAATGCCTGATCGGCAGTTCGATCGTTTTGCACGAATCCGGCGCTGAATGCCACCGGCTGCACTGATCACTGGGTACCTTGCCCTGACCGTTCTGCCGCTGGTTTTGGCAGTGGCTTTTGCAGAACGTTTGCCGGGCCCGCTGCGAGCTGGCGGCATTGCGCTTGGACTGATCGGTTTTGCCATGCTGCTGCTGCAGTTCGTCTCGTCCGGCCGGTTCGAGGCGCTGTCGAGCAAAATCGGCATCAACCACACCATGCGCTTCCACCAGCTCGCCGCGCGCATGTTGTTGCTGTTCCTGATTGTGCATCCACTGTTGTTCTTTGTGCCTGAGCGCATCGACGACGTTCCCGGCGCGGCACGCATGTTGGTGCGCATGCTGTTCTCGGACTATATGCTCAGTGGCACGATATCCCTGGCTTTGTTGTTGTTCATGGTTGCCGGTGGCATCTGGCGCCACCGCACACCGGTCAAATACGAAATCTGGCGCGCAACACACGTTGTTGCAGCGGCTGTTGTCGCGGTTGCCGGAGCGCATCACGTTTTCCAGGTGGGTAACTACAGTCAAGTGATCTGGCTGCGCAGCTTCTGGTGGATCTTGCTCGCCGTTGCGTTGGGTGCGCTCGGCTACAGTTACTTCGTCAAGCCATGGCTGCTCGCGCGCCGCGCCTATCGTGTCTTCGCGGTGCGCGAATTGGGTGAGCGAATCTGGGAGGTCGTTCTCGAGCCACAAGAAACGAGCGGGCAGGGCGCCGGGATCAAATTTGCGGCAGGCCAGTTCGCGTGGGTCAACTTTCGCGCCGGCGCGCTGCCGCTGTTCGACAATCCGTTTTCCATCAGCTCGGCGCCGGGCGAATTACCGCGCATTCGTTTGCTGATCAAAGCGCGGGGTGACACCAGCGGCCGCGTCGGTGAACTCAAACCAGGCCACAAGGCGTATCTCGATGCACCGCACGGCAACTTTACGCTCGAAGGCCGCAGCGCTGATGCGCTGTACCTGATAGCCGGTGGAATCGGCATTGCACCAATCATGTCCATTCTGCGCGACCTGGCGTACAAAGGTGACAAACGGCCCGTATCTGTGCTGTTTGGCGCGCGTAATTCGCGGCAACTCGTCTATGCCGATGAACTCGAACGGCTGACCGCTGTGCTCAACCTGAAATTGCAGTTCTCTGTGGATGAACCGGGCCCTGACTGGGCCGGCGATGTTGGCGAGCTCGATGCCGCGCTCATCGAGCGCGCACTGCCCCTTGCGGCCGAGCGATGCCTGTGTCTGGTGTGTGGCCCGCCGCCGATGATGCTCGCGGTCGAACAACACCCGCGTGTCCTTGGTGTGCCGCCGGGCAACATCGTATATGAACGATTCGAATACGATTGACGCCGCGCGCCGTTCCTGCGCTCACCGCGTTGGTCGGCTGCACGATTGTTGGCGTGGTGGTGCTTTTGAATTCTCGCCACTGTGCCCTAGAATGCGTGTCTTTCCAATCTGATTGCGTCTACAGGCATACAGCATGAAGAGACTGCTACTGACACTCACTGTGGGATTGTTGTTAATGGGCTGCGCCGAACAGGAAGCCGACGGCGTCTATGTCGAACTCTCACTGGAGAACGATGCGGACATTGGCTCCTACGTCGTATTCAATCCTAACCTCAAGACCATCGAGGAATGCGAAGCCTCGGTACAAGGGGCCCTGTCATCGATCCTGGCGAATATGCCGCCGGCGATCCCCAAGAACTCCAAGGTGACCGGTTGGGAATGCTCGCTGACCAATCCAGCCGAAGGCAAGACGGAAAAGCCAAGCTAGGCGCGGTTGGCTAACGTCGGACCGAAGGCTTGTTGTCATTCTTTGCTTTACCGCACGCTGGTAAATGCTGCGGTTTCACGCCTCACCTTTGCCGTTGAACCCCGAACTATGCGCCGCGCCAACCTGATCATTTTTTACTGCGTCCTGGCGCTGACGCCGCTGGCCCTCGCCAGTGGACTGATCGAGGGCGCGAGTATCCCGGCGCGCTCGGCTTCACCTACTTCATAAAACCATGGCTGCTGGCGCGCAAAGCCTATCGCTTAGCATCGGTGCGCGAACTTGGTCGCGGAATCAATGAACTCACGCTCGACCCGGCCAAAGGCCGCACCATCAACTTTGTTGCGGGCCAGTTTGCCTGGGTGAATTTTCGTGGCGCCATTCCGGTGCTCGACAATCCGTTTTCCATCAGTTCCAGCTCGGACGAATTGCCGCGCGTGCGCTTGCTGATTAAATCACGCGGCGATATCTGCGCGCGGGTCTGATGGTTGTGGCGTTACTGGTTACTTGCCACTGATTACTGGCCCCTTGTCGCCGGTCACCGCTCACTGTTCGCTGGTCACTAGTCACAGTCTACCGGTCACACGTCATCAGCAAGTACAAGTAGCCGCACCTGCTCATCAACAGCCGCCTGAGGTCCGTCACCGGTCACTCGACCTGCTCCTCACCCGGTAGGCCTCACCGGTGAATCGTTGCCCGTCACTGTTTACTGGCCGCTCGCGTACGAAGTCGATGCCGACGTCGGGGTTCTTGGACGTGCTCTTGTAATCCACCATCATGAATTCGTCAGTACCGGGGTCCCGCCACAGGTCATCGATGGCCTCATAAACCTCCAGGTTGCTGACGGCATGAACCGCGTGTACGCTCCTGAAGTTGCTGCGGCATGAATCGAGTCGCGGATTGGCGTGCGGCGCCGCCCGCAATCCGGCTTCGGTCATCATCGGACACGGCTCGTTCGACTTGCGATAGCTGTCGAACTTCGTCTTCGGAAGAGCATCGACTGCAGAGTTGAGGTTGAATGGAAATCCGGCTGGTCGTGAGATGCCCTATCGCCGGTCGAGATAGAAGCAGCGCGCGCAGTCTATGAACAGCTTCACTGTTGAGAAGCTCAGCGCAAAAGGCGTTTTGATTTCGACCGGGCCGAGCAGGGCGACTTTGCCGGCATTCATGAGCTGCTCGACGTGATGCGCCGGTCCGACTGGGCCCGCTGCTCGATGCTTTCCTGCAGCTCCTGAGCGCAGGTTGGTCACCTTGCCATGGTGAATGCTGCGGCCCCGACGCACGGTAGACCTGTTCTGACGCAGCCCGCGGCATAGGGTGTTTTGTTACCGAGTTGACATACGTGACCAGCAGGGCGTTCGCGATTCGCGAATAGCCGATAAAGAGGCCGGTGGTGATTCTCAAGCCACGGGACGCGTGGGTTTTACTCGAGTGCTGTCCGTGGCGGAGTTCAACTGGCCATACAACAAATTGGTTGTCGAACTCGGGATGAGCACGGCGGTGCCATACGCTGCGGGCAGGCGTGCGCAGGCCGCCCAGCTGGCGGTACGATAACAAGATCCCATGACGCCCAAATATCCGAAATCTCACTGAGTTTGTGGTCCATGGCCTGTGCTACGTATTCGTCCTGGAAAGTTGCGAGCTAGCCCGAGGCATGCCGACTATTTGCGAAGCGCCAGCGCTCAGCGAGTCTGTCGCCCGATCGAAGGAGCGGCTGCCAGTTTGGTTGGGTCCACAGGGCAGGTAGCGCGGCACTGCGTTTTCTCTGCTGTACAAGTCAGTCCCGGTCGCCGCGCGTGGGCCATCAGAGCTAGGACCGCTCGCGGACCAAAGTAGTCCTGGGCGGTTGCGCGATCGGGTTGCTGCTGACAGACGTTGCCACCCCTCCAATTCGTGTCACACAAGACTTCGATGTCATCACCGAAGTAGCCTACATCGCGGACCATCACCGTCTCGCCAAGAAACTGCGTGCGCGCGGCTTCAAGGAATACCAAAGTCCTGAGGCGCGCATCTGCCGGTGGGTCCGGTCTACCGTCTTGCCGGAGTAATGCCCACCAACCCGACCATCCTGGGATTTGCTAAACCATGCCACCAATCTGCACTCGACCAAGCGGCCAATGCAAGCTTGCCCGGTGGTGGGCGGATCCGGATGGCTACCCCCCTATATTTCCTCGCAACCAAATTGACGGCATTCAACAGCGCCTTTGCAGGGGCATTTTGGTTTCCGTTGGCCATACTTGGCGTGCATTGAAAAATGAGTGACTTACGGACAAATAGCCATAGCGCGGGCGGTACATCGCACGACCTGATCGAGACTCAAAAGAACTGTTCTGTTGCGCCTGCAATAATATGTACAACGCATAAACAGAAACTTATATTTCTACACATATTGCAAATTAAGTTGTACGATTATTGCAATTTTGGCATCATTGCCACTACTTAAATGTACATCCGGTCTACGGAGGTAAGAAATGAGACTTGAGTTCGTCGTCAGTGTGATCCTCGCGCGGCCCCTTTTGGTCGGAGCGTTCTGCTGCTGCTTGAATCTACTTTTCAGCCCCAGTGGCAACGCGGCTCATACAAGTGTTCCTGGTGACT
>CP070775.1:2255706-2288288 GCA_020346185.1 Betaproteobacteria bacterium | reverse complement strand
CCGGCCAGCTTGCTGCGGCGGAGGCCCAAAGGCCGGTCATCGAATCGGCAATCCGAGACTAGAATGGAAAATTTGTGCAGCGTTAGAATAGCGTTTCTCACTGTGCCGGGCGCCGGAACGATGCCATGTTGAGTGAGTGAGGCGATTATCTAACTAGCCGATTTCGCGAAAAAGCGATTTGCCAACGATACGATCTGCTGACGAAACAACTGCGTGACGAGAGGCCGGGGTAGCGGCACAATGTGCAGACCATGCCACGAGTATGAACTCGGCGCCATCGGCCGTTGTCGGACGAAACGGAATTGCGATGTCCCCTGGTGGTGGCGATATGCATTTGTAGGTTTTTTCTGATCGTTATGGTTTCGCCAACGTTGACCTGTCGGGCTGACGGCTGGTTTGCTTTCAGCTGAAACACGAAATTTCCGGAAGGTAGGGATTATGTTTTGCTTGCTAGGACGTTATTTGAATTGTCTATTGACCGTGGTTATGGTCGGGTGGCTTGCTGCGTGTTCGAGTACCGACGTGGGATCGCGAGCTGTGATGGAGGATTCATCGATAGAAAGCGCGGAGCCCGCCGACTCCGTAACTGGCCAGGAGATGGCGAAGCCGATCGACGAGCCGATGCAGTTCGAAGAAACCGCGTCAGACATCTCGGAAGCGCAAGCCGAGCCGATCGACGAGCCGATTCAGTTCGAGGAAACGGCGCCAGTCATCTCAGAGGTGCAACCGGAGCCGATTCAGTTCGAGGAAGCCGCGCCGGCCGTCTCGGCAGTGCAAGCGGATCCGATCGAAGAGCCGGAAGAGATTATGGCAGTTGACGACGCTGCGGCTACGAGCCCGGCGCAGCAAGAAGGGGCGGTGGACGGCGAAGAGGCATTCCAGATCGAGACGCCTGAAGTAAGCGAGGATGAAGCAACGATCGCCTCGGTTCAGCAGCCTGAGGTCGTTGACGAGAGTGAGGCGTTCCCGATCCAGCGTTACGAGATCGATGAGCCGCGCGAAGTCGAGGCTGCATCTGCGGATGACGAGGGTGAAGTTGAGGCTGCATCTGCGGATGACGATGCTGAAGTTGAGGCTGTACTGGAGGAGCAGGCAGCGGCAGCTCGGGCGGCGTCTGAGGATGAGGCCGAGATTGAGCGGCTGCGCCAGGAACTTGCGGCGACTGAGTCGGAGCTTGAGCGCATACGTGCTGAAGAAGAACTGCGGGATTACACCACCAGTGAAACGATTGCGTCGGGCGACTCATCTGCCGACGATGTGTTCTCCGCAGCGGAAGAGGAGATGGTTGCGGCGCAGTCGCGCGAGCAGCCGATGCCGACCAGGGATACCTTGGATGTGGCCGGCATGCCGGCCGAGAACAGGATTTATTTTGCCTACGATCAGGCCGCGCTGGACCAGCAGTACGAGTCGGTGTTGGTTGCGCATGCCGAGTACCTGAAGGCTAATCCCAGCATCGGCGTCGAGATTCAGGGTAATTGCGACGAGCGCGGTAGCCGCGAGTACAACATTGCGCTGGGTCAGCGGCGCGCATTGACGGTGAAGCGTGCGCTTGAACTCCTTGGGGTCGAGGCTTACCGCATCGACACCGTCAGCTTCGGATCCGAGAAGCCGGTTGCCTTTGGTCATGACGAGGAAAGTTGGCGGCTCAACCGGCGCGCCGATATCGTTTACTGAGTCTTGCCGATGTTGATAGATTGGATTCTGCATCGACTTACCCATCGCCAGTCTTCAGTGGATGAAGGGGTATCTGGAGGCGGTATCGTCATGGTGCAAGATACGGCTGACGGTGGCTCGAAAATGGTGCCGTGCGGGGTAGGCGTACTTGCTGTAATGGTCGCTGTCGCTGGATGCGCCCCCGGGGGGGTCAACGACCGGTCATTGCCTCGTGAAAGACCGCCTCAAAGTGAAGCCGTTGTCGTCGAATCGGCGACTTCGGCACCAGAAGTCATAGTTGTTGAGGCGTCCTCCCCGCCTTCGGAGGTCACTGTCGTTGAGTCGGATATGCCAGCGCGCGAGGTGGTAGTCGTCGAGTCTGAGGCACAGCAACGAGCAGCAGCAAAGGTGCGCAAATTGGAGGGTGAGATCGCGCAACTGCGTGTGGAACTCGACGCTAATCGCTCACGTGCCGACGCTGCCGACGTCTCGGCGCGCGAGGTGCAAGAGGCGGTTCTTGCTGTGCAGACGGAGCTGGCAGAAATCAGGGCGAGCGCCGATGCTGCCAGCACGCAGTCGCAGGAAGCGGTTCTTGCTGTGCAGGCGGAACTGGCAGAAGCCAGGGCGAGCGCCGATGCTGCCAGCACGCAGTCGCAGAAAGCGGTTCTTGCTGTGCAGGCGGAACTGGCAGAAGCCAGGGCGAGCGCCGAAGCTGTCAGCACGCAGTCGCAGGAGGAAATTGTCGCTTTGCAGGCGGAACTGGCAGAAGCCAGGGAGAGCGCCGATGCTGCCAGCACGCAGTCGCAAAAGGCGCTGGAGATCGCTAGTGAGGTCTTGTCAAACCTGATTGCAGCGCGTGAATCGCAACGCGGAATCGTGGAGCGCAACCTCGAGACCTTTGGCGCAATGGATCAGAGGCTGGAGAGCATCGAGCGTCTTGTCGGGGAGACCCGCAGGCAACGGGAGTCGGATGTGACGGCCGCGTTGGTCCGGTCAGCCGAAACAGATATGAAGTTGCAGAGAGCTGATCGAGATTTGGCGCGAATTCGCGAGCAGCTTGCGGAACTCAACCAGCAGAATGAGCAACTGCGCAGCGCTTATGATTCCGCCCCGATGATGAGCATGCTGCGTGATCTCGAGGCGACGCGCCGTGAAACATCAATGCTGCGTGGCGCGATGGAGGAAGTTCAGCGTGAGCAGGAAGCGGGGCGCAAGCGATTGCAGAATTATTATATTGATCTTGACGCCCGTATTCAGGCATTACAGGAGGAAGACCGTGCTGCGCGCAGTGCAGCGTCGGTCGAAGAGGTTGGGGCGTTACCGGAATCTGCGCCGATCGGTGCCGGACAAGCCGATTCTGTAATACTGGATGGTTCCGGTCCCATCGGTAACGGCAATGTGCTTGAGCCGGCTATCGAAAACGAACCGCTGCAGCCGTTGGAGATCGAGGCATTCGACACCGCGCCAGAGAATGCGGAAAATGACGGTACGACATTAGTTGTGCCGTTGCCGCTGGAAGCATCCCCGCAGAGGGACTCGCTGTTGCAAGAGCAGACCAATGTGATAAAGCCCGTTCGTGACGGCGGGCAGCCCGACGCTGCGGATGCGACCTCTGAACAACCGGTTGGGCAAGGGTTCGAGGAATCTGCCGGGCCGAGCGGTGCGGCGCAGCCCGCGGCCGACATTGAAGACGCCGTCGGCAAGGTTCTTCAGGCGCCGCAACGGCAGCCGGTTACAGCGCATGGCGTGATCACCACCGATTGGGAGGCGGGTGAACAGCCACCGATATCAAACTTGCCGGTCGAGTAGTTATCTGCGCGACGCCTCGGTGGGCGGCGAAACGACGGTGAAGACATTCGATGCGTGATCGACCGTGAAGTAATTTGCCCCGCCACACAAAAGACTACCAATGGGCCCTGATTACATTCTTGAAACGCGTGGCCTGACAAGGGAATTCAGCGGCTTCGTGGCTGTCAAGGATGTCGATCTAAAAGTCCGTAGCGGCAGCATTCATGGGCTGATAGGCCCCAATGGTGCCGGCAAGACGACGATGTTCAACATGCTGACCAAGTTTTTGCTGCCATCGTCCGGGTCAATTTTTTACAAAGGCAGCGACATCACAGGCGAACGACCGGCACAGGTAGCGCGTCGCGGATTGGTGCGTTCGTTCCAGATTTCCTCGACCTTTCCGCACATGACGGTGCTGGAGAACGTGCGCATTGCCCTGCAACGAAAAATGGGGCGCGCGTTTCAGTTCTGGCGCTCGGAACGAACGCTTGATCATTTGCACAGTGCGGCAATCCAAATTCTGGAAACCGTGGAACTCGCCGATCACGCGAAGCTGAATGCTGTCGAATTGCCTTATGGCCGCAAGCGGGCACTGGAGCTTGCAACTACGTTGGCACTGGAACCCGAGTTGGTGTTGCTCGACGAGCCGACCCAGGGGATGGCACACGAAGACGTCGGACGTGTCGTCGCGCTGATCAAGAAGTTCGCGCAGGGTCGCACAGTGTTGATGGTCGAACACAACCTCAGCGTTGTTGAAGACCTGTGCGACAGGATCACGGTATTGCAGCGTGGCCAGGTTCTCGCCGAAGGAAGCTACCCGCAAGTATCGGGCAATCCGCAGGTGTTGGAAGCCTATGTCGGTGTGGCCGATGAATGAATCGACCGCGGTTGCCATGCTCGAGGTACGCGACCTCCACACGTGGTATGGGGAGTCACACATTCTTCACGGAATGAACTTCGTGGTGAGACGCGGTGAGCTAGTGACGCTGCTTGGGAGAAATGGCGCTGGCCGCACCACGACGCTGCGAGCGATTGTCGGTTTGACCGACCGTCGCACCGGCTCCATTGCAATCAATGGCACGGAAGTAAGCTCGATGGCGCCACATCGGATAGCGAGGCTCGGCGTCGGCTATTGCCCGGAGGAGCGAGGCATCTTTGCCAGCCTGAGCGCTGAAGAAAACCTGTTACTGCCGCCGCGGGTGGGCTCGTCGGGTATGAGCGTGGATGAGATCTACGAGATGTTTCCCAATCTGCATGAGCGCCGCAAGAGCCAGGGCGCCCGTTTGTCTGGCGGCGAGCAACAGATGCTGGCGTTGGCGCGAATTCTGAGAACCGGCGCGGAGCTGTTGCTGTTGGACGAGATTACCGAAGGGCTCGCGCCGGCGCTGGTAAAGATGCTCGCGCGTTCGGTGGCCAGCCTCAAGAAAAAGGGTTACACCATCGTCATGGTGGAACAGAACTTCCGCTTCGTTGCTAAATTGGCCGATCGCCACTATCTGGTCGAGCGCGGTATGGTCGTTGAAACGGTGGGGCGGGCGGAGCTGGATGATCGCATCGACATGCTTCACGACTATCTGGGTGTTTGAATGATCGGTAAAAGGAAGGGGGGGACATGAGAAAGGGGCTTCTGGTTTTGCTCGCCAGTATGGCTTTGGTGATTGTCGGGTGTTCCAAGAGTGACGACGCTGACGAGAAGGTGACGGGCGGGTTCATCAGGATAGGTGTGCTCACTGATCTGTCGGGTCTGTACTCGGATATCGGCGGTCAAGGCTCGATCGTGGCCGCAGAACTGGCGGTCGAGGATCTGGGTGGAGAGGTTGCCGGCTTTCCAATCGAGGTTATCTCGGTAGACCATCAGAACAAGGCCGACATCGCTGCGCAAAAGGTGCGCGAGTGGATCGACCGCAATGGCGTTGATATGGTCACCGACGCATTGAACTCGGCCGTTGCGCTGGCGACCGCCAAAGTGGTCGCCGAAAAGAAGAAGATCATGATGAACACTGGCGCCGCGTCAACGCGTCTGACCAATGAGGACTGCACGGCCTATACCATTCACCATACGTATGACACTTTCTCCCTTGCCAATGGCACCGGCACTGCAGTGGTGAAGCAGGGTGGGGACACCTGGTTCTTCTTGACCTCTGACTACGCATTCGGTCACTCACTCGAGACTGACACCGCCGGCATCGTCAGGAAGTCGGGCGGAGAGGTTCTCGGCGCCGTGCGCCATCCGCTGAGCGCTTCTGATTTTTCATCTTTCCTGCTGCAGGCGCAGAATTCGAAGGCGAAAATTATCGGTCTGGCGAATGCCGGTGGCGACACCATCAATGCTATCAAAGCGGCAAACGAGTTTGGTATTACCAGAGAGCAGAACCTGGCCGGGTTGCTGGTGTTTATTACCGACATTCACAGTCTCGGCCTGCCCGTGACTCAGGGGATGTATGTCACGTCGGGCTGGTACTGGAATCTCAACGATGAGACCCGCGCCTGGAGCAAACGCTTCTTTGACCGCATGGGCAAGATGCCGACCATGATCAATGCTGGTGTTTACTCGAGCATCATGATGTACGCCAATGCAGTCGAGGCAACTGAAACTGATGATGCCGACGTGATCATGGGGTGGCTGAGAGACAATCCCCAAAGCGACATGTTCGGCAAGAACATGACCCTGCGAAAGGATGGCCGGCTGCTGCACGACATGTACCTGATGCAAGTAAAGAAGCCCGAGGAATCACAAGCCGAATGGGATTACTACCATGTGCGCGAAACCATTCCGGCTGCCGAGGCTTTTCAGCCGCCGGACGAATCGCGTTGCCCGCTGGTAACCGGGACCAGTCAATAGTGCCAGACCTGGACTGTTCGCAAAAACGCCTGGCAAGAATTCGAAGTCAATATGGGTGAGGGTGGTATCACTCTCGACGCATTGTTGGGCCAGCTCCTTTTGGGCCTGGTCAGCGGTTCCTTTTACGCCATGCTCAGCCTCGGCCTGGCGGTGATTTTCGGGCTGCTTAACATCGTCAACTTTGCCCATGGTGCTCTGTACATGATGGGCGCCTACTTCGGTTGGATAGCGCTGACCTATCTTGGCATTGGCTACTGGTGGAGCTTGCTGATCTCGCCGGCGCTGGTCGCGGTCTTCGCCATGCTGATAGAGCGAAGTTTATTGCAGTGGCTATACAAACTCGATCACCTTTACGGCCTGCTTCTCACCTTCGGTGTGTCCCTGGTCATTGAAGGTACTTACCGCTATTTCTTCGGCGTGTCCGGCCAGCCTTACCCGGTACCCGAATTATTGTCCGGCTCGACCGACCTTGGTTTCATGAGTCTGCCGAACTACCGCGGCTGGGTGGTTGTTGCGTCTTTGCTAGTGTGTACTGGCACCTGGTTCGTTATTGAACGCACCAAGCTCGGTGCCTATCTGCGCGCCGCGACAGAGAACCCGGGCCTGACGCAGGCGTTCGGCATCAACGTGCCGTTGCTGGTAATGCTGACCTATGGTTTTGGTGCCGGGCTGGCTGCGTTCGCGGGGATACTTGCAGCCCCCATCATCCAGATTACGCCGTTGATGGGCAACAACCTAATCGTGATTGTATTTGCGGTAGTCGTTATCGGCGGTATGGGGTCAATTCTCGGTGCGGTCGCGACAGGACTGGCACTCGGTATCGTCGAAGGTCTGACCAAGGTGTTCTATCCGGAAGCCTCCTCGACGGTGGTCTTTGTCATTATGGCGGTGGTGTTGCTGGTCCGCCCGGCCGGTTTGTTCGGACGCGAAAAATGACCTTTATTCGCCGATATGCCGTGCTGATCGTCTTGGCAGCGGTGCTGGCAATCGCGCCGTCGTTGTTTTATCCGGTGCTGGTGATGAAGGTGTTGTGCTTCGCGCTGTTTGCCTGCGCCTTCAACCTGCTACTCGGTTACACGGGGTTATTGTCTTTCGGTCACGCTGCTTATTTCGGAGCAGGTGCCTACATCACCGGTCACGCCATGACCGCATGGGCGACGACGCCGGAAGTGGGATTGTTGCTCGGCGTCGGCGCCGCCGCGTTGCTGGGCGTTGTGTTTGGTGGCCTTGCCATCCGTCGTCAAGGCATCTATTTCGCGATGATTACGCTAGCGCTGGCGCAGATGCTGTATTTCTTCTGTTTGCAGGCGCCGTTCACCGGTGGTGAAGATGGCCTTCAGGGCGTGCCGCGTGGTGAGCTGTTTGGCCTGCTCAACCTCAGCGACGACACCGCCATGTACGTCTTTGTCAGCATCATTTTCCTGAGTGGCTTCTGGCTGATCGACCGGATTATTCACTCGCCATTCGGTCAGGTCCTGAAATCGATACGCGAAAACGAAGACCGTGCGTTGTCACTTGGCTATGACGTTGACCGTTACAAGCTCGCGGCCTTTGTCTTGTCATCAGCGATTGCTGGCCTGGCCGGTGCAGCCAAGACGTTGACCTTCGGCTTCGCGACATTGACCGACGTTTTCTGGGGCACCTCCGGAGAAGTGGTCCTGATGACGTTGGTTGGCGGAGTCGGCACCTTACTTGGCCCGGTAATCGGCGCCGTTGTCATTGTCGTGCTGCAAAACGAACTGGCTGACAAGGTCGGCTCCTGGGTCCTGGTCATTCTCGGTGCAATATTTATCTTCAACGTACTTTTGTTCCGCAAGGGTATTGTCGGTGAAATTGCCGCGCGTTTCCCGAGTACATAGCGTGTGGTCGGCTGGTCGGTGCTCTGAGCCGGAGCGGTGGCGCGGTAGAAACCAACGTCATTTCCGTTTTGGCGGTCGGAGCCACGATTGTGCCGGCGACGGGCAGTGTGACCGAAATGTCCACGGCGCGTGGGTGTCGCCCGACCCGCAGCAGTCCTACGGCAAACATGCTGAAAGCGGGATTCAAGGAAGGCTACGCTCGCCGTATTTTGCCTTGCCAGGGAGCGCAGTTAGCACACAGGGGCTTCGAATTCACACGACGGGAGGCGCGGCCGGTTGGGATGGATCCCGAGGTGCGGCCAGTTTTGCTGCGAAGCGCGGATAGACCTCGGCGATCTCCTCGCGTATCGGTCCGCGTATCCTGGTCAGTATTGTTTCATCGGGCCCTGGCGTCTCTGGCACGATGGCCGCGCAATCAAACTCGAAACCGGTATTGTCGCGGACTTCCTCGACGCTGTGTCCCGGGTGGACGCTGGCGAGGCGAAAGCGTCGCCGCTCGCGGTCAAAATAAAACAGCGCGAGCGCGGTCAGCATGGCGAACGGGCCGCCCGGGCGATGCACACCCTCACTACTGCCTGGCGCGCTGACAAAATCGACTTGCGGCACCATGACACGCCGCGTGTGTTCTTCGCGAAACAGGATGACTCGCGGAACCAGGAAGTACATATAGGCGGAGCCAAAAGAACCGGGCCAGCGCACTTCGCTGCGCGGATAGCCACCGGTACCGACCAGGTTGATATTGCCGCGGCCATCGATCTGTCCACCGCCCAGAAAAAACGCATCAATGCGGCCCTCCGCCGCAAGATCGAATAACTCGACGCCACCATTGGTGAAGAAGTTGTTGCGTTGTGAGCCGAGCACCGATACGCGCATTTGCCCCTCTGACAGCGAACGCGCCAGCAACGCTCCGGAACCGGGGATGGGCGAAGACGCGCCGACCGCTACGTGATTGCAGCCGCGCAGCAGTCGCGCAATCACTGCGACCAGCAACTCGGTGCGGGAAAATCCGCTCATGCCTCGACCAGATCCTGGCTCAGCCACTCCTCGAGGAACTGTCTGAAACCATCGCTGGTGCGTGAGAGCATGGCATATCGGGCCAGTGTTGCCTCATCATCCGGATAGAGATTGCCCAGCGCCAGTGGTTGCGCTCCACGCTTCGCAACGGCAATGTGCGAGACATAAATTGCCGGCAATACGGCACCGGCCCGTGCGTCGTCATCGATCAGGTTTGCATTGGTTATTGCTTCCACGGTAACCAGCGTTTCGCGGGACGCATGAGCCATGGTAATCAGTTCGCGTTGCCGCCCGACAAAGACATTTCCAGACCGGTCCGCCAGCGGTGCATGAAACATACAGACGTCGGGCTGGATCGCCGGGACAACCGCAATCGGATCATTTGCTGCAAACGGGTTGTCAATGACTTTCCAGTCGCTGCGATGTTTCATCACATCCGAGCCGATGAGGCCGCGCAGGGCAATGAAAGGGATGCCTTTTTCCCCTGCCTGCAGCGCGGCATAAACTGCCGGGCATGTCGCGTCTCGCATCATTAATGTGCCTGCGCGAATGGCTTCGGCGAAACGTGGTCCGCTGCCAAATTCTCCCAAGCTGATTGCGGAGGTCTCGAGAGTGCGCACCGCGTCGCTACCAATCAGGATATCGGCTTGAATGCCGCCGGTTGGAACGCAGACCAGATGCAGATCGCGCACGCCGCGCCGTACCAGTTCTCGAGTTGCCTGCATCGCTACGCCGCTTAGATCTTTCGGTACCGCCAGTTTCGACCCGTTGTGGACGCATCCGGCGAGTTCGGCAACCGTTGCGAACATTTTGTTTGTCATCCCGTGTTCTCCTGGTGTGGTTCTGGCCTGCCTGTTCCGGTCGGGTTCCGGCAAGGCAAAGGCAAGAAACGACGCTCGTGCCGCGATCCTGCGCGACTGACGCCATCATAGTCCCTATTGGTGCACTGCGCTTCAAGCCGTGAACGAGAATCAATTATCGTCTGTAACGGATCGCTTTTCGATCGGTGCACCCCGTGCAGTTGTACTTCTTTACTGCCAGACTGGGCATAGCAACCGGCGGGTGCGCAACGCTGGCACTCCGGCTGGCGAGAGGACGCATGACGCTGGTGATGGCACAAGCACTGCCTAAGCCGGGCTCGTTGCTTACGCGAGTCGAAAGTGATTGACAGGCGGAATGCGCCTGGCGCTACAATCCGTTCACACGGGTCCACCTGTCACGGGATGTCAAAAGGTCCCGCAAACGGGCGCCGCGTCGCCCCATCAGGGGTGGTCCTCCTGTTTGGCACGGAACGGGAACTTGTCGAGGGAGATAATCGCGGGATGGCTAAAACGCAAGCCATGAACGGTTTAATTACTGTTGCCGAGGTGTTGCAGGCAGAGGATGCGCGCTACGATGCGCAGATGGGTGACGACTTCGAGGCGCTTGAGCAGTTGCTCGGTAAGGATCTCGTTTACTTTCATTCGAGCACGGTGCAAGACACCAAGGATAGTTTTATCGAGTCGCTGCGCTCCGGAAAAGTTGTCTATAACGAAATGGAGCGAAGTAACACCAAGGTAAGGGTGTTTGGCAATGTCGCTATCATCACTGGCAAAGCAGTTTTCGAAGTGACTGTAAAGCGCAGGGATAAGGCGCTCAATTTGCTGTTTCATTCCGTTTGGGTTAAACGTGACAATGGACCGCAATTTGTTTCCTGGCAGGCGACACAGTTGCCCGAGTGACAAGGCGGCGGAGCGCAGCAGATAGCAGACCATTGGCTGCAGACATCATGAACAACGTTGCCCGAGAAACCTTCGCGCACCTGCCCACGGCAGTCGAGGAGTTGCCGCGCCTGAGCCGCGAACTTGGCGGTCCGAGAATACTGGTCAAGCGCGATGATCAGACGGGTCTCGCCTTCGGCGGCAACAAGACGCGCAAGCTCGAGTTTCTGGTGGCCGAGGCGCGTGAGCAGGGCGCCGTTACGCTGGTCACTGGCGGCGCTGTACAGTCAAATCACTGCCGGCAAACAGCGGCAGCTGCGGCTCGTTTCGGCATGGACTGCATTCTGGTGTTGGCCGGGGAGCGGCCGCAACGAGCCAACGGCAACCTGCTGCTCGACTGGTTCTTTGGCGCCGAGGTTGTGTTTGTCGGGCAACGCAGTGAGCGCGATCGTATCCTGCAGCAAACGTTCGACAATGCAGCACAGTCCGGAAGGCGCCCCTATCTTATGCCGTACGGTGGATCTAGCCCAACCGGTGCTTTGGGCTACGTCTTTGCCATGCAGGAGCTCATGCAGCAAGGTGTTATTCCTGACTGGATCGTGTTTGGCACATCTTCAGGCGGGACCCATGCCGGGCTCGTGCTTGGCCAGCGCCTGCACGCGTATCCCGGCAAGATTCTTGGCATTAGCATCGATGAGCCTGAGCATTGGCTCAAGTCGCACGTGTCTTCGCTGGCAACGCAGGCTTCGGAGCGATTCGGCAGTCGCATTGAAATCGCCCGAGACGAAGTGTTGGCGAACGATGCCTACTGCCAGGCGGGTTACGGCATCGTGACCGAGGCCGAGCGTGAAGCGATCGGCCTGTTTGCGCGCACTGAAGGCTTGTTGCTCGACCCGGTCTACACCGCTAGAGCCGCCGCCGGACTGATCGACCTGCTGCGCAAGGACTACTTCGGCGAGGATGACTCCGTGCTGTTTTGGCACACCGGTGGTCAGCCGGCGCTGTTCGCAGAGCAGTACGGCGACTTGCTGCTCTGACCCGCCTGTCAGTATTGCCCTAAGCACGCTGGGGCGCTTCCGAAGGCGTCTTTAATTGACGAGGGTTTGGATGTTAGCCGATCCATCAGGATCAGCGAGCAAACGGCGCAGTGCCTCAACGCGCTGCGGCTCAGCGACAGTTTCACCTGTCACCAGAAATGCGAAGTTTTCGGCGAGAACTTCCTCAGCGTGGATGACGTAGCGCGTGTTGCGGCCGATCTGCTCTGTAAGCCCCCTGATCTGCCTCAGCCCTAGCAGCAGCGGGGCGCCGTTTCGCAATTGCGGCGTCGGTGCCCCGCCCGCCGGCGCTTCCTCAACTGCCAAAAACCGCAGCATCCAGTAGTCATCCAGGCGTTCGCCGATTTCCGGGTCGAACACTGCCGAGCGCGACAGCAGGACTGGAACCACCGCGACTGGCTGCCCGTCAACGAAGACATCTATGAAACTGTCATGACGCGGCGCATCGGGGTTGGTAATCTGCAGCGGCGCGATTGCGGCTGGCAGCCGCAATTCGGGCCCGATGCGATACCCGACCAGCGCATATGCCTGCCTCCGGAAGCGTGCGTCGTAACGGGACATAACGTGAAACAGTTCGTGCGCCAGCAGGAACAACAGGGTGTTGTCATCCTTTGCGAGACTGTGCGAAGGCAGTACGATGGCGTTGCCGCGGGTGTGACCTTCTCCGAGCTCCTCCTGGCCGGTTGTCTTGATCAACAAAACGGTTGGCGGTAGCGGCAGGTCGTACCCGTTGAGTGCGTTTGCAAGTCGCAGCAACAAGGGTCTCAGCCGGTTTTGATCGGCCTTGGTCCAGTCCAGTGTATTGCGAGCCATGTGCGCAAGATATTGCGATTGACTTACTGTCGAGCCTGTTTTTAGCCGCAACATACGGTCGAACTGGCTCATCCGCGAGGTGTATTCATCGGCGGCGGTCATGATGTCGCTTGCCGTCTGGTGCGACGCGAAGACGAAGACTGAATCGGTGCCGACAGCCACCGTTGCCAGAACCGAGACAGGCGACGCATATAGTGTCGTAACCAGACAGAGGATGGTGACGATAAGATGAAACATAACAATAGTGTGCCATTGGCTCCGCGCTGTTGGCTTAAATCCACATCGCCGTTGGCTTCGTACATGGTTCGGGGCCCGCTCGAGCCGGTTGGCTTTGCCACAGGCAATCAACGGATACCATCTGTCGGATCGCGCACTCGGGAAACGGTTTCGTGTTTCGAACTTATGACTCAAGCGGCGTTCATACTTTGCAGCCGGCATTCCAGCAATCAACATGGCATAGTGCTGGCAAGGGTTTTGTGAATGCAGTCCGGCGGGAAGCAGTTGGCGTTTCCATTTTCACTACTTATGGCTAAAAACTTTCTGATTGCCCTTGTTATTGGGGGGCTGGTGTCCCTTCCGGCGGCTGCTAATCCGGTACAGCGCGATCATATCGAGGCGGAGCTGATTCCCGCATCTACCGGAATTGAGCCCGCGAGTGTCCTCACTGTTGCTCTACGCCTGAAGCCGGATGAGCACTGGCACACGTACTGGAAGAATCCGGGTGATTCGGGTCTGGCGACGCATATCGCATGGGAACTGCCCGATGGCTTTGAGGCCGGTGCCATCCAGTGGCCGACTCCGACCAGAATCGACGTCGGACCGCTCGCAAATTATGGCTATGACGGTGAGGTGCTGTTGCTCACCGATATTCGGGTTCCGAGCAGCCTTCCCGCCAGCGTACCAATCCGCGCAAGCGCATCCTGGTTGGTGTGCGAGGAAATCTGTATTCCCGGTGACGCTGATTTCGCGCTGACATTACCGGCCGGCCCGGCAAAGCCGCATCCACTCTGGTCGGACCGTATCGAACAGGCCAGGGCCTCGTTACCGACCGCAGTCGAGGGATTGCAAGTAACGGCACAGCTTGTCGGTGGTAAGGACTGGATTCTGAGCCTGCCACGCTCGGCGATGCTGAACACTGGCAAGTTGGCGTTCTTCCCTGATGAAGAGGGCTGGATCGAGTATGCCGCGCCGCAACAAACTTATGAAGACGATGGCAAAGTGCATCTTCGCTTCGCCGCTGCACCCGATGCCGGTAACAGAGACGGCCCCTTAACCGGCTTGCTGGTGGCCGATACGGCTTTCGCCGTCGGTCGGAACGCCGCGCTGATCAGCCCGGGTGTGACCGCTGTAGAGGGCATGCCGGTGCCACCGCTTACGCCGGCGGGCAATGGTCTGAGCCTGCTGATCGCATTGGCCTTCGCTTGCGTCGGCGGTCTGATTCTGAATCTGATGCCGTGCGTCTTCCCTGTGGTGGGTATCAAGGTGCTTACTTTCATGGAAAATTCGCGATCGAGTCCTGCCAGCCTGCGTGGTCATGGTTTGCTGTTCGGTTTCGGAGTGGTGGCGTGTTTCTGGCTGATCGCAGGAGTATTGCTCGCGCTGCGCGCCGGCGGCGCGTCACTGGGCTGGGGTTTCCAATTGCAGTCACCCATCGTTGTATCGGGACTCGCTTTATTGTTTTTCTTGCTCGCGCTCAACATGTCGGGTGTGTTTGAACTGGGCACGCGAGCCCAGCAACTGGCTGGTAGCCTGCGGGCGAATTCCAGCTACCTCGATGCGTTCTTGTCGGGCGTGATCGCGACAATCGTAGCGACTCCGTGCACAGCACCTTTCATGGGCGCGGCGCTAGGCTTTGCCGTCACGCAATCGGCGGTGGTGGCGATGAGCGTGTTCACTGCCCTCGCAGTTGGTATGGCTGCGCCTTACGTGTTGCTCTCCTTTATGCCGAAGCTTGTCGCGCGTCTCCCGAAACCGGGGACGTGGATGGTTACGCTGAGAGAGATACTGGCTTTTCCCCTCTATTTCACCACGGTTTGGCTTGCGTGGGTCCTGGGTAAGCAACTTGGTATAGACGCAGTCGCAATGCTGATGGTCGGCATGATTTTTTTTGGCGCAGGCGTCTGGGTTTACGGTCGCTGGAATATGTCGCCGTCGCCCCGTTTGCGTGTGGCGGTTCGTGTACTGGCCGTGTCGTTCGTGGCTGTTGGTGGCGTTATTGCGTGGCCGCAAGGATCGCCGCAGGCGTTGCCGGCATCGAGTTCAGACACCGCCTCGGGAGAGTGGATGCCATGGTCGAAGCAGGCGGTAAGCAGCGCGCTTGACGCCGGGCACCCCGTCTTTGTCGACTTCACTGCCGCCTGGTGCGTCACTTGTCAGTTCAATAAACAAATGGTTCTGGAAAAGGATTCGGTGCGGGAGCGTTTCGAATCCGCCAACGTGACGACGTTGATTGCCGACTGGACAAATCATGACCCGGAGATCAGTGCGGAAATTGATGGTCTCGGCCGCAGTGGAATCCCGGTTTACGTTTTCTACCAGGCTGATGGAGGTGAACCCTTGCTATTACCCGAGTTGTTGACCGAATCCATTGTTCTCGAGGCGATCGACAAAGTTGATGTTTCGACACGGGTGGCGGCAAAAGAGGATTAGTGGTAACAGGCGGGCCGGGACCGTTCCTGTAAACAGGGCACTGCAATGGCCGACCTGTTTTGCAGCATCGTGGCTGCTCTTGACTGCCTCATATGCTGCCGTGCTGCCTGGGACGGCCGCACCTGACTTTACTCTGACCGCAGTTGACGGAGAAGCGGTCAGTCTCTCGCAGTTTCGCGGCAAGTATGTGATCCTGGAATGGTTCAATTCCGAGTGTCCATTTGTCCAGAAGCATTACAAGAGCGGCAACATGCAGAATTTGCAGTCAAGATATAAGCGGCACAATGTCATCTGGCTGTCGATCAACTCCACCAACCCTGAGCGCTCCAACTACCGCGATCCGCAGCGCTCGCGTGAAATCATTTCACAATGCAGAGCGAAGCTGACGGCGCTACTGCTCGACCCCGACGGCAAGGTCGGCAAGGCATATGCGGCGCGAACGACACCGCATATGTACATCATTGATCCCCAGGGTACGCTGGTTTACCGGGGCGGAATTGATGACAAACCCTCGTTCAGCCCCAGCGATATCCCGAGTGCGAAGACCTATGTCGCCGCCGCATTCGATGAGTTGCTCAGTGGCCAGCACTTCAGCGACAACGACACGCGCCCCTACGGTTGTTCGGTCAAGTACCGCTACTGATTCAGCGTTGCTTTATAAACAGTCCGCGGCACTGCGAGCCGCCGGCTGTTTGTTGTTTTGGCTTGGTGCAGCGAAATTTCATAGCCTGTGTTCTCTGTTGTTGCCGCACTCGTCGGTATCGGGTAGAAAGCTTGCATCAGACCGCTGAGATGACGATGGCAGGACAACACTCACCCGCCGACGGCGAACGGAGACGGGAAAATCAGTTTCTCCTGTTGTTCGAGCGCCGTTTTGGACCGTTCTTTCTTGCGCAATTGGGCGGCGCGTTCAACGACAATGTCTACAAGAACGCGTTGGTAATGCTGGTCGCCTACAACACGGCGACCTACCCGGCGCTTGAAGCGGCGCTACTCGCGAACGTTGCGGCAGGTCTGTTCATCCTGCCATTCCTGCTCTTTTCGGCCAGCGCGGGTCAGCTTGCCGACAAGCTCGAAAAATCGCAGCTCATTCGTTTAATCAAGGCTGCGGAAATTCTCATCATGCTCATCGCGGCTGCCGGGTTGATTTCGCAGAACCTTGCGCTGCTGCTGGTCGCGCTATTTTTGCTTGGCACGCAGTCCGCATTTTTCGGGCCGGTCAAATACGCCTTGCTACCGCAAGCGCTTGGACCCCATGAGCTTGTCGGTGGCAACGGTTTGGTCGAGACCGGCACGTTCGCCGCCATACTCATTGGGACACTGCTGGCGGGCGTGATGGTGTCGACATCCAATGGCACCATATGGGTGACAGCGGTGATACTTGCCGTCGCTGTCATTGGCTTTGGTGCGAGCCTGTTGATTCCGCGCTTGCCGGCGGTCAGCCCTGATCTACGTTTCAACTGGAACATGTTTACCGAGACCTGCGCCAATCTGCGGGTCGCAACCCGGGACCGCACCGTCTTTCACTGCGTTCTCGGTGTGTCATGGTTCTGGTTTTACGGTGCGCTGTTCCTGTCGCAATTGCCCGCGTACAGCCGCGATTTCCTCGGTGGCAGCGAACAGGTGGTGACACTGTTGTTGGCACTGTTTTCCGTTGGCGTGGCTGCAGGATCATTATTATGTGAACGCCTTTCCGGGCACAAGGTGGAAATCGGCCTGGTGCCCTTCGGGTCGATCGGCCTGAGCGTGTTCGCGATCGATTTGTTTTTTGCCACACCCACTACCATGAAACTCGGCGGAGTTGGCGCGTGGGAGTTTGTGACGCGCGCAGGCAGTTGGCGCGTTGTCCTCGATCTTTTCCTGATCGGCATGTTTGGCGGTTTCTATATCGTGCCCTTGTATGCGCAGATACAGACGCGCAGTGAGCCGTCGCATCGCTCGCGCATTATTGCCGCCAACAATATCTTCAATGCCATGTTCATGGTGGTGGCGGCGGCGGTAGCGGTGTTGCTGCTATGGTGTGGGGCGAGCGTACCGCAGTTGCTGCTGTTTACCGGCATCCTTAACATCGCAGTGGCGGCCTACATCTACTCACTGGTTCCGGAGTTCTTGCTGCGATTTGTCGATTGGCTGCTGGTGCGCACGGTATACCGGCTACGGATCACAGGCATCGAAAACTTTCCCGAGAAAGGGCCTGCCTTGTTGGTCTGTAACCACCAAAGCCTTGCCGACGCACTGGTGATATCGGCTGCATGCCGCCGGCCGATCCGGTTCCTGATGTATTACACGATATTCAATATCCCGGTACTCAACTTCATCTTTCGCTCGATGAAGGCAATTCCGGTAGCGCCACACAAACTGGCGCCCGACGTGCTGCAGAAGGCATACGATGAAACGGCGAAAGCGCTTTCCGAAGGCCAGTTTGTCGGTATTTTTCCGGAGGGCGGCATTACCATTGATGGAACAATCGGCGAGTTCCGTGCCGGTGTCGGCCGCATCCTCGAACGCACACCGGTGCCGGTGATCCCGATGGCGTTGTCCGGTTTGCGGGGCCTTTTTTCCTATAACCCGAGGCGCAAGTGGTTCGGCCGGCTGCTGGCGCCGGTGTATCTCAATATCGGCAAGCCGATCGCGCCGAACGAAGTCACGGCGGCTGGGTTGCGCGACGCGGTCATCGCTTTGCAGCATACGCGTACGGATAAAGCCTGATAAGCGGGTTGTGGCCTTTAGATTTGTGCGGGTATCTACGGGCGTGCGTGCGCCTTGCCGCAAGTTTCAGGACGAACAGAAAACACACGCTGCGGATTCGCGTCCCCTGAGCGGGGGTGCTGGGGGCGCCACGTCAGCTGCACTCCGATGGTAGTAGCGACGTGGTCTTGCCTGTCAGGTAATAGGCAAGCAGGCCGGTCCATTCCTGCATGGCAGTCTTCAGATCTCTGAGATGCTCGGCCAGTGCCAGACGCAACGAAAGCAGGTCGCCAGGCGCAGTCGTGTGATCGACGGGGTAGGGGATAACGGGCCATTGCTGTTTGCAGAAAATACCAACAGACCGCGGCATGTGCCAGGCTGTGGTAATCAACAGCCAATTCTCGTTTCTGCCCGGCTGTATCAAGCGCTTCGTAAACAGTGCATTCTCGTAAGTGTTACGTGATTGGCTTTCGAAAACTACACGATCGAGGTCCAGGCCTTGTTGCTGAAAAAGGGTTTTTGCAACGTCAGCACCTTTGTATGCTTGCTTGGTAAGTGTCCCGGAGCCGCCGGTGAAAACCAGCTTTGCTTTTGGGTACTGTTTTGCCAGTGCCAGAAACGCCAGATTGCGTTCGGCTGCCGGGCCAAGTTCAACCTGTTCCCACAAAGATGACAAGTAGGCTTTTTCGCCACCGCTTAGCACGATGATGCCTGTCAACGATTCCGGTAGCTCCGGATTGGTCTCGAAACGCGTCTCGAGTGGATAGAGTAGCAAGTTGTGAAGTGGCAGCGAGGCAATGACAAGCAAAATTGCGCTAATGGCTGCTAGTAACTTTTTTGCGGACCGGGTTTTACCAACAAACAATAGCGCAGTACTCAAGAGGATGAGTATCAGTAGCAGGCTGTCAGGTGAGATGATCGTCCAGGCCACTTTTGACAGCCAGAAGAATAAGGTGTCCATGTCACAAGGTCAGGCGCAATACAGGCCCGCAAAGTCGGATGGTAATTGGGCCTTCCATGAGTCAACGGCAGTTAAAATACATGACCGCGTGCGGTGAATTTAATGACGAGCCGCCTCACGAGACTGGTTATGGCAGACGCATCCGAAACCACATAAAGACGCGTGGCCGTTCAGCTTCCTGTGAACACCGGCTTGCGCTTGGCATGAAACGCGCTGACGCCCTCCCGGAAATCATCGGAACTGCGTAGCCGGCCGTAGGCGTGACCTTCGAGTTCGATCGCCGTTGCCAGTGAGGCGTCCTCGCTGTCGTTGAGCAGTTTCTTCGCCGTGCGCTGGGCTAGCGGTGCGAACTGCACTAGTTCATCGACCAACGCATCGGTGGCGCTCTCCAGTTCGCTATCGGTAACGCACTCGGTCACGATGCCCCAGTCAAGCGCCTGCCTTCCAGTGATGCGCCGTGAGCGCATGACAATGTCTTTGGTGCGGGTAATGCCGATCATCTTCTGTAGTCTTGCTGACCCCCCGGAGCCAGGAATCTGGCCGAGTTTCTGTTCCGGCAGAGCATAGCGCGTTGTCTCCGACGCGATTCGAAAATCACAGGCAAGCGAAATTTCGAAGCCGACGCCGAAACAGTAGCCACGCGCAGCGGCGATCACCGGTTTCTCACAACGCGTTGGTGCAGCGACATTCCATGCCAGTTTCGAGACAGCTTCCGGGCTTGCCTCGAGGAATCCCTTGATATCACCGCCGCTGGAAAAATCCTTACCGATGGCGCGTAACACGATCACTCGCACCACTTCGTGTGCCCCCAGTACCTCAAATGCGCAGCGCAGCTGGTCGCGTTGCGGCATCGATACGACGTTCAATGGCGGCCGGTCGAGAATGATGTCGGCACGTTGACGTGCCGCATCGATTTCGATGCGAAAGCCGTCCGGTGCGTCGAGCAGGGTCTGTGCCGGGTGCATGAGTTTTGTCATTTACGGTTTCCTCTACCAAACGGGGTGAAATTCCGTGGTGAACCAGAGTTTTGAATGAAGTCGTGTGTTAGCTTGCGCTAGTCATCTCGTTGATACTCACCCGCCACGAGTTTGCGACGCAGTATCTTGCCGACCGGCGATTTGGGGATGTCGCGGACGAAAACATACTCTCTTGGCCGTTTGAAGTTGAGCAAGTCGGACGCGATGCAAAATGTGTCGAGCGCTTGTGCATCGATCGGCTTTTTTCGTTTGACAAATGCGACCACCTGCTGTCCCCAGCGTTCGTCGGCGAGGCCGGCCACGGCGACCTCGTCGACGGCATCGTGCAGGGACAGTACCGACTCGATTTCAATCGGTGAAATGTTCTCGCCGCCGGAAATGATCATGTCGTCCATCCGCCCGGTGACGAAAAGATCACCGTCCTTGTCGAAGTAGCCAGTATCGCCGGTGAAATACCAACCTTGCCGAATCGACTTTGCGTCGGCGTCGGGACGCTGCCAGTATCCCTCGAACGCTTCATCGCTGCTCAGATCGGCAATGATCTGGCCCTCTTCTCCGGTTGCGGCGGATTCATCCGCTGTTTGCGCTTCAATTGTTACGACGCGCACGCGTGTGTTCAAACCTGCTTTGCCGGCGCTGCCGGGTTTCTCCGGTGCGGCCGGATCGATGGTAAACGTGTAGATTTCCGATGATCCGTAGTGGTTTACAAACAGATCCGGACGGAATGCGCCGTCGAGACGTCTCAGAAGATCCTTGGACATGGCTGCGCCGGCAAACCCCAGTCGCCGCACCGAGCCTATGTCAGTGTCACGAAACGCCTTGTGGGCGAGAAGATCATGGTACAGCGTCGGGACTAGATACAGATTACTGATCCTCTCGCGGGCAATGATCTGTAGCGCCTCGCCCGCCTCGAATCTCGGTAGACATACGAAACAGCCGTCAACCAGCGCCATTGACAACAATGAACGTACACCCATAGTGTGGTAGAGGGGCATGACGCCGAGCGTGCGCTCTCGGGCCGAGTAAAGATTCTGCGCGACATGCGCTACTGCCGCTGCGCGCTCGGCACGGTGCCTGCGCGGCACGCCCTTGGGCTTGCCGGTTGTGCCTGACGTGTAGAGCATCACCGACCAGTCTTCGGCATCGGCTTGCGGCATTTGGTGTGGCACGTGGGTGCTGAGCAAACTGTCAAAGACAATTTCGTCATTGCCGCCTTTACCGGCGACGATGCGAGCAATCGCTTTGCAAGCCGCTGAGCCGAATACGGCCTCGGCACTCGACTCGTCATAGGCTACGGCGCGGGCTCGTGAATCGATTGCGCAGTACTCGACCTCGTCGGGCTTGGCACGCCAGTTCAGCGGCGTCACGATTACCCCCAGAAACTGACACGCCCAGTGTAGCGTGGCCATCTGCCAGCGGTTTTGCATCACAATCAGTAAGCAGTCACCACGATGCAGTCCTAATTCGGACAGCCCACCGGCCACAGCGCCGATGCGCGCGAACCAGTCAGCATAATTCAGGCGCAGGTCACCATCGACAATCGCCGTGGCGGTCGGCGAGCGTTCAACGCTGGCGAGAAACGAGCGACCCAGATCAAGCATCCGGCGAATCTTCGTTTCCTGATGCCACTTCAAGGATCGCAGAGACGATGTTTGAATAGCCTGTACAGCGGCACAGATGGCCAGAGAGCATCTGGCGTACGTCAGGTTCACTGGGCCGCGCAACCCGGGCTAGAAAATCGGCGCACGACATGAGAATACCCGGCGTGCAAAAACCGCATTGTAAAGCGTGGTGTCGGCGAAACGCTGCCTGCAGCTCGGACAACACGCCTGGTTCTGGCGCCAGCCCTTCTGCGGTTCTGACTTCACGGCCATCGGCGACCACCGCCAGCGTCAAGCAGGAGCGCTGGGCGAGTCCGTCGACAGTCACAGTGCAGGCGCCACAAACGCCGTGCTCACAGCCGACATGCACACCGGTCGCACCGAGTTCGTAACGCAGGAAATCGGACAATAGTGTGCGCGGCTCGCATTCGCCAGTTCGGTCGATGCCGTTCAGTCGTATCGCGACCGTGTGGCGTGTGTGTCGCAGTCTCTTCATCGCGTTTGGTTGGTAAACGGCTCGATTAAGTGATGGTTCGGGTTCAACTGCTCAGTTCCGTGATGAGCTTTCTGCCGAGATTGCGCACCAGATGGCGACGGTATCTCGCACTGGCGTGCTGATCGCTTCGTGCGTCAAGTTTCCAGGCGAGATCCTCCAGCGCCGCGTCAAGGTCGTCACCGGACGTCGTCGGTAGTGTCTCCACCCACGGCCGGTCGGCCACGCCACCAACACCTAACCGCACGCCTTGATCGGAAACCGCGCCGGCAAGGGCGACCAGCGCGAAATCGCCGTGACGCATGCTGACTTCAACGAAGCCGTAGCGTGCCTGTTTTTTCGGCATCGGGAATTCTACCGACTCGACCAGTTCGTTGGTTTCTCTGGCAGTGGTGAGTACGCCGCGGAAAAACTCGCTGGCCGCGACTCTGCGCCGGCGCCGCCACGAGCGTAAATTCACTGCTCCACCTAGCGTGACCAGGCACAGCGGCAGTTCCGCGCTCGGGTCGGCATGGGCAATCGAGCCACACACTGTCCCGCGATTTCGGGTCTGAAAGTGACCAAGGTGCGGAAACGCCTGCGCCAGCAGCGGGATATTGTTGCTGTCCTGAACCACTTTCTCTGCGACTGCTTGCGTCACTGCAGCGCCGACGGTCAAGTTTTTGTTGCCGACTCTTATTCGTGAAAGGTCCGCAACGCACGAGATGTCGATCAGCACACGCGGCTGCGCCAAACGCATGTTCAAAGCCGCAATCAGTGATTGTCCGCCCGCCAGGATGCGTGCGTCATCGCCGTACTCTGCCAACAGCTGCACAACCTCTTCAGCCGAATCGGCACGGATGTAGTCGAACGCAGCTGGCTTCATCTGCGCTCCTGCGAGCCCGGTTTCCCCAGCCCGATCAGTCGTAGCAGGCCTTGCCAACGTGCAGCGCCCGACGCCTTGTGTCCGGCCACACGCCCCAGGCGCGAGAACAGCTGTTTCAACACCACGCCAGTCGCGCTTTCGATCATGCGCGCACCGACGGCGACAATTTTCCCACTCAGCGAGACCTTGTATTCGTAGTCGAGCCGAGTCCCGTCAGGCAGTTCGGTCAATGTGATGCGCCCGTCGCCTTCGGCGGCTCCGAGCGCGCCGCTGCCTTTACCGAAAAGACGCATGCGCCGCATTGGTTCTTCGTCCACTACTGAGATGTCTGCGTGAAAGCTGACGTTCACCAATCCTACCGATAACGCAATGTCAGCGATGTAACGATTGTCTGAGGCGACATGTAGCTTGCGGCAACCGGGAATTAGCGACGCAAGTTGCTCCGGATCGTGCAGTACACGGAAAATCTCCTCGACAGGTGCGGCGATGTTGACACTGCCTGAGGTGGCGAAGTGCTTGCCGTCACCCTGCGGGGGCGGTGCAATATGCTGGGGTCGCTGTTCAGCCGGCGCGATCAGTTCGATAATCCGCGACGGTGTCATCGGTAACTCGATGGCTTGCGGGTCTACGGCCGGCCCCAGCGCGTCGGCGATGGCGTTGGCAATGCACACCGGCGTGCTCATACTGTTGCCTTCGCCGATGCCTTTCGCGCCCAGTGGCGTAAACGGTGACGGCGTTTGCATATGCGCAATTACCGGCTCCGGAATTTCCACGGCGGTCGGTACCAGATAATCGGCGAACGTACCCGAAGCGAACGAGCCATCGGGCCGGTAGGCGAACTCTTCCATCAACGCTGCGCCAAGCGCTTGCGCGAAGCCACCGCGAATCTGTCCGTCCGCCAACGCCGGATTTAACAGCGTGCCGGCATCGTGCGCCGTGACGTAGCGGTCAATCCGGACCTTTCCGCTGTCACGTTCGATTTCCAGCGCGCAGATGTCAAAGGCGAAACCATACGTGCCGGAGGTATTGATCCGGTCGTTCTCGTCTGGTGGAACGAGTTGTTCCGGAGTCCAGATCGCCGTCTCTTGCAAACCGGGCGAAACACCGTCTGGCAACACGCCAGGCGCCCAGTGCGGTCCACTCGCCAGTCGAGGAAAAGACAGTGCCTCTGCAGGCGCGGTGCGCGCAAACACCTTGTGGTCGGCGAATACGATGTCAGCGTGGTCACATCGCAGTTGTGCGGCAGCGATACGGGCGAGCTTGTCACGCAACCGGCAGGCAGCCAGATGAACCGTGCCGGCAACCGCGCCGGCGAAGCGGCTCGAGTAATTGCCTTCGGCCACCGACCATGCGTCCTTGCGTGTGTCCAGCTCTACGTCGACGATGATGTCAATCGGGTTCAGACCGAAAACATCGGCCGCTACTTGCGATAGCGCCGTGATATGGCCCTGACCATGCGGCACCGATGCGACGCTTACGGTTACCGCCCCTAGTAAATCGATGCTCACGGTCGCGCTGGTGATGGCACCGTTTTTCGGGCCCGCCTTGGCACGCGCCTCCTTGGTCATCACGGTGGTGATGTAACCCATGTTCGAAATTGACGGCTCGACGATCGCAGCGTAACCGATGCCGTAGAGGCGACCTTCGGCGCGAGCCGCATCGCGTTTTTCGACAAGCTCGGCCAGATCGCCGCGTTGACCGGCCAGTTGCAGCGTCGCGTGATAGTCACCCGAATCAATCAGGGCGCCGGCGGCGGTGCGGAAAGGAAAATCGCCGGCCCCAATGAAGTTACGCTTGTACACCTCGAGCGGATCGAGTTGCAGTTCAACGGCGATACGTTGTACCAGTCTCTCGAGCGCGAAGTAAACCTGTGGTCCGCCAAAGCCGCGCACCAGGCCTGCCGGTGTCTTGTTGGTGAGCACCACACGATTGCGGACCTTCAGGTTTGGTATATCGTAAGCGCCGGTCAGGCAGCCGTGCATGCGATAAAGCGTCGCCGGCTCCGGTGCGCGAAGATAAGCGCCGCAGTCATCAAGCTGATCATAGGCCAACGCGCTGATGCGCCCGTTGCTGTCTACCGCCGCTTCGAGTTCACTGATCCGGCCGGTCGATGAAGTCGATGCCACCAGATGTTCGAGGCGATCTTCGACCCATTTCACCGGTGCCTGTGCTTTGCGCGCCGCGAGGCACAGCGCGACGATGTAGGGAAACACACCTTGTTTGACGCCGAAACTGCCGCCGCCGTCTCGCGGCGTGCGCAACCGCAACTTGGCTGCCGGCACCTGCAGTGCCAGTGCCATCACCGCCTGCAGCGAGAACGGCCCCATGAAATTCGACAGTACATCGTAGTCACCCTCACTGCCGTGCTCTGCGACGACTACGTAGGTCTCTATTGGTGTGCACGAGTTGCGCGGATAGCGAATCTTGATCTTTACGCGGTGTGGCGCCGCGTCTAACGCAGCATCCGGTTCGCCATAGACGAACTGTCGATTGCTCACGACGTTTGATCCGACTGCTTCGTGCAATACCGGTGCATCCGGTGCAATAGCTGTTTCGCTGTCGACAATGGCATCGATCGGTTCGTACTCGACGTGGATCAGGTCAATTGCGTCTTCCGCGATGTAGCGATCTTGTGCAACTAAAACTGCCACCGGCTCACCAACGTAACGCGCCTTGTCCACTGCGATACACCAATGCTCCATAGGTTGCTTGACGCCGACAACAAAGGGTCTCGCCCAGCTGCGAACGTCGGCTCCGGCGAGTACGCAACGAACGCCCTCATGTGCCAGCGCCCGACTGACGTCAATCGATTTGATACGCGCATGCGCGTGGGGCGATCGCAGAAACGCGGCGTGCAGCGTTCCCGGCCGCGTGCCGAGGTCATCGGCATAACGGCCAGTGCCGGTGAGCAGCGCAACATCTTCTCGGCGCTCGATCGATTGGCCGACCCACGCTGTCGGGCGCACTGGGGTCGAGGGATCGTTCACTGCGAGATGGCCATGCCCGTTCTCAGTTGGCGAGTTCGGCGAAGAGCGGCGTACTCAGGTAGCGCTCGCCGAATGAGGGGATGATGACGACGATCATTTTGTCTTTGTTCTCCGAACGATTTGCCACCTGCAATGCGGCCCAGACCGCGGCGCCGGACGAGATGCCAACCAGTAAACCTTCTTCTTTCGCCATGCGTCGCGCTGTGACCATTGCATCTTCGTTGCTCACGCGAACAATCTCGTCATAGATGCTGGTATTGAGGATAGCCGGGATGAATCCGGCGCCGATGCCCTGCATCGGGTGAGGTCCGGCGGTGCCGCCGGAAAGCACCGCTGAAGCATCCGGCTCGACAGCGATACACTGGATCGACGGATTATGCTGCTTCAGGACTTCGCCGACACCGGTCATGGTGCCACCCGTGCCAATTCCTGCGACAAGCATGTCCACCTTGCCGTCAGTATCGCTCCATATCTCTTCAGCAGTGGTTCTGCGGTGGATTTCCGGATTCGCCGGGTTCTCGAATTGCTGCGGAATGAAGTATCTTGGATCCGCCGCAGCCATTTCCTGCGCTTTCCTGATTGCCCCTTCCATCCGCTCGGCGCCAGGAGTGAGCACTAGCTCGGCCCCATAGGCCCGCAGTAATACCCGCCGTTCCTTGCTCATGGTGTCAGGCATTACAATAGTGCACTTGTAGCCGCGTGCGGCGCACACCATGGCCAGACCGATACCGGTGTTGCCACTGGTTGGCTCCAGAATGATGGTGTCGGGTTTGATTTTTCCCGCTTTCTCGGCAGCCTCGATCATTGACAGGCCAATGCGGTCCTTGACACTGTGCGCTGGGTTATAGAACTCGAGTTTGGCAACCACTTTTGCCACGCAACCTTGGCTAAGCCGGTTAATACGAACCAGTGGTGTCTTGCCAATCAGATCGGTGACAGTATCGGCTATTCTCACGATTGGGCCTCCGGTGAGATTATCAGAAGCAGATTATCGCATCACTGACCTAATGACGACCCTGGTGGGCAGCCAGCGACTCAATCAGTAGTCGTGAAGCAGCCGCTTGTGAGTCCAACCAATCATGGCACGGCCTGCGATCATCTGCCATGTCGGGTATAGTGATTTGATAATGGGGGTGGTCAGGTTCCTGGTTTTCTGAGAGCGATTTGGCAGGAGGCCGCGATCACCACGTGTACGGTGAAACGGACGCCACGCACAAGGACCAAATGAAAGTCAATCTCGAAAAGACCTTTCCGATGCCCGTGCCAGCCGATGCTGCTTGGCGTTTTCTTCAGGATATAGAAGCGGTCGCCGCTTGCATGCCGGGTGCAAAGATTACCGAACGTGTCGACGGCACGCATTACAAGGGCATGGTGACTTCGCGCGTTGGTCCGGCTACGCTTTCCTTCAATGGCACCATTGAAGTGCTCGAGGTCGATCCTGCCAGCATGAAGGTTCGAATGGTCGGCAAAGGCACCGACCGGAGCGGATCATCGGGGGCCAGCATGGACCTGACCGCGCGCATCGAAACGGCGGATGCCGACAAATCAAACCTGATCGGCAGCAGCGAAGTATCGATGACTGGCAAGGCAGCAACCTTTGGCGGTCGCATGATCGTTCCGGTCGCGGAACAGATTCTCAAGCAGTTCGCCGGAAATTTTGCCAAACGCGTGCAGGAATCGATCAGCGAAGGACCAGCGCAGCGCGAGACGGAAACCCGGATGCCGGGCGCCGCAGCCCCGGAGACCTCTTTGAACGCATTGGGGTTGTTGTGGAGTGTGATCAAAGACGCCGTGCGGCGTTTGTTAGGCAAAAAACCAGGCTGAGCACTTGGAAACGCGATCGACGCAGTGTGGAGGATTGTCGCGAGCGGCGCTCTGCCGGGATCACGGCCGCCTCGAAAAATCAGTTCGCTGGAACCGGAGCGCACGTGCAGACACATGAGGGCGACAGCCGAAGCAATGCGGCGCCCGACGACTGTGATCGCCGAGCCGAGCCGCTGATAGCGCATGAGCGCCGCAGCAATTCGAAACTGGTGCAAAATTGGATCAAGGCTGCGCAATAGTGTTACGAGACCCTGATTAGTAGTGGATCGCACCGAACGCTTCTACCGCATCGACCGTCTGTTGCGTGATAACCGGGTTGTCACTATCGATCGTTTCCTCGATGACCTTGCCGTATCGCGCGCCACCTTCAAACGCGATCTGGAGTACATGCGCGACCGGCTCAACGCACCGATCGAATGGGACCGTGAGGCCGGCGGTTACCGTTTTGTCGAGCCGGTTGTCGGCGGCCCGGAATATGAATTGCCCGGGCTCTGGTTCAATGAATCCGAAATCCTCGCCCTGTTGTCGATGGAAAGCCTGCTCGAGGAAATCGAACCTGGTTTGCTTGGCCCGCGCCTTGAACCGCTGAAGGCGAGATTGTCCTCACTGATTGAATCGAGCAGACATTCCGCCGACGAAGTGCGCAAGCGCATTCGTGTGCTGCGCATGGGATCGCGTAGTCGAGAGATCAGATTCTTTGAACAGATTGCACTGGGACTGATGAAGCGCCGGCGATTGTGCCTCAACTATTTTGTCCGTTCGCGTGACGAGTTGACCTATCGCGATGTCTCTGCGCAGCGCCTGGTTCATTACCGCGACAACTGGTATTTGGACGCTTGGTGTCATTCAGCCGAAGCGGTGCGCAGCTTCGCGCTCGACGCAGTGGAGGGGGCGCGTGTCCTCGATGAACCTGCTATCGAGGTGCCCGGAGGCGACCTCGACCGCTTGCTCGGTATCGGTTACGGTATTTTTTCCGGAGCGGAGGTAAAGTGGGCGAAGTTGCGTTTCTCGGCGCAGCGGGCGCGCTGGGTGGCAGCAGAAGAATGGCACCCGCAGCAGCGATGCACTTTTGACGGGGCGGGTCGTTATGTTCTGGAAGTGCCTTATAGCAAGGACCCGGAGCTGATGATGGATATCCTCAAGCACGGCTCCGAAGTCGAAGTACTGGCGCCGCCGGCGTTGCGCGAACGGGTTGCACAAGAGTTGGTCGCGGCGGCGCACCGGTATCGCGCATGAGTCTGCTTCGTCTCTCAACGCCAAAAATAACTTTATGTTAAATAAATATGTTTTGACGGCCTTCGATGCGCACGGAATTTGCATTCATCTGACATAAGCGCCGAGATCGTGCCCTTCTGGCAAGCTTGTAGCTGATCAGGCTGGTGAACGATCCGGATGTTTCGTCATGCATAGCGGGTAACCATACACATCAACAACGTTGGGCAGGAGCAAGCAAGCATGCGACATCGCATCCGGAACGCTCGATAGCCTGCCGACGCGCTGCCGGCCTCAAGTTTTCGACTCGGACGGTCGTAACAACTCCTGCGACTTGTTTGAATGGGGGTGGCATATGCATTACCAGCGTTCACTTTGCAATACCGTCATTGGCATTGTCCTAATTGGCTTCGTTGCGACTGCCCATGGTGGCCCCGCCGAGACGAGATACCAATACTCGACGGCAGTGCAGGAAATCACCCAGCTTTACTGGCTTGCCGAAACCGCGTATACCTGCGGCTGGGCAACGCGCGAAGAAGCGGACGAGTTTGAGGCCTTCGCGGTTCGTTTTCTATCGGCACATCTGTCCCGCATATACAGTGCCGCCTTGCATTCGATGATCCGCGAAGCCGGCTTCCGGCCGGCGGTCCAGCGTGTTGCCTATGAAAACCGCAGCTACAACTGCGGCCAGGCGCGCTGGAAGAGAGGCTGGACAAGCTTCAAGTCGGCTGCCGACGAGAATGCAGCGCGATACTAATCGCGGGTCGCAAGAAGACAGATTGTTCTCCGAATCGCCGTTCGATCCGAAGCTTCCCGCACGGGTTGCATGCTTACCAGCAAAAGGGGGGGCGTCAAGCATGAAGGTCATCGTTATGGGGTTTGCACTTCTGTTCTCAACTGTTGCGTTTGGCCAAAGAATCTCGGATGTGGGCGAAATAGGCCGCTGCGCGTTGTGGGCGCGTAACGCGATGTATGGGGCGACGCAGTATATCCGCGGCGCCCCTCGCGAGGTTGAGTTCATTTCCAGAACCATCCTGCTTGATATGCTGAGGGATTCCGGAGGGGTCGGCCGTGAGAAACTCTACGTTTTGATCGAAGCGGGCAACATTGAACAAGAGCGTGGCTATCTCGAGGACTCCACCTTGTTCGGCTACGACGCGATGTTAATCTGGAAAGCAGGCAATGCGAATCTACAGCCGGTACGCGATGAGTGGCGGCAACACTTTTTGGCTGCATGCCTTTCGCAGACCGCAGTCTGATCCACAACCGGCACTGATTCTCAAAGCACTGTGTGCGCGGTGCCGCGCACCGCGCTGCGCTGTTTCTGGCGGCAAACGGGCAGGGCGTGCGACTTGCCCACTTTGACTTCCACCCAGATCACGTCTGTTCCGCCCAGAAAATCCTGCTGCGTGGCATGAGCGCGCTTTCGCAGAGGGAACGTCTGTTGCTCCTGCTTCTCGAAACAAGTACAAAAGCCTTTCACTAACACTGGACACAGATGTTCTCGACCTGGATCAGTATTACAGCGATCTCGATTTGCGCCCTTTGGGCCATTGTATTGATCTACATGTATGTATCGACGCGCACCATGCCGCTTCTGCGTGAAGTCGGTGTATGTCTGCCGACTGAACAGACCGAGTGGCCGTTGCTTAGCGTAATCATTTGCGCCCGTAACGAAGCCGATCACCTGGAAATGGCGTTGGATTCGGTGTTGCAGCAGGATTACCCGAGTCTGGAAATTGTGCTCGTCAATGATCGTTCAACCGACGCAACCGGTGAGATCATTGACCGTCTGGCCGCTTCGAACGCGCGCGTAAAGGCCGTCAACGTCACACACCTGCCGGCGGGATGGCTCGGCAAGGTCCACGCATTACATCAGGGCGTCAGGTACGCCCGTGGCGAGTGGTATTTGTTCAGTGATGCCGATGTCTATTGCCAGGCGGGCACGTTGCGCCGTGCGGTCGGCTATGCAATTCATCACAAAGTCAATCATGTCACATGCCTTCCCGAACTCATCATCTCTTCGGCTTTCTGGTTGGGCGTCACTATTCGCTCCTTCTATCTGTTGCTATGCATCGCTGCACGGCTCGCTGAAGTCAATCGGAACAAGAGCAAGTGGCCAATTGGTGTCGGAGCATTCAACTTGGTGGAAGCGGCCGCATTTAAACGCACCCCAGGTTTCGAGTGGTTGCGCATGGAGCCGGGCGATGATATCGGTCTTGGTTTGATGCTCAAGAAAGTGGGCGCGCGAACACGCTTGCTCAATGCCGATGGCGCGATCCGCGTGCCGTGGTACGAAAGCCTGCGAGCGATGATTCGTGGGCTTGAAAAGAACAGTTTCGGTCCGGGTGCGAACTACAGTTATCTGCGGCAGGTGCTTATGGTGCTGTCTTTGTGGTGTCTGATCCTCGCTCCGCCAATCAGTATGCTGGTCGGATTCCATGCGAAAGACGCGGCCTTGCTCGGTGCTGGCGCCGCTGCATTCATGACGACATTCGTTACGGCGTTGGCCATGCCTCGCAGAGCGCTGCGTGACATTCTTGCCTATCTGTTCCTGCCGATTGGGACAATTGTTGTTTCACTGATCATGTTGCGCTCGGCTTGGAAATGTTTGCGCAACGGCGGTATCGACTGGCGCGGCACGCATTATCCGGTGGAGCAATTGCGTCGCGGGCAGCGGGTCAAGTTCTCGCCACTCGGTCAGGATATTCATTCAAGTTAAGAACTGCGTGGCTTGAGCAAACAGCGTCCGGCGCGCGGTTTGCCAAGGGCAGACGATAGAACTGCCATGTCGTTTGTTGCCGCAATTACGGTTTGGAAATACACAGAGGTGTCTGCGGCCCAGTACTGGTTGACGGTGTAAAAGGCTCGATGGCCAATGTGATTGTGAGAGCGGCGAAGCGGTCTGAGATGACGCGGACACAAACTTGGCGGTCCGCATGGCGATCAATTAATCGCGATGCGAGCTATCCGAGCTTGGGAATTGTCTGATCCAAAAGTCGACCGGGAAAAGTGGATCCATTGTGGTCGCTAAACGTCCTGTACAACTACGGCGCAGTAGCTGCTTAACGATTACATGAGTAGATGCCAGCGGCACAACGGCCGAGGCGCGTTAGATCAAAAGCAATCAACGAATCCGATAATCTCCTTGCCGACTTCATAATTAATTCGGACAACCGTACCTCGCGCGTGTAACATGCATATTAGGGTTGCTCAAGCGTGTTTATTCTGGATGCGTAGCCCCGGAGGAGATTGATCATGAAGAAATATTCTGGGTCGTTTTGCGGCGTCATTCTCGGTGCTTTGACTCTTGGTTTGCTAACAGTAGCTAGCGTGGTGTCGGCCAATCACCACGAAGGCACAGCGACCGAGGCGAAGGAAATGCTCGTGCGCGCCGCTGCTGCGCTCAAACAGGACAAACGCGTTGCGCTGACTGCATTCAACGATGGCACGCACGGCTTCAAGGACCGCGATCTTTATGTGTTCTGTAGTGGCCCCGATGGAAAAATGACTGCGCATGGTGCAAACGCTGCTCTGATCGGCAAGAACTTTTGTGGATTTGTCGATAAAGCTGGCAAGAAATTTGGGCAAGAGATGTGCT
>CP070775.1:2210625-2255606 GCA_020346185.1 Betaproteobacteria bacterium | reverse complement strand
TGTTGATAGGTAATCGTGTTGATAGGTAATCGTGTTGATAGGTAATCGTGTTGATAGGTAATGGCGTTGAAAGTCGGTCAGGACTAACATGATCAAGCCATGAGCATCAAAGTTGAGTGTTACGCGGGTTATCGGGGCGAACAGGAACCGCGCTCGTTCTGGCTTGGTGAACGCAGGCTTGAGGTAACCGATATCGTCGACCGTTGGATAGGGCCGACCGAGCGCTACTTCAGGTGCCGGACGGACGACGGTTCGCTGTATGTCCTTCGACATGATGAATCAAGCGGTGAGTGGGACCTTGCAGCCTTTACGCATTCGAAGCGGGCCGGCTAATGGCGGTGAAACGTTCCCCGGCCGTGGAATTGCGGGGAAACGACTGCCTGGCAACAGCGCTGGCATATCTCGCACGCGGCTGGTCGGTGATTCCGATTGAAGGGCGTGGCAAAAGGCCGCTGGTTCGGTGGCTGGAATTCCAGCAACGTCTTGCTGATGGGGACGAAGTCCGCCAGTGGTTTGAGACGCGCAAGAAGCCCAATGTTGCCATCGTCACCGGTGCCGTATCGGATCTGGTCGTTCTTGACATCGACATCGTGCATGGCGGCAAGGAAAGCCTGAAGCGCTTGGAGCGTGAGCACAAACCCTTGCCGGCAACGGTCGAGGCGGTAACCGGCAGCGGTGGCCGCCATTTCTACTTTTCGCACCCCGCCGGCGTGGTGCGCAATCTTGTCGGACTGACGCCGGGCATCGATTTGCGCGGCGATGGTGGTTGCGTCGTCGCGCCTCCCTCGGTGCATCGCAACGGCAGGCGTTACAGATGGAAGCGCGGGCACGCGCCCGGTGAGTCAGCGCTGGCACCGATGCCGGCCTGGTTGCTCCAACTGGTGCGTGGTGACAAAGCGCGTGGCGGTCATTCATCGACACACTGGCGCAGCCTGGTGAGTGAAGGTGTTGCCGAAGGCCAGCGCAACTCGACTATCGCCTCTCTTGCGGGCCATTTGTTTCATCGTGGTGTCGATGCCCAGGTTGTGCTCGAAATGTTACTGGCCTGGAATCGGGTGCGGTGCCGCCCACCGCTGTCCGACCACGAAGTCGCGCGAGTGGTGGAGAGCATTTTCCGGCTTCACGAACGCGAGGCATTGCGCGAGAATGCTGAGACTGCCTGATTTTCCGTTCGATCTTGGATTGCGCAAAGCTTTGCGCATGCTCTGATGACACCGCTGCAAATCGACGGCGCTTATGGCGAAGGTGGTGGACAATTAGTGCGCACGGCCGTCGCGCTGGCAGCACTGACGGGCACAAGAATTCGCGTTGAGAACATTCGCGCACGGCGTGACAAACCGGGATTAGCGGCGCAGCATCTCACCGCGGTGCGCGCTGTTGCAACGTTGTGTGATGCCGGTGTTTCCGGGCTGGAGTTGCGCTCGCAGCAAATCGGGTTCGCTCCGGGGGCGTTGCGGGGCGGCGAGTTTCGTTTTGATGTCGGCACCGCCGGCAGTATCACACTGGTGCTGCAAGCGGTGTTGCCGGCGCTGATTGCAGGACGCGAACGCGCGCATGTTGTGGTAACCGGCGGTACCGACGTGCGTTGGTCGCCGCCGGTCGATTACCTGCGTGAAGTCATGTTACCGCTGATCGGGCGCATGGGAGCGTCGGTCAGCCTCGAGGTCTCGCGGCGCGGATATTACCCACGTGGTGGTGGTGAAGTCGCGGTTTCCGTCACGCCTGCACCGCTTCAGCCGCTGCAACTGGCAGACAGCCGACCGCTGCAGTCACTCCACACGAGGGTGCACGTGTCGAATTTGCCGCTGCATATCGCTGAGCGCATGCGTGATGCAGTGACAGCGAGGCTGGAACCGGTCGCCAAGCGGCCGGTGGCGGTTGAGATGCTGTCGTTCGGTCCCGAAGCGGCTGTCGGTCCCGGCGGTGCAGTAGTGGCCTGGGCCCGCACCAAGCACACGGTACTGGGCGCAGGGCGAGTCGCTGAACGGGGTATTCGGGCCGAGACGCTTGGCGATGCGGTCGGCCGCAGTCTGGCTACCGATTTGACCGCTGGGGTCACGCTCGACCTGCACGCATCGGATCAGTTACTCGTGTATCTGGCACTTGCGGGAGGCGATTCGCTTTTCAGGACGCACCGGCTTTCTAGCCATGCGCGAACCGCGATGTGGCTGATTGAGCAATTTCTGCCAGTGGGCTTTGAGGTAAAGAGCGAAGGCAAACTTGTGACGGTGACGGTGCACTCGCAATGATGCCAATACAGGATCTGCTCAACCGAATACGGTGGGATGAGGCGTTCGGGCGCGGGAAATTCGAAATCGGTTATTACGATCGTGTTGCCGATCGGATCGTCAAGGTGCCGTTTGAACGAATTCGCTTTGCAGAAGGCGAACACTTTGGATTCGAGGCTATTGAGGGTGACGGAAGCTTACATAGCATCCCTTTTCACCGCGTTCGTGAAGTGTGGCGAGACGATGAGCTGATCTGGCACCGTGACAAACCGCAAGGTTCATAGGCTGCATGCGGCGTAGTTGGAGGCACTGCGTGCCGGCCGTTATAAGATAAGGTGCTAGCCCGGATTTTCGCCAATGAATATCACTCACTTTCTCGCTCGCGCCGCGAGCGTTTTTCCAGACAACCCTGCAGTGTCCCAGGGTGAAAGCGTGTGGGCAGACTACGCGCGGCTGATGCGCAGGGTTGCCGCGATGGCGGCGGCATTTCGCGAACAACTAGGTTTGGTTCCGGGCGACTGTGTCGCGCTGGCGATGACCAACTGTCCCCAGTATCTGGAGGTGCGCTACGCAGCGTGGTACGCCGGGCTCGCTGCGGTGCCGATGAACGCGAAACTGCACGCGCGGGAGTTCGCCTACATGCTGACGGATTCCGGCGCGCGGGTGTGCTTCGTCACCCCGGACCTGACCGAGACAGTTGCACCGCTGATCGACGAGCTTGCCGATCTGGAGCGGGTCATCGAGGTCGGATCGGCGGAGTATCAGACGCTGCAATCGGCCGAACCATCACTGGAAATGTATCCCAGCGCGCCCGACGATGTCGCCTGGCTGTTCTATACCAGTGGCACAACCGGACAGCCGAAAGGCGTAATGATCAGCCACCGGAATCTGATGTGTGCTACACAAAGTTACTTCACCGATGTCGACCAGATCAGCACGCATGATTGCATCGTACATGCCGCGCCGATGTCGCATGGGTCGGGCATCTACGACATGCCGCACGCGCTCAAGGCGGCCAATCAGGTGATACCCGAAAGCGGACATTTCGATCCGGCCGAAGTTTTTTCGCTGTGTTCACGATGGGCGGGAGTGACGATGTTCCTTGCGCCGACGACGGTACAGCGGCTGGTGTCGCACGCGCGAGAGCATGCACCGGATCTGACTGGGCTCAAGACTGTCGTTTATGGCGGCGGGCCAATGTATGTGGTTGACATCCGGGAGGCGTTGCGCGTGCTGGGTCCGCGTTTTGTGCAGATCTACGGCCAGGGCGAGGCACCGATGACGATTACTGCCCTGTCGCGTGAATGCATTAATGACACTAGGCACCCGCGTTACCTGGAGCGTCTCGCATCGGTTGGCGTTGCCCAGTCTTCGGTCGAAGTGATCGTCGCCGACGATAATGACCAGCCGCTGGCGGCAAACCAAATCGGTGAAATTCTGGTGCGCGGTGATGTGGTCGCGCAAGGCTACTGGCGTAACGCGCAGGCGACTGCGCAGACATGGCGCAACGGCTGGTTGCATACCGGCGACGTTGGTTCGTTCGATGACGATGGTTTCCTGACGCTGCGTGACCGCTCCAAGGACCTGATCATCAGTGGCGGTTCAAATATCTATCCTCGTGAGGTCGAAGAGGTCTTGCTGCATCACCCGGCGGTGGCTGAAGTATCGGTAGTGGGTCGGACGCATGCCGAATGGGGCGAGGAGGTAGTGGCGTTTGTTGTCATGCAACCGGCAAACCAGGTGAGCGAAAACGAGCTGGATGCTTTTTGTGTGCAGCGCATTGCGCGATTCAAGCGCCCGCGCCAGTATCGCTTCGTGGACAGCCTTCCGAAGAATAATTATGGGAAAGTGTTGAAGACGCAGTTACGCAGACTTTTGAGGGAGCAGGCAACGCCGTGAAATGGCTTGACCGCGCTCCGCTCTCCCTGATTGCAATCATTGCAATACTGCTGGCTTTGGCACCTTTTGGAGCCGAACCACATTTATGGCAGAAGCTGAAAATGCTTTTCACCGGTTCGCTACACAGGCCGATCGATATTCTGGACTTGTTCCTGCACGGTGCACCTGCCATCGTTCTGGCTGTGAAACTGGTCCGCGTTGCCAGGGCGCGTCCGGTTAGCGGTGTGGGCAGGTAAGATGGCGATG
The DNA here is from genome assembly GCA_020346185.1 of Betaproteobacteria bacterium. Classification (GTDB taxonomy): domain Bacteria; phylum Pseudomonadota; class Gammaproteobacteria; order Burkholderiales; family Eutrophovitaceae; genus SG8-40. The sequence continues at coordinate 2,251,233 of CP070775.1, read as the reverse complement.
GCCAAGTAAGATAACGATACGGTAAACACTTCTGGAAGACCATGATCTCAATACAACACGAAGGCAAGCTCACCGTCGCAACGGTTATGGGCGAATTCAAGATCGCAGACTACCGGCAGTTCGAAGACGAGGTCGGTGCCCAGCTCAAACGCGTCGGCAAGATCAATCTGCTGATCGATCTGCGCGGGATGCTTGATTACACTCTTGATGTCGCACTGGAGGACATTAAGTTTGCCCGCGAGCATGCCCACGACATGGGCCGTATTGCCATTATCAGTGAGCAGGAAATGGTCGCCTGGGTCGCGCTGCTCACCGATCTGTTCGTCGACACCGAGATACAGGTGTTCGACGATGAAGCCATGGCGCGGGAATGGCTCGACGAGAGCGCCGTCTAACCGGCACCGCACTAGCGGCTGAACGTATGAGTTGTTCCTGACTGCATCTCGCGGGTCTGCCGCTGGCTATTTGATGTCATGCGCCGGAGTCGATTTTGGCGCTCCCCCGGTAGATGTATCCGGCAAAGCGCGGCGCGTGTGGCAGATAGGCGCTTTGCAGTTCGGCACAGCGGAAATTCGCGTCGCTCAGCAGTCGTGGGATGTTGCGTGCCAGGTGGCAGCCACCGGCGATCTTGCCCCACAATGGATCGAGGCGTTGCTGCCAGCGCTGTACCGATGTTTCAGGCGCGAGACCGTGCTCGCAGAAAAGCAGTCGGCCATCGGGCTTTAGTACCCGGCGCATCTCTTCAAGTGCAGCAGCTACGTCGGGGATTGAACAGAGCGAGAAGGTGACAACGATCGTATCGACGCTGGCCTCGGGCAACGGCAGCGATTCTGCGCTTCCAGCTATCAGGTTGACCGGAAAGTCGGCACGGTCTATGTGCTTTTCAGCATAGGCGAGCAGTTGCCGCGAAGGGTCGATTCCGGTGAGGCCACTGATACTGCCTGCGTTGTAGTAGTCAAGATTAAGCGCGGATCCGATGCCGATTTCCAGCACCTGGCCTCTTGCTGCGGGAATCAAAGCGGCACGATGACGGGCCAGCAGCGGGGTGGCGCACGCGTAGTGCGTTAAAGGCGGCAGGATGTAGCGGTCGTATATATTCATGCTTGCTGATGGTGTTGGCTGGCCAGTAGCGGACTTGCGTGGCTTCTACGTTGGTTTGCACCCTTGCCCGCCTGAGACGAGATTGGCAGCGTCATTGAGTCTAAGGCCTCCAGCCGGTACAATAAAGCGATCGTTAGGTTGCGATCAGTGCCCCTTACCGGGATCGACCGGTAAGGGGTTTTTTGTTTTGTGGCCGCTCGCTTGTTTAAGGGGTGGTCGCTATGGTTACAAGGAGCAATCCCGGATGCCAAGAAAGCTTTCTCCGGAAGAAGCCGCTGTCATGATCATTCGACGGCGCCTGCAGCAGATGGAAGAGGATAAAATGGCGCGGCGCGAGCGGACGGCCGACTCGCTCGAGCAGGACGAGCCCGAGCCGGCGCAGCAGCGCCGCGACAGGAAGACGGCAGAAGGCTGACGTACAAGCTTGCTGTTGGGAAGAGCGGTTTCGCTGAGTCAGTTTTGGCAAGGCGGCTTGCGACATCGTCGTGAACATTATTCGCTCGTGCACATGCAAAAGCTGCTGACGTCAGGCGCGTTTAACAACAGAAAGAGTGGTAACTGAATGGCGAAGGAAGAGCTGATAGAAATGGAAGGAACGGTGCAGGAGGTGTTGCCGAATACAACCTTTCGGGTCGAACTCGAAAACGGCGTCGAGGTGATCGCCTACGCGTCGGGCAAGATGCGTAAATACCGAATTCGCATCACCGCCGGTGATCGGGTCACCGTTGAGATGTCACCTTACGATCTGACCAAGGCGCGCATCAATTTCCGCCATCGTGACGAACGCGCTATGCCCGGTGGTGGCCGTCGCCCGACATATCGCCGATGATTTAGCCGCGCGTTTTCTCAGCGCGAGCACTTAATCGGCTCGCCAGGTAACGGCTTAATCTGCTCCCTCCAGCATCCCTGGCGCGATAAAGCGCTTTGTTGCCTGCCCGAAGGTCCTGTGTCAGCCTATGCAGTCGTTGGTTCCTTTGAGCATCTTTGACACTGGCTGTCGCAGCGCGTGACTCCATGTCGTAGCCGTCGCCGAGCCACGACTGCGGGGCCACCCCGCAACATCGCCTGTTTTTCTGCCTCCCTCTACGTCGTTGCTTGGTGATTGCCGTCGTTCCCGATTGCGTGGCGCGAGCGCTTGAGTGGTCATGTTCAGTCGCTGGCTCACCAGAGAAAGCAGTACTTGCTCGAGCGTCTTGTCGGCAATCAGAATCGAGAACTCTTCGCCATCGGCTAATGGAGCGTATGGACGCCGTGACGAGGACCGGGAAACTTGCCGATCGTTTGTTCTGGCTGCAGGCGGCGAAGAAATCTAGCATGGCACGGTCTAGATCGATCTTTACTCGGGCAGAAACGTGCAGAGATGCGTCCGGTGGCCAGTGCAATAGCGGCAGCAACGAGTGCCATGCGGGAGATTGATGCCGAGCAGTGGTACTGCAGCCAACGAGCGAGCGTGGTCTTGAACGTGCCGCCCGAAAGCGGGCTGTGGCCGATGCTGGCGAATCAGCCGACAAGCAGTCATTCGCTGAGAACCAGCAGCAGCCAGAGCGGATCACGAAACTGAAATACACTGCGTTGCGGCAAGAACAGAGCCAGCGAGACGTCAGTAAAAAAAGAATAGCGATCCGGCTCATGACAGTACGGAAGGCAAACGGTTCGGTAGGGCAGTAGGTGGTCGGTGCCTAGCCGATACGGGGCAGGACCGGGAAACGCGTGCCCGCAATTCAAACAAGGACTCCGGTCCGTGCCGGCTGCTGCAACAAATGCGAGTGAAAGTGGCATGGCTGCTGATACCTGTGCCGTTGAATATTCCATGTCAGCATCCTAACAGGCCGGCAAGCGCGTTCGCTGCAGCCGCCAAAACCGACGGTATTTCCAAACGTATGGGGGTAATCAGTCTCAGCTGTCGGGTAAATGGCAGCAAGCGCAAGTTGCGTCAACAGACTTTTGCGGCAGGCGAGACATACGCCGATGGCCGAGGCGCGCCGGTCAAGTGGGTTACACTCAAATACTCGCGTGTACCACTTACCGCACCACGACCTCTTAAAGATTGACATGGCCGGGCCACTTGCAGGTGTAAAAATTCTGGATCTGACCTCCGTAGTTATGGGACCGTTTGCGACCCAGATTCTCGCCGAACTCGGTGCTGGGGTGATCAAGATTGAATCGCATGATGGCGACAATATGCGCGATGTTGGGCCCATGAAATCAACGGCGATGGGGCATCTTCATTTGCATTTAAATCGCGGCAAGCGCTGTATTGCGCTCGATCTCAAACAGGAGGCGGGGCGGGAGGTCGTCGAGCGTATGCTGCCTGACATGGATGTGCTGGTGTACAACGTACGCCCGCAGGCTATGGCAAGGCTCGGCTTGTCCTATGACGATGTGCGCGCGGTAAACCCACGCCTGATCTACGTTGGCACATACGGCTACTCGGAGCGCGGTGAACGTGCCGGGAGGGCAGCGTACGACGACCTGATTCAGGGTAGCACCGGCGTTCCCTGGTTGGTGTCGCGCGGTGGCGCCGAACGCCCGCGCTATGTGCCACTTAATTTTGCCGACCGTGTGACCGGCCTGCATGCGGTCTATGCCATCACCGCAGCTCTCTACCACCGGGAAAGAACCGGCCAGGGCCAGTCGGTCGAAGTGCCGATGTTTGAAACGGTGTCTCATTTTGTGTTGGGGGATCACCTCGCGGGACTCAGTTATCGCCCGCCGAAAGGTGTTTCGGGCTACGAGCGCTTGCGTCATCGCCGTCCCTACGAAACCAAGGATGGCTATCTCTGCGTACTGGTATACAACGAGCGGCAATGGAGGCGTTTTTTTCATGCCATCGGACGTCCCGAGATGATGGACGATCCACGCTTTGCGACGCACGCACTGCGGGCCACCCACATCGGCGAGATCTACGATTTGCTCGCTGGTATCCTGCAACAGCGCACCTCAGCGGAATGGATGGCGCTGCTCGAGGAGGCCGATATTCCTGTGGCGCGGATGAACACTGTGGACGATTTGCTGTCCGACACGCATCTGAAAAGCAGCGGCTTCTTCATCGAGGAGGAGCACCCCACGGAAGGACCCATGTATGCGATGCGAACGCCGACTTCGTGGTCCGAGTCTTCGCCCGAGCCAACGACACCAGCGCCGTGTCTTGGTGAGCACTCGGTGGAAGTGCTGGCCGAACTCGGTTATTCAGCGGACGAAATCGCGCGGATGAAAGAGACTGGCGTGGTCAAGACTGCGTGAAGCCCGCCCTTTAGACCTCCGGCGTTCAGTGCCGAGCCGCATTTCGGTGCAAACTTTATCAGGGTTTCCATCTCAATCAATACCGCTGGCGGTTCGACATCTCGAGGTGTTTGGCGGTTAGAATTGGCGCATCGGACCATATCGTTTTACCGCCAGTGAACGCGAAGGAGGGTTGATGCGGAGATTGTGCGATGACTGACAGGCGCGAATTTCTTCGAATGGGAACCGGCGCGGCGCTCGCAGCGGCAGGCGCTGGAGTTGCCCCCGCTGACCGCCTCGCTGCGAACGAACCGGCGGGCGGCATTCAACGCTATGTTCGCCTCGGTCGGACTGAACTGCAGGTTTCCGATATATCGCTCGGTTCTTCCAGTAACTCGGATCCGAAGGTCGTCGCGCACGCTTTCGACAGGGGCGTGAACTTTTTTGATAGCGCCGAAAGCTATCGTTGGGGTGGCGCGGAGGAGGCCATAGGCAAGGCGCTCAAGGGCAGGCGAGAAAAAGTGATTCTGACCAGCAAGACCAAGGCCGGGGCGTCTGAATCACGCGGTGAGATCATGACGTCGCTAGAGAAAAGTTTGCGCCGTTTGCAGACCGATTACGTCGATATTTATTTCAACCACTCCGTCAATGACGTTGATCGGCTGCGCAACCAGGAGTGGTTGGAGTTCACTGAGCAGGCCAAGCGGCAGGGCAAGATCCGTTTTCGCGGGGTATCCGGCCATGGCAGCCGGCTCGCAGAGTGTATTGACTACACCATCGACAATGATATAGCGGACGTCATTCTGGTGGCGTACAACTTTGCCCAGGATCCCGATTTTTACGACAAGTTGCGCCATGTGTTTCACTGGTCTGACATCCAGCCGGATTTGCCACGCCTTCTCGAGAAAGCGAAGAAGAAAGACGTCGGTGTAGTTGCGATGAAGACGCTGATGGGCGCCAGGCTCAACGACATGCGGGCCTACGAGCGACCGGGCGGGACGTTTTCGCAAGCCGCTTTCGGCTGGGTATTGTCAGACCCCAACGTGGATGCCCTGGTGATCTCGATGTCCAGCACGAGTGAGGTCGACGAGTTTGTTGCCGCCTCGGGTACCAGCACGACGAACGCATATCACCGCCAGCTGCTGGAACGCTATGCTTTCATGCGCGCCGGTCAGTACTGTCAACCGGGGTGTAACGTGTGCGCGGCTTCATGTCCGCAGCATGTGCAGATTGCCGAAGTATTGCGCACCCGGATGTATGACGTTGACTATGGCGATCGGAGCCTGGCGATAGCCGAGTATGCAGCGCTTGGTGATGGCGCAGCGGCCTGCATCGATTGCGAGACCCAGCAATGTCTCGGCGCCTGCCCGTTAGGCGTGCCGATTGCACGCTTCACACGCCAGACTGCGCTGCGGCTGGCCTGAACCGGCAGCGGTCAATGCTTACTGTAACGCCGGAGACAAAATGATGAATCGATTCTTTGCCAATTTTCTATTCATACTCGCGGCGTGGACTATCGTCATCAAATACCTGTTTCCGATTGCTTATGCGATTGACAGTGATCTGCCGCTAGGCACCCACGTGTATCTGGATTTCTGGCCGGTGGTGCACATGGTGCTCGGCTGGTCACTGCTGCACTGGCGGCGCTACACCTTTGAGTTTGCTGTTGCCGTGTCGATCGCCGAAATCGTCATCATCATCAGCAAGTTCGTCGTTTTTCTCGCGGCGCCGGAGTGGACCATATGGCGCACCAATTGGTTTATCAACAAGATCTTCGTGCTTAGCTGCTTCGTCATGTTGTTGACCTGGTTGTTGCTCAACGCGAGCAGCGTGAGAGCCATGCAATCCGTATCAAGCACGGCAAAAGGCGCGGCAGGTTGATTGTTGGTCTTGCAGGCTGAACCGCCGGGCGCAGGTTTTCCGATTCAGGGCAGCTTGATCTTGCCTCCGCCCGGTGCTCCGCCGCCGGCAAGCCCCGGTGGAACGCCTTCAGGAATCACTATCGAGGACGCCGCCTCACGTCGCAGTTGCTGCAATTCGGTCATCGCGCGCTCAACTGCCGCTTGAGCACCTTCGGCGAATTTATCGACGGCTTCCGACAGCGTATCACCATCGAGTTGAAACGAGAGTGGCACGGCGCCCATAGGCGTCATGATTTGGGTCTCGCCCACGTAAATACGTTGCCTGCTGTCATCGGCCGCGCCGTCGGTCTTGATCGGGTGCAGTATCCGGATCGTGCCGATCTTGCGATCAGTGATAATCTCTTCGCGGAAGAGAGTATCTGCATTCATTTTCAGTTCTTCGGTGGCTTTGTCCAGGGCCATAGTCGTTCCTGTGAGTGATTACGAATTCAGCGAGGATTATCCCACGTCCTCGCACATCTTGGCTCGGCATGTGCTTGGCAAGCAGAAAGGATTCGCTGGCGCGAATCGGGTTCTGCCGCGCGAAGATATGCCGATTTCTCAACATTTGCTGCGGGTAGTGTTAAAGTTTAGCTTTGAAGGCGGGTCTTCGCTCGGCTGGGCATTGCGGACCGAGCCAGGAACAGGCGTGACACACCGATAAGCGCGGGGTGGTTGTCGCATTTGGACGCGATAGCGATATTGTGATCTTAGTCTCGCGAGAGAGCGAGCTGCTGCCGGAGAGGGACGGCTCTTGTTACGCTCAATAAGCGTCCCGTAGAGCCCGATGAGGCCCCCCGCCAAAAAAGCGATTGCGAGTGAAAAGTGGCTTCGTCACGGTCCGGGTCGGGGCAAACGCAACTATTGGCGTTTCCGGCAACCACCGAATTGCATGGCGATACTCGCGAGAAACCAGGAGCGCGTCAGGCGGTGATTCGCAATGAGCGCCTGTGGCTTGTGGCTTGCGCATGATTGGATGCGGATATATTGATCGCAAATACAGACGGCGAGACGCGACAAGAAGCGAAAGAACATTTTGACGACACTGTCGAATTGAATGTTCAGCCAGGCAATTAATGCATCTTTACGACCCGTCGGAGGTGGCAGTGAAAGAGGCGCACAACATCGTATACAAAAGGAAGTACTAGGTGGCCAGAAATCGGAGAGGGTCGCGTACGAAAGGACACGGGCAATCGCCCGAGCAACGGCGCGAAGGAGACCCGTGGCAACAGAAGATCAAGGTTGTGACGGGTGGACAGACTGGTGTTGACCGAGGCGTGCTCGATGCCGCTCTGGAACTGAAGATCCAGTGTGGCGGCTGGTGCCCGGAGGGCCGCCTGGCTGAGGACGGGACGATACCCGAGCAATACCCCATGCAGGAACTCCCTGGTGGCGACTATCGCGATCGTACGCGCAAGAATGTCGTCGATAGCGATGGCTCGGCCATTATTTACTTCGGTGAAATCGAAGGCGGTACGGAGAGCACGCTCGACGATTGTGTCCAGCTCGCCAAACCCTATCAGTTGATTGACGGTTCCGGGGCACGGCCCGCACAGGCAGCCAAACAAATCGCGGAGTTTGTGCGTGAGCGCGGCGTACGTACCCTCAATATTGCCGGTCCACGAGCCAGCAAGATTGAAAAAGGTTACAAATATGCTTTCGATACCCTGCGCATGCTGGTTGATTTATTGGCTCAGAAACGCCCGTCCGGCAAGCGCTCGAGTAGTAGGAATGGCAAGTACAAAAGCAACGAACAGGTGCAGGCAGCCGCAGGCAACGGCGCCGAGACAAGCTCCAGGGGGCGCAATCAAAAGTTCAATGCACAAAGACGCAAAGGCCTGGGACAACATTACCGCGCCAAGCATGCTGTCAAGCAAACAGGCTGATTGGGCCGACTGAATCTTTCGGCCGCGTCAGAATCCTACCGTTCTGTAGAACTGGATTTGATAGCTCGGAACATCGCCTTCTGGGTCGATCGGAAAGGCAATATCGAGTCGCCATACTGTTCCGAAGGCGGAGCGCACACTGAATATACGCAGGCCGAATCCGACACTGGCGAGCCAGTCACGATCCACGTTGTTGGTATCGTCTCCGCCCCAGGCGCGGCCGATATCGACGAACGCGCCACCGCCGACCCGGAACAGCCGGAACGGATACCAATCGGAATAAAGCCGCTGTTCAAGACTGAGCAAGACCCGCGTATCGCCGGTCTGATAGTTGGCCGGGTACCCGGCCAATCCGTTCTCGCCACCGATCGATAGCTGGTTGCTCTGAGTCACATCGCTTGCTGAATCGCCTTTGATGGCGACATAGGTCTGGGCGCGATTGCTCTGCGGAACATAGTATTCGAAAGACCCTGAAAATAACCGGTCCTCTTCTTTCCCGTCAGCGTAAAGACCCGCTGCGGCGGCTTTGGCGACCAGGATACGATCGCGAGACAGATCCCAGCCCTGGTTAAGGGCCGCTGCATAATTCCAGGCGGGTCTGGTCGAACCCAGCGCCGTCGAGGCATATCCGAGCTTTATGTTGGTGGAGAAACCGAGCAGGAAGAATTCGGGCCGTGCGACCTGATCGCGGTTGGTGGTCTTGACGAACTGGTCCTGGATGACCTCGAATCGCACGAACGGTGCAACCTGAATCTCGTCCACAGGTAACTGATCTGGTGGCGGTGCTCCGGCAACCAGTTCATTGTTTTCGTCCAGGTAGTCGAGGCCGAGCGAGTAGCGCCGAGTCCAGCCATTGACCAGACCTCCGGACAAGCCACCGAAAATACTGGTGGTATTGCGCTGTCGCCGGTATTGAGAGGTAACAACGTTGTTATTGTAGGTCGATATCAATCGGTCACTTGTGGAACCGAATAAGCCAGCCGACCAACGTGAGTCCAGTGCAAAAAATGGCCGGACCAGCGAAATGGACTGTGACGTGCCATCATAGCCGTCAATATACGTGAAGTTGAATCTGGATCTGGTTCCAAAAACGAGGTCGTTGTTGAACTGGTAACCATCGGTCTTGCCTCGCTCGCCTTCCTCGCGCTGCCATTCGATGGCGGCGCCAGTTCCGATCAGGTTGAGTTCCTTGAGTCCGTACTTTGATGTGTTTTCTCCACCCCTGCGGGAGAAACCGAGTCCTGGGTCCAGTGTCCAGGTATCTCTCGTTATCACTTCAATGTCGACTATTCCGTCGCTGTAGGCGACCGGACGAATGAGAACCTCGTAGATGTATGCCGTGTTTTGCAGAAGCCGTTCGCTCTCCTCGATTCGTTGCAGCAAAACCGGATCGCCCGGCTTAAACAGCAGTATTCGGCGGATGACACCAGCGCGCGTGCGTATATGCAGGGTGTTGGCGAATCGATATAGAAAGTTATTTTCTTTCGGATCGTCGAGGTCAAAGATATTTTGATTGTCGACGAGAACCTGACCGATGATCGCGCCAGCAACTTCTAGTTGCTCGAACGACGGTAGAGGTTTGTTTTCCTGGGCGAGTGCCTGCTTGCTAAGGCACGTGCTGACCAGTAGGGCAGCAACAAACCCCCGCGTAAGCATACGGCTTCGTTCCGCTTGGTACATGCGGAAAGCATTATTCATCAGCCCGAATCGAGCGAATCTTAGACCAGCCCATTTAGCCATTTGAGGGGCTGGTGTCGTCGGGCCGATATCGTTGAGATATCCTCGCGTGATGGACAACGATGACGGCTTGAGCAAGTTGAGCGCAGCGATTGCAGAATTCGCGGAGCAACGCGACTGGGACCAGTTCCATAATCCAAAGAATCTGGCCATGGCGCTGGCAGCTGAGGCGGGCGAGATTCTCGATCATTTTCAATGGCTTAGTCAATCAGAGGCAGATTCGCTCGGGGCCACGCAACGCCATGAGGTGGTCATGGAGATGGCTGATGTCCTGATGTTTCTGTTGCGCTTGGCGGACAAACTGCAAGTGGATCTGCTCAAGGCGGCAGAAGAAAAGCTGGAATTGAACCGTCACCGATATCCGGTCGAAAAGGTCCGTGGCCGGGCGACTAAGTATGACAAATTATAGGTAATGTAATGACGAATTGGGTTTTGCACCCGACCGGCGGATGATGGCCAAGTACGCTGGGCTGCAGCATTATGGCCCGATACTTGCTATCGTATGCGCAACTGACAATATCTTGTTAGCGTCCGAGCGGCGGGAGGGGCACCCGGATAATCAAGGAGACCCATAATGGACTCTGTCGCGTTAGCTGCATTGTTGACGAAACTATTCGTTGCGATACATGATATTGGCGGATATCCGGTACCTGAGGTCTATCCCGAGGTACATCAACTCGCGCCGGTGGAACTGCAGCAGAGGTTCTGCAAGGGACCATGTGGTGTCAAAGCCTTCTACGCCCCACATCAGGGCGTTTTCATCGATGGAAGCCTCGATTTGGAGCACGACGTTCACGCGCGTTCGATTCTGTTACACGAACTGGTGCACCATGTCCAAGCAGTAAGTGGCCGCTTCGATTCTGTGCGCAACGCTTGCATGCGTAGCAACAATGCTGAAATGGAAGCATACCGAATCCAGAATCTCTACCTCGTCAGCATTCACTCGACGCACCGGGTGGCGATGACCGGATGGTCGGCGCGTTGCCGCCGCAACGAGGTGCCGACACCGACGATACGCTGAGGGCCTCTCGCTTTTGGGCAGCGGCCACACGGGGAGTGCCTCGCCGCCTGTAAGCGGATAATCTAAAGTAGTTCCAGACCCGATTCGCGGTGATTGTGCGGCCGTTGTTAAGCCGTTGGTAGTTTAATTTGCTTCGAAACCGACCGTGCTTGCCTATCGTCACCTGTTCCATGCGGGAAATTTCGCAGATGTATTCAAGCACACTATTGTTGTGCAGCTGGCAGCACTGATCGGGCGAAAGGATAAGCCTTTTGTGTATCTTGATACGCATGCCGGTCTCGGCCGCTATGATCTTGCGCACGCCTGGGCACAAAAGAATAGCGAATTCGAGAATGGAATTGCGCGAATTTATGACCGGGACGATTGCCCGGCGTCGGTGCGGCCGTACCTCGATGCGGTACGGCAATACAATCCGGATGAAGAACTGCGTTATTACCCCGGCTCTCCTTGCTTGGTTTACCGGTTGCTGCGCGCAAATGATCGCATGGTATTAACCGAACTGAATCGCGACGACTTCGCACAACTTCAAAACCAGTTTCGGGCACAGCGTCGGGTTCAGGTGCGCAACATGGACGGCTATCAGGCGCTGAAGGCGTTTCTACCCCCAAGGGAACGACGTGGATTAATACTGATTGACTCATCGTTTGATCGTGCCAATGAATTTCGCCGCCTTGCCGAGGCCGTGGTATTTGCGTACAAGCGTTTCGCAACCGGTGTCTATGCGGTCTGGTATCCATTGGCGGAACAGCCGGCGGTTCATGGTTTCGAACAAATTATCGTGGAATCCGGCTTACGTAAAGTGCTCAAGCTGGAACTTTCAATTCGTCCTGGCGACTGGCAGCAGAGTCTGCGCGGCAGTGCGATGCTGGTGATCAATCCGCCGTTTGGCCTCGAATCTACTGCTGCGCCGTTGTTGCACTGGTTGTGGAAAACGCTTTCGGTCGACGCAGCAGGCCGCTATCGCATCCAGTGGCTGGTCGGTGAGTAGGACGCCAGCCGATGCTTGCCAGGCGACTATCTGCGAAGTGGCTATTTACTAAATGACCAGCGAAAACAACGCACCCGGTACCGACACAACGGTGCCGACGCAATGTAGCAGCCGCTTTTGCGAGTCGCGCCGTGAACCGCTTGCTGATTACCTGGCCAATCGCGAATTCGTTTCCAGCACGCAGCTGCGGCGCTTCGACAGGTCGGGGCTGACCGCATCGCAACTGGCTGACGGTGGCCTGGTTACCGGCACCGTCATGGGCGAGGCTTTGCATGCGTTGGTTCTGGAGCCAGAGGTCTTTGCAGCGCAGTATCTGGTTCTTGCCGATGCCGAGCACGACCTACGAGCACCCTCTGAACACGAGTTGATGCAGCGCACCTGGCTGGATGCCTGGCAGTGGAGTGCGTTGTGTCGTGCACGCGATACTTTGTTGGCATGCGAGCAGTTTCCGGTAGCGGATTGGATGTCCTCGGGAAAAAAAGAACTGTCAATTTACTGGACTGACAAGGCTGGGGCCGGCTGGAAAGCTCGCCCTGATTGTTTTACGCGCGATATTGTGCTCGACCTGAAAACGACCGGCGATTGCCGGCCCGACGCGTTCAGACGAACCCGCGAACAGTTCGGTTACGATTTGCAGGCTGCTCACTATACTGAGGCTGTTGCGCGGTTAACAGGAACCACGCCGCGGTTCGCTTTTCTGGCCGTTGAGTTGAGTGCGCCGTATGCGGTCTGGGTTCACGAGCTCGGGGCAGACGAGATTGGTGCCGCGCGCCTGCGTCTTGATCAGCTGAAAACTGCTTATGTGGTGGCCAGCAATGCCGCTGGCGATGCGGTTAGCAGCCCATCATCACGAGCTGAACGATGACGAGCGGCCTGTCCAGGTGGTGACCTTGCTGCCGTTGATTGACGGCCAGCGCGAGCTTTGTTCGGCTGGCTGGCAAGGGCATTCAGCCAACTAGTTGCGCGCGAAAAAATGCCACGTTGGTCACCAGGCCAGGCAGCAGCCACTGGAACAGCCGCGTTACTCCCAGTATTTCATCGGGTGCACCGTCGTTTTGTGCTGCGTCGCATAGCTCAGCAGAGGTCAGTGCGCCGGGATTGGGAAGCAGCTCGCCGACGAGCTTATCCGCGTGCACGTGCACGTCCTCGCAGATGGCAGCGTATTTGCTGCTCTCCACGAGCGGTTTCAGATCGCGCCATGCCAGCGCGAAGTAGCTTGGCCATCGGGCTAGGGCGCGGTAGTCGGTATTTACGAAGGGCAGACCGAGAGTGGTCTTGATATCCGCGTATAGCGCGCGGGTGTCCTGATCGGCATGATGCATTTCCATCAAGACGAAGGGGGCATCGACTCGCGGCGCGTGGCGACCGCTGTACTGCGGTGCACTTCGCGAGCAACCCAATTCGAGTCCTTCTAACAGACGGCGCGCAGCAGTCGCAGTGAGAAGATACGGGAAGTTGCCGTGCGAAAAGACTTCGATGGCTGCACGTATGTGGTCGATCTCGCGTGGCGCGTAGCCGATTGTCTCGAGCCGTCGCACCAGCGGGCTAGGACCGAGGTCAGCGATACGCGCCTCGGTACGCGAGCGTAAATTCGCGCAGGCGTCGACAAACGGCTCGCTCAGCGCTAGTGGTTTCAGCCCCTGCCACAGGACCTCGAAGAAACGGGGATAGTGCGAAAATGCCATGGTCACGATCCCCATCCAGGGCACCTGAAATACTTGTTTCATGTCTGCGTACCACTGCGCGCGCTGGCCGGAGGCGCGGTACTCCGGCTCCGGATGGATCGGCGGCAGCGGCCATGTTATTTTTCTCTCGAGCGTCGGCATGGTGGCCAAATAATGGTGATGGGTTGCGAGCAGACCAGAAAAGCCGTGTAGGTTGCGCAGCATAAGCAAACACGACGGCTTTCGGTACCCAAGCCGGTTGTGATACGGTTAACTGTTAAGCCCTAACTTAATCGAGGTCCGATCGAATGCGGGCCCAATTGAATCGACATGCCCCGACAGGTTTTTGACAATATCCTTGGCACCATCGGCCACACGCCGCTGGTACGCCTCAACACCATCACGAGTGAGATCGAGGCGACGGTCTATGCCAAGGTCGAGACCTTTAACCCCGGCCATAGCATCAAGGATCGCATGGCATTGAAAATGATCGAGGACGCCGAGCGGGCTGGATTGCTCAGCCCAGGGGGCACCATCATTGAGGGTACCAGCGGCAACACCGGCATGGGGTTGGCGATCGCCGCCATCGTCAAGGGCTATAAGTGCATCTTTACTACCACCGACAAGCAGTCGCAGGAAAAGATCGATGCACTGCGTGCATTCGGTGCAGAGGTCCTGGTTTGTCCGACTGATGTCGATCCGGAAGATGCGAGATCGTACTACTCGGTATCGGCACGACTAGAAAAAGAGACGCCCAACGCCTGGAAGGCGAACCAGTACGACAATCTCAGCAATTCACAAGCTCATTACGAAAGCACCGGCCCCGAAATCTGGGAACAGACTGAAGGCAAGATTAATCACTTGCTTGTCGGCGTCGGCACCGGCGGTACCATCACCGGCACTGGGCGCTATCTGAAGGAGAGGAATCCCGGCATCAAGGTTTGGGGCATTGACACCTACGGTTCGATTTTCAAGAAGTACAAGGAAACCGGTGTTTTCGACAAGCAGGAAATCTACCCTTATGTCACCGAAGGCATTGGCGAGGATTTTCTCCCGCAGAACGTTGACTTCTCGGTGGTTGATCATTTCGAAAAAGTCACCGACCGGGATGCTGCTATTTTCACTCGTGAGATAGTTCGGCAGGAAGGCATCTGGGTCGGCAATTCGGCCGGCGCCGCGATTGCCGGGATGTTGCAACTCAAGGACCGGTTCAAGAAGGGTGAAACCGTGGTCGTGATCTTCCACGATCACGGAACGCGTTATGTCGGCAAGATGTTCAACCCCGAGTGGATGGAGAAGATGGGGTACGAAACCGTGCCTGGTCCGACAGCGCGCGAACTGATTCGTAACAAGGAGGTTGTCGATGTCGTCGACGTGATGGCGAACGACACCATTGATCAGGCTGTAACGGTGATGCGGGAGAACGATTTCTCGCAGATCCCGGTCCGGCAGAACGACCGGATTGTCGGTTCCCTCAGTGAGACGCATGTTTACTCGCGCATTATTCGTGATCCGGGTATTCGCAGCCAACCGGTGGAGTCGATCATGCAGACGGCATTTCCATTTGTTGACATCGAAACACCCGTAACCCTGCTCGCCTCGATGATTACGCCGGAGGAACCGGCTGTACTGGTGCGCGATTTCCGTGCCGACAAGGTCTATATCGTTACCGGGTACGACGTACTTAACGCCATTTGAACCATCGAACGTTCAATATCAAACAGCGTTTGCTGTGACGCGTGGATGTAACACGGCTTCACCCGCTTCGAGGCGGCGAGGATTATTTCGAACACGGTAGGAAAGGAGCAGTACAAAATGAGCGTTACTATATTGCTTGACCTGAAAGCTGCACCGGGATCGATTGATGCCCTCAAGCAACTATTCGTGGAGATACTGCCGGATACGCGGGCGTATGACGGCTGCGAGGGTCTGGACGTGCATCTCAACCAGGATGACGGCGACAACCTAGTCATCGTTGAGCGCTGGCAGTCCCGCCCACACTACGAGCAATACTTTGCCTGGCGCCAGCAAAACGGCCTCATCGACCGGCTCGGGCCGCTGTTGGGTGCGCCGCCGAGCATCCGCTATCTCGACAAAACCGGAATCTGATCTCAAGAAAGCTCCGCTAAGCCAATTGCACCTTGCCGCAGGTGGGTGACATAGGCGCCGATCAACTTGTTAAAACGCTTCTCTGCAGTTGCCAGCGCGACCATTCCTGTGCGCTCGCGTTGTGCGCGGAATACTGCGGATTGGCGATGCGTTCAGCGCGCAGCTCGACATGTTGCAGTCCGGACTGCCAGGTGGCGAGGGGCAGGCGGGCTGGGAGGTCGCTCTGACCGCTGATGCCACGCGTTAAATGTCTGGCACCGGTGGCCAGCCGTTGGCTCTCTGTTGCAGCGCGGCAGCCTGCGGAGGGGTACGGTCTTGCAGTTTGCCGATCTGCACACCCAGCTGGTGAAGGTCGAAATCTTGGTAATTCTGGATCGCGATCTGGTCGGGCCTGGCGTTTCACTCGAAGATGCTCGTTGAGCGATATGAACAAACGCACCGGCGCTCGAGAGTGTCCAAATGCGTGCCTCTGACGCGCGCAACGACATGTCTTTGGGCATTGCCGACAACTTGTCTAAATACGTGTTCTTACCTGGCGAGCCAATTACGCTGTCTGCCGATCTCGATTTTGGTGATATTCAGGCCGACGTCCAGGTCAATGGAGAACTGCGCCAGTCGGTTCGCGGTCGTGACCTCATGGACAACCATTTGCACGCCATCGCCTGGCTGGCAAATGCGCGGCACCGGTTTGATCGAAGCTTGCTGGCGGCATAGCCAATCATAACCGGCCCGTTCACCAAAGCGGTCCTCGTCGCCGCGGGAGAGGCGATCGAGACGCAGCTCAGTTAAATCGGCACGGTCAGTGTGAAATTTCGTTGAGCATCCGGCATGCGCGAACCATTCCCGGTTCTTGCGCGCCGACCTTCGCCGGAAAGTCATCGTTGCGCTGCCCGATTCGGCTGCTTTTCGAGACGACGCTGCCTGATAAAGTCGCAGCGCTGTTCATGCTTCAGTACTGGCGCAGAGTAACGCACTGCACGCCGCGCCTTCTGATCGTAAAGTCCGATCAAACGCGCTATCTTCACGCAAGCACGGTTCGCCGTAAACCGTCCAGGTTGTCTGCTCGTCTAGTTATTTGAGACGCGCCGTGTCGCATCATGCGACTTTGTTAAGAAAGGCGCTCGCGACGTCGGTTTTTGTGCAACTTCCCGATGTCATATGAAATACTGCACACCGTCATCTCGCAGCGATGAAGAAATAATGACATCGGGATGGATGTGACGGCGTGCAAGCGATGACCACTCGATTCGCTGAAGCGTTGAATGAATAGCGGCAATGGTGTCGATTATCTTGTTTGTGCCCGTACCAGATAGTTGGCAAAAGCTTGAACCGAAGCGGCTATCGCATCAATACATTCTCTCGCCATCGGTATGACGTTTATCGAGGTAGCGTTTTATTGACTTAAATGGAGGAACTCTCATGTCGTTCGAAAACACTCAGGTAACTAAAATCCGGCTTCTTTCGTCGAAGTTGTTGGCTTCATTCCTTTTTACGTCAGCGCTGACAGCGACACCATTGACTTCCTGGTCGCAAGACGACGCCGAGGTTGTGAAGATGAGTCAAAGCGGTGTTTGCCATGACGCGTCCAGTCGGCATTACGTGCGCGTAAAGAACTTCAAACCTTATGACTCGATCGAGGCCTGCCTCGAGGACGGCGGCCGCAAGCCGAAGAAATAGCGAGTCGATATGTACCACCGCCTGCGGAGGAAAGCAGGCGGTGGGGCGTTTTCGTTGATGGCGTGGCCGCAGTTATGTGCTCGGCACGACGCCTTGAATTGTCCACCAGCCGCGGGTAGGTTGCAACGGTGTGTCAGACTTCATTGTCTTTGATAAACGCCGTCGGGGTAGCAGGCCTCAACCATCAGTTCGCATCCCTCATGTTCAATGAGTATGACCTGACTGAGCCTTGAGAAAATAAGCGAGCAGTCGGCTTCGGGATTGTCATATACCAACCTGTCTGCACGTTGCTCGGTGATAAACTGCGCCCACGAGCGACACATGTGGCTTTGGTGATTGATGTGAAACTTAAGGGCGTCTTTATCCACGGGCTCGATTAGCAGACGCTTGCCCGCTGTCGTATACAGATTGGGGCCGAGGTACAGGTCAGGCAGCGCGGTCAGATCAGCGTCAAAGGCACCTGCTTCGTGTGCCCCCTTGATGTATTTGGCGGCAACGTCCTCGCCTTCCGAATAAACGATCAGCTGATCATCCTGCTCACTGATGTAACTGGTGAAGATGATCGGAGCAACGATGTCGTTTCCCTCGACATGGACCACAGTGTCCCCAAGCGCCAGCTTTCGAAAGGCCCGATAGTTATTTAGTGCAGCGACTTCGGCGGGTAGTGCAACGCGCAACGCTGCGCTGCACGTGTGCTTATCGATACCCTTGTCGTAGTCACTACTGGCCACATCCGTAAGGCTGAGACCGACGCGCGACATAATTTGTTCGATCGGCATTTCGGGGTCGTTTCTGAGTAGCCCTTCACTGATCGCGTGCTCGGCAGAACCCCTCACGGCGGCAAGGACGCTCTCGTCGTTGCAGGGGGGCGTCCCGCCCCCACAGCCGGCAATAATAAGCGTTAGTGCGGCGAGCAGCCCCATACGCACGGATGATTGGCCAGCATCACGGGAATTGAGGCTGTTGTACAACTATCTGACCTATTCCCCGGGAACGTATTGATGCGCTATCGGCCTGCCTTTGCGCAAACTTGAACGGCGATCCGCCCCTAGGATGCAATTCATAGCCAATGCATCGCAAGATTCCTGCCTACCTGGCGATTGTGATCAGCGGCGACTCAATCTGCCAGTTGCCGCGCGCCGTATCGCCACTTGCAGCAATGCTGACCCAGGAATAGCGTCCAAAATGACGTAGACGCTTGCCTAAACTCGTCCAATCACCATCCTGTTCGGTGCCGGTCTCGATGACGACCACGACAACCTTCCGTGGGGCATCCGGAACGATCCACACTTCTACAACACCAGCATCGATGTTCTCGGGGCGCGCTGCCAGGGAAGAGTTTTGCAGAAAAGTGGTGACGGCTTTCTTGCTGCCTGCGACAATCAGTGGCGAGTCCGAGTCAGATGCAGCGGTGGAGTCGACAAGCCTGACGTTGCCTTCACTTAAACCGTTAGCCACATTGATCACAGCGGTCTTCAGCGTTTCTTGCAGCGCTGCGGCCTGAACTGACTCGGCAGCGATGACATCGCGCAGGATGGCCGGAGCTTCGTTGGCGGACAGCTTACGCCACACTTCGAACTGCGGGTCGAGCTGTGCTGCTGTCGCTGGCGTTTCGGTGGTGAACCTGACTCTCAGTGTGCCGTCGGACAGCTGAACGCGCACATCAATCGGTCCATTGCGCGAGAACAAACGCACTGGCAGCGACAGGTCGTATGGATATGTATCTTGACCTTGGGATAGCTCGAGTTCGACCTCACTGTCGCTGCGATCTACCATGCCGGCCCGCGTTACCTGTATGAGCGGCGCACCGGTGCGATCGAGCCATTGCTCGAAGAAATCGACAAGCGACGATCCGCTGGCTTGCTCGAAAGCTTTACGCAAATCGTCAAAGCTGGCGCTGGCGTGTCGGTGCTTTTCCCAGAAAAGCCGTAGGCCTTTGTCAAAAATGTCGTTTCCAAGGCGAGCGCGTAAGGCATAGAACATCATCGCTGCCTTGCCGTAACCGATTGCCGCAGAAGCCGTATGGTGGCGTGCCCGAAACTCAGACAGAGGCCGTTCGCTGTGCGGCGGTAACGCGGCGTAGTCACGCAGCCAGCCATGGCGCATGCGCGTTGCCGCTTGTGCACTCTCGTCCTCTCGAAATGCATAATCGGCCATGAAAGTCGTCAGTCCCTCTGCCCAGTTGCCGCGCACGGGATTCACCCTAACGCCATTGCCCCACCAGCTATGAAGAACCTCGTGACCGAGAGAAATGTCCCGTATAAAGGGATAGCCAAGAACCTGTCTTCCCAGATAGGTCAGCGTGGGCATGCCGAAACCGGTCGGAATCGGGCTCGATACGACACTGAATATGGGGTAGGGATAGGGCCCGATCTGTGTCGAATAGCGTCTGATGAAACGCGCGACGGCATCGAGATAACCATCGGCCAGCGGTAATTCCGCCTCGCCGAAGTACGCTCGTATGCGGATATGCGCATCACCGATGTTGATCGCGTGCTCGCGGATTGACCACCTGCCTACCATCAGATCGATGTTCTCGACTGGCTGCTGCATGGTAAAACTGGCCCTCTGAATGGCGTGGTTCGTCGTTTCATCGGACGGATTTCCGGGAGCCACCGCAATCTGACCCTTTGGTACCGCTGTGTTCAGCCGGTAAGTAAACGGCGTTTCGAGCATTGGGTGCCAGCCGCTGCTGCCCGGAAGGTAACTGCCTTGCTCCGAGGACATGGCTGGCAGTGCCGCCAGCGTTTCGTCGTGTGTCATCAAAGTGTCAAGCGGTTGCAGTTTGCCGTGGTATCGCACTGTCACCGTGTGCCGTTGTTCTGCCTCGGGAAGAGCAATCTGAAATCGCTGCAGCCCGTCGAGGCTGCTGCGTTCAGCCGGAATAGTGGCACCGTCGAGTTCGACTGATCGCACTACAAAGCGGTCAGCAAGGTAGAAAGTCAGGATCGATGTCTCGGGTGTGATTGACGCGGTCGCGTTTAGAGAACTCGTCGCTGGATCAAGGCTGACGTCAAGGTCCAGATGCGGGGTACACCATGCCACGCCGCACATGGCCAGCCTTACGAGGAGCCCCAGACACATTGCGCGTTTTATCGACAGCATGATGTGCTAATGTCCGGGCGCTGGAGCCGCAGCCGGAAATTTTGCAACGAGGTTAATTGTTTCTCCGTTGCGCGCGATGGTCATGGGCAACCACGTGCCGGGTGATTGACGGCGCACTACCGCGATCACATCCTCGCTCGCTCGCACCTGAACGCCGGCGGCAGATAGAATGCGGTCGCCCGACGCCAGCCCTGCGGTTTCAGCTACGCTGCCAGGAATTACTTCACTGACTTTCGCGCCGTCTTCATCGTCGTGCAGAAAGACGCCGAGCCTCGGACGTGGCGCCCTTTCTGTGTCTGCGACGACGAATACTGCGTCTGCAATGCCGGCGAGTTCATCACAACTACGGGAGCTGGAAATTGGGAGCCATACAGTCACATTGTCGTGCCCGAGCGATCGCAGTTGATGTGGAACACCATACCCGTACTGGAGATGGCCGCTGCCGATTACGCCGACCACCAGCGCTGCCGGGTGGGTTTGGCGCGCATCAGACAATGCTCGTGCAAACGCGCGATCCCAAAGCAGTTGCGCTTCAACAAAGTTCTCGAACAGCGCATCGTCTCTCTCGCCATGCTGTTCAAACGCTAATTTGAGCATTTGGCGGTAGTCTTCGGAAGCCGGCTCGGGATCGTCGATACCTTCACGCTGGTTTGGCTCGATGGCGCTCAGTCCGTGCTTGGCGATATCAGCTATAAGCTGGCGCTTCACGTTTATTGCCACTACAGGGACGCGGTTCAGTCGAGCGAATCGGAGTATCGGAAGATAAAGTGCCGGATCAAAACGCCAGACCCGATCCCACTCTGACTGCTCCAGCAATTCCGTTTCTGTCAGCTCGCCCGCGACCCAGCGGTCAAGTGCCGGCTGCACCCGGCGCGGAAACATTTCCATTCCGATCACCAGGCTATTACGGGAGCCGAGCAACATTCCCAGTGACTGCAACTGCCATAAGTGATGATCGGAGTTATCGTGGGCTTCACCGAGGAGCACGAAATCGGCCTTGCTCGCAGCGCTTAGGGCGAGGTCGCCTCTGGATTTCTGCGCGCCCCGCGCATCGGGCGCAGCCCAGCGTCCGGGACTGAAGCAGCCAGGCGTTGCCTCCACTCGGGGAGCAGCAAGGGCACAAACAAGACAAGCGCAAGCGATCAGGGCAGACGCAACAATATTATTTTGCATTGAAGGCAGTGTTTGAAGTTTCGGGTAGGATGGGCTCAGCTAGACACTTTGTCGGTGCCCGGTGCTTGAAGTTCAATTCGGCAGAGTGCAGACCGACTTGACTGGTTGTTCGGAGCGCGTCGACAGTCTACCCGTTTTTGTTTCATTGATTGCGGAGGGGGGGCTAATGCCAAGGTTTGCAGCCAACTTACACTCCCTGTTCACCGAGGCGACCGTTCTTGAGCGGTTCGATGCGGCGGCTCGGGCCGGGTGCAAGGAAGTCGAGCTCTAGGTCCCCTGCGACTATCTGGCGGCAGGGTTGTGCGCTCCTTTACGGACAAATGAGCAGAAGAGGGTACTTTTCGATGCGCCAATGGGTGACTGGCATCGGGGCGACCGTGGTCTGGCCGCAGTGGCGGGACGCGAGCGCGCGCACCGCGGAAGCGGGCATTTCCTTAACTACACTTGGCAGGCTCGCCGCATCATTGAAAGAGTGGGCGCATCCAACCTTTTATTGCATCCGGACAGCTGCCACACGCCGATGCTGAAAGGGAATTTGGCGGACACGATTCGCGAGAATGCGGTGATCATCGGCCGTTTTCAGATCGCGGGTTTGCCGGGCAGGCACGAGCGGGTGAATAACCGTGAGACGTGCGTTATTCTTGCATTATAGCGAGACCGGAGTGTCGCACCGAACTGGCTTCAGTATTGACATATGAGTATCAAGGTAAAGCGCTTTACGGGGGCTGACGCGCGACCCTATCTGAGTGAATTGGCTCGGCTTCGCATCGCAATCTTTCGTGAATTTCCTTACTTATATGACGGAAGCCTTGATTACGAGAGCGGGTACCTAGACACCTACGTTGGTGCGCCGAACAGCGTCGTGGTGGTCGCATTTGATGGTGGCCGAGTGATCGGGGCCTCAACCGGTTTGCCAATGTCGAGCGAAACAGACGATATAAAAAGACCTTTCGCGGCGCATGGCTATGACATTGAGCGCATGTTCTATTTTGGCGAATCGGTTCTCGAGAGAGGTTATCGTGGGCAGGGAATAGGCGTGCGTTTTTTTGAACAGCGTGAGGCACATGCGACCTCATTGAGGTGTTACGACTGGAGCGCCTTCTGCGCCGTGCAGCGCCCAGATAACCACCCACGCCGCCCGAGAGATTACCAACCTCTCGATAGATTCTGGAACAAGCGCGGTTATGAGAAGCGTCCCGAACTCAAGACAGCGTTCTGCTGGCAGGACCTTGATGAGTCGTCGCAGTCGCCCAAGCCGATGGTATTCTGGATCAAGCACATTGCTTCAGCCGTGCAATCAGTGAAGCGCAACAGCCGCTTTTAGGGCGCTTTCGCCTCGGATGCCGGCGGAGCTCCCCGTCGGTGATCAGCGATCTACCCAAGCGTACGCAATCGGCATCAGGATGCCCAACGCGATGAATGTCATGGCCGCGCCACGCCATGAATATGTCAGCGTCAACAGCGGCATGAAAAGAAGTATCGCCGCAGGCAGCCATGGCACCGCTGGAACCGGGCCAAGATCTAGATTGAGCTTGGAGCGCACCCAGTTGGCGAGGACGCCCCGCGGTGCTTTGCGACGTGGCGCAAGACTCCGCTCCATGGAACGGCCCTCGAGCCAGGAAAAGAACACGTAGATCTGGATGAGGAAGCTTCCGGCCAAAACAACGGGCAAGATCAGAAGCATCGGCAGAATCAATGCCGAATGCATGTCAGGCAGCAACGTGACGATTCCCGTGACGCAGGCGAGGCTGATGAGGAACATGATCAGCATCGCGAGCAGGACCGGTGGCATGCGTTCGTGCACGTAGGCATTGAAGGAGTCCACTTCCTGAAAGCGTCGCAACAAGGCCCGGGCATTTTCGACGGTGTTGGTGACCAGCAGCCTTCTGACGCTGTTCTGCAGTATTTCGATACGAGATTCACTGTTCACGGTGTTAGCCCTGGCACATGTGGATGTCTAGACTGAAATCGATAATGCTGGAAGGCGGTTGTGACATTTCATAGAGGTGAGAACCAGATAAGCACAGGCCCAATACTGTCGCTCGTCGGCGACGGCTCGAGGGCGGACCTGTGCTCCCAAACCGGAAAAACGCAAGAAACCGGCCAGCCGTCGGGACTGGACGAGCCCTTGAGTTCAGGCCCGCGATTCACTCAGAAGTGACAAAGTGGGGTAGATCAACTGCCGTTGTTCGGACCGGTGCTCTCGGCCCCGGATTGCCGGGTAAACATTGCTGAGACCGCGATGAGCTTCCAACTCTGCGCAGGTGACGGGCTTCTAACGGTTGTGAAGGCGTGCGCAGTGCCTTTTGGATCTACGACAAAAAGCGCAATCGCATCGGGATTTCGCGCTTTGAACGCATTCAGGTTATCTCTCTCATGCAGTTCGACGGTGGCAACTCCACCCTGGCTGATTAACTTGTTCAACCGCGTGTAACTGACATCCTTGCCAAATAACTCGTGGCCGGGCTGAGCGGCAGCGATGCGCAGGTTCTCGGGTTGCTCTTCGAGTGTGGCATACAGTGGATAGGTGTTGCCGTCACCAAATTCACTCCGGTAGCGCATCACCGCCAGACTGTTCAGCGCACTGTGCGCTGATAGTCCCAGCAAGCCCCCAATGCCGATGAGATCGAGATGTCTGTCGGCATGCTCGGAGACCAGGCTGCCCTAGTAGGTTTCGAAAACTTCGCGTCGCGCTTTTTCGGTGTTTTCCCACGAAGTGTCTGCGAGTAACGTTCGATAGCCGATCTTTCGTAACCGCAAGGCGATCTCGCGCGCGACCCGGTTAGCGCCGACGATCAGAAAGCCGCGTGGCTCCGGTTCGGTCACTCGCAGCCAGCGAGCCAGGCTACTGGCTGTGGCGCTCTGCAGCAACACAGTACCAATGATGACCATGAAAGTCAGCGGAACCAGCTAGGCTGCATCGGCAAAACCGGCCTGTTCCAGTCGCAATCCAAATACGGCACTGATCGCGGCGGCGACAATGCCGCGTGGCCCGACCCAGGCGAGTAAGGTTCGCTCACGCCAGGTGAGCTTGCTGCCCGCGGTAGCCAGTGCGATCTTGAGCGGGCGCGCAAGAAACTGCATTGCCAGGAAAACGCCCAGTGCAGCCCAGCCCAGTTGCTCGAATGTCGCGAAATCGATCCGTGCCGCGAGAATGATGAACAAACCCGAAATGAACAGAATCGACAAACTCTCCTTGAAGTCGAGAATGTCATCAGTGTGTACCCCGGGCATGTTCGCCAGCCACAGTCCCATCATGGTAACGGCCAACAGCCCAGTCTCGTGCTCCACTGAATTCGAAAGTACGTAGACGCTGAACACCACGCCGAGCACTGTAAAGTTATGCAGAAACTCAGGCAGCCAGTTGCGGCGCAAAGCGAGGCCGACTAGATAGCCGGCACCGGCGCCAATTGCGACACCCGCAAGCACCATCTTGCCGAGTGTGAGGAATGTCATGAACAGTGCCTGCTGTGAACTCAGTGCGGTAATGAATTGATAGGTCAGAATGGCCAGAATCGCGCCGACTGGGTCGATCAGAATGCCTTTCCAGCGCAGGATGTTGCCGATCGTCACGGTGGGTCGAACGGTGCGCAGCATCGGCACGATCACCGTTGGTCCTGTGACCACCATGATCGCTCCGAACAGCATTGCGACCAGCCGCGAGGCGCCTACCAGCCACATGGTTGCAGCTGCGGAAATGACCCGACTGACCAGCGTTCCCCATGTCACCAGACGTACGACAACCTGTTGCACACCACGGATCTCGGCAAAACGCAAGGTCAGGCTGCCTTGGAACAGGATCACGGCGACACACAGCGAAATCAGCGGGAACAGCAGGTTTCCGAAGAATTCGAGCGGGCGCAGCCATCCGGTAAGCGGGCCGGCGATCAGACCCGCAGTTAGCAGGAATACGATTGCCGGAAGCTTCAAACGCCAGCCGAGCCACTGGCAGAGAATCGCCAGTGCACCGATGCCGGCAATCTGGACTGCTATGTCGTGATCCACCAGCGCTAACTCTTTTGCGCGGAGTTCATCTACCTGGCTTTGCCACGCGCACGGTGTTTTGCCGAGATGAAGTCGCGGTGCGGAACATACAGGAGATCAGCAATTTTTCGCACCAGGTGATCTTCATACATGTCGACCTCTCGGTCGGCATGGGCGACGCGCCACATGTATTCCACCAGGCGATGCTTTTCTTCGGCGCTGAAGTGCTCATTGATCACTTTACTCAGGGGGTGGTAGGACGTAGGCCGATGGCGAAGCTGAGCCGCATGCGCCAGCAGTGTGCGTGCCTGTACCGTAGACATCGCAAAGAGTTCGCGCAGACAGTCCTCGGCAACGTGCAGGTCCTCGTCCCTTACTTCGTGATCGACACGTGCCGTCTCGTAGAGCAGCGTTGCCACCGATTGTTGAACTTGCTGTGATTTTCTCGATGCACGCTCCCCGGATGTTTCGCCGTTGGCCATTTTTTGCAGGCCGTTGCTGAGCGCGTCAATCAGCTTTCGAAAGGGATTTGCCATAGCCGACGGTGTTTAGTGGTTAGCGGTTAGTGTCGTCTGATGCAGCCTGATTGACGTATATTATTCTGCAAGCCAAGTTGTTCAAGCCTTGCGTTCCGTTCAGCGTAGCCTTCGATCAATCCGCGTGCGCCATTGTTTTCAATCAGCGTAGGCCATGCCGCGCTGGACGTCAGGGACTGACGCCATATTGTCGGCCCATCTGCGTAAATTTGGGCAGTTGTCGTCATGCTCGACCAGTGACCGGCGCAGCGTGAAAGAAGGGTAGAGCATCAGATCGGCAACGGACAACTCCCTCGCTAGGTGTTTATTCATTAGGCTTGCAGCGTCCGTTCGTGCACCAGAAACGCATCCCGCAGCCAGTTGCATCCGACTTCTCCGGAGTATTGCGTTCCAGATGCAAGCTGGTCATGGCGGCCCGGGAAATGTCGCTTGCCGTTTGCGCGAAAGAGCGCCCGCGTCGCCGCGCTGGCGGGGATGAATCGGCCTGATTTCTCTGCGCAGTACAATACGATAGGAGCGGACCGGTTCAGTGCCGGCGACTTGCCGCCGGGGGCTTCCCCATCAACAACGACTGGGATCGATCCGGCCGGGTTGATCTTTCGAAACTCGGGTGTGCGTTGCTCGCCCTTGTTGAGATCGAGCTTGTGCAGTCGGTATGGCAGGCCGGTTTCATTCGACGCGACGGTTGCGCGCAAGCCGCTGCCGGTCGGTGCAAAATGCAAGTCGATCATGGCGCCGCCTTCTGCCGTGAGTTTTCCAGGTCATCACAGTCTAGCAAAAGGATTAACGTAGAATTTGCGTCGCACCGGCACGCAGTGTTATCAAGGTCATCTAAACGACGAGGCCGGTTCTGAGGGAGGGGATGAACTCACAGCAAGTCGGACTGCGTCGCGCGTTGTCGCTGCCGCTGGTCACTTTTTACGGACTGGGCACGATTCTCGGCGCGGGAATTTATGTTCTGGTTGGCGAAGTCGCTGCGGAAGCCGGCATGTATGCGCCACTCGCTTTCCTGGTTGCCGCTCTCGTCGCTGCGTTCACGGCGTTTACCTATGCAGAGCTGGCCGCTCGTCATCCTCTCTCCGGTGCTGAGGCTGTCTACGTGCAGGAAGGACTGGGGCGTCGTGAGCTATCGACGCTGGTCGGATTGCTGATCGTTTTCTCAGGCCTGGTGTCGTCGGCCACGCTGGCCAACGGCTTTGTCGGCTATCTTGGTGTGTTCGTGGAGCTGCCCGATATCCTGGTGATATGCGTTGTGGTGCTGGCACTGGGGGTATTGGCGTTCTGGGGAATACTCGAGTCAGTGTCAGTAGCCGCCGTAGCAACCATCATTGAGATCGCTGGCCTGCTGTTGATTATTGCGGTTTCGGGAAGTAGTTTTGCTACCTTGCCTGAGCGACTCCCGGAACTGATTCCGCCGTTCGAGTCCAACGCCTGGTGGGGCGTCGCGATGGGTGCGTTTCTCGCTTTTTATGCGTTCATCGGCTTCGAGGACATGGTCAACGTCTCCGAGGAAGTCAAGGACCCGCAACGGACCATGCCGCGAGCGATCATTCTGGTGCTCGTCGTATCGACCGTACTGTATTTTCTCGTCGTCACGGCGGCGGTGCTGGCGTTGCCGGTTTCGAATTTGTCGCAAAGCAACGCGCCGCTCGCGCTGCTGTTCGAAAACGCCACCGGCGCGCGGCCAACGATCATCGCCCTCATCAGTCTATTTGCCGTTATTAACGGTGCACTGATTCAGATGATCATGGCCTCACGTATGTTGTACGGAATGGGGCGGGCAGGCTGGCTATTCAGAAAACTCGGCGATGTCAGCGAGCGTACCCGCACACCGGTTGTCGCGACAGTCACGGTTGTGATCGGTGTTCTGTTGTTCGCGCTCTGGCTGCCGCTGGTCACGCTCGCCAAGTTGACGAGTTTCGCTATCCTGTTGGTTTTCATTCTGGTCAATGTTTCGTTAATCCGCATCAAGAAAATCCAGCAGGCGCCGGCAGGCATCCGCGTCTATCCGATATGGGTGCCTTATGGCGGAATGCTGCTCGCAGTTTTATTGTTATTGTTTCAGACAGTTAGCACGCTCGGCGTTTCAGGCAATTGATCGATCCGGTCTCGGTGGTAAATCCGGATCTTGTCGGTCGGCTGCCAGTGAATCGGCGTGCACTGGCGATGGATGACTTGTATAGTCTCAGGCGTCTCCTAACGAAGCATCGATGAAAAACAACAGCAAAACCGTGATCCGCATCCGCGGCGCGCGCCAGAACAGTCTGAAAAACCTCGATATCGATCTGCCACTCGGTGAATTGTTGGTCGTGACTGGTGTGTCCGGTTCGGGCAAGTCATCGCTGGTGTTCGATACGCTGTACGCCGAGGGGCAGCGGCGTTACGTGGAGACCTTCTCACCTTATGCGCGGCAGTTTCTCGATCGTATGGACCGTCCGCAGGTCGACCGCATCGAAGGAGTGCCGCCGGCGATCGCCATTGATCAGACCAACCCGGTGCGCACATCGCGCTCAACAGTCGGCACCATGACGGAACTGGCAGACCATCTCAAGCTGTTGTTTGCCAGGGTGTCGCATCTGTACTGCCGCCAGTGCTCGCAGCCGGTGCGGCGGGACGGACCCGATTCGATCTACCGTGAGTTGAGACTGCGCGCTGAGCAGTATCATGATCCGCGTCTGGTCATGACTTTTTCAATTGATGTGCCGAAGAACTTCTCGGAGAAAGAGGTGCTGCGGTTTCTGGAGGCGCAAGGATATACGCGCATTTTGGCGAAAACCAAAAGCGCGCTCGAAGTCGTACAGGACCGCTTTCGTTTCTCCTCAGCCGAGCGCGAACGCGTAATCGAAGCGCTCGAGTCAGCGCTAAGTGTTGGGCATGGTCGGATCCAGATTCACGCAGTTGACGATCTGGGCGAACCGGAGCGCACCTGGAAGTTCAGCGATGACCTTCATTGTGCCGATTGCGATATCCATTACCGCGAACCGAGTCAGGGAATGTTCTCGTTCAACTCACCGGTGGGAGCTTGTGAAACCTGCCGTGGCTTTGGGCGGGTCATCGGCATCGACTTCGGATTGATTGTGCCGGATGAGTGGAAAACGCTGCGCGAGGGCGCCATCAAACCATGGCAGACCAAGAGTTTTCGCGAGTGCCAGGAGGATCTGGAGAACTACGCCGGCAAGCGCAGCATTCCGCTGGACAAGCCGTGGCGCGAACTGACTGATGCACAACGCGAATGGGTGCTGGAAGGTGATTCGGGGTGGGTGAACTGGCGCAAATCCTGGCCAGGCACCTGGTATGGCGTGCGGCACTTTTTCGCTTGGCTGGAAAGCAAGGCCTACAAGATGCACATACGGGTGTTGCTGTCCAAGTACCGCGCTTATACGCCGTGCACCGTCTGTGACGGTAGCCGTCTCAAGCACGAGGCATTATTGTGGCGGGTCGGTGAGAAAGCGACTGCTGACGCAGTACTCGAACCGCAGTTGCGCTACAAGCCGCCCGGCGTGGGGTGGTCGCGGCAGCAGCTCGAAGAACTTGCCGGTTTGACGTTGCACGATCTCATGCTGTTGCCAATCGACCGTTGCAAGTTGTTTTTTGACGGATTTCACGACGCGGTAGTGGAATCGAATGCCGGCGCTGCAGCGGATGAAGCGACAGATTTGCTACTGCGCGAGATCCGGTCTCGCTTGGGCTACCTGCAGCAAGTCGGGCTCGGCTATCTCACACTCGACCGGCAATCGCGCACTTTGTCCGGGGGCGAGGTACAGCGAATCAATCTCACCACGGCGCTGGGAACATCGTTGACCGAGACACTGTTCGTGCTCGACGAACCGTCGATCGGATTGCATCCGCGTGACATGTGCCGCGTTATCGACGTGATGTGCAATCTGCGAGATGCCGGCAATTCAATGGTTGTTGTCGAGCACGATCCACAGATCATGTTTGCTGCCGACCGCCTCATCGATATGGGACCAGGGCCCGGAGAAGATGGCGGGCGCGTCATGTTCTTCGACCGGCCGGCGCAACTCGTTAACGCCGAGTCGCTGACGGGAGATTACCTGTATGGCCGGTGCAAGACCGACGCCGATCTTGGGCGACTGCCGGTCGATGCATCGCTAGCGACGCTGCAGATCGAAGGCGCGTCGCAGAACAACCTCAAGAATATCGATGTGACAATTCCGCTGAGCCGGTTGGTGTGCGTAACCGGCGTGTCAGGCTCGGGCAAGTCGACGCTGGTCCAGGACGTGTTGTACGCAGCGATGCTCAAGCACAAAGGCAAGCCGACTGACACGCCCGGTCACCACACGGCGTTGCGCGGACACGAGTTGATAACCGATGTCGTGATGGTCGATCAGACGCCGATCGGGCGTACCACGCGATCCAACCCGGCAAGCTATGTCGGTGCCTTTGACGCGATACGCAATCTTTTCTCCAGGGCGCCGATCGCACGCGAGCGCGGCTACAAACCCGGCATGTTCAGCTTCAATTCAGGTGACGGACGATGCCCGGCATGTGGCGGAAACGGCTTCGAGCATGTCGAAATGCAGTTCCTGTCGGATGTGTATCTGCGCTGTCCCGAGTGTGACGGTAAGCGTTTTCGGCCCGAAGTCCTGGAAGTGACGATCGCACCGCAGACCAGGCCCGAGCGCAACATCGCAGAAGTCCTCGAGATGACAGTGTCGGAAGCCACGAAGTATTTTTCCGAATCGACGGAGGTGCTGCGGCGCTTGCAACCGCTGGCTGACGTTGGACTCGATTATTTGCGCCTGGGGCAGCCGGTACCGACGCTTTCTGGTGGAGAGGCACAACGGCTCAAGCTGGCTGGCCATCTGGCGCGCGTTCACGGTGTGGCAAAGACCGGCACGCTGTTTCTGTTCGATGAACCCACGACCGGTCTGCATTTCGACGATATCGCCAAGCTGCTTCGTTCGTTGCGAAAGCTGGTGGAGGCTGGCCATTCGCTCGTGATTATTGAGCACAATCTCGATGTCATCGCTGCAGCCGACTGGATCATCGACCTGGGACCCGAAGGCGGTGAGGGCGGCGGTGCAGTGGTATGCGTTGGTACACCGGATGCGGTCAAACAACACGCTGCATCGCATACCGGACGCGCATTGGTCGAGTATGGACGCCAGCTCGAAGAACTGACACAGTCTTCAGCGCAGGCAAAAGAGGATAGCGTGTCGCGGGCATTGGACGAATTCATCCGCATTCGCAATGCGCGCGAGCATAATTTGCAGAACCTCGATGTCGTCTTACCCCGCAAACAGTTCACTGTAATTACGGGAGTCTCGGGAAGCGGCAAGTCAACGCTTGCCTTTGACATTGTGTTCGGGGAAGGGCAGCGCCGTTACCTCGAATCACTAAATGCTTACGCTCGGCAGTTCGTACAAGTGGCGTCGCGTCCGGATGTGGATGCGATTCACGGCATCCCGCCGACGGTGGCGATCGAACAACGCACCAGCCGTGGCGGCAGAAAGAGTACCGTTGGAACGCTAACCGAAATTCATCACTTCCTGCGTTTGTTATTTGTGAAGCTGGGAATTCAGCACTGCCCGGATTGCGAAGCGGCAATCGAACCACAAAGTGAGGAGGCGATTGCGGCGCGGATTCTGCGCGAGTATAGGGGGCAGCACATTGGCCTTCTTGCACCGCTCGTTATCAATCGCAAAGGCGTCTACACTGATCTGGCGCGTTGGGCGCACAACAGAGGGTTTGATTTCCTGCGCATTGACGGCAACTACTTGCCGACGCGGCCCTTCCCGCGCATTGATCGGTTCCGCGAGCACAACATCGAATTGCCGGTTGCCGATGTGCGTGTCAGTGTTGCTGACGAGGCCACGCTGCGAACAGCGTTACACGGTGCGCTGGACCACGGCAAAGGGGTGGTGCACGTAATATCGCCCCTCGAGCAGTTGATGTCGGGCGGGCCGATGACGCAGAAAGTGTACTCGACCAAACGTGCCTGTCTATCCTGTGGTAACAGCTTCCCGGAACCAGACCCGCGATTGTTCTCGTACAACTCACGGCATGGTTGGTGTCCAGCCTGTTATGGCACGGGGCTAAGGATCGCCGACATCGAATGGGATGAACAGCGAGCCAATAGTGGTACGGAGGATCACGTTCTCGACTCATGGATTGACTGGCTGGAAGTCGACGAAAGCTGTGCTGAATGTCACGGCAGCCGACTGAATGCGACAGCGCTGGCGGTCAAGTGGGGAGGGCACAGTATTGCCGACTATGGTGCACAGCCGGTAACAGATCTGACACGGCACTTTGGGCAAGTGCGGCTTCAGGGGCGGGAACAGGAAATAGCGCGCGATCTGATCGCCGAGCTGCGAAGCCGCCTAGGCTTTTTGTGCGAGGTTGGCCTGGGTTACCTGACACTGGATCGCTCTGCGCCAAGTCTGTCCGGTGGCGAAGCGCAGCGCATCCGTCTTGCCGCGCAACTCGGATCGAACCTGCGCGGTGTGTGTTACATACTCGATGAACCGACCATCGGGCTGCATCCGCGTGACAACCACTTATTGCTCAATACACTGCGAAAGCTCGAGCGTAAAGGTAACACTTTGCTGGTGGTTGAACACGACGAGGACACCATCCGCAGCGCCGATCATCTGGTCGATCTCGGGCCTGGAGCAGGGCGTTTCGGTGGCCGGCTCATCGCCCAAGGCAGCCTTGAGCAACTGATGGCATGTGCCGATTCAGTGACCGGCCGCTTTTTGAACCAGCCTCTAATGCACCCGCTACAGCAGCGGCGGAAGGTCACGGCATCGACTCCGTCGTTGCGAGTGCGCAAAGCGAGACTGCACAATTTGCGCGGCGTCAACGTTCGTTTTCCGCAGGGCAGGTTGACTGTCGTCACCGGTGTGTCGGGCAGCGGCAAGTCGACGCTCGCCCGCGATGTTTTGCACGACAACACGGCGCGGTTGGTTAGCGAGCGGCGTGCCCGCAACGGTGCTGTGAAACTGGCTGGTTGCGACGGGCTCACCGGGTGGCAAGCAGTGACACGCGTACTCGAAGTCGACCAGACTCCGATTGGCAAGACGCCGCGTTCCTGCCCGGCGACCTATGTCGGCTTCTGGGACGCGATCCGAAAGCTGTTTGCCGGCACTCAGGATGCACGCATGCGTGGTTTTGACCCAGCACGCTTTTCATTCAATACCCCGAAAGGACGCTGTTCTGGCTGTGATGGTCAAGGGATACGAAAAATCGGGATGAGCTTCTTGCCAGACGTCAAAGTCACTTGCGAGTTCTGCAACGGTGCACGCTTCGATCAGGAAACGCTGTCGGTGAAATACAAGGGCAAGTCGATTGGCGACGTGCTGGCCATGTCAGTGGATGAAGCGACTGGTTTTTTTGCCGCTCACAGCAACATCCACCACGCGTTGCGTTTGCTGCAGGATGTCGGGCTTGGTTATTTGACTCTGGGACAGCAGAGTCCGACCTTATCGGGCGGCGAGGCGCAGCGCATCAAATTGGTAACCGAGCTTGCAAAGGTCCGGCCGGCCGGCCAGGCGCGCAGTGTAGCCGACTTCCCTCACACTTTGTACGTTCTCGACGAACCCACGGTCGGATTGCATATGGCCGACGTGGAAAAACTGATCCACGTGCTGCACCGCCTGGTCGATGCCAATAATACGGCAGTTGTGATCGAGCACAATCTGGACGTGATGGCCAACGCGGACTGGATCGTTGATCTTGGGCCAGAGGGTGGTGCCGACGGCGGCAGTGTCGTTGTGCAAGGCAACCCACCAGAGGTCGCTGCGACGAGCAATTCACACACCGGCAAGGTGCTGCAAGAGTTTCTCGCACACAGAACCCGACCTGGCGGCACAACGAAGCTATCAGCCGAGACCGGTGCGCACGCCGACTAACGGGAGTAAGATAAAAAATTCAATATTCTTCCTTGACGGCCAAGGCGCGAGACCGCGTCGTGGTCGTTTGCGGAGTCAATATGAAGCTCGATGACACCCGGCTTTCCCTGCCGTTGCAGCAAGTCTCCTTGGACGTTCTCGAGGAAAAGTATGCCAAGGGTGATGAACGCAGCGTCGACGACGTGCGGCGCCGTGTCGCGAAGGCGCTCGCTGCGGTCGAAAAAGACCCGGCAAAGTGGCAACCGGTCTTTCTGGAGGCGTTGCAGAACGGATTCATCCCCGGCGGGAGGATCAACTCGGCCGCCGGAACCGGCCTGGCAGCGACTCTGATCAACTGCTTTGTTCAGCCGGTCGGCGACTCGGTATCTGAGACAGTTGACGGCAAGCCGGGGATCTATGTTGCGCTGATGGAAGCGGCCGAGACCATGCGGCGGGGCGGAGGAGTCGGCTACGATTTTTCGGCGATCCGACCCAAGGGTGCTCTGGTGCGCGGCACCCAGAGCACAGCAAGCGGTCCGGTGTCGTATATGCGGGTGTTCGACCAGAGCTGCGAAACGGTGGAATCGGCGGGTGCGCGGCGTGGCGCCCAGATGGGCATCTTGCGCTGCGATCATCCCGATATTGAGGAATTCATTCATGGCAAAGACCAGGGAGCGCTCCGCAACTTCAATATGAGCGTGGCGATCACCGATGATTTTATGTGCGCTGTCGAGTCAGACAGCGACTGGGAATTGGTGCACAAGATGCCGCCGCGACAGGAGGGCGACGACCCGCCAAGGCAGCGCGAGGACGGCACCTGGGTGTATCGCACCGTCAAAGCACGTGAACTGTGGGGGCAGATCATGGACTCGACCTATGATCATGCCGAACCCGGCGTGGTCTTCATTGACCGGGTCAACGTCGATAACAACTTGTCTTACTGCGAGTCGATTGCGGCAACCAACCCTTGCGGCGAGCAGCCCTTGCCGGCATATGGCTGCTGTTGTCTGGGCAGCATCAATCTCACGCTGTTCGTGAGTGAGCCGTATACGCCGAATGCGCGCTTCGACTTCGAAGCGCTGACGCGCGTTGTTCGCCCGGCAGTGAGAATGCTCGATAACGTGCTCGATGCCACGGTGTGGCCGCTGCCGCAGCAGGCCGCAGAGGCGAGCAAGAAGCGTCGCATCGGTTTGGGATTCACCGGGCTCGGCGACGTGTTGATCATGCTCGGCTTGCGTTATGACACACCCGAAGCGCGGCGCATGGCTGCCAGGATTGCCGAACATATGCGTGACCAGAGCTACGCAACGTCGGTGGAGTTGGCGAAGGAGAAGGGCAGCTTTGCCTTGTTCGACTGCGAGCACTACTTGGCTGCACCGCATTTTGCCTCGCGTCTTCCCGAGAGTTTGCAAGAGAAGATCCGTGCCCACGGTCTGCGAAACAGCCATTTGCTCTCGGTGGCTCCGACCGGAACCATATCGCTGGCGTTCGCTGATAACGCGGCCAACGGCATCGAACCACCCTATGCCTGGACCTATCAACGTAGGAAACGTGAAGCCGATGGCTCACACAAGGTCTACGATGTAGAGGACCATGCCTGGCGCCTGTATCGTCACCTGGGTGGTGATATGCACTCGATTCCTTTGCAGTTCGTCACGGCACTGGAGATTTCCGCACTCGACCATATGCGAATGGTCGCAGCCGTGTCTCCCTACATCGATTCGGCGATCAGTAAGACCGTCAACGTCCCCGAAAACTATCCGTTCGAGGATTTCAAGGACCTCTATCTCGAGGCATGGCGGGCAGGGCTGAAAGGCATCACCACCTACCGGCCGAACAGCGTGCTGGGCAGCGTCTTGTCAGTCGGGGACCGCGAGCAACAACCGAATGATCTCGATACCAGCGACGCTGACCGGCGGATCCGCATTGATGTCACGCCGCGACCGGCACTGTCGAGCCTGCGCTGGCCGGGACGCCCCGATTTGCCGGCCGGTAACCCGGCCTGGACCTACATGCTTGAGTCGCCTTTCGGTAAGTTTGCAATATTTGTCGGCCATGTTGAAGACGACTTGGTGCATGCCTTTGAGGTCTGGGTCAATGGCGCCGAGCAACCGCGGGGACTCGGTGCGGTTGCCAAGACATTGTCGATGGATATGCGCGCCAAGGACTCGGTGTGGCTGCGTACCAAACTGGACATCCTGGCCCGAACCGCCGGGGATGACGCGTTCGACTGTACCATGCCGCCGGATGGCAGGCCGCAGCGATGCCCGAGTGTCGTTGCTGCGTTTGCCCGCATCGTACGCTGGCGGCTCGAGCAACTCGGCGTGCTGGACAGGAGCGCGGGTGTTTCCCCTGTATTCGATGCGCTTTTTGCCAAGAAAGAACCGAAAACGGGTACTGACGGCACGATGTCATGGACTGCAGACGTCTACAACGCCAGGTCTGGTGACGATTTCGTGCTCATGTTGAAGGAACTGATTCTGCCCGGTGGGCAGCGTCGTCCGTATTCGATGTGGTTGGCTGGCACCTACCCGCGTGCGCTGGATGGGCTATGCAAGCTGTTGTCGCTCGACATGCGCGTCATTGATCCGGCCTGGATCGGTATGAAGTTGCGCAAGCTGCTCACGTACGAGGAGCCGCTTGGTGACTTCATGGCGCGCGTGCCTCGGGAAAATCGACAGCGTAATTATCCAAGTACGCTGGCATATGTCGCGGGCCTGGTTATCCACCGTTACGCGATGCTTGGTGTTCTCGATGAACGAGGTTTTCCAATCAGTGAGATGGGTGTGTTGGAAATCCCGGAGGATTCGGGAGCAGACAAGTCGCATGGTTACCATGTGACGACCGGCAAAGTGTGCGGCGAGTGCGGCAATTCTTCTGTAATATCCAAAGACGGTTGTGAGTTTTGCACTGCTTGCGGGGCAGTGGGGAGTTGCGGTTGATGCGATTAATCAGGGTCGCGTGACGGGGTAATGGCGCACGGCCACCCTTGAATTATTCGACCTGCGATCCTGGCTACCCGAGGTCCGAGTCAAGGCATCACGCCGTACACCACCAGCACCGCCACTGCCACGGCAAGCACCAGCGACAGTCTAAAATTGAACTTTGCGCGCGCTCTTAGATAAGTTACGGCTTCAGACAGTTGTTCGTTGCTGCTGGCCAGTTGGTCAATGACTTCCAGCATCTCTTGCTGGCGTAGCTCGACGATGCGCAAGCGCTGCGCAAGCGAGGCGGGATCGGACGAGGATTCGTTGACCAGTTCGGAACCAGCCGTGCGACGATCAAGCAGCTTGCGTGCCCCTTCGACTATGGTCGGGGCATTTGCAATGATGGTGCCCCAAGGCACCGCCTTTAGCCATAACCAGGACATTGAGTCACCCCTTGGATTGTTGCATTGGGAAAAATAGTATCAGTGTCAAGCAAGCATGAGGTCATTTTTTGAGCGACGTCGCCACTGATGTAAACTGAACGGATGCGAATCTGGATATCATGTTCTGTGACCCTTGCGGTGGCGGTTGGTTTCGGGTTGTCAGTGGCGTTTGCAGCGGAAAGCGACGCACAAGCAGCTGCGCGGCTGCGCGGGGAGATCGCTGCCGTTATCGTCGATGCCAGTTGGTGCAGGAATATTGTCAATTGCCGCATTGTTGGTCTCGGTGCACGGCCGTGCGGAGGTCATGAGGAGTACGTCGCTTTTTCGATATGGAACAATACTGGAGACGAACTTCGAAATCTGGTCACGGAATACAACCTGCTCCGCGAAGAGCTGATACTCGAAAGTGACGGAGTGGGCATCTGTGAGGCTCTGCCGAAACCGAATGCGGACTGTGTGCAATCCCGTTGCGTGACTGTGCCCACTGCGAACTGATCAAGTTGATGCGTGAGTCGGAATCTGTAAAGCAAAGGTTACTTGCGTGTAAAGTTGTACCTGTTCTCCGGTTCGACGATTCGGCCGAAGCGCGCTTCGCGATTGACTGTCTGGTCGACGCGGGATTCGGCAGTATCGAGATTACCTTGACTACGCCGCACGCGACAGACCTTATTTCGGAGCTGCGATCAAGGGTTCCGGGATCTTTCCTGGTTGGTGCGGGAACTGTACTCAACACTACGCAGGCGTGTAAGTGTATTGCTGCAGGTGCTGATTTTCTTGTCTCACCGTGCATCGTCAGTGGTGTAACGAAACTTGCTCATGACGCCGGGTGTGCAGCGCTGCTGGGCGCGTTCACGCCTTCTGAAGTGCTTGCGGCAGTCGAAAAAGGCAGCGATATAGTGAAGTTGTTTCCCGCCTCCAGCGGAGGGCCGTCCCACCTTGCTGCGATGCACGCCGTGTTTCCCGAGGTCGCGTTTTGTCCAACCGGTGGCATCAATGCGGAAAACAAGAATGCGTACTTCGACGCGGGCGCGAGCATGGTCGGCATAGGTAGCAGCATCATCGACCGCCAGGCTTTGCAAACCAAGAACCGCGCTAAGGCAAGCGCACATGCAAAGCGTTTCCTGCAAATCGCCGGCGTGGCGTAATGACTGTCGCTGATCAAAGCGGTATCACGCAGCAAACCGCTGCGACAAGAAAGATGTTTGATATCGTCTCATTCGGGGAACCGATGTATGAGTTCAGCCAGATTCCCGGAAAGGCGCGCGAATATTTGCAGGGGTTTGGCGGTGACACCATGAACTGCGCCATTGCCGCGGCCCGGCAGGGTGCGCGTGTGGCCTATGTCACCGCTGTAGGCGACGATGAATTCGGGCGTCAGATGTTTCAACTCTGGGAGCGGGAAGGTATCGGCGCATCAGCAGTCAAGGTTGACCCACATGCGCACACCGGAGTCTATTTCATCAACCACACGCAGTCCGGACACGCGTTTAGTTACCTGCGCAAGGCCTCGGCCGCCAGCCGCTTCGGCGCTGAGGATCTGCCGGTCCATCTTCTTCGGAACACAAAATTCTTTTTCACCTCTGGTATTACTCAGGCGATCAGTGAAAGCGCACGCAAAGCGGTGTTCGCGGCGATCGAGTTGGCGCGAAGTGCTGGTGCGCGCATCGTTTTCGATGCCAACGTACGTTCTGCGTTGTGGCGCATCGAGCATGCGCGTGAACTGATCGGGAAAACCCTTCCTTTGGCAGACTATTTCCTGTTGTCACTCGAAGATGCCGAGAAGCTAACTGGAGGCGTCGAGCCCGATTTGGTGCTTGACTGGTGCAAAGAGAAGGGTGCTCGCGTGGTTGTGCTCAAACTTGGCGCCGACGGCGCAATTCATAGCGAGGCTGGTGTCAAGCAGAGGACCAGCGGATTCCGTGTCAATGCGGTAGACGCTACTGGCGCCGGAGATTGTTTCGCGGGTTCGTTGATGACGCGTCTGAGCTTAGACGACACGCTCGCTGCCGCAGTTGACTACGCATGTGCTGCCGCTGCGCTGGCTTGCACTGGTTACGGTGCTGTAGACCCGTTGCCGCAGTCAGGTGAAATAATTGAACTCGTGGGAACCCGTAGCCGCCTGGCCACCCCGAGCCACAATCAATGAGATGGTGTCGTCAATCAGCCGGATTTGGATTTATTTCTGACAATGATCAGAACGATGAGCAGAATAAATCCACCGAGGAGAAATGCGTCTAGCATCGACATTGTGAGTTAAGGCCCCCTTGAGAAAGTTTTCCCTTTGGCTCTCGCTGCAGACTCAAGCACATTTCATGCAGTTGTTTCTCAACCGTTGATTTTTTATAACTTTCAGCCTTTTCCAGTGAATTTGTCAAGGATTTTGGCAATTTTTCTTTGCTTCTCGTTTCCGTCATTACTGGCAATGGCAGGCGGGGGCTTGGCGCGCGAGGACGGCACTCGGCTGCTGGATACCTGTCGTCTGGCAACCGACTTGATGGGTGGTGCCGAGCTTGACGCCGCAGCGCGGGCGGATGCGACGTTATGCATCGGGTTCGTCGAGGGCTTCTTGTGGGGGCATGGGTGGCAAGCGTGGCGCAGCGGGGAAGACATGTACTTCTGCCCGCCGGAGGGATTTGGTTATCACCAGGCAGTGCCGGTTGTCGTGGGGTATCTCGAGGCACATCCGGAGCGACTTATCCAACAGGCACACCTCCTGCTGTTCAGTGCGCTGTCGAGCAGTTATCCATGTACGCAATGATGTGATGTTCGAACTAAATCGATGTACGTGGTTACTTGCTGAAGCAGCGCGTCCTTGCCGACATTAGCTCCTTCAGTCGTGCCTGGGTGTGAGTTGCCGGCGAGCTATGTCCGATAAGGTCTTGCGCACTCGATAAGCGGAGTAGTCGAATGAAGTATATCGGCAGGATGTTCCTCACCGGCGTGTTGACCGTACTACCTGTTCTGGCGACAGCGTATCTGCTGTTCTGGTTGTTCAACGCGGCTGAGTCTTTTCTCGGTAAGCCACTGCAGTGGCTTATTCCAGAGGAATCCTATCGTGTCGGCATGGGCCTGGCGGTCGGTGTACTGATCATTTTTGCGGTTGGCATACTGATGCGAGCTTACATCGTGCGCCGGCTATTTGCGCTGACCGAGAAGCTGCTGCTGAAACTCCCGCTGATCAAGACGATCTACGCTGCGCTGCGTGATTTTTTCGGATTGTTTGCGGGCGAAGAGGAGCAGGTGGCATTGCAGGTCGTCACAGTGAAACTGCCAGGCAGTAA
>CP070775.1:2205128-2210525 GCA_020346185.1 Betaproteobacteria bacterium | reverse complement strand
TGTTGCGCAAGCCAAAGAAACCTGCTTTGGCGGCGACCGCACTAAGATGCTCTCTGAATACTGAATCAAAGTCAGCCTGCCCACGGAAGCGGTTATAACCAATGGCAAAAACCAGCAACGGGATGTCCAGCGCCCGCACGCCTTCTACCGAGCTATTCCACTGCCAGCCGCTGTTGGAAACGTCACTGCCCGACTGGTCACGCAGGAGCAAACCTCCACCGCCGAGAACGATGGCGTCGAAATGGTGATTGATATGCCGAGCGTCCGCCGGCAAGAATTCGTCCCATGCTTGGCGCAGCTCCCAGTCAAACGGCCCCAACACAGCATCAAGAGCACGCCGCACCACCGGAAACAGCAACGTGTCGCCGGCGTTTCGGTTGGCTGAATTATGGACCCCGATATGAAGCAGTTTCTTGGAGTTCAACCTGCCCGATTTGACGGACAAGGGTAACTTGGCGACCGGGCCGTAAGAGGTCAGATTGCCAAGTGTCACGGGCTCACCACGGCGTAACGTCTCCACGGCTCCATGGTCTCGCAGATGTGACGCGCCAGTGCCAGATCGTCATTTGAATTGACATCAAGTGAGTTCAGCATATCCATCACATAACCAAGTGCGCCGTCCAGGTGGAAAGTTCCCGCTGAGCGCAAGCTCGCGGGCCGTGCG
Organism: Betaproteobacteria bacterium; assembly: GCA_020346185.1. Classification (GTDB taxonomy): domain Bacteria; phylum Pseudomonadota; class Gammaproteobacteria; order Burkholderiales; family Eutrophovitaceae; genus SG8-40. Next base: position 2,209,861 of record CP070775.1, on the reverse strand, counting down.
ATATAGATCGAGCCGTTGACGCCATACAGTTTCTTCAGCCCCTGCCGTTGGGCATTCTTGTTCTCCTCCGGCGCGACCATTCGCACCCGCTCGCCCTCGAGGTAGCGCAGATTGGTCATGTACTTGTCAAGATCGACAATGCTGATGACGGCTCTCGCATCGCGAGACCGATAAAGATTGACGGCACCAATGATATCCTCCGGACATCGCAGCGGGCTGGTCGGCAACAACATCATCACCCCCTCGGGGTCGGCCTGCCCTTGTTCCCGCAGCCAATCCAGAGCATGAAAGACCACATGGACCGAGTGGACGTCGTCTCGCGACAGTTCGATCGGTCGCTTGAAGGGCACCTCGGCGCCAGCCGCTTTCGCCACCGCCGCAATTTCCTCGTCCTCGGTCGAGACAATCAGACGATCAACCATTCCAGACCGTTTGGCCGCGTCGATGGTCCACGACAGCAGTGACTTCCCGCCAAGTTCAGCCAGATTCTTGCGCCGAATGCCCTTGGATCCACCACGGGCTGGAACAACTGCAACGATCTTCTGAATCGCCGACGTCATTCGTAAGCGCTTAGGCAGCCGCCCCTCTCAGATTGTGCGCTCCCAGCCCCCGTGAAGCCGCCAGGCAGTTCTCCAGCCGATCCAACGCCACCCAAAAACCCTGACCGGTGTTTTTGTGCCCCTGCCAGATTTCGGGGATGAACGATACACGAGGCGCCCATCGGCGCAGATCTTCGCCCAATGCTTCAAAGTCGATCTCCCCGTCGCCGATCTGGAGCCCCTCGTCGTGATCGCCACGCGCATCGACGATATGTAGATGCGCCGCATAAGGGCCGACCTTACGGATAAAATCGTGCATTGACCATCCAAAATAATTGCACGCGAGTTTCGAATGCGACGTGTCAAAGCACACGCGCATACCATGTGTTTCGCAAAACTCGACGATCTCGTCCGCAGCCATGAACAGGTTGTGGAAGCGCTGGCCTCCAAAGTGCCAAGGGAACGGCGGCATTGTCTGGGGAATGATTTCGACGCCGTCCGCGTCTACCGTCGCAAGGGCCTCCCCAATGCGCGTATAAAGCGTTTGTCGCTGCGCCTTGGGTAAGAAACGTTCCAGCGTGAAACCACCTGGGTTGATGACGATCAGCGGCCGTTTTGTCCTCGGAAAGTACTGCTTCAATTCACGCGCCCTATCGACCACTCGCTGCAGTTCACCGATCGAGCGACGCCGGTAGGATTCGTCTGCCGAGGACAAATCCATCAAGTGGTCGCCCGCGAACAGTTCCGGGCTGTGCACCACTAGTCCGATCGCGGTAGGGCCATCAAAATAATCAGCGGGATCCAAATCCAAATCACGATAACTGAAATGAACTTCGACGAAATCGAGCGGGACAGTCCCGGTCAAGGCCTTGAAATCGTGATAGCGCACCGGAATACCCCAAGGCCTGTCAAATTCATAGGACCGACCAAAAACGCTTTCTCCCAGGAGGTCGCTTTCAAAAAAGGCATCCCCCTTGGTCATGTCTCGGCAGGCGACAAGTCCGATCAGCTCTTCCCGGCGAGAAGGCTGCAAGCCACGGCCCGGGCTGCGGATCTCTATCACAGAATCCGAGATGGTTTCGCCTTTGGTGATCGGTCGGGCTGCGACGAGGGACTTTGCGAGCACTTCACGGTTTAGCCGCTCCCCCTGGCTGATGCGTCTTTCCTCCCCCCTGCCGATTGCTGCCTCGACATTGCGTATCGCTTTGACCATGGAAGAAAATTCATCGGGCAATAAGCTGACCCGGTGATCGCTGCCCTCCATTAAGCGGTCCAGCGTCAGATGCTTTTCGATTATTTTGGCACCCCGGGCAACCGCCGCAACGCATACCTCATAGCCTCTTTCATGTCCCGAATAACCCACTGGAGCCTGGGAAATCTCACGCAGGCGATCCATGTACGCGAGATTGATATCCTGCATCGGCGTCGGATAAGTCGAATTACATTGCAGAAGTGCAAAAGGAGCGCCTTCGCTGCGCAGCAAATACACCGCGTCGATAATTTCCTGCTCAGTAGACATGCCGGTGGAAACGATGAGCGGCAATCTTGTTCGCGACGCCGCGCGAAGTAGTTGATGGTTTGTCAGGTCAGCAGATGCGATCTTCACGCCCTCGATACCGAACTCGCTCAGGCTCTTAAGGCTCGCGAGGTCCCATGGCGTACACAGTGGAATCAATCCACGGCTTCTCGTGTAGTCCAATGCCTCATACATTTCGTCGACACTTAACTGAAATCTAAACAACAAATCGAGCGTGTATTCCGCACCCAAATCATCGCTCACCACCTTGCCGCCTTCTGTATACAGGCTTTCCATGTCTCGAAGCTGAAACTTGGCGCAGTCGGCTCCCGCTTCGGCGGCACTGTCGATCAGGCGCTTGGCAAGGTCGAAGCTGCCGTTGTGGTTATTGCCAATCTCGGCAACCAGAAATGCTGGTTTATCCTCACGAATCAACCGATTTCCGATACGCAATCCGGGATCTTCCTGCCAGGCTATCGCCTTGAGACGGCCCGAAGTGTCAATGATCGGTATAGAGTTTATTTTCCGAGAAAAGAGGGCGGCGATGTGCTGGCTCTCTTCACCTTCCCGGGCAAACACGAAGTTACGATTGGCGATCTCGCGTACTGGCCGTTCCAGGTTGATTTCCGAAACAGCCACAACCCAGCGGCGGAAATCCCCATCGGTGACCAATCCCTCCAACACGCCGCTTTCGGACAAGCAATACACCAGACGCTTATTGTTCTGATTTATTTTCTGAAGCGCGTGCTGGATCGAATCTTCGTAGTAGACGATGTGGGGCGCAAGTTGTTTGTCAATGAGCATCTTGCATTTCCTCGTCAATCACCGATGTGACTCGGCATACCGCAGGAACACCGCCCATCGTGACGAGACCTCAAGACTTGGTGACGGTGAGCCTACTGACCGCGCGTGTTGGCACAAGCTCACAGTTTTCCTACCACGCTTCGGTAACTACCGTTAAGCGTCATTCGACCGTGGTCTAGGTTAACCACCATGTCACAGTTGCCAAGTGTCGAGATGCGATGCGCGATAATCAGTACAGTCAGCTCGCCACCCAAAATATCAACCGCTTCCACAACACTTCGTTCCGTGTCGACGTCGAGTGCGCTGGTCGCCTCATCGAGCACAAGGATGGGGGGTTCATGATACAAAGCCCGGGCGATTCCGATGCGCTGACGCTGCCCGCCTGACAATCGCATCCCGCGCTCACCAACAACCGTCTCTACGCCATCTGGAAGACTGTTAACAAACTCCTCGAGCTGCGCCGCCCGGATCGCTTTCAAGACCAGAGCATCGTCAATTTCATCTTCGGCGAGACCAAAGGCCACATTGCGCCGAAGGCTATCATCCGTCAGATAGATTGATTGCGGTACATAACCAATCTGGTCTTGCCAGCCACGCAGGTTCGTATGGATGTCGACTCCGTCCACCTTGATGAATCCACAGGTGGGAACAAGCAATCCAAGTATGAGATCAACGAGCGTCGTCTTCCCGGCCCCGCTCCCGCCGATAAAACCGACCACAGCACCACGTTTGATGGTCAGGCTGACTCGATCTACGGCGCGCCTACTTGCACCGGGATACTGGTACGACACCTCTTCAAGTACGAGATCGCGTCGAAGCGGCAGCGGCTGTCCGCTCGCGCGTACGGCGGCGGGTTCGACGAGCTCCAGCTCGCGGTGCAAAGAATCGATCACCGGCTTACAGTAGCGAAGGCTTTGCCAGGAAGTTAGCATCCGGTTTATCGAGGGCAGGAGGCGGAAGGAAGCCGCCGCAAACAAGCCAAGCGTCGGCAACAAGGCGTCCGCCGGTTTCCCTTGAGCGATCATCACCAGCGCCAGACCGGCCAACCCGGTCACGGCCAGGACTTCCAGCCAAAGCCGCGGCAACTGTCTAAAAAAGTGTTGGCGCTGCACCGCTTGCGCGCCCCCTTGACTATGAATACGGAACTGCTCGAAAAAATATCTCTCGCGACCAAGCAGTTTGACGTCCTTGGCACTTCCAAGCCCCTGCTGTAAGTGCAGAATTCGTTGCCCGTCGTGGTACTGCCTTGCTTTTCCCCAACGAAAAACGAAGTTTCCTGTCAAACGTTGAAATCCCCACGCAGCTACCGTCAGTGCACCGGCAACGATCATTGCGCCAAGCGGTTCGACGAACAGGAGTAACCCTCCAATGCCAGCAGCGCTCAACACCTCTGTAATCAAAATCAACCCTGGCAGTGCGGCGTTACTTATGAATTGCCCCACCTCACTCGTCGTATTTCGGATCAGCTGCGCTGAATTGCGCTGAAGATGAAATGTCCACGGTTGCTGAATGTAACCCATGAACAAACGCTGGGAAAGCCTCGCCTGTGTGTCAAAAGCAAACCGGGACTGTCGCCATGCCAAGAAAGCGAGGAACAGATCTTTCAATACGAATATCAGAACCAATGCCAGCATTGTCCAGACAACCACTTGTTCCCGTGGGGTGTCTTTCAGCAACCCATAAACCGGGGCAAGAAAAGGATAGGCCTGGTCAATCTCTGCTGAAGTAAGCAAGCCGAGTACCGGTATCAGCAGACCGATCCCGACGGTCTCAAACACCATTCCGACGAGCATCAGCGCAAGAAGCAGAAATACAGATCGCCGTCGCCCGAAGGTAAGCAATTGGTAGACCTTGCTGGTTGTATTCATTCTCCG
>CP070775.1:2199347-2205028 GCA_020346185.1 Betaproteobacteria bacterium | reverse complement strand
TTTCGCGCTCTGCGCCTGAAGAAAGGGATTAGCGTCGATTGGCCTCGTTGAATACTTCGTCAGCGTGCCAGACGCGATAGCGAATCTGACAGCCGCTGGGTGCGTAGACCACGATCGGCAAGCGACTGTTGTATGGCACCAGCAGCGGCTCAGCAGTTACAAACCGCTCGACCATCGGTGCGCCTTCCGGCGGTGCCATCAAAGTGCTGATGGTCTCGCCTTTGCCGACGACTTCGTAGTAGTTATACCCCCAGCCTTGCAGGGCACGTCGTTCGATGCTGTAGCCAAGGCGATACAGGTTCACACCATCGGTGGGCATTTGCTTGCCGACGACAATCTCGACCCTGAAGTCATGTTCTTCAGACCTTTCCTTGTGGGCCAGTTCGATAACAAAGCGCTGCATGCCGTCCGTTGCCGCCGGAAACGCCTCCAGTGGGGAACGCTCGGAACCAAGCGTGAAGTGTGTCTGAAGCAACATGACGGCGGCCAAGCAGACGGCGAACGATTTGTTTCCAATGTGCAGAAGCATTACCCGACTCCCATTTTTGCTTTTTGGTCTACCGCGACACCCGACAGTGTGCATTGTGACCATTTCAGGATGCGTCCGTTGCGGCGCGCAGTGCACTAGTAGCTCTTCTGAACCTCTCGGCATTCTCTGCAACCTGGCTCGCACTCATTCCGGCTTTGTACAAGGCGGAGCCGAGTCCGAAGCCACTGGCACCAGCTTGCCAGTATGCAGCAAGTTTGTCCGGCGTAATGCCACCGACCGGGACAACAGCTGTTCCCGAAGGTAGCACGGCGCGCATTGCCTTGAGTACCTGCGGTGATGCTGCCTCCGCCGGAAACAGCTTGATGGCATCGGCACCTGCCTCGAGCATTCGAAAAGCCTCGGTTGGGGTGGCGAACCCGGGCAAGGCATACATGCCGCGCGATCGCGCCGCGTGAACAACTTGTGCGTCGGCGTGCGGCATGACGATAAGTTGTCCGCCGGCCGCTTTGACGTCGGGCACCGAAGCGGGATCGAGAACCGTTCCGGCGCCGGTCAGAATCTGGTCCCCAAACCGGGCGGAAAGTTTTTCGATGCTCGACAGCGGCGCGGGACTGTTCAGTGGAACTTCGATAATGCGGAAACCGGCATCAACTAGAACTTGCCCGATATCCAGAATTTCTTCAGGCTTGACGCCGCGAAGAATCGCAATCAGCGGCAGGGTCTGAAGCCAGTCATTGAAGGTGCCAGCAGTCACAGGTCGTCCCTCACGTGTTGTGCCAGGGCGAACAAGCCGCGTGGCGCCGCGCCCGCCTCATGAACGATGCTGCTCTTGTTCATTTTTGTGGCGGCGAGAGAGTACAGTGCAGTCAGTTCAGCATCGCCGACGAGGTGAAATCGCTCGACATCGCTAGCTGCGGCGCGCAACTCATGACCGATGACAATGCCCGACAGATACGATGCCGACTGCGTCTCAGCAATCTTTCCGGCGATTAACTGAGCGCGCACTCCAAACAGGTGATGCAGTAGTCCCCCGGAGTCAGCGGCGCGTGACACGCCGGCAACATAAGCGGCTTCGTCTAACTCATCAGTCGACATCGTCCGGCCAAGAATACTGTGCTGTTTCAGCACGGCAAACACTTCACCCGTCATGTATGTGCCGAAGGAGACGATGCGATCGTCTCGAATACGCGCCCATTTGCTATGGGTGCCGGGCAGACATACAACGTGGTCACCTTTGCCAAGGTGATCCAGTACGCCAAGTATCTGCACCTCCTCGCCGCGCATCACGTCGGCTATGCCTGCCTCATCGACGCAGCTCAGGCCGGGCGCAATCCAGGCATTGAGTTCCTCATTATCGCCTGAAGTCCATTTCACCACAGCCATAGCCGAGGCGATTTCGGGTAGTCCCGCGGGGCAGGGTACATAGGCAGCTTCGGCCCAGCCCTGACGGCTGCCAATCATGCCGCCCATGACAATGGGCTTTTCGTCTGCCAGCCATACGCGGGCCACGCGCTCCAGTGTCGCTGCAAAAGCAGCGTCTTTGACGGACAGGACGCCGTCGTCCGAGGAGCGGGCATCGCGCACCGCGCCGTTAGCGTCGAGACGGTATACGCGCAAGGAAGAGGTACCCCAGTCGATCGCCAGCATATTCGCTATCGGTCATCAGTCGCTTCTCATCCTAACAGGATGAAGCGACATGCGGTCGAGGGACTTGTCGTGCCGGCAAACGGGGAGTGTTACCTGACGTGGACTGGTTCGCCGACAGCGGCTATTCGTTGGCCAGCAGGAAGTCGTGTATCGGCTCGATCTGATCCTGGCTCATCAGCATCGGAGCGTGACCGACGCCCGGGAATTCGATGAAATGAGCATTCGGTCCGCGCCGGGTCATTTCGTCCGCGGTCTCGGCAAGCAACAGGTCGGAGCCCCCGCCACGAATCAGCATCGTCGGGCAGGTGATTCTGTCCCACACATCCCACAGATCAACGTCTTCAATTGACTCTGAAAACGCGTGCGCGATCGACGGATCGTAGATCAGTCTCAGTTTTCCTTCCGCGTCGTGCGTTACCGAGTGCTCGACCAGATGCCGCCATTGTTCGTCACTGAGCGGGCCGAATCCGGCCGAGACGAAACGCAGATAGGTTTCCGCCTCATCGATCGAGACAAATGAAATGTCCTTTCCGACATAAGTGCCGATCCGCTCCAGTGCCGCTTTCGGTATGAACGGCCCGACGTCGTTGACGACCATGCGGCGAATCGGGCTGCCATTCTGGGCCGCCATCAACATGCCGATAATTCCGCCCATTGAAGTGCCGATCCAGTCAATTGAATGTGCGCCGCTGCGCGCAATCAGGGCACCCATGTCAGCACAGTACTGCGGGTATGCGTACTCCTGACCCTGCGCAAGCCAACTGCTTTTTCCTCGGCCGGCAACGTCGGGGCAAAGAACCCGGAACCGACCAGACAAGGATTTGGCCAGTGCGTCGAAATCGCGCCCGTTGCGGGTCAGGCCATGAACGCACAGCACGACGCTGTCGTTATCCGGGTCGCCCCATTCGTAGTAGTGGATGCGGTGGAACCCGGATGGGCCGAGTCCGAAGAAACTGTGTTCTCTCATAATGAGTAGTCTGCAGTGTGTGCCAAGTGGCCCAGGCTTTCTCGCAACGGCTATGCCAGCGCCGGTTCTTTGTCAGCGCAAGGTCGACAGGTAGGCCGCCATTGCTGCCAGGTCCTCGTCGCTGATGGTTCTGACCACGGCCGTCATGTTGCCGGCATCGTTGGTACGTTGTCTTTCCTTGAAGGCCTTGAGCTGCTTCAGCGTGTATTCGTAGTGTTGCCCCGCAGCACGCGGGATTTCATTTTGCCCGGAAAAGCCACCCAGATGACAGATGGTGCAAAGGGCCGCGTCGGCAACTTCTTTTCCACGGCTGGCTGCATTGAGGTCGCCGCGGCTGTTTTGACCGTTGAATTTCTGTTTCGAGTAGTAAGCCGCAAGGTCGAGCATATCTTGCTTGGTGAGATTTGCCACCATCGGTGACATGGCCGGATCTTCCCGGCGTCCCCGTTTGAAATCGCGCAGCTGCATGTAAAGGTAGCGCGCCGTCTGTTCCGCAAGGATCGGATACTGGGGTATCGTGGAGTTTCCGTCGACGCCATGACAGGCTGCGCAGGCCTGCGCTTTCTCGCGGCCGGCATCGGCGTCTTGAGCAGAAGCGTGAAATGGCAGTAAGACCATGACGACGGCCACCACGATCAGTTTGTTCACTGTCGATGTTCCCGGAATTACGCAACAAGCAGGGCCGACCGCGGCCTTCAAAACCTGACTTCAGAAGTCGCAAAAAGTTTACGGCAGCGAGAAAACGATAACGCTGTTGCCGCGCTTGAAATTCAGTTGCGTGTTGCCGCCCGCGGCAACGGCAATGTATTGCTTGCCATTGACAACGTAGGAAACAGGAGGCGCGTTGACACCGGCACCAGCTTGGAATGACCAGAGCTTTTTGCCTTTGCGCGCATCGTAGGCGTTGAAGTAACCATTGCCCTCACCGGTGAACACCAGATCCCCCCCTGTTGCCAACACACCACCCATCAGTGGCTGTTCCGTGTCCGCCTTCCAGATGACTTTGCCGGTGTCGATGTTGACCGCTGCAAGGCGTCCCCACTGCTTCTCGCCGGGGATGACCTTGAACGCGCCACCCAACCACAACTTGTCGCCACCGGGATACTCGGCCGGCTCGACGTGATAGGTCATCGGTTGATGCAGATTGGCGGCGTAGGCCAGATTCAGTTTTTCGTTGACCGCCATCGGATTCCACTCGACACCGCCGTTGGCGCCGGGTAGCATGCGGCTGCCATCCGGAGTGGGCAGCACCCACATGTTCTCCTGCGGGATCATTGCCTCGGAAAAACGTATCAGTTCGCCGGTGTCGCGGTCATGAACGTAGATGTGTCCGGTCTTGCCACCATGAATGGCGACTTTGCGTTTCTTGCCGTCCTTGCCCTTGGCGGTAGTGAGAATGACCGGGCTGACTGCATCGAGATCCCAGACATCATGCGGGATGTACTGGAAATGCCATTTGTACGCGCCGGTATCAAGGTCTATAGCGACCATTGAGTTGGTGTAGAGATTGTCACCGGGGCGAATAGCACCGTATAGGTCAGGAGACGGGTTGCCGACCACAAAGAAGACGGTGTTGGTTTCGCGGTCAACTGCCGGCGTCATCCACACGCCGCCGCCAAGTGTCTTGTAGAAGTCGCCGCCTTCTTCAGCAAGCCTGCTTTTCTCTGCTTCAATGTCGCGCCGCAAGTCGCGTCCGGTTGCATCGTGTGTGGCCCAAACGCCCTCATGGCCGTTCTCGGGAATGGTGTGGAACGTCCACAGTTCTTTACCAGTCTCGGCGTCGAACGCCTTGACGAAGCCGCGCACCCCGTACTCGCCGCCGTTAGTGCCAATTAGCACCTTACCGTCAACGGCGACCGGCGCCATGGTTTCCGAATAACCGTGCTCGGGGTCCTCGATCTGTGTCTCCCAAAGCTTGTTGCCGGTCTTCGCGTCGAGTGCGACCAGCTTGGCGTCGAGCGTGCCCATGAACAGTCTGTCGTCGAGCGCGGCAACGCCACGGTTGTTCGGGCCGCAGCAATAAACGGTGATCAACCCCATGTCGTGTTCGTAGTGCCAGAATTCCTCGCCTGTCTCTGCGTCGATCGCGTAAACATGGTTGTACGAGGTCGTCAGGAACATCACGCCGTCAACGACCAGCGGCGCGGTCTGCATTGACTCCAGAACACCGGTCTGAAAGATGAATGCGGGGCGCAGTTTGCGCACGTTGCCTTTGTTGATCTGTCGGGCTGGAAAATAGCGCACCTGTGAATAGCCGCCGTTGACGTGCAACCAATCGGACTTCTCCTTGTCGGCTCGGTCCAGACGTTTCTGCGTTACCGCTTGCAGCTCATCGGACATGGGCTTGACCGATCTCGTGGTGGTGCCAGTGACTTCCTGTGCTAGCGCCATATCGACGGCGCATGTGAGTAGCAGGGCTGTGGCGAATCGCACAGCTTTGAATGTCAGATCCATAGAGCGAATGCTCCAAACAGATTATTGGTTGCTGGTTTGTTCGTGTGAGCGCCGGCAACGTGCTCATTCGGCCGCAATTGCAGCAACAACGGCGCGAACGAGGCGTTGGATACCTTGGACTAT
>CP070775.1:2186512-2199247 GCA_020346185.1 Betaproteobacteria bacterium | reverse complement strand
GTAAGCCCGCGCCATGCTGCGCATCATGTGCGGGGTAAAACCGTTGAGTTTCGCCGGCCGATCAATTCCAATCAGGAACATTCCGTCTCGCTTTTCAGTATGGATCTGCCCTTCGCTGCGGTCACCCTGTAACATCTGTCTACTCCGTTGCTTCTTCCGTTACTGTTTCGTCTGTTGATCTTCTTGTTGCCCGGAACAGTTTTCCTGCGCTGCTCAAGGACCAATGTTCGGGGGCGTCGGCGAGATTCTCTTGGTACCGGTCAGGACTTCTTGAGTACGCCCTGAATCAGCACAATACGCTGCTCTTCGAGATTGCGCACCACGTTCCGGCGCATCTCTCCGGCTTCCGGCCCCAGTATCAGATGAATGCCGAGCGGTGGCGGTCCGCCAGGGTCTGACGTCCGCGCGGCGAGCTTTCGGTACTCGTCAATGTACTGCGCCGTTACGTCATGCCAGATCATTTCCCGAAAACCGGCTCTTGCCAGAAGATCACGGATTGCATCGGGTGGTTGCAGAAAACTAAGGCCGCCCTCGCGTGCCCAGGGAACCGGTAGGTGCAGCGGCGTTTCCGGCCCGCGAAGCACTTCCTGAAACACTAGCCGCCCGCCAACCGCGAGCACGCGATTGACTTCCTGATACAGACGCAGCTTGTTCTCAATGTTCGCGCCTGCCTGTTGCGTCCAGACTAGATCAAATGAAGCATTTTCGAAGGGAATGTCGAGCGCGTTCCCGTGCATGAACGAAACTCGTTCATGCATACCGCACAGTTCCGTCAGCATGGTCGCCACGCGACAGAATTCCTCGGTCAAGTCCAGCCCAGCGACTTTACAACCATAATGTTGCGCAAGAGTGCGGGCTGGACCTCCCAGACCGCTGCCGATGTCGAGCACCCGCATCCCCGCGCCCATCCCCGCGCTTTGCGCCAGTTCGAGCGTTGCTGCTTGACCACCGATATGAAATTCAGCGACCGGCGACAAGTCATCGGTGGTGATCGAATCCGGATCTTTTCCGGCCTGTCGTAATGCCGCAATAATCCTGTCGCCCAAGCCTTTGCGGCCGTAATGCATGTTCAGAGTGCTTGCATAAGTACCTTCGGCCATGGTTTCTCTCCGAGTAAGCTTTTCTCCGAATCAATCCCCCCGCGAATCAGCCATACTGCAAACGCCGATTCACCTCAGTCGTTGTCGCTCGACGTTCGCAAACGCTCGTCTTTCTTCGAAGACATTCGTTGGAACGGGTAGCGGCTGCAAACTGCAAACCAAAATTCTCCCGCAGTACTTCGAGCAATGCCTGCTCACTATTTGGTCACATCTGTTTCGACGGAGGCTTCCGTATCAACAATCCAGTCCGCGTCATCAATGCGCACCCACAGACACATGTGGGCGCGCGGCAGCAACGTTGCCTGACGGTGGCGTACCCGCGCCGCCAGCGGTGTCACCGAGAGTCCGATCTCACGCAGCACCGAAGCGAACAATGCGTTGTGTTCGTAGCAGTATCCGCCGCGCCGCGCATCGACCAGTTTCGACTGCAAGCTGCCAAGGTCAAGCAAGATCGGTCGATCGAGCAGGATATCGAGATTCTCAAACGGTATATGCGTCGCGCGCGCAAGGTGCAACGCCTCCAGCGTTGCATAGTCCGGCGCGAGCGTGCCTTGATATGCAATGCGCTCGAGATAGGCAGGAACATCCAGCATAGCTACGATTGCCTGACGTCAGCCTGCGGACAAACCGCCGTCAGAGACATAGACTCCGCCAGTGCAATTGGCCGATTCGTCGGAGGCGAGAAACAGAATCATATTGGCAATTTCCTCAGGCGTACTGTAACGGCCCAATGGAATGCCTGCTCGTATCATGTCTTTGATCGTGTCCGGGGCTTCCGCAGAACGATTCGTCTCGATGGAACGCATCATCTGCGTCTCGGTCGGCCCGGGCAGCACGCAGTTGACCCGGATATTGTCGCTGGCGTTTTCCAGCGCAGCAGTGCGCATCATGCCGACCTCGGCATGTTTGCTGGCGACGTAGGCGGAATTTTCCACGCCACGCCCCTTGATGCCAGCGATCGACGAAGTAATTACGATACTGCCGCCCTTGCCACGCATTACGGGGATCGCGTATTTCAGGCCGAGAAATACGCCGCGTACATTGATCGCCATCACGTCATCGAAAACGTCCATTGGATAGTCCGGGATAAGGGCCGCCGCGCCCTCGAAGCCTGCATTGACCAGAAACACATCGAGCGAGCCGAACTTCTCGACACAAAGGCGCACGATGGTCTGGTTGTCTTCCTCCTTCGACACGTCCGCGGTTGCGTAGGCGGCATTGGTTGGACCCAGCTCGTCGACCAACTCTGAAAGCAATGCACGCCTGCGCCCCGCCAGCATCACTTTCGCACCCTCCTTGACGAAGCGTGTCGCCGCCGCCAGACCAATACCGCTGCCGGCACCGGTAATCAGCGCGACCTTGCCATCAAGACGTCCCATGTTGCTCTCCTCCCTTCAATTCCTTTGTTTGTCGTTTAACGATGCTAACCATGTTAATAATTCAGCGCCGGATAGAACTGCTCGCCGCGGCCACCCGGCGTCATGTCGAGCACGTTCCACATCGGCCAGGCCAGGTCAACGTGGCGCATGTTGCCGCCTTCGATGGGATCGGCAAAGCTCATCTCGGTGCCCCAGAAGTGGCGAATCTCATCGCCATTTCGCACGAATACATTGGCCATTGTCGTTTGCCCGCTGCCGGTCTCACCCAAATAGTCCCTGTTGTACGTGTTGTTGGCAGATGACAACAAGCGAAAGCGGTCCCAGCCACGCGATGCGCCATGTTCATGAATCTTCGCCAATGAATGCTTCGCCACTATCGCGACATTGATACGCAGTTCGAGGTGTATCACCTGGCCGTGCAGTCCGTCGAGGAATGCACTGCACATCGGACATGCCTCGGACATATCGGGCGAATACATGAAACTGTAGAGAAACAACGTATCCTTGCCAGGTTCGAACAGCTCCGAGAAGCGTACGGAAACGTCTTTGCCATTGACCCGCTCGCCAAACACGTAATCTTCTTTCAGCAATCCGCCCGGCGGCAACGCACGCCGCTGTTGTGCGACACGTTCCACCTGCGCACGCAGCGCCAGTTCTTCTTTCAGAAGCTGGTCTCGCGCTAAACGGTACTCGGGAGTTTCATTCGGATAATGAAGTGGCCTCATTTGAGCCTCGAACGTGATTGCCAGTAGATAATAAATACGACGCATAGCATAGCGCCATCGCATCGTTTTGTGACGATGGTCTGTCAAACCCGCAGCGCAACAAAAGACTCGCCCAAAGAGTCAAACAGGTTAATCTAGGCGAAATTAATAGGTTATCAGCAACATTTTGATCGGCCGAGCCTCCGCATTGGGTAAACGGACTAGCTTAGAGTGGCATTAGCTGTTCAGCGGCGAAAGTACCCAAGCCGAATATCGTTAGAAATGAATCGAATATTGGATTTGCCCGACAACTCCGACCAGGTACGTAGCAGCCGGCTTGCCCTTGTTTTGCGGGCGTTGGCAGTCGCGGCGCTGGTGGCAGTGTGTCCGAAGTCAGTGTTCGCCGAAACCTTCATGGTCAGTCGTTGCGAGACGCAGGTCACGTCGAACGCGCTGTCATCCGAAGTCATCAAAGTGTTAAGTTTGAACATGAGCCATGGCCGGAATACGGCGCTGAACCAACTCTTTGTCGATAAGGGGCGCGTCTACCAGAACCTCGACAAGATTGCTGTCTTACTCAAGCAAATCAACCCCGACGTAGCGGGGCTGCAGGAAGCCGACGCAGCCTCGAACTGGAGCGGAAATTTCGATCACGTCACTTACCTCGGAGAACAGTCCGGCTTACCCTGCCGGGTCCACGGCCTGCAGTCGCAGACGTGGATATCCAACTACGGGACCGCATTGCTCAGTCGCAGCCGACCCACGGGATCCGCGTCTGTAAAGTTTTCACCGTCGTGGCCGTCGAAACAGAAAGGCTTCGTAACCGCCGCGTTTGACTGGCCCCTTAGTGAGCAACGTAAGGCGATTACCTTCGTATCAGTGCACTTCGATTTCCTCAGGGCAAGCGTGCGTGACCGGCAGGTCAATGAATTGGTGGAACACCTGGTGCAGATCGACGGGCCGCTGGTTCTGATGGGCGATCTGAATAGCCAGTGGAGTGACGATGTTTCACATGTGCGCATCCTGGCCGAAGAGTTGAGCTTGCACGCATTTGCTCCAGAGAATGAAGCGCTGGGAACATATAAGGATCTATCCGGCAAGCGGCTGGACTGGATTCTGATCTCGCATGATCTGGAATTCCGGGCCTACAAGGTGTTGCCCGACGTTGTCGCCGATCACTTTGCCGTATATGCTGAAATCGCCTATCGGAAATAGCAAGACTAGATGCTCATCATGCCCACAAGAATAGTTCTTCTCCTTGCGATTCTTGGCCTTCTTTCCGCGTGCGGATCCGTGGAAGTCAAGCCGGTTGATTGTCCGTCAGGCACGCAAAAGCTGGAAGGTTGCCCGCCGCTCGGTGCAATCGACGATCCTGATATCGGCAAGCTGTATGACAGCCGCGCATGGCAAAAAGTCGCGTCTCTGGATATTGACCCGGTGGAGTTTGGCCGCGACGCGAAGATACCGATCAACCACGCGCGAGCAAAATTCATTGGATCCACAGACGAAGGTGGATTGACGTCACTGGCTGCCAAGATTCATCTGATCGAGCAGGCAGAGCACACCATCGACGTCATGTACTACATTTTTGCGGGCGATCTGGTTGGTCTGGCGATGCTTGGCGCGCTGTGCAATGCGGTGGAGCGCGGGGTCGATGTTCGTATCATGATCGACTCGATGGGTTCAATTAGCCTGGACAGAAATTACCTGAGAGCGCTGGAAAGTTGCGCCGTCGATGCCGGTTTCATGCGCAGCGAAGCGGGCAAGTTGACAATTTACAAGGCGCGCGTGCAACCGGTCATCTTCAACGCGGCGTCAAAGATATTCGTCAACCACAACCGACGCTCGCATGACAAATTACTCGTCATCGACGGGTGGTTTCCGGAAAAGGCGGCAGTGATGACCGGTGGTCGTAACATTTCGCTGGCCTATTACGGCATTCTCCCGGACGGCTCTCACAATCCCGACACCTACCGCGACGCCGAAATCTTTATCCGTGGCGGCACATCCGACGAAGAACGCAGAGAAACGGTCGGCACGGTTTCCGAGATTTATTACACCTTGCTGTTCTCATTCAAAAACAACAAGCGTTTAAAAATGCCAAGGTCTCAAAACCCGCGCGATGCCTACGAAGACGAACGGCAGTTATTCCGCGACAGCCTGGCGCAGCTTCAGTCGCTGCCCAGGCTCAAGGAATACCTGGACAAGATGGATGATTACGTGTCGACCGGTTTCCACGATGCCCAGGTCCGCCTCGCTCACGAACTGGCCAACCTTACCGACACGAACGTTGTCATTGATGCCGTTGATAACCTGGAATCGAATCCGAATTCAATTATGGCGATCCTGACCTCGATCAGGGAAGAGCACGCCAGAAACGTACAGATCGTCTCCCCCTATGTGTTCGCGGCACTGTACAAGGACAAAGAGCAGAACGTTATTCTCGATGATGCCGCGAATATGCTGAAGTGGTTGGACGATCATCCGGACAGCGAGATTGAAATCATCACGAATTCCATACTGACGTCCGATAACTTTTTCACCCAGGCCGTCATTGATATGGACCTCGCGCCGCGGCTGCTGTTGTCAGAGGAGTATCAGGCGTGGTGGCTGCAAAAACCCGAGAAAAGCGAGCTCAATCCCGCGCTGGTCGAAAGTGACGACTGGGTGAAGATGGTCAATCACCCGCGATTGCATATATACGAAACCGGCAGAATCGATGACGTCCGATTTGGTGGCGATGTCGACCACGCGAAATTACACGCAAAGTATGCGCTCAGGGACGATATCGGGTTCGTCGGAACGACGAACTTCGATTATCGATCGAGGCTCTATAACAATGAAATGGGGTTTTTCTTTCTCAGTGAAGAGCTTGCAGCAGATGTACGGGCCAACACGGAGTATCTGCTGAGCGTGTCTTATCGCTGGGGATCGCCCGAGTGGCTGGAAATGCGTAAGCAGTTGATGGCGCAGAGCGACGGCAAGGCGTCGAGAACCCGCAACCAGCGCGGTCTCTACAAGTTCCTGAAAAACACCGGACTTGAATGGTTCTTCTAGACTAATTTCATTGGGTAAGCCGCGACTGGCACACGATGACTATGTTGCGTCTACCTCGAGATTGCGGCGGCGATATTCGCGCGGCGACGTCCCTGTGAAGCGCCGGAATGCACGGGTGAAATGCGGCAGACTGGAATAGCCGATATCGAAGGCGATATCAGTGATCGACATCCGCGGATCTTTGAGCAAGTCAGTTGCCTTCTCAAAGCGGATTTCATCGACAAACTGCGTAAAGGTCAGGCCACGCGCTTCCAGTCGTCGCTGCAAAGTTCTTACCCTCAATCCCGACATCTCCGCCGCCACTTCAATGCGTGGAAGCCTGTGCTTCATGTAGTTCGACAGCAGCATGCGCAATGCCTGCACCGGGTCGTCGGGAAAAGTAACGCTGATCTTGTTGTCAACTGACCCCGCGGCGGTGTTCGCGGACGCGCCCGCGGCAACAGTCACGTGGCCGAGCGTCGCTAGTGGGAATGCGATGCCTGAATAACTGCAGCCAAACTCGACATCGGCATCCCTGACGATGTCACTGTCAGCCAACCCCCTGCGATCTTTGTTCTGCAGTTTCAATCGTGCCGGTTTCCATTCAGGGCCTAATGCCAGGCGCAAGGTTTGCAGCATCAACACCAACACATACAACTCGACCTGCTGCACCTGTTCCGGCGAACCATCGATCGGGCCGCGGCAGAACCAGGCCATTTCAGCATCCCGGGTGAGATAGAAATCGGCACGCGAATATTCCGCCAGCGCCTCGCTGCAAAACGTCTCGATCGCGCAATACAGCGTTGGCGCGTAGATCACCTTGCTGCCGAATTCACCGTGGTCAGCAACCGGCACCGAACCAGCCGCCATACCAAGATCGCGAATGCCAGTCTCGCGCGCCGCTTCACCGGCAAAAGCCCACAGGCTAAAGGCCGATATCAACCCGTCAGCGTTTTCCAGCAGCTCCTCAGGCAGCCCCGCCCGCTCGAGGTAACGTGCGGCCGGCGCGCCGCGCTCCTGCAACGCAGTCACAAAGCCGCTGGCGTAACGGGCACGAACCAATGGGATGGGAGACATGGGGTTCTACGAAGTTAGCGACGCCGAGGCAATGGGCTGGACACACCAGTCTGCAGCATGTCTCCCAAGGTCGGAGCTACGTACCAAAAGTCCCGCTCTTGATGGATCTGCGGCCTTCGCTGCCCTCTTCTCGATTGCATCAATTAGATCCTGTCAATGACAGCTACGGGCAAGTCTCAGAGCCGAAAATCGGTTAGGAGTTTCGATCTTGCAATGATTCAATCGCTTCTCAACCCCCGGCTGCGGAAAAGTCCCGGCCGGGACTGGCAAGCGCGCCAAGGCGCGGGCCGAGGGGCTATCGTAAAGCAAATATAATCCGCCACTTACCATTAGCCTGCCAGTCGTCAAGAGAATCAAGAGATCTTAATGGAAAACACCCGCTCAAGTTGTTCACTTATCGCGCTCGCAACCGCGGCCTTCCTCGCAGCATTGGCACAGCCGCTGCACGCGCAATCCAACGTCACTTCTGCACCAAGCGATGCCCGCTCGTTTGGTGGCCCGGAAGGCGTGTCCTCTCAGATTGACCGAGCCTACGAAGACAAGGATTCGACATTCGAACCCGGCGCCCTGGAACGGAGAATGCAGTCGTATTATGACTGGAAGCAACGGCTGAAAGACGAACACGGATTTGCCATCGGCTTCACCGGCTACTGGCTCTATCAGAACGCAAGCGACACACTGGGTAGTGAAGACGATGCATGGGGACAGATCTACCGGTTGCAGGGCAACTGGACGCTGCTAGGCCGCGGCACCGGCCATCCCGGACGCGTCGAATACCGAATCGAGCACCGTTCCAACATCGGCAGCAATTTGTCGCCGTCGGAACTCGGTGGGCAAATCGGCGCTGCGGCGCTGAATAGCGGTTTTGCATACAGCCCCAGCTTCGATACTGATTTGTCTGTATTCAACTGGACACAGTTGTTCAACAACCAGACGATCGGTGTCGCCGCCGGACGCATGGCCTTCGACGTGTATCTCGATGCCATGGCTTTCCAGACCTTCTCGAGGGGTTTTATCAATCGGGCTTTTGTCCTCAACCCGACCATCGCAACGACCGGAATCGGCGCGCTAGGTGCCGTGGCCAAGGGTTTTGTCGGGAAACAGGTCTGGATCGGTGGGCAGATCTATGACGGCAACGCTGCGAGCGGCGAGTTCGATATGGACACCTTCGACGAAGGTGAATGGCTCAAGGCGGTGGAAGTCGGCTGGACGCCCGCCATCGACCGGCGCAAGACTGACCGCATCCAGTTCACCTACTGGGACAAGGACGAGCGCACGAAGGCCGGCGTGCCCAAGGGCAGCGGCTGGGCGGTCAGTACGAGCTGGAAGGTGGACGACAAGGTGTTCCCGTTCCTGCGCTTCGGTCACTCGGATGGTGGCGCGGGCGTCGCCGCGACGGATGCCGCGTCCATCGGACTCGAATACACCACACGTCCGGATCAGGCGCTAAGCGTCGGCTTTGGTTGGGCCGAGCCGGTCTCCCCAGCATCGGGGCCTAAACTTCGAGATGAGTACGTGCTGGAAGCTTCTTATAAATTTCAGGTGTTGCGCGGATTATCGTTGTTGCCCGACCTGCAGTACATCAAGGATCCGGCGAAGAACCCGACCACGGACAGCGTCTGGGTCTTTGGTCTGAGGGCAATCCTGACATTGTGAGCGCGAACAGCCGAGCGCTACTGCCTCCAGTCGAACAAGCGGAAACGCAACACCGTCTGCCCTGACTTCAGGGTCAGTTGGCGGTTGGCACCAATGCTGATGACCGACTCCCCGCCCAGAACCTGTTGAAAGGTTCGTTCGAGATTCATATTCGGTGGCGGACATGCCCGGCGCGTCGAAGTCATACGTTCGACGACGAAGAATTCCTCGCGCAACATCGCCCGCCCGTTGAATCGATTGCAGCCGGTGTTTCCCGTTACCGTCATTCGCTCACCGAAATCAAGTTCCGGAATCATCCCGTGCAGTGTGTCAGGATCAAGCCGATTGTCGTTGATGCTCTCCAGCAACCATCGATGATGCTGCAGGTCACCCTGAGTGACGATATCCGTTTCGTCACAGCGGTCATAAACGCGCCCGATTGAGATGAGACCGTCGTAGTCTTCGGCAAAACCGGTTCGCTTACTGTCACGATCGATACGCCCTTCAATGACCACACACACCGGCGTATAGGGCGCGGCTCCCGGTCGCGTCGCAAGCTTCTTCAGAGTGGCATGAACATGAGCACTGGTGCCCGCACCTACCCAATAGCATTGTGAGTTGATCGCCGGGCAGAACGACCTGACCTCGTGGCCGTAGGTGTACTCACCACGATAGCGAAGCACGGTCTCATCCGAGCCACTCGCAAACCCACTGGCAGGCGCTATCAAGATCAATAGCGCAAATGCAATCACAATCACCTGACTCATCAGCTTGCCAATTCGCCCCACGTAAATAACTACGATAACCTGTTCTGCACTACGCGATCAGGCTTGCATCAACCACCCACGGATTCTACATAACGGAGTCAATTCAAGATGAACATCAAACCAATCAAAGCCACGATTTGGGGCGGACTGCTTTTTCTAGTTCCTCTGACCGTCGCAGTCGTCATTCTCGGAAAGCTGTTCGGATTCATGTATCAACTGGCGACGCCCTTCAGCGAATGGATTCCCCTGGACTCAATCGGGGGCATTGCGATTGCGAACATAGTCACCGTCATTCTGGTACTGGTGATTTCCTTTGTAGCGGGCCTGGTCGGAACGAGCGTATGGGGTCGGCAAGTGCAACAGTCCCTGGAAGAGAAGCTTTTGCTCATTTTTCCGCGCTATACCTTCGTCAAGAGCGTCACCGGGAGCATGAGCGCGGAACGCGCGAACGAACTGATGCGCCCGGTGAAAGTACGATTTGATGACAATTTACAGATCGCATTTGAGGTGGAACGAAACGAAGAAGGTCTGGTCACTGTGTTCCTGCCCGGCTCGCCTGATCCATGGTCTGGCTCGGTAGTTTATTTTGAGGCGGAACGCGTCGAACCCCTTTCCGCCGACTTCACCTCCGTCATCAGGAGTCTGCGCAGTGCAGGTCGGGGGTCCGGTGCATTGCTCGACTGATGCGCTGAAATGACGGTTTTATTACGCGTGCGACTACATAAGAAACAGGTAACTCTGGCGTGATCAGGCAAGTGGTCAAGAGCGAGATCGGTTTAGAATCCCCACCGCTACAATTCGCGACCCGTTGGTGGACATTAGTTTGATCGAGGCAAGAAACAAAGCAATGCCGAATCGTAGAACCATTCGCCAATGAATCGGCGAGTAATCCTTCGCTTGCTCAGTCAGGCCGCATTGGTGTGCTCGGTTTGCTTTGCGGGACAGACGCAAGCTCAAGACGCTGACCCGGGTTTTCTCACCACTGCCCGCGCAGGTGGCGGCTTTGTCAACTTTGGCAGTCCGAACGCCGTGACCAACCGGATCGAAGAGGACGCCGAGCCCCGCGAAGCGCTTGTTAAGGAACGGGCACTACAGCCGTGGTTCGACTGGAAGGAATCACTACAGGAAAGAACCGGTGTTGGTCTTGGCCTGGACTACACCAGTCTGTTCCTGGCGGCGGACAACAGTGCTGGGGAGGACAATTCCTCGAGCGGCATGCTGCGCTTTTTCGGTTCGTGGGATGCCGTTGGGCATGGCACCAAAAACACCGGCTCGCTGATATGGAAAATCGAAAATCGCCACCGCTACAGTACCGTTCCGCCCAGCGCCTTCTCTATTGGCCAGCTCGGCTACGTGGGTCTGATCGGCGCACCATTCAGTAACGAAGGCACACGGTGGACCAACCTGTACTGGAAACAGCGCCTTAACCAGGGCCGGGCGACGCTGTTGGGCGGCTATCTCGACCCGACAGACTACGTTGACGTATGGGTCGGAGCAGATCTGTGGACGCGATTCACCAACCTCGCCTTCAGTACCGGTTCGGCCAGCATGTTCATCCCCAACGGCGCCACCCTGGGAGCCGCCGGCGCCACCATGCTGAACGAAAATTGGTACCTGATTGGCAATGTGACCAATGCCTACGCCGATTCAACCGATCCGTTCAAAGACAGCTTCGATCGCTTCTTCAGCGACAACGAGTACTTCTCCACTCTCGAGCTTGGCTGGACCAGCTCGCAGGAACGAATCTATTTCGACAATACCCATGTCACCTTCTGGCATGTCGATAACAGCCCGCAGGCGGGCGCCATCCAGGGCTGGGGTGTCAACTTTTCGCACATCCAGTACATCGGCGGCAAATGGATGCCCTTCGTCCGCGGTGGATACGCCGACGACGGCGGCAGCCTGCTGCAGAAGTCGATCAGCGCCGGTTTCTTGTATCAGAAGACCCCGGCGAAAAATCTGCTCGGCGTTGGACTGAACTGGGGCGAGCCGAACGAGTCTACTTTTGCGCCGGGCCTCGATGACCAGCTGACGATGGAAGTGTTCTATCGCTTCCAGCTCACGCAGCAGTTCGCACTGACGCCCAACCTTCAGTACCTGAAGGACCCGGCACTGAATCCACTCGACGATTTCTTGTGGGTGCTTGGCCTGCGTTTACGGCTTGCACTGTAATCGAGGGTAGCAGCACAAGAATGCGCAAAGGAACATGCATGTCATTACGAAACACAATCACAATTGTCTCAGCAGTGTTCTTCGCTGCGGCAACGGTCTCGACCCAGGCGGCTCAGCCACGCGAACTGCGATGGGACGATCTGGTACCCGCAAGCGCGGCATTTGACGATCCGTTCGCTGCACTGTCTCCGGACCACCTTTACCTGCTTGCCACCGTCGCAAGCTTTCGTGACGCCCAGGCGTCCGGCAGAGAAGTAAACGCGTTAACACACGAGGAAGCCAAAGACGCGCTCGCTGAACTCGTAGCAGAAGACATCGATGTTGACGATCTACTGGCGCGACGCGCCGAGATCACCGAGAAACGCCGTCAACGCGCCCTATCGACCAACAACGAACTCGAAGGTGAAATGATTCGCATGCCTGGATACGTGTTGCCGCTGGAATACGAAGGCCAGAGAGTCACTGAGTTCCTGCTGGTCCCCTTCGTCGGTGCGTGCATCCATACTCCACCGCCACCACCAAACCAGATCGTGCACGTGCTGCTCGACGGAGCGAATGCGTTTGAGAGCAGAGGCGTGTATGAGCCTGTGTGGGTCACCGGCAGAATCTCGAGCGAAGCATCTACCCAAAATCTTTATGTCCAGGATGGTTACGGCGACTTTCAGATCGCCTATCGCCTCCGGGCCGACCTTGTCGAAAGATACGAGCAATAAACCAACAATCAGGAAGGAGATTGATCATGCGACTACGATCTTTGGCTCGTACCACGTTTGCCGCGATCAGCTGGATGCTGTGCGCGACCACCGTGGTCGTCGCAGCCGAGCTAGCGGACCAGGTCATCTTGTTCAAGAACGTCAATATATTT
>CP070775.1:2182528-2186412 GCA_020346185.1 Betaproteobacteria bacterium | reverse complement strand
CTCAGAACGGTACGGTGCGCGTGCTGGGGCAGGATCTCGCTGCGATGGGTGGTGTGGGCCGTGATCGCTTTCGTGCCGACCACATCGGATTCATTTTTCAGATGTTCAATCTGATTCCCTATCTGTCGGTCATCGAGAACGTCGTACTGCCGTGCGGTTTTTCGGCACAGCGCGCAGAGCGCGCCGCCAAAGCGTCAGGCGGAGTCGAGGCAGAGGCATTACGATTGCTCGGACACCTTGATATGGCAACTCCCGATATTCTGGACCGGCGCGTCACCGACTTGAGCGTTGGCCAGCAGCAGCGCGTGGCGGCCGCGCGGGCACTGATTGGCGCGCCCGAGTTGGTGATTGCCGATGAACCCACTTCGGCACTGGATGCGGATCGGCGTCTGGCTTTTATCGAACTGCTGTTTCAGGAATGCATGCGCGAGAACGCAACACTGGTGTTTGTCAGTCACGACGCGGAACTCGCGCCCTTGTTTGATCGTGCCATCGAGCTTACGGAAATGAAGCGCACGAACACGATGGGGAAATCGGAGCCGGAAAGCAGATGATCTATTCGCTTGCGGTCAAGTCACTGCGTAACCGAAAATTCAGCGCCGCGCTGACGGTGTTGTCGATTTCATTATCGGTGATGCTGTTGCTCGGTGTTGAGCGCATTCGCAGTGAATCGCGCGAGAGTTTTGCGGCGACGATCTCCGGCACCGATCTGGTTGTCGGTGCGCGCAGCAGCCCCGTGCACTTGCTGCTCTATTCTATTTTCCGTATCGGCAATCCGACCAACAATCTGCGCTGGGATAGTTACCGGGCAATCGCTGATCGGCCGGAAGTGGCGTGGACGATTCCGTTGTCTCTGGGTGATTCGCACCGTGGTTATCGCGTCGTCGGGACCAGCGACAACTATTTTGAGTACTTTCGTTTTCAACGTAACCGCGTGCTTGAAATTGCGCAGGGCCGCGTGTTCGAGGACGAATATGACGCGGTGTTGGGTTCAGATGTTGCGCGCAAACTCGGCTATCGAGCCGGCGATGAGATTGTTATCGCCCATGGCGCCGGCGAGGTCAGTTTTATGTTGCACGAAGAGTTGCCGTTTCGGGTGGTTGGCATCCTGGCCCCGACCGCCACGCCGGTAGATCGCTCCGTGCACGTGCCGTTGGAAGGCCTGGACGCCTTGCATGCGGACGCCGATTCGGCCGGCACCCACGATCCGCTGCTGGAGGCATTGCGTGGCGCGCCGAAGACCGGGAAGGACGATCATGGAGAGGCACGCGAGGACGAGCCCGGCTACGAGAGGCAACACGGGCATGAACATCACGTGGTATCAGAAGGTGACGAAGCGGAGCACACGATCAGTGCGTTTCTGGTCGGGTTGAAATCGCGAGCGGCCGCCCTGGGAATGCAGCGCTTTGTCAACGAGTATGCGGGCGAGCCGATGACAGCGATTCTTCCTGGTGCGACCCTGCAGGAAGTCTGGGAAATCGTTGGTGCTGCGGAGAAGACGCTGTTTGCTGTGTCAGCGCTGGTGGTCGTGGTTGGCCTGGCTGGCATGCTGGTCGCGCTGTTGACCAGTCTGAGCGAGCGGCGCCGCGAAATGGCAATACTGCGCTCGGTCGGTGCGCGGCCGATGCACGTGTTCTCACTGATCCTCGGTGAAGCGGCTTTCCTGACCGGCCTCGGTGTTGCGATAGGCGTGATTGGTCTCTATATCGGGTTGCTGCTCGGTCAGGGCTGGATCGAAGCAAGGCTCGGGCTTTTCCTCTCCATCGGCTGGCCGTCGGTGTACGAGTTACAGCTGATGGGTGTCGTGGCAGTGGCCGGCGCGTTGATTGGCCTGATTCCGGCCTGGCGCAGTTATCGTTATTCGATTGCCGATGGAATAACGTTACGAATCTGATGGCGGAACTGTCTACTGCGGCGGCAGGTGCATTGACCGCCAGAGTATTCTCGTGTGTCGGTGCAGTGCGAACCGTCTACCCGCTTCGCGTTTGTCTGATCCATGTCAACGGCGGCCGCCCAGCGTGTTCTAGACTTGGCTTTCGGTAAATTACGTCGGACGCCGCGGCTTGCCGGTCTGGAACCTTGCCAGCCGATCGAAGACCAACGCGATGTTGAACTCATCTTTAGGAAGAGTGGCAGACAAATGAACAAAGCAACTTTAAGCGCCTTGAGCATGTTGATCGTTGCATTTCTTTTTGGCGGCGCTCATGCGAGAGAGGCAATGCCCAAGACGAAAGTTTCAATGGAAGACTGTATGTTTGCGGCGTTGGAAAAACAGTCGGGTGAAATCAAAGAGGTAGAACTTGAGCTGGAAGATGGTGTGCCGCGTTACGATTTCGAGATCGAAGGCGTCGATGGCCGCACGGCAGAAGTCGAGTGTGATGCCATGACGGGGGCGATTGTCGAAGTCGAGTGGGAAAATGACGACATGGACGTTGATGCGTTTTTGCAACGGGCCACAGTGACACCGGCGCAGGCGCGCAAGATTGCGCTCCAGCGTGTACCCGGCAGGGTTTCGGAAATCAATCTTGAAACCTCTTCTACTGGAGAGATTTCATACGAATTTGAGATCATCACCCGGGACGGGACACAAGCCGATGTCGAAGTCAATGCGCTTACCGGCCGCGTGGTTGAGGTGGAGCGGGACGTTTACGAAATCGGTGACTGAGCAAGTTTCGTTGGAACGAGTCGGACTTTCTTTACTTGTCGCGGTCCTGGTAACAGCGTCGTCTTCGGCGCTGGCAGGTGACGACGCCCGACAGCTGATGTGGGCCGACCTGGTGCCGCCGTCGGCGGAGGTGGAAAACCCGTTCCTGGACCTCACGCGCGATCAACTGACGTTCATCAGTGATGTTGCCGCGGTTCGTGACCGTCAGTTGCGAGGCGATGCAGCGCTCACACCAGAGCAAATACAGACGGCAAAAAATCTGACCGAGAAACTGGAGAAGGATGGTGTCGATGTCGATCGCTTGCTCGCAATGCGCGCCGAGATTGCGGAGCGCGGGCGGGCGGTTGTCGCGGAGCTTGACGGCAAGGTTGTACGTATCCCCGGCTATTTGCTGCCGCTCGAATTTGAAGGCAAGAACGTCACCGAATTTCTGCTCGTACCATGGGTCGGTGCGTGTATCCACACGCCGCCACCACCGCCAAACCAGATCGTGCACGTCAAGCCCGATCAACCTGTCGAGATGACGGGCATGTTCGTGCCGGTATGGGTGACCGGGCCGCTTGATACCGGCGCACTCACCAGAAGGCTGTCGATGATCGATGGTTCTGCCGATATCAGTATCGGCTATTCGCTGCGCGCGAGCGACGTCACGGCCTACGAGCAGTAGAATCGCAACGCAGCAGGTAATTTGCGCGTGGCTTTTGAACGAAAAGCGGGAGGCTTACTTGAACGCCGGCAGTGTCGCGAGAATGCCGGACGGCTGACCGGCCGCGTGCTCGTGCGGTGCGGGTTTGTTCATGGTCATGCGCATGCGCACGCCTTGCACCCCGTCTTCCTTGACGCTAACCCGCACCAGCAACATGCCGCGGAATTTGACTTCCGGGGAATACCAGAGCGTCAGCCGATCGATGTTGCCGGCGCTCTTGACGTTGGCAACGATGTAAGGCGTGTTGAGCTGCATCATCGGGTTCTTGAGGTTGGCGAAAGAGGTGCTGAACACATCCTTGCCATCGGCCTCCAGCGTGACATAGGTCTGATCGTTATCGCCGCCAAGCTTGGTTACAACGACGGAACGCAGCCAACCCGCGCCAAGCAAGTGGAAGGTCGCGGTCTCATTCTGGGGCGTCGGGCCCGCATCATGCTCGGCGATCACGACATCGCCGCGGATGTCGCCTTCGACACAGGCCATGGCTGGCCCCATTGCGGGAAAAGCGATTAT
>CP070775.1:2131922-2182428 GCA_020346185.1 Betaproteobacteria bacterium | reverse complement strand
CTGCTTGCGCTACCAAGTGGCCCAACCGTAGCGGTCATGCCATTTGACAACCTCTCAGGCGATGCGCAACAAGAATACTTCGCCGCTGGCCTGACCGAGGAATTGATCAACCAACTCACTCGATTCCGCGATCTGCGCGTAATCGCTCGAAACACCACCTCGAACTACAAATCTCGAGGCGCCACCCTCCCTGTTCTCCACCAAGAATTAGGCACTCGCTACGTAGTCGAAGGTGGCGTACAACGTGACCGCGATACCGTGCGGGTTATCCTTAAGCTAATGGATGCCAGTGACGGCACGAACTTGTGGGGGAAGACCTACAACCGGGATCTGACTGCGGCGAGCTTGTTCGAGATTCAAGACGAAATCGTTACGAGCGTCGCTGCGACAATCGGGGGATTTCAGGGAGTAGTTTTACGCTCAGCTCTGCGTGATGTTGCTGATAGGCAGTTCGATTCTCTCGCTTCGATCGACTGCCGTCTTCGTTTGGTGAGCTACTATGACAAAATATCTGCAGAAGCTCACGACATTATCCGTAACTGCGCCGAGAAAGTAGTCGACCATGACCCCGATTCTCCGGGAGCATGGTACACACTTGCGTGGATATATCTGGATGAACATCGATTCAATCTAAATCCTCGACCGCACTCACTTGAGCGGGCACTTGAAGCAGCTACCCGCGCCGTCAAAGCCAATCCGCAGGACAGCGCCGCACATCTTATTCTGGGGGTCGTTCATTACATTTCTGGAGACCTAGATTCTTTTCGTTCGAGCGTTGATAAAGCCCTTTCTTTGAATCCCAATGACACATTGACATTGGCTCTCGGAGGGCAATTCTTAGTCTTTATCGGGGATGAAGAGCGCGGCATGGCCATGGCTGGGAAAGCCGTCGCGCTAAATCCCGAGCACCCAAGTTGGTACCACTTCACCGGCTGGAAATACAACTTTACCCATGGGGACGATGAGGCTGCATTAGCGGAGCACCACAAAATAGGTTGGGACAATTTCTGGGCACAAGCACACAGTGCCGCAATCTATGCCCATCTTGGACGGACCGACGAAGCGCGCAAATCGGTCGAAAAGTTAAACAAAATGTACCCTAACTTCGAAGACCACTATTGGGAGGAGATTGGCAAGTGGAGCATGAGTGACCAATTCCTTCGAAGGCATTCGGACGGCCTTCGCAAGGCCGGCCTTAACATACCGAGCAGAGACAAGCTAACTTTGACTGGTAAGTAATATCAGCAAGCTCTTTGGCAACTCTAGAGAGAGCTGGTGTCTACCAAGGGCATCCAGAGTCCAAAATGACGTACTGAGCCGGGGGGACGTGTCCCCCATCCTGCTGCAACGATATTGACCGTTCTCAGAGGGAAATCAAAAAAGGGCTGTAAAAATGAGGAGGTGGTATGCGTCGATACCCCGACCGACGATGGGGGGTGTACGGGGGTGGTTCAGCCTAACCAACGGAGAAGACCAGACTGGAAATTGCCTTCTGGTGCTTACAATGTGCTTACACGTCGCCACGCACTGGCGACCAAATAAGCATAAGTCTTTGTTTTTATGGTGGGCCCGGTAGGACTTGAACCTACGACCAAAGGATTATGAGTCCTCTGCTCTAACCAACTGAGCTACAGGCCCACCGTCTGCACAACAAAAAAGCCGACCAGGGATCTGGCCGGCTTTCTAACACATTTCAGGTCAACCTTCGTCGCCCATGAAGCTCTTAAGCCGCTCGGAACGCGACGGGTGGCGCAGCTTGCGCAGCGCCTTGGCTTCTATCTGACGGATGCGTTCGCGGGTGACATCGAACTGCTTGCCGACTTCTTCCAAAGTATGGTCGGTCGACATCTCTATACCGAAGCGCATGCGCAACACCTTCGCTTCGCGGGACGTCAAGGTATCCAGCACTTCTTTGGTGGCATCCTGCAAGCTGGTATAGATCGCTGCTTCGACCGGCACCATGGTCGCGGTGTCCTCTATGAAATCGCCGAGATGCGAGTCATCGTCGTCACCGATCGGCGTCTCCATGGAAATAGGCTCCTTGGAGATTTTCAGAATCTTGCGAATCTTCTCCTCGGGCATTTCCATCTTTTCCGCCAGGGTTGCCGGATCGGGCTCGAGACCGGTTTCCTGCAGAATCTGCCGCGAGATACGGTTCATCTTGTTGATGGTCTCGATCATGTGCACGGGAATACGGATGGTACGCGCCTGGTCAGCAATCGAACGCGTAATCGCCTGACGGATCCACCAGGTCGCGTAGGTCGAGAATTTGTATCCACGACGATATTCAAACTTGTCGACCGCTTTCATCAAACCGATGTTGCCTTCCTGAATCAGGTCAAGGAACTGCAAACCACGGTTGGTGTATTTCTTGGCGATCGAAATCACCAGCCGCAGGTTGGCTTCGGTCATCTCACGCTTCGCGCGCCGTGCCTTGGCCTCTCCAGTGGACATACGCCTGTTGATTTCCTTGAGCTCCTTGAGCGGAATGCCAACACGGTCCTGCACGTCGATCAACTTGCGCTGAAACTCCAGGATGTCCGGTGCAAACCGGGCCAGTACATCAGTATACGGCTTGCGCCCTTCGAGTTCGCGCTCAATCCAATGCAGATCGACCTCGGCGCCAGGGAACGTCTTGATGAAATGCGCCCGCGGCATACCCGTCTTGTCCATCGCCAAATCCATGATGGCGCGCTCATAAGTGCGCACTTCTTCGACCACCTGGCGTACGCTGTCACAGAGAAACTCGATCTGCTTGGCACCAAAACGAATCAACATCAGCTCATTGGAAATTTCCTGTTGCGCTTTAAGGTAGGAACGGCTGGTGGTGCCACCACGCGCCAGCGCTTTTAGCATCCTGCTGTTGAGCACACGGATACGAGCGAATCGCTCCAGCGCGTCCGTCTTGAGCTGCAGCAAATTGGCGCGCTGAATAGCAGCCCGCGCTTCTTCGCTCTGCTCTTCATCCTCATCTTCGTCGTCATTGTTGTCGCCGCCGTTATCGCTGAGATCATTCTCGATCTGTTGCGCGGAAGCTTCCTGCTCTTCTTCGTCCGGCGCGTCTGGGTCGATCAACCCGTCAACGACCTCGTCGGCACGCATTTCATCGCGCTCTACTTTATCCGCAAGTTCAAGAATTTCGGCAATCGTCATCGGGCAGGCCGAAATCGCCTGAACCATGTGTTTCAGTCCGTCTTCGATGCGCTTGGCGATTTCAATTTCGCCTTCCCGAGTCAGCAGCTCGACCGAGCCCATTTCGCGCATATACATGCGGACCGGGTCGGTCGTGCGACCGAATTCGGAGTCAACAGTCGAAAGGGCCTGTTCGGCTTCCTCGGCTGCGTCTTCATCAGCAACGGGCGCATTCGGCTCATTCATCAACAACGACTCACTATCTGGAGCCTCGTCATAGACCTGGATTCCCATGTCGTTGATCATGCTGATGATGTTTTCGATCTGCTCGGCGTCAAGCATATCGTCAGGCAGGTGGTCGTTGATCTCTGCGTAGGTAAGGTAGCCACGCTCCTTACCGAGCACGATCAGCGTCTTGAGACGCATGCGACGCGCTTCAGCATCTAGCGGCTGCTGATTTGTCACCTGTCTGATGTCTCTTTTCCTGCGCTTTTCCCGAACCACGCGTGCCATGTATTTCAAACCTCTAAATTTGGATTTAGTTGTAACAACGATTTAACGATTTAAGGGAACATATGAGAATTGCCGCCGGCCAAGCCGCGGCAAAAATAACCTTTAATTATACCGCGAGGAGCAGCTTTGTTCACCGCTGCCTGTATTCACGTAAGCGGCGCCTGATCAACCGTGCCGCCGCCACGCATCAATTGCCGGTATAGCGCCTTGTCCTCATTGGTGAGGCTGCCTGTGCGACTTTTCTGTAGCAAGGCGTCAATGCGTGCCTTGCTCAGACGCTGCTCTATGCCGCGCCAAGCGCCGAGAAAATCCGCCCTGAGGGCTTCACGGTCCAATTCACGACCCTTCCATGCTAAGACACCAGCGGTCTGATAGCTTCCGACGAGCGACTCTAACGGACTGCCTCGAAAACGCTCCCCAATAGCCCTCACGTTGGGGTTGTCACTGCCGATCTCAAGCAGCGCAAGTACCAGATCCACCTCCGCTTGCGAGAACTCGGGGGCGGCAACCGACGAGAACGCCCTGAACTGCTCAATGTCCGCCAACAGCGCCAATTCCGGCAAAACCAGCAGCATTTCTGCCAAGTGACGAAGCACCGAGGGCTTTTTTGCCACCTGTCGTTGCGGCGCGGACGCCCCTGAGCGCATTTTGATTCCGTAGCGTGCATCGAGTTCCGCCTGCGATACGCCGCCAAGCTCGGCAACGCGCTTACGCAGCACCAACGAGAGCATCGGCGCCTTGATTTCGACCAGTAACGGTTTCGCGTCCTGCAGGAACTTGGCCCTGCCTTCGGCACTGCCCATGTCGACCCGCGCCGCGAGTTCGTGAATCATGAACTCAGACAACGGCTGCGCTTTCGCCAGCAGGGCTTCGAAGGCGTCCTTGCCTTGAGCACGCACGAAACTGTCGGGGTCTTCACCCTCGGGCAGAAAAAGAAACGCGATGCGCCGTCCGTCCATCAGCTGCCCAAGGCTGTGCTCCAGTGCCCGCCAGGCAGCACGCTGCCCTGCGGCGTCAGCGTCGAAGCAGAAGACCACGCAATCGGCTTGTCTGAGCAGCTTGCGGACTTGTGAGGGCGTTGTCGATGTTCCGAGCGTAGCTACCGCATAGTCGACACCTGCCTGCGCCAGCGCAACAACATCCATGTAGCCCTCAACAACCAGAACTGTTCCGGTGCGACGAATGCCGGCTCGCGCTTGGCCCAGGCCATATAGCTCTTGCCCCTTCTCGAACAGCGGCGTTTCCGGCGAATTCAGGTACTTGGGCTCACCCCGATCGATAATGCGGCCACCGAAGCCGATGATGTCTCCGCGCTGGTTATGGATCGGAAACAGCACACGATCGCGAAAACGGTCATAGCGACGGCCCTCGTTGCCCTCTACTACTAGGCCTGCGGTCACCAGCGCCTTCGAGGTTGCATAGTCATCGAATTCGGTCTGCAACGCCCGCCAGCCATCGGGTGCGTAACCCAACCCGAAGCGGGCGGCAATCTCGCCGCTCAGGCCACGACCCTTCAGATAGGCAATGGCGCGGTCGGAGTGCTTAAGCGATTGCTTGTAGAAGCGCGCTGCTCGAGCCACGACACCAAACAGGTCTTCGCCCGCGCCAGCCGGCTTGTTCTGCCGCCGGTCGCTTTCAGGCACTGTCATCCCGACGCGGGCGGCGAGTTCCTTGACCGCATCGACGTATCCCATGCCCTGGTATTCCATGAGAAACGAAATGGCCGTGCCGTGCGCACCGCAACCAAAGCAGTGATAGAACTGCTTGGTCTGGCTCACCGTAAAGGAGGGTGTTTTCTCGTTGTGGAACGGACAGCGGGCGGAGAAATTGGATCCGGAACGTTTGAGCGGGACATGGGACTCAACGACGTCGACCACATCTACCCGTGCCAGAAGGTCCTCAATGAAAGCGTGCGGAATCATCTCCTCTGCGCCCGGCTTGCCCCGTAGGTTGTTCTAGTAAGGCGGTGCATTCCGGACAGACAGCTCACGCTGACGCTGACCGGCAACACGGCTTTAATTATAGGCGAGAATGGTCCGGCCAGCCGATCGGCATCGCGCAGAGCAAAGACTCCAACGGCTCGATCTCAGGCGGTCAGTTGCCCAGACTCCCCTTTACCAGTGCCGAAACGGCCGCCATGTCGGCGCGACCAGCCAGTTTCGATTTGAGTATAGCCATGACCTTGCCCATGTCGCGCACGCTCTTTGCGCCGGATTCAGTCACTGCCGCCGCGACCGCAGCCTCGATCTCCACCTCAGTAAACGGTTGCGGCAGGTAAGCCTGGAGCACACCGAGTTCGAAGTTTTCTGCCTCGACGAGGTCGGTACGCGATGCTTTCTCGTACTGGGCGACCGATTCGCGTCGCTGCTTGATCATTTTTTCGATCACTCGGATGATCTGCTGATCGTCGAGAATCTCGCGCTCGTCTACCTCGCGTTGCTTGATAGCGGCCAGCAGCAAGCGGATTACGGACAAGCGCCGCGCCTCTTTGGCACGCATCGCCACCTTCATGTCTTCATTTATTTGCGTCTTGAGCCCCATGCGATTCTCTTGCGCTTAGACTGCGAAACTAACGAGTGTTCAAGTCTGTGCGGCGCGCACTGCCCGGAAAATCCGGATCGGACAAACAAGCGCAATATGCGAGACTTGGAAAAAACAAAACGGTGAATGACCGACAGCCACTCACCGTTCGATTGATGCAGTGCTACGAGCGCGGTTCAGTACATCGCGGTTCAGTACATTTTGGGCGGCAAGACCTGGCTGCGAAGCCTTTTGTGATGGCGCTTGACGGCCGCCGCATGCTTGCGTTTACGCTCGGCGGTAGGCTTCTCGTAAAACTCGCGCGCGCGCAACTCTGTGAGCAAGCCGGTCTTTTCCACCGTGCGCTTGAAACGCCGCAACGCGACTTCAAACGGCTCGTTTTCCTTGACTCGAACTGTCGGCATAGTTAGTTAATCTTTATGAAAGCTGAATGCTCAGATTTTTCTAAAGCCGATCAGTTTAACAATAAAATTGCCTGACTTGCAAATCAGAACTGGCTCGGCCACAGTAGCCTCAAAACGTGCTTATTTTAGGAATTGAAAGCTCCTGCGATGAGACCGGCGTTGCACTTTACGAGACGGACTCCGGCCTGCTCGGCCATACCGTTCATTCACAAGTAGCTCTGCACGCCGAGTACGGCGGCGTGGTTCCGGAACTGGCATCGCGCGATCATATTCGGCGCCTGCTACCGATGATCCGTTCCCTACTCTTGCAGCACGGATGCAGCGTCAACGACCTCGGCGGCATCGCCTACACTCAGGGACCAGGACTCGCCGGCGCTCTGCTGGTTGGTGCTTCGGTAGCCTCGGCCCTCGCTTACGCCTTGTCAATTCGGTTAGTGGGCATTCACCATCTGGAAGCGCATTTGCTCTCGCCGCTGCTGTCCAGCCCGGCACCCGACTTCCCCTTCGTCGCCCTGCTGGTCTCCGGCGGCCACACACAGTTGATGGCGGTCAAAGCTGCAGGAGACTACGAACTGCTGGGCGAGACGCGAGACGATGCGGCCGGGGAAGCATTCGACAAAACAGCCAAGCTGCTGGGGCTACCATACCCCGGCGGGCCGGCGCTGGCCCAGCTCGCGCAGTCCGGTAATGCGGCGCGCTTCAGGCTGCCGCGGCCGATGCTAGACCAGGACAACCTCGATTTCAGCTTCAGTGGACTGAAGACCGCTGTGCTTACCCTGACACGACAACTTGGCGATGGTGCTGCGGAGTGTTCGCAACAGGACAAGGCGGACATAGCTGCCGGCTTTCAAGAGGCCATTGTCGATGTGCTGACATCGAAATGCTTACGCGCCATCAACACGACTGCGATGTCACAACTGGTCATCGCCGGCGGAGTTGGCGCCAACCGCCGATTGCGCAGCCGCATCGATGCTGCGGCCAGCAAGGCCGGTTTTCGCGTTTTCTATCCGCCGATTGAACTGTGCACCGACAACGCCGCCATGGTTGCTCTGGCCGGCGCCATGCGCATCAAACATGGCCGAACCGGCGCGTGTCCCTTTAGCGCGCGGCCGCGCTGGGATCTCGACTCACTGCCCGCCATCACCTGACGGCGGCGCTCGGCGCGACCCGCCGAGCCGAATTCGGCTTTCCGTTCCGGCGCGAAGTCTCATTATGTTGGCGCGGTGACGCCACAGCAGCAGCAACGTCATGCACACCACCGCCAGCGTGTACCAGGATTTTCCAAACACGGCAGCAGCAGCTATCACAGCGGTCAACGCCGCACTGATTGAAGCCAGCGACGAGTAACGCGATAGCAGCGCGACGATAAGCCATACGCCGAAAACCACTGCGGCCATCAACGGGCTCATGACGAACAGGATCCCGGCGGTGGTTGCAACCCCTTTGCCGCCGCTGAAACCATAATAGACTGGATACAAATGCCCGAGGAAGGCGGCCAAGGCAACGGCGGCGAGCACGAACTCACTTGACAAGACCGGCACAATTACCCCCCCTGATACGAGGCGCTGTGCAAGCCACAGGGCAACACCGCCTTTTGCAGCGTCACCCACCAATGTAAGCACCGCTGCCGCCTTGTTGCCGGTGCGCAACACGTTGGTTGCGCCCGGATTCCCTGATCCATAGTCGTGCGGATCGGGCAAACCCATCAGACGGCTAACGACTACGGCAAACGAGATCGAGCCGATGAGGAAGCCGCACAGGATCAAAGCAAAACTCGACAACGTCAGCGCCCCTCAGCCGCGCGGGTGGTGCCTGGCGTGCAGTTCCTTGAGCCGCTCGCGTGCAACATGAGTGTAAATCTGGGTGGTTGAGATGTCGGTGTGCCCGAGCAGCATCTGCACAGCGCGCAAATCAGCACCGTGGTTGAGCAAATGGGTTGCGAAGGCGTGGCGCAATGTGTGTGGCGAAACTGCTTTGCGTATGCCCGACACCTCTGTGTAGCGCTTGATCAAACTCCAGAAGGCCTGCCTGGTCATGGCTTGGGCGCGCGCCGTAACAAACAGCGCGTCGCAGCTACGCGCACCCAGCAGTTGTGGCCGTGCCCGCACCAGATAGCGGTGAATCCAATCGAGTGCTTCCTCGCCAAGCGGGACCAAGCGCTCCTTCGCTCCCTTGCCGAGAACGCGCAGCACACCGGCGTCCTGATTGAGTTGCGAGATGGTCAACGATACGAGTTCCGAAACGCGCAGGCCGCTGGCATAGAGTGTTTCGAGCATCGCGCGGTCACGCAGCCCAAGCGCGGTGCGCACGTTGGGCGCCATGATGAGCGCTTGCACGTCGTCTTCAGTCAGTACGCCGGGCAGACCACGCGGCAACTTGGGAGTGTCGATTTGCAGACTGGGATCGATGCCGATGCGCCCTTCACGATGCAGGTAACGATAGAAACGCTTGAGACTGGAAAGCATGCGCGCTGCAGAGCGCGGTTTGATTTTGTTCTCGAAGCGCTTGGCAAGATAGGCCAACAGATCGCTGTGCTCGGCCACGAGCAAAGGTTTTCCCTGCGACTCGCCGAGCCATTCAGAGAAAATTCGCAAGTCGCGACGGTAACTGTCAAGAGAGTTACGCGACAAACCGTCCTCGAGCCACAGCGCGTCGCAGAATTCATCGAGCAAAGCGGAGTTATCTTTCATGCGCAAGCAGCCAACGCTTTATACCGGTTTCGCGATCGCCGCTGGTGTGCATGAATCCGCCAATACCATTGCGGGCAACGACACGATGACAGGGAATCACGAGCGGGATCTTGTTGTCCCCGCATGCACCCCCGACTGCGCGGGCAGCTGAATCAACGCGTCGCGCCACCTCGCCGTAGGTGAGCGTCTGTCCCGGCGGTATGCTACACATTACCTGCCAGACGCGCCGGCGAAAGTGACTGCCCTCAATACGCAGGGGAAGGTCGAAATGAAAACAAGGGTCGGTCAGATACGATTCGATCTGCCGGATAACTTCGCGCGCAAAGCGGTTCTTTGGTTCGGCCGGCGCAACATCGAGCGGCAGATAGTCGACACCAGCAAGCGATTCACCTTGGGTGCGAATTCCCAATACGGCAAAGGGCGCCCGATATAAGGCGTCGAAATCGCCGCCAGCTTGCTGCGCTGTTACCGTGTGCGCAACCAATGCAATCCCCCCGCAACAAACATAATGACAAAACCAGCCGCGTCTGTTGTCAAACCCGGGTAGGTCAGCAACAAACCACCGACAACCAGCATTATGCGCTCATGCAACAGCGTTTCCTGTCGCAACCAGTTCTGTGCCCCGGCCGCCAGCCCGATAATGCCGATGGCAGCCGTGGCGGTTGTTAGCGCGATCGACGCGGGCGAGCCCTTCAGAAGCAGTCCGGTCCCTTCAGGACTGAGAACAAACATGAACGGCACGATAAAAGCGGGCAAAGTGTATTTCCATGCCTGCAACGTCGTTCGATACGGATTGCCCCCGGTAATGGCCGCGGCGGCAAACGGCGACAACGCGGTCGGTGGCGATACTTCGGACAAAACCGCGTAATAGAAAATGAACATGTGCGCCGCGTATTTGGGCACGCCGACCTGTTCCAATGCGGGCGCCGCAATCACCGCGCAAATGATGTAGGAAGCGGTAACCGGTACCGCCAGGCCCACCACCCACACCACCAGCGCGGTGTATGTGGCAGTCAGGAACAGGCTGCCGCCGGCATAACCGACCACGATGGACGAGAACTTCTGCCCGAGTCCGGTAAGCGTGACGACGCCGACAATAATGCCGGCCGCGGCACAGGTCACAGCAACATTGACCACGCCCGTTGAACCTGCGGCGAGTGCCCGCCCCAAACGCGGCGGATTGAGCCTCGACTCAGGCCGGATAAAGCTCACCGCATAGGCCACCAAAATCGCCCAGAACACCGCCATGCTGGCCGAGCGTCCAACGAGCAACATGGCGACAATGGCGATCAGCGGCAGGAAGTAGTAGCCGTGCTGACCAAGGTGGTACCAGGCACTGCCTGTCGACTCCGCCTGCACGGTGCTGCTGCCAAAGCGGCGCCCATCAATACCCACCATGTAGAACAACGACAAGTAGTACAGGCAGGCCGGCAGGACCGCCATGCGCAGGACTTCAAGGTAGGGAACGTTCAAATACTCGGCGATCAGGAATGCGGCAGCACCCATAATCGGTGGACACAAGATGGCACCGAGTCCACCGGCCGACAGCAGTCCGCCGGCGGGATCTTTCGGATAGCCCGCTTTGCTCAGCATCGGATGGGCGACTGAACCGATCGTCACCGTCGTCGCAACGCCACTGCCCGATGCGGCACCAAGCAGGAACGAAGACATCACGGCGCTGCGTGCCGCCGCATTTCGTGACCGCCCCATCGCCGCGATTGAGAAATCGATGAAGAAACGCCCCGCGCCAGAAGTGGCAAGAAATGCCCCGAATATGGTGAAGAGAATGATCAGCGTCGATGACACCGCGACCGCGGAACCATAAATACCTTCCAGCGTAATCACCATGTGCCCGACGATGCGACCAACTTCGTAGCCGCGATGCCCCCAGGGCGCAGGAAGATAGGCGCCAAACAAGGCATACGCGAGAAACGCACCGACAACTGTCGGCATGATCCAGCCAGATGCACGCCTAACCGCCTCAAGTACCAGGCCGATGGCAATGACGCCAACAATTAGATCGGCTCTGGTCGGCGAAGTTGCGCGGTCATAAAGGGCATCTCCGCCAGCCATCAAATAGGCAGCCACACCAACACTGGCCCCCATCAATATCCAGTCCCACCAGGCAATACGCCCGTGGTAGCGCGACGAGAACGGAAAAGTAAGAAAACACAATGACAGAATCAGCCCCACATGTACCGTGCGCAGCACCGGTGCCGAGACAACCACGTCAGGCGCAGCGGCATAGAGGTGAAACAGCGAAGTAAGGATCGCCAGTGCGGCGACCGCCCACCATGCCCAGCCGGTCAGGGACGCGGCGGCGCCTTCCTCCTCTTCGACAAGCCGTTGTGCGCCTGCCTGTGACTCACTCATTGTTTTGCCAGATCGGGCTGAACGGACTCATTCCACCGCGATACCGCGCTCGCGATAAAAAGCAAGCGCGGCCGGATGGTAAGGAACGGGTGAGAGCTTGCGCGCCTGATTTTCCAAGTTGATTTGGGCTGCTTCTTTATGGACCAGCTCGAGCGCATCG
Organism: Betaproteobacteria bacterium; assembly: GCA_020346185.1. Classification (GTDB taxonomy): domain Bacteria; phylum Pseudomonadota; class Gammaproteobacteria; order Burkholderiales; family Eutrophovitaceae; genus SG8-40. The sequence continues at coordinate 2,170,615 of CP070775.1, read as the reverse complement.
CGATTGTCGAACATGATGGTGAGAATATCGCGCACCAGCCCGTCTGGCATGCTCTCATTTGCAAAAAGAATATTCCAGACATCGGCATTGTTCGCGTCGTTGGTCATGCCGGGGTAGACCTCTTTGGGAATACTACCCGCAGTGTACATTGGCCCGTATTTGGCGTTCATCCTTTCCGCTGCCTCGGCGTGATCGAGCAGTTGTAGGGTCAGCCCGGGTGTTGCCGCCAGATCGGTGACCGCCGCAGTGGGAAGACCGGCACAGAAAAAGAACGCGTCGATCTTGCCGTCCTTGAGCGCATTGACTGACTCGACCGCTGACAACCGTTCACGTCTGATTGACTGGTCGAGGCCATAGGCTTCGAGTACACGCACCGCCATCAACTCGGTGGCACTTCCCGGCGATCCAACCGACACCCGCTTGCCGGCAAGCTCGCTGAAATCCCGTATGCCAGATTGCTGCACGGTCACCGCATGCATACGGTTCGGGTACAACACGGCCAATGTACGAATCGGTAACGGCTTGCCGTCGAAGCGGTCGCGACCTATCAAGGCATCGAATGCGGCGTCGGCCATGGTCAGGCCCAAGTCTGCCTGATTGGTGCCGACAAGCTTGAGATTGTCGACCGAGCCGCCGGTGACTTCCGAGGTGGCCTGAACGCCAGGCATTTTCTCTGACAGCAGATTGGCGAGCCCGCCGCCAAGCGGATAGTAAACTCCGCCGGTACCGCCAGTGGTAATTGACAGCATCTGCTGCCTCTCGCCACAGGCCGCGAGCAAAAAAACAGCAGCACCAATCACGGCAACAACATTACGCAGACTCATCGCGTCAGCCTCACCAGTTTCATGTCGTTATCAGATAACAGCGCCTGCGTAAGTTTGCAGCTGAAAAACTCTGCGTGCGCGCCGGTCACGACATTGTAACAAGCGATTTCTCATCACTGACGGCAGGCCGCTTGTTGCTTGCGATGGCGAAACCGCGTGAGCCGAAACAAAAAATGGCGACCAACAGGTCGCCATTTCGGGCAAATGCTGTGAGGCTAATGCGGCCATGGTTTACCACAGCCACGCCGCCGACAAGGCTACGCGTTATTCGGTCGCTGCCTGATCGCTCTCGCTCGGTGCGTTTTCGGCGTCAGAAACAGCCACCGGTTGGGGTTGGGCATTCGCATTCTTCGCTGCCGCACGCTTGCCAATGGAGAGCTTCTCGCGAATCCGCGCCGACTTGCCGGAGCGCTCACGCAAATAGTAGAGTTTGGCACGACGTACCGCCCCACGGCGCTTGATTTCGACCCCGGCAATCAGAGGTGAATACGACTGAAAGGTCCGCTCGACACCCTCGCCGGATGAAATCTTACGCACCACAAACGAAGAATTCAGTCCGCGGTTGCGCTTGGCGATGACCACACCTTCGAATGCCTGCACGCGCTTGCGCTGACCTTCGACGACGTTCACGCTCACGACGACCGTATCGCCCGGCGAAAAATCGGGAACGGTCTTACCGAGTCGTTCGATTTCTTCCTGCTCGAGTTTGCTGATCAGATTCATCTTCTACACTCCTGTCTTTTCCGTCTCGCCGCATTCGGCTTTGAACTCTTCCAGCAGCATCGTCTGCTCGGCATCGAGCCGCAGCTTCGCGAGTAGATCTGGTCTGCGCCGCCACGTTCTTCCGAGCGCCTGTTTCATCCGCCAACGCTGGATGTCCGCGTGATTCCCGGACATCAGCACCGAGGGCACAGAACGCCCCGCAAACACTTCCGGCCGTGTGTACTGGGGAAAATCGAGTATCCCCTCGACAAACGACTCCTTCGCCGCAGAGTCCGCATCATGCAACACTCCTGGCGTGCGGCGCACAATACTGTCAATCAACACCATCGCCGGAAGCTCACCACCGGAGACCACATAGTCTCCAATTGAAACCTCCTCGTCGACCTCCAGCCCGATGAGCCTCTCATCAACACCTTCGTAACGGCCGGCCAACAACACCAAACCATCGGCTTGCGCCAGTTCGTCAGCCAGTGCCTGATCAAGCCGCCTGCCCTGCGGCGACAGATACACAGTCCGACTGGTGAGCACGCCGCACCCCCGCTGACGCGCCCGTGCCGCCTGCAACGCCTTCGCGAGCGGGTCGGCCATCATGACCATCCCCGGTCCGCCGCCATAGGGTCGGTCATCGACACTGCGGTAGGCATTCGCTGCATACTCGCGAGGGTCCCATAGCACCAGCTCGAAGTAGCCACGGTCGCGCGCCCGTTGCGTAATGCCGAATTCGGTCAATGCGTCAAACATTCCCGGAAACAGCGTCACTACATCGAAGCGCTTCATCGCCCGCGCACCTCTAGTAATCCAGCTCCCAATCGACCAGAAGCTTTCGCGTCTCCAAGTCGACCCGCTTGATCACCGCACCCACAAACGGCAGCAAGCGTTCTTTCTCGCCAACTACCACCAAAACCGGGTCGGCACCCGATTCGAACAACCGCTCGACACAGCCAAGCGACTGACCCGCTGCATTTTCAACCTCGAGCCCGATCAGATCGGCCCAGTAATACTCGCCCTCGCCGGTGGCGGGCAACTGCTCGCGCGCAATGGCGACGTTCTGCCCCTTCAGCGCTGCTGCCCGATCACGATCAGCAATCCCCGCAAAGCGCACCAGCAGCGAACCACCGTGCACCACTTTCTCCTCGATCGTTCGTCTTTGCCATTTGCCGGCCTCGCAGAGCCACCAGGCCGTATAGCGAAGCAGACTGTCAGTTTTTTCGGTGAACGGCTGGACCTTGACCCAACCTTTGACACCGAACGGGGCGCTGACGCGCCCCATTACGATCATTTCGTCAGGCGGCTTTGCTACCAAACTGTTTGACTAAACGAGCCGCTGTATCAGAGAGCTTCGCTCCCTGGCCCCGCCAATAGTTGAGCCGCTCCATGTTCACTCGCAGTCCCTCGCGGCCCTCGGGCGCTTTCGGATCGTAAAAGCCGACACGCTCTATGAAGCGGCCGTCACGCGGGTTGCGCGAGTCAGTCACCACCATGTTGTAAAAAGGCCGTTTTTTGGCGCCGCCGCGCGCCAGTCGTATGACAACCATTGAATTTACCCTGATTGAGAGAGGGCCGAGTCCAGCCCCCTCGAAAAAGCCAAGCGCGCGATTTTACGCTTGTTTTTCTGCCGCGCGCAAGGGCGAACGCGTGCCGGACGCGGCTACCGCGCACTGTTTTCGGCTCACTGCGCGTCGCCGTGAAAAACGGCATCGAGGAAGTCCACGATCGCCACGGTCAGTTCGTCTTCCTTGCCTTCGAAGAAATGCGGGGCATCTTGCAACACCACCTGCCTCGATCCCGGCACTTTCATGATCTGCTTTTTACGCTCATACCCGCCAACCTGGGTTATTACCCAGTCCTCGGTACCATAGACGTCCATGACCGGAATCTTGATCCGGAACATCTCCTGCAATCCATTGATAATGCTAATAAATACCCATGCCTTGATGGGTGTTTCATCAGCCTTGATGAGGTATTCGTTGGCCATTGTGGCACCAAGGCTGTGTGACACGATGGCGATATCCTCGAAGCCCTTTTCCTGAAGAAACTCGGCAGACAATTGGTACCGCTCCGACGCATCCTCGTAGGTCGGAATATAGTCACCCACCTTGGCGCCCGAACCTAGCACCGGCAGCTGGATTGCGAGCGTGTTGTAACCCTGGTCCGCAAGCTTCATACGCAGCACACTGTAAAGTTCCCAGTCCGGATTCCAGCCGCGCCCATGACCGACAATGATGGCGCCGCGCGAATTCTCGGCTTCCGTGTAGATGGCGAGAAACTTGTGTCCGTTGGCCTGCTCGATCCAAACCGGGTCACCGACCAGAATGGACGGCAACACCTGCTCTGCCCAACGGTTTTCGCGCTCGTAGTCGAGATCGATGGCAAGCGCAATCGAGGCCAGCGATGTCATCGCCAATGTAAACAGTCCCGCTACAGCCAAGCGGAAAGAAACCAAACGTTTGATCATCGTACTCTCACTCCACAACAGATTGCGCCCCGTTCGCATATGCGCCGCACTTATGACCGAAGCCACATTCCAGCGTTCCTTGGACATGCTACGTAGCAGGTTGCACCCGGAGCGCAGCAACCGCAGTGTACACGGTGGTACATGAGGGTAAGAGCGGAAGGCGGGCGACGTGCCAAGCCCACTCGCAACACGCGGCGACTATGAAGCCCGGCTGCACAACCGAAGGAGAGCGAGCACCATAACGATCGGAAGCGGACGCCAGCCCGGATCAAGCACGTGCAGCAGTCTTGCGATAGCCTGCCCTAACCCAGGCCGGGAAACATACCGCGTGCCCCGCGCATCATTTTCTGTAAGCCACCTTTCCCCATCATTTTCATCATCTTCTGCATCTGGGCAAACTGCGAGAGCAGTCGGTTGACCTCCTGCACCCTGACACCCGAACCGCTGGCGATGCGCCGTTTGCGCGACGCCTTGATGATCCCCGGGTTGGCACGTTCGCGTTGCGTCATCGAGTCGATGATACCAATCGTTCGATTGATGACACCCTCATCCATCGACGCGCCTTGGGCAGCCTGTGCAAACTGCGCGGGCAACCGGTCAATTATGGCCCCCACCCCACCCATCTTCCTCATCTGCAGCATCTGCGAGCGAAAGTCCTCGAGGTCAAAGCCTTTGCCGGATTTAACCTTCCTCGCAAGTTTCTGCGCCTCGGCAGCGTCGACACTGCGCCTTGCCTCGTCCACCAGCGACAGAACATCACCCATACCGAGAATACGCGCTGCAACACGATCCGGAAAGAAAGGTTCGAGCCCGTCCAATTTCTCGCCGGTGCCGACGAACTTGATCGGTTTACCGGTAACCTGGCGCACCGAAAGCGCCGCCCCGCCACGGGCGTCGCCGTCCATCTTTGTGAGTATCACTCCGGTCAAGGGCAAGGCGTCGCCAAACGCTTTGGCAACATTGACCGCGTCCTGACCCTGCATGGCATCAACGACGAACAGCGTCTCACTTGGAACAAGCGCCTCATGCAGTTCACGTATCTCGCGCATCATTTCCTCGTCGACCGCCAGGCGGCCCGCCGTGTCAACAATGACCACATCGTGGAAATGCCGTTTGGCATGATCGAGCGCTGCCAGCGCAATGGATTTCGGTTTGTCTAACGTTTCGGCTGGAAAGTTGTCCACCTGAAGTTGCCTGGCCAGCGTGTTGAGCTGCTCCATGGCCGCCGGGCGGTACACATCGCAGCTGACCAGCAGCACCTTTTTCTTCTGTGCGGCGAGCAAACGAGCAAGCTTTGCGCTGGTCGTGGTTTTACCTGACCCCTGCAGCCCCGCCATCAGGATCACTGCGGGCGGCCGGACCGCGACGTCGAGCGCGTTATTGTGCTGGCCCATCAGCGTGGTCAACTCCCGCTGAACGACACCGACGAATGCTTGGCCAGGAGTCAGACTGCCCAGGACCTCCTCTCCAATCGCCTTCTCCCTGACACGCTCGATAAAATCCCTGACCACGGGCAACGCAACATCGGCCTCAAGCAATGCTACGCGCACCTCGCGCAAGGTTTCCTTGACATTGGCATCGGTCAGACGCGCCTGACCGCGAACTGTTTTTACAATGGTCGAGAAGCGGCCTGTGAGGGTTTCCAGCATACGTTAGCGGAGGATGTTGAGAGAAACGGGATGATGTAGACTGCGTTTGAGCTTCAGCCGCAGAATGAGCCCAATTTTACTTCATCTGATCTCAAGCCTCGCTTACCTGGCACTTGCCGTCCTTCTCTGGAAGGATTTGCAGCGTGGCCCAAACGAACCCATCGGGCAAAGTGCGCGGGTAGCACGTGCTCTGGTGGCAGCGCCTCTGCTGATTCACGCTGGTTTGCTGTCACAGTCGATTTTGCGGATTGACGGCTTGTACCTTGGAGTCGGCAACACCATCTCATTGATCATGGCGCTCGCCGTGCTGATCTATTGGATAGCCAGCCTGTTTCACCGTCTAGAAGCACTTAACGCGATGGTGTTGTTCGCTGCTGCAATTCTTTCGTGGCTGCCCGTCATTCTGCCGGCAACACAACCGCTTGAGAACACGCAACTGCTGGTGTTCAAAGCGCACCTGTTAATTGCCATGCTCGCATACAGCCTGTTCACAATCGCCTCGTTACACGTTCTCCTAATGGCGTTGCAGGAAAGACAATTGCATTCACACAACGTTGCGCCACTCCTCCGGGCCCTGCCGCCACTTCTCACTATGGAGTCGGTATTGTTCAAGATCATCGGCACCGGCTTTGGCTTCCTTACGTTGACACTCGCAACCGGGGTGCTTTTCTCGGAAGAGCTGTTTGGCAAGCCGCTTACGTTTACACACAAGACTGTTTTTGGCTTCATGTCCTGGTTCATATTCGGAGCACTGCTCCTCGGCAGGGCATTTTATGGGTGGCGCGGACGCGTCGCGGTACGTTGGACCCTCGCCGGCTTCATGGTGCTGGTACTGGCCTACATCGGCAGCAGATTTGTTGTTGAAATTATCCTGCAACGTTGATCAACGCCAAATACGCCCGCACTGTGTCCTTGCTAACCGATAGCCGACCACCAGACTGGCCCTTGTCGACCTTATAGGTTCCCAAGCCGTGACCGATATTCCTGTAAGTACGCTATTAATCGTATTCGTTGTCCTGGTCGTCATCTCCGCGTTTTTCTCTAGCTCGGAGACAAGCATGATGGCGCTCAACCGTTACCGGTTGCGTCATCTCGCCAAGACAGGAAACCGTGCCGCCAAGCGCACCGTTTACTTGCTGAACCGCACCGATCGCCTGCTCGGCTCAATACTCCTCGGCAACAATCTGGTCAATACGGCCGCCGCTGCCCTGGGCACAACCATCGCGTTCCGAGTGCTGGGGCAAAGCGAGCTCTCACTTACCATCGCCACGTTGGCCGTGACCGCTGTCTTTCTGGTCTTCAGTGAAATCACACCGAAGATCATTGGGGCCAGTTACCCGGAGAATATCGCCTTCCCGGCGAGTCTGGTGCTCAAGCCGCTGATGAAGCTGACGCATCCCATCGTCGTGGTGGCTAACCTGTTCGTCAACGGGTTGCTACTGGTCTTCAAGCTCAAGCCCGCCGGAGCAGAGGTGCAGAAGCTGAGCTCAGAGGAGTTGCGCACGCTGGTGTTGGAAGGCGGCCATTTCCTCCCCAAGAAGCATCAGAACATGCTTCTGAACTTGTTTGATCTGCAGTCAATCACGGTTGAAGATGTGATGACGCCGCGCAGCAAGATCGAAGGCATTGATCTGAACGCAACGACAGAGGAAATCCGGCGCGAGATTGCCACCTGCAATCACACACGCCTTCCGGTATACCGCGGACGACCGGAGGATGTTGTTGGCGTAGTGCACATCCGCAAGGTGCTGAATCTCTCGGACAGCAGCGAGATCGATGCGCAGACCATCGCCGAGATCATGAAGGCGCCGTACTTCGTACCCATCGAAACCGGCTTGCTGGCACAACTGCAGAATTTCCAAGACCAGCAGGATCGTTTCGCGCTGATCGTCGACGAATATGGCGATTTGATGGGACTGGTGACCATCGAGGACATACTCGAGGAGATCATTGGTGAATTCACAACCCAGTCTCCTTTGCAGGTCGCGGACTGGAAGCGCCTGGAGGACGGTAGCATCGTCGTCGACGCTGCTGCCTCATTGCGGGACCTCAACCGCCAACTCGGATACCAATTCCCAATCGATGGCCCAAAGACCTTGAACGGCCTGTTACTGGAACATCTGGAGGAAATCCCTGAGCCCGGCACGTCTTTGAAGCTGGCAGGCTGCCCGGTCGAAATTCTTCACGTCCAGCACCGCTCGATCAAATCGGTTCGGCTCCCACCACCAGACATAAAATCACAATAAACCAGATAGTTAGTTAGATCGTCGGTTGTTTGCCTGAGGTCTACCGAAAGCCGTACGTCAACCAGCCTTCTGGGGGTCGACCGACAGTCGTGTGAATTCGCACGAAGCTTGCTTGTACCCCTGGGCGTAGTGAACCTGTCTTTTCGCCTTGCCAAATCGGGTTCACCAGGCACTTACCAGTATTGAGTACAGGGGCGCGGGAGGGCCCGAGCGCCCTGTCGGAAGAGAGGTCGATCCTGTTACGCCGCGTGAATTCTCGCGGTGTTCAGAGAGTCGACGAGTTGGCCAGGAACAATCAGAGGGAACGGAATGGCAACAGCAACCGCGGCAATGCGACGGGGACAACAAAAGGTAAAGGATCACACCTACGTTTGGGAAGGTCGCGACCGGTCCGGCAAGCTGGTCAAGGGCAATATGCGTGCCGGTGGCGAAAACGTCGTGCTGTCGACCTTGCGGCGCCAGGGGATTACCCGCGCTAAGGTGAAGCGCCAGCGTGGCGGAGCCGGTGGCAAAGTAACGGACAAGGACATCACGTTCTTCACCCGTCAGTTGGCGACGATGATGAAGTCCGGCGTGCCGCTGCTGCAGGCATTCGATATCGTTGGCAAGGGTAACGCCAACCCCGCAGTTGCCAGATTGCTCATGGACATCAAGAGCGACGTTGAAACAGGCACCAGTCTGAGTGAGGCATTCCGTAAATACCCGCTTCACTTCGACGGCCTTTATTGCAACCTGGTCGGCGCTGGTGAAGCTGCCGGTATTCTCGACAGCCTTCTGGATCGCCTTGCGACGTACAAGGAAAAGATCCTCGCCATCAAGAGCAAGATCAAATCTGCGCTTTTCTACCCCATATCGATCATCGTGGTCGCCTTTGTCATTACCGCGATCATCATGATGTTCGTCATTCCGGCGTTCAAGGAGTTGTTCACCAACTTCGGCGCGGATCTGCCTGCTCTAACACTGCTGGTTATTGCGATCTCGGATTTCTTCGTCGACCACTGGTGGTTCATCTTCGGAGGCGTAGGATTCGGCTTATGGTTCTTTTTCTACACGTGGAAACGCTCGGTCAAAATGCAACGGGTGCTCGATCGACTGTTCCTCAAAATCCCCATCTTCGGCGAGCTCATACGAAAAGCCACCATCGCACGCTGGACTCGCACACTGTCAACAATGTTCGCTGCCGGTGTACCACTGGTCGAAGCGCTCGACTCAGTCGGCGGCGCTTCCGGAAATTTCATCTACCAACAAGGGACGAAACAGATTCAGGATGAAGTCAGCACCGGCACCAGCCTTACCGTGGCAATGCAAAACACCGAACTGTTCCCGAACATGGTGATACAGATGGTGTCGATTGGTGAAGAATCGGGCTCTCTGGATGCCATGCTCGGCAAAGTGGCGGACTTTTTCGAAAGGGAAGTGGATGACGCGGTCGCCGCATTGTCGAGCCTGATGGAACCAATGATAATGGTTGTACTCGGTGTTCTCATCGGTGGTATGGTGATCGCGATGTATCTACCGATCTTCAAGATGGGTCAGGCAATCTGAGGTAAACCCCAAACAGCCAGAGCGCCCGGGACAACTCGGGCGTTTTTTTTGAATCCGGCGTCATGCTCCAGCGAGTGTGTCACAAAATGTTAACTGCACCCGTGCAATGACTGAAGTGCTCAGTTTGCTGCAAAGCAGCCCTTTCGCGTTCACGACCACAGCTACCATCGTCGGATTGATGGTCGGCAGTTTCCTCAACGTCGTGATTTACCGACTACCCCGGATGATGCAGCGCGACTGGAACGAACAAGCGGCAATGCTTCTGGACGACGCCAACTTGACGGACTGCGCGACCAAGTTGCGCGGTGCAACTAAGACAGCGTCAAATTACAGTCTCGTCGTGCCGCGTTCCGCCTGCCCGAAATGCGGCCAACGCATCCGCGCATTGCACAATATCCCTGTCTTCAGTTATCTGATTCTCAAGGGCAAATGCGCCAAATGCAACAACCCGATCAGTGCGCGCTATCCCATCATCGAAGCAATCAGCGGCCTCCTCGCGGGCTATATTTCCTGGCACTTCGGCTTTGGTTTGGCCGCCGCAGCAGGAATGTTGTTCGCCTGGTCATTGATCGCGCTGACTGTCATCGATATCGACACACAATTGTTGCCCGACAGCATTACCCTGCCCCTTTTGTGGCTCGGCCTGCTGTTCAATATCCCGGGCACGTTCGCACCACTGCCCTCGGCAATCATCGGCGCGGTGGCTGGTTATCTTTCGCTCTGGTCTGTTTACTGGGTGTTCAAGCTCACCACCGGCAAGGAAGGCATGGGCTTCGGTGATTTCAAGCTGCTCGCGGCGATCGGCGCGTACCTAGGGTGGAAACTTCTGCCGCTCGTGATACTGTTATCTTCATTTGTCGGAGCCGTGGTTGGTATCGTGTTGATTGTGTCGCAGCGACATGGACGCAATGTGCCCATTCCGTTCGGGCCTTATCTTGCCGCCGCCGGGCTGATTGCATTGCTGTGGGGTGCCGACATCAACAGTGTCTATCTCGGCCTGTTTCGCTAACCACACGGTTATTGAGCCAAACTCGATCCGCAAACCGAATGCCTTTCACGGTCGTACTGACTGGTGGGATTGGTTCCGGCAAAACCACAATCTCTGATTTGTTTGCTGAACTCGGCGTCGACGTTATCGACACCGACGAAATCGCACGAACGCTAACGACGAAGGCTCAGCCGGCAGTGCGGCAGATTGAAGAGCGTTTCGGACCCGATGTCATAGCAAGTGACGGGTCTGTGGACAGAGAACGGATGCGCGAACTCGTCTTTTCCGACCCAGATGCGAGGAACAGACTGCAGAGCATCTTGCATCCGCTGATTCGGGCCGAGGTCCAGCGCAGGCTCGCGGCAAGCGGCAAGCTTTATGCGCTGGTGGTGGTGCCGTTGCTGGTCGAATCTCGCGGCTACGACCTCGCTGATCGTGTACTGGTTGTCGACTGCACCGAGGAGCAGCAAATTGAACGTGTCATGCACCGCAGTAAGCTGTCACGCGATCAAGTCGAGGCAATCATGGCCACTCAGGCAAGTCGAAGCCAACGCCTCGCGGCCGCAGATGACGTGATCAAAAACGATGGCGAGATAGAGGCATTGCAGTCTCAAGTTGAAGAACTGCATCGCCACTACCTGACCCTTTCCGAGTCGGCGTGACTCTGCCAAATGGGTCGACCGTGGACCTTTTCTTTTCGGATCGAATCAGCAATACTAGGATTCGCCTAACGAGAATAGCCCCGCCAGACAGTTTATCGATGTGATCGTCTACGAGTTTCCCCTCAACGAACGAGTGCGCACACTGCTGAGGATCGAGAATCTTTATCAGCGTGCCCGGTACTTCAAGGCCAAGGACGGGTCACAGGAGCACCATATCGCAATACTGTCATTGTTCGAGATTCTCGATGTGGCAGGGCGGGCCGATCTTAAATCCGAGCTATTGCAAGAGCTCGAGCGCAAGAAAAGCCAACTTGATTCGCTGAAAGATAATCCGTCGGTGGAGCAGAGCAAACTTGCCGCTATCGTTCACGAAACCGAGCGGGCAATTGCCGGCTTGTCGGCCCCATCCGGGAAGACCGGACAGGAACTCAGGCAGAACGAGTGGCTAATGGCGATCCGACAACGCACCGCGATACCGGGCGGCGCTTGCGAGTTTGATCTGCCTTCCTATCACCACTGGATGCATTTGCCGCCGGACCTACGCAAGCGCGACCTCGACCAATGGCTATCGCCGTTTGAACCGATGCGCACAGGCGTTGAACTAATTCTCCGATTGCTCAGAGAGAGCGGAAAAACAACACAACAACGCGCCGATAAGGGCAAGTTCCAGCAAATGCTCGCTGGCAGGCTGGCCCAAATGCTGAGACTGGGTCTTGAAGAGGGTTGCAATCACGTGCCCGAAGTCAGTGCCAACAAGTATGCAATCAACATCCGGTTCGCGACATTTGCCGAGGCACAGCGCAAGACAAGCGAAGAAGGTATCGACTTTGCACTAACTTTCTGCAATCTGTGATCAAACCGAGTTCAAATCCATCCGGACCACTGGTCAACTGTCCACAGTGTGGCAAACCCCTGGCTTGGAATCCCAACAATCCATCTCGCCCCTTCTGTTCCGAGCGCTGCAAAATGATCGACCTCGGCCAGTGGGCATCGGAAGCCTATCGCATTCCGGCCGATGTGAATCAGTCGTCCTCTTCGGACAATAGTGACTGCTGAATTGGTTTCTAGTCACCCGACCAGGCACCACGTAGCATCGCCACACCGTGCGCGCCATGTTCCCAGGCTTCTTCAAGATCGGCGCTGCGCATACCGCCAAGAGCGTAGACGGGAATAGAAACATCGGCGGCGAGGTCATCAAAACGCTGCCAGCCAAGTGCACGCGCGTCTGGGTGGCTCACGGTTGCTTTTACCGGCCCCAGAACAATCAAGTCTAGCCCGAGAGATTCGGCCTGCTCGATTTCCTTGCGCTCGTGACAGGATGCTGCACACCACGGCAAGTTTGGGCGGCTAGTCGTTTTCATTAACTGTCTCGCCGTCAGGTGCACACCATCGGCGCCAATGACAGCGGCAAGCGCTGCGTCACCGTTAACCAGAACAGTGGCTCCATACTGATTGCAGCGCGATACGACTTCACGCGCAAAGCGCTCGAGCCTGGCTTGCTCGAAATGTCTCTCCCTGACCTGAACCAGCTTCAGTCCACCATCCAGTGCCGATTCAAGCCGGGCTAGGGCTTCCTTTTCGCCCAGCACGGTCGCATTGGTAATTGCATACAGGACGGGCAGTTCGAGCGCTTTTAGAACCACGGCATTGGCAGGCAACATCGGCTTGACGCCGAACTCGCCGGGCAGCTGCCAGGCGAAGGCCTGCGCCTCTTTCGACTGCGGCTCACCGAGCCATTGCACAACCCGCTGAAAGTGCAGCTTCACCGTTGCATGCGGATATTCGTAAACGCGCGTCAGCCAGGGGTAGATACACAAAGCGATCATGCCGAGTTCCTCCTCCAACTCGCGCTTCAGAGCTGCCGCCGCCGTTTCTCCCGGCTCAATCTTGCCGCCGGGAAACTCCCAGTACCCGGCGTAGACCTTGCCGGGCGGGCGCTGCGCGAGCAAGAATGACCCGTCCGGTCGCTGCACGACTGCGGCGGCTACGTCAACGATGCGGTCAGTCAATGCCCCGTTACTTGCTTCTTCGAGTCGACTTCAGTCGCTGGCGGCCAGCCCAATCACGAGCGAACTGCCAGGCGACACGACCGCTGCGCGAGCCACGCAGCAACGCCCATTGCAAGGCTTCCTGTCGTATGTCGTCTGTCACCTCAGGCATAGCGGCCAGCTTTCCCACCCAGTAGTCGACAATTTCGAGGTATTCGTCCTGAACAAAGGGATAGAACGCAATCCAAAGTCCGAATCGCTCGGAAAGTGAAATCTTTTCCTCGATACTCTCACCAGGGTGGATTTCTTCACCGAGATATTTTGTCTCGAGATTCTCCTGCATGTACTCTGGCATCAAGTGCCGACGGTTTGAAGTGGCATAGATCAGTACGTTATCGGATGTCGCCGAAACCGATCCGTCAAGCACAACCTTTAGCGCCTTATAGCCCGGTTCTTCTGCATCAAAGGACAAGTCGTCACAGAAGATAATGAAACGATAGGGAACCTGCGCAACCATATCGACAATATCGGGAAGGTCGCGCAGATCGTGCTTTTCAACTTCGATCAAGCGCAAACCTCTGTTGGCGAACTTGTTCAGAACCGCTTTAACTAGGGACGACTTACCGGTGCCCTTGGCACCGGTAAGCAGCACATTGTTGGCGGTGAAGCCCTGGACGAACTGCCGCGTATTTTGGTCGATCAACTGCTTTTGTTCGGTAATTCCTTGCAAGTCGGCCAGTCCTATCTTGTGAAGATGCGTGACCGGCTGCAAATAGCCACTGTTGACCCGCCGCCGCCACCGGTATGCCTTCGACGCTTTCCAGTCAGGTGCCTCAGGTTGCTGCGGCATCAACCGCTCGGCACGATCGAGCAGTTGTTCCAGTTTCCGAAAAACAGGGTCCCAGTCTGCCACGTCTAGCTCCGGTACTCTGAATTGATGCGGACATATTCATGCGACAGATCGCACGTCCAAACAGTCACTGCCGCGCGGCCGCGATTGAGCTGTACGCGCAGAACAATCTCCTGCTGGTCCATCACCGACTGTGCGTTTTCTTCCTTGTAACCGGGTGCGCGGCCACCACCGGTTGCAACCAGCACCTCGCCGAGATATACCTGCAGTGCGGTTACATCCAAGTCATCGATCCCCGCATAGCCGATAGCCGCGAGAATACGGCCAAGATTCGGGTCAGACGCATAGAAAGCTGTCTTGACCAGCGGCGAATGCGCAATCGCGTAGGCCACCATGCGGCATTCTCGTTCATCGCGCCCCGCCTCAACCCGCACCGTGATGAATTTGGTCGCCCCTTCAGCGTCACGAACCACCATCTGGGCAAGCTCTGTACACACTTCGGTGACGGCATCACACAGAGACGCGTAGCCATCGTCGTTGGTACTGGAAATTTCCGGGCACGACGAGCCTCCCGACGCAATCAGCATCAAGCTGTCATTAGTTGATGTATCGCCATCCACGGTCACGCAATTGAAACTGCGTTGGCTCGCATGTTCGATCATGTTCTGCAACGAGTTGGTAGCAACTGTGGCGTCGGTCGCCACGAATGCGAGCATGGTCGCCATATCAGGCCGGATCATGCCAGAGCCTTTGGCAATGCCGGTTACCGTCACCTTGTGTCCGCCAATCTCGATGACCCGCGATGCCGCTTTGGGAACAGTGTCGGTCGTCATGATCGCTTCTGCCGCCTCGAGCCATCCTGTCTCCGACAGCCCTTCAACGCATCTGGGCAACGCCGCAATAATGCGCTCGCTTGGCAAATCTTCCATGATGACGCCGGTCGAAAACGGCAGCACGGCAGATGCTTCGCAGCCGAGCAGCTTGCCGAGCGCCTCGCAAACTTGCATCGCACGTGCCACACCCTGTTCGCCAGTGCCCGCATTGGCACAGCCGCTATTGACGACTAATGCCCGGCAAGACCCATTTGCGAGATGGGCCCTGGCTACCGTCACCGGCGCAGCAGTGAAACGATTCCGGGTAAACACACCGGCAACCGTCGAGTGCTGCGCAAGCGCAATGACCAACAAGTCCTTCCGGTCACGTCCTTTGATACCAGCACATGCTGCGCCAAGCCGTATGCCGACAACCGGTGTGAGGGCTGCTGCCTCTGGAAACAAAAGATTGACTGCCATTGGAGCACGAACGCCGCCTAGCTCAGGCGGCCATGACAGTGCTTGTACTTCTTGCCGGAGCCACACGGGCACGGATCATTGCGGCCGATCTTCCCGCCAGGGCGCACAAATGGCTTGGGTTTATCCGCTACCGCCACTGCGCCCCCTTGCGCCGCCTGCGCCGCTTGGTCGTTCTGCAGCGCGGCGTCATAGTCGGCATGCTGGTAGCGCACGTTAGTCATTTCCGTGCGCTCCTCGGCAGCTTCATCCGCCTCCTCGGCACTGCGAATACGCACATTCATCAGAACGCGAGTGACTTCGTTGCGAATTGCTTCAAGCATCAGCGAGAAAAGCTCGAACGCTTCGCGCTTGTACTCCTGCTTCGGATTCTTCTGTGCGTAGCCACGCAAGTGTATGCCCTGTCGCAGGTGATCCAGAGCGGCAAGGTGCTCGCGCCAGTGACCATCCAGGCTTTGCAACATGATCGCATGCTCATAATGGCGCATCGCCTCTTCAGGCACGTTCTGAGTTTTCTGATCGTAATGCAGATTGGCCGCTTCAACGATGCGATGGCGCAGGGACGACTCGTCCATCTGTTCATCCTGCTCCAGCCACTCGCTCAACTTCAATTCAAGCGAAAACTCCGACGCCAGCGCCTGTTCCAGGCCAGCAATATCCCATTGTTCTTCGACACTTTCCGACGGAACATACTCGGCAACCAGCGCTTCGACTGAACCTTCCCGCATGGAGCGCACGGTTTCCGTAACATCTCCCGTTTCAAGCAACTCGTTGCGCTGCTCATAAATCACTTTGCGCTGGTCATTCGCGACATCGTCATACTCGAGCAGCTGCTTACGGATATCAAAGTTGCGCGCCTCAACCTTGCGTTGAGCGTTCTCGATCGCTCTGGTCACCCACGGGTGCTCTATCGCCTCGCCCTCCGGCAACTTCAGCCGATCCATGATCGCCGCTACCCTGTCAGACGCAAAAATGCGCAACAACGGGTCTTCCAGAGCCAGGTAAAACCGCGTAGAGCCCGGATCGCCTTGGCGGCCAGCTCGACCGCGCAGCTGGTTATCAACGCGTCGTGATTCGTGTCGCTCGGTACCGACAATGTGCAATCCGCCGGCCTCCACCACTTGGTTGTGCAGTTTTTCCCACTCCGCGCGGAAAGTCGTCTCACCGCTTTGCTTCTGCTCTTCGGTGAGTTTGTCATCGTTGCGCATGCGCTCGATTTCTGGCTCGGGATTTCCACCCAGAACAATGTCGGTCCCCCGGCCCGCCATATTGGTAGCGATGGTAATCATCTTTGGACGCCCGGCCTGTGCCACGATCTCCGCTTCGCGGGCGTGCTGTTTCGCATTGAGCACCTGGTGCGGAAGCTTTGCTTTGGTCAGCATTTGGGAAAGCAGCTCAGAGTTTTCGATCGATGTAGTCCCCACCAGAACCGGCTGCTCACGCTCGAAGCAATCCTGAATGTCATCGAGCACCGCACGATAGCGTTCCTTGCTAGTCTTATAGACTTGGTCCATGCGATCCTCGCGAACCATCTTGCGGTGCGTTGGGATGATCACCGTCTCGAGACCGTAGATCTGCTGAAACTCGTAGGCCTCAGTGTCGGCAGTGCCGGTCATTCCCGACAGTTTGTTGTAGATACGGAAATAATTCTGGAACGTGATCGAAGCGAGGGTTTGGTTCTCGCGCTGGATCTTCACCCCTTCCTTGGCTTCGACAGCCTGGTGCAGCCCGTCGGACCAACGGCGACCGGCCATCAGCCGGCCGGTAAATTCGTCGACGATGACAATTTCATTGTTCTGGACAACATAATGCTGATCGCGGAAAAACAGATTGTGTGCTCGCAACGCAGCATAAAGGTGATGCACAAGTCCGATATTGGTGGCGTCGTAAAGGCCGCCGTGCTCGCGCAGCAACCCGGTCTTTACAAGTAACTCCTCAGCGCGTTCATGGCCCTGCTCGGTCAACAACACCTGATGCGCTTTTTCGTCGACAACGTAATCACCAGGCTCGTTTTCGCCGGCTGAGCGCACCAGTTGCGGAGCGACGTCATTCATCCGGTAGTAAAGGTCAGTACTGTCATCAGCCTGCCCGGAGATGATCAGCGGCGTGCGTGCCTCATCGATCAGAATCGAGTCAACTTCGTCAACAATGGCATAAGCGTGTCCGCGCTGGACCTTCTCGGATAGCTGAAACACCATGTTGTCGCGCAAGTAGTCGAACCCAAACTCGTTGTTGGTGCCATAGGTAATATCGGCACCGTAAGCTTCCTGCTTGGAAGCATGGTCCATTTGCGACAGGTTGACGCCCACTTTCAGCCCCAGGAACGAGTAGGCACGACCCATCCATTCGGCGTCGCGGCGCGCCAGGTAATCGTTCACCGTGACTACGTGAACGCCTTTTCCGCTAAGCGCATTGAGATAAGCAGGCAACGTGGCGACGAGCGTCTTGCCCTCACCTGTACGCATTTCCGAGATCTTACCGTTATGCAAGGCGATGCCGCCGAGGAGTTGGACGTCAAAATGCCGCATGTTGAGGACACGCCGGCTGGCTTCTCTGACAACGGCAAAAGCCTCCGGTAGCAGCTTGTCGAGCGTTTCACCCTCTTGCACGCGCTGGCGGAACGTGTCGGTCCTGGAGCGAAGCTCGGAGTCGCTCAGCACCTTCATCGCTGGCTCAAGGTCGTTAGTAGCACGGACGTCCTGCGAGTACTTGCGCAAAAGACGGTCGTTACGACTGCCAAAGACCTTTTTCAGAATGTTGGGAATCATTTACCGCGTTCTGCAAATATCACAGTTT
Organism: Betaproteobacteria bacterium; assembly: GCA_020346185.1. Taxonomy (GTDB): domain Bacteria; phylum Pseudomonadota; class Gammaproteobacteria; order Burkholderiales; family Eutrophovitaceae; genus SG8-40. The sequence continues at coordinate 2,152,600 of CP070775.1, read as the reverse complement.
GAAATAAGCGCGGAAGTCTAACACGTTGTCCAGACAGCGGAATGCCCTAACTGAACCGACTGCTGGCTAGAATCGGGCACGCGCTTTCAGTCGGCCAGTTGTGTCTCGAGATCCGCCGCTTGCAACCAGCGGCGGTACGCCCTGTAGCTGGCGTCACTTCGAGTCGAATCGGGCAGTATCTTGCCTTCAATCTCGAGCGGCGGCTTTTGTGATAAGTCGTTTAGCAGGTAAAGCGCCCGGCGCCGCGAGTCAATCGTTGGCAAATGCTCGCCGGTAAAGCGAACCGGGTGGAACTCAACCCGGCGCAGCCATCCATCCTCATCGAGCGTGACATCGAGAATCACAGAGATCGCAGCAGCACGCTTCGTCGAGAACGCCTGATAGCCAACGAAATTGCCGAGCGAATAAACGATCAGCTTCTGCCAGTAACACTCAACACCCCGCAATACGTGCGGACCGTGCCCAAGTACCAAATCCGCCCCTGACTCGACGGCGGTGCGCGCAAAGCGGACCAGATTGCCCCTGTTCTCACCAAGGTATTTCTCATGACTGTCGGAAACGCGCAGCGCATCGGAACCTTCGGCCCCGCCGTGGAAGGTGACAATGACCAATGTCGCTTTGCGGTCCGCCTCGCTGACAAGGCGCGCGACCTCGCCCATGTCATGAATGTTGTTGTGCAATCCCAAATAGCTGAAACCGATCCAGGCAATGCGCGAACCCCTGATTTCTTGGTAAACGATCTCATCTTGCAGTCCCACGGCGAGAATGCCCTGGGACTGCAGCGCGTTGACCGTATCTTCCAGCCCGATCAGTCCAAAATCTGAACTATGGTTGTTGGCGAGACTGAGCACATTGAAGCCAGCATCTCGAAGCACACCTGCGAAGCGCGGCGGCATCCTGAAAGCGTACTGTGTTCCTCTGCTGGGGTCTTTGGTGGTTTCGGCGGAATTAGTCAAGGCGCCTTCGAGATTTCCGAAAACAATATCGCTGCCCGACAGGGTCTGCGCGACACCGTCAAAGAAGCGATGTTCAACGTCGGGCGGTATACGATCCTCTGGCCAAGTGGTACCCAGAACCATGTCTCCAACTGCCTTGATGGTGAACGTTTCTCTCGACTCGGAAAAGGAAGGACTCGCACCACATTGCATGGCGTAAGCGCGCGCGCCGAGCGTGAAGCAACCAACTGTTGCGACAAGAAACACAAGTTGGGTCGGGGAAAATTTCTGCATCAGCGGCAGTATTTGTCTTTCGTGGTGGCCGCGAGCGCTACGACGTCAACATCACTTCGGTAGCCAGCCGCACCATTTTCATTGCGGATGGCAGTGTCACTGCGCACGCGTTGCCAATGATCGTCGTTGTTGGCTGGTCGAGCCAGTTGGTTCACCGAGGAAATCCCGATAGCCGCAAGGGCACCGCGCGAGCACAAGGCACCTCTACGGCCCAGTGTCCTGCTTCCTTATAAACGAGTAGAAGGGGAAATCACCAAATGCTTGCGTCTAGCGCGACGCCAAGCGAGGCGTACGCGAGTTCTTTTGCAGATATTTCTTGGGATTTACAGCGACTCCACGCACGCGCACTTCAAAATGCAGATGAGGTCCGGTTGAGCGTCCTGTGCTTCCGACTTCGGCGATCTTCTGGCCGATCACGACAACATCTCCAACCTTGACATCGAGACTCGATGCATGCGCGTAGCGAGTCACCAACCCGTTGCCGTGATCAACTTCGACCATATTTCCATATTGCGGATGTGATCCGGAGTAGACGACCACCCCAGCACCCGCCGCGCGAATGGGGCGCCCCGCCCGAGAGACGAAATCAATCCCTTCGTGGAAAGTTCTGAAGCCGGTAAATGGATCAATGCGCCATCCGAAGTTGGAGGAAAACCATTTATTCTCCACCGGTAGCGACGTGGGCATGAATTGCTGTTTCGCATAATCCAGGAATAGCCGCGACTCAAGCGCACCGAGCTTGTCCGAGCGGTCATCGAGATCGCCAGCAAGGGTATCGAGCTGCTCGTTCAACTCAGTGAAAGACAGGGGCTTTGCCTTGCGCTCCGGAGACGGACCGCCGCGGGCCGGCGTTTGCTCGAATACGAATTCCTTCGGGTCGAGGCCTGCCAGTTTGCCGAGACGTTCTCCCAGGGTATCTAGCAACAACAACCTGGCCTGCATTTCGCCAACGCGTGCTGCCATCGTATTGAGGCTCTCGCGCAGGTAGGACTGGGTGCGCTTTGTCTGCTCTTCCTGCACCGCTACCAGCAGTGACTGCAGGTAAGGACTCCTATGCTCGACCGCGTAACGCAGCGAGAAGTAGTTCAGCAGCACCGACAGCGAAAGCACCAGCGACAGGAAAAGCAGACACAGAAAAAAGATCTGCGGCTTACTGAGCCGGAAACTGCGCGCTTGGTCAAATCGGTCGGAAACGAGAATAATGTCCATCTGAGCCCCTTAGGATGCCTCTCCCACCTTCTGTTCCAGCCTTTCATCAACAACAATGTCAATAAAAGCAATCAAAGCCATTCTTGATAGCGCACCCGAACTCAAGTCACTCACCGAACAGTCCAGGTATTTACTTCATATTCAACAACTTGTGAGAAAAATGCTCCCTACCGGCATAGCTTCCCAAGTCTCGGTCGGCTACTTCAACTCGGGCACCCTGACGCTAACCAGCTCGAGCGGCGCGGCGGCAGCAAAACTCCGGCAACTCAAACCCCGGCTACTGGAGCAATTGCGGCGGACCGAACCGGAAGTTAACTCAATCAAGATTATTGTGCAAGTGGGTACCAATCCTAACCCTTTGCCAACAAAACGAATTTTTCTCGGTCCCGAGGCGAGAGACGCCCTCCTTGCGCTATCGGTGCGTCTCGATTCACCCACCTTGCGCTCCGCTGTGGTTCAGCTGGCCAGTCGCGGCGCAACACTAAATTCTAAGCAAGAAACGCTCGAAGACATAGATTCCTATAAAAATCAGAGTGATGACGATGCCGATCGCTAATGTACGACCGAAAATACGCAGCCATTTGCGATCTTTGGTCATGGCAAACATCACCACCAATACGCCTAGCGTGATGAGCAACAGGATGCCCGCTAGGCGTGCTATGAGCATGATCAGCTATCGAAGGTAATACCTTGTTCTATATGACAAATCATGGCTCAGGCGGCTTGGCTGCGAATGCGCAGGAACTGCGGCACGTCGTTTCCCGGTTGAAAGCTAACCTCCTCCCATGCGTCTTTCCTCTCGACCAGATGGCGCAGCAGCTCATTGTTCAGTGCGTGTCCTGATTTGAACGCCGTAAAGGCGCCGATCAATGGATGTCCCAACAGATACAAATCACCGATCGCGTCCAGCGCTTTGTGCTTGACAAATTCGTCCTCATAGCGCAAGCCGTCGGCATTGAGCACCCGGTATTCATCCATAACGATCGCATTGTCTAGACTCCCCCCCAAAGCGAGGCCCTGAGAGCGCAGCGTTTCCACGTCCTGCATGAAGCCGAACGTTCTGGCGCGGCTAACCTCCTTGACGAACGACATTTCACCGAAATCCACCACTACGCGCCGGTTGCATTCGGCAAACACCGGATGCTTGAAATCAATACTGAAGTCGATCCTGAAGCCCGCGTAAGGCTCGAACTTGACCCACTTGTCGTCCGACCTGACTTCGAGCGGCTTGAGGATGCGGATAAATTTTTTTGCGGCCGCCTGTTCCTCGATGCCCGCAGACTGGATCAGAAACACAAACGGCGACGCCGATCCGTCCATGATCGGTACTTCCCCGGCACTCAGATCGACATAGACATTGTCGACACCGAGCCCGGCCAACGCCGACATGAGATGCTCGACCGTCTGAATGCGGGCGCCATCCTTTTCAAGACAAGAAGACAAGCGGGTATCTTTGACTGCGTAAGGATCGGCCTTGATCTCAACAATGCGATCAAGGTCAACCCGACGGAACACAATGCCAGTGTTTGGCGCCGCCGGGCGAAGTGTCATGTAAACTTTATCGCCCGTATGAAGCCCGACACCGGTTGCCCGGACAATGTTTTTAAGTGTTCGCTGCTTGATCATCATTTCCGTGGCTCCACCGCAACTCATTTATGCTGCAATACAACATATCTTAATATACTGATTGTTATATCATAAGTAAGAATATTGGCGACGACTCCGCTGCAGCGCAGGAATAGTCAGTCGGCTTGCTTGCGTAGAAACGCCGGTATATCAAGCATATCCACGCCCGACTGTTTCATTGCCTCGACAGCAGCGTCTCGACCACGCCTGCGGATCACTGCAGGTGCTTCGAGGTCTGCGTGATTCACACCAAGCGGCGCTGCATCGGTTCCTGTCCTGACAACGGCTAGCGGCTTATTCTGCTGACGCCCCCTCGACCCGCCCAGACCAGTCGCCACCATCGTCACCCGCAGCCGGTCCTCGAGGTCTTCATCAATCACCGTTCCGACAATGACAGTCGCATCCTCGGCGGTGAACTCCTTGATAGTGTGCATGACCTCGTGGACTTCACGCATCTTCAAGCTGGTGCTGGCGGTGATGTTAACTAACACGCCGCGCGCTCCGCTCAAGTCGACACCGTCAAGCAAGGGACTTGCCACCGCCTGTTCAGCAGCCGTTCGCGCCCGAGTGTCGCCACTCGACGACGACGAACCCATCATCGCCATACCCATCTCAGACATTACGGTGCGCACGTCGGCAAAGTCAACATTTACCAGCCCAGGACATTTTATAACTTCGGCAATCCCGGCCACCGCTCCGTGCAGAACGGAGTTGGCCGCCTTGAAGGCGTCGAGCATGGAAACGTCGTCGCCGAGCACTTCCATCAGTTTGTCGTTGGGAATTACGATGAGCGAATCGACATGTTCCGCAAGTTCTTCGAGACCTTGAGTCGCAACCTTCTGCCGCTTACCCTCAAACGCAAACGGTTTGGTAACGACTGCCACCGTCAATATGCCAAGCTCGCGTGCCGCCTGCGCAACAATCGGGGCCGCACCGGTGCCGGTGCCCCCGCCCATGCCAGCGGTCAGGAATAACATATCGGCGCCCTCAATCAGCTCGATGATCCGTTCGCGATCCTCCACCGCAGATTCACGACCGATTTCGGGATTGGCTCCGGCACCCAGCCCCTTGGTGACGTTGGCGCCGAGCTGCAAGAGCGTCTTCGGCTTGGTTCGCTTGAGCGCTTGAGCATCGGTATTGGCGCAAATAAACTCCACACCTTCGACGCCCTCCTCGATCATGTGGTCAACCGCGTTGCCCCCGCAGCCACCAACACCGAACACTTTTATAACAGCTTCTTGCGTTTGTGTGTCGACAATTTCAAACATTCCAACCTCCTCTGCTGTAACACCGATAGTCTGCAAATGCTTCAACGACCAGACTGCAACGCCGCCTGCACACCCACTAAAAATTCGCCTCGAACCACTTTCGCATCCGTTCGAGCACATGCTTGAACGAACCGTTCTGCATCTTTTCTATCTGCTGCCGTTCGTACTGGGTCACGCCGGCCATCAGCAACCCCACTCCAGTGGAGTGCCTCGGGCTGCGAATCACTTCGGATAAACCTTCGGAGTACGACGGCAAGCCGAGCCGCACCGGCATGTGGAAGACTTCCTCGCCAAGCTCGACCATGCCCTGCATAGCACCACTGCCACCGGTAATCACAACGCCGGAAGAAAGCAGCTGTTCGAATCCACTACGTCGCAACTCGGCCTGTACCAGCGAGTACAACTCCTCAACACGCGGCTCAATGACTTCCGCAAGTGTCTGCCTTGACAGTTTTCTGGAAGCCCGATCACCGACACCGGGCACCTCGATCATCTCGCGTGAATCAGCCAGCTCTCTCAGGGCACATCCATGACGGCGTTTTATGTCCTCGGCATCCTTGGTCGGAGTGCGCAGCGCCATGGCAATATCGTTGGTGATCTGGTCACCGGCAATCGGGATGACGGCGGTGTGGCGAATCGCGCCCTGGGTAAAAATGGCCAGATCACTGGTGCCACCGCCAATGTCAAGAAGGCAAACGCCCAAGTCCTTCTCGTCCTCTGAAAGGACTGCCATCGAAGAGGCAAGTGGCTGCAAAATCAGATCGTTCACTTCCAGGCCACAACGACGAATACATTTCATAATGTTTTGTGCCGCCGATACTGCGCCTGTGACAATGTGGACTTTGACCTCGAGCCGCACACCAGACATTCCGACAGGCTCTCTTACATCTTCCTGACCGTCGATTATGAACTCCTGGTTGAGCACATGGACAATTTGCTGGTCGGTGGGTATCGGGATGGCGCGCGCGGTTTCCACTACCCGGTCAACATCGCTTTGCTTGACTTCAAGGTCTTTGATCGCCACCATGCCGTGCGAATTGAAACTACGTATGTGGCTACCAGCAATCCCAGTCCACACCTCGCGAATCTTGCAGTCGGCCATTAACTCGGCCTCTTCGAGCGCGCGTTGAATCGCGTTGACGGTGGATTCGATATTGACCACCACACCCTTCTTGAGTCCGCGCGAGGGTGAACTGCCCATGCCGATCACTTCGTAGCCACCTTCGGATCGCAGTTCGGCGACGATCGCGACGATCTTCGAAGTTCCGATGTCGAGCGCGACGATCAAGTTTTTACTTTCCCGACCTTTAGAGCGCGGTACCCCACGATTCCATTCGACAGGTTTCATGCTCGTGCCTCACTCCACTTATCTTCTCTCACGCGCACCGCAAATCCGTTGCTGTAACGCAAGTCAACGTAGTCGGTCTTGCCGCGAAGTTCGCCGACGCTGTGCGCGTATGCCGTAACAAAACCCTCGAGACGCTCGACGACACCGTCGCGTCCAAGCTCAATCACCATGCCGTCATCCAGATCCAGCCGCCAAGCGCGCCGGTCGGACACTTGCACGCGTGTAACCTTACGGCCGATGAGCGCCAGCGACTGGTTGAAGCGCCGGTAGTTGCGGGCAATGTCAGATTGACTTCCAGTCGGACCTTCGAATACCGGCAAACGCTTGTTGATCGCGCCTTCGAACATCTCGCCGTGATGATTGACCAACGCGCTGTTACCCCACCTCGCCAGTTCGCGGTGCTCCTCGACAACGACCTCTAGCCGGTTAGGCCAACGACGTCGCACAACGACACGTCGCACCCACGGCAATTTCTCGAAAGCGGTCTGTGTACCGCGCAAATCGACGGTGAAGAAGGTTCCTCTCAACTCGTTGACGGCGATTGTTCTGACCTGCTCTCGGGTGACATGAGCAACGTTGCCGACAACGTCGATTCCGCTGACTGAAAAAACTTGGTTGTTAGCAATGCGCCAAAGGACTGCTGCCAGCAACAGCGCAATCGCGAGCAACAATGCCGTGTTGGCAATCCGTGTCAGCGCCAGCGCGTTATTCCACACGTGCGCCTTCCAGAATTCGCATCACCAGTTGATCAAAAGAGAGACCGGTCGCCTTGGCCGCCATCGGTACCAAGCTGTGACCCGTCATGCCGGGGACGGTGTTGACCTCGAGAATCCATGGCTGGTCATTGCCATCAAGCAACACGTCGACCCGACCCCAGCCGCTGCAGCCAAGAATTCGATATGCGTCGGCGCACGAGCGCTTGACTGCGTCCTCTAAAGCCGGAGCGATCCCCGACGGGCAGAAGTACTTTGTTTCGTCGGAAAAATACTTGGCGTTGTAGTCGTAGTTATGTCCCGGCGCCTCGATGCGGACCAGCGGCAGTGATTCGTCTTCCAGAATCGCCGCGGTCAATTCCGGCCCATCGATAAACTGTTCGGCAAGAACAAGCCGGTCGTATTTCGCCGCCTTGAGGTAAGCGGTCTCGATGTCTTTTGCCTCGATGACCTTGCTCAGGCCGATCGTTGAACCTTCGCGCGCCGGCTTGATAATCACCGGCAAGCCAAGTTCCCGGGCCGTCGCCGCAAAGTCGGAACCTTCGTGCAACATCTCGAAGCGGGGGGTAGCAATACCGGACGCCTGCCAGATAAGCTTGGTGCGCCACTTGTCCATTGCCAACGCGCAGGCCATGACACCACTGCCGGTGTACGGCACACCCATCAGATCCAGCGCACCCTGGATCGTTCCGTCCTCACCATAGCGCCCGTGAAGGATCACAAATGCACGATCAAAGCTTTCGGCGGCGAATTCAGACAGATCGCGTTGCCCGGTGTCAAAAGCGTGGGCATCAACGCCTTGCCGTTTCAGCGCTTCGAGAACGGCAGTACCGGACATCAGCGAAATCTCACGCTCGGAAGATTTTCCGCCGAGCAAAACGGCCACCTTTCCAAAGTTGCGAGCGCTCACTGTAGCGTCTCGCCAATGACACGCACTTCACGCTGTAAATTAACACCGCATTTTTCCTTCACGGTTGCATGAACGTGTTCAATCAGCCATTCAATGTCTGCCGCGCTCGCGCCTCCCGGATTGACGATGAAATTGGCGTGCTTCGTAGAAACCATTGCACCGCCACGACGCAGGCCCTTCAAGCCGCACAAGTCGATGAGCCTCGCCGCATGATCATGCGGAGGATTACGAAAAACGGATCCCGCATTCGGGATTTGCAGCGGTTGTGCGGCGATGCGCCTTTGCAGCAACGTCTTAATCTTCTGCCGTGAGCGATTGCCATCGCCGGGCCGAAGGCGAAACCATCCACCGACGAAGAACTCCTCTCCCTCGAAGCGGGGTATGACCGTGCGATAACCAATATCGAAATCAGCAGGATCGCGTACGCGCACTCGCCCCTGCCGGTCGATAGTGTGTACCCGTGTTACGACGTCCCAGGTCTCCGAACCATAGCAGCCGGCATTCATCGCCAGCGCGCCACCGATAGTGCCCGGAATCCCGGCCAGAAACTCACCGCCTTCGAATCCGTGCATCGCCGCAAAGCGCGCGAGCTTGGGTCCTGCCACGCCGGCTTCAGCGTAGATATGGTCAGAGCAGCCGCTCTCGATGAGCACGAGGCGGCTGAGTGCAGAGTGAGTAAATACCACGGAGCCGCGCCAGCCGCCGTCTCGCACCAGCAAGTTACTGCCCAGTCCGATAAATATGACCGGTTGTGTACCCGGAAGCAGTCGCAGGAACGCCGCCAGATCTGCAACGTCTGCCGGCTTGTAGCATTGATCGACCGCTCCGCCGACGCGCCAGCTGGTATGGCGGCGCATCGGCTCTTCAATGCGCAACTCACCGTCTAGTCTGGCTTGATCAATCTGTCCGATTTCGCCCATGTACATATCAATGCGTCACCAGCTCAGCTCCGGCCAAAACAGCCGGAACGGATCCGATCGTTCCCGCTCCCATCGTCACGACGACGTCGCCGGGGCCCACAATCTCCCGTATCGCAGCGGGCAGTTCGGCTACGTCCTCGACAAATATCGGTTCGACCTTGCCGGCAACGCGGATCGCTCGCACCAGGGCACGACCGTCTGCAGCCACAATCGGGCTTTCACCCGCGGCGTAAACTTCAGTCAGCAACAACACGTCAACCGTTGAGAGCACGCGAACGAAGTCTTCGAAACAATCACGAGTGCGCGTATATCGGTGCGGCTGAAAAGCCAGCACCAGACGCCGTTTAGGGAAGGCACCGCGCGCCGCGTCAATGGTGGGAGCAATCTCGGCCGGGTGATGCCCGTAGTCGTCGATCAAAGTAAACGACTTGCCTTTCCCCAATGCAATCTCGCCATAACTCTGGAAGCGCCGCCCCACACCGCGAAAACCAGCAAGAGCACGAACGATTGCTTCGTCCGGCACACCAACTTCCATGGCAACAGCGATTGTCGCCAGCGCGTTGCGCACATTATGTTCGCCTGGAATGTTAAGGGTGATTCTCAGGTCCGGAAGCGCTGTTTCATCAGCCTGCGCCCTACGCGTGACCTGGAAGCGCATCTTTCCGCCAGAATGAACAATATCGACGGCGCGGATATGCGCCGCCTCATTCAGACCGTACGTGCTTACCGTTTTGGTTATGATAGGCAGCAGGCTGCGGACATTCTCGTCGTCTACACAGAGGATTGCGGTGCCATAAAAAGGAAGATGTTCGACGAATTCGAGAAAGGCCTGACGCAACCGCCCGAAGTCATGACCATATGTGTCCATGTGATCAGCGTCGATGTTGGTCACGACCGCAATAACGGGCTGCAGATATAGGAAGGACGCATCCGACTCATCTGCCTCTGCCACGATGAACTCACCGGTACCCAGCTTCGCGTGCGATCCTGCGGCCTCGAGTCGCCCGCCAATCACAAAGGTCGGATCCATCCCCGCTTCAGCCAATACACTTGCAATCAGGCTGGTCGTCGTCGTCTTGCCATGCGTCCCGGCAACAGCGATGCCTTGCTTGAGGCGCATCAGCTCGGCAAGCATCATTGCGCGCGGCACGACCGGGATTCGCTTGAACCGCGCTGCAGCCACCTCCGGGTTGTCCGCCTTGACTGCTGTGGAAGTCACAACGACGTCAGCACCGGAGATGTTTTCCCGTTTATGGCCGATCTTGATCTGCGCCCCCAATGAGCGCAGGCGTGCAATAGCAGCATTGCCACTCAGGTCGGAACCGGTGACCTCGAAGTCGAGGTTGAGCATTACTTCGGCTATTCCGCTCATTCCGGAGCCGCCGATGCCAACAAAGTGCACATGTTTGACCTTGTGCCTCATCCCGCCATCGCCGCGCAGTGATCGGCCACTTCTTCCGTGGCTCGTGCCCTGCCAAGCGCTCTCGCCCTGCTGGCCATGCGAGACAACCTTTCGCGCGTGAACCCGGCGATCATGTCGGCCAAACAACGCGGCGTGAGATCGCGCTGTGGTATCAAAACAGCGGCCTCGCCGTCGGCGAGAAAACGCGCGTTCGCCGTCTGGTGATCATCAACCGCGTGGGGTAATGGCACTAGAATACTTGCAACGCCCGCAGCAGCAAGCTCGGATACAGTAATCGCTCCGGCACGACATACCACCAGATCCGCCTGTCGGTAGGCTTCGGCCATATCATAGATAAAGGCAACCACATCGGCTTCGACATCCTTCTCTCGATAGAGACTTCTCAGCGTCTCGAAATGCTGCCGGCCCGACTGATGCGTGACCTGCGGGCGCAGACCTTCGGGCACGATGGCAAGTGCTGCAGGGACCGTTTCGTTGAGCGGCCGAGCACCGAGACTGCCGCCGACCACAAGTAGGCGCAGCGCGCCAGCGCGGCCGGCGAAACGTATATCGGGCGCCTCAACCGCACAGATTTCTCTGCGCACCGGATTGCCCGTGCACCGGGCGCGCGTGAGTACGTCCGGGAAACCCGTGAGAACACGGTCAGCCACCATTGCGAGGACTTTGTTTGCGAGACCCGCCACTGCGTTCTGTTCATGAACGACCAGCGGACGAAGAAACAGGGCTGCCATCATTCCCCCAGGGAAGCTGACGTAACCACCCATGCCTAGGACGACGTCAGGGCGCATGCGGAACATCACCGCAGCACTCTGCCAGAAGGCGATCAGCAGGTTCAGCGGCAGCAGCGCCATGCGCACCGGACCTTTGCCACGCAAACCGCTAAATCGTAGCCACTGCATTTCATATCCGTGATCGGGGACGATCCGCGCTTCCATGCCGGCGCGCGAACCAAGCCAGACAACCCGCCAGCCTCGAGACTTGAGTTCATCGGCCACAGCCAATGCTGGGTAAATGTGACCTCCAGTACCCCCAGCCATGATTAGGATGGTCCTGTTCACAACGTATAGCCCTTCATCAGCTGGCGGTTTTCATAGTCGACCCGCATCAACAACCCAAGCGCCATGCAACTGGCGACGAGACTGCTTCCGCCATAGGACAGCAACGGCAACGTCAAACCCTTAGTCGGCAACAGTCCCATGTTCACGCCCATATTGATCATAGTCTGCGCCGCAATCCACAAACCGATACCCTGGGCAACGAGTGCGGAAAAGTGCCGCTCAAGTCGCGCCGCCTGATTGCCGATTGAAATCGCCCGAAGTGACAACCAGGCAAAAGCACCGATGGTTACAACAACACCGGCAAAACCCAGCTCTTCAGCAATCACCGCGAGCAAGAAATCGGTGTGTGCTTCAGGCAAATAAAAAAGCTTCTCAACGCTGGCACCGAGCCCAACGCCAAACCACTCGCCACGGCCGAAGGCGATTAACGCGTGCGATAGTTGATAGCCCCTACCGAACGGGTCGGCCCACGGATCCATGAATCCCAGCACGCGTTCCATGCGGTACGGGGACGAAAAGATCAGCATCACGAAACCAAACACCAGAAGTACCACCAGAATGGCGAACAGTTTCCAATTCATCCCGCCGAGAAAAAGCATGCCCATTGCAACGGCTGTGATAACCGCGAATGCCCCAAAGTCCGGTTCCTGCAGCAGCAGAGCGCCCGTGAGCAGCATCACCGAAAACATGGGAAGGAAGCCCCTGCGCAAGCTCGCCATGTGCGACGCTTTGCGAACGGTGTAGTCGGCGGCGTACAACACTACAAAAAGCTTCGCCAATTCCGATGGTTGCAGACTCATAGTGCCATAGCCGAGCCATCGCTGGCTGCCATTGACCTCACGCCCGACTCCGGGAATGAGCACCACCACAAGCAAAACAACGCAGGTCATGAACAGGAAAGGCGCCGCCATCTGCCAGTACCGCATCGGCACCAGCACCACCGCCATCGCCGCCGCAACGCCCACACCCAGCGCAATCAGATGGCGCACGAAGTAGTAATACGGACGTCCGGCTGAAAAATTGGCGGCTTCGGCTATTGCGATCGACGCGGAGCAAACCATCACTGCGCCGAATCCCAACAGGGCTGCGGCAAGCCACATCAATGTCGTATCGAAGTCCGGCTCGATTTCGGAGCGCCCGACATGCCGGTTGCCTACTACGGTGTTCATTGCAAGCTTTTAAGCTCCGTCACGGCTTTTGCAAAGACTTCGGCGCGATGCTGATAATCGCGAAACATGTCAAAACTTGCACAAGCAGGCGAAAGCAATACCGCATCACCTTTGCGCGCTAACGCGCGGGCCCGGAGCACTGCGTCTTGCATGCTGTCGGCATGTTCGATCCTGACACCGGCAGCGGCCACAGCGCGCTCGATCTGATCGCCATCTTTTCCAATCAGCACCACCGCCCGAGCCTTGCCGGCAATCGCCGACATCAGTGGTTGAAAATCCTGCCCTTTGCCTTCACCGCCAAGAATCACGACGCATGATTCAGCAATGCCGTCCAGTGCTGCCACTGTTGCCCCGACGTTGGTTGCTTTGGAATCATCGTAAAAACTTATGCCGTCGATCTCCGCGATCTTTTGCGCGCGATGCGGCAGACCAGGAAACTTTCTTAGCCCTTCGAGTAGCCGCGCATAAGGCAGACGTATGCCACGACATAGTGCCAACGCGGCCAAGGCATTGGTCAGGTTATGCACGCCGGTCACCTGCAACTCGGAACCCCTGATCAGATTCTGCGAACCCTGCGCAAGCCAAATTTCGCCATCGACCGTTCGCAATCCCCACTCGTGGCTGTTTTGCGGGAGATCCGAGCCGAAGGTGAACACACAGCGCTCGGCGATCGCCATGTCACGCGACAGCTTGTCTTGCCTGTTGAGTACCTGAACCCCGTCACCCCGGAAGATTCGCGATTTCGCCTCAGCATAGTTCTTCACGTCGGCATAACGATCGAGGTGGTCTTCGCTGAGGTTGAGAACGACCGCGGCTTCTGCATTTAACGATGCCGTCGTTTCCAACTGAAAACTCGACAACTCCAATACAAAAATGTCGGGAACCCGGCGCTTTGCCGCATCAATGTCGCTCAATACGTCGAGAATCGGCAGCCCGATATTGCCGGCGACCTGGGTACGAACGCCGGCAGCCTTGCACATTGCGCCGACCATCTCTGTGACCGTGCTCTTGCCGTTCGAACCCGTGATGGCGATGACCTTGCTGTGCAGGTACTCCTTGCGCACTTGGGAAAACAATTCGATGTCACCCAGGATTGGCACACCCTGGTCGCGGGCGCGTCTGACCAACGGTTCCGCGAGCGGGACGCCAGGACTGATCGCCACGACGTCGGCACCCACCAGCGCCTTGTCATCAAAACGGCCAAGACTCACTTTCACGTCCGGGTACTCGACGCGCAATCGCTCGGAAAGTGGCGGTAGCGCGCGTGTGTCGGCAGCGCGCACCGTGGCGCCCCGGTTCGTCAGCCACCGCACCATTGACATACCGCTTATACCTAGCCCAAGCACGAGAACTCTCTTCCCTTTCAGATCCAAGTATTTATTTCTCTAGCGCAGTTTCAGTGTCGACAGTCCGACCAGCACCAACATCATGGTGATAATCCAGAAGCGAACCACGACCTGATTCTCCTTCCATCCCTTCAACTCATAGTGGTGGTGCAATGGCGCCATACGGAATACGCGCTTTCCGGTCAACTTGAAGGACGCAACCTGAAGAATCACTGACAGCGTCTCCACCACAAACACACCACCCATGACCAGCAAAACGATTTCCTGCCGCACGATGACAGCAATTGTTCCCAGCGCTGCGCCCAGCGCAAGAGCGCCAACGTCACCCATGAAAACTTCCGCCGGATAGGCGTTGAACCACAAGAACGCCAGTCCGGCACCGGCCAACGCCGCGCACAGGATAGTCAGTTCGCCGGCACCCGGAATGTGCGGAAAACCCAGGTAGCGGGAGAACACTGCGTGTCCGGCAACATATGCGAACACAGCTAGTGCGCTACCAATCATGACCGTCGGCATGATGGCAAGCCCATCCAGGCCATCAGTCAGGTTGACAGCATTGCTGGTTCCCACGATGACAAAATAGGTCAGCACGACAAAGCCGAACAAGCCGAGCGGATATGCGACTTGCTTGAAGAAAGGAACAATCAGCTGCGTTTCAGCAGGCAGTTCGGCGCTCCACGCAAGGTAGATCGCCGCCCCTACTCCGATAACCGACTGCCAGAAAAATTTTGCGCGCGCCGACAAACCCTTGGGATTGCGGTGCACGACTTTGCGAAAGTCATCGATCCAGCCGATCGCCCCGAACCCAATCGTCACTGCGAGTACAACCCACACGAAACGGTTGGTCAGATCGGCCCAGAGCAGCGTCGTCACTGCCACCGAAACTAACACCAGGGCGCCACCCATGGTTGGTGTACCGGCTTTTGAAAGATGCGTCTCGGGACCGTCGTCCCGCACCGACTGACCAATCTTGTAAACGGTCAGCTTGCGAATCATTGCCGGTCCGACGATGAAAGAAATTACTAACGCCGTCAGGGTCGCCAGCACAGCACGCAGCGTGATGTAGTTAAATACGTTGAACGCACGCACTTCTTCCGAGAGCCATTGGGTCAGGAACAGAAGCATCATGGCTCTCCACCGTGGGATGCTGGTACCGCATCACCGATCAGTGCTTTGACAACGCGCTCCATGCGCATGAAACGCGATCCCTTCACCAATACCGTGGTCGTACCATCAAGAACCGAATGCAGAGCTCGCAACAACTCGGCCATGTCGGAGAAGTGCCGGCCACCCACGCCGAAGGTACGCACCGCTTCGGCGGACAACTTGCCCAGGCCGAGCAACCGGTCGACGCCAGCACGACGTGCAAATCCGCCCAGCTCTGCATGCAAACTGGCCGCGTTATCGCCAAGCTCTCCCATATCGCCCAGCACCAGGATCTTCTGACCCCGGCTTGCACTAAGAACAGACAGCGCTGCCCGGGCCGACTCCGGATTGGCGTTGTAGCTGTCGTCGATAACGACGTCACCACTGTTTAGCGGCCTATAATTGAGACGGCCGGCAACGCCTATATATACGCACAGACCGGCAGCGATCTTGTCTGACGGGACGCCCAGCACAAACGCAGTCGCCGCGGCCGCCAGCGCATTCTTGACGTTATGCAGGCCAGGTACTTGCAGCGTTACAGGGAATTCGCCGTCCGGCGTGCGCAACGTGATCAGGCTACCTGAGCCGGATAACTCGTAACGCGCCGAGACAACCGCATGACGGGTCAGGCCGAAATCGACGATTTTTCTGTCGCCCGCGACCGAGCGCCAGTAGTCGGCAAAGGCATCATCGGCATTGATAATTGCCACGCCAGACGAATCGAGTCCGCCGAAAATCTCACCCTTGGCCCGGGCGATTGCCTCTACCGAGCCCATCTCCCCGATGTGTGCCGTTCCTGCGTTATTGACCAACGCCACGCCAGGTCGCGCGATACGGGCTAAATAGGCAATCTCCCCCAGATGGTTCATACCCATCTCGATCACCGCAAAACGGTGACGCGGCTGCAACTCCAACAACATGGTTGGTACACCGATGTCGTTGTTGAGGTTCCCCCGGGTCGCCAATACGGCATCCTCTCCGGCTTGCTCGCGCAGAATTGCCGCGAGCATTTCCTTAACGGTCGTCTTGCCGTTGCTGCCGGTAATTGCGACGAGCGGTATGGTGAACAGCGAACGCCACCATGCGGCCAACCGCCCGTAGCTGAGCCGAACATCGTCGACAATCATTACCGGCATGTCAGTGCGCCCGGCAAAGTTACAATCACTGATCATGGCAGCAACTGCACCTCTAGCCAGTGCCTGGTCAACGTAATCATGACCGTCGAAACGTGGACCCGTGATGGCAATGAACAGGTCTCCGGGGCGAACATCGCGGCTGTCGGTTGTGACACGCATGATCTGCACATCTGCACCGTGCAGTTTGGCGTCCACTGCACGCGCCGCTGCCGACAACTTAAACATGCTCGCCCCCTTTGCGATAGCGCTTTGTGTGTCCGCGGCCGCGCGGTTTTGATACGCCGACACCTGTAGGGGCTTTCGCATTCACCATTGCGGCCCGCGCCACGGCAATATCGCTAAACGGCAGACGCTCGCCACAAATTTCCTGGAAGCTTTCGTGGCCTTTGCCGGCAATCAAGACGATATCCTCAGCGTTTGCACAGACAATTGCCTCGCGAATCGCCGCTGCACGATCCGGCTCTACCCGGTAGCTGGGATGTGCGCCGGCAACGATGTCATTGATAATGGAGCGTGGATCCTCCGAACGCGGATTATCACTGGTCACGATGCTCTGATCGGCCACTCTGGTGGCGACCTCCCCCATTAACGGACGTTTACCCGGATCGCGATCGCCTCCGGCGCCAAATACGCAGTACAAGCATGCGCCAGGGCTGAGTAGACCGCGTAACGACTCGAGTACCTGTTGCAGCGCATCAGGCGTATGAGAATAGTCGACGACTACCAGCGGAAAGCCCTTTTCGCGGATGACCTCCATGCGCCCCGGCACTGGCTCGAGCTCGGCCACGGCTGCCACGGCTTCATCGAGCGCAATATCCGCACACACCAGCACGCCCAACACGCCCAAAATGTTGAGCGCGTTGAATGCGCCGAGCACACCGCTGCGCACTTTTGCCTCACCCCAGGGCGTCTTGATCTCAAGTTTCAAGCCCTTGGTGGAGAAATCAAGTTTGTGCCCCGCAATTTCGCCCTTTCCGAAACCATAGCTAATGACATTGACATGGCGGCGATCAATCCGTGACGCAAGCTCGGCGCCGAAAGCATCATCGAGATTGACGACAGCGTGTTTCAAATGTGGCCAGGCGAACAAGCGCGCTTTTGCCTCACCGTAGGCGAACATATCGCCGTGATAATCAAGATGATCGCGGGACAAATTGGTAAACATCGCAACATCGAAAGCGACCCCGTTCACGCGCCCTTGCTCGACCCCGTGCGACGAAACCTCCATTGCAACCGCCTTCGCTCCTCTGGCGCGGACTTTACCGAGAAAGGCATGCAGCGAGACCGGGTCGGGAGTGGTGTTGAGCGGATAGGGTTCGTTATTGCTATCACCGATCAGGCTGCTTCCGAGCGTGCCAATCACGGCGCATGGTCTATCCAGCCGAGTCAGCGACTGCGCAATCCACTGTGAACACGTTGTTTTACCATTGGTGCCTGTAATACCGGCAACCCATAGGTCACGTGACGGTTTCTTGAAGAAATCTTCAGCAATCAGCCCCACGCAGTGACGTAAGCCAGTCACGGGCAGGTTCGGAACGTTCCAATCCGGGTTCCATTCGAATCCCGAGGCCTCCCAGACGACTACGATGGCGCCGGCAGCGAGCGCCTGGACAATAAAATTCCTGCCGTCAGCTTTTTCGCCCGGATACGCGAGGAACAAATCACCCGGTTTGACCATTCGGCTATCAATGGCTACACCGCTGTAACGCACACCGAGCGCATCGATTTCAGCTTGCGCTTGCAGCGCGCGCTCAAAAGCCCGGTCACGTTCGAGAAACCCGCGTCCGGACCTGGGTGTGTTGCTGCCCGAATGACTCACGCTTCCTCCCGCGGCAACTCGACGTCAAGCGGCCGCCGGATGTCCTCGACACTGTCGGGCGGCACGCCAAGAACGCGCAATGCGCCCGCCGTGACTTCGCGAAATACCGGCGCTGCCACTTCTCCACCATAGTATTTCTTGCCTCCCGGCTCGTCGATCATTACCGCGACGACTATTCTTGGATTCGACGCTGGCGCGAGGCCAACGAAAGAAGCAATGTACCGATCCGGCGCATAAGCGCCGTCGACGAGCTTGTGAACGGTGCCTGTCTTGCCGGCCACGCGGTAACCAGTAACACGTGCCTGCACCGCGGTGCCGCCGGGTTCGGTGACACTCTCCAGCATGGTCCGCACAAGCCGCGCGGTGCGCGCAGAAATAACGCGTTGGCCTGGCACGCTTGCGTCCCGGCGCACAAAGGTGAGTGGCGCGAGAACGCCGTCGGTAGCAAACACGGTATAGGCTCGCGCCAACTGCAACAGGCTCACCGAAATGCCGTGACCGTAAGAAACAGTTGCCTGCTCAATCGGCTTCCAGTGAGCAAAGTCACGCAACCGCCCCGAGGCCTCACCCGGAAAGCCTGATCGTGGCGTAGCGCCGAATCCGACGGTCGCAAGAACCTGCCACAGATCCTGCGGGCTCATGGACAACGCTATCTTCGCTGATCCGACATTGGATGACTTCTGAATAACCTGCGACACAGTGAGGAGGTCGCTATCATTGTGTACGTCTCGAATAACGCGGTTGCCAACGCGCAAGCGGCCGGATTCAACATCGATGATTGTGCGGGGGCCAAGCAAGCCGGCATCCATTGCAGCGGCGGCAGTAAAGGGCTTGAGCGTCGACCCCGGCTCGAACAGATCGACCACTGCACGATTTCGCGTGCGCTTGGCATGGAAGGTGTCGCGGTTGTTGGGGTTGTAACTTGGCCAATTAGCCAGCGCCAACACTTCGCCGCTGCGCACATCGAGCACGACGATGCTGGCAGCCTTTGCATCGTGTTCGATCGCAGCGTTCCTGAGTTCGCGATAGGCGAGGTACTGTACGTTTCGGTCGATTGAGAGCGCCAATGCGCGACCGTCTTGCGTTGCGCTCATGTGCTCAACATCTTCCACAATGCGGCCGAGACGGTCTTTGATGACGCGACGGCTACCCGGCTTGCCAGCTAGCCAGTCCTGGTAGGCCAGCTCAATGCCTTCCTGGCCACGGTCGTCAACACTGGTGAAACCAATGACGTGGGCGGCAACCTCACCAGCGGGGTAATAACGACGATATTCGCGCTGCAGGAAAACACTGGGCAGATTGAGCGCCACCACTTTAGCCGCCGTCTCAGGCGGCAACTGCCGCCTCAGATATACGAACTCGCGATCGCCGTGCGCCAGGCGGCGCGCAAGCGACCTGACAGGCATCTCAAGCACATGCGCCAACTTTGCGCGTTGCGCTGCACTCAGCCTCGCTTCCTGGGGCGATACCCAGACTGAATCAGCTGGCGTGCTGATAGCCAGCGGATCACCGTTACGATCAGTGATCGCGCCGCGATTGGCGACCACGTCGACGGTTCTTGCGTAACGCGACTCGCCGCGAGCCTGCAAAAAATCTTTGTTCAGGCCCTGTAAATAAAGAGCCCGCGCCGCCAACGTCATGAATCCCGCGCATACCAGCAGCACCAGAACTCGAACTCGAACTCGCCGGACGGGAAGGCGAGCGTTCCGGGCCGGATGCACGCGGAATCTCATGGGTTGGACGACGCGGGAGGGGGAGGAACCACTCGCACGCGCGCCTCCGGAGGTACACGCATACCCAATTTCTTAGATGCGACCTGCTCGATGCGCGACTGCATCGCCCAGGTACTTTGTTCCAGCTGCAACTGACCATACTCAATTTCCAGCTCGCGTCCACGCTGCTGTTCGTCCTGCAATTGCACGAACAACCGCCTCGCCTGATGTTGCGAGGTCACCAATGCCAACGCGCACAACAGCAGCCCGGCGAACAACATGAGGTTCAGTCGAGTCATGCAGCAAGCCTTTCAGCGACGCGCATGATGGCGCTGCGCGCGCGCGGATTGTGCTGCACTTCGTGCCGTTCCGGTCGCACCGGCTTGCCAATCAACCGCAATTTACCTTTTGGCATCTCACTGTCGCGCAACGGCAAGCGCTTTGGCACTTCGGGCTTCGCCAAGCGTGACATGAAACGTTTGACGATGCGATCTTCCAGCGAGTGGAAGCTGATGATCACCAGGCGCCCGCCTGGCTTCAGGCAGACCACGCACTGTGGCAATGTCATCTCCAGCTCTTGAAGCTCCTGATTGATGAAAATCCGTAAAGCCTGGAAGGTACGCGTCGCCGGATCTTGCCGTGGCTC
>CP070775.1:2127884-2131822 GCA_020346185.1 Betaproteobacteria bacterium | reverse complement strand
TCAGTCGAGAGCGCCTCCTTTAGAAGTTCCTCGGCCTGCGCATCGCGACCATATGCTAGGAAAATATCGGCTTCTTCAAGTGGGTCAACTGTTTCGCCACCGCCGGCATCTGTTGACTCCAATCTCTCTTCGTTATCGGCTGGCGCGAACGTTCCCGATGAGGAAGCCACAGCAGCAGTTCCCGCAGCAGTTGTGGCAGGTGAAGACACTTCAGAGCGAGCCTTGGTCTTGCGCTTGCGACCTCGCAGGCGCGACAGGCCCAATCCGATCAGCAGCAGCACCACGAGTGGCACAGCCAGCAGGTAGGGTTTTTCAATAAGCTGATCGAGAACGCTCGGCGCAGGAGCCGGTGCACGCCGCACCGGCTCCTGCGCGCTAGGGGTCGCCGGTATCTGTGGGGGGGCTTGCGCCGTTGCCTCGCTAGTCACCGCAGCCGGTGGTGTAGTTGGCACGCCTCCGGCAGGCTGGTCAGCTTGGACTGTTGTCTGCGTGCCCGGCGTGACTGGCGCCGACCCGACTTCCCTGCTCGGCTGTTGCGGTGGTGCCGGTGCCAGACCCCGCTTCTGGGTCGCCGCCGGCTGAGCCGTCGTCGTGGATTGCGACTGCAATTTCGCCATGTCCTGACTCTGCACTTCAGCCAACTTTTGCAGATCCTCGATGATCTGTTCGAGACGAGCAACGCGATCATTCGAATCCTCGAGGGCCTTTTCGCTGGCGAGCAGTTTTTCCTCGAGCGCCCGCACTTCCGCCGGGGCCGCGCCGGTCTGACCAGCCACCGCAGGCTCGCCTCTGGAGAGCTTAACCACTTCTGACGCCGTTTGCGTTGCCTCCGACGCACCGTCCTCTACTTTCGGCGTGACCGCACCTGCCGCGGCCTGCTGCGCAGGCTGTTCCCCAACCGTTTGCTGCATTGCGGCCGCAGCAACGCGCTCACGATAAGCCTTGAAGTCGCTGTACTGGACCCGCACCTCGCGAAGCGCCTGCGCCTGATTGACGTCCCGGTATTCGTCGGGATCGCCGAGGCGGATGATCTTGCCCGATCGGAGGCGATTCATATTGTCGCCGGAAAACGCGTCTGGGTTATTGCGAAACAGCACCACCAGCATCTGTTCCAGCGTCACATCGGCCGGCTTGTTAGCCAGGGCGATCTTCGACAGCGTATCGCCGCGAATGACGCCGATCGGTTTGCCCGTATCGACGGCCATGGTTTTTTCCAAAGCCATGGTTTCATCAGCGGGCAATGACGACGGGTCGGGGAAAGCCTCCAACATTGTCGGATCACTTCCGCCGATCGTCTCGACGGGTGAAAGCACCGTCTCCTCTACCGCTTCCGGGATGACCGCGACAGCCGCGGCTTCTACGCCTTCACCGATAGCAGCTTCCGGAGAGGTCACCGTGACCGTTTCTCCGACCGGCTCCTGTGGCAGCGGCTGCGGTGTCGGTGCATCCGGCAGGCGGGCGGCTCTGGTCTCGGCGCCCTCGTCACCCGGCTCAGCCCGAGCCATGGCTTCCTGAACGCGAAGCTTCTCACGCTCGGCGACGATGAACGGCGGATCGATGAAAGCCGTGTATTCGCGCGATACCCGTCCTGAGGACCAGCTTAGCTCGAGCAACAGATCAACGACCGGTTCGTTGATAGGACCGGTCGAGGTGATAGTCAATACCGGTTCATCACCGGCTTTATTCAAGGTTACGGTCAGGCGCGAGACGATCCCGGTATACACAAGTCCCGCCGACTGATAAGCGCTCGGAGAAGCCAAGCGTGCCTCCAGCGAGGGAACCTCACTAGGCGCGGCTGAAATCGCTACCTCAGCGCGCAGCGGTTCGCCAAGTACCGATTTCACTTCCAGGCTTCCCAGGCCAGCGGCATGCGAATAGAGGCTTAACGCCCCCAAGATCGTGCCACCGATCCAAGCAGACAGCGATTTACCCATCAAAGCGCCCACCCCGAAGTATGTATTTGAATCGGCATTTAAAGTAACATCATGTAGTTAGATATGCAAGCTAACAATCCGTGTGGGTTTGGCCCGTAACCCCCCTATTTTTTCAGCTTAAAATCTGTTTTTCCAAATCTTCTTACGCCCTGCGGCACTCACTGCCGCAGAATGATTCGCAGCATCCGGCGTAGCGGTTCTGCAGCACCCCAAAGGAGCTGGTCTCCGACGGTAAATGCGGACAAGAACTCCCCACCCATGGGGAGTTTGCGCAAGCGGCCGATCGGAATCGACATCGTCCCGGTCACAACGGCCGGGGCGAGTTCCCGAACACTGTCTTCCTTGCGGTTCGCAACGACGTGAACCCACTCGTTCGCACCATCCAGAAGATCTTCGATTTCCGACAGTGGCAAGTCACGTGCCAGCTTGAATGTCAGTGCCTGGCTGTGGCAGCGCATGGCGCCGATCCGCACGCAGATTCCGTCGATCGGAATCGGATTTACCTCGCGCCCGAGAATCTTGTTGCCTTCAGCACTCGCCTTCCACTCTTCGCGGCTCTGGCCATTGCCAAGATCCTGATCAATCCACGGAATCAGGCTTCCCGCCAGCGGCACGCCAAACTGTTCTGTCGGCAACTGCGCAGAGCGCAACGACTGTGCGACACCTTCATCGATCTCCAATATCGAACTCGCCGGGTCTCCCAGCAACGCAGCGACGCTGGCGTGCGCGAAGCCCATCTGCTTGACCAGTTCACGCATGTGCTGCGCACCGCCGCCGGAAGCAGCCTGGTAGGTCATTGCCGTAAGCCACTCGACCAACCCTTCGCGCAACAGGCCGTGCATGGCCAACAACATCAGACTGACCGTGCAGTTGCCGCCGACGAAGTCTTTGGTGCCGTCAGCCAGTGCCTTATTGATCAAATCCAGATTCACCGGGTCCAGAACAATGACCGCATCCGAATTCATGCGCAGCGCCGAAGCCGCATCGATCCAGTAACCGCTCCAGCCACTTTGACGCAGCGGCAGATGGACTTCGCGCGTGTAGTACCCACCCTGACAGGAAATGATCACGTCCATTTGCGCCAGCTCGTCGACGTTTCTGGCGTCTTTCAGGGACGGCACCGTCTTACCGACGTCCGGCGCTTGCCCTCCCGCCTGCGAGGTACTGAAAAATACCGGCTCAATCAGATCGAAATCCGACTCGGCGCGCATGCGCTCGGTGAGTACCGATCCGACCATTCCCCGCCAACCGACAATTCCGACTTTCATCACAGTTTCCTGTCTACAAAATGGCTACTCATTCGCCACCCGTTCGTATTGCCCTCGCCAGGTCTTGATCTAAACAGGTCACTCCCCGAGCGCGGCCACCACTGCATCACCCATCTGCGAAGTGCCAACCTTGGTGTTGCCTTGCTGGTAGATGTCCGGCGTGCGCAATCCCCGCTGCAAAACGCTGCCAACCGCTTTCTCGATGCGTTGCGCGGCGGCTTCGACGCCAAAGGTGTAGCGCAGCATCATCGCCACCGACAAGATCATTGCCAGCGGATTCGCCAGGTTCTTGCCGTCGATATCCGGAGCAGAACCATGCACCGGCTCGTACAGTCCCTTGTTCTGTGCGTCGAGTGATGCCGACGGCAACATGCCGATCGATCCGGTCAGCATTGATGCCTCGTCGGAAAGAATGTCGCCGAACATATTTCCGGTCAGCAAAACATCGAATTGCTTCGGCGCACGCACCAGTTGCATCGCCGCATTGTCGACGTACATGTGACTTAACTCGATATCCGGATACTCTTTGCTGACTTCGGTGACGACCTCGCGCCACAGAATACTGGTGTCGAGAACATTTGCCTTGTCGACCGAGCAAAGTTTGCGATTGCGCTTACCGGCGATCGTGAATGCGACGTGCGCTATACGGCGGATCTCCGATTCGCTGTATTTCATGGTGTCGTATCCCTCGCGCTCACCGCTGTCAGTCTCGCGCTGTCCACGCGGCTGACCAAAA
>CP070775.1:2125374-2127784 GCA_020346185.1 Betaproteobacteria bacterium | reverse complement strand
CGAGCGATGTCACGGATTTGTCATTGGATGCCGTCAGCAACAATTCGCTCTGGCGCAAGGCCAGTGCAGCGGCACACGCTGATGCCGTCACTGCGCGCGACTCGTCGTCTGCCACGCGTACGAAGTGCGGCTCGCCCCAGTTGGTGTCGGCCCACAGCACCTCCCCGTTGCCGAAGTTGCCGTCGAACAGTTTCCACTTCGCCAGGGCAACATGTTGCGAGTCGCAGTCCACCACGAAGCTTAGTTGCACCGACCGGTGGCCGTACATTGGCGCGCCCGTCTGCGAGTCGTTGCCCAGGACGATGGTCTCGTCGAAGTTGCGCAATATATTCACGCCGACGTACGGCCCGGCCAGCGTGATCGAACTGCGATCAATGAACGACGCATCGGCGATCGAGTGGGGTAACGCGACCCATTCGGGGGCTGCGTGGGCGGATACAGCAGCCGTGAGTGCCATGGCGGAGATCAAAGTACGACGAGGCATTGTCAACTCCTTGATTATTTGAAAAAAAATGATCGGATCAGCTGTTCGAAGAGCCGGTCGGGCGGATAGCGTCGAAACTGCTATCGACCACTTCGTATTGGACACCACTATGACACATAATTGGACATCATGTCAACAGAATTTAGAAAAGATGTACACAAATAGTCGACAGCCGGCTCGCGGCAGTCATAACGAATGCCCGCGCCGCGCTAGTCGAGAAGCCGCGTGGGAAAAACATAGGGGCCCTCAGGCGCCCCCAAGGGGATCGGCTAGAACCTCGCGTTGGTCAGATTGCGGCGCGAGGCGGCTAGCCTGAGGAGTTAGCTGATGTCGATGCCTTCGAATTCGGCGACGCGCTCGAGCGCGGTTTCCAACATCGCCCGGCTGCGGCCGGCCGTGACGCCCAGAAACGCGTGAATGTGAGCATCTTCGGAGTTCCGGTGCTCGCATTCACGGCTGTAGGTCTCGAATGCGGCCATGCTGTTGATCAGATCTACCAAATGGGACGGGCATTCGCAAGCGATCGTTGGGGCTCGCGCCGATATGCGCGCCAATTGTTCAGGCGAGAATCGACGAGGTGGCACCTGTTCGCTCAGCGCAGCCTTATCGGGCGCAATGGATGGATCGCCCCGGGGCGCGCTGCGGCAGGCGCTCACGATGTCAGCCAGCGGCACTGGAGCTCGTAAGCAGATGACGCCTGCTGAGCCAAGATCCTGCAACGCCTGGCCGGCGGCAATACTGTAGATGACGACTGCCCGCGTTGCGCCGGTGGCCTTGAGAAGGCTTTGTACTTTCGGTAACGCTTCATGATGGAGGGTCGCGTACTCCAGCGCCAAAACGTCTGGTGAAATCGAATCGGCTTCTTCCAACAGGTCTGCCTCGCTTCCGAAACAGGAACCGAATGCGACGTTTTGCGCGGCTGCAATGTGATCCGCGCCTTTGAGGCGTTCCGCTAGCGAACTGCCTACCGTGGCGACATTGGCTACCGAGATGCCACCGCTACGGGGCTTGATGGTCCGTGCAGTCGTTCCTTCCAGTCGTATCCGGAGCTGCTCGATCGAAAGCGGCGCGAGCAGGCTCACTGGATGACCTGCGTCCACCAGCGTCTTGATAAGGGTCAATCGCCGCACATCGCCCTCGTTGTAAAGCCGGCTTTTGCCTTCGGAACGACTTGGTCTGACAAGTCCGTAACGGCGCTCCCAAATACGTAGTGTTGTAGGCCGGATACCGGTCAGGCGTGAAACGACACCGATCGGGTAAACCACGGGCGCGCCAGTGTTTTGAGTTGTAGTCATATCTATCGCTTGAATTGTATGCAGGACTGTCGCCCCAAATGTTTATATGGACATGAAGTGTACGCAAAAAAGTATATAATCTGTACATTCCATCTGCAAGCGTTCGGCAAAAATTATCTCCGCGCGAGCGGAACACAAACGTCGGTGATTGCGACGCACGAGCATCGGTCGGCGGGAAGCCGGAACTTTGCACCAACCAGGTTGCTTGGGCTCGCTGTTCCGGCAGGAACTGACCGTTGCACTGACAATCGGGCAAAGGCGTGCGAACTACAACGTGGGCTGCGCGAGGACACTCGCTTGCGTGCCGGATTTGCTCGGGAGATGCCCTGCTGGTTGGAACTTCCTGGTGATAGGAACTTCCTGGCGGTCATAAAACTGCGAGGGGGCCATCAGGCAGGGTCTCCGCCTGATGGCCCCCTCGCGCGGTTGATTGGATCAACCGGGGAAGACCGTCACTAGATTAATTGTGCGTAACCGAGCTGATGTCACCGAAGCGGTAGTCGCCGGCGGCTTTCGCGAACGGCTTTGCTTCGCTGCGCGGGTCCATCGCGTTACGGTCGCTCCACTTCGGGTCGCTGATTTGACCAACTTTCAGTTCCTGGCCGGCTTGCGAACCGTGCGTGACGTTTGA
>CP070775.1:2109340-2125274 GCA_020346185.1 Betaproteobacteria bacterium | reverse complement strand
GTCGTGATGACCGCGCGCGGGGTAGCGTTCTAGTTCAGTTCTGCTGGATTTCAGTTCGTCGCCCATCGCCGCCTCTAGTCACAAAACGCCGTCATCAGACAAGGAAGCCGCACACTGCGGTACGGCTTCCGTTGGGATTGCATCAGCTTCGACTGGTCCGAAGGCTTATTTGGGGCTTATCTTTCCGATCCCGGCGTTTACTTGTTGCGGAATTTGTCGTGGCAAGCCTTGCATGCCTGCCCTGCCTCACCAAGCTGAGCCTTGGAGTTGTCGAAGTTGCCCGTCTTCGCCACCTTCGCCAGCGCGTCAACTTCCTGCTGCATCTTCTTCATTTTTGCCTTGAAGTCGTCCATTTCCAGCCAGATCTCCGGCTTCGCCTTGGTGTCGCCAGTCTCGGATCCAGGCGTGAAGCCCTCGAGCGGCAGCCGGCTCATGAATGCAACGATCTCGGCGTTGCGCGCAAACTGCTCAGCGTCGTACGGCCTTTTGCCTTTTGCCATTGCCGCCATTGAACCGAAGTTCCAGCCGATCACTCTGAATACGCCCTGACGGTACTTGATCGCATCTTCCGGCTTCTGGGCCAATGCGTATTGCGCTGAAGTCAGGAACAGCGCTGCATACAGCAGGCAAGTAACGCGCTTCATGTTCTCCTCCGTTCTTCCGAGTGGTCAACACAATTTGCTAATGAGCATGATGATTCTAGCACTGTGCCTGGGCCTCGGATCACCGCCTGAGGAACCACAGGATCAGCGTCAGTATCACCGAAATCAGCAAGCCGGTAGTGATGGGAAAGAAAAAATGAAAACCATCACGTTCGATGTGTATATCTCCGGGCAGGCGCCCCAGACCCAGGCGCGACAGCCATGGCCACAGCAAGCCTGCTACCACCATAACCAATCCGATACCGATTAACCAACGTGACACGTACTTTATCCCTTAAATCAGGCTACGTTTGATCACGTCGCCAGTAAGTTGTCTGTAACACTGTTGCCCGCCTCGAGGTGCTGAGCGATCGCCCAAGCGACATGCTCTCGCACCAGAGCTGACGGATGATCAGCGCGAGAGTCGAGAGCGGCAACCACTTCCGCCGACGTAACTGCATTACCGAGAGAGCAGGCAATGTTTCTCAACCAACGCTCATGTCCGATGCGCCGGATCGCACTGCCTCGCGTGTTGCGGTCAAACATCTGTTCGTCCCAGGCAAAGAGACTGACCAAGTCCGATGAATCCAACCCATTGCGGACGTCAAAGTCGGACAACGTCGCCTTTTGCGCGAAGCGGTTCCACGGACAAACCAATTGGCAGTCGTCACAGCCGTAAATGCGATTGCCAATCAGGGTGCGAAATTCAACGGGGATCGATCCCTTGTGTTCAATAGTAAGGTAGGAAATGCAGCGTCTTGCATCCAGTCTGTAAGGAGCGATGATCGCCTGAGTCGGACAAATGTCCATGCAGCGCGTGCAATCGCCGCAATGCTCTGTTTGCGGTTGATCAACCGGCAGATCGAGATTGGTATATATCTCCCCCAGAAAAAACCACGAGCCCGCGTCACGATTGAGTAACAAGGTGTGCTTGCCACGCCAGCCCAGACCGGCCTTGTTCGCCAGCTCGACTTCCATTACCGGGGCGCTGTCGGTGAAGACACGATAGCCAAAGCCTCCCACTTCATTGCGGATCTTTTGCGCCAACGCCTCGAGCCGGTTGCGCAAGACTTTGTGATAGTCACGCCCCACAGCGTAGCGTGCAACGTAAGCGCGTCGCGGGTCATCGAGGACGCTGTTGGCCGGCGTCACGTCATCGGGCAGATAATTCATCCGCACACTGATCACCCGCCTGGTGCCCGGAACCAGTTCCGGTGGCCGCGTACGCTTTGTTCCGTGCGCGGCCATGAAATCCATGTCGCCGTGCCAGCCTTGATCGAGCCAGTCGTGTAAATGCTGTTCGACATGAGATAAATCACAGTCGGCGACCCCCGTTTGATCGAAACCAAGCTCACGCGCCCAGACCTCGATACGCCCCCTCAGTTGGGACAAAGACTTCTCGGTCATTTCACCGTGAAACTCGGTTCGGCCTGTTGAGTAAGGGCTCTGACAAAAATGTCCTCGAGCATGCGCGTCTCTCCATGTTGCATCAGAAAAAACTCTGCCGAAGAAATGCCTTCGCGAGCAAGCGACTCGGCCAGTTTGGCCGGTGGCTCGTCGAGTGGCTCATCAGTGAGACGAAATGTTCCCCAGTGCATGCCCACCGAATGGCGGGCACGCAGGTCGAGGTGGGCTTGCACCGCTTCATCGGTATTGACGTGCATTGTCTTCATGAACCAGCGCGGTTCATATGACCCAACGGGGATCATCGCCAGATCGAAGCCACTGAATTGCTCGCCCAGATCACGCAGATCCTGCGAGTAACCAAAGTCGCCGCCGAAAAGAATGCGGCGATTTCCGTGCTCGATGACCCAACCGCCCCACAACGTCCGATTGCGATCCCATGGCGTGCGGCCACTCCAGTGCTGCACCGGGACGAAATGAAACCGCATCCCGGAGAAGTCGACGACATCGCCCCAGTCGTGGTCAGTAACGTTCTCGATGCCGTTATCCGTCGCCCAGGCGCGCAGATTCAAACCCATCAGAAAAAGTGGCGGTCCACCTTGCTGCCGGGACAGGCGCCGCAAAGTTTCGCGATCCAGGTGATCGTAGTGGCTGTGCGAAATCAGGACGACATCGACATGCGGCAAATCTTCGAACGACATCGGTAGAGGGCTGTAGCGCCTTGGCCCTGTATTCGAAAACGGCGAGGCACGCTCCGTCAAATGCGGGTCCGTCATGATATTGAGGCCGGCCATCTGAATCAGGAACGTATCGTGTCCCAACCACGTCAGCGTCTCGACCTCTCGATTGTTCTTGAGAAACGCGACATCCGGGCGCAACACCGGAAAACCATAACCGTCTTCCGGGTCGGCCGGCACCCCGTTGCGCCAGCGCTCCCACTGCCACTTCCAGATACTGCCCTTCTCCGGATGCGCGTAGCGGTTCTTGAATCCTAGCTTGGTGTGGTGTTGTTTCACAGGACTATAATTCGGATTGTTGCAGCAGGCGGTTAGCGCCAGCGCGCTGGCGACAATGATAAAGACGGATGAGCGCATCGAGGATGCATTGTTCGGCTGGCACTGGGACAGACATTTTGCCATCAGAAAATGGCCGCTGACGCGCACGGAAGTTCATCGCCATTCAATGGGGGACAGACATTGTGAGCAGAACAACAAAGCCTTCGGTCGGCGTCATCGGCTTGGGTTCCATGGGAATGGGGGTTGCGCGCACCCTCGTGTCGAAAGGTTTCCCGACGCACGCCTTCGACATCAAAGCCAGCGCCAGAAACGCATTTGTCAAAGCCGGTGGCACCACTCATCGCAATCCAGCGGAAATGGCAGCAAACTGCGACATTGCCGTCGTGTTGGTCGTCAACGCGAACCAGACAAGCGACATGCTGCTGGGCAAGAACGGCGCGTTGTCAACCTTGCGGCCCGGTAGCGTGGTCATTGCCAGCGCGACAGTGCCGCCAGAGTTCGCAAGCTCGCTTGGCGAGCAACTCGATCAGAGAGGCATTCTGATGATTGATGCACCGGTCTCGGGCGGTGCAGCGCGCGCAGCAAAAGGCGAGCTATCAATCATGGCCTCTGGCGAGCCGAAGGCGTTCCGCAAGGCCAAACAGGTGCTCGATGCGATTGCAGCAAAGGTATACCGGCTGGGCGACAGCTGCGGCATGGGCTCAAAGGTGAAAATGATCAACCAGCTGCTCGCCGGTGTACACATCGCCTCGGCCTGCGAGGCGATGGCTTTGGGTATTCGCGCTGGCGCTGATCCGAAAGTATTGTACGACGTCATATCGAACAGTGCCGGCTCGTCCTGGATGTTCCAGAACCGGGTGCCGCACATCCTGGAAGGCGACTACACGCCGCTTTCCGCTGTGAGCATCTTCGTCAAGGATCTGGGCATCGTCCTCGATACCGCCAAAGTACTAAATTTCCCTGCGCCGCTGACCGCAGCGGCCCATCAGATGTATCTGTCGGCGGCCGGTGCCGGTCTTTCAGGTGAGGACGACTCAGCGGTGATCAAGGTCTATCAGCAACTCACAGGAATCGAGCTGCCGAAAGCACGGCGCAAGAAAAAGCGTGCTAAAAAACGCGCCTGAGCATTGGCCCCATCAACAGGCCGTTGAAAAACGTCGCGAACGGCCTTCAGCCGGGTGCGCACCGTATTGATCGAACCAGCGTGCAGCAACCAAAGTGTACATAGGTGGTACATGAGGATTGCGAGCACCGCGCAAGTCCCGATCAAGGCCGCGCAGTATTTTTGCAACAGCCTGCTAACGATCAGATGCGGTCGTTCTCGAGCTCCTGCTCGAGCGTGCGCAGGATCACTGCAACTTCGTACAAGTTGGGGTTGAGGTCCAGCGCGCGCCGGAAATAAGCTGCCGAACGCCGTGCATCAGCACGCTCGAGCCATATCTCACCACAACTTTGCATCGCGCCGAAATGGTAAGGGTTGAGACGGATCGCCTCCTCATAGTCGGCGAGAGCATGATCGAGTTCGCCCAAATGTGAATAGGCGTCGCCACGCCTGTTCCAAGCCTCGGCAAATTCCGGCTTGTAGGCGATGATCTCGTCGAGTTTCTCGATTGCCTGCTCGATGTCCTTTTGCTGAATCATCACGATGCTATTCTGGAGCAGACTATTTACGCCGCGATCGTTTGCACGCAGCCACAAGCCCCAAAGGGCTTGTTCCGCCATGCCTCGCACCATGGGATCCACGTCATGCAGAAGCTGCATCATGTAGGGCACATCTTCATTGGCGCCAACTTCGGCAAGCCGCCCCAGTCCTTCACGACGATCGCGGCTGTCCGGACTATCGAGTTGGGCGAGCGCTTCCTCACGCGACATGAGCGTTCCCCAGTCCCCTCCAAACGCCGGAGAGCCTGCGAGTGCGATGCATGCCACAACCAGCAATCTTCTAAACCTCATCGCCATTTCCTTTCTCAATCAGTCGCTTGATCGCCTCAATGTTTTCCCCAACACCGCGCATATTCGGATTTACCGTCAACGCCCGTTCGAAATATCGCAGCGCACGCTCGTAATCACGTTTGCGCAACATCAGTTGCCCATAACCTGAGAGCGCACCGAAATGATTCGGTTCCCTCGCCAGAACCTGTTCACAATCCTCGATTGACCGGTCGTTTTCACCAACAATGAAATACACGGTCGCTCGCTTGTTCCAAGCTTCCGTAAAATCCGGCGCCAACTGGATAAGTGAAGTGAAATTGCGGATCGCGCCGCCATACAAGCCGGCCTGCATCAGCTCGACGCCGCGCTGATACATCCGGTCATGCAATGGATTGCCGGATCGCCCCCAAATTTCCCAGATCGCGTTTTCTGCGAGCTGGCGGATCAGCGGGTCATTGTCGTACAGCGCAATGAAAAGAAGCGGCAAGTCTTCCTTGAGGCCAAGACTGCGCAGCGCCACATACGCACCGCGACGGACATCCTCTTCCTGGTGCTCGAGCCCAATCAACACCTGCTCGCGGGTAAGCTCGGCTGGCAAGTCCTGCGCCTGCACCGGCGGCGCAAACAGCGGCAAAAAAACCCACAGAGTCGTTAATACAACGAACGCCACACGTCCGATCGTGGCAGGGGCAGCCAACATGGTTACAATGCCTATATCGAACCGATAATCAAATATTACTCTCTCGCACTGTGAGGATAAACCATAGCAATGAGAACTTTTTTCGCTTTATTGCTGGCCGCCAACGTCTGTACTGCGAAGGCAGCCCCCTACCCACTCGGCACCATGACCTGCGACGATATCGGCGCCTTTGCCTCCGAGGCGATGACGTGGCGCAAGGCGAATGTCACCCACGAAGAAGCGAAGCTGAAGCTCGAGGAAAGGCAGTATGGTGACCCGGTTGAGAAAAAGAACCTTACGATCATTCTGGCTTACGTGTTCGGCAATTACGGCAATAACTGGACGGTCGAGAGTGCTGGCAACGTAATGCGCTCGGACTGCCTCAGAGGCCGCGATCAGTAATTGGGTTTTATCGTCGTGCCGCCAGGGAGCACAATCAACTTCAGCTAGGAAAACACGCCAGCCTGCCGGCGACGAAACAGGCGTACTCGCAGGACACAATGTGGCTCACCTTGTTGTGCTCATCGTCGATTCCCACCAATAACACAGGAAATCACGCCATGACTTTCCAGATACCCTGCCCCGCTGAACCTGGCATGGCACTGAGCGAAGTAGATACACCTGCTCTGCTGCTCGATCTGGATGCATTCGACACCAATCTGCAGCGCCTGGATACTTCCCTGGAAGGCAAGCAGCTTCGCGTCCGCCCACACGCCAAATCGCACAAATGCCCGGAGATCGCCCTACGTCAGATGGCGCACGGAGCGGTCGGTGTGTGTTGCCAGAAAGTCACGGAAGCCGAGGCCATGGTCGCGGGCGGCATTCCCGACGTACTGGTCAGCAACCAGGTCGTCGGTCCACGCAAAATCCAGCGCTTGGCGGCATTGGCACAACGCGCACGAGTGAGTGTGTTGGCTGACGACGCCGACAATGTCGACGCACTCAACGATGCCGCGGCCAAGGCGGGTGTAAGACTGAACGTACTGGTTGAAGTCAACGTCGGCGCCAACCGCTGTGGCGTCGAACCTGGAGAACCGGCAAGAAAACTGGCTGCCGTGGTGGCGTCCAGTTCAAACCTGCACTTGCGCGGTATCCACGCCTACCAGGGCGCCGCCCAGCATGTGCGGTCCGCCGATGAGCGACGAGCGCTGATCGAGCGCGCTGTGCGACTGGTAAGCGAAACGCTGGCCTTGCTGCACGAAGATGGACTGGAGTGCGAAATTGTCACTGGGGCCGGCACCGGCACTTACCTGATGGAAGCCGGCAGCGACGTCTACAATGAAATCCAGCCTGGCTCGTATGTATTCATGGATGCAGATTACGCGAGGAATCTGGCCGAGGACGGTAAACCATTTCATGCCTTCCTGCACAGTCTGTTTGTATGGACAACGGTGATGAGCCACACCAATCCCGGGCGCGCCGTGGTTGATGCGGGACTAAAGGCACTGTCCGTCGATTCGGGCATGCCATTGGTCGACGAACCGGGCGCCGAATACCTTGGCGCTTCTGACGAACACGGCGTTCTGCGCGTCGACGATGCGTCCCGCTATCCGCTGGGTAAAAAGATCCGGCTTATTCCGGGCCACTGCGATCCGACCGTCAATCTCCACGACTGGATTGTCGGGTATCGTAGCGATACTGTCGAATCGGTGTGGCCTATTACCGCCCGCGGCGCGCTCTACTGACAGACCACGTCTAACATTTACCAAGTATGCCTGCCCCGAAAACCTATCAACTCGATACTCTGAGCCTGCACGCTGGCCAGCAACCGGATTCCGAATTTGGTGCCCGCGCTCAGCCGATCTACTTCACGACTTCGTACGTGTTTCCTGACACCGATCATGCCGCGTCGCTATTCAACATGGAACGCGCCGGACATGTCTACTCGCGCATTTCCAATCCGACTAATGCCGCGCTGGAAGAACGCATCGCCGCGCTCGAAAGCGGCGTCGGTGCTATTGCAGTGGCCAGCGGGCAAGCAGCGTTACATCTTGCCATCGTGACATTGATGAATGGCGGATCGCATATTGTTGCGTCGGGTTCACTGTACGGCGGGTCGCACAACCTACTCGCATATACACTACCGCGCTTCGGCATTGAAACCACTTTCGTGAACCCGCGTGACGTTGACGCGTTCCGCGCGGCAATCAGGCCGCAAACGCGGCTGCTTTTCGGTGAAACGCTCGGAAACCCGGGGCTCGATGTCCTCGACATCCCGCGCGTCGCCAACGTCGCGCATGAAGCAGGACTGCCGCTGCTGGTCGACTCCACCTTTACAACGCCTTACCTGATGCGACCATTCGATCTCGGGGCAGATCTGATCTTTCATTCCGCCACCAAGTTTCTCGGTGGTCATGGTGTCGCGATTGGCGGCCTGCTGATCGACGGTGGCAAATTCGACTGGGACAAGTCGGGCAAATTTCCGACCCTCACCGAACCGTATGAGGGCTTCCATGGCATGGTGTTTACTGAAGAATCGACCACCGCTGCCTTCCTGCTGCGCGCCCGACGCGAGGGCATACGTGACTTTGGCGCCTGCATGAGTCCGATCAACGCATTCCAAATCATGCAAGGAATGGAAACGCTCGGTCCACGCATGCAACGCCACATCGATAATACGCGCGCGGTGGTCGCGTTTCTTGACAAACACGATGCGGTCGAACAGGTAGTGTATCCCGAGCTGCCGTCCCATCCCGATCATGAGTTGGCGAAGCAATTGCTGCCGAATGGCTGCGGCGCCGTATTCAGCTTTGAGCTGAAAGGCGGACGCAGTGCCGGGCGCAAGTTCATCGAGACACTGAAAGTGTTTTCGCATCTGGCCAATGTGGGTGACGCCAAGTCGCTGGTCATTCACCCGGCAACCACGACGCATTACCGCATGGACGATGCGGCACTGCGAGCAGCCGGAATTACAGAAGGCACCGTGCGCCTTTCCATCGGCATCGAGTCTGCAGACGATTTACTGGAAGATTTGTCGCGCGCACTACGTGCCAGCCAAAAGGCCTGAGAAACGGAGGGATCAGGTGTTTCTGGAAGTAGATGGTCATAAGACCTATGCGTACACGGGCAACCACGCCTTTGACGCTTCGTTGCCGACGAGCATTTTCATCCACGGCGCAGCAAACGATCACAGTGTGTGGGCGCTGCAGAGCCGGTACTTTGCTTACCATGGCCACAACGTGCTAGCGGTCGATCTACCGGGCCATGGCAAGTCCACGGGCAACGCTCTCGATGACGTAGCCGCGCTCGCTGGCTGGGTGAAGACGCTGATGGATGCTGGCGGCATCAGACAGGCAGCGATCGTCGGGCACAGCATGGG
Organism: Betaproteobacteria bacterium; assembly: GCA_020346185.1. Lineage (GTDB taxonomy): Bacteria > Pseudomonadota > Gammaproteobacteria > Burkholderiales > Eutrophovitaceae > SG8-40. Next base: position 2,116,283 of record CP070775.1, on the reverse strand, counting down.
ATCGCTGATCGGGCTGGAGGCCGCTGCGCGCTATCCTGCCAACGTCACCCGCCTGGCACTGATTGGCACCGCGATACCCATGCCTGTGACAGACGCCTTGCTCGAGACGTCCGCCGCCGATGACCACGCCGCCTACGAAATGATTAATATCTTCGCCCACAGCCCGCGCGCGCAGATCGGCGGGAACCGGCAGCCAGGTGCCTGGATGATGGGCAACAGCATGCGACTAATGGAACGCTCGGCGAACGGCGTTCTGCATGCCGACTTCACAGCCTGCAATAGCTACCGTGGCGGTCTTGATGCAGCGACGAAAACTCAGTGCCCGGTGCTGCTTGTGCTCGGACAACACGATTTGATGACGCCGCCGCAGGCGGCCAAGGAAGCGATCGCAAACTTCAGGGATGCGCGAACCGTGATGCTGGATGGCACCGGCCACTCGTTGATGAGCGAGCAGCCGGACGCCGTTCTCGATGCTTTGATTGATTTCCTCCGGACCGAAACCACGACCGTCGTCTGAGGCAGGGACAAAAAGCCAGGATCGTTACCTACTACCAGACCGTTAGGCAAAGTGTGGCGAGCGTTTCGAGTGTAGGCAACCCGTCTAATCCAGGATGATTGGGCTGCCACGGCGTGAGAGCGGTCCGTATTGCGCCGGGACTACATAGACCACGGACTTGCGCAGGGACTAAGCGAGCACACGATACCGCCATCGAAAAAAACCCTGTCTCACCGTCGCGCGCGCGTGCGATCGATGATGAGGCAGGTTTTCGTCGCTTTTAGTCGTCGAACGAGTTGATACGCGCCTGCGTCTGATCGTTCATCTGCTCGATGCGGTCCTCTACCCTTTGCATGGTTTTCCGACCTTCTTCGAGCTCCTGCTTCTTGAGACTGGCCCCGGTGGCTGCCGTTCCGGCAGTCTCCAGGCCGCATCCGCACAGCGTGAAGAATATGAGTGAAATAAGTAGCTTGTTCATGGTGCCTCCTTTTGCCTGAGTCAAGCAAATTCAGCACCAAAATGCTGCGTCGATCAGCCTCAGGCCTGCTTCAACATGGTGTCAGCGTCACTGACCTCGAACTTACCTCCCTCCTCGACGTTGAGCGCCTTGACTTTCCCGTCTTCGAGCAACATCGAATAGCGTTGCGAGCGAACGCCGATACCGCGCGCCGTCAGGTCCAGCTCCATGCCGAGGGCTTTTGTCAGATCACCGTTGCCGTCGGCCATCATGCGCACCTTGCCGGTTGCACCGTTCGCGCGCCCCCAAGCACCCATGACAAAGGCATCATTTACGGAGAGACACCAGATTTCATCGACTTTTTTCTTCAGTTCATCGGCTTTCTCGACGTAACCCGGCAGATGCTTCGCCGAACAGGTCGGCGTAAAAGCTCCGGGTAGTGCAAACACAGCGATGCGTTTGCCCTTGACCTGCTCCGCGACATCAAACTCGTTTGGCCCGATACTGCAACCCGGTGTCTCTTCGTCAACGAACTCCCACAGCTTTCCGTCGGGAAGCTTGTCACCTACCTTGATGGTCATTTCTCACTCCTCCTGAATGTTGTACAAGCCACGGCCGGGATTCTACGTCAAAAAGGCGACCGTCCGCCACGAACCGAATCAGCCTGCGAATTGTCATAACCAGACGACGGCAGACCCTCCCGAACGCGGCCACTTTCCCGACCGCACGGGCCGTAAAATAGACGCTGACTCACATTCGCCTGCACTGCACGCCTGCGACACCATGCCGAGATTGACACACGACAGACTACAGAATGACAACAATCCGCCTGCGCTTCCGGCAAGCACGAAGAACTACGTCACGCCATCCGGATTCAAGGCACTTAAGGACGAGGCCTTGCACTTGATCGACAGGGAACGCCCGGAGCTGGTGAAGGTGATCCAGTGGGCAGCGTCCAACGGTGACCGTTCGGAGAACGCTGATTACATCTACGGCAAACGCCGCCTGCGTGAGATCGACCGACGCATCCGGTTTCTCACCAAACGGCTCGATGCGGCCGTTGTCGTTGACCCGGCGACACGCGAAGCGACCGACCAAGTGTTTTTTGGTGCCACCGTCACGGTGCTGCACGAAAACGAAGAGCAGAAGACTTATTCGATCGTTGGCATCGACGAAGCCGACCCGGCTCGCAATCTGATCAGTTGGATCTCACCGCTTGCGAGGGTGCTGCTCAAGGCTCGCCAAGGCGATGTGGTCATATTACGATCGCCGTCGGGAAAAGAAGAAATCGAAATTGTTTCGGTCGAATACCGCGAGATCGATTTCGGCTGACTTGTTTCGGAACTCAATCTTCTATACCGAACACGCCACGACCATACTGATATCACAGTATCGTCGCCCGCTTTCGTCATGCCATCTCGAAAACGCCTGGTGGCAGGCAGTCAGGGCAGTCTTGCTCGCCGGCGCCTTGCTGATTACACCCGTGGCAATCAGCTCTTTGACTCCGTCGGGCGAAAAAATATAGGTGTCCTTGCCGACGTTGCGTAGAAAGCGGGGCCCGGTTATGCCGCCAAGACTGCTGCCTTCGCGAGACAACTTATTCCATAAACCGGCCAGGTCATCGCCTGGCCATCGCGCGATGAACTTGCCAAAGCCGCCATGCTCACTCGACACGCGCGACACGAACCGGGCGCTATCCAGCACTGCCTTTATTTTCTGCGCGTTGCGAATGATACGTCGATCCTGCTTGATCGAGTCAATCTGCCGTGGTTTCGGGTCGACAAGATCCTTCGGTGAAAATCGAAGAAAAACTTCTTCGAAGCCCAGCCACAATTTATCGACCACTTTCCAAACGAAACCTGCCTGAAAGATGCATTTGGCCATTTCTGACAAATAACGGCCATCGGTAACGGCATAGAGCGCACGAGCCGATTTGGCGTTCGGAAGTCGGCTATTCAGCACCCGTTCACCGTGTTTGCGCACGGCATCCTTATTGATACTTTCAAACGATTTCATCCGAATCGGTTCAGTTGAGCCGTTCGCGGTAAGCCGCGTTGCGCCCGAGACCGTCGAACAAATCAAGCATCCGCTCCCGATAGTCAAACACCGCATCATCCTTCTTCAGTGCCGGAAAAGGAGAGCCGCAGCGCATCCACTGCAGGTGGCCAAAAACAATATAGTCAGCGAACGCCGGCTGCGCCCCGGCGACATACGGCTGCTGTTTCAGCATCGCGCGCAGCGGCTCAAGCGCTGCAACGAAACCTTCACGCGCTTGTTGAGGGTTGTTCATGTGCTGCTCGAGTGACGTGCCAAAGCGCTTTTCGCGCGTCTTTCGAAAATACGCTTTGTCCTTTTCATGCAATGCCGACATGAAATCGACCACTCCCATGCGCGGGATAAAGGGGTGCACCGTGCGTTCCATCCAGAGCTTGACCAGTAGTGCGGTCGATTTCGATTCAGCACAGGCAAACAGCGGCTTGCCGGGGAAACGCCGATCGAGATACTCGGCGATGGCCCACGAGTCACTCACCACCGTGTCGCCTTCGACCAGAACCGGTACCGTCCCCGCATTAGGCTGCGGCAGCTGGTCCTTTTCGGCAAAGTGAAACGGAACCTCCTCCCAGGACAGGCCTTTGTGCGCCAGCGCCATCTTGATGCGCCAGCAATAAGGAGAAAAACGCAGACTCGGATCGGCCGCCGCCAGATCGTACAATCGAATGCTCATTGCGCAACCGCGCGAACAGTTAGGGCAGTCTGGCCGAACAGGAATTTTCTGGATTCCTCGTCGACAAGCGGCTTGGAACTGACGGCAGCACCCCGTTCATAAGCACGCACCACTGCCGGCCGGGCGCGGATTTTCTCTAACCAGCGCTTCAGGTTCGGGAAATCGTTGAGATTCTGTTGCTGCCACTCATGCGGGACGACCCACGGGTACGCCGCCATGTCGGCAATGGAATAGTCGCCCGCCATAAACTCGCGATCCGCAAGACGTCGATCCAGCACCGCATAAAGGCGGCATGTCTCCTTGATGTAGCGTTCCATGACGTAAAAAATCTTTTGCGGTGCATGCTTTACGAAATTATGATTTTGGCCGGCCATTGGTCCAAGCCCGCCCATCTGCCAAAACAACCATTGCAGGACCTCGACGCGATCACGAATATCCTCACCAATGAATTGCCCGATCTTTTCTGCAAGGTACAGCAGGATCGCGCCCGACTCAAAAACAGGAATGGCTGCGCTGCCATCCGCCGGTGCGCGATCGACGATGGCCGGCATGCGATTGTTGGGCGAGATTTCCAGGAACTCTGGTTTGAACTGTTCGGCGCGTCCAATATGCACCGGAATGATGCGGTAACCGGTTCCGCTTTCTTCCAGAAAGATCGTGATCTTGTGACCGTTGGGAGTCGGCCAATAATAAAGGTCGATCATGCAGTTTCCTCGCGGTTTGATTGAAGAAGTTACTGCGCTCATTTATGCACTTGGGCCGATTGCTTTGTTTCCTGCTCGCGCGCGCCTCGCGAAAGTCTGTCGAGAATGTAGTTCCCGCGTAACGTTCGCCTTGCTCACGTTAGCCCTCCCTGAAACCACAAGGCGTTTTGGCTGCGACGTAACATTCACTCCGTTCATCTGAATCTTCGCCCACACCAGCCTTGCCCGTTTTCTTGTGTCGAGCTGCGCCGCTCCTGGCGCGCGGGCTGCTCGCTATGCTTTTTTCAACGAACTGTTCGTGCGCCTGCTTGTTTGTGGCCAGACGAACCAATCAGACGTCCGACGCGATGATCTGCTCTGCTACCTGCAGTAAATCCGGGGCAACGATGTCAGGGGCTTCAAACAAGGGATTGAGTACCATGCCTTTGCGCGCGATGAATGCCGCTCTACAACCGGCACTCATGGCGCCCGCAACATCCCAGGAATGGGCCGCAATCAGGCGCGCCTGCCCAGGTGCGACACCCATGACGCGCGCAGCATGCCGATACACCTTTGCCGCTGGTTTGAGGCTCTTGACCTCATCCACCGAGATGATTTTGTCGAGATACTTCACCAGACCCGCATTCTCCAGTTGCGCTTTCGCCACCGCCGGCGGCGAATTGGTCAGCGAAGCCATCCGATAACCGGCCGCATGCAGCTTTTCAAACCCAGGCAAGACATCGGGATGTGGCGGCAAGGCGCGCATGCCACCGACGATGTCGCTGCGGTCAGTATCGCTCAGCGATACACCGTGGCGTTGTGCAATCATATCCAGCGCGCTGCGCCCGACCGTGGCGAAATCACTGTACTGCTCGGTAATGACGGTGAGCATGGCACTGCGCAACACCTGGGCAAACCACTCGAACAAAACCTCACCGTTACCAAACACACGCTCGAAATGCGGCGTAAGCGCACGCAAGTCAAGCAGCGACTCGTTCACGTCAAATAACAAGACTGTCTTCATTTCCCTGCCTCTGTTTTCGTTGCTTTCACTCAGAATGCGTCGGTTCACGCTTTGAGCTGACCGACCTGCCGCTCGACGACGTCTGGATCCGCCATCGCGTTTGCCATAAAAATGACGCCCTGGATTGAAGCAATCAGCCAGACCCCCAAATCCTGGGCGTCGGTCCGGCCCATGGCGCGGAACTGTTCGGACGCCCACTGGGCACGCAGAATCAGCCCTTCGTTCGCTCGCGCACGCGACGATCCGGACGACTTGTTCATCTCCTGAGACAAGCTGCCTATCGGGCGTCCGTAACGCGCAATTGGCTCCTTGCTGTCGATCACCGAATCCAGGAACGCCTGCAAACGGGCCCGCGGTGAACCGTGCTTTCCGATCGCCGCGATCCGCTCCCGAAAGTCATCCGTCTCGGCGCTGAAAACGGCATCGAGCAAGTCCCCCTTGGTACGGAAATAGTAATAGGCATTGCCCAAAGCCACGCCGGAGGCTTCGGCTATGTCAGCCAAAGTCGTCCGATTGAACCCCTTGCTGTCAATCCGTTCTCGCCCGGCTGTTATCAGGCGCTCTCGCTTGTCACTGGTTCTGGGCATAACCGCAGTGAAAACCGGCGTGCCGAGTGGCAGGCCGCGCGTTCAACAACTCAATTCCAGTTTAGTTAGTTAACTAACCTTAACCAGTTTGGCGACCACTGTCGACCATACCGTTGACAAGCTTTTTCGACTAGCGTGCAAACTAAGTGTGCCGACTCGTCGACTGTTTGCGGCGCGTCGCATTTGTAATTGCCAGTACAATCCCTTCGCTCACCTTCGCAGTGCGCGCCGCTTTTCCTCCTCACCAGACGTATGTGTTTATACTGCCTTCTTTCGCCTGGGTGAGCGCGGCGCAATCGGCTCCGGGCGCACCTGTCAGAGATGACTCGTTAAAGCGCAGAAGCACAGAATACGATGGAACAATACGACTTACTGGTGATCGGTGGCGGTAGCGGCGGCGTTGCAACAGCCAATCGTGCTGCCTCGTATGGTGCAAAAGTGGCCCTGTTCGAAGGCGGGCGGATGGGCGGTACCTGTGTCAACGTAGGCTGTGTGCCAAAGAAAATCATGTGGACTGCCGCCAGCCTGAACGAGGCGGTTGAGGAAGCTGTCGACTACGGATTCGCTGCGCAACCGGGCGCATTGAATTGGGCCGAGTTGAAATTGCGCCGCGACGCCTACATCGAACGGCTCAACGGTGTTTATCAACGTGGTCTCGACAACAACAAGGTTGACGTCGTGCACGCACATGCGCGCTTCGTCGAACCACGCGTCGTCGAGGCAGACGGCCGGCGCTACACAGCAGAACATATAGTAATCGCGGTCGGCGGCCGCCCGATCCTGCCCGAGGTCCCGGGCGCGGAGCTCGGCACGACGTCAGACGGCTTCTTCGGACTCAAGGAGCAACCGAAGCGCGTCATGGTTGTCGGTGCCGGATACGTATCGGTCGAGTTTGGTGGCTTGCTACGCGCGTTGGGCGCAGAGGTGACGATCGCGCTACGCCGTGATCACTTTCTTCACCATTTTGACAA
>CP070775.1:2105380-2109240 GCA_020346185.1 Betaproteobacteria bacterium | reverse complement strand
TGCCTCGGCTTCCTGATCGAGACCGAAGGCCTTGATCTCCAGGCCGGGTATCAGTGCGCCTTCGAGCTCGCTGACCTTCTGCAGCCAGGTTTGATCGGCGAGCACGGCGGCGCGATCAAACTTTCCGATCAGGCCGAACATCGAAGGCAGACGCGAAAACTCAATCGCAAGCGCGCCCATTGTCGGAATCTGGAAATCCTTGATGCGATAAAGCATCCGACCGTTCTTGATGTCTTTAGTTTTCTCAACGAGCTCATCCAGCGCCACCTTCATGGCGTCGCTGTCGAGCTTGCCGTCCAGAACAATGTCGACCCGGTTCGGTCCATTAGCTGTCACGGAAAACATGTTGATCTCCTTCGAAGCGGTTTCAATATCGCCATTTCGAGCTGGATTACTCCCCGCGAATGTTGCTAACATCCGCCGGCACTTCATAGGGATTGAGATCAACCTCGAGCGCTTTGGGCGCAGTGCCGGGAAGAATTTCAAATCCGATCTCGAATGTCACCAGTGTCTGCGCCAGCTTCGCAATCAAGTCGACATCGCCTTCCACCTTGGCCGTACCATCCTCGATGGATGCGGCAAAGCTCTTTTGCCCCATCATGATCTTCTCCAGCTCGGATCGGTTGATGACAATCGTGAGGTCGGGTTCCTTGTTCAGAAAGCCCTCGACGTTGGTGAACGTTGCGTTGGACAACTCAATGGCGAACTTTTCACCGTTGTCGGGCGTGATCAGATTCATCGTAAATGCCAGATCTTCTGCCTTCTTGCTGTCCATACGGATGGCGATGAAATCGAGAAACAATTCCGTGCTCATGGCCCCAATGATGTCCGGACCGGACGAGTCCGGTGATGCGCCTTGAGGGATACCCGAGCGCAACTCGAAAGCGCCGGCAAGAAAGCTATTTCGCAAGCCGGGATTCTCCTGCTGATAGCCAATCTGCTCCCAGACATCTGCCAGCAACTTCCTAGCCCTTCGATTGTTCGGTTCGGCCCAGACCAGTTTGTCAAGAATCTCCTGAGCGTGGAAGTATTTACCCTCGTCGTGAAGTTTTTTTCCGCGCTTCAAGATCTTGCTTGCGCCGCCCATCATCTCGACGAAAAGCGGTGCCGAATCTTCAGGAGACAACGGGATCAAGGTGGCGGGGTTTGCATCCCAGTAACCAAGGTAACGGTTGATGACGCCGCGACTGTTGTGTTGGGGCGAGCCGTGATAGCCACGCGCGAACCATTCTTTCTCGAGGCTGGGCGGTACCCGGTACACATTGTGGATCTGGTTGATTGTCACGCCCTGATTTGCATAGTGAAGTACCTGATTGTTCAAATGTGCGTAGGCATCACGTTGACCTCGCAGCACTTGCTGGATGCGGTCGTTACCCCAGCGAGGCCAATGATGCGACGCGAACATGACCTCGGCTTCCTGACCAAACAGGAACAATGCACGGTTGATGTACTTCGACCAGGCGAGCGCATCACGAACCGCAGCACCACGCAAGGTGTAGATATTGTGGATAGTCCCCGTAACATTCTCTGCCATCCATAACGCTTTCCAGTCGGGAAAATAAGTGTTCATTTCCGACGGCGCTTCCGTGCGAGGCGTATTCTGGAAGACCATCTTGATGCCATCGACGGTGATCTCCTCGAGGCCTTCTTCAATGACCCTTGTTGGTGCCAGCAAACCGAGGTTGCCGGCCGAGACGTTTTGGGCGAGGCCCTGCCCGGCATGGCCGAACGGACTGGCGGGCAGCAACACACCGTACTGGTAGAACAAACGCCGGTTCATGGCGTTGCCGGCGTAGATATTTTCGGAAACCGTGTGCTGCATGAAGTCGCGCGGCGCAATGATCTCGACTTTGCCCGCGACGTGCCGCTCAGGGTCGACGACACCGCGTATCCCGCCAAAGTGATCGCCGTGAGAGTGCGACATGATGACGGCGGTAACCGGCAGCTTCTCGAGTGTCTCGTTGACCAGTTCAAGACCTGCCCGGGCCGTCTCCAAAGACGTCAACGGGTCAAACACGATCCAGCCGGTCTTGCCACGTACGAACGTGATATTCGCCAGATCGAGGCCGCGCACCTGATAGATACCTGGAATGACTTCGAACAAGCCGGTTTTCTGATTGAGCGTCGACTGGCGTTGCAGTGATGGATGGATGCTGTCGAAGTCACGCCCCTCCGAGAAAAACTCGTACCGGCCAATATCCCATGCGGTATGTCCCGCATCGGCTTTGACCACCATCGACTTCAACGGCGCAATGAAACCGCGCTCGGCCTCCTCGAAGTCGCGAGTGTCGTTGAACGGCATCGTTTGGCGGGCGTTCCTGATGATTTCGAGTGTGTGTTTTGACGGTGCCTTTCCTTCCGAATGGAAATGCCGGTCAGGCGATTCTGCGTAAGGCAGAGAACCGGAACCGGCGGGCGCTGCAATCGCCGCCCCGGCCGTCCATAACGAGAGCGCGGCGAAAACAACAACCCGACTACTCCATTTCACGGCAGGGTACGGCCTCTGCGACGTGTGCATTCTTGGTCTCCTTCTAAGTTGATTCTGAATTGTGGTGAGATGGTTCAACCAGACCGCTCTGGCAACCAGTTTCGTCTGAGTTTCCCGAGGTCGATGTTTGAGATTAATAGGAAACGGGCGCTCAAACATCGGCCACCTTGGTGCCCAGGTGCGGACCTGGCGTCAGTCATCACAGAAGAATTTCACGCGGCGCATGGCGACCTCGAACGCTTCATCGGTCTCGGCTTCCATCATGCGTTCCTTGGCTTGCAGGCATCGGTCGGCTTCTGCCGTCATGTAAGCCTCAATCTCTTCGTATCCCGGTGAATCCTCGTCCAGATCGCCATTAAAGAGCGAATCACACAAGGACTGGGAAACGCGTCGTACATTAGTCGTGCCACTGCCGGCCTGCTCGACATTGACACAGTCGCCAACCTGAATCTCAGTCTGATCGGTTACGACCGTCGTGCTGGCACCAGGCCCGGTCTCAACTGTGAACTTCATACCGTCGAGGTTGCCTTCGGCACCGCGCGTAATGGCCGCGCCGGCGAGCGCGCCGAGGAAGGTATTGCGTGCCCTTCTGCTCGAACGCTGGGTGCTTGAAGTTGCCGCATAACCGACGATGCCGCCGATTGCGGCGCCGCGCCCTGCTTCTGATTGCAGGTTCACTGCCTGAGCTCCGATTACAACCCCGGGCTGCACGCTGATCGATTGCCCTGCCCGCTGCGCAAGAGCGTTACCCATATATAGAACAACCACCGCTGCCAAAACGCATGACAATACCCATGGTCTGATTTGCTGCTTCATACTTGCTTACTCCCTCTCATTCCGAACATAAGTAAACAACAACCTGAGCACTCTGTGAGCACCAAGCATTAGGTTTCCTGATCAGGCGCAAACTGCGTTACGCCATTGCGAACTGCAAAACACGCATGCTGTTATCCAGTACCTAATCTAGTAGTGCCGGTGCTCTGAGCTGCAATTCCCCAGCGGTGTGCACTCCCAGGTAGATACCGTTGTCGGTCGCCTTGATTCTGTCGAGGCCCGCGTCGGCAATCTTGCCCGACATCTTCACGCCGTCACCGATTGGCCGGTTGATGGCGGAGTTCGCCATTTCCACACCGCGTTGCAAGTCGCCGCTGAAATCATAGGTCAGTGCTGTTTCAATTTGATCTCTCACAGAGGTGCGGCGGGCAACGCCGATAATCATGTTGAGCATGGAGTTATCGGTATCGGCGCCAAAATCAAATGAACTCGGATAGGCTATCTGCCGCTCATTATCGATCGCCATGTTCGCCTTGAGCCAGACGAGCCCGGTTCCATCGACCAGACCGGCGCGCGAATAATCGACGTCCACTGTCAG
>CP070775.1:2101119-2105280 GCA_020346185.1 Betaproteobacteria bacterium | reverse complement strand
CCAGCTCGATTTCGGGTGGTCTTGGGTCTCCTTCCCGCTCAAGGCCAGTCAGGTCGTTGTGATGGATCAGCACCCGCAGATAACCGGCGCGGCGCATGTCGGCTAGATCTTCATAAGGGGCCGGTGGTTCGTCGTCGGCAAAGCCCGGTCCGGTCAGCACCGGAGGTTCGTCTGCGGCAGGAACTTCGTCACCGATTTCCGTTGCCTGCTCGCGGCTGCACCCTGCCAGCAAGGCCACACCAAGCACACCAGCGATGGCGATTGCGTGCCCTTTGCTTGTCTTGCCGACCAGGCGCATTCATCTCCTCCGTCGCATGCCACAAGGGGGGCGATTGTTCCGGTTCTTGCGTTAGGGCCGATTTCGAAGCGTCAACTCCGCGAACTCTCAGGCCTCGCTGTTTTTGTTTCGATGACTATTCTAGTACTGTCAATGCCGATATACGAAAAGTCATCCCTGTCAGGTAAGGTCGGCGCGACGGGATCAGGTATCCGAAAAAAAGTCGAGTACGGCTTTCGTCACCTCGTCCGGCTTTTCCTCCTGCATCCAGTGTCCACAGTCGTCGATGACGCCGCCACGCACGTCATTCGCCACTTTCTGAAGTGATTGCAGCGTCTCGATACCGCGCCCGAATGCCTTGCCGCCGCCCAGAGCAAGCACCGGCATGCTGAGTTTGCCGTTCTTCTTGAGCAATGCTTCGTTGTGCGCAACGTCCCTTTGCAGCGCGCGGTAATAGGCAAAACCGGCACGCAACGCGCCGGGCTGGCGATAGGTGCGCAGATACTCCTGCTCGTCGCTTGGAGCAATCGCGCCCGGCTGATAACCATAGTTGCGGTAAAACCAGCCGAGATAAATGTCTTCGCGTCCGGCGACCAGGGCCTCCGGAAGGTCTGCGGTCTGATGAAATGCGTGGTGCCAACGGCGGCCGTGTTGCGAAAACGTGCCGCTCCCGTCACCGGGCACAGCGGTGTCGAGCATCACCAGCTTGCGCACATGCTCGGGGTACGTTGCGGCGAGAGCGAACGCGACCGGCCCACCCCAATCATGCGCGACAAGGTCATAACGATTGATTTCCAGATGCTCGTGGACGAGCTTCCGGATGTCCTCGGCAACGGTGGCCTTGTCGTAACCATCGAGTGGCCGTGACGAATCACCGAGGCCGCGCAGGTCGGGCGCGATGATCGAATAGCGTTGTGCCAATGCCGGCATGATCTTGTGCCAGCAGTACCAGCTCTGCGGCCAGCCGTGCAGCAGCACCACTGGCTTACCCTGACCGGCGCGTACGTAGTGCAGCACGACTTGACCGGTGTCGTAGTAATTGTGTGACAGATTCATATCGTTCATCGGCTCAGGTAAACATCGGCTCAGCCGAAAAATGCGATCAGTGCAGCCGCGGTGTCATCTGGCTTCTCCTCCGGGAGATAGTGTCCACAGTCGAGCGGGCCGCCTTGAACGTCATCGGCCCACCCGCGCCACACGGCAAGCGTGTCATACCACTGCTCGAGGCGCGCCTGCTTGCCCCACAACGCCAGCACTGGAAGGTTGATGCGGCGCCCGGCGGCCTGATCCTGTGCATCGATCTCGCAATCAATACCGGCGGCAGCACGATAATCCTCGCAAATCGCGCGCACTGTCTCGGGGTTGCGGAAGCAGTTCAGATAATCCTCTACTGCTTCCGGAGCAAAGAACCTGCGAGGCACCCGATCGGTGTGCCAGCGCCAGAACCAGTCCGGATTGGCATTGATCAGAGTCTCGGGCAGCGGCGCCGGTTGCGCCAGAAAAAACCAATGGTAGTAGCCGAGACCGAAATCCTTGCCAGCGCGTTCAAATGCGTCGAGTGTCGGGATGATGTCGAGTACTGCCAGTTTTTGCACGACGTCGGGATGATCGAGCGCCATGCGGTAGGCGACACGCCCGCCACGATCGTGACCTGCCACCATGAACTGCTCGTGCCCGAGTTTGCGCATGACCGCGATCTGATCCTTGGCCATATTGCGCTTGGAATAGGCGGCGTGATCATCCGAGGAAGGCGGCTTGCTGCTCATGCCGTAACCGGTCAGGTCGGTGGCAACGACCGTGAAGTGCTCGGCCAGTGCCGGTGCCACCGCGTGCCACATGACGTGCGTTTGCGGATTGCCGTGCAGCAGCAGAACAGGTGCCCCGTTACCGCCGATCCGCGCCCGTATGTTGACGGTACCCGTGTCTATAGTTTTGAGAGTAAAACCTTCAAACATCCCGGAAGCTCAGTGACAAAAAAGCGCTCACCGCAGAGGACGCAATGTACGCAGAGGAATACTTTGTCTACAGAACATCAATTCATTTAGCCCAACGGAAATCGTGAAATCAAGCGATCCAATCTGCATTTCCCGGTGTGCTTGCATGTGCTTGCAGGGTTTGTTCTTCAGACTCTCCTTCTCTGCGCCCGCCACGTTTATTGCGGTGAAAGAGTTTACTTCTTGAATCAAGATGGCACGATCACGCCTTTACCGGACGTTTGCTTGTCGAACAATTCGTAGGCTTCCTTCGCTTGTTCCAGCTTCCAGCGGTGCGTAAATAGGTTGTCGAGTACGATTTCGCGGTCGGCAACATATTCCGCACACTTGGCCTGGCCGACAGTCGAGAACGTCCATGATCCGATGATGGTCACCTGACGGCGCAGCATGTCATTGCTGACGTTCAACGTAACGTTATCGCCTTCGCCGACGAAGCATGCCTTGCCCCACGTGCGCACGCACTGCACCGATTGCAATCGTGCTGTCGGCGAGGAGGAACAGTCCATCGATGCGTGTGCGCCACGGCCGTGGGTCAGATCGCGAATCGCCTGCACGACATCCTCTGTTTCTTGCGGGTTGATCAACTCGGCGGCACCGAACTCCTTGGCGCGTTGCAGGCGATGTTCCTCGGTATCGAGGGCAATCACGCGCGCGCCCATTTCCGAGGCGAGCAGCGTTGCTGACAGCCCCACCGGTCCTTGACCAAACACGGCGATGGTCTGATCACCCTGCAAGTCCAGCCGGTGCAACGCACCCCACGCCGTGCCGGTGCCGCACGAAATAGCGGCACCGGCCTCGAACGACAGCTCGTCGGGCAACGTCACCAGGGTTCGCGCCGGGCACTTCATGTACTTTGCGTGAGCACCGTGCCCGGTTGCGCCATAGACTTCCTTTACGCCCTCGACGCACAACTGCATCCAGCCGGTCGAACAATGTTCGCATACACCGCAGCCACGGTAGTGGTGTTGCATCACGCGCATGCCGACTTTCGCCTGATTCTCCGGCACGTTTGGGCCGACCGCAGCAACAACGCCGCATGGCTCATGTCCGGCAATGATCGGCCCTTTAAGATCACCCAGCCCCAACGAGGATGCACCGCCAACCGGGCGGTAGAACTTCAAGTCACTGCCGCACATGCCGGAGGCCTTGATTTCGAGAACGACTTCGCCCGGGCCGGGCGTCGGATCGGGGAAGTCGAGAATCTCGAGCTGGCGGTTACCGGGGAAGACGACGCCTTTCATGATGTATTTCCTTTCCTAATAAATGAGCCGCTTGATTATGCGATGTCGGGACGCGACGATCAGCGCAACACGAAGGGATTGCCGGTTTTCGCGCCGGTGTTGATCCATACGCTTTTCGTCTGCAGGTATTCGTAGATCGACTCAATGCCGCTTTCGCGCCCAAGGCCAGAATCCTTGTAACCACCGAACGGTGACATGTAGCTCACTGCGCGATAGGTATTGACCCACACGGTGCCGGCCTGAATTCGCTCTGACATGCGAATCGCGCGGCCGATGTCCTTGGTCCATACACCGGAACCGAGGCCGAAGCGCACATCGTTGGCGATGCTGGTGGCTTCGTCTTCATCCTTGAACTTGATGACGGACAGCACCGGTCCAAATACTTCTTCCTGGGCGATGCGCATTTGATTGGTGACGTCGGTAAACACGGTGGGCTCGACAAACCAGCCTTCACCGCACTCCGGGCGAGTGGCCGGCCCGCCGCCCAGGGCAAGTTTTGCGCCCTCCGTCTTGGCGACGTCGATGTAGCTCAATACTTTCTCATACTGCGGCTGCGTCGTGATCGGACCGACCTGGGTTTCCATGCTCATTGGATCGCCCATGCGGGCGGTTTTGGCCAGCGCCAGCAGCTTGTCCATGAATGCGTCGT
>CP070775.1:2056987-2101019 GCA_020346185.1 Betaproteobacteria bacterium | reverse complement strand
CTATTCTGTTGAAAAACTCGGCTTTTGGAATGGAAGGTTGCGGTTACTGCAAAGCTGTAACGAAATTCGATCGGTATTGCGACTGTTTTTGTTGAGTCTCACCGCCTTGTTTGCTCCTATGCGGGCAATAATCCGCCATTTTGTGTATCGGGTGCGAGCCACTTCGCCATTCGTCTGAGGTTTTGCACGGTGGCTGCCATCAGGAACTCGTCATTGGCACCACTGAGCCCGCGCAATCGCAATCGATCCAGTTTCATGATCCGCTTGAGGTGCGCGAACAATATCTCCACTTTCTTTCGGTCTTTGCGCGATTGCCTGTAAGCCGCGGTCTTGGCGATGGTGCGAGCGACTTCGCGCGCAGATTCATGCACGCTGCGCGTGATCTTGCGAATCGCTGTGTTTGGACAGCAGCGAGCCTTCATCGGGCAACTCGCGCAATCTGCTTGGCTGGACCGATAGATGATCGTGCCGGCCTTGGTGATGTGGGACCGCAGGTTCTTCAATGTGCGCCATTGGCTGCGCAACGCATGGCCCTGCGGGCAGCGGTATTCGCCGGCTTGTTCGTCCCAATGGAAGTCGGTACTGGACAGGGTTTCGTCTTTGCGTTGCGTTTTGTCCCACACAGGTACATGTGGTTCGATCGCTTTATCGTCGACCATCCAGCCCAGTAACGCTGCCGCACCGTAGGCCATGTCGCCGATCAGTCTGCCCGGCTTCATCTCGAAGCGCTGCTCTACGCGCTCGATCATGGTCCGCGTGGCATTGACCTCATCGGTGCGCAACGCGGGTGTGGCTTCGACATCGACAACGATGCCAGCGTCGACATCGACCAAATAGTTGGTGGAGTAGGCGTAGAAGGCCGGGCCACCGGGTGCGGCGGTGTAGCGTGCGCCCGGGTCGGTCAGCGACACCGATTTCGGTGGGACTTCGGGCGGGTTGGCGAGCTCCAGGGCATCGACATACTCGCGCACGGCGCGTGAACTATTCTGGTGGCTTTTCCACTGCGCCGCTTCACCGCCAGGCACGCCGCGCGCACGGTTCGCATCCGCTCTGATCACACTGGCATCGATGGCGAATCCTTCGCCACCGACCAGACCCTCAGTCATGCATCGACGCAGCACAGTCTCGAAGACGTGGCGAAAGGTGTCGCTGTGCCGAAAGCGCCCGTGACGATTCTTAGAGAACGTCGAGTGATCCGGGATCTTGTCCTCTAGTCCCAGTCGGCAAAACCAGCGATAGGCCAGGTTCAGGTGCACTTCTTCGCAAAGTCGCCGCTCGGAACGAATACCAAAGCAGTAGCCGATGACGAGCATGCGTATCATCAGCGCCGGATCGATCGATGGGCGCCCGGTGTTGCTGTAGTGGGGCGCGAGGTGCTGGTGCAGCTCATTGAGATCGAGGAAGTGGTCGATGCCTCGAAGCAGATGATCGGCGGGAACGTGATCTTCGAGACTGAAGGAATAAAACAGCGGCGCTTGATTGCTACCCTGCCGACCCATCATGCTGACAGTCTCCGATTACCGAGTCAGCTCTTCAGACTTGCTCAACGCTTCGCGGTTCCGGCGTTTTTCAACAGAATAGGCCTACGCATGACTCACAGCCTCGCGCCGCCGCGCCGGGGCGACCTGGGCGTGCGCCATGAGTGCGATGCTGGCCAGCGCCAACACCGTCAGGCTGGCGAAGTCATTCTGCGCTTGCCGTGTAGTAGTAACCTAGTTCAACCGGCAGACACCTCGGACAAGCCGGACCTGGCCTTCCTCAAGACTACGCCGCGCGTTTGCTGCTTTTTCTGCGAGGTTATTGACGAATACTGCGAGGCCCAGTTGTCCCGGCGCGGCGGGGTTGGCATGGGCGCTAGTTCTGCTCAAATGCGTGTTGCTGGTATCCTCGAATAGCTCGGTGCTGAACCCGCATGTGCCCAGAAGCGATCGCATCTCCTCGGCAGAGATGAGGAAGCTGTCGGTTGGTTCGGTTGCCCATGGCAGCGGGAAGTAGGACGTCGCCGCCGTGCCGGCAGCCATTTCCTGGAAGGCGAAAAGGCCACCGGGCTTCAGCACCCGGGCAATCTCCGCGTAGAGCGTTTGCTTATCCGCGATGTTCATGCCGACGTTCTGCATCCAGGCAACATCAAACGAACTTTCGATAAAGGGCAAGTCGAGGGCACTGCCCTCGTGCACCTTTATTCGGTCCTCAAGGCCGGTCAACCGGTTTAGCAGCCTTGCGCCGGTGCAGTAGTCGGCAGACATTTCTATACACTCGACGCGGCAGCCAATTTGGGACGCGAGCATTCTGGCGGAACCGGCCAACCCAGCGCCAACATCAATAACCCGATCCCCAGCTTCAATTGGTGTTATCGCCAACAATTCGTGTGAGGCTCGAAGGCCGCCGGTATGGAAATGGTCGAGTGCACCCAGTTCCTCCGCTGACAAGCGTTGTTCCGGATTCAGTCCGGCTGCGCGGATGCCCGCGAGGATTCGGGCTTCGATGTCGAAGGCCGCATAATGTGTTTTCAGACCAGACATGAACTGCCCTCCTCAGAGATTGGTCAACTTGAACCGCGAGCCGATGGCCCGATACGCGGCCAACTGGTGTTAGACGACCCGAGTGTCGTCATAATTGTGGTAATTATCCAACAGATGCTGGCGATTTGTATTACGTTGGCATTCTAGCCCTTGCTGAAAGACCGAACGCCAGCGAGCGTTGACGAGCCCGGGCGGGAAAGTTCACGCCAACCGTTCACTGAGCCTGCTCTTCTGTTGCTAGCGTGTCCTGTTCGCCAACTATTCTTTAACGCCTGCACACACCTCCGCCTACGAAGGCGCCAGCGGCCAACCGATAGCGACGGTCACTCGACAGTTCGTTGCTTGAGATTCAACAGTTCAACCCGATGTCCTTCTCGGCTCATCTTGCAGTTGTTTCATACCATCACACCGTGAGCGGACACGCTCTCAAAAGGTAGAATGAAATATTCTATTCTTTCAGTTGCTTGATGCGGATGCCGTATCTGGGCACAGGCCATGTCGGGCGATGTGCTTCGCGCAGACGCAAACCACATGGCTGACGCACGTTTATTGCAACCCCAGACATGTCAACTCAGTGCTCAACGCAAACCTGATTGAGGGGGGCCATGATGGGTATCAGCACAAATTCAGCCACGTACGCCAATGCTTCAACGGTGTATCTCGTCGTAATTGCTCTAGCAGCGCTACTGATAGCTCTTGTCCTGACTGGTGCCACTGACAGACTGCAGCAACTGTTGCTGCCCTGATCGCATAGCAAACGGAGTACACCACTTCGGGAAAGTAGTTTCATAACGAGGCCATCCCAACGGGGACACAGGATTATTGTTCTGCCACAGACGTACTCGATTGGCGGCTGACATCAAGGAAGCTAGCTATAAAGATGAGTAGTGTTTTAAATAGCTGCCGGAAACGCGGGCGTGTGATCGTTGTATACGGTTGCAGCCACGCAGTCTGAGAGTTGAGGTCTTCGTACGTTGTTCGAATCACGCTTTCTTAGCATTGTTTGCTTAGCAGCAGCGATGATGTTTTGCGTATTCGCTGGTGCGGAAACAGCGGCCGTCGTTCGGCTGTTTCCCCCGCCCCTCGACAAGCTCGCGCACTTCTCGTACTACGGTCTGATGACTCTCCTCCTGTTGTATGCAACTGGCCCGCGCTGGCTGTGGTTATCGGTCGCGATTGTGCTGTTGGTCGGACTGGCAGATGAGTGGAATCAGTCAATGATTGCCGGTCGCGATGCGTCCGTTGGGGATTGGTTGGCCAACGCACTGGGAGCCGCATTATGCGCCTATGGCTACACTCATTGGGCGGCCCAGAAAGAGCTCTGCTCCGAGTCAGAAAACGACGCCACTGCACCAAGGTAAACAAATCGCAGTTCAGCCGCCGCACAAGGGCATAGGTTAACAGAGCAATCTACCCGTCCTGCCGCTTGGCGGTAGTGAGCTTAGGCCTCATTCGTGGCCGTATCAGGAATTTGAGCATGGCAGCCATGAACCCGCGCCAGAGCTCGTAACGCTTTCGAGCCAAGGGTATTTCCGCACATTCTTGCTGCGTCATGCTTCGCAGCTTTACAAGCGCCTGACCGTTAATCTGTAACCACTCGCACGGTTAATGATTCACGCGAGATGATTACTGACCCTTTACTTTATTTTTCAGGAGATACCACCATGATCAAAACCATTATCGCTGCTGCTCTTTTCGGTCTGTCGCTCAACGCCGTTGCCGCCGTTAGCGACATTTCAAGCGTCACGCATGGCTCGCAAGCCGGCCAGGAGTTGAAGGTCGGCCAAATCAGTGAGCCGAAGTGGAGTGACCGCAATGCGATGAACCCGCGTAGCGAAGCCAAGCCGTTCGCACAGTCGGCAGGCAACTACCGCTTCGGCGACATCAACTCGGTCACGCATAACTAAGTTGTTCGGTTGATCCGATCAACCATGCGAGGGGCCGGTCCGACAGAGATTCTGTACGACCGCCCCTCGTTTCTGTGCTTTCGATTCGGCTCAACTAGCAGCTCAGTTGCCGTCTTCCGAGCAAAAGTAAAGCCACAGCAGTAAGCCGATGTAGGCAAACAGAAATACGTTGGCGGCGGTCTCGACGATCCAGAGAGTGGTGCTCATTCTGTTTTCTCGCTCCTCAGGGCCTTCAGCAAACTGACAAACAGAAGCGGCAGGATTAACACAAACGGCAAGGCAGCCATCACGATAATGCGCCGTACTACCTCGATATCACCGGCCAGAATCATGGTCAAACCCAGTGCGGCAACGATCAAACCCCACACCAGCTTATTACGCACGCTTGGGTCCGGGTTGCCCCGTTCGGTGAACATGGCGAGCACCAGAGATGCGCTCACCACGCTCGTGATAATGAAAAGAAACCCGGACACGACCACTGCAGTCTGCGTCAGCGGCGAGAGCGGTAACTTGTCGAGTAGCACGAAAGTAACGCTGTCGATGTTGCCTGTAACCGCCTCTAACAGGTTTCGTTTGCCTTCCAGCGTTTCATAGAACGCAATACCGCCGAAAACGCCGTACCAGAATATTGAGAACAAGGCGGGCAGCAACGTCACTGCCAGTAGGTACTCCCGGATCGTTCGTTCGCGAGAAATTCGCGCAATGAACACCCCGACAAAAGGCGCCCACGAGATCCACCAAACCATATAGGTCAGGGTCCAGTCTTCAAACCAGCTGCGCAGGTTCTCGTCGGCCAGGGCGTAGGTTCTGAAGCCCTGATGAATTACGCCACCCAGATAGGCGCCGAACGCATCCACCAGGACGCTCATGATGTAGTACGTGGGCCCAGACAGCAAGACGAACAGCACCAGAAACAGCGCGATTCCGAAAGCGATGTTCGATATCCGCCCCATACCTTTTTCCACGTTGACGGTCAGCGGCATCAGGAAGCCGATACACAACAGCACGAACAAGGCGGTCGTCAGACCCATTCCCGATGACTCGCCGCCGCGCATGACGTTGATGCCGTTCTGGATCTAGAACACGCCCATGCCAATGGTGCCGGCGACACCGATGGCCACCGCATAGATGGCCAGCACATTCACAAGGTTGCCCGGTCAACGGGTCCACATTTTGTTGCCGAACGTCACCGTCAGCGGGCTACTGAGCAGTTGCGGCGCGCCACGGCAGAAAGAGAAATAGGCGATCACCAGGCCAGTGAGGCCAAACATCGCCCACGCATGCACACCCCAGTGAAAATTGGTAATAAACAACGCTTGCCTTGCGGCGGTCGCTTCTGGCGCGTAGTCGCTCGCCACAGCGAAGTGCGTAAGCGGCTCCGCTGCACTCCAATACAACAGCCCCACACCCATGCCCGCCGCAAACATCATGGTGATCCACGTGACGTTGGAAAATTCCGGTTTCTCGTCATCGCGCCCCAGTCTGAGTTTTCCGTAACCGGACAGCATCAGAAACGCCACAATGAACAGGATTGCCGTCATCAATACCATGATGAACCACCCCCGCGTCAGAAATGCAATCTCTGCGTAGCGCCTGGCAAAGACGCCAAGCCCATGCGTGTCGATCAAACCCCATAGTGCGACCGAGAGTGTCATTGCGACACCCACTATCATGGTCAGATTTTTCCACATGTTCTCGAGAGCCTCGTCTGGTCAATGACCAACTTGCGTATCCACACCTATCCACACCAAGTGATCGGGCAACTGGCAAGCTCAAACCTGTCACCTCCAGAATGCAGGGCGATACTCATTGAAACAGTCAGGCGCAGGCAGGGATTGTTGTCGACCCTATCGAAATTGATCACTGGACGCGATCTAGTGCATCTGGTGTCCTTCCATCCGGTCAAGCAATAGCCGAACAGTTTCCCCGTTACGCTGCCCTATCATCCCGAGCAGCTTGATAAGGGTCGTATTTGGCCTTGTCGATCGCGAATTCGCAGGTTGCGCCATCTCGGATCGCCAATGTCAGTAGCACGCAGTCGCGGCCGGCCTTTGCGCCTGAGGTCACCGGCTGATTTATCTCTGGGTTGGCATCGAGCATATCGAGTACGGGCTGGCGAGCCGAGTCTGCCTCTCCCCGAGGCGACTGCTGGTCCCAGTCGCGTTTTGGCAAACTTACTAATAACGTGGTGTCCGCGGCTACCTCGCCAGATGCCGTTTTGGGATCCTGACCGAATCCGTTTGACAGAGATTTCTGACCTATAATTACGTACTTGCATACGGCCACCGCATTCTTTAGTCCCTTGTCGATAGCGCAGCTTTTTGCCTTCGGGATCAACCACAACACGGCGCCGCTCGATGTTCGTGAGCAGGTGGCGTTTGAGCCGGCCCGGCTCGACGAAGCGTTGCGGGACTTGATTGACCACGAGCCCGTTCGCGAAGCCGCTATTGTGTCTACCTGCAACCGTACCGAGATCTATTGCAGTACGAGTCAGCCGCGCCGGGCGATCGACTGGCTGGCGCGCTTTCATCATCTCGACACAGCCAAACTGGAACCGTTCATCTATCGACTGCCTGAGTCGCGTGCCGTGGATCACGCTTTCCGCGTGGCCAGTGGCCTCGACTCGATGGTGCTGGGGGAGCCGCAGATTCTCGGGCAGTTGAAGGACGCGGTTCGTAGCGCCGAGAAAGCGGGCACGCTCGGCAGCGTGTTGCACAAGCTGTTTCAATCCAGTTTCTCGGTCGCCAAGGACGTGCGCACCAGAACCGACATTGGATCGAACTCGATCTCAATGGCCGCGGCTGCGGTAAGACTGGCGGAACGGATCTTCCCCTCGATCGGCGATCAGAAGGTTCTGTTTATTGGCGCGGGCGAAATGATCGAACTGTGCGCGACTCACTTCAGTGCGAACAAACCGCGCGCCATCAGTTTTGCGAATCGCACGACAGAGCGGGCAGCCGAGCTGGCGGAGCATTTCGGCGCTGAAACGATTGCACTCAACGACCTGCCGGACCGGCTGCCGTCATTTGATATCGTCATTTCCTGCACGGCGAGCCCGTTACCGATCTTGGGCAAAGGCATGATTGAGCGCAGCGTGAAGAAGCGGCGGCATCGACCGGCACTGATGATCGATCTCGCCGTGCCGCGGGACATTGAGGCCGAGGCTGCCGATCTTGACGATGTATTTCTGTACACCGTCGATGACCTTGGCAAGACCGTGCAGGAAGGCATGGATTCTCGACTGGCGGCGGTTGAGCAGGCGGAGGCGATCATCCTCGTTGGTGTCAGTACCTTCATGCACTGGCTGGAATCAAGGGAAGTTATCCCGACGATACGCGCACTCAGGGAGCAGGCTGAGTGCACGCGCAGGCACGAAATCGAGCGCGCCATCGCCGCTATCGAGCGCGGTGATGACCCGAAGCAGGTTATGGAGAAACTCTCGCGCGCTCTGACAAACAAGTTCCTGCATACGCCAACCAGCACACTCAAGCAGGTTGATGCGAACGAACGCAGGCAGTTGCTGAACGCACTGGCGCGCCTGCACGGCCTCGACGCCGAGGAATGAAACCGTCGATCGGGTCCAAGCTAGCGCAGCTTGCCGCCAGGCTCGAGGAACTTAACGCGCTGCTAAGTTCCGAATACGCCGCACGTGACATGGACAGTTTTCGTCAGCTCGCCAAAGAGCACGCCGAAATCACCCCGATCGTCGAGCTTTATCAAACCTATCTCGAATGTGAGCGCGACGTTGAGTCGGCGCTTGAATTGGCCAACGATCCGGAAATGAAGGAATTGGCCGAAGCGGAGGTTGCAGCCAGCCGTGAGAAGATGCACGAGCTGGAAGCGCAGTTACAGATGCATTTGTTACCGAAGGATCCGAACGACGAGAAGAACATCTTCCTGGAGATCCGCGCGGGTACCGGTGGTGACGAGTCAGCTTTGTTTGTCGGTGACCTGTTCAGAATGTACAGCCGCTTCGCTGAACGACAGCGATGGGCAGTTGACCTCGTATCGCAGAGCCCATCGGAACTCGGCGGATACAAGGAAATCATCGCCAAAATCACCGGCAGTGGCGCCTATTCGAAGCTGAAGTTCGAATCCGGTGGCCACCGTGTGCAACGGGTGCCGGAGACCGAAGCGCAAGGGCGAATTCATACCAGCGCCTGTACGGTGGCAATCATGCCGGAAGCAGACGCCGTCGAGGATGTCGAGCTCAATCCCGCGGACCTGCGCATCGATACGTTTCGTGCGTCGGGGGCTGGCGGTCAGCACGTCAACAAAACCGACTCAGCGGTGCGCGTTACGCACTTGCCGAGCGGCATCGTTGTCGAGTGCCAGGACGATCGATCGCAACACAAGAACAAGGCGCAGGCATTGTCTATACTTGCCGCGCGTATCAAGGACCGCCAGATTCGAGAGCGACAGGCTCAGGAAGCGGCTAGCAGAAAGACGATGATAGGCAGCGGTGACCGGTCTGAGCGAATTCGTACGTACAACTTCCCGCAGGGCCGGGTCAGTGATCACCGCATCAATCTGACGCTGTACAAGCTGCCGCAGGTCATGGAAGGCGATCTCGATGAGTTGATCGACGCTTTGTCTACAGAACATCAAACCGAGCAGCTCGCTGCGCTATCACAGGAAGCAGCGCCGTTGTGAGTGCAACGGTGGCGCCACCGGGTACAGCGCTGATGCACGATGCGATACGCCTGCGCGATGCCCTTGGGCTGTCCAATCGCGAGGCGCGCAATGAAGTCGAGCTGTTGTTGATTCGCGCCCTGCAAGTGACGCGTGCCAGCCTGATTGCGCGACCTGAACTGGCTGCCCAGGCAGCAACGAACGAAATCTACCTGCGATCATTGGAGCGGCGCCTTGCCGGAGAGCCGATCGCATACATTCTTTCCGAGCGTGAGTTCTACGGACATGTTTTCGCGGTCACGCCTGACGTATTAATACCGCGACCGGAGACCGAGCTATTGGTCGACATGGCGCTCGAGCGCATCCGGCCCGATGCGCCTGTCAGGGTGCTCGATCTTGGCACCGGCAGCGGGGCGATTGCGATTGCAATCGCCCTTGAGCGGCCCCATGTAATGCTAACGGCAGTTGATGCATCGGCGGCCTGCCTGAGGGTGGCCAGGTTTAACTGTGCGCGCTTACTGGGAAATGGCGAGCGGCTAAAGCTGCTGCACAGCGACTGGTTTGATGCACTCGCGGGAACGACATTCGAGATGATCGTCTCTAACCCGCCATATGTAGCTGAGGACGATAACCATCTCAAACAAGGGGATATTCGCTTCGAGCCGAGGCATGCCCTCCTCGGCGGTCCCAAGGGACTGGATGCCCTGGAGCGAATCACGAGCGTGGCGCCGCGCCATCTGGCCGCGGGAGGTTGGCTGCTTTGTGAACACGGCTACGACCAGGCCGAAGCGGTTCGGCATATGCTGAGCCGGGCCGGTCTGGCTGATATCGTTTCAGAGCGCGACTTGGCAGGCGTATTGCGGGTCAGTGGCGGACGCTGGTTGACGGGTACTGTGGGCACTGGATAATTAGGTGGGCAATCGGGTAAGGCGGACTAGCTATCGCTTGCGATTGGTCTGTGTTGTTGGCGGGTGTGAATCCGCGCTAATCAAATGTCAAGGAAGCAGTTATGGACACTCAGGAAGTAATCAGGAAACAAGTAACGGACAATCCGGTGGTGCTTTACATGAAAGGCACCCCGGACGCGCCGATGTGTGGATTCTCTGCCGCCGCAGTACAGATTTTGGAAGCTTGCGGTGCTGACAATGTCGCGACGGTGAATGTTCTGGCCGATAACGACATCCGTGAGGGTATCAAAGAGTTTTCGCAGTGGCCCACCATTCCGCAGCTGTACGTTGGCGGCGAATTCATCGGTGGTGCTGACATTATGCGTGAGATGTATCAGTCCGGTGAACTTCACAAGCTGTTTCAGAAATAGAACGGCTTTCGGGGATAAGGGCTGGCGTGAGCTGGCCCTTGTTTTCTCCTGGAAGCTGATTCGCTAGAAATGTCCAACTATCGTGGTGTGCACGATATCGGTGGTGTGCCGGCCGGTGAAGTCGTGCCGAGTGAGCACGACTACGCGTTGTGGGAAAAACGCGTCGACGCCATGATGGTACTGTTATCGAAGAAGGGGCTGATGACAGTCGACGAACTGCGCCGCAATATCGAAAGCCTCGGTGCTGACGCTTATGACGAGATGAGCTACTACGAACGCTGGGTCTACGCGATTGCGCAGACTCTGATACAGCGAGGCGTCATCAGCATCGACGAACTGGGTCGGCGCATCTCTGCTGTTCAGGCAAGAAGTGATGACGGAACCTGAATCAATTGCGCCGCGATTTCATAGCGGAGAGCGAGTGACAGTTCGTCAGGCTTACCCAATCGGTCATGTCCGCACACCGTATTACATTCGCGGAAAGTCGGGCGTGATCGAACGTTTCTGTGGCACTTATGCTAACCCAGAGGAACTTGCCTATGCCCGTCCGGGGCTGCCCAAACAACCGCTATACCGGGTGCGTTTCCGGCAAGCCGACATCTGGCGCGATTATCGGGGCCAGGACGGTGACACAGTAGACCTCGAAATTTACCAACATTGGTTGGAATCGGCATGACTGAACGGCACCAACACGAACAGGGTGTTCCCCACCGGCATCCGCTACGCCCCGATCAGGATGACACATTGACCTACTGGCGGGCGATGGAAATCGCGTTGCGGGAATTGCTTATAGAAAAGCGGCTCACCAGCGCTGATGAAGTACGCCGCGAAGTCGAAGCAATGGACAATCGCTCACCAGTAGATGGTGCACGGGTGGTTGCGCGTGCCTGGACTGATCCGCAATACCAGCAACTGTTGCTAATGGACGCCAACGCAGCGTGTGAAGCGCTCGGCCTCGAGCGCGGGCTGTACAAGCTGATAGTGGTCGAGAACACTGATCAGGTGCACAACGTCGTCGTTTGTACCTTGTGTTCGTGCTATCCGCGCTTCCTGCTCGGCCTGCCCCCCGACTGGTACAAGAGCCGCAACTACCGCTCTCGCATGGTCAATAGCCCGCGTGAGGTGCTGCGCGAGTTTGGAACGGTCGTGCCCGACGATGTCGTTGTCCGTGTGCACGATTCCAACGCTGATATGCGATATCTGGTACTGCCGAGGCGCCCCGCCGGCACCGACGATTGGAGCGAGGAGCAACTGGCCGAGCTGGTCACCAGGGATGCCATGATTGGTGTCACTTTCGCCGCTGAGCCCTGACGCTCTCGGCCGAGCGGTTTCCGGGCGCTCGGCTCATTTGTTGGTACTTACCCTCAAGACTGTCATGAACTGACCGTTGTCAGCACCTGGAAGCCGTCGATGATCGTGATCGCGGTCTCGTGGGGGGCTTGCGCAGGGGATGTTGACGACGTTTGCCCGTTTCGACGCGGCTTTGGCTATCGAGCCATGCTGGCACCGTAATTGCAGGTGGCGGTCTCGAGGAAACTCAGATTCAGCAATGGGCGAGGACGTTGAAGTGGCCAAGAGCCTCCATCCGAAGCGAGGCTAGAGCGTTCCGAATCTCGCGGCGACCATTGCCGGTGATGAATGGAGGCGGGTTTGTGTCATCCGATCTGCGCATACTTGACAGTCAGTTTCTGCCGATGATTTCGCCGGACGGCTTAAAACAAGGCGTACCCGTTCTCGAGCGGCCTGTCACGGAGCGTCAGCCGCGCTGTTTCCGCTTGCCCGATGCGGGTGAAACGATTTCGCATGGTGATCGCAAATACCACATTGGTGAGAAGCTCGGTCGCGGTGGCTTCGGCGTGGTATACGAATGTAGTGATGAGTGGGGCAACGCGCTGGTTGCCAAGGTGATCCTGCCACACGATCGAGCCTATGCTGAAGTGCGCGAGAGCTGGCTGCAGGAAGCCGGAAAGCTCATGGACCTGCGGCATCCCAACATCACGTTCGTGCGTGACGCATTCGAGCATCAGGACACGTTCTACCTGATTATCGAACGCTGTAATTTTCCGTTAATGCAGGTTATCACCAGCATCGGTCTGGATGCGAACCGTTGGTTGCCGTACGTCGCTCGCGATGTGCTGCAAGCGCTCGATTACATTCATGCGCATGGCTACATTCACAAGGATCTGCATCCAGGAAACGTGTTTGTGGTTGAATCACGGCAGCAGGCGACGTTCATACACCGCATTGTGCGCTCGTTCAAAATAGGCGATCTGGGCTTGACCAGACTCGAGACTGACGTACGTGCTTTTCAGACGAGGTTGGCCGAATGGATGCGTCCGCCTGAGATCATTGACCCCCACTCGTTCGGCGCCAATGGCCGACAGATCGACATTTATCAGGCGGGTCTGTTGCTATTGTCGCTGCTGCTGAAAGAAATTCCGTACTTCACCAGTGACGAGATCGTCGAAGGAATTCCACAACAAGTAGCCGAGGATAACGCGTCACCCTACGCACCGGTGATTGCGCGAGCGTTGCGCCGCCATGTTAAGTGGCGTACCCAGACCGCATTGGGGTTCTGGCGTGAATTATCCGCCGTGACCAATTCCTCCTGAACCGACCGTTTTTTAAGTCGATTTTGACTCGGGCTCTCTTCGCGTCGCGAGAAATACTTCGACAACAACAAAAATCAGGAACCAAATCAGTGCCCACTCGGCGATAGACAAGCCGAGGAAACGCCACAGTACTTCTGTGCAGTCGCCGGTGCCTCGGAAAATCATAGGCAGCGCCTCTGCCAACGGGAACGTGTCAATCACGAATCCTAGGTCAGCGCCGCAGTCATATACCGGCGGCGGGTTGTGTTCCAGCCAGGAATGGCGGGCGGCCACACCGGCACCAAGGCTGGATACCAGTATTATCAGCCCGGAGTAGACCCACCGCCCCCATGCACGCCGATCGTGAATGGCAGCCAGCAACGCGAGAAGGCCGACACCGACGAATGCGTAGCGCTGCAGAATACACATCGGGCAAGGTTCGAGGTCCATGAAGTGCTGCAGCACCATTGCGTATGCAATGAGTCCGACGCATGCCACGAATACGCCCGCATGAATCCAGCGAGTCTCAATTTTCATAAAATTCGTCCCAGAGCCTATTCAAGATCGGCGGCATCACTTCGCGCCCAGCATGTTGTGTTTAAGCTGCCCGTCAAGCCAAACAAGAGTCATTCCCGCGCCAGACTGACGTCGTCACGATCCGCGGTGTGGATGCGATAGAGCAATTCACGCGAATGGGTCTGGCCCGATTCAGGCCGTATGATGGCAGCCCCCTCCTCACCTAGGCCACCAATCACTTCTGCCAGTCGAGCTGCCAGTACTGGTCCGACACCGTCTAACGGCTCGTTGCGCAGCAGTAGCTTGATACCGCACATGAGAGCGGGAGCCAGAGCCACCAGATTCTGCTGCCTGCCGGATAACAGCAAGGCCTTGCGGTAGGCAAACTCGCGGACCTCGGGGATCAACGTAAAGGCCCAGCCTCGCGGTGGCGTCTTTGATTCCGACCGACCAGGCTGGAATTAAGACACTCTGCTCTACAGTCAGATCTGGTAACAGTCGCCGGTCTTGGGGCATGTGGCCGATGCCATTGCGGGCACGAGCATGCGTTGGCGTCCTGGCGAGCGCTGTTCCAGAGAACTCGACCGAACCAGCGCTTGGAGCAAGCAAGCCCATGACGCTACACATCAACGTTGTTTTGCCCGCACCGTCGCGACCGATCAGGCCGACCACCGCATCTGACTCGACGCTGACGCCGCCAGCGGCGGTGACGGCGCTGAAACTCTTGTACGGACTTCTTCGCCTCGACAACGACGCTCACGCTACCCTCCGGATAACGTGTGTAAACAGCGACCAGAGTCCACCGGGCGGGAGCATAACCACCATCAGCATGGTGATGCCGAGTGCCATCTGCCAGGTATCAGGTGAATGCTCATAAGCGATGCTGCCTATGCTTTCGAAAGCGGAAATGAATCGCTGCGGCGCGCACAATGTCGGCTAGCATGGCGGCGCGGGCTGCCCCCGGTAAGTTGCCGAGACTGCCGATGACGACCACCGCGAACGCCAGCACAATCATCTCGGCGCCAATACCTGGCTGCAATGAACCCATCGGTGCCGTCAACGAATCCCCGACAGCGCCGAGCGTGGCACCAACTGTGAACGCGACAAAGTAAACCAGACTGACATTAACGCCCTGTGACCCGGCCATCTCCCGGTCGTGAATGACTGCAATGAGGATTTTGCCGTAGCGCGTTCGTCTCACAACGTCCAGGCCAGCAAACCGCCAATCGCAAATGAGATGGCCAGCAACATGATCGCACAGGTACCCATTGGCAGATCGCCCGGTTCGAACCAGTGGCCGGCCAGCGATGCGGCCTTATAGGCAGCTAGAGCTAACACCCTGCGGTGCGCGATGTTGAGAATCTTCATTACTGCATAGATCAGCGTCAGGCCGATGGTCATGATGAACAGCCAACATGAGTAAATCACCCCGTCGACCAGGACGGCGACCAGTTGTGCCATCGATAACGCTACTCTTGCACGCTATACGGCGAGCGCAGCGCACTGCATGCTGATCTGGGTTCGATCACCATCTTCCCGGTTTCAAACCGCCTTTTATCCAGTCAATGCTCCTGACATCCTCCGGTGGCTGAACTTCCTCGACCGGATAGTACTTGATGTTTTCAATGATGACTTTGCCATTAACGGTGCGCGTTGTTCCGTAGGCCGTTCCCTGCACGGCCTGATGGCCTTTACCGAGTCGCATCATGACCTTGCCACTGGGCGATGCAAAGGTGAGATGTTCGAATGCGGCAATAACCTCTTCGGTGTTTGGCATCCGATAGGCCTCCTCCATGCCTTCCTTGACACCCCTTGCCGCTCCCATCGGTATGGCGCTTTTGACTTTCTCGAGGCGCGCTCGCTCGTAAGCCGCTTTCAGGCCGAGAAATGCCTGGGCAGCACTGTACGCAGGGTAATTCGGCTCGCGGCTAGTCTTGGCCTTATAGATACGGCGCAGCCAGTCATTCAATTCGCTGTTTGGCGCAAACACTCCATGTGGTCCCCGGGCGCCAACAATGGTGCCATCCGGAATATTTCCCACTAGACGATGCAGATTCGGCTCCCCGGCAATCAATAACAGAGCACTGCGCTTGAAAAGGCCGCGCGGCGTCGACTGCAGCATGAATGCCTCGAGATCGCTGCCCCACAGGCTTGAATGAATGACTTCGGGGCGACTTTGCATGAGCGCCGAAATCTCTGCACTGTACTGGCCGGCGCCGAATTTGGGCATCTGCGAGGTGGTGAATTTTGCCTTCGGGCGCAGAACTTCCATCACCGCTTTCCAGTCATTCCATGAGTCCTGACCCCAGGCATAGTTCTGGTTCATGCCGGCATAAGAGTTCAGTTCAGAACGGGCCTCAAGCAGGTAACGCGCCCCCGCAACGGCATCCATTGTGGCATGCGGGCGCGTGCGAAAAACGTACTTGTAGGATGCATCCTCGAACACACGCGGCGTGCCGCAGTCGAAAAGAACGGTGAGTTTCTTCAGTTCTTCGGCGACTGGGGGGATGGCGAGACAGTCACTGCTCGAGATATAACCGATCACGAAATCGACCTTTTGCCGCTCGACTAGGTTACGAAATTCCGCGACCTGTTTGGTTGCGCCGCCCGCTTCGTCGACGATGACCAATTCGATGGGCACGCCGGACATTCCAATCGAGCCGTACGGAGCCGGAGCCGTTCCGGCATTGAGCGATTCAACGATCGCTTCCGCGGCGATTCTCGCTGGGACACCGAATGGGTCAGCTTCAGGGCCGGAAAGGAAAGTGACCAGGCCGATACGAATCGACTTGTCAGACGCGTGCGCCGGCGCGCCAACGAGGATCACGCCTGCGAAAAGCATTGCGATGGCAACCAGACCCGTTCTCAGCGGCCGCAAAACACGAAACAATGTACGCATTTCCGTTGGTTCTCCCACGTTGCACCCGGACGGGCGAGCGATGCGGATTCAGCGCATGAACGCACTGTACTGCGCTCCGGAGGGGTTTTGCGGATGGCGAATGTATCAGTCCGTCTACCAATCAGCAACCGTTGGATGAGCGATTCGCGCTCAGTTGACGTGCGCCAGCAGTCTGTCAATGGTTGCTTGGCATTGTGCCAAGTAAGCTCCGCCAAACAGATTGAGGTGATTCAGTAAGTGATAGAGGTTATACAGGTGCTTGCGTAAGCGATAACCGGTCTCCAGCGGCCATTCCGCATTGTATGCATTATAGAATTCGGGCGGGAAACCACCGAACAGCTCGGTCATTGCGACATCCGTCTCGCGGTCGCCGTAATAGACCGCCGGATCAAACACAACAGGTTGACCATTTTCGCAGAATGCGATGTTTCCGGACCACAGGTCGCCGTGCAGCAAGGAAGGAGCCGGGTCATGATCGGCTAACAACTGGGGAAGGCGATCGAGCAACTGGCGTCCGTTCGACTGCAAACGTTTGTCGTGGCAATTCTTGTCTGCCAGACCGAGTTGATATCCGATGCGTTGATTACGCACGAACTCAATCCAATTGTCAGAATAATGATTGCGTTGCGGCGTGGATCCAATGGTATTGTCGCGATGCCAACCGTATTGTTTGTATTGGTGGCGATGCATCGATGCCAGGCCACGACCGAGCTGACGCCAGTCTCGGGTCGTTTTCGAATCCAGCTCGCCAAGCTTCTCGAGTACGAGCCAGGCATGTTCATCGTCGCTGCCGCAACATAACGGCATCGGCACTCGCAGCGCATGCGCACCTGACAGGTAGCGCAAGCCATCGGCCTCGGCCGCGAACATCTCCGCATACCTTGCAGAGTTCAGCTTGACGAAGTAGTTACTGTCGTCATTGCTGATGATGATGGTGCTGTTGATGCAGCCACCCGAAACCGGGCGGATGCGCTTAACTGAAAAGGGCTTTTTGGTGCAGGCGCTTAGCGCGGCACCAATCGTCTGCCAGACACGTTCATCTCGACCGGGAACAGGCATGGAGGTGGCGCGTTGCTGCTATCGCCAGCCCACTCCGCCTACGCTGCACGCGGAGCCGACACGCTCAACCGAAAATCGATTTGCGCGCTGCCTCGATTGCGCGCTTGACTTGTTGCGCGGCCGTACCGCCAACGTGGTTGCGCGCCGCAAGAGCGCCGTCGAGCGATAGCTGGGTGCGCGCATCTTCGTCGATCAACGAAGAGAACTGCCGCAAATCCTCGACCGACAAGTCGGCGAGGTCGACGCCTTTTTCTGCCGCCGATCGCACCGCGCGGGCAACGGCCTCGTGTGCTTCCCGGAACGGCAGACCCTTCCTGACGAGATAATCGGCAAGATCGGTTGCCGTGGCAAAGCCTTCCGAGGCGGCGGAGCGCATGGCGTCGCGATCAACCTCGATTCCCATCAACAAGTCGGCGTAAATGCGCAGTGAAGTGACGACCGTGTCGATGCTATCGAACAATGGCTCCTTGTCTTCCTGATTGTCTTTGTTGTATGCCAGTGGCTGAGCCTTCATTAGTGTGAGTAATGAGATGAGGTCGCCGTTTACCCGCCCGGTCTTGCCGCGTACCAGTTCGGGAACGTCGGGATTCTTCTTTTGTGGCATGATCGATGAACCGGTGCAAAAACGGTCCGCCAGACGCACGAACCCAAAGCGAGGATTCATCCACAGTATCAGCTCCTCTGACAGACGCGACAGGTGCATCATCAACAAAGCTGCGTCGGCGCAGAATTCAATTGCGAAATCACGATCGGATACCGCGTCAAGCGAATTCTGACACACGTCGTCAAAGCCGAGTTCTCGCGCGACTTTCGCACGGTCAATGGGAAATGTGGTTCCGGCGAGCGCCGCGGCGCCAAGCGGCAAAAGGTTCACCCTTGCGCGGCATTCGCTGAAGCGTTGCGCGTCGCGCAATGTCATTTCGTAATAGGCCATCAGATGATGCGCGAACGACACCGGTTGTGCAACCTGCAGGTGAGTGAATCCCGGCATTAGTGTGTCGACATGCTGTTCCGCGAGATCGAGCAGGTTAGCTTGAAATGAGCGCAACAGTTGCAGTATGTTGTCAATCGAATGCCGTAAATAAAGCCGGATATCGGTTGCCACCTGGTCGTTGCGCGAGCGGGCCGTATGCAGCCGTTTGCCAGCGTCACCCACCAGTTCCGTCAAGCGATGCTCGATGTTCAGGTGTACATCCTCGTGATCGACCGACCACTCAAATATTCCGCGAGTGATCTCCTCGGAGATTTGCCCCAGGCCGCGCTCGATGTCGGCAAGGTCTTTAGCCGAGAGCACGTTGCAAGCATGTAACATCTTCGCATGCGCAAGTGAGCCCTGTATGTCGAACTCAGCAAGGCGTTGGTCAAATCCGATAGATGCGGAGTAGTGCTTCACCAAATCGGCGACGGGTTCACTGAATCGCCCGGACCAGGTTTGGTCTTCACTCACGCGGCTGGGGTCGTCGGGTGTCATCCTGTTCGGCGCCAAATCAGAATCTGGGTCAAGGTTACGAGAGTCGCGCGCTTTTGGGTCTAGCATTGGCGGCAAGGTTTGCAGACTCGCAAATATGGCCGTCCGGGTCCAATGCTTGCATCCGTTGTTTGGAATGATGGCAAGTATAAATCAGAACCTGTCGACCAATACGTTGCCGGATTTCCGAAATCTTGGCGTTATGTTGTCGATATTCGTTTTCGTGACCACAGCTACCTTGATCGCCCAAGGGCTGCGCCACGATTCGCTGGCAGCCTGGCTGGGTGCGTCCGCCGTTGCGGTCGTTTTTGTATTGCCAGTTACGATAATTTCGCTGCTTGTTCTCGTGATTGGCGCTTCCTGGTTGCGCCGCATCGACTTTCGCTTCGCGGTGCTCTGTGTCGTGATCGTCGAGTTGCTGGTGGTCACGGCACTCGTCCAGTTCGTATGGTTGTTGCTGCCGCACGCTGACGGATTCAACACGCTCTTGCGCTATTGGCTTTTCACCGCGATCCTCACTTTAAGCTTGATCGCTTACTTCGATCTGCGCAACAGGGCGCTGTCTCCGGCCCTGACGGAGGCCAGATTGCAGGCGCTGCAGGCGCGCATCCGGCCTCATTTCCTGTTCAACAGCCTCAACGCGGTACTCAGTCTCATGCGCACCGAGCCGCGCCGTGCCGAGACGGCACTCGAAGACCTTTCCGAGTTGTTTCGCGTGCTCATGGAAGACAACCGAAAGTTAATACCACTCCAACGTGAGTTGCTGTTGTGTCGACAGTATCTGGAGATTGAATCGCTTCGGCTGGAAGATCGGCTCAACGTTGAATGGCGCATCGATGAGCTGCCGGAAGATGCCATGGTGCCGCCGTTGATGCTGCAGCCCTTACTGGAGAATGCGGTCTATCATGGAATTGAGCCGTCTGCGAAAGCGGGTACGATCACCATTGACATCCATCGCAAAGGTGAACGTCTGGACGTTGTCCTGAGCAATCCTGTACCGCAGTCCTGCCGGCAACAGTCGGGCAACAGAATGGCGTTGGCAAACATCAGGGAAAGGCTTCAATTGCACTTCGATGCCGAAGCCAGCCTGACCACCAAATCAGAGGATGTGCGCTTTGAGGTGCGCATCGTCCTTCCGTACGTAAAGGCAGCGTGATGGCCGGTGCCGAGCTAAGAATCGCGATTACCGATGACGAGGCGCTCGCTCGCAATCGGCTCAGAAGCTTGCTCGAAGATATCGCCGAAATGAT
This sequence comes from Betaproteobacteria bacterium, assembly GCA_020346185.1. GTDB lineage: Bacteria > Pseudomonadota > Gammaproteobacteria > Burkholderiales > Eutrophovitaceae > SG8-40. The sequence goes on along the minus strand of CP070775.1, from coordinate 2,080,857 downwards.
CCCGATTGAAGTCGTAGGCGAGGCGGAAAATGGACAGAGATTACTCGAACTCCTTCAGCGCCGTCCGGCGGACGTGGTTTTGCTCGATATTAGAATGCCGGAAATGGATGGCCTCGAAACGGCGCGTCACCTGCAGAAACTGGACGATCCGCCGCATGTGGTGTTTACGACCGCTTACGACGATTACGCAATCAGTGCGTTCGAGCTGCACGCGATCGACTATCTGGTCAAACCGATTCGACTGCGACGCCTCAATGATGCGTTGGCTCGGGCGCGATCAATCACGCGGATTTCGCTCGACGTCTTGAGCGAGATCGCTGGCAGCGCACGAACGCATCTTTCGGTACATGAGCGTGGCAAAGTCCAGCTGGTTCCGGTCGCCGATATTCTGTATCTGCGCGCTGAACTCAAGTACGTTACGATCCGCACAGAGCAGCGAGAGCTAGTTCTCGAGGAGTCCTTGTCACGCCTCGAAAAAGAGTTCCGCGACCGCTTCGTACGTATTCACCGTAATTGTCTGGTCGCGAAAGACCGCATTGAGTCGTTCGAGAGAGAATCATATGCAGGCGGGGGGGAGGCGCGTTGGGTGGTGCGCGTTCGTTGCGTTGACGAAGCACTTCCAGTTAGTCGCCGTCAACAACCTTTGATCAGGCAGTTGGGCAAGAAAAATACATGAATCGATTCGCGACAATCGCCTTGCTCACGAGCTGGTCGGCAACAGCGGCTACGTTGCCGCAAGTCCCTGCAGCCGGCAGGAAAATGGGTAATCTGGATCAAAACCTGTTCAAATGTAGCAGCCTTAAAACGGGCTTGAAGTGCCGCCGCCAAGCTTGGCCGGCAGACAGGATAGCTGAAGAGTCGGTCATCCTGCTGGTACTGTTTTATCGTGAGGAGACGCTGTTTCGCTAGGTTTTCGCCGTCAACGGGGGCGCGTTCGATAATCGTTATTACGTTTGGAAACTGAATGGGCAAGTCTGGCTTTTACGAGCAATTCTTTGAGCGCCTTACCAGTAGCGGTCTTTGGATCTTGGGCGATGCCGAGTTTGCGACGCTGCAGTCCGAGCGCTAAAGTAAGCGATCTCGCGGTGAGCGCGATCTGTCATGAGCCGCCACACGCCAGCGCATCTTGCGATCAGTCCGTCTAGCCTGAGGCGGCAGTACCCACTATTGGGAACCGGTTAGACTAGCAATTTGCGGCTAACGCAGTTGAAGCGATTGGTTGGCCGACGATCGTCGATTCTTGGGTTCAGGTTGTAACGGTAACCTTGTCAGACACGTTCAAGTCCATCGTCATAGCTACTCGTCAAAGCGCGCTCGCGCTGTGGCAGGCACGTTACGTAAGTTCGTTGCTACAGCGCCATTATCCGGAACTAGAGGTATCCTTGCTGGGATTGACGACCGAAGGTGACCGCCGCCTGGATAGCTCGCTTGCAAGCATCGGCGGCAAGGGGTTGTTTGTAAAGGAATTGGAACAAGCTTTGGCCGACGGTCGGGCCGATATCGCGGTCCATTCTATGAAGGATGTGCCGATGCAACTGCCGGGCGGGTTTCGCATCGAGGCGATCTTGGCGCGGGAAGAACCGCGCGATGCATTTGTGTCGAACCAGTTCGCCAATTTGCGGTCGCTGGTGCCGGGCTGTATTTTGGGCACTTCCAGCTTGCGACGGCAAAGCCAGATCAAAGCTCGTCATCCGAGAGTTGAGGTCAAACCCTTGCGCGGCAATGTTCAGACACGCTTGCGCAAACTCGACGAGGGTGAATTTTCAGCAATCATTCTTGCCGCTGCGGGACTGACCCGTCTCGAGCTGCAACATCGGATCACGCATCTGTTGGAGCCCGAGGAGAGTCTGCCGGCGGTGGGCCAAGGCGCTTTGGGCATAGAATGCCGCGACGACAGGATAGAACTTCACGAATTGCTGGCGCCGCTGGATGATGCCCAGACGCGCTGTTGCGTCGAAGCCGAACGTTCCCTGTCGCGAGCGCTCGGCGGTAGCTGTACCGTGCCGCTAGGTGGATACGCGCAGCTCATCGGTGGGCAGATCCGGTTGCGCGGCTTCGTGGCATCGCCAGACGGTTCGAGACTGATCGAGGAGGAGTTGAGTTTGCCCCACTCTGCCTTTGTGCAAGACAAGATCGGCAAGGAGCTCGCGCAGCGGCTGACAGAACGTGGCGCTGGGGAAATTCTTTCCTCGCTGGATACGACAGCGTGAGTGATCGCGATCTTGATGGTGTGGGTGTGCTGGTGACGCGACCGGCCGAACAGGCGCTACCGCTCGCGCGTGCTATCCGGCAACTGGGAGGCGTGCCTACGGTTTTCCCTGGGGTGGAGATCGAGCCGTTGTCTGCTGCGGCTTTTACTTTGCTACCGAGCCGGCAAGCGGATATTGATTTGCTGGTTTTTGTCAGCCCGACGGCAGTGCGCCTCGGTGTTCCATTGCTCGTTGAGAAGTATGGTTGTGTCAATCAGTTGCGCGTTGCGGCAGTAGGGCCGAGCACGGCCGCGGCGTTAGAGGCCGCCGGATGGAGCGAGATTATTGTGCCGTGCGAGGCGAGTGGCTCAGAAGCACTCGCTGCCTCGCCATGGCTGAGTGAGGTGGCCGGTTGGTCAGTGCTGGTAGTCAGAGGAGAGGGCGGTAGCGACACGCTGGCGTCGATCCTGAAATTGCGCGGAGCCCGCGTGTCGTTTCTTGAATGTTACCGGCGCCGGTTGCCACGTGCGGCGTTTACTACCGTGGAACCGTTGTTTCACCGCGGGCGCATTGGGGCATGGATGGCAACCAGTGGGGAGATACTGGAAAATCTGTTTGTTCTAGCGGGTGAGCATGGCTGGTTGCTCCGCGATACACCGTTGTTCGTTAACCACCCCCATGTTGCGGTTCGCGGTTTTTCGCAAGCAGTCAAAGTAATATTTGTTACCAAGGCCGGCGACGAGGGCCTTGTGCAAGGTCTGTCGAGCTGGTTTCGCGGGTTGCGGGCTTCAGCGTCTTGATCTGAACGGATACTTCATGAGCGAGAAAAGCACTGATCAGCAAACCGAAAGTCCTGTTTCGGTAAGCGAAGACAGCAAAGATAGCGGGATGGAAGTGGCGACCGGAAAAGGGGACCGTAAGCTCTCCACCGGGGCGACGGCAGACAGGCCGGTTGCAGAGCAGACTTCTTCGGCGCCATCAAAAACGGCGGATGACGCGCCCCGGCAAAGACGCGGCGCATCTGCAGTGATTGCTATGCTGGCGCTGCTGATTGCGCTGGCAGCGGCAGGCTTTACTGCATGGCAGAACTATGAACTACGCCGCGAAAGAGCGCAGTTGGAGCTCGAGTTGGCGCGCAAACTGGATCAGCTTGAAACCATCGGCAATGACAGTCGCAGACTGTCCAGTGACGCGAGAGAGGTGATGCGCGATATCGAGGCACGGCTCGGTCAGCTCGAGGCGCGACTAGCCGGGATGCAGAATCAGCGTCTGGCGATCGAGACGCTGTACGAAGAGCTGTCACATTCGAGAGATGAGTGGACGCTTGCCGAAGTCGAGCAAATCCTGCTGGTTGCCAGCCAGCAACTACAGCTCGCTGGCAATGTCAAAGCGGCGTTGATTGCTCTAGAGGCAGCCGATGCGCGGCTTGCCAGGTCGGATCGGCCGCAGCTAACGCAGGTTCGGCGGGTAATTGCAGAAGACATCGAGCGCCTGAAGGCATCTCCGTTCGTCGATGTCACTGGTATCGGTCTGAAGCTCGAACGCGTCATTGCGAGGGTCGACGAGCTGCCACTGATGATGGAAACCAGACCCGTCGCGGGACATGGGGGTGCGGCAGCCGATGCTTCTGACGAAGGCTGGCGTCTGCTGATTACGGAAATGTGGCATGACCTGCGCAGCCTTGTGCGCATTCGACGATCCGATGCGCCTGAGACGCCGTTGCTGGCACCCGATCAGGCCTTTTTCCTCAGAGAGAACCTCAAACTCAGGCTGCTCGGCGCGCGCCTGGCTCTGTTGGCGCGTGATCAGCAGGCATACAGGGCTGACCTGGCCGCCGCAGTGGAGTGGTCGAGACGTTACTTCGACGCCGCCGCGCCGGCGGTAGCTTCGTCAATTGAAACCCTAAATGAACTCGCTGAATCGAATATTCAGATTAAGCTGCCGGACGTTAGTGCGAGCCTAGATGCGGTACGCACATATCGCCTTGTAAAAGAGCGTAGCGTGCGATGAATTCGACCCTGGCAACGGCAATTGGGCCAGGTTTGGCAGCAGCGAGCGTCGCTTATGCAGAATCGGGTCGCCAGAGATCCTCGAGCGACGTGATTTGCGCTTGTTCGGATTCACCCGGTCTGGAATAGGACACGCGATGCGCTGGTTGTTGTGGATTATTGCGTTGGCTGCTTTGGCGATTGGAGTGACTCTGGTGGCTCGTGTCAACCAGGGATTCGTGCTGCTGGTAACCCCGCTACACCGCATCGAACTCTCACTCAATCTTGCCATCCTCCTGGTGCTGGCCAGCATTGTCGCGGGGTATCTGTTGGTCCGTGCCGTAATGCTATTGACCTCCATGCCAGGCCGCGTGCGCGAGTTTCAGAAGAGGCGTGCGCAGAACAAGGAAAGAGCGACATTTGCAGACGCTTTGCGCAATTACTTCGAGGGACGTTTCGGCAAGGCCGAACGTGCCGCTGCTGCTGTTCTGTCGACAGACTCCTCAGCCGGCTTGGCGGCGCTGGTGGGTGCATGGTCTGCCCACGGCCGGCGTGACTATGCGCTGCGTGACGAGTATTTGACCAAGGCCGCAGAGCAGGCGCCCGAAGTCAGTGTTGCGCGCCTGATGGCACAGGCTGAGATGTATCTTGATGAGCGGCGTTACCACGATGCCCTTAATGCGTTGCGTCAGCTGCCGGAGAAACACACCGAAGCGCTGAAACTGGAACTTCGCGCGAGAGAACAGGCTCACGACTGGGAAGCATTGCTGGCGCTACTGCCAAAACTGGAGAAACGCAAGGTCTTCGATGGAGCGATGCTCGAGGAAATTCGTCGCCACGCCTGCATGGAGACTCTGAGAGACAAGGCAACAGACATCGAGGCACTGCGCACCTATTGGTCGCGCTTGTCGTCCCGACAAAGATGCGATCCGCAAATCGCGGCGACGGCGGCGCAGCGCTTCCTAGCGTTTGGCAGCTGTAGTGACGTGCACAAGGTTGTCGAGGCGGCGCTGGCTTCGGAGTGGGATTCTACGCTTGTTGCTTATTACTCGGAGTGCCTTGGTGCCAGGGTAGATAAACAGCTAGAGCAAGCAGAAAAATGGCTCAAAGAGCATTCTCGGGATCCGGTGCTACTACTGGTCCTTGGCAGACTATGCGTGCATGAAGAACTATGGGGCAAAGCGCAGAGTTACCTAGAAGCGAGCCTGTCGGTGCAGCCGACGCATTCAGCGCATCTGGAACTTGCTCGATTGTTTGAGAGGACAGGAAAAGCTGAACAAGCAACTGCGCAATATCGTCAGGCGCTGGAGCAGACTTTGCCGCGTCTCAAGCAAGCAACCGGCGGGCGCCGACGCCCGGTAATCTAAACCATCAGCTGCAAGTTGATTGCTGTAGGCCAAGCATAGCCATGAACGAACTCATCAGTCCCACCCTCAGCGCGGACAAGAATCACCAGCTGCGTGAGGACATTCGGTTGCTTGGCAGGATACTGGGCGATACGATCCGCGAGCAGGAGGGTGACCGCATCTTCGATCTCGTCGAACTGACGCGCCAAAACTCGATCGCTTTTCAGCGAGACGGCGACGCAAACGCAAAGAAGCAGCTCGAGTCGGTTCTCAATGATCTCGATGCAGATGACACGATCGCCGTCATTCGCGCCTACAGTTACTTCTCGTTGTTGGCTAACATCGCAGAGGATCAGCACCATATTCGTAGGCGGCGCGCTCATGATCTGGCCGGATCCCGTGCCAGGGACGGCTCAATTGTGCTGGCGATGGAACGAGCGCTGGATGCCGGTGTCCGGATCGCAAAGCTGGTTTCTTTCTTTTCCAGTGCGTTGGTTGTGCCTGTGCTTACAGCCCACCCGACCGAGGTGCAACGAAAAAGCATCCTCGACTTGCAGAAGCAAATCGCTTACTTGCTAACCGAGCGCGATCGACTGCAACTCACCCCGGAGGAGGATGCGCGCAACGAGGACGCATTGCGGCGGGCTGTGTTGACCCTCTGGCAGACGCGAATTCTGCGCGAGCTGCGGTTGACGGTCGAGGACGAGATTGAGAACGGTCTGTCGTATTATCAGTACACCTTTCTGTCGGAATTACCGCGACTGTACAGCGAGGTCGAGGACGAGCTTGACACAGCCGGTGCGGCGAATCCGATTACCGCCACGTTTCTCCGGATTGGTAGTTGGATTGGGGGTGATCGCGACGGTAATCCTTTTGTCACGCACAGAGTGATGGAGCATGCGCTGGCGCGGCATGGTTCCACCATCCTGAATCACTACCTCGATGAGCTGGAGAAGTTGGGCCGCGAGCTGTCCCAATCGGTTCGCCTGGTGCAGGTCAGCCCTGAGCTTAAGTCGTTGGCAGAACGCTCGCCGGACGCATCATTGCATCGGCGCGATGAGCTGTATCGCAGAGCGTTGATCGGTATCATCGCGCGACTCTCGGCCACGGCGCGATCGCTAGACTTGCAACCACCGTCACAGAGCACGGAGCATCGGGTCGATCCTTACGTGAATCCTTCGGAGTTGGCAGATGACCTTTCGGTGGTCTCCCAATCGTTGTCGTCAAATGGTAGTGGCCGCATTGCGCGCGGACGATTGCGCGCGCTTCGCAGGGCAGTTGACGTGTTTGGCTTTCATCTTGCCGCGCTCGACATGCGTCAGCACTCCGGCGTCCATGAGTCAGTGATCGCTGAATTGTTCTTGCGTGGCGCCGGGCGAGGGGGATATGCGGAGTTGCCGGAGCATGAGCGACGCGCGTGGCTGCTTGACGAGTTACAGGTACCTCGTCCCCTGTGGTCGCAATTTCTTGACTACACTGACGCGACCAGAGACGAACTGCGTATCATCGACACGGCGGCGCGCTTACAGCAGCGCTTTGGCAAACGGGCGCTGGTCAATTACATTGTTTCCAAGACCGACGATGTCAGCGATCTGCTTGAAGTGGCACTGCTGCTCAAGGAATCGGGTCTACTGGTGACCGGGGACAAGCCGCGTCTCGGTCTGAATCTGATCCCGTTGTTCGAAACGATCGATGACCTGCGCAATTCTGGCAAGGTAATGGATACTTTGTTTCGTGAGCCTTACTACCGTGCGCTGCTGGAAAGCCGCGGTGATGTTCAGGAAGTGATGCTGGGATACTCCGACAGTAACAAGGATGGCGGCTTCCTGACGGCGAATTGGGAGCTTTACAAAGCCGAAGTAGGTCTGGTGAAGGTGTTTGCCGAGCATGGTATCGCTTTGCGACTGTTCCATGGTCGCGGCGGTACCGTCGGTCGCGGCGGTGGCCCCAGCTACAACGCCATCCTGGCGCAACCGCCGGGCAGTGTCGCTGGGCAAATTCGCATCACAGAGCAGGGCGAGGTCATCGCCAGCAAGTACTCGGATTCGGAAATCGGCCGACGCAATCTCGAAACCCTGGTCGCCGCAACGCTGGAAGCGACTTTGCTCGCGTCAAGAGATCACAGCCACGAGCAGCCGGGCTATTATGAGGCGCTGGAGGCGATGAGTGCCTATGCCTACAGGGTGTACCGAGCACTGGTCTACGAAACGCCCCGATTTGTTGAATTCTTTCGTTCTGCAACCCCGATCGCAGAAATCGCCGATCTCAATGTTGGCAGTCGGCCCGCGTCGCGCCGCAAATCGGGTCAGATCGAGGATCTGCGAGCCATACCTTGGGTATTCTCCTGGTCTTTGGCGCGCATCATGTTGCCGGGTTGGTATGGTTTTGGATCGGCAGTCGAGCAATGGGTATCCGTCAGCGGCGAGAACAGCATAGACACCCTTCGAGAAATGTACTTGAAATGGCCATTCTTCCATGCTCTTTTGTCAAACATGGATATGGTGCTCGCCAAGAGCGATATCAGCATTGCATCGCGTTATGTCGAATTGGTTAGCGACAGGCGACTCGGAGAGGAGATGTTTGCGCGCATAGAGCAGGAGTGGCATCGCACCGTGCATTGGCTGTTGGCCATTACCGGACAGAAGAACTTGCTTGAGGCCAATCCGGCGCTAGCCAGAAGCCTGCAAAGCCGATCACCGTATATTGATCCGCTCAATCACCTGCAGGTGGATTTGTTGCTCCGTTATCGCAAGGGCGAGCACGATGACAGCCTGAAGAGGGCGATACTGTTGACCATCAACGGCATCAGCGCCGGGCTCAGGAACAGCGGCTGAGTCGCGGTACCGGCTACGCAGGGGTCGGGTCAACCGATGGTGTGAACGCGTCGGAGTAGAACTCTGCTTCAGGCAATCCGCATTGTGCTGTGAAGTCTCGGTGAGCGGCTTCCACCATCACTGGCGCGCCGCAGGCATAAACCTGGTATCCGGACATATCTGGGAAATCCTCCATGACAGCGCGATGCACCAGGCCGCTGCGGCCGGTCCAATTGTCCTCCGGCAGGGCATCGGAGACGACCGGGATAAACGTCAGGTTGTCGTGCTGCTCTTGCCACTGGCCGACCAGCCTTCCCATGTAGATATCCTGCGGCCGACGCCCGCCCCAATACAGCGTCATGGGGCGCTCAATTCCACCGTAAAACGCATGCTCGACGATGCTCTTGATTGGCGCAAATCCGGTACCACTGGCGAGCAGAATCATCGGCTTGTCAGAGTCCTCCTGCAGAAAGAATGTTCCCAGTGGACCTTCGAAACGCAGAATGTCTTTCTCTTTCATGCGGGCGAACACGTATTCGGTGAAGGCGCCATGCTCCATGTTCCGAACATGCAGTTCAACGAACTCATCGTCATGCGGTGGATTTGCCATGGAGTAGCTGCGTCGTTTGCCGGTTCGAAGAAGAATATCCAGGTATTGCCCGGCGAGGAATTGCAGGCGCTCGTTTGCTGGCAACTTGAGTTTCAGAATCATTACGTCATCGGCCGCCTTGTGCATGTGATGCACACGGCACGGAAGGCGCCTGACTTCCAGTTCACCAACTCCACCGACTTCACGCGCTTCGATGACGAGATCGCTGCTCGGTTTGGCCTGACAGAACAGGGCGTAGCCGCCACTTTTCTCGAATTCGGCGAGCGCAGTCGGCTGCGGATTTCCGTAGTCGACGGTGCCCGATAGGATTTTGCCCTTGCATGAACCGCATGCACCGTTGCGACATCCGTAGGGTAAAACAAAGCCCTGACGAAGTGCAGCTGCGAGTACGGTTTCGTTCTCACCCGTTGTAAAGCTGTGTCCGCTTGGCTCGATCTTGACCTCGAAGGGCATGATTCCTTTCACCTCGGTTGTTTGGGTCCGATCGCGTGCGTGGGAGCGAAGTTCCCCTAGAATACAACTATGCGAAGACTGTTAATTGTGGGATGTGGCGACATCGGCCTCCGGCTCGCACAATCCGTATGCGGTCGCTGGCGCGTGTATGCGCTATCCCGCTCCACGCAAAACCATGAGCGGCTGCGCGCCCTCGGTGCAGTGCCGGTGGTCGCTGATCTGGACCGCCCTGAAACGCTCGAGCGACTTGCCGGTCTTGCACATGATATCGTCCACCTAGTGCCGCCGCCGCGAACAGGCACACGCGATACGCGTACTTCGTACCTGGTCCGGACCCTTGCAAAGGGCAGCAGCATACCACAGCGATTCGTTTATATTAGCACCAGCGGCGTTTACGGCGATTGCCGCGGTGCGCTCGTGTCAGAAACGCGTGCCACGATGCCGATGTCACCACGGGCTCGTCGCCGTCGGGATGCAGAGCGCGTGCTGCGCCAATGGGGCATGGAGAGCGGTACGCGCGTTACTGTGCTCAGGGTGCCGGGAATCTATTCTTCGGAAAGGTTACCGCTTGTCCGACTCAGAGCCGGTACGCCAGCGCTCGAGGCTGATCAGGATGCATACACCAATCACATCCACGCGGACGACCTCGCGCGCATTGTGTTGGCTGCATTGGTTAGGGGCAAAGGCGGGCGCGCCTACAATGCATCCGACGATTCGTCCATGAAAATGGGAGACTACTTTGACCTCGTTGCAGACCGATTCGGGCTGCCGCATGCACCGCGCGTGAGCTGGGAAGCCGCGCAGTCGTGTATCCCGCAAACCCTGTTGTCGTTCATGTGCGAATCGCGCCGGCTGTCAAACGCGCGATTAAAGAAGGAACTACGTGTTCGTTTGCGATATCCGTCGGTGCATCAAGGAATCGCTGCTGCTCGCGCCTAATGATTGAAGTCGCCGACAAATATCTTCTGGTCCTGACCAATCTGCCGGATCGGGGTAGGGCGCTGGAACTGGCGAAGACGCTGATCGAAAGGCGGCTGGCGGGCTGTGTCAATGTCCTCGACGGGTGCACTTCGGTCTATCGCTGGGAGGGTGTCGTTCAGACCGAGGCGGAAATTCCGATGCTGATCAAGACGCGCGCCGAGTGCTTTGAGAAGTTACAGGAGGCGATTATCGCGTTGCATCCTTACGAGCTACCCGAGTTGATAGCTTTCCGGCCCGAGCGGGCGCTCGAAGCTTACCTGGCGTGGCTCAGTGATGAGGTGGATATTTCCGGCTAGCGCGTTGTCAGTCAGAAGGTATCTGCCAATCTATTATTTGGGCCGTGACATGATAATGTTGACGCGATGGCTGGTGGGTGTGCTGCTCGTGGTCGTTTCTGCGTTACCTTCCCATGCAGATGGTGACTTCCTCGAGCCGGAGCAGGCGTTTCGCTTCTCGGCAAAGCTCTCGTCAGGCGGAGTTCTCGAAGTGCGCTACCTCATCGCCGATGGCTACTACATGTATCGGGATCGGTTTCTATTCGACGTCGAGCCGGGAACCGTCGTACTGGGCGCTGCGCGCTTCCCGCCCGGGCAATGGCACGAGGATGAGTTCTTTGGCCGAAGCGAGATTTTTCGTGGCGACGTGACGATCGAGATTCCAATCGTGTCGGGCATGGAGCATGGTCAGACGATACGGTTGGTAGCCATATCACAGGGTTGCGCCGATGCGGGAATCTGTTATCTGCCGACCACGCAAACGATGGATCTCATGCTGCTGGGATCGTTCGGTGCTACGACTGAAGAGCGATGATTCGGGCGCTGGGTATATCCCTCTTTGTTGGCCTTGCGCTGTTGGCAGGAATAGCTGGCTATCGACTCACTGCACCGCACGGGTTCTCGCAAGTAGATGCCAGCGGTGTTCTCAAAGCCACGCTGCCTGACCTGGAAGGTGTTCCGCAAACCATCTCGCGCTGGAAGGGCCACGTACTGGTGGTTAATTTCTGGGCGACTTGGTGTCCCCCTTGCCTCGAGGAGATCCCGGTTTTCGTGCGCCTGCAGCGACAAATGGGTGGACAAGGATTGCAGTTTCTTGGCATAGCGATCGATGAACGAGACAGGGTTGTCAATTTTGCGCGCCGAAATGGGATCAATTACCCAATCATGATTGGTCAGCTCGATGCGATCGAGTTGTCAAAAACAGCGGGAAATCAGAGAGGTGGCCTACCCTACACGCTTGTGCTGGATCGCTCTGGACGGGTTGTCAGCCAACACTATGGCGCACTGACGGAGCAGGCACTTGTGGCTATTGTCGCCGAACTGCTATGAATGTGTGCAAACTTGTAGCCAAAAGCCGCTAATGTCGGAGTTTTGTTGAGAGATACGTAAATCTGTCGAGGTCTTGGGCGCCTCAGTGGAGATTAGCGTGCTGGCCAGATGGGATCACTTGCGCAGACTTCGGTCGAGGGTTGACCCCGACAGCTAATTTCGGCTAAATCTGGACAATTTGCAGCGATCTGCGGCAAACTTGTCGCCATGCTGACCGATCAATCTACATCAACGCTGACTCCGGGCTCCCGCGAGGCGCCACACCCAAACATTCTGGTGATTCACGGACCAAATCTGAACCTGCTGGGCCAGCGTGAGCCAGAGATTTACGGCTCGGAGACACTCGACGACATAAACAGCCGCATCTCTGGCAGCGCGAAGCGCGCCGGGGCGCAGTTGTCGATCTTTCAAAGTAACACGGAGGGTAATCTCGTCGATCGGGTTCAGCGGGCTCGGCACGAAGGTGTTCAATTTATCATCATCAATCCGGCCGCATATACGCATACCAGCGTGGCGCTGCGCGACGCTCTCTCGGCAGTGCAAATTCCATACGTAGAGATTCATCTGTCCAACGTGCATGCACGCGAACCTTTCAGGCGACACTCGTATTTCAGCGATAGAGCGGTGGGCGTGATTTGCGGGTTCGGCTCAGGTGGCTACGACGCGGCTCTGGATTTTGCAATCCAGTACCTAAAAAAAGGGGTTGACCATGGATCTGCGAAAGCTGAAGAAACTCATTGACCTGGTGCAAGAGTCTGGCATTGCTGAACTGGAAATCAGTGAAGGCGAAGAGAAGGTCAGAATCAACCGGGTCGGTTCCGCTGATCAGGCGGTTTTGCCTACGGTACAGGCGGCGCCCGCTCCCGTTACCACGATCAGCGCTGTGTCGGCAGCTGCCGCAGCTAAGCCACCCGTCCCGGACGATACTGCAGTGACCGAAGAGAGCGAAGGCAACACCATAAAGTCCCCGATGGTCGGCATTTTTTATCGGGCCTCATCACCAGGAGCGAGCCCTTTTGTTGAAGTCGGGCAGTCGGTTAGTGCCGGCGATACGCTATGCATTATCGAGGCAATGAAACTGCTAAACGAGATCGAAGCCGAGGCCAGTGGAACAATCAAGGCTATCCTCGTCGACAATGGCCAGCCGGTCGAGTATGGCCAGCCACTGTTCGTGATCGCTTGAAAACTGGTCACGCAAGCAACTTCACCATACCTTCACCATACGAGGCACGGTAGCCTTGGATTCCATAGCATCCTTCTCGCATGTTTGAAAAAATTCTGATAGCCAATCGTGGCGAGATCGCTTTGCGCGTGCAACGGGCCTGCCGCGAGCTCGGGATTCGCACTGTTGCGGTCCATTCGGAGGCCGACGCGGATGCGAAGTACGTGCGACTCGCCGACGAATCGGTCTGTATCGGACCAGCCTCGAGCACTGACTCATATCTGAACATACCAGCCATCATCAGCGCAGCGGAAGTGACCGATGCTGAAGCAATCCACCCTGGTTACGGCTTCCTTTCCTAGAACGCCGACTTCGCCGAACAAGTCGAGAAAAGTGGTTTTGTTTTCATCGGCCCCCGCGCTGACACCATTCGCCTGATGGGAGACAAGGTTACCGCCAAACAGACGATGATCAAGGCTGGTGTTCCGGTGGTCCCGGGTAGCGATGGCGCGCTGCCTGAGGACTCCGAGGAAATTGTCAGGATCGCTCGCACGGTCGGCTACCCAGTGATCATTAAGGCAGCTGGCGGTGGCGGTGGCCGCGGTATGCGCGTCGTGCATACTGAAGCCGCATTGGTCAATGCGGTCACAATGACGCGCTCGGAAGCGCACAGCGCTTTCGGCAATCCGACGGTCTACATGGAAAAGTTTCTCGAACACCCTCGTCATGTCGAGATCCAGGTACTGGCCGATGAACACCGCAACGCGGTGTACTTGGGAGACCGTGATTGTTCCCTTCAGCGGCGACACCAAAAAGTCATAGAGGAAGCGCCAGCGCCGTTCATTGCGCCCAAGGATCGAGCGCGCATCGGCGAGCGATGCGCCGATGCATGTCGGAAGATCAGCTACCGTGGAGCGGGCACGTTTGAATTTCTGTACGAGAAGGGCGAGTTCTATTTCATCGAAATGAATACGCGGGTTCAGGTGGAACATCCGGTTACTGAATTGATTACCGGTATCGACATCGTCAAGAACCAAATCATGATCGCTGCTGGCGATAAGCTGAATTTTCGGCAAAAGAACATCACGTTTCGGGGCCACGCAATCGAATGCCGGATTAATGCCGAGCACCCATTCAAGTTTACTCCGTCGCCGGGCCGAATCACCACATTGCATATGCCCGGCGGGCCAGGCATCCGTGTCGACTCGCATGTGTATCAGAATTACTTCGTACCGCCGCATTACGACTCGTTGATCGCCAAGATCATCTCTTACGGCGATACGCGTGAACAGGCCGTTGCACGCATGCGTGTGGCGCTTTCCGAAATGGTGATCGAGGGAATTCAAACCAATATTGCACTCCATCAGGATCTGATGGTTGACGGCGGATTTGCCGAAGGGGGTGTCAGTATCCATTATCTGGAGAAGAAGCTCGCCGCATCGAGCAAGACCGATTGAACGCGAGGCGTGTGGCTAGGATGCCTTGGGTCGCCGCGGAGTTGTTGCTTGAGGCGCCGGTCGTGAACCCGTTCGCCGATGCGTTGCTCGAGCTCGGCGCGATTTCGGTGGACATAGCCGATGCGCGTTCCGGTCGCGAAGACGAGCAGGCGATTTACATGGAACCGGGCGAGGATGTCACCGTAGCGTGGGGAGACAATCGGATAGTCGCTCTGTTCCAGGAAAGCGCCGATGTTAAATGTGCCGTCAAGGAAGCGGCAAGCTTCGTTGGCCTGGCCAATGTGCCCTCGTACCGTACCTATCCAGTCGCGGAGCAAGACTGGGTCCGCACGACACAACGGCAGTTCGAGCCCATCGCGGTGTCACAACGGTTGTGGGTTGTTCCAAGTTGGTACGCCGCACCCGAGCCGGATGCTGTCAACATAGTGTTGGATCCCGGATTGGCGTTTGGTACTGGCACTCATCCGACAACCTTTCTGTGTATGGATTGGCTTGATCGCAACCTTGAGCGCGGACAGAGTGTCATCGATTATGGCTGTGGCTCTGGCATTCTGGCGATTACCGCCGCGAGACTAGGTGCCTTGACTGTCACAGGTGTCGATATCGATGCGCAGGCAGTGCAAACGAGCCGCTACAATGCGGAGCGAAACGGTGTTCAAGTGCGGTTCGTCGGTACTGAGGCGAGTGATATTGGAGCTGCCGATGTCGTCCTTGCAAACATTCTCTCCGGTCCGTTGAAAGTGTTAGCACCTCTGCTCTCCGGGCTGACTCGCATTGGGGGTCGCTTGGTCTTGTCGGGGATACTGGAATGGCAAGCGGAAGAATTGAGGAGCCTCTATCGACCCTGGTTTGAAGCGCTGTCCGCTGTCACCCGGGAGGGCTGGGTACGGTTGGAGGGGATTCGACGAAAAGACTGAGAAGCATGGATCTTTTTACGCGCTGCCCTCATTGCGAGACGGTGTTTCGGGTAACGACACGCCACCTTCAGGTGTCAGGCGGGCAGGTACGCTGCGGTCGATGTCAAAGCGTGTTCGACGCGTTTGCCAGCCTCACTGCCAAGGCTCCGGCGCAAAGCCGACGTCAGACCCTCTCACAAGATACCCAGTTGGCACCTCGGCATGAGGGGCAGGCGCTGCAAGACGCTCAGCCATTGGGGCGAGAAGCGCGGCCAGCGACCAACCCGGACGCCAGCGAGGCAGTCGAGTCGGATGAGCTACACCCAGCGCCGGGAGCTGAGGTTGCCAGCACTCGCGATGTGCTCGAGGCACAGGTTACGTCAGTGCTACACAACGAGGATGAGCTTGCCGAGGATTCGGCGGCGAACTTGTACGAATGGGAGTTCAAACCCGCCCCTAAGGCTCGGAACGAAGGGCTATGGTTGAGTTTGTTGCTGCTGCTTGTCGTAACCGCCCTCGTTCAGACAGCATACATTTTTCGCACCGAGTTGATGGTCGTTTATCCGCCGCTCAAATCGGTCTACCAATTGGTCTGCGACAGCCTGACGTGCGAAATCGGGCTTCCGCGTCTGCGCGATCAGCTCAACATTGAAGCTTCCGACCTGAGATCGGTTGATCCGCAGTGGCCGAATCTGGTGCACCTGACGGCGCTGGTTCGCAATCGCGCTCCGGTGCCAGTAGAATATCCGGCATTCGAGCTAACCTTGACCAATGCTCAGCAACAGGTGGTGGCGCGGCGAGTGTTTCTTCCTGGCGATTACCTCGACGAGACTGCGCAAACTGACGTTGGACTTGCAGGACGTCGGGAGCTGGCCATTAATGTGTATCTCGACACGGGGCCGCTGCGCGCGGCGGGCTACAGGATCTATCTTTTCTACCCTTTACCAGATTGATTGTCATTCGGCCGATGCTAAAACGCACCCCGCTGTTTGAATTGCATCGTAAATGCAACGCAAAGCTTGTCGATTTCAGCGGTTGGGAAATGCCTCTTCATTACGGCTCGCAGCTCGAAGAGCATCATATCGTTCGCCGCGACGCGGGCATGTTCGATGTATCCCACATGCTCGTAATTGATCTGCTGGGCGCAGATGCCAAGGAATTTTTGCTCCGGTTGCTCGCTAACAGCGTGGCGCGCTTGGTGCGACCGGGCAAGGCGCTCTATACCTGCATGCTCAACTTCCGGGGCGGCATTATTGATGACTTGATTGCCTATTACATCACCGAGGGGGTTTATCGACTGGTGGTCAATGCCGGCACCGCTGAAAAGGACCTGGAGTGGATTTCGTGTCAGCGTGATGAATCCCGTCTGAAGGTCGATGTTATCGCGCGCCGTGATCTAGCGATGATCGCAGTGCAGGGGCCAAATGCGCGGGAAAGGTTCTGGCAGGCAAATCCTGCTGCCCGCAAGGATTCCGAGAATCTGGGACGATTTTCAGCGGCGGTAGCGGCAGACTGGATGATTGCCCGTACCGGTTACACTGGTGAAGACGGCTTCGAGATTTGTCTGCCGGAAGGTCAGGCCGAGCAATTATGGCAGGCGTTGCTTGTGGCTGGTGTCAAATCGGTGGGACTGGGGGCACGTGACACGCTGCGGCTGGAGGCTGGAATGAACCTGTACGGCCAAGATATGGACGAGAGCGTGACCCCGATCGAGTCGGGTTTGCAATGGACTGTCGATCTGGGTGATTCGCGGGATTTTGTTGGCAGGGAAGCAATCAGCGTGCTTCAACCAACGCGAAAATTGGTCGGACTGGTGTTGCGCGAGCGCGGCGTGCTGCGTGCTCATCAGAAAGTGAACACCGCGCATGGCACGGGTGAAGTAACCAGTGGAACCTTCTCTCCAACGCTGGGTCTTTCTATTGCCTTTGCCAGATTGCCTGTGGCGGTAGGGTTGGGTGAAGATGTCAGTGTAGAGGTGCGCGGACGGCATGTGGCGGCGAAGACGGTAAAATATCCTTTCGTCCGTCATGGTCACAGTTTGATAGATGATCAGTTGGCCTGAGCAGGTTTGGCCACAACTAAGGAACCACGCGATGAGCATCCCTGCCGAGCTCAAGTACACAGACACGCATGAATGGGTACGCAAGGAAGCTGACGGTTCGGTTAGCGTCGGCATTACCCATCATGCGCAAGACTTGTTAGGTGATCTGGTCTATGTGGAGAATCCGCAAGTCGGCCGTGAGGTCAACAAGGGCGAGGAGTGTGGCGTTGTCGAGTCGGTGAAAGCCGCGTCCGACATATATGCGCCAGTAACGGGGAGGGTTGTTGCAGTTAACAACGAACTGGCCGATGCACCGGAACGGATCAATCAAGACGCCTACGATGCCTGGATGTTCAGGCTGCAGCCGACCGAACCACGCGAATATGAAATGCTCCTCGACGCTGCCGGCTACGGTGCGCTCGTCGAATCGCAAGAGCACTGATCGGTCGCCGATGGCGCTTTGATGTCCCGGTACTGGCGGTGAAAAGTGATTACCGGGCCGAAGTCGAAAGCAGACAACGCACAGCTAAGGAACTGTATTGCCTTTCATCCCCCACACCGATGATGACGTGCGGGAAATGCTCGCCGAATGCGGTGTCGAGCGCATTAACGAACTTTTCGATGAGATTCCCGACAGCCTGATATCGAAATCGCTGTCTGCGATCCCGAGGGGCCTCTCGGAGATGGAAGTCTCCCGACTGATGCATGACGCATCACGCCGTGAGGGGGTATTCCTGAATTTCATCGGTGCCGGTGCTTACGAACACCACATTCCGGCGGCAGTTTGGCAGGTCGCCACGCGCGGTGAGTTTTACTCCGCCTACACTCCCTATCAGGCTGAGGCGAGCCAGGGCACGCTGCAGGTTCTGTACGAATATCAAAGCATGATGTGCTCTTTGACGGGTATGGACGTCGCCAATGCAAGTCTGTATGACGGTGCATCGGCGCTGGCAGAAGCCGTGTTGATGTCGGTGCGTCTGCACAAGTCGGCGCGGCGGGTGCTGCTACCGACAGCTTTGCATCCGGCTTATCGTGCCACTGTGCGGACCATTGTGTCCAACCAGGGAATCGAGATTGTAGAAGTTCCCTACTGCCGGGATAGCGGCCGTACCCTGCTCGACAGCGTAAAGACGGAGCTCAGTACAGGGGCCGCGGCATTAGTGATCGCGCAGCCCAATTTCTTTGGTGTGCTCGAGGACGTTGATGCGCTCACTGAGTTGGCACACGGTGCCGGGGTTACGGTGATCGGCTGCGTCAACCCGGTTACGCTCGCATTGCTAAAACCTCCAGGCCAGTGGGGCGAGCAGGGCGCCGATATTGCGGTCGGCGACGGTCAGCCGCTCGGTATTCCGCTATCGAGCGGCGGACCTTATTTCGGATTCTTGGCGTGCCGGCAGAATTTGGTGCGCCAGATGCCGGGCCGCGTCGTCGGGCGGACCGTCGATCTCGAGGGGAAACCTGGCTTCACACTGACGCTGCAAGCGCGTGAGCAGCACATCCGGCGCAGCAAGGCGACCTCCAACATCTGTACCAACCAGGGGTTGGCCGTGACGGCAGCGGCGATCCACCTTTCGCTACTTGGTGCCGAGGGGTTGCGTCGTGTTGCTGCGCAAAGTCATGCAAACATGAAGCGGTTGCTTGGCATAATCTCGGGTATTGAAGGCGCCAGTCAGCGATTTGACAGCGCCTATTTCCACGAAGCGGTCGTCGTGCTGAGTGTACCCGCGCAGACGGTGTGTCGATCACTGCTCGAAGAAGGCGTCATCGCCGGATACCAACTCGGAGCGCAGTATCCGGAGCTGGGCGAGGCATTGTTGATTTGCACTACGGAAACACGCACCGAGACGGATTTGCAGCTCTACGCGGCGGCGATGGCGCGCTGCCTGGAAGGCGCACCACAGAAAACAAAAGTGACATAGGAACAATAGCGAATGGCGACAGTTACTCTCAAAGGAAGCCCGGTCAATGTCGGCGGCAAACTTCCGACCGTCGGTGATGCGGCAGCGGACTTCAATCTGACCGGCAAAGACTTGCAGGATGTCTCGCTCGACGACTTTGCCGGCAAGCGCAAGGTGCTCAATATCGTGCCGAGTCTCGACACGCCGACCTGCCAGCAATCGACCCGCGTCTTTAACGAGAGGGCGTCGGCGATGAAGAATGCGACGGTATTGGTGATCGCTGCCGATTTGCCGTTTGCCATGGGACGTTTCTGTGGTGCCGAGGGGCTGGAGGATGTGGTTACCTTGTCGACTTTCCGTGGCAGGGATTTTCATGAGCGTTATGGCGTCGACATACTCGACGGCCCGCTCAAGGGACTCACCGCAAGGGCGGTGGTGGTGCTTGACGAGAACAACAACGTGCTGCATTCGCAACTGGTTCCCGAAATCGCCAATGAGCCGGACTATCAGGCCGCACTAGATGCACTCTCGAGTATTTAACGAGCGAAAGGTTTTGGCAATGCGTGGCGTCAATACTGACAGGCTGTCGGTGACGGCGGCAAACGGCGGTGGGTTCCATTGCGGCGGATGTTGGCTGGCATGCTGATATTTGATCAATCAAGAACCGGCCGTCGCGCACAGGCCCAGAGCCCGAAACGGGCTGCGCAAATCGATATCGCTCGCAACTTGCTTCGAGAAGACGATCTGTTGTTACCGGCGGTGTCGGAAATGGATGTGGTAAGGCACTACACACGGCTGTCACAGCAGAACTTCTCGATCGATACCCACTTCTATCCGCTTGGCTCGTGCACCATGAAGTACAACCCGCGGGCGTGCAACGCACTGGCGATGTTGCCGGGCTTTGTGGGGCGTCACCCTTTGGCGCCAGCCAAAACCGGTCAGGCCTTCCTGAGCTTCATGCACGAACTGCAGACCATGTTGTGCGAGGTTACCGGCATGAAAGCGGTAAGCCTTGCGCCGATGGCGGGCGCACAAGGCGAGTTCGCCGGCGTCGCCATGATCCGCGCTTATCATGAATCTCGTGGTGACTCGGGCCGAAGTGAAATCATCGTTCCCGACGCTGCACACGGCACCAACCCGGCCACTGCGACGATGTGTGGTTACAAAGTTCGCGAGGTTCCGACCGATGGCGATGGCAATGTCGACCTGGCGGCATTGAGTGCGGTGGTTGGCCCGCAAACGGCGGGTCTGATGTTGACCAATCCGTCGACGCTTGGTGTTTTCGAACGCACCATCGAGCAGATCCGCCAAGTCGTGCATAACGCTGGCGGCTTGCTTTACTATGACGGCGCCAATCTCAATGCAATTCTCGGCAGAGTACGCCCCGGTGACATGGGTTTTGACGTCATTCACATGAATTTGCACAAGACCTTTTCTACGCCTCATGGCGGCGGCGGTCCGGGTGCTGGGCCGGTTGGCGTGAACGAACGATTGAAACCGTTTTTGCCGGTGCCGATCGTCGAACGTGTTGAAGATGCTTACGTCATGATCGATGAGGTGCAGCGCCCTCAGACCATCGGTCGTTTATCCGCTTTCATGGGCAATCCGGGGGTGCTGCTGCGAGCCTATGTTTATGCGCGCATGCTGGGCCGTGAGGGGATGCGTCGAGTCGCGGACTTTGCGACCTTGAATGCGAACTATCTTATGGCTAAATTACGAAGGTTCGGGTTCGAGCTCGCTTACCCGGAACGGCGTGCCAGCCACGAGTTCATCGTCACGCTACAGGCTTTGAAGAGCGAAACGGGCGTCACGGCGATGGATTTTGCCAAGCGGTTGCTGGATAAGGGGTTTCATGCGCCGACCACCTATTTTCCGTTGCTTGTGCCTGAGTGTCTCCTGATCGAACCTACGGAAACTGAGTCAAAACAAACGCTTGACGCATTTGCTGCAGCAATGAAAGAGATTCTCGACGAGGCTCGGACGCAACCGGAACTGGTAAGACAGGCTCCGCACGCCATGCCGGTTCGCCGTCTGGATGACGTGCGTGCCGCCCGACAGCTTGATCTCAGATGGATGGCGACATAGAGAGTCCACACAAGGGCAAAACAGGACTTCGCCGCGTCTGGAATGCCCTGCTATATTCAATCGATGGAATGGCGGCGGCGTTTCGTCACGAGGATGCGTTTCGCCAAGAGGCGCTGCTTGCGCTGGTGCTTATCCCGATCGCTCTTTTTCTGCAGGTTAGCGCGGTTGGCAAGGCATTGATGATAGCGAGTCTCCTGCTGGTGCTGGTCGTCGAGTTGCTGAACTCTGCGGTAGAGGCAGCCGTCGATAGGATATCATTGGAAAATCATTCACTTGCCAAACGCGCTAAGGACATTGGCAGTGCCGCGGTACTTGTCTCGCTGATCAACGTGGCAACAGTTTGGGGGGTGGTGCTTTTCGGCTGACAAGCCGGGTTCGGGCTTGTCGCAGGTCTGCGTTCCACACTGCTTCTTGAACGCCCTCCGGCGTTTGTGGCGACCATGACCATGTTCCGTGCGTCGTCTGGGCAACCGGCTCGGAAAGCGGAGGGCTCGCTCTGCGCGGCGGCATCGTTTGCCGCAAGTCTCGCGGAGCCGGCCACATCGGTGCTCTTAGTCTGCGGCAGAAGTCGCGCGTAGACAAACTGCTCGCCACAAACAATACCTTATCCTGGGTCAGCAGTGCCGTGCCTCGGGCCCGAAGTCTGCTTGATTGACCCCAAATGAAATCATCACAAACGCAGCCTGGTCCCGTGAACGTGATTTTTGAGGTTGCCTCGAAATGCCTTTATTTTCAAAAAATCATACACTTTTCGCGGAAATATCGTAGAATCTCGAGCTAGATCACAATATTGTGCTCAAATCCAATGGGTTAGCTGGGACAATGCGACGTCGATATGGGGAGATTACTGCGACGAGATTAGTTTTGTGCAGATCGGATTGGTTCTTGAACTTGTGTACTGCCCTGTTAACGCTCATGGCGATTCCAAGCGCCGTGTTTCAAGAGCTACAGAAATTGGCATATGGCGATGGTGGAACAGTGTGCGATCTCGGGCAGTTGCAAAGCGTTGCCCTCACCCGAATTGACGGACGGAGCATTACTGGCGTCAGCCGAGCACTGGCCAAGAATGTCACGCGACGTTGCGAAACCAATGGCGAAAGAGCTCAGGCATTACACCTACGCGAGGGGAGCATTGTTGACGTTGCGCGTGCAACTGCAGGATGGCTGAAGTGAACCTTCGGACCAGTCTCGAAATGGCTACCGCGACGCACACCGGCATGGTGCGTTCTCACAATGAGGACAGTGTGAATGTTGAGACTGATATTGGGCTGGCGGTGCTGGCAGATGGAATGGGCGGCTATAACGCCGGCGAAGTGGCGAGTGGTATTGCCACGGCACTGATCGCAACGGAGACGAGGCAGGCTCTCACGCGCATGAGTCCGCATGATCTCGACCAGAACAGCGGCGAAATGGCCGCCTTTGGCTTGCTCCATGATGTGGTGGTCAAGGCGAACTCATCAATCTATCAGTCTGCCAACAGCCAATCACAATATGCGGGTATGGGTACGACGCTGGTCGTAGGCCTGTTCTGCGACAACAAGTTAGCGGTCGCGCACATTGGTGATTCCCGGTGCTACCGTCTGCGCGATTACAGGCTGGAGCAGATTACCCGCGATCACTCGCTGTTACAGGAGCAAATAGATACCGGTCTGATTACCAAGGAAGCGGCGCGGCGCTCCACCTATAAGAATCTGGTAACCCGTGCTCTTGGTATCGAACCAAACGTAAAACCTGAAATTCAGGTACACGAGGTCCGGGCGGGAGACCTGTACTTGATGTGTTCGGATGGCCTGAATGACATGGTTGAGGACAAAGACATCGAGCGCACGCTCAGTTCGTTGCTAACGAACTTGCCGTTCGCCGCGGCACAGTTAGTACAGATGGCAAACGACGCGGGCGGACGCGACAACATTTCAGTGGTGCTTGTAAAGATCAAGAGGGGCTTTCCCGCCGGGAACAACTGGTTTTCAAAAGCTCGTTCTTGGTTTGTATAGAGTCACGAGGAAGCGGTTATGGCGAAGTTAGTTCTAAGTCTTGATGGTCAGGTCATCAAGGAATACGACATCGGCAAGGAGCGAATGACCATTGGCCGTAAGCCGTATAACGACATCCAGATCGACAATTTGGCGGTCAGCGGAGAGCACGCCATGATTATGACGATCCTCAATGATTCGTTCCTGGAGGATCTGGACAGTACCAATGGAACGATGGTCAATGGCAATCCGGTCAACAAGCATTTTCTGCAAAATGACGACGTCGTGGAAATCGGCAGGTATAAGCTCAAGTACGTCAAGGAAAAAGCCGACGCGATGAGTCAACAAGAATTCGAGAAAACGATGGTTCTGAGATCGTCGGCTGCTGACACGCCCAATGTGAAAACAGCTACTGACGCCAATAATTCAGCCGCCAAGCAAGGCGGGCAGACCAATACGCCGGCCACGGTGGCCCAGGCTGGGATGAAAACCGACACCGGGATCGCGCAAACGGCGCCGGGCGGACAGTCACAGCAATCAGAAAAGAAGTCCCCGGTCGCATCGGTGGCTCAGGTCGGGACGAAAACCGACACCGGGATCGCGCAAACGGCGCCGGGCGGACAGTCACAGCAATCAGAAAAGAAGTCCCCGGT
>CP070775.1:2036965-2056887 GCA_020346185.1 Betaproteobacteria bacterium | reverse complement strand
ATCTTTGGCCATCGCAACAAGATCCATATCATCAATCTCGAAAAGACCCTTGAGATGTATCAGGAGGCGGCCAAGTATGCGCGACAGTTGGCCGCCAACAAGGGCGCGATCCTGTTTGTCGGCACAAAACGCCAAGCACGGGAAATTGTGCGAGAGGAAGCGATTCGCTCCGCATCGCCCTACGTTGATTACCGGTGGCTGGGCGGCATGCTGACCAACTTCAAGACGGTCAAGCAATCGATCAAGCGTCTGCGTGACATGGAGCAGATGGTCGAGGACGGCACGATGGATAAGTTATCGAAGAAAGAAAGCCTGCATTATCAGCGTGAGATGGCCAAGCTTGACCGCAGTCTCGGTGGTATCAAGGACATGAACCGGTTGCCTGACGCGCTGTTTGTCATTGATGTCGGATATCAGAAGATCGCTGTTGAGGAAGCCAGCAAGCTTGGCATACCGGTTATTGGAGTGGTCGACACCAACCATTCTCCGGAGGGTGTTGACTATGTTATTCCGGGAAATGACGATGCCAGTCGCGCCGTGCGGCTGTATGCACGGGGAATTGCGGATGCCATTCTGGAAGGGCGTGCGCAGGTCGTGGAGGAAATTGTCGACGATGAGTTTGTCGAAGTGGACACCTCGGAGGAGCAGTCAACCGTCTGATCAACCGGGGCAGAAACGAAAGGGGCCTCGGCCCCTTTATTTTTGATTTGTTGCACGAACCGTAATTAGTCGCTGACCGTGTGGTCAGCGACGAGGAACTTGTAAGGAGTTGCTAGTCATGGCGGAAATTACCGCAAGCATGGTCAAGGAGTTGAGGCAACGTACCGGCCTGGGAATGATGGATGTCAAGAAAGCGTTGGTCGAGACCGATGGTGACATGAAGAAGGCCGAGGATTTGCTGCGCATCAAGAGCGGTGCCAAGGCCAACAAGGTGGCCGGCCGCGTCGCCGCGGAAGGGGCGATCGGCATTTATGTCAGCCCGGACGCGAAGTTGGGCGCGTTGGTCGAAGTGAATTGTGAGACCGACTTTGTCGCCAAGGACAGTAATTTCGCCGATTTCGTTCACGGTCTGGCTGAACTAGTTTCAAGTACGGGTGAGGCGGATGTGGAGAAAATTAGCCGATCAAAGCTTTCATCTGGCGAAACGGTGGAGGAAAAGCGCCAGGCTCTGATAGGAAAGCTGGGCGAGAACATCACGGTGCGCCGGGCCGCACTGCATCGGGCAGAAGGGAAACTCGGGCACTATCTGCATGGAAACCGCATCGGCGTCATCGTTGACGTTGATGGCGGTGACGACACCCTAAGCAAGGACTTGGCGATGCACATCGCCGCATCCAAGCCAATCGCCGTGTCGCGCGTGCAAGTGCCTCAGGAGATTATCGAGCGCGAGCGTGAGATTGCGAGGGCCCGCGCGCTTGAATCGGGCAAGCCTGCGGATATTGTCGAAAAAATCGTGGATGGCAGCGTGCAGAAATTTCTTTCCGAGATCACCTTGCACGGACAGCCCTTCGTCAAGGACGACAAGACCAAGGTGGAAAAGCTGCTTGCGTCGAAGAAAGCAAGGGTCGCTTCCTTCAGCCTGTTTGTGGTCGGTGAGGGCATCGAGAAAAAGAAAGATGACTTCGCGGCCGAGGTTGCGGCTCAGACGGCGCAGGTGCGCTAGGTCGGCATTGGTAATCGACGGGCGGACCGCAACTCAATGAAACCGGTTTACAAACGAATCCTGCTGAAGTTGTCGGGGGAAGCCCTGTTGGGCGACGATCCTTACGGGGTCAACCGTGAGACCATTGACAGGATCGTTTCCGAAGTGAAGGAAGTCATTGATCTCGATGTGGAAGTGGGTGTGGTCATCGGCGGTGGCAATATTTTCCGCGGCGTGGCGCCGGCTGCTGCGGGTATGGATCGTGCCACGGCTGACTACATGGGGATGCTTGCGACAGTGATGAATGCCCTTGCCCTGCAAGATGCGATGCGACGGGTCAAACTGCGCAGCCGTGTGCTCTCGGCGCTGACAATCCAGCAAGTGGCGGAACCTTATATCCGTGGCAGAGCTATGCGTTATCTGGAAGAGAAGCGGGTAGTGATATTTGCTGCCGGCACCGGTAATCCGTTTTTCACGACCGATACGGCGGCCGCTTTGCGGGGAATGGAAATGAATGTTGACGTGGTATTGAAAGCGACCAAAGTCGATGGCGTCTACACAGATGATCCCAAGACACACCCTGATGCCATGCGTTTTCACAAAATCACTTTTGATGAAGCAATTGTCAAGAAGTTGCAGGTCATGGATGCCACGGCGCTCACGCTGTGCCGGGATCAGAGGCTTCCCATCTGTGTTTTCAGTATAGTCAAGAAAGGGGCGCTAAAGCGAGTTGTCATCGGCGAAGATGAAGGCACGCTGGTGCATAGTTAGATGAGGAGGTAGCGATGTCAAACGTTACGGCAATCAACAAGTCCGCCGACCAAAAAATGGATAAGACAGTGCAGACACTGAAGGCCGATTTGCAGAAAATACGCACCGGACGTGCTCACGCCGGCATACTCGAGCATCTGCAAGTCGATTATTACGGAAATCCAACGCCGCTGAATCAGGTGGCCAATGTCAGCGTGTTGGATGCCAGAACGCTTGGTGTCGCTCCTTGGGAAAAGAACATGTTGGCAGTGGTTGAGAAAGTAATCAGGGACTCGGATCTCGGACTGAATCCTGCGTCGGTCGGTGATGTGATCCGCGTGCCGATGCCGCCACTGACAGAGGACCGCCGCAAAGATCTGATCAAGGTTGTAAAGCGTGAGGCAGAAAATGCTCGTGTGGCGGTGAGGAACATTCGCCGCGACGCCAATCACGAACTGAAAGAGCTGTTGAAATCAAAGAGCATATCCGAAGACGATGAACGAAGAGCGCAGGACGACGTGCAGAAACTCACAGATCGTCATGTCGCGCAAATTGACGAGGCATTGGTAGCGAAAGAAGCCGACTTGATGGCAGTCTGACGATTATGTTTTCGTCTTCTACTATCGCCGTCCCGAAGACTGACAAAGTGCCGCGCCATGTGGCGATTATCATGGACGGCAATGGGAGATGGGCCAGGAACCGGTTTCTGCCCAGAGTGGCGGGACACCGTCGTGGACTTGAAGCGGTGCGTACGACTGTGCGCGGCTGTGCCGAAGCCGGGGTCGGGTATCTGACACTGTTTGCGTTTTCGAGCGAGAATTGGCGGCGGCCAGAGGAGGAGGTTTCCTTCCTCATGGAGTTGTTCGTCGTTGCCTTGCGGCAGGAAGTCGCGAGACTTCACGAGAACAATATTCGCCTGAAGGTCATCGGCGATCGCTCTGGTCTGGAGGCGAGATTGGTCGAACTGATTACGCAGGGCGAGAGAAAAACCGCGGGCAACACCGGCTTGACACTGACGATTGCGGCCGACTACGGCGGACGCTGGGATATTCTTCAAGCGGTGAACAAAATGATCTCGGAGCATCCCGACAAACAGGGCTGCTACTCAGAAGGGGATCTGGCGCCGTTCCTTGCACTGAGTTACGCACCCGAACCCGATCTGTTTATACGGACCGGTGGTGAGCAGCGGATCAGCAATTTCTTGCTCTGGCAGCTCGCTTACACAGAGTTCTTATTTACCGACGAGCTATGGCCCGACTTCAATTCAAAGTCACTGGCCCGTGCCTTTTCATCGTATCGATCTCGAGAACGCCGCTTCGGCCGTACCAGTGAACAGGTAACAGACATGCAACGGCAGGTCGAGTCCAAAACACCGACACGTTGAGCCGTGTTTTTGTGGCCATAAGTCATGCTTAAGCAACGCCTGCTTACCGTAGCAGTGGTATTGCCGCTGTTTGTGGGTTTAATATATCTGGCGCCGAACGCAGTCTGGGCAGCAATTTCGGCCGTCGCCGTTTCTGCAGGTGCTTTCGAATGGGCAAGGCTGGGCGGATTATCGCCTGTTGGTCGTTCAGTGTTCGTGGCGGTGGTCGGCGTGTCCTGCGCAATACTGTTGCTGCTGTCAGTACTCCTTGCGCAGACCTTGTTCGACAGCCGGATTCTGTACCCGTTATGCCTTCTGGCGACATTGTTCTGGATTCTGTTGGTACCGGCAGTGCTGCATTTTCGCTGGCAGTTGAGACAGCCGTGGAACAGTACCATAGTGGGGTGGCTGGTTCTCGTGCCAACCTGGCTGGCGGCGGTGGTGATGCAGAGAGCGCCTGAATGTTTGATGCTCTTTCTTGGCGCCATATGGATCGCTGACACGGCAGCGTATTTCACTGGCAGGCTATTCGGCAGGCGCAAACTCGCTCCCCGTATCAGCCCGGGTAAAACGATTGAAGGGCTTGCTGGCGCCTATGTCGCGGTACTGGTTTATATCACCATCGTGTTGCGTGTATATCTTCCCGAGGCGCAATTGGCGACTTACGTGTCGCTATGGGCGTTTGGTTTCATATTGACTTCGCTCAGCGTCGAGGGCGATCTTTTCGAATCCTGGGTCAAACGGCAGGCTGGCGCGAAGGACAGCGGTGATTTGCTCCCAGGTCATGGTGGCATTCTCGACCGCATTGACAGCGTGACCGCGACGATACCGTTTGCGCTTCTGTTCTTCAAGGGGATAGTCGCATGATGAGTTCTCGACGGGTCTCCTCGGTGGTTGTGCTTGGGTCAACTGGCAGCATTGGAATGAGTACGCTGTCCGTCATGGCACAGCACTCGGAGCGGTTTCACGTATTTGCGCTGGCTGCAAACAGTGATGTCGATACGATGTTTTCGCAATGTATCGCGTTCAATCCGCGCTACGCGGTACTTGCCAATGAAGCCGCTGCCGAGAAACTTGCAGCGCGCTTGCACACTTCTAGCGTCGATTGCGTCGTCATGGGTGGTGCGGCAGCGCTGGAGTTTGTCTCTGCGCACGAAGAGGTCGATGTCGTGATGGCCGCGATCGTTGGAGCGGCGGGATTAGCCTCAACGCTTGGTGCAGCAAGAGCGGGTAAGAGGATCATGCTGGCTAACAAGGAATCGATGGTGATGGCCGGCCCACTGTTGATAAATACCGCGCAACAAAGCGGAGCGATTATTTTGCCAATTGACAGTGAACACAACGCAATCTTCCAGGCGCTACCGGCTGACTACTCGCGCGATGTTCAAGCGGCAGGCATTCGCAGGTTGATTCTCACCGCTTCCGGTGGGCCATTTTTGCACGCATCGGCTGAAGCGCTTTCCAGTGCCACACCAGATCAGGCGTGTGCTCACCCGACCTGGTCGATGGGCCGCAAGATCTCGGTCGATTCGGCAACGCTGATGAACAAAGGACTGGAGGTGATCGAAGCGCATTTCCTTTTTGGAGCGAACGCCGATCAGATCGATGTGGTCATACATCCCCAGAGTATTGTTCACTCGATGGTGGAATACGTGGACGGATCAGTAATCGCCCAATTGGGCAGTCCAGACATGCGCACGCCGATTGCGCACGCGCTGGCGTTTCCCGACCGGGTCGACGCCGGCGTGACGAGACTCGATCTGCTGTCGGCTGGCAGTCTCGAGTTTGAATCGCCCGACATGCAACGCTTCCCCTGCCTGCGCCTCGCATACCAGGCATTGCGGGAAGGCCACAGCGCGCCCGTCTACCTCAATGCAGCCAATGAAGTGGCGGTAGACCGGTTTCTCGAGCAGGAAATAGCTTTTACCGCTATTGCGGAGGTTGTTGAAACAGTGCTTCAGCAGTTGCCGACAGTGTCGGTACAGTCGATAGATGAGATTGTGGAGGCAGATCGGTCGGCGCGTGTGTGCGCGAAGTTGGCGAGTGGCGAGTTGAGCGGCGGCCAGTCGACAGTTCAAGGATCTCTTCACTGATGCAGCTCATTCTGACTCTAGGTGCGTTTATTCTGGCGCTCGGCATTTTGATCGTTTTCCATGAGTACGGACACTACTTGGTTGCCAGGTTGGCCGGCGTCAAAGTGCTGCGTTTTTCTGTCGGTTTCGGAGCGCCGCTGGTTAAAAAGCGCTTTGGGCGCGATCAAACCGAATGGGTCGTCGCTGTCTTTCCGTTTGGTGGCTACGTCAAGATGCTCGACGAGCGCGAAGGCGAGGTGGCTCCCACTGAGCGGCACAGGGCATTCAACCGGCAGTCGGTTTGGCGCCGCATCGCCATCGTTGCGGCCGGACCAATAGCGAATTTTCTGCTGGCGATTCTGCTCTATTGGGTCCTGTTTGCCACCGGTGTACCTGGCTTGAAACCAGTGATTGGTGAACCGCCGAAAAACACACCGGCAGCTGCCGCGCAACTCAAATCGGGAGATTTCGTCAGAGCAGTTGATCAGGTGCCGGTCAAGACCTGGCAGGAGCTGCGCTGGGAGTTGCTCGAGCACGCGGTGGAGAAGAATTTGGTTGAGTTGGAACTCGAGAACGAGAAGGGGAACATTCGCTACGAGAAACTGGATCTCTCCGGGGTTGGGCCGGAAGAGCTGGACGCCGGGTTGATGAAGAAGATCGGGGTGGTGCGTTACGACGCAATGATTGAGCCGGTTATTGGTGAGGTCGTCGAGGGCGATCCGGCCAGCCGCGACGGATTGTTGCCAGGAGATTACATTGAATCTGTTGACGGATCACCGGTGCAGCATTGGGCGGAAGTCGTGGCGTCGGTGCGGGTGGCGCCATCAAGACCGGTTGTGTTCGGCATTTTGCGCGACGGTGTGCGGCTTGTTGTGACCGTAGACACCGACTCGGTTGACGAGGGCGCGTCTGCAATTGGCAGAATTGGCGCCGCGCCAAAGATTGACGAGCAACGGCTCGAGCGACTGATCGTGAGGGTACGTTATCCGGTTGGGGTCAGTCTGTACCGGGCGACGCTGAAAATGGGCGAGGTCTCAATCTTTACACTTCGCATGCTGGGGCGCATGATTATTGGTGACGTTTCGCTCAAGAATCTGTCGGGCCCCATTACCATTGCTGACTATGCAGGCCAGTCGGCGAAAGTGGGATGGATTGCCTACCTCAATTTCCTTGCGCTCATCAGTATCAGCCTCGGTGTGCTCAATTTGCTGCCGGTGCCGGTACTTGATGGCGGGCACCTTATGTACTATTTGGTCGAGATCGTAAAGGGGAGTCCGGTCTCGGAGCGGGCATTGGAACTAGGCCAAAGGGTCGGGCTGGTGTTGCTTTTTGCGCTAATGGCTTTTGCAATCTACAACGATATTATCCGGCTCGCCGCTAGCTGACCGAGAAAAATGAAGCACTTCCTCACCCTCGCTCTGTGGGTGTCCTTATACGTGGGTGCTGCTCATGCATTTGAGCCCTTTGAGGTGCGTGATATCCGGGTAGAGGGTATCCAGCGAACTGATGCCGGAACTGTGTTTAGCTACCTTCCCGTCAAAGTGGGAGACGTGGTGGATGCGGAAAGGGCGAGCGCGGCCGTAAAGGCGTTGTTTGCAACCGGTTTCTTCAACGATGTGCGGCTAGAACAGCGCGATAACGTGCTGGTTGTGATCCTGCAGGAGCGACCCGCCATTGCATCGATAAACGTCAGTGGTTCAAAGGAGTTCAAGGCGGAGCAGCTCGAAGAAGGCCTGCGCCAGGTTGGCTTGCGGGAGTCACGGATTTTCGATCGGGCACTGCTCGATCGAGCCGAACAGGAACTGAAGAACCAGTACATCAGCCTCGGAAAATACGGCGTTCAGATCGTAACCACAGTGACGCCTCTGGAGCGTAACCGTGTCGCCATAAGTTTTTCGATTGTTGAAGGCCGTGTTGCAAAAATAAAGGAAATCAATCTCGTCGGCAATGAGGTATTCGATGAGGACACTCTCCTTGACGAATTTTCTCTATCCACCTCGGGACTTATGACGTGGTACACCGACAGCGACCAGTACTCCAGGCCCAAGCTGCAGGCGGATCTCGAAGCATTGCGCTCGTTCTACCTCAATCGCGGTTATATCGAGTTCGCCATCGACTCGACGCAGGTCTCGATTTCGCCGGACAAGGAGCAGATTTTCATTACTGTCAACATGACCGAAGGTCAGCAGTACACGGTCAAGAGCATTTCCCTTGCCGGGGATCTGGTTTTGCCCAGGGAGGAGTTGTCAGCGCTGATCAAGGTTGAGCCAGGGGAGACCTTCTCTAGAGAAGACCTTACCGAAACGTCCAAGCTGATTTCCGACCGTCTTGGTGACGAAGGTTATGCTTTTGCGTCGGTCAATGCAGTTCCCGAACTCGATCGGGAGAACAGTGAGGTCACGTTCACTCTTTATGTTGATCCGGGCAGACGAGTTTACGTGCGGCGCATCAGAATCTCGGGTAACGATACAACGCGTGATGAGGTCATCCGTCGCAAGCTGCGACAGTTCGAAAGCGCATGGTATTCAGCCAAGAACATCAACCGTTCACGACAGAGAGTCGATAGACTGGGGTTCTTTTCCGAAGTGGTGGTCGACACCCCGTCTGTTCCCGGGACTGTTGATCAGGTTGACCTGGAGATCAAGGTCACCGAACGCCAGACGGGAAACTTGAGCCTGGGCCTTGGATACTCGACGACTGAGCGAGTCGTGATTACCGCATCCTTGTCACAAAACAACCTCCTGGGCACCGGCAATGCCTTATCCTTTACGGTAAATTCTGGTCAAGTTAATCAGACCTACGCTCTGTCCTACACCGATCCGTACTTCACGGACGATGGAATTAGCAGGGGCTTCGATCTGTTCCGGCGAGATGTGGACTCGACCAGCACCAGCGTTGGCGCTTTCAATTCCTCGACGACGGGCGCGGGCATACGTTTCGGTGTTCCGGTCAGCGAGTTTGACCGAATCAACTACGGTTTTCAGTATGAGCTGACGGAACTGGAGTTGTTTGAAGAGAGTCCTCCGCGTTACATTGACTTTGTCGAGGAGTTCGGAAATATCACCGATGCTTGGCCGCTGACGTTGGGTTGGGCGAGAGACAAACGCAACAGCGTCATTTACACGACCGCAGGGACAACTCAGCGCGTCAACGGCGAACTTAGCGTGCCGTTGGGTGATCTGACCTATTACAGGCTGACGTACCGGGTTCAGTGGTATTATCCACTGACAAAGCAACTCACGACGTTTACCGAAGGAAGATTTGGCTACGGCGACGGCTACGACGATCAGAGCCTGCCTTTTTACAAGAACTATTTTGCTGGCGGCGTTAACACGGTTCGGGGGTACGCGCCGGGCAGTCTTGGACCAAAAGACGTCAACGGATCTTCCCTTGGTGGACCGCGCCAGGTAATTGGAAGGTTCGAGGTGCTCTTTCCCGTGCCGGGGCTTTCCAAAGATCAATCGACCCGCATGGCGCTTTTTGTCGATGCGGGCATGGTAGGTGAGGATTATGACTATATTTTCTCGCAAATGCGCGCGTCGGCTGGGGTCGCTTTCAGCTGGTTTTCGCCGCTCGGGCCACTGCGCTTTAGCTGGGCGCAGCCGCTCAACGACGAACCGGGAGACGAGCTGGAACAATTCCAATTTACAATTGGAAATCAGTTCTGAGGTATGGGCGGGCGTGCAGTCCGGGGTGAAAGTTGAAGGAGAGACCTTAAAGTGAAAAATTTGTTGCTGGCATCCGTAGCGTTGCTTGTGCTGGCTCACGGCGCGCAAGCGGCCGCACAAGAGCTGAAAATCGGCTTTGTCAGTACTGAACGAGTGTTTCGCGAAGCAGTGCCGGCTGTCGAGGCGATGAAACGTCTAGAAGAGGAATTCAAGCCGCGCGAAGACGAAATCAAGAAAATCAACGAAGAAGCGCGTGCCATTCAGCTCCAGCTGGAAAAGGAAAGTATGACGATGAGTGCCTCGGAGCGGCGCAAAAGCGAGTCCGAACTGGGCAGGCTGAGTCGCGAGCGCCAAAGGCTCGAGCGCGAATTTCGCGAGGAGTTGAACCTTCGTAAGAACGAGGAGTTAGCCGCGGTTCTGCAAAGGGCGAACAAGGTCATCCAGGCGATTGCCGAGAAAGAGAAGTATGACCTCATCTTGCAAGAAGCGGTCTACCGCAGCCCCCGTTTGGATATCACGGACAAGGTAATCGAGGCCCTTTCCGAGAAGTAGCGGGCGTCTGGCACGCAGGCCTGATAACGAAGGGACATTGTTGCACACGGGCGCGATGACTGAGTCCCTCAGCAAGGACTATTCTCTTTCGGAACTGACAGCACTTTTCGGTGGCGAAGTGATCGGCGATACATCGATCCGCATCCACCGCATCGCTTCTCTTGTTGCTGCTCGGAAGGGTGAATTGACCTTTATCACCAGCTCGCGTTACCGTACAGAGCTGGAACGAACGTGTGCCAGCGCTGTCATCCTGAACCAGGAGTTGGCCGACAAAACCTCGCTTGCTCGCATCGTCTGCGAGAACCCATACGCCTACTACGCCAAGGTTTGCGCATTACTGACTCCGCCTCGCCGTCAACCGGTGGGAGTGCACCAGCGAGCGCACGTGTCACCGACGGCGCGCATTGGTGACGGCGTGAGCGTGGGTCCCCACGCGGCGCTCGATGACGGCGCCGTTATTGCTGACGGCGCGCAAATCGGTGCCGGTTGCTATGTTGGTCGCGAAGTGCGCATCGGAGCCGGCACCTTGCTGCATCCCAACGTCACGGTCTATGACCGGTGCGTGATCGGGGAACGTGGAATTATTCATTCTGGTGCCGTGATTGGCGCGGATGGCTTCGGCATGGCGATGGAGGAGGGGCACTGGTTGAAAATTCCGCAGGTTGGGCGCGTTGTGATCGGTGCGGATGTCGAGATCGGCGCGAACACGACAATCGATCGCGGTGCGCTCGGTGACACCGTTATTGAAGATGACGTCAAGCTGGATAACCAGATCCAGATCGGGCACAACTGCCGGATTGGCGCGCACACGGCGATTGCGGGATGTGTTGGTATTGCCGGGAGCGCGATCATCGGTCGCTACTGTCGTATCGGTGGCAGCGCAATGATTCATGGGCACATCGAGATTGCTGACAATGTCGAAGTCTCGGGCGGTACGCTGGTTCCGAATTCAATACACAAGGCCGGCAAGTACACGGCGGTTTTTCCGATGAGTGAGCACCCGACATGGATCAGAAACGCGTCATTGATTAGGCACTTGAAAGATTTGCGGGATCGAATCCGAGCTTTGGAGGCCCTGCGCACGACGCAGCGGAAACCGCAATAACAAGATAGGACGGGGAAGATTAGATGACGCTCGACGAAACTGATGTACAGGAAATCATGCGGTTGCTGCCCCACAGGTACCCGTTTTTGCTGATCGATCGTGTTCTCGCCTGCGAGGCGGGAAAGGAAATCGTTGCATTGAAGAACGTCACCATCAATGAACCATACTTCGGTGGTCACTTTCCCAACTTTCCGGTGATGCCGGGCGTGCTGATTATCGAGGCGATGGCCCAGGCGTCGGCGCTGCTGGCGTTCAAGACTTTTGACCTGACCATAGACGCGAGCAATGTTTTTTATTTCGTCGGAATCGATGCTGCGAGGTTTAAGAAGCCGGTCACGCCAGGCGATCAGCTCATTGTGAAGGCGCAGATTCTGCGCAGCATCAAGGGAATCTGGAAGTTTACCGGTCAGGCGTATGTCGCTGACAAGCTGGTCTCGGAAGCGAATCTCATGTGCACCATGAGGCACATATGATTCACGAGACTGCAATCGTGAATCCGGCAGCCAAGCTGGCTGAGGATGTTGAGGTTGGGGCATATTCGATTATCGGGGAGCACGTCGAAATCGGCGCAGGAACCTCCATAGGTGCACACGCTGTCATTAGCGGTCACACTCGTATTGGGTGCAGAAATCGCATTTTTCACAATGTTTCCCTTGGTGAGATCCCTCAAGACAAGAAATATGCAGGCGAGCCCACGCGTCTGGAAATTGGTGATGACAATGTCATCAGAGAATGTTGTACCTTCAACATCGGTACCGCACAGGATCTCGGCTACACTCGGCTCGGTGACCGAAACTGGATCATGGCTTATGTTCACCTCGCTCACGACTGCGTAGTCGGAAACGAAACGGTTCTGGCGAACTGTGTGCAGCTGGCAGGCCATGTAGAGATCGGCGATTTCGCGATTCTTGGTGGTTTTACTGGTGTACACCAATTCTGCCGGGTCGGCGCACATGCCATCACCGGAGTGTCGTCGGTAGTGTTGGCCGACGTTCCGCCGTTTGTCACGGCGATGGGTAATACGGCGCAGCCGCATGGAGTCAACACCGAAGGACTCAAGCGGCGGGGCTTTTCCAATGAGGCCGTCAAGGAGATTCGCCGCGCTTACAGAACGCTTTACCGGTCGGGCCTGCAGCTCGATGAGGCGCGCGATGCAATCGTTCTGCAGGCGCGAGACTGCCCGGAAGTGGCGTTACTGTCTGAATTTCTTGCCGTGAAATCGAGGCGAAGTATCATTCGCTGACCCGGATGAAAGAAATCTCGAACGCGAAGCTGCGTGTCGCAATGTTGGCGGGCGAGCCGTCGGGGGATCTGCTCGGCAGCCATCTGTTGGCGGCGCTAAAGGTGCGCTTTCCGCACCTTAGCGCATTCGGCGTTGGCGGGCCGAAGATGCAGCAACAAGGACTCGACGTCTGGTATCCGATGGAACAACTGGCGGTCCGCGGTTACGTGGAGATATTACGTAGTCTGCCAAAATTGCTGCGCCTGCGTGGCGAACTAAAGCGTCGCCTGGTACGAGAACGCCCTGATATATTCATTGGCATCGATTCACCGGACTTCAACCTCGAATTGGAGCGCAAGCTCAAGTCAGCGCGGATCAAGACGGTTCACTATGTCAGTCCGTCGATTTGGGCATGGCGTGGCGAGCGTATCCACAAGATCAAGCGGGCGGTCGACAAAGTGCTGGCGTTGTTTCCTTTCGAGGTGCCGATCTATCAGCGAGCCGGCGTGCCCGTGGCCTACGTTGGGCATCCGTTGGCAGACGAGCTGCCCGAGTATCCCGACCATGAAGGTATGCGCGAGCAACTCAAGATTCCGACTGGTGTGAGTGTGGTAGCGCTGCTGCCGGGTAGCCGGCAAAGCGAGGTGCGCCAGATGTCGCAACTGATGATTGCAACCGCGTTGCGAATCCGTGAAGAGATCCCAGACGTGCACTTTCTGGTGCCGCTGGTCAGTCGCGAGACGCGACTGATATTCGAAGATGCCCTGTATCGACAGGATGCGGGGGACTTGTCACTCACGATACTGTTCGGGCACGCGCATGAAGCGATGACGGCCGCGGACACGACGCTGGTGGCCTCGGGTACTGCTACACTTGAGGCAGCCCTGCTGAAGTGCGCCATGGTGGTCACCTATACCATGCCTGCGCTGTCGGCGTGGATCATGCGGCGCAAAGGCTATTTGCCTTATGTCGCTCTGCCCAACATCATCGCTGGTGAGTTCGTCGTCCCGGAGTTGTTGCAGGAGGATGCTTTGCCCGACAATCTGGCGCAAGCGGTCTGCAATCTTCTAAGAAGCCCGCGCCTTCGCGCGCGCCTGCGAGAGCGATTTCATACAATCCATACGGAACTGCGCCAGGGCACTGCCGATCGCGCGGTCGATGCGCTTGTGCCAATGCTCAACGCCGAGGTTAATGGCAGATGAGTGGTTCCGTGGAGCTCATTTGCGGCGTAGATGAGGCCGGCCGCGGTCCGCTAGCGGGTGGCGTATTCGCCAGCTGCGTCATTCTCGATCCCGATCATCGGATCGATGGCTTGGCCGACTCGAAGAAACTGGCGGCGAACCGGCGTAGTGAGCTTGCTGTGCGCATACAGGGAAACGCACTTGCCTGGTCGGTTGCCTGCGCGAGCGTGGAAGAGATTGACCGGCTGAATATCCTCTGGGCGACCATGCTCGCAATGAAGCGTGCCGTGCAAATGCTGAAATCGACCCCCACCGAGATACTGGTGGATGGTAACCAGTGTCCGGAACTGCCGTATCCTTCGCGAGCCGTGGTAGGCGGCGACTTAACTGTTCCACAAATATCGGCAGCCTCGATCCTCGCCAAAGTGGCCAGAGACACCTACATGACCGAATTGCACGAACAGTATCCGCGTTATGGCTTCGACCGGCACAAAGGCTATCCGACCAAAGACCACATCGAGGCCCTCAAAAAGCATGGCGCCAGCCCGGTACATCGGCGTAGTTTCGCACCGGTGCGCAGCGTCGTCGATCAGGACTGTCCGGCGCGGCGCGAGACCGCATGGTGCCAATAGTCGCGGCTATCGCTAATAGATGTGTCGCTGCAGGTTCGCCTCGTGCAGGATGACGGTGGCAAGCTCTTCGATGGAACGCGTAGTCGTATCGAGGACGGGAACACTTTCCTGGCGCATCAGCGCCTCGGCGGCACGCACCTCATGCTCGCAGTTTTGCATTGAAGCGTAACGGCTGCCGGGGCGTCGTTCATTGCGGATACGGTGCAGGCGCTCCGGACGTATGGTCAGGCCAAACAGTTTGCTGCGATGGCCGTTGAGCGATCCCGGAAGCCTCATGGCGTCGAAATCTTCCGGGATCAAGGGATAGTT
The DNA here is from genome assembly GCA_020346185.1 of Betaproteobacteria bacterium. Lineage (GTDB taxonomy): Bacteria > Pseudomonadota > Gammaproteobacteria > Burkholderiales > Eutrophovitaceae > SG8-40. Next base: position 2,042,391 of record CP070775.1, on the reverse strand, counting down.
GGCGGCGCGGATTCCGTATTGCAAGCTAAGGTAAAGGCAGGTCGGAGTTTTTCCGCTACGGGACACTCCGACCAAAATAATGTCGGCCGCTTCCAGGTCCTTGACGGACTGGCCGTCATCCGCAGCGAGGGCAAAGTTCACCGCGTCCATGCGATTGTAGTAATCATTATTCCTGACACTGTGTGAACGTCCCACCGTATGGGAGGATTTGAAACCCAGTTCAGCCTCAATCGGCGCGATAAAGACCTGAAAGCAGTCCAGATAGAGCGCCTCTGCCTGTTGTACGATCGCGGATACCTGCTCGTTGACTAGAGTGCTGAAGACTAGCGGCCTGGTAGCGTCGCTCAGCGCGGTGCGGTTGATGCGGGCGACCGTTTCCCAAGCCTTGTCTTCGGTGTCAACAAACGGAACCGTGATCTCTGCGAAGGTGATGTCATCAAACTGCGTCAGAATGCTGTGTCCGAGCATCTCCGCGGTGATGCCGGTACGGTCTGAGACGAAGAAAGCGGTACAGTTCAGGGGCATCTTTGTTGTACTGCAAGATGGCGCATCGATCGGTAAAATAGCATTTTTTTTAAATGGGTACTGTACGATGCCATGGCGGGGCCGAGGATGAGCGAAGAACCTTATGTGATCTCCTTTGATGAACTTCGTATGACCGATGTGGAGCAGGTCGGCGGCAAGAATGCGTCTCTGGGAGAGATGATCACCCAGTTGTCCGATGCTGGAGTCAGGGTCCCTGGCGGTTTCGCGACCACTGCGGCGGCGTTTCGCGATTTCCTGAGGGAATCCGGTCTGACGGCAAAGATTGACGAGTCGCTTGAGAAGCTCGATACGGAGGATCTGCAGGCGCTGACGGAGACCGGAAAGCGCATTCGTCAGTGGGTCATTGACGCGCCGTTGACGCCGCGCCTGCTCAAGGATATCAGTGAGGCTTATGCGTTACTGGTGGACGGCGAAGATGACGAAGTGTCATTTGCAGTGCGATCCTCGGCGACTGCGGAGGATCTCCCGGATGCTTCTTTTGCCGGGCAGCAGGAGACGTATCTCAACATACACGGTCTGGATAACGTGCTCGAGGCAATCAAGCAAGTGTTTGCCTCCCTTTACAACGACCGGGCTATTTCATATCGAGTGCACAAGGGGTTCGAGCACTCACACGTGGCGCTCTCGGCGGGTGTACAGAGGATGGTTCGCTCCGACATCGGCGCGTCCGGTGTGATGTTCACAATGGATACCGAGTCCGGGTTCGACAAGGTGGTGTTTATTACTTCCGCTTACGGGCTTGGCGAAACGGTCGTACAAGGCCAGGTTAATCCGGACGAATTCTATGTTTACAAGCCGGGGCTCGAGGCCGGCAAGCCGGCGATTCTGCGTCGTGCCCTCGGCGGCAAAGCGCTGCGCATGGAATTCGCCGAACACAAGACGGCGGGGCGCTCTACGCGAACTGTCGACGTGACCGAGGCGGAGCGCAATCGTTTCTCCATCACCGATGCAGAAGTCGAGGAGCTGGCCCGCCAAGCCGTGCGCATAGAAAAGCACTATGGTCGTGCCATGGATATTGAGTGGGGGCGCGATGGCAAGGATGGCAAGCTCTATGTGCTGCAGGCGCGCCCTGAGACGGTAAGGACCCAGGAGGACGATACGGCGGTACAAGAGCGGTTTCGGCTCAAGCGGCGTGGCGACGTCATGGTCGAGGGCCGGGCGATTGGCAACAAGATCGGGACCGGCACAGTGCGTCTGGTCAAAGACGCTTCCCAGATGCATCGCGTGCTCGCCGGCGACATCCTTGTAACCGATATGACTGACCCGGATTGGGAGCCCGTGATGAAGAAGGCCGCGGCTATCGTCACCAATCGTGGTGGCCGCACCTGTCATGCCGCGATCATTGCGCGTGAACTTGGCATTCCTGCCGTCGTTGGCACCGGCAACGCGACCGAGGCTCTGTCTGAGGGAACGCCCGTGACGGTGTCATGTGCCGAGGGTGATACCGGATTTGTCTACAAGGGCATTCTTGACGTCGAAGTGCTGCATCTGGAACTGGATAATCTGCCAGATATCTCTGTCAAGATCGGTATGAATGTCGGCAATCCGGAACTTGCTTTCGACTTCCAGCGGTTGCCAAATGAAGGCGTCGGGCTGGCCAGGCTCGAGTTCATTATTGCACGCATGATTGGCGTCCACCCGAAAGCTGCCCTGGCATACCCGAAGCTGCCTGGCAAGACAAAGGAAGCCGTTGAACTGCAATCGCGAGGCTATCGTGATCCGGTCGCGTTCTACGTCGACAAGCTTGCCGAGGGCGTGGCCACGCTGGGTGCGGCATTTTTTCCGAAGCCGGTTATTGTGCGCATGTCTGATTTCAAGTCGAATGAGTACTCCAGACTCATCGGCGGCGAGTTGTATGAACCGGAAGAAGAGAACCCGATGCTTGGGTTTCGCGGCGCCTCCCGATACATCGCTGACAGTTTCCACGACTGTTTCGAGCTTGAATGTCGTGCCCTTAAACGGGTGCGGGACGAAATGGGGCTGACCAACGTCGAGATCATGGTTCCGTTCGTTCGAACCGTTGATGAGGCCCGCCAGGTGATCGAACTGCTGTCGCAGCATGGCCTGGAACGTGGCAAGAACGGTTTGCGAGTCGTCATGATGTGTGAAATCCCCTCGAACGCGTTGCTGGCCGACGACTTTCTGCAGCATTTCGATGGTTTTTCGATCGGCTCCAACGACATGACGCAGTTGACGCTGGGGCTGGACAGAGACTCTGGCATCGTCGCCGGGCAGTTCGATGAGCGCGATCCCGCCGTTAAGAGGCTACTGCATCTTGCTATCGATGCTTGCCGACGTCACAACAAGTATGTCGGAATCTGTGGACAAGGGCCGTCTGACCATCCGGATCTGGCGGAATGGCTGGCTGACGAGGGTATTGGCACGATTTCGCTCAATCCGGACACTGTGATCGATACCTGGCTCTACCTTGGCAAGCATTTGGCATCAAAGGCGGCGGCCTGAGCTGAATGCGCTGTCGACACGCGACCGGGGTTGTTATTGCTGCCGCCCCTGTCGCCGAGCTAGGGTTTGCGCTATGATTTGCGGGGCCAACCGCAAAGCGAGCGCATGACCAAATATATCTTTGTCACCGGCGGCGTTGTCTCCTCCCTCGGCAAAGGTATCGCCTCTGCTTCTCTCGCCGCGATCCTTGAATCGCGGGGCATCCAACTAACCCTGCTCAAGCTCGATCCCTACATAAACGTCGACCCGGGGACGATGAGTCCTTTTCAGCATGGCGAGGTGTTCGTCACTGAGGACGGGGCCGAGACCGACCTTGACCTTGGACATTACGAGCGCTTCGTTAACGTCAGGATGACGAAACGTAATAATTTCACGACTGGTCAGATCTACGAGAATGTCATTCGCAAGGAGCGGCGCGGGGACTACTTGGGCGGCACAGTGCAGGTCATACCTCATATAACCGATGAAATAAAGCATTTCATTCGAATGGGGGCCGGCGATGCAGATGTCGCGCTGGTTGAAATTGGCGGTACCGTCGGTGACATTGAGTCGCTGCCGTTTCTTGAGGCAGCCCGGCAGATGAGCATTCAACTGGGGCGCGACAACGCCTGCTTTGTCCATCTGACACTCGTGCCCTATATATCCTCGGCTGGCGAGATCAAGACCAAGCCGACGCAACACTCGGTAAAGGAACTGCGCGAAATCGGTATCCAGCCCGACGTGTTGCTGTGCCGCGCCGACCGCGAGATCCCGGATAACGAGCGTGGCAAGATCGCTCTATTTACCAACGTGCCGGAAGAGGCGGTTATTTCGGCGGTCGATGTTGACTGCATTTACAAGATTCCTAGTCTGTTACACGAGCAGCACCTCGACGACATCGTTTTGAAACGCCTCAATATCGATGCGCCTGAAGCCGATCTGTCCACCTGGCAGGAGCTGGTGCATAAGCTTGAGCATCCAGAGTATGCCGTCGACATTGCCCTGGTCGGCAAGTACGTCGATCTGACCGAATCCTATAAATCACTTTCCGAAGCGCTGGTGCACGCTGGAATTCACAGCGATACCCGCATCAACATCCATTACCTGGATTCGGAAGAAATTGATCGAAACGGAACGGATTCGCTGGCAGACGTGGATGCAATACTGGTGCCCGGAGGGTTCGGCGAGCGCGGAATCGAGGGCAAGATCAAAGCGATTCGCTACGCGCGTGAAAACGGCGTGCCGTTTCTCGGAATCTGCCTCGGGATGCAACTTGCGGTAGTCGAGTTTGCTCGTGACGTAGCCGGTCTGGAGGGTGCGCACAGCACCGAGTTCGACGAGAACTCACGATATCCCGTCGTTGGCCTCATTACCGAATGGATGGCGCAAGACGGCCGCCGTGAAGCGCGTGATAAGGAATCTGATCTGGGCGGCACCATGCGTCTTGGAGGACAAGAGGCTTTATTGTTGCCGGGCACCAGGGTGAGGAACATTTATCAAGCCGAGCGTATTGTGGAGCGTCACCGCCACCGTTACGAAGTGAACAACCAGTTTCTTCCCGTTCTCAAAGAAGCTGGTTTGAAAGTCGCGGCGATGTCGCCGCGCGAGGGACTATGTGAGATGATCGAGTTGCCCGACCATCCTTGGTTCGTAGGCTGCCAGTTTCACCCAGAGTTCACCTCCACACCGCGCAACGGGCATGCTTTGTTCAGTGCCTTCATTCGCGCCGCACATCAGTATCGGCTCCAGCGCCGCGGATCGAACGCGTCGCAACGACGCGTGCAACGCCTGGCATGAACCTGTGCGGCTTTGAACTTGGGCTGGTGCGACCAATATCTTTATTACCAGGGCGCTTCGTAGCGCGGAGTGGGGTCCTGTGTAGCACGGCGATTCGACCGTGCAGACGCGCTGCAGTGCCGTAACACAGGCGCAGTTGGGTGAATCGCTGCGGTCTTGAAGTCTGCCTGGACCGTTTGTTTTGCTTGATTGTATGGGTGGGTTGTGGCGCCGAGCAGGGCGCTGATGGTCCCGACGATGCGACGGTAAAGAAGCGTCAACGGGCGGTAGCAGAGGAGAAGTTGCTTGAATTTGTGCGGTTTCGAAGTAGGATTGGACCGTCCATTGTTCCTAATCGCGGGCCCCTGCGTCATTGAATCGCGACAACTGGTTTTCGATGTCGCTGGCCAGATGAAGGAGCTGACCGAGTCGCTCGGCGTACCTTATATTTTCAAGGCATCGTACGACAAGGCGAACCGCAGTTCAGGTAAGTCGTTCCGTGGTATTGGAACGGACCAGGGCCTTGAGATACTGTCTGCGGTTCGTGAGGAATTCGGTATTCCCGTGTTGACCGACGTGCACACTGAAGATGAAGTGACCGCCGTTGCACAGGCTGTGGACGTGCTGCAAACGCCGGCATTCTTGTGTCGGCAGACTGATTT
>CP070775.1:2021042-2036865 GCA_020346185.1 Betaproteobacteria bacterium | reverse complement strand
ATTGGGGCGATCTCGCCAGCCTGTGGGCCGGCGAATGGACGGCAGGGCGCACGGCTACGTTGGAAATCTGGGGGCCAAGCGGCGCGCGTGAAGACATCGGCACCAAATACGCATTCGAACATTTTCTGAAAGCGTACAACTGGGATCTGCAGGCGAGACTGGCAAATGTCAATTCCAAGCCCGGAAAGATTGTGGTACACGAGTTCGACCACAACGCCGAGAGCAAAATCGTCTACCGGGAGAACGGCGTCACGATTCGTTCATGGCCAGCGATCCACGCCGGTGATGGATCGGTCAGTATCGCGCTTTGCTGGAAAGGCATGAAAATCGTAATTGGTGGCGATACGATGCTCAACACCTGGTACATCAAGTACGCGAAAGATGCCGACATCGCCATCCACGAGGCGTTCATGACGCCGAAGGAACAACAGGGCGGCAGGTATGAGGCGGGCACCGGCCGAAGCAGCGTTTATCGCGCTGTCATCTAAGGCTTTGTATCAAAAGAGACGGCCCCGCGAGAACTGGCTCGCGGGGCCGGATCCGATGCGCTGCTATACGGCTGACTAGCCGAAGTTTTTCTCGACGAAATCCCAGTTGACGAGATTCCAGAACGCCTCGACGTACTTCGGCCGGGCATTGCGATAGTCAATATAGTAGGCGTGTTCCCAGACGTCACATGTCAGCAGCGCGGTGAGCTTGTTGGTCATCGGATTGCCTGCGTTGCTGGTGTTGGCTATTTCGACCTCACCGCTCCCATTCTTGACCAACCAGGTCCACCCGGAACCGAAGTTGCCGGCCGCCGATGCCGAGAACTTCTCCTTGAAATCACCGAAACTGCCGAACGCCTTGTTGATGGCATCGGCAAGCGCGCCCTTGGGCTCACCACCACCGCTGGGGCTGAGGCAATTCCAGTAGAAGGTGTGGTTCCACACCTGGGCGGCATTGTTGAATATCCCGCCCTTGGCCTTCATGATGATGTCTTCGAGAGGCGCCGATTCGAACTCGGTCCCGCCGATCAGCTTGTTGAGATTGGTGACATAAGTCGCATGGTGCTTGCCGTAGTGATACTCGAGGGTCTCAGCCGAGATGTGCGGCTCCAGTGCGTTCTTTTCGTAGGGAAGTGGTGGAAGTTCGTGTTGTGCCATCTTTACCTGTCTCGTATGGAAGAAATTCAAATTTGTCGTTGCGCGGTGGGAAGTCGCTTTGTGCTGCTTCCTCCGTGACAACTGACCTGCACCCAGGCGAGTTTCTCCGCCCCGCGATCCTGCATTCGCTTAAGACAATGCCAGTGAGCGGTGCGCATCATAACATTGGCCACGGCCGCAGGCCTTGTGCTAGCCGCAAAAAATCCTCAACGCCATCAGGGTTAACAGTACGGGCACGGGTCCCGATCCATCACCCCCGGCCAAAGCGGACATTTCCGCGTGCATCACTTTACAAAACTTTACGTTCGACAGAAAGAAGCGAAACGGGGTGCTCCGAAAATGTCAACGTCCGTCGCAATCTCATGGCGGCATGACATTTATCACCCCGAAAGGAGAAAGAAATGACGACCCCGAACCCTGAAAAATCCCGCACCACCGGTTCTGATAACAACGGTATTGACAAAACCGGGCCCGACAACGCCGACTCGAAACGGCGGCCGTTCCTGAAGGGCCTGTTGACCGGCGGAGTGGTCGGCACACTGATCGCCGGCAGCGTCGGCGCTCTCGCCCAACACGACGGGCATGGCCAATTCTGGAAAGCCGGCTGCAGCCACCGCCACGCCATGCGTGATCCCGACGTCATGAAAGAACGCGCCGACTTCATGGTGGAATGGACACTCAGTCGCATCGATGCGGCCGACGAGCAGCGCGCCCAGGTGAAGTCAGTTGTGAAGGCCGCGATCGATGACCTGCTGCAGCTACGCGAGGAGCATCAGGTCAACCGCAAGGCGATGATTGCCGCGTTGATTGAACCGGAGGTGGACCGCGGCGAGCTGGATCGCATCCGCAGCGCAGAGATCTCGCTGGCGGACCGTGCCTCGCGCCGTATCGTTTCCGCGCTGGCTGACACCGCAGAAGCGCTCACTCCCGAGCAGCGGGCACAGCTGGCCGAGATGGCCAACCGTTGGCGCGGTCGCCGCCACGAGCTGTGACCCGAAGTTCCGTGCGGCCGCAACACCGGTCGCACGGCTCCAGCGCTGGATTGGGTGGACGTAGTCACCAGCCGTTAGAATTCACTTAGCTCATCATCCTCATGCCCTACTTCATCACTGATCCGATAAGATGACCGATCGCATTCTGATGATCGAAGATGACGTCAGCCTGTCGCAGATGGTCGCCGATTATCTGTCCGGGTTTGGCATGCAGATCACGATTGCGCCAACCATCGGTGAAGGGCGCAAGCTACTCACCAACAATGCATTCGACGCGCTGTTACTCGATGTCATGCTTCCCGACGGCGACGGCTTCGACATGTGCCGCGAAGTCCGGTCAACTTCGGACATTCCGATACTGATGCTCACTGCACGCGGCGAGGATACCGATCGCATTGTCGGCCTGGAACTTGGTGCAGACGATTATCTGCCGAAACCATTCAACCCACGCGAGCTGGTGGCCCGTCTGCGCGCTATTCTGCGCCGCCGGCAGCCCACTCAACCACCGCGCGAAGCCGTGCTGCGTTTCGGCAATCTCGAGATCGACCGCGATGCCCGCTCGCTGCGTATCGGGGGAGAGCAGCGTGCGCTAACCAGCCATCAGTTCGACTTGTTGGTGACGCTGGCGGATCATGCCGGCCGAGTGATGTCGCGCGAAGCACTAATGGATCAAGTTCGCGGCGAAGATCTCGAAGCATTTGACCGCAGCATCGATGTGCACATCTCGCGCATCCGCGCTGCCATTGAGGACGATCCGAAACACCCGCGCCGCATTGTGACAGTGCGCGGTGCCGGTTACGTGTTTGCGCGCGGTCAAGGCGATCGCTGAGCCGACACATGCGCCATCTCTACCTGCAAATCTATGTCGCCTTCATCGTGATCCTGATGGTCTTCCTGTTTCTTATGTCGATGGCGTGGTGGTTGCTGCGCGACCGCGACGATCGAATCGCCCTAAATGGCCTGGCGCTGCTGGTCTCCGAAGTGGTACCGACACAAACAGCATCGCCCGGCGAAATCGGCGCGGCAATCAACAGGTTGTCCAACATGTTCTCGGCCCGAATTACCCTGCGTGCTCAAGACGGCTCGCTGCTGGCCCATGCCGGCGAAGTCCTGCCGGCTCCACCATCAGACCAGGACAGTAGCGACGTGCGCCACCTGCGCGGCACGGGCCCGGTGGCCTCCTTGCGGTTACCCGATGGACGCTGGATCGTGGCCACACGTGATCATCGACGCCATGGGGGCGGCTTGCTGTTTGCGATCAGCCTGCTGGGTCTGACGATTGCTGTAGGCGCATACCCGGTAGTCAGGCGCATTACCCGCCGCCTTGAGAATCTGCAAACCAGTGTCGACGCGCTCGGCGCCGGGGCTCTCGACGCGCGCGTTCGTGTTGAAGGCAAGGACGAGGTCGCCAATCTGGCCAGCAGCTTCAATCGCGCAGCGGAGCGAATCGAGAAGCTCGTCAACTCACAGCGACAGATGCTGGCGACCGCATCGCACGAACTGCGCTCGCCGCTGACACGCATGCGCATGGCGCTCGAATTGCTGCAACGCGAGAACCGACCAGAATTGCGCGAGCAACTGAAAAACGATATCACCGAACTCGACGATCTGGTCGGCGAAATTCTGCTCGCCACACGACTGCAAGCAGTCGAGGAACTGGAACACAATGCGCCGGTGGATCTGTCAGCCTTGCTTGACGAGGAAGCCTCGCGCTTCGACGCCGTTGTCAGTGGCGCGCCAGCAACCGTACACGGTGACGAACGATTGCTGCGGAGAATGATCCGTAACCTGTTGGAGAATGCGCAGCGCCATTCCGGCGGTGGCAAAATCGACACCTCAGTCGAAACTGCAAAGGGCGAGACAATCGTGCTGCGCGTCGACGACCTTGGACCCGGCATTCCGGAACAGGAACGAGAGCGCATCTTCGAGCCCTTCTACCGCGTCGAAGGAACACGCGAAACCGGCGAAGGTTTCGGGCTTGGCCTGGCATTGGTCAGACAAATTGCCCAACACCACGGCGGTGACGTTCGCTGCCTGCCGCGCTCGGGGGGCGGCACGCGCTTCGTAGTGACCCTGCCGGGCGATACTCGATGATGCCGCCACTCTCCGCCGGCCGCTAGGTCCCAGGCAATCCACGACGTCACAAGCCGAATATCACTTTCGCCGAGCTTGACGTTTAACGTTAAGCGTTATGTCGTTCTAACTATGATCCAGAGCTTTCGCTGCAGGGATACGCAGCCTCTTTTTGAGGCCGGCAATTCCAAGCGGTACTCGGGCATCGCCAACATCACGGTGTACCATGGGGGTCATGCCATGGGGGTCAGACTCGATTTACTTGCTAGACTTCGGATACTTCAGTGTCGCGCAAACGGCAAATGGAGTCTGAGCCTATTGTTCTTTCCGCCCGCGATAAAAGCCTACAGGCGATTGGCGATTCCTTCGGGATAAATTTCGCCACAGCGCACCAGACGGCAGGTGGATGCTATATTGCAAGACTTGGCACAAACATTTTTGTTTTTTTGTTCTATTTTCTGATATGGCACACAAACCCCGACCACTGATCGATTTGTTGGTCAGCATTGTTCTGCCGTCGGGGATCCTAATGAAGTTCAGCGGCGATGAGCACCTGGGTGCCATAGGTGCGCTGGTGGTCGCGCTCGCGTTTCCGATAGGCTGGGGTCTGTACGAACTCATACGCTTTCGGGTAAAGAACTTCATTGCGCTACTGGGTTTGATCAGCGTGCTACTGACTGGCGGCATCGGCCTCTTGCAACTCGATACCGCATGGCTAGCAATCAAGGAGGCGGCAATCCCTGCGTTACTGGGAATCGTCGTGATTATCTCGGCACTGATTGACAAACCATTAATCAGAGTGCTGCTGTACAACCCGATGGTGATGAACACCGAGAAGATTGACCAAATTCTGCAGGAGCGCGGCCACGAAGGCGATTTTCTGGACTGTCTGACAAAAACCACTTACCTGTTAAGCGGGACTTTCTTTTTTTCGGCGGTAATGAATTATCTGCTGGCGACCTGGATTGTCACCAGCCCAGCGGGGAGCGTGGCCTTTAACGAAGAACTGGGACGATTGACCCTGCTGAGCTATCCGGTTATTGCGATTCCATCCATGCTAATGATGCTCACGATTTTTTACATGCTGTGGCGACGCATACATCGTCTTACCGGATTGCAACTAAAAGAAATCCTGATTACTTCCGGGGCAGACGCGATCTGAGGGGAGTTCAAGTCGCGGTGAACTCACTTTAGTCGGAAGAATAAATCGAGTCCGACCCTATTTAAAAGGCCATGCATGCTCCCTCCGAAAATCCCACTGGCACGGCTCTCGTCCCCGTTCGCGAGGTACCGGTTTCGCACGCGTTTCGCTGGCTGGCGCTCGGTTGGAAAGACGTTACACGCACACCATTAGCCAGCCTGTTTCACGGCATAGTCGTAACGATTGGCGGCTGGATCATCCTTGCGATCACCTTGCGATTTTGGTACCTGCTGCCAGGTGCCTTTTCGGGCTTCCTGCTGGTGGGACCCATCCTCGCCACCGGTCTGTACGAACTAAGCCGGCGCCTCGAGTTGGGCGAACGGCCAGGAATGCGTGAGGTCGTCGCGGCGTGGCAGCACGGGACTCGGCCACTGGTCTGGCTCGGACTTATGTTGGTGATCGCGGGCACAAGCTGGGTGCTGGTCTCGGCGGTGCTGTTTGGATTGTTCGTTCAAGCCCCGATCACCGGCTTGGAAAGCGTCCTGCGCTACATCGTGCTATCGGAGGGATCGTTTCTGTTTCCGGTGTGGATCACGCTCGGTGGATTCGGCGCGGCATTGGTGTTTGCTGCCACCGTCGTTTCGGCGCCAATGCTGCTCAACAGGGATGTCGACATGGTCACCGCATTGATGACCAGCGTCCGCGCTGTTGGTGAGAACCCGATCACGATGGTGGTATGGGCGAGCATCATCATGGTCGCAACCGGTATTGCGCTGCTGACGCTAATGCTCGGCTTCATGGTGGTGATCCCGGTAATCGGGCACGGCACCTGGCATGCCTATAGAGATGTCGTGGACACCTCCAGCCTGCCGCCGCGCACCTGAGTCGTCGACACTGTCGCCAGTTTCAGATTCACAGCATGTTCGGATTGACAGAAGAACAGATTGCCGAGTTTGGCCTGACCTTCGGGCTGGGCAGCTTTATGCTGTTCATGCTGTTCATCATTTGGGACCTTGCCAAGGAATCCAAAGCCGGCAGGCTCGGCACTTTCGTGCTGTTCTTCGTGCTCTCCTTCGGCATGCTGGGCTTTGTTGCCAAGCAAATCATCGCCTGGCTTCTGGACTTGTAACCTTCGCTCGATATTCTCGCGCGACGCCAGGTGCGACACGGGGCTTTTACAAGCTGGTTCTGGCCACGCTGGTCTGCACACGACGGAGTGACACTTTCTCCGGAACCGCTCGAATATCTCCGCGCCCACCTGCGCACCTTCTACCTTGCCGAGCACCTGACCGCGGTTCCCTACCTCCCTTTTTGCTCGCATGCTCTATTACATTTTTCTCGGCACCAAAACTTGGTCGGCCTCACCGAACTGAACGGTCATTCTGTGATGCTGGGGCGTGAATTCGAAATCGCCGAGGCACTGACCTTCATCAAGAAGAAGGCAGTCAAAAAACCGGTCTGGCCAACAAGGACGTGCACTATTGCGCGGCCCACTACTCTGATCCAGCTCCTGCGGTCTTCAAAAAATTTTGACCTGATCTGAGAATTCGTGAGACGATGCATCGTTCGCCGCGCTTCTTTACCAAAGGCCATCCGCGGCACATCCTTCAGCGCCGTGACAACCGCGAACCAATCTTTGGTTCCGAGCCCGATTTCCTCTTCTATCTTGACTGTCTGGAGCGCGCGGCCGATCAGCACGGCTTATCGATTCACGCGTACGTGCTGATGACTAACCACGTGCACTTGCTCGCATCACCTTCAGATGAGGCAAGTGCACCAAAAGCACTGCAGTCAGTCGGTCGTCGCTACGTTCAATACTTCAATAATACCCATCATCGTACTGGCGATTTGTGGGAAGGGCGCTACCGCTCGACAGTGGTTGAAACTGAAACCTATCTTCTCACATGCATGCGCTATATCGAACTCAATCCGGTACGCGCCGGTATGGTCGAACATCCTGCTGAACATCCTTGGTCGAGCTACCGAGGTAATGCACTTGGGCAAGAGGATTCCCTGCTCACTACCCACGGAACCTACCGGCGGCTAGGCCGAAATGACGACGAGCGTCACGCGACCTACAGGCAGTTATTTCGCAGCCAACTACCCAAATCAGACGTTGAAGCGATCCGGGCGGCGACCAACAAAGCATGGGCTCTGGGCAACGACCAATTCCAGGCTAAGATCGAAGCTTTCGGCGGGCGCCGTGCCGCCCCGCTGCCGAGGGGGCGACCAACGAAGACGAATTGAATCGAGTCTGACCCTGTTTAGCCGAACTTGGCGTCTACACGGAGTCCTGAACAGGGCGTGCTGCTTCGTCACTGAGAAATGATCCTGTCATAGCGTTCCATCGGCTACATCAAATTAAGTGAGACGCTGCTCAGAGCACGCCTCGTAGTTGTTGGATTGCTGTCATACACCGGTGCGCTATTTGCTTACAAGACCCGGCATTCACTCCAAGCGGTAACTCGTTACCGACGTGTCGCAAGCCACCTGCTCGCGTATTCCGTTAGGGAAAACTACCATGTGGATCATCGGACTGTTGATCGGCCTCATTGTCGGAGGAATCCTCGACGATATTGAAGGTGTGGTCTTCGGCGCAGCGCTCGGTGCCATCGCCGGACTGACGAGTTCAGTGCTAAGACGCACGCGAGTAATGACCGACCTCGAGAGACGGTTACATTCTCTCGAAGAGCGGACAAATGATTTACAAATGCAACTCGTCGCTGCGCGCTCGGCGAGGACGAGAACGGCAATCAGTGAAGGCGAAACCACCACCGAAATTACGCCCTCGCCAACCCCTGAAGCAGAAGCAAAAACACAAGCGCTGGCGAGCGAAGCAGCGGCAGTCCCAGCACAATCCTTGACGGAGCGAAAGGAAGAAACAACGCCCGAGCGCACCAGCCCGGAACGAGGGACAAAAATCCCGCCTGCGCCGCCAGCCGGGATGGAAGAACTCACTCGCCTATGGAACTGGCTCACCGGCGGTAATGCGCTGGTGCGGGTTGGCGTAGTCGTACTGTTCTTCGGCGTGGCGTTCCTGCTCAAGTACGCCCATGAGCACACGCATGTCCCGATCGAACTGCGGCTGACCGCCGTTGCCATGGGTGCCATTGTGTTGCTGGTAATTGGTTGGCGGCTGCGCACACGAAAACCGGTCTACGCATTGGCCATACAGGGCGGCGGTATCGGCTTGTTGTATCTAGTCGTGTTTGGCGCGTTTCGCTTGTTCAAGCTCGTTCCCGGCGAAGCCGCATTCTTCTTGCTGATCGCGATCGCCGTGCTGTCGGCGATTCTCGCCGTTGTGCAGAACGCACAGTCGCTCGCGGTGCTCGCCGTGTCTGGCGGCTTCCTGGCTCCGGCATTCGCCTCGACCGGCGGGGGCAGTCACGTCGTGTTGTTCAGCTACTACGCTGTGCTGAACCTTGGCATATTGGCGATCGCCTTTCACAAGGCGTGGCGCCCGCTGAACGTACTCGGCTTTGCCTTTACCTTCGGCATCGGTTCGCTGTGGGGTGCGCGCTTCTACCGCGACGAATTGTTCGCCAGCACCGAACCGTTTCTGGTGTTCTTCACGCTGCTATATCTTGCGATCGCGGTGATTTTCGCTTTCCAACAGGCACCACGTCTGAGGCACTATGTCGATTCGACGCTGATATTTGGTACGCCGTTGGTTGGTTTCGGGCTGCAAGCGCGGCTGGTCAAGCCCTTTGAATATGGTCTGGCTTGGAGCGCCGTCGTGCTGGCTGCAATCTACCTCGTTCTTGCCACCTTGCTCTACCGGCGCCAGAAAGAAACGCTGCGCATGCTGGTGGAGGGGTTCCTGGCACTGGGCATCATTTTCGTCACGCTGGCAATTCCACTGGCAGTGGATGGACGCTGGACTTCAGCAGCGTGGGCACTCGAGGGTGCAGCAGCATACTGGGTCGGCGCGCATCAGGGCCGCCGAGCACCACGTGTATTCGGTTTACTACTGCAGTTCGCCGCCGGCGTTGCGTTCATTGGCGACTACCGGACGAGTAGCGACGACGTTCCGGTGCTCAACACCTTTTACATGGGCACGGTATTCATCGCGCTGGCCGGCCTGTTCTCGAATTTCATCATTGAGCGCCATGCCGCAAGAGTCGGTCACGCCGCAATGCAGGTGGCAATCGCCGTGTTCGCGTGGGGACTGGCGTGGTGGGTATTCGGTGGCCTGAGCGAAATTCACGGGCACGTACCGCGCACCCAGCGCCTCAGCGCCTCACTGCTGTTTCTGTCCGTCAGTTGCGCCATGTTCAGCGTGCTGTTTGGGCGCGGCTGGTGGATCGCGCGATTTGCTTCACTGGGTTTACCCCCGGCGATGGCAATCGCGCTGCTGCTTATGTACCTGGATGCTTTACCCGCGCATCCGCTCGCCGGCGTCGGATTACTGGCCTGGCCATTGGCCTTTGCGTTACATTTTCTCATTCTGCGGCGTGACGACCTAGTTCGCACAACGCAGGCAGGACGCGGCGTTTCGAAACTGCGTTACGTCGCGGTCGCACATGCGGCAGGCGTCTGGTTGCTGGCAGCAGCCGGGGCATTGGAGCTGTCGTGGCAGATCCACAAAGTGGTGGCCACCACCCGAACCTGGTGGCTGATCGGATGGGCGCTGTTTCCAGTGGTGTTGATGATTGGCGGATCATCACGCTCCGCACGGCAGCACTGGCCGGTCAACGCACATTCTCGCTCTTACCTGTGGATGGGCATCGTGCCACTGGCCGCTTTTGTCTACTTGTGGTCGATCTACGCCAATTGGGCAAGTGATGGCAATGCGGCGCCACTGCCTTTCGTACCATTTCTCAACCCGCTGGATATCGCTCAGATGCTGGTGTTCGCTGCGGTGATCGCCTGGTGGCGTTCGCTGCAGCCGGCCGGGGTCGAGCAGGCAGCGCGCCTGCCGGCGAACTGGAAATGGGGATTGTTCGGCGGCATTGTGTTTTACTGGCTGAATAGTGTGCTGCTGCGCACTTTGCATCACTGGGGTGGCGTCCCGCATCACTTCGGCGCCATGCTGCGCTCTGCGCTGGCACAGACCGCAATGTCCATTTTCTGGACCGTGCTCGCGCTCGGCGCCATGCTGTTCGCAACGCGCCGGTGCAACAGGTGGCTCTGGTTCACCGGTGCAGCGTTGATGGCTGTTGTCGTCGTCAAGCTGTTTATTGTCGATCTTGCCAAGTTCGGTGGCGTGGAACGCATCGTTTCTTTCCTCGCCGTCGGGTTGCTAATGCTGGTTATCGGTTACGTCGCACCCGTACCGCCGCGTCAGAAAACGGAGGCAACATGAAAACGGCCTGGCTTGCAGCGATCATCACTGTCTCTTCGCTTTGCGCCATTTCGGCAAAGGCGCTGGCAGCCGATGAACCGCAGGACTTTGCCTATGCACTGCCGATCGAGAGCGTTGGCAGCGATGCACTGTATCGTGTCGTCATCCCGCAATCGGTTTATGAAGGCGTGGCATTTGCCGACCTGCGCGACGTACGTGTGTTCAACGGTGACGGCGAGGTGGTACCGCACGCGTTTCGCCCGCTGATCGCCGGGCGTGAGCAACCAGCGCCGGTGGCAGTACCGTTTTTCGCATTGCGGGGAACTGGCGGCACGCAGGCCGCCGATCTAGACGTCGCACTGCAATCGAACAATGGTCAGGTCAGCCTGCGAGTCAGGCCGCATGGCCGAACCGTCGAAACGAGCAATATTCTCGGCTATCTGGTTGACCTTTCATCGCAGGAAGAGATGTTCTCCCAACTGGTTCTGGAGTGGGGGACACAACCGGGCGGTTACATCGGCACCGTCAATGTCGAAGCGAGTAACGATCTGAAAAACTGGTCGCTGCTGGTCAGTAACGCGCCGCTGTTGAGCCTGTCGCAGAGCGGGCAACAACTCGAGCGCAAAGCGGTGTCACTGCGCACTGGCCGCTTCAAGTACCTGCGGCTGACCTGGCCGGGCGAAAACAAGGTTATCGAGCTAACCAACATCTCGGCGCAACCGGTCGACAAACGGGCGCCATTGGAACGCGCATCGAAGCAGGTCAGCACCGATGTCGGGAAGGACGGCGATTACATCGCCGAGCTCGGCGGCCCATTTCCGGTCGACCGGCTGACAATCGGCCTGCCACAGGACAACTCGGTGGCACCGATACGCATCTATTCGCGCAACACACCGGATGTGCAATGGCGTCGCGTTACCAGCACCGTTGCCTACCGCCTGCGGCAGGATGGTCAGGTCATCGAGAATCCCACACTGAGCATTGCACCGCGCGCGCATCGCTACTGGCTGTTCAGGGTCGATCAGCAAGGCGGCGGGATCGGTGCCGGAACGATCAGCGTCGAGGCCGGCTGGCTGGCGCACGAAATCATATTCGCTGCGCGCGGCTCAAAACCGTTTCGCCTTGCATTCGGAAACAGCCGCGCCCAGCAAAACGCAATACCAGTCAAGACGCTGGTTCCGAACTGGGGCAGCGATTCGGCACCAAGCATCACACCGGCAGGCACCGGTAGTACCGAAACGATCGCCGGTGAGGCAGCGACGCGAAAGCGCATCGATGCAAAAAAGGCCGGTCTGTGGGCGGCACTGTTGGCCGGTGTCGGCGTACTCGGTTTCATGGCATGGCGCATCTCCCAGCAAATCAACGCCGGAGATGAGTAACCGATCGGTCGAATCGTCGCAAAAAAAAACCCCGAGACGTCCAGACGGATAGTCTGTATAGTGCGTCATAGGCACTGCTTCGCGACATCCGGTACGCGAACCGGCTTTTCGTGGTCATCATCCTTCCCCGAATCATCACACACAGTAATTTCTGCCTGAACCGGTTCTGAGCATTAGCGTTCTGCAGGCCGATCCAGGAGAATTCCATTAGCAAATCCTTTGAAGCCCTCGGTCTACGTGCCGAGCTCGTACGCGCTGTTGCCGATTCCGGTTACACGCGGCCCACCCCTGTCCAGGCACAGACCATCCCGATTGTTTTGAACGGTCACGACGCCATCGTCGGTGCCCAAACCGGCACCGGCAAGACGGCCAGTTTCGCTTTACCGATCCTGCAATTGTTGGAAGCAAAGCCATTGACGCGCCCGCACATCCGCACCCTAATCCTGACTCCAACGCGTGAACTCGCCTCGCAGGTCGAACAGAGCATATGTACCTACGGCCGTCACCTGCGGCTGAGGTCGACCAGCGTATTCGGCGGCGTAAACATCAACCCGCAAATCCAGTCGCTCAGGCGAGGTGTCGACATTCTCGTCGCCACTCCCGGGCGCTTGCTCGATCACGTGCGCAACCGCACGGTCAACCTGTCGAAGGTCGAGTCGCTGGTTCTCGACGAAGCCGACCGTATGCTCGACATGGGATTCCTGCCGGATATTCGGCGCATTCTCGAGATTTTGCCGAAACAGCGCCAGAACCTGTTTTTTTCGGCGACGTTCTCGCGCGACATACGAAAGTTCGCTGATTCGTTTCTAAATTCGCCCACAGAAATTGCCGTCGCACGGCAGAACTCTACGGCCGAGCGGATCAAACAGGTCATTCACCCGGTAGACAAAGGCAGCAAGCGTGCGCTGCTATCATGGCTGATCGGTTCGGGTGACTGGCGGCAAGTACTGATCTTTACGCGCACCAAACATGGCGCGAACCGCTTGGCCGACCAGCTCGGAAAAGACGGCATCAGTGCCGCAGCGCTTCACGGTAACAAGAGCCAGGGCGCGCGCACCAAAGCACTCGCCGGTTTCAAGCGCGGCGCGGTACGCGCGCTGGTTGCGACCGACATTGCTGCACGCGGACTCGACATCAAGGAACTGCCACATGTCGTCAATTACGAACTGCCTAATGTGCCCGAGGATTACGTGCATCGGATCGGCCGCACCGGCCGTGCCGGTAGCGATGGTGCGGCCATATCGCTGGTCTGCGGCGAGGAAAGATCACTGCTCGCCAACATCGAGCGCCTTACCGGCAACCGCATCGAAAACGTAATCGTTGCCGGATTTGAGCCCAGCCCGCTGCGCACAGCCAATGAGAAACACCAAGCCGAGGATAAACCAAACAAACGACGCCCCAGACGTAGTAGTCAGAAGCGGCCATCCAAGGATCAAAGCGCGGGGAACGCTCGCAAGGCGAGTGAACGCACTGGTCGGGTCTCCCCGGGGACCTCAACGGAAAGACCTGGCGGCGACGCCCAGGCCAAGCAACCGGGCAAGCCGAGAGACTCGGCAACACCGCGCCGTCGCAGGCCCAGCAAGAGCAATCGCGCCCCAAGTGCTGCGCGAGCACACGAGTCAGACAATGCCCCCTCTTCACAACGCTTTCTCGGCACACTGCGCGCGGTTACCGAATTGTTTGGCGGAAGGCGCCACGGCGACTAACAATCAGACCATCACGACACTGAATGGAAGAGATAAATGAATATTTATGTCGGCAACCTATCGTTGGACGTAAGCGAAGATGATCTTGTCGAATTGTTCTCCCGATATGGCCAGGTCAAGCGCGCAGAGATCAAGCGTGAAATGTTCTCCGGCACGTCCAAAGGCTTCGGGTTCGTGGACATGCCGGGCCACAGACACTCGCTGACCGCCATCGCCGGACTCAATGGAAAGGACCTGATGGGACAATCGTTACGCGTCAACGAAGCTCGAGAGCGGCCGCAACGGCGGCGCCGCTGAACGGGACCTTTCGCTATTTCTGACACGCCGGGCGGGTTCACGCTGGCCAGCACCTCCAAGCTCGGCTCATTAGTTTGAGATAGACTTTGTTCCACTGCAGGACGGGTGGGATGCGCGTTGATTAACATCAAATGACAACGCCAGCATCGCCATGAGAATATCATCAACGAATTAAAAACCAGAAGAGGAAGCAATGAGCACACGTTCCATTGTCGCGGCTGCAATGCTGTTACCGCTCACTGCCGTGGCCGACGACATCAGCAAGGGTGAAGAGATCTTTAATCGCAAGTGTTCACAGTGCCACACATTCGCAATGGCGCAAGCCATGCTCGAACCGGTCAAGGAAAAAGACCGACCAGAGCACCTTCGAGCATTTCTCGAGACGCATCCTGCAAAGCTCGACGCAAACGAAAAAGATGTCGTGATCAAGGCCTTGTCGCAACGAACCAGGTAGGTGCACGCGGCCCGTTGTTAGTTACTGGGCGGGTGCGAAACACATGAGAACCGGATCTTCCTCGGCCCGCCCAGTAAGCAAATGCACGCGCCACAGGCACCAGGTTCAAATTGAGTTCACGAAGTAGACCAGTGCCTCGCGATCTGCCCTTGGCATCTCGATAAACGCGTCGTGTGACCGCTGTGCTTCACCACCGTGCCAGAGTATTGCTTCGGTGACATTACGCGCTCAGCCATCATGCAGCAGACTGGTACTACCATTCACGGCCTTCGAGAGACCTAATCCCCAGAGCGGCGCGGTACGCCAGTCACGCGGCCCCGCTTTGAAATCGGGACGGCCGTCGGCTAACGCTTCTCCCATGTCATGCAGCAATAAGTCGGTGTAGGGGCGTATGGTCTGATTCGCCAATGTCGGAAATTCCTGGAACGCTTGCGCTGTCGTCAATTCCGGCACGTGACACACAGCGCAATGAGCCTGATTGAAAAGACGTTCACCACGCACAAACTGAGCATCGGCAACGTTGCGCCGGGCCGGCACACCCAAGCCACGCAACCAGAACTCGAACTGGTCCCAGTCAACATCGATCAATTCACGCGTTCCACCAGGGATCTGCATCTGGCAGACAGTCTGGATCGGCGGACAGTTCTGCTCGATATAAACGTCTGAAGTCACGCCCATGTCGGCAATGGCGGCAGCAGCCACTTGCTGCCTGAGGCTGGGCTGGTTTGCTTTCCATCCGAACCGACCGAGCCGCGTGCGTTTGCTGATGTCATCGCGCACATAATTGGGACGGCCACTGTAACCAATCGATTTCTGCCACTGTGCGATCGCCAGAACCGTCTCTTCCTCAACCGCTTCGAGCAAACCGAGTCCAAACACCGGCGGCGCAATCCGCAGCGAAGTCATGGACCTGTCACCGAGCGGACCAAAAGCAAGTTTGTCGATGCGCGCCTGTGGCGCGCGCAGGTTCACACTCTCTCCATCGGCCAGCACCACTGTGGTCTCCGTCCAGGAAAGGTACAGGTCTGCTTCGTGCGGCACCGGAGAACCAGTGTAGTCATACTCAAAGCTCTGCCCCTGCAACGCACGGTTTTGCAATTGCACTCCGTAGTGCGGATGCGGCTTCGGTCCACCAAACTCGTCGCTTCCGTCGACGCTGACACGCACTACCATTGACAGGAGCTGCTCATCGTCGAATTCGGGAGGCGCCCCGCGCCCGCCCCGCAAGTGACAGTGGCTACACCGGTCAGCAACAAACGTTGGCCCCAGCCCCCACTCGCCGTTCGCGGCGAACACCACCCATCGGCGGCCAAAGTGGCCACGCCCAGCAAGAAAAATCTGTCGCTGATGGT
>CP070775.1:2007193-2020942 GCA_020346185.1 Betaproteobacteria bacterium | reverse complement strand
CTGTCTCGAGAAGCTCGTTTCAGCCCCCCAAGCCAGGTCCTAACTGACCAACAGAACCGGGATATCGGACTGGTGCAATACCCGAGTAGCGACAGAGCCCAATAGCGCACCGGTCACTGCGCCGCGTCCATGAGTGCCAATCACAATGATGCCGCTGGCCTTGTCATGTGCATAGTCAAGAATAGTTTTCGCCAGCTCACCAACTCCGATATGGTGCCGGTAAGTCACGCCAGCGTCATCAAGGATGGAGCGCGCCTGAGCCAACGCAGCCAGCCCTTCGTCACGGTAGTAGCTGTCGAGCTGACGCTTCGATATGAAGGATTTGACCAACCCGGAAGCAATCGGTAACTGCACGTTGAGCAAATGCAGTTCAACCGGTTGCTGATACCAATCGCGCTTAGCAATGAAATCCTTTACTGCCCGCATCGCATTTTCGGACCCGTCCACCGCCAACAATATACTAGGCACGTCTATCCCCTTCTGCCCCGTCGTGCTCGTCGGTTGCCAAATCGACGACCGCTTTCGCCGGAAGCGGTCGGCGTGCAGCCCCGAGCTTGCCGACAACAATCACGATCACGGCACCCAGCGCTGGCGCGAGCCACGATAACCACAGTTGATAAGGCTCGAATATAGGCTTGATGACGGGATCGGTAATCGCCATCGATAACGCTATCCAGCCAAGCAGCCCGCCACCGCCAAGAATTATGACCGGAAAACGATCCATGAGACGCAATATGATTTGGCTGGCCCACACCATGAGCGGAATCGACAAAGCGAGGCCAAAAATCAACAAGAACACGCTGCCCCTCGCGGCAGCCGCTACCGCGATGACGTTATCCAAGCTCATCACAAAGTCGGCAACGATGATGGTACGGATTGCGGCAAACAGACTGCCGGCGGCCTGGATCTCGTGTCCTTGCTCTTCGTTCTGCGGAAGTACCAGCTTCACGCCGATCCACATCAACAATGCGGCGCCGACGATTTTCACGTAACTGACTGTCAGCAATGCCACAGCAAAGAAAGTAAGAATCACACGCAGCGCAATTGCGCCGCCGACACCCCAGAACACGCCGAGCCGGCGCTGTTGTTCCGGAAGATTGCGGCAGGCCAAGGCGATGACGACTGCGTTGTCTCCAGACAAGAGGATGTCAATGAGAATGATCTGCAGTACTGCGACCCAGAACTGGGGATTCAGCGGATCGAGTGTGAGGGAAGTATGCAATTGATTGACGAGCGCATCGGAAGATGCCGTGAGGCGGTCCGGATGCTCAACTTTGAGTCTGTAATCGTGTCGTTCAAACGGCTGTGGCTCCAGCGCCCCAGCCGGTAGCTTCCAATACTACTTGAGGACCGACTTAAGCAACCTGCCGATTTGTGACGGATCGCGTGTCACACTGATACCACTTTCTTCCATCACCGTGAGTTTCTCCTCCGCCGTGCCCTTTCCCCCAGAAATGATTGCCCCGGCATGCCCCATTCGCTTGCCGGGTGGCGCAGTCACCCCGGCGATAAAACCGACAATGGGTTTAGTCATGCTGGTCTTGGCCCAAAGAGCGGCAGTCTCCTCATCCGTGCCGCCGATCTCGCCAATCATGACCACAGCCTCGGTAGCGGGATCATCATTAAACATCTTCAACACATCGATGTGCTTCAATCCGTTGACAGGGTCGCCGCCAATACCGACTGCCGTGCTTTGCCCGAGTCCGAGTTCGGTCAACTGCGCTACGGCTTCGTAAGTTAACGTCCCCGAACGCGAAACAACCCCGACCGAACCTTTGCGGTGAATATGGCCCGGCATGATGCCGATCTTGATCTCGTCTGGGGTGATCGCACCTGGGCAGTTCGGGCCAAGCAGAATCGTCCTACAATTGTGCTGGCGCATCTTGTGGCGCACCTCGATCATGTCCTGAACCGGAATACCTTCAGTGATGCAAATGACGAGGTCCAAATCAGCTTCGGCTGCTTCCCATATCGCCGCTGCTGCCCCTGCCGGTGGTACGTAGATGACGGAAACTCTGGCACCGGTTGCATCCTTTGCATCACGCACCGATGCAAAGATCGGAATGCCTTCAAAGTCCTGACCAGCTTTATTCGGATGAACTCCGGCGACGAAACACTCTGCACCGTTGGCATACTCGCGGCAGGCGCGCGTATGAAATTGACCAGTCTTGCCAGTGATTCCCTGGGTCATGACCTTAGTGTCCTTGTCTATCAGTATAGACATCAGTTCGTTCCCTTGGTGGCTGCCACAACGCGCTGAGCGGCATCCGCCATGCTGTCCGCCGAGATGATCGGCAACCCGGAGTCGGACAGTATCTGCCGACCAACGTCTTCGTTGGTCCCCTTCATTCTCACAACGAGCGGCACGCGCAATTGCACCTGCTTTGCCGCCTCTACCACGCCGGCTGCAATAATGTCGCAGCGCATGATGCCACCAAATATGTTGACCAGGATCGCTTTTACATTCGGATTACGCAGCATCAACTTGAACGCCTCGGTGACTTTCTCCTGCGTCGCACCACCGCCAACATCGAGGAAGTTGGCGGGTTCACCGCCAAACAACTTGATGGTGTCCATCGTCGCCATCGCCAACCCGGCACCGTTAACAAGGCAGCCGATATTGCCGTCCAGAGAGATGTATGAGAGGTCATGCTTGGACGCTTCGATCTCCAAGGGATCTTCTTCATCAAAGTCGCGCAGTTCGACGATCTCGGGATGCCGAAACAACGCGCTTTCATCAAAGTTTATCTTCGCGTCGAGTGCAACAACATTACCGTCAGCGGTGAGAATCAACGGATTGATCTCGGCCAGCGATGCGTCCGTTTCGACGAACGACTGGTACAGTGCCTGCAAAATCGATGCGCCCTCGGCCAGGGAGGTTTCGGGAATACCAATGTTGCGCGCCAGGCCGGTCGCCTCTGCGTCAGTCAGGCCGGCAGCAGGATCGACAAAGACCTTGTGAATGCGCTCCGGCGTCTTCGCCGCGACTTCCTCGATGTCCATACCGCCTTCAGAGGACGCCATGACACATACGCATTGTGTGGCACGGTCGACGACGATGCCGACATAAAGTTCTTTACTGATGTCCGCACCCTCTTCGATCAGCAGGCGCCGCACTTTCTGTCCCTCCGGACCTGTCTGATGCGTCTTGAGCTGCATCCCGAGAATCTGCGATGACCAATCCCGCACTTCGCCGAGCGACGTCGCCACCTTGACGCCACCACCCTTGCCGCGTCCCCCGGCGTGGATCTGAGCTTTGACCACCCAGAGCGAGCCACCGAGTTCCTCAGCTGCTTTGGTGGCATCCTCGACGGAAAAGCAGGCAATTCCGCGCGGAGTCTTTACGCCGTAGCGACGCAGCAATTCTTTTGCCTGATATTCGTGAATCTTCATTTTTCCGATACTGTCATTCGGGTAACCGCTTGAGCACGGCTACAGCTGTGGTTCGCGATTGTCGTGTATTCGTTTCAGACGCGCTGCCTCCTCGGACCATTTTTCGCGTGCCTCGGCGAAATTTTTCTCGACTTGCTCGCGCACCTGTGTTGCCTTTTCGGCCTCCCTCACTGCTGCATCGTAACGCTTCTTCATCTGGTCAGCGTCGCGCAATGCCAACTCTTCGGCTGCTTCGGCTTTCTTCACTTCGCGCCGCATTGCTTCCATCTGACGTCTCGCATGCGCAGTTCGCATCTGCGCCTGTTCGAAGCTCAGATCCTCGTTTTGCGCCAGCAAAGCAGGCGTGACAAACGAGGCGCATATCGCGAAAGCAGCAAGCAAGCCGCCTTGCAGGACATAGGAACGATTTTCGACCATGAGGTCCCGAGATCCTGAGTCGATAATGGTGCCGGCAGCAGGAGTCGAACCCGCGACCTGATGATTACAAATCAACTGCTCTACCAACTGAGCTATGCCGGCCTTGCCGGGATTATAGGTGTGGCAACCCGCCTGACAAAATCTTACTTCACGATCTGAAGCTTAGCGCGGCCACCCGTCGTTTCTGGTTTCGGCCCAGCATCACTCTCACTGTTGCTCGGCTGTAGGTCGTTTTCGCTGTCGCTCTGAGATTTGAGCTGGAACGCCAAACCCTGCCCCGATTCGCGCGCAAATATTCCTTTGACAGCACCAACAGGTACTGAAATTTCCCGGGATAGCCCGTCAAAACGCGCAGAAAAGCGAATCAGATCATTATCGATCTTGAGGTTACGCGTTGCATCAGGGCTGATATTCAAGACTATTTCACCGTCCTTCACGTGCTCTGTCGGTACCCGTGTACGGTCATCGGCTATAACGGCGAGATAAGGGGTTTGCCCGCCATCGCAGCACCACTCGTAAATCGCCCGTATCAAGTAGGGCGTAGTCGATAATGTCTTCTTCACTTGCGCATGACCTTTTCGGAGGGCGTCAAAGCTTCGATATACGCCGGTCTGCTGAACAGTCGTTCAGCATACTTCATCAGCGGCGCCAGTTGCTTAGGCAATTGGATGCCGTAGTAGTCGAGCCGCCACAGTAAAGGCGCAATCGCCACGTCGAGCATCGAGAATTCGTCGCCAAGCATATACTTTTGCTTGACGAAGACCGGCGCAATCTGTGTCAGGTTATCGCGGATGGCTACGCGTGCCTTATCCGCTTGTTTCTGCGTTCCACCCTCGATCGCGTCAATGTTAGAAAACAATTCGTTCTCGAAACGGAACAGGAACAAGCGCGCGCGAGCCCGCATCACCGGATCGGCAGGCATGAGCTGCGGATGCGGAAAACGGTCATCAATGTATTCGTTAATGATGTTGGACTCGTAAAGAATCAGATCACGTTCGACCAGCACCGGCGTGCGATTGTATGGATTCATCACAGCCAGGTCTTCCGGTTTGTTGTATAGATCAACGTCGATGATCTGGAAATCCATGCCCTTTTCGTATAGGACAATTCTGCAGCGTTGACTGAATGGGCAGGTCGTTCCCGAGTAAAGGATCATCATGACAGCGTGTCCGTCCTTTTAATGCACGTCTTTCCAGTATTCACGCTTGAGCAGCCAAGTCATTACAATCAGCAGCCCAAGGAACAACAACACAACGATTCCGACACGCACTCTTTTGATGCTCACCGGTTCAGCCATGTAGGCAAGGTAAGCAACCAAATCGCGCAGCATCTCGTCGTAGGCCTGCACACTCATTGTCCCCGGCGTTTCCAACACCAGTTCACTGTGCGCCTCTGCGTGATGACCACCTTCCACAATATGGAAGCGTTGAATGCCCTGCAGTTTCCAAAACACGTGCGGCATAGCGACGTTCGGAAACACCACGTTATTCCAACCAGTCACAGCGGACGCGTCGCGATAAAAGCCTCTCAGATACGAGTAAAGCCAGTCCGCGCCACGCGATCGCGCGATGACTGAAAGATCGGGAGGAGCGACACCGAACCAGATCTTGCCATCCTCTTCGCGCATCGCCACCGTCATGGTTTCACCGATCTTGGCATCGCTGAAGATCAGATTGTCGCTAATTTGGCGCTCGCTCAAGCCAAGGTCCGTCAGCCTGTTATAGCGCATATAGGATGCCGAATGACAGTTCAGACAGTAGTTGACGAAGACTTTCGCTCCGCGCTGGATCGATACAGCATCCCGCAGATCAATATTGGCACGATAGAGCCTGACTTCTTCAGAAGCGCCGCACGCAATGGCTGGTCCAAGCAGACAAGCGAGTAGCAGTAAGGCTTTCACGACGTCACCCTTTCTGGCTCCGGCCTAGTCTTGTCAACTCTCGTATACCAGGGCATCAGGACGAAAAACAGGAAATAGACAATTGTGAAAACGCGTGCAACCACCGTAGCCCGGTCAGCACCTCCTAGCCAGGGCCCGAATTGGCCCCAGACGTTGGTCGGTTTCGTTCCCAGATAGCCAAGGACAAGGAACGCTACAACAAAGAGCGCCAAAGCCGCCTTGTAGAGCGAACCGCGATAGCGTATCGACTTTACCGGGCTGCGATCGAGCCACGGCAAAAGAAACATGATGACAACCGCTGCGCCCATAGCAAGCACACCTGGGAACTGCGAACCAAGCATCGGCGGGACCGCGCGCAAAATTGAGTAAAACGGCGTGAAATACCATACCGGTGCGATGTGCGCTGGCGTTTTCAGTGGGTCAGCCGGAACAAAATTGTTGTGCTCCAGGAAATACCCCCCCATCTCAGGCGCAAAGAACACGATAGAGGTGAACACCGCCAGAAAAACAGCAACACCGAACAAGTCCTTTACCGTGTAGTACGGGTGAAACGGTATGCCATCGAGCGGCACCCCGGTAGCGAGATCCTTCTTCTTCTTGATCTCGATTCCGTCGGGATTGTTTGATCCGACCTCGTGCAGCGCGATCAGATGAGCCGCAACCAGACCCAGCAGCACCAACGGAACAGCAATGACGTGGAACGCGAAAAAGCGGTTCAGCGTAGCATCAGATACGACATAGTCGCCACGTATCCACACCGCCAGGTCCGGCCCGAGAAACGGAACGGCGGCAAAAAGATTGACGATGACCTGCGCCCCCCAATATGACATCTGCCCCCACGGCAACAGGTAGCCAAAGAAAGCCTCCGCCATCAGGCAAAGGTAAATCAGCATGCCGAGGATCCAGAGAAGTTCTCGCGGCTTACGATAAGAGCCATAAAGAAGCGCGCGAAACATGTGCAGATACACGACCAAGAAGAACATTGAGGCACCCGTCGAATGAACATAGCGGATCAGCCAGCCCCATGGCACATCGCGCATAATGTACTCGACGGAAGCGAACGCCTGGTCCGCGTCAGCTTTGTAATGCATTGTCAGGAAGATTCCCGTCACAATCTGTATCACGAGAACCAAAAGCGACAAGGCGCCGAAGAAGTACCAGAAATTAAAATTCTTTGGAGCGTAATATTCCGACAGGTGTTGCTTGAAAGTCGACGTCAGGGGGAAGCGCTCGTCGATCCAACTCACCAGTGAATTCGTCGGTCCCATGCTGTCAACCCCTCTTGCTGTCTTCGCCGATCAGCAAACGCGTGTCTGACAAATAAGTGTGCGGCGGCACCTCGAGATTGGCCGGCGCTGGCGCGCCTTTGAAGACGCGTCCGGCCAGGTCAAACTTGGATCCGTGGCAAGGGCAAAAGAATCCGCCGTTCCAGTCGGCGCCGAGACCACTCGCCTCACCAACCTCCAGCTTTTGCGACGGCGAACAGCCGAGGTGGGTGCAGATGCCAACCAGCACGAGATAATTCGGTCTGATTGAGCGCAGTTCGTTGCGAGCGTAATCCGGCTGCATTGGCTGGCGGGATTCGGGATCCGCCACAGCACCATCAGTACTGGGCACTCGCTCAATCATTCCCTCGGTACGGTGCAGAACCCAGACCGGCTTGCCGCGCCACTCCTCGGTAACCATCATGCCGGGCTCTATTTTGCTAAGGTCAACTTCGATCGGCGCGCCTGCTGCGCGTGCGCGCTCGCTTGGAAACATGCTCATCACGAATGGTCCAGAGATGCCGAGTCCAGCCACGGCACCCGCCGCGCCGGTCCAGGCAATTAGCGTTCGACGCCTCCTTTTGTCCACCGCACCCGCGCCAGGATCCACCCCGGTGCTCGCAGCTAGATTGCCGCCCTGATCGATATTGTCCGCCATTTCATCCGTCACTCGTTCAGATAGATTTGTCGTATCAAATTGCGGCGTATTGTACCTTATTGATGCTCAGGAAGCCCAGCTCTTGGGGTCTAACTTGATGTTATATATGCGTAATTAGCCTGTCGAGTTAGGCTTTGAATGCGATCAGCGGACTAACTTCAAGCGGGCCGCGAAGATCGACCCCGGCGCCTCTCCAGCGCCGGGTGGCGGCCCGCGATTAGTCTGCTCGCCGGAGCACTGTCGCCACCGTTCAACGAGTCATTGCTCGCCGCCCCGATTGTCTTGCTTGTGTGTTTATAAACGGTTAATTGCGCGGCCTGGAGGGTCTCGCGCGGTGCGCATGGGCGCCAATGGCTGAAGCACAACGCACGAATCCGGACCCATCGCATTCGTCATGGTTGGTGGCTGAAGCTCTTTCAACGTGCCAGAATTACAGTGCGAACATGCTGGGCCGAACGACATTGGTGAGACTGTGCTGGGCGGCGCGGCTGGGCCCGGCCTCGCAAGTGACGATTCCGCTCTACAGTGGACGCTCCCTCGGCAATCCCCGCAGCGAAGCTGAGCAAACGCGCGATGCACCACACAGGGTCTCGCCGTTCCCGTGCAAAACATCGAATCGGACTCTTACAACACTTTCAAGTCGGCGCAAGACAACTAGACGATGCCGAATGCATAGCGTGCGCGAATCGCCCCGGTCACGCGCGTCACACGCATGCCAACAGCCCTACTTGTATTCAGGCGCGTCGCTTCCATAAGCATCGCTTCAGCAACCGGCCGTACAACACCAGCACCGACGACCACTCGCGATTTTGTCTCTCCGTGCATCGTATGACTTACTGCGAGGCTCTGCTTTCGCGTACCAGAAGGCATCCGCTGTTAACATTTATGCTTGCCTTCTGAAACTTTACTCGGCCAACGGACTTTTCGGAAGCTTAACAACTGCGTTTGGAGACACGACACAATGAAAGCCAGGGTGAAATGGATCGAAAACGCTGCGTTTGTCGGCGAAAGTGAAAGCGGGCATGCGTTCGTCATGGACGGATCACCGGCAAGCGGCGGGCGCAACCTAGGCCCACGACCAATGGAAGTGGTCTTGCTGGGGACCGGTGCCTGTAGCGCTTACGACGTTGTCATGATTCTAAAAAAAGCGCGCCAACCAGTGCGCGATTGTATAGTTGAGATCGATGCCGAACGCGCGCCAACCGACCCCAAGATTTTCACTCGAATAAACATGCATTTTGTCGTTGTCGGATCAAGTCTGAAGCCGCTGCATGTCAAAAGAGCGGTAGAGCTATCGGCCGAGAAATACTGCTCTGCCTCAATCATGCTCGGCAAATCGGCACAGATCACGCATGACTTCGAGATCGTTGACGACACCATGTCACTCCCACTGGAACGGGCCGCCAACACCAAAACCTAAAGGCGTCAGATCCGATAAGTGGTGAAAGTCATAGCGCGCGCCGCCAGCTTCATGACTCGCTTTAACGGACCGGGAAGCTCGGCTGCCCCATGCTTAGCTGCACTCGATGCGTGACGCGCTTCGTCCTGCTTCATTCTTTCGACAACCGCGCGGCTCTTCTGGTCTTTCGCCGGCAAGCTTCGCAAATGACCATCGAGATGCGCTTCAACCTGCCGCTCAGTCTCGACCAAAAATCCCAGGCTCCAGCGATCGCCAACCGCGCCCGATATCGCACCGATGATGAATGCCCCTGCGTAAAACAACGGATTGAACACGCTCACGTGTTCACCGAGGCTCTCAACGCGCGCAGCGGTCCAGGCAAGGTGTTCAGCTTCTTCCTCACCGGCAATTTCCAGCACCCGCCTGGTGGCATCATTTCGCGCCGTCAGCAACTGACCCGAGTACAACGCCTGCGCGCAGATTTCGCCGGTATGATTGACGCGCATCAGACCTGCCGCGTGACGCCGCTGCTTTTCCTGCAATTTCGCTTCCGACAACCCACTTCCCGGTATTTCTCTTGTTGCCGAAGCCGTTCCCGCAAGCGCTCTCAAACCACGGTCAAACTCGACAATGAGTCTGTCCAGGCCTCTTGGAGTCGTTCGCATGAGGCTATTTTTTCCTTAGAAGAAACCGAAACTCGCCTGAATCGGAGGAATACTCCAGCAATTCGTTTCCAGTTTGTTTGGAGAACGCCTGGAAGTCACGCACCGATCCCGGGTCGGTAGCAATTATTCGCAGTATCTGGCCCGGCTGCATGTCATTGAGCGCCTTCTTTGTGCGTAGAATTGGAAGCGGACAGTTGAGCCCGCGCGCGTCGAGATCCCGATCGAACGCCGTCTCGTTTTCGTTTTGCATAGCCTGCAATTATGCATCTGGACGTGCACCAAGTCACCAGCGAGGTCACCAAAGAGCAAAACCTCTGACGCGACGATCTATCAACACTTTTGATAGGCATATGTTGCCTATTTGGCGCCGTAGTACCAGTAACTCGAGCGTGTGCGAACGAAACGGCTTACGCGCGAGCGACGCTTCTGTCGAAGACAGTTTCAGGAAGCGCTTGTGGACCTACTGTCTCCTGCGCAGCCAGCGCGCATGCACAGCTTTGATCAACCGCTCGCATGGGCAACAGGATCGCTCGCCAGATACACGACACATGTCCCGCCCATGAGAAGCTCTCGAGCAACCTCATATTTGCCGGAATTCTTGGCTCGGAGACCAGCCAGCAGCGTAGCAGGAGCTGATGGACAAGACGTTGCTTTTAGAAACATTTCTCGCCAACCGGGAAGAATTCTGCTTGCCGGTAAATCAGTTGTCGCGACGCAATTGTGCGTCGACGGCGATCAACTCTCGAAGCCGCGCGTTTACAGCTGAGCGCTCGTAAAAATCCCCATCGTCGCTCGCTTGGGCAAAGCGCAGCTGTTCGATCGCCGCACTCAAATTGCCCTTCAACAGTAAAGCCTCTGCCCGGGCCCGGTGCTGACGCAGCTGCTGACCTTGAAGAGCGTGTGCTTTGGCTTTGAGTTCATACAAACGCGGGTCAGGAGCGACCCGGTCAAGGCTACGGTCGAGGAACTCGACCGCCGCCCGTGCTCGCCCCGAATTCATCAAGGCGGCCGAATAGCCATAGATTAGTGATCTACGCGTCGGATACAGCCTGAGCGCCTGCCGATAAATAGACAACCCGACCTGCGTTTGCTCGGCGCGCATCTCGAGCTGCGCGTGCAGGGCGAGAATCATTGGGTCATCAGGCGCCTTTTCCAAAAGCGTATCCACCTGCCCCCTGGCGGCCGCGATGTCAACCTCTTCGAGAACATCCTGACGCAGTAAAGCCACAACGTAGCCATAGCGAGCGGCAACTTCGTTAGCGTACTTCTTATGGCTAATGCGCTCCCTGAAAGTCACAACTGCACCGGACGGCGACCCATCCAGCGCAGTCAGGCGCGCTCTGACCAGATGGAAAGCGAGGCTATCCGGGACCTGACGATATGGCATCTCACTGACACGATTCTGGATGTCGGCAATCCGCTCAAAGGTGAGCGGGTGAGTACGCAGGTACGACGGCGCCCCACCCCTATATATCTGCGACGCTCTCTGCAGACGCTCGAAGAACACCGGGACTGCGTGCACGTCATAGTCAGACTTCTGCACGATCTGCAACCCAATTCGGTCAGCTTCCCGTTCGTTATCGCGGCTGTAGTTTAGCTGGGCCTGGAGCGGCGCTGCCGCCGCGGCGGCCAAGGCACCCTGCGACAGTTGCGGGCTGGAGCGTGCTGCGAGTATGGCAACGGCAATCGCTGCCAGCGAGGCGAGACCGGTTTTCCGTTGTACGGCCATCATCCTTGCCAGATGTCGTTGCGTTACGTGCGCAATTTCGTGCCCGATTACGCCGAGGAACTCCGATTCGCTTTGCGCAGTGAGCAACAATCCGCTATGCACGCCGATGAATCCGCCGGGAAGTGCGAATGCGTTGATCGACTCGTCCTTGATGACAAAGAACTCGAAATGCCCACCCGGGTCAGGACAGTTGGCGACCAACCTGTAGCCGACCTGGTTGAGGTAGTCGGTAACTTCGGCATCGTGGAGGTAGCTGGGGCTGGAACGAATCTGGGCCATGATGGCTTTGCCGTACATCAGTTCCTGCGCCTGTGACAGGGTAGACTGCGACGCATCGCCCAGATCGGGCAGGTCCTGTGCCCCGACCGTACGCGCGAGTAGCAAGATCATCAAAGAAAAGGCGCGCAGTTTCACGGTGCTATGATATACAAGTACACTTAAAGTTCGAGCGCTGCGCAAGAATATTGTTGAGAGCTTCGTTGAACAAACTGACTCATTTCGACGCACACGGCAAGGCCCATATGGTGGACGTCGGTACCAAGTCCGAGACCCATCGAATTGCGGTCGCCAGCGGTACCGTGCGCATGCAGCCAGACACGCTCGAGAGCATCCTGCAAGGCAGCGCCGCGAAAGGAGATGTGCTCGGTGTTGCTCGCATCGCTGCAATCCAGGGTTCCAAACGCACCTCCGAGCTGATCCCGTTATGTCATCCGCTCCCGCTCACCCGAATCAGCGTCGATTTCGACACAGACAAGATTAACTCGGCCGTTCACTGCACGGTGCGCGCCGAGACCATCGGGCGCACCGGTGTCGAGATGGAGGCGCTGACCGCGGTCGGGGTCGCGCTACTCACCGTGTACGACATGTGCAAGGCGGTCGACCGGGGCATGCACATTGACAATATCCGGCTGCTGAAAAAGAGCGGTGGAAAATCCGGCGAATGGCTGGCAGATAACGCAACCACGAAGTGAACCTGGCCGGTGTTGTAAGGTCATTACTAGCGATGAGACTCACTTCGTTCGTGATTGCCGCGGTCGCATTCTTAATACAGGGTCCTCTGCTGGCAGCTGATGGCAATGAGAACATCAGCCGCGTCGATGAGGGGCGCCGCCTGGCGCATAATTTTGACAAGGGTAACTGCCTTGCCTGCCACAGTGCGCCGACGGATCCGCAGGCAGTCACCAAGGCCAATATCGCTCCGCCGCTGATCGGCATGCGTGTCCGATTCGGTGACCGGCATGCTCTGCGCGACCAGATATGGGACGCAGCTAAGCGCAATCCACAAACCATCATGCCGCCATTTGGAAGACACATGATTCTCAGTGACGATGAAATCGAATTAATTATCGACTACCTGTACACCCTGTAAGGGCCAGCGCGTTTTACTCAGCATATGCAACGCACTCGTCGAAAAATCATTACCTTTATCGGCGCCATGACTGGCATGGTCATGGCGCCGCTGAAACTGCTTGCCGCGCAGTGGAATGCCAAGGCTTTTGACGAAACCCGCTTTCCGGACTCGCTGAAAAGCATCGGCGCGTTCGAACTGATCGAATCCGACCAGATCCAGCTCAAGACGCCGGAAATTGCCGAGAACGGCGCAATTGTGCCGATACAGGTGATCAGTGAAATTCCGAACACTGAAACTGTGTTCGTGTTTGCGGAGAAGAATCCGCAGCCTCTGGTTGCCTCATTCACGTTCGTAAGGAATGTCGAACCATTTTTCGCCACGCGCATCAAGATGGGCGAGTCGGCAAAGGTCCACGTTGTGGTACGCGCCGATGGCCAACATTACACGACGTCGCGCGACGTCAAAGTCACGATTGGCGGCTGTGGTGAATAAACTGCGATCGCGAGCTGGTATGGAGGCGCGATAATGGCAGACCCGATGCGCATTCGAGTGATTCGCAAGGGTAACGTCGCCGACGTCAAGATGCTGATCTTTCACCCCATGGAGACCGGCTATCGAACCCATCCGGCTACTGGCGAGATCGTTCCGAAGCACTTTATCCAGACCCTGCGCGCAACACACAACGGCGTCACCGTACTGGAGGTCGAATGGAGCCGCTCGATCTCGCGCAACCCATTTCTGCATTTTCGCCTGCACGGTGCCATCGCTGGTGACAAGATCGGGATCGCCTGGCAGGATAATTTCGGAAAGAGCGGCAATGGCGAAGCCACCATAAAATGAAGCTGATTAGTCAGTGTGCGCCGCAATTCCGCAGTTTGTTCGCGGCGCTGGTATTACTGCTATGCGGCGCGCCGCTATTTGCGTCGCCCGAGCAAGACCAAGAGGCGTTTCTGAAATTTTTTCGGGAGCGCT
>CP070775.1:2003471-2007093 GCA_020346185.1 Betaproteobacteria bacterium | reverse complement strand
CCACGGCGTCGATCTTCTCCCGTGAAGCATCGATGCAAGTCAAGTGTGCCGCCGGTGCTATCACGGTTTCAGCGGCGACTCGCGCCGCCATGGCTTGTGTATTTCTCCGGGTGCCGCCCCCGGCGCCATAGGTCACAGAAACGAAGCGTGGCTTAAGGACTTCAAGTCCTCGGATATTCTGAAAAAGCTGATCTTCCGCGGTCTTTTCCCGAGGAGGAAAGAACTCAAAGGAAGTCGCCAACTCATCCTTGCCGAGGTCATCGGGGCGGTCCATGGGAACGTCATGCAAAGGAACCGGCGGGGGCAACTCATGCTCCTTCCGCTGCCGATGAGCGGCCATCCGGCACTATTGGAAGGCCTTGGAACAAAGGGCCTGTAACGTGCGTAGGTGTCGCGCGCAACAATGACCACCCTCTGGAAGGTGGAATCTTGAACAGGCCCCGTTCGGTAGCACTTATCGCTAGTAGCGGCCCCCCGTCTTGAACACGTAATTCCGCATTTGCTCAAAGTCCAAGGCCGCCTCGTTGTACAGCAGTTCGAGTGCGTATCGCTTGCTGACCAGCCCTTTCAACGCCCCATTCTCAACAACGAGCAGGTGCCGAATGCTGAGGGCGGTCATTGTTTTCAGCGCGTCTTCGACACTGTCCTGCGGCCCGCAGGTGGCAAGATCGCTGGTCATGATCTCGCGCACCGGCATGTTGAGAGCGCTTTCTTGGTGACCCCCGATGGCGTGCACTATGTCGCCCAAGCTAACTACGCCTAGCAGCCGCCTGCCCGGATCGCACACGGCCACGAGCCCCCTCTTTCTCTTCTCGAACAGGCGCGTGATCGACAACACCGTCTCATCAGGCCCGACGACCGGGACATCGGCTCGCCCGCTTCGAAGCAGCTTTTCGATAATCACGATTTCACCCAGTCTGGACGCAGCATAAAAACCCTGGCTACAACGTCTAAATAGCCTTAAAAACCAAGGCATTGATTTGGATCAAGGGAGCTGTCTCCCTGTCTGCCTGCGGCCCCAAACTCCGCAATCTCGAAACCGCACTTGTGACGTGCGGGCGATCTGAGGCCTTTTGCTGTTCCAAGTCGGACTGACCTTGTGGTTGTTAGGAGGATTGGAGTCAGGTTCCGAATAAAGCACGAATACCCGATTGGGGACATTTGCCGTCATCACCCGAGCGGTCCGAAACCGACCGCATCCGTTGATTCGGCGGTCGAAATTAGCGCCGAATCGGAAATGCAGGTTCAGAGTTGCGAATGGCAAGAAACCTGCACATCCCATTACACAGAAATTTCAGTAGCTTGAGATCGTGCATGATACGCGACAGTCTTTTGATAAAGGCCGCCGAACAGTGTCTGTTTCCGCCAGCGGTAGGGGCCGGGGGCGCTGGCGAACTCAACGATCTCATGGTGCCAGAGGCTTTCTGCAAAGGGCTCGAGTCGATTCATGAGGCCTCGCATGAGTCCACGGAGCGGATGCCATCGCGCCGGCCTGTGGTAGTCGACGAAAACCACCTTACCGCCCGGGACGACGCGCGCCAAAAGCGCATCGACGACGGCGCGCTTACGCTCGTCGGGAATTTCGTGAAGCAGAAAAAAACAGGTGACGGTGTTGTACAACCCATCGCCCGGACGGGCGGCGTCTGCGAACCGGACACGCGCCTGGGGGAAGCCGCGTAGCTTGCGCCGGCACAACGCCGCCTGTAGCGGCACAAGGTCGATGACATCAAGCCGGCCACTGCAACCGATCCGTCCTGCCAATGCCGGTATGAGACGACCATAGACGTGGGCTACATGCAGCACCTCTTGCCCGGGCTCGATCTCACAGAGAAGGGTTCGACGTAGCCGCCGATTGTTGCCCAACAGGATAGCGTTTACCACCGCGTCGCGGTCGAGTAGGAGAGCATTGATCCGGTTCAGGTAGGCCCAGCCATAGACCTCGCGCAGATAGGCGGGTATGGCCGTCGCATCACGCCGCTGCGACGATTGTTGCGCGTCCGAGGCCGGTCCATGGCCGATTGGTTGGTCGACGAATACATGCGCGCCGTCGAGCGAGGTCACTGGCGTGCGCTCCCGTTAGTCTCGTCTAAGCGGCTCAATTCGCGCCGCCAGCACCATCAAGAAAGCTTCCTATAGAGAAAAGAACGTCATGGGTCCTTGATCCTCCTCAAGTCCCCACAGCGTCGGCTGATTCAGGAAGACTCGCCTGCGTGCCGTTCAGATCATGGTGTCGCCAGACGAAGGCTCACCTGGGGTGATGAAATCGCACGACATGGGACCATAAAGTCGGTGGGCTCGGGCCTCGAATGCCGACATGATAGGGCCAATCGCGCGAATCATGGCATGAGCGAAGAGGTTCTGAAGCAATTGCGGGCGCAGTTCCAGGTCAACTGTCAACGAGACCTGGCACCCTTTCCTCGGCCGGGAATCAAAAAGCCAAGTCAGATGAAGATTCCGAACAGCTCCATCACTCGAGGTCACATCGATTCGCTCGGGGCGTTGAAGGACCGTTTTCGACTTCAAGCGTCTGCGCACCGTGGCAAAGCGGATAACCTGATCCGTGTAATAGACGTTGCCCTCACGCTTCCAGACTCGGGCTACGGCCCACCATGGCAGAAATTCCGGATAGCGCTCGACATCGGCCGCGAGGTCAAAAATTTGATCCCGCCTGTAAGGGATGTAGCAGCTGATCCGATGAGATGGCATAACGGCGATGAGTACCTGAATCAAACCTGATCACTATATTGAAGCTTAGCACGGGCCAAAGCGAATGTCGCCTTTGGGTTAGAATCGGCGCTTTGCGGAGCGTTGTCCGAAAGGCTCCTTTCTGATCTGCAAGCGGACCTTGGCCGTCCCCACGTCGAACGGCTCTGGTCGAAGGTTGCCCTTCGCCGGCATCGGAGGAGCGTTCGATAGCGTGACAGCCACGAAGGGCTGGAGTCGACCCAAGTCGGCCATTCAACTCGGCGGACGTGAACGTCTGTTATTGGATCGGAAAGCAGCCGCGCAATCGCCCCCGCTCAGTTAGACAGCTGATAGCCAGTATGCGATGTGCACACGTTACTTGGCAGTCGTCTTCCCAATATCTGAGAGCAGCCGTGCTCCCGTAAGGCTTTGAGCCGGGCCGCATCACTGTTGGCGCTGTCGACCGCTAGATAATGGACATGGATTCGAGTAGCCATGTGTGTCGCATTGCATCCGTTCTTGGGCTGCGGCAAGATTGGTGCAGATTACGATGCAATCTCTAAGAAGGTCCGGATCGAGCAAAGCTTTTCCGATGGGGGAACATGGTATGTCCAAGTTCATTGCAGACGATGCAGCATTCGAATGCGAGTTGAAGGATGGGGTCGCAATTGTCCGCTTGAAGAAGGATGCGACCAGGCTGATATCAGATGCAGATAGTCGCGACGAATATCTGAACGTGTTGGACCAGTTGGAATCCGATTCAGACGTCAGTGGGCTTATACACATCAACGACAAAGCATTTCCCGGAGAAGCCGAGCTCACGAAACTTATGAACAGGATCATTGAAGACAAGACTTATGAGAAGATCATCGGTTTTCGCTTCCGGCATTGGCTTTCTCAAATCGTGAACAGACGGCTGCGTTTCCAGAAGCCGATT
>CP070775.1:1995700-2003371 GCA_020346185.1 Betaproteobacteria bacterium | reverse complement strand
GCGTGCTGAAACGGCCGCAGCAGGTTGACATGCAGACCTACGGTCCGAAAATCAATGAACTTGCCCAGCAACGGGTTGCCGTAGTCGCCAAACAGCAGACGGAAGAATCCAAGGCGTTGCTCGATAAAGCGGCTGGCGAACCGGGTGCAGTGACGACGAAATCGGGCGCCATCGTCGTTCCCCTCAAGGAAGGCACGGGCCCCAATCCAAGAGCTGAAGACACGGTGAAAGTGCATTACCACGGCACGTTGATCGACGGCACGGTATTTGACAGCTCGGTCGATCGTGGTGTGCCGGCGACTTTCCCATTGGCCAACGTCATCAAGTGTTGGACCGAGGGTGTGCAGGAAATCAAGGTTGGTGGAAAGGCGCGCCTGGTATGTCCGGCAGACATCGCGTACGGTAACCGCGGCGCACCACCGAAAATCGGACCCGGTGCAACCCTTATCTTCGAGGTCGAGTTACTCGAAATTGCTGGTTGATTTTGCTGGGCAGCGAGCGGTCGCGAAAGCACTGCAAAGTCGAGTTGGCCTGCCAATTTGACGGGAACCGGAGACGAGCTGAATCAGAATCGAAACGGATCGTTGGAAATTGCATCGATAAAGACTTCGACCCATAACGCAGTTCGCGTAACCGGAGGAATGTTCTTCGCGACGCGCCTTGATGATACGACAACACCAGAGGAGAAAACGCATGCTGATCGACGTCCGGACCTACAGGTGCCGTCCAGGCACGATAAAGAAGCATCTCGCACTTTACGAGAAGATGGGAAAGGGTCCGCAAACCAAACATCTGGGTCAGCCGATGGCGTACATGGTGGGTGAATCCGGCAACCCCAATGAGTATATTCACATCTGGATCTATGAAAATGCCGGAGACCGTGAGAAGCGCCGCGCCGCGATGCAGGCGGACCCGGACTGGATTGCCTTTACCGAGGAAAGTGCCAAACTCGGCGCGTTGGAAAGCCAACACAACAAACTGATGACCCCGGTGGGTTTCTTCCCCGAACCAAAGCGGGTCCGCTGAAGCGCAGGTACGCGTCGAAACGGCACTGGATGCGCTGCGTGGCCAGTGCCGTTTTTGTTAGCTAAAGACGTTTTGTTGAAGTTGCCGTTCGGTCCAGTTTGCTGACAGTGCCCGCACATGATGAAGCAGCTGCCGGCGAAGAATCTTCCGCTAGGCACAAGCGCTATCTGGTAAGTGAACGCGAACTGCCGCATGTGCTTGTGCCTGGTTACCTGTTCAGCGATGAGATCCATCACGTTTGCGTACCCGGCCGCTAGCCGAGGCGAACCACGATATAGGCCTTCGGCAGTTTGCCCGCCTGTTGGTCCGAAACCAGGAACACTACAGCGTTGCCGTTTGCAGGGTGTGTGACCAGTAATCCTTGGAACTGCGCTGGCGCGATCTGAATGGGCTCAGTTCTTTCAACCAGCCAGTGGCAAGGAAAAACCTTCTTCGTCGATATGGCCGATATCGCCGCGGTGATATCAGCCGTGGGCAATGGTGCTTTTGGCCGTTGCGTCGGGACGACTGAGGGAGCCTTTCACGATCTGCGGGCCGTGTATCCGGCTTTCGCCGGTTTCGCCCCGCGTTAGCGGTTAGCCTCACTTGGTGTCGACGGTCATCACGCCGGTGTCTGCTACCGGCATGTCGAGTAAACCGAACCTGTGGCGCGTTTCACGTGCCGGGTAAAGGTGCCGGACCGGACAGGCCTGGCTTGCGTCATGCTGTAACCCTCAGCCGCCTTGCTGCCGGGAAGTGGGGTCGAATTTGTGGGAGACTGCGCACTGCAAGGATCTCGTTGTTGAAACAGTGTCATGCGTTGAGCCGGGAACTTCACATTTGAAGCGAGGTAAAATCCGATGAGCGTCGAAGTCAATGGTCTTGCTCATATACAGCTGACGGTTAACAAACCTGAAAGTCTGGAATTCTGGGAGCGGTTTTGCCAGTTTCTGGAGATGAAGACGCTTATCAGAAGCGCAGACGTGCGCTATTGCATCGGTAGTAGGACTGGAATACTCGTGCGGCTTGCGCCGCTTGAGAAGCGCACCCAGTTATTCGATCAGGATCGCTGCGGACTGCATCATTTTTGCTTCCGGGCACGAAAGCGCGAAGACGTTGATGTGATTTTCGAGTTCGTAACAGCAGCGCTCGACGCGCATGTTGTTCATCCGCCAGAGGAGGGCGATCATTTTGCTCCGGGTTATTATTCGTTGCTTTTCGAGGATCCGGACGGGATACGTGTTGAAGTTAATTTTATACCTGGCAAAGGGCATTTCGGCGAAGGCGGCCGACTTGGGCCCGACGGCGCAGGGCCGGCAAGCAGTTACGGAAGCGACGGACTGGCCGGTTGATGGCGGGCGCGTGCAAGGAGCGGGCTACATGGCTGAAGTTTCAGAAAAGATAACAGCATTGACGCTGGCCGCCGCACGCTGGGTGACCCTGTTTCTGGCTGGCGTGCTAGGTGCTACTGCTGCTCCCGCGGCTGCGGCCGCCAATGAGGCGCTCGCCGCCATCTTGCAGAAGGCGCAAGTGCTTTCGAACCAGGGCGGCGATTACGACAATCGATTCGGGCGGGCGCTTTGGCTGGAGTCCGAGTCGGCTGATGGCACTGCGACTGGAACGATCGAGGCCGTGCTTGATTTCCCGTTCGAGTTGGCAAGCGAGCAGTTGGGCATTCCGGGAAACTGGTGTGACATCTTGATGTTGCATTTCAATGTCAAATCGTGTGCGGTCGCTCGCCAGCCGACCGGCGAGACCGTGCTCGATGTCGGAATTGGCCGTAAGCACGAACGGCTGAACGGCAGGGTGTATCGCGTGAGTTTTGTGTTCGGTATTGTGCAGCGGAGCAAAGACTTGCTTCATGTTCGGCTGGTCGCAGAAGACGGCCCGCTGAGCACGCGCAATTATCGTATCGTGGTTCTGGCATCTCCGCTTGATGCCGAGACGTTCGTTGTCAAGTTGTCCTACGCGTACGACTATGGAATAGTCGGTAAACTGGCCATGGAAGCTTATCTGAACACGCTTGGGCGCAACAAGGTCGGCTTCACTATTGAGGGCGAAGATGCCGACGGTCAGCCGCGTTACATCCGGGGTATGCGCGGAGCAGTCGAGCGCAACGCGATACGTTATTGCTTTGCCGTTGAGAGCTACCTGCGATCGCTATCTCAGCCACGGCAACAGCAGATCGAGGCTAGATTGCAGGACTGGTTTACTTCCTCGCAACGCTTCCCGCGCCAGCTTTATGAAATGGATCGGGATGCCTATCTGGCCATGAAGCGCAACGAGATTGCGCGTCAGCGAGCGGCGATGACTGTTGGTGCCGGCGGTTAGCTAGGGAAGGTGAATGGCAGTCGGGCCTGATGTCATCATTACTGATGCGACCTAGAACAAAACGACACGGAGGGAAGATATGCAAGGTCTGAGCCTAGCGGCAGCGAACAAATGTCTCGAGCATGCAGTTGTGAAGGCGGCCTCGGAGTTCAAACGACCTATTGGCGTCGCCGTGTGTGACTCCTACGGATTTCTGATTGCATTTTCCAGGATGGACGGCGCACCGATCAGAAGTATTGCCATCTCGCAGCAAAAGGCGCACACGGCGACACGTATGGGCATGTCAACCGATGCATTTCTAGAGCGCCTGCGTACGGATAACATCGACATCCGCTACTTTTGTGATCCCTTGATGACAGCACTGCCGGGTGGCAATTTGCTAAAAGGCAATGATGGCGCTGTTGCTGGTGCGATCGGTGTGAGTGGCCTCAAGCCAGCCGAAGACCAGGTCGTGACCGAGTACGTTGCGAAACTGTACGAATCGGGCGACCTGGGCTGAGTGCGACGTCGCAGCGCCGAAGAATCTCGCGTTCACCGCGAAGTGTGCAGCGAACGCGGAGGAAAAGCGGCAGTCCAGCCTTTGGCTGGCGAGGAGCAAACTCGTTGGGTGCGTAATACTGGGTATGTTCTTTCAGTTTTCCGAACGTCTTTGTGATCGAAGTTCGATTTTGGCTATATCTGCATGCATGGCGCCCTTTTCGGTGAGTATTTCTGGGACTATGTCAGATAGCGATTCATGACTGACGGCAGTCTGCACTACTCACCGGCAACTGAGCTGGCTAGACGTATTCGCGATAGATCGCTATCACCGGTCGAGTTGATGAAAGCGACAATTGCCCGTGCGGAGGAACTCAATCCGCGGCTGAACGCGATCTGCACATCGACCTTCGAAGCAGCGATCGATCAGGCGCGGGCAGCAGAAGCCATCGTCATGCGTGGCGAGGCGCTGCCGCCTCTGCACGGTATTCCGACTACGATCAAGGATCTGGCACTGACGCGCGGCGTTCGTACGATGGCTGGGTCGCGGGTATTCGCGCAGCGCATTCCGGATATCGACCACGCGCATGTCGAACGCATGCGTACCGCGGGAATGATTTCGATTGGCAAGACCACCACGTCGGAGTTCGGCTGGTCAGGCGTGAGTTACAGTCCGCTCACTGGTATCACTCACAACCCCTGGAAACATGGAATGAACGCCGGCGCATCCAGCGCTGGTGCGGCGGTGTGTGCCGCCGCCGGGATCGGTCCGGTGCACCAGGGCTCTGACGGCGCTGGTTCGATTCGGATGCCGGCCGCGCTCTGCGGTGTGTATGGCATCAAGCCTTCTCACGGAAGAGTTCCGTATTATCCGATGCCGCAAAACGGCCTGATTTCGCATGTCGGTCCAGTCAGCCGCACCGTGGCAGACT
Source organism: Betaproteobacteria bacterium (assembly GCA_020346185.1). Lineage (GTDB taxonomy): Bacteria > Pseudomonadota > Gammaproteobacteria > Burkholderiales > Eutrophovitaceae > SG8-40. Next base: position 1,998,626 of record CP070775.1, on the reverse strand, counting down.
CGGCTCTGATGCTGCAGGCCATTGCCGGACCTGACGATCGCGACATGACGAGTATTGACGCCGCGCCCGAGGACTATGTCGCCCGCCTCGATGAAGGCATTGCCGGGCTGAGGGTTGCTTACAGTCCCGATCTTGGTTATTTGCAGGTGGATGACGAAGTTGCGGCCTGCGTTCGCGAGGCAGTGAATGCATTCGAAGACGCTGGATGCAGTGTCGAGGAGGTCGATCCGGGCTGGGGCGATCCGACCGATATGGAGCACTGCCTTTTCTCCGTGACCATCGCCATGATGTGGGGTGGTTTTGAAGCAGAGTGGGGTGAACGCATGGATCCCGGACTGGTGGCGATGATCCACCATGGCCGCCGGTTCAGCGCGACCGACTACACGCGCGCCGCTGGCGGACGGCTGCTGTATTACGACAAGGTGCGCAGCTTCTTCGAGCGTTATGACTTGTTACTGACACCATCGCTGTCAGTGGCTGCATTTCCTGCTGACCGTCTGATACCGGAGCATTGGGAACAGCACCAATGGGACTGGTTGCGCTGGGCAGGATTTAGCTATCCGTTCAATCTGACCTGGCTTCCGGCGGCAACGTGTCCGTGTGGTTTTACCAAGGTGGGATTGCCGGTTGGGCTGCAGATCGTGGCGGGGCGCAATCGCGACTTACGGGTACTAAAGGCGTCGCGCGCTTTTGAGCTGGCCCGGCCGTGGTCGCAGCACCGGCCGATTCCATAGCGTCAGCCGCTCTTGCAGGGTTGGCCGATCCATTATGCGGGAATACTTCCTTTGGTCCTGCCATTGTCTCCTCGTGGCAACGAGAGCACGATTGAGCGTGATGCACTTGCGAAATCGGCATGCGCGCGGATAATCAACTCATATAGTAACTAGTAACGACCGCAAAGCCGACAATGACGAAACAAGTATCTCAAATACTCGAGGAGCTGCGCGAAGACCATCGGAATCTGACTGTTCTGCTAGCCATGCTGGACCGGGAAATTGCGCGGCTCAAGTCGCAGGAGGACCCGGATTACGAACTGCTACACGACATTCTGACGTACATGACCGGCTACCCGGACGCGGTGCATCACAAGAAGGAAGACTGGGTGTATGCGCGGATGGCGGCTGTTCGCAGCAGCATGCAGCGCGATTTGGTGCGCATTGAGCATGATCATGCCGAAATTTCCAACTTGGGCAACAAGTTACTCAGTGACATCAAGGCGATCGAATCCGGTACCGTCCTGCGCCGCTTTGACGTCGTGGAAGACGCGCGCCGTTATCTGACGCGACAGCGCGACCATATGCGATGGGAAGACGAGAAGCTGTTCCCGCTTATCGACAGCCTCAAGGCCGAGCTCGATCTCAGTGGCAAACCGTCGCAGGTCGGAATCATGGCTGACCCGGTATTTGGTCCGAGTGTCGAGAGCAGTTTCCACACTTTGTTTGAAGCGATCAAGAACGAAGGACTTGCCCCCTGAGGCCGGGTTACAAAAGCAGTCGGGCCCGCCACTAGTGAAGTAAGAGAGGTTCAGTGATGACAGCGTTGGTGCTGGGTTTGGTGATTTTTATCGGCATGCACTCAGTCCGCATCATCTCCGACGATTTCAGAACGCGCCAGATTGAGAAGGTCGGCATCAGAACCTGGCGCGGCATGTACGCTGCGGTCTCTATCGTTGGGCTTTTGCTCATCGTTGCCGGTTACGGTGCCATGCGCGGTGCACCACACGTCGTTTGGTACCCTCCGGCGTGGTTTGCGTATGTCGCCACCGTGCTCACCATCCCGGCATTCATTCTGATCGCGGCTTCATTCGTTACCGGCACGCGTATTCGTAACAAGGTCGGCCACCCCCTCGTGCTGGGCGTCAAGTTCTGGGCGTTCGCCCATCTAGTGGCCAACGGCATGCTTGCTGATGTTCTGCTGTTTGGCGGCTTTCTGATCTGGTCAGTTGCGGCGTATGCCAGCGCGCGGCGTCGTGACCGAAAGGCTGGCACCATCTACCCGGTCGGCCCGCCGAGGCGCGACGTGATCGCCGTCATTGGTGGTCTCGTTGCTTGGGCTGTGACTGCGTTGTGGCTGCACCGTTGGCTATTTGGTGTTGCCCCTTTGCAGATGGTCATTGCGAGCAGTTGACGGGCGGGAGCAGTTTGTACCCCCAGGAGTCCAGACATCATCTGTCTACATCGCTGCAGCGTACGTCGGTCTCTCGTGGTTCGCCACTCTTGTTGTACCGTTGGAGTTTTGGCCACTAAATCAACGTTGGTCACCTTGGCACCTGCGTCAGAAGGGCATGGAACACCGCTAGTTGGGCGCAACATGCTGACTCGGGTGCTAATCGGGCTGGCTGTCTCATTGGCGTTGCTGTGCGCGGCATGCACCACTTCCCTTCATGGCTCATATGTCCCGATCAGCTATGTTGATGATAGCGTCGACAGATCCTTGAAGCCTATCGGTCAGGCAAGGGGTGAAAGTTGTCAAACCAGGTTCCTGTACCTGTTTCCTGTGGGTCCGGCGACATCGACTAACGAGGCGATTGCGGCCGCCAAGTTACATCACGAAGGCACCAGCTATATCGCAGACATTTCGATCGATGACCGAAGAAGATTTGAATTCGGATATTCGGTGCAGTGCATAATCGTCGACGCGATCGCTTATTGACTACCGAAAGTTTTGATTGTGTGGCTCTGAGTCAAGTTAGAGCGCGGGGAATCGGGGCCGGGAGGAAACTCGACACCTTGTAGTTGTTCCCGGCTTCTTCCGTTGCGAGCGAGTCTGATTGCAATGACCGCGATTGACACCGTTCTCGGCTTCAGGGCAGTGCTTATGAACGCATATGGCGTGGTACAGTGTACAGCGCATGATTGGCCAGCAACCAGCAGCAGGAGAGTTGGGCGGTAGCGAGGAGGTTTGGTGCCGTCGCAGCGCTTGTTTC
>CP070775.1:1973676-1995600 GCA_020346185.1 Betaproteobacteria bacterium | reverse complement strand
TGCCGCACGTGGATGTAGTGGAGCGAGATGAGGACGTCATGGTCCGGGCTGAAGTGCCGGGGATGGACAAGAAGGATCTCGATATTTCTGTTACCGAAAACACCGTGACCATCAAAGGCGCAAGAAAAGAGGAAAAAAAAGAGGAGAAAGGTGAGTATTACCGGCGCGAGATCTCCGAGTCGTCTTTCTCGAGAACCGTTGCGCTGCCGGCCGACGTGGACGGCAGCCGCGCCAAGGCATCCTGCAGCGACGGTGTTCTCGAACTTGTCATGCCCAAGCTCAAGAAATCGACACGTCACACGGTCAAAGTGGCTTAAACAACAGAAGCGAGGCACCGTATCGGTCCCGGGGTGAATGAGATACGGTGCCGACACAGCAATCAAGAGAGGAAAACATGGCCCTACGACCACCCATTGACGTCGCAGCTCGCGTCAGTTCGGAGCTGTCGGCAACCATAGAGTCAATCGTCAACGACCCGGATCGGGAACGCGCCCTCACGCTCGGGGAAGTGCTCGAGATCCTAAGCAAGCGCGGCGGCCAGACTCCCCTCTCGGCGGATTTGCTGCATCCGCAGGACCAGACATCCATCATCGTCGAAATGAATGAGCTGGTCAGCGAATATGGCGCGGACGCTCGTGCCATTGATTTCGTCGCTGGACAAGCCAGCGAGGCTCTGTCTCGCGTGATCGAGGCGGCGATGAACGACCCGTCGCTGCCCGACGAACCAACACTGAGTTTGGTACGCAGTGCAATTGTCGACGGGCTGGCTGCGAAGCTGGTTGGCGACGGGGCACTCGACGCGGACGAGGACACCACTGTGCTCGCCGAAATCGACGAACTGATACGGCGTTCCGGAGAGGACGCACCCGCCGAGGAGTTTGTGCGTTTCGAGTAATGCGCGCACGCTGGTCCCGGCCAGCCGACCCATGCGTGGCGCATCCATAGCCATCGCCGCTTGCCTCGAAGGAAAGGTCCCGAAAAGTGCTCTTTACTGAGCCGTCCAGCCGCCGTCAACGATCAGGTGGGTTCCCGTGATCATCGCGCCGGCCGGTGATGCGAGATAGACGGCCGCCGCGGCAATATCACCGAGCGTTGCCAGTTTACCTATCGGGATACGCGACATGATGAAGTCGCGCTTTTCCGGCGTGTCGACAACCTTGCGCATCAGCGGTGTGTCTGTGAAAGTCGGACCGATGCTGTTGACGCGAATATTATGCGGTGCGAGTTCAACCGCCATCGCCTTGGTCAAGCCCTCCAGCGCATGCTTTGTCATGCAATAGACAGTCCGGTTGGGCGAGCCGACATGACCCATCTGTGATGACATGTTGATGATGCAGCCACCTCTGTCAGCGCGTGTTTTGTCTTCGAGCATCTTCTTGACCGCCACCTGCGCAGCGACGAAACAAGCACGCACGTTCAGATCGAGCATTGTGTCGAGGTGCTCGCCCGATACCTCGACGAACGGTTCTGGAAAATTGGTGCCGGCGTTGTTAACCAGAATATCGAGCGTCGGCAAACCTGCAATTGCGCCACGCAGTTGGTTGTCATCCGTCACATCGCAGACAATCGCACTTGACTGGCCGCCGGCAGCGTCGATTCTCTGTGCAACCTCGTCCAGATGCGAGCGAGTCCTGCCCAGAAGAACGACTTCCGCGCCACAGGCAGCATAAGCCTCGACGATAGCGGCGCCCAAGCCCCTACCCGCTCCCGTTACCAACGCCACTCGACCGTCGAGACGAAAGCTCGGCATTTCCAGATCAGTTGACATGGGAAAGATCTCTTATTTTGATCATTAGTATTGAGCCAGGAAGACGCCAGTTAATCGGCATCCGTTAAAACCGGACGCATCCGGGTACCCTCTGGGGTTCCATGGGCCACGTTCATAAAGACAACCACGCATCGCAAAAGCGATGCGTGGTTGTCGGTGCCACTGCGCCCCGGCAAGAAACCGGTGCCCCGGCTCAGCCCCCTGCTCTGCGAGGCTCAAACACCTCGTCAACGTGCTGCTGCGGAAGCGGCTGAGTTATCAAACTGACAACGATCATCACCACCGATGCCACTACTACACAGGTACCAGCCACCCCAAACGGATTCTTCCATCCATGGACTACGTACAAATAAGCGTACAACAATACGCCGGTGAGGAATGATGCGATCGCGCCTGCCTTGGTCGCCCGTTTCCACAGAGATCCAATGAGCAAGGGTCCTGCCGCACCGGAGACAATCCCACCAATCCCGATCCACAGTAGCACCGCCAGAAACTTGGGTCGATCCGAAGCCAGCCAGACCGCAACAATGCCGACGATAACAATAGCGACACGCGATATGTTCAATGCAATGTGATCGATTTGCGCCTCTGACTTGTCTTTGTGAATAACCGGCGCCAATGTGCGCTTGTACAAATCATTACTGAATATCACCGCGATGGAAATGAACAAGCCATCCGAGGTCGACATGATCGCCGAGAGCACGCCCACACCCAACATGCCCGCCAGGAACGGTGGGAACAACTGGGTAAACAGGACAGGAATGGCCTGATCAGGAGGAAGGCCCGGGCCGACCAGCGCTCGCGCGTGCAGTCCACCAAGCACAGTAAAGCCGAGAATCGAACCCATCGGAATCGCGATCAACAGAAATGTGCGAATCTGTTTCGGCTCCTTCAATGCGAAAGCAAGCTTGCCGATATGCGGATTCATCGCAAAGGGCAAGTGCGCAATAAACAACAACAGGATCAGAATAAAACTGCCGAAGATCAAATCATCCTCGATGAAATAGTTGTCCCATCCCATGGCGGCGTCTTCGGCCACCAGTGCCTGATTGATCGCCGCGGGCCCAAAACCCTCGACGCCGGGAGAGAGCAGGAACATGCCCGCAATGATCAGCGCAATGATGACCATCATGATGCCCTGAATACCGTCAGTCATGATGTCGGCGTGCGAACCGCCCATGCCGATATACAACATGATCACGGCCACACTGACGAAGATCCCGGTCATATAGTCAAGATCGAGCAGAACCTCAAACATGGTTGCCGCGGCTACGATCTGTGCAGCAATGTAGAACACCAACAGGAGTGATAACAGCGCAAAGGCGATACGCAAGAAATCGCTGTTATAGCGCTGCCCCATGAATTCGGGTAACGAATTCGACTTGAAACGGTCACCAGCACGTTTGATGAGCTTTACCGCCAGGATCATCCCGAGATAGATCGCAATGGGATAGACCGCTGGATACCACACAACTGCAAAGCCCTTCGAGTAGGCCATACCTGGCAAGCTCATGAAGGTCGCGCCGCTGGCTATGGTGGCGGCAAACGCAAATGCCAGCATGAACGGCCCATAGGAACCGCGCGCAACGGCAAAGTCTTCTTCGGTTTTGGTCTTGCGCATGCCGTAAGCGCCCATGCCGATAAACAGCAGCATGAACACAACGACCCAAATCCACCCCCATGCCCCGATGTTGGTGTCATACATTTTAATTGCTCCCTGTCGTTCTTATTCTTGGTTCAGTCGAAATTCTGTTCAATCCCAATTCTTCACTTTGGCAACGAGGCTCATTCCAATAACCCAGTAGGCAAGGATGATAATTACCATTAACGTCAGTACGTTCATATTTCCCTCCTCTTTACTTGTTCTGATGCCGGCACACAGAGATTCAGAGCACCGGCATCGTACCACTTGCCCGTCATCGGTCAACGAGCAATTCGGGATCTTGCGCCACACGAGCGACGAGAGTCTGCACTATTAACCTTGCGAAGGCCTGCACTCGGCGACCCGACCCGTGAATTGTCTCAAGCGGGCACCCCTCGCGGGTTAAACACCAGCTCGAGATGCTCTTCCGGCAGCGGTCTGGTCAGCAGACTGACCACCACCATCACTGTCGAAGCCACAATGATGCAGGTGCCAGCCACAGCGAACGGATTCTTCCAGCCAACGAAAAAGTCGAGATACAGAATGGCGTAGAGAATCACACCGGTGCAGAACGATGCGATTGCGCCGGTTTTCGTCGCTCGCCTCCACATCGATCCAATGACCAGAGGCCCCGCCGCACCAGAGACGATACAGCCAACACCCACCCACAAAAGCACGGCCAGGAACTTCGGTGGATCCCACGCCAAAGCAATGGCAGCCGCGGCGACGATGACGATCGACACCCGTGAAATGTTCAATGCAATGTGGTCAATCTGCTGCTCCGTCTTGTGCTTGTGGACCATCGGCGCCAGCGTGCGCTTGTACAAGTCATTGCTCAAAGTCACGGCAATCGCGATGAACAGTCCATCGGAAGTCGACATGATCGCCGAGAGCACCCCTACGCCAAGCATTCCTGCCAGGAACGGCGGGAACAACTGGGTGAACAAAATCGGGATCGCCGAGTCAGGTCGAAGTCCCTCGCCCACCATGGCGCGCGCATGCAAACCACCAAGCACGGTCAGCGTAAGCATGGAACTGATCGGGATGGCAATCAGCAGGAATGTCCGAATTTGTTTGGAATCCTTCAACGCAAAAGCCAACTTACCGATGTGCGGGTTCATCGCAAACGGTATGTGCGCGACGAGCAGTAAAAGAACCAGCCAGATGTTGTCGAAGAAGATGTTGCCCGTGACAAAGTAATTGTCCCACCCAAGGCTCGGATCCTGAGCAACAACTGCAGCATTGATCGCTGCGGGACCACTGGCACCGTCGACGCTGTCGACGCCGGGAGCAAATATGAACATCGCTGCGATAATCAGTGCGATGAGGACCATCATGACGCCCTGGACACCATCGGTCATGATATCCGCGTGGGAACCGCCCATGCCGACATAGAGCGCAATCACGCCCACACTCACCAGAATGCCAGTTTTATAGTTCAGATCGAGCAAAACTTCGAACATCGTCGCAGCAGCGACGACCTGTGCGGCAATGTAGTAGATCAGCAGAATCGATAGCAAAGCGAACGCGATGCGCAAAAATTCGCTCTGATAGCGCTGACCCATAAAATCAGCAAGCGAGTTCGACCTGAATCGGTCCCCAGCGCGTTTGATCAGCTTGATCGCCAGCACCATCCCGATATAAATCCCGATCGGGTAAAGCGCCGACAACCACAGCGAACCAAAGCCGATCGAGTACGCCATTCCCGGAACGCTCATGAAAGTCGCGCCGCTGGCAATCGTGGCAGCGAATGCGAACGCGAGCAAGACCGGACCGTACGAACCACGTGCAACGGCAAAGTCCTCTTCAGTCTTGGTCTTGCGCATGCCGTAGACGCCCATGCCGACGAACAGACACATGAACACGCCGACCCAGATCCAGCCCCAGGTTCCTATGTTGGCACTTGCCATGATTCGCTCCCCCGTTTGCTTCTTCCGATTGTGAGTTCCGAATTCTTGCTCCGCCCAAACCAGATTACGCCAACCGCCTAGAAGTCCGGAATGACCAATGCCATCAGCGGCGAGCAGTTGGTCTTGTTCGTCGACCTTGTCCTCCGCCCAATCCGGTTTCCGCAATGAGTTCGCAGCGAAGCTTGATAACTTCCCGGCGAGACGGCATGACTTTCCTTCAAAGTAACTCTTCGGGCATCGTAACACCTGGTACCTGCAGGTCAACGCAATCAGGACAATGGCATGCGCCTGCCCACCGGCATTCTTTGCGCAGTGCAGCAAGAAGACGTTCAAGGCCACGCATGCACCAGAAACAAACTGGCTTCAGGCTGTTTTCCAGAGTCAGCGCAGTCCTTCGGCCACGATCCACCTGTCGGCAAGATCAAACATCCACTGGACAAGCAGCGCCAGCACTGCCGCTGGAATGGCGCCGGCCAGCAGCAAGGCGTGATCGTTCAACGCCAGTCCGGTCACGATGCGCTCGCCATAACCGCCGGCACCAATAAACGCCGCAATCGTCGCCGTGCCAACATTGATCACAGCCGATGTCTTGACTCCGGCGAGAATCGCTCGGGATGCGAGCGGCAACTCGATCAGTCGCAGGCGGGCCGCCGCGGGAAGACCCAGGGCGCACGCTGATTCACTGAGCGAGGCTGCGATGTCGGTCAGACCGCTGTAGGTGTTCCGAACAATTGGCAAAAGCGAATAGAGAAACAACGCCACCAGCGCAGGAATAGTCCCGATGCGTCCGAGCAACGGTATCAGAAAAACCAGCAATGCGAGGGCGGGTATCGTCTGAATTACACCGACAGCCGACAAGATTGGTTGCGCAACCGCATTGCTACGCGCTGCCCATACACCAAGCGGAATGCCAACGATGATTGCCGCCCCAAGCGACACGAAAACCAGTAACAAATGCTGGCCGGTCAGTCTCAGGAAATCGGCACCGGCGAGCTTGTCGAGGAAACCGCCCCGCACCGATTGCGCCGACTGCGGCAAATCGGAAAAGTCCGCCGCAATCGCAGAGAAGCTTGCTCCGTCCAGTTCGGCACGCGCATTCATCGCGATCATTCGCTTCGCGTCGATCGTGCCTTCGAGCTTGACGAGCGCAGCCCATGCTCGAGGGAACCGTTCCGGCACGTCGAGGCGATACACAAGAACCGCGTCATAGTCTGGAAAGTAATGCTTGTCGTCACTGAGCACGCGTAGCCCATATCGCGCAATCTTCGCATCGGTGGAATAGATATCCATTACGTCGATCTGACCCGAAGCAATCGCTTCGTAAGCAAGTCCGTGATCCAGCCCCTTGGGTAAATGGGGTAACGCGTAGGTGGCCTTTAGCCCGGACCAACCATCATTGCGTTCGAGAAACTCGTGTCCGAGGCCGAAACGCAACTGCGGTTGGTCTGCAAGCTCACTCACGCTGGAAATGCCAAGTCGCGCCGCCTCGTCTTCGGGCAACGCGAGCGCGTACGTATTGTTGAATCCGAGTTTTACTGCCACACCCAGACCAAGCGGCCGCAGCCCTCGGTTCAGCGTAGCGAGGTCGGCGGCATCCGTTTGCAGCAATTGCCGCGCGATTGTCCCGGTATAGTCCGGGTAGACATCGATGCTGCCCGTCTTGATCGCTTCGAACAAGATTGCAGTACCTCCCATGCCCTGCCGGTGTGCCACCTCGGCTCCAGCGTTGCTCGCAGTCTGAGTAACGATCTCGCCCAGAATGTAGGATTCGGTAAAACGCTTTGATCCGACCATAAGTTGGTCGGCTGACACCGGGAAGGCAGAAAACAGCATTGCCATCGCAACCAGCAAGCCGAAGCAATTGCGCACGCGCACTTTGCACGGCAAACGCTGTCCCCTATTGCAGGATGCGGCGAGCACTATGATGACAGGCGGGCGTCCGCCCGTTGCGCTCGAATAAAATCGGTTACGAACGTGTCTGCCGGTGACGCCAGCAACAATTCAAGGGCTCCACGCTGCACCACCTTGCCGTCGCGCATCAAGATGATCTCGTGCGCGAAATGCGCTGCTTCGTGCATGTCATGTGTCACCAGAACGACCGTCTTGTTCAGGCGAGAGAAAATGTCCTTCAGATCATTCTGAAGATCGAAGCGGATCATTGGATCGAGCGCGCCGAGTGGCTCGTCCATCAACAGAACCGGCGGGTCAAGCATCAGCGCCCGCATCAGCGCAATACGCTGGCGCTGGCCTCCGGAAAGCCCCTTCGGAAAGCGTGCAAGCATCTCGGGCGATATCTGCATGAGCTCACCGAGTTCCGCGAGACGCGCTTCGATATCTACACCGGATTGGCCAAGATACCGCGCTAACAAGGTAACGTTATCCCGCGCCGTAAGATGCGGGAATAGACCACCATCCTGAATTACGTATCCGATCCGGTGGCGCAATTGCACTGCGTTTGCAGCATTGAGCACCGTTCCGTCGTAATCGACCGAACCCCCGTCGGGCTCGACCAATCCAAGCAGCAAGCGCAGCAAAGTTGTTTTTCCGCACCCGCTTGGTCCAACTACTGCGGTTGTGCGGCCCGTCTGAAATTCGTGAGTTGTTGGTTCCAGAATCTGCTGGCCATCAAACGATTTTGCGAGATTCTCAATTGCTAGCATGGTCGTGTTGGTCAGGATGGCTGAAACGGTTTTCCGTTCGGCGTGAGACGGATACCCGCTGCCAGCCTCTGCCATGGAAATTCGGTGAGGTCGGCCAGCATCGGCCCGGGCGCCTTGGCAACGAGGATCTCTTCAGCGATGGGCGCGAAATCAGCACGGAAGTGTACCGAGCTCTTGTTCACCAGTATCTTTTCGCTTGTCGGCTCGATGCCGATGAAACGATACATTTCCTGATCAGCCAGCTGCGGTTTGTCCGAGGCCACAACAACACGCACACCGCCGATGCGCAGGCAGGCACAAGGTCCGATGTTCATTCGAACGCCACGATAAAACGGCCCGGCACAGGTAAATCGACCCTCTGACAATCGGTCAACGACAAAACGCGCGTGAAACGGCCCGTCACCGTGAATCCGCGACTGACCACCGAGGGCAATCTCTATTTCCGATCCTTCTCCCGCCGCGTGCGCAGCCCGTGCTGCGTCGCGATCCACCATCAGCCCGAGCGCAGCGCGCTGCGCGCGATTGGCAACCAGAGCGCGAAGCATGCCGGTGGTGTTGGAATCACCACCTGCACCCGGATTGTCCTGTGTGTCGGCAATCACCACCGGGCGCGAGGCATTGACGGCGATCGCCATCGCTTTACGTATTGCCTGGTCCGGCTCGTAGACCGGGCAGTCGTAGTCACACTCCGCTTCATTGATCAGTTGCCACAGCGCGTCTGTCGCCTTGCGTGCCACCGAAGCGTCGTCGGCATGTGAGAACACCACCGGACCGCATTCAGGAAAATCGGCGGCGGGAAAACCCGTCGTGTAGGACAGGACCGCACCGTCTGCTTCAAGCCTGGCCAATTCGGCGTAGATACTGTTGTTCGGCTCCATCATGGTCGATTGTGCTTGCAGCGGAATCAGAAACGGCAAGCGCTTGCTGGCCAGCTTTGGCCGAGGCGCACCGTCGAGCAGACGCTGCAGGCATCGCGCAACCCGCTCACCGGTATCGGCCATGTCAACGTGCGGATAGGTTCGGTAGGCAATCAGCAAATCGGCATTTTGCTGCATGCGTTGCGTGACATTGGCGTGCAAATCGAGGCTGGCAACAACCGGCACCCTCTCGCCGACGATACTTCGGACACGTGCCAGCAACTCGCCCTCGCCGTCATCGAGATGCTCGGTTACCATTGCCCCATGTAGATCGAGATACACCGCATCGACTGGCATGGCGGTTTTCAGATCCTCGACGATCATGCCGGCAATGCGCTCAAATGCGTCCTCGGTGACGCGGGCCGATGGACTTGCCGCTGCCCAAGCGGTCGGTATCAAGGTGTGACGCGAATGATTCATCGCCGACAGGAACCCAGCGACCGGAATATTGATGCCTGCTACCGTTTCAAACAGGTTGGCGCCGCGCGATAGCGGCGGCCAACCCTCGCCTTTCTCGAACCGCTCGAACGTTGCCCTGCTCGGCGCAAACGTGTTCGTTTCGTGCTGGAATCCCCCTACAGCGATGCGCATGTAATATCTTCTCCGAACTTCTGTACAAGCATCTTGCCTGAGTACCACGCGGCGGCCGCTGCAAGCAACACCTGTCTTACAGCGCTATTGATGTCCCTGCACAGCTCCGGTCGCTGGGCAAATTTGGTTAACATGCCAAGTTTGCCTGTCACCACCTGCATGATGTGCGAGTCAGGGCGGCACCGCCCAGTGACTGTGCTGGTCTCCCAATAACAAACTAAGGACGCCATAACTAACTGATGCGCACCCTATTCTTCATTTTCTGGCTTCTCAGCGCAACCGCCGTCCAAGCACAGTCGCCACAGGTGACGACGCGCTCATTGGGTGAAGTCGCGGTCTACCCGCAACGGGAAGCTTTTGCGACGGTGATCTCGCTGAACGACAGCCGAATCGCCGCCGAAGTCACGGCGCGCATCGTTGAAATTCCGGTTGAAGTCGGTCAAGTCGTAAAGCAAGGCGCAACCCTGGCGCGGCTCGATTCGCGCGACTATGCTCTTGGCGCCGAGCGCGCAGCCGCAACGCTGGAATCTGCCCGTTCGGCGAAAAAGCTCGCGCAGCAGCGACTGGCACGGGCCCGAAAACTGGTCGACGACGGCTTCATTTCGCCGGAAGCGCTGGATCTGCGCGAAAGCGACGCGCGCACCGCCGCGGCACAGCTACGCGCCGCCGAAGCCGATCTGGCAACGGCGCGACGCAATATCCGCAAATGCCTGGTGCGAGCACCGTTCAAGGCCATCATCAAGGAACGCCTCGGTCAGGTTGGTGAAATCGCCACGCCAGGGGCGCCGCTGGTGCGTGTGCTCGATGCCAGCCGGATCGAAGTCAGCGCACGTGTTCAACCCGATTACGTCGCCGCGCTGAAGGAGAGCGAGCGCATCACGTTCGAGACACGCACAGAGTCTTTCGAGCTGAAACTGCACCGTATCGTGCCGGCGCTGAATCAGCGCGAGCGCAATCAGGAGGCACGGTTCCGTTTCTCCGGAGAAAACGCCATGCCGGGCACCGCCGGGCGCGTCGTCTGGCAATCGGTGCAGGCGCATCTTCCGCCCGACCTCGTGCTGCGTCGTGGTGACGAGCTTGGCGTATTCATCGCAAACGGCAACGAGGCGTTGTTCGTGCCACTGCCGCTGGCGCAGGAAGGGCGGCCGGCGCCCGTCACCCTGCCACTGTCCGCGACTATCATCGTCGGCGGACGCTACCAACTGCAGGATGGCGATGCTATTTCGCCGGTTCGTCAGAACTAAACCTGACTGACAGATGCAGCTGCTGCGCTCGTTTCTTACCAATCACGTATTCGCGAACCTGACGTTCGCCGTGGTTATGGTTATGGGTATCGGCGGCTATATTCAGATGCCGCGCGAGCAGGACCCGGAGATCAACTTCAACTGGATCAACATCACCACGGTGCTGCGCGGTGCCTCGGCCGAAGACGTCGAGACACTGGTTACCCAGCCGTTGGAAGACGCAATACGCAAGGTCTCTGACATTCGCTTCGTCTCATCGGGCAGCCGCGAGGGAATCTCGACCATCCTGGTGAGATTCGAAGACATCAGGCCAGCGGTGTTCGACAAACGCATCAATGATCTGCGGCGTGAAATCCAGAACAAGACCAATCAAGAGCTGCCACCGGAAGTCGACGACCCGACGGTACTCGAAATCACCACCTCCAATGGTTTCCCGACGGTTATGGTTCTGGTGCTGGGTCAGTCCGATGACGAGGTGCTACGCGCGACGGCACGTCAGATTCGCGATGATATGGAGCGCATCAGCGGCGTCGACGATGTGCTTGCCGCAGGATTGCACGACCCGGAACTGGTCGTCGATTTCGATCCGGCATCCCTGGAAGCACACAATCTGACCGCGACGCAGGTGTCGGATGCCGTCACGAGCTGGTTTCGCGATGTGTTCGGCGGGCGCATTCGGATCGGCGAGAAAGAATGGCTGGTACGCATGGTTGGCAAGGAGGCCAATCCCGATATCCTCGCCGCGATCCCGGTGACCGCCGGCACCGACCGCGGCCCCATTGCGCTTTCGTCGCTGGCGAAGGTCTCGCGGCTGCGTGAGAAACCGTCAATGCTGGCGGCCAAAGACGGGCGTGCCGGTGTCTTGCTGTCGGTCACGAAAAAAGGCTACACCAACACGCTGGATCTGGTTGATCGCATCAACAGTTACGTTGACCAGCGAAATGAAGTACTCGCGGCACGCGGTATCGAGCTGGTGCTGGTCGATGACCAGACGGTGCCGACGCGCGAGGCGATCGGCATCATGCAGACCAACGCCGCGCTCGGCCTGTTGCTGGTGCTGTTGACTACCTGGGTTTTCCTCGGCAGCCGCATTGCCATCTTGCTGAGTATGGGCATCCCTTTCTCACTCGCCGGCGCTTTTGCCGTGATCTACGCCATCGGATGGACTATCAATGTTTCGATTCTGCTGGGCGTGGTGATCGTGCTCGGCATGCTGGTTGACGACGCGGTGGTCGTGGTTGAAGGAATCTACTACCGCATCACGCGTGGTATGGACGCGGTAACGGCGAGCCTTGACGCGCTGCGCGAAGTGTTCGCACCGGTAACGGCTTCGGTCTTGACGACAATGGCTGCATTTCTGCCGTTGATGCTGCTGCCGGGAATTGTCGGCAAGTTCATGATGGTGGTACCGGCAGTGGTGACACTGGCTTTGGCATTCAGCCTGATTGAAGCGTACTGGATGTTGCCAGCGCACGTCATGGGACTGAAGCTGAGCTTTGACAAACCTTCGCGGGCGCATAAGTACCGGGTACGATTCACGCACCTGGTCAGGGTGAAGTATTCGCGCGCGCTGCTTTACGTCATGCGCCGGCCCAAGCGGTTTTTGCTACTGGCATTCGGGGCCTTTCTGCTGGCATTGAGCGCGGTGGCCACCGGCCTTGTGCGAACTCAGTTCTTCGCTTTTGACCCGATCCGTCTGTTCTACGTCAACGTGGACATGCCAGCCGGAACAGCGCTCGAGGAATCGCTGGCGCGTGTGATGAAGGTTGAAGACAAAGTCCGCAAATACGTGACCCCGGAAGAGCGTCGCGCGATTACCTCGCTCGCCGGAGTGAAGTACACGGATACCGAACCGCTTTACGCCAACAGGTATGCGCAGGTCGTCGTTAGCCTGAATCCGCGAGAGGACGAACTGCGCGGTGTGGATGAAGTGATCGCCGCCATGCGCGACGAGGTGGCGTCGAACAACGGCGACGCCGTGGTCACGTTTACGCGCATATCCGGCGGCCCGCCGCTGACCAAACCGGTCAGCGTCAAAGTGCGCGGCGACGATTTCGGCGAGTTGCGCAAGGCAACCGATTATCTCGCCGGTTACCTGGCAACGATTCAGGGTGTGAGCGACATCACGGATGATGACAGCCCGGGCAGGGATCAGCTGACGCTGCGCCTTAACCTGGAAGCCTTGCAGCAAAGCGGGCTGAATGCCGCAACGGTGGCGCGCACCATCCGCCTGTATGTCGACGGCGAAATCGTCACCTTCATGCAGGACCAGGGTGAGAAAGTGGAAGTGCGCGTGCGTGCCGAACCGCAGGCGATGACGGGCCTTGATCAGTTGCTTGATCAGCCTGTGCCCCTTCCCGATGGCGGCCAGGTGGCGCTGCGCGAACTGGTGCGTATCCAGACTGGCCCCAGCAAGGAGAGCATCCGCCACTACAATTTTCGCCGTACTATCACCCTCGAAGCAGATATTGATCGTGAGCTGCTCAATGAAGTCCAGGTCAACAACATAATCAAACAGGAATGGGAGAAAGTTCGCCTGGAGTTCCCCAACGCGACACTGGATTTTTCAGGCGCACTGGATGACATTCAGGAAAGCCTCGACGCGATGTTGTTATTGTTCATATTCGGCATCGGACTCATCTACCTGATCATCGGCACCCAGTTCCGAAGCTACCTGCAACCATTGATGATTCTGGTCACTGTTCCGCTTGCATTCACCGGCGTCGTCGTCGGGCTGCTGGTAACCGGTAATCCGATGAGCCTTTATACAATGTATGGCGTCGTCGCGCTGACCGGCATTGCCGTGAACAGCGCGATCGTCCTGATCGACGCCGCCAACCGTCGCTTGCGCGCCGGCATGAGCGTGTTGCATGCAATCGTCTATGCGGCGAGGCGGCGCGTCGTGCCGATCCTCATAACTTCTTTTACCACCGTTGCCGGTTTGTTCTCTCTAGCCACGGGCCTGGGCGGTGAGTCGCTACTGTGGGGTCCGGTCGCATCTTCCATCATGTGGGGACTGGCCGTGGGAACCGTTATGACTCTGTTCGTGATACCACTCATTTACCGCGCCGCTATGTCGCGCGGCGAGCGTCGGCACGCAACGACCGGCTGACAGAGGCGATTCCCCGGTGGAACCCCCAAGCGCCCGCCACCGCCGTCTGCGCGGCGAGCGCCGCGCTATGCCATGTCCACGGTGTGCGATGTATCGCCATGGCGCCCGCTCTCAACAGTTTACTTGGCCACCAGCCATTGCTTAGCCGTATAATCGCAAACAATGCAGCGGCGTAAACGAACATTCATCCGCCCACTTCTGCTCATAGTGATGCTGGTAGTTGGGCCAGTGCACGCACACTCAGTCCTTGAGTGTGCCATGACGGATATGGTCTCGCACGACGATTGCCACTGCGATGACCATGAATCAGGCAAAGACTGCGTTGATGCGGCTTTTGATTCCGCCATCGATTCCGACGACGAGCCGTGTTGTGAACGATCGGTCGAGATCAACGTCGATGAAGATGCCAGGCGAGATACACCGGGTGCGAAACCGGTGGAGTTACGCACCGATGTAGACCAGCCTCAAACCATTGTCGCCTCGTTCGATCCCATTGAACCGCCGAAGGTGTTCGCGGCAGGTGACAAAGTTCAATCCTTCCCGACCCCCGGTCGGACCGGTTCTGATATTTACTTGATCACGCAGCGACTGCGTATCTAGACTCATTCCTTTCTGATTTCGGCTCTCGGCTTAAACGCTGGAGCTGAACGCGTTGCAATTTGACTCGTAACCGACTTTAAGGAGATGGGCAATGCGATCCCCAATTAATCAGAGTGCGGGACTCGGCATTCTGCTGGTCCTTGCTGCAGGTGCTGCCTGGGGTGATTCCGCATCACAAAAATTTGCCGACCCGGATTCCGGCGTTCTGTTAACTGCCGACGATTTGGCGTCGTGGGTACTGGAGGTCAACCCCGGACTGTCGGCGATCCGGTCGGCCGCGGAGGCGGCTGCTTACCGCGTTGATTCCGCCGGCTCACTCGACGATCCGATGCTGCGCTACGCGGTCGCTCCATTGACTTACGACGCTGATCGCAGTCTCAATCAAGTACTGGATTTCAGCCAAAAGTTTCCCTGGCCGGGAACGCTGGCGGCGCGTGAGGCGGCCGCGCGTCACGAAGCAGTCGCCGCGGATCGGGGTGTCGATGCACTTCGCCTGCGAATCATCGCCCAGGCGAAGTCGGCGCATGCGGAATGGCGCTTCGTCCATGAAGGCCTGGCGATTTATCGTGCCAATAAACGATTACTTGACGATCTGATCGCCGCCGCGCTAACGCGTTACGCCGCGGGCAGCGCGCTCAAGCAGGACGTGCTCCAGGCTGAAGTCGAGCGGGCCAATCTGGACAAGTACCTGCTGCTGTTAGCCAAACAAAAAGCCAACGTACGAGCGCGTATCAATGCGCTGCTCAATCGAGCGCCCGAAACGCCAATACCCGCGCCCGCGAAGATACCGATTCGATCCACGCCCCCCGCGCTGGAAGCGCTACAAGTCCTCGCGCTGGTCCAACATCCGGAGCTTTCCCGGTTGGATGCCCAAATCTCCGCCAGCCGGAGCCGGGTGACTCTGGCCGAGAAAGCCTTTTATCCGAATTTTCAGGTGGGAGTGGCTTATAACGGTGTCATGGACGATACCGATAAGCGACCGCTGATCGGTGTGGCAATCAACCTTCCGTTCGACCGCAACAAACGCCGAGCCGAGTTGGGTCGAGCCCAGGCCGACACGCAACGTGCGCAATGGACGCTGGTCGAGCGCCGGGCAGAATTGCTGTCGGATCTCGCACAAGCACGGGCGGAGGTGCTGGAGGCACGGTCCTCGATAGCGCTCTATAGGACCAAGCTCGTCCCGCTGGCGGCTGAATATCTCGAAGCGGCGATCGCCGATTATCAAAGCGGTAGCGGCGCCTTCCTCAATGTCATCGCGGCGGAGCAACGCAAGCTCAGCGCGGATCTTGAATTGGCCCGCGCACGCTCCGATTACGCGCGACGCCTCGCCGAGCTCGAGCGCTGGGTGGGCCGTTCAATCGACAAGGCATGGATAGCCCCTGCAGGCAGGCGACAATGAAACCGTCAAAAGCCGTTCTGTGGATCGCTGGCATCGCGGCCTTGGCGGTCCTCGCCGGGGGTGCCTGGTTTTTCCTGTACTGGTCTGGCTCAGAAGCCCCGGTCACGGTCGCCAAGTACGACATACCGCGTTACCAAGCCGGCGGCCTGGAAATTGGCATCGGTACCGATCCGACCACTCCTCGTGTCGGTGAGAACCGGCTGATCGTTGACGTGCGGGAAACGAACGGCAACCCGGTCTCCGTCGACATTGATGCCTATGCGGAGATGCCGGCCATGGGTGCCATGCCGGCGATGCGCGAGTCCGCTGATCTGGAAGAAACCGCACCGGGACGTTATGAGGGATCGATCAACCTCACGATGCGCGGCGAATGGCCGCTGACGATCAGCTTTCAGACACCTCAGGGCCAGCCGGTACGCTTGCAGTTCGATCTCGCCACCGATCGCGCCGAGATTCCGATCGCTGCAGGCGGTACCCCGATAGGTGCGACAAACCAGGGCGCAACCAACGTTGGCGCGGCAGTGCAAGGCACCATAAGAACCGGAACCAGCGGCATGCCGCGCTATCGTGCCGGCGATCTGGAAATCGCGGTCGATATCGACCCAGCTAAGGCGCAGGTCGGTGATAACAAGATCATGATCGAGGTTCGCGACGCCGAAGGACAGCCCGTCCAAGATATCGACATCGATGCATATGCGCAGATGCCCGCAATGGGTGCGATGCCGGCGATGCGTGCACCGGCCGATCTCGAGAAAGTGAGTCCAGGTCGCTACGAAGGTTCGATGGACCTTTCAATGCGCGGCGAATGGCCGTTGACGATTGAGATCAAGGATTCGCAACGCGGTGACAAACGGCTTCAGTTTGATCTTGCGACTGACCGGGAAGGGCTCGCAATTGCCGCCGGCGCAACGCCGGTGGGCGCTGCCGCGATGCCGGCAGACGATGTGAACGTGGTCACCATCGACAACCGCCGCCGACAGCTGATCGGCGTCGAGATCGGCGAGGCCACGCACCGCAACCTCGTAAAGGCGATCCGCGCGGTCGGAGTAGTGAAGCTCGACGAGCGCTTGTTGTCGCAAGTGACGCTCAAGTTCGACGGTTACATTGGCGATCTCAAGGCCAACTACGTCGGCACCGAAATCAAAAAGAACCAGGTGTTGTTTACCGTCTACAACCCGGAATTGCTTGCCGCACAACAAGACTATCTCGATGCGCTGAAGCGCCGCCCAAATGCAAGCGCTGCTAATGGCCTGTTACGCGCATCGCGCCAACGCCTGGCCTTATGGGACATGTCTGCCCGCGACATCAAGGCGCTCGAGCAGCGCGGCAAGCCACAAGATTACGTGGCCATCCGTGCACCCCGCAGCGGCACGCTGATAGAACGCAATGTCGCCGATGGCAGTGCTGCCAAGAAGGGGCAGGCACTCCTCACCATTGCCGACTTGTCGCGCGTGTGGATCGAAGCGGACGTGTTTGAAGCCGATCTCGAGCTGGTACGTGTCGGCATGCCGGCTACCGTCACCCTGCCGTATTTGCCGGGCCGCACCTATCCCGCGACGGTTGAATATGTCTATCCATACCTGGAGGGAAGAAGCCGTACCGCGCGCATCCGACTGACCTTGGACAATCCCACCGGAACATTGAAGCCCGACATGTACGCCGAGGTCTCGTTGCAGGTGGAGCTAGGCAACGTGCTCAGCGTTCCTGAGGAGGCGATCATCTTCGCCGGGGCAAGCCGGGTGGTGTTCGTCGACCTCAGTGGTGGTCGCCTGAAGCCGGTCAGGATCAAAGCGGGTCGCAATGCACAAGGTTTTGTGGAAGTAATCGAAGGGCTCGCCGCGGGCGACAGAGTGGTGACGTCGGGCAACTTTCTGATCGCGGCAGAAACTCGGCTCAAGACGGGGATCGAGCAATGGTAAGTAGCAACGGAGGCGTTCCCGACCATGGACCCCTGGAAAAACTGATCGCTTACTCGGCGCGCAATTGGTTGCTTACGTTAATGCTCGTGCTCGCGGCGGCCATGTGGGGTTATCGGTCGCTTGCAAATACGCCACTGGATGCGATCCCCGATCTGTCCGACGTGCAGGTCATTGTCTTCACTAACTGGCCCGGGCGCAGTCCGGACCTGGTCGAAGATCAGATTACCTATCCGCTGACAACCACTTTGCTGGCAGCCCCTGAAGTGCGCTTCGTGCGCGGCCAAAGCTTCATGGGATTGTCGTTCGTCTATGTCATTTTTGAAGACGGTACCGACATGTACTGGGCGCGCTCGCGGGTGCTCGAATATCTCAACTCCGCTGCGCCGAAGCTGCCCGATGACGTGCGGCCAACGCTCGGGCCCGATGCGACCGGCGTGGGCTGGGTGTATCAGTACGCGCTAGTTGACAAGAGCGGCAAACAGAACTTGGCCGATTTGCGCAGCCTGCAGGACTTTAACCTGCGTTATGCGCTTGAAGCCGTCGAAGGCGTCGCCGAGGTGGCCTCGGTAGGTGGCTTCGTCAAGGAATACCAGATCAACGTGGATCCGAATAAGCTGGCCTCATATAACATTCCGTTGCACAAAGTCATGATGGCGGTGCGTGCCTCCAACAAAGACGTGGGCGGGCGTGTGCTTGAAATTGCCGGGCACGAGCAGTTCATTCGCGGGCGCGGCTATGTCAAGTCCGCGGAGGATCTCAAAGAGGTCGTGATCGGTGTTGGTGACGGCGGTATTCCGATTCGCATTACCGATGTTGCAAGCGTTAGCCTCGGCCCCGCGTTGCAGCGCGGCCAGGCGGATCTCGACGGCCAAGGCATCGTGGTAGGCGGCATCGTCGTAATGCGCTACGGCGAGAATGCGCTCGAGGTGATCAATCGGGTCAAACAGCGAATCGAGGTGCTGAAGGCCAGTCTTCCCGACGGGGTTGAAATCGTGCCGGTCTATGATCGTTCGAGCCTGATCGAGCGCGCCATAAAAACCCTGCAGGACACGCTTATCGAAGAGATGGTCATCGTCTCTCTGGTCATCGGGTTGTTTTTGCTGCATGTGCGCTCGGCATTTGTCGCCATCCTGACCTTGCCCATTGCAATCCTGTTGTCCTTCATTCCAATGTTCTATATGGGTCTGACCGCCAACATCATGTCGCTCGGCGGCATTGCGGTCGCGATCGGCGCGATGGTCGATGCGGCCATCGTCATCATCGACAATGTTCACAAGCGATTGCACGGAGCGTCTCTGCAAGGCGAAGCACGTACCAGCGCCATCATCGAGGCCATGCAGGAGGTGGGGCCAAGTATTTTCTTTTCGCTGTTAATCATTACAGTGTCCTTCGCGCCGGTATTTGCCCTCGAAGGCACTGAAGGTCGTTTGTTCAAGCCATTGGCCTTCACCAAGACTTTTTCCATGTTTTTCGCCGCGCTGCTTTCAGTGACCTTGATACCGGCATTGACTGTGCTGTTAATCAAAGGACGCATCCGCGGTGACGACAGCCTGCTGAACAAGGCCCTAAGGGCCGCCTACGCTCCCGTCGTGAAGCTCGCCGTTTTCCTGCGTTGGCCGGTGGTGATTGGCGCGATACTCGCGTTGGTGCTCACGGTGCACGTGTACCGTAGCCTCGGCAACGAGTTCATGCCGCCACTCAACGAAGGCAGCATTCTCTACATGCCCACCGCGTTACCCGGCATCTCCATCGAGGAAGCGACCCGGGTATTGCAGACTATGGACCGCGAACTAAAGAAATTCCCCGAGGTCGAGCGCGTGTTTGGCAAAGCCGGTCGCAGTACCAGCCCGACCGATCCAGCACCGCTTTCCATGATGGAAATGAACATAACGCTCAAACCCCAGAGTGAATGGCGTGAGGGCATGACATGGGACAAGCTGATCGGTGAAATGGATGGCGCGATGCGTTTTCCCGGCATGCCGAATGTCTGGTGGATGCCAATTCAAACGCGCACGGAAATGCTCGCGACCGGCATTCGTTCGTCACTTGGCATCAAAGTGTTCGGTCCGGAACTCGCAGTCATCGAGCGCGTTGGTGTTGAAATCGAGCGGGTCTTGCAGGACGACGAACGGACGGCGCCGTACACACGCAGTGCGTTTGCCGAACGGGCAACTGGTGGCTACTTCCTCGATTTCGACATCGACCGCAAAGCCGCGGCGCGCTTCGGTTTGAACGTCAACGACGTGCAGAGCGTCATCGAGGCCGCGATGGGTGGCGCGAAGGTGAGCGAAACCGTTGAGGGTCGCGAGCGTTACGCCATTCTGGTGCGTTATGCGCGCGAGTATCGCGACAATATCGACGCGCTCGAGCGGGTCTTTGTCACTACTTCCACTGGCGCGCAGATTCCGATCTCGCAAGTTGCCGACATTCAGTTTCGCACTGGTCCGCCCGCACTCAGAAACGAAGACGGTCAACTGGTCAGTTTTGTATTCGTTGACGTGAACAAGGACATCGGCATTGCCGATTATGTCGACCTCGCACGCCGTGTCGTTGCCGACAAGATCACCATACCGCCCGGCTATCGCCTTGATTGGGCCGGACAGTTCACCTACTACGAGCGCGCTAAAGCACGCCTGTCAGTGTTGGTACCGCTGACAATTTTTGTGATCTTCTTCATGCTCTACATGCACCGCAATTCGTTGACCGAGACCCTGGTGGTGATGACCGCACTGCCGTTCTCGTTGATCGGCAGCATCTGGCTGTTGTCAGCGCTTGAATACAACCTGAGCGTGGCGGTAGCAGTCGGCATGATCGCGGTCGCCGGTCTGGCCGTCGAGTTGGGATTATTGATGATGCTTTATCTGGACCTGGCGTGGCGCAAACATGTCGCAGACGGCTCACTCAAATCTCGCAAAGACTTGACGGACGCCATCGCAGAGGGTGCCAGTCAGCGTATCCGACCAATGTTGATGACCGGACTGGCGCTGTTCCTGGGGCTGGTACCGATCATGTACAGCAGCGGGAGTGGAGCGGATGTCATGAAGCGCATCGCCGCGCCGATGCTTGGCGGCGTGGGCTCGGCATTGATTCTGGTGCTGATTGTTTTTCCCGCCATTTTTTCAATCTGGCGCGGCCGGGGTCTGCCGAAAATGGCACCGTCGCCAGACGAGGTCGATGTTGCCGATGCTGGAAAGGGAACACCGGCATGAACGCTGGAATCGGCGCTGCGGGGCAGTCCGACGAGTCACGGTTCAGACGAGCGACAATATGCATGATAACTAACGACCACAAGGAGACTCGAAAATGTTTCGCGAATTAGGTGGTTTTGGTTGAGGAATGAGCTTCGGCTGGGTTGTCATGATCTTGCTCTGGGGCCCGGTGATTCTGAGTATCATCGCTCTCGCCAGGTGGTTGAGCGGCAGAAGCACGCGAAAAACGTCTGCACAGGAAATTCTGCAAGAGCGTTACACCCGCGGGGAGATCGATCAGCAGGAATATGAAGAGAAAATGCGCAATTCACAGGCTGTATGATATTTTTGTTGCGATGCACGCTTAGTGATAATGACCTCCGTCTCCGTGCACATGGCCGTGCGCAATTTCCTCCTCTGACGCGGCGTGCACGCTAATCACCGTCACCGCGAAGCGCGGTGGCGTACCGGCTAGCGGGTGATTGCCATCGAGAAACACCTCCCGTCCTTTTATTTTCTTGACCGTGAACGCGCGCACTTGACCTTCCCCGTCCCGGCCCTGCAACTGGCCGCCCACTTTCGCCCCGGGCGGGAACTGACTGTGGGAAACGGTTTGCACAAGATTTTCGTCACACACGCCGAACGCTTCCTGCGGCTGCAAATCAAGCTTGACCTGGTCGCCGGCGCTCTGCCCTTCCAGCGCTTCTTCGATCTCCGGCAGGACGTTGCCATAGCCACCGCGCAAAGAGGCCACCGGCTTATTGCCATCCTTAAGCAGCTTACCTTTCAAGTCCGGCAGTTTGAAGCGCACCGTGACAGCGGTATTCTTTTCGATTTTCATGTACTGACTAAAATGTTCGCGAAGGCGCCGTTATGAAGGCTGTTGCGCCGCGCGAGACGGGAAACTTAAGTAACCACAGCGAAAGCGGTCAATCGAAACGGGGCTTCTTTAGTCGACAAGCGGCCAACTCCAG
>CP070775.1:1964457-1973576 GCA_020346185.1 Betaproteobacteria bacterium | reverse complement strand
ATAGGTCACCACCTGCGGGCGCTCGATCTGCAGGGAATGATTACGAATCTTGTCGATCAGATCGTCTTCGACGCACCCGCCCGAAACCGAGCCGGCAACCAGGCCGTCATCCCGGATCGCCAGCATCGCGCCCGCCGGACGCGGCGACGAACCCCAGGTTTCGACAATAGTAACCAATACGACATTGTGGCCCTCATTTCGCCAAGCCACGCTGCTTTTCAGAACCTGCAGATCAACACTATCCATATCGCACTTCCCGTTGTATCGATATCCGTTCTATCCGCCCGAAAATAACGATTCTAGATCAGGCCGAGAGCCGCGACCACACAAAAAAAGACCCCCCGGTAATACCGAGGGGTCTGAGTCTAATAATTCCTCAGCAAGCCCACCCTCGATTCGAGGGTGGGTTCAGATCATTATTATTAGCTCGCGCGGATGTTCTCCGGCGTGTATGGCAGGGTACGAGGCCGCTTGCCAGTTGCGGCAAAGATCGCGTTTGCGATTGCCGGCTGAACAACCGGAGTACCCGGCTCGCCAAGACCGCCAGGAACACCATCACTCTTGATGAAGTGAATATCGAGTTCCTTCGGCGCCTCGTTGATGCGGGCAACACGGTAAACGTCAAAGTTGTCCTGCTCGACGGCACCGTTCTTGACAGTGATTTCGCCCCACATACAGGCCGACTGACCGTAGTTGATGCACGACTGCATCTGGGCCAGCGCCTGATCCGGGTGGATCAGAGTGCCGGCATCGACGACTGCCGTGATCTTGTCGATCTGAACGTCATAGGCGCTGCTGACGGTCACTTCCGCAACCATCGCGATCACTGTGTTGTAGCCTTCCATCACGGCAACACCCTGGCCCCGTCCCTTGGCCATCTTCTTGCCCCACTTGGACTTCCTGCGTACTTCTTCCAGGGCACGCTTCATACGCGGGCCAACCGGCACACCAGCCGACAGACCTGACCACTGGTGCTTGGTCGAGCCCATGTCTAGCATGTCGATGCGGTACTGGATCGGGTCCTTGCCTGCCGCAGTGGCGAGCTCGTCGATGAACGACTCGAGCGTAACCGCGTTCAGGTTGTGGGACACGGCACGCCAGTAACCGACAGTGACGCCGGTATCGTGCATCTGATAGGTGAAACGCAGACCACCGTCAGCCGTGTACGGGAAGTTATCGATACCCTCAACAGCGAACGGGTCGATGCCGTCCTTGACGACGCTTGGGAACAGACGCGAGGAAATCGACGGGCTTGTCGAATGGAAACGCAGCGCATGCAACTTGCCATTCGAATCGAGACCGGCGGTGAACTTGTAGATACCGGCCGGACGATACGAGTCATGCGTCATATCATCTTCACGGCTCCACAGCATCTTGACCGGCATACCGGCTGCCTTGGAAATCTCCGCGGCATCGATCGCATAGTCCACTTCCACGCGGCGTCCGAAGCCGCCACCCAGGAAGGTGGTAATGACTTCGACCTGCTCCGGCTTCAGTCCAGTGGCACCCGCTACAACGTGCGGAATCAGCTGCTGGAACTGGGTCGGAGTGATGATGGTTGCCTTGTCGCCGCGCACGTCGGCCGTGGTGTTCATCGGCTCCATCGGCGAGTGCGAGACAAACGGCAGACGATACTCGGCGGTGATGGTCTTGGAAGCTTCCATCATGCCGGCATCAGTGTCGCCATGCTCGCGGAACACTACACCCGGCTGCGCCGAAGCCTGCTCGAGGCCTTGCCACAGTCCGCGCATGTCGAGATTGGCATTTGGGCCGCCATCCCAACGGACATCCAGCGTGGCAGCGGCTTTCTTTGCCGTCCAGTAATCGTCGGCGACAACTGCAATGCCGCGGCTGTACTGAACAACTGCCTGAACGCCCGGATAGTTCTTGGCGCGGGAATCATCATACGACGCGACCTTGCCACCAATCATCGGCGGCATCCGCACTGCGGCGTACTTCATGCCCGGGATACGGGTATCGATACCGAATTGCGCGGTACCGCGAACTTTCGCCGGTGTGTCAAGACGCTTCTGGCGCACGTTGCCAACAACCTTGAACTGACTTGCCGGCTTGAGCGGGACGTCTCTCGGCACTTCCATCTGCGACGCCTTGGCTGCCAGCGAACCATAGGTGGCACGCTTGCCGCCCGGACCCGTCACAACACCGTCCATCGCCTTACAGGATCCGGTATCGACACCCCAGTCATCGGCGGCAGCCGCAATCAGCATCATGCGGGCCGAAGCGCCTGCTTTGCGCAGTTTTTCCCACGCATCACGAACCGAGGTTGAACCACCAGTGAGCTGGCCACCAAGCAGGGCGTTGATGTACACCTCTGCAGGCGGCGCGAACTCAACCTTGATCTTGTTCATGTCCACTTCGAGTTCTTCCGCAACCAGCATGGGCATGGAAGTGTAGACATCCTGACCCATTTCCGAGCGGGCGACCATGATAGTGACCGTATTGTCGAGACCTATCCGCACCCATGCGTTGGGGCTGGCATAACCACCACCAGCATCCGCCTGTGCAACGCGCGGACCACTTGGCAGGTAGAAGCCGAGAGCCAGACCACCGGCAACGGTGCCACTGACTTTCAGGAAGTCACGACGAGTTTCGTTTTTCACGATATTTGTCATGTCGAGGCCCCTCCTTAGGACATTTTCGCAGCGGCCTTGATGGCTGCGCGAATACGCGGATAAGTGCCACAGCGGCAGATGTTGCCGGACATGAAAGCATCGATATCCTGGTCGGAAGGGTTCTTGTTCATGGCGAGCAGAGCAGACGCCGACATCATCTGGCCGGGCTGGCAGTAACCGCACTGCGGCACGTCCAGCGCCATCCAGGCGCGCTGTACTCGATGATTACCACCCAGCCCTTCGATGGTGGTAACTTTCTGGCCCGCTACCGAGCCAATTTGGGTTTGGCATGAGCGCACTGCCATACCGTTCAGATGAACCGTACACGCGCCGCACAAAGCCTTTCCACAACCGAACTTGGTGCCGGTCATGCCCAGCGTGTCGCGGAGAACCCAGAGCAGCGGCGTGTCCGGCGCTACATCTACGCTCGTCCTCTTTCCATTCACTTGGAATGCAATCTTCATTGAAAAACTCCCCCTTTCGAAGCTTGTAGGTACAGGGAACGTAACAGCTAAGGTTACGCGCGGAACATACACGAACTGCATACCCGTTTCAAGCCCAGCAAGCCTTTGTTCATCTGGGAAAAAATGAAGCGCGAAAATTGACATCCAAGCGCAAATCCGGGCTCCTGACAGATCTCCGGATTTCGATTTCAGATGCTGAAACTCGAGCCTCCACAACACCTCGGCAAGCCGAGCGAACAACAGATATTGCGTTGCAACAATCCAGATTTTTTTCTAACTCATGAACACGGTTTTGCATCGCCGCATTGAATGCTCCGGCCGGGAATGCGAGTCGCGCCAACAGGGATCAGGCACGAGATTTCACGCGGTCACCACGGCGTCGTTCGTGTAGGTCGGTATATGGGCATGTCGGACGCAGACGCGAGATCTCGCACGCGTTGGCAGTTTCAAATGTCGACGATTCACGCCTCGCGGGATGAACAACCTGCTCGAACAGCAAGACGATTCCTCGCCACCATCGTCAGCCCGTCTTGCCTCAGTGCCGCGCTCCACGATGCGCCTGACCGAGGCAAGATCCGCCGGCGGCAGTATCAGTACCGGCACACCGGGTCGCGCCTGGACTCAGGTTTCTGCTTCCCCCTGCGGGCAGGCTGTCGCGTCGGATTTCGCGGTGAACACAAACAGCAAAGGCCGCAACCTGCGGCCCTTGCTGCGCGGTCTTGGCACTGAAGCTTCAACCGTGCTTACGCATCTCCAGCCTGGCAATCTGCGCGCGGTGCACTTCGTCGGGACCGTCGGCGAGCCGCAGTGCACGGTTGTGCGCATACATCGCCGCAACCGGGAAGTCCTGGCAGACGCCGCCTCCGCCATGCGCCTGGATCGACCAGTCGATAACCTGTTGCGCCATGTTCGGCGCAATGACTTTGATCATGGCAATCTCCATCCGCGCTTGCTTGTTACCGACCGTGTCCATCATGTAGGCCGCTTTCAATGTGAGCAAGCGCGCCTGTTCGATCATGATGCGGGACTGTGCAATGCGTTCATGCCACACCGATTGCTCCGCAACCGCCCGGCCGAACGCAACACGCGCCTGCAGGCGCTTGATCATCACTTCGAGTGCCCGCTCAGCCTGGCCAATAATGCGCATGCAGTGATGGATGCGCCCCGGTCCAAGACGACCCTGGGCAATCTCGAAACCGCGTCCTTCGCCGAGCAGGATGTTCGATGCCGGCACGCGCACATCCTCGAGCGTCACCTCCATGTGACCATGCGGCGCATCGTCGTAGCCAAACACCGTCAGCGCCCGCTCCACGGTCACGCCCTTGGCATCGGTTGGAACCAGGATCATCGATTGCTGCTTGTGCCGATCGGCGTTATCGGGATCGGTCTTGCCCATCACGACCATGATCTTGCAGCGCGGATCACCGGCACCCGACGACCACCATTTGCGGCCATTGACAACCAATTCGTCACCGCGACGGTCAATGCGGCACTGAATGTTGGTTGCGTCCGAAGACGCCACTTCCGGTTCGGTCATCAGGAATGCCGATCGAATCTCGCCCTTGAGTAACGGCTCGGCCCACTCTTCTTGCTGCTCAGGCGTGCCATAGCGCAGAATGGTTTCCATGTTGCCGGTGTCTGGCGCCGAACAGTTGAACACCTCCGGTGCCCACGCTACCCGGCCCATGATCTCGCACAGCGGAGCATATTCGATGTTGGTCAGGGTTCCACCATGTGCCTTCGGCCGCCACAGGTTCCACAAGCCGTCCGCGCGTGCTATCGGCTTGAGCTCTTCGACAATCTTTGTCGGAATCCACGCGTTACCATTTTTGCGGTTGGTCTCGACTTCGGCGTGAAAACGGGCTTCGTTCGGGTAAATATGTGTCTCCATGAACTCGGCGACGCGTCTTTGCAGCTCCTTCACCTGTGGGGAAAATTCGAAATTCATTCCGTGATCCTTGTCAAAGGTTGAGTATTCATCGTTCCGGCCGTCTGACGGCCTGCAGACTTCTGCCCAGGCGGGTCGCTGCACGCAAACACAGCATTCTACCTCGTGGCGCCGCTCTCTTCCGGCGCCACTGATTCGAAACGCCTGAACGCGTCGACCAAGGGCGCCGGTAGCTGCGCAGACTTTCTGGTTTCGGAGTTTGCATTGACGTAGATCAGTGAGCCGGAGACCAGCAGCTCGTCACCTCGATACAGTTCGATTCGAAACTCGAAGCTCGACCGACCAATTCGCACCACGCGAACACAAACGTCAATCAAATCATCGTAAGCGGCCGAGGCGTGATATTCGATCTCGGCTTTCTTCGCGTACAGATCAGCGCCATCGGACGCAATCGCATTAGGATACGGCATACCAATGGTTCGGTAGTACTCGGTGACGCCAACATCGAAATAGGTCAGATAGTGACCATTGAACACGATGCCTTGCTTGTCGACCTCCGACCAACGCACCCGCAGCGTATGCCTGAATCGAAACTCATCTCTGGCCATGTTTACCGTCTTAACTATCCTGTTGGGCGCAACTTCGGTCTTTGTCGCCGCGGCTGATGCTGTTTTTCGGTGCTGGTGTTGCCGTTGGCCTTGGTTCTGGTTTCAGTCGAATCTGAACGCATCCATCGCCAGCGATCGAAAAGCAACGTCGGCATGCACGCGCTTGCCGGTGTCACCGGCACCAAGTGCAGCAACCAGCGGCAGGAAGTGCTCACCTCGCGGATGATTGCGGCGTGCATGCGGTGCCAGCCTGTCGTAGCGGAGCAGGTCCTCGTATCGCCCCCGCTCAATCGCATGCAGCACCCACATGCGGAACTCTTCGGCCCACATCGGCAGGGTTTTCGAAGATGCATCCACATCGACTTCGCTCAGGTTGTGCGTCAGCCCGCCCGAGCCCAAAACAAGAACTCCTTTACTGCGCAGCGGCCGCAGCGCCCTGCCTATGACATAGTGATGATAGCTGCCCATGCCGACCTGAACAGACAACTGCACGACCGGCACATCGGCATCGGGGTACATCAGGCTCAGCGGGATCCAAGCACCGTGATCGATACCGCGCGCGGCGTCGACTGTGGCGTGAATGCCGACTTCAGCCAACAATTGAACGACACGCTGCGCCAGTTGAGGTGCGCCGCGAGCGGGATAAGATACCCGGTAAAGGTCCGCCGGGAGCCCATGGAAATCATGAATGGTCTCCGGTTGACTCACGCCGCTTACATGGGGAGCGTCCGCCTCCCAGTGTGCCGATATCACCAGCACTGCCTCCGGTTTGCTCAGCGAAGAACCCAGTTCACGAAAGAATCGATGCGTCGGGTCGCTCGGATCGAGGGCGACTACCGGCGCTCCATGCGAAACGAAATAGGCGGGCAGGCGTTCAGACATAGCGTCGCCCAAGCCATTGCGCAACCAGCACCGGCTTGTCCGATCCCTCGCACTCGACAGTCACTGCCCAGACCATTTGCACACCACCCTCGAGGGGAACGACATCATCGAGGAGGAAGCGCGCCCGCAGACGGGAATTGACTCGCACCGGGTCTGTGAATCGCACCCGATTCAAACCGTAGTTAACACCCATGCGAGAGCCAGCGATCTCGATCGACTGACCGAGAAAATGCGATAGCAGCGACAGCGTGAGAAAGCCATGGGCAATCGGCGCCTTGAACGGCGAGTCTCTGGTGGCACGCTCGACGTCTACGTGTATCCATTGATGATCGTGCGTCGCGTCGGCAAATGCGTCGATCATCTTTTGGGTAACCGTAACCCAGTCGCTCACCGCGACTTCCTTGCCCTTGTAGTCACCAAGCGCCGCTGCATCAATAGTTACTTTTGCCATCCGCTCATCTCTTCAGCTCGCCCTGAAACGCTTGTTGTCAGCGCTTGAATGCCTTCACCACGGCTTCGGACGATCGCGCCAGCAGGAACGCATCACCGGTGACTGCAACAAACCGCGCCCCTTCGCTAATCCAGTGCTTGGCATCGGCTTCGGCGAACGCCAATATGCCGGGCACTTTTCCGGCCTTGTCTATGCGACGCAGCGCCTCGCCCATCGCCGCTCGCACCTCGACATGGCCCGGATTACCCAGGTGACCGAGATCTGCTGCCAGATCCTGCGGCCCGATGAACAGTCCGTCAATGCCATCGACCGCGGCAATCGCCTCCAGATTATCGAGTCCCTGACGCGTTTCGATCTGAACCATCAGGCAAACCTCGTCGTTGGCCCTCTGGAAATAATCCTTGATGCGTCCGAAACGATTCGACCGTGAATTCGCCGACACGCCGCGCACGCCACGCGGCGGATAACGCACCGCTTCGACGGCGAGCTTCGCTTCTTCGACAGTTTGCACGTTGGGCACAAGCAATGACTGCACGCCGAGATCGAGCAAACGCTTGATCAGCACGGTGTCATTCCAGTACGCACGCACCACGATCGAGCTGGGATAAGCCGCTGCGGCATGCAACAGATGCAGGACCTGCGGTACGTCATTGGGCGCGTGCTCCATGTCAATCAGCACCCAGTCGAACCCGGCGGAGGCACAGATCTCCGCTGCAGTGTGGCTGCCAAGACTGAGCCAGCAACCAACCTGAAGCTGCTTGTCAACTAAAACCTGCTTGAGACGGTTTCCGATCATCTCCATTGGCAGGCCCTCCCCTTTTTCTTGTATCGTTAACTGCTGGTTTCTACCAAGTTCGCTATTATCCTACGGTTATCGTGCATCGGACAAAATAAATCGTGAATTTCACTGGCGTCATCCCCATTCTTGCCACCCCATTCCGCGACGACGAATCCGTTGACGCCGAGTCGATGATCAACCTCGTCAAATTTATGAAGGGCATCGGAGTCAATGCAGTCACTGTGCTCGGTGTGCTTGGCGAGGCGAACCGCTTGGGTGATCGCGAACGCGAGGAGGTGTTACGCAACGCGGTGTTTGCCGCCGAGGGCTTGCCAGTCATCGCCGGCGTGAGCGCCAGCGGCACCCGGGCGACTTGTGACCTGGCACAGATGGCCGAGGCGCTGGGCGCTTCAGCAGTGATGATCACGCCGCACGCTGAATCGGTGCCCTCCGATGAGCGCATCTTCAAACACTTCGCCGCAATCACCAACGCGACCAGCCTGCCAGTCGTACTGCAGGACCATCCGGCCTCGAGCGGCGTTCACATGCCGACGACGCTGATGCTGCGCATGGTCAGCGAATTCCCGGCGATTTCCTGTATCAAGGAAGAGGCGGTGCCCACGCCGCCGAAGATTCGCGCGCTAAAGAGCGGAATGGTCGATCGAGCCGTACCGATTCTGACCGGACTTGGCGCGCTCTACGGGCTGTTCGATCTGGAGGCCGGTTCGGACGGCTTCAACACCGGCTTCGCTTTTCCGGAGGTTCTGATGGCCATGGTTGTGGCTGCACGGGCTGAACACTGGCAACGGGTGCACGAGATCTATGCCCGCTTTCTACCGCTGATTGTTTTCGAGCAACAGCCCGGCGTGGCGGTACGGAAGGAAATCCTGCGCCTGCGCGGAGCAATTACGTCGGGGCGGGTACGACAGCCCGGCGCGCCGCTTGACCCGAAGACAGGAAAGCAGCTCGCGGAATTGATCGAACGACTGTTTCCCGACAGCGATCTGACGCGCCGCATGACGATGATCTGATCGGAGGCAGCGTCGAGCCAAGCACGCGACACCGTAGTCGCGCCGCGAAGTCGCTTGTCCGGTCAGTAGTTGTCGAGTTCGGCGCTACGCTCGTCAAACGCTTTCAGCAAACAAGGCACGTCATTGCAGGCATCGCGAACTTCCTGCCGCCACTGCTCTTGCGTGCGGCGTAACTCGTACGGATCAACGCCACGCCGCATCGCCTCACGGTATGAAAACGCCATCTGGTTTTCCGCCAAACCCAACGAGCTGCTTGCGCAGATAAGCTTGTCAACATTGGACTTGGCCCGACTGCAATCGACCGCCGCGACAGCGACATTCACGCCACTCAAGGCGAAAAAAAGGATAAGCAGTGTTTTCACTCGCATGCGATCTCCTGTTGAC
>CP070775.1:1951752-1964357 GCA_020346185.1 Betaproteobacteria bacterium | reverse complement strand
TCCTGGGTCGTCTCGTAGTAAGTCAGCCCGAGCCCCGCGCTGAGCTGCGCCAGCCACGGTTTCCACAACGGCGTGTCCGCGTCGACACGCAATGTCGCCTGGTTACCCGTCACATCGCCGCCTTCCTCGCGCGTTTCTCTCCTTCCCTGGTACTCCAGGTATCCGCTCACGTTCTGGCCGAAGGCAGCCTGGCTCACTGAACAGATGAGTGCGATCAATCCGAGGCGGCATACCTTGTGCACCTTATCGCAGTTCGCCACCTTCCCCCCTCAACAGGATTCGTGCCGGTTGTGAACCGCAGCGAACCCGCGTGTCCGTGGCAACCCATCGCGTGCAGGATCAAATCCTTTCGCTCACCCGGGCGTGAGGTATTTTTCCTCGATCTTCACCGTTGTCGAGGATCGCAATTCGGCGATCAGTGCTTGCCAAGCACGCTCTCGTTCTGCACTTGCCCACAACTCCGCCGCTCGCTCTCTGACGTCTTCGTATGTTGCGAGTCTTGCCGACTGTCGATCAGTGAGTTTGAACAAGGCAACGCCTTCGAGCACCGTCAGCGGTGCCGTCACCTCCCCTGGCTGCTTGCCAGCCAACGCCTCTTCAACATCGGCGCTCAACATACCCTTGTGCACGTACCCCATATCGCCCCCCTGCGCCCCAGACGCATCGGACGAATGCAGTCGTGCCAACTCGGCAAAATCCGCCCCTTTTTCGAGCCGCTCAAGCAATTGCTGCGCTTCGCGGCGTGCCGCCTCCCAAGCGGTCCGTGGTGACGATGGACTGACCCGCAACAATATGAGCGACACGCGCACGCGTTCGGGCTCGGTAAACTTCTCCGGATTGTTTCGATAATAGTCACGGAGTCGATCAGCTGTCGGCATGATCTTCGCCCGCTCCTGCTCGCGCAGTTTTCCGACCAGTTGTTTCTGCTCGATCTGTTTACGAAGCGCGACCCAGAACTGCTCATCGATGTGCTGTGGTTCATTTCGCTTTGCGAGTCGCGCACGAACAAGGCGCATCTGCTGCTCGACAGATTCAGGATCGGCGCGCAAACCACGTCTCTTTGCTTCCTGCGTGGCAAGCGTGCGCTCGACCAACTGCTCCGCCACCTCGCGATAAAATGCCGCCATCTCCTTTTCAGGTGGCCTGAAATGGTAGAAACGGCGAAGCGCCTCGCTGCGCAACGCCATGGCGTATTCCTGAACGGTAATAACGCTTTCGCCGACAGTTGCCAAGGCCTCTATGTGACTCGGCGGTGCCGCCAGGGCGAGCGGACTCGACAGCGCGAGAAGAAGACCCGCCGCAATAGAATGGGCAAAGGTGAAACGCAACGGAACAAACGTGCGCACTCGCCGGATCGCCCGGCGACGCGCTGGTGAATCATGGCTTGGTGTTTGCGTAGGGCACTTTCCAGAGCGCCCTCCGTCGACCGCAACCAACCGAAAGCATTGATCGTAAAACAGCATAGACAACGACGCTGCGGGTTACTTGCTGTGGCAAGCGAGACAGACCGCGCTGTTTTGGTTACTTATACGCATGAAACTGACCGGCTGCACCGTAGCTTCGTGGGGATCGTGACAGCTTGCACACTCGACAAAAGGCTCGGTCAATCCCGATGGTCCGTCTGAGCGCGTGTAGAGAATCATGTCGGTTTTTTCGCGACCTGTCGTGCTGCCTGTTGCAGTGGTATTCACCCACCATTGCTGTACATTGTTAATAAGATCGGTGGCGGGCGTAACGAAGTCCTTGTCGCCCAGGTTTGTGCACGCAGTATCCGTAGTGGAACAACCGCCGCCAGCGTACTGAATGCTGATCGGGTGGTCATTGCGAAGATCCGTACCGAGGTTCGGTATCGGTGTGCCGGTCATTGTTGAAATAGCAGCTGGATCGAATTGGGCGCCACCCGCTGTGTACCCGTCCTGCCCGGGGGCATTGATCAGCACATCCATCGCCTGGGTACCGTCATGACAGGACAAGCATGCCAGCGAAACCGACCCGACCGGCGCTTCATCGCCGTCGAGCGTGCTGGTATTCAAAGTGGAATAACGCTGGTAGCCACCACCTGGTTGCGCGAGATTCTTGTTCCAAAGCGGAGCAGACGCCGAGGTATCCGACCCGTGGGGTGTATGACAAAATACGCAAACCTCTGTTGTCAGATCCGTTTTCTGTTGGGCCCCGCCAGCGGTCCCAAGATCGTGCTTGCTGCCAGCCGTTTGTGCGCTCGCGCCCCCTGCGAACAACGCAAACACGGCCGCCCCCAGGCACGCGACCACCACCGCACCGTTAACACCAATGAGCTTCCGATCTGCGAATCCTTCAGTCATGACCTTCTCCTTCATTTGCTATCGGCGCTTCCGAGAAGCTTCCTGCATGTGCCCAAGTCTCGTTTTCCGAACAGCACCGCTGTGGTGGTCAGGTGTTAACATCCCGTTGCCAAGTGCCAAGACCCCCATGGCAATAAGGGTATGCTCCGCGACGCCGAGAATCTGTGACCACAGTCACACAGTGACATAGTCACAGTTGCCAGCCGGGTCGCTTGTGCGCAAATGTTTGCGAGTTGAGACGCGACAAGAAGCCCGTCAAGATAGCGAGCGGGCGCTTAAGCAGGGAAACAGGAATTTGTGAGCAAAAAGGCGCCGACGGAACGGGATCTCCGTCGGCGCCTGCAGCTAAATTGAGTCCGGACTAAGGCTAGTCAGCCGCGAATTGACTTCAAGATCTTGCCGTCACTCAGCGTCACGCGACCGCGGCCAAGATCAATCGCGCCCATGCGCTCAAATTCTCGCGCCAGACGGCTCACGACCTCACGCGCGGTACTCAGATCCGACGCGATTTTTTCGTGTGTGGCGGTATACGTCGGTGGCGTATCCTCCGAGTCGGAGAATTTGTCAATCAAGTAAGCTGCCAGACGCTGATCAAGCTTGCCGAAACTGATTTCGTGTATCTGCTCGAATATCTCAACGTAACGCGCCGCGAGCCCCTCGATCATAAAATCACGCACGCGATCGTCCTTCGACATCCACTTCTTGAAGTCACCAACCGGCAGAGTGACCGCATGCAAGTCCGAATCGACGATGGCGGTCGCCGGAACCGGCTTGCCAAGCAAAGATGACAGCAGGTTGATCGGACAGGTCTGCCCCGGCCCGACCTGATAAAGCGTGATCTCTCTGCCGGTGTTTTCGTTGGCAACGTACACCCGGATTGCGCCCGATCCTACCAACGCTACATAGCTGCACAAGCCACCCCGGTCAAATACGACGGTACCCGTAGGTATTTTCGCCTCACTCGACGCCTGCAACATTTCAGACTGCAAACCGACATGGGCATCGCGAAAAAATGCATATTGCTCCATGACGCTCAGTTTCGTCGCGAATTCCGCTCTGTCCACTAGGTTCCTCCTCGGGCCACGATTACGTCGCCGCCGTTTGGTCTTACCACGATTCGTCGCTGTGCGTGCTCGCGGCATCATCTGTTGCCAGTCCCGACAAGTACCCTTCTTGTCGGGCCAGTCCGGCAGGTCGATAAATGTCAAGTTTACGGAAAAACTGGTCTACAAAATAGACCCGTCCGTCCTCATCAACGTCTATGCCGGCAGGCAACGTATAGCGAGCCGGGCCGGGCTGATTGGATCGTCCTCCGACAAACATCAACAGCTGCCCCTGCGAATTGAATATCTGGAAATTTCCGAACGCAGTATCCGAAACATAGATATGTCCGGCGGGGTCCAGCGCGATGCCCTTCGGCCGGCTGAACTGTCCATATCGCGACCCGACTGACCCGAACGCGCGAACAAACGTTCCGTCCTCCTCAAAAACCTGCACCCGAAAGTTGCCACCGTCGACAACATACAGCTTTCCATCAGGCGCCAGTTCCACGTCACGTGGCAGATTGAACTCTCCCTCGGCAGTGCCGCGCGTGCCGATGTCGCGCAGATGCTCGCCGCTTAAACCGTCGAAAACCCTGACCCTGTGGTCCTGAGTATCGACGCCACCGGTGTCGACGATGTACAAACGCGACCCGTCGGGCTTGACCGTCACGTGGGAGAGGTTATGAAACCAGTCGGGGCCACCAATCGCGCCGACAAAGTTGCCGGATTTTCCAAATACCATCACCCGATGCAGGCTGGCATCTGCCACGTACAAACGACACTGGGCATCGGTAGCAATACCCAATGGCTTGTAAAGCGCACCGGGCTTGTCCTCACCGATCCTGTAGAAACGGCGCGCAGGGAAGTCGAATACCAGGACCCGTCGGCGAACGGTATCGCTGACATAGACAGTGCCACGACAGACACTGACATCGAACGGTTTTGCAAACCCCTCGCCACGATCGACTTCGCCCGTGATCATGGCACGCCAGGCAGAATCCTCGTCCGCCGTCACCTGCGAGCTCGATACAAGCGTCATCTCATAGATCAGCCGCGCTTCGTCCGGGGGTGGAGGAAACGCCAGAAGTTCCACCTCTTCTACGGTTTCCTGGGGCCCGCTGGCACACGACGCCAGCAATGCGGTCACCAGCAATATTGCCGGGAATTGGTACGCCTTCACTTTACTCCAGCTGCCGTGCCCGATTAGACTTGCTAGACGCACGCAGACACACTGACTTCTGTCGCGATCACTCATCTGACCAAATTCTCCACACGGTCTACGATGCGGTCCACGCCAATCCAATGAACAGCTTCAGCTTCTGTCTTCGTCTCAGCCTGACCACTCTTGCGCTCGCCTGCCTTGGCACCAGCGGGGCATGGGCAGAGGAGCAGGAAGCGGCCGAGCTCTACCATCAGTATTGCTCGGTCTGTCACGGTGACCGCGGCGACGGCCGTTCGCGGGCACGGCAGGGCTTGATGCCACCGCCGCGCGATTTTACGAGCCCCGAGTCGGCTTCCTTGCTGACGCGCGAGCGCATGCTCGAAGCCGTTCTCGATGGACGTCCCGGCACGGCAATGACAGGATGGCGAACGCGACTGTCGCAAGAGCAAGCGCTCGCCGTGGTTGATCATATTCGCGAGACTTTTATGCAAACCGGCATCAAGAAAGCAGACACGACAGCGCAAACAGACGCGGCGACGCAAGTGACTGCGCATTCGGTCACATCTCGTGGCAATTTCAATTCGGGAAGAGCGCTTTACGCGGGCAATTGTGCAGCATGCCATGGCCTGAAGGGTGACGGCAACGGCCCGCGGGCGTATTTCATCTTTCCGAAACCGCGTAATTTCATCGCTGAGGAAACACGGCGCAGCATCGATCGGGAACAACTCGTTGCCGCCATCAGAAACGGTGTGCAAGGTCGGGAGATGCCTGCCTGGCGCCTTGTATTCACCGAAAGCCAGATCGCTGACGTCAGCGAGTATGTCTATCGAGCTTTTCTGAGACCCCCAGATGACGCCTCGCCCTGATCCGGTCACTGCGTTGATCGACACCGGCGAATCGCCCGACTGCCTCACAAGAGGCCCCCGAGACGCGCTACTCCGCCATAGCTGCCAACCCACAAGCTACCGTCTTGCCCGACCGCCATCGAAAAAACGTTGTCGGCAAACAAACCGTCTTCCATGGTGTAGTGCTCGAATGTACGACCGTCGTAACGGGCCATTCCCTCGTTCGTACCTATCCACAAGCGACCGTTGTCGTCCTCGAAGAGCATGAAGACATGGTTTCCGGGCAACCCGTCTTCGACGGTGAACGTCCGCCAGCGCGAGCCATCGAAATGCGACAGACCGCCGCCCCACGTTCCGCACCACACCGCACCGTCGCGCGACACAGTCAATGCCACAACATAGTTCGGGTTGTAGGCGACGTCGACATTCTGTAATCCCATTTCCTGCTTCTGCCGGGCGTGATGTTCGGAATAGTTGCCGGGGTCTTGCATGTCGGTGATTTGGCTGCGCACTTTCTCATATGGCGCACCGAGGCCGTCTTCGTGTTTCCAGTTATCCCATTGCTCGTTCTGATAACGGGCGAGCCCGCCTTCCGTGGCGAACCAGATTGCATCATTCTTGCCCTGGGCGACGGCGTATACCCAGTCATTCGGCAAACCGCCTCCGGTATTCTGGACATCGAAAGTCTCCCACTTCGATGGGTCGTCGAGCGCCCCCCCGCGAACCCGATTCGCTCCCGACCAGGTTGCAATCCAGATATCTCCGGTGAGCGATTCCAGAACAGAGTAAACGAAGGCGTCCGCAAGACCTTCCGGCACGTTGTAGATGTCCCAACCGCCTTCGGGTTTCAGCAACGCAAGCCCGCCACCGTACGTTCCCACCGCGAGGCGCCCGGCGATGCGGTTGATATGGAATATTCCATTTGCCAGCAGTCCGCTGCGGATATCGAGGAGCTCGTACTCGTCGACCGCCGTGTCATAGCGCACCACACCACCCGAAGTACCTACCCAGAGGATGTCGCCGTCCATCATCATCGCCTTGACATTGCGGTCACCAACGCGAAAGTGACTAAAACTCTTCGCTTTCTGCCATTTCGGATGTGATGCAGCGTGTTGGGGCTGCTCGCGCCCCGTCAGCCCCAGCACGCCAATAACAACGAACAGCAACAAAATGCCTGACCAGACTCCAGTCTTCACTGGCGAATTCCCTCCCCTTGCGCGCGCCAACCAAGCCGGGTCACTCCGCCCCTTGTACCTGCCCAAATCTCACCATTCGGTGCCGCTGCAATCGCATAGACGTCGTCGCCGGTCAGCCCGGAAGTCGTGGAATATGTCTTCCAGTCCTTCCCGTCGAAACGACTCAGCCCGTGATTGGTACCAAACCACATTGCGCCGGACGTGTCCTGCGCGATGCTGTAGACGATATTGCCGGCAAGGCCATCATCCACAGTGAAATTGCGCCACGTCTTGCCATCGAACCTTGCCACGCCGCCACCCCACGTTCCGGCCCAGATCGCACCGTCAGGCGCCGCGTGAACGGCGAAGACATAGTTGGGGTTGTAGGTTTCACCGCCATCAACAAGCACTGAAAGGTCATGACGTGTGCGCGTACCCAATCCGGTATTGGCACTGAACGGAAGATTGCTCGTGTTAGCCGCACCCAGACCGTCATCGTGGGTCCAGTGCCTCCACGACGTTCCGTCGTACATCGAAATCCCACCCTCGGTACCGAACCAGATTCGCTGCTGCGCATCGATCGCGATTCCATAAACCCACTCGTTTACCAACTCCTTTACGTAATTGGTGAACTCCAGCGTCTTCAGATTGACTTGCGATACGCCCGCCCAAGTGCCGACCCAGAGATACTCTCCTTGCTGCGCAAATGAATAGACCCAGTAATCGGCGAGCCCGTGAAGCGGGAAAAACACCTTCCACTCTCCTGTCTGGTAACGGGACATGCCCCCGGCATTGGTCCCAAACCACTTGTGTCCATCGCTGTCTATCCAGATCGCAAATACATACTCGTTTGCAAGTCCGTCCTTGCGCGTAAACGTGTTGTGCATCTCGGCCGTGGACAACCCGACTTCGACGACACCAACTGAAGTTCCCACCCAAAGGCGATCACGCTCCGATTCAATCGCGAGAGACCGCACGAACACGTTGTCACCGACATTGAACGATTCGATGACTGACGGTGGCCTGCCGGCTACGGACATAACCTCGTCGCTCTGCTCGGAACATCCACCAAGCAGCAACAAAGGCAGCAGAGACAGGCCGGAAAGTCGCCCCATCATCTCTGCAATGTCCGCAAATAAGCAACCACATCCAACAACTCCGTGTTCGACAGAATCCCGAGAAACGAAGGCATCCCTCCTTTACCCGAGCGCAGGGTCTGCGCGATGGCCAAATCCGGCGACATCAAACCCTCGCCACGGGAAAAATCCGGCGCGTTCGCGACTAGGCCGCGCCCATCCGCGCCGTGACAACTGACGCAGTATCTATCGTATCCCTGCCGGCCATTCGCCGGATCGGCAGCCCAAGAAACGTATGGCGCCAACGCCACACCCAGGGTCAACGCAAACAGCAAAAACCAATTCTTCATATGCCGATCGTTTCGTTCATAACCCATCTGATTACGCGTCATCGACTCGCACTCATTACTCCACGCCCGACTTCGCGGCATCCAGCTTCTTCTGCCATCTTGCCGCCTCGGTCTCGTCAGCTGCCAAACCCAGCTCGCCGTTACGGTAGGCTTTGGAGATACGCAGCATCGCTTGTTGGTCACCCAGTTCAGCGGCTTGGCGCCAGTACTTGAGCGATAATGCCCGATCGATCGAAACACCGTCAGCCCCCCTCTCAAGAGTCGCGGCGAGAAGAAGAATCGACGGCAGGAAGTCCTGTTCCGCCGCTTCTGCCATTAAGGACAGGGCGTGGTCGATGTCGCGCGTTACGCCTTCACCGGCGGCATACATCGCCGCCAGCCCTTGCTGTCCGGCCGGGTCACCCTGCTCCGCCGCCTTGCGATACCAGGCCACTGCCTGCTCGTTCTCCTCAGCTTTGTCGTATATGTATCCAAGCCGTACCTGCGCATGCGCATCACCCAGGTCTGCCGCCTGCCGATACCATTGGATCGCGTCCATCACGTCCCCCCGGTTGTAGGCAACATCGCCGCGTGCCGACAAGGTGGCCGCGTCTTCTTCAGCAGCCAAGGTTGTCGCCGACAGACACCAACATGACAACAGCGCAGCCAGTAGCAATCCAAATCGATTCGCCAGCTCAGCTTTACCGCGAATGTCGCCAGACCCCGTGCCTGAATAAACACCTGTCATCATTGCATCACCTGATCAATCCGCACCCGCGCAATGCGCTTGGACCCAGTCTGCAGTGGCCGGCTCAACCCTTCGAGATCACTTGCCTGCAGCCTTGAATCACCCAGTTTCGAAATGCGGGCGGAAGACACTACGCGGGGAAATTTCGATATCGACATCCCCGGCGCCATCGACTGCGCATCATCGAGGGTGACTTGCAGTGGCAGGTAACCCTCCTGCTCGCGAACAATCGCACGCGGCATTCCCGCCCCTTGTTGCGCGCGCGCAAAAATGAAGACTGTGTCATCGGGCGCGGCCTGCGTTGCAGGCGCCGGATCGAGCTCCACATGGACCGTAGTCGCACCGGCTATTACGGATGCTGAGGCCGGGCGCGTGGCTGCCTGACGAATATCTGCTTGCGGTGGCCCGCCTCCAGCTTGGGTGATATAACGCTCCAGTCCGAAAGGCCAGAGCGCCTTCGGCGTCGTGGGATCGATCGCCGGCGCACACTGTACCAACTCCGTTACCTGGCTATCCATGCGCTTATTGCGAACGAAACTGCCATATCGGTCGACCATGTACGCCGTGATCTGCTCGTCGTTGGCATTTTCACTCATCATTTCGCAAGCCTGCTTGCACAAATCTTACCCCATCGGAGCATTGAAAGCGGCACGCGATTGATCCTTGGGCACGCGGTGACACAGCTCTGCAATCGGCTTGCTGAAACCCGCCCTCTCTTCAGCGCAATCGAAGACAAACATCACGTTCGCACTTGCTGTCACGCGTTTTATGTCGAGCGGCAAGTAGATCCACAGTATCTTCATGCGCCCTCGCCTCTCAACTCCTGCAATAACGGCATAATCTCCTCGGTAACCGCCCTTTCATCGATCGGACCAGTGTGCCGGTAACGAATGATCCCCTCGCCATCGATGACGAAAGTTTCGGGCACTCCGTAAACGCCAAGCGCGACTCCCACCCGCCCGTCCGCATCGAAGGCGCTCGCGACGTACGGATTGCCGTAATACTCGAGCCAGCGCACCGCATCGTGGCGCTGGTCCTTGTAGTTGAGTCCGTACACCGGCACTTCATCGCTTCTCGCCAGCTTCATCAGCACTTCATGCTCGAGTCGGCAGGAGACGCACCACGAGGCCCACACGTTCAGCACCACGACCCGTTGATTCCAGTCTGTATTGCCCATCATGGCCCCAGCATCAATTACCTGTGGAAGCGAAAAGGCTGGGGCGGGCTTGTCGAGCGGCCGAGTCACCAGACTTGGGTCGACAGTCAAACCGACTGCAATTAACGCCGTGAGACCAATCAAAACGAACCATGGAAAAAAGCACCTACGCATGTTGGAAACCCAAACGCTCGGCTGCGGCGCCGCGCAATTCTGTCAACGCAAGCGCGTATCCCAAAAGCTCAACACGGTCAGCCGGACCCACTCTCACGTGTGCCTGTGCTATGAAAAGTTTCGACATCGCAATGCCGGCGATTACGAGTGCAAATCGAACATAAGCGACAAACATCCCCCACCGCGGTGCTGGAATTCGTAATAACTTGCCGCCCAATAAGGACACTGGCACCAGATGGATCTTCAACCCAGCAACGCCACTAGATAAGATCCAGGCTACCAGCATCCAAGGACCTGGTGAACGCACCCGGATCGAGTCCCAAAGCCCGCCCAGCAAAGCTGCGGAGGCGTTTGCGAAAGCCATCGAGAGCCCGACATAACCGCCGCGCAGAAGCAGCGGACGGAAAATTCGTTCCGGCCTCTGCAGCTGCGGATTCAGGGGCCCACCGTCGGTCATCGCCGCAGAGGCGCGCCTGAATGGATTCGAAGCCGTCCGAACGAACGGCAGAAAATCGGCGCTGACCAGCCCCATGATTCCAACAACACCTGCAAACAGCAGCGCGGGCATACCATCACTGAACACGTTCACAGCAACCGTCCAAGGCGCCAGAATCGACAGCCAAAGCACCATTGATCGCTCATCCTCGCCCATACCGCCAAAATACGGTAGCGAAGCGGCAAGGCCAGGGTGGCGCTCTGGTGAAGGTAGGCGACAGAGAAGTCACTCACTTCGAACAAATGTGTAAGAACAAAGGCCACCATCGACAGTAAAACCATTTAGTGCCGCCCAGACTCATCGGGCGTTAATCCATGCGCGATTGCCAACTGTTGCCTCTC
Source organism: Betaproteobacteria bacterium (assembly GCA_020346185.1). Lineage (GTDB taxonomy): Bacteria > Pseudomonadota > Gammaproteobacteria > Burkholderiales > Eutrophovitaceae > SG8-40. Next base: position 1,953,491 of record CP070775.1, on the reverse strand, counting down.
AGGGCAGCAAGAACGCTTCCGCGCCAGTCAAAGAACCAACGCAATGACCAATGCAACTCGTCCACGTTCAGGAATGATTGGTTCACCACGCGGACAGTAGCGAGTTTATGGCTTCGGCCACATACATCCCCCTGCTTACTTTTCGTTTTATGCTGAATCAGTGTATCAACGAAGTCATGTGACTAAGTCACGTAAAAAGAAGATTTTTCAGCTCGATTGAGGAAAGTCAAACCATGTTCGCAGCAACACAAAGAATAATCGAGCTTCACCGGAATGGCATCGGTAACGTGATGAAAACAGCATCGTCAACGTCGACGCGCTTGTCGAAGCAAGACACTTCGACGAAGCTGATATGCGCCGTCAGAGTATTTGTATGCTTGCTTTATGCGAGTGTAGCGACTGCCGAGGGTGAAAACTTAGACAAAGGAAAAGGTTTGTATGAGTTCTACTGTTATCAATGTCATGGCTACTCCGGAGACGCCCGTACAACAGCAGCCTCGTATCTCGACCCGAAACCTCGCGACTTTACCCAGACTGATCCAAGCCGTTTGACACGTCAGCAGATGCTCGCGGTGGTACAGCAGGGTCTACCCGCCACTGCAATGATGTCCTTTGCGCGGGTGCTAAGCGACGACGAGATGGCTGCTGTCGTCGACTACATCAGAGCGACATTGATGGGGTCGCGCCCACGCGGGCTTGCGTATCACACCGCTGCCAACGGCTGGGAAAAGCATCAGCGCTACAAGGCCGCGTTCGAATTTGCATCGAACACATTGCGGATCGACAAGCAGTGGAAAGACCTGAATCCTGAACAGCGCGTTGGCAAGCAACTGTTCTTGTCGGCCTGCATTACCTGCCATGAGCCGCGCAGTATCGACGACGCACCACTACAGTTCGAGCCGCGTGCCGTTTCTTACCCAAGAAGCACCGATACGTGCGTCGACTGCCACGCTGGACGCCCCCGCGAACTCCTACCGTTTTCAACGGCTGAGCCAAACGCACTGACGGTCAATACGAAGCGAGAGTCTCTACTGAAAAAATCCGGGGCGTCCCCGTATCTCAAACACGGTCGGGCAAAGCTGTCGCAGAAATTGTCCGAGAGCGAGCTACGCGGCAAAGAGTTGTTTCTGGCAAATTGCGCATTCTGTCATGCAGCCGATGGCTCGAGCAGAAACTGGGTTGGCAGTTTTCTAGAACCAAGGCCGCGCCAGTTGCGCCCCGGGCAGATATCCAGCACTAAATCGAGTTCTTACCTGCGCGCGGCCATCCGCGATGGCATCGCTGGCACATCGATGCCCGCTTGGAGAACCGTTCTTCAGGAAACCCAGATTGCGGACCTGATTGCTTTCCTTTTGCATGGCCGACGCACCCCGATTGAAGTGGACTCGCCAGTAGTTTCCACGAGAGTCACCGCACCGCCGCCAAGATGGACTCGACAGAATCTGTTCCCCGCTGCATCGCTACCACGCACTCGGCAGCAACGACAGTGACGCGGGATTGGCAACGCGGAGCACATTTGATTATCTGGCTGAGCGCTGGCCAACGCGTCGATCGTATATGACAAGCGCCTGACCTTGGCGTGTTGGCCAATTATGGCAAGCATCAGTGCGCGGAGGAAGTCAATCCTCATGAAGGCGCGGGCACCGACGGCGCACTCGAATTACCAATTAACGCCGACCATCAGCCGATAATCAGACCCGAAACGCCGGGGCCAACGTCGGTATACCCCTTTAGATCCC
>CP070775.1:1946233-1951652 GCA_020346185.1 Betaproteobacteria bacterium | reverse complement strand
TACGGTCGGGTTCGCCTGGTGGCATTATCAGCGCGCCAAGGATCGGAGCGAAGAAAGCCAGCATCGTTACCGGTGTGCAAAGCAAGGGGCGCGTGTCATAAAGACGGCTCTGCACTCACAGCAAAATTCGATGGCACCATGCGTTTGGTGTCGTGGATAGAATAAGACCCCGACAAGCACCACTTCCCGATGATCAAAACTACTTGATCTTCATCGAGGTACGCTGGTCATCGAGGATTTGGTCGAGCATGATCTGATCAACTGAAGGTGGAGGCTGTCGGGCAGCGAATCTGTCCGGTGGTTTCCTGGCTGTCGATGTTTCGTTTAGGTGCCATGTGACTTCGGTTGGCGTAGCGATTTATCCTGAAGTGCATTTGCGATGAGCGCATCGATGCATCTTGCCGGTAATACGTTGCTTCGTTCGGCTAATGATCAATTGGCGTTGCCGATGGGGGCTGTTTAATCGGTTTTCGACATGTAATATGACGAACGCGAGCCGCGGGCCCGAAGGACAGCGGGACAGGAAACGAGTCTGAATAACAGCCTCGGAGCATCATTGAGGAATTGATCGAACGTCATCTGTAGAGGGGGTGTGTCATGAAAATGTTGTGGATATTGCTGCTTCTGGCAAACGACGGTTCATTTCATGAGATCAAATATTTCCCGACAGAAAAAGCCTGTCAGGCAGCCGAGTACAAGGTAAAGCCGCATCAGGAGCAAGACGCCCTTTGTGTAGAGGTCATTCCGCCGGAACGTCTCGAGGCCTACTACGAACCATGGACAAATCATATGCCGGTCTGTTGCCCGAAATTCGGGGAAATCACCACTGGCGGTTCTTATTGAGCCGGCGCTTCATTCAAGATATTTCAATTGTTTGGTGGCAGCCATGAAATCATACTTGGCCGTATTGTTGGTCGCAGTATCGATGCTGGCCTCGGCCGCGCATGCTCATAATTAAGCACTTTGTTTGATGGTATTCAGTTGACGAAATGGGCAACAGAGAGATCGCATAGCCAGTACTTAGATGCATTACCTCCTGAATATGTGGCCGGAGTGCATGAGGCGGATGCGGCTGCAGGAACGCTTCGAAAGCCTGGCCACACAGCAGCCGGCGAGCAAGTCAATGTGGCGATCAAGCATCTCGAGGCTTGCCGGCAATTGCGTGACTGAGTTGCCTATAGTTTTGGTGAGTTGGGCGCTCGAGGAGGGTTTTCCCTGCGACTGATGGCTCGTTGTTTCGTGGCTTCGACGTCGAATCTCTGTTCATTGCAACGTCGACGTTGCCAGCGGTGCTACCGAACGGCGATGCATGCCCCCTCGTTGCTCTCTCCACGGCTTATACCCAGCCATTGTAAGATTGCAAACGGTTACGCTTCGGCTGCTGGGCGGGGTCGCCGAACCAGGCTCGCATAAAATGAGCTGAATGGGCGAATGGCACCATCCAGCACAAGAATACAAAGCGCAAAAAAATCGATGAGAATGAAGTCAATAGGTTCGAAACTCATGATCGCGATGTCAGCGCTAACAGTTGCCGCTGTGATCGCGGTGGGTTGGCAAGCTTATTATATTTCGCGAACCGCCTTGGAAGTCGAATCATTCAACCAGTTGGTCGCCGTGCGGGAACTGAAAGCTGATCAGATCGATACCTTTTTCCGCACGATCAGGGACCAGGTTACCGTCTTGTCTGGCAGCCGCGTGGTGACCGACGCCATGGCGTTTCTTGGTGAGGCCTTCGTCACGGAGCGGGTAGCCGGCTCGAATGATGGTCTGGCAGAGCTGCGACGATTTTACGATCAGGAGTTTCTAAGGCGCGCACAAGCCGCGCACGCGCCTTCAGTGAACTTGGCAGACCTATGGCCAGAGGACCCCCGCTCGCTAAGCATGCAGCAGCGGTATATCTCTGAAAATCCTCACCCTGTAGGGCAAAAATTCCAGCTCGATCGTAGTGTTTTCGGTAGCGGGTATGATGAGATGCACGGCGAGTATCACCCGGCTTTCCGCGATCTCTCGAAGCGCTTTGGCTATTACGATCTCTTTCTCGTGGACGCGAAGACAGGTTACATCGTGTACTCCGTGGAGAAGGAGATCGACTACGCCACCTCGCTTATCGATGGCCCCTACCGAAACAGCAATATCGCCCAAGTGTTTAACAAGCTGCGCGATGCAAAAAACGATAACCTCGCTTTCATGGTGGACTACGAAAGCTACATCCCCTCCTACGGTGCCCGCGCATCGTTTCTCGGAAGCCCCATCTTCGTAAACGGGAAGACAGCAGGTGTGTTGATTGTTCAGGTGCCTCTCGATCAGGTGGATAGCATCATGACCAGTGGCGGCGCCTGGTCGAGCGTTGGGCTGGGCAAGACTGGCGAAACCTACCTCGTTGGTCCCGACTTTACGCTGCGCAGTCAATCTCGTTTCTTGGCGACAGATCGCGAAGCCTTTTTCGGCGACATTGCTGCTTCCGGGGTAGACGAGGGCACGATCAATCGCATCAAATCCTTGGCCAGCGCGGTGGGGCTTCTGCGGGTCGATACGCCAGGAACCCGTGCCGCTCTGAGCGGTGAATCGGGACAGCAAGTCTTCAACGACTATCGGGGCCAACCCGTGCTCTCGGCCTACCGCCAGCTCGATGTTCCCGATGTTCAATGGGCCATAATGAGCGAGAAGGATCAGACCGAGACCATTGCAGAAGCGCTTCGGCTCCGCAACCTGATTGTCACGATGGTGTTGGTGACGGCATTGATCGCTGTTGTCCTGGCCTGGCTCGTTGCGCGCAACCTTGTGGCGCCGTTAAGAGCCCTCGGCGATAGCGCCAACCGACTGACTGACGGCGATCTGGAAGTGAATCTCGACATCGACCGCAGCGACGAGATCGGGCAATTGGCGAGAAGTTTCGAGCAGATGCGCCGTAGCCTCCGCGAGCACATCCAGCGACAAGAGTCTGCCATCGCAGCGCTGGCGACGCCTATGATCCCATTTCGCAAGGAAATTCTGATTGTGCCCATGGTGGGTTTGGTGGACCAATCGCGCATCAGTCGGCTGCGCGAATCGCTGGTTGAGGAAGTGCATCGCCGGGGCGCGCGCGTTGCCATCATCGATTTGACCGGCGTGCCCGAAATCGACGCATTCAGTGTCGCGGGGTTGAACCACGTTACCGGCGCGGTTGCGCTTCTCGGGGCAAACGTGGTGCTCACCGGTCTGCGTCCGGAGATTGCGGCTCAGTGGGCCAGCCAGGAAGTTCAGATCAACAATGTCGTGAGTGAGAGGTCGCTCGAGAGAGGAATCGCGCGTGCACTGGAGATTATCGATTCCGTAACCGAGCACCGCACCACTGAATGAGGAAAGGACAATGGCCGATAACAGCATGAGTTCGCACGGCACCAAAATGAATACTGCGGAAGAAGCTTGCAGCCTGTTCCGGCTGACGGATTCAGATCTCGCGGCGCTCAAGCGGCTAGGCGAGCGCGTCGTGCCGAAGATGGACGCGTTCGTCGAGCAGTTTTACGTTTGGTTGAAGACGCTGCCAGAGTATGAGGTGTACTTTCCGGATGAGGCGATGGTCCAGCACGTCAAGTCCCTGCAGCGGGATTACTGGGTGGAGGTCTTCGAGGGTGTAGTTGACCAGTCTTACGTCGACCGGCGCGCAACGGTTGGCGAAACCCACGCACGGATTGGCCTGCCCCTCGGTATTTATTTCTCGGCCATGAACTACGCGGTCACGCTATTCTCGGTCGACCTCTACGATGGCAACCTCAATGCAGACGACTACGCGGCGGCCGTCATTGCGTTGAACAAAGTGGCGTCAATGGATACCGCGCTGGTCGTTGACACCTATGCACGTATCAGCAACGAGGCAGCGGCCGCGCAGTCCAAGGCCATTATGGAGATGTCGACCCCGGTTACCCAGATTTGGGAGGGCATTCTGCTCCTGCCACTGGTTGGCCTGATCGACAGCAAACGTGCGCAGGACATCATGGATGCGTCGCTCGCCAAAATCGCCGACACCCAGGCACGCATTTTCATTCTCGACATCAGCGGAGTGGGTGTGGTGGATACTGCAGTGGCCAATTACCTCATCAAAGTCACCAAAGCGACACGGCTCATGGGCTGTCAAAGTACCATTTCCGGCGTGTCACCCGCGATTGCCCAGACCATGACGGAACTGGGTATTGACGTTGGCAACGTCAGGACCACCGCCAACATGCGTGACGCGCTGTCTCTCGCACTCCAAGCGCAGGGCGTCGCGGCGCCGCGCGTTGGGGACTGAAGCCGTGGCAGGACGAACCGCCAACCGGGTTCCCCTTCAGATGTCCAACAACTGCCTGGTTGCATCGATCCAGATCGACCTCACCAGCGACGTCCTCGAGCAATTTCGCAACGATCTGTTGACGGAACTGCAGGCGCGACAGGCGCGCGGTGTCATCCTCGATCTATCCGGTGTCGAGGTCATGGACCTGACGGATTTCGAGAACATTCGATCGACCATTTCCATGGCGCAACTGATGGGCGCATCCGCGGTGGTCTGCGGGCTGCGTCCGGGACTGGTTGCTTCACTGATTCTGCTGGGCGCCGATACCGAAGAGCTTCTGGCCGCCCGCGATCTCGACACGGCCTTCGAGGTGCTCCACGCGCGAGCGCCGGGAGCTACGGAGCGCAACGGTGGCAGCCTCGCATCCGATCATCATCCATGACGAGCGGAGCCTCGCAGCAGCGGTGCTCGAAGCGACGCGGGTAGCGCAAAGCGCGGGCCTGTCCAGGGTCGCAGTGCAGCAGTTGGCGACAGTAACCTCGGAGCTTGGACGGAACATTCTGAAGTATGCGGTGCGAGGCCGGATCCAGCTCGAGGCCATTGAGCGAAAAGGCCGCAAGGGCGTGCGCGTGGTTGCTTCCGATAAAGGGCCGGGCATTCAAGAGGTGGAGCGAGCGATGGCTGACCACTACAGTACCGGAGGCACGCTTGGGCTCGGCTTGTCCGGTACGAAAAGAATGATGGACGAGTTCACCGTGATGAGCGAACCGGGCAAGGGTACCCGCGTCGAGGTAGTCAAGTGGCAATAGACACAGATGGCGGTTGCGAGGATTCATTTCCCGCTGTTAGTCATGCCTTCGAGTGGGCGGTTTACGGGCGCCCATGCCTCGGCGAGCGTGTCAGCGGCGATGTCGCGTTGGTCGTGGCCATGGAAGACAAGCTTCTGATCGTGCTGATCGACGTGCTCGGGCACGGCGCCGAGGCACACACATTGGCTAGAGAAATGGCTGAGTACGTCACCGAACGCCCGGTTGCGGAACCGCTGACCATGATCCGCAAGCTGCATGAAAAATTCAAAGGGTCGCGAGGTTCGGCGGTGGGTTGTGCGGTTCTGGGTGCGACTAGCGGTAGCGTGGTGTTTGCGGGTGTCGGTAATCCGAGCTTCCGCGT
>CP070775.1:1941131-1946133 GCA_020346185.1 Betaproteobacteria bacterium | reverse complement strand
ATCCCGGGCTTCGACCCCTGTCACGCGCTCGACGCGATAGCAGGCATTCTGAATCGGCCAGCATTGCTCTTGTGGGAACAGGCGCGATGTAACACCCATTTCATCATGAAACGCGGCGGCAACTTGGTGCCTTAGGTATGGTTGCGAGGCCTTGTGACCAAAGCGTCCAACCATCATTTTGCCGGTCGCTTCATCAATGACCAGATTCGGCCTGCCATTGAAGCCGACGCGCTTCTGCTGTTCAGCGATGCCACGCAGTGTCGCGGCGGAAACCGCTTCCAGCAGGCCGAGGCCGAACAGAGGCTGTGCCAGTCTCAATGAAACGATGGTGTCGTCGCCAATCGGGCCGTACCAGAGCGCCGCAAAACGAACGACAGGGGAGCGTAGTTCAAGACGAGTGCCATCTGCGAACGTCGCTTTGCGTTTTCTGTACGCAACGCGAAAATCGCCTTCCTCGATAAGCTGGCCGAGAATACCGTGCCGGTTGAGGTGGGTGCCGTACGCTGGATGTGGCAGTGGCCGGCCGGCGTCATTGGCTCCCCGATGCGCGAGCCGCAATACGAGGGAATGCGGCTTCTCGCTTGGCCCGTCAGGCGCCCGCCCGCGGCCATTACCAGGATGGCAGGACAAGCATGACTCCGCATTTGACTGTGGTCCGCGTCCCCAATGGCCGCCGCTCAGGAATGGCGGCACCCAGCGTGCCGCGAACTCTTCCTTGCCGACGGCGAAGCTGCGCATTTCGGCGGCGCTGAGATGGTCCAATGGCTGGGAGTAGTCATTGCGGGCGATGGCATGATTCTCAGCCGATGCAGCGCCAGGCATCGTAACCAGAACGCTGCTGCAGAAAGCGACACACAGTACCGCGGTACGCAGCGTAACTGACACTGCAGGCCCTGCAGCACAGTTAACGTTTACGGCCTTCGTCGACGCCGTCATTGCTTGTGAGTGCTGCGTTTCGGTAAGCCGGATGCAAGGCCACAATGGGTCTCATCGGGGGGCGTTGATCAGCTCACAAATCAATGGGCCAGTTGATTCCGGCTGTAACGCCTCCGTCGACCCGTATCGTTTGGCCGGTGACGAATGCAGCGGCTTCCGACGCCAAAAACACTGCAGCACCAACCAGGTCTTTGACATCGCCGAGCCTTCGCTGCGGCGTATTCTGCGTTGCCCATTCGCGCATCTTGTCCTGCGACCAAAGCTTCTTTGACAGTGCAGTGGGGAAGAAACCGGGGGCGATCGAGTTTACCCGCACGCCGCGCGGGCCCCACTCGTTGGCTAGCGCCCTGGTCATCATCAGCACGCCTGCCTTGCTCATCGCGTAGGGCGTAACTCCGGTCAACGGGGCGTAGGTATTCAGCGAATCGACGTTGATGATCGAGCCCGCTTCTCGCTCGAGCATGTGTCGCCCGACTGTTTGCGCCAGGAGGAAGCTGCCGCGCAGGTTGATGTCCATGATCCAGTCATATTCTTCGGGCGTGTAGTCTTCCGCTTTCATGCGCTTGTTCACACCGGCCACGCTGAGCAGCGTATCGATGTGATCAAATTCCGATAATGTGGAGGAGACGAGATCGGCAATGTCCTTTGGCTTGGCGACATCGCAAGCGATTGGTTTGACGGGCTTCGTTGCGGTGGAGATTTCCTGCGCGGTTCTTTCTAGGGTGTCTGGCTCGCGCCCGGCAATGACAACTTGTGCGCCGCGCGCAACGAAGCCTTCCGCCAGCGCCCTGCCAATACCTCGGCTGCCTCCGACCACCAGCACCACCTGCCTGGCTACTGAGAACAATGTGTCTTCCATCGGTGTCTTCCTTGTTGCCATGCCGCGGCGCTGAGGCCGAGCCGGATGAATATCAGCCAGCGCAACATGGCTTGTTTCAGTATCAGCGGTCACCTAGCGCGCCGTAGGCAATATCTCCCTGCCATGGCAAGGTCTGAGCTCGCGGCAACGTTGCGCGCTGATACATGCGGCGCCACAGAGTGCCAAGTTCCGTGTCGTAGATCACGTCCGCATCGGCTGCCAGCACGTGCCAGTCGCCTCGGGCAATCTCATTCTCAAGTTGTCCTTGCGCCCATCCAGCGTAGCCGGCAAAAAAACGCTGAGTGGAGTCTGGCTCGTTTTTCTGCAGCAGTTTCTCCAGCAGCTCGCCATCACCGCTGAAATAGATGTCGTCGATTGCCCACCAGGCCCGCTCGGGGGGTGGTGTCATTCGGAACAGGAACAGCAGGCCATCAGGCTCGACTGGCCCGCCGATGAAGAGCGTATCGGTACGGCCCTGACGCTGCGTGTCGTCAGGCCAGACGTCGCGCAGCATGAGCGGGCTCGGCCGATTCAGAATCACGCCGCTCGGTCCGCTATCGGCCGGGAACATTACGAGGACAACGGTGCGCGCGAAATTTGGATCCATCATGTGGGGCGCGGCGACCAGCAGAACAGAATCACGTTGCCCCTTGGAATTAACGTCCGCCGCCGACGCATACACAGTCGACGGAAGCACCGCGCTTGCCAGCAACGCAATGATAATTCGCTGGTACACGCGTACGCGGGTTCAGTGCAGGTGCTTACGCCGTGCCACCATTTCCGACGTTTCAGTTGAGGCTGCTCCACTCGAGCGGCGTCCGCTTTCCCAACGTCGATCAAACATTTGGTTGACGAGGTTGAGTATCTGACTGATCTCGGCGTCATCGAAATCGCGTGACAGGACGTGCTGCAGGTCTTCCGTCATGCGCTGACGGCGCGCGCGGTCAATCGACTCTGCGGTTGGCCCAACAAAAATCACGTCAAATTCATCGCGCCCGTCTTCGTGGTAGTAGGTGATATCAACCGGCGCGGCTTCTTCGCAGTACGCATTGAGCGCGTCGAGGGCGTCGGCCAGCAATTGACGGAAACTGCGCCCAACATCACCGGTCCAGCAAATTTCGATGACGCGCCGACGGCGGTCGAATGTGATGCCTGGCTCGTCCGGATGAATGCTCCTGACGTCAGCGAGGCTATCTTCGTCGATGTAATCGAGCAGAGGGCGCAGTGCGGACTCCATCTGTTCGTTGCTGATGCCTGATCGCAGGAGGATCGTCCCGTGAACGTGTACTTCGACTCGCATCGCTTTGCTCCCTCGTTCTGTGCACCGAAACGGACAGTGTCCCGACTCGATATGCGTCTCCGATGCACCTCGTTCCCGGATCAGCACATGCCGTATAGGGCACGGACTGATCCCCTAACAGGCTGTTGAACAACTACTGCGCGACCATGATCGGTGCTCGGCCGCCTTCGGCGGTCCAGCCCGGCGATCACAGTCGCCCGGCGCTTGGAGGGGGCGCGGCATGCCGCGCCAACTTCCCTCTCGCCCTCATCTAGTACTCCTCTATACACCCCGTTTGCTGCGCTCCGGGTGCACCCGACTGAAGGCCGCTCGCGACGTTTCTCAACAGCCTGCTAAGCATCCCGAAGTGTCAGAAGGAGATTGTAACGCCTTGTGGCGATTAAACCGAACCGGCGCGAGGTGCCGGGCCCCGTTTCGAAGGCTGTAAGGCGACCTATTTGACGTCGTCGGGGGAAAACGGCGCGCGGTCGGCATGGTGCTGTGATTCGCGGTCCGACTCAAGAATTCCTTGCAACTCCTTCGCCGCCTCTCGCGAGGTCTGTATCAGCTGCGTTTCATCGTGATATACGGCGTACTGGCGCGCCATGGTCCGTTCGTCGTGGGCGCGGAATGTCGCGATCGTATTCTTCGCCTCCCATGCGCTGATGCCGGTAGCCTGCAGGACTTGCTCGGCCAGTTCCAGTGCTGACAGCAGAGTCTCACGAATGATGTATTCCACGCCGATATCCATCATTCGGTAGGCGTGGAATCGATTGCGGGCTCTGGCGAGGATCTTCAGTTTCGGAAAATGTTTCCTGACGGTCTCCGCAGTCCGTACCGATGCCTCAATGTCATCGATGGCCAGGACGAAGACCTGCGCTTCCTGAGCTCTTGCTGCATGCAGCATTTCGAGGCGAGATGCGTCGCCGTAATAGGCCTTGTTATTGCCAAATCGGCGCACCACTTCGATCTGCTCGCTGCTGATATCGAGCGCCGTGAATCCGATGCCGCGAGCGGCGAGAGTGCGCGCTACCATCTGCCCGACTCGCCCGAAGCCGGCAATGATGATCTTGCTGTCAGAAGCTTCGATTTCGTCAAAGCGCTCCTCGACCTTTTGCCGGTTGCGCCTTGCAAATATATCGTCGATCGTCATTGCCAACGGTGTCAAGGCCATCGAAATGATGACCGCGATGATTAGTGAGCTGACGAGCGCGCTACCGATAATTCCGGCACTGATAGCGATTGCGAAGATAACAAAAGCGAACTCACCACCCTGGGACAACGTGGCAGCGACGCTGATCGCCGAGCGGTTGTCGCGGCCAGCGACTCGCACGACGGCATACAGTGCGACCGCTTTGATCAGCATCAAGCCAATGACCATAGCGAGGATCATTATCGGCTCGCTTACCATCAAACCAAGATCGACTGCCATACCCACCGAGATGAAGAACAGTCCGAGAAGGAGACCCTTGAAAGGCTCGATATCCGCTTCGAGTTCGTGTCGGTATTCCGAGTCGGCAAGCAGCATGCCGGCGAGAAATGCGCCGAGGGACATCGACAGGCCGACCGAGTGGACGCCAAGTGCAGTACCAATCACGACCAGCAATGCCGCAGCAGTGAAAATTTCCTTGATGCCACTCCTGGCAACCAGTCGGAATACCGGGCGCAGCAAATAGCGTCCACCAAACACGATTAGCGCAATCACGGCGATGGCTTCACCCGCAGCAAACCATGCCTCGGTGCCGGCCGGAATGTCTTCGCCTTCTCCAAGCAGCGGTATCAGCGCCAGCATAGGGATTACCGCGATGTCTTGGAACAGCAGAATGGCGAACGAGGAGCGACCCTTGCGGGTAGTCAGCTCGCCCCGCTCCGCTAGTGTTTGCAGCACGAAGGCGGTAGAGGACATGGCCAACGCGAGGCCAATGACG
>CP070775.1:1915304-1941031 GCA_020346185.1 Betaproteobacteria bacterium | reverse complement strand
TCCTTGTTTGGACCAGCCAAACGGCGTCGCTCGCGCCTAGCCGGAAGCGAAAATCGTTGCCATCTCACGCGTGAGCGATCATGAGATAGGTTCTAGTCATGTTCACCGGAATTGTAGAAGCAGTCGGCAAAATCGCGTCGGTATCACCGGTGGGAGAGACCGCCGCAGTGCGCATCGAAAGTGGCGGGCTGGATCTGACCGACGTTGCACTCGGTGACAGTATCGCGGTAAACGGCGTGTGCCTCACGGTCAAGGATTTCGCTCCGGACGCCCTTGAGTTCGATGTGTCGACCGAGACGCTCAATGTCACGAGCGGTTTCGCTGCCGGGCAGCGAGTGAATCTGGAGAGATCGTTGCGCCTGGATACGCGCCTCGGCGGGCACCTGGTGAGCGGCCATGTCGACGCCGTTGGTGAAGTCGACGAGATCGTCGAATACGACGGCAACCGCGTCATGACGGTGCGGTTCCCTCAAAGCCTGGCGCGCTATTTTGCGAGGAAGGGGTCGGTTACCGTGAATGGCGTGAGTCTCACGGTGAACAGCGTGGATGACGGGCGGTTCTCAGTGAATCTGATTCCGCATACGCTGGCCGCAACAAACCTCGGAGATCTCGACAAGGGCGGGCGCGTGAACTTGGAAGTTGATCTGGTGGCGCGCTACGTGGAAAGAATGTTGTCGGAAACAGGAACCGGCTCATGAGTGCCGGGATCAGCACCATACCGGAGCTCATCGCCGATATTCGGGATGGGCGCATGGTGATCCTGGTCGACGAAGAAGATCGCGAGAACGAGGGCGATCTGCTGCTCGCTGCGCAGTTCGCAACGCCCGAGAACATCAACTTCATGGCCAGGTACGGCCGCGGCCTGATCTGCCTGACGCTGACCGCAGCGCGCTGCGAGCAACTTAATCTGCCGCCGATGGTGGGTACCAATCGCTCGCGGCTCGGTACTAATTTTACTGTGTCGATCGAAGCCGCCGAAGGGGTGACCACCGGCATTTCTGCTGCCGATCGGGCGAGGACGATTTGTGCCGCGGTAGCGAAAGAGGCGACGCCGGCCGACATCGTGCAACCTGGACATATTTTCCCGCTCATGGCCGAGGATGGCGGTGTGCTGGTGCGCGCCGGTCACACCGAGGCAGGCAGTGACCTGGCAGCGATGGCAGGGCTCGAGCCGGCTGCAGTCATCTGCGAGATTCTCAGGGAAGATGGTGAAATGGCGCGTCTGCCAGACTTGATCAAATTTGCCGGTGAACATGGCCTGAAAATCGGCACCATCGCCGACCTGATTCATCATCGCAGTCAGACCGAGTCGCTGATCGAGCGAGCCATACAGCGTCCGATCGAGACCGCGTTCGGTCCCTTCGAACTGATTGCCTACCGCGAGAAGATCTCCGGCGATACCCATCTGGCGCTGATAAAGGGCGAGCTCAAGCCCGGCGAGGAAACGCTGGTTCGGGTGCACGAACCGTTGTCGGTAGCGGACGTAATCGACGCCGGCAGCCGCGTGCATTCGTGGCATCTAAACGACGCGATGAAGACAATCAGTGAGGCGGGAAACGGGGTCATCGTGTTGTTGCACCGAACCGAGGACGGTGCGGCACTGCTCGCGCACCTCGATGAAAGGCCGCATGCGCCACCAAAACTGGATTTGCGCACCTACGGGATCGGCGCGCAAATTCTGCGCGATCTCGGTGTAACGCGTATGCGGCTGCTGGCTGAGCCGCGCCGCATGCCGAGTATGACGGGATTCGATCTGGAGACTACGGGATATCTGCATCCGCGCTAGCGCGGTGTGTCCGGAGCCGGGACAATACGGCTTTTTCGTCAACGCTGTGACATGCCATCAGCGGCAACGGCGCAGCGCATTTATCAGGGGGGCAGGTCCATGTCAGGTTTTGAGGGCGCGCAGGCATTTCCGATCGATGTTGACGGCGAGGACCTCAATATCGGGATCGTCGTCGCCCAGTTCAATCAGGAGATTGGCGAGGCAATGCTCGACGCTTGCTACGAAGAGTTGTTGCGCCTCGATGTTTCCGCCGAGAACGTGGCGATCGCCAGCGTGCCCGGTGCCCTCGAAGTGCCGATTACCTTGCAGCGTTTTGCAGGCAGTGGACGTTTCGATGCCCTGATTGCGCTCGGCGCCGTCATCCGCGGGGAAACCTACCATTTCGAGATTGTTTCCAATGAATCGGCATCCGGCATCATGGCGGTCCAGCTCGATTCAGGCGTGCCAGTCGCGAATGGCATCCTGACCTGCAATACGGAAGAAGAGGTCTTGGCGCGAGTAGAACAGAAGTCAATCGACTGCGCACAGGTGGCAGTGCAAATGGCGAAGTTGATGGAAGCAATCGATGAAGGGTAGTCGCAGGCTGTCGCGTGAACTGGCACTGAAGGGGCTTTACCAGTGGCTGGTCAACCAGACAGATGCAGATGAGGTGCTGGCGCAAATCGCCGACAAGAAAGGGTTTGCCAAAGCCGACCAGGCCTACCTTGAGCGTCTGGTGCGCGGCGTGGTCGACGAAGTCGGCATATTGCGAGATAAGATCGGTCCCCATCTCGATCGCCCGATCGGGCAACTCTCACCGGTCGAACATGCCTTGTTACTGATGGCGGCCTGCGAGCTGGTTTCACAGCCCGACACGCCTTACCGGGTGGTTATCAATGAGGCGGTTGAACTTGCCAAGGTGTACGGCGGTACCGATGGACACAAATATGTCAACGGGGTGCTGGATAAGTTGGCGCCCGACCTGCGCCCAGGGGAGGCTGCCACGCGCAAGAGCAAAGCGTAGACTGGGTGTGTCTGCGTAACCAGATCAATACTCAAAAAGAAGGGAGGATGGGATGGCTGAAGCGGCAAAACAAAAGAAACTGACTGTTTTCGATTTGCAGGCGAAGGTCGACCGCGGCGAAAAGATTTTCCAGGTGACCGCAGTGGATTTCCCCACTGCACAGTTGGTGGATCGCTCCGGCATTGATTGTATTTTGATCGGCGATTCACTGGGAATGACCGCGCTCGGCTATGAGAGCACAGTCCCGGTGACAATGGACGAGATGATTCACCACGCCAAGGCTATTTCGCGTGCCGCCAAGCGTGCTTTGCTGGTGGGTGATCTGCCGCTCGGCGCTTATCACGCGTGTACCGAAGATGCGGTCAACAGTGCCATGCGCATGATCAAGGAAGGTGGCGCGGACGTCGTGAAGCTGGAAGGCGGCGAGGAATTTGCGCCGATGGCCAAGGCGGTGGTCGATGCCGGCGTACCGGTGATGGCGCATATTGGCCTGACTCCGCAGCTCATGTCCAAGCTTGGCGGTTTTAAGGTGCAGGGCAAGAATGCAACTGCCGGGGTGCAACTATTGAAGGATGCGCTCGCCCTGGAACAGGCTGGCTGCTTCGCGATCGTACTCGAAGCGATCCCGGATCGTGTTGCGCAGTTGATTACCGATCGTTTGCGCATACCGACAATCGGCATCGGGGCCGGATCGTATTGCGATGGGCAGAACCTCGTGCTGCACGACATGGTCGGCTTGTTCGATCGTTTCACGCCGAAGTTTGTCAAGCGCTACGCCAACTGCTGGGACCTGATCAGCAAGGCGCTGGTCGATTTTCAGGAGGATGTGAAGAGCGGCGGCTTTCCGAAAGCCGAACACAGCTTCACCATGAAGGAGGACGAATATCTCAATCTCCTGCAGCACCTTCCCAAGACCTGACAACGCGCTGACGGCGTTGCTCGTCTGCAGTAAGGCGTGCAAAATCTGTTTTGGGGTAGGCCGCAAGAATGACTACCGAGTTTGAGCTGATCGACCGCTATTTTTCGCGCCCGGCTCGCGACGCAACGCTCGGCGTGGGCGACGATGCGGCACTGGTTGAACCTGCGCCGGGACACGAACTGGTCGTCACAACTGACACGATTGTCAGCGGCATCCATTTCTTGCCCGACGCCGAGCCGCGCTTCGTGGGGCATAAAGCGCTGGCAGTCAATTTGTCGGATCTTGCTGCCATGGGGGCGCGTCCGCGATGGGCATTGCTGGCGATCACTGTGCCGAAAGCCGACGAGGCGTGGTTGTCCGCTTTTGCCGAAGGTTTCTACGATCTCGCGCGGCGACACGACGTCACACTGATCGGTGGTGACACGACGCGCGGTCCGCTTGCCATCACCGTTACTGCGTTGGGAGAGGTTGCCAGCGGATGTGCGCTACGACGCGATGGGGCGCGCGCTGGCGACGAACTCTGGGTGTCGGGGCAGATCGGTAGTGCGGCACTCGCTCTGCGGCATGTTCGTGGCGACGTGCGGCTCAAGGGCAACGGCCTCGAGGCGTGCATGGCACGATTCGAGAGACCGATACCGCGCATTGAACTTGGCAAGGCCTTAGTCAACGTTGCGAGCAGTGCGATTGACGTATCTGACGGCCTGGTTGCCGATGCCGGGCATATCTGCACGTCGTCGGATGTCGGAATAGAGATCAGCTATGCCAACGTGCCGAGCATTTCTGATGTCACTCATCTGAAACGTGATCAGTTGGTTCGCGAAGCGCTGTTGGCTGGCGGCGACGATTATGAATTGCTGTTCACGGTACCGGCTGGCGAATCGCTGCAAATGGATTCGATCTCGGCGCGAGTCGGACTGGCTTTGACAAGAATTGGCTGTGTCGTGGAAGGCAATGGTGTGCGTGTGGTCGACGAATCGGGTGAGGAACTCGCTGTTGACATCGGCGGCTATGAACACTTCGCCTGAGGCGCAGCGTCGACCGACCCTGCGCTTTGTGCTGGCGAATCCGGCGCATTTCATTGCGTTTGGTTTCGGCGTCGGGCTGTTCCCGCTCGGTCCTGGAACATTGGGTACGGTGTTGGCGTTTCCGATCTACTACGGACTGGCCAGGATGCTGCCCGACCACGCATTGTTGCCCTGCATCGTGGCAGCGATGCTGATCGGCGTCTTGGTCTGTCAGGTGACCGGGCGCAATCTCCGTGTACATGACCATGGTGGCATGGTTTGGGACGAAGTTGCGGCATTCATGCTGGTGCTCTATTTCATACCGCCGCAACCAATGTGGCAGGCATTCGCGTTCTTGCTGTTCCGGCTTTTCGATATTCTCAAACCGCCGCCGATACGCCGCCTGGACCGGAAAGTGCAGAATGGTTTTGGCGTCATGCTCGACGATATTGTTGCGGCATTTTATGCGCTGCTATGTCTGGCAGTAGTGCAACGGGTGTATACCTGGTCGGCTATTTAGTGGGCGTGTGATTTAGCAGGAATCTGATCTAGTAGAGTTGGATGGACAAGGAAATCTACGATCTGAGCGAACGGCTCGGCATGGCATTAAAGTCGAGGGGTATGCTGCTGGCGACGGCAGAGTCGTGCACAGGCGGCTGGATGTCGCAGGCTGTGACGATGGTGCCGGGCAGTTCGAACTGGTTCGATTGCGGTTTCGTGACGTATACCAACCGGTCCAAACGCGAGGTGCTGGGCGTGCGCAGCACTACTCTGGAAGTCGATGGCGCGGTTTCGGAAATGGTGGTCAGAGAGATGGCAGCAGGTGCACTGCAGCGCTCTGCCGCGCATTGCAGCGTTGCGGTAAGCGGCATTGCAGGTCCGGACGGCGGATCGCCGTCAAAACCGGTCGGCACTGTCTGGCTGGCAATCGCAGACAGGCAAAGCAATACGCAGGCATGGTGTTTACATTTGCAGGGTGATCGCAACCAGGTGCGCCGTCAGACGGTGCTGGCGGCGCTGCGAGCCTTACTTGATCGGGTCATGCAAACGCAAAGCGTATGACCCGCGCGCCGGTGAGTCCGGCGCCTCGCCGAAGAGATCGAGCCGCTTTTCCGCGGAACGGCTTCTTCGAGGCGCGGCCGAAACTGCGCCTGAAGGTCGAAGCAGACCCGGCTTCCGTTGATATTTTCATCGACGATCACGGAATTGTCAGGGCGTTACTCTATTAGAGCGTCTTTGCCTGACGCTTGCGGGTGGTCTACCTGGATAGTTCAGCGTGGATCGGGGCCGAGCCTGGCGACATGCGTGTCGAGTCGCACGACGATTTCGCTGGCGAGCCTGCGCAGCTTCAGTGCGGCGGGCTTATCGCTGCTGGGCGCGGGCGCGTGTCTATAATTCGCGTCTGTGCATCGTCCTCCTGCGACAGGACTTCCAACAGAGCAACCTCGCGTGATTTCCTTGCGCGCAACGCCCTCGCGCTCGCGGGAGTTCGTGTCCAGGTGCGACATTCGTCCGTCAACTTTCTGCAGCGCCGGGTCGGCAAACTGCTTCGCGACACTTCGCGCAGCAGAACCGAAGGGTCCTGTAACTCGCTGATTAAGAGACATTGTGGGCAGTGAGCGTTCTTTACTGCCGAATTCTCACCGGCGTGGATCTTTGACTTGTCTCAGTACGACGGGCCGGGTATCTCGCGCGACCAGTTCAGGCAGTTCCCCGCATCGGGGGCGACAACCAGACCACCTTTCGGTACGTTGCCGTTAATTGCGAGCCAGGTCGCCCGCGGCACTGCCCCGTATCTCTCAACGGCCTGTTTCGCCGTTGAACGGATTATTTGCGCGCGCGTATCAAGCATGTTGTTACCAATGTCGCACTTTCACGGCGTCGACCACGCTGCGAGCCATTACTGGGCTTGCGGCTGATTTGATCGGCTGCCGTCAGGCTGGAATAAACGCAGCCCGGACGATGTGCTGGCTGCCCGACCTACGAAGCGGCCCATATGAGATAATTTTCGCAATCGCAAACATGACGGGGGGAGGCAGTACCGATGGACGATAACCGGCAAAAGGCGCTACAGGCGGCGCTATCGCAGATCGAGAAGCAATTTGGCAAGGGCTCGATCATGCGCCTGGGCGAGCAGGAAGTGTCTCCTGATCTGAAGGTGGTTTCGACCGGGTCGCTGGGGCTGGATCTGGCGCTCGGCATTGGCGGTTTGCCGCGCGGACGGGTAGTCGAGATTTATGGTCCGGAATCTTCCGGCAAGACGACGCTGACACTTTCAGTGATCGCCGAGATGCAGAAACTTGGCGGCACCGCGGCATTTATTGATGCCGAACATGCCCTCGATCCGGAGTATGCATCCAGGCTCGGCGTAAATATTGATGACTTGCTCATATCGCAGCCTGACAACGGCGAGCAGGCGCTTGAAATCGCTGACATGCTAGTGCGTTCCGGTTCTGTGGACGTGGTGGTTGTCGATTCGGTGGCTGCTCTGACGCCGCGAGCAGAGATCGAGGGCGAGATGGGTGAGCCGCAGATGGGGCTGCAGGCACGGCTAATGTCGCAGGCCTTGCGCAAGCTGACGGCAAACATCAAACGGTCGAACACGCTGGTGATCTTTATTAATCAGATCCGCATGAAAATCGGTGTCATGTTCGGAAACCCCGAGACGACGACCGGCGGAAACGCGCTCAAGTTCTATTCTTCGGTGCGCATCGATATCCGTCGCATCGGTGCGATCAAGAAAAGCGATGAGGTCATTGGTAACGAGACGCGCGCCAAGGTGGTCAAGAACAAGGTCGCGCCTCCGTTCAGGCAAGCCGAGTTTGACATTCTCTACGGCAAGGGAATTTCGCGCGAAGGGGAGATCATCGATCTCGGGGTGGCACATAAACTGGTGGACAAAGCTGGCGCCTGGTACAGCTATAACGGTGAGCGCATTGGTCAGGGCAAGGACAACGTGCGTGAGTTCCTGAAAGAGCGTCCGGAAATGGCGAGAGAAATCGAGAACCGGATACGCGAAGCTGTCGGTATCCGGCCGCTGGCCGACGAAGCCGTCGAAGCATAGGAGCGAGCCGAGTTTGGGCGAGCCTGAGAGCCTGCGCGCTCGCGCGCTGCAAATGTTGGCACGCCGTGAGCATTCGCGGTTCGAGATGCAAAACAGGCTGTTGTCTCGTGGCGCGGACGAAGCCGAGGTACTGAGTTTGCTCGACGAATTTGAAGCGAAGGGCTGGCTCTCTGAGCGACGCTTTGTCGATGCGGTTGTACAAGCCCGAAAACGCCGCTTCGGGACTGCCAAAGTGCTTCGCGAGCTGAAGGACAAGGGCGTGTCGGAGCAAGGGCTCACCGCGGCGCGTGAGGTGCTGCGCGAGGACGAACTCGACGCGGCGCGCAGCGTCTGGAACAAGAAGTTTGGCAAGCGACCGGTGACACTGGCTGAGCGTGCCAAACAAAGCCGCTTCCTCGCCGGGCGCGGCTTTTCACCGGACGTTATCTGCAAGGTTCTTCGCTTGCGCGATGAATGATGGCAAGGCCAGTGTGATCGATTTGATCTGGACTGGAAAATGTTAACAGACCGGCAAGCGGGCCGGCGCATTGAAAGCAAGCTTGAATAGATGAAGAGCAACGAGATTCGCAGCCGATTTCTGAAGCATTTTGAATCCAACGGTCACACAATCGTGCCTTCCAGTTCTCTGGTTCCGGGCAATGATCCGACGTTGTTGTTTACCAACGCTGGAATGGTGCAATTCAAAGACGTGTTCCTCGGGCAGGAACACCGGCCTTACTCAAGGGCAACAACCTCTCAGCGCTGTGTGCGTGCCGGCGGCAAGCATAACGATCTCGAGAACGTTGGTTATACGGCGCGCCACCACACGTTCTTCGAGATGCTCGGCAACTTCAGCTTTGGTGATTATTTCAAACGTGACGCCATTCAGTTCGCGTGGCAATTGCTGACCGAGGAATACAGGCTCGATCCGCAACGCATGTGGATCACCGTTTACGAGACCGATGACGAGGCCTATGACGTCTGGGTCAAGGACATCAAGGTCCCGGTGGAACGCGTCGCCCGTATCGGCGACAAGCCGGGCGGCGTTCAATACCAGAGCGACAATTTTTGGCAAATGGGCGATACCGGGCCATGCGGTCCATGTTCGGAAATTTTCTGGGACCATGGGCCGGATGTCGCTGGCGGGCCGCCGGGAAGCCCGGATGCCGACGGTGATCGTTACATCGAAATCTGGAATCTCGTCTTCATGCAGTTCAACCGCGACGAGCAGGGCAAGTTGCACCCGTTGCCGAAACCGTCAGTCGATACCGGAATGGGTTTAGAGCGCATTGCTGCTGTGTTGCAGGGCGTGCATTCGAACTATGAAATTGATCTGTTCCAGGACCTCATCAAGGCAGCGGCGCGTGCCACCCGCACTCAGGATCTTCAAAACAACTCGTTGAAAGTGATCGCGGATCACATTCGTGCCTGCAGTTTTCTGATTGCCGACGGCGTGATTCCGAGTAACGAAGGCCGCGGCTACGTGTTACGCCGGATTATTCGCCGCGCTGTGCGCCATGGTTACAAACTCGGCTGTGCACGTCCGTTCTTCCATACGCTGGTGCCCGATTTGTCGGGCGTCATGGGCGAAGCCTATCCGGAGCTGCCAGCGTCACACAAACGTGTTGCCGCCACCTTGAAGCAGGAAGAAGAGCGCTTCGCCGAGACGCTCGAAAACGGTATGGGTGTGCTCGAAGGTGCTTTGCTGCGGGAAGACCGGATGCTAGACGGCGAAACGGTGTTCCGGCTCTATGACACGTTCGGTTTTCCGGTTGATCTGACCGCCGACATTGCGCGCGAGCGCGGCGTGCAGGTTGACTTCGCCGGCTTCGAAGCCGCCATGGAAAGACAGCGCGAGCGCGCGCGGGCCGCTTCGCGCTTCCAGAGTGCGCGCGCTGTTGAATACCGCGGCCAGGAAACCGAGTTTCACGGTTATGAATCGCTCAACGTGCAGGGCACTGTTGTTGCCCTGTATCGCGAGGGCGCTACGGTCGGGCGCCTTGAAAAGGGTGAACTCGGAATTGTTGTGCTGGACCGTACACCTTTCTACGCGGAAGCCGGTGGTCAGGTCGGTGACCGCGGAATACTGGTTACCGCGACCAGTCCATTCGCCACCTTCAGAGTGGAAGATACGCAGAAGATCCAGTCCGGCGTGTATGGCCACCACGGCGAAGTCGCGAAGGGTGAGATCAAGGTAGGCGACACGGTCAATGCCCAGGTCGATGTTCGTTTGCGCCGTGCGACCATGTTCAATCACTCCGCAACCCACCTGATGCACGCCGCATTGCGAGAGGTGCTTGGAGATCATGTGCAGCAAAAGGGCTCGCTGGTAGACGAAGTGCGGACGCGCTTCGACTTTTCGCATCCCAAGCCGATGACGGCGGAGGAAATTGCGCGGGTCGAAGCGTTGGTGAACGAAGAAATACGGCGTAACGTGGCGATTGAGGCTCGTGTCATGAAGTACGACGATGCGATGAAGGCGGGGGCCATGGCGCTGTTCGGCGAGAAATACGGCGATGAGGTGCGCGTGATCGGCATGGGGAATTTTTCCACCGAACTTTGTGGCGGCACCCATGTTTCGCGCAGTGGTGACATCGGGTTCTTCAAGATCTTGCTGGAGAGTGGCGTGGCGGCGGGGATTCGCCGCGTCGAAGCAGTCACCGGCCAGGGAGCGCTTGAGTATGTTCAGAAGCGCGAAACGCAGTTAGCAGAGATCGCCGCGGCGCTAAGAGCCAGCCCGGAGGAAGTGGAACACCGTCTGGTGCAGGTTCTGGAGAACGTGAAGCGGCTTGAGAAGGAACTCGGGCGACTCAAGTCGAAGATGGCTGTTGCGCAAGGTGATGATCTTGCCGACCAGGCTCAGAGCGTCGGATCGATCAGGGTGCTGGCAAGCCGGCTCGACGGCGCAGACGCAAAAACGCTGCGCGAAACGATCGACAAGCTGCGTGACAAACTGAGGAGCGCAGTGATCGTGTTGGGCAGCACTGACGGTGGCAAAGTGACTCTGATTGCTGGCATCACGCCCGATCTGACGGAACAAGTGAAGGCTGGCGAGTTGGTCAACTTTGTCGCCAAGCAAGTCGGCGGCAAGGGTGGTGGCCGGCCGGATATGGCTCAGGCCGGTGGGACCGACGCGACAGCGCTGCCCCAGGCTTTGGCAAGCGTTCTGGACTGGGTTAAGGATCGTCTTTCGGCCGTGCAGGGCTGAGGCGGCTATAGTGGGTGCGCCCAGGCACAGCGCACGCTCAGCTGTTGCCAGATTGAGCAAGGCTGTCGTTCCATCCCATTGTCTTGATCTGGACACGGGGCAGCTGCCGGGCGTGCAAATCAGCAAACGCGGGCAGCACCCTGAAGATCGCGGCAGCGCCTGATTTTTCCAGCGCTTGGGCAGGCGGCAGCAGATTGCCGAGTCGGCTGGAGCGCAGTAACAGTGCGTCGGAGACTTGAGTTGCCAGTGTCAATGGTCCGGGTGTTTTTGCAATGCAATGCCGAGTCGCGCTTTGGACTGGCAAAGCATGCCCACCATAATTCTCGGCTTCAACCAAGCTGGTGTCGCAGTTTTCGAGTTCGGTGCTGAGTAAGAGTAACTACACTAAGCGGGCGCGCCAGCGACCGTTTGGTATACGAGGGTGCGCGTCGTTGCGCGTCAAGAGGGGCGTCGGCTGTCTACCCGGTGTGGTGTGGCGCTAGAACGGCAGTTGAACGTCAGGCTTGACCTGACGCAGAGTATGACGAAACGCTTCCTTGATTCGCTCCAGAGCCGCCTCGTTGTCTCCTTCAAACCGCAAAACCACGACGGGCGTCGTGTTGGACGCCCTTGCCAGCCCGAAACCGTCCGGATATTCGACGCGCAGGCCATCGATGGTGTAGACCTCGGTCGCGCCCGGGAAGCGCGCTGTTTTCTGCAGTGCCTCGATGAAGGTGTAGTTTTCGCCTTCGGCGAGTTTGACCTGCAGTTCCGGCGTGTTGACTGAATCGGGTAGTTGCTCGAATACGGCGCCAATGTCAGGTTGTGAACTGAGGTATTCGAGCAGGCGTGCGCCGGCGTAGACGCCGTCGTCGAATCCGTACCAGCGTTCGCCAAAGAAGATGTGGCCGCTCATTTCGCCAGCCAGCGGAGCGCCGCTTTTCTTCATCTGCGCCTTGATCAACGAGTGACCGGTTTTCCACATGGTCGGTTCGCCGCCGTGTTGGCTGATCCACGGCGCCAGATTTCTTGTGCATTTGACGTCGAACAGAATCTCCGCACCGGGGTTGCGCGACAGCACGTCGGCCGCGAACAACATGAGCTGCCGGTCGGGGTAGATGATCTTGCCTTCGCGGGTGACAACGCCGAGTCGGTCACCGTCACCGTCGAAGGCGAAACCGATCTCGGCATCGCCGTTGCGCAGCGCCTCTATCAGGTCGGCGAGGTTCTTCGGTTGCGAGGGATCGGGATGATGGTTCGGAAACGTCCCGTCGACCTCGCAGAACAGTTCTTCGACTGCGCAACCGAGCTGCCGGTACAGTTCCGGTGCTATGCCGCCGGCGACACCGTTGCCGCAATCGACCGCAATACGCATCGGACGGGCCAGTTTGACGTCGGAGACGACGCGGTCCAGGTAAGCTTGTTTGATATCGCGTTGAGAGATCGATCCGTCGCCGCTTTTCAGGTTTCCGTCTTCGATACGTGTGCGCAATGCAACGATCTGATCGCCCGAGAGGGTTTCGCCGCCAAGCATCATTTTCAGGCCGTTGTAGTCGGGCGGATTGTGACTTCCGGTGACCATGACGCCGCTGCCGGTGCCGAAAAAATGTGCCGCGAAGTACAGCATTGGTGTCGTTACCTGGCCAACGTCAATGACGTTAACGCCGGCATGCCGCAGGCCATCGGCGAGCGCACCACTCAACTCAGGGCCGGACAGACGGCCGTCGCGCCCGATGCATACGCTGTCGCATTGTCGATCGAGTGCTTCGGATCCGATGGCGCGGCCGATCATCGAGACCGACTCACTGGTGAGCGTGTCACCAACTATTCCGCGGATATCATAGGCTTTGAATATTTGTCGGGCTGGCAGCATTGGTGAGGTATCCGTGTTGTTGGTCGGAGAGGCTATGGCTGTTCGGTTTGCGCGTTATTGCCGGCCTTGGCCGGTCGATCCGGTGGCAGATGTTCACCAAGAAATCCGAGCACACGTTGCGGCAACCATGAGAGGTTACCCGGAAACGCTCCTGACACAAAACCGACGTGCCCACCGTGTTCGGTGAATTCAAACTCGATCTTCTTGTTGTTCGGCGCAGCGTTTGGCAAGTGCCGCCCCGGTAAAAAGGGGTCGTTACGTGCGTGCACGATGAGTGTTGGAACAGTGATATTGCCTAGCTCGGATATGCTGCTGGCGCGCGTCCAGTAATCGACGACATCGCGGTAGCCGTGCACCGGTGCGGTAAACGCATCGTCAAAGGTGCGCAGCGTGTAAGCCGTACGGACCCGGTGCTTGCGCCTCGCGTCAGGATAGCGCGCAAGTTTTTCCAACGCCTTTGGTTTCAGGGAGCGCAGGAAATGCAAGCCGTAAACGCGATTGAAACCCGATCCGAGACGGTGACCGGCGACCATCAGATCGAGCGGCGCGGATATGGCGGTTGCCGCCGCGATGACGCTGCTCGCATCGTCTCGCTCGCGGGCAAGCCATTTGAGCAAGGCGTTGCCGCCGAGTGATACACCGACGGCGAATACGGTGTTTCCGGTACGCGAAGCGACCAGCCGTAACATCCAGTCGATCTCGCCGGCATCGCCCGAGTGGTAGGCGCGCTGCAAACGGTTCGGTTCGCCGCTGCAGCCGCGAAAATGTGCTACGACGCCGCGCCAGCCTGTTGCCGCGACGGCGCGCATCAGCACGCGCGCGTAGTGGCTGCGAGAGCAGCCCTCGAGCCCATGAAACAGAACCACTGTCGGCGCATCGCGTGTTGGGTCGACCCAGTCGAAATCAACGAAATCGCCATCGGGTGTCTCGATTCGCTCACGCTGATAATTCGGCGGCGTTGTGCGCAGGGCGAGATAGGGGTAGATCGTCTGCAGGTGGCCGCCTGGTAACCACCATGGCGCTTGATAATTGTTGTGTGTTGCCATCAGTGCAGCACCGAAGGCGGGCCTTCGCTGGCCTGCTCGTCAGGGATGGGCGATGCGTGATGCACCAGCATTTTCCAGCCACGATCATCCGAGCGAACAAATATGTTGGTGGCAATTGCAGAGGCCGGCGGGAACCCACCGCGTACATAAGCAATGCGTTCGACCACACTGTGCACCGACAACATGCGGCCGGGAACGCTTCGCTCGGCAAGCAGTTTGAATTTCAGCTCGGGCCCGCGGGTGAATATGCGTCGCCATGATTCCCTGATTTCGTCGATTCCCGTGTGGCGGGGGCCGCCGGGATGGATACAGACAATGTCGTCGTCTTCGGCCCAGACGTCCATCATCTGCGCCAGGTCGGCGCGCTCGATCGCCTGGTAAAACGCCTGCTGTGCCTCCTCTGCCGTCGCGAAATTGCTGATCATGATCGGTTATCGTTGAAATCGTTCCCTTCGAAAGCCGCCACCTGTTGCATTAGGGTAGCGGGATCGAGTTTGACCATGCAGTCGAAGTGTTTTAGCGGGCAGGTGCGGGCAAAGCAGGGGCTGCAGGGCAGATCCAGTTTGACCACGTGTGCTGTATCAGACAATGGTGGTGTAAATCCCGGCGAACTGGAACCGTAGATGGCAATGGTCGGGCGGTCGAGTGCGGCGGCTACGTGCATCAGCCCCGAATCGTTGGTGACGACGAGATCTGCGCCGGAGAGCAGCACGATCGCTTCGTCGAGGCTGGTTGTTCCGCAAAGGTTGATAGCGCTGCCACCGCTGCCGCGGGCAATTTCATCGCCGACCGGTTTGTCGGCCGCAGAACCGAGTAACCATACTGCGTAGCCCTTTTCCCCCAGTTGCTGCGCCAGCACAGCGAAATGATCTGCCGGCCAACGCTTGGCCGGACCAAATTCTGCACCTGGACAAAAGCAGGCGAGCCGCTGCGGCGAATCCAGTTCAAGTCGCTCACAGCCGTCTCTGAACTCAGCCGCGGCGACAGACAAACGCGGATATGCGACCGGGCGCTCGAGCTCGGAGCCAGCCGGTTGCGCAAGCCATGCAAAGCGTTCCACCATCAGCGGCAATTGCTGCTTGTCGAGCGGCCTGCGATCATTGAGCAAACCGTAGCGCATCTCGCCGGTGTAGCCGACGCGCCTGCCGATGCCGGCAAACCAGGGCACCAGCGCGCTCTTGAGCGAATTTGGCAATACGTAGGCGTACCAATATCCCTGTCGCGCCAGGTCATGCGCAACGCGGCGGCGCTGCCCAAGCGCAAGTTGTCCATGACCGAACGGGTTCTCGATGGTGTTTGCCACCTCGGGCATACGTCCGTAAGCCGGCAACACCCATTTCGGCGCAAAAATGTCGATCGCCGATGCCGGCCGCTGCGCGGCGAGGCGAGCCACCAGAGGCTGCGATAGCACGGCATCGCCGATCCAGGACGGTGCCACCACGAGTGTTCTTCCCTCTGCCTGCTCCTTTGTGTCGTTCATTAGACGAGTGGCCACCATTGCGTGGACTGGAACCGGTCCGAGCAGAAACGACATGCAGCTAGCACAGTTTATGTCCTGCCACAGTCATCATCGGGCGTTACTTTAAATCTGCCGGCGGCATACACCAGCTGCGCCGCCCCGCCAGCCGCGCATCGGTGTCGTCCACTTTGACGTTGATTGCCAACGCCTCGATTGGCTATCGAGCAGTGCTCCTCGAGCCGCCTTTGAGTACATAACGTGTGCCGCAATAAGGGCATAATGCCTCACCGCTTTGCTCGATTGACAGAAATACGCGCGGGTGGGCATTCCAAACCAGATGTTTGACCGTGGGGCAGTGCAGCGGTAGTTGCTGTGGACTGATCTCGACCACGCGTTTCGAACTCTCGATGTCATTGTCCATAAGACTAGGGCCTATTGCGCACAGCTTTTAACGCCTAAATGCTCGTCAGCCACGAACGGTGAGCAGGCGAACGACCGTTGACGACATCAAAGAACATTTCTTGCAGTCTTTTAGTAATCGGGCCGCATTGGCCGTTGCCAATCTGACGGCTGTCGAGTTCACGTATCGGCGTAACCTCGGCTGCGGTCCCGGTAAAAAACGCCTCGTCGGCGAGATAGACGTCGTCCCGTGTAAGTCGCTTCGAATAAATTTCCAGACCGAGTTCTCTGGCAAGGGTCATGACCGTATCGCGCGTGATTCCCATCAACGCTGATGTGAGTTCCGGCTCGTAAAGTTTGCCGTTCTTGACGATAAACAGATTCTCTCCGGCACCTTCGGCGACGAAGCCGTCAACGTCGAGGAGCAGTGCTTCGTCATAGCCGTGATCGATCGCTTCCTGATTGGCTAGAATCGAATTGGCGTAGGTGCCCGAATACTTTGCACGGCACATTGTCACGTTGACATGATGGCGCGCGAAGCTCGACGTCTTGACGCGGATACCTTTTTCCAGTCCATCGTCTCCAAGGTAGGCGCCCCAAGGCCAGGCTGCGATCGCCACGTGCACGGTGGCACCTTTTGGCGACACGCCCATTCTTTCCGACCCGTAGAAAGCGATCGGCCTTACGTAACATGTTTCAAGGCCGTTTTGCTTGACCACTGCGCGGCAAGCGTTGAGCACAACGCCCCTTTCGAACGGGATTTTCATCATGTAGATGTGTGCCGAGTTGTAGAGCCGGTCTATGTGCTCGGTGAGCCGAAAAATGGCCGGGCCGTCTGGCGTCTTGTAAGCCCTCAGACCCTCGAACACGGCGAGCCCGTAATGCAGGGAATGGGTCAGCACATGCGTGGTCGCGTCTCGCCACGGTACCATGTTGCCGTTGTACCAAATGACGCCGTCCAGGTCGGCCATTGACATTGCTGCCACCCCTTACGAAGGAAAAAGACCGCAAGTTTAGCGCAACTTGCTCGCTACGGTCTCGTCAAGAGCATCTGCGATGCCTGCAGCGCGTGCCCATATGTTGGGCACTACGTAATAAATGGTACGGTTGTTGCGTCACTGCTTCCGAGGCCACCTTGAAGCAAAGTTCCTGACAAAACCGTCGAATAAACTATGGGTGTTGCCAATTCCACAGCTGCTATAGAGACTCGCCAGGTGCGGACCGGCTGGCTGCGCCGGCTCGCCGACGCGGCAATTGGTCCTACTGACGACGAATTAACACGCCGCCGCAAGACGCTGCTGCTACTGGCCAGCGGCCTGATGAACGCGGCGGCTTTCGTCTGGGTGCTCGTTTACTGGCTGATGGGGTTGAAACTGCCGACGTCGATTCCGTTCGGTTTCCAGGTTCTGTCGGCGCTGGTTGTGGGCATCTACTTGCGCACTCGGAACTTCGCGTTTTTCGGTTATGCGCAGCTGTCGCTGTTTCTGTTTTTCCCATTCGTTTCGCAGTGGGCGATTGGCAGTTTTGTGAGTTCTTCAGGTATCGGGCTGCTGGCGTTGCTGGCACCGATAGGCGCGATGGTCTGCTTCGGGCCAAAAGAATCTGTTCCCTGGTTCTTCGCTTTCGTGGTGCTTACCGTGGTATCCGGCTTCTTTGACTACTACCTGGCCAGTGGCTCGGATTATGGCATACCACTCAGCACCATTGCCGTGTTCTTCGTCATGAACTTCACGATCCTGTCGACGATAATTTGGCTGCTGCTGCGCTACTTCGTGCGGCAAAGGGACAATTTTCAGGCCGAACTCGCGCTTCAGCATGCGCTTCTGGAAGAGGAGCGGCGCAAGTCAGAGCGGCTCCTCAACAGCGTGCTGCCAAATCATGTGGCGCGCCGGCTCAAGGAGAATCAGGGAACAATCGCGGATGCGTTCTCCGATGTCTCGGTGATGGTTGCCGACATCGGCGGATTTACGCGTTTGTCAGAGCGACTGTCGCCGACGCAGGTTGTTGCTTTTCTCGATGAAGTGTTTTGCCGCTTCGATGTGCTGGTATACAAGTACGAGCTGGACAAGATCAAGACGATAGGCGACGCTTACATGGTGGCAGGTGGCCTGATTGGCGACAGGGCTGACTACGCCGACAGAATAGCCGACATGGCGATTGATTTAATGGCTATTTCGCGTGTCGACCCAGTTCTGCGCGAGTATGGATTGCAGCTGCATGTGGGCATCGCCACCGGTCCTGTTATTGCCGGTGTCATCGGAGCAAAAAGATTTGGCTACGACCTGTGGGGCGATACGGTCAACGTTGCGTTCCGGATCAATGGTGAGGCACCAAACGGCACCATCATCGTTGATAAGACGACTTATCGCCGACTCGGTCAGCGCTACAGGTTCGACGACGAGCGCGAGATTAAAGTCAAGGGCAAGGACCCGATGACCGTTTACCGCCTGGTAGGAAGGCTATGAGTGAGTTGACTGATGCCAGTAGGCTATCAGGCGTTGCGCTCGTCAAATACCCAGGACCATAGTTTCGTCACGGAGTCCACCTGTTTGCTGACCTCGGTCAGGTCGAGGCGAGCATAACGCTCGCCTTGCAGCCGCAAAGCGTGCTGCCTTGCGCGAAAGAATCGGTAGGCGCTTACCACGTCAGCGGCAATATCGCGCGGGATCAGATCCAGCTCGGCTGCCAGACTGAGTAGTGCCAGGTTCCCGATGTTGCTGGTCAGGCGTGGGTATGTCGCCGCGTAGCCAAGCACCAGATACTGAACGATGAACTCGACATCGACGATGCCTCCAGCGTCATGCTTGAGGTCGAACAGATCACTGGTGTTGGGGTGCCCATCGCGCATCTTCTGGCGCATGTCGATGACTGCGGTGCGTAGGCCGTCAAGCTCTCTGTTCTGGGACAGAACGTCGATACGGATCTGTTCGAAAGCCGAGCTGATCACTGCGTCACCGCATACGGCCCGGGCCCTCGTCAGCGCTTGGTGCTCCCATATCCAGGCCTGGTTGAACTGGTAGTCGCGAAAGGCTTCGATGCTGCTGACCATCAGACCGGCAGCCCCGTTCGGCCGCAGCCGCAAGTCGGTCTCATATAGCACGCCCGCTGCGGTCGTGCTGGCCAGCCAGGTGTTAATGCGCTGAGCAAGGCGGCCGTAGATCTCCGATGCGTTCTCGACATCGTCGTCGTACAGAAAAATGATGTCCAGGTCCGATGCATAACCCAGTTCCTTTCCGCCGAGCTTTCCGTAACCAACGATGGCGAACCGCGGATTGTCCCGGTGGCGTTGACGCAGACCGCGCCAGACAAACTGCAGGGTTTCGCCGAGCAGCACGGCAGCGAGCTCGGATAGGTGATCCGACAGTGTCTCGAGATTGATTCCGCCAGCAAGGTCAACGGCAAGCAGGCGGAAAGTCTGGGCGTGTTTGAAATGGCGTAACAGATCCATTTGCTGTTCCGGGCTGTCGCTGGCGTCCTCCAGCTGCTCGTGTAGCTCTGTCTGAAGTTGCTTCCAGTCCACCAGGTCAGTGCGTTGTGGTGCGATCAGCTCGTCGAGCAGTACCGGCTGACGCGCAAGATACTCGGCGGCCCAGGGGCTTGCCGAAGCAAGCCGCGCGACCGCCGTCAGCGCACGCGGGTACTCCAGCAGCAGCGCCAGATATGATTCGCGTCGGCCGATCGACTCAATGATGGCGAGTACTCGATCGAGGGTGACGTCCGGCTTCGATTCGTCAGCGGCGCTCTGGATGAGTGACGGCATTAGGCGCTCCAGTCGTGACTGACCCGAAGCGGACATGCGTGCAAATCGGCTGCCCTCGCGATAGCGTGCCAGCCGCTGCAGCGTCGACTCAGGATCGGAAAATCCCAGCGACTTTAATTGCGACACCCCGTCCGAATCCGAGATCGTGCCCGACCAGATGTCGGCACACGGGGTGGACGGCGTCTGCTGGCTCTCGGCAAAGATGGCATCGAACTGCTTCTGGACGTTACCTCTGTGCAAAGCCAGTTCAGCGAAAAAATCCTCTTGATTCGCAAAGCCCATTGCGGTAATGATCAATCGCCGGTCTTCCGCTGATCCAGGAAGCCTCTGGGTCTGTTTGTCGTCAAGATACTGCAGGCGGTGCTCGAGATTGCGCAGAAAGAAGTAGGCATCGCGTAATTCCCCGCCCGCTTGCTTGCCCAGCAGGCCGCGCAGTTCCAGTTGCTCGAGTGCGCGCAAAGTCGAACGTACCCGCAAAGCATATTCATTGCCTCCGCGAATCAACTGAAACACCTGAACGACGAACTCGATCTCACGGATGCCTCCTGGTCCGAGTTTTATGTCGTCACCGGACTCGCGTCGGTGTCCTTCTTGCTGTATTTTCGAGTGAAGATCACGCAGGCTGCCCAGCGCCGAGAAGTCCAGATGCCGGCGGTAGACAAAGGGCGAGGCGATCGCCATCAGTTCCTCACCGCGATCACCTGTCAGGGGGCGCGCCTTGACCCAGGCATAGCGCTCCCATTCCCGGCCCTGCGTGTAGAAGTATTCCTCGAGCATGTCAAAACTGACCACCTGCGGCCCGCTTTCGCCATAGGGGCGTAATCGCGTATCGACTCGGAATACGAAGCCGACTTCCGTGTAACTTGAAATCAGGCCGATGATCTTGCGTGCCAACCGTGAAAAGTAGTCGTGATTGTCGATCTTGCGTTTGCCGTCGGTTTTGCCCGCCTCGGGATAGACGAAGACCAGATCAATGTCCGATGAGACGTTCAACTCGCCTCCGCCGAGCTTGCCCATGGCAACGATGTGCAGCAGCTGCACATCGCCGGCGCCGTTTCTCGGATCGCCGTAGGTGTCGCGCAGTGACCCCTGATAAAAATGCAGTGCTGCGCGCAGAGTTTCCTCGGCCAGTGTGGTGACCGTATCCATCACTTCCTGAAGTTCGGCAAGGCCTCCTAGGTCGCGAACGATAATGTGTGCCATGACGGCCTGACGGAGTTTTCTTAACTTGCGCGACAGCTCGGCTTCGTCCTCGCCGTTGGCCCTGGCAGCAGCCCGTATTTGCCCCTCTGAAAAAGGCGTTTGCACCTCCGCCAGCTCGCCACGCCAAGCGCCGGAATTGATCAGGCCGCGCAGGTAACGCGACAGGCCTGAGGCATGTTCGACAAGGTTGATCGGGGGGGCGGGCCTAATCATGCACTGAGTTAGAATACGGGGCGGCCACGGAACCAGTCCAATCGATCAAAGGGCTGGCGATCGCGGGGTGCTGCGACGCGATCGTAGCGCGAGCTGTCGCCGGCTGGTCAATATCGGTCTCGTTGATCGCATGGTGGTGATTCTCATTGACGAGTCCATGCTGTCATATCGTCGCGACATTAGGTCGGGTTTGCGTGTTTGGAAATCTAGCAACCTGTCGGTAAACGCGGTAGCCCGCCTAGCGTTGAGTGATCTGCCGACGAACACTCGCGTGCAGGGGATATTTTTCAATATGCCACCAATCTTAACTCAACTTTTCTTCGCGCTGCGATAATTTACGGTTCCAAGACAATTCGTTGCTTACACTCGGTTCCAAGTTTCTGAAGCACAGCTGCTTCTGGCTGTATCGCACCGTTTTCTGGCTCGTTTTGGCGGTGGGCATCGCTTGGGCTCTGGTCGTCGTCATCCTGTCCTATTTCGTACTACCCCGAATCGATGAGTACTCTGAACCGATCCTCAAGTCGGTCTCACAGGCGATTGGCCAAGAGGTCGAAATTGGTCGCATCGAGGGGAGCTGGCGCGATTACCGACCGGCACTCAGGTTTTTCGATGTGCAGGTGCGGGAGGCCGGCGGCCTGCAAACTTTGGCGCTGGACCAGGTGGACACGGTGCTGTCGTGGAGATCATTAATCGTCGGCAACATCGTCTTCAGACTGATCGAGTTCTCTGGTTCTAATATCGAGTTTCGCCGAGATTCCATCGGCACCTTCTGGGTGGCAGGAAAGGCGGTAGAGCGAAAGGAGCCTGGCACCCCCTCCCGGATGCTCGGCTGGCTGATGGCGCAGGAGAGGATCGTCGTCGATGCGGCGCAAGTTATCTGGATCGACGAGATGCGCTCGGCACCGGCCCTGCTGATCAAGGAAGTGAGGCTGCGTCTCGAGAATAGCGGCAAGCGCCACCGCTTCGGCCTGACTGGCAAGCCGCCTGCGGAATTGGCTTCCGCCATCACGCTCAACGCAGACTTCTACGGCAACGCTTTAGAGGGTTTCACCGGTCAGGCGCGTGTTTATGCCGAGGTCGAGTATGCCAACCTGGCATATGCTCAGGAATGGTTCTCGTTGCCGCTGGAGCTCGATTCCGGCTTGGGCGTGCTGCGGCTTTGGATGGACATCGAGAATCGCGCATTGCAGCGTGTAATCGCAGAGGGAAATCTGGTCAACGTTGCCGGCCGCCTCAAGCCCGAGCTCGACAGGTTTGCACTGGCGAGTTTGTCTGGCAGGGTGCAATGGGACGAAGACGCAATGGCCAAGACGGTCGCAATGTCAGACCTGACGTTCGAAACGGTTGACGGTGTGCGTCTTGCGCCTGCCACCATTTCGCTGAAGAGCCCGCGCGGGGCACAATACCGCACCGAACTGCGGGTTCGTTCTCTGGATCTGGCGCCGCTGGTTGACCTGAGCCGGTTTCTTCCGGTCAGCCCGGATATGCGTCAAAAGCTCGCTGGCTGGCAGCCCCGTGGCGTGATCGATGACATGAGAGCCAGTTGGCTGCCAGCGACCAATGGCGCACAGGCGCTCAGCCTGGACGGACAGTTTCGCCACTTGTCGATCAACCCCGTCGGCAAGTTGCCTGGCTTCGGTGGTATGAGCGGCTCGCTTATCCTGTCCGGTGGCGGCGGCTCAGTCATCCTCAAGACCGAGAACGCGTTGCTGGACTACCCGCAGTTGTTTCCCGAGCCGATTCCATTTGACTACCTCGACGTCGATGCCGGCTGGCGACTGGACGGGAACGGCGTGCGCGTTACCGTCGATAGTTTTTCGTTCACCAATGCGCACGCCGCCGGCAATATGAACGGTTCTTATCTCTATCCGGGTCAAGGGCGCGGTAATATCGACGTTCGCGCGGTGCTGGTCAGGGGAGAAGCGCGCGACGTATGGCGCTATTTCCCGCATCGTCTCGAGCGAGTACGTGCATGGCTCAAACAAGGGCTTGTTGCTGGCGTCTCCGACCACGCACGGCTGCATTTCGCGGGCCCTCTGGACGATTTCCCGTTTGCGGACAAGAGTGAGGGTATTTTCGAGGTCAGTGCCGCTGTTCACGATGGCACGGTGCGAATTGGTGAGGACTGGCCCTTGATCGAGGGCATCAATGGCGAATTCGTTCTCAGTGGCGATCGGATTGATATTAAACCGCACACCGCCACGATCATGGGCGCCGATATTTCCGAGTCGCAAGTGTCTATCGTAAACGTTGGCAAGAAGCGCGAGGGCCGATTGCAGGTAGACGGCAAAGCGGTTGCCGAGGTCGGGCAGTATCTGCAATTCGTCGCCAACAGCCCGGTGGCAAGATACACTAGGGGTGCGACTGCAAAAATGCGCGGGCAGGGCATTGGCAATCTGGAGCTGCGGCTGGATTTGCCGTTTGCCGACCGCGCTGCGACCACTGTCGACGGTACGCTCGATATAGCCGGGCCCGCTTTCTCTGTCAGCTCACGCGTTCCGCAACTTGATGACTATGCCTTACGGCTCGAGTTTAACAGGAACAATGTGACATTTCGCAATGGCCGTGCCCGCATGCTTGGCGGCCCGATACGCTTCGGTTCCGTCGCCAGCCGCAAAGGAACACGGGCTGTGCATCTCGGAGGCGTCGCCGAAGCTCGTGATGTGGCACTGTTTCTAGACGTGCCCGCGCTGACCAGACTGGACGGTCGTGCCGAGTGGCGGGGTGATCTGAGCTTTGGCGAGTCTGG
This sequence comes from Betaproteobacteria bacterium, assembly GCA_020346185.1. Taxonomy (GTDB): domain Bacteria; phylum Pseudomonadota; class Gammaproteobacteria; order Burkholderiales; family Eutrophovitaceae; genus SG8-40. Next base: position 1,917,387 of record CP070775.1, on the reverse strand, counting down.
CTTGCATCTGCGTGTCGAATCATCGCTGGTGGGTATCGGATCGCGCATGCCGGCACCGCTGGACAAGCTGGAGCCGGTTGCGCTGCCGATACGCTTCGACCTGTGGACCAAAGGTGACGGGCGCAATGAGTATGCGCTGCGGCTGGATAAAGTCGGCAGCGCGCGACTGGCTTCGGTCGCGGATAAGCTGGAGCGTGGCGAGATCGTTTTCGGTGGCGCGACGCTTGCACTGCCGGAGCGAACCGGTCTCATTGTCAGAGGCACACTGAACTTGGTCGATTATGACGGCTGGCGCCGGCTGAACACGGAGGTGCAGAAGGAGCAATCGCCTGCGTTGGGTGCACTCGAGTCGCTGGACCTGAAGGTCGGTGCTTTGCTTTTCGGCGGACGGGCATTCAATGATCTGGGCATTACCGGCGAGCGGGTCAAGGAAACCCTGCAGATCGGCCTCGCCGGCCCGCAAGTCAAGGGTAATCTGCTACTTGCGTCCGACTCAGATGGCAGGGAACGCGTTAACGCACGATTTGATTACCTGAAGCTCTCACCCAATGAAGCTTCCATTAGTATGCCGATTGCTCCCGAGCAGCGAGCAAGTCGATTGCGCGCCCCGGCGGCGCTCAACGTCATCTCGGAAGAATTAGAGTACGAGAACATGAAGCTCGGGCGACTCGAGTTGCTGGCCGAGCCGCAACAAGACGGATGGCAATTGCAGCGACTGACGTTGACTAATCCGGACGGGCGCATCGATATCAAGGGTGAGTGGCGCATGAGTGGTCGCCCCCACGCCGAGTATGTGGTTCGGTTTGAGGCGTCGGATACAGGCAAGTTCTTGGCGCGTCTCGGCTATGGCGAGACGGTGGTGGGTGGAACCGCTTCGTTGAGTGGTCCGGTCAGTTGGTTGGGCGGGCCATTTCATCCAGACCTGCCGACGCTCAGTGGCAAGTTAAGGCTGGAAGCGACTGACGGCCGGTTTGCACAGGTGGATTCTGGCGCAGCCCAGCTCGTTGGCAGACTGAGTCTGCAGGCATTGCCGCGCCGCCTTACTCTGAATTTCAAGGACGTCTTCTCGAGTGGTTTCAGTTTTGATCGCATTCAGTCCGATGTGTTGGTGAGTGAGGGCGTGGCAAGGACGGACAACTTTCAAATGAATGGTGTCTCTGCCGAGGTGGCAATGAAGGGCGAGGTCAATCTGGTGACTGAAACGCAGGACCTCGAGGTGCACGTCAGACCGATGCTGGCCAGCGCTGCGGCGATCGCGGGGGCGGCCGTCGTGAATCCGCTCGTCGGCGTCGCCACATTGATCGTCCAGAAAGCGCTTGGCGATCCGGTTGAACGGGCAGCGTCTCGTGACTATCGTGTCACGGGTAGTTGGAAAAATCCGCAGGTAGAGCGCATCAAGCGTGAGCCGCCGGAACCGGCGACGCCGCGAGCTGTGCGCTGAGTGTGGCACGATGGTCGCGCTGAGGCCGCATATTTTCATTTTATCGCCCGGCGGGCGGTAACTAACACTGAACTGAGGGGAACTGAGGTGTCATTGAAGGAACTGTCGACGAGTGGCAACGAACAACTTCTGTCAACGGCAAGCGATACCCTGCTGCTACCCAACGGTCTGGACTCGAACCGGCTGACGCGCGTGTTCGGGCAGATGATGACGCATGAGGTTGACTATGCTGATCTTTACTTTCAGTACAGCCGCAGTGAAGGCTGGAGTCTGGAGGATGGCATTGTGAAGATCGGCAGCTTCAACATTGAGCAAGGCGTTGGCGTGCGCGCCATCAGTGGCGAGAAGTCTGCCTTCGCTTATTCGGACGATATCAGCCTGAACGCCCTCGAGTCAGCGGCCCGTGCAACGCGAGCGATCGCGCGGCAGGGCACTGCCGGCGAGGCTGGTTTGGTACGGTCCGGTCGGATGCGTTCTGTTTATCCAGCGAGGGACCCGCTGGCGAGCTTGTCGGACAAGCAGAAGGTCGCGTTGCTGGAGAAGATCGAGGGCTTGGTGCGCGCAATTGATCCACGTGTGTGTCAGGTGATGGCGAGTCTGGCGGGTGAATATGACGTTGTGCTGATTGCACGCAGCGACGGA
>CP070775.1:1909634-1915204 GCA_020346185.1 Betaproteobacteria bacterium | reverse complement strand
GGCAAGCGGCATCGGTCATCACCACCTGCACCTCGGCGCCCTGCTTGATGAGTCCGCGTGCCAGGTCGGCAGCCTTGTAGGCTGCAATACCGCCGGTGAGCCCAAGAAGAATCCGTTTTTCAGCAAGTTCGCTCATTCATTTCGCTGTTACAACTTGACAGAGGTGAAGTGTAAACTCTTGTTGCATATAGGGAAAGCACTTGTAGGGAGGGGATGCGATGAGGTTGCGGGATTTGCCAGAGGACGAGCGGCCGAGAGAGAAGCTGCTCACGAGGGGAGCGGCGGCACTCGCCGATGCCGAGCTGGTAGCGATTTTTTTGCGCACCGGCGTCAAGGGCAAAAGTGCGGTCGACCTGGGCCGCGAACTGATCAAGCGTTTTGGCTCGCTGGGGGCGATTGCCGCTGCGGATAGGTCGGAGTTCACGGCAATTGACGGCCTGGGCGACGCGAAGTACATACAACTGCAAGCCGCCGTGGAGCTGGCGCGGCGTGCACTCACGCAGGAAATGCGTGGCTCCGACAATCTCAGCTCTCCCGAGGCGGTCAGACGCTATCTGCGTCTGCTGCTGGAGCACCGTCCGGTGGAAGTGTTTACCGGGTTGTTTCTAGATGCGCAGAACCGACTGATTGCGGCACAGGAGTTGTTCTCGGGGACGTTGACCCAGACCAGCGTCTATCCGCGCGAGGTGGTCAAACACGCGCTTAGGCATAACGCGGTATCGGTCATCTTTGCCCACAATCATCCCTCTGGTGTGGCCGAGCCGAGCCGAGCTGACGAGTGCCTGACCGTGGCATTGAAACAAGCCCTGGCGCTGGTCGACGTAAGGGTGCTCGATCACTTCGTCGTCGGCCACGGCAGCATGTTGTCGTTTGCCGAGCGTGGGTTGATCTAGGCCCGGGGCAGTTTGATCCGGTTGGGTGAGTGGCGTGAACGATTCAGCTCAGCGGAGCTGCTTTCCGAGCAGGTTGCTCTGTAACAGTATCGAGCAGCTCCCGAAGATTGCGGATCTGATAATCGGGAATCGAGACGACTTCCGATCTGCCGACGATGTGCACGTAACGGCTGAGTTCATCGGGGGCGAGGTCGCCGACCGAATAGCGCATGGTGGGTTTCACCGGATCCGAGACGTACACCAGGATAATCATTTCCGGTTTGGTCACGCCGAACGGATCGTCATCAGCGAGTTCAAAACGCCGTTCGATGCGCGCGCGGCCCAATAGGCCGAGGGATTTTCCTATTTTCTCGGACATCGCGGGATCGGGTACGTGCTCATGTATCTCCTGCGGACCGGCATGAATGCCGTGATAGAACCATGCGTCGCTTTCATCACGTGAAAAGCGGTGCAGATTGCCAGCGACAGCGATTTCGATAGCGTCGACTTCTTCCATCGGTGCCGGCATCAGCATGCTTGGGCCTGTCGCTTTCTCGGCATCGGGGCGCGATGCCCGATCACGGATTTCGAGTGCCGTTGCAATAACCAGCAATACTGCCAAGACGCTCCAGATAATTTTGGAGCGACCTTGGTTGGTTGTGGTCATCGCTGTCTCCACCAAACGGCAAAACCGATGATGGCAAGCAAGGCGGGTATCAACACCACCGAGAGGAGGAAGGTGCCTTTCATCTGACGGTTGGTGAGATTCACCCTCGGTGGATCGTAAGTGCGGGGCTCAACGCCAATCAGGTTTTCCTGCTCGGCAAGGTAGTTCACGGTATTCAGGAACAGATTGCCATTCCCCAGGATATGAAAAAACGAATTGGTGGCAAAATCCGAATCTCCGATCACCACAATGCGCGATTTGGCTTTTCCTTCAATCACCGGCGACGGAAGGTCGCTCTCGTTCTGTGTAGGTATAATTGCTGTCTCCTCGGCGACACGTTCCGGGCGCAGTGCCGATGCCACCATGACCGTGAGCGGGCCAGGCATATCCGTACCCTCGTCGAAACGAATTTCATCCGCATTACTCTCGCCAAAACTCTTGCGTGAGGTGTTGATGATTGGCACGACCGAAGTGCCAGGTACTCTCTGCGACGTGGCAGACAAGGAACGCACGCCCGGATAGAAGGTGAGCGGCAGGCCCCGCGTAATCTGGTGGCGATTGTATTGGGTCACCGCGGGCGAGGACGCATCAGCCCAGAAATGGCTCAACTCATCTAGTACGATGTTGTCGTCTATGACAATTCCGTACTCTCGGATGATCGGTTCCAGGCCGGTTTCGACGAATGGATCGAGCATAAACAAACCATTGCCGCCATCTTCAAGATAGCTCCTGACTGATTCGATTTCTTCGGGCAACAACTGCGTTTTTGGTCCGGCGATGACCAGCACTGCGCAATGCGAAAGCGATTTGTCGCTGCGCATCAATCCGGTCTTCTCGACTACGTAGTTCATTGCTTCGAGGCCGTGCCTGGCTTTTGCCATTCCGTGTGTCTCGTGAATGACCATTTTGGTACCGGCACCGTGTGAGTGACCGGCAGCACCTTCTAAATGATCATGAGACTCCATGCTGAAGGGATCAGCCTCACCATGTCCGTCAAGAAAGCATGCTGTCTGCTGCGCACCGAGGGAGAGGCGCAGAATGGCGTTGGCAATATCCGTTTCCTCCGGCCCATGTACCTGCATTTCCCGGTCACCGCTTTTCAGCAGAGCGGTGCCGGGAAACTGCACACCGCGCAGCCTCGCCTGCGCAGGATTAACCATTGGATCGAAGAACTCGACGGTAACCTTGTCGGTCTGCGCCGCGATCAGTTCGTATCTTTCGATCGTTTCGCGCATCCCCGAATCGTGAAAGAAGGTAATTTCTACCGGGTTTTCGAGTCTCTGGAGCATGGTGACCGTTTGATCCGACAGTGAGTGCATTTTTGCTTCCGACAGATCGAAGCGAATCGTATAGCGAGTGGAAAAGTACGCGAATACCACCAGAAGACCGATCACGCCAATCGTGAATACGGCAACCTCGCCGCGGCGTTGTTGCACCAGGCCTGCCAGCTCAGTGCGCAGTTGATAAAGCCCAACGCCGGTAAATCCTAGGCCGAGTACCGCGAGCAGCACGGTCCAGACGCCCGCTTCAAGGATGATCGCATCCAGTGCAATGGCGGTGCCCAGGCAAGCGAGACCGGCCAACAGAATCAAAAACGAACGAAAAGAATGTTCCATGTTAATCGAAGCTACTACTTGATCGACGCGACTGAAATTTCTGCTATTTTCATCTGCGCGATTTCTATCTACGCCATTGCAAATAACTGGCGTTGAGCGTCAACGCGATTGCAATGACAACAAGATAAAAGACGACTGCCTCGCTACGTATTAGTCCGGCGACGAAATCCCCGAAGTGAAGGGAAAAAGAAAGATAGCCGAACAGCTTTTGCAGGATGACAGCCGACTGAAAACTGTACAGGTGGCCGATGAACCAGAATCCCAGCAGGACCGGGAATGTGATTAGCGCGGCAATCACCTGATTGCGCGTGAGCGCTGAGAAAAACTGACCAATTGCAAGACAACCCATTCCAAGCAGCAGGAAGCCAATGTAGCCGGACACGATGTTCGTTGTTTCGGGATTGCCGTACATGTAAAGCGGAATCAGATTGATTGTCGTGCCCACAGACATCAGCACGAGTATGGTCACTGCGCCGAGGAATTTTCCGAGTACGATCTGCCATGGACGCAATGGTAAGGTACTGAGCAATTCCATGGTGCGCCCGGTGTACTCACCGGCAAACAAGCGCATTGTGATGATCGGGCAAACGATCAAAAGCAGCACGCCCATGCTCTTGAATGGCTCGTCCATGCTTGCTGTGCCGGTGAGGAACACTTCATAGAGGAAGAAGTAGCCGGTTCCGAGCAGGAATACGGAGACCACGAAGTAGGCGATCGGCGAACGGAAATAGGTGAACAGCTCTTTTTCATAGAGCGCCATCACGCGATTCATGCTGCCTCCCGCTGCTGCTCGCCGATGTAGCGCAAGAAAACATTTTCCAGCGTTGGCTGCTGCCGCTCAAGTTTGTGCAAATCCCACTTGGCCGCCACCACACGCGCAATTGCAGCCTCAATTCCCTGGCCCGCGTCGACATGGCAGTCGATGCTCAAGATGCCAGTCTGTCCAGGCACATCGGCATCGGTAACCGACTGTACGCCGTCGATGTTCAGCAGTTGCTCGCGCAAGCCATCAGCAGGCGCAGAAACGTGAATATTGACTCTGCTGCTGTCTTCCGAGGCCTGCTGCAGACCGCTCGGTGAGTCAACTGCCAGCAGCCTGCCGTTGTTAATGATGGCAACGCGCTTGCAGATCAGCGTGACTTCGGGAAGGATATGGGTACTAATCAGCACGGCGTTATTCTCGCCGAAGGAACGAATCACCTCGCGCGTTTCCTGAATCTGTCCGGGATCGAGTCCGGCGGTTGGCTCGTCGAGCAACAGAACCTCCGGGTTGCCCAGCAGCGCCTGCGCCAAGCCGGTTCGCTGCCGATAGCCTTTCGACAGCTTGAAAATTTCCCGGTTCACCACCGCCTCGAGACGGCAAGCGGTGATAACGCGGTCGAGATTGTCCGCCATCGAGCGCGCTGGCACCCCTTTGACCTTGGCGACGAAACGCAGGTATTGCTCGACATCGAGCGTGTCATACAGCGGCGGGTGCTCCGGCAAATAGCCGAGCTTCTCCGCGGCTTGCTCGTTATCGTTGACCATATCGTGACCAGCGACTTTGATCGTTCCCGAACTGGGCGTGGTGAAACCGGCAATCATGCGCATGGTTGTTGTCTTGCCGGCCCCGTTGGGCCCAAGGAAACCTACGATTTCCCCGGGTTCAACCGAAAAAGACACGTCATGAATGATCGTCTTGGGTCCGTAACGTTTATAAACGGACTGCAATTCGATTGCTGCTGACATGATTTGGATTACGCGGAAAATACGGAATAGAAAAGGCCCTCCTGCCGGAGGGCCTTTCTTACTGAAGAACGGCTCGTGACCGCTTACAGCTTACTTGTACCAGCGGTTGCCCTTCTCTTTCCACTGCTGCTCGTCGTGACCGAAGAACAGTTCCGCGTTTTCGAGGTCGGACATGTACTTGAGGCGGTCAGCGGTTTCGAAATAGGCCTTGACGCTATAGTTCAGGCCGGCGGGATAACCTTCAAGGTTCTCACGCATCCACAGCGCGTCCTGCGCAATTACGAAGGTATCGCCGTTGGCGAACTTGAGTTTGAGCGAGCTGTTACCCAGTGTGTGGCCCGGCGCATCGAGAACCGTGATCGAGCCGTCGCCGAAAACGTCGAGGTCGCCGTCGAGGGCGAAATAGTTGAAGTCTCGGGCGTCATCATAATCGGCCATGATGTGCGCGCCCGACGACCGCTGGAACTTCTCTGGCCACCACGCCTGATACAGTTCGCGCTTCTGAAGGATGTGCAGGGCGTTGGGGAACATTTCAACGTTACCCATGTGGTCCAGGTGGGAGTGCGATGTGATGACCGCCACAACGTCGCTCATTTTATAGCCCAGCTTCTTCAGCTGCATATCGATGACGTCAGCGCGCTTCTGGCTTGGCTTCAGGAAGTTGCAGCTGCCCGCTCCCCAGTGGGC
>CP070775.1:1908231-1909534 GCA_020346185.1 Betaproteobacteria bacterium | reverse complement strand
TTGCAGTTCAGTTTGCAGGCACGGTCAAGATACGAGGCCTGGTCATCTATCTCGTAACAGACGCCTCGATCAGGGAAGCGAGTGCCTTGCGCATGTTTGCCACGACTGGACACTGTGTAACTTCGTGGCGCGCTGCGATGTAGGCTGGATCGTTGTATCCAACCCATACCCGACCTGACTCGTCTTGCCACACCAACGCCTTGAGCGGCAGATCAATAGCGACTGTTTGCGAGCAGAGCATAAACGGTGTGCCTGCTTTTGGGTTTCCAAAGATCAAAAGTTCGGTCGGGCGAAGTGTTCTGTCGACTTTAGCAGCGCCCGCTGCGTGATCGATTCGCGCGAACACTGTCAGCCCGCGCTGTCGAGCTAGTTCCTCGAGTTTGTCGGCGGTCGCCTTTACGGAGGCGTCGCTCTTGACTTGCACCAGACCCTCGGCGGCTTCTGCCGTGGCGACAGCTGCGATGAGAACAATCGCGAGAACGCATTTGTGAAGTTTCATATGGCATCCTTCGGAGTGAATGTCCCAATGATGCCAGCATTGGATGACGAGATCTAAACTTTGTAGATCAGAACCGCGTCACGTTGGTTTGATTCCGGGGTTTTTCAATAGCCAGATTCAGGTCCCCGCTCTCGACAATCCGTATCAAGCTTTAGTGCCAGTCACTCCACGAGTAAGCCACGCTATGCCCCGACCAACGGCATAGACAACGGCTACTGGAGTAGACCAACACATGAGCGTCAACATCACAACAACTCGCGGGTCAGGTGGAGGCAGGTTGGCCGATGAGAAGAAGAATGCGAAGCTTATACAGACCGCGAGATAGATTAGCGACAAGAGTATCCACGCTATTTGCCATCCGTTCAGTTTGGTCGACAAGATTATTCTCCTTGATTATGAGCCTGACCCTTACAACGGTCGTGGTATGGCTTTGCGCCAGATGCTGCCGATGATTCACTCGTTGGCCTGGCTTAGCCTTACGTGTGTTGTAGCAGGTGCGTTTCCGTCGACGAGAGATTCTAGTTTTTCCGCGTCTTTGGCCTGTAGCCGTCTGCGCCAGTTTGTTTACTGGGCGCGCCAATCATCTGTAGCACCAGTTACCTGAAGCGCTGATTACTCGAAGCGCCAGTTAGTTGTAGTTCCAGGACGTCGCCGACTACGAGCCTGGTCGGAGGTTGGCGCAATATTGTTTCAGTCCCGTGAATCGGGAGAACGGCGGAGCAAAGAAAAAGCCGTCGAAGTAGGACCTTGGCGGCCGGAAGATAGAAGATGCCGAAAACGGGAGTGGTGGATCAGCTTTTGTAC
>CP070775.1:1889429-1908131 GCA_020346185.1 Betaproteobacteria bacterium | reverse complement strand
TCTGCCAACCATTGGTCTCTCTTCCTGTTGCTTGGCGAGTAAGTGGCGACAACGGCGTAGCCCTGGTCGGCCATTTTGGTGCAAATGGACTCACCCAATCCACCCATTCCGCCGGTAACCAGAACGATACGTTTTGCCATGTGAAGACCCTCCGCAGCAAGATGATTTAGCCAGATTGGCGAGATCATACTTGGAATTGCTTGCGGTCGAGTACATATTTACCAGGTGCGGCCTCCAGAGGTTGATAGTTTCGGTTTCCGATCTTTGTTCGGGCGGGGAGCATAGTGCCGGATTGCCGCTGCAGCCAGTTCATCCAGTGCGGCCACCAGCTGCCGCCGGTTTCACGTGCTGCTTCCAGCCAGTGCTCAGCTTGTGCGGGAAGTTTTTTCACGCCACTGGTCCAGTAGTGCCGCTGGTTGGCCTGCGGTGGGTTGATGATGCCCGCGACGTGGCCACTGGAACCGAGTACGAAGTCGGTTGCGCCGCCCAAGAGGTGAACGCTCTGGTACGCCGTGCGCCACGGAACGATATGATCCTCGCGCGTCGCGATCACTATTGACGGCACGTCGACGGTGGCAAGATCGACTGGTACGCCTTCTATTCGGAGCGCACCGGGGCTCCGCAACCGGTTCTCCAGGTACATATTGCGAAGGTAGTACGCATACAGCGGGCCGGGCAGATTTGCGCTGTCGGCATTCCAGTAGAGCAGATCGAATGGGCGCGGCGAATTGCCGAGCAGATAATTGTTTACCACGAAGTACCACACCAGCGCATTGGCGCGCAGGCTGGCGAAAGCACGGGCCAGTTGTGCCCCGGGGATAATTCCGCTCTCGGCGTACTGCTGTTCGCAACGCTCAACGTAGGCTTCGTCGACGAAGACGCTGATCTCGCCGGTATCGGAAAAATCGAGCATCGACGCCAGGAGCGTGAGCGAACTGACCAGATTCTCCCCCTGTGCGGCTTTCACAGATAGTGCGCAGGCAAGTAACGTCCCACCAACACAATAGCCGAGTGTGTTGATGGTTTCGCTGCCGGAAATACTCCGGGCCACTTCGATCGCGTCGAAAATTCCTTTGTTGATGTAGTCATCCCAACCGAGATGGCCGAGCTCTTCCGGGACATTGCGCCAGGAAATGACGAATGTGGTGATACCCTGGTCTACGCAGTAACGCACGAAGGAGTTATGCGGTTGCAGATCGAGGATGTAGTACTTGTTAATGAATGGCGGCACGATCAGAAGAGCCCGTGAGTAGATCTGCCTGGTTGTTGCCCGGTATTGGATGAGCTGTATGAGCTCGTTCTCGAAAACGACATTGCCGGGAGTGATCGCCAGATTGCGACCGACTTCGAAAGCCGTTTCGTCACTCATGGAAATCCGTCCGCGCGCCAGATCGCCTGCGAACGCCTGTGCGCCTTTCGCTAGACTTTCGCCATCGCTCTGGAATGCACGCACCATCGCCTGCGGATTGGTGATAGGTAAATTGGCTGGCGACATCGCGTCAATCAGCTGCCGGCTGAAGAAATCCAGCCGGCGTTTTGTGTCCGGCGATAGCTCTACCAGGCCAGTCACGGCACTGACATACCTGCTATTGAGTTCGTAGAGGTCGCGAATAGTGCCAAACCAGGGTGATTTGCTCCATTCAGCCGACGAAAAGCGCCGATCGGTATGCGATGACCCCTGCCGAGTGCCGCCGCTTCGCATGATCTCAAGCCATTCGCGCAGATAGTCTTGCTGCAGCTCCAGCAGCCTTTGCCTTCCGTGCTCGGATGTAAGCAGGGCGCGATTCAGTTCAGCGACGTCCGCATCGCGCAATGGCAGTGACTGGACAAACTCCGAAGCATGCGCCTGTGCTGCAACAAGCAGCCGCTGCAGCGCGGCTTCGATCTTGGTTGGGGAGCTTGACATACCGAAGAGTTTGGTCGTGGTTTGAGCTGACAGATCGAATCTGATGGCAAATGTGCCGCTAGTCAAACAGTGCGTGAGCTACTCGCTGCCAGGACGTTGTGCATCACCCAAGCAAGAATTGCCCAGTTCTGCTGAGCTTCTGCAGGCGCTGACATCGCCTAAGTAGGACGTCAGCGCCGTGTCGCGCATGCAAGTCCTATTTGCCGCTTGTCGTCGTCAGTGCTCGAAAAAGCCGCTAACGACGAATCCGACCAGCGCAATGGACCCGACACCGAGCGCGATGAGTGCGACTTGCTCCGCGGTGGCACCGATCTCGGGCCGCTTGTGCAGGCCGGGAATGAGATCGGCCACTGCTATGTAGATCATACTCGCAGCAGCAAGTCCGAGCAGCGGCGGCACAAGGCTTTGCAGCGACTGCAGGGCGAAATAGGCGAGCAAGCCACCGACCAGCGTCGCAACACTGGACAACAGGTTGAAGGCGAGGGCACGGGTCCGCGAAAATCCGGAGTGCAGCAAAATCACGAAATCACCGACTTCCTGCGGGATTTCGTGGGCGATGATGGCGATCGTGGTGACGATGCCTAACTGAATGTCGGTCATGAAAGCAGCCGCAATCAGAATGCCATCGACGAAATTGTGGAAGGTGTCACCGACCAGGATCATCATGCCGGTACGACCATGATCGCGTGCCTCGGCATAGTGGTCATGCGCCTCGCATGACTCTACGTGGCAGTGCCGCCACAGCACGAATTTCTCGAGCATGAAGAACAGCAGAATGCCGCCCAGCACGGTTGCCGACAGCTGATGGATGCTGGGCGCCGTTTCGACGGCATGTGGCAGTATTTCGAGAAAAGCTGCACCGAGCAGGGCACCGACCGCATAACTAATCAGACGCGACACGTCCGCTTGCGAAGCACGGTAGGCGATTGCCGCGGCGGCTGCGACACTCAGCACAGCACCGACCAGGGTGCTGAGCAGGATCCAATAGAGTACGGACATCGGAAGTCGTTTCAGGCGAAGGCCGGAGTATAGCCGGTGCCGGCACGCTCAGGCGGCAGCAATCAGAGCTCGGATAGCCAGATCAGGGCCGCCATGCGCCCGGTGACTTTATCGCGCCGGTGCGAGAAAAAGCGCACTGGATCGCTATACGTACAGTCCTTAGCGCCGTAGAACGCGGTTAGGCCGACAGACCGCAAGCGCTGCTGCGCGAGCATGAACAGATCAGCAAGCCACTTTCCCTCGCGGAGTGTCTGAAAGCAGCTTGCGGCCTGTGAATCCGATTTGACGAATGCCGCGCGGACCTCGTCGCCGACTTCGAATTTCTTGGGCCCAATAGCCGGGCCGAGGTAAGCGAGAAGATCACCTTTCGGCACGCGCATCGCCTGGACCGTGTTCTCGAGAACGCCAGCGCACAAGCCGCGCCATCCGGCATGTGCTGCAGCCACTACCTGACCGCTGCGGTCGCACAACAGTACGGGAACGCAGTCGGCACACATGACCGCGCACACCGCCCCGACCGCGGTCGCGACTGACGCGTCCGCATCGACATTGTTCCGTACTTGTTCTGCATGGACGACCCGGTTGCCATGAACCTGGCGCAGCCACCGTGGCGGCGATGGCAGCATGACCTCAAGCCGACGGCGGTTCTCAAATACGTTTTCCTTGGTATCGCCGACTGCGCTGCCGATATTCATAGACGTAAATGCTCCGGTGCTAACTCCGCCGCTGCGCGTCGTGATGAGCGCGCGCACCGACCGTGGACAAGGCCAGTCAGGAAGTATCCAGTCCTCGTTCGCTTCAGCCATATTTTTTTAAATTATGAGCATGTTGTTGTTATCGATCATCATGCCGCATGCAGTGGAGCAGAGCACGAAGATCCTCAGGCAATGGCGAGTGCCACCAGATTTCGCGTCTAGTTATCGGATGCTTGATCTGCAGGCGTCGCGCATGTAACGCCTGACGTCCTAAGCCGCGGGCAACTTCAGGTAGCGCGTGCGAAACGCGGTTTGGCTTGTAGACTGGGTCGCCAATCAGGGCATGGCCGATCGATGAAAGATGGACACGGATCTGGTGGGTCCGACCAGTCTCGAGGCGGCACGTGAGCATTGCCCATTCAGCGCCGCTTTCAACAACTGTGTAGTGCGTCGTGGCCGGCTTGCCACGGGCCACTATTGCCATGCGTTTACGATCGCGCGGGTGACGGCCGATCGGTGCCTCTACAGTACCGTCGCTACTGACGCGGCCATGCACGATCGCGACATATTCCCGGCCCACTTGTCGAGCCTGCATCTGACGCACCAGCTCGGTACGTGCTGCAAGGGTTTTTGCAACCACCATTAACCCGCTGGTGTCTTTGTCGAGCCGATGGACAATACCGGCACGCGGCAGCGAAGCGCTCGACGGTGTGCGCTGCAACAGCGCGTTGAGCAACGTGCCGCTCCAGTTACCGCTGCCGGGATGAACGACCAGCCCGGCGGGTTTGTCGATCACCAATATGGCATCGTCTTCATAGACCAAAACTAAAGGAATGTCCTCCGGAAGGTGGGCGACGTCCTTCCGGTCGGCCTGCGGCTCTATCAGCACCGTCTCGCCACCCCAGATTTTGCTTTTGGCGCTGCAGCGCTTGCCATCAATCGTGACGTGACCGTCACGGATCCACTTCTGCAACCGATTGCGTGAGTAATCAGGAAACAAAATAGCCAGCGCCTGGTCGATGCGTTTGCCAGCGAAGTCTTGGGGGATGTTCCGCTGACGATTCTCGACGACCGCGGATTGTCCCTTATAATCGGCGCCGTGGCTGACGGAGTTCATTCTTCTAGACTGTGTGCCTTAGTTTAATCACGGGTAGTTTAGCGCCATCCAAGGCATCGGTGCCCCCTGCGTGGCTACTGATTGTGTTTCTAACCGCACTGCTCTTGCTGACCGGGTGCGCTGGCAAGGACACTGACGTGACTCGCGACTGGCCGGCGGACCGCCTCTACTATGCCGCCCGCGACGAGCTCGACGACAAGCGCTATGAAAAGGCGATCGAGTACTACCAGAAACTCGACGCACGCTATCCGTATGGGCGCCTCGCACAGCAGGGGAAAATCGACATCGCCTATGCCCACTGGAAGAACGAAGATGCAGCTTCGGCACTAGCTGCCTGCGATCGCTTTGTGCGCGAACATCCGAATCATTTCAACGTCGATTACGTCTATTACCTCAAGGGCCGTATCAACTTCAATGATGACCTGGGCATTCTGTCATTCGTCTACAAGATAGACCCGACAGAACGAGATCCAGTCGCGGCACGCGAAGCCTATGATGCGTTCAAGTTGCTGGTTACGCGGTTCCCGGAAAGCAAGTACGCTAATGATGCGCGGGCGCGCATGACCTATCTCGTCAACGCCCTAGCGTCGCACGAGACAAGCGTTGCCGAATACTACTTTCGTCAAGGAGCCTATGTTGCTTCGGTCAACCGCGCCCAGGAGATAGTCACGACTTATCCACGGACTCCGGCAGTGGAACGGGCCCTAGCGATTATGGTCGCCAGCTACGAACAGATGGGGCTTGAGGACCTGCGTGCCGGCGCCGAGCGCACATTACGCGCGAACTTTCCGGAAAGCACACTTAAGTTAGAGGCTCGCAGGTCGCGCTGGTGGCGCCTGTGGTAAGCCGCTGAATAGCCCTAGTATCTGATCGCCGTGTCCTCCACCACTCGGGTTCCGGCTAGGCGTTTCGCGATTGACGACGGCTACCCCGCGTTTCCTTCTCTGACCGCAGCGGGAAGCGCAATTGCCTCGGCAATAGTGTGGAGTGGCTGTCAGCCACTGGCCACTGCTTGCTCCGTGCGCACACCTTCGTTTACGCTGACGACAATGCGATCGGTAGAGACACTCTCGCCAGCAACGACAATGACGATTTCGTCCTGGCGAAGGCTAGAAATCTCAAAGGGTTCCATGCGCCGGGCATCTGCCAACAGGTTGCGGCCTCGGAGGCTGTTCGATTGCGGATGAGGTGCATGAAGTGGGGCGCTGAGCGACGGTTCTGGTCAGGCTTAATCGCCCAGTTCGGGACGATCGCGGAAGTGCGCGAGCGCTTCCGGATTGGCGAGTGCTTCGAGGTTCTTGACCGGCAGGCCATGCACCACGTTGCGCACTGCCAGTTCGACGATCTTGCCACTCTTGGTACGGGGTATGTCGGCTACCGCCAGCACCTTGGCGGGAACGTGCCGCGGGGTGGTGTTACGCCGAATCGCCGTGCGAATCTTAGCAACCAGTTGCCCGTCGAGCGCCACGCCGTCACGCAGCCTCACGAATAAGACAACCCGTACGTCGTTGTCCCACTCCTGGCCGATAACCAGGCCTTCGACGACTTCATCAAGTCGCTCCACCTGGCGGTAAATCTCTGCTGTTCCGATGCGCACTCCACCGGGATTGAGCGTGGCGTCCGAGCGTCCGTAGATGACGGCGGTCCCACGCTCGGTCAGCTCCATGAAGTCGCCGTGGCACCATACGCCTGGAAAGCGCGAGAAATAGGCGGCGCGGTACTTTGCACCGTCGCTGTCGTTCCAGAAATAAATCGGCATCGAAGGAAACGGTGCGGTGCATACGAGCTCACCCTTTTCGCCTATCACCGCTTGCCCTTCATCATTGAACACTTGTACTTGCATTCCAAAGCCGCGACGCTGGATTTCACCGCGATAGACCGGCAAAGTCGGATCGCCGAGGACAAAGCACGAGACGATGTCAGTGCCGCCGGAAATCGAAGCAAGCAGCAGGTCTTTCTTTACACTTTCGTAGACGTAGTCAAAACTTTCCGCAACCAGCGGCGATCCGGTGGAGGTCATGGTTTTGAGTGACTTGAGGCAATGTGTCTCAGCGGGCCTGAGGCCGGCCTTGTTGAGCGCATCGATGTACTTGGCGGACGTGCCAAATACAGTCATACCTTCCGCATCGGCCAAGTCGAACAACACCGACGGGTCCGGGTAGGTTGGTGAACCGTCATAGAGCAGCAACGTCGCGCCGCTGGCGAGCCCGCTTACCAGCCAGTTCCACATCATCCAGCCACAAGTCGTGAAATAGAATAAACGGTCACCGCGTTTAAGGTCGCTATGAAGTTGGTGCTCCTTGAGATGTTGCAGCAAGGTGCCGCCAGCGCCATGCACTATGCACTTTGGCACGCCGGTTGTGCCTGACGAGTACAAAACGAACAGCGGATGGTTGAACGGCAGTTGTTCGAACGGAATTTCTGTCTTCCGTCCCAGATCGCCGGCAAAAGGTGCGACGAAGTCCTCAAGATACTGTGAACCCCCGATACCGGATATTTCGGCCTTGGCTCTCGTATACGAAGCGATGACCACCTTCTTCAGCGATGGCAGGCCGGCGGCGATTTCGGCAAGTCGTGGAAGCGTATCATGGGCCTTGCCATTGTAGTAATAGCCCTCCACAGCAAACAGCAACACCGGCTCAATTTGACCGAACCGGTCGAGCACGCCTTGCGTGCCGAAATCCGGCGAGCACGATGACCAGACTGCGCCGACACTGGCGACGGCGAGCATAAAGATGATCGTATCCGGCGTGTTCGGCATGAAGCCCGCGACACGATCACCTTTACCAACACCTGCCGCTTTGAGCGCGCTGACAGTCATCGCGACAGCGTCATATAGCTGCGCATAAGTCAGCCGCCAACGTACCTTGTCTTCGCCCCAGAATACGATCGCCGTCTCATCGTCGCGGCGACGCAGCAGATTCTGCGCGTAATTCAAGCGTGCATCCGGAAACCACTTGGCATCGGGCATCTTGTTCCCGTCGACTAAGGTGCGCGTGCCACGGGACTTCGCCATTACTCCGGTAAAGCTCCACAGTGCGCTCCAGAATTGCTCGGGCTCGCGTACCGACCACTCGTACAGGTGAACCGAGTCTTGAAGTTTCGCGCCGCCAATGCGGGCTTCGTAGCAACTGTTGACCAACTCAATAAAGCGCTTGATATTCGAAGCGCTGATGCGTTGTGCCGACGGCTGCCAGAGGACGGGTGGCAGAGCGCTCATGACTCGGAACGCAGTTGCGGGAACAGAATCACATCGCGTATCGATGGGCTGTCGGTGAGCAGCATAACCAGCCGGTCGACACCGATCCCTTCACCAGCAGTCGGCGGCAGACCGTATTCGAGGGCGCGCACATAGTCGGCGTCGTAATACATCGCTTCCGCGTCTCCAGCCGCCTTGGCCTCTGCCTGTTTGTGGAATCGTTGCGCCTGATCTTCCGGGTCGTTCAACTCGGAGAAGCCATTGGCAATCTCGCGCCCGGCGATGAACAGCTCGAAACGTTCGGTCAGTTCGGGATCGGCGTCGCTGCTGCGCGCCAGCGGTGACACGTCGGCAGGGTGAGCCACAATGAAGGTGGGCTGGATGAGTTTGTCTTCAGTGGTCTGTTCGAACAGTTTGAGTTGCAGCATGCCTACGCCGTCACTGGGAAATACTTCAGTGTCAAACGGCGCCAGAGCGACCTTGAGATATTGCACGTTTTCCAGTTCGTGCAGCGGATAGCGCGGGTTGTACCTGGCTATGGCTTGCGCCATGGTCAATCGATCGAATGGCTTGCCAAAGTCGATTGTCTCGCCCTGGTAGGTTAGGGTAGTTGAGTCAACTACTTCCTGAGCAACTTTGCGCATCATCGTTTCGGTGAGGTCCATCAGGTACTTGTAATCCTGATAGGCCTCATAAAACTCGAGCATCGTAAACTCGGGATTGTGCTTGGTGGAGATACCTTCGTTGCGAAAATTACGGTTGATCTCGAAGACTTTCTCGAACCCGCCAACGACAAGCCGCTTCAGATACAGCTCCGGTGCAATACGCAGAAACAATTGCATATCGAGCGCATTGTGGTGGGTGACAAAGGGGCGGGCGGTGGCACCACCCGGAATCGCCTGCATCATCGGCGTTTCCACCTCGAGATAGCCCCGTTCCACCAGAAAACTGCGCAACGCCTGGATGGTGTTGGATCGAATCTGAAACGTGCGTCGCGATTCCGGCGTGACGATGAGGTCGACGTAGCGCTGCCGGTAACGCTGTTCCTGATCGGCCAGACCGTGAAATTTTTCCGGAAGCGGGCGTAACGATTTGCAAAGCAGGCGAAGCGCGGTGACTTTGACCGTCAGCTCTCCGGTGCGGGTCTTGAACAGCGTACCTTCGGCTCCGAGGATGTCCCCGAGGTCCCAGTGCTTGAAGGCGGCGTGCTCCGCCTGGCCCGTTGCGTCATTGGTGATGTATAACTGAATACGCCCCGACATATCCTGCAAGGTGGCAAAGCTCGCCTTGCCCATGACGCGTTTGAGCAGCATACGTCCTGCAACCGCAACCTTAACTGGCGTTGCCTCGAGTTCTTCGTTCGCCTTGACGCCGAACTCGCGCTGCAAATCATCGGCGAAATGATGGCGTCGAAAGTCGTTGGGGAAGGCGTTGCCATTTTCGCGCAGCACGGCAAGCTTGGCGCGCCGTTCTTCGATAATGTTGTTGGTGTATTCCGGCGAGCCTTCCGGAGCAATTGCTTTGTTTGAGTTTGTGGGTTTCATGTTGTCCTGCTGCGTCGCTATCCTTCCCGACCTCTATACCCCATGTTTGAGGCTGGCTTCAATGAACTGGTCCAGGTCGCCATCCAATACTGCCTGGGTGTTGCCGCTTTCCACGTTGGTGCGCAAATCCTTGATACGCGACTGGTCGAGCACGTAGGAGCGAATCTGATGGCCCCATCCGATATCTGACTTCGAATCTTCGAGCTTCTGCTGCTCGGCCTGGCGTTTGCGCAATTCGAGTTCGTAGAGGCGTGACTTGAGCATGGACATGGCTTCGGCCCGGTTCTTGTGCTGGGAGCGATCATTCTGGCACTGCACCACGACTCCGCTCGGGATGTGCGTGATGCGCACCGCCGAATCGGTGCGGTTGACGTGCTGCCCGCCGGCGCCGCTTGCGCGGTACGTATCTATGCGCAAGTCCGCCGGATTGATGTCGACCTCAATCGATTCGTCAACCTCCGGATAGACGAAGACGCTGGCAAACGAAGTGTGGCGGCGCGCATTGGAATCAAACGGTGATTTTCGAACCAGACGGTGAATGCCGGTCTCGGTCCGCAGCGTGCCGTAGGCATAATCGCCAGAAACCTTCAGCACTGCGCTCTTGATGCCGGCCACTTCGCCGGGTGACTCTTCGAGTACCTCGATCGAAAGGTCCTTGCGCTCGCAGTAGCGTACGTACATCCGCTCGAGCATGGCTGCCCAGTCCTGTGACTCGGTTCCGCCGGCACCCGACTGAATATCGACGAAACACCCGTTCGGGTCCATCGGATTCGAGAACATGCGACGAAACTCGAGCCGTTCGATCGCTGGCTCGATGGCGCCAATGTCGGACTCGACTGCCAGCAACGTGCTCTCGTCGTTCTCTTCGCGAGCCATATCGAACAGTTCCTGCGCGTCTCGCAGACCATTGGCGACACTGCATAAGGTCTCGACGACTGCTTCCAGCGATTTCCTCTCCTTGCCCAGTTCCTGGGCCCGGGACGGATCGTCCCAGATGTTCGGGTCTTCGATCAGCCGGTCGACCTCCGCCATCCGGTCTTGCTTGGCGTCGAAGTCAAAGATACCTCCGAAGTTCCTGGCTGCGGCGGTTCATGTCTTCTATCCGTGCCGCGATTTCGTTGATGCGCTCTGCGTCCATAGTACCTGCCCGGTTTAAAGCAGCGAATTCTACCCGATGCATCGGTTGTTTCGTCGATCAGATCAGTGCAACACTGACGATCAGACCCGCGGCTACAGCGCCCATAGCAATGACGCAGCGGCGAAACAGGCCCTTGCCGCCGACCACGAGAACCATTGCCAGTTTGAACGCCATGTTCGAAAGCACTGCCAGGACAATCGCAATGGCTACGGTTGGTGCCCCTTGTTGATCGAGGTTGAACAGCCGCAGGACCGATAGGGCGATCGCATCGACATCAGTCAGGCCGGAGATCAACGCCAGCACGTAGAGCCCTTTCTCACCGGCTACGTCCGACAGCCAGGCCGAGAGAAACACGACGGCAGCATACACGGCGGCGAAGCTGAACGCCGCTTTCAACTCGGTCGGGTTCTTGATGTCGGGTACCGGTGCATCGTCAACGTGGTTGGTGCGGCGCCACAGATAGATTAGCGCGACGGCGCCCGCCAGAAAGCCTGCCGACAGGATCGGCAACAACGTTGCCATCATTCCCGGCGAAACGATGACGCACAGCACGGCAAGCCGGATCAGAACCACGATATTTGCAATCACGATGACGAACACCGACAGAGTCTGCAGATCTGGCTGGCCGCGCGCGTGGCGTGCGTAGACCAGCGTGGTTGCCGTACTCGAGACCAGACCGCCTAGGAAGCCGAGTAGCGGCGCGCCGTAGCGCTGCCCGGCCAAACGCAGGGCGACATAACCAGTGAGGCTGATGCCGGATATCAGCACTACCATCAACCAGATCTCGTAGGGATTGAACGCGCCGTAGCGACCGTAGCTATGGTCAGGCAGGAGCGGCAAGATCACCAGGGTCAGCACGGCAAACTGCAGCATCGATATCAGATCACGCCGTGTCAGACGTCGCGTCAGACCGCGCAGTTCCGCCTTGAAGTACAGCAGCACAACAGTGACGACCGCCAGCATGACGGCAGTCCGTACCTGGCCGTACCAGACCATTGCTGACAATCCGAAACAGACCAGCAGTGCTGTCACCGTCGTTGTTCCGGGCTCGCTATAGGCTTCGCGGCGCGCGTACGCACCGATAATCATGCCGCCAACCAGCACGAGCCCGAAGATGAGCATCCACGGAGTCGCCAGCGCATCGCCAAGAAACGCCAGCACTGCCGCCAGCAGAGCGACCAGCGCAAAGGTGCGCAATCCAGCCTTCGCGCCCGGGTGGCGCTCGCGCTCCAGCCCGATCAGAAGTCCGATCGCGAGACTCGCGGCGAATGTCGGAAGGTGCGCAATATCGGTGCCTTCAAGCCAGGTCAGTTCCATATTCTGTCGCTGTCACGCTGGTCTGCAGTGCTGGATAACCAGCTGAGGCGTGCGTTTGCCATTGAACTCGTTTACATTGAGACGATAGACGCACTGGACTCGCTCCGGCACGGGGGCGGCGTCACCGAAGCGGATTGCATCAATCGTTCGGGCCGCAGCGGTTTTATTAGTGCCGGTTTGATTGGAACCGGTTTGATCAGAATGCGCCCTGCCGAGACGCAACTTCCGGTGGCGGCCGCCGACAACGCGTTGGTCCACGACCTGAAACGTGTCGCAGAAGGTGGGCGCGACAAAGCCTTGTCCCCAGACTTGCCGGTCGAGCAGCTCGGCGAACTCGAGCGAACAATCACTCGTTGCCAGCGATCCATCCACCTCGATGTTTTGTTTCAGATCGCCAGGATCGAGTATGCAATGAACGATCTGGTCGAAGGCAACCGCGAACGCATCAACATCGGCTTTTTGAATCGTCAGGCCAGCCGCCATCGCGTGTCCGCCGAACCGGCGAATCAGGCCGGGGTAGCGTTTGCTCAGCAAATCGAGGGCATCACGCAAATGCAACCCGGGTATCGAGCGACCCGAACCCTTGACCTCGTTACCGGACGCAGGTGCTAGCGCGATGACCGGTCTGTGAAATCGCTCACGCAGGCGTGAGGCGAGGATGCCGACCACACCGTGATGCCAGTCAGGATCAAACAGTGCCAGCCCAAAGCGGTCATCAACTTCGATATCTTCAATGAGCTCTAGCGCGCTGGCTTGCATCTGCGCTTCGACTTCGCGCCGTTCCCGGTTGAGGTCGTCGAGCTGGCTGGCGAGTTGCTGGGCCCGTTGCGCGTCGGTTGTTGACAGGCATTCGATGCCAAGCGTCATGTCGGTAAGGCGGCCAGCAGCATTCAGCCGCGGTCCGAGCACGAAACCGAGATCATAAGTAGAGGCCTGCCGCGGGTCGCGACGTGCAACGTCGAACAGGGCGTCAATGCCGGGTCGCGATCGGCCGGAGCGAATTCTCTTGAGTCCCTGCGTGACCAGGGCGCGGTTGTTCTTGTCCAACCTGACGACGTCGGCGACCGTGCCCAGGGCAACCAGATCGAGCTGGTCGGCGAGGTTGGGTGCAGCGCGATCTGAAAAACAGCCGCGCCGCTTCAGCTCAGCGCGCAACGCCAGTAACACGTAGAACATGACGCCAACGCCTGCCAGGTTCTTGCTCGGAAACTTATCCCCTTGCTGGTTCGGATTGACTATGCAAGCCGCGTTCGGGAGTTTTTCACCGGCCAGATGGTGGTCGGTCACCAGCACCCGTATTCCAAGCTGATTGGCTCGGGCGACGCCGTCCACGCTGGCAATGCCGTTGTCCACCGTGATGATCAAGTGCGGTGACCGAGCGGCGGCGATATCGACGATTTCAGGTGTGAGGCCGTAACCATGTTCAAAGCGGTTTGGCACCAGATACGTGATCTCTGCGCCGAGTTGCCGCAGCACGCTGAGGCCAAGCGCACAAGCGGTAGCGCCGTCTGCATCGTAGTCAGCCACAATCAGCATCCGTTCCTTGCCGATGATTGCATCGGCCAATAACTCGGCCGCCTCGCCACAACGTTGCAGGGTGTCGGTCGGCAGCAATGATCCGAGGCTGGTGTCGAGATCGTCATTGCTGTGGATACCGCGCGCTGCATAGATTCTCGCCATTACCGGATGGATGTGCTGGTCGATCAGCCGCGCGCGTGCCTGTTCGTCAACCGATCGCGTGACGATCGCCGGGCCAGAGTCGGATCCGGCGCTGGTCAAGAGCTGACCTGCCAGCGGGAAAGAAACTGCGGCACGGCTTGTCGCCGCTTCCAGAAACTTCGCCGTGCCTTGCGGTCGCAATGGCATATCAGGAAGGCTCTCGTTAGCGGCAGGACGAGACAGAGCTGGTCAAGACGGCCGCTATTGAGTGCCTTCCAGGAAGGTGCTATCCAATCCGATTCGAGCGTTGAAAGCGACGTGCCGGGTCCGTCTCGCGTCGATGTCATGGTTTCGACAAGAACGTGTTCATCTTCACCGATCATATCGAGGGCATTATTCGGCATTTCGATCAGCCGCGCTTGCGACAGTAACGCCGCAGCACGCAACAGAGGGTCTCGAACGGACATTTTATCGAAGCACCTGTGAACGGCCGGTTCAGTGCCACCGCCCCACAACCACAGGCTGTTGACCGGCAGGTCTCCGCGCTCTTCGCGTGAGACGTTGACGGCATGCTCATGGAGGATCATCTGCGCTTCGAGTACCAGACGCTGCCACCACGCGGCGTCGTTGCCGGAAGGCATCAAGCGGTCCACGCTGTGACCTTCGGCCAGCTCGATATCGTTGGTCACCAGATGCTGAGAGCGTTTTGAACCGACACACCAGAGCCCGGTGCCAATGTGCTTCATCTCGAGCTCATGCCCGGCCAAATGCGGCTCGAGCAAGCGAAATAGCGTTCGGCTTTCCTGTTCAGACAGGTTCAGCTGCGAGCGAGGCTGTAGTACCAGGCCATCGCGGTCTACAGCCAGGTGAACCGGTTGCGCGCAGATCCAGAATGTCGAGCCATTATGTGCGCCGTGTGCCCTTGCCAGAATGGCGCCGGTCGGCCAATCGTACTGCCGCTCGATACCAAACCTGGCGCATGCCCACGCGGAAGTGGGCACGTCCGGCTCACGGCTCGCAAGGCACCGCGAGAAAAACGCCTCGAGCGCCGGGTATCGTTGTTTGTTGTCCGCAAACTGGAGCGTGTCCAGGGTGCGTATCAGAAGGGTCAGTGTGCGCACGGCAGGAAAGCAGCGTAAGTGAAAAAGTAGTGAACCTATCGCATAATCGCTCGCGCGTGCGATGGTAACGATTTTCGCTTCCGGCTGGGCGCGAGCGAGGCCGTTTGGCCGCTCCAAACAAGGAGTGAGCAACAACGCCGGAGGCGAAAACTGCGACCCGGACTCGGACTCTCGAAGAGTGGAGCGGGAAGGGGTGCAGAGGTTGCGCACACGACTATGGGCCGTGGTTTGTGCGCCTGCCCCCGCAGCGGCGCTTCGCGTACCGAGTCGCAGCCGCCATCCCGCAGGGTTACGTTCAGAACACGTCTCCGCTGTGTTGTTCGGCTTGTCAATACGACCGGTATTGACTGCACTTCTCGCCTTGCAGCGATCGTGTTCTGAACGTAACGCATCGTGCGATCGATTATGAGATAGGTTCTAGGACGATGAAAACGGACAACTGTCGGCTCGAATATGGCAGACTTCGCGTCGGCATGTCTCATATCCTGGTCAAATAATGCTGAGCCCTTACGAGCTGTTCGTCGGACTGCGCTACACGCGGGCCAAACGCAAGAACCACTTCATTTCGTTTATCTCGATCACCTCCATGCTCGGAATCGGTCTCGGCGTCGCGGCGCTGATCGTCGTATTATCAGTGATGAACGGGTTTCAGAAAGAATTGCGCGCCACTATCCTCGGTGTCGTTTCGCATATCCAGATTGCCGGAATGGGTGGCCGGCTTGCGGATTGGCCAGTGGTCGACGAGCAGGCGCGCAGCAATCCTGAGGTCATCGCCTCGGCGCCATACGTGATGGCCGAGGGTCTGCTGTCGCACGGCCGTCCGGTGCAGGGAACGATCGTCCGCGGCATCATTCCCGAGCTGGAGGCAACAGTCGCCGAAATTGGCGAGCACATGCGCCAGGGCAGTCTCGAAACGCTGGTGCCGGGCAAGTACCGGATTGCTCTCGGAATTGATCTGGCGCGATCGCTCCGAGCATCGGTCGGAGATCGTATTGTGCTGATCGCACCACAAGGTCAGGTCACACCGGCCGGTATTCTGCCTCGATTGCGGCAGTTCACCGTATCGGGTGTGTTCGAACTCAAGAATTACCAATATGATTCCGGTCTCGCTCTGGTACATCTTGAAGATGCCAAGAAACTGTTTCACTTCGGGGACGCAGTCTCAGGCATCCGCCTCAAGGTCGAGGACCTTTTCGCTGCGCCGCGTATTGCACGAGAGCTCGCAAACACGTTGCCTACAAACGTGTACGTAGCCGACTGGACGCGCAGTCACGCCAATTTCTTTCGTGCGGTACAGATCGAAAAACGGGCGATGTTCATTATTCTGTTGCTAATCGTCGCCGTGGCGGCTTTCAATATTGTGTCAACACTGGTTATGGCGGTAACGGACAAACGTGCCGACATCGCAATTCTTCGGACCCTCGGCGCAGCACCCAGCGACATTATGAAGATCTTCATTATCCAGGGTGCGCTGATCGGCGTCATCGGCACGTTGACCGGATTGCTGTTGGGTGTGGCGATTGCGACCAACATTGACGTGATCGTGCCCGCCATTGAGAACACCCTTGGCTTCAAGTTTCTCGCAAAGGACGTTTACTATATCGATGATTTGCCCTCCGAGCTGCTGGCGGCTGATGTGATGGTAATCGGCGTCACTGCTTTCGTTCTGACTCTGCTTGCGACCATTTACCCAAGCTTCAGAGCGGCCAGAACCAACCCTGCGGAAGCGTTGCGTTATGAGTGAAGCAATGCACTATACAATGGGCTGCGCGCGATGAATGAAGCTGGATCACCAGTCGTTGAGGTCGCAAGTACGCTGGCACAGACGCGGGACGTCGTGCTGGCCTGTCACGCATTACGCAAGATTTATCAGCAGGGCTCGAACGAGGTACCGGTCCTGCTGAGCGTCGATCTCGAGGTTCGCAAAGGTGAGACGGTCGCCATCGTCGGCGCGTCCGGATCGGGCAAAAGCACATTGCTGCATCTGCTCGGCGGGCTCGATGATGCGAGCGGCGGTGAAGTGACTTTGCTGGGGCGCAAGTTGAGCAGTGTCTCCGAGAATGAGCGTGGCCGACTTCGCAATCGCGGTTTGGGCTTTGTTTATCAGTTCCATCATTTGCTGCCGGAATTCACTGCCCTGGAAAATGTCGCCATGCCGTTGCTGGTGCGGCGGTTGTCCGTGGCGCAGGCTTCAGAGAAGGCGAAAGTGGTGCTCGAAAGGGTGGGGCTCGGGCACAGACTGACGCACACACCTGGCGAGCTGTCCGGTGGCGAGCGCCAGCGCGCAGCGCTGGCCAGAGCGCTGGTGACCGAACCGGCATGCGTATTGGCCGACGAGCCGACCGGAAACCTTGACCGTCGCACCGCTGAGGGGGTGCTGGACCTGATGATGCAGCTCAATCGTGATTTCGGTACCAGTTTTGTCATCGTCACGCATGACCCAGGTATCGCTGAGCGCATGGATCGCATCCTGACGCTCGAAGACGGGTGTCTGACAGTTTGTTGAAAGAAGAGTAGCGAGAAGCTTGAGTGCGAGGAGCGGCGCAGGGCACGACGAGACACATCAAGTAAAGCAGGCGAGGAGCAAGCAAGCACGCGCTAGTGCAATCGAACTGCGTAGTAGCTTATTCAAAAAGTGTCAGACGCGTCCTGACAGCCCGTGCCTTACTATGGCGAAGGCGGGGCATCGAGCGAGCGCCACATAAACCATGTGGCGACAGTGCACCAAGGCGCCCACTGCCGCGCGACGCGCCGGATTTTCAGTTTCGATAGTGGCTTGCCGTTGCTGTAGTGCATGCGCATTGCGCGTTGCAGGCCAACGTCACCGAGTGGCAGAACGTTTGGACGCAGCAAGCAGAAAATAAGAAACATCTCGGCCGTCCAGCGACCGACGCCACGGACCGCCGTCAGTTCCCTGATGACTTGTTCATCTTCACACTGGTGCCACTTTTCAGTGTCCAGCGAGCCATCGAGGAACCGTTCAGCCAGTCCAATCAAATACGCTGCCTTATTCGCCGATAGCCCTTGGGCACGGAGTTCATCGATGTCAGCGGAGACGATTGCGCCCGGTTCGATCGAGCCGACGCTTTGATGCAGCCGCTGCCAAATGCTCTGCGCTGCTCTTACAGACAGCTGCTGACCGATAATGGAACGCGCCAGCGTGGCGAAGGCATCCCCTCGCCGCTGAAGTGCTCTCGTACGATGTTGGCGAATCAGCGTCTCTAGCACGGTATCGCTTTCGCAGAGGGCTGTCAGTGCCTGCGACCAGTATGCTGGTGACATAGCCTATGTATGCGACGGAGATAACAGCTTATCATCTGTCAATCAATTCGCGACCAGTTCATGCCATGCAATGAACGTTAAAATTGCTGTTCAGCGGCGGAAGAGGCGAACAGGCACTTCGCTGCATTTGCTGCTTGTCCTCACGTGGTTTGATAGCCGGTTGCGCTTGGCGATAAAGAAATAGGCGATGCGTTTGCTTTTTCTGGCGTTGGCGGCCGCGCTTGGCGCCGGCTGGCTGCAGCAGCAGGCCCAGTTGCCACCGCTACCATTAGGCCTGGTGATCATCGTGCCTGCGCTTGCTGGCTGGCAGCTTGGCAAGAAACAGGCGGCAATTGTGCGACAGTCTTCGTTTGCCTGCTGGCTGTTGACGTGGCTTGTCGGCGGATTCTTCTGGGCTGCCGGCCAGGCGCATCTCTCGCTGGCTTCCCAACTTGACAAACGCTGGTATGGGCGCGACGTCCGTATCGAAGGGGTCATCGCCCAGTTGACCCGGCCGGGGGAGCGGGGGACGCGCTTCGTCATGGATATCGAGCGCGTTCTGACTGTCGGCGGGCAGCTGCCACAACGCGCCGCCATCACCTGGTACGCCGGTTGGTCCGGAAGCGACAAAAATATGCCGCAGTTGCTGGCCGGACAGCGCTGGCAGCTGACCGTGCGGCTACTCCCGCCGCATAGCAACTATAACCCTCATGGATTTGATGCTGAGGCGCGGATGTTGGAGCGTG
>CP070775.1:1827928-1889329 GCA_020346185.1 Betaproteobacteria bacterium | reverse complement strand
CTGTGGGCGCCGGTGTCGTGGCCAAGGTCATCGAGTAAGAGCAGTTATTGAGTAACATCGTTTGATTACAGACGTGGGGCGAGAGGGAAAGGGTGCAGCCTGGCTGCTTTTCCCCGTCACCTCACTCCTCACGGGGTTTTGAAATGGACAGCCAGAAGATACGAATTCGACTGAAAGCGTTCGACTACCGTCTCATCGACCAGTCGGCGGTCGAGATTGTCGAGACTGCCAAGCGAACCGGGGCGGTAGTGAAAGGTCCGGTCCCGTTGCCGACCCGGATCGAGCGTTTCAATCTATTGCGCTCGCCGCATGTCGATAAGGCGTCGCGTGAGCAACTGGAAATTCGTACTCATCTGCGCCTGATGGACATTATCGACCCGACGGACAAGACGGTCGATGCGTTGATGAAACTGGATCTGCCTGCGGGGGTAGATGTGGAGATCAAGCTGTAGCGGCGGGCGGGAGCAGTATGACTCCCGCGGGCCGAAAAATTTGCAATCAGGCTGGCCAATTGAAGCCAGCACCTCTGAAGAGGAAATAACAAATGACATTAGGACTTGTCGGTCGCAAGGTCGGCATGACTAGGCTTTTCACCGAAGCAGGAGACTCTGTACCGGTGACAGTGCTGGACGTGTCCGAAAACCGTGTGACTCAGATAAAGACGGAAGAAACCGACGGTTACTCTGCCGTGCAGATTGCTTTCGGTACGCGCCGACCGAACCGGATCAACAAGGCGCAGGCCGGGCACTTTGCCAAAGCCGGTGTTGAAGGTGCGCGTGGCATGCGTGAGTTTCGTGTCAGCGGCGATCAACTTTCCGGAATAGAGGTTGGTGGGCAGATAGGTGTCGGCATGTTCGAGGTCGGCCAACTCGTCGATGTGTCTGGCACGAGCAAGGGCAAGGGTTTTGCCGGCTCAATCAAGCGCCATAATTTCTCGTCACAACGGGCCAGCCACGGCAACTCGATTTCGCACAATGCACCGGGTTCGACCGGCATGAACCAGGACCCTGGCCGTGTCTTCGCCGGCAAGCGTATGGCTGGCCAGCATGGTTCGGTGCGTCGCACGGTGCAGAATGTGCAGGTCGTGCGCATAGATGAGGAGCGCAGTCTTCTGTTGGTCAGGGGTGCGGTGCCGGGAGCCGATGGCTCCAATGTGGTGGTATTGCCCGCGGTGAAGGCGAAAGGCTGAGCCATGGAACTGAAGATTATTGACGATAAAGGCAAGGAGACCTCCAGCGTCGGAGCGTCTGACGAGCTTTTTGGCCGCGACTACAACGAACCGCTGGTGCATCAGATTGTTACCGCGTACATGGCCAATGCACGCAAGGGAACGCGTGCGCAAAAAGCGCGCGGTGATACCACACGATCTCATCGCAAGCCGTGGCGGCAAAAGGGCACTGGGCGGGCCCGGGCCGGATTCGTCGGCAGCCCGATTTGGCGTGGCGGCGCGAAGATATTCCCGTCCAGTCCGGATGAAAACTTTAGCCGTAAGATCAACCGCAAGATGTATCGGGCCGGTATGGCGTCGATTCTGTCCCAGCTCGTTCGCGAAGGTCGACTGGCGGTGGTTGATGGTTTCACGGTAGATGCGCCCAAAACCAAGCTGCTGGATCAGAAGGTCAAGAATATGGGCATGAAAAGCGTGTTGATTATTACCGAAGAGCCCGACCACAACCTCTACTTGTCCTCTCGCAACCTGCCGAACGTTGATGTGGTGCAGCCAGGACAGGCCGACCCGGTTAGCCTGCTGAATTTCGACAGCACCATCATCACTAAGGCGGCTGTTACAAAAATTGAGGAGATGTTCTCATGAAGGTGCAATCCGCTAATCAGGAGCGGCTGCTGCAGGTAGTGCTCGCGCCGGTGGTATCGGAGAAAAGCACCTATGTGGCCGACAAGAATGAACAAGTCATATTTCGAGTGGCGAAAAATGCCAGCAAACCGGAGATCAAGGCCGCGGTTGAGTTGTTATTCAAAGTACAGGTCGACAGTGTTCAGGTGTCCAATGTCAAGGGCAAAAAGAAGCGCTTTGGCGCGCACCTTGGTCGCCGGAGGCACTGGAAGAAGGCATACATCTGTCTGAAACCCGGGCAGGAAATTAACTTCGCGGCGGGGGAGACTAAGTAATGGCCCTGGTAAAACTCAAACCCACCTCCGCCGGTCGCCGTGGTGTTGTAAGGGTTGTTGACCCTGACCTTCACAAAGGGCGTCCACATCAACCACTGGTTGAGAAGAATCCGAAACGGGCGGGCCGCAACAGTAAGGGCCATGTAACCACCCGCCACCAGGGCGGTGGTCACAAGCGCCTCTACCGCGTCATTGATTTTCGCCGTAACAAGGATGGGATCGCCGCGCGCGTTGAGCGCCTCGAGTACGATCCGAACCGCAGCGCCAATATTGCGCTGCTGTGTTACGCGGACGGCGAGCGCCGGTACATTATTGCGCCGAAAGGTGTCAAGGTGGGCGATCAGTTGCTCAATGGCAACGAGGCACCGATCAGGCCTGGCAATACCTTGCCGCTCAGAAGTATCCCGGTGGGAACGACTGTCCATTGTGTCGAGCTACGTCCTGGCAAGGGAGCGCAGCTGGCCCGCTCGGCTGGCGCGTCAGTGCAGTTGCTGGCGCGTGAAGGCGCGCGCGCCCAGCTTCGCATGCGCTCGGGCGAAATCCGCAAGGTCCATGTTGATTGTCGTGCCACCGTCGGTGAGGTTGGCAATTCTGA
The DNA here is from genome assembly GCA_020346185.1 of Betaproteobacteria bacterium. Classification (GTDB taxonomy): domain Bacteria; phylum Pseudomonadota; class Gammaproteobacteria; order Burkholderiales; family Eutrophovitaceae; genus SG8-40. Next base: position 1,886,607 of record CP070775.1, on the reverse strand, counting down.
ACATAACTTGAGAAGCATCGGCAAGGCGGGAGCGATGCGCTGGCGCGGCGTGCGGCCGACCGTGCGAGGTGTTGCGATGAACCCGGTCGATCACCCGCATGGCGGTGGTGAGGGACGCACTGGCACCAAGCGCGATCCGGTAAGTCCTTGGGGTACCTTCACCAAGGGCTTCAGAACCCGCAAGAATAAACGCACGCAGAACATGATTGTTCGGCGCCGTTCGAAGTAAGCAAGAGGTAGAAGGATATGGCACGCTCGATCAAGAAAGGCCCTTTCGTGGATCTTCACCTGATGCAGAAGGTGGAGGCCGCACGCGCATCCAACGACAAACGCCCGATCAAGACTTGGTCGCGGCGCTCGACGGTGCTCCCCGATTTCGTCGGCTTGACCATTGCCGTGCACAACGGTCGTCAGCACGTTCCAGTGTTCGTAACTGAAAACATGGTCGGTCACAAGCTTGGCGAGTTCGCTTTGACCCGCACATTCAGGGGCCATGCGGCAGATCGTAAAGCTGCAACTGGCAAGAGATAAACGGAGCGCGAAGGAGAGAATGAAATGCAAACCTCTGCCGTACTGCGCAGTGTAAGGCTGTCGCCCCAGAAGGGCAGGCTGGTTGCCGATCAGGTGCGTGGTCTGGCCGTGGATAAGGCGCTAAACATCCTTAAGTTCAGCCCGAAGAAGGGCGCGCGCATTATCCAAAAAGTCGTTGAATCGGCGATAGCCAACGCCGAGCACAACGATGGTGCAGACATCGACGAACTCAAGATCACCAGCATCCTTGTCGAGCAAGGCCCTGTATTCAAGCGCTTTCGGCCGCGTGCCAAAGGCCGTGCGTCAAAAATCCTTAAGCCAACCAGCCACATTTTCGTGACGGTCGGCGACGAGTCCAAGGAGTAATCATGGGACAGAAAATCAATCCGATCGGCTTTCGTCTCGCCGTGCAGCGTAACTGGACGTCCCGTTGGTATTCCAACAGCAAGGGCTTTTCAGACATGCTTTTGGAAGATATCGAGGTGCGCCGATTCCTGCGCAAGCGCCTCGGACATGCCGCGGTGGCGCGCGTGGTGATCGAGCGGCCGGCAAAGAATGCCAAGATCACAATCCATAGCGCGCGTCCTGGCGTTGTCATTGGCAAGAAAGGCGAAGATATCGAGAATCTGCGTGGCGAACTGCAGAGATTGATGGGTGTTCCGGTTCACGTCAACATCGAGGAAGTGCGCAAGCCCGAACTCGATGCGCAGCTGATTGCCGATTCGATTGCGCAACAACTCGAAAAGCGCATCATGTTCCGCCGCGCCATGAAACGCGCCATTCAAAATGCGATGCGGTTGGGCGCGCAGGGTATCAAGATCATGAGCGCAGGCCGCCTCAATGGGATTGAAATTGCGCGAACAGAGTGGTACCGCGAAGGCCGCGTGCCCCTGCATACGTTGCGTGCCGAAATTGACTACGGTGTGTCGGAGGCAAAAACCACCTATGGCGTCATCGGTATCAAGGTATGGGTGTACAAAGGCGAGGTCATGGGGCGTGGCGACCAATCGGCCGTGCCAGGTAGTGCGGATACGCCGGCACCGAAGAAACCGAGAAAAGCAGGAGTAACCAATGCTGCAGCCGGCTAGAACCAAGTTCCGCAAATATCACAAAGGCCGCAATTACGGTGTCGCGACACGCGGCGCCAAGGTTTCTTTCGGCGAATTCGGCCTCAAGGCGACCAATCGCGGCCGTTTGACAGCTCGGCAAATCGAGGCGGCTCGTCGGGCGATGACCCGCCATATCAAACGTGGCGGCCGTATCTGGATTCGCATCTTTCCGGACAAGCCGGTCTCCCAAAAGCCGGCTGAGGTCCGCATGGGTAATGGCAAGGGCAATCCAGAGTTCTGGGTTGCCGAGATTCAGCCGGGCAAGGTCCTCTACGAAATGGATGGCGTTCAGGAAGACGTGGCTCGCGAGGCGTTCCGCCTGGCGGCTGCCAAACTGCCTCTGCGTACCGTTTTCGTGCAACGTCACTTGGGATAAGCGATGAAAGCGAGCGAACTCAGAAACAAAAGTGAGGCCGATTTGCGCAAGGAGCTCAACGAGCTGCTGAGGGCCCAATTTTCATTGCGCATGCAGATTGCCACGCAGCAACTGACGAAGACTAGTGAGCTCGGCAAAGTGCGCCGTGACATCGCGCGGGTGCGCACTTTGATGACAGAAAAGGCAGGTAAAGTATGAGCGAAACGACGGAGACGCCGAGACGCCGGCGGCTGACTGGCCGTGTCGTGGCGGACAAGATGGACAAGACGGTAACAGTGCGGGTAGATCGGATGGTGCGTCATCCTCTTTACGGGAAGTTTGTCCGCCGAACCACCAAGTATCATGCCCACGATGAGGCCAACGAGTGCCATACTGGCGATACAGTACTGATAGAGGAAAGCCGGCCCTATTCCAAGAGCAAGACCTGGAAGGTTGCGCGGCTCATGGAGCGCGCCACCAAAGTTTGAGCCTCTTGCGGCGCGAGGCGAATACACGTAACATTGCGCGTTTTATCCGGATCGGGCGCTGGGCGTTCTTTAGCTGTCAGTTCGGGCGTCCCGCTGGCTCGGGACGAGGGGCCGGATTAAATGACCCGGGCGGGTCCCAAAACTAGTTCGCTGCTTAACGCAACTCAGCGGGCAAAGTTGGAATGAGGTTAACTATATGATTCAAATGCAATCTCGGCTGAAGGTGGCCGACAACACCGGTGCACGCTCGGTGATGTGCATCAAGGTACTCGGCGGCTCGAAGCGCCGTTATGCTGGGGTTGGCGACATCATTAAAGTCAGCGTCAAGGACGCCGCGCCGCGCGGTCGAGTGAAGAAGGGCGAAATCTACAATGCGGTGGTGGTGCGTACGGCCACCGGCGTGCGTCGTCAGGACGGTTCGCGGATCAAATTTGACTCCAACGCCGCCGTGCTGCTCAACAACAAACTTGAGCCCATTGGTACCCGCATCTTTGGGCCGGTGACCCGCGAGCTCCGGACGGAAAGGTTCATGAAGATCGTGTCTCTGGCACCCGAGGTTCTTTGAGGAGTTTGGCAATGCGCAAGATTCGCAAGGGCGACCAAGTGGTGATACGTACTGGCAAGGATCGTGGCAAACGGGGCGCCGTGCTGCGGCTCGTCGGTGATGACCGGGTCGTGGTCGAGGGCGCCAACCGCGCGAAAAAACACGAGAAGCCCAATCCGATGAAGGGCACTACCGGTGGGATCGTCGATCGCGAAATGCCGGTTCACATATCCAATGTCGCGGTGTTCAATCCGTCAACTCAAAAAGGCGATCGCGTCCGCATCAAGACGCTGGACGACGGTCGCAAGGTACGAATCTTCCGGTCAAACGGAGAGATGCTGGACGCGTAACGGGGAATCGGGGTAAGAGGAATTCATGGTCAAGCAGGAAGCTGCAGTCGAGAAAGAGGTGCCAGTGCCACGGCTGGCTGATCAGTACCGCAAAGAAATCGTACCTGAGCTAGTCAAGCAGTTCGGCTACAAGAGCGTGATGGAGGTACCGCGCCTCGAGAAGATCGTTCTCAACATGGGTGTTGGTGAGGCGGTCAATGACAAGAAGATACTCGAAAGCGCAGTTAGCGACCTAACCCTGATATCTGGCCAAAAGCCGATCATCACAAAGGCACGCAAGTCGATTGCGGGTTTCAAGATTCGCACCGGCTATCCGATTGGCTGCAAGGTTACGTTGCGTCACGTGCGGATGTATGAGTTTCTCGACCGGTTGATCAGCGTGGCCATTCCTCGGGTGCGCGACTTTCGTGGCATCTCCGTCCGCGCATTTGACGGCAGGGGAAACTTCAACATGGGTGTCAAGGAACAGATTATTTTCCCGGAAATTGAGTACGACAAGATCGATGCCCTGCGAGGGCTCAACGTAACGATCGCGACGAGTGCGAAAAGCGATGATGAAGCGCGGGCGCTCTTGGCGGCTTTTCGCTTTCCTTTCAGGAACTGAGGTAGTCATGGCAAAGAAGGCTCTTATCAATCGTGAGAATCGACGCCGCAACACAGTGAGTAAATTCGCCTCGAAGCGTGGTGAATTGATGGCGGTCCTGAAGAGCAGCAGCGCTTCCGCAGAAGAAAAAGCCGCGGCTCGCGAGAAGCTGCAAAAGATGCCGCGCAATGCCAGTCCGGTTCGCCTGCGCAACCGCTGTGCGTTGACGGGTCGCCCGCGGGGCGTGTTCAAGAAATTTGGTCTGGCGCGCAACAAGCTACGCGAGATCGCCTTACGCGGCGAAATTCCTGGCCTCATCAAGGCAAGTTGGTAGGAGATATTCGAACATGAGCATGAGTGACCCGATTGCCGACATGCTGACCCGCATTCGCAACGCGCAAAGTGCGGAAAAAGTATCTGTAGGCATGCCAGTGAGCAAGCTGAAGCTGGCAATTGCTCAGGTGTTGAAGGATGAAGGGTACATTGAGGATTTCAAAGTCAATGACCAAAACGCCAGCAAGCCGGTGCTCGAGATTGGGTTGAAGTATTACGCGGGTAAGCCGGTGATCGAGCGTATTGAACGCGTCAGCCGGCCAGGATTGCGCATTTACAAAGCAGCGCGGGAGATTCCGCAAGTTATGAATGGACTTGGTGTGGCCATCGTCTCGACGTCGCGCGGCGTAATGACCGATCGTAAGGCACGCTCAACCGGGGTCGGCGGGGAAGTGCTGTGCATTGTCGCTTGATCGAATCGGCCGCTTGAATTGGAATGAGTGTCTTCCGCAAGGTCGGGCGGGCGCATGCAGTGGACGGACGTGGCAGGCGGGGCGACGCACGGACAGTCGCAGATAGTTGAAGTGGCGTAGTTAAAGTAAAGGTACTGGTGGAGCAGATTCATGTCACGCGTCGGTAAGAATCCGGTGAACATCCCCTCGGGTGTCGAGATCAGCATGGGGAATGAAGAAATCACAGTGCAAGGACCGCTCGGCGTCCTGTCGCAGCCAATTAGCAAGTTGGTAAACGTGCGGCGCGACGGCGATATGCTTTTGTTTGAAAGGGCAGACGACAGCGCTTCTGCCAATGCCATGTCTGGTACGTTGCGCGCGCTGGTCAACAACATGGTGATCGGTGTCAGCAGTGGTTTCGAAAAGAAACTGACGTTGGTCGGTGTCGGGTATCGGGCGCAGGCTCAGGGTGACAAGTTGAACCTGTCGTTGGGGTTTTCGCACCCCGTCGTGCATCAGATGCCGCAGGGTGTGAAAGTCGAAACCCCGCAGCAGACCGAGGTGGTAATCAAGGGCATCGATAAACAGCTCGTCGGACAGGCTGCTGCAGAGGTGCGGCGTTACCGACCACCGGAGCCGTACAAGGGCAAGGGGGTGCGATACGCCGATGAGCGGGTGGCGCTGAAGGAAACGAAGAAGAAGTGAGTGTGTCTAGATGATTGTGAAGAAACAAGCACGAATTCGTCGGTCACGACAGACGCGGCGCAAAATCGCCGAGCTCGGTGCGGTGCGCTTGCTGGTACATCGTTCGAACACGCATATGTACGCACAAGTGGTCGATGGCGAGGCCAAGGTGGTGGCCTCGGCTTCGACGCTGGAACCGGAGGTGCGCAAACAGGTTGGCAATGGCGGCAACGTCAAGGCGGCGGAGGTGATTGGCAAGCGCATTGCAGAGAAAGCCAAGCAGCGAGGCGTCGAGACGGTTTCTTTTGACCGTTCCGGTTTCAAGTATCACGGCCGGGTCAGAGCGCTGGCAGAAGCGGCGCGCGAAGCCGGACTGAAGTTCTGAGGATCAGATAATGGCAAGAGTACAGCAACAAGGGGACGATCGCGGCGATGGATTGCGTGAGAAGATGGTGTCGATTAACCGCGTCACCAAAGTCGTGAAGGGCGGACGCGTTCTCGGTTTTGCAGCGCTTGCTGTGGTCGGCGATGGTGACGGCGCAATTGGCATGGGCAAGGGCAAGGCGCGCGAAGTGCCGGTTGCCATACAGAAGGCAATGGAAGAGGCGCGACGCAAGCTGTTCAAGGTCTCTTTGCGTGACGGTACGCTGCAGCATGCTGTGCTCGGTGTGCACGGAGCGGCCAAGGTCTTCATGCAGCCGGCTTCAGAGGGTACCGGCATTATCGCGGGTGGTCCGATGCGAGCCATCTTCGAAGTGATGGGCGTGACGGACATCCTTGCCAAATGCATCGGTTCGACCAACCCCTACAACGTCGTTAGAGCAACCTTGAATGGTCTTGCCGAGATGAACTCGCCAAGCGAGATTGCGCTCAAGCGAGGCAAGACGGTTGAGGAAATCCTGGGGTAATCAGCATGGAAGAGACGAATACAGGCGCGAAAAAAGCCGCTGCAAGAACAAGCTCCGCGACAAAAGAAGTTGCTGCGGCGAAACGACCAGCGCCTGACCAAAAAGTTACCAAGGCAGACAAGCCCAAGTCCGATAAGACGGTAAGAGTCACGCTTGTAAAAAGCGTGATCGGGACCAAAGCGTCGCATCGGGCGACCGTGCGCGGACTTGGCCTGCGGCGCATCCGACACAGTGTGGAACTTGAAGATACTCCGTCGGTGCGCGGAATGATTAACAAAGTGAGTTACCTTCTCAGGGTAGAGGCGTAAATGCGATTGAACGAACTCAAGCCGGCCGACGGAGCCACACGTGAACGCGTGCGTGTCGGTCGTGGCATTGGCAGTGGCAAGGGTAAAACGGGCGGACGCGGTCACAAGGGTCAGCATTCGCGCTCCGGCGGATATCACAAGGTCGGGTTTGAGGGCGGCCAAATGCCGATGGCTCGGCGCTTGCCCAAGCGCGGTTTCAGTTCGATGACGCGTGACGATACGCGTGAGGTGCGCCTGTCTGACCTGAACAAACTCGAAGAAGGCAGCGAAGTCGATCTTCTGGTCCTCAAACAAGTGCGGCTTGTGCCCAAGAATACGGTTGCCAGCAAGATTATTTTGGCTGGCAAACTGGAGAAGAAGAACCTGAAAGTCCGCGGTGTTGGCGTTACGAAAGGTGCTCGCGCGGCTATTGAAGCCGCCGGCGGCAGCGTGGAGGAATAGGCGTTGGCCCAGAACGGCATGACGGGAGTGGCAGGAAAATTTGGCGATCTAAAGCGCCGGCTATTATTCCTGCTTGGCGCGCTCATCGTCTATCGCATCGGTGCGCATATTCCCGTGCCAGGCATCGACCCGGTACAACTCCAGGAGTTGTTCAGGTCGCAACAGGGTGGCATCCTGGGTATGTTCAATATGTTCTCTGGCGGTGCCTTGTCGCGATTTACCATCTTCGCGCTTGGCATCATGCCCTACATTTCCGCATCGATCATTATGCAGTTGATGACGGTCGTTGTTCCCTCGCTGGAGCAACTGAAGAAAGAAGGTGAGGCGGGGCGGCGCAAGATCACGCAGTACACGCGCTACGGAACACTCGCCTTAGCGACATTTCAGGCAACGGGTATTGCGATAGCGTTGGAGTCGCAAAGCGGACTTGTGCTTGAACCCGGCTTGGCCTTTCGCTTTACCGCCGTTGTTACGCTGGTGACCGGCACCATGTTTCTCATGTGGCTAGGCGAACAGATAACCGAGCGGGGCATCGGAAACGGCATTTCGCTGATCATTTTTGCTGGGATCGCGGCGGGCTTGCCCAGTGCCGTTGGTGGCACTTTGGAGTTGGCGCGCACCGGAACGTTCTCGATCCCGTTGGTCTTGCTGCTGCTCATCGGCGCGGTGCTGGTGACCGGGTTCGTGGTATTTGTCGAACGCGGCCAGCGCAAGATTCTGGTCAACTACGCGAAGCGGCAGGTTGGGCGCAAGGTTTATGGTGGGCAGAGTTCGTTCTTACCTCTGAAGCTGAATATGGCTGGTGTCATACCGCCGATTTTTGCTTCCAGCATTATTTTGTTCCCGGCCACGCTTGCCGAGTTGCTTGGATCCAGCGAAAACGTTTACTGGTTGCGTGACATCGGTGGATTGCTGCATCCGGGGCAGCCTCTTTACGTAACGTTTTACGCTGCAGCGATTATTTTCTTCTGTTTCTTCTATACGGCGCTGGTGTTTAACCCGCGTGACACCGCCGAGAATCTGAAGAAAGGCGGCGCTTTTGTCCCCGGTATTCGTCCCGGTGAGCAAACGGCGAAGTACATTGAGAAGATCATCATGCGATTGACGCTTGCGGGCTCGATCTACATTACGCTGGTCTGTCTGTTGCCGGAGTTTCTGATTGTCAAGTGGAACGTGCCATTTTATTTCGGGGGTACGAGCCTGCTGATTATCGTGGTGGTTACCATGGATTTTATGCAGCAGGTGCAGGCGTATGTCATGTCTCATCAATATGAAAGCCTGCTGAAGAAAGCTAACTTCAAGGGTGGAATGTTTCCAACCCGGTAAGGAGAGTCGAAATGCGAGTTAAAGCATCGGTCAAGAAACTGTGCCGTAACTGCAAGATCATTCGCCGCAATCGCGTGGTGCGCGTGATCTGCACCGAACCGCGTCACAAGCAGCGACAGGGTTAATTCGTCTCAGCAAAACATTAGTTAAACGGAACACTTATGGCACGAATCGCAGGGGTAAACATTCCGAATCACAAGCACGCGTGGTTGGCTCTGACTTCGATTTATGGCATCGGCCGCAGCCGTGCTTACGAGGTCTGCGCTGAAGCAGGTGTCACGCCTACGACCAAAATGAAAGACCTGAGCGATGGCGAAATGGAAAAATTGCGCGAGGAAGTCGCGAAGGTCGCAGTGGAAGGGGATCTGCGACGCGAGGTGTCGATGAACATCAAGCGCCTGATGGATCTTGGCAGCTACCGTGGCTCGCGTCACCGCAGGGGACTTCCGGTACGCGGTCAGCGCACCCGCACCAACGCGCGTACCCGTAAGGGACCAAAGAAGATTATGCGTGCAGGAAAGAAGTAGCCAAATGCAACGAACACACTCACTGAGGCAGGAATAGTCAACGATGGCAAAAGCATCCACCCGGGCTCGCAAAAAGGTCAAGAAGAACGTTGCAGAGGGAATCGCTCACGTTCATGCGTCTTTCAATAACACGATCATCATGATCACAGATCGTCAGGGCAACGCCTTGTCGTGGGCGACCTCGGGTTCAAGCGGATTCAAGGGCTCGCGCAAGAGCACGCCCTTCGCAGCACAGGTCGCTGCCGAGTCGGCAGGCCGCTCGGCGCAGGATTGTGGTGTCAAGAACCTCGAGGTGCGCATCAAAGGTCCAGGTCCAGGCCGCGAATCAGCGGTGCGGGCGCTCAACGCCGTCGGATTTAAGATCACTAGCATTTCTGACGTGACGCCGATTCCGCACAACGGGTGTCGCCCGCCCAAGAAGCGACGCATTTAAGGAGAGCAACCGTGGCCAGAAATCTTGATCCAAAGTGCCGTCAGTGCCGCCGTGAGGGAGAGAAGCTTTTCCTCAAGGGAGAGAAATGTTTCACCGACAAATGCGCCATCGAGCGTCGCTCCTATGCGCCTGGCCAACACGGCCAGAAGAATGTCCGGATTTCCGACTTTGGCCGGCAGCTTCGCGAGAAGCAAAAGATCCGTCGCATTTACGGGGTGCTCGAGCGCCAGTTCCGCAAGACCTATAAGGAAGCGGCACGCAAGAAAGGCGTGACTGGTGAGCAGTTGCTTCAGGACCTCGAACGGCGTCTCGATTCGGTTGTCTATCGCATGGGCTTTGGCGCCTCGCGTACTGAAGCGCGTCAGGTAGTCCGACACAACGCCATCATGGTCAATGGCAAGCGGGTGAACATTCCCTCTTATTTGGTGCGGGCGGGGGACGTTGTCGAAGTGGCGGAGAAATCCAAGGCTCAGTTGCGTATCAAGGCCGCTGCCGAGGCTGCGGAGAGTCGCGGTTATCCAGAGTGGCTGGAAGTGGATGTCAAGGCGCTCAAGGGTACCTTCAAGGTGCCACCGCAGCGCGCCGAATTGTCGTCGACCATTAATGAATCGATGGTCGTCGAACTTTATTCCAAGTAAATCTGTTTTTTTCCTTCGGCGCCATTGCGGCTAAGAGGGCGAGAATTTTCGAAACTTTGTAAAGGGTCGAATCTATGCAAAGCAGCTTCCTTAAGCCGCGAATTATCGATGTTCGGTCTACTGGTGTTGGTCAGGCCAAGGTGACAATGGAGCCTTTCGAACGCGGCTACGGACACACCTTGGGGAACGCACTGCGCCGTGTGTTGCTGTCATCGATGCCAGGTTATGCACCGACCGAGGTGAAGATCGCTGGCGTGTTGCACGAGTATGCCGCGATTGACGGTGTTCAGGAAGATGTCGTGGATATCCTGCTCAATCTCAAGGGTGTTGTTCTGAAACTGCACAATCGCGACGAAGTTGTTCTCAATCTCAACAAAGAGGGCGAGGGCGAGGTGCGAGCTGGCGACATCGACGCCACCCACGATGTGGAGATCGTCAATCCGGACCACGTCATTGCGCACTTGGCGCCAGGCGGCAAGCTCGACATGCAGATCAAGGTTGAAGGCGGCCGCGGTTACGTGCCTGCCAATGTTCGCGAGAACACTCAGGAAACGCGCAGCATTGGTAGCTTGCTGCTCGACGCATCGTTCAGCCCGGTTCGGCGTGTGAGCTACGCAGTGGAGAGCGCGCGCGTTGAGCAGCGCACCGACCTGGACAAGCTGGTGGTTGACATCGAAACGAATGGCGTGGTTGAGCCGGAGGAGGCAATTCGCTACGCGGCGCGCGTTCTGATAGAGCAGCTTGCCAGTTTTGCTGACCTGAAAGGCACGCCGGCGGCGGTCGAGGCGCCAAAGACGCCGCAGGTCGATCCGATCCTGCTGCGCCCGGTCGACGACTTGGAACTCACGGTGCGCTCAGCGAACTGTCTGAAGGCTGAAAACATCTACTACATTGGTGACCTTATTCAGCGAACCGAGACCGAGCTACTGAAAACGCCCAACCTCGGTCGCAAGTCGCTCAATGAAATCAAGGAAGTTCTGGCGACGCGTGGTTTGACGCTCGGCATGAAGCTCGAAAACTGGCCGCCGTCTGGCCTGGAAAAAGCAATATAAGAGGAGAACAAAAATGCGCCACCGACTCGGATTGCGCAAGCTTAACCGCACCAGCGCGCATCGCCAGGCGATGCTGCGCAACATGACCAACTCTTTGCTGCGGCACGAAGTCATCAAGACGACATTGCCGAAAGCCAAGGAACTGCGTCGCGTTGCAGAACCAATCATCACGCTGGGCAAGAAGCCGTCCGTGCCCAATCGACGCCTCGCGTTCGCGCGACTGCGGGATCGCCAAAACGTCGTCAAGCTCTTTGATGAGCTCGGTCCGCGGTACGCCAAACGCAATGGCGGTTATCTGCGCATTCTCAAGTTCGGGTTTCGTCAGGGTGATAACGCGCCGATGGCGCTGGTCGAATTAATGGATCGGCCGGAGGAAGTACAAGAAGAAGCTGGCAAATAACAAAAACCGTAGCAACATTGAAGAAGCCGGCACTATGCCGGCTTTTTATTTTGTAAAGTCGTAAATGCTCTCATTGCGGAGATACCGTGTTCCCTGTCAACGTTACGTCACGCGTGCAATGCAGCGTAACGAGCCAAACAAGTACATCGCAAAACCGGAAGCTTCCGGCTGGCTATCTCCATTTAATGTCTGCGTCATTGAGTGACAGCAGCCTACGCGAAAACTCAAAAACCCGAAAAACGCTTTTACCGCTAGGATGGCAAGGGCGCAGAGGAAAAACTGATAAAACCAACAAAATGGGCGGGCAAGGGCGCGTAATTGTCTTACGTGCGGCAGCTAGTGAGGCGATCTGAGTGCGAAGAACACAAACTTGGGTAGTGGTCACCCCGTAGATCACGCCCGAAGTGTTTTCAACCTAAAAGAAAGGCGCTCACCGCGGAACGCCGAGGGCGCGGAGTAATACCAACTGAACTGAAACGTTATTCTGGTAAACGACGGCCCGGATAAATTCAAGCAGTCTTTTCGGCACTTTAAGCGACAAGCGTTGAGTTTTGTACGGGCTTAGTGATTTGTAGAGATCCTGCTTCGTGTTGAGAAATGCTTGGTTTTCCTCTGCGTCCTTCGGTATCTCAGCGGCGAGAGGTTTGTTTTCAGGTGCTTACAAGTAATATCAAGCCGACTTTTCCATCGGCTCACTCGATTCTGCACTGAGTGCCTGCCGCAGATAACGCCCGGTGTGGCTGTATTCGATCTCGGCGAGCTCTTCCGGCGTGCCGGTGGCGATGATTTCGCCACCTTCGTCGCCGCCTTCCGGGCCGAGGTCGATAACGGTATCGGCGGTTTTGATGACGTCAAGATTGTGTTCGATGACGACCACCGTATTGCCTTGGTCGCGCAGCCGGTGAAGAACTCTCAGCAGCATTTCGACGTCCTGAAAGTGCAGGCCGGTGGTTGGCTCGTCTAGAATATACAGTGTATTCCCCGTGTCGCGTTTGGATAGCTCGAGAGCAAGCTTTACGCGCTGTGCCTCGCCGCCGGACAGGGTCGGCGCGCTCTGACCCAGGCGAACGTAACCCAGTCCCACATCGAGTAGGGTGCCCAGTCGGCGCACCAGCGCCGGCACCGACGAGAAGAACTCGCGCGCTTCCTCCACCGTCATTTCAAGCACCTCGTGGATGTTCTTGCCCTTGTAACGAATCTCCAGAGTCTCGCGGTTGTATCGTTTGCCATGACAGACATCGCACGGTACGTAGATGTCCGGCAGGAAATGCATCTCGACCTTGGTCACGCCGTCGCCCTGGCAAGCTTCGCATCGCCCTCCCTTGACATTGAAAGAGAAGCGCCCGGCCCCGTAACCGCGCTCGCGGGCTGCTGGTACGCCAGCGAACAGCTCGCGGACCGGGGTGAAAATCCCGGTGTAGGTGGCAGGATTTGACCGCGGGGTACGCCCGATCGGACTTTGATCAACGTTGACGATCTTGTCGACCTGATCAAGGCCCTCAATGTCCTTATAGGGCGCCGGCTCGAGAGATGAGCGGTGTACATGGCGTGCCACTGCTCGATACAGCGTGTCATTGATGAGTGTCGACTTGCCCGACCCGGACACACCAGTCACGCAAATGAACAAGCCGAGCGACAAACTCAGCTCAACGTCCTTCAGGTTGTTTCCGCTCGCGCCGGTCAGCACCAGAGCACGCTTTGGGTCGGGGCGGTGGCGCAGCGAGGGCAAAGCGATGCGGCGCCGACCAGCAAGATATTGTCCCGTAAGAGAGCGCTCTGAGGCGGTGATTTGCCGGGGCGTGCCGTGCGCCACCACTTCGCCGCCTTGATCTCCCGCCGCGGGGCCAATGTCGATCACATGGTCTGCAGCGAGAATTGCCTCTAGGTCGTGTTCCACCACGATCACCGAGTTACCGAGATCGCGCAAGTGTTTAAGCGTCGCCAGCAGGCGGTTGTTGTCGCGCTGGTGCAGGCCGATTGAAGGCTCGTCGAGGACGTACATGACGCCGGTGAGCCCGGAACCAATCTGCGACGCGAGGCGAATACGCTGCGTTTCGCCGCCGGAGAGTGTATCGGCGGAACGGCTCAGGTTCAGATAGCTAAGCCCAACATCATTCAGGAACCTGAGGCGCCCGCATATCTCGCGCTTGATCTTGTCGGCGATCGTCTGGCGTGCACCCTCGAGCGCCAAATCGTCAAAGAAAGTCTGCGACTGGCGCAGCGTGAGCGTGCTGACTTCATGTATGTTCTTTCCACCGACGAACACGTAGCGTGCCTCGCGCCGCAAGCGCGAGCCGCCGCACTCGGGGCAAAGTCGTTCGGCAATGAACTTGCTGAGTTCCTCGCGCACGACATTGGAATCGGTCTCCCGGTAGCGCCGCTCGAGGTTGGGGACAATGCCCTCGAACGTGTGCTCGCGCTGGTAACGATTGCCACGGTCTCCGACGTAGGCAAACCTGAGTTTTTCGCGGCCGGACCCGGACAGCACTACTTCGCGCACTTTCTCCGGCAGCTGCTCGAATGGGGTGTCGATGTCGAAATCGTAATGCGCCGCCAGGCTCGTGAGCATCTGAAAATAGAATTGATTGCGCCGATCCCATCCCTTGATTGCACCGGCCGCAAGTGACAAACCGGGAAATGCCACAACGCGCTCGGGATCAAACACAGTGACATGTCCGAGCCCATCGCAGCGCGGGCATGCGCCGATCGGGTTGTTGAACGAGAACAGCCGTGGTTCGAGTTCAGGTAACGAGTAGCTGCACACCGGGCAGGCAAAGCGTGCCGAAAAAAGGTGCTCCTCGCCACTGTCCATTTCGACCGCCAATACCCTGTTCTCGGAATGGCGCAACGCCATTTCGAATGACTCGGCGAGGCGTTGCTTCATGTCAGCACGAATCCTGACGCGGTCGACGACGATCTCGATGGTATGTTTCTGCCGCGCACCGAGCTTTGGTGCGTGCTCCAGCTCGTAGACATTGCCGTCCACCCGCACACGAACGAACCCCTGCGCCTGCAGTTCATCGAACAGATCGGCGTTCTCGCCCATGCGCCCGACCACAACCGGTGCAAGTATCATCAACGGCGTTTCCGGCGGCAGTTCCATGACATGATCGACCATCTGCGAGATGGTCTGCGCAGATAAGGTTTGTTTGTGGTCGGGGCATTGCGGTTCGCCAACCCGTGCATACAGCAGGCGCAAATAGTCGTGGATTTCCGTTACCGTACCCACTGTCGAACGCGGGTTGTGGCCGCCTGCTTTTTGTTCAATGGCGATTGCGGGTGACAGCCCTTCGATCAGGTCGACGTCGGGCTTTTCCATGATCTCGAGGAACTGGCGGGCGTACGACGACAGTGATTCCACGTAACGGCGCTGTCCTTCCGCGTAAAGGGTGTCGAAGGCAAACGACGATTTGCCCGAGCCGGACAGCCCGGTGATGACCACCAGCCTGTTGCGAGGCAGGTCGACGTTAATGTTCTTCAGATTGTGGGTCCGCGCACCGCGGATGCGAATCAGGTCCATTGGAAGTTCGCTGAAGAAGCTATCGCGCGACCGAACTGGCGCGACCGGTTTCTGAATGAGTGTGCATGCAAGCGTATCGATCAAGCGCGATGGCGAACCTGATACTATACTGGACTTCGAATTTCATTCCCAAGCGGTTATCCAGCCTGTTCTTCGATGCAGCCCCCTGATCGGATGTCGCCCCAGGAGCTGCGAGCGAGCCTGGGCCTGGCGAGTGTGTTTGGCCTTCGCATGCTGGGAATGTTCATTGTTCTTCCGGTGTTCGCCCTCTACGCAGGCAAGCTCCCCGGCGGCAGCAGCCAGATCCTCATCGGAATTGCACTCGGCGTTTATGGCCTTACACAGGCGTGTTTTCAGTTGCCACTCGGGCGCTTGTCCGATGTCTGGGGACGCAAGCGCACCATTTACCTCGGTTTACTCATTTTCGCAGTCGGCAGCCTCGTCGCGGCAGTGGCCAGCGATATCTACGCTGTGGCGATTGGTCGCGCGATTCAGGGGGCGGGTGCTATTTCTTCTGCCGTGATCGCGCTCAATGCCGACCTGACACGCGCCGATAATCGCACCAAATCGATGGCGATTATCGGCATGGCGATTGGTGCGACCTTTATTGTTTCGATGGTCGCCGGGCCTGCCCTGGATCGCTTGATCGGCGTGCCGGGCATTTTCCTGATGACCGGTGTGCTGGCCTTGATCGCTGTCCCGGTGGTGCGCTTTGTCGTACCTGATCCGCCTGCTGATGTCGCGCAAAGCCCTGAGCGTTCGGCGGTGCCGGTCAGGGATATTCTGCGCGACCCGGAGCTTGTCCGACTGAACTTTGGGATTTTTGCTCTGCACGGGATACTGATGGCGATGTTTGTCGCCATACCATTTGAGCTGAGTGCGCACCTGGCGCAAGCGAATCATTGGAAAATGTATCTTGGCGTAATGTTGGCAAGTGTGGTGATCATGGTGCCTGTCATGCTGGTGTCGGAGCGGCGCCGTAGACAGAAGGCGGCGTTTATCGGCGGGGTCGTGGTGATTGCCGCGGCGCAATCGATGTTGGCGGCGAGCTCAGAGGTGTTCGTACTCAGCGTGGCCGGGTTGGTGTTGTTCTTTGCTGCCTTCAATTTGCTAGAAGCATCGTTGCCGTCGCTGGTGTCACGCGCAGCGCCGCCAAGCGCCAAGGGCACTGCGATCGGTGTCTACAGCACACTGCAGTTCGTCGGCAGTTTTGTCGGCGCGACCGCCGGCGGCTTGATCGCACAGTATTATGGCAACACCATGGTGTTCGCTTTTTGTGCATTAGTGGCACTGGTTTGGCTGGCGGTGGCCGTCGGCATGCGGGCGCCGTCGCAGGGGACAGCAGCGGCCGGACATCGATGATGGCTCATGCCTTGGTAGTATCGCCTTGGTAGTATGAACAGCTGGCTGGCAGGTCACAGGCTGCCAGATGCGCAGACAACAATGACGGGAGATAAGGATGGCTTCGGTTAACAAGGTAATTCTGATCGGCAACCTCGGGCGCGATCCCGAAGTGCGTTACATGCCCAGTGGGGACGCGATGGTGAGTATCAGTCTGGCAACCACTGACAAATGGCGAGACAAGAAAAGCGGCGAGCAGCAAGAGCGTACCGAATGGCACCGGGTTGTCATGTTCGGCAAGCA
The DNA here is from genome assembly GCA_020346185.1 of Betaproteobacteria bacterium. Taxonomy (GTDB): domain Bacteria; phylum Pseudomonadota; class Gammaproteobacteria; order Burkholderiales; family Eutrophovitaceae; genus SG8-40. The sequence continues at coordinate 1,870,041 of CP070775.1, read as the reverse complement.
AGCCGAGATTGCCGGCGAGTATCTGAAGAAAGGCTCCCCTGCCTATTTCGAGGGACGTTTGCAAACCCGCAAGTGGACCGACAAGGAAGGCCAGGACCGCTACACGACTGAAATCGTCGCCGATCGCATGCAGATGCTTGGTTCTCGCTCTGGCGGATCGGCGCGCGCCATGCCGGACGATGAAGCGCCGGCCAGCAGCAGCTCGGCCAGCGCCGCTCAGCAAGGCGGCGGCATCGATGATCTGGAGGACGATATTCCGTTCTAGCGGGACTCGGAATCGGTTCCTAGCGGGGGACGAGCGGGTCGGCCGCGAATCGCAGCGCGATTTGACTCGTTTGAATGTTTTTGGATAGGTTCAATTTCCTTCAAATGACAACGAGCAAGCAGGCGCCTTTGTCATTGGGTGTACTGATATCGCCTGCTGTCAGATGTTTGTGGCTGGGAGTGTTGCTGTGTCTCGGCCCATGCGGACTGATCTTTGCCGCAGAGACCCCGGAACAAATCAGAGAGGAGTTGGCGGCTGAAGAATCGTGCGAGCCATGCACCTGGCTGACCGGCGACTGGGGTGGACGCAGAGCCAGACTGCTCGCGGATGGGCTTGAGATCGGTTTTGCCAATACTGGCGACGTGCTCCTCGTTCGCCAGGGAGACACCGTCGATGAGGTCACTTACACCAACCTGTTCGAAGCGGGGTTCGCTTTCGACATGGAGAAGCTGGCCGGCCTCTCTGGCGGCTCGGCCTACATCTGGACAGTAGCGACGAGCGGCGACAACCCGGCTGATCTGATCGAGACAATTCACGCGCCCAGCAACATCGCCGCGGAAGATGCGTGGCGGTTGCTCGATGCGTGGTACGAGCAATCCGCTTACGATGACCGCCTCGGTGTCCTGGTCGGTTTTTACTCGGTTGACAGCGAGTTCGACTTGAAGGCGACGATCAACGTCTTCGCAGGCGGCAGCCACGGTACCGGACTGGATCTGTCCGAAACCGGATTGAATGGTCCGTCGATTTTCCCGGTTACTTCTTTCGGTACCCGGATCAGGTGGGACTTTACGGACAAGGTGAAGGCGCGGCTGGCGATTCTGGACGGGGTTCCGGGTGATCCCAACGATCCCACTGTGACGGCGAGATTGAATTTCAGTAGTGACGAGGGCGTGTTCACGATCGGCGAGCTCGACTACGAGTTCCGCACCGATGACAAGTTCAGACGTCTCGTACTGGGAGCGTGGTACTACACGACCAAATTCGATGACCTGTTGGATACGCAACCGGACGGATCGCCGGTCATCCGTAATGGTTCGGGCGGACTTTACGGATTTGCCGAATGGCTGGCGTTCAGCGAGCCGGGCACGACAGATCAGGGATTGGCCGGCGTCTTTCGCCTCGGCGTGGCTGACGAGGACGTCAATCAGATCGCTGGTTTTTACGGACTCCGAATAGTGTATCGGGCCTGTTCCCGACACGTGATGCGGATACGCTCGGCTTCGGGTTTTCAACCGGTGTGAACGGCGACAAATTCCGGCAAGCGGCGATACTCGCTGGGGAACCGGTGACAGAGCGCGAAACAGAGTGGACGCTGGTTTACTCGGCCCAGATAAACCGCTGGCTGCGGCTTCAGCCAATCTTTCAATATTACGTTGACCCGGGAACCGACCCCACCACGCCGAATGCCCGCGTGTACGGTGTTCGCATTCAGGTGCATCTGTAGTCGACTGGTGTCAATGCCCGACATCGCTTGATAGCGTGTCAGTCAGTCGCTGCTCGCAGGCGCACAGACGCACAAACACCCTGATTCGGTGATGGTTATTGGCTGGAACGCCAAGCCGATTTCCGGGAGAATACGCGTTTTGTGAAGCTGCCCGCCCGCCTCGCGGTCGCGGTGAAAATCAGTAAGCGAAAGGTGGTTTGACAGGATGGCTCTGCGTAACGTCACGTTGGATGACAAGTACACGGTTACCGACGGCCGTATTTTTATTACCGGCACCCAGGCGCTGGTGCGGCTGCCGATCATGCAGCACATGCGCGACAAGGCGTTCGGGCTGAATACGGCGTGTTACATCTCCGGATATCGTGGCAGTCCGCTGGGAGCTTACGACCAGCAGTTGTGGGCAGCAGGCAAACATCTGAAGGACCATAACATCGTCTTTCAATCCGGGGTGAACGAGGATATTGCTGCCACCGCGCTTTGGGGTTCCCAGCAGATCGGTCTGCACGGCCAGCCGAAATACGACGGCGTCTTCGGTGTCTGGTATGGCAAGGGACCGGGTGTCGACCGCACCGGCGATGTCTTCCGTCATGCCAATCTGGCGGGAACGAATCCGAATGGCGGCGTGCTGGTGCTGATGGGAGATGATCACACTTGCGAGTCTTCCACCACGGCGCACCAGAGTGAGTACGCGCTGGTCGATGCGATGATTCCGATTCTCAATCCTGCCGGCGTGCAGGAATTGCTCGATTACGGTTTGATTGGCTGGGCGCTATCGCGGTATTCCAGTTGCTGGGTCGGACTCAAGAGCATGAAAGATACGATCGATGCCAGTGCCACGGTCAATGTGAGTCCGGAGCGCGTGCGTATCATCACGCCGACCGACTTCGCCATGCCTGAAGGTGGTTTGAGCTGGCGTTTCCCTGACAAGCCCCTGGAACAGGAAGCGCGCCTGCACAATTTCAAGATTCCGGCAGTCTTGGCATTTGCTCGCGCTAACCAGCTGAACAAGAAAGTCATGGGCGGACCGGGTGCACGTATTGGTATTGTTACCTGCGGCAAATCCTACCTCGACGTTCGTCAGGCGCTGCAATACCTGGGTATCGATGACACCGAGGCGAACCGCCTTGGCCTCGCCGTTTACAAAGTGGGGATGACCTGGCCACTCGAACCGACAGGAATTCGCGAGTTTGCCGAAGGCCTCGACAAAATCATCGTCGTTGAGGAAAAGCGCGGCCTGATGGAAGCGCAGGTCAAGGAAATACTCTACAACGTCGTAAATGCACCGGAAGTGGTTGGCAAACGAGACGAACTGGGCAAGGAGTTGTTCCAGTCGATCGCCGCGCTCGATCCGAACACGGTCTCAATCGCGATCGGCCAGCGCATTCTTGCAGGCGAAAAAGATGCTCAGCTTGCCGAACGCGTTGCCGAACGCGAAGCGTTTGCGCAACGCGTGCCGGAACAGCCGGCCATGGAACGCACGCCCTATTTCTGCTCGGGCTGTCCGCACAGCACCGGCACACGTGTGCCGGAAGGTTCGGTCGCGCTGTCTGGAATTGGTTGCCATTTCATGGCGCAGTGGATGGATCGGAATACCACTGGCTATACGCAGATGGGAGGCGAGGGCGCGAGCTGGATGGGTGAGGCGCCTTTCGTCGACACCTCGCATGTTTTCCAGAACATCGGTGACGGTACCTATTACCACTCGGGCTTGCTGGCCCTGCGGGCCGCCGTGGCGTCCGGTGTCAATATGACCTACAAGATCCTTTACAACGACGCGGTCGCCATGACCGGTGGTCAGCATGTCGACGGTCCCATGACAGTGCCGCAGATCACGCAGCAAGTGGCGGCCGAAGGTGCAAAGAAAGTTGTTGTCGTGACTGATGAACCGGAAAAGTACGGCGCCAGTCCCGGCTTTGCCGACGGCGTCGAGGTCTATCACCGCGACGACTACGAAAAGGTGCAGAAAGAGATCCGGGAAATCCCCGGCATTACCGTGATTGTCTATGACCAGACTTGCGGTTCGGAGAAGCGCCGTCGTCGCAAGCGCAACGAATTTCCGGATCCGCAGAAACGCGTTGTCATAAATGATCTGGTATGCGAAGGCTGTGGTGACTGCGGGGCTGCTTCCAACTGCGTTTCGGTGTCGCCACTGGAGACCGAGTTCGGTCGCAAGCGCACCATCGATCAGTCGACTTGCAACAAGGACTATTCGTGTGTCAAAGGCTTTTGCCCGAGTTTTGTCACTGTTCATGGCGGCGAGTTGAAGAAGGGCAAGGGGGCGCCGGTCGGCGATAACGTCGATACGCTGTTCCCTGCTGTGCCGGAGCCCGAGTTGCCGGCGCTCGACGAGGCTTACGGTGTGCTGGTGAATGGAATTGGTGGGACCGGTGTCGTCACCATTGGCGCTATCGTCGGTATGGCGGCGCATCTTGAAGGCAAGGCATTCAATGCGCTCGACATGGCAGGCTTGGCGCAAAAGGGCGGCGCCGTGTGGAGCCATTTGCAGATTGCCCGTGAGCAGTCTGATATTGGCGCAGCGCGGATCGGACTGGGCGGTGCCAAGGTCATGATTGGCTGCGACTTCGTGACGTCGGCAAGCGAGACCTCGATGGAAATGGTGCGCCACGGGCAGACACGTGCTTTGGTCAATCTGCATCAGCAGATGACCGGTGATTTTACCCGCGACATCAACGCGCAATTCCCGGCTGCGGCGCTGAAGGCAACGATTGCTAACGGCGTCGGTGAAGGAAACGCCCAATTTGTCGAGGGAACGCGGATCGCCACTGCGTTGATGGGCAACTCGATTGCAAGCAATATGTTCATGCTCGGTATGGCATACCAGAATGGACTCGTCCCGATTGGCAGCGAGGCAATCAACAAAGCCATCGAACTCAATGGCGTCGCGGTGAAAATGAACCAGATGGCCTTCCTGTGGGGTCGCAGGGCTGCTGTTGATCTTGCAGCGCTCGAGCGGCTGATTGCACCAACGGCTAAAGTGGCTACCGGCAGCATGCGCATGTCGAAATCGCTCGACGAAATGATAGATCGGCGCGTGGAGTTCCTGACTGCGTACCAGGATGCTGCTTATGCGCAGCGCTACCGATCGCTGGTCGAAAGAGTGCGCGACGCCGAAGCGCGGATCAAGGGCCACAGCGGGCTTGCTGAGGCAGCGGCGCGTTACTACTTCAAGTTGCTTGCCTACAAGGACGAGTACGAAGTTGCACGTCTGTTCACTGATGGCACATTCAAGGAAAAAGTGGCGTCAATGTTCGAAGGTGACTACAAGTTGCGTTTTCATCTGGCGCCGCCTTTGTTTGCCAAGCGGCACCCGGAGACCGGTCAGTTGCTGAAATCCGAGTATCGCGGCTGGATTTTCCAGATGTTTAAACTATTGGCGAAAATGAAGTCGCTGCGCGGCAGCGTATTTGATTTGTTTGGTTACTCGCAGGAGCGTCGCACAGAGCGTGCACTCATATCCGAGTACGAGAATACCGTCGAAGAACTTCTCGCGGCACTGTCGCCGGATAATCACGCTCTGGCGGTGCGGATCATCAGTATCCCGGACGACATACGTGGCTATGGTCACGTCAAGGAGCGTAACCTCGAGGCTGCCCGGGCGAAACGGGTGGAATTGCTCGAGTTGTTCAGATCGCCGCAAGTCGATCGCGCAGCAGCATAACATCGCGCTTGTGTACACCGATGGCGATCGCTGTTCGCCACTATCGGCTATGTGATGGCGCCGTTTGCGATCGGGTAGCGGGGACGTTCGCGGTGTCTGTTCGGACGAATGGCATTTCATTCCTGTTCCATCGAGTTTGCTGACATGAAACTAAAGCAGTTTCAGGTTGATGCGTTTGCCAGCCGCCGCTTCGAAGGTAATCCCGCCGCGGTATGCCCGCTCGATCAATGGCTGTCCGATGACTTGTTGCTCGCCATTGCCGAGGAAAACAACTTGTCGGAAACGGCGTTCTTTGTGCCGACGGAGAGCGGTTTTCATCTTCGCTGGTTCACTCCAGTCGCCGAAGTCGATTTCTGTGGTCATGCAACGCTGGGATCGGCGCATGTCCTGTTTGATGAGCTGGGCTATCAGGGCCAGCTGGTCACGTTCGAAACGCGTAGCGGCAAAATGTCGGTCGAGCGCAACGGCGAACTGTATGTAATGAACTTTCCTGCGCAGCCGCCGCGGCCGTGCTCGCGGCCTAAGGCACTGGTCGAGGGGCTTGGCGCGGAACCGAACGAGGTTCTCGCCGCTGACGATTACCTCGCGGTGTATGAAAGCGAGGCTGTGGTGCAATCACTGTCGCCGGACTTTGCCAGCTTGTGCGACCTCGACTTGCGCGGGGTGATCGCCACGGCGCCGGGCGACAGCCATGAATTCGTTAGCCGTTTCTTCGGGCCCAAATTCGGCATTGATGAAGATCCGGTTACCGGCTCGGCGCACTGCGAGCTGACGCCATATTGGTCGAAACGGCTCGGCAAGAGGGTATTGCGCGCGCGTCAGATATCCCGGCGTGGCGGCGACCTGCTATGCGAAATGGCCAATGATCGTGTCTTTCTAAAAGGTCGGGCGGTTACTTTCATGGTAGGGGAAATCAGGATTGACGCGTAATTGCCCAACTGGTATCGGGGATATCCTGTAATCTACGTACCTCAGTTGCGATGCATGCGGCTTATCTCGAGAGAGGCACTGTGTAATCCCGCAATTACGCCCTAATTGTGGTGTGGTTTCACGCCAAGGCCGATCAGACCGTCGCGTGATTGGAAGGGTGGCAACTATCTTGGCGCCAAGCCGGCTTCGAGCGAGATTCGCAATCGACCGGTCGATCCGGAAGCGCATGCCGCGTTTGCCGCGGCAATCAAGAATATTCCGCCAGAACCCCCTAAATTTTCTTGCGCATGAATGAACGAAAGAAATATGGACGAATAAGAATATGGAGGAGAGATGATGCAAATTGCGAAGTCAATCATGAGCGTACTTGCGGTGGCCGCCTCATCGGCGATGTTACTTTGGGTGAACTTCTCGCCTTCGGCTTGGGCGGCCGAACCGGTTGTGACCCCGGAAATCCGGGCCATTATTGATAGCCCCGAGCGCAGCGCCGATGACCGAACGATTGACCAGCGGCGCCAACCTGCGAAGATGCTGGCGTTTTTCGCAGTGCAGCCCGGTATGGCAGTGCTCGATATCGGTACGGGGCGCGGCTACACCGCCGAGTTGTTGGCGCGCTCGGTAGGTTCGAGCGGATCGGTCGTTGCGCAGAACGAGACGATCATCTCAGACAAATACCTCAAGGGTGAACCACCGGCGCGCTTTGGAACGGACGTCATGCGAAACGTGACATACGTCGTGCGGCCGTATGACGATCCGATACCGCCGGGTGCCGGACCGTTCGATCTGGTGACCATCATGTACGTGTATCACGATATGGAGTGGCTCGAGCGTGACCGCGCAAGGATGAACAGCCGATTGTTTGCAGCGCTCAAACCCGGTGGCCATGTCGTGGTGGTGGATCATGCCGGTAATCCGGGTACTGGTGTGTCCGAATCGAGAACGACTCACCGCATTGAGGAAGGCGTTGTTCGACGCGAGTTCGCCGCTGCCGGATTCGAGTTGGCAGAAGAAGCAACGTTCCTGCGAAATCCGGCAGACCCGCGCACCGAGAGTTTTCGTCAGGTAACCATTCCGGTTGACCAGTTTGTTCTGAAATTCAGACGGCCATGAGCGGAGCCCGCTGTTCGCCGTTTACCTTCTGCTACGGGAGGGGATCAGGCGAAGTGCGGGCCGATCACGTCGATCTGGTCGGTCACCAAAGCGTCGACCCCCATTTCGATCAGGTCAACCGCGTCCAGCGGGTCGTTGACGGTATAGGCGAGCACACCGCGCCGGGTTGCCTGAATCGCGGCAACCGAATTGGTATTGAGTCGATCAAACCGTACATGCAATGAGACGCAGTCGAGCTGGTCGAGGGCCTGTTCCCAGTCATCAGGGATTTCGTCGCAAACCAAAGCTCGCGGCAGGTCCGATGCTTCGGTCTGCGCCGCGAGCAGTGCTTCGGTCGAGAAAGAAGACAGCAATGGCAGCGGCGTCGCGCCGCTCCACAACAGTTTCGCCATGCGCGCCACAATCCGGCCGGTTTCGCGCTCCCGGCCCGGGCAGGGTTTGATCTCGACGTTGGCCCACAGGCCCGTTTCCTTGCAGAGTGCACTGGCGGCGGCAAATGCCGGTACCGGATCGCCGGCGAATTCATTGGCGAACCAGCTGCCGGCGTCCAGCTGTGTAACGACGTCAAACAGCACATCGGCGATGGGGCCGTTGCCATCCGTAGTGCGGTCGAGGGTGTCGTCATGAAACAGCACCGGCACATCGTCAGCGGTGAGCTTGACGTCGAACTCCACCCCTTCGAACCCTAGATTGCGTGCGTAACGTAACGCCGCAAGGGTGTTCTCCGGGGCCAACAGCCCGCCACCCCGGTGAGCGAGGATGCGCGGGTAGGGCCAGTAGGGGCGTTCGGTCAGCATGTGGTCAATGGAAAACCTCGCCGCCATTATAGGGCGACCGCTGGCGGAGGTCTCGGCATGCACCCGCTGACCGTGTCCGGCGGTTCAAATCAGGACCGCGGCAGGCTTGGAACCGCGGTTGATCGGGTATACTTACGCGCCTGTTTTGTGGGGGGAAAATGCCAATCTACGAATATCGTTGCAGCGCCTGTGGCCACGAGCTCGAGGTTATGCAGAAGATGTCGGATCAGCCGATGAGCGATTGCCCCGCCTGCGGCAAGGCGACGCTTTCGAAACTGGTCAGCGCCGCCGGCTTTCAGCTCAAGGGAAGCGGCTGGTACGTGACTGACTTCCGTGACAAGAAGAAATCGAAAGACGACACTGGAGCCGGCGACAGCAAGGCATCGGAAGCGGGTTCCGCCGGCAAGAAAGCGGACGGCGCCGACACTACGGGCAAAGGCAAAGAGGACAGCAAATCGACGGACACTGCCAAGTCGAAGTAACCGTTAAGTCCAAGAAACCATTGAATGGAGATCACGCTGGCCTGCGCGCCCGGCATTTCGTTGGCAGCCCTGATGGCATCAAAGCTGTCATCAGGTGCCTGACTTCGTGAGCGATAGCTAACGCGCTAGCGCGATGCTTCCGCCACAGCCTTGTGGCTGTCTTGATGGTCTTTTGAGGCCGTTTCGCAGAGTCATCGACAAGCAGTAACCATTAGTAACTTCACCAAACCAACCTGACTAATCACTTGAGATCATGCGTACCGATTACTGCGGCCTGATTGACACCAAATACCTTGAGCAGACTGTGACCTTGTGCGGCTGGGTGCATCGGCGCCGTGACCACGGCGGAGTTATCTTCATTGACCTGCGTGATCGCGAGGGCTTGGTGCAGGTGGTGTGTGACCCGGACACGAAAGACGCATTCGAGACAGCGGATCGCCTTCGCAGCGAGTACGTGGTTGAGGTTACCGGGCGGGTCCGGCGGCGCCCGGAAGGCACCGAAAACGCCAACCTGGTCAGCGGCGAGATCGAGGTGCTCGCCAAGGCGATCACGCTGCTCAACGCGGCCCTCACGCCGCCGTTTACGCTCGACGAAGAGCAGCCGTCAGAGAGTGTACGGCTCGAGCACCGCGTATTTGACCTTCGGCGCCCGGAGATGCAACGCAACATGCGTCTGCGTTATCAGGTTGCCATGACGGTGCGTCGATTTCTTGATGACAATGGCTTCATCGATATTGAAACGCCGTTTCTCTACAAGTCCACTCCTGAAGGTGCGCGTGAGTTCCTGGTGCCGTCGCGACTGCACGATGGGCAATTTTACGCGCTGCCGCAGTCGCCGCAATTGTTCAAGCAGATGCTCATGGTTGCCGGGTTCGATCGTTACTACCAGATCGTCAAGTGCTTTCGCGACGAAGACCTGCGAGCCGACCGTCAGCCCGAATTCACTCAGATCGATATCGAACTTTCCTTTGTCGAGGAACAGCAGATTCGCGACATCATGGAACAAATGATGCGCGTCGTTTTCCGTGAATGCCTCGCTATCGATTTGCCCGATCCGTTTCCGGTGATGCGATACGATGATGTCATACGACTGTACGGAAGCGATAAACCCGATTTGCGTGTGCCGCTGCAGTTCACCGAACTGACCGATCTGATGCGTCACGTTGAGTTCAAGGTCTTTCGAACTGCGGCCGAGATGGAAGACGGCAGAGTGGTCGCGCTTCGTATTCCCGGCGGTGGCGAACTCACCCGTAAGCAGATAGATGATTACACGTCGTTTGTGTCGATTTACGGCGCAAAGGGTCTCGCCTACATCAAGGTAAACGAGAAAGCGCGCGGTTTGCAGGGATTGCAATCCCCGATTCTGAAGTTCCTGCCTCACGAGATAGCGCACGAGATTCTCGAACGCTGCGGTTCGCACGATGGTGATCTGATTTTCTTTGGCGCTGATCGGGCCACGGTGGTGAACGGCTCTCTGGGCGCATTGCGCGAAAAAATCGGGCATGAACTTGGCCTGCGGGAAGAAGGATGGCGGCCTTTGTGGGTCGTGGATTTTCCGATGTTCGAGTATGACGAGGAGGCGAAACAATGGGTGGCGCGGCACCATCCGTTCACTTCGCCGAAACAAGGCCACGAGGAGTACATCGAGAATAATCCCGAGCGTGCCTATGCCAAAGCCTATGACATGGTTCTGAACGGGTGGGAAATCGGCGGCGGTTCGGTGCGGATCTACCGGCCGGAAGTCCAGGAGAAAGTGTTTCATGCCTTGCGTATCACGCCGGAAGATCAGCGTGCCAAGTTCGGCTTCCTGCTTGACAGCCTGCAGTGGGGAGCGCCTCCGCACGGCGGAATCGCGTTCGGTCTGGACCGGATTGTGGCTCTTATGTGCGAGGCGGAATCGATTCGCGATGTGATTGCTTTCCCGAAGACCCAGCGCGGTCAGGACGTGCTGACCGGCGCGCCGACGCGGGTGACCGAAAAGCAATTGCGCGAATTGCACGTCAGGTTGCGTAATCCGAAGCCGGGCACCAAGAGATCGATCCTGGACTAGGAGCTTGTCCGCGACGTTCGGCGGGGTTGCGCAGTGATGCTCGGCGCATTACAGGTGAGGCGCGCGCGAAGGTGTAGCTCGCCGTTGCTTCAAAGTCCAAACAGATGAAATACAAGATTCCAGTATCGGTTCTGGTGATGGTTTACACGCCGGATCTGAGGGTGTTGCTTCTGGAGCGAGCCGACCGTCCGGGATTCTGGCAGTCAGTGACCGGCAGCCAGGAGCCGGGAGAGACACTCGAAGAGACCGCGATTCGAGAACTGAATGAGGAAACCGGTGTCGACGCAAGGCATTATCGGCTCGAAAACTGGCACATGATTAATCGCTTTGAAATCTACAAGCACTGGAGCGGTCGTTACGCGCCGGGCACCACTCACAATACCGAGCATGTGTTCGGTCTGCTAGTGCCCGGTACGGTGCCGATTCGGATATCTCCGCGTGAACACCTGGCTTACGAATGGGTTCCAAGAGATGCGGCAATTGACAAGGTCTTTTCATGGACCAACGCGGCGGCGCTGCGTGCTTTGCCGGACCATGCTCGCAAGACGGGATCGAGCTAATGCAAGACTAAGCCAGTGCTGATTGAAGCAAGTGCAGGATGCAACTAGCACAGATTGAACCGATTGCGTTGCTGTGAGGCTTCCACGATTCACAACGGCTCATGCAATCGGTTCTCGGAGCGCGCTCTCGGATGTAACTGAAGGAGGGCGCGACACAAAGCTAGGCTGCTACATTCGATCAGTATGGTCAGTTGACTGACACCAATTTCGACGAGCGCGTTTATGCAGCAATACTGGCCCTGAGGACTCGCGCGGTCATTCCCGGTGACCACTACCAGCGAGACGACGTGTATAAACATGCGGGGCTGGCAGGCGATTCATTTGAGCTCTTGGGTTCTTGAAACTGTCTGAACATGCTAATGCTTGCTATATCGTCTTGTTTGGCCTGCACTTAATGGGCGAAGTGGCCGGCATCCTCTATCAATCGGGGCAGATCGCGATCTTGCTCTACATGGCTGCCCGCTGCTTGGCTGCCGATATAGCCAACCTTACTAAAGTCGAGCAAACTCACTCCGGTATATCGCGAGTTCTCGATCATGATCAGCACTTCACGCCAGTAACCTGTGTATGGACTGCGCGCTCGATCCGAAGGCATTCTGTGGCGAGGATGGCGGTATCGTCTGTACTTCACCGAATGCGCGCAGTATCCTCGAGTGGTTGTTTGCGCAACGCGACAAGGTGCTGTTCTTTCCCGATCGGTATCTCGGTCGCTGGAGTGTTTACTCGATAGGCGTCGCGCCAGATCAAATGCAACTATGAGATCTCGACGAATGGTTGGGCGGGTTCACACCCGGGCAGATTGTTGCTGGCAGGATGCTGCTCTGGAAAGGCTATTGCCCTGTGCATCAGATATTTGAACCGCGGCACAATGTGAAATTCTTCAACCAGCACCCCGAGGGGCTGGAGAACTCGCATTCCGAGTGCCGCTTCGAAGTTTGCCGGCTCTCCGGCCATGCCGGCTTCACCGAATACATTGTCAAGACCATTCGCGAGGCTGTATCCAACAGACGCTGGCCGGTCGAAACCGATCTGAATCTGGTGAACTGCGTCGCCGAGGAGTTCAAACCGCAGGGCAAGATTGTTGGGTTCACGTCAGTGTTGGTATGCTTGTGCTCGACGATGAACCGCATTGGCTCGCAGCATCTTGCCCGGTGCCTTGAAAACCTGGTCGATGGCAATTTCGTCAGTGCTGTCCAGGCGCTCGTTCGCGGCAGGCAACTTGCGAAACAGGCGCGACAGCGCGTGTTCAAGGTTTCCTGACCACCGCAAGTATGTTATCGCGTCCGGTCGCCGCCGTATTCGGACTTTGTGGCTGTTTGGTTTGCATTGGCTTGCTTGCCTTTGCGAATGCCGATGAGCCTAATGAGACGACGGTCGCAGTCTCGCGCAGCGGGCAGATCTTTCTCGTCGAAGCGGTCAGCCGTATCACTGCTGGTCGAGACGAGGCATGGGCGGTGCTGACAGACTATGTCGGCTACGTGCACTTCGTGCCTGGAATGACGTTGAGCCGTCGTGTAAGCGATGAGCCTTTGCGGATCGAACAGCAAGGCAAATTCGGCGTGATGTTTTTCAGCAAGCATGTACATGCCATGCTGGAGGTTACCGAGACACCGCCCACGAGGATCTATTTCCACGCCCTGGAAGGGAATTTGCGTACTCTCGAAACTCAGGTAGATATTGATGTCGATGGCGATCAGGTGATGGTGACCTACCGATCGATCATCGAGCCTGATTTCTGGGTGCCCCCCTTGATCGGGACCCCGCTGTTCCGTGCCGCCATACGAACAAGACTCGAAGCAGTGGCGCAGGAAGTCGTCTGGCGCGCAGATTTTGGTGTTGAGCGATGAAGACGTTGCAGGTCGTTACTTACAACATGCACAAGGGATTCTCCCGGTTTCAACGGGAGTTGTCAGTTCACGACCTCAAAGACCGTCTGCAATCGCTGTCCGCGGACGTGGTCTTTCTCCAGGAGGTGGTCGGTAGCCACGTGCGTCACGCGCGACGTTATGGCAACTGGCCGGTGTCGCCTCAGTACGAGTTCCTTGCCGATCAGCTATGGAGTGATTACGCCTACGGCAAGAATTCGGTTTATGACGCCGGCCATCACGGTAATGCCATTCTATCGAAGTACACGATCGCGCGCTGGGTGAATGAAGACATATCGATGAGCCGCATGGAGCGCCGAGGCCTGCTTCATTGCGAGATCGAGATCCCGGGCTGGGACCGCCCACTGCACTGTATAAACGTGCATCTGGGATTATTCGGCCACTGGCGCAAGCGGCAGCTGGAAGTGTTGCGTCACCGCATTGAACGGCTGGTGCCGCGCTATGATCCGGTGATAATCGGCGGTGACTTCAATGATTGGCGCTTGAGGGCGAGTCGTCATCTTGCGCATGTGCTCGGACTTCAGGAGGTCTTCGAGAACGTGCACGGGCGGCCGGCACGTACTTTCCCGTCCATGCTTCCGTTGCTGCACCTGGATCGGATTTACATTAGGGGCTTTCGAGTCAAGCTTGCCCACGCCCATGAGGATCGCCGCTGGGCACGGTTGTCTGATCACATTGCGCTGTCAGCCTTGTTGGAGCGAACCGAATATCAGTAACGCTGCCCCGACGGGCGTGTCGGGTGCCAACATCGTGGCCACTGTAACTGACAACAAATAGCTGCTTGCTGTCGACCGCCGGTCGCTGGCGGGCGTCAATCAGCTTTGTTTGCAGGCAGCGGGCTGTCTCTAAGCATGGCAATGTCACGCAACAAGTCGATCACAGTCGCCTCCACCACGATGCGCCCTTTTTCGACACTGGCGAGCGTAGCGTCACCATAGATTCCGGTTGGCGAGTAAACGCCGGCGGTCTTGGAGTCAGGGCTCAGTGGCCCGCTCCCCGGGTGATAGTCGCGCTGGGCCTTTGACATGTCGACTCGCTCGCTGACGATATACAGCATCATCGAGGTTTCGATTTCATCAGCGTGCGTCCCACCTGGTTGCTCCTGTACCCGTTGCACGGCTTCGTTGCCAGTGCGGTCGATACGGGTGAAGCGCAGTAGAATGCCTTTTGCTGCGAGCCAGGCGGCGGCCGGTTCCAGTGCGCGGACCGTCGATACACCCGTGTTCAAGATGTAGAACCGGCGCGGTCCAAAAGTTGCGAGACTGGTAATGACATCAATGACCATGTCGCGTGCTGTTTCTAGTCGCAGCGTCGTTGATCCTGCATAGGCCGTGAAGGCGGGATAGAAATGATAAGTCAGCGTTGGCGCGACGACCACGTCGGCTTGCTCGACAACCCGAGCGGTCAGGTAATCGGCAAGCACGCGATCGTTGTCAAGCCGCAAGTGCGGTCCGTGCTCTTTGGCCGCTGCACCGAGGGGTATCAGTATCAGGGTATCCGCGCTGAGTTCTTGTTTGGCCTGCAGCCAGGTGAGATCGGAAAGATACATCGTCGTTGTGCCTAGTCCAGCCGGCAATTATCGCCGAGTCCGGACGGCGTGCGGTGTAAAATTCTTACAGTCCACCGTGGTTTGATACCGCTCCTCCTTAGGCTCCCTAAATTCTGAATGCTGTCGGCCGAATTTTCCCAATCAGGCGAAGCGGCCAGAGGCGACTGGCGCATCGTACGAATGCTGTTTCCCTACCTGTGGGATTTTCGCTGGCGGGTGGCGATCGCGCTCATCTTTCTGGTCGCTGCGAAGCTTGCAAATGTCGCCGTGCCGTTGGTGATGAAGGAGATCGTCGACGCGCTAGATTCTTCCCAGCCATTGCTAGTGCTACCGCTTGCCTTTTTGCTGATGTACGGCGCGTTGAGGTTGTCGACGACGCTATTCGCAGAACTGCGCGATGTCGTATTCGTGCGCGTGACGAGGCGGGCGATTCGTCGCGTCGCACTCGGTGTGTTTCGGCATCTACACAGTCTCAGCCTGCGTTTTCATCTGGAGCGGCAGACTGGCGGCGTGTCGCGCGATATCGAGCGCGGCACCAAGGGAATATCCACCCTATTGTCCTACGCACTTTTTTCGATTATCCCGGTAATACTGGAATTTACTCTGGTGGCGGTCGTCTTGCTGACCCGCTTCGACTGGACGTTTGCTGCTGTCACTT
Organism: Betaproteobacteria bacterium; assembly: GCA_020346185.1. GTDB lineage: Bacteria > Pseudomonadota > Gammaproteobacteria > Burkholderiales > Eutrophovitaceae > SG8-40. Next base: position 1,854,631 of record CP070775.1, on the reverse strand, counting down.
TTGGGGCTGTCGTAGTGTACCTGGCATTTACGTTCGTTGTTTCCGAATGGCGCATGGGAATCCGACGGCTCGCCAATGAGATCGACTCGCGAACGAACACCCGCGCCGTGGATAGCTTGCTCAACTACGAGACCGTCAAGTATTTCAACAACGAGGAATATGAAGCGAACAAATACGACGAGAACCTGCGCGATTTCGAGATAGCGGATGTCCGCACAGAGGTCTCCCTGGGGCTGCTAAATATGGGTCAAAGCGCGATCATCGCGATGGCAGTTACCTCGTTGATGATTCTTGCCTCGCAGGGGGTGGTCGCCGGTGAACTTACGGTGGGAGATCTCGTGCTGGTCAACGGGCTGCTGATACAGCTATACATTCCGCTGAATTTTCTCGGCATGGTCTACCGGGAAATCAAGCAGGCGCTCATCGACATGGACCGAATGTTCCGGTTGCTAAATGAACAGCGCGAAATCGAGGATAAGCCTGGTGCGCCGGATTTGAACGACCGAAACGCTACCGTGCGGTTCCAACACGTTGGATTTTCCTACGATCCGCGGCGCCGTATCCTCAACGACGTGAGTTTCGAGATTGCAGCTGGCAAAACCGTCGCAGTGGTTGGCCATAGTGGCTCCGGGAAGTCAACGCTGGCGCGGCTGCTGTTTCGCTTCTACGACGTTGATGAGGGAATGATCACCATCAACGGGGTCGACATTCGTGACGTCACGCAGCGCAGCGTGCGAGCGGCCATCGGTATCGTGCCGCAGGACACGGTGCTGTTCAACGACACCATTTTCTACAACATTGCCTACGGCCGTCCGGAGGCAAGCCCCGAGGAAGTGGTTGGCGCCGCCAAGGCAGCGCACATCCATCATTTTGTCGTGGGCCTGCCAGACGGATACCAGACCGCAGTCGGTGAGCGCGGACTGAAATTGTCAGGCGGAGAGAAGCAGCGCGTCGCGATTGCGCGTGCCTTGCTGAAGAATCCGCCAGTGCTCGTGTTTGATGAAGCCACGTCGGCTCTCGATTCTCGTTCTGAACGGGCGATACAGGCGGAACTGGACCGGATTGCAGCAAACCGCACGGCGCTCGTGATCGCCCATCGCTTGTCCACCGTCGTGGATGCCGACGAAATACTGGTGCTCGATCATGGACAAGTTGTCGAGCGCGGCAAGCACCGCGAGTTACTCGAGGCCGGAGGGTTGTATGAAAGCATGTGGCGACTTCAGCAGGAGCAGGCCGAGAGCGACTTGCCGACTGCGACTGATGCCGTAGCGCTCCCAGGACAGGAACCGGCCGGTTGATCGGCGGCGGGTTTTGCACGTAGTCTCCTGTTCTTGGGATCGGTTGTCGAGTTCCGACTGGTTCTGGAAAATTTAGCTTAGTTGTTGAATTTTTGTTGTTTAGGCCCGAAAATTGTATGTTTTGTAGGAGGCGATCCGGCCATGGCGCCGGTGACCGATCGATCGGCAGTTTGCGGTGATTAACTTCTGTTACGGATGTAGCTTGGGAAAAGGGCGAATGACAAAACTGTTGCTGGCCGCAAAGATGTGTATCTATAGTGTGTGCTTACTCACATTAACCGTCGGGACGGCGATCGCGCATTCGCCCCAAGGTTCGGCACGCCATGTCAACCTTGGCATCAAGTCCGCTCTGGCGCTGGTTATTGATCAGGAAACCGGCGAGGTTCTCTACAGCAAGAACACTGATGAAGTTGCTCCTATTGCCTCGATTACGAAACTGATGACTGCCATGGTGATTATCGATTCGGGGCTGCCATTGCTCGAGTCGATTACGGTGGAGCGGGCTGACATCGATCGTTACAAGGGGTCGCGCTCAAAGCTGTACGTGGGTACGACCCTGATGCGGGCCGAAGCGCTGAAACTGGCCCTGATGGCTTCGGAGAATCGTGCTGCGGCGGCGCTGGCGCGAACGTATCACGGCGGCAGCGAAGCGTTCGTCGCCGCAATGAACGCGAAGGCGTTCGAGCTAGGGATGCTCAACACCCGATTCGTTGATTCCACGGGACTGCGGCCGGAAAATGTCTCGACTGCGCGAGACTTGGCGATCCTGGTCGAGTCGGCGCATGCTTATCCATTAATCCGTGACTACACGACGGCGCCCTCGTTTGCCGTCGAATCCCGTACCCGACGCGCCCCCCGTGTTCTGCGATTTGTCAATTCCAACCGCCTGGTGCGCAGCTCGAGATGGGACATCGGATTGTCCAAGACCGGCTATATCAGTGAGGCAGGGCGGTGTCTTGTTATGCAGTCGCGCATTGCCGATCGCTCGCTGATCATCGTATTGCTCGACTCGTGGGGCAAGCTGACGCGAATTGGTGACGCCAATCGCATCAGACGTTGGCTGGAGCGCGAATTCTCCACTCTGAGCGTGCGCGGCTGAGTTTTATTTCTCCGATCACGGCGCTGTCCTGGTCGGTGAGCGCATTGCCGCGCGCGTGGCCCGTCCTTGCTCGCCGCATTGGCCGTTAAGCAGCGCGCGCGCCGGCGCGAAAACCGATCGCATTCGAGATGGATTCGGCAATTTCCTTGACTCGAGGCCCCCAGCTCCTGTTCAGTCGATTGGATGGCGCCGAGACCGAGAGTCCCGCAGCCAAGCGGCCCTCATCGTCGTAGATGCCGGCACCGACACAGGAAACGCCTTTCTCCGCCTCCTCATCGTCAAACGCATAGCCGGCCCGACGTACCTTCTCCAGTTCGCGACACAATGAGTCCGCGTCGCGAAGCGTGTTGCGCGTGTAGACCGTGAGACCGTTACGCGCGACGTATTCTCGCACTCCGTCCTCGCCGTCTTCCAGGAGAAAAAGTTTCCCAACAGCGGTTACGTGCAGCGGGGCTCGGGCGCCGATCAGGTGGGCTACCCGCACTGTCGATCGGTCCGAGGTCAATCGCTCTACGTAGACCATTTCGTCGTCCTGGCGCACTGAAAGGTTGACGGTTTCCTCCAGCTCGTCATGTAGTTCTTGCATCAAGGGTAGCGCCTCCTGGCGCAGATCCAGGCGTGTTTTTGCCAAGTTTCCCAGTTCGAGCAGCCTGATACCGAGGCGGTACCTGCCAGGCTCCACTCGGTCCACCATGCGGTATTCAACCAAGACGTTGAGTATGCGGTGAGCTGTAGATGGGTGCAGCCCGGTCATGTTGGCGAGCCGCTTGAGGTTGACTGGATCTTGGAAGCGCGCCAGCGTGTCCAGTAGATCCATCATTCGCTCAATGACCTGTATCGAGGTCTTGCCATTCGTCTCCGGCATAGCCTGGGCACCCTTTCTTCGCTTATGTTGCAACGCCGCAATATTAGCCGAGGCTCGGATAGCGGACAAGATAACATCAATGCAATGCCTTAACATGGCTGCCATTAAGCCGCTGTTAAGCAATATGTTAGTATCAAGTCCTTGTTGCGGTGCGTAAAACGGCTGCGCAGCGGACGCCCCTCCAGGTGAATCGCACTGCGCCCGAATGCGCGCCGTAGCGCTTACATGATTTATTGGACAATCATGCGCGTAGGCCTCCTAATTACCTGCCTTGCCGATCTAATGCGACCCAGCATTGGCTTGGCCGCGCTCAAATTGCTCGAGCGAGCCGGCTGTGATGTGGTCGTCCCCAGTACCCAAACTTGCTGCGGCCAGCCTGGCTACAACTCGGGGGACCGGCCTGCGGCACAGGCCCTGGCGCGCAAGCTCATATCCGAGTTCAGCGATTGCGATTACGTTGTAGTGCCCTCCGGATCGTGCAGTGGCATGATCAAGACACACTACGTTGAGTTGCTTTCCGAATTGCCCGAGGCCAGGGCCAAGGCCGAGTGGCTGGCAGCGCGCACCTGGGAACTAACTGATTTTTTGGCGAACGTTGTCAGGCTAGATGCAATTGACGTTCGCTTTGACGGCACCGTGACCTATCACGATTCGTGTGCCGGCTTGCGCGAGATGGGCGTCAAGAACCAGCCGCGCGAGTTGCTGGCCAAGGTCTCCGGATTGTCGATTCGCGAAATGCACGACTCGGAGCAGTGTTGCGGCTTCGGTGGCACCTTTGCCATCAAGTATGGTGACATTTCGGTGCGGCTCGCTGATCTAAAATGTGACGAGGTCGCGAAATGTAAAGCCGACGCGCTGGTTCTGGGCGATCTAGGCTGCATGCTGAACATTGAAGGAAGGCTGCGCCGACGTGGTGATAATCGCACCAAGGTATTGCACGTGGCGGAGGTGCTGGCGGGAATGACGGGCGAGGAGGTGGAATGAATGGATTAGCCCTGCGGCGGCGGGTGCCCCCGATTGTCGGCGGGCGGATTATTGTTGCCGGGTTGCATCTTCACCATTCGCGCATTAGTCGGCGAGCCTGATTATGGAAATCACGTCTGCCCATTTCAAGAAAGTCGCTGGTCAGAAGCTTGCTGACAAAAAAGTTCAGGAGGCACTTGCTCGCGCAAAGGGTAAGTTCGTCGTCGCACGCGCCAAGGCGATTGAGGAACTCGACAACTTTGAGGAAATACGCCGCGCAGCGGCCGACGTGCGTGACCATTGTCTGGCCAATCTCGACCAATATCTCGAGCAGTGGGAGGACAATGCGACCGCGGCGGGAACGATCGTGCATTGGGTGGAATCAGCTGAAGAGATGAATCGCACGCTGTTGGACATTGCGACCGGCAACAATGTGCGAAAAGTCATCAAGTCGAAGTCGATGCTCGGTGAAGAAACCGGCGTGAACGAATACCTCGAGCGTGGTGGTATTGATGTTCGCGAAACCGACCTTGGTGAGTACATCATTCAGCAGGCGAAGGAATACCCGTCACATATCATCGCGCCAGCAACACATAAATCGAAAGATGACATCGCGACACTTTTTGCAGAAAGACATCAGCGCCCACGCCTGGACGACATCGCGCAACTGACGCATGAGGCCCGTGAAATACTGCGTCCGCACTTTCTCGATGCCGACATGGGCATCACCGGCGCCAATTTTTTGGTCGCAGAGACCGGCTCAACCATGATTGTGACCAACGAGGGTAATGGTCGGATGACTACGACCTTGCCGCGTATTCATGTTGCAATCGCCAGCATCGAGAAGTGCATTCCCACATTGGAGGACTTGTCGCTGCTCATGCGCTTGCTGGCCCGATCCGCCACCGGGCAGTCGATCAGTAACTACCTCTCGGTTACGACTGGTCCTAGGCGTGACGGAGACAGCGACGGACCCGAGCAGTTCCACGTCATTCTTGTCGACATCGGTCGGACTCGCGTGCTTGGATCCGAACTGCGCCCGGCACTGCGCTGTATACGATGCGGAGCGTGCATGAATCACTGTCCTGTCTATCAGAATATTGGTGGGCACGCCTATGGTTGGGTATATCCGGGTCCCATCGGTTCCGTGCTCACGCCTGCGTATGTCGGCCTTGAAAAGGCAGTTGACCTGCCGAATGCAGCGACATTCTGCAACCAGTGCAGTGTGGCATGTCCGGTCAAGATCCCGTTGCCGGATCTGATGCGCAAACTGCGGGAGAAACAAACTGAACTCAAGCTTGCGCCGGCCGGCCAGCGTGTCGCCATGCGCGTCTGGGCGTGGCTTGCATCCCGCCCTACTCTCTACGCATGGGCGACGAAACTTGCTGCTCGCGTTGGCAAGATTGCTGGAGGTAGGCAGGGTCTGGTGCATCGCTTGCCGCTGGTTGGTGCCGAATGGACGCGCGGCCGTGATCTACCGGCCCCACGCGGAAAGACTTTCAGAGAAATATACGCAGCGCGAAAAAGATCGTAGCGAGCAGACACGTGTCCGCGAAAGATAACATTCTGGCCCGTATCCGTGCCGCAAACACCGCGCAGGCGGCGACTGGCGAGGTGGCGTCCACGGCAGCGGCGCGCCTGTCGGCGCATCCGCGCGGACCAATGCCGACGATGACATGGGACCCATTGGTACAGTTTAGGGCCTGTAGCATTGCGGCGGCGTCAACTATTGACGAAGTGCGCCGGCGTGTGGAGCTTCCGGCGGCAGTCGCGCGTTACCTCAGACAGAATAGCTTGCCAATGTCCGGTGTGTGCTGGCCTGAGTTCGGCGATCTTGATTGGCTTGATGCCGGCCTGGAGATGCAATCACGTCCGGCGACCGGTGATGACAAGGTCGGTGTCACCGGCAGTTTTTGCGCGTTGGCCGAGACGGGTACACTGGTATTGCTATCGGGAGAGAATCAGGCTGCCACGACGAGTCTGTTGCCGGAGACGCACATCGCTGTCGTTAATACCGGTCGCGTTGTTGTTTCCATGGAAGACGTCTGGGATTTGCTGCGCGCGGAAACGGGTGGGTTGCCCAGGCAGATCAATTTTGTGTCTGGACCGTCCAGAACGGCTGACATCGAAATGACTCTCGTTTATGGGGCGCACGGGCCGTTTCGTGTGCACGTCTTGCTGCTCGACGAGTGAACGCGACCGCACAAAGGGTTATTATCAGATAACTGGCGTAATTTACTGGTGGAGTGGATAGTTTCCCGGGGGCGCGTTATCGGACGCAGTCGTATGCGTGTGCTTCAAAAAAAAATACCAACTCAGGGCTGCGTGGCACGTCAGGGCTGAACACGTCGCCGATGACCCTCAATAGCAAGAACGAGAAAATCATTGTGCGGAGAACGAGAACAATCATTTTGCGTGTGTCATGCTGATCCATACGCAACGGCTTCGGCTTATTACTTGTGAAGAAAACCATCTCGCTGCGATCGATCGTGACCCGCGCTCTCTTGGGGCGATCCTCAACGTTGTGGTGCCGGAGCAGTGGCCAGAGCATCCGCAGGCCTATTCGCAGGCGATGTCCCTGCTAAAGAAGCAACCGCTGTTGCCGTATTCAGGCTGGTGGCTCTACCTGTTCGTACATCCTGTATTGAAGACGCTAGTCGGCTGTGGTGGTTTCAAGGGTGCACCGGCTGCCGATGGCGTGGTCGAAGTTGGTTGCGAAATCGCGCCGCAGTACCGTCGCGAGGGTTTCGCTGCGGAAGGCTTACGCGGGTTGATTAGCTACGCTTTTACCCGGCCGGGGGTGGGCGCGGTCGATGCTTATTCAATGCCAAAGACGGGTCCGCAGGCGCAGCTGGCGAAGAAAGTGGGCATGAAACGAAATGGTGAGGCGACAGACCCGATTGCCGGAAGGGTATGGCACTGGCGCATCACGCGACGGGCGTATCTGAACCGGGCACTTGCGGCGCGCGTAGCATAGCGACGACTTTTAGGGCAGCCGCTTGGTAAGCGGCTGAGTTATCCCGCGGGTGCCCGCGTCAAACTTGTTCCGACTATTATCAATGATCAGACAATCTCATCCACCAACATGCAGCCGCACCGCGTGAAAAGGGGATGGCGAACACGCCTTCGCCGCATGATGCCTACCGCAGAGGCGGTGCGGAAAAACAAATGGGTCGGTTGGATTGGCCCAGCTTTGCATCATCCGCGCCTGTGGCATCTGAATCGGCGCGGCGTTGCGCTGGGCATGGCGATCGGTGTGTTTTTCGGATTCCTGATTCCGTTGGCGCAGATTCCGGTCGCGGCGGTGGTGGCGGTCTGGTTGCGCGGGAACCTCGTTGCGGCGGTTGGCAGCACGCTCATTACCAACCCGTTTACATTTGCACCGATCTATTTACTCGCCTACAGACTTGGATCGGCCATTATCGGCCAGGGTAACGTGCCCGCAGATGCGACACTTGAGCAGGTGGCCGAACAGGCCAGCAGTATCATGGTGACGTGGTCTGACAAATTTCTGGCCGTCGGCACGCAGCTCATCGTTGGGCTGTCGCTGATGGCTGTGGTTGGCGCGTTTGTCGCCTATTTCGGCGTTATGGGGATCTGGCGGATGTTCGTCGTCGCCGAGTGGCGTCGCCGGCATCGTCGTCACACCTAGTCATCTTTGCCAATCGCTGTCGTTAAACTTGGGGCGCCCTCAAACGTAATAGAGCACCAGGTAGCAGGCCAGCAGAATCGCCACCCACATCACCATGCTGCCGGTCGGCCAGGTCCGGGCGAGCACACCTTCGGGCCCATGGTGGCGGTAAATTCTCGAAAGTGTCGCCTCGCACATATACTGAATGCGCCGTCCGATACGAGCGAGCGGATCTGCTACGGCGTCGCAAATCCATGCCGTGATCGCCGGAAACAACCGACGATAAATCCAGTCGACGTCGAGCGAAATGGTCGGTGTGCGCTTCAGCCAAGGCAACATGACGAAGAAAGCGAGACCCGAGAACAACAGCAGCTGCAAGTAAAACAGAACCTTGCCCGCCGTGTACGCGTGATAGTTGACCGGATACGGCAGGAAGCGGTACAGAGCCTCTGGAAACACGCCGATTACGATACACAGCACTGAAAAGAACACCATCGCCGCAGCCATATTCCAGGGAGCGTCTTTGGGTCGCATACCCGAATCTTTCTGGAAGAAAACGAACCAGGGGAACTTGATACCGGCGTGTAGGAATACCCCCGCTGAGGCCGCCGTGAGCAGGAAATAGACGGCGGCCAGTCCTTGGTCTACGGCTGCTTGGGATATCAAGGCCTTGGTAGTGAAGCCCGAAGTCAGCGGAAAGCTGGAGATCGACAGCGCGCCGATGATGCCGCAAATCGTCGTCAAAGGCATGGTACGGAACAGGCCGCCCAGTTCGGTGCATTTGTTCTTTCCGGTGCGGTATACAACGACGCCTGCGCTCATGAACAGCAGTGCCTTGTAAATAATATGGGCGAAGGCGTGTGCCGCGGCACCATTGAGTGCCATTTGCGTGCCGATACCGACCGCACACACCATGAATCCGACCTGGTTGACAATCGAGTAGGCGAGGATTCGCCGCGCATCGTTTTCAAGCAGCGCATAGATAATGCCGTACATCACCATGTAAAGTCCGACAGCGATCAGCACTGGCTCACCGGGAAACAACATGATCAGCGCGATGACGGCGGTCTTGGTGGTAAATGCCGAGAGGAACACCGAGCCCGTGGGACTTGACTCCGGGTAGGCGTCGGCAAGCCAGGCAGACAGCGGTGGCGCCGCCGCGTTAATGAGGATGCCAATTAGGATCATCCAGGTATCGAAGTTGGTTGCCAGCATCGGTCGGATATCAACCGATCCAGTGTGCACGACGACACCTTCGATGCCGACTTTGAGGATAACGCCGCCGAGCAGGTGCATGATGGCGTAACGAATGCCGGCCTTGCGCGCTGCACGAGTTCCGCCGCACCAGACGATCACAGTCGAGAACAGCGCCATCAGCTCCCAGAACAGGAACAACGTGATCAGATCCCCGGCAAAGCACACGCCAACCGCGCCGGCAGCGTAGGCGAAGGCGGCTGACAACTCGTACCAGCGTGCCTGGCGAAAGGCGAACAAGCCGCCGGTGAGCACCATTATGGCGAATATCGTCGCGAACAGCCGGCGCAGTGCACTGCCTTCGACCGGCTCAATCATGTAGTCGAGGAACCGTACAGTGCCGGCGACGCCGTCTGGCACCTGCCAGATTGCCCAAAGGGTGACGAGCGGCGCAACAAATATGACGGCATTGCGCCAGTGGCCCCGCGTTAGCGCGACAAGCAACGCAGCAGCGAGAAGAATCAGCGCTGGTGATGCCAATTCAGTCATCGTAGTAGTTGTCCGGCTGCTTCAGCAACACGCCAAGCGCCTTGGCAACCAGCACCATCGCCGCGCAGGACAGGAAGCCGAAGCCGCCGGCAAAGCCAAACCAGCCGTCAATATCGAAGTAACCTTTGATCTCGGTCAGGAGCTGGGCCAATACGGTCAACGCCAGTACGGCGTAAAAAACTCTCCATATCTGCTGAATGCTCGCTGGTCGGGTTAGCCAATGGTCGTCGCGGGCGGGTTGATTCATTTTGCTCGTCCTACCAATTGCGATTCTAGTTGCAGTGCCGTCTGGTTAAAGAAGAAAAATGCCAGAGTCAACGCAGCGGTAATTGTCAAAGCAATTACAACGGCAGCGGGCGCTTCGCCGTGCGAATTGGCCGGTGCTGTGTCGTCTTCTGAGAACCAGGCCCAGAAAACAATCGGTAGGAAGTAAGCTGCGTTGAGCGCGGTGCTAATGATGATGGTGAAAAGCGCAACGTAATTGTCAGCCTGAAACGCACCTGCGAGGATATACCACTTGGACACAAACCCGGCGGTAGGCGGCACGCCGATCATGCTCAGCGCGCCGATGGTAAAAGCGGTCATGGTCCACGGCATTCGCCGGCCGATGCCGCGTAGCTGGGTGATCTCGGTTTTCTTCGACGCCGTGTAGATTGCGCCGGCAGCGAAGAACAAGGTTATCTTGCCGAAGGCATGAGCGACCATGTGAATCGCGGCGCCAATCTCCGCTAGTGGTTTGAGCACTGCCGAGGCCATGACAACGTAGGACAGTTGGGCGATGGTCGAGTACGCAAGCAGTCTTTTCAGGTTGGTTTGTCGCAAGGCCACCACGCTGGCCGCGATGATGGTAAAGGCCGACACATAGACTAGCCAATCGGAACCTGGCCGTGCAAAAAGGAAATCGATGCCGAAAATGTAGACGATAACCTTGGTAATCGAAAATACGCCGGCTTTCACGACGGCCACTGCATGAAGTAGAGCGCTGACAGGAGTCGGCGCGACCATCGCTGCTGGCAGCCAGCGATGTACTGGCATCACGGCAGCCTTGCCGATGCCGAATACGTAAAGGGCGAGCAACAAACCGACGGCGGGCCCGGTGATATTCCCAGCGACAATTCCGCCGGTGGTGAAATCGACCGTTCCGGCAACCACGTAAGTCCAGATAATTGCAGGCAGCAGCAGCGCGATGGAGGTTGACAGCAAGATCCCGATATAGACCCGCGCCGAGCGGACCGTATCGCGATCTCCCTTGTGCGCCACGAGTGGGTAGGTGGAGATGGTCAATATCTCGTAGAAAAGAAACAGCGTCACAAGATTTGCGGCGAACGCGATGCCCATGGTGCTCGCCAGCGCGATCGCGAAGTAGACGTAAAAGCGTGTCTGGTTCTTCTCGTTGTTACCGCGCATGTAGCCAATCGAGTAGATCGAGTTGACAATCCACAGGCCGGACGCGAGCAGGCCGAACAGCATGCCGAGCGGTTCGATTCTGAGTGCGATAGACAAACCGGGCAGCATGGTGAACAGCGTGACAGCCGGGCGCGCGCCGCTCATGACCGCGGGCAGCAACGATGCGACAATCAAGAATAATATTGCTGCTGTTACCAGGGTGACTGTTTCTCGCAGGTTTGGCCAACGACCGGTGAGCGCGATCAGCGCGGCGCCAACTGCAGGTACAGCCAGCGCGAATTGTGGCCCGATCGCGCTCATGGCAGTGACTCCAGCAGCGTCTCGGCGGCAATTGCTGCGGTACCCACGGTCGTCGAAGTGTCGAGGCCGAAGTAGATGCAGGCGAAGACGAAAAGCCATGCTGGAATCAGCATTGATATTGGTGCCTCGGTTGCCTCATTCAACTTTTCTGACGGCTCGCGGAAGTAGACCACCTCGATCAAGCGCCACACATAGAGGACGGCAAGCAGTGAGCTAATCACGACCAGCGCCGCGAGCCACCACCAGCCTTTCTCTACCGCTGCCATCACTAAATACCACTTGCTGACAAAGCCAACCGTGCCGGGTATGCCGATCAGGCTAAGTCCGCCGACGACCAGTCCTGCTGCCGTCAAGGGCATCCGCTTGGCCAGCCCCGTCAGTTGTGACATGAGCGGTTGACCGATGCGTAGTGCGACGCATCCCAATAATAGAAATATCGCGCCTTTGGCGACCGCATGATTGAACATGTGCACGATGGCGCCGGTTAATCCGCTTGCATTTGCGAGGCCGATTCCAAGTGTCATGTAGCCGATCTGCGCGATGCTCGAATAGGCGAACATGCGTTTGACATCGTCCTGGAAAATCGCCACGGTAGAAGCGAGGAACATCGCTGCCAGCGATAATGCGATCAGCATTTCCTCGAACGGCAAGCTTTCAAATATGCCTGACCGTCCGAACACGGTGTAGCTGAAACGCATCAGCAGGTAGACGGCAACTTTTGTTGCGGTTGCCGAAAGAAATGCCGTTGACACCGATGGCGCGTAGGCATACGCGTTCGGTAACCATAGGTGCAGCGGAAACAACGCCAGCTTCAGCGAAATGCCTACTGTCAGGAATGCCATTGCCGCCAGTTCCGGACGATACAGTGGCATATTGGCGATGCGTCGAGCCATGTCATCCAGATTCAGCGTGCCCGTCATGAGGTACAGGAGGCCGACGCCGATAACAATAAAGGTCGCACCGATGGTGCCCATGATCAGGTATTGATAGGACGCGACCAGTGCCCGGCGATCTTGCCCGTAGGCGATCAGGATGTAGGTCGCCAGAGACGAGATCTCGAGAAAAACGAACACGTTGAAGGCGTCACCGGTTATCGTCACGCCGAGCAAGCCGGTCAGGCAAATTTGATAGGCGGTCCAGAACAGGTAATGCTGTCTGCTGCGAATTTCAGCCTGAAGGCTACGGCGGGCATAGGGCACGATGAGGGCGGCAACGACGCTGACCAGCACCAGTACGAAGGCATTCAACGGGTCGATACGGTACTCAATACCCCACGGTGGTGCCCAGCCTCCGAAAGCGTAGGAGATCGTGCCGCTGCCGAGCACCTTGAGCAGGATGGCGATCGAGACTGCCGCGGTTGCCCAGCTCGCTGACCAGGCTACCAACCAGGTCAGCGAGCTTCGTCGCAGTAACACACAGAGAGGAGCAGCGATCAGCGGTAAGATGACTTGCAGAGCCGGCAGATTGCTTTCAATCATGTTGCGCTCTGGTCCTGCTCGTGAATTTCGTCCTCTTCGATGGTGCCATAGGCTTCATGGATGCGTACCACCAGCGCCAGCCCAAGCGCGATTGTGGCAACACCGACCACGATTGCGGTCAGGATCAGCACGTGCGGCAGCGGATTCGAATACAGGCTAAAACCCTGCGCGAGTATTGGTGCCGTTGCACCGATGATCTTGCTGGGGGATATATAGATCAGGTAGACCGAAGTCTGGAAGATGCTGAGCCCAACAAGTTTCTTCACCAGGTTTCCGCGGGCGATGACGATATAAATCCCAGTTATGAGGAGAAACATCGCAATCCAGTAATTGATGGAATCGAGGACGCTCATTTTTCGCTGTACTTGCTACGTGCTCGCCCGGCGAACATGTAAAAGATCATCAGCATGACGCCTGCCACCGTAATGCCGACGCCGAGTTCGACCAGAAAGATGCCGCGATGCTGCCCGTCCACCGCGTTGTGCAGCAGCACTGAGTAATCGAGAAAATTCCCGCCCATCATCATCGACACGACACCGACGCCCGTATAAAGCAGCACTCCAACGGCAAGCATAGTCTCGACGACCCATTCCGGCAGTACACGCTGCGTGTGCGGCAAGCCGTAAATCAGCGCATGGAATATCACCGCCGCGGCAACGATGACCCCGGCCTGAAACCCGCCGCCCGGCCCATAGTCGCCGTGGAACTGAACATACAAGCCGAATATCAGAATGAAAGGAATCAGCAGTTTCGCAATGACTCGCAGCACCCGGAAACCGCGCATCTACTTCTCCTCCTCGTCCTCGTCCTCGTCACTGCGCCATCGTCGCCGCAGCAGTGCGATCACTCCGATGCCGCCGGTAAAAATGACTGTAACCTCTCCCAGCGTATCAAAACCCCGATAGCTCGCCAGCACCGCAGTGACGATATTCGGCACGCCGGTTTCCACTGGACCCTGTTCGATGTAGCGTGGCGCGACATGTTGATGAATCACGCTGTCGCTTGTCCCAAACTCCGGAAGTCCAAGGGTGCCGTAAACCAGCAGTCCTCCGGTAACGAGCGCTACGGCAAGCGGAAGCAACGGTTTATGTATTGGCTTGGCCTCCTCGCTTTGTGTCAGGAAAAGAGTAGCGAGGTACAACAGAGTCGATATTCCGGCGCCTACTGCTGCCTCGGTCATCGAGACGTCGACCGCGTCGAGCACCAGAAAAATGGTGGCCATAAGAAAGCTGTACAGGCTGGCCAGAATGACCACGCCAAACATGTTGCGCGAGCGCACGATAGCAATGACCGTTGCCGCCATCATTAGCAGCAGAGCCGTGTTGATCAGGGTCGTGCTCATTGCTGTTCTTGTTTGCCCTCCACCCGCTTGCTGGGGGCTCGACCCGTCGCTGATTGGTCCGCGAGCAGAGGCTCGACTCCCCTCGCGCGCGCGGCGCGGGCTAGCGCATGCGTCGCGGTTGGGCTGGTAAAGAACAGCAATAACCCGATTACCAACAGCTTTGCCGTTACCAGAGTGAAGCCCGCCTGCAAGGTCATGCCCAGCAGCAGCAGTGCAGCACCGAGCGTGTCGACCAGACTTGCCGCATGCATGCGCGTGAACAGGTCAGGCATGCGCAACAGCCCGAGCGCGCCGATCATGCACAAAATGCTCCCTGCTATGATCAGAATCCAACTCCCCAGATCCAACGCGTCGGTCATTACGACGATCCCCTGTTTGTTGTTTGCTTACCGTCCTCGTATTCGTAACCCGGATCACCCAGATCGCCGTGGCGGAAGAATTTCAGTACTGCGATCGTGCCGATCACGTTCAGCAGTCCGTAGATGATGGCGATGTCAAGGAAATCAGGTCGTCCGGTCAGAAAACCGACCACAGCCAGCAACAGCATGGCGACGGTACCGGCAGTATTGACCGCCTGGGTGCGGTCAAATACAGACGGCCCTAATATCGCTCGGGCAATGATGAGTGTCAGGGCCAGCAGCAGCGATACGGAAGCGATTTCAAACATCGTGGCAAGCTCTTGCGCTACGCGCTTTCGAAACGGGTAACGCGGCGGTCCATTTCGCCGTCGGCAAGGCTGTCTGCGCCATTGCGTGTCAGTGCGTGCACCAAAATTTCATCCTCGGCCACTTCAACTGAAATGGTGCCGGGCGTCAGGGTGATCGAATTGGCAAATGTGGTGCGCCCTACATCGGTTCTCTGTGTCGTACGCACCCGTATCAGGGTGGGACTGATCGGCAGTCGGGGATGCAGAATAATTTTCGATACCTGCATGGCTGACACCGCAATCTCTTTCAGCAGCCAGGGCCAGTAAAAGAGTAATGCCCGTGGGGCCAGATGGATCGGGTGACCTTCGTGGTCAACAACATCCATGCGTCGCGCGAACAAGACCACTCCGAGCGCGCATAAGGTGCCGGCAGTCATCAGGAACGCGGTGTAGTGGCCTGAAAGCACCAGCCAGAAGGCGAACAGAATGAGAAATGTGCTGACGAGGCGCACGCCTCCCCCTTTCCTGATTGGTGTGATTGGCGCGCTCACGGCGCCCGGTAATCAGTTGACGCGCTTACCGTACCCGGTTAGCAAGATTGCCGCACTCCCCAAATTTATGCCGCGTTCGCGGTTCGCGAATTCTATCGGCACAGCCAGGCAGGTACAAGCCGCGGCGTTTTGCAGTCGGCCGGCACGTGGGCGTTTTTTGGCCGGGAAAAGGTCCCATGACGCCGCTTTGCAGCGTCATCACGATGTTTGAATGAGCGCCGTCAATGCCTTGCACGGCGGAAAAAAGTGGCCTTGAGGCATGATTCCAAAATACAATCTTGCATCGTGCCTTTGGAGGCGCGCCGTGTGGGCAGTGAGTCTCGCGAAGCCGGCGATTTTCGGTTTCACCTGAATCCACCGCGTCTTTGAACCAAGAACGCGCGTCACCGGTGCCGAAGGCGACCGGCAAGAACAAATTTGAGGAGGAGTCAACCATGAGCGAAGACCAGCGTCCAGATGAAAGGCGACTCAGCCGCAGGAAGTTTCTCGGCTCGGCCGCCGCGGGCGGCGCAGCCACGCTTGCTGCTCTTTCCGGCTGTGGCGTCGGCAGCAACAATGACCAGCAACAGACGAGTACCGCCTCTGTGGGGGGCGATACCTCGTTGCCCGAGAAGCGACTCAAGTTCCAGGGAGCATTTTCACCCAAAGACCCGATTTTCGAGATCGCCACCGAGATCTTTAGCTTCGTCGAGCAGCTCTCGGGCGGGCGCATGACAGTGGAAATGTTGCCAGCAGGGGCCGTAGTCGGTGCGTTCGATCAGGCCGATGCTGTTCACAGAGGCATTCTCGATGGCAGTCAGGCGGTTCCGGCGTTTTGGTACGGTAAGAACAGTGCGTTGTCTTTGTTCGGAACTGGCCCGGCCTGGGGGCATGATGCCAATACCATGTTGGGATGGCTGGAATACGGTGGCGGTCAGGAGCTGTACGAAGAGATCTATCGTGACCTGCTAAAGCTCGATGTGGTGCCGCTGGCGTACGGACCGATGCCAACGCAGCCGCTTGGCTGGTTCAACAAGGAGATCAAATCGGCCGACCAGTTCAAGGGCGTGAAGTATCGTACCGTTGGTCTATCGATTGACGTATTCAAGAACATGGGCGCCTCCGTAGTGGCGTTGCCGGGAGGCGAGATCGTGCCGGCGCTCGAGCGTGGCGTCATCGATGCTGCCGAGTACAACAATCCCGCATCGGATATGGCGCTCGGCTTTCCCGATGTATCCAAGATCTGCATGGTGCAGAGCTATCATCAGCCGGCGGAGTTTATCGAAGTCTTGATTAACCGTCAGACCTGGGAAGGATTTCCCGAGCAGTACCGCTCGATCTGGCGCGTTGCCGCCAAGGCGGCTAACAGCCAGATGTACTGGCGAACTATGGAAGTCTATTCCAAGGCATATGAAGAATTGCGCGACAACCACGGTGTGAACTTCATCAAGACGCCAACCGATGTGCTTGAACTGCAGCTTGATGCCTGGGACAAGATTATCGAGGATGAGGGTGCCGAGAATCCGTTCTTTACGAAAGTGATCGAGTCGCAGAAAGCGTACATGCGGCGGGTGCTCGACTATCAGAACAAGTTTATCGTCGGCAGGCAGCAGGCTTACGATCACTTCTTTGGCTAGGCCGCGCTAGCGGTATCGGCCAGGTTGATGTCCTGACGCCATAAGAACATGAAAAGGTGGATGGTCGGATAGCCGGTTACGCGGCCACCTGACTAACTCTCGCATGCAAACTGAGGATTTGCCGTGAATCGCTATTTGTTCATGATCGACCGGATCAGTGCCTGGTTCGGAAAATTGTTCGCATGGACCGTGGTCCTGCTGACCCTGCTGGTGTGCTTTGACGTCACCATGCGTTACATCCTCAATATGCCAAATCAATGGGTATTTGACGTCGCATACATCCTCTACGGTTTGTTGTTCATGATGGCCGGGGCATACACCCTGTCGCGCAATGGGCACGTGCGGGCGGACATGATGTACCGGACCTTGCAGCCGCGAACCCAGGCCTGGTTCGATCTCGTTCTATACCTCGTGTTCTTCATTCCCGGAATTTCTGCGCTGGTCTATGCCGGCATCGAGTTCACACAGATTTCCTGGGCAATGAAGGAAGTTTCCAGCGTCACCTCCGCCGGCGTACCGGTCTATCCTTACAAGCTTGCTATCCCAATAGCCGGCGGGCTGTTGCTGTTGCAGGGCATTGCCGAGATTATTCGCTGCGTGCAATGTATTCGCAGTGGCGAGTGGCCGCAGCGGCTGCATGACGTCGAAGAAGAGGACATCGAACAGATCAAGGAACTGCTGTCCGGTGATGACTCTGAGGAAGGAGCGAAGTCGTGAACTGGCTCAGATTCCTCAGGTTCGAGGCGCGCACCATTGGCTTCGGCATTATTGCCATTATTGCGCTCGGCTACATCCTGTTCTTGCCACCGCCGTCGCAGATTACCCACCAGCACCTTGGAATGGTGATGCTGGGGGTGATCATCGCTTCCATTCTGCTTGGCTTTCCGATTGCCTTCACGCTGATCGGGCTGGGAATTCTGTTCGGGATCGTTGCCTTCCACCGGCCGGGGGTGCCGCTTTTCGAAAATCCCATTTTTGACAATATGGTGCTGCGCACTTACGGCGTGATGACGCTCGATGTCGTTATCGCCGTGCCGTTGTTTATTTTCATGGGCTACATTGTCGAGCGCTCCGGCATTATCGATCGGTTGTTCCGAAGCCTCGAATTGTCGATGTCCCGGGTTCCGGCGGCACTTGCAGTTGCAACGATACTTACCTGTGCGGTCTTCGCTGCAGCAACCGGAATCATCGGCGCTACCGTCACCTTGATGGGCTTGCTGGTGTTGCCGCCGATGCTCAAAGCCGGCTATGACATCAAGCTTTCTGCCGGCTCCATCGCTGCCGGGGGCTGCCTGGGTATTCTGATTCCACCCAGTGTGTTGCTGATTCTGTATGGCGCGACTGCCGGTGTGTCAGTAGTGCAGTTGTACATGGGCGCGCTGATACCAGGTTTGATGCTCTCCAGCATGTATGTCGGCTACGTCATTATCAGGGCGGTGATTAACCCGAAACTCGCACCCAAGCTGCCGGCCGAAGAACTCAATGTGCCTGCGGGCGAGGTCTTCAAGATGCTCGCAACGTCGTTCTTTCCGTTGGCGTTTCTCATTACGGCGGTGCTGGGCAGTATTCTTCTCGGCGTTGCCACGCCAACCGAGGCAGCGGCGGTCGGTGCGCTTGGCGCCGCAATCCTTGCTGCTTCGTACAAACGCCTGTCGTTCACACGGCTCAAGGAATCGGCTTTTCTGACCGCACGCACGACAGCCATGGTGTGCTGGCTGCTGGTCGGCTCGTGGGTGTTCTCTTCCACGTTTGCTGCGTTAGGTGGACAGAATCTGCTGGAGAGCTGGGTCTATAGCATGGATTTGTCGCCAGGCGGTTTTCTGTTCCTGTCGCAGTTGCTCATCTTCCTGCTCGGCTGGCCGCTTGACTGGACAGTGATCATCATTATTTTCGTGCCGATTTTTCTTCCGATGCTTCCCAACTTCGGAATCGATCCACTATTCTTCGGCCTGCTGACGGCAATCAACCTGCAGACCGCGTTTCTGTCGCCACCGATGGCGATGGCCGCCTACTATCTAAAAGGAGTCGCACCACCGCAGGTATCCCTGGCGCATATTTTCCTCGGCATGGTGCCATTCATGCTCATTCAGTTGTCCGCCATGATCCTGCTGGTGCTGTTTCCGGCAATCGGCATGTGGCTGCCGCAAATCTTCTATGGCAATTGAGGCGAGCTGGGTTGGTTACTCGCCGGACATTTGGTTAACTACTGAGCTTGCTCGATAGAAAAACGGAATATGAAGAAAGTCGTTGTCACCCGCGAAATGTTTGACGAGACCATCGAGTATCTCGAGCAGCATTTCTTGGTGGTGCCCAATCAGTCCGATCGCACCATCGCCCGCGACGAACTGATCAAAATGTTGCATGATGCTGATGGCATACAGTCTTACTCCACAGATCGCGTTGACGACGGCTTGCTGGCCCAGTGCCCTGCTATCAAGGCGGTCTGCAACACGGCAGTCGGATACAACAACATCGACGTCGATGCCTGTACCCGCCGTGGTGTCATGGTGACCAACACGCCGGGTGTGCTCGATGATAGTGTTGCCGACTACGCGATCGGACTGATGATCGCGACCTGCCGCCGCATGAGCGAAGGCGAGCGTTACCTGCGCGCAAGGGAATGGAAAACTACTTATTTGAAGCAGACGCTCGGCAAGGACGTGCATGGCGCCACTATTGGCATCGTTGGATTTGGACGGATCGGCCAGGCCATTGCCAAGCGTGCGCGCGGTTTCGATATGAATATCCTGTATTACACGCGCAATCGCGTTGCGCCCGATGTTGAAGAACAGCTGGATGCACGGTATGTGAGTAAAGAAGATTTGCTGGGACAATCGGATATCGTCATGCTGATTCTGCCGTACAAGCCGGAAACACATCATTTTATTGGTGCGCCGGAGCTTGCCAGGATGAAACCGTCGGCTGTGCTCATCAATATGGCGCGCGGCGGCATTGTCGACGACGCGGCGCTGATAGAGGCGTTGCGTGCGGGAACCATCTGGTCTGCCGGACTCGATGTCTATGAGAACGAACCGAGGCTCAATCCCGGGTTCCTTGAGTTGGAGAACGCTGTGTTGTCGCCGCATATTGCCAGCGCTTCCGAGTCGACGCGTCGCGCCATGGCGATGACTGCTGCAAAGAACCTGGTCGCCGCGTTGAGCGGCGAGCAGCCGCCGAACCTGATCAATCCTGACTACCGCAACAATCTGAAAGGTTGAAGCACGTTACCGTGAAATTGACGCAACCAAATCAAGGTCACAGCAACTCGCGGCGCAGTGCGTTTCCAAAAGCAACCGTGTTTTTGCAAGAAGTCGCTAGCCTGCTTGAGAAAGAACAGCCATGACTGAACTGTACAGAATCGGTTTGCATGACGCGGCGAAACGCATCCGCTCGGGGAAGCTCAAACCAAGCACCTACTTGCAGAGCCTGCTTGCGCGCATCGATTCGCTCGAACACGCGGTGAAAGCATGGCAATGGCTCGATCGTGAGCGCGCCATGGAGCTTGCGCGCACTGCAGATTCGGCGGCGACGCCGTGGAAGGCAGCCCACCCGCTGCATGGTGTTCCGATCGGCGTGAAAGACAACTTTTATACGGCCGGCATTCCGACCGAAATGGGTTGCCGGTTGTACGCGGGATACGTTCCCGACGAAACCGCAGATGTGGTGGTGCGTGTCGAGCGAGCCGGCGCGTTCATGCTTGGCAAGACCGTGACGACCGAAGCCGCGTTCATGGTGCCGGCAAAGACGACCAATCCGTGGAACGCGAGGTATACGCCGGGTGGTTCTTCGAGTGGTTCAGCGGCGGCAGTAGCGGCAGGGTTTGTCCCGGCGGCGATCGGAACCCAGACAAATGGATCGGTGGTGCGTCCTGCCGCTTTCTGCGGCGTTGTCGGTTACAAGCCAAGCCAGGGCATGCTTTCCGCACGCGGCATCATGCCGTTCTCACCATCGCTCGACCAGCCCGGTGTATTTGCGCGTAGTGTCGCTGATGTGGCGCTGTTGGCGTGGAGCCTGACGGCTCGCCGTAGCAGCATTTCTCCGGAGGCGCCAACGCTAAAAGGCGCGCCTCGTTTGGCAGCGGTGCGCTCGCCGGTCTGGCATTTGGCACAGCCGGAGCAGCGGGCGCAATTTGAGGCGGACGTGGCACGTTTGCGAGAAGCTGGCGCCTTGATTGACATTATCGAGATACCGGGCGAGTTCGACCGGGCGCACAAGGTGCATCGCACGATCATGCTGTTCGAGGCGGCGCGTGTTTCGCGCAAGGTGCGGGCGCACTATCGCGAGTCCTTCTCCGATTACCTCAATGATGCACTAGACCAAGGGGAAGTCATTGCCGACGCTGATTACCGCGACGCGCTGAAGCTTCGTACACAGTTGCAGCACAGTCTTGCGGCGTTTCTCGATCGTGGCTATTCGGCAATCATTACGCCTCCGGCAGCTGGTGAAGCGCCGGCATCGCTGGATGTGACCGGCGATCCCAGTTTTTGCTCGATATGGACCTTGATGGGTACGCCTGCCATCACCATTCCGACCGGCAAGGGACCAAATGGTATGCCACTGGGTTTGCAGCTGGTGGGCGCTGTCGAAGAAGAGAACTACCTGCTCTCAACTGCCGCCTGGTGTGAACGGCATTCTCCTTTCAAAGGACTTATCTAGATCGGCACGGGTCTAGATAGCCAGGTAGCGCTGGTTAAATGCTGCATTTCGGCTGATGGAGTTTCACTGGCTAGAAACTTGCGTTTCGAGCTGTTGTCTGTTCTCGGACAGCGCTTATGACCACCGTGATGTTCATTAGTGGGATTGCGGCGCTGACAGCCGGTGCGGAAATGCTCGTGCGCGGTGCGTCGCGCATCGCGTCGGCGCTGGGCATTTCGCCACTGATTGTCGGACTTACAGTCGTAGCCTTCGGTACCAGCTCACCCGAGCTGGCGGTGGGTGTCGGCGCGGCATGGGTCAGTCAAGCCGATATTGTGGTGGGCAATGTGGTCGGCAGCAACATCTTCAATGCGCTGTTCATTATTGGTGTTTCCGCACTCATCGTGCCGCTGGCTGTAGCGCAGCAACTTGTTCGCATCGACGTGCCCTTGCTCATTGTTTGTTCGGTAGTGCTCGCGCTAATGGCAATGGACGGTGAGATCGGGCGGATAGACGGTACGCTTTTGTGTCTTGGGGTCATTGCCTATACGTTTTTCCTGGTGTTGCAGGCACGCAAGGAGCGGGACCCGCAGATCATCTCGGAGTATGCTGAGGCCTATCCCGGGTCACGAGCGAAGCATTGGATGGTTAACATCACACTGATTCTGCTTGGCTTGCCCTTGCTTGTGCTGGGCGCAAACTGGCTGGTTGATGCAGCAGTGGTGTTTGCGCGTCAGCTCGGGGTCAGCGAACTGGTGATCGGGCTGACCGTGGTCGCGGCCGGAACTTCACTGCCGGAAGTCGCTGCGTCGGTGGTGGCGGCATTGAAAGGCGAACGCGATATTGCGGTTGGCAATGCTATCGGCAGTTCCATTTACAACATCCTGCTGGTCCTAGGTGTGACCGCACTGATTGCGCCCGCAGGAATCGAGGTCGCGCAGTCCGTGAGCAACTTCGATCTGCCGGTGATGATTGCGGTGTCGGTTGCGTGCTTGCCGATCTTCTTTACCGGTTACCGGATTGATCGCTGGGAGGGGGCAGTTTTCCTGGGTTATTACTTCAGTTATGCGGCTTACGTTGTCATGAAAGCCACAGAGCACGACCTTCTCGAACCTTTCAGCGAGACGATGGTGTTCTTTGTGATGCCGCTCAGCGTCTTGACCGCTGCTTTACTGTTGGCCAGGGCGAGGCGTGCAGCACCAGAATAACAATCCTGACCAGGACAAATGTCATTGTCCAGCGCGTTGCATTTATGCCAGCCGGAAGCCTGTAATGTCGCGTGTCGCAAACGGGCCCTCGGTTACAATGCAGGGCTAGTGACGTTCCCTCAGTATGTCTGCACAATCTTTTCTGCGGCAGGTCCCTACATCCGAACCCGACGACATTTCGGGCCTTATCGCGCGTAGCCTGATACGTGACCGCCACCGCCTGCGCCGAAGGCTGAAGGAGGCGGGCGACGCGAAAGCGCGCTCGGCTGTGCAGAGTGCGGCGCACAAATCGGCGCTGCGCGCGCAGCAGCGTGCGCAGCGTCGTCTGCGAATCAGGTTCCCGGAGCAATTGCCGGTCAGCGCCAAGCGAGAAGAGATTTCGTGCGCGATCGAACACAATCAGGTCGTCATCGTCTGTGGCGAGACTGGTTCTGGCAAGACAACACAGTTACCAAAGATCTGCTTAGACATTGGTCGTGGCGTGTTCGGCCAAATCGGCCATACCCAACC
Organism: Betaproteobacteria bacterium; assembly: GCA_020346185.1. Taxonomy (GTDB): domain Bacteria; phylum Pseudomonadota; class Gammaproteobacteria; order Burkholderiales; family Eutrophovitaceae; genus SG8-40. The sequence continues at coordinate 1,831,339 of CP070775.1, read as the reverse complement.
GCGGCGTATCGCTGCGCGGTCAGTCGCCAATCGCATCTCGCAGGAACTGGGCACGCTGCTGGGTGATGCGGTCGGGTTTCAGGTTCGCTTTACCGACAAATCAAGCCCGGACAACCTGGTCAAGTTGATGACCGACGGCATTCTGCTTGCCGAAACGCAGTCAGACCGCTTTCTGAACAACTACGACACACTGATTATCGATGAGGCTCATGAGCGCAGCCTGAACGTCGATTTTCTGCTCGGCTTCATAAAGCAGCTGCTTCCCAAACGTCCTGAGCTTAAACTGATTATCACTTCTGCCACCATCGATGCCGAAAAGTTCTCCAGGCACTTCGACAATGCACCGGTGATTGAAGTCTCCGGGCGTTTGTATCCGGTCGAAGTAATCTATCGGCCGTTTGACGAAGACGATGAAGATGCACACGACATCGACCTGCCCGAAGCCGTGGTGAACGCACTCGACGAAGTTGCCTTGCAAAGTGCCAGCGGCGGCGTGCTGGTGTTTTTGCCTGGCGAACGCGAAATACGTGAATGTGCTGAAGCGCTACGCAAGCATCCAGCGCACGGACATCGATCGGGGCGCTGGGAAATTCTTCCGCTGTATTCGCGTTTGTCGGCGAGGGAACAGGAACGTGTCTTTGCGTCGGGCGGAGCGCGGCGTATCGTGCTGGCCACCAATGTTGCGGAAACCTCGCTTACCGTGCCGGGAATTCGCTATGTCATTGATTCGGGTTTGGCGCGCATCAATCGTTACAGCTTTCGCAACAAGGTCGAAATGCTGCAGGTCGAACGGATTTCACAGGCTTCAGCCAATCAGCGTGCCGGCCGCTGCGGGCGGGTAATGAACGGCGTGTGTGTGCGGCTTTATAGCGAAGATGATTTCAACGCTCGTGCCGAGTTCACCGATCCGGAAATCCTACGTTCGTCACTAGCATCAGTGATTCTTCGCATGCAATTCCTGCGGCTCGGTGACGTGGCGCAGTTTCCCTTTGTTGACGCGCCCGCCGCGAAGGCGATCGCCGACGGATACCAGCTGTTGGTTGAGTTGGCGGCAGTGAACGATCAGAAACGGCTCACATCGATCGGCAAGCAACTGTCAAAACTGCCGATCGATCCGCGCATTGCGCGCATGATTGTTGCGGCAAAGCAGTTTGGTTGTCTCAAGGAAATTTTAGTTATCGCTTCCGGCCTGTCGGTACAGGACCCACGGGAGCGCCCCATCGACAAACAAGACGCGGTGGTGCTGGCGCACAGTGACTTTGTTGACGAACGTTCCGACTTCCTGAGCTACGTCGAAATGTGGGGTTGGTTCGAGGATGCTATCCGTCACAAACAGTCCAACCGCAAGCTGGTGCAGGAATGCCATGCGCGTTTCCTGTCTTATCTGCGCTTGCGCGAGTGGCGTGAACTGCACGGACAGCTGGCAGCGATGGTCGCTGACATGGGATGGCGGCCAAATGATAAGCCGGCGCGTTACGAAGAGATTCATCGTGCCTTGCTCTCCGGGTTGCTCGGCAACATCGGGTTTAAATCCGATGACGCTGGCGTTTATCTTGGTGCGCGCGGCATCAAGTTCGTGGTGCACCCCGGTTCCGGCCTGAAGAAGCGCAAACCGAAATGGTTGATGGCCGCGGAGTTGACTGAGACGACACGCTTGTTCGCGCGCTGTGTAGCACAGATCGAGGCGGAATGGATCGAGAAGCTTGGCGCTCACGTTGCCAAAAGCAACTATCGTGATCCACGCTGGTCGCGTGACGCCGGCAATGTCCTGGCGACTGAGCAGGTGACGGTATACGGATTGATCGTGGTGCCGCACCGTCAGGTGTTGTATGGCCCGGTTGATCCGATCGTTGCCCGCGATTTTTTTATCCGTGGTGCGCTGGTTGCGGGGGATGTGAATTCGCGGGCGCCATTCCTGAAGCACAATCGTCGCCTTATCGAACAGGTCAGCGAGCTCGAACACAAGTCGCGGCGTCACGATGTGCTGGTCGACGAGTCGGCAATGTTCGACTTCTTTGACGAGCGTGTGCCGCAGGGAATCTGGTGTTGGGTCGACTTCGAAAAGTGGCGGCGTGAAGCCGAGTGCGGCAACCCGGAATTGTTGTTTCTGAATCGGGCTGACCTGATGCGCCATTCGGCCGAACAGGTCACCGTCGATCTATATCCGGACAGCATCGAACTGGCGGGATACCGGCTGGCGCTTTCCTATCGTTTCGAACCCGGCCATGTCATGGACGGCGTCACCATGACGGTGCCGCTGGCCGCGCTCAACCAGATCGATGAACGTCGCTGCGAGTGGCTGGTGCCCGGATTATTGCGCGACAAGATCACGGAAATGATTCGCGGGCTTCCCAAGGGTGTGCGCAAGCACTTCGTGCCGGTACCGCAAGTCGTGACCAGAGTACTCGGTTCCATCAAGCCGGACTCGCGGCCGCTGGCCCAGGCATTGGCACAGGCGCTGCACAGCAAGACCGGCGTAGAGGTGTCGACTGAAATGCTCGAAGCCGTTGAGCTACCGGATTATTTGCGAATGAATTTCCGGGTCGTCGATGATCGGCACGAAGAAATTGCCATGGGTCGCGATTTGGTGATTCTGCGCAAGGAGCTTGGCGTCAAGGCAATGCGCAGCTTTACCGAAACGGCGGCATCGGAGTTCGAGCGTAAAGGTTTGCGGCGTTGGGATTTTGACGAGCTGCCGGAGATGATGGAAGTCGCACGCGCGGACGGCAGTGTGGTGGGCTTCCCGGCGATTGTCGACGAAGGTGATTCGGTGGCCCTGACACTTGTTGACACCGAAGTCGAGGCGCAACGCGCAACCCGCGCCGGATTGCGGCGTTTGGTCCGCCTGTCACTGCCCGAGCAATTCAAGTATTTGTCGCGGAACTTGCGGGGGCTGACAGAAATGTCGTTGCGTTACGCTCTGTTGCTCGAAGATCAGGGGTCACGCGGCGACAAGGCGTCGGTGAGCGATCGTTTGCGCGACGAGCTGATCGAGGCAACTTGTGATCGTGCGCTCTTCGTCGACACGGGTGCTGACGATGCGCAACCGGTGCGAGACCGCAAAGCGTTTGAGGCACGCTTGGTCAGGGTGAAGGCACGGCTGGTTGAAGTCGCCAACGAGCTATGTCGGCTGACCGCCGACATCCTTGCTCAGTACGCGATCCTGCGCACGCGTTTGAATGACGCGCGGTTTGCCGCGTGGCCGCGTGCCATTGCCGACATTCGCAACCAACTCGCTTTGCTGCTGGAGCCAAGATTTGTCGTGACCACGCCATTCGAACGGTTGCGCCATTTTCCGCGCTATATGCAGGCAATCGGCGTACGCCTCGACAAGCTCGCATCGAATCCGGATCGCGACGCCAACTGGCATCAGCAACTGGCGCGTTTCTGGCAGATGTATACCGCCCGTGT
>CP070775.1:1813704-1827828 GCA_020346185.1 Betaproteobacteria bacterium | reverse complement strand
TGCGCCTGCGCAGCCGGATTATGCTTTTCCGCCGCATTACGAAGGAATTTATCGCGATCGGCGCAAGGTCTGCGGCGTGCAGTTGTACGAGTCGCTCGGCATTGGCAAGGATGATCGTACGGCCGCGGCGGAGCAGGCATTGGAGAACTTCAATTCCTTCGGCGCGCCCCACACGATGGTCATTACCACGCCGGAGGATCTCGGTGTGTATGGGGCGATTGACTGTGGACTGTACGTCTCGAGCTTCATGCTCGCTGCACGCCAATACGGTGTGGACACCATCGCGCAGGCGGCCCTGGCGAGTTATCCCGACTTGTTACGCGATCACCTGCAGTTGCCCGGGGATCGCCAGGTCGTGTGCGGTCTTTCGTTTGGCTACGCTGATAACGAACATCTGATTAACAGCTATCGTACCGAGCGAGCAGACATAAACGACGTCGTCGACTGGCGCGGTTGACAGCTTACTTAAGAAGAAGCTACTGTGCTTTTTCGCGACGCTTTCTCAAACAAGCTGTGAGTGGCGTAGAGTCAGTGTGTTTTGGTGGTAGCTTGTCCGGGGCATCTGTTGCGCACCGCTTCTCGAATGATCTCGGCAAGGCGTTTCGCGCCAGGCCGTGCCGCGTCCGGATCGGCGAACATCAGATACAAGGTGCCATAACGGTCGGCGCCATCGCGCAACGGCAACGGCTTGAGTTGCCCTGAATCGAGTTCCTCTCTGATGTTCTCCGCCGGATACCAGGCGAATCCCAGACCCATGCGGGCGGCGCGGATCGACGTTGCTTTGGTCGACAGCGTCCAGCGCTGTTCAGCGTCGAAACTCATCTCTCGCGTGTCGCGCGCGCCGCTCTCGCGCACGACCAGGTGGCGGTAAGCACGCAGGTCCGACAGTGTCAGCGGCCTGCCGAGGTGATGTAATGGGTGCCGCGGGCTCGCCGCCGGAACGAAGTGCACCTGCATCAGCGCTTCGCCGAGGAAGCCAGGCGGAATGACAGGCCCTATGGCGAGATCGACGCGCTGCTGCAGCAGCGCTTCACTGGTGCCGCCGAGAACCGATTCGTACAGTTCGATGCGAGTCTGCGGGTGTTCGTCGGCAAAGGCAGCGAAGCATTCCAGCAGCAACCAGGTCGGAAACGTGACTTCGACTGCAAGCTTGACCTCGGACTCCCAGCCTTGCGCGAGCTCGGCTGCCATTTGTTCGAGACGTTCGGCTACCTCTATCAGTCGCTTGCCACGCTGGTACAGAGCCCGCCCGGCACCGGTCAGGACAGCCTTGCGCCCCTCAATGGTGAAGACCTCCACCCCGGTCAGCTTCTGGATCTGCTGAATTGCATAACTGAGGGTCGACTGGCTCTTGTGGAGCCGTTTCGCTGCGGAAGCATAACCACCGGATTCGACGACACTAATGAGCGTTTTCCACTGTTCAAGGGTGATGCGTGGACCTGCCATATTTTGAACAATTCGATTGAAATAAGCGAAATTATGCGCTTTTTTATCGATCTGTTCAATGTTCAAATGACGCCACACCCACCAGACAGGAATCGCAGACGTGAAGAGAATCTTGCAGATCAATAGCAGCATGCATAGCGAGGCGGGCCAATCAACCCAGCTTGCCAGCGACTTAGTCGCACAGCTTCGCGCAAGTCATCCGCAGCTTGAAATAGTCGTACGTGATCTTGCCGCGCAGCCTGTCCCGCACCTGGACGCCGAGCGCTTCAAGGCCTTTACGACCCAGCCCGGTGAGCGTGACGTGCATCAGCAGGAGGCTGTGGCTTACTCCGATGATCTGATTGCGCAGTTGCGGCAGGCCGATCTCATCGTGCTCGGATTACCCATGTACAACTTCGGCGTGCCATCGCAACTCAAGGCTTACTTTGATCACGTCGCCCGGGCCGGCGAAACATTCCGCTACACAGAGAAGGGTCCGGTTGGGCTGCTCGAAGGCAAGAAGGCTTACGTCATCGCCACGCGCGGTGGTCAATATGTGGGCACGGCGCTGGATACGCAAACTAGCTACGTAGGCGACTTCTTGCGCTTCATCGGAATCGAACAGGTCGAGTTCATCTACGCCGACGGTCTTGCCACCGGTGAAGAGAACAGGCACGCCGCGATAGCCAGGGCCCGGTCGAGCATCGAGAACCTTGTTCAGACCGATTATGCCAAGGCGGCCTGAGCTGCTTTTTTGTCAGAACACTTCACACGCTTAAGCACAGACACAAGGAGCCAACATGAACCAGACAGCAAAGGACGCAGGTAATTTGACGGGCCGCATCTTCATCGCGGCGCTGTTTCTGATGGCAGGTATTGGCAAGCTCGGGGCCGGATATGCTGGCACCCAAGGCTACATGGAATCGATGGGTGTGCCCGGCATACTATTGCCGCTGGTAATCGCCCTGGAGATCGGTGGCGCTATTCTGGTCATTGCTGGCTTGTTTACGCGGGTGACTGCTCTGGCGCTGGCCGGCTTCACGGTTGTGAGCGCAGTGTTGTTTCATGCTGATTTCTCGGACCAGATGCAGATGATCATGTTCATGAAGAATTTCGCCATCGCCGGTGGTTTTCTGTTTTTGGCAGCGAATGGCGCGGGCGCGTGGAGCGTCGACGCACGCCGCGCCTGAACCCTCGGCAACAAAAGACATCGAAGATCCAGTTTAATGAATCAAGGAGTTTGCAGATATGACAGACAGAACCATTGAAAGGGTGATCGACTCGGTAGCGACGTCGGACGGTGCCGGCGTGAAACTGCGCCGCAGTGTCGGCGCATCGCAATTCCTGCGTCACGATCCGTTTCTGATGCTCGACGAGTTCTATTCCGACAATCCCGATGACTACATCGCCGGGTTTCCATCTCATCCGCATCGCGGTTTCGAAACGGTCACCTACATGCTCGATGGCCACATGCGTCACGAAGACAGTGTTGGCAACCGTGGCGACCTCGGGCCCGGTGACGTGCAGTGGATGAGCGCGGCACGCGGCATCATCCACTCCGAAATGCCGCAGCAGACCGAAGGGCGCATGCGCGGTTTCCAGCTTTGGATCAATCTTCCAGCAAAGGAGAAGATGAACGATCCCGCCTATCGCGACATACCGTCTTCAGACATTCCGAATGTTGAACTGGATGATGGCGGTCAGGCGAGGGTGATTGCCGGTACGCTGGTGCAGGCGAGCGGTGAGACGCAAGGGCCGGTGCAGGCGGTGACAACCGATCCGCTTTATCTCGATGTGCATTTGCCCGCCGGAACCATGTTCGAGACGCCGATCACGAACGGCTACAATGGGTTTCTGTACCTTTACGAAGGCGATGCCACGGTGGGTGAAGATGGCCAGGCGTTGAAGCGGCGCACGGCAGGTCTGCTCAGCGACGGTGACACGCTGCGGGTACGAGCAGGGGGCAGCGAAGCACGATTTCTGCTGCTGGCCGGCAAGCCGCTAAAGGAATCGGTCGTGCAGTACGGTCCTTTCGTGATGAACACGCGTGAGGAAATCGAACAAGCGGTTCAGGATTATCAGTCTGGCAAACTGACCCTGACGAAATCGGAGGCGCAGCGCCTTAAAGTGTTTCCCGCAACCTGATTTGCATGGTTTGATTGACTCAATTGGAATAGGCCAATGACACTGGAAGATCTGGAGAAATTCTCGGATGCCTGGAACCGGCATGACCTCGAGACCTTGATGTCCTACATGACGGACGATTGCGAATTCGTTCTTGGCAGTGGAAAGAGCGCGAGCGGCGACAAGTTCGTTGGATACGACGCGGTCAAGAAAGCGTTCGAACAGGTATGGACGGATCTGCCGGACGTATCCTTCCAGAATGCGCGGCACTTCATGTCTGGAGACCGCGGTTGCTCCGAATGGACGATGGTTGCGACCCATCCGAACGGCACAAAAATGGAAATGGATGGCTGTGACCTGTTCACCTTTGTCGGTGACAAGATCAAAATCAAGAACAGCTATCTCAAGCGTCGCAAGTCGTAACCACCCAACGTAGGCCGGAATGAGCACCGCGCATTCCGGGTTCTCTGGGGATTACGCACTGCATTCTTCATTTTCCCGCGTAGCCCGGAAGAAGCGCAGCGTATTCCAGGAATTTCCCGAGGTCACTTACCGAAATTCCCATCAGGTGGGCGCGTTGCCCAATTTTCAGGCAACAAACCACGTTGGACATACCGGTGAAATGTCGAATACGGCCAATCGCTGACCCGCTTGACGTGCCCATGCTTGACTGGGTTGACGTGAATGTAATTGACATGGGATTCCAAGTCCGCGTCGACGCGAATGGTGTGCTCCCAGAAACGCTTCTGCCACAAGTGATATTCGCCCCGGTGATCCTTTTCGATTTTCTCGCCGGCCCTAAGCATGTAACGGGTGAAACGGGTCTTGATGAGTCGCATCCGCCGGGCGAAGGCATTGTCTCCTGGTGGCAACGTCCACACTGCGTGCCAATGGTCGGGGAGTATCACCATTGCATCAATCTCAAACGGCAGTTGCTTGCGGACACCGCGAACGATTTCCCGTAACTGGCCTGCGTGATCTACCAGTACTGTGCGACAGCGGTCGCGAAGATTGACGGTAAAGAAGAATGTTCCGCCCGCGACGAGGCTTCGGCGATAAAGGACCATGTCGGAATGTTATCCCGGAATACGCTAGGCTACTTCCGCGAACTTGGTTCCCGGAATACGCTTCGCTCCTTCCGGGCTACGCAACAACCGGATTACGGAGCTATGCCACGCTCTTTCCGCGAACCAAGTTCCCGGTACGAATATTCGTGTAAATCAGTTAGCCAATCGATACACGCGTGCCGCGTTGTCATGAAACAACGCAGCACGCTCGCCGTCTGAATACGCCGCGGCGATTTTCTTGAACGCATTCCATAGAACGCCATATGAGACCGAAAGCTTGTCGACCGGAAAGTTGCTCTCGAACATGCAGCGCTCGACACCGAACTGATCAACGCAATAGTGGTAATAGGGCGCCGTTGCTTCGGCCAATTCATCGGATGTTGGCGGTTTGTCGCGGTTGTGCCAGCCGAATCCGCAGATCTTCATTGCCAGGCCGCCAAGTTTTACCGATACGTTGGGGCATTGCGCCAGCTCGGCGATAGCGTCTTTCCATTTCTGAAAAATTTCTTCGCGTCTGCCGGCGTAGGGTCCGATGCCGAGCGGGCCGCCGACGTGATCGAGAATGATCGGTGTTTCCGGGAACGCGCGTGCAAGGTCCGTCAGCTGCGGGATCTGCGTGTGGTAGTGCCAGGCATCGAAGCTCAGGCCGTGTTTGTTGAGGCAGGCAAAGCCTTCCCGAAAGCTCTCTTGCAAAAGCAGGCCTTCGGGTGGATTGGTGTGCGAGTTGCGCACGTCATCGCTGGCGTCCCAGGCGCAAGCATGGCGAATTCCACGAAAGCGGCCATTGCCGGCACTGATGTGCGCGGATAGAACGTCGTTCACCGCTTTGCCTAGAGTCAGGTCGGCATGGCCGACTATGCCGGTGGCGATCTTGGTCTTGTCGGGGAAAGCCGTGTCGCTTTCATCGGCAAGCCGGCAGACGTACTCGGTTTCGCCGATCGGTCGCATGGCTGCCGGGCCGTCACTACGGTACTGCGAACTGCATTCAACGAATACCGACTGAACAATGTTGTGACCGGCCGCTGTGTCGTCAAGGAAGTCGGTCGCTATGTAACGACTGTCCGGGTAGTCCCACAGGTGATGGTGTGGATCAATGATCGGAAGGTCGGGCTCGAGCGCTTGCTCCACAACCTGCGAAAGCCATTGCGTGTTAGCAGTTGTAGCCATTCGTCCTCCCGCTGATCACAGATCCAACGGTTCAAGCCAGTTATGCAACGCAATGCCACCGTCGACTGCGACGGTGGTGCCGGTGACGTAGGCCGAGAAACGGTCGCTCAATAGTGCAACTGCCATCCTGGCGATGTCCTCTGGCGTGCCGAGTCTGCGCAGGCTGGTGCAGCGGGTCAGTCGCTCGAGGCCGGCACTACCCGCATCGAACCCGCCACCGGGGATTGCCCCGGGCGCAATGGCGTTGACGCGTATACCGTGAGGACCGAGTGCTTTGGCAAGCTCTTTCATAATCATCGTCTGTCCGGCTTTTGCGGCGCTGTAGTGGGGCAGGTTGCGCGGTGTCTCGGCGTGCAGCGAAGCAATGATGAGCATGCGGCCCTTGATCTTGTGCTCGATCATCTGCCGTCCGGTTTCGCGCCCGAGCAGGAATCCGGCGCGCAGATTAACCGCCAGCATCTGATCCCATGTCTCTTCGGACACATCCAGAATGTGATCAGCTTCGCGCCGCGGCGGGCTGGCGCAGTGTACCAGGATCGATAACGGGCCGACGCGCGTTGTCGTTTCCGCAAGCAGCTTGTGCGGACCGTCGTCGCTCGCCAGGTCGACTGCAACAAAACTGGCGTAGCGCCCGTCGTGACTGAGTTGGTCGGCAACCTTCTGTCCTGCGTCATGTTGAAGGTCGGAGAGCACGACGCGCGCGCCTTCTTTAGCCAGCGCTACTGCAATACCGCGTCCGATGCCGGATGCCGCCCCGGTCACCAGAGCGGTATCGCCCTTCAACAATGGTTCGCTCACCTTGAGGCTCCTTAGAATTTGACTTTAGTCTTACGCAAACCGCGCCTGTTGCCGGCGTGCGTGCGCCTGACCCCAGGTCCGCTCCCATTCGCGGCCGAGAAAATCCAGTTCCGCGCCGTCCTTCTCGAAAAACCGGTTTGGCAACTGGAACATCCCCAACAACAGAACACCGTCAGGGCCAGCCCACGCATCGTGGCGGCTGCCGGCGGGGCGCCATACAAAGTTGCCGGTAGTGCAACTGCCTTCGCCACAGTCCAGACTGCCTTCGAGGACCCAGGTCTGTTCGATGTCGACGTGTTCGTGATCGGGTAGCTTCGCTCCCGGCGCCATCTTCATCAACATCGTTAGCAAGCCGGACGAAGGATCCACCAACAGTGTTTTGGTCTCAATTCCTTCATACCGTGATTGTTGCCAGGGCAATGCCGCTGCTTCGACGAAGCGCGATGCCATTGCCGGCAGTTTTTCGTGTTCGGTCGCACCTGGTGTGATTGCGCTCATCGTATCGCTCCTATCTGTATCACTCCTTGTGTCAAGCTGAACAGACTGTACCGCGCAGTCGTTCTATATCATCCTGTCAGACGCCGAGCTGGCGCGCCAACTCTGGAAAGTCTTCTGCTATGAAATCATGGTGCGCACTCGGTTCCGGGCTTGGCGGTGGCTCGTGCCCCCATTCGTGGGGACGGTGAACGAACGCGGTCTTGAAGCCGCACGCCTTTGCGGCATCGAGGTCGAAGTTATGACAGGCGACCATGCAACATTCTGACGGATCGAGCTGCAAGAACTTTGCGCATGTCAGGTAGGACTCAGGCAGCACCTTGTACTTGCCAATCGCCTCGCAGGAGATCACCGCATCCCAGCTCAGACCGTTGGCGCGTGCCGTGTCGATAATAATGCGAAAACTGAGCAGCGTGAACGAAGCGCATATGTACTTCTCGCGCAGCTTCGGCAGTACCGGCGGAAAATCCGGCCAGCATTTGAGGTTATGAAGCGAGTCCCACGAGATGCTGTGCAGCTCCGCATCGGTGAATGACTCCAGGCCTTGCTCCTGTGCCAGTGACTTCAGTTCTTCGCGATGCACATCATCGAAGTTCTTTGTCGCCGGTTCGTTTTCACCGTGATTGAGCATTGCCTGCAGCGTGCGGCGGCGGTACTCATTGGCCAGAGACGGCCAGTCCTTCTCGATGTTGTGCTTCCATCCAGCGGCGGCAAAGGCATCACGAAAGCCGGTATGCCAGTCGAGTATGGTGCCGCCAGTATCGAAGGTCAGAGTCTTGATCGTCATGCAAATCCTCCCGCTTCTTGTTGCTTCTTATGTGTTCGGTGTTCGGTTTCCGGGTTTCCCGGCCGGTCAGCGTCTCAGCCAGAAAAAATATCGCTGAGAAACTTCTTCAGTTCGTTCCAGCTTTGCTTGTCAACAGCTTCATTGTAGGCGAGCGGCAGGCCGTATTTCTTGCCGTTCTCGGCTGCCTCCGGATTGGTGAACCCATGCAGTGCACCCGGATAAGCAATAAACTTCATGTCGGCCTGGGCGTTTTGCATCTCGGTCTTGAACGCATCGACCTGTTCCTGTGGTATCAGCACGTCATCATCGCCATGCAGGACCAGTATCTTCGCCTTGATGGAACCAGGCTCGACCTTGGTCTGGGTCGCCAGGGCACCGTGGAAGCTGGCGACACCGTTCAGACCGATGCCACGTCGCGCCATCTCAAGCACCACGGCACCGCCAAAGCAATAACCAATCGCCGCGGTCCTGGTCGCATCTGCACTGGCATGATGTCCGAGCGCCCGGCGCGCCGCCTCGAAGCGGGCGACACCTTCATCCATGTTGTTAAGTATCGCGTTCATCAATTGCCCGGCTTCGTCGGGAGTCGCGGCGGTCTTGCCGCTGCCGTACATGTCGACAGCGAATCCGGTGTAGCCGAGCTCGGCGAGCATTCTGGCACGTGAGCGAATGTAGTCGGTTTGCCCCCACCACTCGTGCACGACCAGCACGCCCGGACGCGGTCCGGCCCGGCTTGCATCCCAGGTGATATACCCATTGAGCTTGACGCCATTGGCTTCGTGCTCGATTTGTTCGGTTTTTATGTCAGTTGACGATGTCATATTGTCTTCTCCTGATAGGTTGCCTTCGCTGACTATCTGCACGCACTAAAGTTGGCGAGCAAGAGCATCAGCCAGGTCAGCGCCAGAACGCTTGTCGTGTTCCACCTCGAAGCAGGAATCTACGGCCTCATGTTGCTTGTTTCGTATTTATTTAGACTTTTGCTTCATCGGCACTAGACAGTGTCCGTCGAATGCGATCGTTAGCTAAATAGTGCTCCATGCCATAAGTCATTTCGTGTCGCGGTCCATATTCTCCTGAAGATTTATCATGGCATGCTGCTCTGTGGTAATCCGGCCTTGCAGAGGCCGGTCGAGGTCTACAACCAGTGTTGCCAACACTGAAAATGCAAGAATCAACGGTACGATGGCAATCAACCTCCGTTTCCCAATCGTTCCAATCTGGATTCCGATGGTTGTCATCGTGAGGGCAGAAATCACAAAAAGAGCAAACCAGATGCTGCGTGGAATGCGGTTGTGAAGTACGGCAGTCACCCGTGTTTCATGCATGTCAATCACGTCATTAATGGACTGAATGACCAACGAGATCATCGGGGCAGGGTTCGTTTTCGCCCCCAGGACTTGTACCCACAAAAGTTGATGCAGCTCCACGGACCTCGTTAAGGCGAAGTCCAGATTTTCACCCTTCGCGGCCTGTACGCGAATATCTACATATTCTCTCAACAGTCGTTTAACTTCTGTTCTCTGTGGCTCATCGAGTAAATCCGCTCTCAGATATGCAGTCCCGACTGCATTGGCTTCGCGGAGAACATTTTGTTTCCTGAGGTCGTGCTGTCCGGCAGCAATTGCAAACGTAAAGGCGAGAACAAATGCCAGCATCGCCAATACTCCTCCCACCATGGGGCCCAGCGAGAGCGATGCTTCTTTGTCGTATTGCGTACGAAAATGTTCGCCGACTCGAAAGCCAAGTTCAAAAGAACCCAGGATCAAAAGAACAATGCCAAGGAGAACGACAGCGATCGGTATCGAATAAAGCATTCCTGAAGCCATAAGTTGATTCTGCTAAATCGTTAAGAGTTGATCGGGTTTGGCGGGCCCGGGCTTGTCCAAACCGGTTCCGTCTAAATCGGGCTTATCTGAACTGCGCATCCCCGTCGCGTTCAATCTGGTTGACGAGATTCACCTCCCAGTCGAGATAACCCTGCATTGCTTCCCGAATGGCGGATGCCTGCTCGTACGGTTTGTACCAGACGTCATTGGCTTCGGTCGTCAGGTTCTCTGCGCCTTCCGAAGTTGTCAATCTCGCGTCAATCCAGGCACGTGTTCCACCATCGAGCACAATGACTTCACGGGCCGGTTTCCGTTTCGTAAGGTCATGCGCGACGTAATGTGCCAACAGCCCGTCGGGCGACGTAATCACCAATGTTATGTCCGAAGCGATCTTATCCAATGCCTCGTCAAGTCGCGAGCGCAAAGCCCACGATGCACCAGGTATGTGCTGTCGGCGGTATTGCAGGCTGCTGGCGAAATCCAGCACGGCGACGTTGCCTTGCTGAAGTCTGTCATTCAGTGCACTGGCCGAAATAGTTTCGGCTTGCCGGTAACCCAGCATCGTCGAAGCGGGATCTCCCGGCTGGAGTTCCTGATTCAGCGCGTCTCGCAGAACGTAGACATCGTCCCAACCCATTTGCTTCAGCCACGATGCCGTCATTCTGGCGCGTACGCCGTCATTGTCGACCAGGACAATGCGGGCGTGCCGGGTGACGACATACTCATCGGTTGCCTGCACCAGCTGCCCACCCGGTGCGTGGTGGCTGCCAGGCAGATGGCCCTTGGCAAACTCCTCCGGTGTTCGCACATCGAGCACATAGAGCGTGTGCTGCTCCTGCTGTTGGCGCCATTGTACGAGTTCAGCGTGGTCAATCTCGCTCACGCCGAACCGTTCGGCAACTTGCCCCGCAGCTGCTTTTGCCTTGTCGAGCCCGGCAACCCCTGGGGCAGCGGCATGCTGTGTTTCACCGTTGGCTGGTTTGTAGCCGGCGAGCTGCCAACCCATGGTGCCATCCTTGAGCGCGACAACACGGTTGGGTATGCCGGCATTGATTAGTGACTGGGCGCCGATGATGCTGCGGGTGCGCCCCGCACAGTTCACCACGACCAGTGTCTCCGGGTCGGGCGCTGCGTCAAACACCCGGTAGACGAGTTCCGCCCCGGGGCAGTCGATGCCGCCGGGAATGCTGACGTTGTGAAACTCGTGCATCGGACGGCTGTCGAGAATGATCATGTTTTCTCGCGCTTCCTGCTTGGCAGCCAGTTGCTGCGCGGTGATGCGCGGTGTGTCGTAGCGGTGTTCAACATACTCACCGAACGCCTTGCTGACGACGTTCACACCGGAGAACACTTCAAAGCCTGCATCTCGCCAGGCAGCGACACCACCCGACATGACCGCAACATCGATGTAACCGAATTCTGCGAGTTTCTCCGCGGCACTGCGCGCTGGCCCATCGTCGCGTGCATCACACAAAACGATTCGGGTACCACGGCGCGGAATGAGCCCGGCCACTCGCAACTCGAGATGGCCGGCTGGAATGCAACAGGCAAATAGCAAATGCTCGTGGAAGTACACGCCTTGCTCGCGAACATCTACCAGCGCGAGTTCATTGCCATCGCGCAGCATTGCCTTGACCGTTTGCGGTGAAGCGGCCTGGTAGGCGGCCATTATGCTGTCTGTCCGGATTCGGTCTTGGACGAACCAGTTTCGATTGAACCGCTACGCGCGTCGCGAATATCGGTGTGGGGCGGGTAGTAATGCCAGCTGTGCTCGCGGGCGTTGTAGTACTGGCGTTTGAACAACTGCGGAATCGCCAGGCCATACATGTGGAAATTGAGCATCGGTGCACCACCGGGAATGTCCAGCGAATGCAGTTCATCGGGCATGAACGCAACAGCGGTGCCTTGTTTCACCACCGTCATGCCGGTTTCCTCGACGCCGCCATCGTCTGTGCGTTTGTACAGACGGTTCGGCTCTTTGCCGTGTACGCCGGCGATCACTGCCCAGGTGGTGTGATTGTGAGGTGCGTTGGAGTAGCGTCGATTGGTCGAGTTGGCATACAACGCGAATCGGTGATCATCGTCTTCTGATAGTAGATACAGGCAGGATGGATTGCCGGCAGCCTGTTCCGGAGGCGGAAAATCGTCGATCGGAAACAGATCGGTGTTTGCCGCGAGCTTGATCAGTTCACCTTTGATTGCTTCGAGGGACTGAGCGTTGACGCCCTGTTGGGACTCGATTTCCCGCACACGGGCAACAGTTTCGGCTATCGCGCGCTGCCGCTCTTCAGCTCTGGTGCTTTCCTTGGTGGCTTGCATCATCGACCTCACTATCTGCCGGCGCCAAGTGGTGGTGCCGTTTTCATCTGGCGGCGCCGGGTGGTCGCACCGAATTTAGCTGGCTGAGCCCAGTGGTGACGCCGCTTAGATCTGATAGCGCCAACTGGTGGCGCAATGTTCGGGCTAAAGCCATTTGTTACCGACGTTAACTCTATATCGCTAAAAGGGCATGATAACGCCGCCTGCGCGGTGATGTCGCCAACAGCCGGATACAATGGACGCCAACGCGCATTTTGCACCTACGAATCAGTTGATTCGGGCTCATAGACATTGGTGTACCGCAATGGCACAGCCGTGTAACGCAATGGGCCTGCAGTAAAACCTGGAGAAACCGAATGGCCGATGCCAAGCCAATGCTGATTGGGGACGAATGGATCAATGACAGCGGTGCTGTTCTCAAGTCCACCAATCCCGCAACCGGCGCGACCAATTACGAGGTGTGTGCCGCGACCAGGGCGGAGGTCAATCGCGCAGTTGACACCGCCCGGCAGGCGGCGAGTGCATCGACCTGGCAGGGCATGCTGCCGCATCAACGTGCCAGGCTGCTCTCAGGTGTGGCCGAGTTGATCGAAGCACGTGCCGACGAGTTTGCGAGCTTGCAGATGCGCGAGAACGGCAAGGTGTGGCGAGAGTGCCGTGCCCAGGCGCTCTCGGCGTCAGCGATTTTTCGCTACTACGCAGCGGTCTGCGAAACGATTACCGAGTCGCTGACACCGTCACGGGGAAACTACGTTTCCATGACTGTGCACGAACCCTATGGTGTTGTCGCAGCGATTACGCCGTGGAATTCTCCGTTGACGATGGAAGCACAGAAAGTGGCGCCGGCCATTGCGGCCGGCAACGCGGTGATCCTCAAGCCGTCTGAAATCACGTCATCGCCAGCACTGGAACTGGGACGTGCGGCGCTCGAGGCGGGACTGCCGCCGGGTATTCTCAATGTGTTGCCGGGTAGCGGAGCGGTTGCGGGTGATGCCCTGGTGCGCCATCCTGGTGTGCAGTTCGTCTCTTTCACTGGCGGTACAGAAAGCGGCCGTCGTATCGCCGCCGCGGCTGCCGAGAAGCTTATGCCGGTCGCACTAGAACTCGGCGGAAAATCGCCACACGTCGTGTTTGCGGATGCGGATATCGATGCGGCAGTGGCTGCCGTCAGCGACGGTATATTTGAGGGCAGTGGCCAATCCTGCGTGGCCGGGTCGCGGCTGTTCGTGCAGCGTAGTGTCCATGACCGGGTCCTTGCCGGAATTGTTGAACGAGCCAAGGCGTTGCGCATTGATCTGCCCGATGCGCCCGGCGCGCAGTTCGGACCGCTGGCGTCGTTTCCGCACCGCGACCGCGTTGCCGCAATCGTTGACAAGGCCAAAGCGGAAGGCGGAGACGTAGTGACCGGAGGCGGGCGGCCACCGTTCGAAAAACTCTCTGGTGGAGCCTATTATTTGCCTACGGTGATTGCCGGCCTGGCGAATACTGCTGGTATCTGCCAGCAGGAAATATTCGGTCCGGTACTCTGCGTGCTGCCGTTCGATGATGAGGATGATCTGCTGCAGCAAGCCAACGATTCGGTGTACGGATTGGCCGCCGGCATCTGGACGGCAGACTATCGTTGCGCATGGCGCGTTGCGCGCAAGCTCGAGGCCGGCACGGTGTGGGTCAATACCTACAAACAACTATCGATCTCGACGCCGTTTGGCGGATTCAAACAGAGCGGTATCGGCCGTGAGAAAGGCACCGGCGGACTGCGTCTGTACCAGCAAGAAAAGAGTTTGTATTTTGGTTAGGGCGGTATTGGCAGGTTGCGCCGTCTGAGTGTTCCGAAGGCAAGACAATCGCGCATTGAATTGCTTTAACCGAACGATGTCACTGGCGCAGGGTGACGGTGGTCTGATTCTCCCTGCCGAGTGCAACGACTTTCAGTTCGCCGGCTGAAACTTCTACACAAGTAACCGACGTATGATCGGGGCGAAAGCACACCACCTTGTCGCGCGCCTGCGCAGCGCCGACCACAACGTTGATGGCGATGTAGTGCGAAAAAATGACGCGGTCTTCGTTCATCTGCGGCAGGGAATTCAACAGTGTCTCGCGCCAGGCGAGATAG
>CP070775.1:1797589-1813604 GCA_020346185.1 Betaproteobacteria bacterium | reverse complement strand
TGCCGGCAGAGGGCTGCGCGAATGGTGGAAAGGGAAGGTTGAGGACCAAGATGGAAAGCGGTGTGACGGCTGCGTATTGCATAACGCATGTCATCGGCGAAAGCCGTGAGCCGAAATGAAAAAACAGGTCGCGTGTTTCGGGCGATCAGGAAAGAATTGTCCGCCGCGCGCAGGACATCACCGCCAAGTTCGGAAATCTTGAGCCTGGTAGCGCCAAACCTCCGACGGCAATCGCAGTTTTCAAAATTAGGGAATAAGCGCGAGTAGTTGTAAGACCCATCGGTCGCGTTGCTGCACCAACGGGAACTAGGGGGGTTCAACTGACCCAACTTATGTTGCATGATTGGCCAACCTGGCAAGCTGCGGAACTTGACGTATGAGCAATGATACTGCGTACCTCGAAGCACTGTACAACAACCGGGCTGCTGTTCCCGATTTTCAAGATTATTTTGACCGTTGGTTGAAGGTATCGGAAGCAACCCGTCAGTCGATGAATGACCGGTGCGAGAAGGATGTCCCCTATGGCGACGACATCATGGAGACAATGGATGTGTTCCTGCCAAAGGGGCAGAGCAAGGCACTGATGATGTTCGTGCATGGCGGTTACTGGCGCTCACTCGACAAGTCACAACATGGGTTTGTTGCAAGGCCGTTTATCGACGCGGGCGTCGCGGTGGCGGCGATCAACTACTCACTCTGTCCGACGGTGGCAATGGAACATATTGTCCGGCAGATGATCGCGGCGAGCGTATTCTTGTATCGCAACGCATCGGATTTTGGCTTTCCGAGAAAACGAATGTTCGTTGTTGGCCACTCTGCCGGCGGTCACCTGGCGGCGATGGCACTTGCTTGCTTGTGGCCGCAGGTCGCGCCAGGACTGCCACGAAAATTATTTCAGGGGGCACTTTCGATCAGCGGGCTGTACGACTTGCGCGTGCTCACCTCGATACCATCAATCAATGCTGATCTGAGAATGACTCCGACTGCTGCAAACCGGCTCAGTCCGGCATTAATGGTTCCGCCAACGAATGCGCCGCTGTCTATTGGCGTGGGTGGACAGGAAATAGGCGGATTCAAGGATCAACACAGAATCATTGCACAAGCGTGGCCCGGGAATATCGACGCCGACGTTCCGTGCCCAGAAGATAACCATTTCAGTATTCTGGAAAAATTTGCCGACGGGCAAAGTGAGTTGTATTGTGCATCCATGCGCATGATGGATTTGTAGGGTGCATCCATGCAAATGATGGATTCGCACAGCAGCATTGACTTGTTGCGCGCTTACACTGATTACTGGTTAAATAACCAGCATAATGGAATACCCTCGACGCAATAGCCTTGTTCGAAACGATGGGCTTGATCGTAGCGATGGCTGCTGTCAAAAAGTCGCTCGCGGGCAACAGGCTGATTTCAGGATAAAAACTGATCTGAGGCCGGATGGCCGGCAGATCCACAAGGGGCGTGGCGCCGCTATCAACCCAGAGGGGCGCTTCGAGGAGACCGAAAGGCAAAAAGTAGATGACGGATGGGCGATCCAGGAGAACGAGGATCGCCTCGCCCTGAAAACGCAGACCAGTGTTGAACATGCAAATTCCATCATTACGCGCAACAAATCCCCGGATGTGCCGTTCCACTACTCCATCAACCCTTACCGCGGCTGCGAACACGGTTGTAGCTATTGCTTCGCGCGGCCCACGCATGCATACCTAAATCTTTCCCCGGGTCTGGATTTTGAAGCCCGACTTGTCGCGAAAGTCAATGCTGCGCAATGTTTGGAGCGCGAGCTGTCGTCTCCCCGTTATGTGTGTAAAACGATTGCGTTGGGCACGAATACGGATCCCTATCAACCAATCGAGCGGGTGCATGGAATTACCCGTTCGCTACTCGAGGTGGCCGCGCGTCATAACCAGCCAATCGGCATCGTGACCAAGAACGCGCTGGTGGAACGCGATCTCGATATTCTTGCTCCGATGGCGCAACTTGGTCTGGCAGCGGTCTTTGTTTCGATCACCACCCTCGACCATCAAGTGGCGCGACGCATGGAACCGCGTGCGTCGGCACCGGCGAGGAGAATCGAAGCAATTCGCAGATTGAGCAAAGCGGGTGTGCCCGTCGGGGTTATGGTTGCGCCGGTGATTCCATTTCTGACGGATTCAGGGCTCGAAACTGTTCTCGAATCGGCGGCCGACGCCGGCGCGACACAGGCCGGATACATTCTGCTACGGCTGCCGTATGAGGTTAAACACCTGTTTCGAGACTGGCTGGAAGAGCACTATCCGCTCAAGGCAGCACATGTCATGAGCCGCGTTCACGCCATGCGAGACGGGCGAGACAATGACCCCGGTTTTGGATCGCGCATGGTGGGCCGTGGCGAGTTTGCCGAGTTGCTCGGCAAGCGATTTCAGATTGCATGCCGGCGTTTCAAACTCAATCTCAACCAACGTGCTCTGGATACATCGCTGTTCCGGCGGCCACAGCGCAGTGGCCAGATGGATTTTTTCCGATGACTATAGTTACGCGCCGCGTTCGGCGGACGGTCGGAACCTGACGGTAATCGCGGAAACGACTACGGTAACTGAATGATGCGAAGAAAGATAACTTGGCGCGACGAACTCTCGCGCCACAGGAGGTGGTACTGATGCGCCGGATATACACTGCGGCGACGCTGCCAGATGCCCATCTCGTCGTTGGATTGTTGGACCAGGCGGGGATTGCCGCGAGAGTGTTCAACGAGAACGCACAAGGCGGGGTGGGCGAAATCCCGTTCACGCACGCTTGGCCAGAGGTGTGGCTGGAAAAAGAAGACGACGCCGGGCGTGCGCTTGAAATCATCCGCACACTTGAGCGCGGCGGCGCTAGCCATCAAGTTCAGTGCCGCGGGTGCGGTGAATCGAATCCAGACAATTTTGAGATCTGCTGGAACTGCGGGGTGACGATTGGATCGTGATGCCCGTGCCGGAAAGCGAGCATTTGTCCGCAGCGCGGCTGCGTTGTTGCTCGCTCCTGCTTTGCCGGTTATCGCGAAAGGAGCCCAAAGCATGAACGTGTGTTTGTTTGCCGACGAGGGGCTCGCCCGTTATGGCTTCCCGGAAGGCCACCCGTTCGGAATCGACCGTCAGGATGCCTTCTTGAGTGAGGCGAACGAGCGGGGCTTACTGGACAGGGTGCAGTTCAAGAGCGGCCGGAGCGCAGAGCGCGATGTTTTGGAGCGATTCCACCATCCCGATTATGTTGATCTGGTACGTACCGCGGAATCAAAGGGGCTCGAACATCTCGACGCAGGCGATACGCCGGTCTTTCCCGGCGTTTTCGAAGCGGCTGCCCATGTCGTTGGCGCTGCACTCGACGGGCTCGATGCCGTGATGAATGGCGAGTGCGTGCGCAGCTTTCAGCCGATTGGCGGATTGCATCATGCAGCGCGCGATCATGCAGCCGGGTTTTGTGTCTTTAACGACCCCGGTGTCGTCATTGAAACTCTTCGCAAGCGTTATGGTGTCAACCGCGTTGCGTATATTGATATCGACGTGCACTTCGGCGACGGGGTGTTCTACGCCTTTGAATATGACGCCGACGTCATCATTGCTGACATCCACCAGGACCCACGCACTTTCTATCCCGGTACCGGTTTCGCTCATGAAATGGGCAAGGGCGTAGCGGTTGGGACCAAGCTCAATCTTCCCCTGGCTCATGGTTCGGGTGATCGTGAATTTCGTGACGTCTGGCCCCAGGTCGAGCGTCATTTGGAGAAGTATGCCCCCGAATTCTTTATCTTTCAGTGCGGAGCGGACGGTCTAGACGGCGATCCGCTCGCTGGCTTGCGCTATACGCAGGCAACGCACGCTTATGCCTGCAAACGGCTGCTCGAGCTTGCTGACAGTTTTGCCAAGGGACGCCTGATGGCGTTTGGCGGAGGCGGTTACAATCGGACTAATCTCGGAAGAGCCTGGTCAGCCGTTCTGGCTGAAATGCTGAACTGAGCGGGCCGATCACGCAAGGTTCGGTGAGCAGGATGGTTGGTGTGTTTCGGCGCCTTTGGCAATCCAGTCTGCCACGTGCCTGATTCCTACGTTCGCTCCACACAGCACGACGACGATATTCTCACCGGCAACAACTGGTACCTTGCCAGACAGCAAAGCGGCGATGGAGCACGAGGTCGCGGGCTCGGTGAGCAGCTTTTCTTCTGAGAGCAGGTTGACCAGTGCCGCGATTGCGTCGGCGTCCGATACAGTGACGAGAGCCGAAGCGTAGCTGCTAATGATGGCGAACTGACGCTGCTCGGTCTTGCGAGCGCCGAGTGTCTCGGCGATCGAGGTGATAGCGGGCAACTCGACGATGCGGCCGGCGCGCTGGCTCTGGTACATCGAGTCGGCCCCCTCGGTCTCCACGCCGACGAGTCTCGTTGTGGGTGTCAGCGCTGCGGCAGCGGATATGAGGCCTGATAACAAGCCGCCGCCGCCGATCGAGGCTACAAGGACGTCGATCCGCGGAATCTGCCTTACCAGTTCCGGAACAATCGTGCCCTGCCCGGCCATGACGTGTTCGTCGTCGAACGGATGGATGTAGGTCTTGCCCTCAACGCGCGCCATCTCCCCTGCTTCAATATTTGCGTCGTCCCAACTTACCCCGCGCAGGAGCAGCGTGGCCTGTTGCGCACGGATCGCACGGATGCGCACCTCTGGGGTTTTCTCCGGAAGCAACACGGTTGCCGCAATTCCCGATGCCCGGGCGGCATAGGCCACCGCCAGTCCATGGTTGCCGCCCGACGCTGTCACGACACCCCTGTTGCGCTGTGCATCGCTGAGTTTCGCAATGGCGTTGAATGCGCCGCGAACCTTGAAGGAATGTGTCGGCTGCAGGGTTTCTAGTTTGAGCCAGACATTGGCATCCAGTTTTTGGCTCAGATGGGCCGAACGAACCAGCGGTGTCGGAGAAAGCCACTGGTGTACCGTGATGCTGGCTTCCTCGATCAACTCGGGTTCAATCAACATCAAAAACTATTAGCGACGTTGAAAGGTGCAAGCAGAGAGCGGTCGGCAACGCGGCATCATCAGGCCGCCTGAGCAGAGGGCAGACCTGCCAGGGCCATCGCCAGCTCCGACTCGTCATAGCTCATGTCGGAGAGCTTGCCAGCGAAATAGTCGCTGTAAGCCTGCATGTCGAAATGACCGTGCCCGCACAGGTTAAACAAGATGGCACGCGAACGACCTTCTTGCTTGCACGTCAGTGCTTCATCGATGGCGCCCTTGACGGCGTGATTCGCCTCTGGTGCTGGGACGATCCCCTCGGCACGCGCGAACTGCACACCGGCTTCAAAAACTTCGACTTGTTGATAGGCGCGTGCATCGATGAGTCCGAGATCCTTGATGTAGGACACCATCGGTGCCATGCCGTGATAGCGCAAGCCTCCCGAATGCAGGGACGGTGGAATGAATGTGGAGCCGAGCGTGTGCATCTTCACCAGCGGCGTCAGGTGTCCGGTGTCGCCAAAATCGTAAGCGTATTTGCCCCGGGTCAGTGACGGACAGGCGGCTGGTTCGATCGCTACGATGTCGACTTTCTTGCCACCGCGCAGCTGTTCGCCGAGGAACGGGAAGGCGATACCCGCGAAGTTCGACCCGCCGCCGGTACAGGCAACGATCACATCAGGGTAATCTTCCGCCATTTCCATCTGTGTCATCGCTTCTTTACCAACGACGGTCTGGTGCAGCAGCACGTGATTGAGAACCGAGCCGAGTGCATACTTGGTATCGTTGCTGGTCGCGGCTATTTCCACTGCCTCAGATATGGCAATGCCGAGAGAACCGGAGTTGTCGGGCGTACGTGCCAGGATCTCGCGGCCGATGCTGGTTTCGCTGGACGGGCTGGCAACGCAGCTCGCACCGTAGGTTTCCATTAGTGCCCGCCGGTAAGGTTTTTGTTGATACGACACCTTCACCATGAACACCTTGATTTCTATGCCGAACAGAGCACCGGCGAATGCCAGAGACGAACCCCATTGACCGGCACCCGTCTCAGTCGTGATCTTGCGGATTCCTGCGTCATGATTGAAGAATGCCTGGGCGACAGCGGTGTTTGGCTTATGTGATCCTGCCGGGCTTACCCCCTCGTACTTGTAGTAGATACGTGCCGGCGTATCGAGAACTTTCTCCAGGTTGCGTGCCCGGTACAGTGGCGCTGGCCGCCACTGCCGGTAGATGCGACGAACCGGTTCGGGGATCTCGATCTCACGCTCGGTCGCGATCTCCTGCATGATCAGCGACTGGGGAAACAGCGGTGCAAGGTCGTCCGGACCGATGGGTTGTTTTGTTCCCGGGTGCAGCGGTGGCGGGGGCGGGCTGGGTAAGTCGGCCGCCAAGTTGTACCAGGTCTTCGGTATCTGCGCTTCTGGCAGCAGGTACTTGATCGTGTCTGTCATCTCTCCCCCGCTTCTTACTAGGATGTGATTGCGTTTCGAAGTGGCGAGCATCGGAAAATCGCGCGCACAAAACCCTTTCAGAGATTGTACGCGTCTTGTCTGCGGCTGGTCGCCCTGCACGGATATCTGAATTGTCCATGTCAAGGACTTGACCGTGATCAATAGGTCGGTCGAGTGCCGACCAGGTGTTGTTGCCTCATGCCGGCATGGTCTGCGGCGTGCGGCGGCAGGTCGGGCAGGGTGGGGAATGTAGGTCAACTGTCTGATTATTTTGCTGAATGCGATGTCCATCGAAGATGGCCGCAATCAGCAGCAACACCACTGTCAATACCTCGATATGTGCGGAAAACAAATGCTCCAATGAGAATTGGGTAGCCAGGAAACCAGCACGCTGTGGAGACCAGGTACGCTGCGGATACACTCAACTGCTGCGCCAACGAAACGCAACGCGAAGCCGGCAACAAGGAAGGTCCATGACAGCAACGCGATCGACAGGCCTGCCGCTTCGTCTCTTGCGCTCATCGCGTAGAAGTGGAACGGGGATCTTGGCGCTAGCCGATTCTGAACTTTGCGAGGGGCCTGACTCACTGTGACGGTATGGTCAGGCCCGGATCGATAAAGTTTCGTCGACGATGCACTGAACTGGGGCGCGGCAAGGCGGCACTGCACCGGTATCGCGCACTGACAGTGCAGGATCTTTACGAGTTGCTCATGTTTAACAGTCAGTTGCTGTGATATCTGCGGCTGGCATGAGGGTTGCGGTTGGAGCGTTGCGGCCGCACCCGAACCCAGAGCCCGACCAAATGAGTTTCTCGCGATACATCAAGTTGCTCGTAGATGCGAGCGATGAGGCCGAGGCGGCCGATTCAGCAGGGATTGAAGATTTGGTGTCAGCCATGCTCGATGGCGGTGTGCCCGATGTGGAGCTCGGGGCCGTGCTCGTCGCGCTGCATGCGCGGTCACCGTCGGTTGCGTATGCTACCGCAGCGCATCGCGCAGTGGCCGCCCGAGTCCAGCAACTGCGTGTACCTGCATCACCATTCCGCCCGTTGGTTTTTGCCAGTTATAACAGCAGGCGACGAACTGCCAATCTCCTTCCGTGGCTGGTGCTGGTGCTTCGGCGGCTCGGCGTCCCGGTCCTGGTGCATGGTAATCTCGGTGGCGTCTGCAGTGACAGCAGTGCTTATCTGTTCCGCGAACTTGGCGTCATGCCGAGCGCAAAGTTGACCACAGTACAGACGGCGCTCGAGAAAGATGGTTTGGCTTTCGTTCCGGCCGGTCTATTATGTCCGGGGCTGGCCAATCTCATTGCACTGCAGGCCAGGCTCGGGTTGCGAAACTGGGTTTACAAGCTGGCAGCTCTGGTAGATCCTTTCCGTGGCAATGGCATGCGCGTTATCGGTATTGCACAGCGGCGGTTGCGCGACATTGTTGAGGCCGTGTGTTGCGAGGAGCGACTTGATGCAATTGTCTTCGAAGGCGCCGACGATGACGCCTTTGTCGATCCGTCGAGAAGGCCGGGTATCGTGGCTTATGCCGAGGGCTCGCGCAGCGTACTGTTCGAACCGGAAAGCAGTACCCTCGGGTGGCGTTTTGACTTGCCAAAGCCGGGCGATGTGGCGGCGACTGCGCAGTGGATAAGTCGTGCGGTTGCGGGAGACGTTCCCATGCCCCATCCGCTGGTAAACCAGTTGGCGTGCTGTTTGTTTGCTTCAGGGTATGCCGCCGACATGAACCAAGCGAAGGCGATCGCGGCCATGGAATCGGGCGTGTTGTTGGCTGGTAAAAGGCCGTATGAGATCAATGTGGTGCACGCTCGCCCCGATGCGATCGATTGAGTGTTCGACGCGCCATTTGAAGCGGCGAGCGCGCGGGTCGATCGACAGTCTCTCACCCGAGCAGTTTTATCTCAACTACGACCGGGGAATCAGGACACCTTGAAGTCACAGATCAAAACGAGGCGAACGTGAGCTCTTGCCGGCCTGTGAGCGGAACCGCTGAAGTCCCCGGAGCGCTTGCCATTGGCTACGCCTCGGCAGCCGTTGGAGACAAGAACAACGAAGACTGTTTTGGTGTCATAACGCCGCAAGAAATGCCGGAAGCTGCTGAGCGTGGCACGGCGGTAGCATTGGCCGACGGGGGGAGTGCCGGCGGTACTGGCCGCGTGGCGTCCGAATTGACGGTTCGATCCCTGCTGCACGATTTCTACGCCACGCCGAGTGATTGGAGTGTCGAACGGGCGATTGACACGGTTCTGTGCTCGGTCAATGACTGGTTGTATGTGCAGAACGGCCGTGACCCTGACTTCGGCGGTGTTGTCAGCACGCTCTCAATGCTCTTGTTCGGTAACAGCCGATTCCATCTGGCACACGTGGGCGATTCGCGCGTGTTCCGCTGGCAGGCCGGCACGCTCGAGCGGTTAAGCGACGACCATACCTGGCCGCGGAGGGACATGCGCCATGTGCTCAGACGTGCTGTCGGCCTTGACAGTCATCTGGTGATCGATTTTCAGTCCGGGCAAACGCGTTTCGATGATGTTTTCGTAATTGCCAGCGATGGAGTCTGGGAGGTGCTCGGCAGCGCTGTCATGGAGCAAGTGCTTGCAGGCAACCGCGACGTTACAGGCATTGCGTCTGAGCTAGTCGAGCGATCGGTCCAGAATCAGCGCCAGTACATGGGCCATAACGATGCCACAGCTCTGGTGATCCGGATCATCGGTTCCGGGTGCTGAAGGCGCTGGCGCACGCAATGGCGTGCTGATTGTCTGCAAGCGCTCGCAGGAGTTGCGCTTGCCGCCGTCGACACCTACACTTCCATTTATGCGCCGTAGCAGTCAGTGAACACGATCGGGGGTGTGGCATGCCTAATCCGCTGGATTCTCTTTGGGGAACGGTCATCGCGGGCGTGATCCTGACGATTGCGCTGTATTACGCTGCGAGATGGCTGTTGGCTGCGTGATCTATGGATTTCGTGCCTGCCATTTCCCGCTGGGTTCATCTGCTCGCCGGATTCATGTGGGTCGGCTTGCTTTACTATTTCAACTTCGTTCAGGTTTCAGCGCTGAGGTCCGCGCAGGCCGATGGTAGCGCGGCAGGCATCAGCAAGCATGTCGCACCGCGCGCATTGTTCTATTTCCGCTGGTCTGCGCTGATTACCTGGCTCGCCGGGGCTTCGCTGCTGGGGGCAAACTTCGGTAACGCGTTCTCGCTGCGCCCAAGTCATGCCGCTATTGGAATCGGCGCCTGGCTTGGAACCTTGATGCTCATCAACGTCTGGGGTGTGATTTGGCCGAATCAGAAAAAAATCCTTGGCATGGTTGAGGCCAGCGACGAAGAAAAGAACAAAGCGCGTCGCATCGCCTTTCTTGCATCTCGGGCTAACACCATGTTGTCGATTCCCATGCTTTTTTTCATGGCGGCCGGCGCTCACGGAGCCATCTATTTTCGGTGACTGAGGTTGCAGCGGCGCGCGCCGTTCTTCGACGCCGTTACCTCGGCGGTGGCAGGCGTTCCAGACCAGTCACCGTGTTGCCGCTTGCGATGCCGCGCGCTCTGAACCAGCCCTGATTCATTTCCAGTGCGAATTTTGCCGGCCTGGTGGAAGAGTGCGTTTGTTCGCTCATCGGTTGCATCTGCTCGATATTCACAATGCGTCCGCTCGAGTCGATGAAGGCGACGGAAAGCGGTATCAGCGTGTTCTTCATCCACATCGAGATGCGCTGTTCCTCGGGAAAAATGAAAATCATCCCCGACGAAGCGGCCAGGCGGTTGCGAAACATCAGTCCCTTACGCCTCGTTTCCGGCGTATTGGCAATTTCGGCGCGGATCGAATGCTGACCAATACGTAAAGAATACGTTAGCAGCGGGTCTGCGTGCGCCGATGAGGCCACCAGAAACAAAACAACCACCGTTGCCGACCTTCTTGCTCGCATTGACAAGCTGGTTGAGCACCGCCTGGCGGGAAGTGGCGATGATTTGTACCGCTTGGTGTAACTCATCAACTGGGTGTAACTCATGAATTCGCTTTGCGTGTATTTCGCAGGTTAGCAGTATCGCGCAAACAAATCGCGCGCAGTAAATGAAAATGTCGACCCCGCATGGTGCGGCGCGACATCGAATAACGTGCGGTTCTTCCGCTGATTTCAGACGCCTGTTGTTGACATTGATGCATGCTTCGACTACCTTCTTGCCGTCGTAAAGGTCTGGATCATGGCTCGTGTGCGAGTCACGGTCGGATCCGTTACGCACTGAAGTTATCAATCAAAAACCCTAGACGCGTGGTACCGACATTGAGTGGGCCACGCAACTTACCGGGAGGTGTCTCTTAATGGTGAAGCAAACGATGCACTTCAAGCGCATTGCGGTATCTGCTACCGCTGTTGCGTTGCTGGGCGCCACGGGATTTGTCGCCGCGCAAGGTGTGGATCGGCTCGAGTCGACGCTGTATCCAAACTATGTGACGGACGACATGCTCCTGAACGCCGACATAGACCACCAAAACTGGTTGCATTACGGCAAGGACTACCAGATGACCCGCTACAGCGGTCTGTCCCAGATCAACCGGGACAACGTCAAGTCGCTGAGGCCGGCATGGAACCTGTCGTTCGGTGTTCTGGAAGGCCAGGACAGCCAGGCCGTTGCGGTCAACGGTACGCTGTACGTAACCACCTCGTTCAACCGCGTCATCGCCGTTGACGGTGCGACCGGTGACATAATCTGGAAGTACGAGCGCGAGTTGCCGGGCGATGTATTCCCGAAACTGTGCTGCGACGTGGTCAACCGTGGTGTCGCTGTCTACAAGAACAAGGTCTATCTGGCCACACTGGACGCACACGTAGTCGCACTGGACAACCAGACGGGTGATGTTGTCTGGGACAAGAAAGTTGGTGACTACACCTACGCCGAAACGTTTACCATCATGCCGCTGGCGGTCAACAACAAGATCGTGTTCGGTACTGCTGGCGCCGAGTATGGTGTGCGTGGCTGGCTGGCTGCGGTTAACGCCGACACGGGCGCGCCAGCCTGGAAGACCTACACCATTCCCGGCCCGGGTGAGCCCGGCAACGAGACCTGGGGTGGTGATTCCTGGAAGTATGGTGGCGGGTCGACCTGGATTACCGGTTCCTACGACAGGGAAACGAATCTGTTGTACTGGCCGGTCGGTAACCCTGGCCCGGATTTTGACCGCCATGTGCGTCCCGGTGACAACCTGTTCAGCAACTCGGCCATCGTTGTCAACGCCGACAGCGGCAAGATCCAGAGTTACTTCAACTGGACGCCGAACGATCCGTACGATTACGACGGCGTGAACGAGAACATCCTCGTGGATCTGGGTGGCAAGAAGCTGTTCCTGCACGGCGATCGCAACGGTCACGTTTACGGTATCGACCGTGCGAACACCCGCCGTACCAAGTATGGCCGCGAGCATATCTGCGTTTGGGTTTCGCCGCTGTTGGCCGTAAACTACATCAAGGAACCTCTCGATCCGCGCAAGAACAACTGCCGTCCGAACTATGACTGGCCGAAGATGGACGTTGTTTATGACCGCGTGACGCGCAACATCGCCCCGTCGCTCGACGGTGGTAAAGAGTGGCACCCGATGGCGTACAGCCACCGTACCAAGATGGCCTACGTGCCGGTTTACGACTTCAGCATGGACCTCCAGGCCAAGAAGATGGAATGGAAGCGTGGTGAGTGGTATCTCGGTGCCAAAGTCATCACCTTCAACGCGGGCGCTGGCCAGATTCAGGCCTATGATGGCGCGAGCGGCAAGCGTGTCTGGGCCAAGTCGCAGAGCTGGCCGGCGACCAGTGGCCTGTTGGCCACTGCGGGTGGTCTCGCCTTCTACGGCGATCCGGAAGGACGTTTCAACGCCGTCAACGATGAAACCGGTGAGCATCTCTGGTCGTTCAACACTGGTTCGGGCGTCCACGGCAACCCGACCACCTACACTACGGAAGGCAAGCAGTACGTTGCCATCGTCTACGGTGCTGGTGGTGGCGGTATCTGGCCACTGTACTATGCGAACTTCCTGAAGACGCACACCAAAGGTGGCGGTCTGATGGTCTTCACGGTTGAGTAATCGCCGGGGAAGCCACAGGAAGTAGACGCAGTACGCAGTTATGACGAGGGGGGGCGTGAAGCGCCCTCCCTCGTTTTTTGTGTCTAGCACTCCGCTTCTGTCATCTAGCGGAACTTGGCGCGCGTTTAAGAATCACTAGAACGTAAATTTCGTATTAACGCGCCTGAGGAGAGAGTTTTGAAAAAGCAACGGTTGGTATTTGGGCTGGCAGCGCTATTGGCATTTCTTGCCAGCGCGGTGGTGCAGGCACAGGATGGGTCTGAGCCCGTTGACGTGCTCGAAAAATCGAAAGCGAGGGGCAAGCTGATCGCCTGCGCTGACCCCTACGGTTTTCCTTATGCGGCCCGTAACCAGAATCCGCCGGGTTTCGATGTCGAGATCCTGCAGGCACTTGCCAAACGCGGCGGCATGGAACTGGAAATGTATTGGGCTGATACTGGCACTCGTGGTGGCA
The DNA here is from genome assembly GCA_020346185.1 of Betaproteobacteria bacterium. Taxonomy (GTDB): domain Bacteria; phylum Pseudomonadota; class Gammaproteobacteria; order Burkholderiales; family Eutrophovitaceae; genus SG8-40. Next base: position 1,800,654 of record CP070775.1, on the reverse strand, counting down.
TGTCGCGGGCTCTGCGCAATTCCATGATGAAGGGGCGGTGTGACATTTTTGCTGGTGTCTCCGATAGCGGTGACGATGATATTCTGATGGGCCAGCTGGCTTTCACCGAACCCTATCTGGGCCTGGGTTACATCTTGGTGGTGCAGAACAAAGCCGCCAATATGAGGACTATCGAGGAGATCTCTGCGGCGGGAATGAAGATAGGGGTGCCAATGTCGACGCCAATCGACGCGTACCTTCACGACAACGAAATTCCGCGCGAACTCTACCCTGATAATCCTCGTATCATGCGTGGTATGGCCAGGGGCGAGATCGATGCAGCGCTGGTGTGGGCGACCGTTCTGACCAATGCCCAGCGAAAATATCCGGAAGCAACCTTCAAGATGGCTGAGGGCTACGTTCCGGTAGAGAATCAACAGTGGGACCTGAATTATCTGGTGCGAAAGCGTGACAAATCGTTGATGCAATTCATCAATGAAGGCATTCGAGAGTTGCTCGATAATGGCAAGATCAAGGAAATCCTGGAAAGCTACGACGTTCCGTTTTATCCACCCTTCGCGTCGTAGTCATTAAGTGGAGGGACATAACGATGTTAATGAACTGGATTAGGACGGCGCCTGTTCGAGTTGCCGGTTATGCACTGGCAGCGTTGACCGTTGTCGCGTTGACAGGCGCCCTGCTCTCTTCGCCGGCAATAGCGCAGCACAAGGCGAACGAGTCGGACATGGAGGTGCCGACTAACGACATGGAGGTCGTTGAATTTGGGCGAGCGAAGTATGCTCAGCGCTGCTCGTTCTGTCATGGCGGCGATGGCCATGGTGGCAAGGGGCCATGCCTGAGTTGCGGTAAGTTTGCCTATATCGGTAACACCAATGCCGAGATCTATGCCACTATTGCTGGCGGACTGCCGAATCGGTCGCTTGGCGGAACCATGGGTGCGTTCGGCACGACGATGACCGCAGACGAAATCCTCGCCGTGCTAACCTTCCTGCGCTGGGAAGAAAAACGCCGCATTGCTGACGGTGAGATCCCCGATCCAGCCAAGGACACTTCGAATCAGCAGTTGGTGTTCCCTGAGTAACGCTTGCGGGTGCAGTTTTGTCCCGTTGAATGGGGGGCAGCAGTTGGTCGAAGGCCGGCGAATTCCGGCCTTTTTGTTTGCCTGGAAGGCGCAACAGCCGATTCAGTGTTTTCCGGTGCTGCCGAAGCCGCCTGCGCCGCGCTCGCTTTCGTCGAATGTGTCCACCACATTGAACGAGACCTGCACCACGGGTACGACGACGAGTTGGGCGATTCGCTCCATCGGTTTCAGCTCGAAGGTCTCGTCGCTGCGATTCCAGACCGAGACAAAGATCTGACCCTGATAGTCCGAATCAATCAGGCCGACTAGGTTTCCGAGCACAATGCCGTGTTTGTGACCGAGACCGGAGCGCGGCAGGATCACTGCTGCCAGACCGGGATCGGCGATATGGATTGCAATGCCGCCCGGCACCAGCGTCGTCTCACCGGGGTTGATCGAGATGGTGTCGCCGATACAGGCTCTGAGATCCAGTCCGGCGGAACCTTCTGTAGCGTACTGCGGCATGTTCGCCTTCAGGCGCGGATCGAGTATCCGCACATCGATTTGCGTCATTTTTTCGGAATGCTCGTTCTTTATTTAACGCGCGGTAACCGATTTTCGGCCCGGTTTGTACAGCCGCGTGATGTGCCGAATGAGGCCGCGCGCCTGCTGCAGTTTGGAACTGCGCGGCAGGCGATGTGCACCCTCGTCGTCGATGAGAATGAGTTCGTTTTGCTCGCTGCCAAAGGCAGCCTGGACCAGATTGGCGGCAATCAGCGGGATATTCTTGCGCCGGCGTTTTTCCGCAGCATGTGATTCGATGTTCTGACTTTCGGCCGAGAATCCAACACAGAAGGGGCCATCCTTGTGTGCTGCTACCGATCCGAGGATGTCAGGATTCGGTTCCAGCTCCAGCGTCAAGCCGGCACCGGCCTTCTTCTTGATCTTGTGCTGCTCGCGATTGCTGACTCGGTAATCGGCGACTGCTGCGACGGCGATCAGAATGTCGCATTCGGACAGGCGTTCCATCACCTCGTCGTGCATTTGCTGGGCGGTGATGATGTCTATCACTGAAACGTTGGCGGGCGGCTGCAGTCCCGTTCTGCCAGAAATCAAAGTCACCTTTGCGCCGGCCTCATGCGCGGCACGCGCGACTGCGTAACCCATGCGCCCCGAACTGAGGTTGGTGATACCGCGCACGGCATCGATCGGCTCGTAAGTAGGCCCTGCGGTTACCAGAATACGGGCGCCGGCGAGCAATTTCGGCTGGAACCAGCTAACAATAGATTCAACGATCTGGTCCGGTTCGGACATCCGGCCCATGCCGTTTTCGCCACACGCCTGATCGCCACTCGCCGGACCCTCGATGATGATGCCATCGCTACTGAGTTGTTTGACGTTGCGCCGCGTAGCAGGGTTTTCCCACATCTGCCGGTTCATCGCTGGCGCCACCATCAGCGGACACTCACGCGCGATGCAAAGTGTCGCCAGCAGATCGTCCGCCGTACCGTGTACCAGTTTTGCCATGAAATCGGCGGTCGCCGGCGCCACTACGATCAGATCGCGGTCGCGCGACAGCTCGATATGCGGCATGCCGTTGCCGACCCGGTCATCCCACATGCTGGTGTATACCGGTTTCCCGGTCAGCGCCTGCAGCGTCAATGGCGATATGAAGCGGCAAGCGGCATCGGTCATCACCACCTGCACCTCGGCGCCCTGCTTGATGAGTCCGCGTGCCAGGTCAGCAGCCTTGTAGGCGGCGATACCACCGGTGAGCCCAAGAAGAATCCGTTTTTCAGCAAGTTCGCTCATTCATTTCGCTGTTACAACTTGACAAAGATGAAGTGTAAACTCTTGTTGCATATAGGGAAAGCACTTGTAGGGAGGGGATGCGATGACGTTGCGGGATTTGCCAGAGGACGAGCGGCCGAGAGAGAAGCTGCTCGCGAGGGGAGCGGCGGCACTCGCCGATGCCGAGCTGGTAGCGATTTTTTTGCGCACCGGC
>CP070775.1:1755395-1797489 GCA_020346185.1 Betaproteobacteria bacterium | reverse complement strand
ATTCGACCCGATGGCAGTCACTTCGGCCGGCTTTTGGCTTTCATTCGGGGCAGTGGCGGCGATTCTTTCGGTGGCGCGCAACCGCACTAGGAACCAAGGCATCATGCGCGAGTGGGCGCGAGTGCAGTGGTCGATCACCATCGTACTCATTCCGTTGCTTCTGGTGCTGTTCCAGCAGATATCGGTTGTTTCGCCGATTGCCAACGCCTTCGCCATTCCACTTGTCAGCTTCTGTGTCGCACCCTTGGCACTGCTTTTGATCATTTTTCCGCTGGAACTTATCGCGGCCCTGGCGCACGAAGCGGTGCGACTGTGTTTTGCCTTGCTGGAGTGGCTGTCCGCGCTGCCCGGTGCTGTCTGGCAGCAACATGCGCCGGTCCTCTGGACGATACCGTTTGCCGTGGCGGGAGTTGCATTGATCATGCTGCCGCGTGGATTTCCGGGGCGCTTCCTCAGCGTCTTCCTGCTACTGCCAATGTTCGTCATTCGACCTGCTGGACCACGTGTTGGGGAACTGTGGCTCACGGTGCTCGATGTCGGGCAAGGTTTGTCTGCTGTGGCACGCACCGCCAATCACACCGTGCTGTTTGACACCGGCCCCGATTATTACGGCTGGAGTGACGCTGGGCGCAGCATCGTGGTGCCGTATCTGCGTGGCGAGGGTATTTCGCAGCTCGATTTGGTAATCGTCAGCCATGACGACATCGATCATGCCGGCGGTACCGCCGCTGTGCTGTCGGCTATGGCCGCTGGACAAGTCGTTTCCTCCGCCGTTACCGGCTCTTACTTGGACGGCTGGAGTTCCTCAACGCCGTGCCGGGCAGGACAAGCGTGGACCTTCGACGAAGTGCGATTCGAAATGTTGCACCCGGATGCGGCAAGCTATGCACGCGACGATATCGGCGACAATGATCGCAGTTGCGTCCTGCGTATCGAATCGGAATCCGGAGTTGTATTATTGACTGCGGACATCGAGCGCCGCTCGGAGCGGCGTTTGCTCCGAGCTGGCAACCCTCGGCTGAGTGCAGATGTGCTGATCGCGCCACATCACGGCAGCGCCACCTCGTCGAGCGAACAATTTGTTGCTGCCGTCAGACCAAAACTGGTGCTGTTTCCGGTCGGGTATGCTAACCGTTATGGTCATCCGCATCCGGCAGTGCAGGCGCGTTATCGGTCAGCTGGCGCGAGGCTGATGCGAACCGATGAGACCGGAGCTGTCATTATCATGTTTGATCAGACGGGAACTGAAATAGTGACATGGCGCGAGCGCAAGCGCCGTTACTGGCATAAAAAGTAGTAATAGTGAACAGCAATATCGAGCACGCGGCCAGTCAGGACCACGGGCAGCAGTGGTTGGAAGCACTGGTGGGAAGACTGGACGCGCAATCCAGATCGGTAGTGGAAATTGCTTACCAGCAGGTGCTGCGCCAGCATCGCGAGCGCCGCCACTGGTGCGGCGAGAGTTTGCTCGATCACGCCTTCGGCGTGGCGTCGATCGTTGCCGATCTCGGGCTTGATGCCGAGGCGGTCGCCGCCGCGTTTCTGATCGAGTTGAAACCCGAACCCACGTCGGCTAGCGCGGCAGATCAGCCGGCCAATATTCAGGGTGTTGGGTCGCTGGCGGCCGGCGTCAGGCGACTGGCGTCGATACAGGTACTCGGTGTGCGCGGTTCAGACTTGCGCAAATCGTCCGAAAAGGCAGCGCAGCTGGAGGCCATACGGAAGTTGCTGCTGGCCATGGTAGAAGATATCAGAGTTGTTCTGCTGAAGCTCGCTGACCAGCTCCAGACGCTTCGCTACGTTGCGCCGCACGGCCATGATGCGACAAGGCATAAGGCCGCGCAGGATACCCTTGACCTGTTGGCGCCGCTGGCAAATCGCCTCGGCGTCTGGCAGCTGAAATGGGAACTCGAGGATCTGGCATTTCGCTGCCTCGATCCGGAAACTTACAAATCAGTTGCCGGCGAACTCGACGAAAAGCGTCCTGACCGCGAGCGCTATCTGGACAAAGTCGTATCGGAGTTGCAAGCGGCTCTGCATTCATCCCACATAGATGCCGAGGTCAGTGGACGCGCCAAGCACATCTACAGCATCTGGAAGAAGATGCAGCGCAAGGGTGTGCCTTTCGGGCAACTGTCCGATGTGCGCGCCGTGCGGGTGCTGGTCGAGGAGATTCCCGACTGCTATTCGGTGCTTGGGCTGGTGCATCAACGTTGGAGCCCGATACCGGGCGAGTTTGATGACTATATTGCCAAGCCCAAATCGAACGACTATCGATCACTACACACAGCGGTCGCCGGGCCGGGAGACAAGATCATAGAAATCCAGATTCGTACTCGGGAAATGCACCATCACGCCGAACTCGGCGTTGCCGCGCACTGGCGCTACAAAGAGGCGAGCCTCAGCGATGCCGCTTACGACCGCAAGGTCGCCTGGCTCAGGCAGTTGCTGGACTGGCGTGACGAGGTAGCGGACGCGGCGCAGCTTGCCGAGACGTTTCGAGGCGAGTTGCGCGATGACACCGTTTACGCACTGACGCCGCAGGGGCGCGTGATTGACCTGCCGGCCGGTTCCACCCCCGTCGACTTTGCCTACCAAGTACACACCGAACTGGGTCACCGTTGCCGTGGTGCGAAGGTCGACGGTCGCTTGGTTCCGCTGAACCAGGCACTAGCAAATGGGCAGATGGTCGAGATCGTTGCCGCCAAGAGTGGCGGCCCGTCGCGTGACTGGATGAATCCGACACTTGGATATATTGTGAGTAATCGCGCGCGCGTAAAACTTCGTCAGTGGTTCAACAACGAGGCGAGGGATGAGGCGTGCGCTGCAGGTAAAGCGGAATTGGGGAACCGGCTGCAACGCCTGGGGCACGGCTGGCGCAATCCTGACGAGCTTGCGAGTGCCCTGGGATATTTGCGTAGCGACGATTTGTACCTGGCGTTTCACCGTGGTGATATCACGGAGCGCGAGCTCAGGATTGCCGTCGAAGGTGACACCGATGTCGTGGCGGAGCCGATTGCTGCGCCGCGCGCCAAATCCGACACCGCCTCAGGCGCAATTCTCGTTGTCGGACTCGATCGACTTCTGACATCGCTGGCGCGCTGCTGCAAGCCGGTTCCATCGGATCCGGTTGTCGGTTTCGTCAGCAAGGGACGGGGCATCAGCGTGCACCGAACAGGATGCCGAAACGTGGCAAACCTGGAGCGCGATCGCCTGATCGCAGCGCAGTGGGCAAGCCGTGCGGGTAGGCAGTATTTTGAAAGCGATCTGGAAATCACTGCAGACCGTCAGTCGGCGCCAATCCGTAGCGTGCTAGAAGTGCTGGCCGGGGAGAAAGTACGTGTCGTTGGCACCAATACCCGGTCGGGTGGCAGGCGCTTGCGAATCGTAGTGACGGTTGAGACGCAATCAGTGGAGCATCTCGATCGCCCGCTTGCCCTGTTGTCGAAAATCGATGGGGTGATAGAGGTACACCGACGCTGAATGCGGTGGAAGTCTTTGACGGCGCCGGGTTTTCGGCTAGAATTCGGCGCTCATTAGGCGCGTAGCTCAGTTGGTTAGAGCATCACCTTGACATGGTGGGGGTCGTTGGTTCGAATCCAATCGCGCCTACCACCGACACCTGGCAGGGAGAACAAATGGATAATGTTCGAATGAGTACAACGTTCGGCCGATACAGCCATTGAGCCCGATCTTTCGCCAGTCGAGTAGAAAGTGCGGGTTTGCCGCACTTTTTTTTTGATTTGAAGCGCACATGCCTGAGGTCCGATTACCCGACGGGACGATAAAGTCCTTTGACCAGCCCTTATCGCTAGCCGAGTTGGCTCAGTCCATCGGTTCCGGACTGGCGCGTGCCGCAATTGCCGGCCGCGTCGACGGCAAACTGGTCGATACCAGTCATTTGATCGATCGGGACGCGGAGGTGGCGATCGTGACCGCGTCCGATGCGGACGGGCTGGAGGTGATCCGGCATTCGACGGCGCACTTGCTTGCACAGGCGGTCAAGCAGTTGTTTCCGGACGCGCAGGTCACCATAGGACCCGTGATTGAGGACGGCTTCTACTACGATTTTTCCTACAAGCGCCCATTTACGCCGGAGGATCTCGCTGCGATTGAGCAACGGATGCAGCAGATCGCCAAACGCGATCTACCGCTCACGCGTCAGGTGATGGAGCGCACCGATGCGATTAACTTCTTCAAAAACGAAGGCGAACATTACAAGGCGCAGATCATCGAGTCGGTGCCCGACGGGGAGGAAATATCCTTGTACGGGCAGGGTGATTTCGTCGATCTGTGCCGCGGCCCGCACGTGCCGTCGACTGGCAAGCTGAAGGTATTCAAGCTGCTCAAGGTCGCGGGCGCATATTGGCGTGGTGATTCACACAACGAAATGCTCCAGCGCATTTATGGCACCGCATGGGCGAAGAAGGGGGACCTGCAGGCCTATCTGTTCCGGCTCGAGGAAGCGGAGAAACGTGACCATCGCAAGCTCGGCAGACAGCTTGACCTGTTTCACAGCCAGGACGAGGCACCCGGCATGGTGTTCTGGCGGCCCAGGGGTTGTCGCCTGTGGCAACAGGTCGAGCAGTACATGCGCGGCGTCTATCGAAACAATGGTTACCAGGAGGTGCGTTGTCCGCAGATCCTCGACGTTAGCTTGTGGAAGAAGTCAGGACATTGGGATAATTTTCGCGAAAATATGTTCTTCACAGCCTCGGAGAACCGTGAATATGCGGTCAAGCCGATGAATTGCCCGGGCCACGTGCAGATCTTCAATAGTGACCTGCGTAGCTACCGCGACTTGCCGCTGCGCTACGGCGAATTCGGCGCCTGCCATCGTGATGAGCCCTCCGGCGCTTTGCATGGGCTGATGCGCGTACGCGCCTTTACCCAGGACGATGGTCATATCTTCTGCATGCCGGAGCAGATTGAGCCCGAAGTAATGAATTTTCACAAACAGGCGCTCAAGGTCTATCAAGACTTCGGTTTTACTGATGTCACGGTCAAACTTGCGCTGCGTCCCGACAAGCGACTCGGCGGCGACGAAGTGTGGGACCACGCCGAAGCGGCGTTGCGGCAGGCGTTGCGGGGCTGCAACGTCCAGTGGCATGAACTGCCGGGCGAGGGCGCGTTCTACGGGCCGAAGATCGAGTATCACCTGAAGGACAGTATCGGTCGCGCCTGGCAAATCGGTACCATCCAGGTCGATTTCATGATGCCGCAGCGCCTTGGTGCCGAATATGTTGCGGAGGACAACACGCGCAAGGCACCGGTCATGTTGCACCGGGCGATCGTCGGATCAATGGAGCGTTTCATCGGCATCCTCATCGAGCATTACGCCGGTGCCTTGCCGCTGTGGCTGTCACCGGTGCAGGTTGTCGTACTCAACATTTCCGAACACCAGTCCGAATATGCCGAATCGGTAGCCAAAAGGCTGGTTAAGGCCGGATTTCGAGCCTCGGCTGACTTGAGAAACCAAAAAATAACCTATAAAATTCGCGAACATAGTATGCAGAAGCTGCCTTATCAGGTCATCGTTGGTGATAAAGAGGTAGTGGCAAGCATGATCGCTGTGCGGGCTCGTGGTGGCGGTGATCTTGGGCAGATGAGTCTCGACTCGTTTGTCATGCGCCTGAGATCGGAACTGCCGGCTGGCACGGAGTAAACTTTTGTGCGTGGGTGTCACGCATTTTTTGTTTAGGAGAGAAAGTCTATAGCCCAAGACAAACAGGTCCGCGTCAACGAGATGGTGACGGCCCCGGAAGTGAGGCTGATCGGTAGCGACGGTGAAGCCATCGGAATAGTCGATATCGAAAAAGCACTCGCCTTGGCGGAGGAAGAGGAGATCGATCTCGTTGAGATTGCGCCGACCGCGAAACCGCCCGTGTGTCGTTTGATGGATTACGGCAAGTACAAGTACAACGAGCAGAAGAAACGACACGAGGCGAAACTCAAACAGAAACAGATTCAGGTCAAGGAAGTCAAGTTCAGGCCGGGCACGGATGAAGGCGACTACCAGATCAAGTTGCGCAACCTGATTCGATTTCTGAGTGACGGGGACAAGGCGAAGGTCACCCTGAGGTTTCGTGGTCGGGAAATGGCGCACCAGGAGTTTGGTGCCAGGTTGCTTGAAAGGGTGAAAGCCGACCTCGAGGAACACGGGGTAGTGGAACAATTCCCCAAGATGGAAGGTCGGCAGATGGTGATGGTAATCGCGCCGCTCAAGAAGACCGAGAAGCCGGCCACCAAAAAGAAGGCGAAGGCGGCATCGGTTAGCTAGTCAACGGATCAAGTAACAGTTTTTCCGCAGGTCAGTGGCAATGCCGGCGGAAACCCAGTAGTGAGAAGCCGAAAAACAAGTGATATCCAGGTCGTGAAGTGCTTGTTCGTGCAGGCCACCTGGTGTCAGGCAAAAGGTGTCAGGCAAAACAGGAGTTCATGCAATGCCAAAGCTCAAGACCAACAGGGGCGCGGCGAAGCGTTTCAAGATCAGCAGCAACGGTCGGATCAAACGCGCTCAAGCGAATCGTCGCCACATTCTGACCAAGAAGCCGACCAAGCGGAAGCGGCACTTGCGCGGCATGACCAGTGTTGCTGCCGGTGATCAGAACGCGATTCGCACCATGCTTCCTTACGCCTAACGGAGACCTACCATGCCCAGAGTAAAACGCGGCGTAACCGCACGAGCACGTCACAAGAAGGTCCTGGAACAGGCCAAGGGTTACCGGGGGCGACGCAAGAATGTTTACCGTGTGGCCAAGCAGGCGGTCATGAAGGCGGGGCAATACGCCTATCGTGACCGGCGCACCAGGAAACGAGAGTTCCGGGGGCTATGGATTGTCCGCATCAATGCGGCGGCGCGCGAATTCGGTATGACCTATAGCACGCTGATCAACGGCATGAAGAAGTCGGCAATCGAAGTCGACCGAAAGATCCTTGCCGAGCTGGCAGTTTACGACAAGGCCGCGTTTGGGCAGATCGCCGCACAGGCGAAGGCCGTCCTCTCGGCCTAGGTCACAATCCATTAAGGTCGAGGAGGCTTTCGAGCCTCCTTTTTTTGTGGTCAGATTGATAGATGGAAAAGCTCGACAGCCTCGTATCGGAAGCTCGCGACGCATTTGACAAAGTTACCGAGCTAACGCAACTGGATCAGGTCAAAGCGCGCTTTCTCGGCAAGGGTGGCGTGCTGACTCAATTGCGTAAGGGGCTTGGGCAGCTGACCCCGGAGGAGCGTCCCAAAGCCGGAGCACGCTTTAATGAGGTCAAGGGCGCGATCGAGCAGCTCCTCTCTGACCGACGTGACGTAATCCAGGCCGAGGCGCTGGTGCGCCGGCTCGAGCGCGAACGGCTCGATGTCACGTTGCCTGGCCGCGATATTGCCGGTGGTGGACTGCATCCGGTGACACGTACACTTGAGCGTGTCACCAGACTGTGTCAATCGATGGGCTTTGACGTGGCGGATGGACCGGAAATCGAAACGGATTACTACAACTTCTCGGCGCTCAACCAGCCGGAAGATCACCCGGCGCGCTCGATGCACGATACGTTCTATATCGAAGGCCTGAAACACTTGTTGCGAACGCACACCTCGCCGATTCAAATCCATTACATGGAGCAGCATCGACCACCCATCCGGGTGATATCTCCCGGGCGCGTCTACCGGGTCGACTCCGACGCCACCCATTCACCGATGTTCCATCAGCTCGAGGGTTTGTGGGTCGATGAAACGACAACATTTTCCGATTTGAAGGGTGTGGTGAGAGAGTTCTTGCGCAACTTTTTCGAGATGGAGGATCTCGAAGTGCGCTTCCGCCCGTCCTATTTCCCGTTCACAGAACCTTCGGCCGAGATCGATATGTCGTTCAGGGACGGGTGGCTGGAGATTGGTGGCTGCGGTATGGTCCATCCGCAGGTGCTGCGAAATGTCGATATTGACCCCGACCGGTACCAAGGGTTTGCATTCGGAATGGGGCTCGACCGGTTGGCGATGCTGCGCTACGGTGTGAACGACCTGCGCCTGTTCTTTGAGGGCGATCTACGTTTTCTGCGTCAGTTCGCCTGAGCTAATGACCTACGGCATGCGGCAATGAGGCTCTCCGAACAGTGGCTGCGTTCCTTCTGCAATCCGGGGCTCTCAACGCAGGAGTTGGCCCATGCGTTGACGATGGCAGGGCTGGAAGTCGACGAGATCGTGCCGGCTGCCCCGGCATTCGACGGAGTGGTGGTTGGCGAGATTGTGGCGGTAGACCCGCATCCGAATGCGGAACGAATCAAAGTCTGCACAGTCGACGTAGGCGGGCCTGACACGCTGAACATCGTGTGCGGCGCACCCAACGCTCAGTCTGGAATCAAAGTGCCGTGCGCAATCATTGGTGCGCAGTTGCCGGGCGGGAAAATCAAGCCGGCAAAGCTGCGGGGCGTTAGCTCACAGGGCATGCTTTGCTCGGCCGCCGAGCTTGGTACCTCTGACGACCACTCCGGTTTGATGATTCTGGATCCGGCGTCAACGGTCGGTGAGGACGTCAGGCAGACACTCGATCTCAATGACAATGTTTTTGCCCTCACGCTTACCGCCAACCGGGGTGACTGTCTGTCGTTGCTCGGAATCGCCCGGGAGGTGGCCGCGATTACCGGCAGTGCACTGTGTTTCTGCCCGCCCGCCGAAGTGGCCAGCACATTGCCCGACAAAATGGAGGTCACTCTGTCGGCCCCCGAAGCTTGCCCACGATATACCGGCCTGATCATTCGCGACGTGGACCCGTCGGCGCGCACACCGGACTACATCGTCAGGCGCCTCGAACGCAGCGGCGTGCGATCCATCAGCGCAATTGTCGACCTGACCAACTATGTGATGCTGGAGCTGGGTCAGCCGATGCACGCGTTTGACCACGCCAAGCTCAGTGGCGCTATTGATGTACGTTTTGCCCGCAATGGTGAGAGTCTCGAACTGCTCAATGGGCAAATGCTAGAGGCCGACCCGGACATGCTGTTGATCTGCGACGCGGGCGGACCGGTCGCGCTGGCCGGCATCATGGGTGGCGAGGCGACCGCGGTGTCGGCCGCCACGAGGGATCTTTTCCTCGAAAGTGCCTTCTTCAATCCCAAGGTCGTTGCTGGAAAATGGCGCCGTCTGGGTTTTGCCACCGATGCCTCTCACCGCTACGAACGGGGTGTTGACTACGCGGGCACCAGACGCGGTATCGAGCGCTTGTGCGGCTTGATCCTCGAAGTATGCGGCGGCCGGCCGGGTGTGATCAACGACGTAGTCGTCAACTTGCCGGAGCGACACGGGGTGAAGCTGCGTTTGCCGCGCGTGCAACGCGTGCTCGGTATGGAAATTGGCGCGGAACGGAGCTGCGAAATTCTGACGCGATTGAACATGGTTCCGTGCCAATCGGGAGACGTATTGTCGGTTACGCCTCCGAGCTATCGGTTCGACATTGCGATCGAAGAGGACCTGATCGAGGAAATTGTGCGAATCGAGGGTTACGAGAAATTGCCTGCAACGCTGCCCACTGCGACTGCCGGCATGCTGTCCATGCCCGAAGAGAGGCTTGACCTGGCGCGTCTGCGACAGCTGATGGTCGCGCGCGATTATCAGGAGATCGTGACCTACAGCTTTGTAGACGAATCATGGGAGAAGGACTTCGCCGGCAACGATTCGCCGGTGCGACTTGCCAACCCGATCGCCGAACAGCTCAGCGTCATGCGCTCGAGTCTCCTCGGAAGTCTGGTCGACTGCATGACATTCAACGCGAACCGCAAACAGTCGCGCATAAGACTATTTGAGATAAGCCGGGTCTTTGCCGGTCAAGGTGATGGCTTCGATCAAATCCGGAAGCTTGCTGCGCTCGCCTCCGGTTATGCGCAGCCCGAACAATGGAGTTCGGACAAGCGTCCGGTGGACTTCTTTGATCTTCGCGGTGATCTCGAAAGCCTGTTTGCGCCGCGGACCGTGCACTTTCAAGCGGTTCCCCACCCAGCGCTGCATCCGGGTAAATCGGCCGCCATTGTGGTCGACGGCGCACGTGTGGGCTGGATCGGGGAGTTGCATCCCGGCTTGCTGCAACGATATGACGTTTTGGAGGCCGTCGTTGCGTTCGAGGTCGATGTGGAGGCCGTTGCGACCCGAGCGCTGCCGTCGTATCGTGAGTATTCGAAATTTCCTCTGGTGCGCCGGGACATTGCAATCGAGGTTGCAGATGGGGTCCAGGCCCAAACCCTGCTTGATTCGATGAAAGAGGGCGCAAGCGCCATTGTTGGAGATATTGAAGTGTTCGACCTGTATCGCGGAAGAGGTATCACAGAAGGCAAAAAAGGCCTTGCTTTCCGAGTGTTATTGCAAGATACTGCGAAAACTCTCACCGAGCCAGAGGTCGATAAAGCGGTCGCGGGTCTACGCCAGATCCTGGAACAAAAGCACGGAGCCAAGCTTAGGTAAGGACGGGAAGCCATGACGCTGACAAAAGCTGATCTAGCGGATCTTTTGTTCGAGAAAGTGGGCCTCAATAAACGCGAAGCGAAGGATATGGTTGAGTCCTTCTTTGAGGAGGTGCGCCGATCGCTCGAGAGCGGAGAGGGTGTCAAACTTTCCGGTTTCGGTAACTTTCAACTGCGGGATAAACCGCAGCGTCCGGGGCGCAATCCAAAAACTGGCGAAGAGATTCCGATCACTGCCCGCCGGGTCGTGACGTTTCATGCCAGCCAAAAGCTGAAGGCAATGGTGGAGAAGAACTACGGTGGAGAGCAGCAACGACCAGAACAGCCGCAGCAAGCGTAAGACTCAGCTGCCGCCGATACCTGCAAAGCGCTACTTTACGATTGGCGAAGTCAGCGAGTTGTGTGGCGTAAAGCCGCACGTTCTACGCTACTGGGAGCAGGAATTTACCCAGCTAAAACCGGTCAAGCGCCGCGGCAACCGCCGCTATTATCAGCACCATGAGGTGCTCTTGATCAGACGCATTCGCGAATTGCTCTACGAGCAAGGCTTCACGATCAGTGGCGCGCGCGCTCGTCTCGATCAGGCTGCCAACGTGGACCCACCAGAGCCGAGTGAATTTATCGTGACCATGCGCCGCGAGATCCAGCAAGTACTGGATATCCTTCGCGCCTGATTCCTGTCGCGAGGTTTGCCATAACCTTGCTCTGATATAATTGAAAGCATTTCCCGGGGCGTAGCGCAGCCTGGTAGCGTACCTGCATGGGGTGCAGGTGGTCGTGAGTTCGAATCTCACCGCCCCGACCAAGACGCTGAGAAAGTCACGGCATGTACGCTCGAGGCCTGCTGCTAGAGCGCACCAAACAAATTCGCTGTCTCGACGAAGGGCACCGCGCCTTTTGAACGTTCCTCGCCACCGAGCTTTTGCCGACTACAGATGCGTATCCTGTTGAGCAATGACGATGGGTATTTTGCCCCGGGTCTGATAGCGCTTGCCGAGGAGCTGAAAATAATAGCTGAGATTGTCGTCGTTGCTCCCGAGCGCGATCGCAGCGGCGCGAGTAATTCACTCACGCTCGACCGGCCATTGATCGTCAAGCGTTCTCACAGCGGATTTCTCAACGTCAATGGCACGCCGACCGACTGCGTTCATCTGGCAGTAACCGGTTTGCTCGATTACACCCCTGACATGGTCATTTCTGGAATCAACCATGGCACCAACATGGGCGACGACACCGTTTACTCCGGCACGGTCGCGGCTGCCATGGAGGGGTTTCTTCTCGGTATTCCGTCCATTGCCATGTCGCTTGCCAGTCAGCAAGGCGGGCATTATACGGATGCTGCGAGAGTCGCCCGACGCCTGGTTGAAAGTTATCGGGATAGACCTTTCGCACACCCGGTTTTGCTCAATGTCAACGTACCGGACATGCCTTACGATCAGCTCCAGGGAATCGAGGTCACCCGCCTGGGTCGTCGTCACAAGGCCGAGGGCGTGGTTAAGGCTACTAATCCCAGGGGACAGTCGGTCTATTGGATTGGTGCTGCTGGTGATGCGCAGGATGCCGGGGAGGGCACCGATTTCTATTCGGTAGCGTCTAACCGAGTGTCGATCACACCGCTGCAGGTCGATTTGACGCACTACCGGAATATCGATGACGTGCGTCAATGGCTTGGCGAAGCGCTTCCCAGCGAGGCGCCCGGGTTGAAGTAAGTATTGGGCATGAACTTGCGCCACAGCGGCATTGGCATGACTTCGAAGCGAACCCGGAGCCGTATGGTCGAGCGTCTGCGTGGGGCCGGTATCGAAGATGAAATAGTGCTGAGTGCGATGCTTGAAGTGCCGCGACATCTCTTTGTTGATGAGGCGCTCGCCTCACGCGGTTACGAGGATGTGTCGTTACCAATTGGATATGGCCAAACCATATCGCATCCGTACACCGTGGCGCGGCTGTGCGAGATCGCGCGTAACGGCCGAATGCTCGAACGGGTCCTGGAAGTCGGTACTGGCTGTGGCTATCAGGCGGCAGTGCTGTCGCGCATCGCCAAAGAGGTCTACTCTATAGAACGAGTTGCCCCGCTGCTCTCGCGAGCGCGCGTGCGGTTGCGCGAACTGCGCTACCGAAACGTCAGGGTCAAACACGCAGATGGGCAGCATGGCCTCGCGCTGGCCGGACCGTTCGATGCCATTGTCCTGACGGCGGCTACGGCCCAAGTGCCCGACGCGCTTACGGGTCAGCTTGCACCGGGTGGACGTTTGATATTGCCAGTCGGAGTCGATCGACAAAGATTGCTGGCGGTCACGCGTACCGAAACCGGTTTGGTCGAGGAGTCACTTGACGAAGTGAAGTTCGTGCCGATGCTCGCCGGAACAACGACCTGATTATTGATGCTATGAAACTTGGTTTTCACGACCGCGGTGCCTTACGACAGGTTGTCCTGGTCGCCGTGTTTGCGCTTGTGCTCGCCTCTGGCTGCGGTTCGACAAGCGGATCTGCACCAGTGTTTGATCGCTCGCCCGCTCCGGATGTAGGCAGCGCTGAGGAACCGCGGGCGGATGATGTGCGTGGGGAACCGATCAAGAGCAAGCCACCAGCACAGAGCGCAGCAGCTTCAACCAAAACGGCAGGTTCATCGTCGCAAAAGAACCCAGCGGGAGGCCCGCAGACTAGGTCCGGCCGCGATGTGTCTCAAAGTCAGGCCAATGCAACTCCCTCAGGTGATTGGCGGCCCGGCTACCACACTGTCCGAAAGGGTGACACTCTTTACAGTATCGCGCTCGATTTCGGCCACGACTATCGTGACCTAGCGGCTTGGAACAATCTTGCGGACGCCTCTTACATCCAGATCGGGCAACGGCTTCGGCTTTCTCCACCGGCAGGTCAGCGTAATACCGAGTCAGTTGCGCTGCCGGAGGCCACGCTGCCTGGCGCGCGCGAAAAACAGTCAGCCACTGTCAGCGTGCCAACGTTTTCCGACCCCAAAGCTTTTCGCTCGGCGTACAGCGAGCAGGCATTAAGTGATATCCGACGAGTCTTGGCGGGTGAGGTCGAGACCGCTGTGGTTTTAGGCGCACCGGCGAAACCGAAACCTGCTCCGTTGCCTGCGGTATCTGCCGCCCCGACAAGGTCATCATCACTACCGGCGAGACCTGACGCAACGGCTGGTTCTTCGGCCGCCGATGAAGCGCTGCAATGGGAGTGGCCGGCTCTGGGGACACTGTTGTATGGCTTTGCCAAGGGGCCGATCAAGAAAGGGGTTGGTATCGAAGGCAATCCGGGTCAATCGGTTGTTTCCAGCGCGCCGGGTAAAGTTGTCTATGGCGGCAGCGGCCTGCGAGGCTACGGCAACCTGATCATCGTCAAGCACAATGCCACTTATCTGAGTGTCTACGCACACAACAAGCAGCTTCTCGTCAGTGAGGGACAAATGGTTGCGCAGGGACAGAAGATTGCTGTAATGGGCGAAATTTCAGCTGGCCAGACGGGCCTGCACTTCGAAATCCGGCGGCTCGGCCGACCGATGGATCCCCTCAAGTATCTTCCTGACCGTCGTTCCTGATTTCTACCGTGCTTCCCTGTGAGATGAAGCCTGGCGCCGCTGTTACGATAAAAATGGCCGACTGGTCTGGTGATCAAGCGCTTTTACGGTCGATTCGTGAGGCGGTCTTCGTGCATGAGCAGAACGTGCCGATCGAGCTGGAGTGGGACGGTCTCGATCCGCATTGCGCTCACGTTATGGCGTATGCGGAAGGTGGCCGCGCAGTTGCTACCGGACGTTTGTTGCCGAGCGGGCATATCGGCCGTATTGCCGTCCTCAAGCCCTGGCGGCATCAGGGTATCGGGTCGTCGGTGCTGCGGACATTGATCGCACTCGCGGAAGGCAGGGGGCTGGCGAGCTGCGCACTGAATGCGCAGACTCATGCATTGGCATTCTACGAACGTCATGGATTTGTCGCTCAGGGAGAGGAATTCGACGAGGCCGGTATTCCTCACCAGCACATGGTACTGAAACGCTGACCACAGTTCAGCGTCGGCTATCAGCGCGTTTGAATGTAACGCTGCGACGCCCGAGTTCCACACCTCCGCTACCGAAGCGGCGCTCGTGCATGGTGACAGCACCATCTTCGTGCATTAGGACTACAGTCGATGCCCGTGTTCCGTAGCTTCCCGATACGATGAATGGCGGCGATAGCACACGCTCCCATTCGATGGGCACGCCGGTCGATGGCAACTCACTGTCTTGCGCCGGAGTGCGGTCGGCAAGCAGCCCGAACAGCGCATCCTCGCTTGGTTCGTCACTGTCATCAATTAGCTGTTGCAGCTTGCGCTTGGTGCGCTGCACTTTTGGCCAAGGCGTGTCGAGGGAATCGTTGCTCAGACCGTGCACACCCGCCGCAACGGATTCGGCTCCGGCACGATGCTCGCCCTGGAACCGGTTCGAGACAAAAAACAGAGACTCGTCATCACCCACGAGCAGGTTGCAGCCGGGATACTCGGCCAGCGGCCTCGTGATCTGTCGGGCGTAGCGCCGTGCCTGCTCAACGGAGGCCACGTAGTTCATCACGAGGTGGCCGCGCGACAGATCGGCGCGCAAGGATGCAGTAGCGCCATCCCGGTAGTTGGTTACGGCTGCCCATCTGCCGTCGACATGAGTAGCAAGCCAGCTACCGCCTTTTTCCACATCGCGACCGCCGAGTACATCCGGCCTGTCGTTCCAATAGGCCAGCGGCAGGCTGGGACGATCGAGATACTCATCACGATTGGCGGCGAGGACGAGTGGATAGGCCGGATGTGCCTGCCAGGCAAACACGATCAGACACATCTGGGTGCCTCGTTCGCGAACAGCGCTGTCTGAAAGATTTCCGTGTGGCGCTGAGGCTCTCCCTGGAGCCAACGGGAGAGGTTGCTCTGCACAACGCACTCGTGCATGGCCGATAGGAACGTCGTCAGATCGCTGATGTCGTTGTACACCTCCATCCAAAGTAAAGGCTCATTGATTTTGGTCATGAGTTGCCCATTCACGCCGGTGAGAGCCCACATCTGTTCGACCGTCTGTTTTGCTGCCCTCGATGCCTCGCCTATATGACCTGGCAAGATGCGGTAATAAACGAAGCAGGAGACAGTCACTTGCTGCCACGGTTGAATATGTCTGTCGCGGCACAGACAACGCTCAGGTCGTGGCCCTGGCCCGTACACAACCGCGCATCGGCTTGTATTGCGTCGCGCTGTAGCACGAGAAGACCGTCATAGCCGCCGTTCTCGTTAGCCGCTGCATTGACTACGTTGCCAACCGGCTTGCCCTGTCTGGCGTCGACGACCTGATCGCCGGCAACAAGCGTTTGGTTTTGGTTGCCGTGCCCGTAGTACAGGCGTCGCTTCAGGTCTCCCAGATAATGCATTCGAGCGACGATCTCCTGGCCGGGGTAGCAGCCTTTATCAAAACTCACTGCGCCGTAGGCGTCGAGCGCCAACATCTGCGGCACGTATGCTTCCTGTGTTGCACTGGTCACTGTGGCAATACCGGCGCGGATGGTTTGAAGCTGCCACCAGTTCGATCCAGCCGGCCGCATCTTGCTGCTCAGTGTTCGCCACATCGTACGCGCTTGATGCGCCCTGCAAACTACCAGATAGCGATCTCCAGGCAGCGTAATAACGCTGCCCGTGCCTTCTCGTATGGCCGCAAACGAGCGCTCCGCTGGCGGCGCCAGCAATGCCGTCAATGCCCCCGCCGCCTGCGGTCCGGTGATGCCAAACATAGCGAGATCTGCATTCGATGAGGCGAGCATGACCTTCGAGCGCAGCACATACTTTTGAAGTCGTTGCGCGACTGATGCCGCAAGTTCGGCTGGAAGAGACAGCCAAAAAGCGTCGCCTTCGCGGAACAGCAACATGGTCGCCAGAAGACGGCCTTTGGGATTGCAATAGCCGCTGTACTGGGCATGTTGCGCTGATAGGGCAGCGACATTGCTGGTGAACTGCGAGTTGAGGAATTCCGTCGCATCGGGCCCCGCTGCTGTGATCAGTCCGAAGTCCGTCAGGGGCGCAACGACAGCCGTCTCGCACGCTGCTTGCGCCTCACCGCAGGGATCACCAAAATCAACGATAAGACCGCCATTGCCGACGCGCGCTCCACTGGCGGTCAGTTCATGCTGCCATTCAGTGATCCAAGCCATGGGGTTAGTATACGGGCCCGACGAATATGAATTGAACGACGCAGGTGGAATATATCGACGTGCCGCTACGCTCTTCGGCGCGACTCGCACTAATGCTGGCGGTTGCACATGCTGCTGCGCTAGTCGCCGCCATTGCCATGCCGGCCGCATGGTGGCTGCGTCTGGTTGCTAGCTCGCTGATATTAGTTGGTGGCACGATCATGGTTCGTCGCAGTGCGCTGCTGAAAACATCTGATTCGATCGTTGGACTGCGACTCTCCCGCGACGGTTCCTGTCAATTGCTCATGCGCAATCAGCGCCTAATCAGCGGGCAGCTGCTTCCCGGATGGTTCGCATCACCGCTAATGGTCGTAGTGCAGGTTGCCTGCCCCGGACAGCGTTTGCGACGTAGTATCACTGTGCTGCCAGATGCGGCGGAAAGGGACATTTTGCGCCGGCTACGCATTTTCTTGCGCTTCGCAGTCGAGCCCTTAGGCCGGAACAAGTAGCGTGTCCTTGGCTTCGGCCAATTGGTTCGGAAAGTCGCGGCTGAAGTGCAGGCCGCGACTTTCCTTGCGCTGCATTGCACTGCGCACGATGAGATCGGCAGTGAGCACCAAGTTGCGCAACTCGAGCAAATCGCCAGATACCCGGAAGTAAGAGTAGTACTCGTGGATTTCCTCTGACAATAGTTGTATGCGGTGCATGGCGCGCTCGAGCCGTTTGTTGGTCCGAACGATGCCGACGTAATCCCACATGAACCGTCGCAATTCGTCCCAGTTGTGGGCGATGACAATCTCCTCGTCGGCGTCAGTGACGCGGCTCTCGTCCCAAGCCGGGAGCGACGCACGTTGCCGCCTCGTCTGCGAGAGAATATGGCGTGCAGCGGCGCGTCCGAAAACGAGGCATTCGAGCAGGGAATTACTTGCCAGTCGGTTTGCGCCATGAAGTCCGGTGTGCGCCGTCTCGCCAACGGCGTATAGCCCCGGCAAACCGGTCAAGCCATCGCGATCGGTCTGGATACCACCACAAGTGTAGTGCGCGGCCGGGACCACCGGTATCGGTTCGCGCGCGATATCGATTCCCAGTTCAAGACAACGGCCGTGAATAGTCGGGAAGTGTTCTTTCAGAAACGCTTCGGACTTGTGGCTGATGTCAAGAAACACGCAGTCCAGGCCGCGCCGTTTCATTTCGAAGTCCATTGCCCGCGCGACGATGTCACGCGGCGCCAGTTCCGCGCGCGCGTCATGCTCCGGCATGAAGCGTGTCCCGTCGGGAAGCAACAGCAGGCCGCCTTCACCGCGTACTGCCTCGGAGATAAGAAAGGATTTCGCTTGTGGGTGGTAGAGGCAGGTAGGATGAAACTGGATGAATTCCATGTTGGCAACGCTGCATCCGGCGCGCCAGCCCATCGCAATGCCGTCTCCAGTGGCCGTGTCCGGGTTGGTCGTGTAAAGGTAAACCTTGCCGGCGCCGCCTGTGGCCAGCACCACGTTATCGGCCGCGATGGTGACGACCTTCTTCGCTTTGTCGTCAAGCGCGTAAAGGCCATGGCAAGCTGGTCTTGGCAATCCCAGCTTTTCGCTTGTGATCAGATCGATGGCCACGTGGTGCTCGAGTACCGTGATGTTGGGATGCGCCTTGACCTTGGCTTCGAGAGTCGTCTGCACGGCATGACCGGTCGCATCAGCGGCGTGGATTACCCGTCGGTGGCTGTGACCACCTTCCATTGTCAGGTGGTAACCGGACTCGCTAGACCGGTCTCGCGTGAACGGAACCCCTTGGGAAATCAGCCACTCGACGGCGTCTCGGCCGTGTTCGACGGCGTATCGCGTGATCTCGGCATTACAAAGCCCGGCACCGGCAATCTGTGTATCCGATATGTGCGATTCCGGCGAGTCGTCACTGGCGAGTACTGCCGCGATCCCGCCTTGTGCCCAGTTGCTCGCGCCATCGAGCAGCTCGCGCTTGGTCACAATTGCGATCTTGCGCTCATCGGCGAGATTCAGTGCCACAGTCAGACCGGCCAACCCGCTGCCCAGAATTACGACCTCAAACCCTGTCATCCATGTCATTCCCAGTCTTTCGGCAGATTCTACCGGTTGAGGGGCTGTTGCAGGGAATCGGAATCGTTTGACGACCGCCTTTTTATTGAACCAAGCGATGCTTTGGGTGTCATTGTAAAGTTAGCCCTGATCTACGTTTCCCCGGAGGGTTTGTGGCAGTTATACTTCAGGTCGCACCGCCCGGCGGCCCCAGAACAACTCAGGAACACAGCTCAGGAACTCTGCCTAGATGGGCGACCGTGAAGTCGATCAGCAGCTCGTGGAACGCGCCCAACGCGGCGACAAG
Source organism: Betaproteobacteria bacterium (assembly GCA_020346185.1). GTDB lineage: Bacteria > Pseudomonadota > Gammaproteobacteria > Burkholderiales > Eutrophovitaceae > SG8-40. The sequence continues at coordinate 1,778,548 of CP070775.1, read as the reverse complement.
AAAGCCTTCGAGCTTCTGGTTGCAAAATACCAGCGCAAGATCAATCGGCTGCTGTCGCGATTCATTCGCGACTCGGCCGAGATCGACGACGTTGCCCAGGAAGCGTTCATCAAGGCTTATCGGGCGCTGCCTTCATTCCGAGGTGATAGCGCTTTCTATACGTGGCTCTACCGAATTGCCGTCAACACTGCGAAAAATTACCTGGTTGCGGCCGGCAGACGCGCTCCAACCAGCACGCAGTTCGACAGTGACGAGGCCGAGTCATTCGAGGACGGGCACCAATTGAGACACATGAATACGCCCGAGGCAGAGTTGATGAGCAAGCAAATTGCCGCGACGGTTAACGAGACGATGCAGGAATTGCCAGAGGAATTGCGAACGGCAATCATGCTGCGCGAAATCGAGGGCCTGAGTTACGAAGACATTTCTGAAGCGATGAACTGCCCAATCGGCACGGTCCGGTCGAGAATATTCAGGGCCAGGGAGACGATAGCCGATCGAATTCGCCCGCTGCTGGGTACCGGCAAAGACAAGAGGTGGTGAGAATGGAACGAATGTCAGCATTGATGGATGGTGAACTTGAGGATCACGAGATCGCTGGTGAACTTGCCAGTATTAAAGATGATCCGCGACGGGAAGCGAAGTGGGCGGCTTATCATCTGATCGGTGATGTCCTGCGCGGCGAGAACGTCATTGCCGACGATTTCACTGTGCGGATGCACGTGAAACTCAGTGACGAGCCGACGGTGCTGGCACCACGCAGGTGGATGCGCCGCACAACACGGCGTGTGGTGCTTCCGCTGGCTGCGTCACTGTGTGGTGCTGCTGTGGTTGCGTGGCTGGCGCTGTCCAACAATACAATCCTGTCGCCGCAAGACAGCCCGGTGGGACCGGCTTGGGTTGCCACGTCGCCGCCAACTGAGCAGATCGCTGATCTCCCGGCATCTGAAGTCATGAGCGAGTACTTGATGGCGCATCAGCAGTTCTCTCCGAGTACTGTGAGACAAGGCGTGGTGCCGTACGTCAGGACTGTATCCACAGGGAACGGCTCGCGCTGAGCCTCGCAACGCATAGTATGATTGGCAGAGTCGCAGTTGCAGTTGTCATGGCGGGTCTGGCTTTGGGCCAGGCGGGAGCCGAGCCGTTGGCCCAAGACGAGGCGCTAAAGATACTGGAACGAATTGCGACCGCGGCGCGGACGTTGAATTACAAGGGCACGTTCGTGTATCAGCATAGCGAGCAAGTCGAAACGTCGCGCATTGTGCATTTTGTTGACACCGGTGGTGACGAGCACGAGAAATTGGAAACGCTCGACGGCCCACGGCGTGAAATCATTCGTAACAACGACGAAGTTCTGTGTTACTACCCCGATGCTAAAGTGGTTCGCAGCCAGAAACGGTTGGCACAACGCAGCTTCCCGGCCCTGTTGCCGGAACAACTCAACTCCATCGCCCAGCACTACACGGTCAGCATGGGCCGTCAGGGACGCGTAGCCGGTTTCGACTCCCAGTTGGTGACCCTCGAACCCAAGGACGGCATGCGGTATGGGCACAAGCTGTGGGCCGAATCCGGCTCTGGGTTATTACTCAAGGCGCTGACGTTAAATGAGGAACGTCAAGTTGTCGAGCAGTTCGCTTTCACGCAGTTGAACATTGGCTCTGGCGTATCAAAGGAGATGATCACTCCGACTTATCAGGTCAGCTACCCTGAGTGGCGGCTCGACCAGTTTGCACAGGCCATGATCAGTGGGGACAAGGCAGACTGGACGGTGAGCGACTTCCCGCCCGGTTTTGACAAGATTATGGAGATGCAACGGACCAAGCAAGGCGGTCGTATTGTCGTCACGCACGTGGTGTACTCCGATGGTATGGCAGCGGTCTCGGTCTTCGTCGAATCAATGTCCGGTCGTGCCGTAAACGAGGGACTTGCCCGTCAAGGCGCCATCAATATTTATCGCCGTACGGTTGGCGACAAGCTCGTGACGGTGCTCGGCGAGGCACCTGCGGCTACCGTTATGCAGATTGCCAATTCTGTATCCTTCCAGGAGCGATAAGCTTGGCCATGGCGACCTCATCCTGGCCGATACACCGATCGAGGTAACACATGACGAGATTGTTGTTTTCAGCGCTGGTTCTCCTGGTATCAAACTTGGTAACCGCGTCCGCAGTGGCACAAGGCTTGCCGGACTTCACCAAGCTGGTGGAGAAACAGGGGCTTGCCGTGGTCAACGTTAGCACCAGCCGGACTGTGGCGAATGGACCGCGAATTCCGGTTCCGGAAGATGACCCCTTCTACGACTTCTTCCGCCGTTTTGGGCCGCCGCAGGGGCCGCGTGAGTATGAGTCGCAGTCGCTGGGTTCCGGCTTCATCATCAGTGCGAACGGCTATATTCTGACCAACTCACATGTGGTGTCGGCCACCGATGACATCACTGTAAAGCTCAGCGACAAGCGAGAATTCGAGGCAAAACTGGTTGGTTTTGACAAGCGCACCGACGTCGCGGTGATCAAAATCGAAGCAAGCGATCTGCCCCACGTCACCATCGGCGATCCGAGTAAGCTGAAGGTTGGCGAGTGGGTTTTGGCGATTGGATCGCCGTTTGGCTTCGAGAATACGGTTACAGCGGGAATCGTCAGCGCCAAAGGCCGTTCGCTGCCACAGGAGAATTACGTGCCATTCATCCAGACCGACGTGGCGATCAACCCGGGTAACTCGGGTGGGCCGTTATTTAACATGGACGGTGAGGTGGTCGGAATCAATGCCCAGATCTATAGCCGTACAGGTGGCTTCATGGGTCTTTCCTTTGCCATCCCGATCGACGTTGCGATGGATATCGCTCACCAGCTGCGCACCAGCGGGCGGGTGCAACGCGGTCGTATCGGGGTCGTCATACAAGAGGTCACCGACGAGTTGGCTGAGTCGTTCGGCCTGAGCAAGCCGCTGGGTGCGCTAGTGAATTCCGTGGAACGGGGCGGGCCGGCCGACCGAGCCGGCATCGAAACGTCCGATGTTATCCTGGAATTCGATGGCATCACGGTCGCAAGTTCGCGTGATCTGCCGCGCATCGTCGGGCAAACGAAACCCGGCTCGCGGGTCACAGTGAAAGTCTGGCGCAAGGGCAAGAGCAGGAACATCACCATCACGGTGGGAGAGCTGAAAGATGATCAAGTTAGTGAGGCGCCCGGTCCAGCCCGTGCTGACCAGGGGAGCAATACCATCGCTCGACTTGGCCTCGCCGTTTCCAATTTAACTTCCAGTGAGCGCGACCAATTGGGCATCGACGGCGGAGTTAAGATCGAGCAAGTAGAGGGGCCTGGCGCTCGTGCCGGGCTGCAGCGCGGCGACGTTGTCCTGGCACTCAACAACGATGACGTGAAATCAGTCGATCAGTTCCGCGATCTTATGAAGCAATATGAGGAGGATGCCCGCAGCGTAGCCTTGCTCGTCCGACGCGGCCAGGGTGCGATCTACGTACCGATTCGCCTGGATGATCGCTAGGCCGACAGGCAGACAGTCCGTCAAACCCGCAGCGAGCGGCGAATCCGATAAAATTCGCGCCTTCAGAAGAATTGAAGGGCGCATCCAGTGCCCTTTGTTAGATGCAGCACATCCGCAACTTTTCCATCATCGCGCACATTGATCACGGCAAGTCAACCCTCGCAGATCGCTTCATCCAGATCTGTGGCGGCTTGTCAGATCGAGAGATGGAATCACAAGTCCTTGATTCAATGGATCTTGAGCGTGAACGCGGGATTACAATCAAAGCTCAGACCGCGGCGCTCAGTTACCGCGCGATGAACGGCCAAACGTACCAACTCAACCTGATCGACACACCCGGGCACGTCGACTTCTCATACGAAGTGTCGCGCTCTCTATCAGCCTGTGAGGGCGCGTTACTTGTTGTTGATGCGTCGCAGGGCGTCGAGGCGCAGACCGTTGCTAATTGTTATACGGCAATCGAGCACGGCGTTGAAGTTATACCGGTGTTGAACAAAGTGGACTTGCCCTCGGCGGAGCCGGAGCGCGTCATCGAAGAGATCGAGGAGGTCATCGGCATTCCAGCTGAAGATGCGATCAGAGCCAGTGCCAAAACCGGAACCGGGGTCCGTGACATACTCGAGACGGTCATCGCCCGCGTTCCGCCGCCGGCCGGCGATCCGGCTGCGCCGCTTAAAGCCCTTATAGTCGATTCTTGGTTCGATAATTACGTCGGGGTGATTATGCTGGTGCGCGTCGTTGACGGCGTGCTTAAGCCGAGAGACAGGATTATGCTAATGTCCTCCCGGCGCGCCTATCAGTGCGAGCAAGTCGGTGTGTTCACTCCCCGCTCCAAGAACCGCGATCTGTTGACTGCCGGCGAGGTCGGCTTCGTCATCGCCGGAATCAAGGAACTGGAGTCGGCAATGGTCGGCGATACTGTGACTCTGGCAGCACGGCCTGCCGCTGAGGCGTTGGCAGGATTCAAGGAGATCAAGCCGCAGGTATTTGCCGGACTGTATCCGGTCGAGGCAAACGAGTATGAAGCGTTGCGCGATGCCCTTGAGAAGTTGCAGCTCAATGACGCCTCGCTGCGCTTCGAGCCGGAAACTTCTCAGGCGTTGGGATTCGGTTTTCGCTGCGGTTTCCTGGGGTTGTTGCACATGGACGTTGTTCAGGAGCGGCTCGAGCGCGAATACGGCATGAACCTGATCACTACAGCGCCGACGGTTGTGTACCAGGTTTTGCTACGCGATGGAAGTGTCATTGAAGTTGAGAACCCGTCGAGATTGCCGGATGTCGCGAAAATTGACCAAATCCGCGAACCCATTATTAGCACCACGATTTTGGTACCTCAGGACTATGTTGGACCGGTGATGACTCTGTGCAACGGCAAGCGTGGCCTGCAGAAGAATATGCAGTACATGGGTCACCAGGTCATGTTGACCTACGAATTGCCGCTCAATGAGGTCGTGTTCGATTTTTTCGATCGCCTGAAATCGGTGTCACGCGGATACGCCTCGCTGGACTACGAATTCAGGGAGTTCAGGGCTGACGACCTGTGCAAGTTAGATATTCTGATCAATGGCGATCGGGTAGACGCACTGTCGTTGATCGTTCACCGAGCCAGTGCCCAGAGCCGTGGCAGGGAATTGGCTTCTCGAATGCGCAAATTGATCCCGCGGCAAATGTTCGATGTCGCTGTGCAGGCGGCCGTCGGCGCGCAGATTATCTCTCGCGAGAACGTCAAGGCGCTGCGCAAGAATGTATTGGCGAAGTGTTATGGTGGGGACATCACACGTAAGAAGAAACTCTTGGAAAAACAGAAGGCCGGCAAGCGTCGAATGAAGCAGATCGGCACCGTGGAAATTCCCCAGGAAGCATTTCTTGCCATACTGCAGGTCGAGAACAAGTAGTCACAACTGCTCCGGAGAAAGGATTACGGCCCGATGAATTTTGCATTGCTCATGCTATCGCTGCTGATCGTCACCGGCGGCGTCTGGCTGCTCGACCGATTCTGGCTTGCGGAAAAAAGAAAAATCGAGAGCAAGGAGCCCTGGTGGATCGAATACTCGAAAAGCTTCTTTCCGGTCATTCTGGTTGTTTTCATCCTGCGCTCGTTCCTGGTCGAGCCATTCAAGATTCCCTCCGGATCAATGATTCCAACGCTGCTCGTCGGCGATTACATCTTGGTCAGCAAGTCCAGTTATGGAGTGCGTTTGCCGGTGCTCAACTCAAAAATGGTCGAAACCGGTAGTCCGCAACGAGGTGAAGTCATCGTGTTCCGCTATCCAGATGACCCATCTCTCGATTACATCAAGCGCGTGGTCGGCGTCCCTGGAGACCGTATCGAATACCGCCACAAACGCCTCACGATCAATGGCAAGTTGCTCGAGGTAGAGCGCCTCGATGACTTCCAGTACTCCGAGAAGGGCTTGTCTTATGTAAGCGCCTGGCGTTTCTGGGAGCGCCTTGGCCAACACCGCCATTCGGTTCTTATCAACCCAGACGAGCCACCGGTTCGCCTGGCAAGTGTTCGTCAGTTTCCGTCGCGTGATCGTTGCGAATACAATGACAGTGGTTTTATATGTGTGGTGCCCGACGGGCACTATTTCATGATGGGCGATAACCGGGACTCGAGTTCGGACAGCCGGTACTGGGGGTTCGTACCAGAGCGGAATATCGTCGGCAGGGCATTTTTGATCTGGTGGAATTTCAATGAACTCGGTCGCATCGGGACGCAGATTAGATAAACGGGGGTGCGTATGAAGTCAGGGCAGCAGGGAGTCACGGTGGTTGGTATGGTTCTGATTGCCGCAGGAATTGTCTTCGTTGTCATAATGACCTTGAAACTTGTTCCGGCCTACATTGAGTACGCAACCATTCAAAACCATCTTCGCGAACTCGCTCGGGCGCCGGATACTAGTACTGCGTCACCACGGGAAATCATCACTGCATTCAATCGGCGTGCTCAGATCGACGACATCACGGCAGTCGACGGAAGAGACCTGAATATCGTGCGTGAAGGGGGCAACCTCATCCTTTCGACGTATTACGAGAGCCGAGTCAAATTATTTGGAAATATTAGTGCGTGCATTGAGTTCGAGGCGTCCAGTGATTGATTGTGCCAGTGCTGCTGTAGATGCGAGCTAGCGCTATAGAGAGGAAGATCGGGCATCGCTTTCAAAACCGCAGCCTCCTGAACCAGGCGCTGACCCATCGGTCTTACGGTGTTCCCCACAACGAGCGTCTGGAGTTTCTTGGCGACTCAATACTCAACTGCGTAATCGCCAACCTCTTGTATGAGCGATATCCGGAGATAGCAGAAGGTGAATTGTCCCGGGTGCGCGCAAATCTGGTCAATCAACAGTCCTTAGCTGACCTCGCCAGCCATCTGGATCTCGGTGAGCATGTCATGCTCGGCCATGGCGAGATACGCAGTGGCGGATCGAGACGGCCGTCAATTCAGGCCGATGCACTCGAGGCGCTTCTCGGCGCGGTCTTTCTGGACGCCGGTTTCGAGACCGTATCGCGCGTCATCGTCTCGATGTTCGGGCCGTTTATGAATAGTCTCGATCCAGCGGCAGTCACGAAGGATCCAAAGACGCGCCTGCAGGAGTTTTTGCAGGGCAGGCGCATGTCCCTACCTTCGTATACGGTCGTTGATGTCAGTGGACAGGCACATGACCAGCTTTTCCGGGTCGAGTGCAGGCTCGAGGAAATGTCTATATGCACTTCTGGGGAAGGGGCCAGCAGGCGTGCAGCAGAGCAGGACGCAGCAGAGCAGGCCTATACTATTGCCAAAGCGAACTGAAACGCGGCTACGCAATCAAATTCGACGGCCTTGAAAACGCGCGTTGAGGTGAATAAGCGCGCCGCGGGGCTGGCAGCATAAGACCGGCAAGCTGGTCCATTATTACTGGTTCTTATCAACAAAACCTTTTGGTATCGAATCTACGGGAATCGCATCTACCTAAGATGGCGAAACTGAGGGAGGCGCAATCGCATCGATCCGGGACGGTCGTCATCGTCGGGCGCCCTAATGTCGGCAAGTCAACATTGCTCAATCGCCTGATTGGCGTCAAGCTCAGTATCGTATCGCGCCGCGCCCAAACAACGCGGCACCGAATACTCGGCATCTACACCGCTTCCCACGCGCAGATCGCCTTTCTCGACACGCCGGGCTTCCAGTTGCAGCATGCCAGCGCTCTAAACAGGGCGATGAACCGTACCGTGACCACTGCCCTGCGGGATGTGGACGCCGTGGTGCTGGTGGTGGAAGCAGGCGTGCTGACCGATCAGGACAAGGAAATCATCGCCATGCTTTCGCAAGCAGTCCCGGTTCTCGCGGTCGTCAACAAGATAGACAAGCTCAAAGATCCGGCGCTGCTGCTGCCGATAATCGATGAGTTGCAGCACGCTTACCCGTTCGCCGAAATTGTTCCGATCAGTGCTGAGAAAGGCAGGGGTATACCAGATCTCGTCGAGACCGTTATCAAGTATCTGCCGATTGGCGAGCCGGTCTATGACGCCGAGGCCATTACCGATCGCCCGGAGAAGTTCCTTGCCGCCGAAATTGTCCGTGAGAAACTGTTTCAGTCGTTAGGACAGGAGCTGCCCTATGGCACGACCGTGGAGATCGAGCGCTTCGATCACGAGGGCCCGTTGCGTCGAGTTCATGCCACGGTCATCGTCTCCAAAGCGGCGCACAAGGCAATGGTCATCGGCGCTCGGGGAGCAAAACTGAAATCAATCGCGACCCGGGCACGCAAGGACATGGAGCGACTTTTTGGCGGCCAGGTATTTCTGGAAATATGGGTCCGTGTCAAACAAGGCTGGTCCGATGATGCACGCAGCCTGCGGATGCTTGGTTATTAGATCTGTGATAGCCACACAGCGCAAAATTCAGGAACCGCAACCTGCCTTTGTGCTGCACAGTTACCTGTACCGGGAAACCAGCCTGATTGTCGAAGCGTTTACGCGCCATCAAGGGCGTATCGGGCTGCTTGCCAAAGGCGCGCGGCGGCCCAAATCGGCACTGCGCGGCACGCTGCTGGCATTTCAGCCACTGCTTATTCAATGGGGCGGGCGAGGCGAATTGCGTGGTTTGCGCTCCGCCGAGTGGCAAGGTGGCGTGCCGCAGTTGAAGGGAATCGGGCTTATGTGTGGCTTCTACCTCAACGAACTGCTGCTCAGGTTTCTGCACCGCGACGACCCCCATGAAGGATTGTTCGATCTCTACGCCGAAGCAGTGAGTGCTTTGTCCAGCAACAAGAGGATCGCCGCCACCCTGCGGCGCTTCGAGAAATTCCTACTTGGCGAACTTGGATATGCGCTGACGCTGGACAGGGAGGCCGGATCCAACAATCCGGTTGATCCAGCCGCCTCGTATACCTATGTCATCGAGAAGGGGCCGGTGCAAATCAAACCTGGTGACACCCCGGTAATTGAACTGTTGGGTAAGACGCTGATCGACCTGTCGTGCGACAATTATCAAGATCCGGTGACACTTTCACAGAGCAAGTTGTTGATGAGACATCTGGTTGGCCATTATCTCGGCTCGCGCACGTTACACACTCGGCAACTGCTGATCGACTTACAGCAGATCTGAGCCTTGAAAATGACCAGCCTGAGCGTCAACGTTAACAAAATCGCTTTGTTGCGCAACTCGCGTACCATCGGCGTCCCAGACGTACGGCGCCTGGCCGCCATCGCACTGGATGCAGGCGCGCATGGCATCACGGTCCATCCGCGTCCCGACCAGCGTCATATCCGCAGCCATGATGTCTACGGCCTGGCAGAACTGGTGAGCAAGCGCCCCGGAGTCGAATTTAATATCGAAGGCAACCCGTTCCATCAAGTGATGAACCTGATCAGCGAAGTGCGTCCGCACCAGTGCACACTGGTGCCCGACGAACCCGAGGCATTCACCTCTGATCATGGCTGGAATCTGGAAAAGGACGGCGAGCGCCTGGTGCCGATCATTGCCGACCTGCGCAAGCTCGGCGTCAGGGTCAGCCTGTTCATGGATCCGGACCCGGCAGCGATGAGAATGGCTCGCGAGATCGGTGCCGATCGCATCGAACTGTATACCGAGCCCTATGCCCTGGCCTGCGCGACATCCGGTCAGGAGGCCTCGCTTGCCGCCTATGCGGCCGCCAGTGCAGCGGCGCTCGATGCAGGGCTCGGCGTGAACGCCGGGCATGATCTGAATCGTGAAAACCTGCCGGCTTTCGTGGCGGCAGTGCCCGGACTTGCCGAGGTGTCGATCGGTCATGCGCTGACATCGGACGCCCTGGAGCTAGGCATGGCCCGTACGGTGCAAGCGTATCTTGAGGCCATTCACAAAGGTGCCTATAGCTCGTGATTGCAGGCATCGGGGTAGACCTGGTTGACAAAAGTCGCATTGATCGATTGCTCGATCAATATGGTGAGCAATTCGTTCGCCGCGTTCTCAATGCCGATGAGCAGGTGCAGTTTGCCAACAGCACACGTAAAGGCTGGTTTGTTGCCAATCGCTTCGCCGCCAAGGAAGCGATTTCGAAAGCGCTTGGCACCGGTCTTCGTTATCCGGTTACGCTGCTTTCAATCGGTGTGCTCTCCAACGAGCACGGCCGCCCTGAGTTCAGTTTCAGCGAGGCGCTGCAGGGGTATCTGCATTCGCGCAAGATCGGTGGCGCGCATCTTTCCATTACCCACGAAAACGATTTGGTCTGTGCCGTGGTAGTGGTGGAGTCTCACCAATGAAACAGTTGCCGCCGGGGCGAATCATGGTCGATGTCGACGGTGTCGAACTCAGCGAGCGCGACCGTCGCCGCCTCGAACATCCAGCCTGTGCCGGCGTGATTCTGTTCTCGAGAAATTATGAGAGCCCAGCGCAGCTGCGCACGCTATGCGAACAGATCAAGGCTGTGCGCGAGCCGGCGCTGGTAATTGGAGTAGATCAGGAAGGTGGCCGGGTGCAGCGCTTCCGCGATGACTTCACCACGATTCCACCCATGCGGGCGTTTGGTTCGCTTTGGGATCGTGACAAACAACAGGCTGCTGTTGCCGCGCACGATGCTGCCTACGTGATCGGCACCGAACTGGCCGCCTGCGGCATCGATTTCAGTTTTGCTCCGGTGCTCGATCTCGATCACGGATGCAGTGAGGTGATCGGTGACCGGGCCTTTCACGCATCGGCCGAAGCCGTCATCGAACTGGCGAGCGCCTTCATCCAGGGTCTCGATGAATGCGGAATGACGGCGGTGGGGAAGCATTTCCCGGGACACGGCTCGGTTATCGCCGATACCCATCACGAGACAGCAGTCGATCATCGCATGCTGGTTGAGATCGAGCGTGAAGACCTACAGCCCTTCGTTGCGCTCTGCCGAGGCGCACTGGGAGCGGTGATGCCGGCACATGTCGTTTACGACAAACTGGATGCCCGTCCGGCGAGTTTTTCAACATTCTGGCTGCAAGACATCCTGCGTAAACGGCTCGGATTCAATGGTGCCGTACTCAGCGACGATTTGTCGATGCATGCAGCAAGCATCGAGGGTGATGCGCCGACTAGGGCTAAAGCAGCGCTTGCCGCCGGATGCGATATCGCGCTGGTATGTAATGCCCCGGATGACGCCGATGCCGTGCTTCAGTTTGTGGCTTCCGCGGCGGCTGCTCCCGATCCGGCTTACAACCTGGCCCTGCAACGGAGGCCCAGAATGGCGCGGCGCAACGAAGCCGATCAGAATCAGCGATATCACCGTGCCTTGGAGCAACTGGCTAATGTGGCATCGGAGGCATACAGGCCTATCGCGTAGGCGCAATGCATAGCCGCCACGGACATAATGGCGTTGATCGCCAGCACGTGCACCACGGCCCATCGAAAGCGGCGCAAGGCCCTGGTGCACTGATGGTCGGACTCGGGCTGACCTTTGCCTTCGCGCTGGTGGAATTGTCAGGCGGCTGGTTTTTTGGCTCGCTGGCGCTGATCAGTGACTCCGGGCATATGTTCTCTGATTCGGCCGCGCTATTGGTGGCTGTGATCGCCGCCAGAGTGGCGCTCAAGCCGCCCGGAGCCAAGCACTCCTACGGCTTTGCCCGAGCCGAAGTCGTCGCAGCCTCATTTAACGGCTTGCTGCTGTTGAGCATCGTGGTGATGATCGTCGTCGAAGCTATCGACCGGTTGCAGCGACCACAACCGGTATCCGGTTTTGGCGTTCTTGTTGTAGCCCTCTTCGGTTTGCTGATTAACATCGCCGTGCTACGTATCCTGGGTGGTAGCGAACACGATCTCAACACGCGTGCTGCGAAGCTGCACGTAATCGGCGACCTGTTCGGCTCGATCGCCGCACTCACCGCGGGCGCGGTCATTCTGTTTTCCGGTTGGTACCCGATTGATCCTCTGCTTTCATTCGTGATCAGCGCGCTGATTCTGGTGTCGACGATACGAATGCTGCGCGATGCGTTGCACGTGCTGATGGAGGGTGTGCCGCTGGGAATTGCTTTGCCAGAAGTCGGCCGGGCACTGGCACAAGTGCCGGGAGTAACCTCGGTTCACGACCTGCACGTCTGGACCATCGCCAGCGAACAAATTGCTTTGTCTGCGCATGTTGATGTCGACACGTTGGACGACTGGCCGCTCACGCTGGAGCGGATCCGCAGTGTTGCACGGTCTCGTTTCAGCATTGAGCATGTCACCATCCAGCCGGAACTGGCGGGCGGTATAAACCCCGAGCGCGAAGTGGCGATCCCGATCGTGCCTCGCGATTCCGGTGAAGCGACGTAGCGCCTGAACGTCGACAACAGAGAGCGCAGCGAGCAACCCCAGTGCAAGGAGGCGCCCTTGGTACGAACGCTTAGCGAGAGCACAGAGTGCGCATAGCGACTCATTGAGGCACCTTGTCCACTAAGAAAAAGCGAACGAGGTGAGTTTCGGCGAAAACTCACCTCGTTGTTATAGCGCAGATTCATATCCGCGAAGCCGATGTTACATCGACGTCACATACTCTGGTGTAAGAACGCGACGAGCAAGCGAGCACGCGACACCGAAATCGGGGTGCGAAGTAGCCCCCTAGCGTTCGGTCCGATTAATTCGTTTAAGAACTGAGTTAATGGATTCGATGATCTCATCCGCCGATTTGTTCCAGCGAAACGGGCTCGGCTGCGCGTTGTGGATTTGGAGGTAGTCTCGTATTGTTTGCTTCAGTGCGGGCACTGAACGATGCGTGCCGTGCCGCAGTTGCTGCTCGGCGAGCGCGGCAAAAAAACGCTCCAGCGGGTTGATCCAGGAACTGTAGGTCGGTGTAAAGTGACAGTAGAAGCGCGGATGACGTAACAACCAGTGCTTCACTTGTTTCGTTTTGTGGGTACCGTAGTTGTCCAGAATCAGATGGACATCCAGCGCCTTGGGCACCAGCGCGTCGATATGCCTCAGGACGCTGATGAACTCGGTAGTTCGATGGTGACCTCGTTTGAACTTGCCGATCACTTCGCCGGTGGCGACATCCAAGGCGGCAAACAGGGCGGTCGTGCCATGGTGCCGATGGTCGTGGGTGTGGGTCTGCGGCATACCGTAGTTCATCGGTAATGAAGGCTGGGTCCGATCCAGCGCCTGGATCTGGGTTTTCTCATCAACGCATAAGACCAGGGCTTTATCCGGCAAATCGAGATGCAGACCTACCACGTCCCGCACTTTCTCAACGAAGTGCGGATCGGTCGACAGCTTGAAGCTGCTCGATAGGTGTGGCTTGAGTCCAAAGGCTCGCCATACCCGATGCACGAAGTCGCGCGGCATACCCAGTTCGGCTGACAGGCCGCGCACGCTCCAGTGGGCCGCCTTCTTCGGACGACGATTGAGGGTTGCTTCGAGCACTTCCTGAACCCGGCGATCGTCATGGCGCCGCGGCTGGCCGCTACGCGGCGCGTCCGACAACCCCTCGAGTCGATCAATGGCAAATCGGCGCCGCCATTTGGTCACCGTTTGCGCACTGGTTCGGTGGCGTTGGGCAATCTGTTCACCAGAATAACCCCTCGCGCAATCGAGCACGATACCAGCGTGCATATGCAAGCCAGTCGCCGTATTCCGACGCCGGCGCCAACGCTTGAGTTCGGCTTCTTCCGCTTCGCTCAGTACAATTGCAGCAGCTAATCGACCCATGGCATGGCCCTCGAGGGTGACAATGCCATCGCTTAACCAAGTCACGACATATTTCACTAATTAATCGGACGGAACACTGGCAGGGTTTTGAAAAACGTTACGAGTAGGCTTCAGATGGGTGCGCACCGTTTGGAAAGAAGCAGTGCGCAGGAACCGGAGTGTAGGCAGAAAATACATGAGGGCGAGAGCGAAACTGGCGCGGCATGCCGCGCCCGCTCGCAGCGCCAGGCGACTATGATTGCCGGGCCGGACCGCCGAAGGCGGCCGAGTACCGGTTCGATCAAAACCCGCGCAAGCCCGGATCAAGGCCGCGCAGTAGTTTTTCTACGCACGCTCCATGTATTCGCCGCTATCCGTATTAACCTTGATCTTTTCACCCTCCGAGACAAACTGAGGAACCATAACGGTAATTCCAGTCTCCATCTTGGCGGGTTTATAGGAGCCAGTCGCCGTGGCACCCTTTATTCCGGGTTCGGTTTCGACCACGGTAAGAACGACAGAGGCGGGTAACTCGATACCAATGGGGCGCTCGTTATGCATGTTCACCTGCACATCGACATTGGGTAGCAAATAGCCGGCTTGGCCCTCCAGAAAATCGGTCGGCAGGTTGAGTTGCTCGTAGCTTGTCTTGTCCATGAAGACATAGTTGTCACCGTCCTGATACAGGTACTGCATTTCGCGCGGCTCAACGAATGCACGGTCGATTTTCTCGTCGGTACGGATACGCTCATTGCGTTTCGTGCCGCTTTCGACATCTTTCATTTCCACTTGCATGAAAGCGCCGCCGCGTCCGCCTACGTGAACGTGGTACGACTTCAGCACGCGCCACACGCGATTATCGAGCTCAATCAAGTTGCCGACACGGATTTCAGTTGCCAGAACCTTTGCCACGTTGATTAATAGAGGGTCGTTTTTGGAAGTCGCGCATTTTACACTATGGCTACCATGAACCTGAACGCTGACCAGACCTTTTCTCCCGACTGCAGGAAATGCTCGCGACTGGTAGCTTTTCTTGCGACGGCGGGCCAGAAGTACCCCAGCTATTATTCGAAGCCGGTGCCGTCCTTCGGGGTGGAGCGTCCCCGCCTGCTTATCGTCGGCCTTGCCCCGGGGCTCCATGGCGCCAATCGCACCGGCAGGCCATTCACCGGCGATTACGCTGGCCTGCTGTTGTACCGTACCCTGTATGAGTACCGCTTTGCCAGCGCCGCCCAGTCGACCTCAAGTGATGATGGCTTGCGGCTCATCGACTGCCGGATCACCAACGCGGTGCGCTGCGTTCCGCCGCAGAACAAGCCGATTCTGCAAGAGGTCAAAACTTGTAACGCCTATCTGCAGCAGGAACTGGCCGTGCTTGGTGCCGCCTCGGTGGTTCTGGCGCTGGGCAGCGTGGCGCACGCGTCGGTTTTACGTGCCCGTGAACTGCGTCCCACTGGCTATCCATTCCGCCATGGCGTGCAGCACGCATTGCCTGGTGGGCTGACACTCATTGATAGCTATCACTGCTCGCGCTACAACACGCAGACAAAGCGGTTGACCGAGGACATGTTCCGGTCTGTTTTCGAACTCATTCGCGCCCTGATCGATGCCGATGCGGTCAACGAGCCCCCACAGCCGCTCGCCTGAGACATGTCGGATCTAAGTGAGAAACAGCCAGGCGCAGAAGATACTCGGCCTCAGGCAGAGTTTGACGGGGTTGCCGTGGCTCGCGGTCTGCCGAATCTTCCGGGCGTATATCGCTTTCTCGACCGTAGGGAGGATGTGCTTTACGTCGGCAAGGCAAGAGACTTGAAGAAACGCGTATCGTCCTATTTTCACAAAGCCGCTTCGCTGTCGCCGCGCATCCAGCTCATGCTGCGACAGGTGGCGACGCTCGAGACGACCGTAACGCGCTCAGAGGCGGAAGCATTATTACTGGAAAACAATTTAATTAAAACTTTAACTCCACGCTATAACATATTGTATAGGGACGATAAATCTTATCCTTATCTGATTTTGACTGAGCACCCGTTTCCACGCCTGGGCTTTTACCGCGGCGCGCTCGACCGCCAGCACAGTTACTTCGGACCGTTTTCCAGCGCGGGCGCGGTGCGCGAGAGTATCCATCTGATGCAAAAAGTATTTCACCTTCGCACCTGTGAGGATACTGTGTTTTCGAACCGGTCCCGGGCGTGCCTGCTGTACCAGATCAAACGCTGTTCCGGCCCGTGCGTCGGCCTGGTGCGTAAGGCTGACTATGACGACGACGTTCGCAATGCGACCTTGTTCTTGCAAGGCAGGGCGAGCGAAGCCGTCGAGCGGCTCGAGCAGCGCATGAGTGAGGCCTCTGCCGTACAACACTACGAGTTGGCCGCCGTCTTGCGAGACCAGATCCGGACGCTCGCGAAAGTGCGCGAAACCCAGTTCGTTTCCAGCAACAGAGGCGTTGTCGATGCAGACGTGGTGGCGCTGGCCGCTGCGAGCGGGGTGCTGTGCGTGAATCTGGCAATGATCCGCGGGGGCATTCACCGAGGCGACAAGAGCTTTTTCCCGCAAAATGCTCGCGAACATGATGCCCAAGAGGCGTTGCAGGCTTTTCTGCAACAGCATTACATCAGTCGCGAGATGCCGCCTTTGGTTATCGTTAACTTGGCTGTTGAATCCGAGTTGCTCGAACAGATGCTCTCCGAGCAAGCCGGGCACAAGGTACAGATATCCTGCAAGCCAACTGGTGAACGGCGTATCTGGTTGCGCATGGCCCAAAAAAATGCCGAACTGGCCATCGCTCAACGGCTCAGCGAGCACGCCAGGCAGGAAGTGCGTATGGCCAGCCTGCAGAACCTATTGGGACTGCCGGAAACCGTGCAGCGTATCGAGTGCTTTGACATCAGCCACACCATGGGCGAGGCTACCGTTGCTTCCTGTGTGGTTTATGATCGTGGCTCAATGCAACCGGGCGAATATCGCCGCTTCAACATTGCCGGAATCGAAGCCGGCGACGACTATGCGGCAATGCGCCAAGTGCTCGAGCGGCGTTATCGGCGTATCGTCGAAGGAGAGGGCAAAATGCCAGATCTGCTGCTGATTGACGGAGGCAAAGGCCAGGTGTCGGTGGCGATGCAGGTTCTCACCGATCTGGGAGTCAGCGGATTGACCGTTGTCGGTGTGGCCAAAGGCGAGGAGCGCAAGCCAGGTCTGGAACAGTTGGTGCTCCCGAATAGCAAGGTCACTGTGCGGCTGAATTCGAACGAACCCGGGCTGCACTTGATTCAGCAGATTCGCGATGAAGCTCACCGCTTCGCAATTCAGGGTCATCGCAAGCGACGCGGCAAGACACGGACACGATCGAGCCTGGAAGACATTGAGGGCGTTGGCGCCAAACGGCGGCAACGCCTTCTGGCACGATTCGGCGGTCTCAGAGAAGTTGTTTCAGCCAGCGTCGATGAACTTGCCCAGGTCGACGGGATCAGCCGCGAGCTGGCGGAACGAATTTACAAGCAACTACATTGAGAACTGAGCATGAGCTTCAACCTGCCGAATCTGCTCACCTGGGGACGCATTGTTCTGATCCCGTTGTTGTTGATTGTCTACTACCTTCCCGAACGCTGGCTGCCGGAGCATAGCCAAAACGTGATCGGTGCCGGAATCTTTGTCGTTGCGGCGATTACCGACTGGCTCGACGGTTATCTGGCACGGCATCTTAAGCAGACGTCGTCTTTTGGCGCATTTCTCGATCCCGTTGCGGACAAGCTGATGGTTACCACCGCGCTCCTTCTGCTGGTGGCACTCGACAATGTCGAGTCATTCATTGCCGCGGTCATCATCGGCCGGGAAATCGCGATCTCTGCGTTACGTGAGTGGATGGCCAAAATCGGGGAGAGCCGCAGCGTTGCCGTGTCGTTTGTCGGCAAACTCAAGACGACCGCGCAAATGGTTGCGATATCGCTGCTGCTTTACAACGACCCGCTGTGGTTCATTGACACGCACCTGATCGGCACCTGGCTGATTTACATCGCTGCAGTTCTGACTCTCTGGTCGATGGTCTATTACATGCGCAAATCGCTGCCTTATACACGCGAGGCAATGAAATAGGGCAGCCTTGCAGTTTGCCCGTTGGCAATGTTCAAGTAATTGTGTTTCCTTGACAAATCAAGCACTCGCCCTATAATTCCGCTTCCTCATGCGGGAATAGCTCAGTTGGTAGAGCGCAACCTTGCCAAGGTTGAGGTCGCGAGTTCGAGACTCGTTTCCCGCTCCAGATTCCAAAGGGAAAAAGGACTCGAGTCATGGCCCTGACGGGTCGTATCGGACCGGTTTCCCTGCTCAGTTTTGGGTATCCTGGCAGTGTGGTGGAGTCCTGCTTGCCGGATGACAGGTTTGTTTTGCCGCGTAACCTCGTTCGCGCGGTGTGGCGGGATGGCAGAGTGGTTATGCAGCGGCCTGCAAAGCCGTGGACGCCGGTTCGATTCCGACTCCCGCCTCCATCTCGTCATCTGGTGTGGCTTGAGAGGGTTGTGTCGGGGCAAGGACAGTAACTGACTGAAGTTGCGGATCGCAACACGCGCATTGTCAAATGCTCAAAATCTACCTGCTTTGGGTCGTGATCGCTTCATTTGTCGTTGCCACGTTGGGGATTTCTCCAGCGAGCCCGGCTGAAGAAACAACTAGCAGCGTGGATCGCGACAAACTGGGCGTTGGACGCGTGTGCCCGTGGGGAGAACGCAAATCGGGCGAAGCGTGCGTCAAGGTTCGCGTGCCGCCGAATGCCCACCTGAACCAGTTTGGCAATGACTTTCGGTGTAACGGCGGTTACAAGCGACGCGGTTCGGCTTGCACGGCAGTGAACATCCCGCCTAATGCACGCATCACCATTGACGGAGCCGACTGGGAATGCAATCCCGGGTATCGGCGTTCAGGATCCGGCTGCGTGCCGAGACGCCACCGGGAGAACGCGACCGTCAATCCGCTCGGTAACCACTGGGACTGTGATCGTGGTTTCCGCCGCTCAGGATCGACCTGTGTCGCCATCCGCGTACCGCCAAATGCGCGGCTGAACGTTCTCGGCAACGACTTTGAATGCAATCGTGGCTATCGGCCCATGGGATCGCGCTGCGAGCCGGGCTATTAGTTGCCTGTCTTGAGTTGGTGCTTGTCTAACGTAACTGGTGGCAAACGAAAGTTTTTGGCACGACCGCTGTATACAATGGCGGAGCAATGATTCAGTGCCGCCCGGGTGGCGAAATTGGTAGACGCACGGGACTTAAAATCCCGGGCCGCAAGGCGTGCGGGTTCGACTCCCGCCCTGGGCACCACTCACGCAATCGATGCACCCGGCTAAATGGAGCGCATTACTTCCGCCCAGAATCCCACTTTGAAACTCGCCCGCAAACTTTCGCGGTCGGCGCGCGATCGTGAGGAACAAGGAAAGATTGTGCTCGATGGCATACGCCTCGTCAGTGATTACTTAGAGCGTTTTGGCTTGGCGGACGCGAGTCTCGTGCTGAATGAATCTGCACTAAGCAAGTCAGATGTTATAGGTCTCGTAGCGGCCCTGTCTGATGATGTGCGCTTACTGCAGGTGTCTGACCGCATTTTTCAAGGCGTATCGTCTGTCGACACTCCGTCGGGGCTTATTGCGATCGTCGACATGCCAACGGTCACCGACCAACAAAGCAAGTACTCATTTTGGTTAGCTCTTGATGGCATTCAGGATCCAGGCAACCTCGGTTCGATTCTGAGATCGGCTGCCAGCACCAATGTCACCAAGGTTCTGTTATCCGAATCGTGCGCGGATCCATGGTCGCCGAAATGCCTGCGCGGTGGCATGGGGGCGCAATTTGCGCTGCCGGTATCCAAGTGCGCGGATCTCAAGCGAGCGATCAGCGGTTACAACGGTACGTGCATCGCGACCTCATCGCATGAAGGACAATCTCTTGTCGACACCAAACTTGCCGCACCGCTGCTGTTGATGATGGGCGGGGAGGGCGCCGGACTCGGTCCCGAGTTGGCCAATCTGGCCGACTTTTGTGTGCGAATCCCGCTCAACAACCACATGGAATCGTTGAATGTCGGCGCCGCGGTCGCCATGATTTGCTACGAGCAATTGCGACAATCAATATCCTGAACAACTCAAAGACAGAGGCCTGCAATGAAGATATCGAGCTACGAGACCTTGCACTGTGACGCCGGTTGGCGAGTTTTCTCGTTTCTTAAATTGGTGACCGATGACGGGCTGATCGGTTGGAGCGAGTACAACGAATCCTACGGCAGTGGTGGCCTTACCGGCGTTATTGAACGCCTGGCTCAGCGAGTCATTGGGCATGACCCTTTGGCCAATGAACGAACATCTCAGGAACTTTACGCCGCCACACGGCAGGCGCCGGGAGGAATGACATGTCAGGCAATTGCCGCGATCGAAAACGCGATACTTGATCTGAAGGGCAAAGCGCTCGATGTGCCGGTTTATACACTCCTCGGCGGCCCGGTGCGTGACCGGCTGGAGCTTTACTGGTCGCACTGCGGTACTTATCGCATGGGCGACGCCTCTCAGTATTTGGGCAAACCGCCGTTGCGAAACCTGGATGATCTGGTTGCGCTCGGCCGTGAAGTGCGCGATGAGGGCTACCACGGACTCAAGACCAATATCTTCCTGGTAGATGAACAAGGCTTACGCTTGCATATGCCAGGATTTACAGGTACCCCTGGTTGGCCCGCGCTGAATGCCGGCAAGAAGGTGATCAATGCGCTCCGGACCCAGCTCGAAGCGTTGCGTGAAGGAGCCGGACCGGATGTCGGGATTCACCTTGACCTGAACTTCAACTTCAAGACCGAAGGCTACCTGCAAGTCACGCAGGCTCTGGACGATCTCGGGCTGACCTGGTTCGAAATCGACATTTACGATCCCGCATCGCTACGAAAGATATGCGATTCGGTTCGTACCCCGATCGCCTCGTGCGAGTCGCTTTTCGGCGTGCGAGAGTTTCGGCCATTCTTCTCCCACTATGCGATGGACGTCGCGATCATCGACGTGCCCTGGAATGGCATTTGGCAATCGCTGAAAATCGCTGCAATGGCCGAGGCGCATGAAGTCAACGTTGCGCCGCATAATTTCTACGGACACCTGTCAACCATGATGAGCGCGCATCTGTGTGCCGCAGTACCCAATTTCCGCGTGATGGAGATCGACGTCGATGATGTCGCCTGGAAAGACGACATCGTGACGGCGGTGCCAAAGATTGAAGACGGCCATCTCGTTATTCCCGATGGCCCGGGCTGGGGTACCGACGTGAATGAAGAAGCCGTGCGTGCGCATCCGCCGAAATGGAAGGATGGTCTACGACCTTGACTGCTCTGGTTGAAGCAGGCGAAACCGTGATTGAAACGTGATGCTCTCGAACGGGACAACACACGGTGTACAGCCCATCGTCGACGCTGTTCATACGGCATGGACGCCGTCGAGCAAATCTGCACTGGGCATATCAAGCAACGAAAGATGGCCAAAGCCGAGGGACTTTGTGACAAACGGTTTGCAGTTCTCACCAAGAGTCAGGAAATGGACGAAGCGGCCTGACCGTAAGGCGCACTGGCCAGGGTACGAGAAGAGACTAAATTGACAGCGTCAACCGGACTAATCAGATTATGCAAACAAACTTGATGGATACTTTGCTGGCGGCGCGGAATGACCACGTTGCGATTGATGCTTTGCCGGAAATGCCGGCCGACATCGAAGCGGCATATGCGGTGCAGGGTGAACTGGTCGGCCGTATCGGTCTGCCGACAATTGGCTGGAAGATTGGCTGCACCAGTGCCATGGCGCAGCGAATCTCGCGCGTCAACGAACCGTTCTTTGGCCATATGTTCGCCGCCACCACAACTGCGAGTCCAGCAACCATCAGTCTGGCGAACTTCTTCAATCCGATTGTTGAACCCGAGATCGCGTTTCGGATGGCCCGCGATCTCCCGGCATCGGGCGCTCCATACGATGAAGCCGCAGTATCGGAAGCCGTCGCCGCCATTTTCCCGGCAATTGAAATGGTTGATAGCCGCTACAACAAGGCCTGGAAAATCGATATTCGCGAGACCGTCTCCGACAATGGTGTACATGCGTTCTTCGTAACTGGTCGCGAGCAGAACGATTGGCGCGCAATCGATCGTCCATCCATCCCACTAATCGTCACCACCAACGGCGTAGTCACGGCCGATGGAATCGGTTCCAATGCGCTGGAAGACCCGATGAACGCCCTGGTGTGGCTTGCCAATGGTCTCGCGCAACGCGGTCTTTGCCTCTCCGCGGGAGATCTCGTAACGACCGGTAACATTTGTAACGAGCCGATCCGCCCGAAAGCGGGCGACGCAATTGTCGCCGAGTTTGGCTCGCTCGGCAGCGTCCAGGTGACATTCGAATAGTTTCGTCAGGAAAAGCTACCGCATCTTCTGATGCATCGGTAAATGTGCGTAACATCCGCTCAGTCAACTTCGGGCGCTAGTTCCGAGGCAGGTCACAGTCGCCGCTACCCGGTCTCGGCGCGACACGCTAGAATTCGCCGCTTCGCATCAGACACACGTTAAAGGGATTACCAGGCCATGAAGAGCAAGCAGCCCCATTTCAAGACACGAGAGGTTCACGCCGGCGTGTCTCCCGACCCGGTTACCGGTGCTATCCTCACACCGATCTATCAGTCGACCACCTATGTACAGGAATCGGTCGACAAGTACCTCGAGAAAGGCTACTCGTACAGCCGCTCGGGTAATCCCACAGTGGTGGCGCTAGAGGAAAAACTCAACGACCTGGAGGGCGGTTCCGGCGCGCTGTGCTTCGCCACCGGCATGGCAGCCACAAGCTGCACCATGATGGCGTTGTTGAACGCGGGCGAACACGCGGTGCTTTCTGACGTCGTTTACGGCGGCACGCACCGCCTGTCGACACGAGTGCTGAGCCGCTTCGGTGTCGAATACAGCTTCGTCGACACGTCGAATCCGCAGAACGTGCGTGACGCGATCAAGGACAACACCCGGCTGATTTTTACCGAGACCCCCGCCAACCCGACGCTCAAGCTCACTGACATTGCGGCGGTTTCTGCGATTGCCAAAGAGCACAAGATTCCGCACGTTGTCGACAACACCTTTCTCACACCTTATTTCCAGCGTCCGCTGGAACTGGGTGCCGACATTTCGCTGCACAGCACCACCAAGTACATGGACGGCCACAACGTCACGGTGGGAGGCGCGATCATCGCCGCTGACCCGGCGCATGCGGAATCAATCAGTTTTGTGCGTAACTGCTTGGGTTCAAACATGTCGCCCATGGTGGCCTTCTACACCTTGCAGGGATGCAAGACGATGAGCACGCGACTCGAAGCGCAGTCCGCGCGTGCGGTCAAGATCGCGCATTTCCTGGAGACGCACCCGATGGTCGAGCGTGTCGCGTATCCCGGCCTCGAGTCTTTCCCGCAGCACGAGTTGGCCAAGAGCCAAGCCTCCGGATTCGGAGCCATGCTCTGGTTCGAGGTCAAGGGCGGCGTCAAGTCAGGTAAGCATCTCATGGATACTTTGGAGCTGT
>CP070775.1:1751033-1755295 GCA_020346185.1 Betaproteobacteria bacterium | reverse complement strand
TTCCGGCGGAAACGAACAGAATGTCGTCCTTGTTATTGGTGCGGAACAGGCCGGCGTTCCAGTTGACCGCGGAGCCAACCAGGCCGCGGAAGCCAGCTTCCACCGTTTGTGCGACGACCTGCTCGAGGAACGGATCGGAAGCGAGGCCTGCCGGCAGCGTGCATGGGTTGTCGGGATCTGCGCAGCCAAGTTCGATCGGGCTGGGCGCGCGGCTGCCCTGGTTCCAGCCGGCGTAGGTGGTCAGCGACGGTTTGATCAGATAAGTTGCGCCGATTGCCGGATTGAATTTCGTGTAGGTGTGATCGCCGTCCAGATTGGGTGGAACCAGGTCCAGTTTATCGGTGGTCTTGACGTTGGTGTGGTTGTATCGCCCTGACAGTGTGATTGCCCACGCGTCATTCGGTTTGAACGTGTCGGTGAAGTAGAGGCTCCACGTGGTGGTCTCACCCTCGAGGATATTCTCGACCTCCGGGTCTTCAGTCGCCCGCACCCCCCGATCGGGCGTTATTTCGCCCTCTGCCGATGTTTGCGTGAAGTCGGAGTCGCTGCCGTCATAGGTCCCCCCGAAGGCAAGGGTATTGCGGGCAGTGAGCCAGCTGGCCTGCAGCCCCAAACCGTAGCTGCTTTGATCGGTGCTCGTCCTGTTCTCGACCCCCGGCTCCAGTGAAATGTCATCTTCGTAATCGTCGTTTACGTCGCCGTTGAGCGTCTTGGTATTGACATCGCGGTAGTACAACAGGCCTGATAACAACCAGGAATCACTCGTCCAGTGAGTTCCGCTGAGGTTGATCATCGCCAGTTCATTTTGGGTGTTGTCCGGGTAGGTGTAGATTTCTTCCCATCGCCGCTCCAGAAAACTCTGGGGTGCAACACCGTTGCCGGTGAGGTCGGTGTCGGCAAGGGTGACGGCAAGGTCGATGTCGGTGTCGCCTGTTTCCCAGCCGACCTTTCCGAACAGCTGGCCGACCTCGCTTGGCGAGAAGTCGCGCCAGCCGTCTTCGTCAAAGTAATTTGCAGCGAAGAAGTAATCCCAATTCTCGTTGTATCCACCCCACGCGGCGTCGGCCTGCACCCGGCCCCACGAGCCGCCGGACAAGGTTACGTCTCCGCCCGGGTAGTAGGCGCCGCTCTTGGTGCGGATGTCGATCGCTCCACCGAGCGTGTTGAG
The DNA here is from genome assembly GCA_020346185.1 of Betaproteobacteria bacterium. Lineage (GTDB taxonomy): Bacteria > Pseudomonadota > Gammaproteobacteria > Burkholderiales > Eutrophovitaceae > SG8-40. The sequence continues at coordinate 1,754,127 of CP070775.1, read as the reverse complement.
GCCATAAATCGGATTCGATCCCGGTACCAGCGTCATGGTCGAGATCGCGTTTTGCGGGATCAGGTCGTAGTTGACGATGTCGCCGAACGGCTCGTTGATGCGCACACCATCCTGGTAGACCGACAGGCCCTGCGGTGTGCCCAGCAGTGGCGAAGATAAAAAGCCACGGTACGTCACATTTGGCTGGTATGGGCTGTTCTGGATTTCCTGTACGTACACCGACGGCATCGATTCCTGCAGGAACTGGGGCAGGTTCAGCGATTGCTGCTGCTCCATCCGTTCCCCGGTTTCGACCTGTATGTTGGCGGGAACCTCGCTCTTGGGAACGGGCAGCCCTGGCACGGGGGTTGAGCCGACGACTTCGACGGTCGGTGCTTCGAGAGAAGTCGGCGACTGATCCTGGGCGAGTGCAGCGCCTGAGGCGAAGGCGGCCAAGATAGTTACAGCGCCACGCATCGCCGACGATATGCGATTAAGCCGGTACATGGAATTTCCTCCCTGGTTCTTATCGAGCTGCGCGTACCCGCGGTTCCCCCCGGACCCGCTGACCAGTTTCGCGTTTCGAGTGTTACAAGCGTGTCAGTGGCGCAATCTAGAGGCAAGTGGGGTTCGGGCACAGAGAGATGTTCCTGGACCGGATTGGGAATTTTTCCCAATCGATGTGCGCTCACCGGATTTTGCGCTGAGATGGCGGCTGCGTCTTGGCATCCTGCTCGACTTCGTCGCGGTTCAGTCCGCTCGCTGCAGCTGCAATCAACAGCAGATAGGCGAAAATGACAGGCAGCACGATGGCCATGAATGCCGTTTCAATAGGAAAAATGAGTTCGCCGTTGACCATGACTGACACCTCCTCCGTTTGTTTGGAGGCACGGTAGAGCCACAGTGCCGGCGTGGCTAGCGGCGTGTCTCCCAATTCGACGTATGAATATTTCCCGGTTGCGGTGTTTTGCACGTCCCGCAAGGGCAACTTGTGGGCGGAATGTCCGATGTTCGGATAGTATGATTTGCAGTCAGTTTCACCATTGATGGAGATTCCCGTGCAGGCAGCCCAATGCCAACGTTCGCAACTTCGGCAGTTCGGTGCCGTGCAAACCGAGTCAATCAGTCCTTCGGTGCGCCGTGACTTGCTCGTCGTTGCAGCCGTTACGCTCGCCACATTCGTCGTGTCCAGCCTGCTCGAGCTCAACGAGCGCGTGATTGCATTCACGCGTCCAATGGAAGCCTATCAGGTTGATGAATTGCCGACGACATTCGTGGCAATGATCGTGGCACTGGCCTGGTTTTCATGGCGGCGCTCGAGGCAAACCGTCGAGCAGGCCAACCTGAGGCTCGCGGCGCAGCGCGAACTGGCTGAAGCGCTGACCGAGAACCGCCGGCTTTCCCAGCGCTATTTGCAGGTGCAGGAAGAAGAGCGGCGACATCTCGCGCACGAACTGCACGACGAATTGGGTCAGAGCCTGAACGCGATCAAGGTGGATGCGGTCAACATTCGTGACAGCGTGACCGGCGCGCCGGAGGTGACTCGCAGCGCGCAGGCCATCATCGATGTGTCGAGCAAGGTCTACGAAGTGGTGCGCACCCTGTTGCGTCAGTTGCGCCCGGTCGCCTTGGACGAGTTGGGGCTCGCCAGTGCAGTGCAGTACTTGGCTGACGAATGGCAGCGACGTCACAAAGATGTGCGGTGTCGCCTCTCCACCGAGGGTGAGCTGGATAACCTGAGCGAGGATGTCAACATCACGGCCTATCGTTTTGTGCAGGAATGCCTGACCAATGTCGCGCGCCATGCAGATGCGCGACGCGTCACCGTATCGTTGCGTCGCTCGTGCCCGACCGGCGGAAGATTCCGGCTGGAAATGCTGGTAGAAGATAACGGCAAAGGCGTTGATCCCGCGGCTCCGCGAACCGGACTGGGATTGATTGGCTTGCGTGAGCGTGTCGAGGCGCTCGGCGGGCGATTTGACATCGAGGGCAAACCCGGCGCCGGCACGCGCGTGTTTGCCGCTATCCCGCTTGTGGATGATGGAACGAAAGTGAACGCATGACGGAAACAGCAAAGACGTCCGGGAAATTGCGCGTGGTACTGGTTGATGACCATGCCGTGGTGCGCGAGGGGTACCGCCGGCTGCTGGAACGCACGGCCGACATTCAGGTCGTCGCCGAGGCCGCCAATGGTGAAGACGCCTACCGCCTGATCTGTGACGAGCAGCCTGACGTTGCGGTGCTCGACATCAGCCTGCCGGGCATTGGTGGCATAGAAGTCACGCGTCGGGTGATGTCGCGGCTGCCGGATCAAAAAATACTGATTTTCAGCATGCATGAAGACACCGTCTTCTCGTCGCGTGCCTTGCAGGCCGGCGCGCGTGGTTACGTCACCAAGTCGGCAGCGCCTGAAGTATTGATCGAGGCGGTGCGTCTGGTTGCCACCGGCAAGCTCTACATCAGTCAGGAAATGGCGCAGGAGTTGGCGATCCAGATGATTCCGGGGCGCGAAAAGCCGATCGACGCCCTGTCAGCGCGCGAATTCGAGGTGTTTCGATTGCTGGTCGCCGGACATACGCTGCAAGAGATTTCGGAAATCATGCATCTTTCCTACAAGACCGTTGCAAACTATCAGTCGAGCATTCGCCAGAAACTCGACGTCACCAATACGGCCCAGGTGGTGCGTGTCGCGCTCAACCATGGCCTGGTGGCGAACATCAGTAGCGAGGACGGCGCCGGTCTGGTTACCGAATGAGGCGGCGAGCGATCAAATGGGCGACCGAGTGAGTCGCTCTGGTGGCAAACGGGAAAGATTCCCGGTGTTTTCGGGTGGAGATGCCCTTTTGGGTGTCGCCACACCTGAAATAGAGTTGTCAGCGCTTTGCGCTGCAAACAGCTGTAATGATCTCCCGTTAGGCGGCCGGTGTTTTTGACCGGCCGCATTTCTTCGCCTCCCCTCAATCCAGTCGAATCTAAACGACTTGACACCATGCGGTGATTTGAGTCGCCCACCATCAAGCAAGGCGGCTTCTTTCTGAACCGCGGGGTTCACAACTGAAACTCGCGGACTTCCCCTGGATTGAGTTGATGGACTTCGTTGGCGATGCCGATCTGG
>CP070775.1:1747862-1750933 GCA_020346185.1 Betaproteobacteria bacterium | reverse complement strand
GCGGGATCGCGATATAGCCGAAGACGTATCCCGAAACGATGCGGCTGGCGGGGTACTGTTCGTGGACGACGGCCGGAACATCATTGGACTCGATTCCGATCTCCGGTGGCATCCAGTGCGGTCCGGCGTAGTGCCGGACGATATCGATATAAACCGCAAGCTGGTACGCTTGAGAAGGCGTGTAACCGGGCCAGTCCTTCATTGGGTTGTGCGAGCAGAACAAGATGTTGCCGGGTTTCTCGCGGATGCTGAGATGCAGGTGGGAAGCTTCCTTGGTGACGAGCCGGATTAGGGCGAACAGCGCCTGATAAAGCGTCGGGGCGTGCTCGATCTTCTTCAGCACACCGGCGCTGAGTCCCTTGTCTCCAACGAACCGGCCCACATGCCAACCGAACGCCGGCTCCTCGAGCTGCGCGGCGTCTTCATAGAAAACCATCGCCCGTCGCAGCGGCACGAACGCACCAGGGTCGTCACACCAAACCGGCAGGCCGGCACGGGCAAACCTTCGGTCAACGGGTGCGCCGATCTTGCGCAGCAACGCTGCGAAAGCAAGCGGGTGCGCCAATCGAACGAGGGGTGCAGTGGGCGTTTGGGTTGGGTTTCTCATCCCGAGCTTCTGTTTATGTCTGGCCGCCATTCATTAGAGTGCCCGCACCACTGGGGTCTTGCCGAGCAAGCCTCGGATCGGCAGGGCTTTTGATCCGAGCCAACCAGTCTGGCAGGATTTGCCCAAAAAGTTAACCAGTTTTCCGGCTATGCTATGCGCTACTCACTGTTGCATCAGGCAAACCTTGGATGAGATCAACTCGGAGTGCGCGCAAGGATGTGATGTCCGCTAATGTTGATGTGAGCGTCGTTGTTATGCGCCTCCAAGAGAAGCACCCCCGAGAAATGCAATGAACATAAGTCAGTAACGAGTAGCGGTTTCGACTAGTCGATTGCTGCCTCACCGGTAGCCAACCCAAAACTCGCATTGGAGAACAGTGATGTTAAATGTGGACCGATTCGAAGTAGACAAACCCACCAGCACGGATGGCGGCGTGCGTTGTTGCCGCCTTACTACCGGAGAAATTTAGAGGAGATTTTGAAATGGCTAAACCTGTTACCCGGCTTACACCGGAGTTGTACGACAAACTGAATGCAAGCTTGGATACGACCTGGCCCCAAGATCCCGCAGTCCCGGAACTGCCGCCGATGCCGGTGACGGATGATCCGGAAATGAATCAGACCGCTTTTCTGTGGACGCACTTCGACGACAATGTCTATCCGCCAAGGGAGGAAGGCGTGCCCGCGCCACGGACGCGGATCGTGACAGAAAGCGACCCGCTCGAAGTCGATGTGTTCTGGTCGATGCGCAGCCCCTACAGCTACCTGGCGTTGAACCGTCTTGTGTGGCTGAACTCCAACTACAACGTCAATGTGAACATTCGGCCCGTCCTGCCAGTGGCCGTTCGCTCGACCAAGGGCGGTAGTGGCAAAGCCGGCGGCCTTTTTAGCCTTCCCTACAAGGTTCCCGATTCGGTTTGGGATGCTCGGAGACAAGGAAAGTACCTTGGGGTCCCTTTCAATTTCCCGGTTCCTGACCCGATCTGGCAGGTTTGGAACCCGGGCGACAAGGTTCCGGGTCCCGATAATTGGTTGTTCACGCACCCGCCGGAGAAACAACCTTACATATTCTGGCTCACTCGTCTGGCCTGCTACGCCGAAAAGCAAGGTAAAGCGCTCGATTTCGTTAACCAGGTTTCCTATTTGATCTGGAGCGGAGTGGTCCACCCGGACAATCCTGAGGCTGCTGATGATCCGGCCAAGGGCCATTGGCCGAATTACGTAAAGGAGTACATGAATCGGGTCGAAGGGCTCGATCACGACACGGCGATTACGTACATCCGGAAGAACCCGGAGGATATCGACCAGCGCTGGATCGACAACGCCAAGGGTATGGCTCGTACGGGTCACGGTGGCGTGCCGCTGATGGTTATCAGGGGCCAGGACGAGCCCTTCTTCGGAGGTGACCGTTTCGATCAGTTCGTCTGGCGGCTGAGGCAGAACGGCCTGACGAGGCGTCCTGCGCCACGTCCCCCTTTCACGACCCAACCGCTGCGTTGGCCGGCAGGTGAATAAAGTCAGCTAATGGGCACGCGCAGCCGGTTCGCAACTGGCTGCGCGGGTCTCGTCTTGTATCATCACGTTCCGATGCAACGGGTTTGGATCCAAGCACATTGAGCGATATCCTCGACGACCAGGCAGCTACAGTTAGCTAATGAACGTCATTGAGCACATTCGCGAAGGACTGGAATTCGCCACCGGTATCATCGAACTCTTTGCGGTGCTGGTGATTGTCAGCGGCTTCATCCGCGCTTCAGTGGCCTACAATCTCACCCGGCGTGCCGCTGACCGCGACAAAGCGTTTGTGGCGTTTCGCTCCCGCCTCGGCATGAACATGCTGCTGGGCCTGGAGATTCTCGTCATCGCCGATGTCATCGAATCGATTACGCTGGAGCCGTCCTACACGTCATTGACCGTTCTGGCCTTCCTCGTCGTACTGCGCACCATCGTGAGCTGGACTACCAGTTTGCAGCTGGAGGGCCGCTGGCCGTGGCAACCCGAAGCCGGAGGAGACAAAACCGATGCATGACATCATGACCGGCCCGGTTCACATGGTGATGGTGATTCTGGAACTGGCCGCTGCCGGGCTATTGGTTTTGGGCTTCGTGCTCGCCACAGTGTTCTGGGCGCGACGAGTGGTTAGCGGCGACACGGCAGCCTTGCACTCGTATCGCCGCGCGCTGGGACGGGTGATCCTCATCGGTCTGGACGTGCTGGTGGCGGCGACGATCGTCAAGACCATTACGTTCGAACCGACTGCCGAGAGCATGGGCTTGCTGGTATTCATGGTTGCCATCCGTGTGGCCATGACCTGGACTACCAGTCTCGAGATCAACGGCCGCTGGCCGTGGCAGCGTCGATGACGTCAGAGTAGTTGCACTCCGCACTCTGCACTCCGCACGCCGGAATGCGCATATCAACAACGAGAAACAAAGAAGGGAGAGTAATGAAATCACGGATCACAC
>CP070775.1:1740206-1747762 GCA_020346185.1 Betaproteobacteria bacterium | reverse complement strand
TAGCCCGCTTGCAGGGAACCGAACATCAGTGAGGTATTCATCACTGACCCAACGAAACCGCCACCGCCTCCCATCACAAATTTGCCGTTCCATTTCGCGGGAAGGAGTAATTCAAAATGAATTTCCGGTCCAATCACTCCCGCGACTTTACAATGCGGCGAAGGCAAAGATTCCTGGGTGACCGAAGTTAGTTTGACGTCCGGAATGTTAGGAAACGCATCCAGCGCACAGGTGGGGGCGGCGGTTGAATTGCCGCTCGCAACGAATATTGTTGCAAGAATTGCGAAAGTCGAACTGATCAGGTTTTTGTTCCGTTTCATGGCTTAGCTCCGGAGCAACACACACTTCGCGGACACGCATCAGGTGAACGATGCCAGCCTGGAATGTTTGACTCGGGTGGCGCGAGGTGCTTGCCAAATCGAGAACATAGCCTGTTGCGCCTCGCGCGCAACAGGCCTACATTCATACGACCGCAACGCCCCACCCCCTTACCTACCTCAGCGTTTCGCGTGCGTGCGAGACTGTCTGTGAACGCGCACCGCGGTGAGCACTTAACGATACCGCGCGAAATTGCTCACACATCATGTTACGAAAGCAGCGCTGCGGTTCACGGTCAAGGCGTATACCAGATCGGCGAAGTGTAGGCGCGCTCCTGAGTAATCATCGGGACTTCCTTATCCATTTTCACGTTGAAGCGACGCGCCTCGTAAGCAGTCCAGCGCGGTGTGGGAATCTCCAGCACGCGGGCGTAATAGACCGCTTCGTGTTTCGGATTGAAGTCCGGGTCGGTCCAGACACCGATCAGCTCGGGATCGCCGATAGTGTTGGTCCAGGTTGCCGTCCTGACGTTGACGGTGTTGCCAACCGGCGGCAGCTTGCCCTTGCTGTTGAGTTTGCGTTTGTCGGCGTCACCCCAAACGACTTCGTAAATTTTTTCCTGGCGCTTGCCGCTACCGTCAACCCAACCCTTGACGATCTGGATGCGATCGAGGTTGCCAGACAGCGGGTCTTTCAGCGCAGCGACGAGGAAGCTCGGCGCTTTCTTCCCTTTCGGCATCTTCGGAAGGTCGGCACCCATCGGTACTCCCTTGGCGTAACCGATATCTGCCGGCAGCCGGCTCAGAGTGTCATTCTTGTTGAAATCCCAGCCGCCAAAGAAACGTATCAGCATCCGCGAGCCGGTGGTGGCATACGTTTCCTTGCGCATCATTGCGTCGAAAATCGCCTCGCGCGTGTTCTCGCGGGCCCAGACACCAGCAAGCCCGGAACCAACCATGGCCCAGCCCTCGTACTTCTTGTCACCGACCTGCGCCATCGGATGTTCCCAGCGCTTCGGTCCAGGCTCGGCGCCGGAATGCTTGCCGAAGAAATTGTCCTCTTGCGCGGTGGCGAGCGCGGTGTGGCTGTCAGTGGCACCGATCATGCCGAACTTGTAGGGGTTAGTGCCTGTCTTGCGCTTGAGTTGGAGACCCGTTTGCAAGGCTGTGCGGGCATACTCGTACTGCAGCATGTCGTTCTTCTTCACCACGCTGAGATCGAGGTTGCCCTGGTCCCATGTTTCATAGTCTGCGAACTCATCGTTCGGCGACAGGAAGGGGTGCGCCTCGCCGTCGCCCTTGATCTGGGTGACCTCGTACAGCGGCTCCCAACGCATGCGCGTTTCCGCATAGTCGCGATCGAGCGGCTTGCCAGTGAAACTGTCGACAATCGGGAACATGATGCCGTTGCTGAGATTGCCGTTATGGGCGATGGCGAGAACCTGACCACCGGTCTTCTCTTCGTAGGTATTCATCCATCTCCACAGGTCGCGCGGGTTATCGCTGCCTTCTGGCCTTAGTGTGGTGTATGGCAGCACCATGCTGGCCTTGTTGCCGTCGTCACGGTGAATCACGACGCGGTGCAAATTGTTGCCCTTGGTGTTCGAAGTCCACTCGTAGCCGATGAATGCGGTGAAGTTGCCCGGGTCGTTGTATTTGTCGGCCGCCTTGATCGCCACTTCCCAGGCAGAGCGGAAAGCACGATCTCCGGGACGAGAATCCAATGCCTCGGGGAACTTGTCCTGCGAAAAGGCGACGATGATCTCGACCGCCACCTGGACAGCCTTCTGTCCGCCCTCCTGAATCATGTCGTACCAACGCCTGCCGGTCGGGTCTGCCAGCAGTTGCGGGTCGCCATCATACAAACGCGGGAAGAAACCCATGTTGTCGGAATGATCGGCGACGACGAGAAAATCGAGCGGCCGGGAAAGTCTGACCTTAAGGCCTGTCGAGGAAGTCAACTCTTCACCGCGCGCGAAGCGGTAAGCGTCTTCAGGATCCAGACGTGCCCCAAACGCGCCGGCATCCATCGACATTCCGGTATGCAGGTGCGTGTCGCCCCAGAAGACCTGTGTCGGGAAATTGCGCCCGGCATAAGGTGAGAAGTGCTTCTGCGCCGGGAACGCGTCTTTTACTTCCTTGTGCGGAGCCGGCAGCCCGGGAGCATCGCCAGCATTACTCGCAACGGAGAATGAGGCGATAACAGCGGCCAGGAATGTTCTACTCAAAATGCGCGATCGGCGTGCCATGACTGACTCCTCGTTGTTACTTGTTGAATTCGTTGGTGCTTCTCTCGCCCAAAATCCATTCGCAGCCACAACGGGCAACTGATGAGCGAGATCCGCCTACTTTCCAAGGTTCATTGTAGCAACCCCGATTGCCCCCGCTGTTACCGTGAGATGTCATCCGGCCGGGCCCGGCGGGAAATGCCGTCTCTGGATGGATGATATATCCCAGTCGGCAAGGCTCGCCGCGGCATCAAACGTGTTCTGCAGAAAACCGAGCAAGGCAGCGTCCGGGTCTTTCGCTTGCCTCACTGCATCATATGGCAGCACAAACTCACCGAGATCACCGAGCCAGTACGCTGCATCGGAAGAAACCTTTGCGTCGCTGAATCCCTGTGGCGTCGGGTAAGCATAGGAGTAAAAAATCGGTTCGGGGAACGCATCACCCCCGGGCCAGAATCCTGCACTGCTGACTTCCTGTGAGTAGGCTTCCTGCGCGACCCACAAGGGCATGTTGGGCATGCCGCCGGGATGATCCGGTGCCGACCGTCCGGAGAACCGCGTCACCGCGAGATCGAAGCTGCCCCAGAAAAAATGTACCGGGCTGGATTTACCAAAATAACCCGCACGAAAGTTATTGAACACACGGTCAACCTGGTACAGCGCACGCCAGAAGCGATTGACTGCCTCGGCATCATAGGCGCTGTGTGTACGGTCTTCGGGAAACGGAATTGCCTCTTCGACTTCATTCGGTTTCGTGTTGATGGTAACGGACAGACTCATCTTGTCGAGTGCCGTCATGACTGCCTGATAGAAATCCGCCGTATCCTGAGGGATCAGCGGTAATCTTTCCACTTCGCCTTCACACGACTCGATAATCAGCTGATGATCGATGCAATCGAAATTGATGCAGAAGGTTCGTACACCATGTGGAATCGTTCCGGTGGTCATTCCGCGCGGTGTCACGTACAAGGTCACGTGCCAGGCATGATTCAGCCATGGGGATTGCACCATGCGAATCTTGCCAATGATCTGGGTCCACATGTGCAAGGTCTGAGCGGTGTCGCGCCAGTCGGCGTACGGAATCGCTGGCCAGTTCGAATTCTTCACGTCATCAGTCATCTACCGCTTTCGAAAAATCCCGTTGATTTGAAAAGAACTACGAATATCGTACCGTCGCTGCGTTCCGTGTATGTGACAGGACGTTCAACGCTCGAGTTCACGCGGCTAATCGGATAGCAACTCCGCGCGCGGCGCACTCCAGACCCTGAACGTTTCGAGATCCGGCACGTAGATGCGCATGATCATGTCCATGTTCTCTTCCTTGCGATTGATGGGCAGCCAGTTTTCCTCAGGTACACCTTCGGGTCGTTCAGCCGCAACGTATATATCGATACCGCCGTCAACATTGAGTTTCATCCCGGCATTCTCTCCCACACTGTACTTCTTGCGATCATTGGGAATGAAGAAACCGTTCTGCAGATCATAGAGCGTCAGCGACCAGAACGCCTTGGCCGGCGGCAACTGGTCTTTGGTCATTCTGATCACATAGTCGTTCTGCGCATTCATCGGTGTCCCGTTCGCCGTGGTGACAGCGGGGTAGGTTGCTTCCTCCAATGGCAAACCGATCGGCCCGACCACCGACACCAGCACCAGCGCGTCCAGATCCGTCTCGCCCTTGGGGCGCAGGATGCGCGGCGCCCATTTAGTGAAGTCGCCCGAGGTGAGAATGGCAAAGTTTTCCTTTTGAACCTGCTGCGCGACCTCGCGGAATCGCTCGCCGTCAATTTGCGCCACGCTCGATGGGTTATAGGTCTTAGCGGGTTCAACACCAAGCGGTTTGTAGGCGTCCAGCACACCCTGATCGATCTCATCGTCGGGATCAAAAGTCATGTGGTTGAAGACAAACTGCATGACTTCGAGCAGGTTGATGCCGAATACGTCCGCGTCGGTCTGTCCGAATGGTGGGAAAGTGACGTCATCGGCCGGTTTCGCCTGACCACCTTGATATTCACTAAGGGTCGACAACTTGACCGACTGCATTTCGCCAACAATCGTCTTGAATTTGTTCGGGTCGCTGGCGTGGGGCATGACGCGAAACACCGCGCCAGCAAAGTCGCCCGATATCTCAAACGTTCGACTTACGCCGTCACTAACCTCGCCATCGTAGTTTTCTGTCCTGGCCGTATAAAACATGACGCGTTCCGGCTTCCCAAAGTCTCCTTTGCGCGTGGTAAGCGGAACATTGACATAGTGATCGTAGGAGAACGTCATCAGTGACACATACTTCGAACTGAATGCCGGAATATCGAGAATCACGGCATCCTTGCGCAGATCCAGCGCGCAACTGATATAGAGCGTGTCATTGTTTGGCCGGGCGATGACCTTCAAATTGTGATCTTTCAACTGTGTGTCGACGACACAGCTGTTCCAGCCGGTCATGAGCGGGTTGTTGGGATCCGTCGCCGATTTGTTGATGACGTTGTACAACGCCACATACTGATACGAACGTCGCACGATATTCCGCACTTGCTCATCGGATAGTTCGACTGTCGCTCCCGTCGTTTCCTGGCCCTCTCCGCACGCTGCAAGCAGCAAAAGACTCGCAGCCAGAGCCATGCTTATAGGCCAGATTCTCACAAGCATTCGTCGCCTCTCATGTCTTAAGCTCGCGTCTTGCGGCCGTCCGAGTTAAGCGATACTGATCAGAACCGCGTTGAGGATTACGGCGTATACCAGATCGGTGAGCTGTAGGCGCGCTCCTGGATGGTAGCGGGATTACCCGTTTCTTTCGGATCGATACCCAAGGCAATTGCGTCGAACAGCGTGTGCCGCGGTGTCGGAATCTGCAGCACACGGACATAGTAGAAAGCCCGCACACCGGCATCGAATTCAGGATCCGTCCATACCACCGAGAGCTGCGGATCGCCGATATCGTTGGTGTATTCGCCGGTTTTGAGGTCGACGGTATTGCCGACCGGTTTCACTTTGCCGCCAGAGCTGATCGTTCTGTCATCCGACAACGCGACATTGAAGACCTTTTCCTGAGGATTGCCCTCCGCGTCGAGCCAACCCTTTACCACCTGAACGCGGTCGAGGTTCGCGCCAACCGGATCTTTCATCGCCGAGATCATCAACGTCGGCGCTTTTCCCTCGGGGGCGGCGGTCAAATCACCCCCCATCGGAACGCCCTTGCTGTAACCGGCGTCCGCCATGTCGGCAGATGCGAGATCATCGGCGGAGTAATCCCAACCGCCGAATAGCCGCAACTTGATGCGCGGGCCCGTAGTTGCATAGACCTCTTTGCGCTTCATGGCATCGAAAATCGAGCCGCGAGAGTTTTCTTCTGCGTACACAGCAACCAAGCCCGCGGCACCCATGTCCCAACCGGGCGTGCCAGGAATGATGTCCTCCTTCTTCGTCTCCGGCGTCGAGTCGATCGCCATCTTGCCGTGGAAGTTGTCTTCTTCGGCCGAAGCCATCGCGGTATGCGAATCGGTCGAACCGATCATGCCGAACTTGTAGGGGTTGGCGCCGATGCGGTCTTCCGCCACCAGGCCGCGCTTGAGCGCGCTGCGTGCATAGTCACCAGCTTTGGCGACGCGCTGCCTGTTCTTGAGCAACAGTTCGCGGTCCTTTTCGCTGAGTTGTTGGAGAAAGCCATCGCTGAACATACTCGTCGCTTCGGCACCCTCGACCGCAATCAGGTGATCGTAGGTTTCGTAGTCGGCGAACTCGTCCGTGGGAGAGAGCTTAGGGTGGGTTTCCGAATCGCCTTTGATCTGAGTCATTTCCACGATCGGCTCCCATTTCATGCGGGTCTGCGCATACTGCGGGGTGATCAGCACGCCATCGCTGTTCTGTAGCGGGAACATGAGTCCCTGGCTGATGTTGGAATTGTGCGGGATGGCGATGAAATTGGTGCCAGTATTGGCGCTGGTGCTGTCGAGCCATTTCCACAGATCTTCCGGCCGGTCGCTGTCGAGCGCCGTATAAGGAATGAATTGCTTGGCTTTTTCCTTACCTTCGCGCATCAGGACCACGCGGTGCAGATTGGCGCCACCGGGTGTCGAACTCCACTCCCAACCCATGAATGCAGTGAATTTTCCTGGTTGATTGTGGCGATCCGCCGCCGCCATGATTTCATTCCACACGCTGCGGCTGACTTCCTCGTTGCCTAGTTCGGGATTGACTGGCGTCACGCCGTTAATCTGGCCAATCAGTTCACCGAACACTTCTATCGCCTTGCCTTCGGCGAACATTTGCTTGTAACGCTTGCCGGTCTCGGTATTGGCAACAAGGGGATTGCCTTTCAGGATATTGGGAATCACCCCCATAAACTCGCCGTGGTCGGACACGACCAGAAAATCGAGCGGTGTCCCGATCTGGATGCGCGCACGGTGATAGGGATGGACGACCGGCAACCCTTTGGCGTAGTTGTAGGCCGTGTCGGGATCAGCAGTCTGATTACCCATCAGGAAAGCATCCGGCGAGTAAGAGGTGTGCAAATGGGTGTCGCCCCAATAGACATTGCGCGGCGCAGTGGGCCTGGTCATCGCTTGATCAGCGGCAGGTGCCTCGGTTTCAGCCGGCGTCGCCTCTGTTTCGGCTGACATTTCTTCGTCCTCCTTGCCGCATGCGCCAAGCAGCGCAGCGATGAACAAGCAAGCCAGAAGCCGGGATAGCTGTTTGATTGTCATTGTTAATCTCCTCGATTTGATTCCGGTCACCAGAAACCGCTGACGCGTTCGATAACCCAGAACGCCGACAAGCCACCGATGCCGTAAGCCGTCGCCGGGATCGCCCAGCGCGGGGGGGAACTGATGATGCGCCGAACAACAACGATCAAAGTTAGCACACCCAGTATGAAAAGGATTTGACCAACCTCAACCCCGACATTGAACGTCAACAGCGCCAGCGGGATCTCCTTTTGTGGCAGACCCACTTCGGTGAGCGCGCCGGCAAAGCCGAAACCATGCAGCAAGCCAAAAGTGAACGCCACCAGCCACGGCCA
>CP070775.1:1723921-1740106 GCA_020346185.1 Betaproteobacteria bacterium | reverse complement strand
CGATGCCGATCTGGATCGGTGGTTCAGAGGAAGGTTCAGTGCTGATACGCGCGCAGGTACGGCTCACATGCAGGCCGAGCACGTGATGCCGGTAATGAAGATTGAGCGTCAGGCTGTTTAGCCCTTCGGGAAGACGCGGGTTCAGCCAAAGCACGTCGCCGCGCGTCTCGATGCCGGTAAAGCAGCGCTGGATGAGGTCGACGGTTCCCGCCATGGCACCGGTGTGGATGCCTTCCGGCGTGGTGCCGCGCTGTGTATCGTCGATATCGCTTCTTAGCAATTCCATGAACAGCGGCCACGCTCCCGGTCGGTCAGAGCGCGCCAGCACCCAGGAGTTGACCAGCCGGCTCAGCGATGAACCATGTGAAGTGCGGGCGAGGTAATGGTCAATATTGCGCGGGATCGTCTCGTATTCGTAACGGTAGCCAAGATGCGTGAACAGCGCTCCGAGCTCTTCCGACGAGAACAGATAGAACAGCATTAGCACGTCGGCTTGCTTGGAAATCTTGTATCGGTTGGCAGTATCGTTTTCCGCTTCCAGTATTCGGTCGAGCCGCTCGATGTTTCGGTACTTTTTCTGATAGGCCTCCCAATCGAACTCGGCTAGCTCACCGTAACCTTCGAACTGGCTGATGATATCGCCATCGTGAAAAGGCACGTGCATTCTGCGGCTGATCTCATCCCACCGAGCAAACTCGTCAGCCGATACGTCGAGCGTCTCGCACAGTTCCGTGAGGCGTTGACCGGGCAAGATGTCGCGCAGTTCCAGTGCCCGCAGCAGCACCCAGACGGCCATGAGATTGGTGTAGGCATTGTTGTTCAGGCCGGGTTGCTCGGCATCCGGATAGGCGTCGTGGTATTCGTCGGGGCCCATCACACCGAGGATCTCGTAGCGATCGCGTTGCTCGTTATACGAGGTGATGCTCGCCCAGAAGCGCGCGATCTCGAAAATCATCTCTGCGCCGCAGAATGACAGGAACTGGATGTCGCGGGTCACCTGATAGTACTGCCAGACATTGTAGACGATGGCGGAGTTGATATGGCGCTGCAGGTGCGAGTGGTCTGGCAGCCAGTTACCCGATTTCGGGTTCAGGTGCACGTGCTGGGTCTCCTCGCGCCCGTCGCTGCCGCTCTGCCACGGGTACATGGCGCCGCGATAGCCGGCGGCCTGTGCCGCCTTGCGCGCTTCATCGAGGCGGCGATAGCGGTAGCGCAGCAGGGCGCGGGTGATCTCCGGCATGCGCAGGTTGAACAGCGGGAATACGAACAATTCGTCCCAGAAGATATGGCCGCGATAGGCTTCGCCGTGCAGGCCGCGCGCCGGCACGCCGACGTCCAGATCCATCACATGCGGCGAGGTGGTCTGAATCAGGTGCAGAACATGCAGCCGCAATATTTTCTCGGCTTGTTCTTCCTGATCCGAATCGGCGTGCTCGATATCGAAGTCGAACCGGTGCCAAAGGTGTTTCCAGGTTGTGGTATGACGCCTCAGCAGCGTGCCGAAATCGATCGCCGTGCCGAGCGTCTCGCGCGCGTCCAGAGCAGGGTCGCTGATGGCTCGGTCGCGCGACGTGTACATGGCGACAATCTTTTCGATGCGTAAAGGTTGTGCGGCATTGAGCCGGGCGTTGTAGCGGTGCGCAACGAAACCGTCCGATTGCTCCACCAGCGGTTGAGGCGTTATCAATTCCTCGCCCCGCCACAAGCGGGTTACTGCGGCCTGGGCGATGCGCACATGCGACTGGTTGGTTATGACTTCGAGGAACATGGTGTTTGCATCGAGTGAGGCCGCCGCAAGCGGCGTCAGGTGTTTGCCGTCCAGTTCCCGGTAGCGAGCGACGCCGGCATTCTCAACGCAGCCATCCAGCGCACTGCGCACTTCGATAGTGCCTTCCCAGTCCTCGGCGTGGATGCAGGTCTCCAGGGCGGCCAGATGAGGCTGGTCCATCGATACCAGCCGCCGCTGCTCGACGCGGATATGACGCCCGGCCGCATCGCGAAAACGCACCGTGCGTTTCAGAACAGCCTGCTTGATGTCCAGTTCCTGCTGATAGGCAAGCAGCTCCACGGTGTCGAGGTCGAACCACTCACCGTCATCGATACGAAAGTTAACAACCAGCCAGTTGGGAACGTTGACCAGGCTTTCGTTTTCAACTGTCCTGTCGGCAATCGTGTCGGTCAAGCGGTTATAGCAACCGGCGATATAAGTGCCCGGATAGTGGATGCCATTTGCCGAAGACTCGGGAGCCGCGCCGCGAGTCGCGAAATAACCGTTGCCCAACGTACAAAGCGCTTCGCGCAGCGGTTCATCTGCTGGATCGAAGCGGTCACACATTAACTTCCAACCGTTCATGATTGTGGCTTGAGGAGCTTGTCAGCGAGTCTGTTGAGAAAATCTTGCACAGCACCCGGGTCGTCGAGCCGGTAAGCAGCGCGGGTCACACCATTTTCCTGAGCAACGAGAATGCCGACGCCATCATCTGCCAATTCGCGGAAGGCGTCCTCGTCGGTGACATCGTCGCCGATATAGAGGGGGACGAAATGCGCGGCATCGAGTTGCTGAACCCGCATCAGCCAGCGCAATGCCTTGCCCTTGTGCCAGTCAACGTCGGGTTGCAGTTCGAGCACTTTCTTGCCGCCCTTGAGACGCAAACCGGAATGGTGTTTGTGGATGTTGCGTGCTGTCTGCGTAACGGATTCCACCTCGTCCGGCGCAACCAGACGGTAATGGGTCGCGATTGAGAAGCGCTTTCTCTCCACGAGGCAGCCTCGCACGTTTGCCAGCGCATCAAGCAAATCCTGTTCTGCCGCATCGAGCTCGGCCAGATAGCGGCGTCCCTCCTGATGTTCCGTGCGTTCGCCATTGGGGCCCGCGATATCGAAGCCGTGACTGCCTGCGTACCACAGATCTTTCAAGGCCACGAGGTTGCGGACATCGGCAAGATCGCGGCCGCTCACGATGGCGACCGTGCACAGCGTCGCCAGCCGCTGCAGTGTCGCCCGCATTGCATTGCTCAGCACAGCGTCTTGCGGTCGTGACACAATCGGCGTCAGTGTGCCATCGTAGTCGAGAAAAACCGCTGGCTTGCGTTCGTCCGGCGGCGCGATTTCGTCGAAACGCTCGAGCGCGTCCGGAAGTGCGCTGACGCTTGCCGTTTTTGCTTTGCCACTCGCCTGGTTCACCTCAACCAACTTCAGTTCAGCAAGATCGTCGACCACGACATCGGCGCCGTGCTCGTACAAGGCGTTCGTCTGATTGGCGCGGTTCACGCCGACCACGCAGCCGAAACCGGCGGCTCTCAACGCCGCCACGCCTGAGGTTGCGTCTTCGACGCCCACGCAGCGTTGCGGCGAGGCGTCGAGCCTGCGGCTTGCCTCGATGAACATGTCCGGGGCGGGCTTGCCCGGCATTTGCAGACGTTCGAGTTCGATGCCGTCGACACGCGCGTCGAACAACTCAACGATATCCGCCGCCTTAAGCACGTCCAGACAGTTGCGGCTGGAGGAAACCACCGCGGTGCGAATGCCGGCATCGCGGAGCAATCGCAGTAGCTGGATCGACGACTGGTAGACCTCGACGCCGTCAGAGCGCAGGGTGGCATGGTATAGATCATCCTTCAGGTTGCCGAGGCCACATACCGTCTCTTTGCCGGGCGCGTCGCCAGGATCGCCATAAGGCAGCGCAACGTCACGTGACTGGAGAAAGCTGCGTACCCCGTCATAGCGTGGTTTACCGTCAACGTAACGAAGGTAATCGGACTCGATGTCGAAGGGCGTGTAGGCTTTTCCGTGTGGTGTGTGCTTCGCCAGGTAGTCGTCGAACATCTTCTTCCACGCGACAGCGTGGATCTTTGCAGTCTGCGTGATCACCCCGTCGAGATCGAAGATAAACGCCTTGAAGTGTTCCAGGTGCAGGACAGCGTCGGCAGAGCAGGTCTTCCGGGCATTGTCGTCGGTTTTGACTACGGTCATATCGGCAGTGGGGCAGGCCGGCTCTTCATCACGCTTAGCATAATGCCCTCATATTTCAGCATGGCGACGCTTTGCGCCATGTTCTTGCACGAGCACGTCGCGTTGTCGATGTGTATGGGCGTACCTGTCGCTCATGTTTGCAGCTTGCGGATCGGATCGGCGATCTAGGCCTGCGTTAACAATTCTTGTGAGGCGGGCAAATTGTAAAGCCAGGATCAAGATTGCGCCGTCAATCAGTCCGTCGACCAGGCTGCATAGCAGACCGATGATACTGTCAAGAGGGATGATCGTAACCACGGCATGTCGAGCTGAGAAAAGTCGGCCCGGTGGTGATGCCGTCGAGTGCAATGATCCGCCAGGTCAGCACGCGCAGTCCCATTCCCCACACCAGCCCGCAAGTGAGCGCGAAAGCACGTGCATCGAGCCTCATCCGCTTATCGTCCTTGTCATTTTCGATTGAACAGCTTCTTCAGCTCGTGCAACGGCAGGCAATTGATGACATCACCACGCTCGAGCCAACCCCTGCGTGCCTGCTTTATTCCGAAGCGCATCAGGCCCAGGCCGTTATCGCTGTGCGCGTCCGTTGACAGTGCAACCTTGAGTCCCATGTCCCGGGCCAGCTTGCAGGCCTCGTCAGTCAGGTCCAGGCGGGCCGGTTGCGCATTGACTTCCAGAAAACAGCCCCGCTCGAGGGCTGCTTCCATGATTGTTTCGATATCGAACTGATACGGCTCACGCTGGTTGATGAGGCGGCCGCTGGGGTGCGCCAGGATGTTGAAATACGGATTATCCATCGCCCGCAGAATGCGCTCGTTCTGCTCTTCGCGCGGCAGATTGAAGGCATAGTGAACAGCGCAGACGGTGAAATCCAGCTCCTTTAGCACGCTGTCGGGCAGATCGAGGGTACCGTCCTTCAGAATGTCGAGCTCGATTGATTTCAGCACCACGATCCCGCCAAGCTTTTCGTTCAGTTTGTCGATTTCCCCCACCTGGGCAAGCAGACGTTTGCTGTCCAGGCCGTGGGCGATGGTGACATGCCTCGAGTGATCGTTGATGGAGATGTATTCATAGCCGCGTTGCGCTGCCGCTTCTGCCATTTCTCGCAGTGTATTGCGGCCGTCGCTTTCCTTTGTATGACAGTGCAGATCACCACGGATATCTTCGAGTGTTATTAGATTCGGCAGCCGGTTCTTCCGGGCCGCTTCAATCTCACCGCGGTTCTCGCGCAGTTCGGGAGGGATAAACGGCAATCCGACCTTCTCGTATATTTCGGCCTCGGTCTTGCCGGCGATGCGCTCGTTGCCATTGAATACACCATACTCATTGATTTTGTAACCTTTTTTGACTCCAAGCTTGCGCACCGCGATGTTGTGCGCTTTGGATCCGGTAAAGTAGTGCAGGGCTGCACCGTAGCTCGCCTCTGGTACTACGCGCAGGTCGACCTGCATGCCGGAGCGTAGACGCACGGTAGAACGTGTTTGTCCTTGCGACACGACCTCGGCGACTTGGCCGTAGCGGGTAAAGTGACCTATCACCGGGGTGTTTTTGCTGGCGGTGACCACAATGTCGAGATCGCCGACGGTTTCCTGGCATCGTCGGTAGCTGCCAGCAACGACGATGTCCTTCACGCCGTCGGATTTCTTCAGATAGGCAACCAGCGGCTCGGCGATGTCCTCGGCGACAGCCAACTTGCTACGGGCTTGCTTGATTGAGAAGTGCTCGAGCCGGTCCCTGATCATCTGTTCGGTCTTTTCGCCGAAGCCCTCCAGTTCGCGGACCTTGCCGCTGTCAACGGCACGCTTCAGATCATCGGCACTCGCAATTCCAAGTTTCTTGTAAAGTGCCTTGACGCGCTCCGGCCCGAGGCCTGGGATTCGCATCAGGTCACTGAGCGCTGCGGGGGTGCGCGATTCGACTTTCTCGAGCGCCGGCAGTCGGCCAGTATCCACCAGCGTCTTGATTTTGGCCGCGAGGTCTTTGCCGATACCCGGCAGTTCAGTCAAAGCATCTCCGTGCTGCAGCAGATCGGCCATGCTCCTAGGGTAGCCGTGAACTGTGCGCGCGGCTTCCCGGTAGGCGCGAACACGAAACGCATTGGCGCCCTCGATCTCCAGCAGGTCAGCCATTTTTTCGAACGCGTCGGCGATTTCGCTGTTCTGGACGGGCATTCAAGGTCACCGGGTGCAATGAGCTACGCTTGGCGCAGCAATCTGCTCGACGTCGGCTTCGAGTGGCTCGAAATCGTGCCTTTTTATCTGCCTCCAAGGCAAGCCATGCTAGATGGCGAGCGCGAGAATTCATTGATCAATCTCAATGCGCAGGCAATAAGAGACTGTTTTACTATGTCGACTTCGGTGTGACAGGTATTGATTCGGGGAAAATCGATGGAGATTAGCGACGCAACTGTGCAGGCGGTGTGGGATAAGGCGCGGGTGATGCCGGAACGCAATCCGGATGTTTGGCGCCGGGACCAGTGCGGTGCCTGGCTTCATCGGGAGCAATACAATAATGACAAGTCGGAATATGGTTGGAAGATCCTGAAGGTGGCTGCCGGGGGCGGCAACGACGCTGACCAGCTTCAGCCATTTCACTGCGGCAACGCGTTCGACATCGCCAGCGGCAAAGCGCACTGCCGGGTCACCGCAGACCGCGCTGGCTTGGCGCCCACGCAAAGCGTCGATCAGCCTCGCAATACTACCGGCTGATGAATGAGCTTTCCGGAGAGTAAGCCGTTGGTTTACCAGTTTTTTTGCGGTGTTTGCAGCGCAAGGATGCGGTAAGAGTTGACGGACACAATGTTATTTTTGGAAACGGGAGTGAACAATGAGTGGTAAACAAACGGATTTAGCGGGGCAGGGCAGGCGTGATCGCCTCATCAAGGAACGCGTACACGACCCATACATGGCGCGCAGCAAACCAACCGAACCAACGCTATGCGAGGATTGCGGTGCGGTTTTCGCGAGCGGCCGGTGGCAGTGGGTTTCGCAGGTTCCGGCCGGTGCTAGTCGACAAAAATGCCCGGCTTGTCAGCGCAGTCACGACAAGGTACCGGCGGGAATACTGACCTTGAACGGTGCGTTTTTCGAAGAGCATCGCGACGAGATTATGAACCTGGTTCACAACAAGGTGGACGAACAAAAGGCGCAGCACCCGATGAAGCGACTCATGGGGACCGAAAGTCAGAAAGACGGCAGCGTTGTCGTTACGTTCACCGACACACATCTGCCGCGCGGCGTAGGCGAGGCGATCGAGCGGGCCTACGACGGTGATCTGGAGATTCAGTACACAGAGGAATCGGGCCTGGTACGCGTTTACTGGCAGCGCTAAGTCCGGCCGCAGCGCACGCCCACATGCGGGCCTGGCTGGGTGAGATCTGATGCAGATCGAGTTTTTCGGTGCAACACGTGAAGTTACCGGCTCTTGTTACCTGCTGCATGTGGGTAAACATCGGCTGTTGGTCGAATGCGGGATGATTCAGGGCTCCCGACAGCACGAACGCCACAACCATGATCCGTTTCCGTTCGATCCAGCCAAGATCGACGCGGTGGTTTTGACCCATGCCCACATAGATCACTCTGGACGTTTGCCGCTGCTGATCAAGCGCGGCTATCGGGGGCGCATCCATACCCATAGAGCCACCGCCGATCTGTGCGCCATCATGCTCGAGGACTGCGGCTACCTGAATGAAAAAGAAGCGCAATGGGAGAACCGCAAGCGGCAGCGCAAAGGCCTGAAGCTGGTCGAACCGCTCTACACCCGCACCGAGGCCCGGCAGGCTCACAGCCACTTCCGTAGTCTCGAATACGGGCGCGCGGAGGAAATTCTGCCTGGCGTCAAACTAACTTTGCGTGATGCAGGGCACATACTCGGTTCTGCCATCGCCGAGCTTGTTTTAACTGAAGGCTCGCAGTCGCGCAAAGTGGTGTTCAGTGGTGACGTTGGCCATCGCGGAGCGCCGATACTGCGCGATCCGGAACCAGTCAGCCAGGCCGACCTCGTCGTGTTGGAAAGCACTTATGGTGACCGTTTGCACCGCGCCTGGGACGAGACGTGGCACGAGATTGGCGAAGTAATCTCAAGTGCGCGCAGCGGCAAAGGCAATATACTCATCCCGGCGTTCGCCGTGGGCAGAACGCAGGAACTGCTCTACGTGTTCAAGCAGAACTTCGACGAATGGGGAATCGGCAACTGGCAGGTGTTTCTCGACAGCCCTATGGCCATAGAAGCCACCGAGGTCTACACGAATCATGCGAAGGTCTATGACAAACGAGCGAAGCAGATCAACCGGCAGAGCGGTGACCCCTTCAGCTTGCCTAATCTGCATTTGTCAGAAAAGACGGGGGACTCGATGAAGATCAACCAGATCGCTTCTGGCGCCATCATCGTTGCCGGGAGCGGTATGTGTACGGGTGGGCGCATAAAGCACCATCTCAAACACAATATCTGGCGAGACCATGCTCATGTCATGATTGTTGGATTTCAGGCACGCGGTACCCCGGGGCGGTCTCTCGTTGACGGCGCGCAATACATCCGGCTTTGGGGAGAGACGGTTCAGGTCAATGCACAGGTGCATACCATCGGTGGGTTGTCTGCACACGCCGATCAGCAAGGTCTGCTCGATTGGTACGGACACTTCGAGAGTCGGCCGCGGGTTGCTCTGGTGCATGGAGAACCGGAGGCGATGTTCGCGCTCTCGGGCCGGCTCAAGAGCGAGTACCGCGCTGAAGCGATTCAGGCAGAATTCGGGCAAAAACTCGTGCTGTGAGCAGTGCGGCGCGGGGAGTGATTTATTGTCGTTGCAATATTCAAGTCGGCTGCGCTGATGCGTTCAGCCGGGGTTTCTCCCAAGCCAACAGCGTGATTGCATCAGGTGTGCAGGTATCGATGATGACACTGAATGATTTCGTTGCTTTGTTGGAGGACGACAAGCCCGACGTGGGTCTGCCGCCTTTGTTACAGGCACTGTGGTACGAAGCGCGTGGTGACTGGGAGCGCGCGCACAAGATCACCCAGAAGGAAAACGGCACCGAGGCTTGTTGGGTGCACGCTTACCTTCACCGCAAGGAAGGTGATCTGGGCAATGCCGGATACTGGTACGCGCGGGCCAAGCGGGATGTGTCGAGCGATTCACTCGACCACGAGTGGCGTGTCATTGTCAGCGACTTGCTTGCGCAAGACGACGCTAACTAGCGAATAAGGTGGCGGTAAGAAAGCAAAATCTCTCACCGCTGAGCCCGTACAAAACTCAACGTCCGTCGCTTCAAGTACCGACAAGACTGCTCGAATCTATCGAGGGCGTCATTGACTAATGACGCTTCAGTTCGGTTGGTTTTACTCCGCGCCCTTGCCCGCCCATTTTATTGGCTTTATCAGTTTTGCCTCTGCGTCCTCGGCGACCGCTGCGGTGAAAGCGCTTTTCGGTGTTTTGATTGTTCGCGCAGACTGCTGTCCCTCAATGTCGGCGACTCTGATTGGAATAGCCAGATGAAAGCTTGCGGTTTTTCTTTGCGTTCTTGGCGACCTCTGCGGTGAAAGCGGTTTTCTTCAACACCGACGCGAGGATTCAGAACGCGTCTTCCCACGATTTCGACAACTTCATCGCCGAGTGGATGAGACCGACCATCGAGTAGGTCTGCGGGAAATTGCCCCATAACTCGCCGGTTGCCGGATCAATATCCTCGGAAAGAAGCCCGAGCGGATTGCGTGCAGCGAGCATGTTGTCGAACAGTTCCCTCGCTTCAACCTTGCGGCCGAGCATTACCAGCGCGTCGATATACCAGAAAGTGCAAGCGTTGAATGCCACCTGGGGCCGGCCAAAATCGTCTTCGCCTGAATAGCGAGCAATGTGAGCGCCGCGCCGCAACTCCTTCTCGATCTGCGCCACGGTGCTGGCAAAGCGCGGGTCCTGCCCGGAGATCAGGCCAATAGAGGGCATCAGCAGCAGCACAGCATCTACCGTATCGCCTCCGAAGGTAGACGTGAAACTGTTCAGTTCGTGGTTCCATGCTTTCTCGAGTATCTCGTCACGGATCTGAGTCGCTTTGAGCGCCCAGTACTCAGCGCGCTCGTTGAGCCCGAGGCGGTTGGAGATCTTAGCCAACCTGTCACAGGCGGCCCAGCACATGACGCTGGAATAGGTGTGAACTTCCTGCCGCTGGCGCAATTCCCACAACCCGGCGTCGGGTTGGTTCCAGTACTCTGCAGCGCGCTGCCCCAGCACTTCGAGACGTCGAAACAGTGTCTCGTCGCCTTTACGGGACAAGCGACTGTCGAAGAACGTTTGTGTACACGAAAGAATCACTGAGCCGTAGCCATCGTTCTGAACCTGGCGGAAGGCGTCATTGCCAACGCGTACCGGCCCCATACCACGATAGCCGGCAAGCGAGGTGATTTCCGCCTCGTGTAGCTCCTGGTTCAGCGTGATTCCGAATACCGGCTGCAGATAGCCCTTTTCCGACATGGCAGCGATGTTCATGATGTAGTTCAGATAGCCTTCCATCGTCTTGGTGGCGCCCAACGCATTGAGCGCGTGTACCACGAAGTACGAGTCGCGCAGCCAGCAGAACCGATAGTCCCAGTTACGCCCACTGTCCGGTGCTTCGGGAATCGATGTAGTAGGCGCAGCGATCACGGCGCCGGTCTCCTCGAAGTGTGACAGCTTCAACGTGATAGCAGCGCGGTTGACGACCTCCTGCCACTCGAATGGCAGGCTCAGGTAGCGGCTCCATTCCACCCAGTATTGTTCGGTCTCCTGGAAGTAGTCGCGGAAAGCTTCTGATACTGGCACCGTCAGCGTTTCATCCGGACCAAGGAACATGTTGAGCGGCGCATCAACAATGAAAGGTACTTCTTCGAGTATGTAGTTGACAGATGCGTTCGTCGTCAGCCTCAGAGTCAGGTCGGATGTGACATATCGGATGTGATTCGATCCATGCGTGATTTCCGGACGCTGTTGGCTGAAGCCGCCAACCGGGCGCAGCCGAACCCGGATCCGCGGTGTGCCTGCCAGTCTCCTGACCTGCCGAAAAATGGCGGCCGGACGGAACACGCGTCCAAAGCGTTTGAAGCGTGGCGCGAAATCGGTGATCAGGATGGCCGAGCCGGTCTCGTCTCTAAGTTCGGTTTCCACGATGGGGGTATTCGGCCGGTATCGCTGCTTCGACGACGCCACGTCCAGAAGATCGACGGCAAACTCGCCCTGTACGTCTTCAGTCGAATTGTTCAGCAATGAACAGAACTGCGGCTCACTGTCGAAGCGGGGCAAGCAGCACCAGACGATGCGTGCATGGGAGTCGATAAGGGCGCTGTAGCTGCAATTGCCGATGACGGCAAGGTTGAGGTTGATCAACGGTCTCATCCTGTATCCTTGGTTGCGCCCTGCGGCGTGTCCAGCATGTCGGGCCAACTTTCAAGCCAGTCGACGACGTCATCGACGTCAGGCAGGGTGTAATAGGCTAGGGTCTCGGCACAGTCGCCGACGCGAACACTGTAGCCATTTCGTTCATTTACGTAGGCAAAGCCGTCTTCATCGGTGGTGTCATCACCGATGAAGACTGGCAGGCGGCGTTTGAAGGGTGCTTCAGTCATGAAATCGCGAATCGCCGCGCCTTTGTCGGCGAGCGGAGACTTGATCTCGCTGACCATTTTGCCGTGAATAACGTGCAGCTCCGACGAGAATGGCTGCACCAGCTGTTCAACACGGTTCTTGATTTCATCGCTCAACTCCGGCTCGAGGCGGTAGTGAATGGCCAGCGCGTGACCCTTGTCTTCGAGAATGACTTTAGTGCTTGTCGTTGCAAGTGTCAGCAATTGCGGTCGTAGTTCATCAAGAGCCGCCGGTTCCGCGACCGTGTGCAAGCGGCCGTCGGCGCTGCGCCGTTCCAGACCATGTAGTCCCGCTGTGGGCAATCGATGCGGCGCAAACATCGAGTCGAGAGTGTCGATGCGACGACCGCTGACCAGGGCTACGGCGCCTCCTAACCGCGTCAGGAGTAGTTCGAGGATGTCGAGCAGCTTCTCGCCGACCTGGACGCCGTCCGGGGTGTCACGCAAATGCAGGATGGTCCCGTCAACATCGAGAAATAGCGCCCAACAGGGGGCCGGGGTCAGTGCCAGAGCAGAATCGGTGCACATGTCGAATACGGTTGCCTGTTAAGACCTGAGCACATAACTGTATCCCATCTGACTTGTTGCTCGTAATTCTGCGATGTCCGGATTCCGCGTTTCTTGCGATCTGGCGCAGGCAAGCGGGGGGCGACCCATCGTCGGTGGACCGCCACCGTGTACAACGATCTTGTTGCTACTTTGACGGTGCAATTGTCGAGCCAGCTTACCGGCGTGACCTGTTGGCAAGCCATTTACCGGCAAGGATGGAGAAAAAAGCGTTTCTGGTGAACCGGTTGCTCTGAAACGGTGCACGGCGTGTATATTTCGGTTTGCAAGTCCTTATTCATGACGAGTTGGCCGCATGCCTGCGGTGGCGGTGCGGCATCTTGTCGAAGAGACCAGTTTCATGGCCAAAGGTGGAATCAGACAAAATCGTAAACGCGAGGGTCGGCTCATTGTCGTATCCAACCGCGTCGCCGATCCGAAACGCGATCGCAAGGCGGGTGGTCTCGCAGTCGCAGTGGGTGAAACGTTGGAGGCGACGGGGGGCGGGTGGTTTGGTTGGAGCGGAGAAGTCACTCCCGACGCGAGACAGTCCAAGCCTACGATCAGGCTCTCCGATGGCATCTATATCGTAACCATTGATCTGACCAGTGAAGAACTCGACGGCTTTTACTTCGGGTTCTCCAATCAATGCCTGTGGCCGATACTGCACTATCGGATCGACCTGGTGCATTTTGAGCAGGACTATTACGACAAATACCGCATCGTCAACCGCCGCTTTGCGAATGCTCTGGCGCAGTTCCTTGGCCCCAATGACGTCATCTGGATTCACGATCTGCACCTGATCCCAATGGGGGCTGAGCTGCGTCGACACGGTGCCAATCAACCGATCGGGTTTTTCCTGCACGTGCCGTTTCCGCCTCCAGAGGTGGTGGCTGCGCTTCCGCGGCACCATGATGTTTTCAAAGACATGATGGCTTATGATCTTCTTGGTTTCCAGACGCAACGTGACACCGCGTGTTTTCGCAACTATGCGATGCAGGAAATCGGCGCGGTGTTGCAAAAGGATGGCTCGCTGCAATTCGCCGGCCATCGGACCCAATGTGGCGCGTATCCTGCCGGTATCGACGTTGAATCTTTTGCGAGGCTCAGTACCAACGCCGAGGCGCGCAAGCAAATTGACTACCTGCGCAAATCGATTGGTGATCGCGCCCTGATCGTTGGCGTCGACCGGCTTGACTATTCCAAGGGCCTGGTCGAGCGATTGACGGCCTACGGTCAGTTTCTCAGGACCTACAGGGAGAATCGTAACAAGGTGGTGCTGATGCAGGTCACGCCGCCTTCTCGCGAGACACTTGAATCCTACGTCCAGATACGGCGTGAGCTGGACCGCCTCGAAGGTGATATCAACGGTGAGTTCGGCGAAATGGACTGGACACCGGTTCGCTATATCAGGCGTGCCATCAGCCGATCGAAGCTGGCGGCCCTATACCGCGCCAGCCGCGTCGGGTTGGTCACGCCGCTGCGTGATGGCATGAACCTGGTTGCCAAGGAATATGTGGCAGCGCAGGATGAGAACAACCCGGGTGTGCTCATCTTGTCACGATTTGCCGGTGCTGCCGAAGCGATGCATCAAGCGCTGATCGTCAATCCTCACGATGTCGAGCAGGTGGCCTACGCGCTGCAAATGGCGCTGCACATGCCGCTCGAAGAGCGTCGTGAACGCCACCAGGCTCTGCTCGCGACCATCAGGAAGGAAGACGTGCACGCCTGGAGCAAGGCGTTCCTGGCGCGTCTGGCGAACACCAAGAGCGAGTTTGCGGGGGCGTTGCCGCTTAATTCAAGTAGCCAACCACACCGCTCGACGAAAACCGCAACAACTCGCACAGCGTAACGCCGGTGCCCGGCAGTGTTTGATCGGCGCCAGTCGCGAGGTCGTTGAGCAGTAACGACTATCCAGGACACTACTTGAGGGAGATAATTAGCGGGTCATAGACAGGCTGCAACGCCAATCTGTCACAGGTGCTGGCCAGACAAAGAGGAGTAGGAAACATCATGCCGCGTAAATCTGCACTCAGATCAGTCAAATCATCTATAAAACGCGATCCTGCCAGGCTGCGATCGCGGCAGTGGTTCAAGAATCCGGCCAACCCTGAGATGACGGCCCTGTACATCGAGCGCTACATGAACTGGGGGATTAGCCGCGAGGAACTGCAATCCGGTGCACCGATTATTGGAATCGCCCAATCCGGATCGGATCTTTCACCCTGTAACCGTCACCACCTGGAACTCGCCAAGCGCACCCGCGAAGGCATTCGCGAAGCCGGCGGCATTCCCTTCGAGTTCCCGGTGCACCCGATTCAGGAAACAGGAAAGCGACCGGGCGCTGCGCTGGACCGCAATCTTTGTTACCTCGGCCTGGTAGAGCTGCTGTACGGTTACTTTATTGACGCAGTGGTGCTCACCACCGGTTGCGACAAGACAACGCCGGCACAATTGATGGCGGCGGCGACCGTTGATATCCCCGCCATTGTTGTATCGGGTGGGCCGATGCTCAATGGCTGGTTCCGCGGCAAGCGCACCGGCTCCGGCACCATTGTCTGGGAAGCCCGCAAGCTGATCGCTGCGGGTGAAATCAATCACGAGCAATACATCGAGATCATTGCCTCGTCTGCGCCATCGGTGGGTCACTGCAACACCATGGGCACTGCCACCACAATGAATTCGCTGGCCGAAGCGATCGGAATGTCGCTGCCGGGAGGTGCAGCGATTCCGGCGCCGCACCGTGAGCGGGCGGAAAATGCCTATCTTTCCGGCAAGCGCATCGTCGAGATGGTGTGGGAGGACCTGCGGCCGTCGAAGATCATGACGCGCGCCGCATTCGAGAACATGATCGCAGTCAATTCGGCGATTGGCGGGTCTACCAATGCGCCGATTCACTTCAACGGAATTGCCCGGCACATTGGTGTCAAGCTCAACAACGATGACTGGGAAAAGATCGGCTACGACGTGCCGCTGCTGGTCAACCTGCAGCCGGCCGGCGAATATCTCGGTGAGGACTATCACCATGCCGGTGGTGTTCCTGCAGTGGTCAGCGAACTGATCAAGGCCGGCAAGATCAACAAAGATGCCATGACCGTTAACGGCAAGACGCTTCATGAAAACTGCCGGCGCGCCAAGGTGATGGACCGTAATGTAATCTGGCCCTACAAGAAGCCGATGAAGACGCAGGCAGGCTTCCTCAATCTCAAGGGTAATCTGTTCGACAGCGCCATCATGAAAACCAGCGTCATCTCAAACGAGTTCCGTGAGAAGTATCTGTCGAATCCGCAAGACCCCAATGCCTTTGAAGGCCGTGCGATCGTGTTTGAAGGCCCGGAGGACTATCACAAACGGATCGACGATCCGAAACTGAAAATCGACGACAGCTGCATGCTGTTCGTGCGCGGCACTGGCCCCGTGGGGTATCCGGGGGCGGCGGAGGTCGTTAACATGCAGCCGCCAGCGAAACTCATCAAAGCTGGTATCGGTGAACTGCCGTGTATAGGCGATGGTCGTCAGTCCGGCACTTCAGGGTCGCCGTCGATTCTGAATGCCTCACCGGAAGCGGCGACTGGCGGCAATCTGGCGATCCTGCAGACCAATGACATTGTGCGCATCGACCTGAACAAGCGTACCGCCAATATCAAGATCAGCAAGGCGGAGATCGCGCGCCGCAGGGCGGTGCTGGAGAAAAAAGGCGGATACAAGTATCCCGAGAGCCAGACGCCGTGGCAGGAAATGCAGCGCAATATGGTCGACGAGTTGTCAAATGGCATGGTGCTCAAGCCGGCGGTGAAGTATCAGCAAATCGACAAGAAGAAAGGTGTACCGCGCGACAACCACTGATAAACGGCTAATGCGCGGCACGATTGCGGTATCGCGTGCTCGTCTCACTCCTCATAACAGTCGGGCATGCTACGCCAGATAGGGCTGACTGACATCCATGGCAAGCGAATCAGACGAGCCTGTTTGTTGTTTGAGCGGCTGTCAGTCTGAACAGCCGCGCTCGCTGCGAGTTAAAGTGCATTCTACGGCTGACCGGGAATCGGTGATCGCGTGGAT
>CP070775.1:1703347-1723821 GCA_020346185.1 Betaproteobacteria bacterium | reverse complement strand
CAGTCACGGCGCGATTTTCTCGCCGGCCTGGGGGCGCTGGCTGGCGCCTCGCTTTTGCCGCTGGCAGGGTGTGCCAGATCCGACAAGGTGCGTGTCGGTTTCATGCTTCCCTACACCGGGACCTACGCCCAGCTTGGCGTCGCCATCGAGAACGGTTTCCGGCTGGCGCTGGCCGAGCAGGGGGGTACGCTGGGTGGTCGCGAGGTCGAGTACTTCAAGGTCGACGACGAATCCAACCCGGCAAAAGCAACCGACAACGCCAACAAGATCATTACCCGCGACAAGGTCGATGTAATCGTTGGTACGGTTCATTCGGGCGTTGCCATGGGCATGATCAAGGTTGCGCGCGAGACTGGTACGCTGGCGTTGATTCCCAACGCGGGTGCCAACGCTGCGACGGGAGAACTCTGCGCGCCGAACGTATTCCGTACTTCGTTTTCAAATTGGCAGCCGACACATCCACTCGGCAAGGTGATGGTCGACAACGGTCACCGGAAGGCGGTGTTTATCACCTGGAAATATGGTGCTGGTGAACAAGCCCTGCAATCATTTGCCGAAGGTTACAAAGCAGCCGGCGGCACCGTGATCAAGGAATTGTTCGTGCCATTTCCGAATGTTGAGTTTCAGGCGTTGTTAACCGAGATCGCTGCGCTCAAGCCCGACGCTGTTGCCTGTTTCTTTGCCGGTGGCGGCGCTGTGAAGTTCGTCAAGGACTACGCTGCCGCAGGACTCAAGGACAAGATTCCGCTTTACGGTTCCGGTTTTCTGACCGAAGGCGTGCTGGGCGCGCAAGGCGACGCAGCCGAAGGTGTGATCACTACGCTGCACTATGCCGACTCGCTGGACAATCCACGCAACAAGGCTTTTCGTGCCGCCCACCGCAAAACCTACGGTATCGAAGCCGATGTCTATGCAGTGCAAGGATATGACACAGGTCTGCTGCTCGCACGGGCACTGGAAGAAGCCGGCGGTGACATTTCCAATCGGGACGCGATCATTGCGGCGATGGAAGGCGCGGTCATCGACAGCCCGCGCGGCCGCTGGACCATGTCGAAAGCGCACAACCCGATTCAGGATTTCTACCTGCGTCGCGTCGAGAACGGTGACAATAAAGTTGTTGGTGTCGCCTGGAAAGGTCTGGAGGATCCGGCACGCGGGTGCAGCATGTAATCCCTACCAGTAAGCACGAGCCGTTTGCGCCGGAATTTGCCGAGTCGTTCGCTGACGTCCTACTCGTTAGTCAAGCGCATCTTCGTTCTGCGTCAATGCGGGAGTTGACTGCATAATCTCGTTTTCGTAGCGGCTGCTTATCCCGAGCTGGCAGTCAGTAGCGCCTTCCACCGATGGATCCGTACATTTTCCTCATTCAACTGCTCAACGGCGTTCAATAC
Organism: Betaproteobacteria bacterium; assembly: GCA_020346185.1. GTDB lineage: Bacteria > Pseudomonadota > Gammaproteobacteria > Burkholderiales > Eutrophovitaceae > SG8-40. The sequence continues at coordinate 1,722,430 of CP070775.1, read as the reverse complement.
GGGCTGCTGCTGTTTCTGGTGGCAAGCGGGCTGACACTGATTTTCGGAATCATGGGTGTCATCAACCTTGCCCACGGCAGTTTCTACATGTTGGGCGCTTATCTCGCCTGGTCGCTGACAGCGCAACTGGGTAACTTCTGGCTGGCACTGCTGGCCGGTTTCGTGTTGTCGGTCGTGCTGGGGATATTGCTGGAATGGTTGTTCATCAGGCATCTGTACCGGCGCGACCACTTGCAACAGGTATTGCTCACCTACGGGTTGATCCTGATCTTTTCCGAACTGCGCAGTATTGTGTGGGGCGACGATGTGCACAGCGTTGCTGTTCCGACTCTGCTGGCCGGTTCAATACCGCTCACCGAGACACTTGCCTACCCGGTGTATCGAGTCTGGTTGTCGATCGTCTGTGTCGTGCTTGCGGCAGGCATGTACTACCTGATTCAGCATACCCGTCTTGGAATGATGGTTCGCGCCGGCGCGTCGAATCGTGAGATGACGCAGTCGCTCGGTATCGACATCGGCTTGTTATATCGACTCGTTTTCGCGTTCGGTGTCGCTCTTGCCGCATTTGCCGGCATGCTGGCGGCGCCGGTCTCATCGGTTTTTCCGGGCATGGGTAACCAGGTGCTGATCATCTGTTTCGTTGTCGTTGTGATCGGCGGCATCGGCTCGGTGAAGGGCGCAATGGCGGCCGCGTTGCTGATTGGCCTGGTTGACACGTTCGGCAAGGTGGTCGAGTTCGAGATTAGCGGATTTCGCGTACTGCCCGAACTGGCGGGCATGAGCGTGTTCGTGATGATGGCGATCGTACTGTTATGGCGGCCGGAAGGTTTGTTCGCGCGGAGGTTGCGATGAGCACACGAGCTCGATGGATTGCACTGTTCGTCGGGCTGACTTTGTTATTCGCCTTTCCACTCATTGGTGATCGCTTCTACGTGCAGTTCGTCAGCAAGATTCTGATCATGACCATTTTCGCAGGCAGTCTGAATTTGCTGGTCGGCTACACTGGGCTCATCAGTCTTGGCCACGCGGCATTCTTTGGATTTGCCGGCTATATTCTTGCGTTGTACTCGCCGGATACCGAAGCAGCCGGACTGTTAACCAGCCTGCTGCTGTCGGTTGGCAGTGCAGCACTCCTTGCCCTGTTAATCGGTTTGCTGGTTTTGCGAACCGGCGGTATCTTTTTCATCATGGCAACACTGGCGTTTGCCGAAATGCTGTTCTACCTGTTTCACGACACCGCGATCGCCGGTGGCTCCGATGGTATCTATATCTATCAACGCCCGGTGCTGATGATTGGCGGCTGGCAGCCGCTTGACCTTGCTAACTCTGCTCACTTCTACTATTTGGCGCTATTTTTCTCTCTGGCTGCGATAGCCTGTATTCACATGTTGCTGCGATCACCATTCGGGCACGTAATCGTCGGCATCCGTGTTAACGAACAACGTATGCGCGCACTCGGTTTTGATACTTATCGTTACAAGCTGGTTTGTTTCGTCATCTCCGGTGCCTTGGCCGGACTTGCCGGCTACCTTGCGGCATCGCAGTTTGGCGTCGTTAACCCTGAAACGCTCGGTTGGCATTTGTCGGGCTCGGTGTTGATGATGGTGATCCTCGGCGGGATGGGCACGCTGGTCGGGCCAGTGCTTGGTGCTTTTTCGCTGATGATGCTCGAAGAAAGCTTTCAGTCGATCACCAAACATTGGCAGTTGCTAACCGGGGCGGTCATCGTGCTGGTGGCTTTGTACCTGCCGCGCGGCTTTGCCGGTCTGCTCCGCAAGCGCGCCGACACTGATAAATTACCCCCACCTGGTGCGGGTGGTAGCGGAACACCTGCAGCGGCGGAGCGTCCTCATGTCTGAAGTCGTTCTCGAGACGCGGGACCTGTCGCGCCATTTTGAAGGTTTGGCAGCCGTTGATGGCGTGTCTCTTTCCTGTCGCATGAGTGAAGTGCATGCGGTGATCGGGCCGAACGGTGCTGGCAAGAGTACTCTCATCAATCTGCTCTCCGGTGATCTTCGCCCGAGCGCGGGCAGCGTGTTTCTGCAAGGTGAGGATATAACCGGCCTGTCGTCGCAGCGTATATCTCGCCTCGGTGTTGGCCGTAGTTATCAGCGTACCAACGTGTTCTTGCCGTTCACGGTTTTCGAGAATTGTCGCCTTGCGGCGCAGTCGCAGCTCGATACCTCGATGCGATTTTTCCGGCAAGCACTGCGTTACCGCGCAGTATCGGATGCCGCAATGCGCGTGATCGAGCAAGTCGGGCTTACCCGTCAGGCTGACAAACCGGTCGAGACGCTGTCGCACGGTGAGCAGCGCCAGGTCGAGATTGCCATAACGCTCGCCACTGCCCCGAGTCTGCTGTTGCTCGATGAACCGCTGGCCGGCATGGGGGCGGAAGAATCGGTGCAAATTGTCGAACTGTTGCGAACGCTTGCCATTGACCATGCCATCTTGCTTGTCGAGCACGATATGGATGCTGTGTTTGCGCTTGCAAACACGCTGACCGTGATGGTCAACGGAGCCGTCCTGGAAAGCGGTGAGCCGCAGGCCGTGCGTTCCAACCGCCTGGTTCAGTTTGCTTATCTGGGCGAACACGACTTCGAACCAAACCGGGTTTGAAAGATGGTGATGATGCTCGTTTCTAACCAATGGCAGCAGCTGATTGCCTTGAGCTAGAGGACATGAGCGATGACGTCCTGATCGAGGCGCGCGGTATCCACGCTTACTACGGCGCCAGTCATGTTTTGCACGGTGTCGATTTACACCTGCGCCGTGGTGAAACGATTGGATTAATGGGACGTAACGGCATGGGCAAAACCACGCTTCTAAGGAGCATGCTGGGCCTGTTGCCGCCGGCTTCCGGCAGCGTTCAAGTACGCGGCCGTGGCATGACCGGCGCAGCGCCGCACCGTATTGCACGGGCAGGCGTGGCCTACGTGCCGGAGGGGCGTGGCATCTTTCCGAACCTTTCGGTAAGGGAGAATCTGCTGATGGCGGCGCGTGCCGGGCACGACGGGCGCGATGATTGGACGCTCGATCGCGCGCTCGACACGTTCCCCCGCTTGCGTGAGCGTCTCGCTCACGGCGGTCAGCAACTCTCGGGCGGCGAGCAGCAAATGCTCACCATCGCACGCGCTTTGCTTACCAATCCCGATGTGCTGATTCTTGATGAAGCAACCGAAGGGCTGGCTCCCCTGGTGGCCCAGGAAATCTGGCGTATTCTCCAGCGCATTCGCGAAAGTGGCATCTCGTCGATCATTGTCGACAAGAACTTTTCCGCTGTTTCGACCATTGCCGATCGAAACGTCATCCTGGTCAAGGGTCAGATCGTGTTTCAGGGCGGCAGTGAAGCGCTGCGCGCCCGGCCGCAGTTGTTGCAGGCCTGGCTCGGAGTATAGAACTCGAGCGCCGTCTGCTCGCTTGATGCATTATGCTCAGAACAGTATGGTCGCAAACATGCAGTCGCTGCAGTCCGTCATCACTTCGGGTATTCGAGGACCCGCGTACGCCGGGCAAGTATGCCTCCTCCCTCGCCGCTCAGTTTCTTCGCAGAGCGGTGCGAAGCGCGCCGCGCGTGCCTGTCGCAGTAAGGGCAGCTGTTTCGACAGTGCTTGTGAACAACCTGGAGACGAGCTCGCGGCATGCATCTGACCGCTGACGGAAAGCGGCTCGAGTATCGCATCATCGAGCCTGACAAAGCCAATGCGAATCAGCGTACCATGCTCGTTTTGTTGCATGAAGGGTTGGGTTCGCTGTCAATGTGGCGTGATTTACCCCACCTTCTTGCCGCCCAGACTGGTCATCCAGTGCTCGCTTTTTCGCGGTATGGGCACGGTCGTTCGAACGAACTCAAGGAGCCGCGCCCGCCGTACTACATGCACCATGAGGCGCTGACTGTTTTGCCCGAGGTGTTCGCTGAACTGGGCATTCAAATGCCGTTTCTCATCGGCCACAGTGATGGTGCATCGATCGCAATGCTTTACGCCGCCGGCGGGCACCCGGTGAAAGGAATGGTCCTGATGGCGCCGCATGTGTTCGTCGAGGAACTGACCATCGAAAGCATCGCGGCCGCCCGTGACAGATTCGAAAAAGGCGGGCTGGCCAAGAGACTGGCTAGGTATCATGATCACCCACGAACGATGTTTCGTGGTTGGTGCGATATCTGGCTTAGCCCCGGGTTTCGAACCTGGAATATCGAAGCCAACATTGAGGCTTGCCATGCACCGATGCTGCTGATTCAGGGTCGCAACGACCCCTATGGGACGCTGGGGCAGATCGAATCGATCGAGCGCCACGCGAGTGCACCGGTCGAGAAGCTGTTGTTTTCTGACTGCGGACATACACCGCACGTTGAGCGAGCAGCTGATACGCTTGCGGCCATCCAGGACTTTGTGAAGCGGTTTGACTTGGCCAATCCGAGGTGATCCTGCCCGGCCTCCGCGAACAGCGGATAACCGCAAAGCTCTCGCGATCAAACCAGTCGCTCGGGTGACGATGCATGTTTATATGACTGGTCGGCTCTCCCATGGCGACACAGTTATGTGGCGATGCAATTATGTGATGAATCTGTGATTTGGTGATGCGATGATGTGGTTCAGTCTACTCGTCGGTCCGTTACTCGCAAATCGCACGCGGGTGCTATTGTCGGTGCTTGCCATTGCGCTTGGCGTTGCGCTCGGTTACGCAATCGCGCTGATCAATCGTGCGGCAATTGATGAGTTTGCCCAGGCTGTTCGCGTGTTATCTGGCGAGTCCGACCTGACAGTGCTCGGGGCGCAGCGCGGTTTCTCACAATCGGTCTATCCCCTGCTCGCACGCCAGCCTGACGTCGAAATCGCCAGTCCAATGCTGGAGATCGGTGCGCGTCTCGCCGGCCTTGGTGATGGCCTCGAACGGCGCAGCCTCGACATCCTCGGTCTCGACGTTTTCCGCGCTGCGCGCATCCAGCCGCAGCTGATTGGGCAAAGCAGGACGCCGCTCGATATATTGCGCGGTGATGCACTGTTTCTTTCCGCTTCGGCGATGCGGTGGCTCGGACTGCAAACGGGTGATCGAATTGCCTTCCAGGTTGGAACTGACCGAGTCGAACTGCGCGTTGCCGGCCTGCTGCCGACGGCAGAAGTTGGCCAACGTATTGGCGTGATGGATATCGCCGCCGCACAGAAACATTTTGGCCGCATCGGCTCTATCAACCGAATCGAAGTCAAGCTTGAACCGGGCGTGTCGGTGGCGACGGCTGCGCAGCGGATTCAATCGGTGTTGCCGGTCGGCGTCTATGTCGAGCCACCGCAACTGGTATCGAAAACGGCTGTCGCGATGACGCGCGCCTACCGCGTCAACCTCAACGTGCTGGCACTGGTGGCGTTGTTCACCGGCGGCTTGCTGGTGTTCTCGACCCAGGCACTTTCGATTGTGCAACGCCGTTCACAACTGGCGCTGCTGCGTGTGCTCGGTATGACGCGGCGCGGATTGCTCGCGGTACTGGTTGGCGAGGCGGCCGTGCTCGGTTGTGTCGGCGCTTTGCTGGGCTTGGTGCTGGGTTACCTCGGAGCGCGATTGATCGTTTCACTTGTCGGCGCCGATCTCGGGGCTGGCATCTTTGCCGATGTTCAGGCGAGGTTGTCGTTTGAACCGGCTGCGGCGATGCTGTTCATGCTGCTTGGCATCCTCGCCGCGGTTTGTGGCAGCGTCGCGCCGGCCCTCGAAGCGGCGCGCGCGGCTCCAGCGCAAGCGCTCAAAGCCGGCGATGAGATGCGCATGTTTCAGCGCCTCACCCCGCTTTTGCCGGGCGTGCTGCTACTTGCTGCTGGGGCGGCAAGCGCCTTCGGACCGCCGGTAGCTGGTCTGCCACTGTTTGGTTATGTTTCCATCACCATGTTGCTGCTCGGCACGATTGCGTTGATGCCGCGTACCGCCGTGGTTGTCTTGTCGTGTTTACCGCTACCGCGCCGGGTCGAATATGCACTTGGTCTCGCGCAGTTGCGCGCCGCTCCGGGCCAGGCAATGGTCAGTCTTGCATCGGTTGTCGCCGCAGTGAGTCTGGCGACGTCGGTGGCGATCATGGTGATCTCGTTTCGCACCTCTTTGGAAGACTGGCTCGCACACATACTGCCCGGCGATATGTTCGTGCGCACCAGCGGTTACGGTGAAACTGCCTATCTGTCGCCGCCAATGCAGGAGCTTGTTTCTCGCATACCGGGCGTTCGCAGCGTCGAGTTCTTCGCTGGGCAACGTGTTCGCCTCGAATCGACGCGTCCGCCGGTAACGCTGCTGGCGCGTGACATTGATCCGCGCGATCCGGGCCGTGTGCTGTCGCTGGTCAGTGACGTCGTCACACCAAGGGCGAGCCAGGTGCCGGCCTGGATCAGCGAGATTACCGCCGACAACTATGGTTATTCGTTGGGCGACGTTGTTGAATTGCCGATAGGTGGTCAGCGTGTGCCGGTGATGATCGCAGGGATCTGGCGCGACTACGCGCGCATGAACGGGGCAGTCATGATCGGGCTCGAAGACTACCGCGAGCTTACCGGCAATCGTAACGTCGCCGATGCCCAGCTGTGGCTGGAAGAAGGAGCGAACGTAGCCGCGGTTCGGCGTGCCCTGTTGGCGGCATTGCCATCCGACGTAGTCGAGATCAGTCTGCGCAACGAATTGCGCACCGAGTCACTGACAGTGTTCGACCGGACGTTTGCCGTGACCTATGCGCTCGAAGGAGTCGCCATTGTCATCGGGCTGGCAGGGCTGTCGGCGAGCTTCAGCGCGCTGACCCTGGCGCGTCGCCGTGAGTTTGGCATGCTGCGACACGTCGGATTCTTGCGGGTGCAGATCGTGCGCATGCTTGCGATCGAGGGCGCACTGGTTAGCGCCCTCGGGCTCATCGTTGGTTTGCTGCTTGGCTGGGTGATGAGTGTAGTGCTGATTGATGTCGTTAACCGGCAATCGTTTCACTGGAGTATGGACGTGCATCTGCCCTGGTCGGGGCTGGGCGTCTTTGCACTTGTGATGCTGGCTGCAGCACTGCTGGCTGCTGTGAGCAGTGCGCGCCGTGCCGTTGCGGGTGAAGCTGTGCGCGCGGTGCGAGAAGACTGGTAGCGGGATATGTCAGCAAGGCGAGCGGTGATGGCTGTTGTTATGGCGCTCATTCTTAGCGTTGGTGCGGTGATGCCGGCGTCCGATGCCGCTGATGCTGACGAATTGCGGGCAGATTTGTATCCGATGGTCGAGCCTGGTCGCAAACTGGTTTTTCCGCGTGACCACGGCGCACACCCTGACTACCGGACTGAGTGGTGGTACATCACCGGTTGGATCGAGAACGATGGTGTCGCGCGCGGCTTTCAGGTGACGTTCTTTCGCAGCCGTCCGGGCGTGCAGGAGGACAACAAATCGGCTTTCGCGCCAAAACAGCTGATCTTCGCCCACGCGGCGATTGCTGACGCGGCCAATGGCCAGTTGATCTACGACGAGCGCGTTGGCCGTGAAGGCTTCGGTCTGGCCTATGCGAAGACTGACAATACCGATGTCGGCATTGATGGTTGGACGCTGACCCGCGGCGAGAGTGAATACCACGCGCGCATCGCGGCGGATGATTTTGCGTTTGACCTGAAGTTTGTGCCCACGCAGCCGGTGTTGTTACAGGGGCGCGGCGGTTTTAGCGCAAAGGGACCTGCACCTGGCGAGGCAAGCTACTACTACAGTCTGCCGCACTTGCGCGTCGAAGGATCGGCAAAGATCCATGGCGAGACGACTTCGGTCAGTGGAAATGCCTGGCTCGACCACGAGTGGTCTAGTAAATATCTCTCACCTGCTGCGCAAGGCTGGGATTGGGTGAGCATTAACTTCTCTGATGGCGGCTCCCTTATGGCATTTCGCATGCGCGCGCGCGGTGGCAGTACGTTGTGGGCTGGCGGTAGTGAGCGCCATCGCGATGGATCGCTGAGCATATTTTCACCAGACGATGTTGAATTCGAGCCGACCAAGTTGTGGCGTTCACCACGCACTGACATAGAGTATCCGGTTGCAATGCGCGTTCGCGCGGGACGCCACGATCTCAAGGTTATGCCGCTGATGGATGATCAGGAACTTGACTCTCGGGCGAGTACCGGCATCGTGTACTGGGAGGGCGCGGTGCGCGCCAGCATAGACGGTGAGAGCGTCGGGCGTGGTTATCTTGAACTGACCGGCTATGGAGACCGACCCGGGATTTGAGGTGCGTACTCTCTTCAGCGAGAGTACGCTGCAGGACCCGAATCGTCGCGATGCTGGGCAACCAGCGCGTGCGCAAGCCGTTTGCGTAAGTTTGCCTGAAGTATCCCGAAGTGTGCCGAGCCGCTTGATTCATCATCAAACTGGTAGACTCCCACGCACTCTCACTTAACACGGAACGGGATAATGCTGAAGGAGAAATCGGTTGTCATCACCGGCTCCACCTCGGGAATCGGATTTGGAATGGCACGCGCGTTTGCCGCGCAGGGGGCCAACATCATGCTCAACGGACTTTGCGAAGGCGGTGAAATCGAGAAGGCTCGCGGCTCCATTGAATCCGAATTCAATGTCAAGGTGATCTATTCGCCTGCTGACATGACCAAGCCGGAAGAAATCGCCGATATGATTACCGATACGAAGTGTGAGCTGGGCAGTGTCGATGTGCTCGTTAACAATGCCGGCATTCAGCACGTGTCGCCAGTCGACGAGTTTCCAACGGATAAATGGGATCAGGTCATCGCCATCAATCTGACGGCAGCGTTTCACACGACGCGTGCGGCGGTGCCGCTGATGAAAGACAGCGGCTGGGGGCGCATCATCAATATTGCTTCGGCGCACGGGCTGGTCGCCTCGCCGTTCAAGTCGGCCTACATTGCGGCCAAGCACGGTATTGTCGGACTGACCAAGACGGTGGCGCTGGAAACGGCGCAACAGGGTATTACCTGCAATGCCATCTGTCCCGGTTGGGTGAAAACGCCGTTGGTCGAAAAGCAGATCGACGCACATGCGCAAGCGCACGATCTTCCGCGAGACGAAGTGATCAGGAAAGTCATACTCGAGCGCCAGCCGACAAAACAATTCGTGAAGATCGAAGAAGTCGCCGCGCTCGCCGTGTTTCTGGCGAGTGACGCCGCAGCATCGATTACCGGCGCATCGATGTCGATAGATGGCGGCTGGGTCGCGCATTAGGCAGTCTGTTGCAAAAGCTACGGCGCGGACCAAGTCGTGTCGCGTGCTCGCTCCTCGCACTCGGGCCGCTCGCGACGCTTGTGCCAAGACACTGATGTGCCGATGTCACAGGCGTTCGAATGAGCGAAGGAGGCAATAGCAGATGACGAACACCATTCGACCGCAGGTCGACGGCCCGCTGATGGTGGAAGGAGATGCCGAAGTCTTCGCTGCCGACGGGATATCGATAAAGAAGGACGCGAATATGTGGCTATGCCGCTGCGGCTTGTCTTCGAAAAAACCCTTCTGCGATGGCACTCACAACAAGGCTGGATTCTCAGACGCGGCGACGGTGTCGACGGACTATGTAATCAAGAAGCTTGAGGCCGGCATGCCGGCGGCGAACCTGCGCTTGACGCTGCGACAGGACGGGCCGATCCATTGTTTCGGCGACACCAGTATTGTTGGCCAGGACGGCTCGGCGTGGAATGGCAATCAGGCGAATCTGTGCCGTTGTGGGCAGTCGAAAAACAAACCGTTCTGCGACGGATCGCATATCGCAGCCGAATTCAAGTCATAGAAATCACTGATCCTGAAATTCGCGCGTCCACACCCGCGGTGCGCTATCGGGAATAATCATAATCAAGTGGTCGCCTCGCAACTGGTAATCGCCGATCTGTGACCATACCTCCGATTCCTGCGGACGGTATTCGAGAGTCCCCCCGCGGTTCCGCCATTTCCCTTGTTTTGAACCCGTTACAGGTTCACTGGTTTGTGAATAGCGCCCATCCCGACCCAATGTCATCTGTATTTTGACCAGAAGCACCATGTCTCCGCGGTGGGCGAGGCCGCGTGTCGTCCAGGTGCCTACCAGTTGCGGATCCCGTTGCGCACCGGTTGAAGTTGCTTGATTGCTGTTCGGCGTTTCTTTAGCGGGAGAAAACTCCGAACGCACCTCTATTGCCTGGCCCGTGACCGCGCCGGTCTCGCGGAAGACGATCACCAACGCACCGAATTCCCGGTAGGCTTCAAAGAAGCTCGCGCCGCGGCTGGTAGACGCTGCGCCCACGATCTTGCCGTCCGACAACGTGCCGCTAAGTTTGATTTCGTATCCGGTGGACTGCGTGATCCAGCCCGATACCACCGTGTTTGACACGCGCAAGTTAAGAATCGCCGGCGCTTCGCCGATGCGCCCCTCGTAAGAACCCGAAAAGCCATCATTTGCCAAGGCAGGGGTCGCAGCTAGAAAAGCGCAAACAATCAGAAGTGCTATTCTTGGTAGCGTCATTTCCCTGTTCCTAAACGTCTTCCTCCTCACCGTGCACTAGGTGGATGATGTTACCTGGGCCAGAAATCCAGAATCCATCGAAACCTTCCGGCAGTGTTTCCACTGAGTCGCGCCGGACGATCCCATGGCGATCAAGCTGTTCTGCAGCTGCGGCCGTGTCCGGCGTTCGCAGTTCCAGCCAAAGTTCTGCTTGGGTCATGGTGTCGACCCGATCCAGCCACAGCAGATTCGCACCGTACTTGAATACGACCGACGGCAGGTAACTATTCAACTGTTTCAGGCAGAGTACCCCGCGGTAGAAACGCACCGCATCGTCAAACTCGTGCGGCGGTAACTTCAGGGCGATATTGCTTCCCCCCTCGAACAGGTAATTATTGTCAGGCATGACCTTCGTTTCCTGCCATTGCCGGTCCCGAAACCCGGCAAGGCCTGTCCTGCAAGAAGCGGACGAGAGGGACCTATCCTTTCGGTTCTCAAAGATGTTTGTGTTTGCAAATCATGACACGGATGCTACGCATCGCAAACAGATCCAGTTTGCCGATCAGATGTTCTTTCCTCCGGTACTCCGCAGTGAAGGCGCATCGATTTGTCTTTTTCTGGTAAACGCTTATGCTCTGGCTTTGAATGCCAAAACAGTAAACGCATGGGAGCCCGACCTGAAATGAAATATTCCGAGATGTATACCGATGCCGATGGCGAAACCCATTTCAGGGATGTCGAAGTCGAATTCTCGCTCGTCGATGTCGCACCACCGGCTGCGCCGATGAACATATCCGACTTTCGTTCGGCCAAGGAAGTCGCGTTCATTGTGAATCCACCCGGTTGGGATGGTGGTTGGCATCCAGCGCCGAGCGTCGGGCATGTATTCGTTTTGCAGGGTGAGATGGAAGTCGAGGTCAGTGATGGCGAAATCCGGCGTTTCCCGCAAGGTTCGGTCTGGTTACATCGTGATCTCACCGGCAAAGGCCACGATTCGCGCGTAGTGAGCGACGACGCTGCAGTTCTGGCGATGGTAAAAATGAACGAAAGTTAATGAATCGCGCCGCGATCGGAATCGGAGGAACGACGACTGCCCCCAATTTCTGAACAAGACAGGCCGCTGCTTGAATGCCTGCACCGGCTAGTATTTGGCGATGCAGATTGCCGGGTAGCAATTGAAGAAGGATTGCGTAGCGCGTCGGATCGATTCTGCAGTCCGGACTACGATAAGCCCTATTCCTCAGTCACGTTGCCGATCGAACTATTCAGCGAAAAGTTACCGCAAGCGCTTCGCAACAAAGTGCGGCTTTGCCGTGTTTTTACCATCAAGGCGGGCGAGCGCGCTCCGCATCAAGAGATCCATCGCAACAGCGTGCAGCGGCTGGTGTCGTATCGCGGCATCGGTGCCGTGAATTGTGCGCAGCCGGGCGGCGCGGGCGGGACTTATACGCTACATGAGATCGCCAGCCCGGACCTCGCGGAAACGCCTGATATTTCCGGATGCTGGGATGTGGTGCCGGAGAACACGTGGCACTTTCCCGAAGCGCGCGGCGCTGGACAATGGTTTGGGGTCGCTTTTCACAGCGCGCCGGCAGATGCCATCCTCGATGAGTACGTTCCTTGCAAGTAACAATGCCAGCGCAGCTGGGCTTCATCAAGATGCACGGCGATTGCGGGAATTGGAGCGACGATGGATTCGCTTGAGGCATGGGGCAACGAGGCGACTCAAGTGTTCGGCAAGTCACCGAGGCCGGGACACTTTGCTGAGAAAGCTACTGCTCGGCCGGATGGCGTTGTCGCAAGCTCGCTTGCCCCTCGCGTTTCCTTGTCGAGTATGTGGCTCCAACCTAACGTTCGCATTGCTCACGTGAGCCTCCGTCAAAACTCGCTACGGCTCGTTTTCTCATCGTTCGCACGATTCTTACAAAACAGGCTGCTTCGTGCCCTTCGGCCGCTCGTAACGCTTTTCCAAGCAAATTGCCGCTTAACCGCCGACGACTAAGCAATGTCGACCGACGACATTATCAAACATGCTGATCTTGTCTTTGGAAAGGTTCGCAGGCCGGAACATTTTACGGACTACAAACATTGTTGCGAGTGTGCAGAACACGATGATACGTTGAAGGCGTTCACGCCGGAGACCATTACCCGCGAAGCGCTTGGCCATGCCGGCTGGGATCCGATGACTTTTTCCACCGACACTGGTTTTCGTTACTACTTGCCGGCGTTGATCCGGATGGCGTTGACTTGGAAGGACGCTGATTACTACATCGACCAGTTTCTGCCACAGGTCATTCGCGACGGTCCGCGTAATAGCCGGTGGACGGCATGCACCACCGAAGAGCGTGCGGTCGTGTTGAAAGTATTGCACGTATTGCTCGAAGATCGGGCCGACGAAGTCGACAATTGGTTGGATGCTGATCGGTTGATGCTTGCGATCGAAATTTGGTCAGAAGGTGATGAATAGGTTGTAATTTGATAACGCTATTTGTATCCCACGGTAGACGATGGTCCTTGTTATGGGGGACTTTTACGAACCGTCTTTTGTGACTGCGTTGATGCTCCTGGTTGTTACCTCGGCATACGCAGATGTGTCGTACGATGGGTACTATATTGCGTTGGTATTTAATATAGGGTGTGTTGTTCCTTCCGCTACTCATAGTTGTATGAGCGCGACGAACGCAACAAAGAATCTACCTTACGGGGTTGATTGCCTCGGCGGTGGCCGCGTTCTTGTACATTTGGATTACAGGTGGACAGCAAACCGGGTTCTTTCTTGTTTCATCGGTCCCGTACATCGTACTCGTTGTCTGTATTTTCAAAGAAAAGAAACTGGTGCGGGACGTAAAAAGCCTTACCGAAGAATCAAGGACAGACAACGGTTTCATGAAATAACGTTACTCAATGCCAGTATGTCCACACTGCGGTTCGGAAATTCGACTGAGAGAGCTTCCCCGTAGAGGTCTCTTCAGGAGCGACCGATTGTGCACCCATTGCGGAGGCGCTTTCATGGTCGATGCCGGTACAAGATACAGGCAAGCTGCTTTTCTTGTCATCGCGGTCGTATCACTGATTATGACCTTGTTGCTCTACGTTCGGGGTACGGTGTGGCTAATCTCGGCGCTGGTCAGCTATATCGTGTTGGGCTTGCTGATCTATTGGGGAAACAAGCGGTTGCATTTGGTTCCCTTTGAGCAGAGGCAGAAGCCGGCTGACAGCACCTGACAACGATCGGAAAGGGCGTCGGTGTCTCTGAGCGCTAAGTGTCACGCTTCTGCGGATCGAGGACGCCCTTATGGTGAAAGTACACCAGGCTCGCTGCTCGGTGTGATGCCTGGCATAAGATTAAAGAGCGTATCGCTCTGGAAATGATCGAACAGGAGGCGCAGAAGTCAACTTTTTCGAAACGCCGCGTAGCTGTCCACGAACCTGCCACTCGGATTGTTGCATTTTCCGCTTGGACATTCGGCGTATTCAAACGGACACCGTCGATGCGCCTGACAGGCTCTGGCGGCAACGCGTCGAGTAAGGCGATCGGATCCAGCGCTTCCTTGACGATAATGCCGATGGTAGTCAGCTTCTCGTCCGGATCACTTTTGCGCTCGAGGACCGTGGCCCGCATCCCGTTCGTTGCAAGTGCGTCTGCGCGGGCAGGTCCCGCGAAGCTGGTGCCAACGACGGCACAATCGGATTGTTTACTTACGGGGTTGGCGGGCATGCGCTTTCAGGATCGATTGCGAATGTAATGCGACGAGCCCACTATGCTACAAATTGAGGCAAACTTGCAGGCGAATGATAGGATCGAACGCGCTTCAAGGTCTCTAGCTGAGGTACAACGACGTCAGACCAGCGCCTCGGCAAGCCGACCAAGCAAGTCCTTGAATGAAAATGCGATCAGGTATAGTGGCAGGAATGGCGCCGCCAACGCCCCTGCGGTTGTGACAACATTCCGTAACGAGGCCGGAATGAAGCGCATATTTCGAACCGTCTCGAAGGTGGCACCGTAGTCCGCCATCGTTGAGGAGTCCGTCGAGTTCTTCAGTTCCGCGCCTACGTCTTGTCCGCTGTGCTTGATCCACCTCCTGAAGAACGCGTCGGACAGATGGTGTCCGAGGCTTCCGTATTGACTAAGCCCAATTCGCCGCGCTGTGTACAAGCCCTTTGAGAAGAACAACATAGGCGCATAAATGAGCACAACACAAATCACAATGAAGACAAATACCTCAAGTCTGGACTGGTCGAAGCCTACGCCCTCGAAAATCATGTTGTGTGCGACCGTCGACGATACAACCGTCGCGAACGCAACGAAAACGACCGCAAACGTCTGTTGCGCCAACCCAAGCGTACCCAGGCCGCCAGCAAGGTCGGGATGAGTCGCGTGCAGTGTCAGTGGAATGCGAGCGACCTGATACAGGAAACGGGCCCAGATCAGGAAACGCCAAGCCCATCGAAACAGGATGAACTGAAATATCGGCGCGCTGACGAGGACGTACCACCAACCGGCTGCGCTCAGGCCGTTGCCATCTCCCGATGAGGGTGAAAACCAGTACGGGTCGACAGCCCCAAGGTCCATATCTCCGTAGCCTGGGCGAAACAGCCAGGTGGAGCCATAAGCAATTATCAGCATGATGACATCGGGCCATACAGAATCCCGGCTTTGCGTTAGTCTGATCAGCGCCCTCTGAAGCCGGTTTCGTTCACCCTCGGGTACGACGCCAATGACCGCAAGATCCCGGATGGCCATGTCGACCGCAGGATTGATTGTCATGTCGGCAACCACTAGTAACGGGAGGGCGACCAGTAATCTGACCTGTGGGACGACATCAGTGATGAATGGCTGGATTGTTCCCCCTCCGTAGAACGTCCCGGCGAACAGTGTCAGCACGACCAGCGGTAGCCACATCAGGCCGAGTGAGATCACCAACTGCGCCTTGATCGGTAATTCGCCAGCACCAGGTCCTCGCAGGCGCGACAGGATCACTCGCGACAAGCCGCCGCTGGACAACTGAAACATGGTTTCGGGGTTGTGGTTGTTATTCATTCCTGTTTTGCCCTGAAGACGATATTTATCTAAATGCGCCATATCGGTCTGGAATAGCGGATTTCGCGCTCAGACAAATGTTGATTTACCTGCGGCCGGAACATCAGTGAAGCGAACCAGATGACGCCGAAAAAACCGCCGTAAGCGGCTGCTTGGTGGAAAATCGCTTTCACTATATTGATATCATAGGTACTTTCCCGCGCTCACCAAAGGTCTGTAAAGGAGTTTAACTAATTGGGTAAAACCGAGGTTGCCGCAGCGACAGCATTCGCAGGACCCACGCAGCGCCTCCAGCCGCAAACAGATGCTTTAAATTGTGACCACTTGCCACCCCTTGGGTCAGATCGAATATCTCGTGGTCTAACATCTCGACAACTTTGGCGGCCGCATAAAAGACAAATAGTCCCCAATAATAGTTGCCGCGAGTGTATGGCGTAGGCAGCAACAAAAGCATCAAAGCAATTGTGATCATGGGGTAGAACTGAACAAAGAGATACGGGCGCAGATCTCCGCGCCCGGCATGCTCTGTCCAGATCCACCAGATCACGGTCCCCGTTCCAATCGCCATTAGTGGCACCAGCAGGGCGACGCCGAGGGATAGCTTGACGCGCTCCGCAATCATGATTGCGACGATACTCATGAAGCCGATAGCCATGGGAATGCGGTCCCAGACGAGACTGTCATTGTCCGGCGCCAGGTGATAACAGCCCGACCCCAATCCGGTAAGGAGCACACCCACAAAAAACCACCGGAAGAGCCGTCGCTCTCGCTGATCGACAAATGTTCGGGTTCCGTGATTCCCTTGGGCCAGGAACCAAAGGCCCCGTGCGCCAGCGATGACGAACGCGAGATTTGTTACAACATCTCCGGCGTGCGGAATACCGAGCAACACACGGGTATCGGCGAAATCGTGATAGCTGAGTGGTTGTGGTAGCGGATCAGTCGTCAGAATGAAGTAGAGCCCCGCCATGAGGCCCGGCACGAGCGCCGCCGTGACACGCCAGGAACTTATGTTCGGCGACCGGGTTTGCTCAAATGAGGGTATGGGAATCTCTTTTTCCTTCTTCATGGTTGCGCAATTTATGCTTGGCTGCGCAAGGGCGCAAGGGCGCAAGGGCGCAAGTCGCACGCGAGTTCCTCTTTCACACTCGCTTGTGGAGTGATCACCATCCTTGTTTGTGATGTGTACCCTGCTGGCACCGAGACACGCGCGTCAGTCCGAGTGGGTTCACCTGCCCCCGACAAAGACATACCGGGTTAGAGATCAAGCGGCGTGGAATCGATCGACGCGCCGGACCGGCGTTGGGGGGCTTCGGTCGTTACCCGTTGATCTCGATCTCGAAGCTGGTACCGTCGTCGCCAAGCTCCAGCTCGACCTCGACCGGGTCGGGTACGTCGACGGTGAACTTCAGCTCCTCTCGGACGAACTCGACGTCGTGCTGGCGTACTAGGGCGTCGGCGATGCGGTGCAATGGTTTGGTCGCCTCTTCGCGGCGCATCTCGTGTTTCTCTTCGATTTCGAGCAAGTCCACCGTCATCTCCTGACGCTGTGAGTGGGGTGCAGCCATTGTTCCGATCCCTGGCGTTGCTACAACCCCGCATCGCCCGGCGGTGGCGAAGGCCCGGACAACTTGGTCGACATGATCGCTTCCAGGCTAGTATAGAAATGCTGGGTGAGCGGTGCGGCAGAGCGCCTGGTCAGTCGTGGCGGCGCGTGATCTCGACAAGGTGGTAGCCGAACTGGGTCCTCACCGGGCCGTGCACCATGCCGACCTTGCCGCTGAACACGACTTCGTCGAACTCGGCCACCATCATGCCTGGTCCGAACGTTCCAAGGTCACCGCCCTGGGCACCAGACGGGCAGGTCGAGTGCTCGCGCGCAACGTCGCCGAAATCGGCACCTTTGGCGATCTGCTGTTTGAGGTCGTTACATTTATCCTCGCTGTCGACGAGGATGTGCCGGGCGCTTGCCTTTGGCATGGGTTTGTCCTTTTAATTGTATGGATAGGCCGGCTAGCAGGATGACCGTCGAGAACACTATAGCCCGAGACAGCGCTCGAAGGAGACGGTTTTTTGATTGACTATTGGAACGGACTGCGGTGTTTGACGGGGGTATAGCGGCACATGGAAGCCGGGAGCGCAGATGCACTTCACAGAGAGCGTAGAAACACGTGAAGCCCATCAAACTTGCCAACAACATCGGTAAACCATGTCGCAAAGAGGAATTTCGGTTAGGGTCTATGGGTAGAACAGATTTGTTACAGAACAAGATGGGGAACTTCGATGCCAAAGGTCTTGAAAGATCAGGTCGCGTTAATCACCGGTGCCAGCCGAGGCATCGGCAGAGCGATCGCCACAACGCTTGCCAAACAGGGAGTCAGCGTGGCTCTCGTTTCCCGCAATGTCGCAGCGCTGGAGGAGACGGCCCAAGCGTGTCGTGAATCTGGATATCCTGTCCTGATGCTTCCTTGTGATCTCGAAAATACAGAGTCGATACCAAGCATGGTGAGCCAGACAGCGGCCAAACTCGGCGGGCTTAATATTCTCATCAATAACGCGGGAGTCAACGCGCCGGGTGCGGCGGACAGTGGAGATTTGCAGGATTGGGACTTGGCCATTGACATCAATCTGAGAGGCTTGCTGCACCTGACTCGCCACGCCCTTCCTGAGATAGAGAAAGCCAGCTGGGGTGCTGTCATCAATATCGCCTCGATGGCAGGAAGACGACCGTTTGGCGGGAGCGGGGCCTACTGCGCAACCAAGCATGGAGTGGTCGGTTTTACCCATGCCCTGTTCGACGATGTACGAGAAAAAAATATCAAGGTGTCCGTCGTCTGCCCGGGATTTGTCGCAACCGACATGACTTCGGGAATGGGGCTGTCTGTAGAAAAGATGATCCAACCCGACGATGTTGCCAAGGCGGTTGACTTCGTTCTGAACTATCCAGATACCGGTTGCCCGATAGAGATCCAGATCATGCCCCAACGATCGCCTTATTTAGCCAGTTCCTAGGCTCTGGACCTATAAACGGGTCACGCCTTCAACGGCAGCTTCTACCAACACCGGACGCTCACCGAAATCGGGGCAACGACCGAGGCGCGGGACGAAGCCGCCATCAGCATGTCGGCGAATTTCTGGCGTTAAAACTTGATCAAAATCATAGGCGATGGTTCGATTTTTCTAAACTCGTGCGCTCCGCAAACAGTATACGCGCATTAGAAACACCGTCCGGATGACAACCGATTCAGTGAGGGTTGATTATTTCGTAAAAGGTGAAAGGCGAGACATGCAACTTAAAAACAAATACCTGGCTGGATGCTGTTTCGTGATAGCTACGGCCGGGGCGGGACACGCACAAGATGCTGAGTTTTCGGTTCGGCAAGCACTTGACGGTTACGCCGCGGAAAAAGTTCGCGATTGGGTCTTGAATTTCAGCCTAGCTGATGCGCTTGCCGCCGGTCGGTCTGCCCTCTGGTTCGGCACGAACGGATCGCAGGTATTCCCGACCGCGATCATTCCCAGCCGCCATCCGGCCAGTGATTTCGAAGTATGGCCAAAGGCCGGGGTCGGCGGGATTTCCGCTGAAACGGTTCTGGGGGAGCTGACCCTCGACGAGTTTGTTGCC
>CP070775.1:1696806-1703247 GCA_020346185.1 Betaproteobacteria bacterium | reverse complement strand
GGTGTGAATCAGCGTTCAGCTTGGACCGGGTCGACTATATGTAATTCAAATGCTTACCAAGCTGATCAGCGCCGAAACTGCGCGCTGTTTTACAGTCCGGATGGTGAATCGAAAGATTCGGTGTACCAGGATGCACTCAGGTAAAAATCTAAAGTTATTTATAACGCTTGACGTTATATAACGGCAAGCGTTATAATTGCTCACATGATCACCGACTTCAAGGATCGGGAGACTGAAAAGATATGGGAAGGCAACTTTTCGCGCAAACTGCCACGAGATATTCAGGCGGTCGCACGGCGAAAGCTACGCATGCTGAACAATGCTCATAGCTTGGAAGATCTTCGCATCCCACCGGCTAACCGACTTGAAGCACTGAGAGGCAATCGCAGAGGCCAACACAGTATTCGAATTAACGATCAATGGCGCGTCTGTTTTGTTTGGACTGATGGCAATGCCCATAAGGTCGAGATCGTGGATTATCACTAGGATATATTTATGAAGAAACTACCCAATATCCATCCCGGCGAAGTCCTGTTGGAAGAATTCCTCAAGCCGCTGGATATCAGCCAGAACAAGCTGGCGCGCGCCATGGGAGTACCGCCGCGGCGTATCAACGAGATTGTTCACGGCAAGCGAGCGGTAACTGCGGATACCGCAATTCGCCTCGCCCGTGCACTGGGCACGTCTGAGCAGTTCTGGATGGGGCTGCAAGCCGATTACGATCTGGAAGAAGCACGCAAGGCGGCTCAGAAAGAATTAAAGAAGGTTGAAAATATTGCTGCATAGTTGTCATCCGCAGAAATTCATGCAGCCTTGGCGACCACGCAATATTCGTGGTGTAATCCGCCCAAGACAGGGTGAGCCACAACTTTATAATAGTGCGGAATGCGATGCCGTTGTTTGGGTGGTGTGACAGGAAGATCGGCGGGCGGATCCGGAATTCCCGGCCCCAGGCTGCTGTGCGGTCGAGCCCGATTGTACGGGTCCAGGGTGAACTGATAGTCGAGCCGCTGCAGGACGCTAATGGCGCGCGCGGCTCGGCGTTATTGTGAAAACGAAAGGCATTCAAGGTGAGGGCAGTTCGGGAGCACCTTGTGCTCTCAGGTATCCGACAAAAGTGCGGAACCGATGATCGATCAAACGACTATCTAAGAACCGTCAATTTCGGCGACACAGGCTTATCCAACAAATCAATCGTCTGCTTGAACCGCTCATTTTTCACAAAGGCAGCATATGTCTTCACAGTTGTCTTGACGGAAGCATGGCCCAACAGGTGCTGAACATCCGTGATGGCAGCTCCCCGACTCAACAGTCGGGTAGCAAACGTCTTTCGTAGATTGTGTGAGGAAACATCTGTAACCCCAGCCTCATGTCATTTCCATGGCTGCTACCCAAAAGGAAGTGCCAGGGTTCCGATTGGCCTGATGCCTGGAGTACCCGAGCAAGTGGGTCTAGCGAAGAAGAAAGATGGGAGGGTGAGTGCGAAATAGGCAAGACTTCGGGGTGCTAGCAGGGCGCACGGCCTTTCGGTACCGTTGGATGATCGCTTGGTGTGTGGTGAAAAGGGCGTTTGTTCGGCCTATACTCCATGCACGACCACATCATTCCTTACAAGAACCAGAGGGAGAACATCATGGACATGCTCGGCGTTTTGGAAGTCGCAATCGGAATGGTCCTGGTCTACCTGATCCTGAGCCTCATCTGCACTTCGCTTGTCGAAGCTGTCGTCGGCGCACTGAAACTCAGACCCAACATCCTCAAGGAATCCGTCCAGAGGCTCGTCGGTAACGATCTGGCGGCGGACGTCTACAAAGACCCGGAGGTGACCGCGCTGTTCGGCCCCAACGACCGGCTCCCGTCCTACATGCCGACCGACGTCTTCGCTCGAAGCATTCTGAACATCGCGTCCAGCAACGAATGGCGCAAATCGGGCGGTCTGCCGACCGTCCTCCGCGACAGGTTCGTCGCACTTGCGAACGGCAAAGACGCCGGCAGCAAATCTTCTAAAGGAGAGGCACTGGAAGCGCGCAAGAAGCTCGGGCGCAAGCTCCTCGAGCTGATGGACGAAGCGGGCGGCGATATCGATCTGCTGAAGAACAAGATCGAACTCTGGTTCGACCGGACAGGCGATCGCTCGAAAGGCTGGTTCAAGCGCTCTCTGAACGCATGGCTGATCGCAATAGGATTCGCGATCGCGGCGCTCGTCAATGCGGACACGGTCCTCATTTTCCAGCGGCTTTCGGACGATCCCGCATTGCGGGAAGCAGCGGTCCAGATAGCGACAGAGCAGATAAAGCCGGAGGATGTCGCTACGACGTCAGGCGAAGATGATCCGCCGACTTTGAAAGCCGTCCGCGAACAGGTGGGCACGATAGCACCGTTCATCGGCTGGTCTAAGGAGGATCCGTTGGTCGATGGATTTGGCGCTAACTGGGATACGGCGTTTCAGTTTATCACCAAACTCTTCGGGTTGATCCTGACCGCCTTCGCGATCTCTCTTGGCGCACCGTTCTGGTTCGATCTCCTGCAGAAGCTCGTGAACGTGCGCAGATCGGTCGCCGCTGACAAGGCGACCGATCTGTCCAAAGATGCTCGGGGGAAATCGAGGGACGACGCCGAGACCGGCGACGCCCCTGAGAGCGACGGCGCTGGTGCCGGGACGGATGAACCCGCCTATTCCGGCCCGATGGCCGGCTTCGCGCCGCTGGCGGCGAAGCTCAACCTCAACAATGCCTACTGGTTGGCGAAGGCCGCTGATCTCGCCTATGAGTCCGACGCCGACAAGGTCCGTGCGACGATTGCGTCGTGGGGGCTGGTCGGTCACGTCTTCGAATCGAGCGATCCGAACAAGAAGAAGTTATGGGGCTCGATCAACATCAGGACAGTCGATACCCAAGGCTTCATCGCCGCGGACGACAATGCGATCCTGGTCTGTTTCCGCGGCACCGAACCGACGACGCCGGCCGACATTGTTACCGATCTGAGTGTAAGACAGGTCGACGCGCGCGAATACGGCGAAGGGAAATTGCACCAGGGATTCCGGGACGCGAGCGAGTCCGTATGGGACGGTGTGGCGGCGATGCTCGATGAGCTGGGTAACAAGCAACAACCCGTGTTCTTCGCCGGTCACAGCCTGGGCGGTGCACTCGCAGTGCTGGCCGCGTCGCGTTACGATAACAAGGTGAGGCGCAGCAATCTGGCGGCCCAGAAGGCGATCAAGGACGCGGACGATGGGCTCGAGGCCAATCCGGACGACAAGGACCTGATTGCCAAGCGGCAGCAGGCCGCCCTGGCGTTACGGGGACGGGTCGCCGGTGTCTATACGATCGGGCAGCCGCGTGTCGGTGACAGAAAATTTGCGGATGACCTCAACGCGAGGCTCGGTGACGGACACGTCCGCGTGATCAACAACCGGGATATTGTGCCGAGAGTGCCGCTCCGGGCGATGGACTATGATCACTCGGGCACGGTGTTGTACATCGACGAGTTCGGGCGGCTGCACCGCGACCCTGGCCTGTGGCTGCGACTCCTCGATACGGTCGTCGTCTCCAGGGCCGAGGTGAAAAAAGCGAAGGAAGGCGTCCAGGATCACAACGCAAAGGGCTACGTCGACCTACTCGACAAGGCGAGGAAGAGCAAATCCGCGCTGACGAGGGTGGCCTTGGCCTAAGGGGTGCTATGCGAGGGGGCGGCCGGGCCGACAGAGTGATCAATCTCGAACTCGCACCGATGTATGACCGCCGGAAGACACGGCCGGCGGACAGTCCGACGTTTCGCGTGAAGTATTAATAGCCCACGAACCATTTAAATTATCGCATAGGTCGAAAGCAGTCCTTCGGATCATCCTGCCAGACCAAACGCCCGGAATGACCGCTTCCTTCAGATTAGGTGCTCGATTTCACTGACATCACCAGAGGAACTACCTCCTGTATAACTTTGACAGCCTTGTCGATCTTGTCCGCTACCCGTGTAGTCAAAATACTCATCCGTATTGCGATATCAACATCTTACTATCTATTGTCTGTGTCACAATGTGTGGGTCTCGAATTCGTAGCTAAGCTGCCATCGGAAGTTGGACAAGCGCGAAGCAATGCGCTTGCCAACAGTAGCATTGCAATTCAGCGTTTTTGGTTGTGGGCCCACCACTGACTTGTGCCGGCGTATCGCCTTCAAAGGAAGCCTGAACTCGACTGCGATTGAAATATTCTCGAAACGCTACAAGCGTTTTCTCTAAATCAACCGTGTTCCAGAATAGAGTCTGATCAAGAAACACACAAACTAACAAGCTTCAACCTCGGCCGTTTCGGCTCATCCAATAAATCAATTGTTTGCTTGAAGCGCTCATTCTTTACAAATGCTGCATATGCCTTCTCAGTTGTCTTGACAGAAGCATGGCCAAGCAGATGCTGAACATCCGTTATCGCAGCGCCTCTACTCAGCAGGCGGGTCGCAAATGTCTTTCGCAGATTGTGCGAGAAAACATCTGTAACGCCAGCCCGCCTGAATGCAGCTTCCAACGCTTGATTGTTCTGGATTGTACGTTGATTGTTTGCAAAATGGGCGTTTCCGCTTCTTATCCGCATTCCGCCCCCTATAGCAACGGCGCCAGAAGATGAACCGCATTTTCCGCAAATCGTCGCGGCAGGGATCTTTGCCGCCATTGCCTGAGCTCCAGGACAGACGAGCGGTCCAGGTAATCCATTTGCAGAGCGCGTATCCGCGCACTCAGGTCACGGTTGTAGACGATCAGAGACACTTCAAAATTTAGCCACAGGCTGCGTATATCCATATTAACGGAACCGAACAGGCACATATCACCGTCAACGGTGATCGACTTGGTGTGCAGTAGTCCTCCCTCGAAGGCGGCGATACACACCCCCGCGGCTAGCAGGTCGTCAAATACGGCACTGCTGGCGTAATCGACCAGCCGAGAATCGTTCTTCGCCGGCACAATGAGCGTCACCGCGACCCCCCGGTGCGCAGCCGACATCAGCGCTGTCAACAGTGATTCATCGGGGACGAAGTAGGGTGTGGTGATAATCAGCTCCGAACGTGCGGCATAGATCAGGCTCAGGATCAATTGCAGAATCGCGAGGGGTTGCGGGATAGGTCCCGACGGTACCATCTGCAAGGCAACCGGACCGCGCTCCGGCACGTGTTTCACGTCGTGGCTACCTCTGAGCGCTTCCAGTCCATCGCCCGTGACAACTTCCCAGTCGAACATGAAGGTGCCGCCAATCGCCTCCACGGCCAGACCTTCGATGCGCAGCATGGCGTCGATCCTTTCGCCCACGCCGGCGTTCTGCTTGAAGCAGCGGGGATCAACCAGGTTCTGACTGCCTGTGTAGGCGATCTCGCCGTCGATAACCACCAGCTTGCGGTGATTACGCAGGTCGGCGCGGGTGGCCAGTGTAGTGAACAGACCAACGGGCAGCGCGCAGGCGACCTGCACGCCCGCGGCCCTTAATCGTCCGGCACTATCGCTGCGCAGGAAGGGTTTGCTGCCTACCGCATCGAGCAGCACACGGCAGGTGACGCCGCGAGCGGCTGCGCGCACCATGGCCTGTAGCAATTCATCGGCCAGACCACCGTTGTGCCAGATATAGAATTCCAGGTGACAGGTGCTTGTACAGTGCTCGATATCATCGATGAGCGAGCGAAACACGCTTGCATAGTCCTGTAGCAGTTCGGCGCGATTGCCCTGCAGGGCAGGCAGACCAACGAGTGATTCGGCCTGGCGCTGGAGGGGTATTGCCTGCGGATTGACCAGTGACCAGTCGACTGCCGCGCGTGCCCTCAGCCACTGCATCCACTGGGTGTAATGGTCCCGGACCACGCGTGCGCGCTTGAGATAGCGATCGCCGATACGGCTTTCCCCGATGACGACATAGATAAGGACACCAAGAATTGGGATACTCAGGATGAGTGCCATCCATGCCAGCAGCACGCCCACCGGCCGTCGCCGCATGATGATGCGCGCCGAGAGGCCAACGACCAGAGACCAGTGCAGAATATAGGTTGCGATAGCTAACCAGCTGTAAAAATCGATAGGCACTGAAGCATGAATATCATGGTGGTGGTGACTCTATTGTGCCGAGTGGGGCTGTCCGCCGCAATAATTTAGGCAGCCTTCGCGACCAAGCAATATTCGTGATGTACTCCACCGAGAACAGGGTGAGCCGCAACCTTACAGTGGCTCGGAATGCGATGCCGATATTTGTGAGCCGTGACAGGAAGATCGACTGGCGGATCGGGGCACGTGCCGCATCACCTTAAAACCTTCAATTTCGGTTGCACCGGCTTATCCAACAAATCAATCGTCTGCTTGAATCGTTCATTCTTCACAAAAGCAGCTCGGTCATTGTTATGTGGGGTAAATAAGACCGCCTTTAGCGACTTTGTTGCTCCAGTAGCTGCTTCATCTCGGTCAGTTGCCTGTTC
>CP070775.1:1685904-1696706 GCA_020346185.1 Betaproteobacteria bacterium | reverse complement strand
GGCAGTTTGGTGGCGGATGCCCGAAATGTCTATTACACCGAGTCAGATGGCGCGATCGTGGCACTGGACAAATCCACTGGTGCTAGTTTGTGGCGGCAGGAGCAGTTGCTCCATCGCGGCGTGTCGGCCCCGGTTGTCGTTGGCGATTGGATCGTTGCCGGTGACTTTGAAGGCTACGTTCATATTCTTTTACGTGACGACGGATCGTTTGTTGCCCGGTTGCCCACCGACGGTAGCGCCATCTTGGCCACGCCGATGGAGGTGCAGAACCGTGCTCTCGTGCAGACACAAGCCGGTGGCCTATACATGATTGATCTGGAGAACCGAGATTAACGGTCTCGGGTGGTCGTCGCGAAATCTCATGGCGATTGCCCCAGGCGCTGAGTTTGCCGCATAACACTGTTTCGATGAAGCCTACCGTGGTACTCGTCGGTCGCCCGAACGTGGGCAAGTCGACGCTGTTCAATCGTCTTACGCGCTCACGAGCGGCGTTGGTGGCCGACGTTCCGGGTCTGACCCGGGACCGTCACTATGGGCATGCCACTGTCAGCGGCAAGTCGATCATTTTGGTTGATACCGGCGGGCTGGAACACGCTTCCGAAGACGAGCTGCGGCGTGAGATGGCGAAGCAGACGATGCAGGCAGTGGATGAGGGCGATGCCATCGTTTTTCTGGTCGATGTGCGTGATGGCCTGGTGCCGCAGGACCGGATTATTGCCGAGCAATTGCGCCAGACCGGCCGTGACATCTGGCTGGTAGTGAACAAGGCGGAAGGGATGAATGCAACGCTGGTCTCAGCTGAGTTTCATGAGCTCGGGCTCGGCGAGCCGATTGCGATTTCTGCTGCACATGGCGATGGAGTGCGCACGCTCATGGAGAAAATCGTGCGCCCGTTGGTTGCAGAGCAGTACCCGGAGTTGACAGTGGAACAAGCGAGTCAGCCGAAGATTGCGATCGTCGGGCGGCCAAATGTGGGCAAGTCGACACTGGTGAATGCATTACTCGGGGAGACCCGCATGATTGCATTCAACGAGCCGGGTACCACTCGCGATTCCATCTACATCGACTTCGAGCGCGATGGCCAGCCGTACACCGTCATCGATACCGCCGGCGTGCGGCGTCGTGGCCGGATTGACGAGGCCATTGAAAAGTATTCCGTGATCAAGACGTTGCAGGCGATCGAGGACGCCAATGTGGTTATTCTGGTGCTTGATGCGGCACAGGAAATCGCCGATCAGGACGGTAATATCGCCCGCTTCATCGTCGAAGCTGGACGGGCATTGGTGGTGGCAATCAACAAGTGGGACGCGGTTGATGCCCATGGTCGTGAGCGCATCAAGCGCGAATATGAACGCAAACTGGGCTTCCTGGGGTTTGCGCGGGCTCACATGATCTCGGCTGTGGCGCCAAGCGGCCTCGGTGCGCTGATGCGCTCGGTCGATGCTGCGTTCAGGGCAGCAATGTCGCAGCTTCCCACGCCGAAACTGACACGCATATTGCGGGAAGCGACCGACAAGCAGGCGCCACCCCGTCGCGGCTATCGGCGCCCGAAGCTGCGCTATGCGCACCAGGGAGGCGTCAATCCGCCGCGCATTGTCGTACATGGCAATTCGTTGCAGGATGTGTCTGAGGACTACCGGCGTTATCTTGAGCGCGCCTTCATGCAGGCGTTCAGGCTGCGTGGAACCCCGGTCCGGGTGATATTCAAGACTGGCAGGAATCCCTTTGCCGCTGGCGGCCGGGGCAGGTGAGGCTCACGTTTTCGGGATGGCATTGGCGCCTGGATTCCAGTACAGTATCGAGTTTAATAAGTAAAAGAAGGAAGCAGCCATGAGCGCGAAAGGGCAATTGTTACAAGACCCGTTCCTGAATACGCTGCGCAAGGAGCACGTGCCCGTGTCGATTTACCTTGTTAACGGCATTAAGTTACAAGGGCAAATAGAATCATTTGACCAATACGTGGTTCTGCTGAAAAACACCGTTACGCAGATGGTTTATAAACATGCGATCTCAACAGTTGTACCTGCCCGGGCAGTAAATCTGTCTGTTGATCAAGGACCTACAGGCTGATAGTAGACGCCGGCTGGATTCGCTCTGTTGCTGTTCTGCTACTGTATTTTGTTTCGCAGCAATTGCTCAGACTTCGTCGTCATCTGGGTTGCGCGTCCCTTTGTTGAGATTCCCGCCTGATGCTCGATAGAACGCGCGCTAGTGAGCGCGCGGTTATTGTCTGTCTCGATTTCGGGGATTCCGATTACGCGGAGAATACAGAGGAGATAGTGCGCTTGGCGCACAGTGCCTGTGTAGCGGTCGTTACCATGCTGAAGGGCCGTCGACAACGGCCGGATGCGTCGACATTCGCGGGAAAAGGCAAGGCCGAAGAACTCGCCAGGCTAGTGCGCGAGAACTTGGCAACCCTGGTTATATTCAACCATGATCTGTCCCCGGCACAGCATCGCAATCTTGAACTACGCGTTGGTTGCCGCGTTATAGACCGTACCAGCCTGATTCTGGACATCTTTGCGCAGCGCGCCAGGAGTCACGAGGGGAAGCTGCAGGTTGAACTGGCGCAACTCGACCACCTGGCGACGCGCCTGGTGCGTGGCTGGACTCATCTCGAGCGGCAGAAAGGTGGTATCGGATTGCGTGGACCAGGCGAAACGCAGCTCGAAACCGACCGCAGGCTGTTGGCAAGACGGGTGCGAGTGCTGCGCAACAAACTTGCTGCGTTTGAACGACAGCGCATGACGCGGCGTCGCGGGCGATCACGCGGGAACGTGCTATCTGTATCGCTGGTCGGCTACACTAACGCCGGCAAGTCGACGTTGTTCAACAGGCTCACTCATGGTGATTCTTACGCAGCTGACCAACTGTTCGCAACGCTAGACACGACATCGCGCCGTTCCGGCATGGCGGGCAAAAGGACCATTGTGTTGTCAGACACGGTAGGCTTTATCCGGGCTCTGCCGCACGCACTCGTTGCTGCGTTTCGCGCAACCCTGGAGGAAACCGTGCAGGCGGATCTTCTGCTGCATGTGGTCGACGCTTCCAGTCCGGTTCGCGACTCGCAGATTGCGGAGGTAAACAAGGTTCTTGCCGACATCGGTGCCGACAAGGTCCGGCAAATCATTGTCTACAACAAAATCGACCTGGCGGGATTGTCGCCCGGTGTTGAGAGAGATGCGTGTGGTAAAATCCGCGCGATCCGCGTAAGTGCAACGACTGGTGCCGGAATTGATGAGCTGCGAGCGTTGTACGATGAATTTCAGTGCGCCACCGGACCAGTGACGTCGCTAGAGGTGGCTTGAATCGGGCAACTTTCCCGTATCCGAGAACTCAAATATGTCTATGAATGATCCGCAATGGGGTCGGCGCGGCGACGATGGCCCGCCTGATCTTGATGAATTGTGGCGCCGCTTTAACCAGAAGCTGAACTCCTTGTTCGGTGGTCGCGGCGGGCGTACCGGCGGGCGCGGGCCCGGTGGCGCTCGTCCGCTGGGTGGTTTTGGCATCGTTGCCGTGGTGGTCTTGCTGATCTGGGCGGCCAGCGGAATCTACATTGTCGATGCCAGTGAACGCGGCGTGGTACTTCGCTTTGGCGAGTATCTTCGCACGACCAGCCCCGGCCCGCACTGGCACATCCCCTGGCCGTTCGAAAGTGTCGAAATCGTCAATGTGTCGGAAGTACAAACTGTTGAAGTCGGTTACCGCAACAACGTGCGAAACAAGGTGCAGTCGGAGTCGCTGATGCTCACTGAAGACGAGAACATCGTTGACTTGCAGTTTGCTGTGCAATACATCAGAGCCGAACCGGAAAACTATTTATTCTTCGACCGCAATCCTGACCTGACGGTGAAGCAGGTCGCAGAATCCGCGATTCGTGAGATCGTTGGCAAGAGCAAGATGGATTTCGTGCTCTACGAAGGGCGCGAAGAGATTGCGGTCAACGCACGAACACTGATGCAAGCGGTGCTCGATCGCTATCGCACCGGCATTTCGGTCAGCCAGGTCACGATGCAAAATGCCCAGCCGCCTGAACAGGTGCAGGCGGCGTTCGACGATGCCGTCAAGGCAAACCAGGACCTGGAACGGCAGAAGAACGAAGGGCAGGCTTACTTCAACGACGTGGTGCCAAAAGCGCAGGGTACGGCCGCACGGCTGACCCAGGAAGCCGAAGCCTACAAGCAGCGGGTGATTGCGGCTGCTGAAGGTGAGGCTTCGCGCTTTGACCAGATACTGACCGAATACAAGAAAGCGCCGCGGGTGACGCGCGACCGCTTGTATCTCGACGCCATGCAGGAAGTCCTGTCGAATGCAACCAAAGTCGTAATCGACCAGAAGGACAACAGCAATTTGCTGTTTTTGCCTCTGGACAAGTTGATGCAGGCCGCCGCCGCTGGCGTTGAAACATCGCCCGTCATGGACGGCAGCGGTAGCGGAGCGAGCACTGCGCCGTCGACCACGAGCGAGAGCCGGCGCACGCGGGAGGCGTTCAGAACCCGCAACCGGGAGGGACGATGAAAGCTTCAGTGACTACTGCCCTGATCGTAATTGTTGTCATCCTGGTGTTGGCAAGCATGTCCTTGTTCACCGTTGATCAGCGGCAAAACGCCATCGTGCTCCGGCTTGGGGAAGTGGTCAGCATCAAGAAGAAGCCCGGACTGTACTGGAAGTTGCCGCTTGTCGAGGAAGTGCTCTATTTTGATACCCGTATCCATACGGTTGATGCCGAAGAGCCGGAGCGCTTCCTGACATCCGAGAAGAAGAACGTGTTGGTCGACTCGTTCGTCAAGTGGAAAATCGCCGACGTCGAGCAGTATTACGTCAGTGTGCGTGGCGACGAGGCGCGCGCGCGCGACCGTCTCAACAAGACTGTCAATGACAGCCTGCGTGCCGAGTTCGGTAAGCGAACCGTCTATCAGGTGATTTCCGGCGAACGTGACGAGATCATCGAACTGATGCGCGAGAAAGTCGATGACGACGCGCGCAAGATCGGAGTCGAGGTACTTGATGTGCGGCTCAAACGCGTCGACCTTACCAAGGAGATCAGCGACGCGGTATACCGGCGCATGGAGGCCGAGCGCAAACGCGTGGCCAACGAACTGCGATCAACCGGTTTCGCCGATGCAGAGAAAATCCGCGCTGATGCAGACCGCGAGCGCGAGGTGATCATCGCCCAGGCATATCGCGATGCGCAGCAGGTCAAGGGTGAGGGCGACGCGCGGGCGGCGGGGATTTATGCCCGGTCTTTCCGGCGCGATCCGGAATTCTACGCGTACTACCGGAGCCTGGATGCCTATCGCGAGACATTCACGAACAAAGGCGATCTGCTCATACTCGAGCCCGGCTCGGACTTCTTCAAGTACATGCAGACACCGCGTGGCGGGAAATAAGGGGGTTGCGGTTTCGGCTGGTTGGCCCTGGCGTTAAGGTGCGTTGCTGAATACTATGGAAGGATATTGGGGGGCTTTACTCGCCGCGTTTGCCCTCATGCTGGTGCTCGAAGGTCTGTTGCCGTTTCTCTCTCCGCGCAGCTGGCGGGCGGCTTTTCGCCGCTTCATTGAGCTGTCTGACGGACAAATCCGCTTCGTCGGGCTGACCTCCATGATCGCAGGCTTGCTTCTGCTGTTCTTGACCAGCTAGCCAAGATAGGCGTTTGCTGAAACAGGCTCGCCTGAATAGAGAGAACTCATGACTCAGCTCATCGACGAGAGCACATGACGCAGAAGTGGCTGCTGCCGGAATACATTGACGATATCCTGCCTGCAGAGGCATGGCGGATCGACCAGCTGCGCACGGCCATTCTAGAGCTGTTCACGGTCAGCGGCTATGAACTGGTGATGCCGCCATTGGTGGAGTACCTTGAATCGTTGCTGACCGGTTCGGGGCATGATCTGGGATTGCGAACGTTCAAACTGGTCGATCAGCTTTCAGGCCGCACATTGGGGTTGCGTGCCGACATTACCCCGCAGGCGTCACGTATCGATGCGCATCTGCTCAATCGCCAAGGGATTACGCGCCTTTGTTATTCCGGCAGCGTCGTACACACGCTGCCCACCGGAATACTGAAGACACGTGAAGCGCTGCAGATCGGGGCGGAAATCTATGGCCATGCTGGTGTCGAGAGTGATGTCGAGATTCAATTGCTGATGCTTCGCGCGCTGGCGGTCGCTGGCGTCAAGAACGTGCACCTTGATCTTGGACACGTGGCGATCTTCCGATCACTCATACAGTGGGCGGGAATTGATGGCGAATCAGAGGCGGAATTGTTCCGGGTGTTACAGGCCAAGGATGTGGCGGCGTTAAATGCGCTGACTGCATCGCTTGACAAGGATGTGGGTAATGCCTTGTGCGCGTTACCCGAGTTATACGGTGGTATTGAGGTGTTGCAGGAGGCGCGCACCAGGCTGCCGGATCTTCCTGAACTCAGGGGTTGTCTGGATACGCTCGACTTTCTCGCTGCGCAGCTATCGAAAGACGTGTTGGAAATTTGCGTCGATCTTGCCGAGCTGCGTGGTTACCACTACCACAGTGGGGCGGTTTTTGAGGCCTATGTTCCGGGTCAAACCGAAGCGATTGCAAGGGGCGGGCGATATGACGAGATCGGCAAGGCTTTCGGCCGTGCGCGACCGGCGACCGGTTTCAGTATAGATTTACGCGACCTCGCCAGTCTGGCGCAAGGCGACGGATATCGGAAACGGATCATGGCGCCTTACAAGCTCGACGATGTCGGCCTGCAGGCGGCTATCCAGGCGCTTCGCGAAGCGGGCAACATCGTCATTGTTGATTTGCCGGGACATGAGGACAACCGGGACGAGTTTGGCTGCCAGGATGAGCTGGTATTGCGTGACGGACGATGGATCGTTGTCCCTCGTGCGCAGGCACAGTGAGTTAATAACACCTTCTAATCGGACGGAAATGGCAAGCAATGTTGTGGTAGTCGGCACCCAGTGGGGCGACGAGGGCAAGGGTAAGGTCGTCGACTGGTTGACCGAACACTCTGCTGGCGTGGTGCGGTTTCAAGGCGGACACAATGCCGGTCACACGTTGGTGATCGGTGACGTCAAGACAGTGCTGCATCTGATTCCTTCCGGCATTCTCCATGCCGATGTGCATTGCTACATTGGTAATGGTGTCGTTGTGTCGCCACATGCGTTGCTTGAAGAAGTCGATACATTGAAGAAAGCCGGTGTCGAGGTCGACGGCAGGATCAGTGTCAGTGAAGCTTGTCATGTTATCTTGCCGTCCCATGTTGCGCTCGATCGCGCGCGCGAGTCGGCCAAGGGCGAGGGCAAAATCGGCACTACAGGCAGGGGGATAGGACCTGCCTATGAAGACAAGGCGGCACGGCGTGGCATCCGCCTGCAGGACCTATTCTATCGCGAGCGGCTGGCGGCCAAGCTGGGAGAAGTTCTCGATTTCCACAACTTTGTTCTGAAGAATTTCTTTGCCAGCAACACGATTGATTTTCAGCATACGTTGGATGAATTGCTGGCGCTGGCCGAGCGTGTTCGACCGATGCTGGGCGACGTGCCGCGCATGTTATTCGAAGCCAACGCCAGGGGCGAGAACTTGCTCTTCGAGGGTGCCCAGGGAACGCTGCTCGACATTGACCATGGCACCTACCCGTTCGTTACTTCGAGCAATTGCGTTGCAGGTGCGGCATCGGCCGGCAGTGGCGTCGGCCCGCAGTTGCTGCATTACGTACTCGGCATCACCAAGGCATACACGACCCGGGTCGGCGGAGGCCCGTTTCCGACCGAACTGGAGGATGAGGTCGGACAACATCTGGCAACACGCGGCAAGGAATTTGGCGCGACTACAGGTCGCGCCCGACGCTGCGGTTGGTTCGACGCGGCGGCGCTGAAGCGCTCAATTCAGATCAACGGTGTATCCGGTTTGTGCGTCACCAAGCTCGACGTGCTCGATGGTGTCGAAACCTTGCAGTTAGGCGTAGGGTACCGGCTTGGAGACCAACGTATTGACATTCTTCCGGTTGGCGCCGAGTCGTTGTCCGAGTGCCAACCGGACTATGAGGAGATCCCGGGTTGGTCGAAGAGCACGATGGGTGTCCGCAGCTTCGATGAACTGCCGGAAAATGCCATCCGGTATTTGGGCAGGATTGAGGAAATCTGCGGTGTGCCGATCGATCTGATCTCGACCGGCCCGGACAGAGACGAGACGATCGTGCTCAGGCATCCGTTCAGATCTGACAGATAAAGGGCTTTCATCGGACCATGGTGGTGACGCCAGTAGTGGTGCCTGGAGGTCGGTTCGAACAGCGTGATCGGTAGACATGTTGCCGAGGGTGGGCTTTCATCGTTACGTCAGTCGCATCATCACTGTGCGGGAAGTCAGAATTGCTTTAGAGCAGCGTACTTCTGCTGCCGCGGTCAAGAGCAGGCAAGTGGCTGCGCTCGCTTGCCCACTTGGAAGATCTGTATCGACCGGAGAGGGAGACTCTAGTTCCCGCGTCTCCAGAGTTTCGCTCGGTTCCCCCGAGCTTTTGCTTCGCTGAAGCAGTTCCCGCTTGTCCTTGTTCTGTGGCAGATAGTCGCAACCCCTTTGTTGCAGCAGAGAGTCGCGGTACATTCGGTATTGCGTTGCTATGCCATGTTTCTCGTCCGGGGTTGACTCCCTTACCTCGGATCTTTTTGATTGGGGCAGTTTCCTGTCTGAAATAGATGGCCCGGGACGAGACAGAGAATCGACAACCAGCAATTGGCGCGATAGATGTGGTCCACAAGCACCGTCAAACATTTAAGAGTGCTGTCGCAAGGGAAATAAAGGCAATTATGAAGCGCACCAATTCAAACACTCGCATAGGCATGGACCTGGAGTTGCTAGCAGCGGCGGAGCAAGGGCAACGTTGCCTCCCTGATGCGGTGGTCGATAGCATGTACCTCAGCTTCCTTTGAGTGAGAGAGACTGACCACCACCAACGCAGCCTTGTCCACCGTGCTAACGAGTCCAAGTGTCGCAAGATGCGTGCTCTTGTGGCTCAGCGTAACATCAACTCGGCAAGTGTTACGGGCGATGGCCTGAGAGGCGCCTCATTCCAAACAACGACTCCCTTAAGTGGTTGTTCAAAAAACTTTTCCCAGCGCTGCCGTGAGGCTTCTTCGCTCAAATATGCCAGAGAAAATGAGAACACGACGAGAAAGCGAAATGCACGGAACCGTTGCACAGTTGAATTTTCAACAGTTGAATGTCGAGCATCTATCGCTGCCTCGCGCTTAGAAAGACTGCGGCGCTAAACGAGCGTCGCTTCGGTCAGGCACGTTGGCCAAATCGGCTCGCAAGTCTCCTGTGTTACTACTGAAGACGATTGTCAAGCCCGAGATTTCTGGTCCACTCATCCTGTTAGGAATTTCGGTTGGTGATCAATATTTGCTTCAGTCCATCGCTGTAGGTATTTCTTCGGAGTCATGCCGCCCAGCGATCCATGCGGCCTGAGCGTGTTGTACTCCTCGAGCCAGTGATCGATGATGACTCTGGCTTCCGTTATTGAACCGAACAGGCAGCGATCCAGGCAGGGGGTTCGAAAGATCGAGCTGAAGCTCTCGTTGTATGCGCTCTGCCAGGGACTACCCGGTTCGATGTAATGCGTGTGGACGTGTTGGTCCTTGAGCCAGTTCTGCACATGCTTTGAGACCAGTTCAGGCCCGTTGTCCGAACGAAGGCAGGTTGGCCGACCGTGCTGTCGAAACAACTCATCGAGAATACGCGTGATATCGCTTGCCGTGAGGCTGCGACCAAGTCGGATCGCCAATGCCTGGCGGGCAAATTCGTCGACCACGGTGAGGCATTTGAGCTGGCGCCCATCTTCGGTCTGGTCGTAGACAAAATCGTAGCTCCACACGTCGTTGGGGTATTCGGCCCGGTATACCCACTGCGTTGTCATGCCCAGGCACTTGCGTTTACGCCGTTTCTTAACCACCTGCAGGCCCTCGCGGCGCCGGATCTGGCGCACGCGTTCACGGCTGATCGTCCAGGATGTGCGCATCAGATCGTAGATCTTTCGCTAGCCAAAGTACGCATAACGCGCCGAGAGCCTGATCACCTCCCGGTAGGCCGCGTCCACCAGCTCGGACTGGCCGGCGTAGCGATCGCTCGAGCGGTGCATCTGCATCGCCTGGCAGGCGCGGCGTTCGCTGATCGCGCACGCGTTTCGCAAGTACGTCACGCTGCGCCGCCGTTTTGCCAGGCTCACCACTTTCGGCTGTTTACGTCCTTCAACATGCGGATGTCCAGGGCCTGATCGGCGACCATCTTCTTGAGCTCAGCATTCTCCCGTTCAAGCCCCTTGAGCCGCTTGGCTTCCGATACGTCCATGCCGCCGTAGTTCGCCTTCCAGCGCTAAAACGACTGCCCCGAGCAGTTGTGCTTGCGGCACAGCTTGGCCACTGCAACGCCTGCTTCGGCCTCCTGCAACATACGAATAATCTGTTCCTCCTTGAAACGCTTGCTCTTCATCGGGTCCTCCTCATCGAGAAACCCTAACATGGCAAGTGGAGCAATTATCGAGGGGCAAGCCAGTGACACCTGCGACAATTTATCGCAGTCACTATCTGTCATACAAACACCGAGATTAGCAACAAAAACAAACGTGTCAGATTTGCGCTAGATCAAATCAACTTGCAGATAACCGGATAGCATTAAATTATAGGACGCTTAGTTGACATTACTCCTCTTAAATAACCCCGCTTCGGCGGGGTTTTGTTTTGCCTGTTGACCTGAGTTAGAGGTGGACCCCAGGGGCTGGACAGCTGAACGACATTTATAAGTGAAATCTTCTGGAT
>CP070775.1:1681338-1685804 GCA_020346185.1 Betaproteobacteria bacterium | reverse complement strand
AACAAGGTCATGGCCAGGCTGCGGGAATACCCGGGTATTACCGGTCTCGATACCGACCTGAAGCTCAACAAGCCGCAGTTGCGCGTCGAGATTGACCGCGACAAGGCATCCACGCTCGGCATTTCGATGGCGGCGATTGGTGGCACCCTTGAAACGCTGCTGGGTGGACGCGACGTGACGCGTTACAAGCGCGAGGGCAAGCAGTATGACGTGGTACTGCAAATGGAAGACGACAAGCGGCGTCAGCCTACTGATCTGACGTCGATTTATGTGCGCTCGCGTAGCGGCCAACTGGTGCAGTTGTCCAACCTGGTCAAGCTTAAAGAGACGGTAGCGCCCAAGGAACTCAACCACTTCAACAAATTCCGCGCTGCGATCATCAAGGGGAATAGGGGAGGAGACGCTAGCCTCGGCGAGGTGCTCGACTACATCGATAATATCGTCGCCGAAGAGTTGCCGGAATCCGTCCGCACTGATCTCGACGGCGCATCGCGCGAATTGCGCGAGACCGGCGAAGAAATGCTGATCACCTTGGTGCTCGCGCTGATCTTTATCTATCTGGTGCTGTCCGCACAGTTTGAGAGTTTTGTCGGGCCGTTCGTGATCATGCTGACCGTTCCGCTCGGATTTGCCGGTGCCGTGTTTGCAATGTGGCTCAACGCCAAATTTGGAACTGGCGGCACGCTCAACATCTATAGTCGAATAGGTCTGGTGATGCTGGTCGGCCTGATTACCAAGAACGGTATCCTGATTGTCGAGTTTGCTAACCAGTTGCGCCGCAAAGGCATGGAAAGGATCGAAGCGATTATCGAAGCGTCGTCGTTGCGGTTACGCCCGATTCTGATGACGGCCTTCGCGACTGTACTCGGTGCGTTGCCGCTGGCGTTGTCGTCCGGCGCCGGTGCAGAAGCGCGCGCAGCGATCGGTTGGGTGATTGTTGGCGGAATGTCGATTGGTACGCTGCTGACCTTGTTTATTATTCCCGTGGCCTATTCGTTGATCGTGCACAAGATTCACATGATCCCGGAAGAGCGCGAGGCGCTTGAGATTGAAGCGGCGGCCGGCGCGGGCGTGATGACCTCACCGCAAAACCGGGAGCGTTGAGCGCGATCGGCGTTTAGCCAACGAGCTTTCAGTGCACACGACGGGCGCATGCGCCGTCGCTTTTTTTTTGGGACCTCGCATCAAACTTCGTCACAGTCGTAGGTAGATCCTGCTTTGCTACGCGTTGTTGATATTTCAAAGGCCTTCGGCGGCGCCAACCAACGCGCGGTTCTCAGCGCCGTCAATCTCGATGTATCGGCTGGCGAGTACGTCGCCGTCATGGGTGAATCCGGCGTCGGCAAATCGACCATGCTCAATATCATCGCCGGTCTGGAGGCACCTGACACCGGGGAAGTGGTGCTTGACAGTGTCAATCTCGGACAGCTGCCCGATGACGAGCTGACACGACTTCGTCGCGAACGGATGGGATTCGTGTTCCAGGCGTTTCACGTCCTGCCGTATCTGTCTGTGGCACAGAATGTTGAATTGCCGTTGGCTCTTTTGCGCACCGACGTCGCAAGCATGCGCGAGCGAGTCAGCGAAATGCTGCACGCGGTGG
The DNA here is from genome assembly GCA_020346185.1 of Betaproteobacteria bacterium. Lineage (GTDB taxonomy): Bacteria > Pseudomonadota > Gammaproteobacteria > Burkholderiales > Eutrophovitaceae > SG8-40. Next base: position 1,684,201 of record CP070775.1, on the reverse strand, counting down.
GATTGGGTTCGCGTGGTGACAGCATGCCGCGCGAGCTTTCCGGAGGCGAGTTGCAGCGCGTGGCGATCGCCCGCGCCCTGGTGCATCGGCCAAAAGTGGTGCTGGCAGATGAGCCAACCGGCAACCTCGATCCGGATACCGCCGGCCAGATTCTGTCGTTACTGAAATCGCAGATCAAGGAAAACGACGCTGCCGGTATTCTGGTAACCCACTCGCCTGACGCTGCCCAGACAGCCGACAAAACTCTCAAGCTGACTTCCGGTGGACTTATCTCGATTTGAGAGTATCTAGCACTGCTAAACGCTCTCACCGCGGAGGGCGCAGAGAAAAAACGAAAAGCGATAACCTCGGAAACTAGACGTAACAAATTGCCGGGGAAAAACGAAGGCTGCTCGAGACTGGTTGTCTGGGTAAACGGCAGTTCGTGTCGTTATTTGGTTTAGGTTTCCTCAGCGTCCTCAGCGACCTCCGCGGTGAGAGGTTTTGTCCGCTGAATGATTGCCGCCGCTTCGCTCGAGTTTGTTCCTGACCTTGTGGCTTGTCGTTAAGTTCTATTTTCCTCAGCGCCGTCAGCGACCTCCGCGGTGAGAGGTCCTTTTCACGTATTGCAATTCCGACAACGCCTAATGCAATCGAACGTACTCATAATCCACCGGGTGTTTATTAATGCCGCGGTCCGGCGGCGCGGTCCAGCCAGCCATCTTGCCGGGTTCGACAACGCGTTGCATCAGGCTGTGCACAAAAGCACGATCGCTCTCGCTCGGTAACCAGTCCGCCAGGCGCTGGTCGTAGTCTTGCTGGTCGAGCAGCTTTCCCTCGGGATCGACCGGCACGCCGGCCCAGGCGCCGATCGACCGGCAAAAGTGCTTGCTTGGCAAACGCAAGACGATGTCGTAACCAGCGCGTTTGATCTGCATGTTCCAGCGCTTCAGGCCGATTTCGCAATCCTTGATGTAGGCATCACGCATGACCTCGTTCATTGCGTTACGCAGGCTGACGCTCTCGGTGCCGTCCGGCGTTTCCAGTTCCAGAGTGGCGTCTGCGCAGACATGGTCTTCGTACCGGTCTTCGTCCGGCCGCCCCTTGATGCCGCTGGCGAAGGAGGACGCGGCATTGGAAGACACTTCCGAGCCGAACAGATCCAGCGAAGACGTGAACCAGAAATTGAGATAACGCTGGATCGTTGCCAGGTCGACCGCGCCGTGGGCGCGAATCGCCGCAGGGTCATCGGTGCCAAGTTCTTTCATCACTTCCAGTGTGCGCCTGACTACCCGCCCGACGCCGGTTTCGCCGACGAACATGTGATGCGCTTCTTCGGTCAGCATGAAGCGGCAGGTGCGCGCAAGTGGATCGAAGCCGGACTCGGCAAGGCTCTTGAGCTGGAACTTGCCGTCCCGATCGGTGAAATACGTGAACATAAAAAATGACAGCCAGTCGCTGATCGGTTCATTGAAGGTACCGAGTATGCGCGGATTGTCGCGGTCGCCCGAGTGGCGGGCGAGTAATTGTTCGGCTTCCTCACGGCCATCGCGGCCAAAGTAACCGTGCAGCAGGTAGACCATCGCCCACAGGTGACGGCCTTCCTCCACGTTCACCTGAAACAGATTACGCAGGTCATAAAGCGAAGGGCAGGTCAGGCCGAGAAGGTGTTGCTGTTCAACAGATGCCGGTTCCGTGTCGCCCTGGGTGACGATGATGCGCCGGAACTGCGAGCGCAATTCGCCGGGGACCTGTTGCCATGCCGGCTCACCGTAGTGGTCACCAAAGCCAATCTTGCGATCGGCGATCGGGTCGGCGAGAAAGATGCCCCAGCGATAGTCGGGCATCTTCACATAGCCATAGCTGGCCCAACCTTGCGCGTCGACGCCGACCGCTGTGCGCAGGTAAACGTCATCGGAAGAAGAGTCGCGCGGCCCCTGTTCCTGCCACCAGGTCAGAAAGCGTGGCTGCCAATGCTCCAGCGCGCGCTGCAGCTTGCGGTCGTTGGCAAGATCCACGTTGTTGGGAATCTTCTCGCTGTAGTTGATACTCATGTGAACTCCATTGTAATTCTCGATAGCTGTGATGTCGGGTGACCGCCGGGTCGACTCAGTGACGCTAGATGCGCTCCCAGCTGAAGTTTGGCTTGCTGCCCGAACCAAACACTTTCAGGGCGCCTTGTTCGCCAACAGCATTGGGGCGGTTAAAGATCCAGTTCTGCCATGCTGACAGGCGGCCGAAAATGCGCGTCTCCATCGTTTCGTTGCCGGCAAAACGCAGATTCGCTTCCATGCCGGTCAACGCGTCCGGCGACAGGCTGGCGCGCTCCTCGATCGCGATACGCACTTCATCGTCCCAGTCCAGCTCGTCGGGCGTGAATGTCACCAGTCCGAGCCGGGCAGCCTCGTCCGCGCGGAACGGCTCGCCAGTTTGATTGAACACTTTCTCGATCGGACTGCCGTCGCCACAGAAGCGCGTTTGCAGACGGGTCAAATGATTGACCATCGGAAACGCACCGAAGTTGATCATCGATGTTGCGATTACCGGGCCTGTCGAAACTGGCGCTGTCGATTCGTCTTCTGGCGTCGCGAGCATGTAGCTGCGGTCAGCGGCGAAGACGAGTTCCAGCAGCGTTCCGCCAAAACACGAACCCGGCTCGATCAACGCGAACATGGAACGTGACGACACATCCAGACGTGCCAGCGTCCGTCGCAGCATGCCGATGGTTTCCTTCACCAGCCAGTGGCTGCGCCGACGCATCAGGATCGCGTCGGTTTTGAGCACAGCGTTGAGATCGCCGCGGGTCTTCAGTACCCAGATGCCGATCTCCGGCTCGTTGGTGCGCAACAGCAGTATTGCGTCGTCGAGTTCCCGTGCCATTGCC
>CP070775.1:1667977-1681238 GCA_020346185.1 Betaproteobacteria bacterium | reverse complement strand
ACAATTTCCTTGATCGGATTGATGGTACCAAGCACGTTCGAGACGTGCGTCACGGCGACCAGTTTGGTGCGCGGGCCAAGCAGTGCACGATAGTCGTCCATCAGCAGCTGGCCCGAATCGTCGATCGGGATGACTTTCAGCGTAGCGCCTTTTTCCTCACACAACATCTGCCAGGGCACAATGTTGGAATGGTGTTCCATGTGTGAGACCAGCACTTCGTCACCCTCACCAACAAAAGCGCGGCCGAAGCCATGTGCCACCGTGTTAATGGCGTTGGTGGTGCCGCGTGTAAAGATGACCTCACGGTCCTCGGCGGCATTGATGAACTTCCTTACTTTCGCCCGCGCCGCCTCGTAAGCATCGGTCGCTTTCTCGGAGAGGTAATGCACGCCGCGATGAATATTCGCGTGCTCGGAGGTGTGATATCGCGTCAACCGATCAATCACCTGCCGAGGCATTTGCGCACTCGCTGCGCTGTCAAGATACGCCAACGGCTTGTCGTTAACCTTGACGTTCAGGATCGGGAAATCCGTCCGCACCCGCGCAACGTCAATCGCCTGCGTCGCACTTATGATTTTTTCTGCCGGGATCGCGCTCATCATGCCTCCTTGGTGCGCGTTTGCTCGAGAATATGGTTTTCCAGAACTGCGATCACTGACGCCACCGGAATATGCTCCACCACCTCTTTGGCGAAAGCGTAGGTCAAAAGGTTACGTGCCGCCGTCTCCGACAAGCCGCGACTCTTCAGGTAAAAGACTTCGTCGGCAGCTATCTGCCCAACCGTTGCTCCGTGTGCGCACTTGACGTCATCTGCAAATATCTCCAGCTGCGGCTTGGTATCGACCTTCGCTCGCTGGCTCAACAGAAGATTTCGACTTTGCTGCGAGGAATTAGTCTGCTGCGCACCTTCGCGAACCAGGATCTTGCCATTGAACACCGCGTGCGCCGATCCGCCAGCGATGGTCTTGTGAACCTGGCGACTGGCGCCATAGGGGAGGGCATGATCGACGGATGAGTGCGTATCTGCAAGCTGCCGTCCTGAAATCATCGCCAGCCCATGCATATCGCAATCGATTCCGGTGCCGTCTTGAACCACGTGCAGATTGTGCCGGGAGATCCTGCCACCGACGCCCACCGACCAGTTACGGTAGCGCGAATTATCCTGCATCAGTACGGTCGTATTGGCGATATGAAACGCTGTGTCAGCCTCGCGCTGCAACTTGATGTGGTGCACCTCGGCGTCAGGGCCAATAGCGATTTCGCATACCGAATTCGTGAAATAGGCTGAACCGCCAACCGCGACATAGTCCTCGATCACGGTACAGCCTGACCCCTGCCCGGCAACTACCAGCACGCGTGGATTGCTACCGGTCGCATGACCGGTAGCAACGTTGATTACCTGTATTGGCGTATCGCCGAGCTGCGCCCCGGCAGCGACATGCACGATTGCTGCCTCCCGCAAAAAAGCGGTGTTGGCCGCCGCGAACACGTCGTGCTCGACGCGCGCAACGGTCGCCAAACGCGATTCGACTTCACCAAGCGTACTGCGCCATGCGGAATCACGAAGCGCTTGCTCAAGATTGCCCACGCGCACCTTCTCTTCTTGCGCGATGCTTGAAGCGCTCCGGTCGAAGTGGCCATCGACGAACACCAGCCTTGTTGTGGCTTCGGGAAACATCAGCGTTGTCAGTATCGCCGAGTCCACCTGCCCGCCCGCGTCCGCAGCTTTCAGCTTCAGACGGTACAGCATGGACAGGTCGGTAAAGCGCCAATCCTCGTCGCGGGTGGTCGGCACTGACAAAGCCGATGCCCGTTCCAGGGCGCTGGCACGACGTGCCTTCAGCCAGAGGTCATGCCCCTCTGCCGTTTGGGCTGCAGGCGCCAGCAGACTGGCGAGGAAATCCGATTCAACCGGATTTGATTCAACCGTGCTCATGCAGCTCTTTCTCGATATTCCTGTGCCACCCAGTCGTAGCCGCGGTCTTCCAGCTGCAGGGCGAGGCCTTTGTCGCCGGTTTTGATGATGCGGCCGTTTTCCATGACATGTACGTAGTCAGGCTCGATGTAGTTAAGCAAGCGCTGGTAATGCGTCACCAGTACAATTGCATCCTCAGACGTGTGCAGCTGGTTCACGCCGTTGGCCACAATTCGCAGTGCGTCGATGTCGAGCCCCGAGTCCGTTTCATCCAGAATCGACAGCCGCGGCTCGAGCAAAGCCATTTGCAGAATCTCATTGCGCTTCTTCTCACCGCCGGAAAAGCCGGCATTCAAGCTACGCTCGAGAAAGCCGGGGTCCATTTCGAGAAGCTCCATCTTTTCCCGGATGAAGTCGTCGAACTCGAGCGGGTCGAGTTCTTCCTTGCCGCGTGCCGATTGCACCGTGTTGTACGCCAGGCGCAGGAAGCCGCCATTGGTAACCCCGGGGACTTCTACCGGGTACTGGAAGCCAAGAAACACCCCCCTGCGAGCGCGATCTTCGGGCGACAATTCGAGCAAATCGGCGTCGTCAAAGCGGACCATCCCGCCAGTCACCTCGTAGGCTGGGTGGCCGACCAATACCTTGGCAAAGGTGCTCTTGCCCGATCCGTTCGGCCCCATGATTGCGTGTACTTCCCCGGCGCGCACGCTCAGGTCGATCCCGCAAAGAATTTCGCGATTGTCGACAGTCGCGGTCAAGCCCTGCACCTTCAGCACTTCAGAGGCATTATCCTTGATCATCCAACACTTCCTTCCAGCTTCAGACCCAGGAGTTTGGTCGCTTCAACGGCAAACTCCATCGGCAGATGAATGAATACGTCCCGCACGAAACCGTTGATGATCATCGACACCGCTTCTTCGGTTTCGATGCCACGGCTCGAAAAATAAAACAGCTGCTCCTCACCGATTTTCGATGTGCTCGCTTCATGCTCAACCGTTGCAGTCTTGTTGGCGACCTGCAAATAAGGAAAGGTGTGAGCACCACAGAGGTCGCCAATCAGCATCGAATCGCACTGCGAATAGTTACGTGCGCCGTCGGCTCGCGCACCAATTTTCACCAGCCCGCGGTAGCTGTTGTTCGACAGGCCGGCGGAGATACCCTTGCTGATAATGCGGCTGCGCGTATTCTTGCCGACGTGAACCATCTTGGTGCCGGTATCGGCTTGCTGGTGATGGTTGGTCAATGCCACCGAATAAAACTCGCCAACTGAATTGTCACCGAGCAAGACACACGAGGGATATTTCCAGGTAATTGCCGAGCCGGTTTCGACCTGGGTCCAGGAAATCTTCGAATTGAACCCTTTGCACAAGCCGCGCTTAGTGACGAAGTTGTAGATTCCGCCTTTGCCTTCCTCGTCACCGGCATACCAATTCTGCACCGTCGAGTACTTGATCTCGGCGTTGTCAAGAGCGATCAACTCCACCACTGCGGCATGCAACTGGTTGGTGTCAAATTGCGGTGCGGTACAGCCTTCAAGGTAAGATACCTGGCCGCCCTCCTCCGCAATAATCAGGGTCCGCTCGAACTGGCCTGTGTCCTGAGTGTTGATGCGGAAATAGGTTGACAGGTCCATCGGGCACTTTACGCCTTTCGGGATGTAGCAGAAGGAACCGTCGGAGAACACCGCGGAATTGAGTGCCGCATAAAAATTGTCGGTATGCGGCACGACGCTGCCGAGATACTGCTTGACGAGTTCCGGGTGGTCACGCACCGCTTCGGAGAAAGAACAGAAGATAATGCCGACCTCGGCGAGCTTTTCCTTGTAGGTCGTTGTCACCGACACACTGTCAAACACCACATCAACAGCAACACCGGCGAGCGCAGCGCGCTCGTGCATCGGCACGCCGAGCTTCTCAAAGGTACGCAGCAGTTCGGGGTCGACCTCGTCCATCGATTTCTTGGTCGCTTTCGGCCTGGGCGCCGAGTAGTAGGAGATATCCTGAAAATCAATCTTCGGATATTTCACATTGGGCCATTCAGGCTCAATCATTGTCTGCCAGTGGCGAAACGCCTTCAAACGAAACTCGAGCAACCAGTCCGGCTCACGCTTCTTCGCGGAAATGACACGAACAACGTCTTCGTTCAGCCCCTTGGGTACGATGTCCGACTCGATGTCGGTGTGGAAACCGTGCTTGTAGGGTTGATTGACGAGATTCTGGATGACTGCACTCATGCTGTTTTCCCGGTGTGTATCTCAGGCCGCGGACTCGACTGTGAAACTCTCACCACAGCCACAGGTCGCGATCGCCTTGGGGTTGTTGACCTTGAATGTTTCGTTGAGCCCCTGGCGCTCGAAATCGAGCGTCGCACCATCCATAAAGGGGAGGTCTTTTCGATTGACCACGACTTTCACATCATGTGATTCGAAGGTTTCGTCATCTGGTCCGGTTTCGTTGGCATAGTCAAACGTATAAGTGAGGCCCGAGCAGCCAACTGTCTTGATGCCCAGGCGCAGGCCCACTCCGCCCTTCTTGGCGAGGGCATTGCGCACGTGTTGCGCGGCCTTTTGCGTCAAATGTATCGCCATATAGACTCCTAAATCGCAACAGCGATCCAACGACGCAGGCGATCACCCCTGGTCGCAATTGCTGTCGGAAATTCATGGGAAGGCTGAACGCTTGCCAGCGCAGCGACCTGTTCCCGGGCCGCATTGAATGCATCGCGCGCGCGCGTGGCGGCGTCATGCCTGCTCGAGGTATTGCCATACTCTGCTCGCAAACACGGCATGATCGTTCCCAGCACGCCATCATCGATATGCGTGGTCTCGTTGACGTCAATACAGGCGCTCATCAGCGGCTTACGTTGCAGATCGAGAAACAACCGATTCAAGATTCCTCTCACAGCGTTTCGGAAACTACCGCTGCCGCGCCTTCGCGCCGTTCGACGAATTCAACGACAGAACTCTTTGCTGATTTTTGCCGCTGCTTCTCCACCAGGTCGAAAAGCGAGACTGAGCCGAGATATTCAAAAATGTGGCGGTTGAGATCGGTCCAAAGGTCATGGGTGATGCACTTGTGATCGTCGCGGCAATTCTCCTTGCCACCGCACTGGGTCGCGTCAATCGGCTCATCCACTGCGAGAATGATCTCACCCACAGACACGTCTGACGTTGGCCTGGTCAGGCGATAGCCGCCGCCGGGCCCACGCACGCTGGAAACGAGCGTCTTGCGTCTGAGCTTTCCGAACAACTGTTCGAGATAGGAAAGCGATATCTTCTGGCGCTGGCTGATGTCGGCCAAGGTGACCGGCCGCCCACCGCCGCTCATCGCCAAATCAACCATCGCCGTCACGGCAAACCGTCCCTTTGTCGTCAGTCGCATCTGTTGCCTCGCACAAGCTATTGATTCAGTGAGACTCCACTCCGGGAATTAATACCAGAGTGCGATGGTCAAGTATAGTCTTTCCCGACTTTTTTAGTCAACAATACGGTTGAGATACTCAGGGTCGAATTTGTCGGCCGTGGCACGCTCGTCGGCGACCTTGACACCCAGTTTTTCCAGTTCTTCAAGGATGTAGGCGATGCAGCCGTCGATATGGGCGGTGTGGTCAACCAGCCCATGTATCGCCTTGACTACCGGATCGTTCATGTCAGCGCTGATCGCATAGGCCGAAAACCCCATCCGCTCGGCGACCTGCTCGCGCGCCACCTTCGATTCCTCGTCGAGGATGCGCGCCGGAATGCCGACCGCCGTAGCTCGATCCGGCACGTCCTTGACCACCACCGCATTGGAGCCAATACGCGCCCCGGCACCGAGCGAAATCGGCCCGAGCACCTTGGCGCCGGCACCAATCACAACCTGATTACCTAATGTGGGGTGGCGCTTGCCCTTTTTCCAGGAAGTACCACCAAGGGTCACCCCGTGATACAGCGTGCAGTCGTCACCAATGACCGAAGTCTCGCCGATGACCACGCCCATGCCGTGATCGATGAAGAAACGTCGCCCAATCGTCGCCCCCGGATGAATCTCAATGCCAGTGAACCAGCGCGCGAAGTGCGACAGCCAGCGTGCGAGCCAATTCAATCCAGACCGCCACAGCCGGTGGGATACACGATGAAACAGCAAAGCGTGGAAGCCCGGATAACAAGTCACTATCTCCCAGGTCGAGCGCGCAGCCGGGTCCCTCTCGAAAATCACGCGAATGTCTTCCCGAAGTTGTTCAAACATCTCGATTCACCTGCACTGCTATCGGAAAACGCGCAATTCTACTGACCTTTGCCCTGCACTGCGCTAAGGATGCCACGCAGAATATTGACTTCCTCCTTCTCGAGGCGGGCGCGGGCGAACAGACGGCGCAATCGCTGCATCAGCCGGCCGGGTTGTGCCGGATCGAGGAACTGTGTCTCGACCAGTACGCTCGCCAGATGTTCGTAGAAGCGTTCAACCTCATCGTGCGTCGCGACGTTGACCCCCGGCCTTGCGCCAACTTCGGGTGGCGCTTCCCGTTCCGGAACGTCGGCCGCCATCCTCATTTCATAGGCGAACACCTGAACCGCTTGCGCCAGATTCAGCGAAGCGTATTCGCGCCCGGTGGGGATCGTCGCGATCAGTCCGCATTTGTTCACTTCAGCGATGGTCAACCCGGTACGCTCGGTGCCGAACACAATGGCCACTTCTCCTCGCAAGACTTCACCGACGAGCCTGCGGCAAGCCTCACGGCAAGCCACAACCTCATGACTGAGGTCGCGATTACGTGCCGTCGCCGCGACGGCCATGACGGTGCCAGTCAATGCATCATCGAGTGAATCGCAGACAACAGCGCGGCTCAGGATGTCGTCGGCGCCCGAGGCCAGTGCCGCCGCGTCATCGTGTGGATATTGTTTTGGGCGCACCAGATAGAGCTGCGACAAGCCCATGGTTTTCATCGCTCGCGCGGCCGCACCGATATTGCCGGGGTGGCTGGTCTGCGACAACACGATGCGCACTGCACTCAAGTCAGTACCGTCACTCATTCCGCTTCCATCCTGAGAGAGTCAAGTCGCCACACACGGTGTCGTCGCTTTGCCCGCACCACTGTCGCGAGAACAGAAAAGCACTCACCACCAGGCAACGCTGAGCACGCCGAGTAAAGCAACAGAATCGATTCAAGCTGATCTGCGCGCAAGCAAGGCACAAGCTCGCGCGCCCCGTAACAAGCTGCCGCTCTCGAAACACCCCCTGCCCCAGCCAATGCCTTGCCTGTCTTTAATCATCTTTTCGGCGACCTCGACGTCCTCAGCCGTGAGCGAGGCTGCCTTTTCGTTGTCTACACCTGTCAAGGCTGAAAGGGTTTCGACTAGCCGCTGCACACCTGGGCAGTTGCATTCATCCAGATCAACATTCATTTAGAATTTTGGCTTCGCTCTTTTACAGCCCCAAACGCCATGCATCCGATGCTGAATTTCGCGGTGAAAGCCGCTCGCCGCGCCGGCGCCATCATCAATCGCGCCTCGGACAATCTTGACGCACTGACGGTGCGTCACAAGAGTCTCAATGACCTGGTTTCCGAGGTCGACCGTGCCGCCGAGGACGCGATCATCGACACACTGAAGCGTGTCTATCCAAATCATGCCATCTTAGCAGAGGAAAGCGGTGCATCCGGTGACTCCGAGTATCAGTGGATCATTGATCCGCTCGACGGCACCACCAACTTCTTGCACGGCTTCCCCATCTATGCGGTATCCATCGCTCTGGCCCACAAAGGTCAGATTCAGCACGCCGTCATCTACGATCCGACGCGCAACGATCTGTACACGGCATCGCGCGGCGCTGGCGCCTTTCTCAATGACAAACGGCTGCGCGTGTCAAGACGTGACAAACTGATCGATACACTGATCGGCACCGGTTTCCCGTTTCGCATGGGCGCGGACATCGACGCCTATACGGGCATGTTCAAGGACCTGACGACCAAGACCGCCGGCATTCGCCGTCCCGGTGCGGCGGCGCTCGATCTTGCCAGCGTTGCAGCGGGGCGCCTGGATGGTTTCTGGGAGATCGGGCTTTCGCCGTGGGACATGGCAGCCGGCACGCTGTTGATCACCGAGGCTGGCGGGCTGGTCGGCGATCTCGAAGGCGAGCCAAATCACATGGAAAATGGCCGCATCGTCGCCGGCAATCCGAAGATTTTTGTGCAATTGCTACAGGCGATCCGCCCACATATTTCCGACCGGCTCAGAAATTGAGTTGCGAAACTGAGTCACGCAGACGAGCGTTAAGTCAGAGCAATGAACAGCACGGCAGACAAGGCGGCACAAGACAACTCGGGTTCGAAGGCAGCCCGTCATACGCCGATGATGCAGCAGTACCTGCGCATCAAGTCCGAGCACACCGACAAGCTGCTGTTCTACCGAATGGGCGACTTTTACGAACTGTTCTATGGCGATGCGGAACGGGCCGCCCGGCTGCTGGACATTACACTGACCTCGCGCGGATCGTCCGCCGGCACACCAATTCGCATGGCCGGCGTACCGTTCCATGCCGCCGAGCAATACCTGGCGAGGCTGGTGCGCCTTGGCGAGTCGGTAGCGATTTGCGAGCAGATTGGCGATCCGGCGGCTTCGAAAGGACCTGTCGAGCGCAAAGTCACCCGTGTCGTGACACCGGGCACGCTTACCGACACCGCGCTGCTCGATGACAAACGCGACAACCTGTTGATGGCGCTATGCCCATCGAGTGAGTCACTCGGACTGGCGTGGCTGTCACTTGCCAGCGGCCATTTCAGCGTCAAGCAATGTGCGCCGGCGGAGCTGGCCACCGAACTACTACGACTGCGGCCAGCAGAACTACTCGTTTCGGAGGCCATCGAGCCGGAGTTACCGGAAGCATTGACGTGTGCCGTCAAGCACCTGCCTGACTGGCAGTTCGATCAAGACGTCGCGGTACGGACTCTGACCAGGCACTTCGGGACGCGTGATCTTGAAGGGTTCGGTTGCCAGCACATGCCCAATGCGATCTCGGCGGCCGGTGCCCTATTGGCTTATGCACAGTCGACCCAGGGCGGGACGATCTCCCATCTACGCGGTTTACAGGTAGAAAGCGGTACCGATTTCATTGCACTTGACGCCGCGACGCGGCGTAACCTCGAAATCAGCGAAACCTTGCGCGGCGAGTCAGAGCCGACTCTTTTTTCATTGTTTGACACCTGCGCGACCAGCATGGGCAGCCGCTGGCTGCGTCACGCCTTGCATCATCCATTGCAAGACAGGCAGACCATCATCAACCGGCACGAAGCCGTCGATTGGCTGGCGTCGGGACGCACTGAGGCACCGATGCATTCTTTGCATGCATCACTATCGGGGTTTTCCGACGTGGAACGCATCAGCACCCGAGTTGCCTTGCGCAGTGCCCGCCCGCGTGATTTGTCTGGGTTGCGCCAGACGCTGAAATTGCTTCCGCCGCTTGTTAAAGCGATGCAAGACACCAACGCGAAGCGCTTACGCGATCTTGCAGAAGCAATGGTCCCCCGCCCTGAGCTTGTCAGTTTGCTCGACCGGGCGATCCGAGACGAGCCGGCCAGCGTGTTGCACGAAGGCGGTGTCATCAATGACGGCTATGACGCCGAACTCGACGAGTTGCGCGACATCCAGAACGACGCCGGCGAGTTTCTCATCGCACTCGAGGCGTGTGAGCGTGAACGAACCGGCATCCCAACGCTCAAGGTTGAGTACAACCGCGTGCACGGTTTCTATATCGAAGTCGGGCGCACGCACGCGGCAAATGTGCCGGATGACTACCGCCGCCGTCAGACGCTGAAGAATGCCGAGCGCTACATCACGCCTGAGCTCAAGACTTTTGAGGACAAAGCGCTGTCGGCGAAAGATCGCGCACTGAAGCGCGAAAAACTGCTATACGAACAGCTTCTCGAGCAGGTCAATGAACACCTTGCGAGCTTGCAAAGCATTGCGCGCGCCGCCGCCGAACTCGATGCGTTGATCGCATTCGCTCGCACCGCAGTGGATTCCGGTTATACGCGACCGTCTTTCACCGATGAAGAGATCATTGAAATCGATGCTGGCCGTCACGCCGTTGTCGAGCGCCAGATCGATGAGTTCATTGCCAATGATACGCGGCTCGGGCCGCGACGCCGGTTGTTACTGATCACCGGACCGAACATGGGCGGCAAGTCAACTTACATGCGCCAGGTGGCACTGATCGTTCTGCTGGCCCATGTTGGCAGTTTTGTACCGGCGACACATGCACGCATCGGCCCTGTCGACCGAATATTCACCCGTATCGGCGCCTCGGACAACCTGGCCGGCGGGCAATCGACATTCATGGTCGAGATGTCCGAGGCTGCCAATATCCTGAACAACGCGACGCGCAACAGCCTGCTTCTGATGGACGAGATCGGCCGTGGCACTTCGACATTCGATGGTCTGGCGCTTGCCATCGCCATCGCCCGCCACGTCATCGAACACAATCGAAGCTATGCGCTGTTCGCGACGCATTACTTTGAACTGACGCGCCTGGAAGAAGAGTATTTGGACGCCGCCAACGTGCACGTCTCAGCGGTCGAGCATCGCGACCACATTGTGTTCCTGCACACCGTCGAAGACGGCCCGGCGTCACAAAGCTATGGCATACAAGTGGCACAACTGGCCGGCGTTCCATCGACCGTCGTCAAGAGCGCCAGAAAGCAGCTGGCGAAACTGGAACGTGACGCGCTGGCGCGCAGTCCACAAGCTGACCTGTTTGCTCAAAATATCGTCATGGAACCAGAGCGAAATCCGGTACTGGAACTTGTCGAGTCGATCGATCCCGATTCATTGACGCCGAAACAGGCACTCGACGCGGTTTACAGGCTCAAGGATCTGATGCGCAAGCCAAATCCGTAGCACCCCGGCTGCTCGAAAAGGCCTCTCTCCAAAAGCACAAGTACGGCGCTGTCGTGGAAGGTCTCCCACAGGGACACGGCGGGCACGGCAGCAACAATGCCGTCAGCGGGCCGCTTCATCTTCGAAAAGCGCACCCCGCAAGCCTCGGCGTTGCAACTCGGGCGGTTTCTTATCTACCGGCCTAATTCGACAGATTCGCGATCAGTCATTGCTGGCCCGCGCCATCGTTCCCTGCTCTTGCAGGCGTTTTCTCGAAATTTCCCGGGACAGTTGGTATACCGCCATTGCGTAGTTGTTGCTGCGGTTGTAGCGGGTAATCACGTAGAAGTTCTTCAACGAAATCCAGTACTCCGGCGCCTGCTCGGATTCAAGGGTGAAGAAACCGGCGTCAACATTATCGGCGACGTCGCCATCGGCCTCGACACCGCGCGAACGCAACTGCGCCACGGTCAAGGACGGCTTGACACCGAGCCGTTCCAGTTTCTCTGTCTCGTTGGTTGAGACTTTCGCCGGCAACACGATCTGCTCGCCCGCTTCCCAGCCGAAACGGCTCAGATAGTTGGCAACGCTTCCGACTGCGTCGGCAACGCTGTTCAACAGGTCGACCCGGCCATCACCGTCGAAGTCCACCGCGTACTGGCGATAGCTCGACGGCATGAACTGTGGTATGCCCATTGCGCCGGCGTACGAACCGGTGACTGATTCCGCATCCAATCCGTTCTCGCGCGCCAGCAGCAGGAAATGCTCAAACTGCCCCTGGAAAAACTGCGACCGCCGCGGCACCTCAAAGCCAAGTGTGTACAGTGCGTCGACGGTGCGAAATTTCCCGGTGTACCGGCCGTAGATGGTTTCGACCCCGATGATTGAGACGATGATCTCTTCCGGCACACCGTAGAAACCGCTCGCCCGCTCCAGCACCTCGGCGTGTTCGTCCCAGAATTCAACGCCACCTTCGATGCGCGAGGAGGTCACGTACAATTTGCGGAAGTAGCTCCAGGGCCTCGCCGTAGCCGGGGCATTGAAGGCACGGATGATGGTCTGGTTAGCTTCCAGTTGCGCAAACAGCCGGCTCAGTTCAACTGAATCGAAGCCATGTTCGCGCGTCATCCGCGTAACAAAGGCGTTGACTTCCGGCTTGAGCCCCTCCACCTGCACGTTTTGCGCGTACGCCGGCAGCATCATCGCGCCCAGAGCCACTAGCGAAGCCGCAATCGTTGAGACAAAACCACCTGTTCCAACGCTTCGCTGAGCCGTACTGAAGCTGCGTCGCGCCGTTATGTTCGACCACCACCTTGACATCAATACTCCTCGTGAGTGTCTTGCGACCAATTGAGTTGTTGGTTACGGGACACGCTGATCGATCACGATGCGAACGTCACCCGAATCCGGCGTTACCGCCGCACTGAATCCTTCGAGATCTCCGCTCGAGCGTGCTGCACTGCCTGACTTTGAGACACGCGCACCGACGACAAGTTGCCGAAAATCCGAGAGCTTTCTTTCCGGCATCATCGCCATGCTGTCGTCAAGACGAAACCGGTACGGCAGTTCCGCGACGGTAACGCGCACTACAGCAAGGGGTATGCCGGGGCCTTGCGCAGCCCTCGCGAAGATAAACACGCTGTCTTCCGGACTGGCGAACTGCGACAACTGTGCTGACAGACGCACATCACCTTTCACTTCCACCGTGGGCTCTCCGCCAGCGGCAAGTGCCTGTTCATTATCCACAGGTTGCCCAAGACGCGCTCGGGCCTCGGCGATACCCGTCTTGAGCGCCGACGATAGTTCCTGATCATCGGCACTGATCATCAGTAATCGTTGCCAGTACTCGATTGCCGCGCTGTAATCGCTGCGCCCGAACGCGGCACTGCCACTCAATGCCAGTCCTTTCGGATGCATCGGTTGTATTTGCAAAGCGCGCGAGAGCAATTGCGCCGGTGCCCCTGCGAGATCGCCCTGCGCGGTCATCGCCAACACCTCGGCGTAATTGGTCAACACGTCGGGATCATCTGGCCGTAACTCGGCGGCACGCTGCCATGCCCGCGCCGAAGCGTCGAACTGTTGCATTACCCAGCGCGACCGCCCGAGCATCGCCCAGCCTTCGGCATCGTGAGGGTTTTCAGCGAGGTGTTGTTCCAGTTGCCGGACCATGCGATCGACATCCTGACCGGTAATATTGTGCGGCGACTGCACCGTGTCTTTCACATCGAGACCATCCGTGTTGCCAAGATGCGCATACAGCGCGATCGAAGCCGCGGGCACCAACAAACCGATCAGCGCAGGTGCGAGCCATTTGTGCCCGGTTTGGCCGTCGCCAATATCCGCACCGGCTTTTTGCGATTCCTCAAGCACCCGGCGCTCGAGCTCCGCGCGGGCGCTCTCGTACTGTTCCTGCGGCAGCGCACCGTTCAGCAGATCGCCATCGAGTTCGGCCAGTTGATCACGCAGGATCTGCAGGTTCGCTTCACTGCGCC
>CP070775.1:1637433-1667877 GCA_020346185.1 Betaproteobacteria bacterium | reverse complement strand
CATGATGTAGAGCAGCCCGGCATCGATGTTGGACACGACCGCACCATCGGCAAACGGAACCACCGCCCAGGCAGCAAGCGCCGGCATCAGTGACAACACAGGCGCAGTGATGAACAAGAACTTGTTGGCGCCAGTCGGAACGATAACTTCCTTGACCAGCAATTTGAGGACATCGGCAAACGGTTGGAACAAGCCCTTGGGCCCAACCCTGTTGGGACCAAGGCGCAGCTGCATGTAACCAATGACTTTGCGCTCGGCCAGCGTCAGGTAGGCAACACACAGGGTGACGACAATGACGATTGCCAGAATCTTCGCCAGTGTCCACAGCGTTACCGCCGCGGGTGTGCCGATCATGCCCGCGAGCCATTCCATCAGCCGCTGATCTCCGCAGTGCCGGAAACTCGCTCGACAGTAAGTGCAGCATACGGCGCACCAAGCTGCATGGTCGCCTCATTCGCTGCGGCAACACGCACACAATCGTCAGGGAGGCGGTCATCACGCTGACAGACCAGAATTGCTTCACCGCCGTCCTGAGTAACACGAAGCCGGTCTCCCGGAACCAGCTGCAACCGCTCAGTGCGGCGGCCGTTCATCCAGGCGCCGCTTACTTCGGCATCGCGCGTGAGCTGTAACGATGGTGCACGGCGCACAATACCGTCAGTGTGATAAATGGGTACCTCCGCGATTCGCTCCAGCCCCTGTCCCTTTGCGAGACCGGCGCGGCGATCCACCGCGGGTTGCGCCGCACCGGGGCCATTGTTCAGGCGGCTCGCAACGTCGCCCGCCTCAGCGGCCATCTCCGTACGCACGTCTTCAATGGTCTCGTACTCAAAGCCATCGAGCCGAAGCAGATTTCCCAACACCCGCAGCACCTTCCATGCCGGACGCGTGTCGCCGAGCGGCGGAATCACGCCGTTGAACCGCTGCGCCCGCCCTTCAAGGTTGACGAAGGTGCCAGCAGTTTCGGTAAATGGCGCAACCGGCAACAGCACCTGGGCGTAGTCAAGTGCGCGATGCTTGAAAGCAGACATTGCTACCACCAACTCGGCCGCATGCATCGCAGCAGTGGCAGCGCGTGGCGTGACGCAGTCCAATTCGACTTCGGTGTGCAACAAGAAGTACGCTTTCAAGGGATTCTCGATCATCCGGCGCGCGTTGTATCCCGAGCCCGTTGCCGGAACAGCTCCGCTCAGATAACCACCAACACTGTTCGCACCGTCGCCGAGAAACCCGGTTCGGCAGCCACTAATGGAGCCGAGCAAATTAACCAGAGCCCGGATACGTGAACGCTCGGGGCCGTGCTGAACCAGATTGCCCAGCAATATCGCCTTCCTTGCACCGCTCGTCAGACTCTCGGCAATCTGCTTCGCACCCTCGTCGACGGCCACACCCGTTACTTCGGCCGGCACCGCAACGCCACTTTGCTCGGCCGCCGCTCTGACCACCGCGGCAACTGTGTCACCAATGCGACTCGGCGCAACAATAATGCGGCCGTGAGTACGAACCAGAAAATCATCGCCAACTGAATTAATAACATTTAAGTGTGCGGCGTTTTCTCGCACCGCCTGACGAATGCGTTGCGCCAGCAGCGGCTGCTCCTTACGCAGGTTTGAACCGATAACCAATATCCGGTCGAGCCCGTTCAACTCGGTGACCTTCATGCCCAGCCAGGGAACGGCGCCGCCAGGCCCATCGTCGTCGGCAAAATCAACTTGCCGGAGGCGGAAGTCAACATGACCACTGCCGACAGAGCGTATCAATTTCTGCAACAGGAACAATTCTTCCGACGTCGATTGGCCAGTGGCAAGCCCGCCGATGGCGGCTGCGCCATGTGCTTCACGCACACGCGATAATTCATTCGCGACATATTCGAGCGCTGTTGCCCAGTCAACTTGGGTCCAGTTTCCGTCACGCTTGATCATCGGCGACGTCAGGCGCTGCTCCGAATCCAGAGCTTCGTAGGAAAAACGGTCGCGATCCGACAGCCAGCACTCGTTGATCTCTTCGTTCTCCCCCGGCAAAACCCGCTTCACGCGGTCTTGCATGACCTGGACGACGAGATTGGAACCGAGGCTGTCGTGTGAAGCCACCGAACGACGGCGCGAAAGTTCCCAAGTGCGGGCAGAGTAGCGAAACGGTTTCGACGTCAGTGCGCCGACTGGGCAGACATCGATCATGTTGCCTGACAACTCGGAGTCCACCGTGTGGCCGACGAACGCCATGATCTCGGAATGTTCGCCACGACCGGCCATGCCGAGTTCCATGACTCCCGCGATCTCCTGACCAAAGCGCACGCAGCGCGTGCAATGAATGCAGCGCGACATCTCCTCTGCGGAGACCAGTGGTCCAAGATCCTTATGGGTGACGACACGCTTGTTCTCGTTGAATCGTGAACTTGAGCCGCCGTAACCGACAGCAAGGTCCTGCAATTGGCACTCGCCACCCTGATCGCAAATTGGGCAATCAAGCGGGTGGTTGATGAGCAGAAACTCCATCACCCCCTTCTGCGCTTGAACAGCGACCTCCGAATGCGTCCAGACCTTCATTCCCGCGGTTGCCGGTGTGGCACAGGCCGGCAAGGGTTTCGGCGCCTTCTCAACCTGAACCAGACACATGCGGCAGTTGGCAGCGATCGAGAGTTTGCTGTGATAGCAAAAGTGCGGAATATAGATGCCAAGTTTGTTGGCGGCATCCATCACCGTGCTGTGTTCAGCCACCTCGACTGACTTGCCGTCGACTTCGAGGGTAATCATCGGCTCAACCTGTCTGACATGCCTTATTCTCGATATGGTGCTCGAACTCGTGACGGAAGTGCTTGATGAAACTCTTGACCGGAAGTGCTGCTGCGTCGCCCAGTGCACAAATGGTGCGGCCGGCAATGTTGTCTGCCACTGAGACAAGCACATCTAGGTCGTCCGGTTCGCCCTTGCCATGCTCAATGCGGTGAACCATGCGGTACAGCCACCCAGTTCCCTCGCGGCACGGCGTGCATTGCCCGCAAGACTCTTCGTAGTAGAAGTACGACAGGCGCTGCAGGCAACGCACCATGCACCGCGTCTGGTCCATCACGATCACCGCGCCAGAACCAAGCATGGAGCCGGCCTTGGCAATGGAGTCATAGTCCATGTCGGTCGCCATCATGATGTTGGCCGGCAGCACCGGCATCGATGATCCACCCGGTATGACGGCCTTGAGCGCATTGCCATCGCGCATGCCGCCAGCCATTCTGAGCAGTTCGGCGAACGGTGTGCCAAGTTTGACCTCGTAATTGCCCGGCCGCGCCACGTCACCCGAAACCGAGAAGATCTTGGTGCCGCCATTGTTGGGGCGTCCGAGATTGAGAAACGCATCTCCACCGTTAAGAATTAGCCAGGGTACGGCAGCGAAGGTCTCCGTGTTGTTAATTGTGGTGGGCTTGCCATAAAGACCATGACTGGCCGGAAATGGCGGTTTGAATCTGGGCTGGCCTTTCTTGCCTTCGATCGATTCCAGCAACGCCGTTTCCTCGCCGCAAATGTACGCTCCCCAACCATGATGGGCATGCAATTCAAAATCGAAACCCGAGCCAAGGATGTTGCTGCCAAGATAGCCTGCGGCGCGCGCTTCCTCGAGCGCCTTTTCGAAGCGCTCGTAGACTTCCCAGATTTCGCCGTGGATATAGTTGTATCCGACCGAGGTGCCCATGGCGTATGCAGCGATCGCCATGCCTTCAATGACCGCGTGGGGGTTATAGCGCAGGATCTCGCGATCCTTGAACGTGCCTGGTTCACCCTCATCCGAGTTGCATACCAGATACTTGACGCCGTCATAGCCGCGCGGCATAAAACTCCACTTCAAACCGGTTGGGAAACCGGCACCACCGCGCCCGCGCAGTGCCGACTTCTTGACCTCGGCGATGACATCCTCCGGCGCAATGCGCTCACTCAAAACCTTGCGCAACGCAGCGTAGCCTTCGCGCGACTCGTAGTCGGCGAGACGCCAATTGAGACCGTCGAGTCCTTTCAGAATGACCGCGTCAGGCCCGTAGATGTCCTGCGGGAAAGGTGGAGCCGGTGCGTTCATCTTTTCTTTAGCTCATCGAGCCACTTGTCCAGTTTGGCCGGTGACATATGTGGCTTCATCTGTCTGTCATTGACGATGCAAACCGGGGCATCGACACACGCGCCCATACACTCTCCCTCCTTGAGAGTGAAATGGCCATCGGCACTGGTCTGATTGAAATCGATCTGCAGCTTATTCTTCAGGTGTTCCGCGGCTTCTTCCGCTCCGCGCAGTGCACACGGCAAGTTGGTACAGATAGTGATCTTGAACTGTCCCGGCTTATCAAGGTTGTACATGCCGTAGAAAGTCGCGACTTCCCAAACAGCAATTGGCGGCATACCGAGGTAGGTGGCAACAAACTCGATGACATCTTCAGAAACCCAGCTCTTTTCCTGCTGCGCGATAGCCAACGCCGACATGACTGCAGATGACTTGCGATCGGCCGGATATTTGGCGATCTCCCGATCGATTCTTGCGAGGGACTCGGCGCTGAGTAAGTTTGCCGCGCTCACCGATCAACCTCACCAAAAACGATGTCTTGGGTTCCGATAATTGCAACCATGTCGGCAATCATGTGCCCACGCGACATCTCATCCATGGCAGAAAGGTGGGCAAATCCTGGAGCGCGAATTTTCAACCGATAAGGTTTGTTGGCACCATCAGACACGAGGTAAATACCGAACTCCCCTTTCGGTGCTTCAACCGCCGCGTACACTTCGCCGAGGGGAACGTGTACCCCTTCGGTAAACAACTTGAAGTGGTGAATCAATTCTTCCATGTCGGTTTTCATCGACACCCGCGACGGGGGACACACTTTGTGGTCGTCACTCATCACTGGACCAGGGTTGGCACGCAACCAGTCGATGCACTGGCGGATAATGCGATTGGACTGTCGCATTTCCTCGATGCGCACCAGATAACGGTCGTAGCAATCGCCATTGACACCAACCGGAATATCAAAATGAACCCGGTCGTACACTTCGTAAGGCTGTTGCTTGCGTAAATCCCAAGCAATGCCGGAACCACGCAGCATCGGCCCGGTAAACCCAAGCGCGGCGGCTCGCTCCGGAGACACAACACCAATACTGACTGTGCGTTGCTTCCAGATACGGTTGTCGGTCAATAGCGTTTCATACTCGTCCACCTTACGCGGAAAACGGGCGGTAAAATCATCGATGAAATCGAGCAGCGAGCCCTCGCGATTTGCGTTGCGCTTGTCGACCCGTTTGCGATCGCGGAACTTCGATACCTGATACTGCGGCATCATTTCCGGGAGATCCCGGTACACACCACCGGGCCGATAATAGGCAGCGTGTAGACGCGCACCCGATACCGCCTCGTAACAATCCATCAGGTCTTCGCGCTCGCGGAAGCAATAAAGAAACACCGTCATCGCCCCGACATCCAGCGCGTGCGCACCAAGCCACAGCAGATGATTGAGAATGCGCGTGATCTCGTCGAACATGACACGGATGTACTGCGCGCGCGACGGCACTTCGACTTCCAGCAATTTCTCGATCGCCATTACGTAGGCGTGCTCGTTGCACATCATCGAGACGTAATCGAGGCGGTCCATGTAGGGAACCGACTGGATAAAGGTCTTGTGCTCGGCGAGCTTCTCGGTTGCCCGATGCAACAAGCCGATATGCGGGTCAGCGCGTTCGATGACTTCGCCATCGAGTTCGAGCACAAGCCGCAGCACGCCGTGCGCCGCCGGATGCTGCGGCCCAAAGTTCATGGTGTAATTGCGTATCTCAGCCACCAGCGTCAACACTCCACGCAGTGTGACTGACGGTCAACGACACACGGCGTCCAGAGGAGACGAGTTCCGCTACTCAACATCGCCGTAATTCTCTTCTCGCACGACGCGGGGGACAATCTCGCGAGGCTCAATCGTCACCGGCTGATAAATGACACGCTGTTGTTCCGGGTCATAGCGCATTTCAACATTGCCCGACAACGGAAAATCCTTTCGGAACGGATGACCGACGAATCCATAGTCGGTCAACAGGCGCCGCAAATCCGGATGGCCGGTAAATATGATGCCGAACAGGTCGAACGCTTCACGCTCGAACCAGTTCGCAGCTGGCCAGATCGAAACAACTGAACCCATCACCGGAAAATCATCGTCTTCGCAATAGGCGCGGACACGAAGCCGCCAATTGTGTTCGATTGACAGCAGGTGGTAGACAACTGCAAAGCGGTTAACGAATTCGCGCGCGCCAGCGTAGCCACTGTAATCAACACCGCAAAGATCGATCAGTTGTGAAAAATCCAACTCCGCACGATCACGCAGCGTGAGCATGACATCGCCAATGGTCGCGGCCGGCACAACAACGGTGAGCTCCCCAAGCGAGCTGCTCACCGGGTTGATTTGCCCTTCCAAAGCCGAGCTCAGTTGTTCGCACAGGGACTGTAAGCGCCTATTCATGTTCGTAACGCAATCGGACGACTAGCGGGCAATCGTATTGGTCCTTCGGATCTTGTTCTGTAACTGAATGATTCCGTAAAGAAGCGCTTCGGAGGTGGGGGGACATCCGGGGACATAGACGTCCACCGGGACGATTCGGTCGCAGCCGCGCACGACCGAGTAAGAGTAGTGATAGTAACCGCCACCGTTAGCGCACGATCCCATGGAAATCACCCAGCGTGGCTCCGACATCTGGTCGTAAACCTTACGCAGCGCGGGGGCCATCTTGTTGCAAAGCGTGCCAGCAACAATCATCACATCGGATTGCCGGGGGCTGGGGCGGAAGACCACACCAAAACGATCCAGGTCATAGCGAGCGGCGCCGGCGTGCATCATCTCGACCGCGCAACAAGCAAGGCCAAAGGTCATCGGCCATAAAGAGCCAGTCCGCGTCCAGTTGATGAGGTTGTCTATCGAGGTGGTAACAAAACCCTGTTCGGTCACGCCGTGCGTGCTCATGCCTTGATTCCCCTCAATCCCATTCGAGCGCACCTTTCTTCCACTCATAGATAAACCCGACGACAAGCAACGCGAGGAAAATCACCATTGCAACGAAACCAAACATGCCGATTTCGTCGAGCACTACCGCCCAGGGAAACAAAAAGGCGATCTCCAGATCGAAAATGATGAACAGGATCGCAACCAGGTAGTAACGGACATCGAAGCGCATGCGTGCGTCTTCAAAGGCTTCGAATCCGCATTCGTAGGGTGAAAGTTTCTGTGGATCGGGACGGTGCACGCGCAACACCCTGCTCAGCGTCGCGCCAACAAGTGGCAAACCGATACCCATTGCAAGGCCAACAGCGATAAACAACAGAATTGCGAAATACTGTTCGATCATCCCTTTCCTTCCGAACAAATTGGTGCGATTCCGGCAGGACTTGTACCGCAACGTCTAGGCTTCGCTCTTACGCCCGATTCCGCGTACGGCGCGGCTCTTGCCACCGTCTGATGCAAAGATAACTAGTTAGACAACAGCGAGCTCTATGAAAACTGGTGCCGACGGCGAGACTCGAACTCGCACGACTTTCGCCACCGCCCCCTCAAGACGGCGTGTCTACCAATTCCACCACGTCGGCAAACGTGTTCACGCGCGAAGATAAACGCCGCCGAGCGCCTCCGCTACGCGTTCTCACTCGGGAATCTCGTCGACCACGGAGTCGCCATCTGCCGTTGCGTCCGACTCCACCTCCAGTTCCGGGACCGGCACATCCGAACTGACTGGAAGCTGGTCGGACGACATCACTCCAACCGAACTCGATTTCTCAAATGACAGATAACTCAATCCCATGCTGGTAACAAAGAATATCACCGCAAAGACCGACGTCGAGCGACTCAGAAAATTGGCAGAGCCACTCGCACCAAACAGGCTTCCCGCCGAACCGCTGCCGAAAGCCGCACCCATATCGGCACCCTTTCCGTGTTGCATCAGCACCAGCCCGATGATACCGGCAGCCGCGAGCACGTGAATGATCAAAACTACTAGGCTCATTACGCTATCTTCCCTTCAATCCGCGATCCACTGGATTGCAAAACGCTCAATAGTTCAGCGAACTGCCGCCTTGCAGATCGACATAAATTCATTCAAATCCAGCGAAGCACCGCCAATCAATCCGCCGTCGATGTCTTCCATCGCGAACAGGGCGGCCGCATTCGCTGCCTTTACACTGCCGCCGTAGAGCATCGTCACATGGCGCGCAACGCCAGCGTCCTGCTCCGACATCAGCTTTCGGAGATAAGCGTGCACACGCTGCGCCTGCTCCGGCGTTGCCGTCTTGCCGGTACCGATCGCCCACACTGGCTCGTATGCAACCACCGACCTGAGCAAACCATCGATGCCAATTTCCTTGATGACACAGCCGAGTTGCCGTGACACGACGCCCTCCGTGACGCCGCGCTCTCGCTCATCGAGGCTCTCGCCAATACAAACTATCGGCGTCATCTTTTGCTCCAGCACAGCCTTGGCCTTGGCCGCTACCAGCTGGTCATCTTCATGAAACAGCTTGCGCCTTTCCGAGTGGCCGACAATGACATAACGACAACCGAAATCGGCCAGCATGGACACCGATACCTCGCCAGTGAACGCCCCTTTCGGCTGCTGACTGACATTTTGCGCCCCCCAGCCAACGCCTGAACCCGCCAGTACTGAGCGGGCCTGATAAAGATAGGGGAAAGGCACGCAGACTGCACAGCTAAGCTTGCCGATCGTAGCTACTTGGCTCGCCAAGCCCTCCAGCAATAGCTGGTTTCGGGCGCTGTTTCCAAACATCTTCCAATTACCAGCTACGAGGCGCTGACGCATCATCTAACCCACAGTAGAATCGAGCGAATTCTACCTTTTAAATCAAAGACGAGTCAACGTTGTGCAGTGCCGCGAGGCGGCTTTGTCGCGGCCCGCCAAGCCCGTGTCGATACTGGAATTGCCAGCGACTTTGGCTCCCCCGCTATGACTACCCCGTGTTACAAAAGCCAGCCCGGAAAACGCACCACCAGCGCATCCGACCTGATGATGTGACGGCTCGAAGCAGATACAGAGACGGCGAATGCGCCAACAGTGTGGCGTGACTGCGGGAAAACTTGCAGCGCTATCGACAAGCGCTTACTTTTCGTGCACCTTCTCCGGCTTGCTTTCCGCGACTGAAGCCCGTGCTGCCAGCGTCACCGCTTTTGCCAGTTCATCGGCGTGTTTGCGGATCCGGGCCGGGTCAGCACCTTCGACCATAACGCGGATGACTGGCTC
Source organism: Betaproteobacteria bacterium (assembly GCA_020346185.1). Taxonomy (GTDB): domain Bacteria; phylum Pseudomonadota; class Gammaproteobacteria; order Burkholderiales; family Eutrophovitaceae; genus SG8-40. The sequence goes on along the minus strand of CP070775.1, from coordinate 1,658,626 downwards.
GGTGCCCGATGCGCGAAGCAGCACGCGGCCATTGCCCGACAGTGATCGCTCGAGTTGTTGAACAGCATCCGTCAGCACGGCGTTAGCCCGAAAATCGAAATCGCGGGTGACCCTGACATTGACCAGAACCTGCGGATAGCGGGCAACCGGCTTCACCAATTCGGACAATGGCTTGTTCAATGCACGCACGGCATGCAACACCTGTAGCGCGGAGACGATTCCGTCGCCGGTGGTGTGCCGGTCAAGGCAGATGATATGGCCGGAGCTCTCGCCTCCGATCTGCCAGTTATTCTCTTGCAGTTTCTCCAAGACGTAGCGATCGCCAACCGCCGCCCGCAAAAACGGAATCCCGAGTCCGGTCAGCGCCCGCTCCATTCCGAGATTGGTCATCAGCGTGCCGACCACCCCGCCTGCAAGCAGACCGGCATCGTGGCGGAACGCAGCAATCACGTAGAGCAGCTCATCGCCGTCATAGATGCGGCCACCGGCGTCAACCATCACGACACGGTCGCCGTCTCCGTCGAAACCGATTCCCAGATCAGCACAATTTGCCCGCACGGCATCCTGCAGCGCCTGCGGATGGACGGCGCCGCATGCATCATTGATATTCAAGCCGTCAGGTTGGTTTCCGATGGTGACAACGTCAGCACCGAGTTCGTGAAATACCTCGCCGGCGACATGGTAGGTCGCGCCGTGAGCACAATCGATAACCAGTTTGATGCCGCGCAAATCGAGCTCGGTCGGAAAAGTACTCTTGCAAAACTCGATATAACGTCCTGCCGCGTCACCAATCCGGCGCGCCTTACCGAGTTCGGCTGAAGGCATGGTTGCGATCGGTAACTCGAGCTGTGCTTCGATCGCGTGTTCCACCGCGTCAGGCAACTTGTTGCCATGCGCTGAGAAGAATTTGATTCCATTGTCTTCGAACGGGTTGTGCGAAGCAGAGATGACAATACCGGCGCTGAGACGCAATGCCCGCGTGAGATATGCCACTGCGGGTGTTGGCATAGGGCCGGCAAGGTAAATGTCCACACCCGCCGCTGAAAGCCCTGCCTGCAGGGCTGATTCGAGCATGTATCCGGAAATGCGCGTGTCTTTTCCGATCAGCACTCCCGTGTGCTGACCCGACCCGAGTCTAGCCGCAGCGGTGAGCACCTTTCCCGCGGCGTAGCCGAGATGCATGACAAACTCCGGCGTAATCGGGGATGCGCCGACCGTTCCACGGATGCCATCCGTGCCAAAGTATTTTCTCGCAGACGTCAACTTGATACTGCCCCGCTGTTCGTTGCGCTCGTTTCGAATGCTTGCCATACCATCAACGCGTCCTTCGTCTCGGCAACGTCATGGACTCTAAGGATCGAGGCGCCATTGCGAACCGCAGCTAGCGCCGCGGCAATGCTCGAGCCAAGCCGATCTTTTGCGTCCTTGCGTCCGGTTATTCTGCCCAACTGTGATTTGCGGGACAGACCGGCGACTAACGCGAATCGACCCGCACCAATCGCCGGCAGCGCCTGCATTAACTGCACATTGTGCTGATCGGTCTTGCCGAAACCAAAACCGGGATCGAGCACGATGCGCGATTTGCTGACTCCTCTGTCAAGCAAAAAACGCGCACGCTCGCTTAAAAACTGCGACACCTCGAAAACAACGTCATTATAGGCAGGCCCAAGCTGCATGTCGCGAGGCTCACCTTGCATATGCACCAGACAGACACCCGCGTCAGAGTCGACGATCACGTCGATAGCACCGGCAGAACGCAATGATGTAATGTCGTTGATCATCGACGCCCCATTGGCGAGGGCCTCGCACATCAACTCGGGCTTGCTCGTGTCGACCGATACCGGCACCGCGAGCCGCGCTACTTTTTCCAGCACAGGCAAGACGCGCCGGCGTTCCTCCTCGAGTGAAACCGGCGAAGATCCCGGCCGAGACGATTCGCCGCCAAGATCGATAATGTCTGCGCCCTCCTCCACGAGTCGCTGTGCATGGGCGACAGCTCGAGCGGGATCGAGAAAAAACCCACCATCCGAAAACGAATCTGGCGTGATGTTGACGACCCCCATAATGAGAGGGCGGCACAGCGACAGACTATAACGACCGCAGACAAACGCATCGGGTCTCGCGGAAGCGCTCATCTGCGGTTTACCGAGTATGGCGGCGTGCAATCACGGCAATCAAGAAGGTTTCGCAGTTAGCGAATTATGGTGGCACAGGGGAGGGGACTGGCGATAAGCATCGATCCTCGTCGCCCTGCGCCTGTGAAAGGCCGCTGCGGAACCGATCAGGTTTCCTCGGCCGGCGTCGCCGTTGGTTCGGGGGACGGATTTTCCGGCGGCGAATCTGGCGACTTCGGTGGCGACGTCGGCTTCGGCGGCCGAGGCGGCTTGCCTTCCATGATGTCGCTGATCTGATCGGAGTCGATGGTTTCCCACTCGAGCAGCGCTTGGGCCATCGCTTCGACCTTGTCGCGATTCTCCTCGATCAGCTTGCGCGCAATTGCATAGCGCTCGTCGATGATCTTGCGAATCGCCGCATCGACCTTTTGCATGGTCGCCTCGGAAAGATTCTTGTGCGTCGTGATCGACCTGCCGAGGAAGATCTCGCCCTCGTTTTCACCATAGATCATCGGGCCGAGATCATCGCTCATTCCCCATTGCGTCACCATGCGGCGCGCCATGTCGGTGGCGCGCTCGAAGTCATTTGACGCGCCGGTGGTCATCTGACTCATAAAGATCTCTTCGGCGATACGGCCGCCGAACAAGACCGATATGTTCTCCAGAATCTGCTCACGGTCCATGCTATATCGATCTTCTTGCGGGAGCTGCATTGTTACGCCCAAGGCACGACCACGCGGAATGATCGTAACCTTGTGAACCGGGTCAGTCTTCGCCAATAGCTTCGCCACGACCGCGTGACCCGACTCGTGGTAAGCGGTGTTCTTGCGCTCTTCCTCGGGCATCACCATCGATTTGCGCTCGGCGCCCATCATGATCTTGTCCTTAGCGCGCTCGAAATCTTCCATATCAACTAAGCGTTTGTTGGCTCTAGCGGCAAACAATGCGGCCTCGTTAACCAGATTGGCCAGGTCCGCCCCTGAAAATCCAGGGGTGCCACGCGCCAGAATATCGGGCTGCACATCGGGAGCGACGGGCACCTTGCGCATATGCACCATCAGAATCTGTTCGCGGCCACGAATGTCGGGCAGCGGTACGACAACCTGCCGGTCGAATCGACCCGGTCGCAACAGCGCCGGATCGAGCACGTCCGGCCGGTTGGTCGCGGCGATAACAATCACGCCAGATCCTGTTTCAAACCCATCCATCTCGACCAACAACTGGTTAAGCGTTTGTTCGCGCTCATCGTTACCACCGCCCAGACCGGCGCCACGCTGGCGGCCGACGGCGTCAATTTCGTCAATGAACACAATGCACGGCGCGTGTTTCTTTGCCTGCTCGAACATATCTCGCACTCTCGCCGCGCCGACCCCGACGAACATCTCGACGAAATCAGAACCGGAAATCGAGAAGAAAGGGACCTTGGCTTCGCCGGCGATCGCCTTGGCCAATAGAGTTTTACCAGTACCCGGCGAGCCGACCATGAGCACACCGCGCGGAATGCGCCCGCCAAGCTTTTGGAACTTGCCCGGATCACGCAGGAAGTCAACTAGTTCCGCCACCTCCTCTTTGGCTTCCTCACAGCCAGCGACGTCGGAAAATGTGACGCCGTTGTTTCCCTCGTCAAGCATTCTCGCCCGGCTCTTGCCAAACGAGAACGCCCCGCCTCGGCCGCCGCCTTGCATCTGACGCATGAAAAAAATCCACACACCAATGAGCAACAGCATCGGGAACCAGGAGACGAAGATATTCATCAATAACGACGGCTCTTCCTCGGGTTTAGCCTCGATAGCGACCCCGGCTTTGAGGAGGTCCGAAACCAGCCACGGATCAGAAGGGGAGTAGACGGTGTAGCGCTGGCCGTCGGTCTTGCGCACGCGTAGCGTACGACCTTCAATAGTGACACCAGCGACACTGCCTGCATTCACATCCTGGATAAACTGGGAATATTCTGTCGCCGACTGCTGCTGGTGACGCGCGCTGAACTGGTTGAACACGGTCATCAACACAAGTGCGATGACCAGCCAGACAGCGACGTTCTTGATGAGATTGTTCAACTGTACTCCTTGATAATTCTTTTGCGGAATTAATCCGCCCGGCTGAGACCGATTCTAAACTGTTTCGCCCGGCTGCGCTCGTTGCCTGGCCTCATCTGTCAGCCCCTTTGCTAGCAAAAAGAACTCCCGGGACCTGTCGCGCGAGGCTTTGGGCTTGCGCACCACTACCGAGTCAAACAAAGCACCAATTTCGCGGCGCAGATCGTCGGCACCGGCACCCTGGAAACATTTGACCAGCAACGTGCCTCCCGGGTTCAGATGGGTCCTGGCGAATTCCACTGCCAACTCAGACAGATGCGCCCACCGGGCCTGATCGGTCGATCGTACTCCAGACATATTGGGGGCCATGTCGGAAAGAACAAGGTCAACGGCTCGTCCATCAAGCGCTTGCTCAAGCCGCTTCAGCACCGCGTCTTCGCTGAAATCACCCCGAATAAAGTCAACATTGGGTATCGCCTCCATATTCAGGATATCCAAAGCAACGACTTTACCCCCAGCGCCGACTAGCGGCGCCGCCAGCTGTGACCAGCCGCCCGGAGCTGCCCCGAGGTCAACCACACACATTCCCGCGCTAATCAACTTGTCGCGCGCATTGATCTCCTCAAGCTTGAAAACCGCCCTCGATCGGAGCCCTTGGCGGGTGGCGAGCTTTACGAACGGATCACTCACGTGTTCACGCATCCACGCCCGGCTGGTCTTCTTGCCTGCCATCAGCCTAAAATAGTTGTAGGAGACATTAATTGCTTAATCTTACGCCTACCCAGCGCCGCTCTCTGCGCGCCCAAGCCCATGCCCTGCGCCCCGCAGTAGTCATCGGCGACAACGGACTTTCTAATCGTGTGATCGACGAAATCGCATCGAGTCTGGACAGCCATGAACTGATCAAGGTACGGGCTGGAGACGGCGACCGCAAGGCGCGAGATGCCCTACTCTGGCAAATCTGCGACAGACTCGATGCGGCACCGGTGCAACACATCGGACGGATTCTCGTCATTTACCGCCCGGCGCCCGAACCGCTACGGAAAGGCCGTACGTACAAGAAGGTAGCGCGTAAGAAACGCGACTTCCAAAACGACTAGTCCAGTCATTGCTTAGCCATGGCTAACCGGACGCCGGGGCCGCGCAGCGATAGCACCAGGACCAAACCAAGCAAGCACTGCAAGAGATAGAGTATGGTTGCTACTATGTGCCAAAAGGCAAAGCGGGGACCAAGTCCGCTTTCCATCACCGGCTGCGGATGCATCTGCTCGCGCATTGCCGCGAGTACAGGTTGAATGCCAAACTGGCCAACCAAACCGAGAACCAGCATAGCAACGACCAACCACCCCAGAGTCTTCTTTGGCGCCCCCCGCGTGCCCAGACACACGAACCAAACGATCAGTACGCATACACCACAGACCAGCCCGATAGATGCGGTCACCTCGAAAAGCTGACCGGCCACAGCGCCGGCAAGCGCGCGATCACTCAGCGCATGAAACAACAGCGGCGCAACCACCAATCCCGACGTCCAGAGCGTGCCGATCCAAAGGGTGACTGCAATTGTCTGCGCTGCATCGAGGAAACGAACCATCAGTGCTCGCGCCGACGGACCGCGACAGCATTCGAGCAACTATCCAAGACAGGGCCAGCAGCGGTCCGTTGAAAAAAACGCAGCGAGCGCTCCGAGTGTAAGTAGCCGCGCAGTAGGCACTGTAAGATTCCGTCAGACGTACTTGACGTCGAGAATTTCGTACTCCTTGACGCCGCCCGGCGCCACCACCTCGGCCACATCGCCCGCATACTTGCCAATCAACGCCCGCGCGATAGGCGAGCTTACGGAGACCTTTCCGGTCTTTAGGTCGGCCTCGTCGTCACCGACAATCTGGTAGGTCACACTATCCCCCTTATCCAGATCTGCCAATTCCACCGTGGCACCGAAGACACATCGACCATCAACATCCAGTTCTGCCGGGTTGATGATCTGCGCGTTGGCAAGCTTTGCCTCCAAATCCAGAATGCGCCCCTCGATGAAGCTCTGACGGTCCTTGGCGGCGTCGTATTCGGCATTCTCCGAAAGATCTCCGTGCGCGCGCGCTTCCTGAATTGCCTCGATGACTGCCGGTCTTTCAACCATCTTCAGATTATGCAGTTCCCCGCGCAGCTTTTCGGCACCAGTTTTAGTCAACGGAATCTTGTTCATAAACCAACCTACGATAAGTTACTTGGACACGCCATGCGCATCCGGACGGACAATGTGTTGTAAGGCAAACGTCCTCGTTTGCTATAACGAAGCGTGAAGTCTCTGCAACGAATAGACCCGCATTTCCTGCATGTCCCTCATCCCGGTGCAGGCGGCACGCGCACCAGCCATGGTAGTGAAGCAAGAGACGCGGCCCTGTAGCGCCGATCGGCGTATGGAATAGGAATCCTGGATCGATGCTCGGCGCTCGTCAACCGTGTTAATGATCATCACGACCTCGCCATTCTTGATCATGTCGACAATGTGTGGTCGCCCTTCCATCACTTTGTTCACTGCAGTGACCTCGAGTCCGGCGCCGGAAAGAGCCGCCGCCGTTCCGCGCGTCGCAATGAGCTCAAAACCGAGCGAATCAAGTATCTGCCCCAGCTCAACAACCTTTTCCTTGTCGGCGTCTTTTACGCTCAGAAAAACCTTACCCCCGTGTGGCATACGTACGCTCGCTGCCAGCTGCGCCTTGACAAAAGCTTCGGCAAACGTGCCGCCAACGCCCATTACCTCGCCGGTCGACTTCATCTCTGGTCCAAGTATCGTGTCAACATCAGGAAACTTAATGAAGGGAAATACCGCCTCTTTTACACAGAAGTAAGGTGGTACCACTTCGCCAGCGATGCCCTGCGATGCGAGTGTTTGGCCAGCCATACAGCGCGCCGAAATCTTTGCCAGCGCCAGGCCGGTGGCCTTGGAAACATAAGGTACGGTGCGCGATGCGCGCGGATTTACTTCAAGTACATATACCGCCTCGCCTTGAATGGCAAACTGTACGTTCATCAGTCCCACTACGTTCAGCGCCTCAGCCATCGCAATGGTCTGGTCACGCAGCTGCGCCTGCAAATGGTCGGACAAACTAAACGGGGGCAGGGAGCAAGCCGAGTCGCCGCTGTGGACGCCCGCCTGTTCAATGTGCTCCATGATTCCGCCGATGACAACCTGCTTGCCATCGGAAACAGCATCGACGTCGACCTCGATTGCGTCATTCAGAAAACGGTCGAGCAACACCGGGCTGTCATTGCTAACCTTGACCGCCTCGCGCATGTAGCGCTCCAGGTCAGACTGCTGATGCACAATCTCCATTGCCCGCCCTCCCAGCACATAGGACGGGCGAACCACCAGCGGATAGCCAATTTCCGCGGCCAGTGAAATTGCCTCTCCAGCGTCACGAGCAGTACGATTGGGCGGCTGCCTCAGCTCAAGCCCTTCGAGCATCTTCTGGAAACGTTCACGGTCCTCGGCGCAGTCGATCATATCGGGGCTGGTGCCAATGATCGGCACACCATTGGCGTGCAGTCCTTGTGCCAGCTTGAGCGGCGTCTGCCCGCCATACTGGACTATCACACCGAACGGCTTTTCAATGTTGACAATCTCGAGCACGTCCTCAAGCGTAAGCGGCTCGAAGTAGAGGCGATCGGATGTATCGTAATCAGTCGAGACCGTTTCCGGATTGCAGTTGACCATAATAGTCTCGAAACCGTCATCACGCAGCGCCAGAGCAGCATGCACACAGCAGTAGTCGAACTCGATCCCCTGGCCGATCCGATTCGGCCCGCCGCCGAGCACAATCACCTTTTTTCTGTCCGAGGGACGCGCTTCGCACTCTTCCTCATAGGTCGAATACATGTACGCAGTCTTGGTGTCGAACTCGGCAGCACACGTGTCGACACGTTTGAAGACGGGGCGCACTTCAAGCTCGTGGCGCCGCACCCGCAATGTCCCTTCGTCCGTGTTCAGCAAGCGGGCCAAGCGGCGATCGGAAAAACCTTTGCGCTTGAGCGTCAACATTCGCTGCCCATCGAGTTGGTCGACCGATTCACCGGCAAGCGCTTGTTCATGCCGCACGATATCTTCTATCTGCGCCAGAAACCACGGATCGATACGAGTGAATTGGTGCACTTCCTCAATACTCATGCCGATACGAAAGGCGTCCGCCACATACAGCAGCCGCTCCGGTGCCGGTTCGCCCAACTCGGTTTCGATTTCCTGCCGGTCGACCGATCCTTCGTCGAACCCATCGATGCCAGTTTCCAGGCCACGCAGCGCCTTTTGAGCTGATTCCTGGAAGGTGCGACCCATTGCCATCACCTCGCCCACCGATTTCATCTGTGTGGTCAGGTGTGGATCGGCCTGCGGAAACTTTTCGAACGCAAACCGTGGAATCTTAGTCACTATATAGTCAATCGTCGGCTCGAATGAGGCGGGCGTTGCACCACCGGTGATATCGTTACTGAGTTCATCAAGCGTGTAACCGACCGCCAATTTCGCGGCAACTTTTGCAATCGGAAATCCGGTCGCTTTAGACGCCAGTGCCGACGAACGCGACACCCGCGGGTTCATTTCAATGATCACCATACGTCCATCATCCGGATTGATCGCAAACTGAACGTTGGAACCTCCGGTGTCGACGCCGATTTCGCGCAATACGCTGATAGAAGCGTCGCGCATAATCTGATATTCCTTGTCGGTCAGCGTTTGCGCCGGTGCTACGGTGATTGAGTCTCCGGTGTGAATGCCCATCGGATCGAGATTCTCGATCGAGCAAATAATGATGCAGTTGTCCTTGCGATCGCGCACCACCTCCATCTCGAATTCTTTCCAGCCGATCACAGACTCCTCAATGAGCACTTCGCTGGTCGGCGAAGCATCGAGTCCACGTTCGACGATATTGACGTACTCCTCGCGGTTGTAGGCGATACCACCGCCGGTGCCGCCGAGTGTAAAAGAAGGCCTAAGAATCGCCGGGAAACCAATCGACGCCTGAACCTGTAGGGCCTCCTCCATGCTGTGCGCCAGCATGGAACGAGGACTGGCAAGTCCGATCTTGCTCATCGCCAACTTGAATTGCTCACGGTCCTCGGCCTTATCGATCGCCTCCTTGCTCGCACCGATCATTTCGACACCATACTTTCGTAGGACGCCGTTTCTTGCCAGATCAAGTGCGCAATTCAGCGCCGTCTGGCCACCCATGGTTGGCAACACTGCATCCGGCCGCTCAACTTCGATGACTTTCTCGATCGTCTGCCAGGTAACAGGTTCGATGTAGGTGACGTCGGCCAACTGCGGATCGGTCATGATGGTGGCCGGGTTGGAGTTAACCAGAATCACCCGGTAACCTTCTTCGCGTAGCGCCTTGCACGCCTGAGCCCCGGAATAGTCGAACTCGCACGCCTGGCCTATAACGATCGGCCCGGCACCGATGATCAGGATCGATTTAATGTCACTGCGTTTGGGCACGGGTATTTTCGTCCGATTTCATGCGGCTCAGTCGGATTGCCTATTGCGGTCGATCATTTCGACAAATCGATCAAACAGATAATCCACATCGTGCGGTCCCGGGCTTGCCTCTGGGTGGCCCTGGAAACAGAACGCGGGCTTGTCGACCAGTTCGAAGCCTTGGAGGCTACCATCGAACAAGGAAATGTGCGTTACCCGCGCGTTCTCCGGAAGCGTTTCGGCATCAACCGTAAACCCGTGGTTCTGGCTGGTAATCATGACTTTCCCGGTATCGACATCCTGAACGGGATGATTGGCGCCATGATGGCCAAATTTCATCTTGACTGTGCGCGCGCCAGCAGCCAGTGCCAGTAACTGATGTCCCAGGCAGATGCCGAACAAAGGCATATCCGCGTCGAGAAATTCGCGCACCGCGTCAATCGCATAGGAGCATGGCTCCGGATCACCCGGCCCGTTGGAGAGGAACACACCGTCAGGTGCAAGCGAGCTCACGATGCTGGCGCGCGTCTGCGCCGGAACAACCGTGACGCGACAGCCGCGCGTTGCAAGTTTTCGCAAGATGTTGCGTTTCACCCCGAAATCGTAGGCCACGACATGTCGGATCGGTTGACTCAAACGGCCATAGCCTGCGCCCAAAGCCCACTCCGTTTCCTGCCAATCGTATGGTTCGCGGCAACTGACGACTTTGGCGAGATCCATACCGGCCAGCCCCGGGAAAGCTCGCGCCTGCTCCAACGCTGTCTTCTCGTCGACCTCGCCCGCCATCAGGCAACCGCTCTGCGCGCCCTGCTCACGAAGTATTCGCGTCAGCTTGCGCGTATCGATGCCGGCAATGGCCGGAATCCCTTGCTTCGCCAACCAGTCCGGCAAGGAATGATTCATGCGGAAATTGCTTGCCCGAACCGGCAGATCACGGATCACAAGACCCGCAACATTGACTTCGCTCGCCTCCATGTCCTCGGCGTTGACACCAACGTTGCCGATGTGTGGGTAAGTCAGCGTAACGATCTGTCGAGCGTAAGATGAATCGGTTAAGATTTCCTGATAACCGGTCATCGAGGTGTTGAACACTACCTCACCACTGGCACTCGTTTCAGCGCCGATCGACACGCCGCGGAAAATTGTGCCATCTGCAAGCACGAGCACAGCGGGTCTAGTTTTCGACACAAACAAGGATGGCTCCCGAACGACAAGGGACTGAAGGCGGACGGCCGCCTCGATTGGCGGGCTACCTACACGCACGAAAGCGGGAGGGGTTCGCCCCTCCCGCTTTTTGCCTTACGCATTATATCCCTGAGTCCCCGAGCGCTTCAATATCGCGGTGCAGGACAAACGTCCGCGATTCAGCAATGAGCCGCGCCGGCCGAACAATGCACCCGATCAGCGCAGACCCAGCACGTCTTGCATGTCAAACAGCCCGTTGTCCTTGTCAACCAGATAACGCGCTGCCCTGAGCGCGCCGTGCGCGAACGTGGCGCGGCTCGAAGCTTTGTGGGTAATTTCGACTCTCTCGCCAATACCGGCAAATAACGCCGTGTGATCCCCGACAATGTCGCCGCCGCGTACCGTGGCAAACCCGATGCTACTCGACTTGCGCTCCCCGGTAACGCCTTCGCGGCCGTAAACGGCACAGGATTCAAGATCGCGTTCGAGCGCTTTTGCTATAACCTCGCCCATGCGCAATGCCGTACCAGACGGCGCGTCGACCTTGTGGCGATGGTGTGCTTCAACGATTTCGATGTCATACCCTTCAGCGAGTACGCGCGCCGCGACATCGAGCAGGCTGAAGACCAAATTAACGCCGACGCTCATGTTGGGTGCCTGCACAATTGCGGTCTTGGTCGCCGCGACCTTGATGCGCGCCCGATCTTCGTCCGTCAAACCAGTGGTGCCGATAACCACCTTGACGCCTTCACGTGTACAAATGTCGAGACTCTGGATTGTGGCCTCAGGCCGCGTGAAATCAATCAACACGTCACAGCCAGACAAAGACGCTTCGACATCGTCGGAGATCACTACGCCATTGCGCACACCGGTGATTTCTCCCGAATCCTTGCCGACAAACGGGCTGTCAGAGCGCTCCAACGCGCTCTTCAGACGAAAGTCGGTGGAGTGGGCAACGGCTTCGAGCAACGCCCGGCCCATTCTCCCTGCGCAGCCGGCGATTGCGATATGTTGAAGTGACATGTGTTAGGTACCGGCGTTTGGCAAAGAGCTATAGTTCAGCTGCCTGCAACTGCACCGCGTCGTCGACAATTTTCACGTCGCCCCGAATACGAAACAGCCGGTTTTCCTTAAACTCAAGAGTGAGTCCGCGCACGCGGTCAACGTCGCCCGCCCTTCCGCTCATATAGATGTAGTCCCAGCGATTAGGGTGAAAAGGATCGATGATGAGTGGCGTTCCCAACGCGAACAGCACTTGCTCACGGGTCATATTCAGCTTGAGCTTGGATACCATTTCCTCATCCACTAAGTTCCCCTGCTGTATGTCCACTCTGTGCGTTCCGAGCAAACAAGCCGAAAGGAACAAGGGAACCACGAATGCGAGCAGCATTCGCAATGAGAACTGCGGACGCGTCCTGTCCGCACAACCTTTGTTAAGCGAGTTCAACGCAGATAGGCAAGGCTTTGTAAAGCGTATATGATAAATCATAAATGCACGCAAATTCATAAATGAAAACGCCACAAGACCTCAAGAGCATGGGGCTGAAAGCGACCCTGCCTCGGCTCAAGATTCTCAATCTGTTTGAGACAAGCGACCAGCGCCATCTCACCGCTGAAGATATCTACAAGCTACTGCTAAACGACGGTATGGAGATCGGGTTGGCAACGATCTACCGAGTGCTGACTCAGTTTGAACAGGCAGGATTGCTGATCCGCCATCACTTCGAGTCTGGCAAGGCGGTATTTGAACTCGACCAGGGTGGTCATCACGACCACCTCGTCTGTATTCAGTGCGGGCATGTCGAGGAATTCTACGATTCTGAGATCGAGCGTCGCCAAGCCAAGATCGCGAAGGATCGAGGCTTCAACATTCAGGAGCACTCACTACATCTTTACGCCGATTGCTTGCGGCCGGATTGCGAGTACAAAGAGAAGATCGGGGGCTAGCACGCTCACTGGCCGTTCGGCGGCGCTGACCTGCCATCAGATGCTCGTGAGCAGTTCTGCCGCGTGCTTGCGAGTTAGATCTGTAATCTTGACGCCGCCGAGCATGCGGGCAATCTCTTCAATTCGCTCCTGCGCGCTGAGCACCTCGACAGTACTTGCCGCCCGGCCATCACACATTTGCTTTGACACTCGCCACTGTTGCGCCGCACTCGCGGCCACCTGAGGCAGATGCGTGATACACATCACCTGATGATGCTTACCAAGTGTCCTGAGCATGCGGCCGACGATCTCGGCGACGCCGCCGCCGATACCGGCGTCAACTTCATCAAAAATGAGTGTTGGCACCGCCGCGACTTCAGTCGTCACCGCCTCGATCGCCAAAGCTATTCTCGATAGCTCACCGCCGGAAGCCGTTTTCGAAAGTGAACGCAATGGTGAGCCCGCATGCCCCGCGACCTGGAACTCTACCTGCTCCAGTCCGTAGGCGGCGCACTCGTCTGTCGCGTTAAGAACGACTTCGAACGCGCCACCCTGCATTGCCAGTCCCTGCATGGCTTCAGTGACCTTTCGTGACAGCCTCTTCGCCGCCTTGGAGCGGGTGGCAGACAATTCCGCCGCAATTTTCAAACAAGACTTCTTTGCCTCCTCCTCGCGGCGCTGTAAGGTGCCTGCATCTAGGCTGGTCGCAAGCTCCTCGAGCCGTTGCCTCGACTCGACGAGGAGCACCAGCAGCTGTTCCGGCGCGGTGCGGTACTTGCTGGCGACAGTGTGGATCGCATCCAACCGCTCGTTGACCTCCGCAAACCGTCGCGGGTCGACTTCGAGCCGCTCTCGGTAATGCCTGAGGCTATAGACGGTTTCCTGCAACTGAATTTGCGCGGTGTCGAGCGTGTCGAGCACTTCGCGCAATCCCGGGTCATAATCGACCAGTGTTGACAACTTTGAGTGCACTGCGGATACAGCGGCGAGCGCTGCCGAATCATCTCCGGAGAGCAGGTGGAGCGCAAATTCCGACGCCTCGACAAGGCTCGCAGCGTGGGCAAGCCTGATTTGTTCGGCACCAATATCGCGCCACTCATCCTCGCGAAACGCAAGCTTGTCCAGTTCGCTGATCTGCCACTCGAGTTGCTCGCGCTCACGGGTAAGCGTTTCAGCATCACCCTCTGCGGCAACACGCAACCGCTTTGCAGTCTGCCAAGAAGCCCACGCATCGGCCACTCGCCGCGACAACAGTGCCGCTCCAGCATATGCGTCGAGCAAGTCGCGCTGTGACTGCGGTTTGGACAATGACTGGTGTTCATGCTGGCCATGAATGTCGACCAGCCGGTCGCCGAGCTGGCTAAGCTGTTGAATCGTTACCTGTCTGCCGTTAATCCAGGCTCGCGATCGGCCCGAAACGTCGATCACCCGCCGCGTCAGACAGTGGCCATCTTCGGCAAGTTCGTTGACTTCCAGATACTGTTGCGCCGGGCTATCTTTCACAAGCATGAACTCGGCACTGACCTCGGCCTTGGCACAACCCTGGCGCACCAGACCAGCATCAGCACGTTTGCCAAGAACCGCCGCCAGCGCGCCGATCATGATGGACTTGCCGGCACCAGTTTCTCCGCTGAGCACAGTGAAGCCGTCGTCAAATTCCAGAGCCAGGCGGTCGACCAGAGCGAAGTCGCGAATATCCAGTCTGCTCAGCATGACGCTACGAAGGTGAATGAACTACAGCGTTTCGCTCCAGTGGAGCTTTTCGCGAAGCATATGGTAGTAATTATGATCGGGCGGGTGCAGCAAGCGGATTGGGTGCAGACAACGCTGCACGACAACGCGGCTCCCCTCGCCAAGATCGAAATGCGAGTGGCTGTCAAAGTGAACGCGCGCATCGACCGATGTATGCATCGTGATCTCAATGACGGATTCCCCGCCGACAACGATTGGACGGTTCGACAGCGTATGCGGGCTTACCGGCACCAGCACAATGCAGTTCAGGCTCGGATGCAGAATCGGGCCACCCGATGACAGCGCATAGGCGGTGGATCCGGTAGGACTGGCTACAATCAAACCGTCCGATCTGAGGTTGTAAACAAAGCGCCCGTCGATATGCACTTCCAGTTCGATCAGACCGCCATCCGCTCCCTTGTTGATGCAAACGTCGTTGAACGCCAGCACCTTGCGCCCGTCCTCGTCATCGAGCGCGACCTCCGATTCGAGCAGCATGCGCGCTTCAGTTACGAAATCGCCGTCAAGTATTGAACCGATGCTCTCAATCATCGTGTCCGTTGAAAGATCGGTCAGAAACCCCAGACGCCCCAAGTTGACGCCAACCAGCGCCACATCGTATGGCGCGAATGTACGGGCGATGTTCAGCATCGTGCCGTCGCCGCCAATGACAATCGCCAGCTCGCAGCTGGCGCCGATTTCTTCGAGACTGGCCACAGCGTGATTATTGTGGCCGATATGCTCCGCCGTGAGCGTGTCGAGCTTGACCTCAACGCCACGTTCTGCCAGGTAACGCGCGAGCATGAGAAGCGGCTCGGCGATCTCGAGACTCTTGTACTTGCCGATCAGCGCGACAGATTTGAATAGACTCATGTCTGCCGAATTAAAGCACACTTCACCGCACGAGCCCTTGGCAACACAATTGCCAGATGATTATTTGGCGAAAAGCTTTGTAAAATGACGCCTATGCTTAGCGAGCGAGCACGGATACTCCTTAAGTCTCTTATAGAGCGTCATATCACGGACGGTCAACCTGTCGGATCGCGGGCACTCGCCCGCATTTCCGGTCTCGATCTCAGTCCGGCCAGCATCCGAAACATCATGGCCGACCTGGAAGAAATGGGTTATATCGCCAGCCCCCACACCTCGGCTGGACGCGTGCCGACTCCGCGCGGTTACCGTTTTTTTGTCGACACGCTGCTCACGGTCAGACCGCTTGACTCGGTACAGGTTCACGAACTCGAGGGACAGCTGCAACAGGACAGCCCCCGAAGGCTGGTAACTTCGGCATCGCACATCCTTTCCGACCTGACACGGTTCGCTGGTGTCGTCAGAGCGCCTCAGCGACCGGGCATGGCATTTCGACACATCGAATTCGTTAGCCTCTCCGAGAAGCGCCTGCTACTCATCATCGTAACTCCGGACGGTGACGTTCAGAACCGTGTGCTTTTCGCTGATCGCACCTACACGGCGGCCGAGCTCGTTGAAGCAGGGAATTTCCTCAACACACAGTATACGGGTCTGACATTCGACGAGATAAAGGCCAGTTTGCAGGCCGAGCTCGAGGACCTGCGCGAGAGCATGTCTGAGCTGATGACGCTGGCGGTGGAGGCGGGGAAAGAAGCGGCCAGCGAGCCCGGAGAAGGCTACATTTTATCGGGAGAGAACAATCTGCTGCACATCCAGGATCTGTCCTCGAACATGCAGAGCCTGCGGCGCCTGTTTGACATGTTCGAGCATAAGACCGGGATACTACAGCTGCTCGATATTAGCAGCCGTGGCCACGGCGTGCAGATATTTATTGGCGGCGAGTCTGGCTTGGTGCCGCTGGATGAGTGCAGCGTCGTGACAGCTCCTTACGAGGTCGATGGCGAGGTCGTGGGGACTCTGGGCGTGATCGGACCGACCCGCATGGCTTACGAAAGAGTGATCCCGATCGTTGATATCACTGCCAAACTGCTATCCAGCGCATTGTCGCAGCACTGATACCCGAACACGACCTTGTTTCGCCCTGATCTTGGCTGGTAACCAAAATGCGATCCGCGCCCGAACCGGAATATAAACACGGAACGATACCTCGCAGCGGCGTCCTGCTGGTCAATCTGGGCACGCCCGACGCGCCAACGGTCAAAGCCCTGCGCAACTACCTGAAAGAATTCTTGTCCGATCCTCGGGTCGTGGAGATTCCGCGCGTCCTGTGGTGGCTGATACTGAACGGAATCATTCTCCGGACGCGGCCCAGAAAGTCAGCCGAAAAGTACGCGTCGGTATGGACGAGCGACGGTTCGCCGCTGCGTGTCCACACCGAGAAACAAGCG
Source organism: Betaproteobacteria bacterium (assembly GCA_020346185.1). GTDB lineage: Bacteria > Pseudomonadota > Gammaproteobacteria > Burkholderiales > Eutrophovitaceae > SG8-40. The sequence continues at coordinate 1,641,852 of CP070775.1, read as the reverse complement.
CTTCTGCTGCGCGGATATCTGGGGGAGCGCTTGAAAAGTCCGCATATGCTGGCCTGGGCGATGCGCTACGGTTCACCGTCAGTTGACAGTGTTCTGACGCAATTGCGCACCGCCGGCTGCGACCGCATTCTGGTCGTACCGCTTTACCCGCAGTACGCTGCCAGCACCACCGCGAGCGTTTACGATGCGGTCTTCGCAGCAGTTGGAAAAATGCGCAACGTCCCAGAACTCCGGCTGGTAAAACATTTCCATGACCATCCAGCCTACATTTCGGCGCTCGCGACCCGCGTGAACCAATACTGGATGGAGAATGGCAAACCCGACAAACTGGTGCTGTCATTTCACGGTGTGCCCAGATTCAGCCTCGACCGGGGCGACCCGTACCACTGCGAATGTCACAAGACCGCACGCTTGCTGGGTCAGGAACTGGGCATCGATTCGGAAATGGTCGTGACCGCATTTCAGTCACGTTTCGGGCGCGCTGAATGGCTCAAACCGTACACCATGGACACCATGAAACTGCTAGGTAAGGCAAAAACCCGCCGTGTCGACGTGTTTTGCCCTGGGTTCGTTTCCGACTGCCTGGAAACTCTTGAGGAAATCGCCATCGAGAACAAGGCAGCCTTTCTCAGAGCCGGCGGCAAGGAGTTCCACCATATCCCGTGTCTGAATGATCTTCACGAATGGGTTCAAGCGCTAGCACGCATCGTCGCCGACCACCTTCACGGCTGGGCCAGTAGCGACTTCGACCGGGGCAAGGCTGAGCGCGAAGCACAACTGAGCGCGTCGCGGGCAAAAAAAATGGGCGCCAAAAAGTAGGCTGACTGCCCGTCCAGCGGCAGACCGGATCAGTCAGATCGGCCTGAACCAAACTCACGCGGTCAGATCAGTCTCACTCCGTTCTTGCGTCCGTAGTCTGTCCTCTCATCGTACTCACGACTGACTCTCTTGTGCTCTGCCAGTATGCTTGCAGCGACGTCGTTTGCGGCTTGGCTCAGCGCTTCACAGGTTTCGGTCGGCTCTATATCGTTAAGCGCATTTTCAATCCTTCTACCTGCCTCGAGTGCCTGCCGTTCGTGATAGGCCTCGTTGCGATCGATTGCCGCAATCATACGTCTCCAACGCTCGCGAAGTGCGGCCGCTCCCTCCTTTTTGCCACGCCAACGCGGCCGAATTGCGGTCACACCAACCATCACCGCAACCTTCTCCATCTTACAGACGTCACCATGCATGTTGTGACGGAACCGCCACTGCACGTCCCACTTTGTGAGCGCGGGATGACTCCGACCGTCAACCCCGGTTGGACCCTTGCTGTCCATCTGTGCGGTGAGTATCAGCGCTGAAGAACCGTCGATGTAATAGTAGCTAGCCCCGAGCCGCGTTGTCGGTTCGCCCCAAGCGGCACCAGCAACGATGACCAAACCCCAAACAATATGACAAGCTGCTTTCATTAAAAGCTCATCTGTTGAACGATCACGCAAGGACCCGACGCCCGCCGCGCGGCGTCAAAGCAACGAGCCACGAGTATAAGCGGTGGAAGCGCAAATATGATCTTGGCGGCGGAAATAAGTTCGCGCGGGGCCTTGAAATCCCGCCGTGAGTCCCCAACAAATAGCTCTTGGAAAGCAATGGAGGACTTCATGCAGCAACAGGATCGGCCAACCGAGCCCGAGGCTCGCGAAGAGACGACCACCAAAGACACAGAAAGCGGCGGCACCGCTGGCACAGTGGGCGGGGACGGGCACCCAGAGCAAGAGGTCATGCCGAGCACCGAGGAACTGCTCAAGCAGGCCGAGCTGGCCGCTCAGGAGCACCAAGACGCCTGGCTAAGAGCCAAGGCGGAGACGGAAAACGTACGCAAGCGGGCGCAAATCGACGTCGCTAACGCACACAAGTATGCGCTGGAGTCGTTTGCGCAGGAACTACTGCCGGTTCGCGACAGTCTGGAGGCCGCCCTGGACAGTGAGAATGTGACGCTCGACTCCTTGAAGAGCGGCGTGGAACTGACGCTGAAACAGCTCAATACCGCATTCGAGAAGGTAAATATCAAGGAAATCAATCCTTTGGGTGAGACGCTCGACCCTCACAAGCACCAGGCGATGACCACCGTTGAATCCGAAGCAGCGCCCAACAGCATCGTCAACGTCTTTCAAAAAGGCTACGAACTCAATGACCGTCTGGTCAGACCAGCCCTGGTCAGTGTTGCCAAGTCAAAAGACGCTTGAAAAACCGCTACTAGACCCTGATTTACTGAGGCAATAGAACATTTCAGACCAAGGATTCAGAAAAAGGACAGACCATGGGAAAAATTATCGGAATCGATCTCGGCACGACCAACTCCTGTGTAGCGGTGATGGAGAGTGGTCAGGCCAAAGTAAACGAGAACGCCGAAGGTGCGCGTACCACGCCGTCGATCGTCGCCTATACCGATGACAACGAAGTGCTGGTCGGCGCACCAGCAAAGCGCCAGGCAGTAACCAACCCGCAGAACACGCTGTTTGCAATCAAACGCCTGATCGGCCGCAGGTTCAAGGACGCGGAAGTGCAAAAAGCAATCGAGCACTCGCCATTTGCCATCGTAGAGGCTAAAAACGGTGATGCGTGGGTAGAGGCACGTGGCAAGCAAATGGCACCGCCGGAAGTTTCCGCCCAGGTCTTGATGAAAATGAAGAAGACCGCCGAGGACTATCTTGGTGAGCCGGTGACCGAGGCTGTGATCACCGTGCCAGCTTACTTCAACGATTCTCAGCGTCAGGCCACCAAGGACGCCGGGCGCATTGCGGGTCTGGACGTCAAGCGCATCATCAACGAGCCGACTGCCGCGGCATTGGCATTCGGCATGGACAAGAAACAGGGTGATCGCAAGATCGCAGTCTACGACCTCGGCGGTGGCACGTTCGACATCTCGATCATCGAGATTGCAGAAGTTGAAGGCGAACACCAGTTTGAGGTGCTTTCCACCAATGGCGATACCTTTCTTGGTGGCGAGGACTTCGACCAGCGATTGATCGAATACCTGGCCGACGAGTTCAAGAAGGACCAGGGCATCGACCTGCGCAATGACGTGCTTGCTTTGCAGCGCCTCAAGGAAGCTGCCGAGAAAGCCAAGATCGAATTGTCGTCAAGTCAACAGACGGAGGTTAATCTGCCGTACATCACGGCGGACGCGTCGGGACCGAAGCATCTGGCGGTCAAGATCACACGCGCCAAACTGGAGAGCCTGGTAGAAGACCTAGTGGAGCGCACCATCGAGCCATGCCGCACCGCGATCAAGGATGCTGGCATCAGCGTTTCCGATGTTGATGATGTGATCTTGGTTGGCGGACAGACGCGCATGCCGAAGGTACAGGAGGTCGTGAAAGGCTTCTTCGGCAAGGACCCGCGCAAGGACGTCAACCCGGATGAAGCGGTGGCAATGGGAGCTACCATTCAGGCTGGCGTGTTGCAGGGTGACGTGAAAGATGTCTTATTGTTGGACGTCACACCGTTGTCACTCGGCATCGAAACACTGGGCGGTGTCATGACGAAACTAATCCAGAAGAACACCACCATTCCGACCAAGGCGCAGCAGGTGTTCTCTACCGCGGACGACAACCAGACAGCAGTAACAATTCACGTGCTGCAAGGCGAGCGCGAAATGACTAGCGACAACAAATCGCTGGGGCAATTCAACCTCACCGATATTCCGCCTGCGCCGCGCGGCATGCCGCAGATCGAGGTGACCTTCGATATCGACGCCAACGGCATTCTGCATGTCTCGGCCAAGGACAAGGCCACTGGCAAGGAGAACAAGATCACCATCAAGGCAAACTCCGGGTTGTCGGAAGACGAGGTGAGCCGCATGGTCAAGGACGCCGAAGCACACGCTGAGGAAGACCAAAAGGCGCGCGAGCTGGTCGAGGCGCGTAATCAGTGCGACGCGCTGGTGCACAGTGTGAAGAAGACACTAAGCGAGCATGGTGATCAAGTCAGCGTAGAGGAGAAGGGCAAGATCGAGCAGGCACTGAAAGACGCCGAAGAAGCGCTCAAGGGCAACGACAAGGACGAGATCGAAGCCAAGTCGCAGGCTCTGGCGGCGTCATCGCAGAAGCTTGCTGAAAAGATGTATGCCCAATCCCAGCAACAACCCGGCGCGGAAGCTGCCTCGGCGGAAGCGTCCGCCGGTGCAGAGAGTGCGCAGACGGCCGCGGATGATGCCGACGTCGTCGATGCTGAATTTGAGGAAGTGAAGGACAACAAGAAGTCGGCCTGACGCTTACGGCCTTACCAATCAGTCAGAGGCGGGCAGCATTGTTGACTCCGGTGGAGACACCGGCGGTAGGCGATGCGGCTCGCTTTTGAGGCAAATGCAGTCTGAATAAATGGCAAAACGCGACTACTACGAAGTTCTCGGCGTAAATCGGGATGCGTCGGACGAAG
>CP070775.1:1634740-1637333 GCA_020346185.1 Betaproteobacteria bacterium | reverse complement strand
CGAGGGGAAACTCATGGCGCCGGTGCGGCTCGCGCACTACCTGCAGTCGCCCAAGTCAACAGCGCGAGTCCCGCGACCGCGGAAACGACCGATGCCAACAGGATGCCGAGCTTGGCGCTGTCGATTAGACTCTCGCTGAAGGCAAGATTGGCAATGAACAGGGCCATCGTGAAGCCAATCCCGGCGAGCACGCCACCGCCGGCCAATGACCCCCAACTCAGCTCAGGCGGACGTATTGCGATTCCTGAGCGCACCGCCAGCCAGCAAAACGATAGGACACCAACGGGTTTGCCGACGGCGAAGCCGACCAATACCGCGATCGTGACGGGACCGCCGAGATTGTCCATCGATATCGGTACCCCGGCGTTGGCGAAGGCAAAGAGCGGCATGATGACAAAACCGACCCACGGGTGTAGTGCAATCTCCAACCGCTCGACTGGAGATAGCGTTTCACGCGCCGCGATCTCGGCTACTTGCAGTGTCTCGCGATCTTTTGTGTCGCCGCTGCCTTCGTCACTGACAGGATGCGCGATGACCTGTTTCAGGATGGCGTACAAACGATCGTCGCTTACCCATCTGCGAGCCGGGGTCATCAAGCCAAGTATCACGCCAGTGACCGTCGCGTGGATCCCGGATGCGTCGACGGCGACCCAGATAAAGGCGCCCATCAAGAAGTAAAGCGGAAAACCGCGGAAGCCGAAGGCCGCCATTGCGCGAACGACCGCGATGCCAAGAGCTGCTAAGGCGAGCGCGTGCCACGCGATATGACTACTGTAGCCGATGGCGACGACAAGAATGGCACCGATGTCGTCGACGATTGCCAGCGATAACATGAACACGCGCAGACTTTGTGGAATGCGTGACCCCAGCAACGCCAGGCAACCGATGACGAACGCGGTGTCGGTCGCCATTACTGTGCCCCAGCCGTGTTGGCCGGGTTGACCCGCTTGTATCATCAGATAGAGCGCCGCGGGCACCAACATGCCCCCCAGGGCGGCCGATATGGACAGCGCTGCCATGCGCGGACTGCGCAACTCGCCGAGTACCAACTCGCGTTTGAGCTCCAATGAGACGAGGAAGAAAAACAGCGTCATCAGCCCATCGTTTATCCAATCTCTCAGCGAGCGGGCGAACTCCCAGCCGCCGACCTGAAAGCCGATCTGTGTTTCCCATGCGTTCAAGAAAGAATGCGCCCAAGGCGAGTTGGACAAAACGAGAGCGGCGACGGTGAATAACAGAAGAATGGCACCGGTAGCAGCCTCGATGGCCAGGAACCGTGCAAAGGGCTTTGTGAGCCGATCGAGGAGTACCTTTGGAAGCCGAGTAAACTCGGCGTTGCCCTGCTGATCTTTACTCATAGTGGGGGCTGACTGAGTGAAGCACCGACTTCAAGGGATGCGGGGGTAGTAAGTACGAAAGCATTTTCGCTAGCACCTCTGAATCTGATGGCTGACGATTTATTCGTTGTATTGCTCCACGCCACACGCTGAAGTCCAGTGCGAGATGTGCGGCGACAAATTGCTCGGCGTGTTCGACGAGAGCGCGAGACATCGAGGGTGCCGCGCTGTTGAGGCATACTCACATCCTGGAGATCGACGACCATTGTCTCTTTCAGCCGGTGCTGAAGCGCATCAAGCGAATGTCGTCGATCAGCAAGGCCGGATCCTTTGTCGGCGGCGAATCGGCGAGCGAGGACATCACGAACCACGCATTCGGCAGATACGGCTACAAATGGTGTAAACATGCGGTCCTCGAACGCCTATCCATTCCGCCAACCTACGCATCCGTGTCCTGCTGGGCGAGGATGCACATTTCGTATTTCGTATTGAGGACCCACGCGCTTAACGCTCAGTCAGCGTCTGCAAGATGTCGGCGTACCAGGCGCAGTTCAGCCCAAGCGCCTCGTCCAGAATCAGGTCTCGGGTACCCAGATCGAGCCGTGCAGAGTGCACACCGAGCAGCATCCATGGTAGATCGCCCAGCATTGGCTCTCCCTCGGAAACGCGCATTACGACCGGCGCGCCACTGGTGCCCCGGTGGGTGCGTGCGTCGGTGAGGAAGTAGCCCTCGCCCTGAAAACGTAGTCCGAACGAAGATGCGACCACCGCGTGGCGCACAACTGGCATATGGTGCAGCGCGTCGTGAAAGCCGAGCGGGAAGCCCACCACCAGTAACGCGGTCCCCACCTCGACCTGTTCGGGCGGGCGGTGCAGGTGCTCGGGCGTGAAGGCGCGGTAGACGGTGGTGTCGGGCAGGGCGTCGCGTTCGATCTCGATCGCCGCTACGTCGATCTCCCCGCCGGTGTCGAGGCCCTGACGCCAGATGCTCTTGCTGTCGCGGTACAGTGGAATCGAGAATCCCGTGGATCTGGCCAAGTTGTCCGGATCGATGTGCAGTTCTATCTCGAGGCGATCCGGAAAGTGCTTGCTCGGTTCGTCGATAACCACGTGGCGGCTCGTCACTAGAAACAGCCGTTTGTCGCGCTCGAAGAAGAAACCGCTGGCATTGGTCAGCGCCCGTTGCTGCTCGAAGGTGAGGATGCGTGCTGCAGTGAGCAGCAGGGGTTCGATCATCGGAGTCTCCTGCTTTACGA
>CP070775.1:1630661-1634640 GCA_020346185.1 Betaproteobacteria bacterium | reverse complement strand
TGATACTCCGGGCCGGCGTCTCTACTTGCTCCAGTACGACGAGCTCGATTTGCGGTACGTGGTCGAAGCCACCGACTTCTACGAGCAGGAAAAGATACTCGGCAGGATAGAGAATCTGCAGCGGTCCGACATCGACCGTCTGCGTTTTGGAAGCACTGGCCTCAACGCGAAGCGGTCGTTCGACGACGGTATGGTCGAGTTCGGCCAACGACACCTGATATCTCAGCTCCCCACGCTGCCGCGTGTCTACGATTTCGTTGAAAGTGAAGCGCAGGCGAAAAGTCACCCGATTCATTTCTGGTGTCAGCTCGAGTGGCACTGGTTTATATGCGAGACCGTTTGAAAAGCGCAAGATGCTGCCGTCCGCTGTTGTCCAGCGCACGGCGCGCTCGGACATCTCGACCGTTTGCGCCGTTTCCCCGGTCAGGAAAAGGCAGTAGGCGTAGTAGACCGGTCCCAGCAAAATGCCGAGGGTGACCAGTAACGGGATGGCGGGTCGCACTTGGGTGAGAATGTCGACAGTCTGTTCTTATGCCGGTTGGGCCGAGCGCACAGTACGTTCGCCGACACCTACGGCTGTGAGCATTGCGGCAAACTGGAACAAGCCCATCAGAACGAAGACCCAGGCGGGATGGCTGGTATCCATCAGCGCACCAAAGATCGGCGGCGCGATCGCCAGTCCGATGTCCATGCCGGAGTAGACGACTCCATAGACGCGGCCGGTGGCATTGCTGGGCGCTGCTGCACGCACCAGAAGATCGCGTGACGGTCCGGCAAGCCCGGCGCCGAAACCGACCACAGCCAGCATTGGCATCGTCATCCAGCCCGGCATGCTGCCGAGCGCGACGAGGAGCGCTGCACTTCCGGCAATGGTGAACGCCACGGCGATGACACGGTCGTGGTACTGAGTTCTGGCGGCAGCGAAGCCGCCGATGACCAGACCACCGGCGCTGGCGAGCATATAGGCGGTAATGCACGCAGTGGCGAAAGTAAATGGCAGCGAATAAAGATCGCGAATCGCCGCCGGGGCAAAGCTCTGGATGCCGCCGAAAGACAGCGATGCGACAAGGAAGAAAGCAAAACACATCCATACTGCACGCAACGTGAGGAATTGCAGTGAGTCGCCAATAGCGCCGCCTCTTCTGCTGCGTACGACCGAATCAGACGTTTCTCCCGGGTCGAGCAAGTCACGAAAAACAAATAAAACAGCCAGTACCACGAACGCGAGCACAGCAGCGGCCAACAAGGCGATACGCCAGTTCGTCAGCGATGCAATGCCAGCAAGAAACACGGGTGCTGCGGCCCAACCGAGCGCGCCGGACAAGCCATGCACGCTGAAGGCGTGGCCCAATCGTGGTGTACTGACTCGGCGGTTCAGTACGGTGAAATCAGCCGGATGAAAAACGCTATTACCGACGCCGGCGACCGCGGCAAACAGCATAAGCGCTGCGTAGCTGTTGCTCGTTGCCAGTCCCAATGCCGAAATGCACAATAATGCTAGACCACCAAGCAGGATTGGAAGCGCACCAATGCGATCCACGACGAAGCCGGCAAGCGCCTGTCCCACACCGGAGACAATGAAAAACACGGTCATCAGCAGCCCCAGTTCAGCGTAGCTCAGACCGAATGCGTCCTTGAGCCAGGGGAACAGCGGTGCAAGAAGCAAGTGGAAAAAATGCGAGGTGCCGTGGCCGAGCCCGACAAGTCCAATAACCTGGGCATCGGTGCGCAGCGGCTGCGTTGCAGAAATCATGATCGGTGGGTGTGACGGCGAGAGGCTTCCGACATCGTCCGGCTATCAAAGCCCAAATCGAGAAGCGAATGCCTGCGAATATCTGATTAGTTTAACCTGTGTTCTGTCCGTTCGCTCTCGACCCGCGTTGGGAGCAGGGTCGGGACCTCCAGATTCAGGTCCCACTCGGCTTTGTTCGCCGCATCCTGGATAAGCTTCATCAACCCATGCAGAAGATTTTCTCCGAGAGACAGGTCGAGGCCTTTGCCCTGTTTTGGCAACATCGAGAGTATGGTTTGGCCCTTTTCATTACGTCGCGCCCGAATCCGGGTCACCAGGAAGGGTGTGTCGCCGAGCGGGTGTTCTCGATCCGGTTCCTTGGCTGCCTTCGAGAACTGGACTTGCTTGAGCGCTTTCTCGTGCTCCAGCCCAAGGAGCGCCTTGCGCGCCTCCGGGCTCGCCTGAGACTGGATTTCGGGCCGTGACTGGACCATTTGCAGCAGCACTGGCCAGAAAAGTTTTACCAATCGGCGCGTCATCCAGAACATGATTTCAGCTGATCCCGAGAAGCACACGTGGACCAGCAGTCGGTCATCCTCGGCCATGAACTCGACAGTAATGCGCTCCAGGTTCATGTTTTGGCTCTACTCATGGGACACAATTCGCGCACGTGTAAGCCCAATCGAAACGCACAAAAAAACAGTTTGCACGTATACGCACGTATCCCTGACAACTGCCATGCCCGCGGTGCTAGTCGTCCTGCTGCGCCGGTTTGTGTTCGGCGACGAGTTGCTGCTGAACGTTGGGCGGCACTTGCTCATAGTGACTGAATTCGATCGCGTACGACCCAGCGCCACCGGTAATCGATTTCAGGCGCGATTGATAGTTATCGAGTTCAGCGAGTGGGACTTTGCCGGTCAGTTTCATCATGCCGCCAGACAGCGCATCGTTGCCGCTGACCTGCCCGCGTCGTGAAGCGAGGTCGCCGCTGATGTCACCAATCGCTTCCTGCGGCACCATCACCTCGATATCCACTATCGGTTCAAGAACAACTGGTTTGGCCTTCTCCACCGCATCGACAAATGCCTTGCGACCGGCCGCTACAAAAGCCACTTCCTTCGAATCGACGCTGTGGTGCTTGCCGTCGTATACCGTAACTTTGACGTCCTGCATTTTGTGACCGGAAAGCGGTCCGGAGTCCAACACGGAGCGAACGCCTTTTTCGACTGCCGGAATAAACTGATTCGGAATAACGCCACCCTTTATCTCGTCGACAAACTGGAAGCCCGCTCCGCGCTCGAGCGGCGCGATACGCAGATACACTTCGCCAAATTGCCCGGCGCCACCGGTTTGTTTCTTGTGGCGACAGTGGCCTTGCGCGGTTGCTCTGATTGTTTCGCGGTAAGGGATTCGTGGCGGCCGCGTCGCAAGCTGCAAGCCAAAGGTCTTTTCCATCTTCTCCATTGTGAGACGCAGATGCAGGTCACCCAGCCCGCGCAGCACTGTTTCATTGAGCGTGGTGTCGTGCTCTATCCTGAGCGTCGGGTCTTCCGAGCACATGCGATGCAGCACATCTGCCATCTTTTGCTCATCACCGTGCCGTATTGCTTCGAGAGCCAGACCGAATACCGGCTGCGGAAAGTCGAGTGGCTTGAGATGGATGTGATTGTCTTCCTGCGCATCGTGCAGCACGGCGTCGAAGTGAATGTCGTCGACTTTGGCGACAGCGACAATGTCACCGGGGACTGCATGGTCGATTTCAACGTGAGTCTTGCCCTGCAGACGATACAAATGCGACACCTTGAACGGTTTGCGGGCGTCACCGATGAAGAGCTGGGTGTTCGGCGTGACCGTTCCCTGATGTACCCGGAATACACCCAACTTGCCGATAAACGGATCGATCTCGACCTTGAAGACGTGAGCCAGCACGTGTTTCGATGGATCGGGTTCGGAGTGAAAAGGTTCTGCCTCGGCGTCTTCGCCGCGCAGGAATTGCGGCGGGTTGCCCTCGGTCGGATTGGGCATGAGCCTTGACAACGCGTTGAGCAACAGATCCATGCCGGCGCCGGAGCGCGCCGAAGTGAAACACACCGGCACGAGATGACCTTCGCGCAACGCGCGTTCAAACGGTTCGTGCAATTGCTCCGGCTTGACGTGGCCCTGATCGAGATAGAGCTCCATGAGTTCCTCGTCGACCTCGACTACCTGATCGACCAGCGCCGTGTGCGCCTCGGCAACGGGCATCAA
>CP070775.1:1627336-1630561 GCA_020346185.1 Betaproteobacteria bacterium | reverse complement strand
CGATGTGCCTCTGGTGCTGGCCAAGCGCCAGGACAAGCAACGCCACCAGCTCACTGCGTTTGGCAACAAAGCGACTTCGAAGAAGAGCAAGAAGAACGCACGGCGCGAGGGCGAGCCGTGGTTGCTTGCCACAAGTCCTGCGCTGTCACAACCTGGCAGCCGAAGGCATTGTCGCGCTCTATCGCCAGAGGATGGGCATCGAGCAATCGTTTCGCGACACCAAGAACCAGCGAGTGGGCATGGGCCTTGAGGTCTCGCGCTCAAGAAGTGCGCAGCGTTTTAACGTCTTGCTGCTCATTGTGCATCTGGCAGCATTTGTGCAACGGCTGATCGGAGAAAGTGCTAAAGCAAGGCAGCTCGAACTGCAATTCAGTGCAACACGGCGCAAGGACCGACCGGAGATATCGGTGCTGAGCCTAGCTCGGCGAATTCTCGATGGACCGCCTCATTGGCTCAAGCAGCTATTACCCATACAGGCGATCGCACCACTCAGGCAACAGGCAATCGATGCCTATGCCATTGCCCTATAAAATGCGGGGAAACCTCAGGGTCAGACCACCTTTTCTTTCAGCCTGGTTTCTTGATGTTCGAGTTCCAGGCATTGCGCTCGGCCGCGTAGCTTCGGCCGAGTCCTGCCTACGCATCAACGCGTTCAAGACTCGTTATCCCGAGTGAATACATCCTGCGATTTATTTCGCTGCAACGACCTCCAGCTCTATTAGCATATTCGGCCACACGAGACCGGGGAGGATCGTCAGCATCGATGCAGGCGCACATTTACCCAAATGACGGGAACGGATTTCCCGATACGATGGCAGATCCTCGCGGCGAATCAGATGCTGGGTGAGTTTGACGATGTCCTCGACACCCATGTCCGCTTCACCAAGAATGCGAATGACGTTCTTCCAGGCAAGGTCTGCTTGTTCGGGGAAGCTCTCAGGGAGTGCGCCACTCTCGCCGTCGATACCTGGCGTGCCAGACACGTAGAGAATTCGGTTTGCATCGATGATTTCCACAGCGTCACTATACGAGCCGACGTGGTTGGCGATGCCGGCATTGCGTTTCTTGTTCATCCTGGGTTACCTCCAGAGTGTAGGTAGTAGGGGAAAGCGAAAAAAACAATGTAATAAGGGACATACCACGGTTTCTTTACTGGTTGATAGATCTTTGTTGCAAAGCCCGGCGTGTCTTGTATAGTCATTCTCGTGGCTCAAACACCACATTCACAATGGTAGTCACAAGGAGGAGGTAACGATGGGTATTTTTCTGAGTAAGCGCGAGCTTGAGCAGGTCGAACCCGCAGAGAATGCATTTGACTCTCCGGTACCGACTACGATGATCTCGAACGGCGAGTTCAACCCTTTGCCGCAAAGCGAGAATCAAAAAAAGGTTGAAGCACGAGTCAAGGAACTCGCTGATCACCATGGCACAAGACAAGGGCTGAGCAGGCGCGAGTTTCTGCGTACCAGCAGCGGTATGGCTGCTGCATTCCTTGCGATGAACGAAGTATTTGGCAATCTGTTCTCGGTTTCTGAGACCGAAGCTGCCGACCACGGGGCAGCCAACGATCGGGCAAAGGCGTTGAGGGACCAGTTCATTTTCGACGTGCAGACCCATTTTGTGCACGACGGCTATACGCAGGAGGGAATTCTGGGTCTGGCCGGGTTCGCCAAGGAGAACTGGAACCCGGCGCTTGCTAATGTCGCTGACATGAGCATCTACAAGTTCGAAAACTACGTGCGTCAGGTTTTTCTCAACAGCGACACTAAAGTCGCGTTGTTGAGCGGTGCCCCGTTCGATGATTCGTCCTGGGAGTTCCTGACCAACGACGCGATCAAGGAAGCGGTTAAGATGGTCAACAAGGTTGCTGGCAGCCGTCGCATGCTCGGTCATTCGGTGGTCACGCCGGGACAACCTGGCTGGATGGACAAGGCCGATCACGCGATCGAGGACCTCAAGCCGGATAGCTGGAAGATGTACACCATCGGCGATCCACTGTCAGCCAAAACCAAGTATCCGTGGCGTCTTGATGACGAGAAGCTGGTGTATCCGTTCTACGAGAAGGCGGTCAAGGCGGGAATCAATACCATCTGTATCCACAAGGGCTTGATGCCTGCGGACTATGAAGAATCCTGGAAGGGCGTGTGGAGATACAACACGCCGTGGGATATCGGACAGGCCGCAAAGGATTGGCCGCAGATCAACTTCGTTATCTATCACGGTGGATTGCGCGCGTTTCTCGAGTCTCCGGAAGCAGATCTGGCGAAATTCGAGAGCACTGGCGAGATCCTGTGGGCCTCGGAGCTCGCACGCATTCCGGAAAAGTACGGCGTCAACAACGTGTACGCCGAGATGGGGACGAGCTTTGCCAATTCAGCGACCGCCAATCCGCGTTTCGCCGCCGCCGTGCTTGGCACCTGGATCAAGGGTCTGGGCGACGATCACGTGGTTTGGGGAACGGACTCGGTGCTCTACGGTTCGCCACATTGGCAGATCGAAGCGTTGCGGCGCCTGGAAATCCCGAAAGACATGCAGAGGAAGCACGGTTTTGCCCCGCTTGGCGCGGCTGACGGAGTCGTGAAGAACAAGATATTCGGTCTGAATTCCGCGAGTCTTTACAGCCTGCCGTTGACGGCCGAAACGCAGCAAAACATGTCGGAAGACCGGTTCGTGCAAATCAAGCGTGACTATGAGGCTGCCGGTGGCCTGCACAATCTGCGTGATAATGTTGCGCACGGCTACATCGCCAAGCGCACTGCATAAAAGCACGTATCTGCCAACGCTGATCCTCAGCGTTTGCGGCTAGTTCATTCGTTCCCACGCTTGGCGTGGGAACGAATGCTTTCCCTTCGCGGCAAAGTGAGTCGCGATCGCGTACATTGTCACGGAAACTCCGGGCCATGGTGGAGGCATGAGACGTCGCACATTCATTACGTTATTGGCAGCGGCGCCGGCAGCAGCATGCATGCGGCCGGTTCACTCAAAGATCAGCGGTCTTACCATGGGCACTCGATACACCGTGGAGTTGGCGGCGCCGGTCGACGGTGCTCTGCGTGCCGAGCTCGCGGCGCTTATCGAGATCGAGCTGGCCGCGATCAATCGGGCGATGTCCACCTACGACCCTCGGTCGGAGCTCTCGGGATTCAACAGGCGAAAGGATCTTGGTTGGATGCCTGCGTCACCGGGCCTGCTCGAGGTGGTCGATAGCGCATCGCGGATCAGCGC
>CP070775.1:1586834-1627236 GCA_020346185.1 Betaproteobacteria bacterium | reverse complement strand
ATGCGCTGATCAATTGAATCGTACGAATACATAACGCAGAAGTCTCATCACAACTTCTCAATCGGCGGCAATCAACTCAACAGCTTGATGCCGACCACGAACAACACTGTACTCATGACATACCGCAGTGCCTTCTCCGGCACACGATGCGCAAGCAGGCTGCCGCCAACGATGCCCGGCAGCGAGCCAACCAGAAGATTGCCGAGCAACTGGTAGTCGACCGAGCCCGCGATCGCATGCCCGGCACCAGCCACCAGAGTCAATGGGACCGCGTGCACGATATCGGTTCCGGCCAGACTATTGGTCGGCAGGTGCGGATACAGCATCAAAAGAGCGACCACGCCTAGTGCACCGGCACCGACCGAAGTCAGCGTCACCAGTACTCCAAGCACCGCACCCAATAACAGTGTCCACGCCAGCACGTTGCCAGAACGCAGCTTCTCGACCCCGCGTCCAAGGCGACCTTCCGTTGCAAGCAGCCGATGCCGGAAGACCAACGCAAGCGCTGTCACCAGTAACATGACACCAAGCGCTGAGGTAATCACCGCCCCGACCCCTGCTCCGTGCATCGCAGAACGCGACACGATGGCACTTGTCGCCAGAGCCGCAGGCACGCTGCCAAGCATCAATAAAGCAGCGATACGCCAGTCCACGGAGCCAAGCTTGCCCCGCGCGACAGTGCCGCCGGCCTTGGTCAGGCCGGCGTAGAGCAGGTCAGTGCCAACTGCCGTGGCCGGGGCGACCCCGAAGCCCATGACAAGCAAGGGAGTCATTAATGAACCCCCTCCCACACCGGATATGCCGATCACGAGCCCCACAAGAAATCCGCTGAACACGAAAACCAGTTCCATTTACCACCGCTCCGTGAAACGGCGGCCAGTTTAGTGCGCGCTATTTAGCAAGGGAAAGAATAAAGAAATATATTAAAATTACTAATTGGAATATCCACCTCATGCGCGCAATACCCTGTCCGGTCAGGACGCCGGTCGCTCGACGACCGCGATACGCCATAGCCACTGGCTCGGAAAGAACGGTAGGTCGGGTCGCGCTGGGCCGAGCGCCTGTCCGTTAGCGCAACGCTTCAGCGCTTGCCTTGCAGCTCTCGCAGCGTTACCAGCCCGGCGTGCAGCGCACCTTGCAACAACATCGAATCGACACCCATGGCGAACAGGCGGAAACCTTTGTCCCAATAAGCCCGGCTCCAAGCGTCATCGGCGGTCATGAAACCGAGTACCTTGTTATGCTTACCCGCTGCCGCCGCGATGCGGTCGACGGCTTCGATGTATTTCGGGTGATCAAACTGCGCGGGAATACCCAGAAAGTTGGTGAGATCAAAATGCCCCAGCCACAGCACGTCAACACCCGGTACCGCCGCGATTTCGTCAACGTTTCGAACACCTTCTTCCGTTTCGATCAGGCACATCACCAACGTACGTGAATTGGCTATCTTGATCTTTTCCGCAACCGGCCCGCCCTCATAGTCATCAGCGGCAAATCCAAAAGCGGCACCGCGGCGTCCATCAGGAGGATAGCGTGTGCACGAGACGATATGCCGGGCCTCTTCGGCGCTGCCGACCATCGGCGCCATAATGCCCATGGCGCCCAGATCCAGTGCCCGCGAAATGTTGTGATACTGGTTTGCCGGCACCCGCACCATGGGGACCAGATCGATACCCCTTGAAAGCGCAACTTGCTGCTTGAGTGTTTCGTAGCTGGTACCGGCATGTTCCATATCGATCAACAGGAATTCGGCCCCTGCCGCTTTCACGACCTGCGGCAGGCCGGGAACCAGAAATTCCCACCCCAGCGTGCCAAACGCGCCTTGACCTGCCAGCAGTTTTTCCTTGACCGGGTTCGTTCTCACTGATTCGCTCCAACTCGAAGTTTCAATATAACCCGTACAAAAACCCCACGCGAATGCTCTTGCCCAGATGCCGCTGGTCGCAGATACAAAAGCGTCACGAGCAGCTCGGGCGCAAGGAACCGCCTGTTTCGAAAGAACCGTGCGAGGGACGAGACAACGAGCTTCGCGAGTTTCGGCGGAGACTCATGTTCGCGGTGCGAACGTTACGTCGAAGCCACATACGCACTTTTCGGAGCGCGAGGACTAAGCGAGCACGCGACACCGCAATCGGGGTGTGCGGTAGCTTTACTACTGCGACCACTTGCCTGACCATGCGGGATGATCTAAAACTTCCGGGTTCACCAGATGTTCCGCCTTGCGACCGTGTGCAAGGTCTGCAGCTGCCTGGAAAGCGAGCTTGCCTAGCAGTTGCATGCATTCGTCGGTATGACAGATCGCATGGGGCGCCAGTATCACGTTGTCGAGTTTCAACAAGGGGTTATCCATGGCAACCGGTTCTTGTGCGAACACGTCTATTGCCGCGCCGGCAATGAGGTTGTTCTCCAGTGTTTCTGTGAGCGCCGCTTCCTGCACCACCGGGCCGCGCGATGTATTGATGAAGTACGCGGTCGGCTTCATCAGCCCGAATTCGCGGGCACCGATCAATCCGCGCGTGGTGTCATCGAGTAAGGTGTTGACGGAAACGAAATCCGACTCGCGCATTAGTGTGTCCATGTCGGTCATTGTTACGCCCAGCGAGTCGACCTCTGACTGCGGCACGTTCGGATCGCAACCAAGCAAGCGCATGTCAAACGGCTGTGCCAGACGAAAGACCTCAGAACCAATGTTGCCAACGCCGATAACACCCAGCGTGCGTCCCGTCAATCCCATGCCGAGAAAGTTGCCCTTCTCGGCCCAACGATTCTCTCTGACCAGCTGGTCCTTCAGTAACATACGATGCGCGAGCGCCAAGACGTACGCCATCACTGAGGAGGCTACTGGCCGCCTCACCCCTTCGGGTGTGATCGTGAGCATCACGCCCGCCTCGGTACACGCCGGCACGTCCACCGAGTCATAGCCAACACCGAAGCGCGCAACCAGTTTCAGACGACGATGCCGACCGGACAGAGTTTCTCTCGTGACTTTTGCCGTCATCAGGCAGAACGCGTCATAGCGGGCGGCGTGTTCCTGCGTCAGCGCTGGAACGCGCTCAGGGAGATACTCCCATTCGATAGCCGGGTCGTCGAGTATCTTCATGGCGTCCTCTCCGAACACCGTGCCGCCATCGGCTGTCACGACCTCGGGGCTGACACCTACGCGGAATTTCTCGCCCATCTGACTCTACTCCTGCGTGTCAGGTTATCGGTTATTGTTTGGTGCCTACTACATTGCCACGCTGAACGCACCATCCACAACCAGTACATGGCCATTAACATAAGAGGCTTCATCCGACGCAAGGAACACGGCTGGCGGACCAATTTCATCGAGTTGCCCCCAACGCCCGGCCGGGGTACGCCCACACACCCAGTCGTTGAACTCCTTGTCGTTGATAAGCGCGGTGTTCATTTCGGTTGCGAAATAGCCTGGAGCAATCGAATTGACTGTGATGTTGTGCGGCGCCAACTCGATTGCGAGCTGGCGTGTCAGCGAGTGCACTGCGCCTTTGGAAGCAATGTACGCCGGAATTGTCTTGCGTCCAAGCAGAGCACTGATGGATCCGGTCATGATGATGCGCCCGCGCTTCGCAGGGATCATCACCTTCGCCGCCTCTTTTGCCAGCGCCCATACTCCGGTCAGGTTGGTGGCGACGACCCGCTCAAAGTCGGCCGTTTCAAATTCGGTGATCGGTGCGCGATGCTGGATACCGGCATTGGCAACGAGAATGTCGAAGCGACCATGCTTGCTGGCCGCGGCTTCGACCGCCGCTGCCGCGGCCGCGTAATCAGTGACATCGAATGGCGCGGCTTCGCCACTTAAGCCTCTCGACTTCAATTCTGCAGCGCGCTCGTCGATAACATTGGCATCACGCGCATTGAGCAGAACGTGCGCACCACTTTCGGCAAGCGATTGCGCCATTGCCCAACCAAGGCCGCGTGATGCACCGGTAATCAGCGCTACCTTTCCGCTCAAATCAAACATAGCGACTCCCCCAGTAGCAATATTCAGTTGGCAGTGTCAAAGTATCCGTGTCATCCGTGATGGCAAAGGCAAGGAGACGATGACGCAATGGTATGAAATATCACGGCATGTACTGTCCGCCGTTGACTTCGATAATCTGTCCGGTTATGTAGCCGGACATCTGCTCCGAAGCGAGAAAAAGAAACGCGCCGGCGCATTCGTCGGCTTCACCAAGGCGGTTCATCGGAATGGTCGCCTTGAACCCTTCCAACATTTCCGGTGTGGAAAACCGCTCGTGAAACGGCGTGTTGATCACACCAGGCGATACCGCGTTGACGCGGATCTTGTCCTTGACCAGTTCCTTGGCGAATCCGCGCGTGATGGTACTGATGAATCCCTTGGTTCCGGCATACAGCACGGCGCCGGCGGCACCGCCATGACGCGCTCGAAGAGGTCTTCGCTGATCTCAGCAATCGGAATACGCTTGATCAATCCACCGGCGTTATTGACGAGGATATCGATCCTGCCCAAGCGTGCCACAGTTTCCTCGACCAGCTCGGCGCAGACATCACTGTTGGTGACATCCCCTTGGAGGGTAATTGCCTGACCGCCACTGTCTTCGATGTCGCCGGCTACTTTTTCCGCGTCGGGCTTGCTGCTATTGTAGTGCACCGCAACTTTTGCACCATTGGCGCCAAACGCTTTCGCAACAGCCGCACCGATGCCGGTACTGGAACCGGTTATCAGAACAACCTTGTTCTTCAGATCCTCAATCATCTCTCCCCCTTCCCGCGCCCAGGGTTGCTGTCTGAAGAGCCATCCTCAACGAGGGACGCAGTGGTTAATGTGCGCGGCCGCAAATTTTTTCACGACCGGGCCGCGATGAACACAAAGGCGGCCCGGGCTTCACCCGGGCGCCTGGGTTACGGTTGGAACACGGTCGAGCCGGTGGTCTTACGTCCTTCCAGATCACGATGCGCCTGCTTGGCATCCGCCAGGTCATACCTCTGGTTGATTTCAATTTTCACTTTGCCTGACTTCACCATGTCGAACAGTTCCTTCGAGCTGGCCTCCAAATCCGAACGCTGTGCGGTGTAGGTCATCAACGTGGGTCGCGTGACATAGAAGGAACCCTTGGCCAGAACGTTGATATCGACGTCCTTTACCGGCCCCGATCCATTGCCGAACACGGCAAGCAGACCGCGTGGCATCAGGCACTCGAGGGAACCGTAGAAGGTATCCTTACCGACCGAATCGAACACCACCGGCACGCCGCGGCCGCCGGTAATGTCACGCACCCGCTCCGGAAACTTTTCGCGGGTGTAGATAATCGTGTGGTCACATCCATGCGCTTTGGCGATGGCCGCTTTCTCGTCTGAACCAACCGTGCCAATCACGGTCGCCCCGAGTGCTTTGAGCCACTGGCAGGCAATGAGTCCGACTCCACCAGCCGCCGCGTGAAACAGCACCGTCTCGCCTTTTTCGACCCGATACACGCGCCGAATGAGGTATTGCACGGTGAGCCCTTTGAGCATCATTGCCGCCGCCTGCTCGTCACTTACACCACTCGGCACTTTTACCAGTTTTTCTGCCGGAATCAGGCGAACTTGCGAGTAGGCGCCCGGAGGTCCCCCGGCATAGGCAACACGATCGCCCGCCTTGAGCTCGGTCACGCCAGGTCCAACCGCCTCAATCACACCAGCGGCTTCCAGCCCGATACCGCTGGGCAACGGAAGAGGATAGAGCCCTGAGCGGTGATAGGTATCGATGAAGTTCAGCCCGATGGCGTTGTGCCGAACGCGTGCCTCGCCTGCCCCCGGCGCCCCCACATCGACATCTTCATAGGCGAGCACTTCCGGCCCTCCCGTCTGGTGGAACTGTATTGCTTTGGTCATGCTGCATCTCCTCCTAGTTTTGTAGCGAGCGTCTTATCTGATGAACTGGCCGACGGTATCGCCTTTCTCGTCGACATGAATCAACGCACCGTTGACGTTGAACAACGTGATCAACTTCAACGCCCTCATCAACCATTAACGCGTGCACCTCGCCGGGCGGCTCATAGACGAATCCGCCCTCTTCTGCGCCCCAGTCATGCTCCAGGCAACGCCAGCTGCCCTTCAAGACATACCCATATACTGCCATCGGATGTCGGTGGCGCGACAAGATGCCGTTCTTGCGTACACGCAACAAATTGAACCAGCCACCCGAAACGGTATTAAGCATCAGCGGCCGAAACCAGACCGACGGCTCCTGTGGTACCCAGACCCGGTCATCGTCCGGAACAGCCAGCGTGACAATCTCCGGTTGCATACCGGCGGCAGATAGTGAGTTGTTTTTTAAAAGCGCCTTCATCCCGCCCCCCTTCGGTTTGTGCCCAGCACGGAGACAAACGCCCGCCTTGGCGGCAGTCCGGCCCGTTATTCTACTCGTGCTGTCGTCGACTTCAGCCTGATGGTCGAGCCGGCACGCCGAACAAAGGTGATGCGGGTACCTGGCGCGGGATCGAGAAGGCTACGCGACGCGTTCCTTGCGCTTGGAAACGCGTTTGACAGTAGCATGTTTGCGAATGAAATCGCGGATCTGCGGATATATTCGTTCGCGGTACTTGCGGCCGCTGAAGATCCCGTAATGCCCCACACGCTTGGCAAGCAGGTGTTTGCGCCTTGCCTGGGGAATGCCAGTACAGAGTTCATGCGCTGCTTCCGTCTGGCCATTGCCGGAAATATCGTCGAGGTCGCCTTCAATCGTAAACAAGGCCGTGTCAGTGATTGACGCAGGAGCGACAAGTTCACCGTTCACTTCCCACTTACCTTGGGGCAGCAAGAACTCCTGGAAAACGATTCGCACCGTGTCCAGATAATATTCCGAAGGCATGTCAAGTACCGCGTTGTACTCATCGTAAAACTGCCGATGTGCCTCCGCGCTGTCGCCATCGCCTTCGATCAAATGGTTGTAGAACTGCCAGTGCGCATTGAGGTGACGATCCGGATTCATCGCCAAGAAACTTGCATGCTGCAGAAAGCCAGGATAGACCTTGCGCGTAAAGCCCGGATAATTGTAGGGCACACGCATGATCAACCGGCGTGCAAACCAGGAATGTGATCGTCTTTCGGCGAGTTCATTGACTGTCGTCGGGCTACGCCGTGCGTCGATCGGTCCGCCCATCATAATCATCGCCCTCGGCACAGCTGCGTCGTTATTGGAAGCGAGCAAGGACACCGCTGCCAGAACCGGAACAGTCGGCTGGCACACCGACATCACGCTGAGGTCCGGCGATAAAGCGCGGACGAATTCCTGCACATAAGAAACGTAGTCATCAAGATGAAAGGCACCCTCGGCGATCGGCACCATCTTGGCGTCGACCCAGTCCGTCACCCACACATCATGGTCCACCAGTGCAGTGCGCACGGTATCGCGCAGCAGTGTGGCGAAATGTCCTGATAGCGGGGCAACGATCAACAGTTTGGGCTGCCTGAGCGATTCCGGCTTGCGAAAGTGAATAAGCTTGCAAAACGGCTTATCGATGGCAAGCTCTTGAGATATCTTGACATCGCGATCATCGATGGAAACGTGGCTGATTCCCCACTCCGGTTTGTGGTAGCGACGCATCAGCCGCATGAACAGTTCGCTGTTGGCAGCAATGGTGCGGGAAGTCGGCGTATAACTGAAGGGGCTGTAGGGGCTTGTAAACGTTTCTTTGACGACATGCGCCCAAAGCACCGCGGGCGTCATCATCGACTTGTGAAGCTCGTGCAAGGAATACATCATCTTTCTGTATGTTCCTTTCCGCTATATTGTTGTCGGCCTTTACCAGCGAGTAGTTTCGTAATAACCCTCAGTTCATATTATGAAACGAAGCGCAGTCTTGCTGGGAAACAAAGCAGACAAAGATTACAGCAATTTTCACGCTCGCCAAGAATTATAACGGCCCAATCGGCGCCTCCTGAACGGCACTGATCTGCTCTTTAATCTGCAGAATATGTTCTTCCCAGTAGCGCTGCGTATTGAACCAGGTGAACGCCGCCGGAAAAGCGGGATCACTCCAGCGCTGAGCAATCCATCCCGCATAATGCAGTATGCGCAAAGTGCGCAGCGCTTCGATCAAATTGAGTTGGCGTCGATCGAAATCCATAAAATCCTCGTAGCCAATCAGCACGTCCGAAAACTGGCGCGTCATTGACGCGCGATCGCCGGATAACAGCATCCACAAATCCTGCACCGCCGGCCCCATACGCGCGTCATCCAGATCGACAAAGTGCGGTCCATCGTCAGTCCATAAAATGTTGCCCGAGTGACAGTCGCAATGCAGACGAATCGTCTGCACAGTGCCGGCACGTTTATAAGCATCTCTTACCGTGCTCAATGCCGTTTTCGCGGCAGCGCTATACGCGTCAACCAGATCCGGCGGTAAGAAGTTTTGACGGAGCAGGTATTGTACCGGCTGCTCGCCGAAGGAATCGATATCGATAGCGGGGCGATGAACAAAACTGCTGGCCGCGCCGCGGGCATGTATTCGCCCGATGAAGCGTCCAATCCATTCCAGCACATCGGGGTCATCCAGTTCCGGCGCACGACCGCCACGTCTGGGAAACAACGCGAATCGGTATCCCTCGAATTCATGTAGGGATTGTTCGCTAATTCGCAAAGGCGCAACCACCGGAATTTCAGCATCGTCCAATTCGAAGGCGAATGTGTGCTCTTCGAGAATCTGCTCATCGCTCCAACGATGAGGACGATAAAACTTGGCGACAATGAATTTTCCTTCATCGTCATCATCGTCGATGCCAATCTGATAGACGCGGTTCTCGTAACTGTTCAGTGCCAGCATTCGTCCATCACAACGGTAGCCGACCGACTCAATGGCATTGAGCACGCAGTCCGGTGTCAGATCTGAATAAGGTGTCGATTCGTCCATGGATGCAATTCTATGGCTTTCGCCGCCTTGTTCCGAAAAGCTGGTAATCGTGCGAGAATTTTCAGGCATATGACAGGAAAACTTGTAGCCGCCGGGGTTCTTGGACTTGTGTGCTTCGCCGCGACACTTGTCAGCTGCGCGTCCCAGTCCGTCGCTGCCCCGGACATACCTGATAAGGACACGGTCATCCTGCTCCACGGCCTAGGCCGTAGCAGCAGTTCCATGTGGATTTTCGCCTTCAGACTGAAGCGCGCCGGTTTCCGAGTCGAACTCGTGGGTTACGACTCAATCAACCAGAATCCCGATGAGATCCTCGAGGAAATCAGCACGCAGATTCGCGAATGCTGCGCAAACGTCAGCGGCCAGATTCACTTCGTCGGTCATTCGCTCGGCGGGCTAATGGTGCGCGCTTATCTGCAGAGCAACGACGTTTCCAATCTCGGCCGTGTCGTGCTGATGGGCACGCCGAACCAGGGAACGGTTGCCGCCGACTACTTTCGCGATACCTGGCTGCTGAAAAGACTCGGGCCAACCGCGGAACGGCTGGGAACCGACGAGAACAGTTTTCCGCGAACGCTAGAAGGTCCCTACTATACTGTCGGGATCATCGCTGGCGAATTCGAAAGCGATCTCATCGAAAACGTCATTCCGGGCAAGGACGACGGTCTCGTCCCGGTTAAAGCTACCAAACTGGAAGGCATGACCGACTTCATCGTGTTACAGAGCAGTCACGCGATGATGCGCTACGATAAAGAAGTCGCAAGGCAGACAATCGAATTCCTGCAGAACGGCAGATTCGATCACGAGACGAAATAGCCGGAAACCTTGCTTAGATCACGCCGGTGCTACATAGGCAATAGACCTC
Source organism: Betaproteobacteria bacterium (assembly GCA_020346185.1). GTDB lineage: Bacteria > Pseudomonadota > Gammaproteobacteria > Burkholderiales > Eutrophovitaceae > SG8-40. Next base: position 1,617,495 of record CP070775.1, on the reverse strand, counting down.
GACGAACAACCGAGCATGCGACACAGAAATCGGAGCGTGCAACAGCTTTGCACGGTAAGCGGTTAACGAGGGTAGGAACCTGAGTTCACATCCACCGTCGTACCCGAGACATAATCCGGACTCTCCATGCCGAGCCATACGATTACGCGCGCTACCTCCTCGGGATTGCACGGCCGCCCGACATGCACGCTGCGCATCACTGCGTCCTTCCTCGACTGCGGTAACTGATCGTACATTGCGGTCAGCGTTGGTCCGGGAGCGACAGCGTTGACAAAAATACTGCTGCTTGCAAGTTCGGCGGCATAGCTCTTGGTGATGTTCAGCAAGGCTGCTTTGGTCGCGCCATACCAAAGGTCAGGATGGCCCGTGAACGCAGATACTGAACCGACATTGACAATGCGGCCAGACTTGCGCTGTCGCATTTGCGGCGCGAACGCCTCGATCATCGCCACCGGGGCGCGCAAGTTGACACTAATAATCTCTCTAACGTGCTCTTCCGGAATCGCGTCATAAGGTTCGCAATACAAAACCGCAGCATTGTTCACCAGAGTATCAACCGCCCCAAGTTGGCCGACCAGGTTCGGGATGCCAGCGATGTCGCGCAGGTCATAATCGATCCTGTCGCCGATGACTTCGGCGCCAAATTGCTTGTCCAGCGACAACACTTTGCAACCGGCACCGGCAAAGGCACGGGCAGTGGCAAAGCCGATGCCACGACCAGCACCCGTTACGAGAACGGTTTTCCCGTCAGCCGACATGCCAACTACACGGACCCTTGCGGGTCTGAACATGAGTACAGCGATTTGCCATCAGTCTTTGTACTCATCTGGTAACGCTACGCCATACTCTGCATATATGGCGACGATGGCATCACGCTGTTCTTTGGATTGCTTATGAAAACCGATGGCCGTGAAGTACCGCATCTTTGCCTTCAGTTCCTTCACCTGGGCCAGAGCATCTTCTGGCAATTGGTTTGCTCCTGGAGGTGGTTCGCCGGCACATTGCGTCTCATCGACGACATTGCCATCCGCGTCACGACATTCGCTCGCGGCAGAGCCGCTAAAACAAAGTAAGATTGCCGAGAGAACCAATAACAGCTTGTTCATCACAACTCTTATTGCGGGACAAAAAAACCCGATAGACAAACACCCAACAGCTTACTCCTTCTGCTCGTCAGGCAGCGGCATGCCGTGTTCGCCGTAAATCCTGGCGATTTCGCAACGCCTTTCCCTGGATTGCTTGTGAAAGCCAATCGCCTTGAGGAACCACGCCTCCACATTCAGGTCGCACCACCCAGGCCGCCGCTTGTTCCGGCAACTCGCTTGCGCCCACAGGCGATTCGCCGCCACATTGCGCCTGGTGCGCCACATTACCACCCGCGTCAAGCAATTCGGCCGCCGCAACAGTACTGGATACTAGCAGAGCAGCAGGCACAGAATAATGCTGATTTCTGCCTAGAGTATCTCATTCACGAAATACACGAACCAATGGCATACGAACCGGAATCCGACAGACTCCCGACAGCGCGTTAAAAAAACAACTCGACTGTCATCTCAGGCAGAGAATTGCTTGGACATGATTGCAACGTTGACTCCCTGATACTCACACTGTTCGATATCTCTCCAGCCCAGCTTCAAATAGAGACCGCGGGCATGCTCAGTATACAAAAACAGCTTCTCGCTACCCAGCCCCATTGCCTTATCCTCGATGTGCCTGACAAGTAACGATGCCATGCCACTTCTCCGGAACTCCGGTTTCACGAAAACGCTGGCGAGCCACGGCAATAAATATTTTCGTGTTCGCATGTCCTCGAGGGTGAGAGCCGCGGAGCCGATTAACCGGTCGTTGTCGGCAGCCACGACCATGAACGGCACGTCGTTGGATTGCGCCATATTCTGAAGTTTAATGACGCGGTCTTCCAGCGTTGCACCGGGACTGAAGTGCCTCCATTCGTCGAATTGGAGCTTCGCCAGCTCGGGCAGAACATTCAGGTGATTGCCAAGGAAGTCGATCTTCATAATCAAATCTGCCGTGTCAGGTGATATGCGCGCTGTACCAACTCGCTGGGCATTTCGCGGGCCAGCTAAAATCGATGAACTGGACCCACGTAAGTTTGCCCAACACGCACATCGCCAGGCCGAACAAGCCATTGGCGAATATCATCCCGGCAAAGAACACCATTGGTGCAAGCACTGCGATAAGTTTAACCCACAGAATCATACTCAGCCGTAACCCCCTCGAGAGACAATCCAAACATCAACCGGATGTCATACAGGGCAGATACGAGTCCAAGACAACTGATCGCCACTGTCATCCAGTCAATCCGTGATACGAGCGAAAGACAATGCTCCTGAAACTTCTGTGATTCCGCATCCGAGTTCACGAATGTGGAACAGTTTCGCTCGATCATGGATAGCTGGTCATCGGAGCGCGTAAACCCAGAAAGATTTCCCGGGGCACCAGTCAATGAGCGGTGCGTCTTGAATCGACAACATCCTCGACTGTCGGCACGACCCGAATCCGTTCCACCCTCATTTCTCCGAGCAGCGAGATGATGTCGGTCGCGATCCCGTTCAAATCATCCGTTTGCGCGAGAGGCCAAACATATGTCTGGTCGAGCAGGTCATCGAACGGCGATGTGAGGCGGATACGCATGGACTGATCCGAGCCGCTGCTGATCGTCACATCAGGTTCGCCGACTCGTGTGCGAGCCTGCCGCAGGGCGTTACTCAGGAACAGCTGAAAACCCAGTTCCCTCGCAGCGTGCCAGCCCTCTTGCGTGGCGCGCAAAATACTGCGCGGCGCCCGCGGGATCGCCAGAAGCGGAAGATCCGGCGGTGCCAATTGTTTCCCGAGTTCCTTGGTGAGCCGCATGCCCCAGCGGCCGACGTTTCCCGCCGCTGCGACGAACGCCGGCGCCTCGGTGGGTATTAGCGCAGCTCCGGAGATGAAGCGCAGATGGACGGCTTCGCGCTCGGCGGATACGTCAACATCGGCCGGAGCGAGGCCGAGCTCCATCGATGTGTCCCAGGATTGCGCCTGTGCCACTGAGTACAACGTACTCCAGGAAATCGCTTCAACAGTCTCCATTGCTGTGAGCGCATTGGAAATACCGAAATTGCGACAGTGGCCGAGTGCACCGGTTTGTTCAAACAGCGAACGAATCGCATGCGGTTCGCGCAGGACGCCGGAAACGCGCTGCGCCGATTGCGCCCCGACAACCAGAAGAACGGGAATTGCGAACAGGTGCAGATTGACGCCACCATGTCCAGTCGCAGGCGTGAGTGCAGTATCGAGCGCCCATTGAAGGGCCCGCGCAGCCGCAGAGGATGAGGGGTTTCGCATTGCTTTGCGCACAGCAATCTCTTCACCGCGCTCCAGCATTTTAGAAATGTTGCGCGACAATTCCATCAGCAGCGGCTGCCTCGACGTGTTTTCGCCAGCGGCCAGTTCTTCCGCAGCGCACATCAGGGGAGAAAGCTCGCCAGTTTCGAAGCGGCGCGGATCGGGAAGTTCTGTCGTCACCGATGTAAATTCCGTGTCCGCTGCGTCGGCAGCCACAGCATATGCAGGGTCAAATAGAGCTCAAGGTTGCCCATACGTTCATCACGGCAGGAGCACACGATCCCGAATGATCCCGTGAAACTGGATTTCGCGCCAGCCCGGGTGCCACCGGAGGGAATCGAGACCCCTTATGGTTACCTGTATCGGCCAGTTACGGATAGCAAGCACGTCATCGTCGCGATCGCACCATTCGTCGGCGGACCAGCGTTCAGATGGATGATCGGACAGACGACGAGACCAAAACAGCGAGAAATGTGCTTTTCGTTCCGATGGTCGTCATCTCCACGGGCTGTAACCTGTGGATTGCTCGGCTCAACGTGATCGTTTTTCACGGCATTGGCTGGGGACACTTCAAGACGTCGTTCATGTCGACCCTTTTTGCGGCGCAAACCGAAGTCGATCGAGGGCGTCATACCCAGCCGCGACAAGCCGCTGGAGATGATGGTGCGCGCGCAGCAAGCCGGTGCCTCGCTCGCGCCAGCGGGATGGCTGGTCGGACTGGTTTTCGACGTGATCGCAATGCTGTTCGACGGCACCATGGGTTCCGGCGAACTGTTCTTGCTCGGTGGGCGGGGGCTGCGTAATGCGGGGCTATCTGCTCGTATGGCAGGTTTTGCGAAGCTGGCTTGCATTCATGGAGAGCGAGTAAAATCGCTACTGCGCGAGCCACGCTGTGTCGTTTGCTCGCTGACTCTCTGCGAATATCCGTTGAGAACATAGTTACGATCTGACGTTCCCGTTGCGCCTAAGTAGCGCCGCAACCTTTCAGGTTGCGCGATAATCGCTTGATGAAGGCAAACAACAAGACCAACAACCGCAGCGCGCGGCCGACGCGGATCGAGCGTTTTATTCCAATCGTCTTCTGGTTGCGGCGTTATACACACGAAGATCTGCACGGCGATCTGACCGCCGGCATCATTACCGCCATCATGCTCGTGCCGCAGGGCATGGCGTTTGCCATTCTTGCAGGACTGCCGGCGCAAGTCGGGCTGTATGCGAGTGTGCTTCCGCCAATCGTTTACGCGCTGCTTGGCACCAGCCGCACCCTTGCGGTAGGTCCGGTATCGGTCGCCGCAATCATGGTTGCTCAAGCGCTGAGCGATTTGCCTGGCAGCGTTGATCCATTGATGGCGGCAGTGACGCTGGCGTTGATAGCGGGAGCGGTCTTGCTATTGATGGGACTTGCCGGCATCGGCCTTGTGGCGAATTTTCTCAGCCACCCGGTGCTGTCCGGTTTCATCCATGCTGCTGTGGTTCTCATCGTGCTCAACCAGCTCCCCACTCTTACCGGCATCGACGTGCCAGTGGAGTGGACCATCAGCGGCCTTATGAACAGTGTCGCCAGTGGCTTGGCTACGACGCACGGAATCACTTTGTTGATCGGTGCGGCAAGCATTGCCTTACTACTGTTGGCTGGCGGGCCAGTGGTAAGGCTGCTCACTCGCCTCGGTATCCCACGGCGCCGTGCAATGATCGTGTCGCGCGCCGCGCCTTTGCTGGTGGTGATATTGTCAACGCTCGCGGTCACGCTGGGAAATCTGCATTTCGTCGCTACCGTTGGAACGATACCGCAGGGTTTACCAATGCCAACGCTCGCACTGCCGGAAACACAGCTGGCAATGGAGCTGCTGCCAGCAGCGATACTGATCGGCGTAGTCGGCTACGTCGAAAGCGTCTCGATCGCAATCACACTGGCAAACCGGCGCCGTCAACACATCGATGCCAATCAGGAACTGATCGCGCTCGGTGCGGCCAATCTCGCCGGCGGCATATCGGCGGGCATGCCGGTAGCCGGCGGGTTCTCCCGCACGATGGTCAACTTCTCTGCCGGTGCCCACACCCAGTTGGCGGCAATCATCACTGCAGTACTGGTGGCTGCTGTTGCGCTTTTCTTCACGCCGTTGCTCGAAACCCTGCCCAAATCCGCACTTGCCGCCATCATCATTGTTGCCGTTTCCAGGCTCATCGATCCCCGCGCCATCGTCAACACCTGGCGCTTCGATCGCGTCGATGGTCTGGTGCTGCTGGCCACCGCGCTGGGCGTGCTGGCAATCGGAATTGAGCCAGGCCTGGCGATTGGCATCGCCCTATCGCTCGTCAGCTTCGTAGTGCGGGCGGCACGGCCACATGTTGCGGTGATGGGGCGTATCCGTGGCACCGAGCACTTTCGCAACGTGCGGCGGCACAAAGTGGAAACGTGGCCCCAGCTGTTGTTTCTACGCGTCGATGAAAACCTCACGTTTGCGAATGCTGCGTTTCTCGAATCTCTGGTCAGCAACAAACTCGCTTCACGCGGAGATATTCACCACGTCATTCTCGTGCTCGCCAGCGTCAATTCCATTGACAGCACTGCGCTCGAAGCCCTGGAACGGTTAGCCGAATCAAGCCGCGAAGCCGAAGTGACTCTGCACCTGTCTGACGTCAAAGGTCCTGTGATGGATCAGTTGGAACGCAGCAAGCTGCTCAAGGCCATTGAGCCGGGACAAGTCTTCCTGAGTGCACATCAGGCGGCCGAAGCGCTTCGCTGATTAAGCGACCAGACCGGGCAACAACCATCAGCTCTACTTGACGCTCGACGTTGAGCCGTTGACACTGAATGCATACTGACTTTACTGCGAGATTTTTGCCTATGCCCTACCTGGGATTAGTCCTGATTGCGCTCTTCTCTGCCAGCTTGCCGGCGCTTGCGGACATGCGTACCGAGGCCGATACCGCCGCGAGAAACGTCGAGCAAAAAGTCATTGCCTGGCGGCGGGACATCCACGCCAACCCCGAACTTGGCAATCGCGAGTTTCGAACTGCGGCGCTGGTGGCGACACACCTGGAGCAATTGGAGCTGGAAGTAACCACCGGTGTGGCACATACCGGCGTTGTCGGCTTGTTGCGCGGCGGACAGAGTGGACCGACCGTCGCACTGCGCGCCGATATGGACGCGCTGCCGGTCACCGAACAAACCGGTCTGCCGTTCGCCTCCAAAGCTACGACAACCTGGGCCGGCAAAGAGACCGGTGTGATGCATGCGTGCGGCCACGATACCCACGTGGCGATGCTGATGGGAGTGGCCGAGATCCTGGCAAGCATGCGAGCCGATCTCAACGGCAACGTGAAGTTCATTTTCCAGCCGGCAGAAGAAGGTCCGCCACCCGGCGAGGAAGGCGGTGCCGCCTTGATGGTCAAACAGGGCGTCATGTCGAACCCGGAAGTGGACGCGGTATTCGGATTGCACATCGGGAGCAGCATGCATGTCGGCAAGCTTGGCTATCGACCAGGGCCAACAATGGCTGCTGCCGATGTGCTGCGCATCACGGTCAAGGGGCGACAGACGCATGGGTCAGCACCCTGGACCGGCGTCGATCCAATTGTCGTATCGGCACAGATCGTACTTGGTTTGCAAACCATCATCAGCCGCCAGATAAAAGTGACAAAGGAACCCGCTGTGTTATCGATCGGCAGCATAAGCGGCGGCAATCGTTTCAATATCATTCCCGAACAGGTGGAGATGATTGGCACTATCCGCACATTCGACGAAGGGATGCGGGATGACATTCATCAACGCATCAGAGCAACCGCTACAAATATCGCAGCGGCAGCCGGTGCTAGTGCCGAGGTCGAAATCGACAAACCCTACACAGTGCTGGTAAATGACCCGGCGCTTACCAAGTCCATGTTGCCGACGTTGCAACGGGTCGCAGGTAAAGAGAATTTGATCTTGCGCGACAAAACTACCGGATACGAGGATTTTGCTTTTTTCGCACGGAAAGCGCCGGGAATGTTTGTATTCCTCGGCGGTTCTCCACCAGGCAACGATCTGAACACCGTTGCCTACAACCACTCACCTCGATTTCAGATCGACGAGTCGGCGTTGATACTGGGGGTTCGTACGCTGACCCACCTAACCCTCGATTACATGGAGATGAATGCCAGGTGAGGACCGGGTCACTAGCTAGAACAGCGCCGCTTTACAGTTGAACTATCTGGCTCATCTGTATCTGTCGCCTCCCGGCGAGGATGCCCTGCTTGGCAGCGTGCTGGGCGACTTCGTGAAAGGGCCTCTCACCAACGGCGATGTGGCTGCGCGCTACGGCCCGCAGGCGGCCTGGGCAATCGCATTACACAGAAAAATCGACAGTTACACCGATGCTCATCCGGTAGTAATGGAGAGCCGTCGCAGGGTCACTCATCAGCGGAGACGCTTCGCTGGCATCATGGTTGACATGTTCTATGACCATTTTCTTGCAAGGAACTGGCAGGAGTTTCATCCTGTCCCGCTGGCCAGCTTCGCCGATGACTTTTACGCAATGCTGTCGCGTCGCCACGCCGAGCTACCCGAGCGTCTGCAGCGCGTCGCCAAGTCGATGATTGAATTTGACTGGCTTGGCTCTTACGCGCACCTGGAATCGATCGACACGGCATTGAACCGACTCAGTCAACGGCTGCGCCGCGGCGACGCGCTGGTGGGTTCGGCCGAGGAGCTGCGCCAAAACTACGCTGAAATGGAGAACGAATTCCGGCGGTTCTTGCCAGATGTTGCCGCGTTCGCGCGCCGAACCGAGCGTGCGGGGCCGTCTTATTGGCGGGTGCCATGACACAACTCGTCTCACCTCACAGAACAAAAGCCACCTGACGTCGCATGCGACCGATTGCCGTCATCATCGTCGCTGAACTTTTTGGCACCTCGCTATGGTTCAGCGCAAATTCATCAGCGCATGAATTGGCACGTGACTGGAGTTTGACACACGTCAGTATCGGTTGGCTAACCAACGCCGTGCAACTCGGTTTCATCGCTGGCACGCTCGGTTTTTCTCTCACCGGCATCGCCGATCGTTTTGCCGCCAGCCGTATTGTAGCTGTGTGCGCCTGTTTCGGCGCCGCGACCAATGCCGCGTTCGCCTTGCTCGCCACTGGACTGGCCGATGGGCTAGCGTATCGCTTTCTGACCGGGGTGGCACTTGCCGGAATCTATCCCCTCGGCATGAAGCTGGTGGTAAGCTGGTCGCCGCAACGATCCGGCGAGGCGCTCGGCTGGCTGCTCGGGATGCTCACTCTGGGCACCGCGCTGCCACACGCGGTGCGCGCTGCCGGAAGCGATTGGAACTGGAGCATGGTGGTGCTGACCTCGTCGGTGCTGGCATTGGTCGCTGCGGTGATGATCGCGCGGCTGGGAGACGGTCCGCACCTGGTTTCCGGTGCTACGGGGCAACGCCTGCGCTGGGGTGCAATCCTGCAGGTGTTCCGCATTCCAGCTTTTCGCGCATCGGCACTGGGATACTTTGGCCACATGTGGGAACTCTATGCGTTCTGGACCATCGTGCCGTTTCTGCTGGTATCGGTGCTCGCCAGCGGCGACAACAATCCAATCAATTCGGCCTGGACATTCGCAATCATCGGGGCTGGTGCGGGGGGTTGTATCTTCGGTGGCTGGCTCAGCCGCCACATCGGCAGCCCACGAGTCGCTGCACTTGCACTGGCGACCTCCGGATTGATGTGTCTGCTGTTTCCGCTGTTACAGGACACGTCTGCAATACTACTGTTGGCGGTGCTCCTCGTATGGGGCGTTACCGTGGTCGCAGACTCACCGCAGTTCTCGGCACTGTCTGCACGCGCCAGTCCGACGAACATCGTAGGGAGTGCCCTGGCAATTCAAAACAGTATCGGCTTTTTCATTTCAGTGATCTCGATCACCATCGCCTCCGCCAGCCTCAAATCACTTGGCGCACATACCAGCTGGATCCTGCTCCCGGGGCCAATACTTGGCCTGCTGGCTTTCATGCCGCTGGTTCGCGGTCGACCCTTCCCCGGCTCGCCAAGTAAGTAAGCTTGATGCAGGCTTCACCGCGGAGTGAGCCCCCTCCACCAGAACGAGTTGCTGTTTCGATACTTTTTGCACGATCCCGGTGCTGCGCCCGTTTCTACAAGAGCCCCGAATGATATGACTCCGTGACGGAGCGTCGGTACAGAGTATCAGCGACATACCGGCTCTGGCTATCTTTGTCTATTCAAGGCTGGATTGTTCGGGTTCATGCCCGCTTGAATATCCCCCCTTTTTTGATCGGCCGGCCGGTACCACCGACACCCCCAACCCAGGGTCGATCACTCGATACCGTAACCAGCACCGCCAGATTCGTACCGAGCGCAATCCTGCTGCTCAGCTTAAGCGCGGCGAGTGCGTCGTTTTCTATTTTCCAAACATCTTCGGCTTTTTTCGGAAAGAGCGACACCACTTCTGGAGCTGCGGTTGGAAATCCGACGACCAGGACCATAAACACGGCCAGCCGAGTGAGCATTGACGTGAGATTGCTCATGATGCTTTTCCTCCCCAAGAAAGCATATGAAGAATTTGCTTATATGTAATGCACACTGCATTCAGCGGCGATATGGTGACTTATACATCGGCAATCCATGGGAGGAAATACTTATTTTGTTGTGGTCAAGTCCTAACGGACACCCGGCTAAGCACTTCTCTCAAATTTGATGGGCGTCAGCTCGCCCAGCGCCGTATGCGCACGACCTGCGTTGCAGTACGTGAGATACGCCCTCACATCGTTCCCAGCGGCTTCCCGCGTTGGGCGCACGCTCCCTCTTTCGGCCCCTCCCGTCTCAGGCTGCTGAAGACACGCTCCATCGGTGCGTTGTCCCAGAAGCTAGCTTTGCGGCTCATCGAACAGACCGTGCCATGCCGCGTTAGCAAGGCCTGGTACGCATGGCTCGCATTCCGGCTGCCCCGGTCAGAGTGATGCAATAGCCCAGCTGATGGATTGCGCAGGTTTATCGCGATCAGCAGGGCGCGACTGACCAGTGCGCTTTGCATTGTGCGCTCGATGCGCTACCTGAGCACCCGGCGCGAGTACAAATCGATCACCACTGCCAATCACACCCGATCTCGTAAGGTCCAGAGGTAGCAGATGTCGGTAGTTCATACCCGGTCTTTCTCTGCCGGGGCGAAATCCCGGCTCAGCCGGTTCTGAGCAACCAGCAAGCTATAAGCACGAACCGTTTTTTCCTCTTAACCGCCAGGCCCAGCTTTTTCGTCAGCCCACGGACTCGCTAGCGCCCAATCTCGAAGACTCCGCGCAGTTGCTTTATCAGCTGGCGCCTGGTCAGGCCCTACGCGATTCACTGAACAGCGCGTTCATCCGGTCGCACAGCTGCTGCGTGTTAGTGTCGATGATCCCGCCGTCACGGCTCCTCCAGTCGTATTAAGCGCTGGTGCTTCCCCGCTTCGCCCGGCACAGCACCCTCACCGGGAATTCGCGCTGCCGTGCCTGGATGAAGCCTTACTTCGCTTCATTTCCTTCGCAAAGAAGGCGCCTCTGTATTCAACTGATCGATGCAACACTTTGCATTGGTTTATCTGCTGGTGTTCGATATCCCAATGTTTTTCGTGGCCGCAGTTTAGGCCTCTGGCGACTTTGTTGAGTTCCGCCTGCGAATACACCGGCAGATGCGTTTGCTCCGGGAAATACTGTCGTAGCCGTCAGTCAGTTGGTATTTTCGTTCATGCACCGTTGCCAAGGGCTCTGCGGTTCGCCAAAAGGGATTTGCCGGTCGGTAGCAACGGTAATCTGTTAATGCTGTGCCATTTCCGACCCGCGACCCCGGATCAAGGTCCTTCGCAGTTCGGCGGGCAAACGTTTAATCTGCGTGATTAGTGCGGTAACTACCGTCTGAGTGTCTTTTGTGTCACGCTTGATCAGCATCGTGCATTTCGGTTGGCGCTCAAGCGATCAAGTACGTACTCAAGGCGATCTATCTCGACCATATGATTGGCATTCCATATCTGGGGAAACAAAATGCCGTTACCTTCACGTTGTCTGAATTTGCTCACATTTAATTCGAAATCATCAATCAGATACGCAGATGGGTGCGCCAGACGATCCTTATGGAAGGTAAAAACGTATTCATTGAACTTGTGCCCAAATCTCGCCTGCAACCAGAGCAACTTGCCCGAGAGACAATCTGGAGACCGATTTGCCGAGGAACAGAAGACAACGTGCCCATGTTGCTCAAGACTGCCATACAACGCCTCAAACCAAGGAAAAGGCTCGAGTTCAGCCCAGAACGATCGGCCCAGTTCAGTGATGCGATCCCAGAATGCGTCCTTGTCCATGTCAAGAACGCGGTATGGGTAAAATTCACCCTGGTGATGCGTCCCCCATTTTGACAGCATCTCGTTCGGATCAAGACCATGGGCCGCTATCGCCGCGCTATATAGGTCAACACAAACACCGTCGAGGTCTAAATAGATTTCTTTGGTCACCATAGATTGTGTCTTGTTGGCAATTCATGCATTCATAAACTAGATCAGACCAAAATGCCTGATAGCGGCACGCAAACATGTCATTTCTTGTATCGCGATTTACTTATTGTCAACCGCAGCCCTTGGCTTCAATCGCGCAACAGCCGGTTCAGGCATATTCCATGATCAGAGTTCTGATCTCATTGTTGACCGCTGATGAAAAAGATCGAGCCACCTTAGCCGGGTTCAGAAAACAATGTAAATGTGAAACATGGCCGAGAATAAGGACCAGCACCGAATCGCGCTCCTGCACCTAACCGACACTCATTTGCTTGCAGCACCGGAGAGCCAAATACGCAGTGTCACCACGCAGGAAACTCTCTGTGCCACGCTGAACCATGCCCGCAGGGACACGCTTTGGCCGCCGGATGCGATTGTTGTAACAGGAGATATCGTCCAGGATGGGAGCCGTGCTGGTTATCTACGATTCCGGGATACGCTGGAGACGTTCGATCTGCCCGTGCTCTGCATTCCGGGTAACCATGACGATCCGCAGCACATGTCTGAGCTGCTGACGGCCCCACCGTTCCAGTTTTGTGGCGACGTGAAGCTGGGCCCTTGGCGCATTATGCTTCTCAACACATTTCAAAAGGGAGAGGTTGCGGGAGCGCTTGGCCAAGACCGACTAGGGGCACTGCAAGAATCGTTGTCAAGACGACCCGAAGAGCACGTCCTAATCTGCATGCATCACCAACCGATCCCAATGGGCAGTGCTTGGCTCGACAGCCTCGGATTGCGCGACACACCAGACTTTATAAAGACTATTGATCGACATGATCAGGTTCGCGCCGTGCTCGTGGGGCACGTTCATCAAGTATCCGATAGGGAGCGAAACAACGTGCGTTTTTTGAGCAGCCCTTCCACCTGCTTCCAGTTCCTGCCACAAAGTGAATTCTGTGCACTGGACGATCGCCCGCCAGGGTTGAGATGGGTGATGCTGGAACCCGACGGCAACATAACGACGCACGTAGACTGGGTCGAAGTAGTACGTTGAAACCCCCAGTTGAGGTGGGGGAGTCGAAACGCAAAGCGATCCGATTTCCCCCGGACAAGACCCCGCTCTGGTGGGGTCTTATTTTTGCCCTCGAATTCCTTCTGATCGTACGTAACCCGGCGAAGTTCGATCAGCTTTTCTTTCTGCCGCTAGCCGAGATTTCAAAAAGTTACTACCAGGCCGCCGGAAGGCGGCGACGCAGAGCGCGATGTCAGCACACGGCCAAGGCTGCTTTTGAACCCGACCCTATCCAACGTTACCGCCAAAACGGACACAAACGACGATGTACAAAACATAAAACTACTATATATTGTGGTCTTTGGCCAGATCAACGTTGGATAGTGTGTTTCTTTGCTTTCGCCAAGAATCGATGTTTTGCCTTTGGCATCGTAAGTGCAGCAGGTGAATAGAAAAATGCCGGACTTGATCAATTATCAGAAACTAAAGAGGGACGACGAATGGGCCTCTGGAACGTATGGACGGCGCTGGCGACAGGATTGCTGATCGGAGCCAGCCTCGGGATGTTGCTAACGGCATTGCTAACCATCAGCAGCAGAGACGAAACGGCGCAGCCAGAGGTACGGCAGAAAAAGGCCGACGGCCTTCTTGTTGACAAGCGTCACGGTGAGGATGCTGCAACATCGTTCAATTCTGTGGACAGTCCTGCTGAACCGCGCCTACCGTTTCACTTTCACTGACTCGGAGATCCAGTGTACCGCCGCTTGGACGCAGCCGTGGGACGTACTGGCAAAATTAGTCAACGCCGCGATGCAACCCCCTTTGCCGTATTATTGTCGCAGTGATCGTGGTCCGTTGCGATGGCCCGTCTCGTTTGATAGGGCTCAGCCCTTGAAGCACAGAGTGCGCAACGAAAACAGGATGGTAAGCTACCATCCTACCAGCGACCATTACTGTCGCGAGAGCACCTCCAGCGCATCGAGCCGCTTCCGCGCGAGTGACGATGTAGAGCAAGTCGCGTAAACACAGACCTACGCCGCTTCCGAGATTCGACACTTAAAGCAGATAGAAGCGTCGAATCTGCATCCTGCGGACTCATCACTCTTGAATGTTGACGAGAGCGGAGGTGGTCAGCCAGCACTTGAGATAGTAAGACAGGCAGCGAAACGTGAATGAAAGTTCCCGATAATCAAGGTGGGACTGATTGAGCGTCACTGATGCAAAGGGCGGTGTGTCATAGAATTTTGTCTGTGCTGTTGTCTTTGACGGGCGACGGTTCATTGCATGAAGTCAAATATTTCCCCGCCAAGAAAGCCGGTCAAGGAGCCCAATGCAAGATATAACATCAGGGACACGAGACCCTTTGTCCGGAGATTATTCCACCAGAGCGTCTTGGGGCTTAATACGAAATCTTGGACAAATCACCGCTGGTGATCCTTATTGAACCACGACCGGAAGACATTCCAACCAAGCAGGGGCAGCAATGAAATCACGTTGTTTGTTTTCATGGCGGCATCGGCGATGCTCACTTCGCCGGCGCAAGCGGTGGACATTAGGAAACCGCACGAGTGGGGATAGGAATGGGAGCGTAACGATACACAAAGCGGCCGAGGCGCAAGGCCACGTATGAGGTACCGACCGGGGCTTCGTGATCTTCCTGATCCCGAGATCGACCTCACAAAAGCCTCGTGACCCGTTTAGTGATTACAAAAGTGACCCCACAATGCAGCAAGCCACGGTCGTGCGCCAACGCCTTTTCATGCTTGGTTTACGTGACCGCTTGCAACAGATCTTTAGCGGTAAGCTCCCCTGACCAACGCACAACGGCGGCATCGATCAGGTTTTTACGAGACGACGGTTCCAGCGAATCCGCGAACATATCCAGCGATTCACGATTCTGTCCAATGCACGAATCGCATTTAGCGGCTCACGTGGCGACGGTTGCGCGATAAAGCGCTCCAGCCATAGCGCGCTCCCCGACAAAGCGCGCACACCCGCATGCAGCATGACGTTCATCCATTGGTTGCAGAAAGCCACCATCAAGGCGCGCTCTGGCGCGATCATATTAACCTGCCCGCTTGCATTCGCAGTCTTGTCACGGCGGGCTTGCCGCGAGACAAGAAAACGACCAAGCTTTGATCACGCAACGAGGCGCCGCGGTTATTCCGTCTCGTCAGATACGCGTGTAACAAGCTGGTAGTCCTCACCTTGGCCGACAGCGAAATCATTCCCGCCGCGATCACGGCCGCGCAGCAACCAGATCGGGCGCGTGCTCAAACTGAAACTCACTTCGCCTTGTCGATGTTCGTCACCAGCATGCCGGACGAACGTCGAAGTAGCCGGCATATAACGAATGACAAAGGCAGCACGGCGTTTCCCGGATCGGTTGGCATTGGAACCATGTATCAGATAAACATCATGCAGTGAAAACTGTCCCGCATCGAGCACATCGTCTTTCGCTTGTGCAGCATCAAACAGGGCCGGATCGACTTCTTGATTGAGCACCAGATCTTTACGATCGCTGGTGCGGTGGCGCGTCACAACGCCACCTGCATGCGAGCCCGGGATGTAACGCATACACCCGTTTTCCGACGATGCATCGTCGATGGCAATCCACACCGAGCACGTCGCCAGCGGCCGGATCGGCCAATACTGTCCGTCCTGATGCCAGGGAATTTCCTTGCCAGTGCCAGCCGGTTTGCAGAATACTTGCGATCCCCACAAGATGATGTCAGGACCGATGAGTTGTTCGACCTGATCAAGAATGGCTGGGTCCGTTGCGAAATCGAACCACTCTGCCGCCGCTGCGGCATCGTGTCCTGGCCCGTAAGGAATATGCGGACACACCAGGCTTTCCGGCGCCAGTGTCGTGTTATCGCGCAGCAGTTTCTCCACCGACGCACGCATCGCCTCGAGTCTGCCGGTAGACAAACGCGTCGGCGAAACAATTAATCCATCGCTTCGGTACAGGTCGATGTCTGTGGCCGATAACCCGGGGCTCGGGGTCGTGTCGTTGGCAGAAGTCGAGGTGGTCATAAGCTTGTGTTGCCGAATCATCCGGCAATTTGCGGCAGACGTTTGCCGACAAAGCGAACATTATCAGGTCTCGAGTCACGGCTCCAAAACACGCAAACAAATTGCTGCCTGGTCGTGCGCGCTGCTCCGCGCCCAGGTCACATGTGTTTGCGACGCATCACTTTCAATGTCTCGGAATGAAACTCTCGATGATAGAGAACGGCAATAACGAGAGTGGTCACGAACATGAATCCCCAGGGATTCAGAAACCAGGTCAATGCCGCCAGTGCAAAATAGTAGGCGCGCAATCCATAGTTGAATGTGTTCGACGCCGCACTCGCGAGTTTCGCCGAGCGCACCACATAATCTTCAAGGCTTTCGAGATCCGTTCCGGGATCAGGCGCCGCGCCGATCAGCACCGAACAGAAGTTGTGCTGGCGCAGCGACCAGGTAAATTTAAAAAACGCATAGACGAAAATAGCCAGCAGCAGAAAGATCTTGTATTCCCACATTACTACCTGTGTTTCTGCAAAAAAAGGCAAGTCAGCAAGAATCGCCATGGCACGATCCGAGGTGCCGAGCAAGGCGAACAAGGCACCGAGTATCAGTAGTGTTGTCGACGCAAAGAAGGTTGCGCTGTTGGAAAGATTGGTGAGAATGGTGGCATCGACAATGCGAAGTTCCCTGCTAATCATGCCGCGCCACCAGTCCCTGCGGTACTGGCTCATCGCCCCCATCAGGCTTGGTTTACCACTGCGGGCGGCCCAGGCAGCAAACCACTGATAGCCAAACCAGCCAACCAGAAACCAGGCGAGTGCAATGCTGTCGAGGACGGTAAAAGGTAAGTCACTCATATGAACAGCGTCAGAACCCCCGTATACGCATAAACACGGTTATGGGAAATTTCGCCACTTCCGAAGAAGCCCACCAATGGTACGTCGCCCAGACCTTCCTGAATCATCGTCAGTTCTTCGGAGCTGTTGCCAAACAGATTGGCGCCTCGCCCGATACATGAGTAGTACACAGCGCCCCGCGGCCGACGGTAGAGTCCACTCTTGATGCTTTGCAGCATCCGCTGCATGTCTTCGGTAGCCGACGCGTCGTCACGCCGGCAGAACATGATCTTGCTTCCTTCCCGGGCGGTGTCGCCAATCGCCACAAGCTTGTTGGTCAGATCAATACCAACCAGATTACGCACCTGATAGTCATCCTCGTCTGACGAGCGCGCGCTCAACCCTGCAAACAGCGTCCCTCCGAGTTGCTCAATATCTCGCCACATCGATTCACCGATGTCTTCGCGAAACACATCGAGCGCGGCACGACCATCGAGCGTAACCAGCACATTCTGCTGCACGCCGGTGATTGCATGGCGGGGCCCGATCGGAGAACAACCTTGGGTCAAGCGCGTCGATACGACGACCTGGTCTGAGAACATCACACCGGAAATGCCGCCCTTGGTGACGACATCCGCAATCTGTATGTACTCGTTTCGCGAGCTACTCAATCCACCAGTGAGAAATCCACTCTCAAGGGCCCCGGCAAAATCATCTACCAGTCGATCCAGATCTGCCGTTCGCGGATCAGCATGAACCACGGCGAAGTTGGCAGGCACCCCCTCGAAGTGCATCGGCAGTCGCTCGAGGTCTTGCAGGGAGCGCAGACCCGAGAAAACCTCAAAACTGCCCGGCTCGAAGCTGCACAA
The DNA here is from genome assembly GCA_020346185.1 of Betaproteobacteria bacterium. Lineage (GTDB taxonomy): Bacteria > Pseudomonadota > Gammaproteobacteria > Burkholderiales > Eutrophovitaceae > SG8-40. Next base: position 1,599,966 of record CP070775.1, on the reverse strand, counting down.
CATGATGGCCATTGCGGGCCTGTCGTAATATTCGTGTCCGGTAGCACACACGCCCATACCAACAGTTCCGATCCAGTGATAGACACCAGTGTTGACGCGTAAATAATTGAGGATATCGCGTGCCTCAGATGCGATGCTGTCAGTGATGTAGACAAAGCCGACATTGGTGCCCTCGGCCACAGATCCCAACTGAGCCAGGCACTCGCGAGCAGCGTCGCGCCAATTCGGCGAAGCTGCACATCCATATCCGAATGATTGTGATTGTTGGGGGTGGGACACTGGCGAACAGGTAGAAAGATCGTATTATCTCCTTTGTAGTGTACCGCGTGTACATCAAGCCCGTCAGTGGCATTCACGCCTGTGCCAGGTTTCCGTCCGGCCCGGTCGTGGGGACAGAGCGAACCACGTCCGGCCGACATGGCCGCGGAGCCAGAACACCGATATACTCTAGCGTTTTCACTTATTGTTGGAGGGTCAGCCAGTGACTGCCACAGTCGTCGCCACCATGCAGCCCTTGCTGCGGACAGACGCAAACGGTATTGCCACGCTCACGCTCAACCGTCCGAACCACTACAACGCCCTTTCAGAAGAGCTGCTCGCTGCGTTGCAGGCGACGCTGGAAGCAATCGAGGAGGACGCCTCGGTACGCGTGGTCGTGATCGCTGCCAACGGGCCAGCATTTTGTGCCGGGCATGATCTGAAGCAGATGCGCGCCAATCCACGCAAGGATTACTACAGCAGCCTTTTCGCTATGTGCAGCCGCTTCATGATGACCGCAACACGCATTCCACAGCCGGTCATTGCGCGTGTGCATGGACTGGCAACGGCAGCCGGCTGCCAACTGGTTGCCATGTGTGATCTGGCGGTCGCCGCGGAGGGTGCCAAGTTTGCCACCTCTGGCATCAACTATGGCCTGTTCTGCTCTACACCATCAGTGGCACTTTCGCGTAACGTATCGAGAAAGCGGGCAGCAGAGATGCTGTTCACCGGCGAGTTCATCGATGCGACGACAGCAAAGGAATATGGTCTGGTTAATCGCGTCGTCCCACTCGGCAAGCTCGACGACGAGGTCAAAGCACTGGCCGCATCAATCATTCGCAAATCGGCAGCTGCGGTAGCGACTGGCAAGCGCATGTTTTACAAACAGATCGAAATGGGGATGGCCGATGCCTACCATTACGCCGCCGAGGTAATGGCGTGCAACATGATGGCAGCGGACGCGGGAGAGGGCATTGACGCCTTCATTCAGAAGCGCAAGCCGGAATGGAAGCATCGCTGACGGCCCGCCGACCGGCTTCGAATTTGCAGCAGATGGCCTCGTCGAATCGAGGCCATTTTATTGGCTGCGGTTCTTGTTGCAGCAATCGCAAACGACCGCATGTGTCTCGAAGCGGTTTTGATGTGCGGGGAACACAGAGGGCGACAATCTGGCGAACACTCTGCACACTGGCATGGTTTGCACTGACGGCGTGCGGATCGGTTTCTCAGGTTGGCACGGAACCCGACTTATGGGACCGTTTGGCACACGGAGGCTATGTTTTGCTGATGCCGCATGCGAGCGCGCCGTCGGCTCAGGTAATGCCGCCAGAACTCGCAACCGAACAATGTGCGAGACAGGATCACCTGTCCGAGCATGGGCGATCCGAAGCGCAGCAGCTCGCAGAAGAATTGGCCAGCCGCACGGTGTCAGTAAGTCGCATATTGACCAGCCACGACTGCCGCTGCATTGAAACCGCAGCTATCGTGTTCGGGAAAGCAGAACCGTGGAGCGTGATCGACGATACGCGAGGGGACAACACGGAAATGCAAAGGGACAAGAGCATCGCATTGCGAGAAGCTATCATCCGCTGGGCGTCGCAAGATAACCTGGCGCTGGTATCTCACCAGAGCAACATCGAAGCCGCACTCGGGGTCGTCACCAATCCAGCTGAAGTGCTCCTTATTGAGCCGCTCGGCGACGCGGGCTTCCGCTTGCTCGGCAGCCTGCCGTCGGACTGAGGCCAATTAAGTCCTAAGCAGCGGAAGTGTCGGATCCCACGTCGCGATGTCCGCGGCGCCATGCAACAAAGTACAGTGCAGCCGAAAGCCATACGGTGAAAAACAAGAGTACATAGAGCAATTTCAGGAACCGACCAAGATCGAACAATCCAGCCGCCTGCGCTATTGCCAAAGTCAACGTGGAAAAAGCGAGGGCAGCATGCGCTTTACCGGCGCGATTCGGTGGCAACCAACCCTCCTTCAGGCTCGGATCGGTGAAGCCGACACCGAGCATAAGCGCGTCGCGGGCAATTAGCGGGATGGCTAGCCAAAGCGGTAACAAACCATTCCAGGCGAGCACGAAGGCACAGGTCATGATCACCATCTTGTCCGCCACCGGATCGAGCAATGCGCCTGCGACCGAAGTCGCATTGAAACGGCGGGCAATAAAACCATCCAGCCCGTCGGACAAGCCCACAGCAAGGAACAGCCAGAACGCCTGCGAATAGAGACCGGTCGCCAGCAACACGGCCACCACTGGAACCATTAGCAAACGGCCAAGTGTGATGATATTGGGAACCCAGCACACAGTGTTCCTCTCCGTAATCAACAGCTTCGCGCTGCGGCCTTTATTCACGCTTCAACGCAACTTAATGAGCGGCACCGCTCCGAGGCGCGCCCCATTGAGCTGCGCCAATGACACGAAGCTCACAGCTCATCGAGACCTTATTCTTGCCGGCTGTTCGAATCAAGCACTAGCGTGCCGGTTCAGTTTTCCACGTTCTCACGCTGATTCAGTCTTGAGTGCCCCGGCTCAGCGTCATCATCAATCCATTTAGGCGTTTGACGAATGACGACGGGTCATCGAGATTGCCGCCATCGGCCAGCGTCGCCTGATCAAAAAGCAGCGAGCTCCAGTCGGCAAAGCGCTCCTCATCTGCCTCGCCTTCGAGTCTCTGTACTATCGGATGACGCGTGTTGATCTCGAGGATCGGGGCAGTGGATGGAACGTTTTGCCCCGCCGCCTTGAGCATTCGTTCCAGGTTCATGCTCATCGCATGCTCATCGGCAACCAGGCAGGAGGCGGAATCCGTAAGTCGCAAAGTTACCCTGACTTCCTTGACCTTCTCTCCAAGTGCTTTCTGAATACGCTCGGTCAGTTCCTTGTGCTCGCTGGCCTCCTTTTCCTGTTCGTGTTTTTCTTCGTCACCGAGGTTGCCCAGATCAAGTGCACCTTTTGCCACGGACACAATTGGCTTGCCGTCGAATTCGGAAAGATTGGACACCACCCACTCATCGACGCGATCGGACAGTAGCAGCACTTCGAGCCCCTTGGCACGGAAGATCTCAAGGTGCGGGCTTGATTTCGCGGCAGCATGCGTATCGGCCGTTACGTAGTAGATCTTGTCCTGGGCGTCCTTCATCCGCCCAACGTACTGTTCCAATGACACTGTTTGATCTTCCGAGTCATCGTGCGTCGAGGAAAAGCGCAGTAACTTGGCGATTCGCTCCTTGTTGGCAGAATCCTCTCCAACACCCTCCTTGACAACGCGGCCGAATTCCTTCCAGAAAGTCGCAAACTTTTCTGCCTGGTTTTTCGCAAGGTCCTCCACCAGACCCAAAACCCGATTGACACAGCCCTTGCGAATCGTTTCGACATCCTTTGACTCTTGCAGGATCTCTCGCGACACATTCAACGGAAGATCGTTGGAGTCGACTACACCACGCACGAAACGAAGATAGGCCGGGAGCAATTGCTCCGCATCGTCCATGATGAAGACCCGCCGCACGTACAACTTGATACCGTGTCGGTGTTCACGATCCCACAAGTCAAACGGCGCCCGCCCCGGCAGGTAGAGCAGTTGTGTGTACTCGCTGCGCCCCTCTACCCTGGAGTGCGTCCAGGCCAGAGGAGGTTCGAAGTCATGGCCAACATGCTTGTAGAACTCCTGATACTGTTCGTCAGAAATCTCACTCTTGGGTCGCGCCCAAAGCGCGGAGGCTTGATTGATCTGCTCGTCTTCATCCTTGACGGCCATCTTGCTTTGGTCCGCGTCCCATTCTTCCTTCTTCATGAGAATGGGCAGATTGATGTGGTCAGAATAGCGGTGCACGATGGAACGCAGACGCATACCTTCCAACAGGTCATCTTCGCCTTCACGCAGATGCAGTATCACGTCAGTACCGCGATCTTCCTTGGTAACCGTTTCGATCGTGTAACTGCCTTCGCCGGACGATTCCCACGTGACGCCGTGCTCAGCGCCGAGGCCGGCACGCCGGGTAATCAGCGTCACCTTGTCAGCGACAATAAACGAGGAATAAAAGCCGACGCCAAATTGCCCGATGAGGTTCGCGTCCGCTGCCTTGTCGCCAGTGAGCCGGTCGAGGAATTCGCGGGTTCCTGATTTGGCAATGGTGCCGATATTGTCAACCACTTCTTGGCGTGACATGCCGATACCATTGTCGGAAATGGTAATGGTGCGAGCATCACGATCGACCGTGATGCGTATCCTGAGATCGGGATCGGACTCGAATAGTGCTGGGTCGGTCAACGCCTCGAATCGCAACTTGTCGCAGGCGTCGGAGCCGTTCGAAATGAGCTCACGCAGGAAAATCTCCTTGTTGCTGTACAAGGAGTGAACCATCAGTTTCAGTAATTGACTGACCTCAGTCTGAAAACCGAGTGTTTCTTTTGTGCTTGTTTCTGCCATGGCCGGTAAGGTACTCCCTCAATGTTGGTTAGCGCCAGCAAACGTGGTGGAATTGGGGTTTGGCCAACCCAATTTCAAGGCCCGCGAGGGAACCTAGCACAGATGGCGGAGTCTTCTCTGAAGTTCCGCGCTCGACCGCTGCCCCGCAGCCGGATTGGCGCCAAGATATCAAGAAATGTTGTTTTACGGGAGAGGATGCATGATTCGTTATTTAGTGGTTCTTGCGTCGATGTGCGCAACTACCATCACCATAGCCGCGCCACAACTGGAGAAACTGCGTCTGCCGCCGGGATTTGCCATTGAGGTATTTGCTGATGGGGTGCGCGATGCAAGGTCACTGGCGCTGGGGGACAAGGGAACCGTATTCGTCGGGACCCGGGCGCGAGGCGCGGTTTATGCGCTGGTGGATTCCAATGGCGATGGAAAGTCGGACAAGACGTACACCATTGCCAGAGGGTTGAATTCGCCAAACGGCGTCGCCTTTCGCAACGGCTCGCTATACGTCGCCGAGATCAGCCGCATCATCCGCTATGACGGCATCGAGGACCGGCTCGACGATCCACCCGAGCCAGTCACGGTGAGCGACGCATTCCCGAACGACCGGCATCACGGCTGGAAATTCATCGCTTTCGGGCCAGACGGCAAGCTGTATGTTCCGGTCGGCGCACCATGCAACATCTGCGCACCCGATGCCGACCGATACGCTGTCATCATGCGGGTCGATTCCGACGGCAGCAATCTGGAAACGTTTGCTCGCGGCATACGCAACTCGGTTGGCTTCGATTGGCACCCGCAGACCAAAGAGTTATGGTTCAACGATCATGGGCGCGACTGGATGGGCGATGACGTGCCATCAGACGAACTCAACCACGCCACCAAAGCCGGACTGCATTTCGGCTATCCGTATTGCCATCAGGGTGACACGCCCGACCCCGAATTCGGTGGCAAGAATGACTGCCGGGACTTCACCCCACCGGTGCTGAAGCAAGGTGGACACGTTGCACCAAATGGTATGCGCTTCTACACCGGCACCACGTTCCCCGAGCCATACCGCAACCGCATTTTCATCGCCCAGCACGGCTCGTGGAACCGGTCCAAGAAAAACGGTTATCGTGTTGTCAGCGTTGAGATCACCGAAGGGGAGGTCACCAAATACGAAAGTTTCGTCGAAGGCTGGGTGCAGAACGAAGTTTCATGGGGACGGCCGGTGGATATTCTGGTCATGCCCGACGGAGCCTTGCTGGTATCTGACGACTATCTCGGAGTGGTTTACCGCATCAGCTACCAAGGCTGACCGGCGGCGCATTCCAGACTCACACGAGAAACATGTGTCTGTGTATCAAAGTCAGGTGCGCTTGGTTGGAACAGCGTCCCGCACACAGCTGTCAGCGTCGAAGTGGCCACTTACATTCAGTCTCGACGACGCATCAGTAATGGCCTTGTCGGTTTAGCCGCTGCGAGACGCAGCGTACACAAGCTCGACTACGAAGAATTGAATAATGTCGTCGAATCATGGGTTGATACCGCGCTGCGCCTGTCTCCGCGCGACCTGAAGTTGATACAAAGAATTGTGTCGCGACAAAACGAACTTCTTGCGAGAGGTGATCTGCACTAATGAGTTCGATACCGATTGACCGATTGACCCATCGACGCCGGCGCGGCGTACTCGCACCGGCCCACACGGCTTGTCTGAGTACAAGATCCAGGAAGCTGCCGCAAAGTTGGGCATCGCGGAACAGAAACTGCGGCGCTGGGACGCTCAGGGCGTACTGGTTGCCAGACGCACCGAGGGCGGGCACCGTCGCTATGCCCGCGAGATTGTTGATAAACTAGCAGGCAGCGTCAACTCGGATCTCCGTAAACAGGGCTCGGAATACGACGAGCTCGCGCGGGCACGCCAGGAAATCAAGGAAAAGAGACGCATCATTCAGCTGCTGATTGAAAGCGAGTCGCGTTATCGAGACCTGGTCGAAACATCGCACGACTTGATCTGGACAACCGATGCCATCGGCCGCTTTACCTATCTGAACAACGGTACCGTCGACATCTTCGGATTGGAACCCGCCGCCTTGATCGGAAGATGCTTCTTTGATTTCGAGGCAAGACCCTCACATGTTTCCAACCGGCATTTTTTGTCGACGTTGCGCAAGGAAGGTGAGGTAAGGGACTACCTGACGCATCTAATCGCCTCCGACGGCAGCAACCGCTGGTAGGCATAACGCGCGCGTATGGCACGACAACGGACGCATCATCGGCTTGCGCGGCACCGCAAGAAATGTGACCGAACAACGCCGCGCCGCACTGCAAATAGAGCACCTTGCCACTCATGATGCGCTCACCGGCCTGCCCAATCAGGTCAGTTTGATGTGCGACGTGCAGCAAGCGCTGAAAAACGGCGAATTCGGCGCTCTGCTGCGCATCGATATAGACCATTTCAGACGCTTCAATGAAAACTACGGGCATCGCGCCGGAGACCAGTTGCTGATTGCAGTGGCCGGCATTATGCGCGACCTAGTTGGTGACGAGGAAGCCACCGTCTATCGGGATAACGGCGATCAGTTCGCGGTGCATTTGACCAATGCCAACAGCCAGCATGCCGAATCGCTCGCCCAATCGATACTACACGCCTTGCGTCAGTTTGCGCCGAAGCTGGCGCGATCACCAGCGCTCATGCGCGTTACTGGCTCTTCGGTATAGCCATGTATCGGTCGCAAGGTGGCGAAATCGCAACATTGCTCGACAACGTTGAACACGCGGTGAAAGAAACACAAGCCAATGGCGGTGACGACCTCGTCACGTATCAACTGGGGTAGGCCGAAGCAGAGCTAATGGATCGGCGCGCATACTGGAAGCGAGAACTGCGTGGCGCGCTCGATGAAGACAGGCTGGTGCTCTATGCCCAGGACATGATCAGCCTAACAACATCGGGGGCCAAGTGCAAAGAGCTTCTCGCGCGCATTGTCAGGCGCAGTGGCGAGGTCATCGAGCCGCGGCAGTTCATCAGCGCCGCTGATTCAGTCGGCCTAGCGCAGGAGATTGATCTTCGTGTCGTTGAAAAAGTCATCGCATATCTAGACAGGGAAGGCGGAACATCGAACAACGTCAGCTACTTTACTAATCTGTCACGCAGCAGCGTTATGGATCCGTTCTGGCATCCACGATTACACGCGGCATTAAGCTCGGTGTCATTCGACCCCAGCCGGCTGGTTTTCGAAGTTTCCGAAACGACAGCCATGTCCAACGTTGTAATGGCGAAGAAGATTACTGCCTTTCTGAAAGATGCCGGCCGCAGATGCACGCTAGACAATCTTGGCGTCGGATTCAGCTCGATGTACTACCTCAAGCAATTTGATGTCGACTATCTCAAAGTCGATGGATCTCTGGTGCGCGACCTACCCAACGATAACGCGAGCCGCCTGTATATGCGCGCCCTGTGTGATGTCACTAGAGGTCTCAACAAGGAAGTGATAGCTGAGAAAGTCGAGTCACCGAACGTACTGTCCGAGCTGCGCGCGCTTGGCATCGAGTACGCGCAGGGTCATTATATAGCGCGACCTGGCCCGCTCATCACACTGCAGGGCGCCACAATGATAGTCAAAGAATCAATGGCTTAGCCACTACTGACGGTGACTCACCAGCCGTCGTTCAGGATGCGGTCGAACCATAACAGCCCAAGCATGGTCTTCGAGTCGCGTATCTTTCCGTTGCGCACCCACTCCAGTGCCTCGAGAAGCGGTAGCCGCAGCGTTTCGAGAAATTCGCCCTCATCGAGCGACGCACCTCGGTAAGTCAAATCGCGCGCAAGGAAGCATTCGATATGCTCATCGGAATAGCCGATGCATGGCATCATAGTGCAAACGGTAGTCCATTGCGCGGCAACATAGCCGGTTTCTTCGAGCAATTCGCGCTTGGCAGTATCCAGTGGCGGTTCATCGCGCTCGAGCTTCCCCGCCGGCAGTTCATAACAATGCTGTGCCACGGCATAGCGGTATTGCCGCTCCAACAAGACCGAGTTGTCTTCAAAGATCGGCAAGATCAAAGCTGCACCCGGGTGGACAATGTACTCGCGTCTGGCAGTCTTTCCGTCGGGTAGGAACACCTCATCTTCGCGGACGTTGAGCATCCGGCCGGAATAGACGAGCTTCGAGCATTTCTTGGTTTCTGTGAAATCGCGACTCATGTCGCCACGCGCAGTGACATGGTGATAGCCCGTTCGCAGATTGCGAGAAGGGCTCCTGGCATCATGCCAAGCGCGAGCACTGCGATGCCGTTCGCAGACATCAACACGCCACTACCGACACCGACCTGCATCACCTCTTGCTGCGACGGTTCATCAAAGAACATCAGTTTCACGACCCGCAAGTAGTAGAACGCGCCGACCAGTGAAAACAGCACAGCGACCACAGCCAGCCAGACATAGCCGATCGACACCACCGCCTGAAGCACGGAAAGCTTTGCCCAGAATCCCACCGTGGGCGGCACTCCGGCCATGGAAAACATCACGACCAGCATGATAAATGCGTACCACGGATGACGCTGACTGAGACCTTTGAGATCTTCCAGCTCTTCTGCCTCATGGCCCTTGCGCGACATGAGCAGGATCATGCCGAACGCACCGAGTCCCATGATCACGTATACCGAAACGTAGAACATCGCGGCGCTGTAACCATCGATGTCTCCCGACAATACACCGAGAAGCAGAAAGCCCATGTGGGAGATGGTCGAATACGCCAACATGCGTTTCAAGTTGGTCTGGGCAATCGCTACGACGTTGCCGACGACAAGTGATGCGACCGACATCAGTACCAGCATCTGGCGCCACTCGACAACCAGCTGTTCGTCACCCAAGGCCTCCACCAACATACGCACAATAAAGGCAAATGCCGCCAGTTTCGGCGCCGTGCCGATCATCAGTGTCACCGCGGTCGGTGCACCATGGTAGACGTCTGGCACCCACATGTGGAACGGCACCGCGCCGAGCTTGAAACCGATTCCGGCAACAATGAAGACCAGGCCGAACTTGAGGATGGTCGAATTCGCATCGCCCGATTGAATGGCGGCAATCACATCGCCAATTGCCAGCGATGCAGTCGCGCCATAAACCATCGACATGCCGTACAACAGCATGCCCGATGCCAAGGCGCCGAGGACAAAGTACTTCATGGCGGCTTCAGTGCTTCTGGCGGAGTCGCGCGCCAGCGCCACCATTGCATACAGGCTCAAACTCAGCAGTTCCAGCCCGAGATAAAGGGCAAGAAAGTGATTAGCAGAGATCATCACCATCATGCCAAGCGTCGCAAACAGCGCCAGAACGAAATACTCGCCCCGGTACATCCCGCGCGGTTCAAGATACGAACGCGAATAGACCAGTCCGATAGCAACAGTCAGGCACACGCCAGCCTTCAGGACGCTACTGAATGCGTCGCCGACGAACATGCCGCTGAACGCATAGACCGGTGCCGAGTCTATTCCACCGGCTGTTAGGAACGCGGTTACAACCAGAGCGACCTGCGTCAAGCCGTACGTCAGATACCGGCGCTCATCGGAAACAAACAGATCAGCGACAAGAATCACGCACACCGCGGCAAGCAGAAAAATTTCTGCTGAGGCGGGAGCCAGATCCATGATTGAAAATTCCATCTTCATTCCAGACTAAAGTCTATACTTTGCCAGCCTTCTCGGTTCGCACTTGTAATTTCCGGCACTCACAATTTTGAAACCGCCACGTACTCTAGTAATCCAGCGACAGACATGTTCAACACGTCAGTCAACGGTTTGGGATAGATGCCGATGCACAGAACGGCAATCGCCAGTACGCCGAGAACGAAAAATTCGCGTCGATCAATATCGGAAAGTGAGGCCACTTTGTCGTTCGCCACGCCGCCGAACACAACCCTCTTGTACATCCACAGCGTGTAGGCGGCACCGAAAACCAGAGTCGTTGCCGCGGTAAACGTGTACCAAAAGTTGACGCTCATGGTGCCCATGATGACAAGAAACTCGCCAACGAAGCCGCTGGTACCTGGCAATCCCGCGTTGGCCATCGCAAACAGCATAAAGAACGCCGCGAACACCGGCATGCGATTGACCACGCCGCCATAGTCGGCGATCAGTCGCGAATGCAACCGGTCATACAGCACGCCCACGCACAGGAACAGAGCTCCGGAAATGAATCCGTGTGAAACCATCTGAATTACCGCGCCCTGCAAGCCGTGCGGGTTAAAAATGAATATTCCGAGCGTGACGAAGCCCATGTGCGCGATCGATGAGTACGCAATGAGCTTCTTCATGTCAGCCTGAACCAGCGCAACGAAACCGATATAGACAACCGCGATCAGCGACAATGCGATCACCAGCGGAGCCAGGTACTGACTCGCGTCAGGCACGATTGGCAGCGACAGACGAATAAAGCCATAGGCCCCGAGCTTCAACATGATTGCCGCCAGGACCACGGAACCACCCGTGGGCGCTTCAACATGCGCGTCGGGAAGCCACGTATGCACCGGCCACATCGGCACCTTCACGGCGAACGCAGCAAATAGGGCAACAAAGATCAATATCTGTGCGGTGAGCGGTATCGGTAACAGGTAATAGTCAAGCAGAGTGAAACTGCCGCCCGAGGCGTTATACAGATAGATCAGTGCAACCAATGTCAGCAAAGAGCCAAGCAGCGTATACAGGAAAAATTTCAGCGCTGCGTAAACGCGGTTGGGGCCACCCCATACGCCAATGATCACGAACATCGGGATCAGCGTCGCTTCGAAAAACACATAGAACAGCGCTGCGTCGAGCGAACTGAAAACACCGTTGATCATGCCTGACAGGATCAGAAACGCAGCCATGTACTGTGCTACGCGGCTTTGTATGACTTTCCAGCCCGCAATGACCACCAGAACCGTGGTAAGGCAATTGAGCAGAATCAGCAGCAACGAGATGCCGTCGATTCCAAGGCGGTAATTGATATTGAAGGTCTCGATCCACGGCTGAAACTCCTGGAACTGCATGGCACCCAGGTTCCGATCGAATCCATTCCACAACGGTAGCGCGACGAGGAAACCGGCAACGGAGCCAATCAGCGCCATCCAGCGAGCCAACACGGCATTGCGATCAGAACCGGTAAACAGCACCAGGATACCGGCGATAATCGGCAACCAGATCACGGTGGACAACGGGGCAAAGGGAAGCATGCTTATTCCGTCACTCCGTTCATATCTTCAAGAACCACCAGGTGAGCAGCACGAATACGCCGATAATCATCATGAAGGCGTAGTGATAGACGAAGCCGGACTGGACTTTGCGCGCGACACTGGCCAGCCAACCGACCAGTTTCGCTGATCCGTTCACCAGCACGCCATCGATGACACCAACGTCACCGAAGCGCCACAGGCCACCACCGACGGAACGGGCTCCGCCAGCAAAGAACCAGTCATTGAAGCGGTCCATGTAGTACTTCTGGTCAAGCAGGTTATACAAGGGCCTGAGAGCGCGTTGGATGTCGACCGGGATGTCCGGACGGAGCTGATACAAGTACCAGGCAAGTGCGACACCCGCCACTGCCAGCCAGAAAGGCACCGTCATGAATCCGTGCAGACCCATGGCAAGCCAGCCATGAAAATGCTCACCGATCTTGGCGACGACATCGTGCTTAGGCAACACCTGCAGACTGTCACCGAAGTATCCGCCAAACAGAAGCGGCCCGATGGCCATCGCGCCAATAACAATCGAGGGGACAGCCAGTGCCACCAAAGGCCACCAGACGACAGCCGGTGATTCATGTGGGTCGACCGGTCCGTGATACCCGTGTGCGTCTTCGCCATGCTGGGTTTCGCTCGTTCGATGAGCCACAAATCTCGGCTTGCCCTCGAATACCAGAAAGTACATTCTGAAGGTGTACAAGGCGGTGACGAAGACGCCGGCGGTCACTGCGATCCAGGCCAACCCGGCACCTGGCGTGTCCGACAAATGCACCGCTTCAATAATGCTCTCTTTGGAATAGAACCCGGAGAAAAACGGGAACCCGATCAATGCCAATGAACCGATCAGGGAAGTAATCCAGGTGATTGGCATGCGCCGCCGCAGCCCGCCCATGTGACGCATGTCCTGGTCATGGTGCATGCCGATGATGACCGATCCGGCCGCCAGAAACAGCAACGCCTTGAAGAAAGCGTGTGTCATCAAATGAAATATTGCGACCGAGTAAGCTGACGCGCCAAGCGCGACTGTCATATAACCGAGTTGAGACAAGGTCGAATAGGCGACCACGCGTTTGATATCGTTCTGCACGATACCCAGCAGGCCCATGAACAACGCCGTGATCGCGCCAATGATCAGAATCAGAGACAGCGCGGTTTCAGACCATTCGTACAACGGTGACATGCGTGCCACCATGAAGATGCCGGCGGTCACCATGGTCGCGGCGTGGATCAATGCCGAAATCGGTGTCG
>CP070775.1:1562964-1586734 GCA_020346185.1 Betaproteobacteria bacterium | reverse complement strand
TGACGGTGAACCCGGCTACCAGTGCCTGGCCGTAGGAGAAAAGATGGTCGCCAACCCACGCCATTGGCAGGTAAGACAGGATCTCGTCGCTGTCGTCGAAGCTATCAAAGCTGACATCACCGCGCGAGGCATCGATGAAGGCACGATGCGTCATGCAAACGCCTTTGGGCCTGCTGGTCGTGCCTGAGGTGTAGAGGATGACCGAGACATCGTCAGGTTTGCCGGCCATTAACTCGGAGGCATAGAAGTCTCGATGCGTTTCGTCGTATTCACGCCCAATGTCGCGCAGTTCGCCGTATGGCAGTAACTGCGTCTGCGTATAATGGCGCATGCCGCGAGGATCGTCGTAGACGATCAGCTTTAGGCGCGGACACTGCGGCAGCAGTTCAAGCAGCTTGTCGACCTGTTCCTGATCCTCGACGATGGCGACTTCAATTTCTGCATTGTCCAGAACATACTGCATCTCCTGGGCAACCGCGTCCTGGTAGAGTGGGACAGGCACTGCGCCGATACTTTGTGCAGCTGCGAACGACCAGTACAAGCGCGGACGGTTATCGCCGATGATGGCAAGATTCATTCCGCGCTTCAGGCCGCGCGCCGCCAGTCCGCAGGCAAGCCAGCGCACTTCATTGGCAACTTCTTGCCAGGTCCAGCTCTGCCAGATGCCGAGATCTTTCTCCCTCACTGCGACCTTGTCGCCCCGCACACGGGCGTGTTCGAGCAATAGCTTGGGGAAGGTTTCGGTCGTAACCGCTCCTACAACCGGCTGCGTCAAGATGTCTCCTCCGAGTTCGCCGCTGCTACCGTGGCAGTCGGGCTACGATGCAGGTTTTTTTACTAGAGAATCATGTTACACCAAGACGGCATGGCTGAAGACTCGAGCGATGGATTGGGACTGCTTGGTGTTCTAGCTCACGGCAACTGGCTCGATGTGCAGGCGCATTTCGGGCGAGACGAAGTAGACTGAGTGATCGGGTACTTCCCGCCACGCTTCTTGCGAGATCGGTTCGGATGCAACCACAATGGCTCGATACTGCTGTTCCGGTGCGTGGCGCACATGAGGAAAGCCGCATATCTCGCAATCGTGTATTGCTTCGCGCTCGACGCGAAAAAGCGTGCGCCCCCAGCGTGATCCGATCAGTTGTTCGCCGTTGGTCAGCATCAGATTGAGGGCGACTTTGCTGTCGGCGTTCATATCCTCGCACCAGGAAACAACGAGGCGCACAACCTGGCGTACGATCTCAACCAGTGGCAAATCCGGCTCGCGCTCGTGCAATGTTAGCAAAAGTTGAAACACATGCTCGCTATCGGTTTCGCCTTTGATCAATGTGCGTCGCTCCGGCGCGATTGTCTCCAGCATACGCTTGCGTAGTTTGGCGAATCTGGGAATGGTGCCATTGTGCGCGAAAGCCCACTCCTTCCAGCCAAATGGATGGGTATTGGCCAGGCCTGGTAAGCCGACAGTAGCGCGGCGCACGTGAGCAAGCACGGTGCGGGAATGGATTCGTGCGGCCGCCCTTTGGAAATGCTCGCCGTGATAAGCAGCCCAAGCCTGCCGCTCGATACGCGGGTGGTGGTCTTCGTAGGTAGCCACACCCCAGCCATGGCCGTGGCTTAGGCCGGCGCGGTCGCGACGGCTTTGCACCATCAGGGCGTTTTGTGCGTGCACCAGTGTGCACTCGACCTTGGTGGGTTCGGTCGCCAGAAAACCGTAAAGCCGACACATGATGCGGTTTGCCTGAGGTTAAGTGCTTACGTAGACTTGAGCAACGGGAGAAGTCGCTTGCAACAATGGAAGAATAGCCTATTCGAGGCGTTTCACGCTGATCACGCGGTGCTCGGCCGCGGTTTTCACGAGCTCTCACAATGCTTGCGCAGCAACGATCTTGCCGCGGCGCAACAGGCTGCGCAGCGTATAGACTCGAACGCCGGTGCACACATCGCCTTCGAGGAAGAGCATTTCTATAAGGCGTTGTTGCCATTGCTTGGTGCTGCTGAAGTCGAGAAAATGTACCACGAACACGGGCATGGACTGGAGGTGGTGAAGGCGGTCATGCAAGCAGCCTCACTCGATGAACAACAGGTGGCCGAGTTGCTTGAAAAATCAGAGGCAATGGAGACGCACATCGCTGAATGCGGCGACTTGTTCGCTGCGATGGGACGGATTCCGTCTGAGCAACAGGCTGAGTTGCATAAAGATTTGCTCAAGTGGCGTGAGGTGAATCCGCGCTGGACCGACTACTCGGCTTCGCGAGCGTCAAGGTGCCCTGGCTGAGAGAGCTGGTCCTTGACTTCGCTAGCTGACTCCCTGAGCGGGCGTCGAAAACTGGCGGTCGTGCGGCAGGTGGATGTTCGGCTACCCGAAGCTGAGCATGTGCCTTTGGCGCGGCGGCCGTCGCTGGCGGAAGCGCTCAAATCGGGCGCCGCTCTGAACGGGTCGTGGTGAAGATTCCCGACAGTGCCGGCTCGGCCGGCAACATCGTCTTGGAGCCGGCCACTGTGCGTTATTCACCGCTGTCAAAAATCTGCGGACAGGTCCTGTCCCTGATTCAGGCTCGCGGGTGGGACTCCGAATTTACGCTGTTGGTCGGTGCTTGGGCTTGTGAGGTTCTCACCAGCTTGCCGGCCCTCATTCGGGTGCCGCTCGCCGCGCAGGGCTCGCCGGTGATCGAAGTGCTATTGGAACAGCTGGTGCGAGGCGCCGAAGGCGAGTTTATTGGAGCAACGACTGCTGAATTGCCGGCGCAACTGCGCCAACGACGGGCAACCGAGGCAATGCAACTCGCTTGTCTTTTCCCAAGACTCGTCTATTTCGGTCCTTGCAGCTTTGATGTCATCATTGTGGCAGACGAATGGTATTCTGCGGCTGTCCACTGGATCGGGTGCAACCGGCATTGGCGAGGTACATCGATTCCGATGACACTGGTCAATCGGCTGATCGGAAACCGGGCGCAGCGTGCGATCATCATTGTCCAGTGTGTTGATCTCGAGATGCGTCGCTAAAAGTTATCGACAGCACTGATATCTGCTCCGGACTCTGTTGTGCCGAGATGGCGGGCGCGGCACGAGTGTTAGCGTCACCAACCGAGGCCGGCTTGCACATGGTTTTGCTCGGACGAGACAGCTGGCATCTGCCGCAGCAATTGGCACAGGTTGAAGAAATCTATTTCGATCGCCGGCGTCGCGCTACACCTGTCAGCACTGCCAGTACTGCTTTTCTCTGAGCACGTCGACAGTGCACGCTCGAGACTATGAGCCGCGGAGTCTGAATGACCAGCCACGACAGCAGACCTCGTCACGACAAGCACGGCATTGATTCCGCCTACGCCTGGTTGCGGCTGGTGGTGGCGGTCTTGTTGTCCACTACCGGTGGTGTTGGCATGTGGTCGGTCGTCGTGGTCTTGCCAGCGGTGCAGAGTGAGTTTGGAATTGCGCGTGCCGACGCGTCCTTGCCCTACACGATGACCATGATTGGATTCGGCCTGGGTGGTGTTCTGATGGGCAAACTTGCCGACCGTCTCGGCATCGTCGTGCCGGTGGTGCTCGGTGCGACGCTTCTGAGCCTCGGTTACCTTGCCTCGGCGCACGCGCCCGGCATCTACCAGTTCACGTTGCTACAGGGTTTGCTCGTTGGCGTTGGTACGTCGGCCACGTTTGCGCCGCTGATCTCCGATACGTCGCTATGGTTCGTCAAGCGGCGCGGCACGGCAGTCGGGCTCATTGCCAGCGGCAACTACCTCGCCGGCGCGATGTGGCCACCTGTGGTGCAACATTTCGTTCAGACAGTTGGCTGGCGCGATACCCATATCGGTATCGCGCTGTTTTGCTTTTGCACCATGCTGGCACTCGCGATGATGCTAAGAAGGCGAGCACCCTTGGTGGAACCGGCCGCCGCGATGGCTTTTGGCGGCTCCCTGCCCATTCGTCCACTCGGCGTGGCGCCGGCTACGCTGCAATGGTTGCTGGTCATTGCAGGGGTAGCCTGCTGCGTGGCGATGGCGATGCCGCAGGTGCACCTGGTCGCGTATTGCAGCGATCTTGGCTATGGTGCGGCGCGCGGGGCCGAGATGCTGTCACTATTGCTCGTTTGCGGCGTCATCAGCCGCTTGGTGTTTGGTTGGATCTCCGACCACACCGGCGGCTTGCGCACACTGCTACTTGGATCCGTGCTACAGACGTTTGCCCTGTGTCTGTATCTTTTCTCCGATGGGCTTGTTTCGCTGTATTTGATTTCTGCACTGTTCGGCTTTTTTCAGGGCGGCATCGTGCCGTCCTATGCCATCATCGTGCGCGAGTATTTTTCGCCCAAAGAAGCAGGTGCGCGCATCGGCATTGTCATGATGGCGACCTTGTTTGGCATGGCCTTCGGCGGCTGGATGTCCGGCGCGATTTTTGACTGGACCGGGTCCTACGGGACTGCTTTCGTGCACGGCATCACCTGGAACCTGTTGAATCTGTCCATTGCCGGATGGTTGTTGCGCTTGTCAATCAAGCGCCGGCCGGCGGTCAGCGCTGCCAGTTGATGCTCTTCATGTGCGCTTATGGCGCCGCGCCATCAGCAGGCGTGCGAGGCGGCGCATGCGTTGGTCGGAAATAGCGTGTTGCTCGAGGCTGATCGTGGTTTCCAGCAAGTAATCGCCACAAGAACCAAAATGACCGTGCGCGCCTGGGGCTATGTTGACGATGTCCTCATCCTTCAGCCGCCCGGCATAGTTGCCAGCACTGCGGTCCAGCATGAAGGTCAACGCAGTTACCACACCAGAGTCCGTGTGCGCGTTTACCCAGCGTGGAAAGTAGGCCGGCGCCAGCATTTCTCGGCGCCACAGCAGCGTGAATTCCTCCGTGACGCGATCAGCGTGCAGCCGGTAGGCCGTACCGCCACAGGAGCCACCGCGATGAAGCGCCAGTACAAGTCCTGGTCTCTGGCGAGCCGTGGTTGATTTGCGACCACGAGTAGAAACCTCGATGGTAGCCAAGGATTCTAGCCACGCGTGGTTGTGCGAAGCGCATCAGTGGATTCCCGATCAGTGAGCCATAGCCGAACACCCAAACCGGCTCTTCATTGTTACGCTCGGCGAGGGCTGTTTTCAGTGACTCCTCAGTATCTTGCTCGGACAGCAGCATGGCGCCGTGGCCGGCGTCACGCACCGCCGAGCGGATGCCGTCCCGTTCCAAATGTGCTCTTTCAATGCGGCGCGTGTTCAAAACGAGGCCAGACGCGGCCCAGTTGCTTGTTTCCTCGATCATGCCAGCAAATCTTGCGGGCCGTCTGAGTGCTGCAGAGTGGCTGCGATGGGGGCAGGTCGCGACGCTACTCGACGGTTGCCTTGTGTTCCCGCTTTACAAGGTCCCAATCGATCTCGTAGCCGAGGCCGGGTTCGGTCGGTGCGTGAACGAGTCCGTTACCGTCGACTTCGATATCCTCGACCAAGCCGTACTTGTTTGCACCGGTGCAGGGAAACACTTCATAGAATTCGCAATTTGGCACCGCCATGGTGACGTGCAAGTTGGCGACATTGTTGAGGCTGTTGCCACCGTGGTGGATCTCGCATTTCATGTTGAACCCTTCAGCCAGGTGGCACAGTCTTACCAACGGCGTAATACCGCCGGTAACGGCGACGTCGCCGCGCAAGATGTCGGTAGCGTACTGTGTGATCCATTGTGTCATGCCGTAATAGCGTCCCGGCGCGTACTCGGTCGACATGATCGGGACATCGAGCTTCTGATGCAGCTTGACGTAGTTGTAGATGTCTTCCTCGACCAGTGGGTCCTCGTACCAGTAGTAGTCCAGCTCCTCGATGGCGCGTCCGACTCGCAAAGCGTCCTCGTATTGATAGGCCCACATTGAATCGAGCATCAATGTCATCTCGTCGCCGACGGCATTCCTGACCGCTTGGCAGATGCGGATGTCTGCCTCTGGCCGGCCATGCGGGTGCAGCTTGTGTGCTTTCCAGCCCAGTTCCTTGAAGTGTATGGCTTCCTCGGCATACTCTTCGACGGATGCATGAAACGCGGTACTTGAGTAGGCGGGCACCTGATCCTTGCACGTTCCGAGCAGACGGTGAATCGGCTGCCCCGCCACTTTGCCGTTGATATCCCAAAGGCAAATGTCTATTGCGCCAATCACATACTCGGATACCGAGCGGTTCATCTTCCACATCTCCCGCCAGATCTTTCCAATGTCGAGTGGGTTGCGGCCCATAACCTGTGGCTTGATGAACTCAATCAAGCCGGGCACGTAATGATTGGCACCCATACGCGACGAACCCAGAAAGGCGTTGCCGCAGACACCTTCATCGGTTTCTACAGTGACGATGCCAAGCTGCTTGGTATCGCCAAACTGGGTGCCGACGCCAGTCTTCCAGGGTTGCGTCTCCCAATTGCAGATGTCGACTTTGACGTTGGTGATTTTCATTGTTCTCCATCCTTTACGGTTTCCGGCCCGCTCGGCTCTGATGACAAAAGCCGAGTCGGCATTTTGCGACAAATGATTCGCGAGAGCAGAACTTTCAAACATACGCGGATTCCGAGGCGTCACGCAAAGGGGCATGTCGCAGGAAGCGACACACCTCACGGCTTGCGAGCTACCATTTTGTATGCAACAACATCAGGAATTTCCGCGTCAGCGGTATGCTTGCTCATGAAGCCGTCATGGTCGACTTACCAGCTGGTCTGCCATCGCAGCGATAGCGCCGGGGCCGTGGCCTCGATCGCAGTCGATGTTCGACGGCTCTCGCAGACAACAATGCAATTGCTGTATCGTGTATCGGGTGATGTCAGCAGGCTGCAGATACCCGGACGCGAAAAACCACACGAGCGCGATGGATTGTGGCGGCATACTTGCTTCGAGCTGTTCCTCAACGTTGCCCAAGTAGCTTATTACGAGTTCAATTTTTCGCCGTCGCATCAATGGGCAGCCTACCGATTCGAGTCGTATCGCGAGGCTATGGCGGACCTGGAACTGGCTTCCCCACCGCGTATTCGAGTTGAAACAACGCCCGGTGTCCTGATGCTGGACGTGCTGATCGATATGCAGGGATTACTGCCGTGCGAAGTCGATGGTTTGCACCGCATGGCGTTGACGGCAGTCATTGAGCACCGCGATGGCGATATCTCCCACTGGGCGCTTGCCCATGTTGCCGGCAAGCCGGATTTTCATCATCCCGATGGCTTTGTCGGCGTGCTTCCGGATAATGTGGTCTGAATAACAAACCGTGGCTGAGGTATGCAGTTCGGACTGGA
The DNA here is from genome assembly GCA_020346185.1 of Betaproteobacteria bacterium. GTDB lineage: Bacteria > Pseudomonadota > Gammaproteobacteria > Burkholderiales > Eutrophovitaceae > SG8-40. The sequence continues at coordinate 1,579,492 of CP070775.1, read as the reverse complement.
CCGGCTGATCGAAGACGAGGAGTTGCGCAAGCCGCTCGCCGGGAAGCGGGTTGCTTTGCTGGCGCATCCTGCGTCGGTGACACGCGACCTCTCTCATGCTCTGGACGTGTTGGTGGCACTTCCCGAGGTCAACGTTACGGCTGCTTTCGGAGCACAGCACGGGTTGCGCGGCGACAAGCAAGACAACATGGTCGAATCACAGGATTACGCCGACTCGGTACATGGCATCCCGGTGTTCAGCTTGTATGGCGAGGTCAGGCGGCCGACCAATATCATGATGGATAGCTTCGACGTGCTGTTGATCGATCTGCAGGACCTCGGCTGCCGCGTTTACACCTTCATTACGACTGTGCGCTACGTTCTGGAGGAGGCTGCTGTGGCCGGCAAGAGCGTGTGGATTCTGGACCGGCCCAATCCCGCCGGCCGGCCGGTCGAAGGCCTGCGCTTGCGTCAAGGCTGGGAGAGCTTTGTTGGATCGGGCCCGTTACCGATGCGCCATGGCCTGACAATGGGAGAACTTGCGCTGTGGTTTGTGGATACCTGCCGGCTCGAACTCGACTTGAAAGTCGTCGAGATGAATGGCTGGAATCCGGAACTCTCACCCGGATATGGCTGGCCACTGGAGGAGCGAAGCTGGGTCAATCCGAGTCCGAACGCGCCCAACCTGTCAATGGCGCGCTGTTATTCTGGCACGGTCATGCTGGAGGGCACGACACTGTCCGAAGGACGCGGCACCACTCGCCCGCTTGAGCTGTTTGGCGCACCCGGTCTCGACGTTGCGCGGCTATTGTCCGAGATGCGCGCTCTGGCACCGCGGTGGTTGTATGGCTGTACGCCGCGTCTTTGCTGGTTCGAACCCACGTTTCACAAATACGCTGGAGAACTATGTTGCGGCGTGCAGATACACGTCGAAGATACCGCGCATTACAAACACGACATATTCCGACCATGGCGCTTGCAGGCGCTTGCCTTCAAGGCGCTGCGGCGCCTGCAACCCGACTATGATCTATGGCGAGTATTCGAATACGAGTACGAGCGCGAGCGGCTTGCCATTGATGTGATCAACGGTAGCGAGCTGTTACGCGAGTGGGTCGACGATACAGATGCGAGCATTAGTGACCTCGACTCGCTGGCGATAACCGATGAGAAATCCTGGCGCGAAGAGCGTGACGGGTTTCTGATTTACACCTGATGTCAATACTCAAACAAGGCAACTTTCAACGAACTGGTTCTTGGCCAACCATTTTGCAATGAATCAGTTTCTTACGAATCGAGCGGCAGGGAGAGGCGTTGCCTGAATTCCTGGTAGAGATTTGGTCGCGCTACGACGATTGGTTCTGGCTGATGGCGATCGTATCGGTCGTCACGCTGGTGCTGTCAATCGTTCTGGTGCCGCTTCTGATCGTGCTGTTACCGGCCGATTTCTACGCCGAGCGCAATCATCGACGCCGGCTGTTTGAGGATCGACCCCTTTTGCGGGCGCTGTTCTTGTTGTTCAAGAACGCGCTCGGCGCAGTGCTGTTTGTTGCCGGCACGGTGATGTTCTTTCTCCCGGGTCAGGGCTTGCTCACAATGCTTGCTGGACTTGCGCTACTGAACTTTCCTGGCAAGCGCAAGCTGGAAATGCGCTTTCTGCATTTGCCCAAGGTCCTGAGCAGCATCAACTGGCTGCGGTTGCGAGCCGGCCGCGAACCACTGACTTTCTGATTGATTCTGATCCGCCGAGAAGGGGTATCACCCGGTTGCGCACTTGCGCCTTGAGTTTGACGATCTGGCGACACACCGATAGATTGGTCGCACTGGCTCGATAGCGCATCACGCGAGTTTACGCCCGACAAAAAACAGATAAAGAGGAGAGGAGACAATGGCAAGCCATGCAACAGGTGACGGCGGCATCCCGCCACGCGATGCGAAACAACGCGGTCTGACACGCATCATGACTCTAGGGGGCGCGTACGGCACCCGCAACTACACGGTCAAGGATCTGCGCGACCAGAAAGGAAAACGTGTCCTCGTCGAGACTTTGCCGTTTTCTCCGGAAGAAGCAGCCGCTGCGGAGGAAGCCGGCATCGACACCATGAAAGTGCGCTTTGACCCCAAGCAACCGCATCTTGCCAAGGCGGTGCGCGATGCGGCGCCGCATACTTTCATGGCATTTTCGGTGCCGCTGGTGGCAGCTCCGAGCGAAACCGACGCGGTGCGTCTTGCTTATCAAGCGATGGAACTCGGCGCCGACGCCGTCATGTGCCAGTGGTCGCCACGCTTCATCAGTGTCGCCACCGAGCAGGGTGTGCCGGTGCAAGGGCACGCCGGTCTGGTGCCGCGCAAGAGCACCTGGACGGGTGGTCTGCGCGCTGTCGGCAAGACCATTGCAGAAGCCAAATGGGTCTTCGAGCAAATAAAGATGCTGGAAGATGCCGGCGCCTATGCGGTCGAAGTGGAAGTCATTCCTGAGCCGCTGTTGGCCGACATTAGCAGGCGCACGACCTTGCTTACATCGTCAATTGGAGGCGGCAGTGGCGGCGACATCCAGTTCCTGTTCGCTGAGGATGTGCTTGGCAACAATCCGCCGCCGTATCCCAGGCACTCGAAGCAATATCGAAGTATCTACAAGCTGAAAGAACAGATGCAGGCCGAGCGAGTCGCTGGTTTCAAGGAGTTTGTCGAGGATGTACGCTCGGGAGGTTTTCCAGCCGAGCAGCACATCATTCAGGCGCCTGATGGCTTGATGGACGAGTTCGTGAAGTTTGCCGACTCGTTCGAATAGCTGGAAAGCGCTTAGGCGATGAGTAAGCGAGCACCGCAAAAGCTCGGATCAAGGTCGCGCGGTCGTTTTTCTACCTGTAGATCAGGGTGCCGTCTTCCAGATCTGCGTTAGGAATCGTTTTTCTCTCCTGATAGTAGTCCTGGCTGAAGACCCATGGTTCGCGGTCACCCTGTTTGGGCATGATGTGCATCTTGCGTGTAAGGTAACCAGCATTGAAATTGTCCGCTTCGACGAACGGGCGCGGCTGCATGTCCTCGTCTTCTTCACGCAACTGCGGGGTGACAATGCTGACGCCTTTTTCCTGCATGTGATTGAGCAGCCGGCAGACGAATACTGAGACCATGTCCGCGCGCATGGTCCAACTCGCTCGCAGGTAACCGAAAACCCAGGCCATGTTTGGTACGCTGGAGAACATAATGCCGCGGTGACCCCAGCAGTCGGCGAAATTGACTGGCCGGCCATCGACAACAAACGCAATGTCACCCATCACGCAGAGATTGAAACCAGTGGCCGTGACAACGATGTCGGCCTGCAGGGCTTTGCCCGATTTCAGCAAGATGCCGTCCTCAGTAAAGGTTTCGATGTGATCAGTCACTACGGAAGCCTTGCCGGCGCGAATCGCCTTGTACAAGTCGCCGTCAGGAATCACGGCGAGGCGCTGGCGCCACGGCCGGTAGCTCGGCGTGAAATGTTTGGCAATGTCGAAATCCTCGCCGAGGTAGGTGCGGGCGCCGTCGATCAATTGCTTCCTGAGTTTCTCCGGATTCTGGAACGAGCGCCGGGTCACAACCTTTTGCTGGAACAGGATCTTGCGGCGCGCAATTGCGTGAACCCACTTCTCCGGCAGACGCATTTTGCGCAGCCAATTCACCAAGTTGTCTTCCTTTGGTTTGGCAAAGAAATAAGTTGGTGAGCGTTGCAGCATAGTGATGTGGGCGCAGTCTTCGGCCATGGCCGGGATCAGCGTCGCCGCTGTCGCCCCTGAGCCGATCACGACCACGCGTTTGCCTGAGTAGTCCAGATCCTCCGGCCAGGTCTGCGGATGTACGATCGGGCCCTTGAAGCGTTCCATGCCGGGGAAGTCCGGCGTGTAGCCCTCGGAATGCCGGTAGTAGCCTTGGCACATCCAGAGGAAGTTGCAGCTGAATTGTCGCGTCTCGCTCTGATCGTCGCACTCGACTTCGAGCGTCCAGCGCTTGTCCTTGCCTGACCAACTCGCGGACTTTACCCTATGGCTGTAACGGATATGTTTGGACAGGCCGCGTTCGTCGATGACTTCGCCAAGATAATTAAGGATCTCCTCGGCAGTGGCAATGGGAACTCCGCTCCATGGTTTCCATTTGTAGCCGAAGGTAAACAGGTCGCTATCGGAACGAATGCCCGGAAACTTGTGCGTGCGCCAGGTACCTCCGAACTCTTTCTGGGTATCGAGCATCAAGAAGCTCTTGCCCGGGCAGTTCTGCTGCAGGTGGTAAGCCGCATCGATTCCGGAAATGCCTGCGCCGACAACGAGCACGTCGTAGTGTTGCGTTCCTACTGCGCTGCTCAACCGAGTACTTTCCACCGTATCCACGATATCCATCATCGTTGCCGCCACTGAGGTGATCGTGTTTACAGAGTATACGCAAACTGTGAGTTGCTGGCTGAGGACGGGCTGTTGCAGTAAGCTCTCTTTCCAGGTCGGCATTGCCTCTGCAGGCATAGCGTAACTCGGTCATTTTTCATATTCGGTTACCTGGGAAAGTCATGCGCAAGCTCGCACTCCACTGGCAAATACTCATCGCAATCGTCCTCGCAGCCATTGTCGGATCGGTTGTCAAGCAGTACACGACGGACACCGTCACGCCGGCATTGCTCGGTGTCAGCTATGTGGCGATGTTCCAATATGTTGGCGCGATCTTTCTGAACGCGCTGAAAATGATCATCGTGCCGCTGATTACATCGTCGATCATTGTCGGCATTGCCGGTATCGGTTCGGGTGGCAACATCGGCGCGCTGGGTTGGCGGACATTGCTTTTCTATGCCACTACTACGCTCGCCGCGATTCTGATCGGTCTTTTCGTCATTAATACAATTCAGCCGGGTTTTGTCGATGGCGAACCTGCCGGTGAGATTCTTGCGCTTGACAGCCCTGCGCAAGACATCAGTGCGAAGATTGAAGGCAAGGGTGCCGGTGATGTTGCCGAAGTGTTCAAGCGCATGGTGCCCCCCAATATCGTTCTGGCAGCGGCAGAAGGACAGATGCTCGGGCTGATTTTCTTCTCCATCTTGTTTGGCTACTTCATGACCCACCTGCAGCACGACTACGCGGAACCGCTGTTCAAGTTTTTCAATGGCGTATTTCACGTCATGATGAAGATGACCGAACTGATCATGAAGTTCGCGCCAATCGGCGTGTTCGGGCTCATTGCGGCTGTGGTCGCCGAAACGGGATTTGCTGCGGCGAGACCGCTCGCTGTGTTCGCGCTGGCGGTCGTTGCGGCGCTGCTCTTGCACTCCCTTATTACGCTGCCCTTGCTGCTGCGCTTCATCGGGCGCGTCAAGCCATTCTTGACGTTAAAAGCAATGTCACCCGCGTTGTTGACGGCGTTTTCGACGTCCTCCTCCTCGGCAACCTTGCCGGTGACGATGGACACACTCGAAGAGAAAGTCGGTGTGTCGAACGATGTTTCGGCCTTCGTGCTGCCGCTCGGCGCAACCGTGAATATGAACGGCACTGCCCTTTATGAATGCGCCGCAGCGATGTTCCTCGCCCAGGCTTACGGGCTCGAGTTGAGCTTCGGTGTTCAGTTCACCATTGTCATGATCGCGCTTCTCACATCAATTGGCGTTGCCGGTGTGCCGTCGGCATCGCTGGTAGCAATCGCCATCATTCTCGCCGCAGTCGGTTTACCGGTGGAAGCGATCGGTGTCCTTATGGTGTTCGACCGGGTGCTCGATATGTGCAGAACGAGTGTCAACATCTGGGGCGATGCTTGCTGTGCGACGATTGTGGCCAGGCTAAGGGGCGAGAAGACCAAGGTGGATATCGCTGACCATTAAGGCATGTTGCGAAGAAAATCGAGTCTGACGCTACTGATCGCAGTGGTTTTTGCGGTAGCCACCCTTCGGGCCGTTATAGAATTGTATTGGTAAGGGATAGTCGCCTTACTGTCTGAGTTGAATGGAGCCAAGCGAGCTACTTTCATGACCGTGGAGAAACTCTGCAAACGATGCAAGAAGCCAGTCACGCTAAATGCTAAAAACTATGACGTCTTCGAGCAAATGCATTGGCTGTGTTTTCATCTGGAATACGAGCACGACGGCGACCCCGACAAGGCGTGTGGCGACCCAAGCTGTCCATGGTGGCACATCGAAGTTCTGAAACAGAAGCTTTCTCAATTGGGTCTTGATCCTGAATCCGTGATCGATGAAGCAATTGCGAAACGTTTTGTTTGAGCGGCAGTCGCGCTACGGAATCACCAGCACGAGCTCACATTCACTGCTCTCTTTTGGCGAGGCTAGAATTACCTCGTCGATTGAATGGGTCGGAGCCTTTTACCTTTAAGATTAAGGGCACGCCGCGGCCCCGCAATCACACCCCAACGATTGTTGCCAGGCGAGTGGAAAATCGAGGTTCAGGTCTAGACTCGTACCCTGCAACCGCTTGCCGAGTTAAAGCTCTCCGCGAGGCTCAGAGCCCGTTACCCTTTATGGAAATGGCAGGCGCAACTCGAACGCACCGGGAATTGCCTGCGGCAACAGCACGGCAAACCCGAAGAAGAACCAAGCCGTGCCCGGCACCACGATGCCGGGCACGACGAAGACGATTTTCCTTACCGCGATAGCCTGCTTTGGGAGTCCAGGCTACCCAACCGCGTCAATAAGCGTTACGAGGCAGGGTGCGCGGCGGCACTGTGTTCTCATCCGAAACTGTAATGATCACCCGGTCGAGCGGGCCGTTATAAGGGAACGGATCGGTGTACATCTTTGACACTTGGGTGCCAGTATCGCGACCGACATCGAAGGTCTCGGCTAGCGAATAAGTGCTGATATGCATCAACGGCATCTCGGTTTCTGCAACCTTTTCGCCGTTGATGTACAGCTCACCCTTGCCGCCAAACTCCTTGGTCTTGGTGAAATTGAACTTCACGTCGGTCGTGCCTCTATCGAGCGGTTTGGATTCGAGCACGTAATGCACACCGTCGAGGTAGTTGTAGTCGTAGTAGAGGCGCTCGTTCTTGACGAACATCGAGAAGCCGCCCGTCATTCCGCCGACCGCAACAATCACGCCTTCCTCACCGCCCTTGCGTTCCAGTCGCGTCTCGATCGTATGCGCGCGGTTCTTGACCGGCGCGGACGATTTCTCGGCGATGCGCACTGCACCTGGTGCGAAGTAGACGAACTCCTTCTGGTCGCCGAATAGCCGGTCCTGCTGCTTGGAAATGCGCTGAATCATGTCGTCATACAGCGGATAGACGTTGTACTTCCAGGCCTCCTCGTCGAAGATCGCGATCAACTCCGCGAGCTTTTTCGGATTTTCTTTGGCGAGGTTAAGCGATTCGGAAAAGTCCTCGGCAACGTGGTACAGCTCCCACTCGTCTTGTTCGAACGGCTGTGTGACGGCCAGTTCCCATGGCATCCGGTTGGCGTGCAGCGTCACCGCCTTCCAGCCGTCGGCCCAGATTGCGCGGTTGCCAAACATCTCGTAGTACTGGCGCTGCTTGGCATTGGGCGCACCTGGATTGTCGAAGGCGTAAACCATCGACACGCCGTCCATCGGCTGCTGTTTTACACCGTGATACTCCTCGGGGATGTCGACGCCGGTGGCTTCGAGAATCGTCGGTGCGATGTCGCTGATGTGGTGATACTGGTGGCGAATCTCGCCCTTCGCCTGGATGCCGTTTGGCCAGTGCACGACGAGGTGATCCTGTTGGCCTCCGCGGTGCTCTGACTGCTTGAAGTAACGGAAGGGCGTGTTGCCGGCCATCGCCCAGCCGGCGTGATAGTGCGGGTAGGTGTTCTCGCGGCCCCAGTCCCCGAGTGCGCGCAGGTTCGCGTCGAGCGGTGTCTGCAGGCCATTCAGAACGTAGGTTTCGTTGAAGGTGCCGGCGAGTCCCCCTTCGCCACTGGCACCGTTGTCGGCCGTGACGAAGATCAGCGTGTTGTCGAGCTCGCCGATACGCGTAAGCTCTTTGACGACACGGCCGATCTGGAGATCGACCCATTCCATCTGCGCGGCGAACACCTCCATCTGCCGCGCATAGAGCTTTTTTTCCTCCGCTGGCAGCGAGTCCCATGCCGGGATCTGGTCGATGCGCTCGGTCAGCTCCGTGTTGGCGGGAACAATGCCTAGTTCCTTCTGACGCGCGAGGATTTGTTCGCGGGCCTTGTCCCAGCCCATGTCAAATTTGCCCCGGTACTTGTCGATGTGACTGTCGGGCGCGTGGTGCGGCGAGTGCATCGAACCGGACGTCCACAACATCATGAACGGCAGATCGGGTTTGATCGATTTGTGGCCGGTGATCCATTCGATTGCACGATCGGCGAGATCCTCGTCGAGATGCACGGACTTGCGATAGGGCTCCGGCGTGTGGTCATTCCACATGACCGGTACGAACTGATGCACGTCTGCCGCCATGAAGGTATAGGCGTGCTGAAAGCCTTCGCCACTGGGCCAGCGGTCGAACGGACCGACTTGCGAGACCTCATAGAGTGGCGTGTGGTCCCATTTGCCCAGCGCATAGTTGATGTAGCCGGCTTCGGCCAGGTAATTGGCCACGGACTTCGCGGAGTCGGGCATGACGGCGTTGTAGCCGGGAAATCCCATGGCGGTCAGGGCGTGGCTGCCGAGACCGATCGAGTGCGGATTGCGGCCTGCCATCAGCGACGCGCGGCTTGGCGAGCACAACGCGGTGGTATGAAAATTATTGAAACGCAGACCATTCGCGGCCAGCGCGTCGATGTTAGGGGTTTCGATCAGGCCACCGAAACTGCCGACTTGTGCGAAGCCCACGTCATCGAGCAAGAAGATAATGACGTTCGGCGCGTCTTTTTTCGGCTTGACGTACTCCGGCCACCACTCCTTCGAGTCCTCGTAGCTTTCGGCGATTACGCCACCAAAGCCTTCGACTTTCTTGGTTTTTACGCCGTCGATCACCTCAAACGCGGCATTCTCAGACTCGGCGCTACTGGTACTTGTATCAGGCTGCGCGCCGCAAGCCGCAAGCGTGAGTCCGAGAGTAACGACAACAAGAAAATTAATGAACTTCATGGACATCATCCTTTTTTGCATATCGCTTGACAAGGTTCAACAAGCAGAAATGTGCTGCTCGGCTCCTCAGCACGCGCGGTTCTGGGCGAAAGAAAACGCGCCACGCGTGAACCCAAATATCACGATAGTAATCGGAAACATAACATCCTGTTGCCTCGTCAATTAGACACTTTGTGACGGACTCAGACTTTGACTTGGAGCAAAATTTTGAATAATGAGAATAATGGTGATAGTGGGGTTAGGTGTATATATTTTGTATGAATGTGTTTTCGTAGAGCGCCCTCGGTCGCAGCGGCGCGATGCTGGTTGACTGTGAACGTGATTGCGCTAATGTGACGCGATAGATGACCACAACCATCGAAGGCAGCTACAACTTCCGCAGTGTTTCCGACAGGCTCACTACGTCGGGGGTCGTTGGCGCGGACCGCCTGAAAGCGTTGGCATCGCAAGGTTACGAAGCGGTGATAAACCTGTTGCCGGATACCAGTGAGCACGCCGTTTCGGATGAGCGCGACATTGTCGAGTCGCAGCTTGTCGAGTACATCTACATACCGGTGGATTTCAAGGCACCCGGGCGGTCCGATTTCGCCCGCTTTTTGGAGGTGCTGGACCGGCTATCTGACAAAAAGATTCACATACATTGCGCAGCCAATTACCGCGTGAGTGCGTTCTATTCTCTATATGCAGTCGGTCGCGGCCGCTGGTGCAAGGATCAAGCTACGGAATTCATTCGTAGCGTGTGGCGACCAGCCGATTATCCCGGGTGGCCTGAGTTCATCGACGAAATTCTTGGCGAACTCACGTAATAATTCAATAATCGAGGTCAGCCCAGACTCGCATTCAGTTCACACCGCTGAAGCGTTCGCGCACCGCGTGGTTCATACTGCGCATGCCGTTACCTCCAGGAGCAAGTTTCCGTGATCAAGTTCTACTTCAACCTCGCGCCCAACCCGATGAAGGTTGCATTGCTGCTCGAAGAATTGGGCCTGGCTTACGAACCAATCCCGGTGGACACGCGCAAAGGCGAACAATTTACGCCTGAGTATCTGACGATCAATCCAAATGCAAAAGTACCGGCAATCCTCGACGGTGACACAACCGTGTTCGACAGCAACGCCATCCTGCTTTATCTGGCAGAGAAGACGGGGCGCTTTCTGGCGCCGGCTTCCCAACGAGGCGAGATGTTGTCATGGCTGATGTTCGTCGCCAGTGGCATCGGCCCGTATTCTGGTCAGGCGGTGCATTTTCACCATTTTGCACCGCTACCACAGGAGTATGCGATCAACCGTTACGACTTCGAAGTGGAGCGCCATTACAAGATTGTCGACGAGCGACTGAGCAGGCAACCCTATATGATGGGTTCGAAATACACCATTATCGACATGGCAGTGTGGGGCTGGGCGCGATTAATACCGCGTGCACTTGATAGCGAGGACGCTTTGAACAGATTCCCCAACGTCAAGCGCCTGCACGACGAGATTCATGCAAGGCCGGCAGCGGCGCAGATTGAGCGCTTGAGCGAACGCTACAAGTTCAAGCTCGAGTGGGACGACGAGGCGCGCCGAAACATGTTTCCGCAACTGGCACGCCTCGGGCTGAAGTAATCTCCGACAATCGATCGGCTTGGACCCGATTTCCTTGGCCTGGTGGGCCTTACGGTCACGCGCCAACGAATGTTGGCAGGCGAGCAGCATTGGCCTCGCGGGCGGCCCGGTACTCCATGATGCGTGCCACTTCGTTCGCCTGGTGCTTGCCAAATTCACGTTCGATGACATAAAGAATCGTGTCGATACACAGCGTGACACCACCACCGGTTACGATCCGGCCCTCGTCAACGATCAGTGCATGACGGGTTTCGACGTCGCCATACCGACTGGTTAAGATATCGAGCGGCGGATCTTCCGGCGGCACAATTTCCACCTTGGTCGTTGCGCTCTTGCCGTCGAGCAAGCCGGCGGCGGCCAGAATCATCGCGCCGGTACAGACCGACACAATGCGGACGCGCTTCGCGGTATGTGACAGGTAATCGAGCATCGCCTTGTCCTCGCAGGCCCTTACCCATCCCGGCCCGCCGGGCACAATAACGACGTCGAGATCTGGCGCGTCGGCGAACGACAGGTCTGCCATTACCCGCAGCCCGTTGCTCATCGGAACGGCTCCTGCGTTGGCGGCAACGGTGGTGTACTCGATCTGTGGCACGACGCGGCTTGCCATCGATAAGACGCCCACGGTGGCCAGATCAATCGGCTCGACACCCGGATACAGTAGCAGGCCAAATTTCACGAATTCAAGTCCTCACTCGGTGTAATAGTGCTGCGTCAAGGGATCGTTTCGCGTTTTACATGTGTCTTCTCGGCGGCTCCGGCCGATGGTTAGATCTTGCCGATTCGTGAAACTCGGTGTCCAAGTTTGAACGTATACTGTTTTACTTGCGTTTGTGACCCTTTCCCAGCCAGAAAACAGCGTGTTTGCCACATGCGTCTTGGTCAGGCGTTCGAACAGTCGCGCCAATCTGTTCAACTCCGTAGTCGGGAACAAGGTGTTACTACTTCGATAGTAAGTTATCATTTTCGAACTTTGAATTTGCAGAGATTGTTGATGAAGCATCCGGAACGACATAGTGATGCGCCAGGCGTCTCTTCAGGGCGGCGACGCTTTCTTACTGCTTCTATGGCGGCAATTGCCGCGACGGCTGTTGGGCGGCAAGTGGGCGCGCAGACCGGTGAAGGATCGCTGCACTTGTATAGTTGGCGGGACTACACGGGCAAATCCGTACTCGCTGATTTCATTGCGTCAACCGGTATATCGGTCACGGCCAGGTTTTACGATAATAGCGATGAAATGTTCCGCACCGTATTTCGTGGCGAACCTCAGTTCGATGTTTTGATTGCATCTTATGATTACCTAGAACACTTGATCGCGGATCAATTATTACAGCCGCTCGATCACAGCAAAATTCCAAACATCAGCAATCTGTTTCCCGCCTTTCGAGATGCGCGATTCGACCCGGGACATCGCTATTCCTTACCCTATCTTTGGGGCACGCAGGGAATCTGCTTTCGCAGGTCGGCGGTACGAAGCACCCCGAATAGTTGGGAGGCCTTACTGGACTCGAATGCCCATTCAGGACGTATCGCCTTACCGGGTATAGATACGATCGGTTTGGCGCTCAAGTACCTTGGGTACTCATACAATTCCGTGAACCCGGACGAACTCGAAGCAGCAGGCGAGTTACTCATCCGGCAGAAGCCCCATGTAATAAGCTTTCATCCAACGAACGGCATTGAGTTACTGGCGAAAGGTGAAGTCGACCTGGCTGTTGGCTGGAACACAGAAGTTTTTGATCCCATGCAAGAAGACGATGATATCGACTACCGTGTTCCTGCGGAAGGAGGGCTGTTATGGCAGGACCGCATGTGTATTCCGCATACGGCCACTAACCCCGCTGGTGCGCATACGCTGATAAATTACGCACTCGATGCCGAAACAGGCGCCGCCATCGCAAGGAACTTCTGGTACGCAACGCCTAATCGCGCTGCGCTCGCGTTGTTGCCTGACACGTATCGTGAAGATCCGACAGTTTTTCCGGGTATGGAAATCATCAGACGTTGCGAACCGGCTCTAAGTCTCGGTAGGGAGGGGACACGACTGCGTGAACAAGTCTGGAACAAGGTGATTGAATCATGAGCGAGATGGCAACACCTCTTCGGGGCTCTTTGGTGTCCGAAGAAACGGATGCAATGCCGGAAGCACCGACGTTTAACAGGCGACGTAGCATATTCGCCTTTCTTGCGCTACTGGTAACGGGCGGGTGCGGAGGCAGCACGCCAACCCAGGTGCCGTACGACGACTACGCCTATGGTCACAGGCATTTTCATAGAAGTCCGTATAGACGAAACCCGCGCCGGCGATAGTGTAGCCGGGTCGCGGCCAAAGAGATAAGTTGTTCACTTTACAGGTCGTGGGCGTAAATCGGACTTGCTTCGTCTGTGACCACGAGATAACTTAGCTAGGGTCCGGCGGCGCGATGATGATCGCATCATAATCGTGACGCTTCGTGATCCGGTGCGAATGGGCGAAGACGTCGAGAGTTGTTTCGTAATCTTGCGGGTCAATTGCAATATCGCCACCCCAGTTATCGAGTTTTTGATAGAAGGCAACGGCGGCCGCAATCGCGTCAATGGCCATGTCCGGGAAAAAACTCGCTTCGGCTTTGGCGACGGCCATCGGGTCGGCGTTGTTGATCCATTGGCGTGACGCGCTATATGCGGCGGCGAATCGCTTCGCATCGTCAGAGTCAGTCCAGTCCCAACGGCAAACGAGACTGCTGAAAGCGACCGGCCCGATCGACGGGCCGACCGCAGCAACAACATGTCCCTTGCCAAGGTGCTCGAGTTGCTGTGGGTAAGATCCTTGCTCGTGAAAGTAGTCGCCCTCACCGGACAGCCACTGTTGCATCATCTGTTCGCCGCCTTTCGACTCGATGCGGTCGAGTTCATCAAGGTCGACGCCTTCCTTGTAGAGCGCATAACGCAGCATTGCTTCGGGTTGCCCGCCATGAACATGCAAGAACTTCTTGCCTTTTAGTTTGGGCCACTGAAACGAAGAGTCCACTTCCCTCGCTGCAATGATGAAACCGTCGTAGCGATTGATTTGCGCGAAGTGCGCAACCGGTGGTTTCTCGCCTTTCTCGAGCGGACCGAAGCTTTGGGAAACCGCTGACTGGCCGACATCCATACGACCGGAGGCGACTTCTGCTACGGTACTGGTTCCGGGCGGGACGACCTGGTAAGTGCCCTTTAGCCCCTCTTTTTCAAGGAAGCCGCCCGCGAGGCAAGCGATGAAAGGGCTATAGAACGCCGAGTGGCGCGTTGCCATGAGGTTGATCGTTTTCAAGTTGTTCTCCTCAGCTTGTTCTTATTCAGGTAGGCGTCGATAGTAGCAGTGTCAGTCCGGAAACGGAGAAGGCTCGCCCGGCGGCAATGGTGCTTCGAACACATTGAGGGTTATCGAGACCATGCAGTAATAACCCATGATTGCGACGAGATCGACCAAAGTTTGCATGCCAAACGCGTCGAGCGCCCGTTTGTATGTCGCGTCGCTGATGCGCCGCGTGTTGAGCATCTGCGTGCAAAGCTCGTAGACGACTTCGTCGTCACTGTTTGCAAAATCAGGGCGTTTGCCTGCAGCGAGTGCCTGAATGATCGGCTCCTCTACACCTGCCTTGCGTGCCAGTTCAGCGTGCGCGTAGAACTCGAATTCTGCTTTCCAGTGCCGGCCGGTAATCAGAATTGCAATTTCCGCCAGCCGTTTCGACGGTGCCGAGTTAAAACGTAGATACTCACTGAGCGAACGCGTGCGCTTTGCCAGCTCCGGGCTTTGCAGCCAGGCAGGGTAGGGGCCCATCACCTGTTGATGGGGCCCGGAGGTGATCAATTCGACAACTTCCTTTTGTGCCGCGGTCATTGTCTCGGGCTTTAATTCGGGGATTCGACTCATAATCCAACCTTCAAACTCTCTTGTTTTGGAAACGCGTAGCGAGCAGCCCGAGAGCAAGGAGCCGCCGGCTTTTGATAGAACTGTGCGCACGACGAGAAGACGGGCAGCGCGAGTTTCGGCGTGGACTCAGATGAGCTGAGCGAATGTTGCGCAGAAGCCACATTACCAGAGCAGATAGGCGAGGAGTAAGCGAGCATGCGACACAGCCATCGGGTTGCGCAGTAGCGTTTCAGCCCTTGCGAGCAAGTGCACCTCCATCCACGGGCAACGCTATACCGGTAATGAATTGCGCTTCGTCTGAAGCGAGAAACAGTGCGGCATTTGCTACATCCCAGGCCGTTCCCATTTTTCCGCGCAGCGGTACCTTGGCGTCGCGCATGGCGACGATTTCATCGCGCGATTTTCCGGTGGCGCGCACACGCGTGTCGACCGCCATCGGTGTATTCATCAGTCCCGGCAGGATGCTGTTGGCACGAATACCATAGGTGGCATTGTCGAGAGCAAGTTGTTGCGTAAAGGCGATCATTCCGGCTTTTGTGGTTTTGTAAGCAACCAAGGGAAAGTCCACCCATGCTGCCATCGAAGAGATGTTGATAATTGCACCGCTTCCTTGTTTGCGCATGATGGGAATGACGTGCTTGCAGGCCATGATTGTGCCGCGAAGATTGATCGCATTGATGCGATCGAAAGTCTCTTCGGTGATATCGAGCAACGGCTGGTCTCCGCCACCGACACTCACGCCCACGTTGTTATCGAGGATGTCTATGTGTCCCCATTGCTTGTGTGCGAAACGAATTGCTTCTGCGAGCGACGTCTCGACGGTGACGTCGGCCTCGAAGGTCAGGCACTCTGAGCCTTCCTTCTTTACCAGTTCGGCGGTTTCCTGCGCCGAATCGATATCTCGATCGACCGCGAGAATCCGCGCGCCTTCCTCGGCGAAACGAATTGCGGTGGCGCGGCCATTGCCGATCCCTTCACCGGGGCTCTGGCCGGCACCGATGATGACTGCTGTCTTTCCTTCAAGGCGCATACTGGCTCCCCCTTCGCGCATCGCCTTTCATTCTCCCACGTTATGGCATTCCCTAGCGGAGGCATTCTCGCCAGTGCCATTGCGTTGCGCGCCGTCAGGCTGGAACGGAACGGCGCAGCCCGGGGTAGTAATACAGCAACGTGAATGTGCGCGCGGCGTAGTGCACGTATAGCGCTGCCCACAGACCTTCATTTCCCAGCGGCCTCAATAAATACCACGCCACCATAAATATCGCCGCTGACATCAGCATGGCATTGCGCATATCCGCGGACCGTGTTGCGCCGATGAATATGCCGTCGAGCTGAAAGGCCCATACCCCGAACAGTGGCGCCATTGCGGCCCACGGCAGGAACTGCCGCGCCGTTGAACGCACACCAGGTTCGACCGTGAGTATGTCGATAAAGGTCGAGCCGAACAGCACCAGAATCATTGTTGCAAACAGTGCGACACCGCCTGCCCACCATGTTGTCATGCGTGAAGCCTGGGTCAGGCCGGCGCGGTGCGCGGCACCGACTGCCCTGCCGACGAGTGCTTCCGCGGCAAAGGCGAAGCCGTCGAGGAAATAGGCGGACACCGCAACGAAATGCATCAGGACTGCGTTGGCAGCAAGTACCGTCTCGCCAAACTTTGCGCCTTGGGCAATGAACCACGAAAATACGAATATCAGCGAAAGCGACCGGATCATGATGTCGCGATTGACCGCGATGGTGCGTGCAATTCGAGCCGGTTCGAGCAGTCGCGCCGCTTCCCATTTGCCCCCGATCAGGTGCAAATGCTGTGCGGCAACCAGCAGACCAACCGCCGCTGCGAGATATTCGGCGATCACTGTGCCGGTTGCTACGCCGCGCACGCCCATGTCAAGACCGAGCACAAGCCACGCGTCGAGCAACATGTTGCTGACGTTCAGCACCAGTTGTAGCAGCAGGGCAATGCGCGCCTTGCCCAATCCAATGAACCAGCCGAGCAGGGCATAGTTGGC
>CP070775.1:1560265-1562864 GCA_020346185.1 Betaproteobacteria bacterium | reverse complement strand
CCATCTTGGCGTAAACATCGCCCAGGTTCTCATGCGCAACCGCATAACTGGGATGGGTGCGAATTGCCATTTCCAGCGACTCGCGCGCCCTGTCGTATTTCCCCTGCGCGGCGTACAGAACGGCAAGATTGTTGTAAGGTTCGGGCAATTCCGGGAAGTCGCGTGTGAGGGCGGTGAACTCCTCGATTGCTGCCTGCATCTGGTCTTGCTCAGTCAGTATCAGACCCTTGAGGAAGCGAGCGCGGGCGTCATTGCGGTTGGCGGCGATGGCGGCATCGACTTTCTCGAGAGCGGCAGCGGTCTTGCCCTGTTTGAGCAGCCGGGCCGCTTCATCATAATCGTCGCCCAGTGCGGGCGAAGACGTGGCGAGTAGCAGTGCCAACACGACGGCGATGCGAGAATGTTGTTTAGTCATCTGCTATACTTTGCGTGAATTAAGGCCGCTAGGTCATTGTAAATAAGGGCAGATTCTACCAACAACAACCTGCTGGCGACAATCGAAAATAAGTGGAGTCTGAAGAACCACTCCCCGCTTGCCCGTCGTGCAGGGTACCAGAGGCTGTTTCAGGCCCGGCTCACCCCCATCGCAATCGTGCCATATGCTGACGATCTACAACTCCCTGACGCGTTCCAAGCAACAATTCGTCCCGATCGAACCGGGCGAGGTTCGCATGTATGTCTGCGGCATGACGGTATACGACTTTTGCCATTTGGGCCATGCACGCGTTCTGGTGGTTTTCGACATGGTCCGGCGCTGGCTTTCCAGCCGCGGCTTCAAGGTCACGTATGTGCGTAACATTACCGACATTGATGACAAGATCATCAAGCGGGCGAACGAAAACCGGGAATCAGTCGGCCAGTTGACGGCGCGCTTCATCGACGCGATGAACGAAGATGCCGACGCACTGGGAGTGGGCAGGCCCGATGTCGAGCCGCGTGCGACGGCAAATATTCCGCAAATGATCGACCTCATTTCTGCGTTGATGGACAACGGTCTTGCCTACAAGGCCGATAACGGAGACGTCTACTACTCGGTGCGCAAGTTCGAGCACTACGGCAAGTTGTCCGGGAAATCCCTTGAACAGCTACGCGCCGGTGAGCGCGTTGAAATCGACCAGAACAAGCAGGATGCGCTGGACTTCGTGCTCTGGAAAGCTGCGAAACCGGGCGAGCCTTTCTGGGATTCACCCTGGGGCAAGGGCCGTCCCGGGTGGCACATCGAATGTTCAGCCATGAGCGAACGTTACCTCGGTTCGCACTTCGATATCCATGGGGGCGGCCAGGATCTGCAGTTTCCCCATCATGAGAACGAGATCGCTCAGTCCGAGGGAGCTCACGGCCATACTTTCGTCAATTACTGGATGCACAACGGCTTTGTTCGCGTCGACAGTGAAAAAATGTCAAAGTCGCTCGGTAACTTTTTTACCGTGCGCGAGGTGTTGGCGAAATATGATCCCGAAGTGGTGCGGTTTTTCATTCTGCGCGCGCACTACCGCAGCCCGCTCAATTACTCTGACCAGCACCTCGATGATGCGCGCCAGGCTTTGACGCGGCTCTACACTGCGCTCAAGGGCGGTGACGCTGACCGGGTCCATAAGGTTGACTACGATCACGGTTACGCCAAACGCTTTGCCGAGTCGATGGACGACGATTTCAATACGCCGGAAGCCGTTTCGGTTCTGTTTGAACTGGCAAACGAGGTGAATCGCTCCGGCTCACGCGAACAAGCAAGGTTGCTGCGCTCGCTTGGATCCGTTCTGGGCTTGCTCGAACGTGACCCCGAGGCATTTCTTCAGGCTGACAGCGGCGCTGGCATCTCTGCTGAAGACATTGAAAAGCAGATCGAGGCGCGAAACGCCGCTCGCAAGAACAAGGATTTCGCACAGGCAGATCGCATCCGTGACGATCTGCTCGAGCAGGGTGTGGTACTTGAAGACAGCGCCGCTGGCACTACCTGGCGCCGCACCTGACCGCGTTCATTCAACAAGCATATGACGCCGCAGTCGGCCCGGGCAGATAAACTGGCGCGGTCGCTTTCTCGACGAACCGCTAGGATTCGAAGAAATCCTTCACTTTATCCATCCAGGACTTGGCTCTTGGATTGTGTTGTGAACTGTCGCTCTGGTTGATCTCTTCGAGTTCAGCCAGCAATTCCTTCTGGCGCGCGGTCAGCCTCACCGGAGTTTCGACCACGACGTGGCATAGCAGGTCACCATGGGTTGAGCTGCGAACGCCTTTTATTCCCTTGCCGCGCAGGCGAAACACCTTGCCGGACTGCGTCTCGGCAGGAACCTTTATCTTGGCGTAGCCATCCAGGGTCGGAATCTCGATCTCGCCGCCAAGCGCGGCCTTGGTGAAGCTGATCGGCATCTCGCAGTGGAGATTGTTGCCATCGCGGGTAAATACGTCGTGCGGACGTACGTGTATTACCACGTACAGGTCTCCGGACGGCCCGCCGTTGACACCGGCTTCGCCTTCGCCGGAGAGGCGGATGCGATCGCCTTCATCCACCCCGGCCGGAATTTTTACAGACAGCGTCTTCTGGCGCTTGATCCGGCCATGGCCGGAACAGCTTGCGCACGGGTCCTGCACCACCTTG
>CP070775.1:1537638-1560165 GCA_020346185.1 Betaproteobacteria bacterium | reverse complement strand
TAGCACCGGCTGGTAAAAATGCGAAAGGCTACAACTCGATCACGCTGCAGCATTCGGCAGGCCAGGTCGCCGTGCATGCTGACATTCTCGAGTACCTTCATGGTAAGGATGGCGGCGCAGGGCCGAAGGAAGAGGTTGGCCACGTTTTGTACAACCGCGGCCTGATGAACGCCTTGATGGTGGTGGAGTCGATCCGCACCGCGCAGGGCAAGTTCGGTAACAAGCCACTCACTGGAGAGCAGGTACGCTGGGGCATTGAAAACCTCAACCTGACATCAGAGGACATCAAAAACCTTGGATTCGAAGGCATGATGCAGCCGCTCAAGGTTTCCTGCGAGGATCACGAAGGTGTACGCCGGGCTCGTGTTCACCAGTGGACCGGCAGCGATTGGCAATTCGTATCCGACTGGATTGAAGCCGATGACGCAGTATTGCGTCCCATGGTCGACGCAGCGGCGACGACCTATGCCAAAGAAAAAGGCATCGAAAAGGCAAGTTGCAAGACCTGAGATAGGGCGGCGGGCGAAGTCACTATGACTTTGCCCGTAAACGCGAGCATGGAAGAAGACTCTATGACCACGAGCGAGACAGGCCGAATACTGCTATCGGTGAAAAACATTGAGGTGATCTACGATCACGTCATCCTCGTGCTCAAGGGCGTGTCGCTGGACGTCCCCGAGGGCCGTATCGTTGCCCTGCTCGGCGCCAACGGCGCCGGCAAGTCCACCACGCTCAAAGCGATCTCGAATTTGCTGCGTGCGGAGCGGGGCGATGTAACCAAGGGCTCGATCATTTTCGACGATGAACGCATTGATCAGCTCAATCCGTCACTGGTCGTCAAGCGGGGCGTCATCCAAGTCATGGAGGGCCGGCACTGTTTTGCGCATCTGACGGTGGAGGAAAATCTGCTCACCGGCGCCTTCACCCGCGGCGGCGCCCGCGCTTCCATTGCCGAAGATCTGGAGAAAGTCTATTCCTATTTTCCGCGCTTAAAACAGCGCCGCTCCAGCCTTGCCGGCTACACCTCGGGCGGAGAACAGCAGATGACTGCGGTCGGGCGAGCGTTGATGGCGCGCCCGCGCATGATCCTGCTCGATGAACCATCGATGGGCCTGGCGCCACAAATCGTCGAGGAGATTTTCGGCATCGTCGAAGACCTCAACCGCAAGGAGAACGTGAGTTTTCTGCTTGCCGAACAGAACACCAGTGTCGCACTACGCCACGCAGACTACGGCTATATCCTCGAGAATGGCCGCGTAGTGATGGACGGCCCAGCAAATGACCTGGCCAACAATGAAGACGTAAAGGAATTCTATCTGGGCATCTCGACAGCCGGCCGCAAGAGCTTTCGCGATTCCAAGCATTACCGTCGCCGCAAACGCTGGCTTGCATGAGGCCGGCAATCGCCCGGCCGACAAACTCTCCCTCACCGTTCCGGATTCGGCAATCCGGAATTGAAGCACCCGCCTAACACCGCACAAGACTGAACTGTCATGACTGACTTCTACGACGATCTTGAAACTCGCGCTGTCGAACAACGTGACAAAGCACTGTTCGACGCTTTGCCCGGTCACGTTGCGCACGCCAAGCAGAATGCACCCTACTTTACGTCTTTATTAGGCGACATCGACCCGCATTCAATAACCGACCACGCCTCGCTGGCACGCATTCCGGTCACGCGCAAATCCGATCTGATCGCGCTGCAGAAAGAAACGCCGCCTTTCGGGGGCATGACCACGGTCAGCGACGGTCGCCTTGGCAGGATCTTTTCCTCACCCGGCCCGATTTATGACCCGCAGGGCGCGAAGGGCGATTTCTGGCGCTTTGGCCGGGCCTTTTGGGCCGCCGGATTCAGACCCGGTGACCTGGTCCACAACACCTTTTCCTATCACTTCACCCCTGCGGGATTCATGATGGATCTCGCGGCGCAGGCGGTTGGTTGCGCAGTGTTCCCGGCAGGGATCGGTCAAACCGAAATGCAGGTGCAGACAATTGCAGATCTACGCCCGAATGGTTACGCCGGTACACCATCATTTTTGCGCATTATTCTCGAGAAAGCAGATGAGGCCGGTGTCGATGTCTCCAGCATCACGAAGGCATCAGTCGGGGGAGAGGCTTTGCTGCCAGCTGTGCGTGAGTCACTCAGCGCGCGTGGAATAGAGGTACGTCAGAGTTATGGCACTGCTGACCTGGGGCTGATCGCCTATGAGACCGAACCCAATGCCGGCTTGATCATCGACGAAGGTGTGATCGTTGAAATCGTGCGGCCCGGCAGCGACGATCCCGTTAATGAAGGGGAGGTCGGTGAAGTCGTGGTCACTAATTTCGCTAGCGAATATCCGCTGATTCGTTTTGGCACCGGTGATCTGTCAGCAGTTCTTGCCGGCCAAAGCCCGTGCGGGCGCACCAACATGCGAATCAAAGGGTGGATGGGACGTGCCGACCAAACTGCGAAAGTCAAAGGCATGTTCGTTCATCCCTCGCAGGTCGACCAAGTCACTAAGCGCCATGGCGAAATCGCACGCGCGCGGCTCGTTATCGAGCACGACGAACAAAGCAACGATCGCATGACACTGCAGTGTGAAGTAAGCACGAGCTCAGACGCTCTGAACACGAAGATCGCCGAGACGATACGGGACGTCACCAAGCTGCGCAGCGAGGTCGCCTTCGTGGAGAGCGGTTCTCTGCCAAATGACGGAAAAGTAATAGACGATCAAAGGAAATTTGATTAACGAGGCAACATCCAATGAGCGAAAAGCCGATCAGCAAGTATCCTGTCCCTGAACTGGCGGACCTGCCCGAGGACATGCGCGAAACGATGCTGGCGGTGCAGGAAAAAGCCGGTTTTATTCCCAACGTATTTCTGACGCTGGCCCACCGGCCGGACGAGTTTCGCGCTTTCATTGCCTATCACGACGCACTGATGCTACGCGAGTCGGGGCTCTCAAAAGCAGAGCGCGAGATGATCGTAGTCGCCACCAGTGGCGTAAATCGTTGCCAATATTGTGCGGTCGCGCACGGCGCCATTCTGCGCATCCATACCAGGAATCCGCAGATCGCCGACCAGGTCGTCATCCACCATCCGACGGCCGACATCACCGACCGCCAGAAAGCGATGCTCGATTTCTCGGTGAAGCTGGCGCGCACTCCGGAAGCGCTGTCTGAGAGCGACTACCAGAACTTGCGCAACCATGGCTTCAGCGATGAAGACATTTGGGACATTGGTGCCATCACGGCGCTGTTCGGGCTGTCCAACCGCATGGCGCATCTGACTGGCATGCGCCCGAACGACGAGTTTTACCTGATGGGAAGGACACCTCGGGCGAAGAAGAGCTGAGCGCTCGCGCCACCCTGGCGATTGCTTTCTCGCGCTGGCGGGCACAGCTGGGCCATCTGCCAGAGTGCGGATTACGATCATCTCGGGAATCTGACTTATGCCACGAAGCCACTAAATAGGCCTAAAACACGGGCATTTGCAGCATCGCGCTGCTATAATTTTTTCCCATTACGGCAACGCGCCATCAGCGCGAACGCCTGTCTCGACCTTAACAAAGGGTGACAACAATGGCAGCGAGACCGGACGACGATCCACAAGAAACGAAGGAATGGCTCGACGCACTCGACGGCATCCTGAAATACGAGGGACCGGAACGAGCTCACTTCATCCTCGAGCAGCTCATCGAAAAGGCGCGCCGTTCGGGCGCCTACCTCCCCTACAGCGCCAACACAGCCTACCTGAACACGATACCGCCCGGAAAAGAGGAGAAATCACCGGGCAACCACGAACTGGAGCATCGCATCCGTTCCTATGTGCGGTGGAACGCAGCGGCGATGGTGCTGCGCGCCAACAAGAACACCAACGTAGGCGGACATATCGCCAGCTATGCGTCGGCGGCGACGCTTTACGACGTCGGTTACAACCATTTCTGGCACGCGCCATCGGAGAACCATGGTGGTGATCTGGTATTCGTACAGGGTCATTCCGCACCCGGCGTCTATGCCCGCGCGTTCATGCTTGGACGCTTGACGGAGGATCAGCTGGACAAATTCCGCCAGGAAGTGGACGGCGACGGCCTGTCGTCGTATCCACACCCTTGGCTGATGCCCGACTTCTGGCAGTTCCCGACGGTGTCGATGGGCCTCGGACCGATCATGGCGATCTATCAGGCGCGTTTCATGAAGTATCTGCAGGACCGCGGCATCGCCAACACGGAAGGCAGAAAGGTCTGGTGTTTCCTTGGTGATGGCGAGTGCGACGAACCCGAGTCGATGGGCGCGATTGGTGTCGCCGCCCGTGAGCGCCTCGACAACCTCATTTTCGTAGTCAACTGCAATCTGCAGCGACTCGATGGGCCAGTGCGCGGCAATGGCAAGATCATCCAGGAACTGGAAGCCGATTTCCGGGGTGCCGGATGGAATGTCATCAAGCTCATCTGGGGCTCTTACTGGGATCCGCTGATCGCCCGTGACACCGACGGTGTCCTGCTCAAGCTAATGGAAGAAACCGTTGACGGTGAGTACCAGACCGTCAAATCAAAAGATGGCGCCTATGTGCGCGAGCATTTCTTCGGCAAGTATCCGGAAACACGTGCGATGGTCTCGAACTTGTCGGACGATGACATCTGGCGACTGAATCGCGGCGGTCACGACCCTCACAAGATCTACGCGGCGTACTCAGCAGCGACAAAGCATACGGGGCAGCCCACCGTGATCCTTGCAAAGACCATCAAGGGCTACGGCATGGGTGAGGCGGGGGAAGCTCAAAATATCACTCACCAGCAAAAGAAGATGGGCACAACGTCACTCAAGACGTTCAGAGACCGCTTCAAAATACCCGTCCCCGACGACAAGCTCGACGAGATTCCTTACGTCAATTTCGAGGAAGGCTCGCCGGAACTCAGATACATGCATGAGCGACGCGATGCCCTGGGCGGATATTTACCGTCGCGGCGTCGCAACGGTGACGCTCTGGTAACGCCATCGCTTTCCGCGTTCGACAACGTGCTAAAAGATTCAGGCGAACGCGAGTTCTCGACGACCATGGCGTTCGTGCGCATTCTCGG
This sequence comes from Betaproteobacteria bacterium, assembly GCA_020346185.1. Classification (GTDB taxonomy): domain Bacteria; phylum Pseudomonadota; class Gammaproteobacteria; order Burkholderiales; family Eutrophovitaceae; genus SG8-40. The sequence goes on along the minus strand of CP070775.1, from coordinate 1,555,102 downwards.
CACCCTGGTCAAGGACAAGAACATTGGCAAACGCATCGTCCCAATTGTTCCTGATGAATCGCGCACATTCGGTATGGAAGGCATGTTCCGCCAGCTGGGCATCTGGTCTTCGGTAGGCCAACTCTACACGCCGCAAGATGCCGACCAGCTGATGTTCTATAAGGAGGACAAGCACGGCCAGATTCTCCAGGAAGGCATCAACGAAGCCGGCGCGATGTCCTCGTGGATTGCCGCGGCAACGTCGTACTCGACGCATGGTGCCTCCATGATCCCGTTTTATATCTATTACTCGATGTTCGGCTTTCAGCGTGTCGGAGACCTTGCGTGGGCGGCGGGCGACCAGCGCGCGCGTGGATTCCTGCTAGGCGGCACGGCAGGACGCACAACGTTGAACGGTGAGGGTCTGCAGCATGAGGACGGCCACAGCCACCTGCTGTCATCGACGATTCCAAACTGCATCTCCTATGACCCAACCTTCGCCTACGAAGTTGCGGTCATCATCCAACATGGCCTGAGACGCATGTACGCGGACCAGGAAGATGTTTTCTACTACCTCACCCTGATGAACGAGAATTACCCGCACCCGGCGATGCCGGACGGTGCCGAAGAAGGGATCATCAAGGGCATGTACCGGTTATCGAAGAGCAGACTGTCAGGCGGCAAAGGCAGCAAGAAAGCGCCGCAGGTGCAGCTGCTGGGCAGCGGTACGATTCTGCGCGAAGTTATCGCAGCGCAGCAGGTGTTGGCGGAAGATTTCGGTATCGCCGCAGACGTCTGGAGTTGTCCAAGCTTTACCGAGCTGCGGCGTGAGGGTCTCAGCGTCTCAAGATGGAACATGCTCAATCCGGACAAGAAGCCGCGCGAAGCTTATGTCAGCCAGTGCCTCGACCGCGCCAACGGTCCGGTTGTCGCGGCGACCGATTACATGAAACTTTTCGCTGACCAGATTCGCCCCTTCATCCACAAGCACTACGTCGTGCTAGGTACCGACGGGTTCGGGCGTTCCGATACGCGAGAGAAGTTGCGAGAATTCTTCGAGGTAGACCGGCGTTACATTGCTGTCGCAGCCTTGAAAGCGCTTGCTGACGAGGGAGCCATTGCCAAGGACAAGGTCGCGCAAGCAATCGGCAAGTATCGCGTCGATCCCGAAAAACCGGAAGCGACCAAAATTTGACGAAACAATTGACCGTACTGGTGCAAAGAGCTTTTTGTGACCAGGTGTCGGCATAGCCGTAGATGTACAGATCATAAGAATTAAGGATGGTGAAATGGCAAGCCTGAAAAACGTACTGGTACCCGATATCGGCGACTTCAAGGACGTCCCCATCATAGAGGTGCTGGTCAAGCCGGGTGACGCGGTCAGCGCCGAAGACTCCCTGATCACGCTCGAATCGGACAAGGCAACGATGGAAGTGCCGGCTCCGTTTGGCGGTATCGTCAAGGAAATGAAGGTCAAGGTCGGAGACACCGTGTCTGAGGGCGCAACCATCCTGACCATCGAGGCCGGCGCTGATGGGGAGTCGGCCGAAGGCGCGCCGGCCGTAAAGCCTGCTCCTGTAGCCGAGCCGGCAGCGGTGACGGAACCAGCACCGCCGGTGGCACCGGCAACGGAACCGGCAAAGCCATCGGCACAACAAGTGCCGCCCCCACCTACCGCCGCAGCGCCGGCGGCCAGCCGGGTCGACGAAGGCGACTTTGTTGCCGCACATGCCAGCCCTGGAGTACGGCGCTTTGCCCGCGAACTCGGTGCTGACCTCGGAAAGATAAAAGGCAGCGGCCCGAAGGGGCGAATATTGAAGGAAGATGTTCAGGCTTTCGTCAAATCGGCAATAAGCGGTGGCGCCTCGGCGGCAGCACCGACCGGTGCCGGCCTAGCGCTGGGGCTACCGGCTTGGCCGATGGTCGATTTCGCCAAGTTCGGTCCGGTACAAACAAATCCACTGTCGCGCATCAAGAAGATTTCCGGTCCGGCATTGCACCGAAACTGGGCACACATACCGCATGTCACACAGAATGACGAAGCCGATATCACCGAGCTGGAAGCATTCCGCAAATCGATGGCGAAGGAGGCGGAAAATGCAAAGGTTCGACTAACGCCTTTGGTATTCATCATGAAAGCGACCGTGGCTGCGCTGAAACAGCACCCCGAATTCAACGCTTCGCTCTCGCCCGACGCTGACGCACTGATCGTCAAAGGCTACTACCACATCGGTGTTGCAGTAGACACGCCTGGCGGTCTGGTGGTGCCCGTCGTTCGCGACGTCGACAAAAAGGGTGTGTTGCAATTGGCAGGGGAGCTAGCCAAGCTCAGCGCCAAGGCGCGCGATGGCAAACTCGGACCGGCCGAGATGCAGGGGGGCACCTTCTCGATATCCAGCCTCGGCGGCATCGGCGGCGGTCATTTCACGCCGATTATAAATGCGCCAGAGGTGGCCATACTCGGCGTGGCGCGCGCGGTGATGAAACCCGTGTGGGACGGCCAGTCGTTTCAGCCCAGGCTGATGTTGCCGCTGTCACTTTCATATGATCATCGGGTCATCGACGGCGCCCAAGGAGCACGTTTCATTTCCTATCTCAACGGTGTTTTGAGCGATATGCGCAGGATGCTGCTGTGAAGGCCGCGCGCCGAAACGCGCACTGTGGACAATACCCAACGAACGCGGCGTAGTCAGCCCGTCACAGCTTGGCCACGAGTGCTTCAACCAATTTGAGTTCTGTGTCTGCCATCGGTCTTTTTGGAGGCACTTTCGATCCAATCCACTACGCGCACCTGCGCCTCGCTGAAGAAATTGCTGATGTCTTCGAGTTGCGGCAAGTACGACTGATACCGACCGCTGTTCCACCACACCGGGATCAGCCGGCAGCATCCCCCGAACACAGGCTGGCAATGGCGCGTCTGGCCGCGGCAGGCAATCCCAGGCTTGCGGTGGACCAGCGCGAGCTCAGCCGCGCTGGCATCAGCTACACCGTCGACACACTGACCGAAGTGCGAGCGGAGGTAGGCAGAACGCCACTGGGCCTGCTGATGGGCGCAGACGCTTTTGTGAAACTGACCACGTGGCAGCGCTGGGAGGAACTGTTCGATCTTGCTCACATCATCGTCGCCCGGCGCCCGGGATTTCCTCTTCAAAAGCTGGCCTCGTCACTGGCCAGCCCGCTCCACGAGCAGTACATCAAGCGGCTCGAGACCCAACCAGCAGCACTCAAGGCTGCCCCCGCGGGAAAAGTATTCACGCATGAATTGACCGCACTTGATCTATCTGCAACGGCATTGCGCAGTCTCATTCTTCGTGAAGCAAGCCTGCGCTATCTCCTACCCGATGAGGTAATCGCGTATATTGACGAGCATCACCTTTACAGGGAGTCAGATGCAAGCTGAAGCAATTTGCCGCGCCGCCGTAGAAGCGCTCGAAGAAATCAAGGCCCAAGACATCGTCGTTATGGACGTGCGAAACATGAGCTCGCTTTTCGATTACATGATCGTCGCGAGCGCCGAGTCGACCCGCCAGACACGTGCTCTGGTGGGCAATTTGCAGGAAAAGGTCAAGGCACAGGGTGGAAAGATCATTGGCGTCGAGGGCGAGACTGCGGGTGAGTGGGTTCTCGTCGATCTTGGCGACGTCGTCGTTCATGTCATGCAGCCTGCAATTCGAAGTTACTACAACCTGGAACAACTTTGGGGCGGTGAGGCCACAAGAACAAAGTCCGTGCAGCACGCGCACGGAGGTCAGTGAACGCTGTTTTGCGCCTGCCTGAGCTATCGTTCGTGCCGCGACACCCGTGAAACTGCATATTGTCTCGGTCGGCCACAAGCCACCGGACTGGATCAGCAGAGGATTTCAGGAATATTCCCGTCGCATGCCGCGTGAACTGCCTATTGTCTTGACAGAGCTGCGGCCAGTGGTGCGCGCGAGCAAAAATGCGGCACAGATTAACCGTGCGCGGGCTAAAGAAGCAGTTCGGATTCTTGCCGCGATCCCGTCTGACGGTGTAAAAGTAGCCTTGGATGAGCATGGCAAGACAATCACAACCGCGCAGTTGGCGGGTCGGCTTGAAAACTGGATGAGTCGCGGCCAGGACGTGTGCTTCCTGATCGGCGGTGCGGACGGACTGGACGAGGCGGTCAAAAACCGCGCAGACCTCATCGTCTCGCTCTCCCGGCTGACCATGCCGCATTCGCTGATACGAGTAGTGCTCGCCGAACAGCTCTACCGTGCGATTTCGATTATTCGCAGTCACCCGTATCACCGGGACTAACAGCACTGCCAACCTGTGTTAGGGCGGAGACGAAAGTGGCTTTTCTAGAAAAACACATCTACCTTGCCTCGCGCAGCGCCAGACGCCGCGATATTCTCAAACAGATGGGCGTGAGCTTCGAAATGTTGCTGTTGCGCGAAGGCGCTGGCCGCGAGGCAGACTTCGATGAGACCGTGTTTCCCGGTGAGCATCCAGCGAAATACTCATCCCGGGTCGCCAGAATGAAGGCGGAAGCCGGCTGGGCACGACTTGAACAGCGTCGCTTGCTGCGATATCCCGTGCTCGCCGCAGACACTGCCGTCGCTATCGGCGATGAAATCCTCGGCAAACCGATGGACCGCGAAGACGCTGTTGCCATGCTCAAACGTCTGTCCGGTACCACGCACTACGTACATTCTGCAGTTGCTGTCAAATACGACGGTCGTCTCGACGAAGCGCTGTCTACGACTGAAGTCCGCATGCGCGAACTCGAAGATGACGAGATTCGTCGCTATGTGGCGAGCGGTGAACCTTTCGACAAGGCTGGTGCTTACGGCATCCAGGGACGCGCCAGCATCTTCATCGAGCAAATTTCCGGTAGTTACAGCGGCGTGGTCGGATTACCCATCTACGAGACCGCACGCTTGCTTGCGTCATTCGGTTTGCGCACGGCGTGAAGGGCGAGATCCTCATCAATGTCACCCCGCAAGAAACGCGGGTTGCCGTTCTGCAGCAAGGTGTCGTGCAGGAACTACACGTTGAGCGCGAATCTAGCCGCGGTCTGGTTGGCAACATCTATCTTGGCCAGGTCAGCCGGGTGTTGCCGGGAATGCAGTCCGCGTTTGTCCAGATCGGCCTTGACCGTGCTGCCTTTCTGCATGTAGCGGACCTGTGGGGACATCGGCAAAATCAGGAAGAAGTAAAGCCCATCGAGAAGACCCTGCACGAAGGACAAAAGCTGCTGGTGCAAGTTATCAAAGATCCGATTGGCACCAAAGGTGCCCGTCTGTCCACCCAAATCAGCATTGCCGGGAGGCTGCTGGTGCACTTACCTCAGGAAACGCACATCGGAATTTCTCAACGCATCGGCGACGAAGCAGAACGCACGACACTACGCGAAAAACTCCTCGAACTGCTGAAGGACAGTGAGGACCGCGGTTACATCATCCGCACCATGGCAGAAACCGCCAGCGAAGATGAACTCGCTGCCGACATTGATTATCTACGCAAGTTCTGGAGCAACATACAAGAACAAGCGGCAAGAGCTCAGGCGCCAGCCCTGTTGTACCAAGATCTGAATCTGAGTCTGCGCGTACTTCGCGATTTCGTAAACGAGGATTTCGAGAGACTTCTGGTCGATTCGCGTGAGACTTTTCAGAAGATGAACTCGTTCGCAACCGACTATATACAGCGCTTCGCTGAGCGGCTGAGTCATTACGCGAGTGACCGTCCACTATTCGAGCTGTACGGTGTAGAGGAAGAAATCGAGCGGGCGCTTGCTCGTCGCGTTTCACTCAAATCGGGCGGCTACCTGATCATGGACCAGACCGAAGCGCTCACGACTGTGGACGTCAATACCGGTGGCTTCGTCGGCGGCAGAAATTTCGACGACACCATCTTCAAGACCAATCTGGAAGCCGCTCAGGTTATCGCCCGCCAGCTGCGGCTGCGTAATCTTGGTGGCATCATCATTGTCGACTTCATCGACATGGACAACGAAGTTCATCGAGAGGCGGTGCTTACCGAGTTCAAGAAAGCTCTCGCACTGGATCGAACCCGCCTTACCGTCAGCGGCTTTAGTCAGCTGGGGCTGGTTGAAATGACGCGCAAGAGAACGCGTGAATCACTGGCGCACACGCTGTGCGAGCCATGTCCGATTTGCCACGGCAGAGGAGAGGTGAAGACGGCACAGACGGTCTGTTACCAGGTGCTGCGGGAATTGTTGCGGGAATCGCGGCAGTTCGCAGCGCAGGAATTCCGCATTCTTGCTTCCCAGAAAGTCATCGACATGTTTCTCGATGAGGAATCACAAAGCCTGGCGATGCTCGAGGAATTCATCGGCAAGCCGATTTCACTTCAGGTCGAATCACTCTATACCCAGGAGCAGTACGACATTATCCTTATCTGAAGCATCGCCTGACACTGGCCGGTGGCAGCGAGCGACAAACGCCATCAGACTCCAGTAGCGACGGCGGCGCTAGGCGCTCGCGGGCTCGGCATATCACTGCTGAGAGTAGTCTGGATCCTCATCAAGTCCGAGATCTGCTTGTTAAGTTGCTCCTGCTGCTTCTCGAGGTAGCGTACCCGTTGCCGCAAGGCATTGGCATCACCAGTGATCTTGCGAAGACTTTCGACACGGTGCTCGAGCAACCGCTGGTGTTCTCTCAACTGCGCCGATAGCGGAGTGAGCGCGCCCTCGAGCCAGCTCTCCAGGTCGGAGCGCACATCGCGAAACGACTGCAGCCCCTGATCGACAAGTTCTCTATGAAAACGGCGAATCACGAAGCGTTTCTCGCGCCCCAGAACATTGACCGGACTCTTGCAAAACTGTTCCGTTCTTTGCTGCAAGGCGTGCATGTGCAGAATATGGCGTTCCAGGTCCAGCGCGGGTGGCGAGATTTTCTTGAAACCGTATTGCTTGTGAAACTGGCTATAAACGTTGTCGACAAAGCCGCGCGTCTCAGCCGAGAAGGCGAGCACATTTTCCGCTTGCCTGGAAAACGTTTCGATCAAGCTCTGCATTGAGCGCATCAGCCCGGCAGTCGTCCAACTGCCTTCCATGGCTTGCAAACTCCTGGCGAGGATTTCAGCAAGACGCTTGTCATGCATTGTGCCAAGCAAAGCATTTCCCTGCTTGTTAACCGTCGCGAGGGACATCTTGAAGCTTTTCATGCGGCGACCAAACTGCGCCTTGTCTTGTTCGAACTTGCCGACCAGCCTATGTACCAGATCACGATTCTTGCCGGAGAGCTCGGACATTTCCAATAACTCGCGTTCGCGACCATCTCGCCGGGCAATAAGCGACCGCAGCGACGACTCGACCATACCGCCGACTTCACGACAAACTGCGCCACGCAGGACCTGCTGCTTCGAAGCAATAATTTCATTTGCAATCAGACGCTCGAGCTTTTCGATGCCGCTCTTTTGGAGCATTTCGGCATCCTCACGAATGCGAGCCACCAAGGCCTTCTGGGCAGATAGGGCAATAACGTGATCTTGCGATAACTCGAGTGTCTGTGCCGTCTCGGCGAGTTGGCGCCCGACACTCGCTTCGATTTCGCCCTGGCTCTTCAAGTCGTCCCAGGCAAGATCGACCTTGTTCACAACAGCGATGCGACGGCTGACATGATCGCACACATAATCTTGCCAGACCTTGAGGTCTGACTTGGTCACGCCGGTGTCGAGCGCTAGCAAAAACAACACAGCGTGGGCGCTGGGAATCATCGACAAGGTCAACTCAGGTTCCGTACCAAGCGCGTTAACGCCAGGCGTGTCAAGAATGATCAAGCCACTTTTGAGTAGCGGGTGCGGAAAATTGATCATCGCATGACGCCAGCATGGCACTTCCACCTTGCCCTGGTTTTTCCTGATCACAGTCCTCGTTACAAACTCGGACTCCTCGAGCAGGCCGAGCATCTCGGCTTCCTGAATCGTAACCGTCTTAACGTCCGCCAGCTTCGACATCGCCACAGCCATACCCTCCTGCGAATCGACGTCGAGCCTGATTTGTACCCACTCTACCGGCTTGTGCTTCAATACCCTGATGCTATCTTCGCAACGACGCGTTTCGATCGGCAATAAACGCAGATAGGGTTCCTCAGAACTGTCGTAGAAGATTTCCGTCGGGCACATGGTGGTTCGGCCGACTTCGGACGGCAGCAGACGTCGACCATAGCTCGAGAAGAACATCGCATTGATCAACTCGGTCTTACCACGCGAGAACTCCGCCAGAAACGCGAGCATGACACGGTCATTTCTGAGGCTTTCGACGAGATCGTAAATCCGCAAGCTGCGACGGATATCAGCTTGCCCGTTCGACTCGAGCCAAGCCTGATACGCCTCTATCGTCTCACGCAGCTTGTCGCGCCAATGCTGGTAGTTGGCTACCTGGTTTTCCAGTTCAGTTCGCATCAGTTCCTAACTAACCAACTCGCGAGCCCTTGTTGCCACTTCTGATCGATGTGATTTACCTGCTTCGGCAGCCGGACCCAAACACCGCCATGATCCGAGCCCGCCGGTGAAATTCATCATCAAATCAATAATAAAGATGGTTTACAACCGCTTACAACCGGCCACTCAATGGCACGCTCAACGGTCCTGACCCTTTCCCTTCGGCAAGTTTCATTCAAGCCACGCGCTGCTCTGAACAAGCAGCCGGCGGCGAGAGCGGAACAATCTATTTCTAGAGCATGCGCACAAACAATCCATGCAAGGACGCTACCGGCCACATCAGGAGAAGCTGACACACCACGAGCACAAACAGCGGCGACAAGTCCACCCCGCCGATCGGCGGGATACGGCGGCGAAACACGCCGAGAAACGGCCGTGTCATTGCGTTCAGAATCGGGGCAACTGGACTGTAGGGATTGATCCACGACAGCACGGCCTGCACGAGAGTCGTGACCAGAACTATATATACCAATATCTTCAGAAGGTTAACCGCCGCTAGACAAATCAGTGCAACTGCTATCGCGGCAGCCGGGGCGGCGAAATCGAAACCCTTGGCCCACAACACGGACGACACCAGCGCTATCTGCAGTGCCCACGCCACGACCAGACTGGACAAGTCGTAGCCCCAAAGTCCGGGTATGGCGCGCCGCGCCGGCCGCACCACAAAATCGGTGAGCGCCATTACAAAGCGAGAGAGGGGATTATGGGCAGGCGCGCGAACCACCTGCAAAAAGAATCGCAGCAAGAGGGCAAGAACAAACAGCCCCAAGAAGGTCTCCAGTAAGAACACCAACGCCTGGTTCATAACAATCTTTGTATCTTAATCTTTTCCGAACAAATCACCCAGTTCAGCGGCGCGCTGCCCGGCCCGTTGTACAGCGGCAATAATGCAAGCCTTGATGTCCCGACTCTCCATCAATTCGATTGCGCTCTCAGTCGTTCCCCCTTTCGAGGTCACCTTCGCTCGCAGCACGGCAGGCTCGTCGTCACTACTGGCAGCCAGTTTCGCGGCCCCGAGAAAAGTTTCGACCGCCAGCAAGCGTGCAGCACGTGAATCGAGGCCGAGCGTGAGCGCGGCCTCTTCCAGAGCTTCAACGAAATAGAACACATAGCCAGGTCCGCTGCCCGAGACAGCGGTGACCGCATCGAGCATTGTTTCGTCGTCAAACCAGACGCTTTTGCCGGCGGCACTAAGTATTTGCTCTGCAGCCCGCCGATCTGCCGCATCTACGCCTGCGGTGGGATACAGTCCGGACACACCTGCGCCAATCAGTGCCGGCGTGTTTGGCATCGCCCTTACGATCCGGCCGTGTCCGTCAAGCCAGCGCGCAAGATCAGCGCAGCGGATTCCGGCGGCGATACTGACGACCAATGCGCAACCGCAGTGCGCCTTGACGCCGGAAACAGCGTCTTTCATCTGCTGCGGCTTGACCGCGAACACGACGACGTCGGCGCGCGTTCGCGAATCCCACTGCGGGTGTGCAGCGATCCCCATCTCTTCAAATCGTCGACGTGCCGAGTCTGAGACGTCGATGACTTGTACTTCGGCCTTGCACAGGCCTTGCTGCAACATGCCGCCGATCAACGCGGCCGCCATATTGCCACCGCCTAAAAAGACAATCTTCACGAATGACTCACGCGAAATCGATAATAATGTTCAGGTTTGGCAAGCACACGGCATTATATTTGTCGTTCCACTTGCCACCACCAGCAGGACACGCCCGACAGGTATGCTCGCGCAACCGGCTCTCGGAGATGCAGCCTGCCCGAGCTACCCGAGTGTAGCGTTGGCTACATACCCGCGTCGAGCACCACGTTCGGCAACAGCTCGGCACAATTTGCAGTGTAGCGGCCCCGGCCATTCCCAGCTCATACTTCGGCAGATGTCATGCAAAGGACTCGGCGGGACGGCGTGGTGATGCATTCGCTCACCACCTGGCACTGTATCAGCGAGGTCGACGCGGACCAAAAATCGCCTGCCCGACCCTAACCATAGTTGCTCCTTCCGCGATAGCCGCCTCAAGATCGTCCGACATTCCCATCGACAGGGTGTCGAGCTCAATGCCTCGAGAGACCAACTCCTCCTTAAGGTTCCGCAAGGCAGCAAAGCGGTTGCGCTGTAACACCGCATCCGACGTCAACTCCGGTATCGTCATCAGGCCGCGCAACCGCAATCGGGGCAGACCGGCGACGGCGTCGGCCAACGCGAGAGCATCTTCGGGCCTGCAGCCGCTCTTGGACGGCTCCGAACTGACGTTGACCTGAATACACACCTGCAACGGCGCCAGCTCATTCGGTCGGGCAGCAGACAGCCGCTCGGCGAGCTTCAGCCGATCAACCGTATGGACCCAGGAAAACAAACCTGCTGCCGACCGGGTCTTGTTGCTTTGCAGCGGACCGATGAAATGCCACTCGAGTGGCAGGTCCGAGAGGGCCTCGATCTTGCTCGACGCTTCCTGGAGATAGTTTTCTCCGAATGCGTGCTGGCCCGCCTGGCAGGCTTCTCGCACCGCTTGCGCCGAAAAGGTTTTACTGACCGCAATCAGCCGCACTGCGTCTGGCGGGCGGCCTGCGGCAGCTGTAGCAGCCTGAATGCGGTCTCGCACGGCTTGCAAGCGCGACGTGATTGTGGTCATTATTTGCTTTCTGTTGTTTAGATGATTGAATTTAAGACTATTTTGGTACATTTCAACCAACTCATCGCATCGCCGCATCTCCCCTTCGCCAAATGGACTGACATCGATGGACATAGCCGAACTGCTAGCATTTTCCGTTAAGAACAAAGCCTCAGACCTGCATCTGTCAGCGGGTCTGCCGCCTATGATTCGAGTAAATGGTGACGTAAGGCGAATAAATCTGCCTCCCATGGAACACAAAGACGTTCACTCGATGGTGTACGACATCATGAACGATGGTCAGCGCAAGTTCTACGAGGAGAATCTCGAGTGTGACTTCTCCTTTGCCATTCCGAACCTGGCACGTTTCCGGGTAAACGCCTTCATTCAGCAACGCGGCGCCGGGGCTGTTATGCGCACGATCCCGTCAAAGGTGCTGTCGCTGGAAGAACTTAGATGCCCGCCCATATTCAAGGACATTTGCGAGTATCCACGCGGTATCGTGCTGGTCACCGGTCCGACCGGATCCGGCAAATCAACAACGCTGGCAGCGATGATCAACCACATCAACGAGAACGATTGCGGCCACGTGCTGACCATCGAGGATCCGATCGAGTTCGTACACGAGAGCAAGAAATCACTGATCAACCAACGTGAAGTAGGGCCGCACACGCTGTCATTCAGCAATGCTCTGCGTTCCGCGCTGCGCGAGGACCCTGACGTGATCTTGGTCGGGGAGATGCGTGATCTTGAAACGATACGCCTGGCAATGACAGCCGCGGAGACTGGCCACCTTGTCTTTGGAACGCTGCACACCAGCTCGGCGGCGAAAACCGTGGACCGTATCATCGACGTGTTTCCGCCCGCCGAGAAAGAGATGATTCGGGCAATGTTGTCCGAGAGCCTGCGGGCAGTGATTTCGCAAACGCTGTGCAAGACGAAAGACGGGCAGGGACGCGTTGCCGCACACGAGATCATGATCGGCGTGCCAGCCATCAGAAACCTGATCCGCGAAGCGAAAGTCGCGCAGATGTATTCGGCAATTCAGACCGGGCAAAAATTCGGCATGCAGACGCTTGACCAAAAACTTTCTGAACTGGTCAAACACAACACGATCAGCCGGGAAGAAGCTCGCACGAAGGCGGCGAACAAAGATAACTTCATGTAATTCCTGACTGTCTCAGGCAAGAAAACTCCGGGGAAATAATATGGAACGCGACCAGGCTGTCAAATTTATTCACGACTTGCTACGGGCGATGGTTGCAAAAGCCGCGTCAGACCTGTTCCTTACCGCCGGTTTTCCGCCAGCACTTAAATTGGACGGAAAAATGACGCCTGTCTCGAATCAGAGTCTGACGCCGCAGCATACTCAGGAATTGGCGCGCGCGCTGATGAACGACAAGCAGGCACAGGAATTCGAGGCATGCAACGAATGTAACTTCGCGATTAGCCCGCCCGGAATCGGCCGATTCCGTGTCAATGCCTTCGTACAACAAGCACGAGTTGGTCTAGTGCTGCGGACCATTACCACCACCATTCCAAAAATCGAGGATCTTGGCCTGCCGGCGGTATTGAAGGACGTGGTTATGACCAAACGCGGCCTCGTCATCGTAGTCGGCGCTACCGGGTCCGGAAAATCCACCACACAGGCCGCAATGCTTGGTTATCGCAACGAAAACAGCTACGGCCATATCGTAACCATAGAAGATCCAATCGAATACGTTCACGAACACAAGAACTGCCTCATTACGCAACGAGAGGTCGGAGTGGACACAGACTCCTGGGAATCAGCACTGAAGAACACACTGCGTCAGGCACCAGACGTCATTCTCATCGGTGAGATCCGCGACCGCGCAACGATGGATCATGCAATTGCATTTGCCGAAACCGGTCACCTGTGCATGGGCACGTTGCACGCGAACAGCGCTAACCAGGCGCTCGACCGAATCATCAACTTCTTTCCAGAGGAGCGCCGTCCCCAGTTGCTGATGGACCTGTCACTGAACCTCAAGGGTATGATTTCACAGCGCCTGATTCCAAAGAAAGACCAGAAAGGTCGCGTCGCCGCCGTCGAGGTCATGCTGAACACCCCGCTGATTTCGGATCTGATCTTCAAAGGTGAGGTACACGAAATCAAGGAGATCATGGCAAGGTCCCGTGAACTCGGTATGCAGACATTTGACCAGGCGTTGTTCGAGCTCTATGAAAGCGGCTTGGTCACTTACGAAGATGCCATGCGCAACGCGGACTCGATGAACGACCTGCGTCTGCAGATCAAGCTGCATGGCAAAGACGCGCAGCAAAAAGACATGACCTCCGGCCTCGATCACCTCAACATCGTCTGACCGGGATCACCTGCTCGCCGCGTTCAAAGCGGCAGAATAATTTCCATCTCGACGCGTCGATTTGGATCGCGATGTCTGCTCAGACGGATGACGCGAGCACGCAATCTATTGCCAAAGTCCAGTTGGCGCGCGACGCCTTCATTTGAGCTGCTCGGAATATAACCCAGTTTATGGCCCCGCCATTCCACTCGGACGGCATTGTCATCTTGCGAGTTGCCCGCCTCCCGCACCAGGCGCAGTAAGTCGCCAACTCGCATCCGGGAGAAGACCCGTTTACCGTCGTAATGCTCGAAACTGTTGACGAAGCACACCCCCACGAGCAAGTAGGTATCTTGGGAATTGCCGGCAAAAGCCGGCGCGAAGCATGCCGCGAGGCTTGCCGCCACCAGCCGGCGCATCGGGAAGCGGGACCAGTTCAAAACGGTTTCATTACCACCAGAAATACCACCGCAACCAGGATCAGAACCGGAAACTCATTGAACCAGCGGTACCAGACATGGCTATGACGGTTTCGGTCGCGCCGGAAGTCGGCAACCAGTTTCCCGCACCAGAAGTGGTACCCGAGCAGCACCAGGACCAACAGCAATTTTGCATGCAACCAGCCGCCGTAGAACCCCCAACTAAGCCATAACCACAACCCGGACGCGACCGTCAACACACCACCCGGTGTCATGATTCCATACAACAGCTTTCGCTCCATCACCTTGAAACGTTCGATGCTGGCCTGATCGTCCGACATGGCGTGGTAGACAAGCAGCCGCGGCAAATAAAACAAACCGGCAAACCAGGTCACCATGAAAATGATGTGCAGCGACTTGACGATCAACATGGATGTTTGCCTGTTACGAGGATTGACTTTGTAAGGCGTCAGACAGTGTGCTCGCGTGCAGATCCCGGTTACGACGCAGGCCTCGGCTGCCGGAAATTGGTTTCAATCGCGGCAATATCGCGTCACCAAGTTCTGCAAATCGATCAGCGCGCCATGGAAGAAATGTCCCACACCCGGAAACACCACCACCGGCAACTTCTGTGGTCGCGCCCAGTCCATCACGTCCGCCAGCAACACGAGATCATCATCCTCACCGTGGACGACCAAAGCACCTTTCGGCACCTCTCCGATCGGGAAACGTCCGACCGCAGGTGCAATGAGAACAAGATGACACGGCTCGAGCTGCGCAGCGACGGCCGCAGCGACAAAACTACCGAACGAGAATCCGCCGAGTACTCTGTTCACGTCACCGAAATGCTGCTGGGCATGTCTCTCCACCGCGAGCAGATCTTCAATTTCGCCGGGACCTTCGTCAAATACACCCTCGCTTTCGCCAACTCCTCTAAAGTTGAAACGCACAGCGGCATAGCCAAGCCGATAAAACGATTTCGACAGCGTTTGCACGACTTTGTTGTCCAACGTTCCGCCATGCAGCGGGTGCGGATGAGCGACGATTGCGTAGCCCGTGCGGCCGTCTCCCGGGTCGGAGATCACCACCTCGAGGCGACCGGCCGGACCGTCAATATGGATTTTCTGATCGGTGCGTGATCTCAAATTCGCAATCGTTGAACGATGACACCGTTGGCCAGATGCTGGTCGATAATCTCGTCCACATCATCTTGGTCGACGTAGGTATACCAGATACCTTGCGGGTACACGACCAGCACAGGGCCTTCCTCGCAGCGATCAAGGCAACCGGCCTGGTTGATTCGTACCCGGTCCTTGCCCGCCAACTCCAGCTCCTTGACTCGGGACTTCGCGTAGTCCCGCATCGCCTGCGATCCGTGATCGTTACACGAGGCCCGTCCATCCTCGCGCTGATTGCAGCAAAAGAACACGTGATGTTTGTAATAACTCACCAGCAGCACCCCTGACCATGGGCCGAACGGCGAACGCAAGCCGCGCTAAGCCCGCTGAAACTTGGCCCATTACTCGTTGATCAAACCGCGAGGACATGCGCGAAGATTATAACGGAGCCGCCATCCAGGATAACGACCGCGACACGCTCAGCGCAAGCGGTAGCCGACATAAGTCAGAAACGCGATCGTGACAAAAGACCATACCCCTGATACGACGTTGGTCAAATCGATCAGGCTCTTGTAGTGGCCAACCCTCGACACCTGCAAGGTTGCATCCAGGTAAGGGTTATGCGGCGCGGCGTTGACCAACGCCAGCGCTAAGGCAATGAACGTGGTCGCGCAGGCGATTTGCGACGACACGGGCGCACCAAGCAACAGCAACCAGGCCAACGTGCCCGCCAGCAGTCCCCATAGTGCTCCCGGTGCAACCCATAACGCCAACTCGCCCGACGTAAACAGCATATTGGCTGCCAGCGTCTTGAGAGCCAGCGCAAACAGCATCAGCACGATAACCGAGAGCGCGGCACCGGGACGCGAGCGCGAGATGGTCGTCACCATCAGCGCGACGCCACAGAAGCTCAGCCCGGTGATTGCTGCGTCGAGCAACACATACGTTCGCGGACTGTACCCGACAGCGGGCAGCGAGGGAAGTAACTGACGCACATCGCCATTTCCGAACAAGCGGATATCAGCATTGAACTGGGTGACAAGCCACAGTGCCAGAAGCAGGAAGCAAAGATCCACCGCCCTGCCGGGATGGAAATGGCGTTGCCGAAGGCGGTACAGCCTACCCGAAAGAATGCCACGCCCGCCGACTGCATAAGCGAGCGTCGCACCGACAAATGCGCCCAGGGCATTACATAGCAGATCCGCGTTTGACGGAATGCGGCCGGGCAAGAACACCTGCAGCACTTCGATAGTCAGGCTCATCAGAATCGCCAGAACAACCGCCAATGTCGCCGCCGCCGCACCGCGCAGAAACGACATCAGCACCAGCGTAACTGAAACGCCAACCGGCACATAAGCGAGGACATTGATGGTCAGGTCAGCCCAGGTGAAATAGGCCGGCCAGGGCGCCATGAGGAACTCGCGCACCTCTTGCGCCGGGGCTCGCCACTCGGAAAACGGGTGCAGGCTGGTATAGACCACCAGCGCCAGGTAAGTTATCGTCAGATAACCAGCCAGCCGCGAGCGGCGCGCGAACATTCCATCTGGCGTGTTGATGTCGTCGATCATCTCATCATTACAACCGTCGGCGGCCCTTGCATCGGGAAACTCGCGAGTCAGCCGCGATACCCAAGCCTATGTCCTCGAAACTGCGATCCGTCAAATTCTATGATGTCTGCAACGGCGATGCTGACGGTCTGTGCGCTTTACTGCAACTTCGTCTGGCAACACCGCGCGAGGCAGTTCTCGTCAGCGGCGTCAAACGCGACATTCGATTGCTGGAACGCATCGATGCCGGAGCTGGCGACCATATCGTCGCCGCCGATATTTCACTGGATTCAAACCGCGCGGCGCTGATGCGCGCCTTGCAAAACGGCGCCCGAGTCACTTGGTTTGATCATCATTACCCGGGGACGATTCCGACACATCCCGCGTTTGAGCCACACATCGATAGCGACCCGCGAGTCTGCTCCAGCCTCATCGTGAACCGGCATCTGGATGGCCGCTTCCCCGAATGGGCCATCGTTGCCGCTTTCGGCGACAACCTCGAGCAGCCGGCTCGGCAACTGGCGGGCAAAATCGGTCTGCAGGACGCTGAAACAGATCTCTTGCGTGAACTGGGCATGTGCCTCAATTACAACGCTTACGGCGAGACGATCGATGACCTGTTGTACTCACCCGTTGATCTTTTTCATCACATGAGGTCATTCCGCGACCCTCGCGAGTTTGTTGGCGCCAGCGGTATCGTTGACCGTATGCAACAGTGTATGCGGGATGATCTGGAGCGGGCCCAAGCACTTCAGATACGGGAAATCTCTCCAGGCAGCGTATTCGTCATGCTGCCCAACGCCAGCTGGAGCAGGAGAGTGGTCGGCATTTACGCCAACAGCCTGGCGCAGCGCAATCCGCAAAAAGCGCACGTGATTCTGGTGAACAAGCAAAACGGTTACACGGTGAGCATCCGGGCGCCCGCCGAGAATCCGACAGGTGCTTCACTGGTGGCTCGAAGTTTCCAATCGGGCGGTGGCCGCGAAGGTGCAGCGGGAATCAATTTTCTACCCGCATCCGATCTCGATCGTTTTT
>CP070775.1:1530700-1537538 GCA_020346185.1 Betaproteobacteria bacterium | reverse complement strand
ATTCGGTGCCATGGGTGGCGAGCCGCAGACATGGAGTAAAGGTGACATTACCAAGGACATGTGGCTGCAAAACGCCGGCTTTTTCTGGGTGCCATTCATCCTCGCAGTAGCCGCAGCCGCCTGGTTCGGAATGAACGATCTCGCTACCGCCAA
Source organism: Betaproteobacteria bacterium (assembly GCA_020346185.1). Classification (GTDB taxonomy): domain Bacteria; phylum Pseudomonadota; class Gammaproteobacteria; order Burkholderiales; family Eutrophovitaceae; genus SG8-40. The sequence goes on along the minus strand of CP070775.1, from coordinate 1,537,385 downwards.
GGCGTCTTTTGCTGATCAGTCAGTCATTTTCCGGCGCAAGCACAACTGGTTGATGTGTTGGCTGTATATCGGAACCTTCGGATCCTTTATTGGCTACTCGGCCGGGTTTCCGCTTCTGATCAAAACGCAATTCTCCGGTGTTGATCCGACCCAGTACGCATTCCTTGGGCCAATGGTCGGCGCGCTCATCCGGCCGGTGGGCGGATGGGTGTCAGACAAGCTCGGCGGCGCCCGTGTGACATTCTGGAACTTCATGGTGATGGCGCTGGCAGTGGTCGGCGTGCTTTGGTTCCTGCCGTCTGGCCCGAGCGGTGGAAATTTCTGGGGCTTCTTCGCGATGTTCATGTTGCTGTTCCTGACAACCGGTATCGGCAACGGCTCGACGTTCCGCATGATTCCGATCATCTTCCGCACGCTGCATGAACGCTGGAACGTCGATTCATCAGAAAGCGGCAAGGCAGAAGCGATGCGCAATGCGGGCAAGGAATCGGCCGCCGTGCTTGGGTTCAGCTCGGCGGTGGCGGCCTATGGCGCGTTCTTCATCCCGAAGAGTTATGGCACATCGATCAGCTTGTTCGGCGGACCGGAAGTAGCCTTGTATCTGTTCATCGCTTTCTATATCACCTGCATCGTCGTTACCTGGTGGTTCTATTCACGGCGCGATGCAGAGATGCCGTGTTGAGGGTGAGGAGAGCGGCGTGAGGTGTATAGCAACGTTCACCAGGTGACATATGAGGCGAGGCGATTCAAGCCTCACCTCTCACCTGCGACTGCCAAGGAGCAAAAATGAGTCATTTTCTTGACCGACTGACGTTCTTCACTCGTGACAAGCAGGCGTTTGCCGATGGGCATGGCGTCGTCACGGATGAAGACCGCACCTGGGAAGACGGTTATCGCAAGCGTTGGGCGCACGACAAGATCGTGCGCTCCACGCATGGTGCGAACTGCACCGGCTCTTGCAGCTGGAAGATCTATGTCAAGGGCGGTGTCGTGACATGGGAGACGCAACAGACCGACTATCCGCGCACGCGCCCCGACATGCCGAACCATGAGCCGCGAGGTTGTTCGCGCGGCGCTTCCTATTCCTGGTACCTGTACAGCGCGAACCGGGTCAAGTACCCAATGGTTCGAGGGCGGCTGGTGCGCTTGTGGCGGGAGGCCCGGGAGACGCTCGGTCCGGTAGAGGCGTGGGCTTCGATCGTCGAGGATCCGCAACGAGCGCAATCGTACAAGTCGATCCGCGGAATGGGTGGTTTCGTGCGCTCAAGCTGGGAGGAGATCAACGAAATCATTGCCGCAGCGAACATCTACACCATCAAGAAATATGGTCCCGATCGGGTAATCGGGTTCTCGCCGATCCCGGCGATGTCGATGGTGTCTTATGCCGCCGGTAGCCGCTACCTGTCACTGATCGGCGGCGTTTGCATGAGTTTCTATGACTGGTATTGCGACTTGCCGCCTGCCAGTCCGCAGGTGTGGGGCGAGCAGACTGACGTGCCGGAATCGGCAGACTGGTACAACTCGACCTTCATCATTGCCTGGGGTTCGAACGTGCCGCAAACGCGCACACCCGACGCGCACTTCTTCACTGAGGTCCGTTACAAGGGCGCAAAGATTGTCGCCGTTACGCCCGATTATGCGGAAGTGTCGAAGCTGGCTGACTTGTGGCTGCACCCGAAACAGGGCACCGATTCGGCAGTGGCGATGGCCATGGGTCATGTCATCCTCAGGGAGTTTCACCTCGAGCGGAAGTCAGGCTATTTCGCAGAGTATGTTCGCCGCTATACCGACATGCCGATGTTGGTGAAACTGGTGAAACAGGGCGAACACCTGGTCGCCGACCGCTTCGTGCGCGCTTCGGACTTCTCCGATTCGCTGGGTCATGGGAACAATTCCGACTGGAAGACGCTTGCCTACGACGAGCTTTCGGGCGATGTCGTGGCGCCGAACGGATCGATCGGGTTCCGCTGGAACCAGCGAGAGGGCCAGGACCAGGGCAAGTGGAACACCGAGGAAAAGGACGGCAAGACCAGCCGCGACGTCAAGCTGCAGTTATCCCTTATCGAGTCGCGAGATGAGGCGGCGCCGGTCGCTTTTCCGTACTTTGGCGGCATAGTCAGCGAGCAGTTCCAGCACAGTGACATGGGTGCCGACGTATTGGTCCGCAATGTTGCGGTGAAAAAGTTGCAGCTCGCCGAGGGCGAGACAATGGTGGCCACGGTGTTCGACCTGTTGTGTGCCAACTATGGTCTCGATCGCGGTCTGGGCGGTGCCAACGTTGCCGCGTCGTTCCAAGATAACGTTCCCTATACACCGAAGTGGCAGGAAACCATTACCGGAGTCAAAGCAGATGACGTGATCACCGTAGCGCGCCAGTTTGCCGATAACGCCGACAAGACGCATGGCAAGTCGATGGTCATCATCGGCGCGGCAATGAACCACTGGTATCACTCCGACATGAACTACCGCGGGGTTATCAATCTGCTCATGATGTGCGGCTGTGTCGGCCAGTCCGGAGGCGGATGGGCGCATTATGTCGGCCAGGAAAAACTGCGTCCGCAGACCGGCTGGCTGCCTTTGGCGTTTGCGCTCGATTGGCATCGGCCGCCACGCCAGCAAAATTCGACGTCATTTTTCTATGCGCACACGGACCAGTGGCGCTACGAAAAACTTTCAGTCGACGAAATTATTTCGCCGCTGGCCGACCCCAAGGAGTTTCAGGGCAGCCTGATCGATTTCAATGTCCGGTCCGAACGCATGGGCTGGCTGCCATCTGCGCCGCAACTGCAGACCAATCCGATTCAGGTGTGCAAGGACGCTGCGGCTGCCGGTCTGGATCCGAAGGAATATGCGGTCAAGGCACTCAAAGACGGAACACTCAAGATGGCGTGCGAGGATCCCGATAATCCGGCGAATTTCCCGCGCAATCTTTTTGTGTGGCGTTCCAATCTGCTGGGCTCGAGTGGCAAGGGTCATGAGTATTTTCTAAAGCATCTGCTTGGTACGAAACACGGCGTGCAGGGAAAAGACCTCGGCGACAGTGGCGGGCAGAAGCCACAGGAAGTGCATTGGCACGAAGAGGCTCCGGAAGGAAAACTCGACCTGTTGGTAACGCTGGATTTCCGTATGTCCACGACCTGTCTTTACTCGGACATCGTGCTGCCGACGGCGACCTGGTACGAGAAGAACGATTTGAACACGTCGGATATGCACCCGTTCATTCATCCCTTGTCGGTGGCGGTCGACCCGGTGTGGGAAGCGCGATCGGACTGGGATATCTACAAGGGCATTGCGAAGACGTTCTCCGAAGTGGTGAAGGATCACCTGGGAGTCGAGAAGGAACTGGTACTCACGCCGCTGTTGCACGACACGCCCGCCGAGCTGGCGCAAGCGACGACGGTGAAGGAGTGGAAGAAAGGTGACTGTGACCTGGTGCCCGGCAAGACGGCACCCGGCATGGCGGTCGCAGAGCGGGATTATCCAAACACCTATCGCCGGTTCACCGCACTGGGGCCGTTGATGGCGAAAGTCGGTAATGGCGGCAAGGGTATCGCGTGGAATACGCAGGACGAGGTCGACAACCTTGCCAAGCTCAATTACACCGTGGTCGAGGAAGGGCCGACCAAAGGTCTGCCGAAGATCGAAACCGACGTGGATGCTTGTGAGGTCATTCTCATGCTGGCGCCCGAGACCAATGGCGAGGTGGCCGTAAAAGCGTGGCAAGCGCTGTCGAAGATCACCGGCCGCGATCACGCGCATCTGGCAAAACCCAAGGAAGACGAGAAGATCCGCTTCCGCGATATCCAGGCGCAGCCGCGCAAGATCATCTCGTCACCGACCTGGTCGGGAATTGAATCGGAGCACGTGAGCTACAACTCGGGCTACACCAATGTTCACGAGTTCATCCCGTGGCGCACGCTGACCGGACGCCAGCAGTTCTATCAGGATCACAAGTGGATGCTGGGTTTTGGCGAAGGCATGTGCGTGTACCGCCCGCCTGTTGACCTGAAGACGATTTTGCCGGTGCAGCAAAGAAAAGCCAACGGAAATCGGGAAGTGGTGCTGAACTTCATCACGCCGCATCAGAAGTGGGGCATTCACAGCACTTACACCGATAACCAGCTGATGCTGACGCTGTCACGCGGCGGGCCGATCGTGTGGTTGTCAGAGACTGATGCACAGCAGGCGGGCATCGAGGATAACGACTGGATCGAGCTGTACAACGTCAATGGCGCGATTACCGCCAGGGCCGTAGTTAGTCAGCGGGTCAACGCGGGCATGTGCATGATGTATCACGCACAGGAAAAGATCGTCAACGTTCCGGGTTCGGAGGTCACAGGGCAGCGCGGTGGCATCCACAACTCGGTGACGCGTGCCGTGGTGAAACCGACCCACATGATCGGCGGCTACGCGCAGCAAAGTTACGGCTTTAACTACTACGGCACTATTGGAACGAACAGAGATGAATTCGTGATCGTGCGCAAGATGAACAAAGTCGACTGGCTGGACGAGGCGGCGACACAGGCATCGTCATGAAAAGCAAAACGCTCACCGCCGAGGACGCAAAGGACGCGGAGGAAATCATGGGATTTGGTTCGATTGTGTCGATGTCATGCCACATGATGTCGATTGCTCGGTGGCAAATACGGCCTTGTGCAGTTCGTTGGGCGGGTCGTCTTACCTCTGCGTTTTCCGCGTGCTCTGCGGTAAGAGTTTAGATCGGGAGTCAGAAAATGAAAATCAGAGCTCAAATCGGCATGGTGCTGAATCTCGACAAATGCATCGGCTGTCACACCTGTTCTGTCACTTGCAAGAACGTGTGGACCAATCGCGAAGGCATGGAGTACGCCTGGTTCAATAACGTCGAGACCAAGCCGGGGATTGGCTACCCGAAGGAATGGGAAAGTCAGACGAAATGGAACGGTGGCTGGGTTCGCAAGGACAACGGCAAGATCGAACCGAAGCAGGGCGGTAAATGGTCGATCCTGATGAAGTTGTTTGCCAATCCCAATCTGCCGGAGATTGACGATTACTACGAACCGTTCACCTTCGACTATCAGCATCTGCACAACGCGCCGGAGATGAAGGCAGCTCCCGTAGCGCGCCCGCGCAGCCTGATTACCGATAAGCGGATGGAGAAAATCGTCTGGGGGCCGAACTGGGAGGAAATCCTCGGTGGCGAGTTCTCCAAGCGCTCAAAAGACAGCAATTTCGAACAGGTGCAAAAGGACATTTACGGGCAGTTCGAGAACACCTTCATGATGTATCTGCCGCGCCTGTGCGAGCATTGCCTGAACCCGTCATGCGTCGCATCGTGCCCGTCCGGCTCGATCTACAAGCGTGAAGAGGACGGCGTGGTGTTGATCGACCAGGACAAGTGCCGTGGCTGGCGCATGTGTGTTTCGGGCTGTCCTTACAAGAAGATCTATTACAACTGGCAAAGCGGCAAGGCGGAGAAATGCATCTTCTGTTATCCACGAATTGAAGCTGGGCAGCCCACCGTGTGTTCGGAGACGTGTGTCGGCCGTATCCGCTATCTCGGTGTAGTGCTGTATGACGCTGACCGGATCGAGGCGGCAGCATCGGAAAAGAACGAAAAAGACTTGTACGGCGCGCAGTTGTCAGTGTTTCTCGACCCCAATGACCCCGTGGTGCGGGAACAGGCGCGCAGAGACGGCGTGCCGGATAGCTGGTTGAAAGCCGCTCAGGACTCACCGGTATACAAGATGGCGGTCGACTGGAAGGTTGCGTTGCCGCTGCACCCCGAATACCGCACGCTGCCTATGGTGTGGTACGTGCCGCCCCTGTCGCCGATCCAGGCGGCCGCAAATTCGGGACAACTGGGCGCATTCGGCAAACTGCCCGACGTTCGCAGCCTGCGTATTCCAGTGAAGTATCTGGCGAATTTGCTGGCAGCGGGAGACGAGGTGCCGGTTGTCAGCGCGCTGGAACGTATGCTGGCGATGCGCGCTTACATGCGTGACCGTCACGTCGAAAAAACGGAAAACAGCGACGTACTTGAACAGGCGGGCCTGACCTTGGGCCAGGTCGAGGAAATGTACCGCGTCATGGCAATTGCCAACTACGAAGACCGGTTCGTGATTCCGACAACACACCGCGAATATGCCGAGAGTGCCTATGACTTGCGTGGCGACTGCGGATTTTCGTTCGGTAACGCCTGTTCCGACGGCACCACGGAAACCAGTTTGTTCGGGGGCAAAAAAAAGAAAGTCATTCCGATCAAGAACTCCGCCTGAAAGGAGTGCCAGATGACGATGATACTGAAAGCAATGGCCGGCCTGCTGACTTATCCGCAGGAGAATTTGATCAGTGCGTTGCCGGAAATTGGGCTGCTGATCGGGAGCGAGCCACGGCTGCCCGAGGTACACAAGGCGGCGTTGCTGGGGTTGGCCAACGATTTGACCGATGACGATCTGCTGTCTTCGCAGGAACACTATGTCGACGTTTTTGACCGTGGTCGGGCCACGTCCCTTCACCTGTTCGAACATGTCCACGGTGAGTCCCGCGATCGCGGCATGGCGATGATTGACCTTGGCAACATGTACGAGAAAGCCGGGCTGAGCCTGCGGGGCAACGAATTGCCCGATTACCTGCCGGCTGTGCTCGAATACCTGTCAACGTGCTCACAGGATGAAGTCCATGAAATGCTGGGCGATTGCGCGCA
>CP070775.1:1526238-1530600 GCA_020346185.1 Betaproteobacteria bacterium | reverse complement strand
TTCCGGGATGGCACCAGCCGTCATCGATTCTCGGGCTGTTCATTAATTTGGAGCTATGGAACGGCTTGTCCGAGCAGAACCGGGCGATCTTCAATATCACCTGCGGTGACATGGTCCGGCAAATACTTGTGCGTGGTGAATCGATGCAGTCGCCGGCCATGACGCGTATGCGAGATCAACACGGCGTGAAGATCATGTACTGGCCACCTGAGTTCCTCGAGGCCTACAAGAAAGCCTGGCTGGAGGTCATTGAGGAAGAATCCCGAAATAACGCCAACTTCAAGAAGATCTATGCTTCCTACTCGAAATTCCGCGAGGAATTCAAGCTGTGGGGCGAGAACGGTTACCTGAAGCGATAGCTGCGAACGTTGCGGGGAGCCACCGCGCTCCCCGAGACGTTCTGTGACGAGGTTCGGCGTCGCTTTGGTACGAGTACGAAAAACAGTCGATACGTCTGCGAGGAGGGGGAAATGGCAAAGTTTGTCGAACGAACGGTGGTCGCCGCTTGTATAGCTGCGCTGGTCATGGCAGCCGGGTGTGGTGACGGCGGAAATGGACAACAGGCGGCTTCTTCGGATGCCGGGTCGGCAGCGCTAGCAACCGAGAAAGTCACACTGAAGATGGGAATGGCGTTTCCTACTTCGCTTGCCCTGCTTGGCGAAGGCGCGGTTACCTATGTTGAAAAGGTCGAGCGTGTTTCAGGCGGCAGCCTGGAAGTGAGGCTATTTGAACCGGGCGCTCTGGTTCCGGCGCTCGAGGCGATCCAGGCGGCTTCAAAAGGATCAATCGATGCAGCCTGGTCAACTGCCGGATATCTCGCCGGCACCGATATGGCCTTCAACTTCTTCACGGCAGTGCCATTCGGCCCGGATGCGCCGGAGTATCTGGCATGGATGTATCACGGAGGCGGCCTCGAGCTTGCCGATGAGATGTTCACGGAGCAGAACGTCAAATTCATCCCGTGCACCATTATTGCGCCAGAGGCGTCGGGTTGGTTCCGTAAGGAAATCACGTCGCTGGACGATCTCAAAGGCATGAAGATGCGTTTCTTCGGTCTCGGTGCCCGGGTCCTCGACAAGTTGGGCGTTGCAACCCAGTTGCTTGCCGGCGGTGATATTTTCCAGGCGCTGCAGTTGGGCACCATCGACTCGACCGAATTCGCCAATCCCGTCGTGGACGAAAGCTTCGGCTTCTATCAGGTCGCCAAGTACTACTACTTTCCGGGATGGCACCAGCCCTCGTCGATTCTCGGGCTGTTTATCAATCTGGATCTATGGAACGGCCTGTCCGATCAGCACCAGGCGATCATCGAGGTGACCTGCGGCGACATGGTTCGCCACGTCCTGGCGCGCGGCGAAGCGATGCAGTCGCCAGCAATGCGACGCATGCAGGAAAAACACGATGTCAAGATCAGGTATTGGGCGCCGGAATTCCTCGAAGCCTACGAGAAGGCCTGGCAGGAGGTCATTGCGGAAGAATCCCAACGTAACGCCAATTTCAAGAAAATCTACGCGTCCTATTCAAAATTCCGTGAGGAATTCAAGTTGTGGGGTGATAATGGCTACCTGAAGAGATAGTTCCCGGCAGGCGGCGTTCGCACCCTTCCCGAATAACCACTTTGTGGCACGGGGTTTGTGCTCATGGTAGGGTTCAGCCTTACGGAGTGCGCCTTGTCTCGGGTGGTTTTTATATCGAAAGATGAGCTTGGCGAATGGTCACACTATGCGATGAGCTTCGACCTCGCGCTGGTGTACGAAAATATCAGACAGGCGGAATGCCTGCGAGGAGGAGAAAAATGAAGAAGTTTGTCAAGCTATCGGCGGTTGCCGCGTGCATGGCGGCGTTCGTCATGGTTGCCGGGTGTGGCAACGGGGGTAATGAACAACAGGCGGCGTCGTCGGATGGCGGATCGGCCGCGCCGGCGGCACAAAAGGTGTCGCTGAAAGTGGCTTCGGCATTTCCGATGTCGCTACCTCTGCTCGGTGAAGCTGCGGTGACCTTGTCTGAAAAGATCGACCGGATTTCAGGCGGTAACATCGAGATGAAAATGTTCGAGCCTGGCGCTCTGGTTCCGGCGCTCGAAGCGATCCAGTCCGTCTCCAAGGGTTCGGTCGAGGCGGCCTGGTCCACGGCCGGTTATCTTGCCGGCACCGATATGGCTTTCAACTTCTTCACGGCAGTGCCGTTCGGGCCTGATGCACCGGAGTATCTGGCATGGTTTTATCACGGTGGCGGTCTCGCGCTCGCCGACGAAATGTTCGCCGAGCAGAACGTCAAGTTCATTCCGTGTCTGATCCTGTCGCCAGAAGCATCCGGTTGGTTCCGCGACGAGATCAAGACGCTGGATGATCTCAAAGGCATGAAGATTCGCTTCTTTGGCCTCGGTGCACGGGTGATGGACAAGATGGGGGTTGCGACGCAATTACTGGCCGGTGGCGATATTTTCCAGGCGCTGCAACTTGGCACCATTGACGCCACTGAGTTCGCCAGTCCCGTTGTGGACGAGGGCTTCGGCTTCTACCAGGTCGCCAAGTACTACTACTTCCCGGGGTGGCATCAACCATCGTCGATTTCGGGCGTGTTTATTAACCTCGATATCTGGAATGGCTTGTCAGACCAGCACCAGGCAATGATTGAAACTACCTGTGGCGAAATGATTCGTCACACGCTGGCTTATGGTGAATCGTCCCAAGCGCCGGCCATGCAGCGCATGCGTGACAATAATGATGTGAAGATCATGTACTGGCCGCAGGAGTTTCTCGACGCTTATGAGAAGGCCTGGCAAGAAGTCATCGCAGAAGAATCAGCACGAAACGCCAATTTCAAAAAGATCTATGCCTCCTACTCGAAATTCCGCGAGGATTTCAAGTTGTGGGGTCAGAACGGTTATCTGAAACGATAAATTTGCCAGCCAGCATTGAGAGCGGGCGACTTCCTGTCCGCTCGTTCTTTGCGTTACCGGGTGAGAGGGAAGCATGGGAGGAATGCTAAAAGCAAGCGACGCAATAGACGCTGTGCTCTACCGCGTATCGATGTGGGTAGGCTGGCTCTTCGTTGCTTGTACCATTGTTATCGCGTTTGACGTGTTATCGCGCAAGGCTGGATACCAGATTCCGGGCATGGGCTCGACCCGCCTGCAGGAACTCGAATGGCACATGCACACGGCGCTGTTCTCTTTCTGGCTCGGTACCGCCTATATCAAGAACGCGCACGTTCGTATTGATATTGCCTTCATTAACGCCGCACCGAAGACGCATGTCTGGGCGGAGTTCCTCGGCTGCGTATTAATGGCCATACCGTACTGTCTGCTGGCGATTTATTTCAGTGCCGACTTCACCTGGGTTGCCTGGGTCGACAACGAAGGCTCGCCTTCCTCGAATGGTCTTCCCTGGCGCTGGATACCAAAAGGTTTCATCACGACGGGGCTGATCATGCTCTTTGCGGGGGTGATCTCGGTACTGTTCCGTACCATCATCTATCTCTGGGGCCCCGAAGAACTTAAAGCCAAGGCGAACGTCGCTGTCATCAAGGATCATCACGGAGCGACGGCATGAGCTGGATTACACATTACCTCGCCCTGATTCTGTTTGCCGTTCTTGCGGTGTCGCTGTTCAGCGGCTATCCGGTTGCGTTTGTACTCGGTGGCATCGCCATATTGTTCGGCGGCATCGGGATACTTCTCGATGTCTTCCATCCAATCCAGTTTTTCAACTTGCTGCCGCGAGTCTGGGGCGCAGCTGCGTCGAACCCGGTCCTGGTCGCGGTGCCGATGTTCATTTTTATGGGCACCATGTTGGAGCGCAGCGGCGTCGCCAATGATCTGCTGCATTGCCTGCAAGTCATCACCCGGCGCGTGCCGGGTGGCTTGGCGATGTCTGTCACGTTAATGGGCACTATCATGGCGGCAACCACTGGAATCGTCGGCGCGTCGGTTGTGATGCTGACCATGATTGCGTTGCCGTCGATGCTCGAGCGTGGTTATCAAAAGCAACTCGCCGTGGGTACCATTGCTTCTGCTGGAACGCTGGGGATACTGGTACCTCCGTCGATCATGCTGGTGATCATGGGCGACTTGTTGTCGGTCTCGGTGGGGGCATTGTTTGCCGCCGCCGTGTTCCCGGGCCTTATACTCGCCGGTCTGTATCTGCTCTACATTGGCATCGCCAGTTTTACGCGTCCTGAACGCGCTCCGCCACTTCCAGCAGATGTTGGCCCGAAGACGCAAGGCGAGCTGTGGGCATTGATCGGTAAGAGTTTCTTCCCACCGGTCCTGCTGATCGTGCTGGTGCTCGGGTCGATTTTTGGTGGCTTTGCCACGCCGACCGAGGCTGCCGGGGTTGGCTGTATCGGCGCATTGTTCCT
>CP070775.1:1524295-1526138 GCA_020346185.1 Betaproteobacteria bacterium | reverse complement strand
GGGGCGACCGAGAGCAGTTAGCGACTTGAGTATCCACTCTTCAGCGGGGGCGACATATGTAGTTTATCAAGAGGCCGTTTGTGCCATCGGTCGATGTGCCCCCGGACGTTCTTAATTGCACCAGAACTTCGGACGGGGGGTCGGACCTCGGCAGGTAGGTAGAAGTTGCTGGCCTCATCTTCAGTGCTCCGCGGCAGATTTCCCGACCGGATCGGCAAACGTGGAACGTCAGGAGCGTGCCTCGGAGGCTCAATTGAGCGCGTGTCGTTACGCCCTGGGGACATCATTACGTCATTTCCTTCGCAACACTCACGGAGTTTTGCGCGCAGGTTAGAAATCATCCGCCTTGCGGTAGGCTTCGATCAAACCCATCTCCGCCTCTTTGCCGCGTCCCAGACTCATGCCGTGCTCCATGCAGAGCACTCCGTCGTAACCCTTCGAGTGGATATGCTTGAAGACGTTGACGTAGTTGATTTCGCCCGAGCCCGGTTCTTTTCTTCCCGGATTATCGCCGATGTGGAACGAGCCAATCTCATCCCATGCCCTGTCGATATTCGGAATCAGATTGCCCTCGGAGATCTGCTGGTGATAGAGGTCGTTGAGGATCTTGACCGATGGGCTGTTGACGGCGCGGCAGATCATATACGCCTGCGGGATTTCGTGGAGAAACAGACCGGGGTGGTTCGTATACCAGTTGAGCGGCTCGAGCACGATCACCAGGCCCGCGGGCTCGGCCACCTCGGCCGCGAAACGCAGGGTGTCAATCACGTTGGCGGTTTGATAGTCCATGTGGAGGCGCAGGTCGTAGTTGCCCGGCACCAGAAGGGCCCGATCGCAGTTGACGCGTTTGGCGACCTCAACAGCCGCTTTCGTTCCCGCGATGACGGCTTCGCGCGCCTCTTTCCCGCCAAGGACCATGGGATGATCGCGGTCGGTGCCGCCCATGCCGAAGGGGCCGAGTTTCATGCCCTGCTTCTCGATCTCTTCGGCGATCTTCACCTGCAACTCGACCGGTTTTCCCGCCAGGCCATTGTCGAACATGCCTCGAAAACCCTGATCGGCGGCGAACTTGATGTTCTCGATCGGGTCGTTGCCTACATGGGCCGGAAAGGCATTGATTCTCGGGGCATAGCGCAGTTTGAACTTCCCGCCTGCCCTGGTCGTTGCCGCCGTGGCGGCGGTCCCAATCGTAGCCGCGCTCACCGCCGTGGCGGTCAGGAATGCTCTGCGTTCCATCATGCACCTCCTTGGATTGTTATTTCTTCATTGAGATTGGCGGCTGGTAGCGATCTCAGCCCTGCGTTGCTCCCGACTTTACCACAAATGAGGCTCGTGCTCCACGAACTGGTTTCTGTTGCGGTTGCTTGGAGTTTTGGTGAGTGGTTCGTGGCGACGGTGGTTGGGTAACGAGTTTGGCGTTGTTCGGGCCGTGTGTTGTCGTGAGGATCGTGGTAAATGGTGGTTGCGCTTTCATGTGCGCAGGGGATGCCTACGCACAGCTAGCAGATTGCGTTGGCCGCACATGTGGGGGCGACCGAGAGCAGTTGCGCAACTGGCTCTTCCGCTCATCGGGGGGGCATGCGGGTTGCGAGCGGACAGACCACACTTCGAAAAACGGTCCTTTGATGGTCTGTCCGGGAATAGGTATGAGTTGATGAGACAGCGAAGGCAACGACTTGGGCATCAGTGGCGGCGCCAGACGAATCGAGCCATATTTCACCTCTCCAAATTCTTCACGATCTCTCGGTAGCGACCTGTCGCCAACTCGGACGGCCGCCCCGCTGCGCAGAACGACAGGTCGGCAAGCTTGCGGTTCGGGCGCTCGACTATCATTCGGTCGCGC
>CP070775.1:1518941-1524195 GCA_020346185.1 Betaproteobacteria bacterium | reverse complement strand
ACTGGCGCCTGAAGACCGCGAGGATGCGCCGAGTGCCGACGCGATCGAAGATATCCTCGAAGGCCTGGAAAAGCAAATCGTCCGTGGTCAGATTCTCAGCGGCGAGCCGCGCATCGATGGGCGTGACACGCGCACTGTGCGCCCGATCAATATCAGAACCGGTCTGTTGCCTCGTGCACATGGTTCGGCACTATTTACGCGCGGTGAGACGCAGGCGATGGTGGTAGCCACGCTGGGCACGGCCCGTGACGAACAAATCATAGATGCGCTACAGGGCGAGTACAAGGAGCCCTTCATGCTCCATTACAACATGCCTCCGTATGCGACGGGAGAAACGGGCCGGGTCGGGACACCGAAACGGCGCGAGGTTGGACACGGAAGGCTGGCGAAACGGGCACTGCTCGCGGTGTTGCCTTCACCGGAGGAATTCGGCTATTCGTTACGCGTTGTTTCGGAAATCACCGAGTCCAACGGCTCGAGCTCGATGGCTTCGGTCTGTGGTGGTTGCCTGGCGCTGATGGATGCCGGCGTTCCGCTCAAGGCGCATGTCGCAGGTATCGCCATGGGATTAATCAAGGAGGGTAATCGTTTTGCGGTTCTCACCGACATATTGGGCGATGAAGACCACTTGGGCGATATGGACTTCAAGGTTGCCGGAAGCGATACTGGAATCACCGCGTTGCAGATGGACATCAAGATTCAGGGCATCACAAAGGAAATCATGCATGTGGCCTTGCAGCAGGCGCGCGAAGCACGCATGCACATTCTCGAACGCATGAAATCCGCGCTTGGTGCGTCTCGCGGCGAGCTGTCGGCCTACGCACCGAGAATGATTCAAATAAAGATCAAGCCTGAGAGAATCCGTGACGTGATCGGCAAGGGCGGTGCAGTCATTCGCTCGATTACGGAGGAAACCGGTACGACGATCGACATCCAGGACGACGGCTCTGTCACCATCGCGTGCATTTCATCGGCCGGGGGTGAAGCGGCGAAGAAACGCATCGAGGAACTGACTGCAGAAGTCGAGGTTGGTCACATATATGACGGCGTGGTGCTGAAGCTTCTCGATTTCGGCGCAATCGTCAGTGTGCTTCCCGGCAAGGACGGCCTGCTGCACATTTCGCAAATTGCTGAGGAGCGAGTCAAGGCGGTGTCGGACTACCTGAAAGAGGGTCAGCAAATTCGGGTAAAGGTTCTGGAGGCCGACGAAAAAGGCAGGTTGCGCTTGAGCATGAAAGCGGTGCAGGCAGAAGACAGTGCTGTCGATGTGAGCAACTGAGTCTGATTGAACCGCTGCCCGATCAAGCCCGCCATGCCGGCGGGCTTTCTCTTCGTCGGTTTCGCGCGCTTCGTGTCGGCGCGCTCGCGCGGCGGCGTCCGACGGCGCACGTTGGGTATAATTTCAGTGCTGGATAGCCGGGAAGAATAATGGTGCCAAGTCAATCGAAACGAAGCGGTGGCCGGATTCTCGTTGACCAGTTAAGCATACACGGCGTTGATACGGCATTCTGCGTGCCCGGCGAAAGTTATCTCGATGTGATCGACGCGCTGTATGACTACCGCGACTCTATTCGGCTGATCGTATGCCGTCAGGATGGAGGTGCGTCCTTCATGGCCGAAGCCTATGGTAAATGTACCGGGAGGCCTGGAATCTGTCTGGTAACGCGCGGACCCGGCGCCACCAACGCAAGTATTGGTGTGCATACGGCTTTTCAGGATTCGACGCCGATGATCTTGCTGATCGGGCAGGTTGGAGGCGACGTCGTGGAACGTGAAGCGTTCCAGGAAATGGACTATCGCCGTATGTTCGGGCAAATGGCGAAATGGGTCGCGCAAATAGATCGGGCTGACCGGATTCCTGAGTATATGAGTCACGCTTTCCACCTCACTGTTTCCGGCCGCCCAGGGCCGGTGGTGCTGGCACTACCGGAAGACATGCTGGTGTCCAAGGCCGAGGTGGCCGACGCACGTCCTTACAAGAGTGTTGCACCTGCACCGTCGGTGACGGCAATGGAGCAACTGCATGACATGCTCGAAGAAGCAAGGCGACCGCTGGTGCTGCTGGGCGGTGGCGGCTGGTCTTTGCAAGCGTGTGAAGATATACGCGGCTTCGTTGAAGCCAACAACTTGCCGGTGGCGTGCACCTTCCGTCGCCAGGATTTGATCGACAACCGGCACCCAAATTACTGTGGTGACGTCGGCATCGGAGTCAATCCCGCGCTTGCAAAGCGGGTGCGCGAGGCCGATCTTCTGATTGCCGTTGGCGCGCGTCTCGGCGAAATGACCACCGGCGGTTACAGCCTGATTCAGATCCCGTGCCCAATGAAGAAAATGGTGCACATTCACGCCGGCATAGAAGAACTGGGACGTGTATATGAAGCAGATCTCATGATTAACTCCGGCATGCGCGAGTTTGCGCATCGGGCTTCGGTGATGCCAGCGGTCGATTCGTCGGCATGGCGTGACTGGACGCATCAAGCGCGCAAGGATTACGAGTCCAACATCGAGCCGCAATCTTGTCCGGGCAACGTGGATCTGGCGCAGGTAATGCTCGAGCTTCGCAAGCAGTTGCCTGCGAACGCGGTCATGACCAATGGTGCCGGAAATTTCAGCGGCTGGATTCAGCGCTACTGGCAGTATGGCGGCTATCGCAGCCAGATTGGACCAACCAACGGTGCAATGGGCTACGGTGTTCCGTCGGGAGTGGCTGCGAAGCTAGCTTTTCCTGACCGCGTGGTGGTCAGCGTTTCCGGCGACGGCTGTTTCCTGATGAATGGTCAGGAACTTGCCACTGCGGCGCAATACGATTTGCAATTGCTGTTTTTGGTTTTCAACAACAACATGTACGGAACCATCCGTATGCATCAGGAACGCGAGTACCCGTCCCGTGTTCATGGTACCGATCTTCGCAATCCCGAATTCGCCGCACTGGCAAAGGCGTATGGACTTTACGGCGCGCGTGTCGAGCGCACCGAGGAGTTTCCGGCTGCGCTCGAAGCGGCCCTGGCGCAGAAAACGTCGGCACTGATAGAGATTTGTGTCGACCCCGAAGCAATCACGACTCGGGGCACGCTCAGCGCGATTCGCGAAAAGGCGCTAAAAGAACACCAGGACCGTTGATCTAAAGGTACACGTGCCTCACAGCGGATGGACTAACCACTGCGCGCGCGATTGGTCTGTCGCGGGCCTTGAACTCAGTATCCGACTGCTTGCCCGTCCCGGCGTGGTTCCGATGCGGCAGCGTAGCCAAACGGAAGCTTGCGAATCAGTTGTGCCGCGCCGAAATCCTGACTTCCATAGGGCATCTCGACAACCTTGTGTCCGAGATCGGCGAGCGCCTTAAGCACTCTTTCGCCGTAGGTTGACTCGATCAGCAGTGTCTGATCTGCAGAGGTTTTCCAACGCGGTGCGTCTGCCGTAGCCTGTGGATTCTGCATGAAGTCCGCGGTGCGAACCATCATTTGCAAATGTCCCTGCGCTTGCATATCCGCACCCATCACGCCGAAGCTCATGAGTGGATGCTCGCCATGTGTCACGAATCCGGGAATAATCGTGTGCAAAGGCCGCTTTCCGCCAGCGACGCAATTCGGGTGATCGGGCTGCAGCTGGAACGACGCGCCCCGGTTGTGCAAACTAATCCCAGTTCCCGGCACGACGACGCCGGAGCCAAAGCCCATGTAATTGGACTGAATAAACGACACCATCATTCCGCAAGCATCGGCCGCCGTCAGATAGACGGTTTCTGCTTGGCCCGGGAGTCCATGAGCAAATGGCTTTGCCTGGCGAAGATCAATCAGTCCGGCGCGCTTGCGCAGATAAGCTGGATCACGCAGATCGGAGACCGGTATTTGCATCGCTTCCGGATCAGTCACGTAACGGTAGACGTCAGCCAGCGCGAGTTTCATCGCTTCGACCTGCAGGTGGACCGCCTCGGCTGATTCCGGTTGCAGCCCGGACAAGTCGAAATGGTTGAGAATCTCACATGCCATCAAGGCAGCAATGCCCTGGCCGTTGGGTGGTAGTTCGTGCAAGGTCAGGGCGCGATAGTGGCTGCGTATCGGATTGATCCACTCGGCACTGTGCGAGGCAAGGTCCTCGATCGTCATCGCGCCGCCGTGCCGAGCGCTATCAGCAGCGATTTTGTCCGCCAGTTCACCACGATAAAAAGCGTCGCCGTGGGAAGCCGCGATCTCTTGGAGCGTACGCGCATGATCAGGCAAGCGCACGCGCTCGCCTACAGTGGGTACACGACCATTGAACAGAAACGTCTCGGCAAAGCCGGGCTGCTCCTTTAGGCGCGGCGCCTGCTTCGCCCATTGCGCTGCGACTATAGGAGACAAAGCGTAACCGCTTTCGGCGTATTCGACTGCGGGTTCAAACAACTGGGCAAACGGCAGCTTGCCAAACTTTTCTGACAGACTTGCCCAGGCGGAAACAACGCCCGGCACTGTGACGCAGTCCCAACCTTCTGTGGGCATCTGCGTGTGCCCCGCAAATCGCGCTGCGTTCCATTGCCTAGGAGAATGGCCTGACGCGTTCAACCCATGCAACTCGTTTCCGTCGCAGACAATTGCGAACGCGTCCGAGCCAATGCCATTCATGGTTGGCTCGACTACTGTCAGGGCGATCGCGGTTGCAACTGCCGCATCTACCGCATTGCCTCCGGTCAGCAACATGCGCAAGCCCGCTTGCGCGGCGAGAGGCTGCGTGGTGGCGACCGCATTGCATGCCAGCACAGGGCTGCGCCGCGAGTTATAAGGTGTTTCCCAGTGGATTGGAAGCTCACTCATGGTTGGACAATCATGGGCGTTGGCAGGTCCTGCTCCGTTGCCGGGATCTGTCAAATTGGAAAGTTGGACACAGTTTACCGCTTCTGTAACCGGAGCGAAGACGGCGACTCAATGATGGCGGGTCAGTAATGCCTACCAAAATATTCTGGCCGTCGAGGTCAGGTTAATGCGGAGTGCGCTCGCAGACTGCCACAACCATTGCCTGCATCGTGCTGCCGGAGTCAGGCTCTTCGGCAAACACAGCCAATCCGAGGGTGGAGCCGTCCCCGTAGGCAGCGATGTCCAATTTCACGTTGTTTTGCATAGACTGTCCGGGCGCGATGGTGAAGGGTCCTTTGAGTTCACGTACAACAAACTCGTGGCAGAGCTTCTTGCCGGCATTCTCTCCGGCCTTGACCTCGCTATACAGCCGATTCTGGTACAGGGCGACAAACAACTGCGTCGTTCGCGTATCAAGATTGCGA
>CP070775.1:1513818-1518841 GCA_020346185.1 Betaproteobacteria bacterium | reverse complement strand
AAACGTGCGTCGGCAAAGCGGCTGACGGCGCTGCGAAACAAATGGTCGAATAATGGCCGTGGTACGCAACAGAAACCGCTTTAACTCATTGAAGTAAAGCGTGTTTGCTGTCGACTTTGAGCTTGCGCGTGTGCTCCGCGTGTGATCATCTGCGACAAACGCAAGACAAACTTTGCGAACAATCGTGATGAACTGTTGAATCTCAAACACAAAATCGTCGAGCGCCCGTCGCTGTGCGATAGACGCCGGAGCTTTTGCCCAAGCAGGTGTGTTCGGGCGTAACGATGAAGCAATTCGCACTCAAATCGGGTTTGGCACAGACGAGTCGGTGCTGTGCCCGCGCGGTGTTGCTTCAACAGTCATGCGCGGTAGCGCGGGTGGCCTTCAATGGCCGGGAAACGACGTGCCGTAACCGTGGGAGCGGCGAATGATCGCCAACGCATTGATGTCGAATGCTGCAACATGCACAGGCATCTGCGCTACTCAACGGGTATGGCGATTGCGAGCGTGCTTCTGCGCCCGGTCATGCCGGATGACCGAGGGAGCAAGCTGTCACGAGTTTATTGCGAGCCGGGCGCAACACTGACGGGACGGCGCCGTCAACTAAACAAACCATGTCAATGTCAAATTGCGCGTCCCTTGATTAAGCTGCTTCCTTGCCGATCAACGCAAGTCAAGAAAGACGCGGCAGATAAAGACGATGCGCCCGCCGACGAAGCGTTATGGACAAGGGGCTTGGGTGGGGCAAGACACCTGCACAGAGAATGCTATTTGCATGTCTGCCAGCTGACAAATTCAGTGGCGACGGGTATTTCCCTGGTCGCTCTGCGCTGGCGCTAGAATCACACCGCGAGCAAGATATTTTTCCAACGGTAACGATACACACACATCGAGCAACGGGAGCATCAAGGGTGGGAGACCAGGCCGCATGACAAGTATTTTTTTGAGTAGATCGGATGAGGAACGACTTTTGAAAGAGTTCTTGCCCCGCGACGGGTTTTTCGTCGACGTTGGAGCGAACGACCCAGTCGTGGGGTCTCAGACATGGTTCCTGGAGCAGCAAGGCTGGCGGGGTTTGCTGGTCGAGCCACAACCACACTTCGCTGAGCGCCTGCGGCGTGAGAGAACGTCAAAGGTTGTGCAGAAAGCGTGCGGGGAGCGAAAAGATATCGGAAAGGTGCTGCCATTGACAATTCTTGGAACCAATGCCGCCTTGTTCCCTGACCGGGTTTTCGATCGTATTGATGACGATGCGAGAACCGTCGACGTCGAAATCGATACCTTGGACAACATGCTCATTGGGGAAGGCGTGGACCGGGTCGATTATGTTTCACTGGACATCGAGGGATACGAAGTTGATGCATTGCGCGGATTCGATATTGCTCGCTACGCGCCTAAGCTCATTCTTATTGAGGACCATCTCTTTAACCTCACGAAACACCGGTTCTTGAAGAGTGCCGGATACAAATGGGTAAGACGAACACAGAACAACAACTGGTACATGCCAAAAGAGCAACCTTTTCCTTTGACGCTCCTCGACAAGCTACAGCTGTTTCGAAAAATGTACATTGGGATGCCTTTTCGAAACCTGAAGAAGTGGATCAGGTCATTCTGAAAAAAGCATGGGCGCCACCTCGAACCATAAGACGCGTGCACGGGCCGGCGTAGTGGTTGAGGATTTCTCGGAACAACCAGGCATCGATCGGCGTAAAAAGCGCATGGCGGAAACGCAGGGTTCGAGAAATATTGCCCCTGCGTGTTAATCGTTCATGACTAAATGTAGCGTCACTGTATGCCCGGAGCAGATGTCGACTGCACGAACGACATCCCGTTGGCACGCTCGGCTCCGCCAGTGCAATGCTGGCAGTCCGACCCGAGCCAGCATGATTCATGCATGAATGCGAAGAGGCTGAGCGTCTTAATTACAGCGCGCTTGTTTCGTAACGGCATGCATTCCCGCTGTGCCGTGGCGGTAACCATTGCGCTAATCAAGGTACGCAGAACTCATCAATGCCCTGCAGTATTGAAGTTATCGCCGCAAAACCGTGAAGTAGATGACTGCGAGCGCGAGGATAAACTGCAACACGAAAATCAGCCGCAGGAGATACCGAGCGGGCCATTTCGGTTGCACTTCCTTGGGTAATCGCTTCGCTTGCAGGTAGATCGTGACGGCGCTCTGTATGGGCAGCATCATGGCAAAGTAGCAGGCTGCGATCGTGACCATCAGCACCGGCCGCTGAAAACCGGCATACAGGCCGAAACCGATAAACGGAACCGCAAGGCAATACCAACGGATGATCGCGCGGCGCACATCCACCCGGTCTCGAGATAGGAATCCGAACTCGATGAGATAGTCGGGTAAGTATCTCGCCCCCGCAGCGACCGAGGCCAGTGAGCTCGAGAAAAGGATACAGAACGCGCCGACTGCGAAAAGCCACAACGACCACGGGCCCAGTGTATTTGTATACATGTTGCTGAGCGCCCGGATCATCATGCTGCCTTCAGGTCTTTCACCCAGTACATGCAACACGCCGGCGCCCAACAGGTAAAACGGAATAGTCGCGGCAGTGAGTATGATCAAAGTCAACCAGACATCCGTGCGCAGCACGCGCAGCCATCCGTGTGCTCGCCGGTACCATTCCTTTGTATTGTCGAAAGGTCCGATGCGAGCCGCATATCCCTTCTCGATGCACCAATACGTGTAAGCGGCACACTCACCGGAGTTAACGCCGGTGAAGCCGTAGGCCGCGAGTGCCAATACCGCGAAAGTTGTCGAGAACTCGAAGGTGAGCCCACTGACGATGTCGCTCGCTCGGGTTGCGAATTCGGTGCCCTGCATCAACAGCGCCCCAGTGATCGTCAGCACGGTGAATGTCACCACGAACACCAGCATGACCGACTCGAGCCGGGTGTAACTTCCGGTACCGAGCACGGTGGCTGCGAGCACGGCAAGAAAGCCAACCGCGACCAGTGGGTCGAGTCCGGGAAAAAACAGCGCGACGGCCTGACCGGAGCCGCCGATGAGTCCCCCGAGGCCTGTCAGGCCAGTTGCGTAGCCCAACAGGCCCAGGGCCAGAGGCCACGCAAACGGCCCTTTCGGACCCGGAATCTTTCCCGGCACGCGGTTGAGGGCACGAAGGTAGGTATCGCCGCTCAGGACCACATAACGCGTGAGTTCCGCCTGCAGGATCGACTTGCTCCAGCAGGAAAACAATATCCACCACAGCATGCTGTAACCAACGGCCGCACCGAGACTCGCAGTGAGTACGATCTCTCCCGATCCGACAATCGTGGCCGAGATAATGACGCTGGGACCGAGGTACTTCAGCGTTTCGAGAAACGTCCGTGGCGGTTCCTCGGTCGCATTTGCGGGCTGCGTGTAATGATCTGCAGCATGCCCGATAGTGTCGTTGTGGTCGGGCAGAGCGTTATTAGCCATTGTTCAGTCTGATTGAGTGTGGATGGTCCGGTCGGTACATGCGCGATTGGTATCGCAGATTCATATCAGCGATGTTAAGGCCCGTACATTGGATAATCCGTTATTTCATACTCGAGTAGCTTGTATCTGGACTGGACGAACGCAATCAGATCGGTTAACTCGGTAACCGTCATGACATCGTTGTAGACCGTCATTCTTGATTGACCGTCGACAGATACTGCCTCAACAGGGTAACCCTTTGCGAGCCGGTGTGATGGGTTGATAATTGACGTTACAAGTTCGCCATAGGTCTCGATCCGAGTCACTTCACCGCCCAGGGCAATCGAAAGTTCAGGCTCTTCGCCCTCCGCGGCGATTTGATCAATACCTTCGATCTTGTGGCAGGCGTTGCATCGAAAGCTGATGTAGTTTTGTTTGCCCGCTTCCGCGTCACCCTCCGGCAAAGTAAATCCTTTACCGGACTTCGGCGGCGTAGCGCATCCAGATGCCACCGACAATGCAATGGTCATCAATAACCAGAAAATTGACTTAGCCATTGTTCGTCCCTTCTTAAGATGCAGATTGTCAAGGTCCATGCATGCGATAAGTGCAATGTGCCCTCAATCATAATCTATCGGCTTACTCATCACTGTCGCCACCGTGACTCAATGATGCCATGTTCTCACAGTGCGATGTTTTGACGACTAACCTGGCGGTATGAGGGTCGGCTGGTGTTGACTGTCAGCAGGACCGCCTTAGCTTTGCGGTGAGCTAAGGCGTTACGTAACTGGGGTTACCGATGCACGTGAAACACCAGCAAGGGGAGTATCGTTGACCAAATGACCTTGCCGCGGTCAGTTTGGCCAAGTTGATCGCAACATCCTCTTTGAAATTGACGGGAGGGCGGTCTGGAACTGAAACGCTAGCCCAACACTCAAGGGCTATGCACCGTTTTCCTCAAAGCGCACGAGCTGGGGTGGCGCTGTCCGATCTGCTCCGTGAAGGAAGTTTCTCCGAACGAGATTGCTACCGCCGGCAGCAGGCGTAAACCGTGTCTCGAGTTTTAGGGCGGTGGCACACCTGGTCCTGGCGTTTCAAGGATATTTTTGTCGGGCCGGCAACAACACGGCCAGATCATGTGTGCACCCCCAATCTGACCGGTCGCCGAAACGACACTACCTTTTCGACCTGGGCATATCGAAATACATGTGATCAAACGAAGGCTGAGAAACGATGGCATGCTCGGCCTGGCTCGCCACGTTGCATGACGGGCAATCGTCCGAGCGCGTTCGGCGTGTGCTTGATGTGGCGCCATCGGGTCCTGCCGCCCAGATCGAGTTGCTGAATTCTCGTTACGCAGCCGAAGGGGTGACCAGGATGCCTGCTCATTGTTCCGGTTCTCCATCGGCTGACCAGCGGAAGCCCGATAGGGTCGCCAGTTTGTCGACCGAAACCAACCCGACGTGGCGGCGGCCGCCGATGATCCAGGTCGGATAGTCCTTCACTTCGTTTGCGACACAAACGAAGTTGAGCCCGCCATTGCGTCCGTCCGGAGTGCACTCAACGTACGGTAATCGATGCGCGGAAGCCTCGAACATCTTTTTC
>CP070775.1:1508809-1513718 GCA_020346185.1 Betaproteobacteria bacterium | reverse complement strand
TCCGCCGTGTCGATGAAATTGAATCCCTCGTCGACGAACCGGCCGAGCAACTGGAACGAGGTCGGCTCATCAGCGGTCCAGCCAAATACGTTGCCGCCAAAAGCGAGAGGGGAGACCTGCAGGCCGGAGCGACCGAGTTTACGCATGTTCATATCGGTTTTCTCTAAACTGGAATCCTTCTGAATTGGGTTCTCTTCAAACTGGTTTCTTTCTGAATGTTGCTCTGTCTGTTTGACGTTTCCGTCTATGCCGATTCCGGCGTCTTCTGTAGCGATTTATGCAGCTTCACCGGCGCGACTGCAACCTTGCGCATGCGGATGTTGAGCATTTCCACACCGACCGAGAAGGCCATTGCGAAGTAGATGTAGCCCTTCGGCACGTGCACGTCGAATCCTTCCACCATCAGGGTCACGCCAACCAGTATCAGGAATGAAAGTGCCAGTATTTTTACAGTAGGATGCCGGTCGACAAAGTTACCGATCGGTTCTGCGGCGATTAACATAACGGTGACTGCAAGGATGATGGCGATCGCCATGATGGAAACGTGATCGACCAGACCGACCGCGGTAATCACCGAGTCGAGTGAGAATACGATGTCAAGCACTGCGATCTGTGCGAGCACCGAACCCAGGCCCGCGGCAACGACAGGCTTGCCGTGTTCCTCCGGGCCTTCGAGGCTGTTGTGTATCTCGTGCGTGGATTTGGCGAGCAGGAATAATCCGCCACCGATGAGAATAATGTCGCGCCCCGAGATTTCCTGGCTAAGCACGGTGAACCATGTTTCGGTCAGGCCCATCACCCAGGAGATTGAGAACAGCAAAGCGAGCCTTGCCACCATTGCCAGGCCGAGGCCGAGCCGGCGCGCGAAGTTACGCTGATGTTCCGGCAAGCGACTGACGAGGATCGAGATGAAAATGATGTTGTCGATGCCGAGGACAATCTCGAGCGCGGTCAGCGTGCCCAAAGCGATCCAGGCTTCGGGGGAGGCGAACCATTCAAACATGCCGGTCTCCTGGAGAGAAGAAAGATGGCGCAATAATGCCCGAACCCAGCGCTCTCAAACAAATCGGGTTGGTTCATCGGCCTGATCGACCGGTACGGCGTGTCCGCTGCGCAACGGGTGTGACCAAGTGATGGGATCGGGTCGTAAGGTAAACTTGCCTGCAAACAAGACAAAGTTCGGCCTTTACACACAGAGGCCGCTTCTCATGCATGACGCCTTCGAAAGTTGACTACGTAATCATTGGCGCCGGTTCTGCCGGTTGTGTGCTCGCAAATCGCTTGAGTGCCAAGGGCCGCTATACGGTGCTTCTGCTCGAGGCCGGACCGAAAGACAGCAATCCGTGGATTCATGTTCCGATCGGTTACGGAAAGCTGTTCGCTGAGCCGAAAGTCAACTGGATGTATCAATCCGAACCGGAAAGCGAGTTGAATGGCCGTCGCGTGTTCACACCGCGCGGCAAAGTACTCGGCGGATCGAGTTCGATCAATGGGCTGGTCTACATCCGTGGCCAGCGCGAAGACTTCGACGAGTGGGCGCAATTGGGGAATTCCGGCTGGGGATTCGATGATGTCTTGCCGTATTTCCGCAAGTCCGAGGCGTTCCAGCGGGGCGCGGACGCTTATCACGGCAGCGATGGGCCGCTCGCTGTCAGTGAGCTTCCGGACAAACATGTGCTGTGCGATGCATTTATCCGGGCCGCAGGAACGATCGGGATTCCGCGCAACGATGATTTCAATGGTAAGAATCAGGAAGGTGCCGGTTACTATCATGCAACCTCCCGCAACGGCCGGCGCGCCAGCAGCGCCGTTGCCTATCTGCGACCGGCGCGTAAACGGGAAAACTTGACTGTGCTCACCGATGCGCTGGTTACGCGCATTGGTTTTGCCGAAGGGCGAGCGACGTCGGTTGAGTATCGCCGGAGCGGCAACGATTACATTGCCCACGCGCAGAGGGAAGTTCTGTTGTGCGGTGGGGCAATCAATTCACCGCAGTTGCTGCAATTATCCGGGGTAGGGCCGCACGCGCTGCTTGAGAAAAACGGTATAGCAGTAGTCGCGGATGCGCCAGGTGTCGGCGAAGGATTGCAGGATCATTTCTACGTGCGCACGGTCTGGCGCTGTAACAGTCCGTGCACCGTCAACGACGACTTACGAACGCTTGGCGGGCGCATCGGCATTGCGTTGCGCTACGCGTTGCTCCGGCGCGGTCCATTGACGGTGAGCGGTGGTTACGCCGGCGCTTTTGCCAGATCGCGCGCTGACGTATCGCGCCCGGACATTCAGCTCTACCTTATCAACTTCAGCACCGACAAAATGGGAACGAAGTTGCACCCATTTTCTGCATTTACGGTATCGATGTCGCCGTTGCGGCCGGAATCACGAGGCAGCGTGCGTATTCGCAGTACTGATCCGGCCGAGCCGCCCGCCATTCAATACAATTTCCTGAGTGCCGAAGCGGACAGGCGTGTTGTCGTGGATGGATTGCGGCGCCTACATGCGCTGATGAGTACCCATGCAATGCAGCGGCACGTGCTCGAGCGCCATACGCCTGCGCCTGGCGAGCTCTCCGATGAGGGCTGGCTCGGCTATGCACGCGAAGTCGGCGGGACCGTTTACCATCCGACGGCAACTTGCCGAATGGGCAATGATGCACTTGCCGTTGTCGATGATCGCCTGCGCGTGCGCGGGGTGCGCGGCCTGCGGGTGATCGATGCGTCAATCATGCCGAACGTCGTTTCCGGTAATACCAATGCCACGGTCGTCATGATTGCCGAGAAGGCGGCGGATATGATTCTCGCCGACGCCGGAGTGGCCGTCTCAGCGCGATTGCGCCGGTGAGCGGTATGTTGCGAAGTGCCAAGCAATTATTCCCCAATATTCACGCATCGATGCCAACGCACCTGGTGTCAGCGTGAAGCGGCATCGGTATTTGCGTTTAACGAGTTGATCGAGGTCAAAGCACTTGCGCTGATCAGATGTTTGCCGGCAACGATCGGCACGCCATCGAACACACCGCAGTGAGCAGATTGCTCGATGCCCGAATTGCCGGTTCGCTAAATGGGGCAATTACAGTGCGGCCAGGCCTTTTGTGCATTTGGTTCGGGTCGGAATACCCGACCGGCCATAATATCTTGCGCCCGGCATCCACATCTTCACGTCACCGCAGCAGCCCAGCGTGCAACTTATGAACGGCAATACTATCGAGGTAGTGTTTACTGGCCTGCAGAAATTATCTAGTGCCACGAGCGTGCGCTGGGGCGACAGCACGATAGCCGAAATTCTTCCGCCCGTCTTCAGGATTGCAGGAAACTGGTGAGCAGTCGTTCTGAGATCAGCCAAAGTGCTTCCGCGAGGCTGTCGTCACGCGCCTGGCTCGACGGTGCCGTTTCACGGCAGTCGGCGAAATATTTTCCGTTGACTCCGATCACTTTATCCGATGTTGCGAGATACACCGAGGTACGCGCGCCTTTTTCGACCGAAGCGCCCTTGATGCTGAAGCCAGCGTGCAGCAACTTGGTATCTATCACCCCCGGATGCAGGCAGTTGGCAGTCACATTGTTGCCGGCCAGTCGTGTGGCCAGAGCGCGCGTAAAGAGAATATTGGCCAGCTTTGAAGTCGCGTAGGCACTGTAGGCGTCGAACCCGTTCGCGAAAGTGAGATCGTCGAGATCGATGTCACCACTCTGGTGTGCCATGGAGCTGACAGTAACGATGCGACCGGCCGGCGCCTTTGACACTAGCGGACCAACCAGTCGTGTCAACAGGTAGGTCGCGAAGTGGTTAACCGCCATGGTCATTTCGAAGCCGTCCTCGGTGATTGCCCGCCGCTGGACGTAGATGCCGGCGTTGTTGATCAGCACATTCAGCACAGGCGCAATGGCGCGCACCTGTTCGGCCAATGAAGCGACTTCGCGCATGCGCGAAAGATCACCCCATACCGGTGTCGTCTTGCCACCGGAGACGCGACTTGCCAGCGCCTTGGCCTGGCGCACTGCCTTTGCTTCGTTGCGTCCGTGCACCAGCAGATGCATGCCGGCAGCAAGCAACTGCCGCGCGGTTTCAAGGCCAATTCCATCTGTGGCACCCGTGACAAGGACGGTTTTCATCCAGTTTTTCGTTCGCGCAGATTACGGGTGGAGACCATCTGGCTTACAACGGTTGCGGCGATCAGCGCAAAGCCGATAAGGTCAGTGGTCAGACCCGGCTTGATCAATACCAGCGCAGATACCACCAACACGACTCTTTGCCAGTTGGCGGTGCGATGTAGCAGGTAACCGGACAGACCGGCCGCCAGGCAAACGACGCCGACAAGGGCAGTGAAAGCGGTCTGAATTACTTCCGTAGCAGTGCCGATGAACAACAGCGACGGACCGAACACGAACATGAACGGAATGATGTAGCCGGTTGCACCGAGGCGCAGCGCGGCGATGCTCGAGTCCCACAGGTTTGCGCGCGAAATGCCATTGGCAGCATAAACGGCCAACGCGACGGGTGGTGTAATTGCCGAAAGAATCGCAAAGTAGAAGACAAACATGTGTGCGGCTTCCTGCACCACTCCGAGTTTGACCAGCGCGGGAACGAGCAATGCTGTTTGCATGATGTAAGCCGGCGCGGTCGGCATGCCCATGCCGAGCAGAATGCCGGCAATCATGGTGAGGATCAGAGCGATCAGCATGTGATTTCCCGCGGCCTTCAACACAAGGTCAGTGAATTCCAGTCCCAGCCCGGTCAAGAAGATCACGCCGATGACAATGCCAGCGCAGGCGCAGGAGAGCGCGACGGTGACTGTGTTTCTGGCGCCGACTTCGAGCGCGGTGACGATGTTCTCGAGGTGTACATACTGCCGTGTGGACTTGCGCAGCAGGGCAGTGGGGATCACGCTGGCGATGCCGCACAGCGCGGCTAA
>CP070775.1:1507265-1508709 GCA_020346185.1 Betaproteobacteria bacterium | reverse complement strand
GCCCATACGTAGCACAGTGCAGCCAGCGGCAGCCGGTCGCCGTAAAGCGCCCGCGCGATGCGCATGATGATGCGCTCGATGAACGGCAAGCGCATGATGTCATAGTCGAAGAACACATACAGGCGGACCGGGAAATCGTCCCCTCGCTTGGTGTACAGATCCGATTGTCGATTCAGCTGCGCAATTTTCCAATGCCATTGCAGCCACGGTTTCACATTCGGATCGACGCTGATCTCACGGGCCAGACTCGCCATCGACGCGTCGGCTTCGGCTTGCAGCACGGTCGAGTCATCGACGTCTGTCAGTGTGTATTGGGTGTGCCGCGGAATGCGTGCGATCGTGATCACTTGCCACTCTGCTGGCAATTCCTCTCCGGGCTGCCGATTGGAGAAGTCGGCAACTTTCACCGCCTGCGGGGTATCTTTCTGCCCGGTGTCGATGCCGCTTGCGCTGCCGACAGTGAGCGAACAAGCCAGTGCCATGAGCAATGCGCGCTTCACGCAGTCTCGCTCAGGATTTGGGGTTGCTCGCGCAGAAGCCGGTCATAATCTTCGGGCCGGTCGATGTCCCAGCGCGGCGGTAGCTCCTGCCAGGTCTGCCCGAGTTCGCGCAGTCGGCTGCGGGTTTGCGCCATCACGCGGTGGCTGCCCCAGGCGACGCCGTCGAACAGCCGGCTCGCGCAGGTACGCGCGGCGATCAATACATAGCCGCCATCCTCGGCGGGAACGAGGGCAACGTCGGCACCGGCGAGTAATGCCTGCGCGGCACAACGCAGGTCGTCAAGCGTGAGTGAAGGACAGTCGCTGCCGATCAGTACCGCCATATCGCCGTTTAGAACGGCGCTCGACAATGCCCGATACATGCGCTCACCGAGATCACCGGCGCCCTGGTCATGCAGCACAACGCCCCTCTGCGCCAATGCGGCGAATGACGGGTGAGTTGTGTCAGGGCTGCACCACAATTCAACCGGACCGAGGTTGGTTGCGATGGCAGTCGCCACAGCGTGCTCGGTCAGTTTCGTCTGTACTCGGGCAGCGGCGTCAGCACCGAGGCGTGGAATCAGTCGCGTTTTTACCTGGCCGCTGACGGGTGCCCGCGCGAACACCTGGACTCTAAACGTCATGGCGGTAGTAGCGTTGTGATAGCCGCGCCGGATCGGCACCGAGGAAATACAGCAAGCGCAGTTTCCACATGAGTAGAATCGTGCGCAGCACACCGTTCTGTTCCCAGCGCCGCGACGAGGTGATGAGGCGTTGTGACAGACACGCCGGCGGGCCGAGCGATTTCAGCTTGCGGCTCATGGCAATGTCTTCCATCAGAGGAATTTCCGGAAATGCGCCAGCTGACTCGAACAAATCGCGCGTCATGAATAGTGCCTGGTCGCCGGTCGCGACTCCGGTCAACCGCGAGCGCAAGTTCATCGTGCGCTCCACGACACGCAGCA
>CP070775.1:1453045-1507165 GCA_020346185.1 Betaproteobacteria bacterium | reverse complement strand
TCTCGCCGGTTTTATGCGACAGACTTATGGCATCGAGATCGGGTTTGCGCAATGGATGGCAATGGCGCTGCCGTTATCAATTGTGATGCTGTTCATTATCTGGTGGCTAATGACACGGGTTATCTTTGATCTGAAAGGCCGTGTCATCAAAGGCGCACACGAACTGATCAGCGAGCGCGCCGCCCGGCAAGGCAAAATGAGTACTGGGGAAGTGCGCGTCGCTTTTTTGTTTGCACTCCTCGCGACTGCCTGGGTGCTGCGGCCATGGCTCAGTCGACTTGCTCCCGGACTTGATCTGGATGACACGGTGATCGCAATGGCAGCGGCGGTGCTGGCGTTCCTCATTCCGGTTGACATCAAGCGCGGCGTATTTCTGAGGAATTGGGAATGGGCACAACGTCTTCCTTTTGGAGTACTGATCTTGTTCGGCGGTGGCCTGACGCTGGCCGCGGCGATTTCCAAGACCGGATTAGCGGCATGGATTGGAACCCAGCTTGCAGTGGTCGGCGGTTTGCCGCCGGTTCTCATCGTGGTGGTAATGATTACCTTGCTGATCTTTCTGACTGAACTGACGTCGAACACGGCAACGACGGCAGCGTTTCTGCCGATTGTCGCGGCGTTGGCAATTTCGCTTGGCGAACATCCGTTGCTGCTGGTTGTTCCTGCCGCTCTCGCGGCCAGTTGCGCGTTCATGTTGCCGGTTGCAACGCCGCCGAATGCGATCGTCTTCGCATCCGGACAGCTCAGCATCGCGCAAATGGCGCGCGCCGGCATCTTGTTGAACCTCGTCGCGATCGTGGTGATCACGATGGTCGCGTACTCGGCGCTGTTGCTGGTGTTTGGTGTTGAGCCCGGCGTGCTGCCGGACGCGATCAGGGCTGCTGCCGGCAAGTAGACAGGACGCGTCAGTTTAACGAGCGCGCGACGCGAAAACCCAGATCGTTGTATCGCGCGCCGCTGAATTTGTAGCGCTCCCCGGTACGCAGATAGTAGGGCTGATTGGCAAGCCACGAACCGCCGCGGTAGGCGCGCTGATCGCAATCACCGTCAACAAATGCAGAACCGTCTGTCGCGGCGCGGCTGAATCGCCAATTCGGATTGAGGCAGTCTTGCACCCACTCCCAAACGTTGCCGAGCATATCGTGAACACCGAATGCATTTGGCTGGAACGAGCCGACCGGTGCGCTGTCGGGGAATCCATCTTGGCAAGCTAGCCACGACCATCCGAAGTCATGAGCTCGATGTGCCGTCACGTCGTAAACGTTGCCGAATCTGCAGGCCTGTTCGCGCGGTATCCCAAAGAAACGTTCGCGCGGCGCTCCGGCTTGCGCGGTGTATTCCCATTCCTGCTCTGAAGGCAGCCGATAAGGCTTGCCCGTCTTCTCTGCCAGCCACTCGGTGAACCCAACGGCATCGTGCCAGCTGACATTGATGACCGGTCGGCGACCGCGTCCCATGCCGTCGTCATCAGCCGCAACGCATTGTCCAGCTTTTACGCAGCGATCCCAATCGTCAAAGGTTACTTCGTATTTGCTGATTGCGAAGGGCTTGGCGAAACGGACATCGAGAACGTAGCCTTCGTTGTACGGGCTGCCGAACTCGTCCGGTGGTGAGCCAAAGCCGTACTGTCCCGCTGGTATGACCACCATTTCGGGGCAGTCGCTGCAATCCCTTAGCACGTCGCCGGGCTGTAGCGGCTCCTGGGCATGGCAGGGCAGACTAACTGCAGACAAATACAACGCGGCAGTGACGATGCCGTCCCGAATGTCTGTTCTGCGAACGGTCATTGGAGCGAGCGCGCAACGCGAAAACCGAGATCGTTGTAACGCGCGCCGAGAAATCGGTAACGATCTGCCACCTGGATGTAACGAGGCGGATGGCTCAGCCATGACGAGCCACGGTATGCGCGTTCGGAACACTTGCCGTTCACCCGCGCGCTGGCATCGGTGGGGGCGTTGCGCCACAACACTGCCTGGCAATCCTCGGTCCACTCCCAAACGTTGCCGAGCATATCGTGCAGACCGAATGCGTTTGGTTTAAAGGAACCGACCGGTGCAGTCACATCAAAGTTGTCGTCACAAGGCAACATTTCCATGCCGAACTCGAGGTTCTTCTCCGCGCTGATGTCGTACACGTTGGCGTAGCGACATACGTCTTCGGGTTTGATGCCCAGGAAACGCGGCGGGCCGGCGCCGGCCCGTGCGGCATATTCCCATTCGGCTTCGGTCAGCAGACGGTACTTTTTGCCAGTCTTCTTGGACAACCAGCGGGTGTAGCGATCTGCCTCGGGCCATGAAATATTGATGACCGGTCGCTTTCCCTTGCCCCAGCCTTCGTCTTCTGGAGCTGCGCACTTTCCCTCGCTCACGCAGACGTTCCATTCGTCAAAAGTGACTTCGAACTTCCCCACCGCGAACGGCTTGGTGATGATCACCAGCCGATTCTCGCCTTCGGCAAAGGGCCGCCCTTGATCAATCGGTGGCATCAGCATGCCATACCTGCCGGGCGGTATGATCACCATCACCGGACAGTCAGGGCAATCCTGAAATTCGCTCCCCGGGGTTTGGGTATCCTGTCCCCGTGCGCCAGGCGCCCCAAATGCGAGAACAAGTGCGGTAGTTG
The DNA here is from genome assembly GCA_020346185.1 of Betaproteobacteria bacterium. Taxonomy (GTDB): domain Bacteria; phylum Pseudomonadota; class Gammaproteobacteria; order Burkholderiales; family Eutrophovitaceae; genus SG8-40. The sequence continues at coordinate 1,504,543 of CP070775.1, read as the reverse complement.
CAGCTAGCAGCAAAGGAGCCGAGCGGATTCCACCCGGTCCACATGTTTTGTGTAAGGCCATGACGGCGAGTATAAACAAGCTGAGGTGAACGTTGGCGAAGGTCGTTTTGACCCGCCATGTTTGTGTTAGGTTTCACGCTCGGGTATTTAGGAGCACGATAGTCATGAATGGAGCTGAGAGCCTGGTGCGCTCGTTGCTGGCGAGCAGCGTCGATACCTGCTTTGCCAACCCCGGCACATCGGAAATGCATTTTGTTGCTGCGCTCGACAGGGTCGACGGTATGCGCTGCGTGTTGGGTCTGGCCGAAACTGTTGTGACCGGCTGCGCCGATGGCTATGCACGTATGAGCGGCAAGCCGGCTGCCACGCTAATGCATTGCGGACCGGGCCTGGCCAATGGTCTGTCCAACGTGCACAACGCGCGACGGGCGTTTTCGCCAATGGTGAACATCGTCGGCGATCACGCGACCTATCATCGTCCGTTTGATACCCCGCTGACTTTCGACACCGAGGGGCTCGCTCGCACCGTTTCGCACTGGGTCAAGACCAGCGTCTCGTCGCAGCGGGTTGGGGGCGATGGCGCTGCCGCGGTTCAGGCGGCCCGGACTTACCCGGGACAGATTGCCACGTTGATATTGCCTGCAGACACTGCCTGGAGCGAAGGGGGCCAAAGCGCTGCCCCGTTACCTGTGCCGGAAGCGCCATCAGTGGCACCCGAGACAGTCCGCTCCATCGCCAGAGCGCTGCGAAGTGGCGAGCGGTCCGTGCTGGTGCTGACTGGAGAGGCATTGTCGGAACCGGGGCTGGTGGCCGCGCAACGTGTCGCGCATGTGACCGGCGCCGTGTTGCGTTGCCCTACCCAATTGCCGCGAATGGCGCGCGGCCGGGGACGGGTGCCGGTGGATCGCATTCCCTATGTCGTCGACAAGGCGATCGAGGTGCTTTCCGGCGTGCGTCACGTGGTGCTGGTTGGTGCCAAGCCGCCGACAGGTTTCTTTGCCTATCCCAACAAGCCCAGCCTGCTGGCGCCGCCTGATTCGATTACACATGTACTGGCGCGTCCCGAGCAGGATTTGATTTCGGCCTTGGATGCGCTTGCCGACGAACTCGGTGCGCCGAAGAAGGTATCCATTCCGCGGGCCGATAGTGAGCCGCAGATTCTCGAAGGCAGATTCGAACCGGTCGCATTTGCGACCACGCTGGCGGCACTACTTCCGGAGAACTGTATTGTTTCGGAAGATGGTGTCACGTCTGGCCGCGCCTTGCTGGCGCCGACTTTCAATGCTGCGCCGCATGACTGGATTCAAATTACCGGTGGCGCGATCGGGCAGGGATTCCCTGCCGCAACCGGTGCTGCAATGGCTTGCCCGGATCGCAAGGTCGTGTGCCTGCAGGCCGACGGCGCGGGCATGTACACCGTGCAGGCGCTGTGGACGCAGGCACGTGAAAAGCTCGATGTAATCAATGTCGTGTTCGCAAACCGCGCCTACAAAATTCTGCATGGGGAACTGCTCGCCGTCGGAGCGCAACCGGGCCATGCCTCCGGTGAATTGTTCGACTTGTCGAGGCCGGAACTTGACTGGATCAGCTTGGCGAATGGGATGGGAGTGGAGGCAACTCGTGTCGAGACCCTCGAAGGCTTTGCCGACGTGTTCAAGGCGGGGTCTGCGCGAAAGGGGCCATTTCTAATCGAGTTCCGTATTTGAGAAGCATAGACTGACGGAGGCGGTTGTCGCGACACGAGCCGGAGTGCGCAGCGGTATCGCCGAGGCCAGCAATCGTTGGCGGCGACGCGTGCGAAGAAGTCCGCGGGCGTATGATTGCCATTGTGAAGCTCAGTTGTTTTTTGTGAGGCGAGCAGACCCCGAGCGCAGTGGCACCGAGATTGCATGACGGGTGCTGGCAGGCCGGGTTGGCGGTTGTCGCGCGATCCGTCAAGACGTTGATGCGGACGAACCCAGCGGACTAAGCGAAGTCAGCCCAGCCTGCACCTTTCGCCTTCCGCTGTCTGTGGCGGGCCTCTACAAGAGATAAAAACGCGTGCCGCATACGATGACCGTCACGTCGCTCGTATGGGCGTTGCGTGCCTTAGCAGTGGCGAGTATCGAGTCACGGTCATTTACGACGAGATCGATGCCGCCAAGCCCCGGCCCGCGGCCATCTTCGATTCCCACGAAGCGAAGCTTTGCGTTATTCAACGCTACGGCGGGATTGCCGTTTTCTGAGGTTACCGGCACATCCGCGATGTGTGCCCATTTCTTCGCCAGCGCCACAGGATTTTCGCACTGCAGTTCGACGCCGACGAGGGAACGCACTCGCTCGGTGCGAACATGACAGGTCCAGTCACTGCCGCCGGCAGGTTCCCAGCGGCCAGCGAAATCGGATTCGATGTCCCAGTCAATTTCGAAAAAGGCAACCTCCAGATCGCGTGGGTGCAACTGCATGATGCTGAACCCCTCGCGTTCATCATCCTCATAGGCAACGCGTACGCCGACGGCGGCGGCCCGCTCACGGCAGGCGTTCTGGTTTTCGCGTGTCTCCGTCTGGCAGATCACCATATAGCCACTGGCACCAGCGCGCCGTTCGAGATAACGACCGGCTGCCGTGCCCTGCTCGACAGGCGCGACCACTTCCAGAAAGTTTTGCCCAACCGGCAACAGCGCGTTCTCGAGCCCCCATATTGCGAGGCCAGAATCAACGTGACAGACAGCGATGCCGAATATTGCGGAAAGGTCGTTTATGGCGGGAGCGAGTTCCGGCGCAACCAAAGCGACCTGGCGTAACTGAAGGCTCATCTTGATTTGCTCCCTCAACGGCGCGTATGTAGTGAAATTGTCCCAGATCAGCAGACGGTCCAGGAAAAGTTTCTTTATGCGGGAAAACACTGGCACAATCGTCTTGCCAACAGACCGTGTCCAAGTACACTGTTTCGGCGTTCTCGCCAGTGACACGCCAAAGTGCCGCAACCAGCACCACAAGGGGTCGACATGAAAATTGAACGCATAGACATCCTTCACGCCGACGGAGCCTGGAGAAATTTCGATTTCCTGAAGGTAACCGCAGATAACGGCGTGGTCGGTTGGAGCGAATACAACGAAAGCTTTGGCGGGCGCGGCGTAACGGCAATGATCGAAGAGTTTGCCGAGTTGCTGCTTGGCCTGGATCCACGCAGCTTCGAAGCACACACTGCCTGGCTCTATGCTCGTACCCGGACTGCACAGGGGGGAATTGCCCAACAAGCCATCGCTGCAATTGAAAATGCATTGATTGATGTCAAGGCACGTGCGCTCGGTATTCCCGTTTACGAATTGTTTGGCGGGCCACAGCGCGAGCGCATCCGTCTCTACTGGTCGCACTGTGGCACCTATCGGGTATGGGGTGAAAAAATGGGCATTCCCGCCGTTCGCAGTTATGACGATATCGTGGAGCTGGGGCGTGAAGTAGCAGCCAGTGGCTACACGGCGCTCAAGACGAACGTGCTGCTGTTCGGCGATGGTGATCCGCAGGTGCGCAATGGCGGATTTGGGCGCGGTGACGGTTACCCGGACCTGAACGCGGATCGCTATGTGCACGAAGCGCTGCGTAATGAGCTCGCTGCTTTTCGCGAGGGCGCTGGCAAAGACATGGACATCCTGGTCGATTTGAACTGGAATTTCAAAACGGAAGGGTTCCTCCAAGTGGCGCGCACCATGGAGCCTTACGATTTGATGTGGGTCGAGATCGATACGCGTGACCCGAGAGCGTTGGCGCATATTCGCCGTCACACGACAATACCGATTGCCTCGTGTGAATGTCTGTTCGGTCGTCGCGACTATCGCCCTTATTTCGAAAACGCGTCTATGGATGTCGCGATCATCGACGTACCGTGGAATGGATTCAGCGAGTCACTGAAGATTGCTGCCATGGCTGACACATACGAATTGAATGTCGCACCGCATAATTTCTACGGGCATCTTTCGACGATGATGAGTGCGCATCTGGCGGCGGTGGTGCCGAACCTGCGCATTATGGAAACCGACCCCGACGTGGTGCCATGGCATGATGATCTGTTTACCCTCAAACCGGTTGTCAAGGATGGCATGCTTAGCCTGCCCGAAGGGCCCGGCTGGGGCACCGAGATCAACGAGGAAGCGGTGCGCGCGCATCCGCCGAAAGGCGATTGGTGAGTTGTTATTTATAGCCTGAATCAGAGGTTGCTGTGAACGGAGACTGGCGGATTTATGTGATCGGTGCTGGTGCCATGGGCGGATTCTATGGCGGTCTTCTCAAACATGCCGGCTATGACGTATCGCTGATAGACGTGCGTGAGGATCATATTGCGATCATCAACCGTGACGGCCTCAAGGTCGAGGGCGTGCGTGGGGACCACGTCATCAGAATTCCTGCCCATACCAGGCATGAGGGTCTGGAGCCTTGCGACCTGGCAATCATCTTTACTGACTCGAACGCCACCCGTGAAGCCGCCGCAACGGCGAAAGCGGTGCTCAAGGCCGATGGGGTTGCCATGACCTTGCAGAACGGCATCGGCAATGTCGAAGCCTTGGTGGAGCAGCTGGGCAAGACGAGGGTGGTCGCAGGAGTCACCATGAACAGCGGCGCGCACCCGGAACCCGGCCGCTCGGTTTATACCAACGCTGATATGACCACCATTGGTGAGCTCGATGGCAGTCGCTCTGATCGCATCATCGCGGTAGCGGACATGCTCAACAAAGCGGGCATCGAGACCGAAGTGGTGGACGACCCGATGTCGTACGTTTATGGAAAATTTGTGCTCAATTGCGGTGTCAACGCGATCGCGGCAGTGACGGGCTTGCGCAGTGGCGAAGTCTACCGAACGCCCGAGCTCAGGCAGCTGCAGGGTCACATCATCGATGAGGTATTGCAGGTCGTCAAAGCCAAAGGCTGGACGCTGTCGGAATCTGACCCGCGTGGCAAGATCCTGCATCATTCGAAACTGCGCTTTAACAAGCCGTCGATGTTGCAACACGTCGAGCAGGGGCGGCGAACCGAAATTGATGCCATCAACGGTGCGCTGGTGCGTGAAGCGCAGGCGTTGGGTATCGCCGCACCGTACAACGGGGCGGTGGTGGCAATCATTAAGGGCGTTGAGAAAAGCCGCCGGCAACTATTGCACGAAGCGCCGATCGATTATGCCGCGCTGGAAGCGGCGGCCGCCGAGGAAGACCGCTCCACCAAGTAGGCTAGTTTTGCACGGCTCCCGGTGGCTGCGAAGGCCACATCTAATGCACGCCGGTCTGCGTATTGCGCGTAACGGCGGCGATGTCTTGGAGAAGCTGCTGCGACAGGTTTGACCAAGCCTGCTCCCGGGCAGTTGGAATCAAGTCGATTTGCATTGGGTCAGCACGAACCGAATTAATCTGAATCCGGTCAATATGGACAAGGTCGATCAAAACCGGTTCGATCGGAACAGGACCGATTGAAAACAGCGCAATGAATTCAGGAGAAATTATCAGTGGCGGCTGAACAAGTGGCTGAGACCGGGCGGCAGCAAGGTGTCGGCAGCCTATTGTTCCGTCTCACCGGGCTCAATTTTTCTAATCCTGAGCACTTGTTGCCCGAAGCGACTCAGGCGCAACTGACCCAGTCGCGCCGTGGCGCGGAAAGGCTGGTTGGTTGGGTTCAGTTGGGCATTGTCGCTCTGTTTGCCCTTCTGTATTTCGCAGCCCCGAAGACTTTTACAGAAGACGCGCCATTTGCACCGATCCCGTGGGTGCTTGGCGGTTACACGCTGTTCACTTTGCTGCGACTTTATTTTTCTTATCGAACGATTCTGCCGCCATGGGTACTGGTGATGTCGGCAGTTGCCGATATCGCTATTCTGCTCGTCGCTGTCTGGAGCTTTCATGTGCAGTATGGGCAACCCGCCGCCTTTTATCTAAAAGCGCCAACGCTGCTTTACGTTTTCATCTTTATTTCGCTGCGGGCACTGTCTTTTTCTCCCAAGTACCTTCTGGTCACCGGCCTGACGGCGGCGATCGGCTGGCTGGCGCTGGTCGGCTACGCGGTGTTCGAGCCAGATGGTACCGAGCGTGTTACGCGTGATTACGTCGAGTACATGACCTCGGCAACCATCTTGATTGGCGCAGAGATCGACAAGATCATTTCCATTATTGTGGTGACAGTCATCCTGGCAATCGCGGTTGCCCGCTCACGTGCCCTGCTGGTCAGCGCCGTGGCGGAGCACACGGCTGCCAACAATCTGTCGCGCTTCCTCGAACCTAACGTCGCCGAATCCGTGCGTACTGGTCGCGATGTTCCCGAAATTGGCCGCGGTGACGAAAGGGAAGCCGCGGTGTTGTTTATCGACTTGCGAGGTTTTACCGCGCTCGCGGCACAGCTCTCTCCGCGTGATCTCATCGCATTGCTGGGAAGATATCAGCACCTCGTCGTTCCTATCGTTCATTCCTACGGTGGCAGCATTACGACTTTTCTTGGCGACGGAATAATGATCACCTTTGGCGCAGTGCAACCTTCGAATACCTATGCCGCCGACGCGTTTCGCTGTGCCCATACACTCTTGAGCGGGATTGCCGATTGGAGCGCTGAGCGGACGAATGCCGGTTTGTCCGAAATCCGGGTAGGCATTGGTATCGAGGTCGGACTCGTCGTGTGTGGACCGATCGGCGATGAGCAACGGCTCGAGTATGCTGTTGTTGGTGACACCGTAAATCGCGCAGCGAAGCTGCAGAACCACACCAAGCAAGAGAAAGTGGCAGCGCTCGCCAGCGCCAACGCGTACCGCCGCGCCCAGGCTCAGGGTTACATGGCAGGCGCCAACCTGAACGGCCGGCCGGCCAGTAGCGTGGAAGGCATCGCTTCTCCGGTTGACTTGGTGGTAGTCCAGGAGGCATGAGCATGCGCCCGGTGAGCGGCGGGCGCTGGCTGGCGTGCGGACGGAGACTTCGGCTGGCGCAGGTTTAAACTGCGCAGTATTCGAATTGGGTGGTAACCTCGGTGCCAGTTGGAGCTTTTCTCATCATTTTTTGGATATTGGAGCGGATATGATTCATGTCGTTGCGGTAATTACCGCCAAACCGGGGCAGCGCGAAAAGATTCTCGAAGCGGCGCGCGACAATCTTGCTGCGGTTCGCGCGGAAAAAGGTTGCATTGAATATGGGCCGGCCGTCGATGCCGACTTTGGTGCTTTTCAAAGCCCTCTGGGCCCAGACACGTTTATGGTGATCGAGAAATGGCAGGACGCCGAAGCGCTGAGGGCACATTCGGTTGCGCCGCACATGGCTGCCTACGCCGCAAAGGTGAAAGACCTGATTGCGGCGCGTCAGATTCACGTTTTGTCATCGGTGGAGTAGGAAGATATCTACCAGAGTGGCGGGCGAGCGGCCGGCATAGGTTGTGATTCACCGAAGCGACATGCACTGGCAAGGAGTTTGCCTTAACAGGACATGAGATAACGATGGCTATTTATTTCGCATACGGTTCTAATCTCGACGCGGAAAACTGGGCGCAGTTTTGTGCCCGTTGTGATGCCGACCCGGCGTGTATGAAGCCGATCGGACCGGCATTACTCCCGGATTGCGAACTCGTGTTCAATTACCGCTCGGTGCTGCGTGCCGGGGGCGCATTGAATATTCGGGAGCGAAAGGGCCACTTCGTGCATGGCGCTTTGTTTGAAGTCACCGAGATTGGCTGGGAAGTGCTCGACATCAAGGAGAGCGTGGCGGCGGGCTGTTACACGCGCATCGAACACATGGCGATCACACGCGGTGGCCGACCCGTGCCAGTGACAACTTATCAGGTTACGCCGCAGCGACAGGAAGGATTCGTGCCGCCGTCGGACGAATATGCGCAGATCGTGTCTCGCGGGTTGAAGTCGTTTGGTTTGCCATCGACGCAACTCGAAGATGCGGCGCGCAATCAACAGTCCGGGCACGTTGCGGAGGGTGTATTTGTCTACGGTACGCTGATGCGCGGCGAGACCAATCACGACGCTATCCGCCAACACGGCCCAGAAGAAACACTACGTGGTCGCGCACGTGGTCGGTTGCATGCGACTGCGGGCGACTATCCGATGCTTGATGTGCACGAATATTATGAGCAGGACGTGGTGCATGGTGAGTTCATGTGCTTCTCCGATGCCGGGCCGGTACTTAAAACACTCGACTTCGTCGAGACGTTTGGCGGTTACTCGAGCGACGGCAATGAGTACGTTCGCACGCTGGTCGAAGTCGATACCGACCATTCCACAAAACGCCTGGCGTGGACTTACGTTGCTGCGGACCGTTCGATTATCGGTGAGCGCATTGAGTCAGGTTGCTGGCGCACGCATCGCGGCATAGAGCCCGAGGTAGTCGTTGATCAGGATACCGTTAGCAAAGATACAGAGCCCGAAGTCATCGGTGAGTGAGCGGCGAACATCGCACGACCGGCTCTGAGGGAAACGACCCAGGCGGAAACGGACCCGTTAGTAGCAATAGACCGAGAAGACACCGTAAGTGCAACCAATGCCATTGACTGTAACGGCGCTATATGCGGGATCGCTGGCGCTGTGGTTCCTGATGCTGAGCTATCGCGTGGTCGGCCGCCGGCGTGCTGGTATCTTTCTCGGCGACGGTGCTGATCCGGGCATGCAAATTTCGCCGAGTATGTGCTGCTGGCGCTGATCATGCTCGCGATTCTTGAACTCGGCGGCACTTCGCTGCTCGTTCTTCACGGGCTCGGCCTGGCACTGCTGGCGGGACGGCTGTTGCACGGCTACGCACTGTCGTTCAAGCAGCAGTTCGATTTTGGCCGGTTCTGGGGAACCTTGCTGACCTGTGGTGTACTGGTTATCGAAGCACTGCTGTGCCTGCATCTGGCGGTGTTGCGATAGGGGACGCATGCGTCGCGCGAACGACGGCTTGCAGTAGATCGCGCCGCACGGCCGGGCGGCACGCCAGCTTAGCCACCCGTCAGGTTATCTGATTCACGATTCCGCCTTCGACGCGCAATGCTGCGCCAGTTGTGATCGCTGACAGCGGGCTGCAAAGATAAACGGCCAGTGGCGCGACTTCATCAACGTCGGCAAAACGTCTGATAATGGAACTCGGGCGGAATCGCTCGAAGAACTCGTCTTCCAGTTGCTGTAACGAAATGCCGGCCTCTGCTGCGCGTTCCTTGCGCATTTTTTCCGTCGTGGCGGTTCGTGTCGGACCCGGCAATAGGGAGTTCACGGTCACACCGGTACCGCTCAACGCCATTGCCAACCCGCGCGAAATGCTCAACTGGGCGGTTTTGCTGAAGCCGTAGTGAATCATTTCAGGCGGAATGTTCAGGCCTGACTCACTCGATACGAATATCACACGCCCCCACTGGCGTTCGACCATCTTCGGTGTGTAGAAGCGGGTGAAGCGCACGCCGCTCATTACATTGACCTCGAACATGCGTTCCCAGTCCTCGTCGGGTATCTCGAAGAAAGGTTTGCGTTCATAGATACCGAGGTTGTTGACGAGAATCTCGGTATCCGGGACGTTGTCGAAGACCGTCCTGGCGCCGGCAGCGGTGGCACAATCAGCGGCAACGCCGGCGGCTTTTGCACGGGGGATCTCCAGCCTGAGTTTCGCCAACGCGTCGTCGACACGTTGTTGGGTGCGACCGGTTAAAGTGACGTGAGCGCCCTCGGCCGCCAGGGCGCGGGCAATGGCGTAGCCGATCCCGGAGGTCGATCCGGTTATCAGGGCGCGGCGGTCGATTAGTTGCATGTCCATGTCGAATTCCCCATGTCTCGTGGTCATCAAATTCGCTGATGCTAGCGTAAAGTGCCAACACCCGCCCGCCGGGGTGGGTAAACTACTAGTGTGCTGTCCCGCAAATAACCTTCGAAAGTCGCGACGACAATCCACGCCATGCAGCGTTGCTCGCCTTACCGGGTGCGCGCCGAAGCGCAGAGCAGGGACCCCATTCATGGGGATGCGACGGCGCAGGCGCGCATACGAACGCGTTCTCGGCGCCAGGCATCCCGCTTCCGGGTCGCATCCACGCGCTTGGGCGCGCGGAACCTGCTCCGCCGTACGCGAGCGTACCCTGTCCCGGCTCGCGCCTTGCCTGGCGCGGATTTCGTCGGACTTTCATAGGCAGTTTCGGCAACTGTATTGACAGTGCACTTAGCATACCGTTATCGAAATCGGTAAGGTATTTGCGGGACAGCACACTAGCTTCGCAACCCGCTGGGGGATGGGAGGAAACATGACACGTATGACTGGCGGCCAGGCGGTTGTCGCCGCATTGAAAGCGGAAGGCATCGAACACATATTCGGTATCGTCGGCACGCATAATACCCCGCTGTACGACGGTGCCTACCAGGATCCGGCGCTAACCATGGTGACGGTTCGCCATGAACAGGGGGCATCGCTCATGGCCGCCGGCTATGCGCGCGCCTCCGGAAAAGTGGCCGGATGTTTTGTGGTCCCGGGTCCAGGTCTGACCAATGCGCTCACTGGCATGGGTATGGCTTACTCCGAGTCGGCTCCGATGCTGGTGTTTGGTGGACAGAACGCGCTCGTGCAACTGGAGCGCGAAGGCGCTCATTTCCACGAGCTGAACGACTCACTCAATGTCGCCGGATCGGTTTGCGGTTACACGGCACGGGTATCAACGCCGGCGGATGTTCCTGTCGTAGTACGTGAGGCAATGCGCATCATGCGCTCGCAACGCCCGCGTCCAGCCTACATCGAAATGCCGCTTGACGTGCAGACTGGCGAGTCGGACGTGACGCTACAGAAAAAGGTCCAGGACGACCGGCCAGTGGGAAACCCTGACTCGATCGCCCGTGCTGCCGCTGCGTTGCGCTCTGCCAAACGGCCATTTATCTTTGCTGGCGGCGGTGCCGACAGTTCAGCGGCCGCGCCGCATTTGGCGCGGCTCGCAGAAGCGCTGGGTGCACCAGTGGTAACCAGTGTCTTCGGGCGTGGTGCGATTTCGGATCGTCATCCCCTCGCCCTCGGCGACGGATGGGGCCGCCTGGATTTGTATGACGACTTGCTCGAGCAGGCCGACCTGGCGTTGGTGGTTGGCTCGCGTATCGATGTGGTATCGGACGCCACCGTTGGCGCGCGCTTTCCGCAACGTATTGTGCAAATCGATATCGACCCGTTGATCGTTGGGCAGCGTCGCCCCGTGGAGGTTGGCATTGTTGGCGATGCGGCACTGGTGCTCGGCGCCCTGGTCGATGCATTGGGAAAGGATGAGGCAGCGGCGAGCTGGTTTGATATCGCCGGCTTCCGTGAAAACAAACGCGCCAAGCTCGTGGAACGTGCCGTTCCGGTGCTGCCGCTAATCGAGAGTCTGCGGGCGGCGGTGCCGGAGGATACCATCTTTGTCGATGATCTGACCCTGGTCGGCTACTGGATGCCGTTGTGCATGGAAACGTATTTGCCACGAACTCTGATACACCCGGGAACCTACGGCACGCTTGGTTATTCGCTGCCGGCGGCGATCGGTGCCAAGCTGGCCTGTCCTGGCCAACCGGTCGTTTCGATCTCTGGCGATGGTGGTTTCATGTTCACCGCGCAGGAACTTGCCACAGCACGCGCACTGAATCTCGATCTGATAGCGCTGGTGTTCAATGACAACGCGTTCGGTGCGATCCGCAAATATCAAGACCGCATGTTTGGTGGTCGCCATATTGGCGCTGAACTTGCCAATCCGGATTTCGTCAAATTTGGCGAGGCGTTTGGCGTGAGCAGCGTTCGTGTTGAGGCTACCCAGGTCGGCGACGCGGTCAAGCGTGCTCACCAGACAGGCGGGATTTGGCTGATCGAGGTTCCTTTCGCGGCGGCTGGCGCGGCTGAGATGGTGCCCTGGATGCCGTGATCGGTGCATCGAAGCCGCCGGCGCGAGGCGCTTGCTTTACAGCGCAAGGGCATCAAATTAAAGCCACATGAGAAAAGAGAGCATTTTGTTTACTGCGGCGGCCGGATTTGAGGCTGCCTGCAGAGTGGGGTTGCTCCCTGAGGAACACCGCTCGGCTCGGCTGCACGGGCACGGATACCTGGCCGATGTTCGCTGTGCATTGCCCGAAGGGTGGGCGAGTTTTCCTGGAGCGGAAGTCGAGACCTTGCGCACCCGGCTTGGCGAAGTCCTCGCACCGCTCGACTACAACGAGCTTAACCGGGAAATTGCGCAACCAACTGATGAGAACATTGCACGCTGGGTGCGATCGCGTCTCAACGTGCCGGGCATCGACAACGTCGGTGTTCAGAGCACGCCGCACGCAGGTGTAGATCTCGACCAGAGTGAGCACGCACATATCTGGCGACGTTACCGGTTCGAATCGGCGCACCGGTTACCGAACGTTGGTGTCGGGCACAAGTGCGGACGCATGCACGGTCACGGATTCGAGGCCATTGTCCACGCCGACATGGATCTGGACCAACTCGAAATCGGTATCGACTACGATCACATGGATGCGCTTTGGTCACCATTGCACGAACAACTCGATCACGTTTGCCTGAACGATTTGCCCGGCCTGGAGAATCCGACCAGCGAGCTGGTTTCGAGCTGGATCTGGCAACGTCTCAAGCCGCAGTTGCCACAATTGTCGTGGGTAACTGTTTACGAAACCGCCACTAGTGGCGCCCACTTCGACGGGGTTCATTATCGCATCTGGAAAGAGTTCACGTTGGACAGTGCCGTGCAATTGAAGCGCGCGCCGTCCGGTGATCGGCGCAGGCGGTTGCATGGCCACACGTTCTTGTTGCGCTTACACGTGCACGCGCCGCTGGATCAGTTGATGGGCTGGACAATTGATTATGGTGACGTTAAAGAACTGTTTGCGCCGGTTTTTGAGCGGCTCGATCATCGCCCGCTCACTGAATTGCCAGGCGTCGATGACAATGACACGCTGAGTCTTGCACGCTGGATACGCAGCGAAGTCGCGCCGGAACTGCCGCAGCTCGATCGCGTGGATCTCTACGAAACAAGGGGCTGCGGTGTGGTTGTTTCATGGGGAGAGCTCGCACCAGCATTGCCGGTTTGATGAAATGACTTACAGCGTCAAGGAAATCTACTACACACTGCAAGGTGAAGGCGCGCAGACCGGGCGCGCGGCGGTGTTCTGCCGCTTTACCGGTTGCAATCTGTGGAGTGGCAAGGAAGAGGATCGCGCACGAGCGGTGTGTGCGTTCTGCGATACCGACTTTACCGGTACCGACGGTCCCGGTGGTGGCAAATTCGCTACGCCGCGAGATCTAGTGCTCCGCGTCTCCGAACTCTGGCCAAGCGAAACCAATGGCACAAAGCTCGTCGTCTGCACCGGTGGCGAACCATTATTGCAACTCGATGAAGCCCTGGTCGAGGCCTTTCATGCGGAGAACTTCGAAGTGGCTGTGGAAACTAATGGTACCCTGCCGGCACCGTGCGGCTTGGATTGGATCTGCGTTAGCCCCAAGGCGCAGGCAGGGCTGGTACTCTACAATGGCAACGAGTTGAAGCTGGTGTATCCGCAACTCAATGCCATGCCGGGGCGTTTCGAAAATCTCGACTTCGACCATTTTTTTCTGCAACCGATGGACGGGCCGCAGCTGGAGCTCAATACACAGCAAGCGATCGAGTACTGCAAGCGGCATCCACGGTGGAGACTGGGTTTGCAGACGCATAAGCTGGTGGGAATTCCGTAGATGAGACCAGACGCCGTCTTGTCCTTGGTGATTCTTTCGATGTTCAAGCGGGGGCAGGTTGGTTCGACCACGATAAACTTCGAGTCTGGTATTGTTTTGACATGAGCGTGCTTCGACAGTTTGTATTAGCATTTTTTCTTGCGACTACCGCTATGCACGCGTGGGCGGCTGCCGGGGATGAAGAATTCGACCGTGGCTACGACGCTTTCGTGTCACGCGATTACGCCAAGGCCATGCAGTGGTGGCAGCAAGCGGCACAGAAAGAGCATGTGCGTGCCCAGAACGGGCTGGGCGTGCTGTATCGCGACGGCGACCTCGGCGAACCGGATAAGAAGCGCGCTGCTTACTGGTTTCGCCGCTCGGCCGAGAACGGCTATGTTTATGCTATGTATAGTCTGGCAATGTTGTACCGTGACGGCGATGGCGTGGCGCGCGACGATGTTGAAGCGCACAAGTGGTTTAATCTTGCCTCAGCTCTCAATTTTGATCCCAAGGCGCAGTTTCAGCGCGATCTCATTGCCCGCCGTATGAGTCCCGATGCAGTTGCCGAAGCAGAAAAGCGCGCTCAGGAATGGCTTGACGCATTTTTCTTTGGCAGCTCGTCTATCTGACTGACGCGGCCAATCCAACGCTCGCCTGGCTAGCAGCAAGCGGCCAAACGCACTGCGGCTTTCAGCCGCCGTTACCTGACTTCAATAGGAGAAAAAGATAATGGACCTGGGTATCAAAGGGCGCAAAGCCATTGTTTGTGCTTCGAGTCGCGGCCTCGGTAAGGGATGTGCAATGGCGCTGGCCCAGAACGGCGTATCATTGGTTCTGAACGGCCGTGACGAAGCCGCTCTCAATGCGACGGCCGAAGAAATCAGCAAATCGACTGGCGTGTCGGTGACACCCGTGATCGCCGATATCAGCAGTGCAGAAGGACAGGCGGCAGTTCTGGCTGCGTGCCCCCAGCCGGATATTCTGGTCAATAACAACGGTGGCCCGCCGTTCAGGGATTTCCGGGAATTGGATCGTACTTCAATGCTCGAGGGTGTCACCATGAACATGGTCACGCCGATCGAATTGATCCAGAAAGTCATCGATCACATGATCGATCAGCGTTTCGGGCGCATCGTCAACATCACCTCGATGAGTGTGAAGATGCCTGTGGCGGGTCTTGATCTTTCCAGCGGTGCACGTGCCGGACTGACCGCGTTTCTTGCCGGTGTTGCGCGCACTGTTGCCGGCCATAACGTCACTATCAATAACATTCTCCCCGGATATTTCGATACCGACCGCTTGCGCGGCGGCGTTGCAGCGTGGGCTGAAGCCAACAAGATGTCCGAACAGGAGGTTGCTGCAGAACGTGCCGCGCAGGTTCCCGCCAAACGTTTCGGCTCTCCGGAGGAGTTTGGTCAAGTCTGCGCCTTCCTTTGCAGCGTGCATGCAGGGTACGTTACGGGCCAGAGCGTTCTGCTCGACGGAGGGCTTTACAATAGCGCCTTCTAAGACGCGGGCCGGGAATGTGATTGGATCACTCGGGTAAGTTTCTCGCGCGTTTCTCGCTGGATGTCAGCCCTGTTGACGCGCCAGGATTGCGTCAGTCATGTCCTGCGAAATGTACTGGCGGCGGAATAGTTCAAATGGCATGGTATCGGCTGCCTCGATTTCGCGCTGTTTGACGATAGAGTCGGTTGCCATGCGGGCAAATCGTGCGGCGAGCAGGTCAGACAGCGGTTGTTCGAGCAGTTGCTGTCGGTATTGTTGTGAATGCGCCATGACAAAACCGAAATAGGAATTGCCGTGTTGGCCGCTCATTTTGCTCAGCATCTGTGCCGACAACGTATCGGCCGGGTCGCGCAGGGCGCGAGCCGCATTTTGAACAGCCGTGCTATACGCTCGTGTGCCGTTTGCCTTGTCCAGGGCAGTGGCAATGGTTTCGCATTCGCGGATGATTTCCATGCCCCATTCGCCAACACCGAGATAGTCGACTCCACGGATCAGTCTCAGGCTTGGATCGCGGCCGCGCTCGGCAACGCCATGTTGGTTGCGCGCATTGGCAACGATCTCGTCGGTGCTGTCATCGGGACTGTCCTTGAGCAAACAATGTAGCAGGAAGACATCGAGGAAACGGATGGTGTCTCCCGTCATGCCCACAGGCGAAAAAGGATTGAGGTCAACACAGCGTACTTCGACATATTCGACCCCGCGATCTTTCAGTGCATGTACAGGTCGCTCACCCGGATTGATACGACGTTTGGGTCGAATCGTGCCGTAGAACTCGTTCTCTATTTGCAGCAACGACGTGGACAGCTGCCGATATTGATCTCCGTCGCGAATGCCGATCGCGGCGTATGGCGGATAAGGTTTGGTCAAGGCGGTCAGGAGCGAGCGGGCGTAACTGTGCAGGCTGTTGTAGCTAACGGCGATCGATGATTGTGCGTCGCTTTGGTAGCCGAGTGGTCCCATGCGCAGCGAGGTTGCGTACGGCAAGAAATAGGTGCCGGCCTCGAGTGGTTGCAAGTGATGCACGCGCCCCTCCACGAAGCAGCTGCACACTGCGGGAGACGCCCCGAAGAGATACAGAAGCAGCCAAGCGTGACGCTTGAAGTTGCGAATCAATGCAAAGTAAGCATGGTCCCGGTAGTCCTGAAGATCACCGTCGTAAGCGTCGATCTTCTGCAATGCCGGCCACGCCGCGTCGGGTAATGAAAAATTGTAGTGAATGCCGGAAATGGTCTGCATGCGCTTGCCGTAGCGATGTGCCAGTCCCTGCCGGTAAACGGTCTTTGCCCGGCCGATATTGGATGTTCCGTACTGGCCGATCGGGATGTGCTCATCCTCTGGCAGGCGGCAGGGCATGCTTCCGCACCACAGTAATTCGTCATCGATGTTGCGGTACACCACCTGGTGTATGGAAGTCAGTTCCGAAAGACAGGCGTCGACGCTGTCATGGGTATCGGTGATGAGTTCGAGTTGTGCTTCGCTGAAGTCGGTGGTGATGCGCGGATGCGTCAGCGGCGACCCCAGATCTTCCGGGTGCGGCGATTCAGCGAGGTTACCATCGGGTTCAACACGCAGGCTCTCCTTCTCTATACCGCGCATGAGGCTGCGTAGCATTGCGGGTGAGAGTGCGCTTAACCGTTTGTCGGGCATGGTCCACTAGCCGTCGATGTGTGCCTTGAACAGCACAGTAACCCTGCAAGCGGTGTCTGTCCAGAGGGGAGCACGCTCTCTGAGCGCCGCTCTATCCGCTGGCAAGCGGTTTGTTACGGAACACAATTGTCACCGGGCTTCCGGTTCGCACTGGTTCGCCTACTAAATTGAGCTTGCCGGTTGACTGGTCAACACGGAAGTTGACGATGGTGTCACTGTTTTGGTTGCCGGCACAAAGCAAGGTACCAGACGGGTCGAGTCCAAAGAAGCGAGGTGTGCTCCCCTGTGTCGATTGCCATCCCACAGTTGCAAGCAAGCCAGTACTGCGGTCAACGAAGAAGGTCACGATACTGTTGTGTCCGCGATTCGAGCCATAGACGAAGCGTCCCGACGGATGGACCCAGACTTCGGCCGTTGTATTGTTCCCGGTGTAATCGCTCGGCAGTGTCGTCACGATCTGCAGCGGCGACAGCTTACCGCGTGCTCGGTCGAAGCGGTAGGTCGTGATAGTCGAATCCAGTTCGTTTATCGCATATACGTAGGGCAGCCGCGGATGAAAGTCGACATGGCGCGGACCAGCGCCCTCGCGCGTATCGACCGAGGATTCCTCTTCGGCGATCAGTTTGCCAGTCTTCGCATCGAGGCGAAACACGAAAATTCGATCCAGCCCCTTGTCGGGAACCAGCATGAAACGCCCGTCGCGATCAAATGGATTGTGATGTGGATGCGAACTGGCTTGTTGCGTGCGATGCGGCCCTGGTGTGCCCGACAGGGTGACCAGATCGGTCAGCGTTCCTACGCCGCCGTCGGGCTTGATCGGCATCACTGCGAGACTGCCGGAGGTGTAGTTAGATACAACAAGAAATTGATTGGACTTGTCAACGGCAATGTGCACGGGATTAGTGCCGCCGCACGACTCCTGGTTGAGTGGTGTCAGGGTGCCATTGCCGGAGTCAATCGCGTACGCCGAGACGTAGTCCATATCGCCGTGTACCGCATACAAGAATTGCTGCTCGCGGTCGAAGCACAAGAATGACGGGTTCACCACGCCCTCGACAAGCTGAACGGGTGCCCACCTTGCGGTGTCGGCATTGACGCGAAATACTCCAATGCCCTTGCCGTGCCCGTTCCGCTTCTCGGTCGTGTAGCTGCCGACGTACGCGAACACTGGCCCGCCTTGCTGCGCCGTCGCAAGGCGCGGCATCAGACTCGCGGCCACGGCGGCAACCATCGAGCGGCTACCGCGGGCCAGAAAATCCCGCCGTTGCGAAAATGCAATGCCTAAATCGCGGCCCTGTTCGAGAGCGTGCGATGATTCGCGTGCTGATATCTTCATTTCGGTTCCCAAACTCCCGGGTGGCAGGCATCTAATCACGATGCTTGCCCACGGTCGCGTCACGCCCCCCGCGAGGGAATGTAAACCGGTGAAAAGGACGTGTGCCCGTACCTGTTGCGTCGACCGACCCGGTATAGTCTGCAGATACTGGGACCCCGGGCCGTGATGCTTTTACCACCCGGGCTTGCAGCCGCCGCCTGGTCGGAAGCGTAACGCGTAATTGTAGTGTCTTTTTGCATTTCGGCGCTCGCACTCGCTTGCCGGTTGGCAACGGCGTCCGGGAGTAACCATTCGGCGCCTGAGCGGAGGGTCGATCCACTCGGGAAGTGTGCACCCAACGACAATCTTCTGGGAGAAATACATGCCTTACGAACTTTATTACTGGCCGGGAATACAAGGCCGGGGAGAATTTGTCCGGCTGGCACTCGAGGCGGCTGGCACGGACTATATTGATGTAGCCCGCCTGTCGGGTCGCGGTAAAGGGGTCGATGCGATGTTGCGGCTGATGGACGAGGCCGACCGCGAGCCTTTTGCGCCGCCCTTTCTCAAGTTGGGCGGCTTGATCATCGCCCAGGTCGCAAACATATTGCATTACCTTGGGCCGCGCATTGGTCTTGGGCCGAAAAGCGAGGTGGCGCGCCTATGGACGCACCAGCTGCAACTGACCGTCACCGATTTCGTCGCAGAAATTCACGATACGCATCACCCGATTGCGTCCTCTTTGTACTACCAGGAGCAAAAAGACGCGGCACGGGCGCGCACCCGTCATTTTCTGACCGAACGCTTGCCGAAATACCTTGGTTATTTCGAGCGCGTCATTGAGAAAAATAGCAGTGGCCGGGGATACACTGTCGGGCGCAGCTTGTCATACGTTGACCTGTCGATATTTCAATTGATGGCCGGCTTGCGCTATGCGTTCCCGAAATCAATGTCACGCCGCAAGCGCAGCTATCCTCGCCTCAGTGCGCTGCACGACAAGGTGGCGGCAAACGCGAACGTCGCTGCCTATCTAGCCTCGGAGCGCCGTATTGCCTTCAATGAAGACGGGGTGTTTCGTGGCTACCCGGAACTGGAGCAGTAGATGCAAAGGAGTGACGGTCGCGCGGCGCAAAATGATGTTGCTACGGGTCAGGGTTCGCCGGCTTCGCCGACGCAGTTGTTTGTGGCTTTTACGCTGCTTGCTCTGCAGGGATTCGGTGGCGTCATCGCAGTGGCGCAACGTGTGCTGGTCGAACACAGACAGTGGCTGACGCGCGAGCAGTTCATTGAAATTCTCTCGCTCGCCCAGGTGTTGCCGGGCCCCAACGTGTGCAACGTTGCGCTCATGACCGGCGATCGCTTCTTCGGTTGGCGCGGTGCATTCGCCGCGCTTAGCGGAATGATGGTGCTGCCATTGATTATCGTGCTTGGCGTGGCCGCGCTGTATGCACAATATGCCACCGAGCCGGCCGTGGCCGGCGCGTTCCGCGGCATGGGCGCGGTGGCAGCCGGTCTCGTTGTTGGCACCGCTCTCAAACTGGCGAGCGCCTTGGGCTCCAACCCGATGGGCGTGCGTGTGTGTTGGTTGGCCGGTGCCACCATATTCATGGCCGTTGCGCTTTTAAGGTTGCCACTGGTTTGGGTGCTGCTCGTGCTCGGTTCGCTCGCAGCCACGTTCGCGTGGACGCGGTTGCGCACGCGCAATGCAGGAGACGGTTGACGTTATGTTATCCGCCGACTGGCTGAATCTGCTCGGGCATTTTCTGCTACTGTCGCTGCTGTCAATTGGTGGCGCGATCACCGTTGCGTCGGATATGCACAGGGTCATGGTCGATCAAATGAGCCTGATCAGCGACGCGCAGTTCAGTGCGGCCATTGCAATTGCCCAGGCCTCACCCGGACCGAACGTGTTGTTCGTCGCGGTGATGGGATACCAGGCGGCTGGGATTGCCGGCGCCGTGGCGATTCTGATCGCCATCATGTTGCCGTCTACAACGCTGGCTCTTTTTGCTGCACGCTGGGGACATGAGCGGCGCCACTGGTTGAGCGTGCGCGCGTTCAAGGCGGGGATGGCGCCGATGGTGGTCGGGTTGCTGATGGCGACCGGCTGGATTCTCGCCACCGCGATCGAGGGCTGGCATCATCTTGTCCTCACCGCGCTCACTGCGCTGCTGGTGTGGAAGTCGCGGCTGCATCTTCTGGTATTGGTCGTTGCTGGGGGGGTGCTCGGAGCACTTGGTTGGATCTAGTGCCAGTCCGGCGCTATCTGGGTTGAGCGCCAGTCCGGCGCTATCGGTTGGGGGTGGAAGCAGGGCGAATCAGTGGCATGGATCTGAGCGGGGTAAACTTCCGGGTTTGCCGCTTCGAGGCAGTCGCTACTAAATAATTAACGGGAGGTTCTTATGACCACCAAAACCAGTCTTTCGGCCGTCGATTCGACCAGCTTGCGTGCGCGCATCAGTGACGAGGAGTGGCAGATTCGTTGTGACCTCGCAGCCGCCTATCAGCTTGCCGCGCAGTTTCGCTGGACCGATCTGATCTTCACGCACTTCACGGCGCGAGTGCCGGGAAGCGAGTACATGCTGATCAATCCTTACGGCATGATGTTTGACGAAATCACCGCTTCGAGCCTGGTTAAAATCGACAAGGATTGCAATGTGATCGAGGACGTCACCGGTCTCGGCGTCAATCGCGCCGGCTTTGTCATTCATGGATGTATCCATCAGGCCCGGCCGGAAGTGAATTGTGTCATTCATACCCACACGCGCGCCGGCGTGGCGGTATCCGCGCAGAAGCAAGGTTTGTTGCCGATTAGTCAGCACGCATTGAGAACGTACGGCATGCTGACTTACCACGACTACGAAGGCATCGCGCTTGACATCGATGAACGCGAGCGGTTGGCTGGCGATCTTGGACCGTCTTCCAAGGCGATGATTCTGCGCAATCACGGGCTGCTGTCGGTCGGCCAGACGGTCAGCGAAGCGTTCGAGATCATGTACTACCTGGACACGGCGTGCCAGATTCAGGTTGATGCCGTTGCCGGCGGCAAAGCGGAACTGCAAATGATCAGCGAGCAGACTGCCGACAAGGGCATTAAGCAGTTCCAGGATGAGGGGGCTGCGGAGATTAATCTATGCTGGAACGCCCTGTTGCGCAGTTTGGACAGAAAAGGCGTTACATACCGTGCCTGAGATGAACGTCCCAATCTGGTGGAGGGACAGCTAAGTGGCAGAAACGGAAACTGCTCTCATCGTTGGTGTCGGTGCCAGTCGCGGCCTCGGCGCTGCTGCTGCACGGCGCTTCGTGCGTGAAGGTCTGCACGTGGTGGTCGCGGGGCGCACTGCAGAAAAAGTCGAGCGTGTGGCCGACGAAATCCGCGCGTCCGGCGGCTCGGCGCAATCGGTAGTCGGTGATGCGGCGAACGAGGCTGATGCGATCCGCTTCGTGGAAACAGCGGAAGCCAAGGGCCCTCTGGTGTTGGCGCTGCAGAATGCCGGCAGCAATCGTCGCGATCCGTTCCTTGAATTGGCTACGGCTGACTTCGAGCAGATCTGGCGCGAACATTGTCTGGCCGGTTTTCTCACCGGTCGTGAAAGTGCCAGGCGTATGGTGCCGCGCGGCCGCGGCACGATCCTGTTTACCGGTGCATCAGGCTCTCTGCGCGGCAGTGCTTACTACGCTGCGTTCGCGGCTGCCAAGGGCGGGCTGCGCGCCGTGGCGCAAAGCATGGCGCGCGAATTTGGCCCGAATGGCATTCACGTCGCGCATGTTGTGATCGATGGTGGTATTTCAGGCGACCGGCTCAAGGCGCGAATGCCCAATATCGAAGAGGAGCGTGGTCCGGATGGCCTGCTTTCCATTGACGCGATTGCGGAAACCTACTGGCAGCTGCATCTGCAGCATCGCAGCGCCTGGACACTCGAACAGGACCTACGGCCTTGGTCGGAGAGATTCTGATAACCTGCAAACATACGGCAGTTGTCTGTTGCGATTCGTCTATAGCCGGCAGGACGAGTTTGAACCAGCTCCAATGCCGACAAGCGCGCAGTTCCGACGGGGAAGTGGATAGATGACCAGATGACCAGATGACCGAAGAAGTGATCGTTGAAGTAAGCGGCGGCATCCAGACGATACGTTTTAATAGACTCGACAAGAAGAATGCGCTGACGCGGCCCATGTACGACCGTGTTATCGAGGCGCTCCTGGCGGGCGATGACGCAACGCAAGTCGCGGCGCACGTATTTCTCGGCGGGAACGGCGTGTTTACGGCTGGCAATGACATTGGTGATTTCGCCAGGCACGATGGCAAGCCGCGCGACTTGTCAAGCGGAGCGCCGGGGTTGATACGCTTGCTGCCGAGCGTGCGCAAACCGATGATCGCCGCAGTCGATGGACTTGCTGTTGGCATCGGGACGACGATGTTGTTTCATTGCGATCTGGTTTTTGCCAGCCCGCGGGCGAGCTTGCGTACACCGTTCGTCGATCTGGGACTCGTGCCGGAAGCAGGGTCGAGTATGCTGGCACCGCTGCGTATGGGCCAGCAGCGCGCCTTCGAGTTGTTGTGTTTGGGTGAACCGTTCGATGGTCAGCGGGCCTGTGAAGCGGGTCTCGTCAACCACGTCGTGCCATCCGACGAGTTGGAGGCCGCTACCATGAAAGCGGCGGCGCGGCTTGCCCTGAAGCCACCGGGCGCGCTTGCGGCGTCACGCCGACTACTGCGCGGAGATCCTTCAGCCCTTCTCGCGCAGATCGAGAAAGAAACCGAAATCTTTGCAGAACGTCTCGCCTCGGGCGAGGCAAAGGAAGCTTTCAGCGCGTTTCTCGAAAAGCGCCAACCCGACTTTTCGCAATTCCGCAAGCAGGCGTGAGACCGCTGCGAAAGGCCCGTATTTCGCTTACACCGGTCTTGATGCCTCGTTGAGCACGTAACACATGTCTGTCAATCCGATCTGGCGTCCCTCACCAGAACGTGTTGAACGCGCAGGAATTACTCGTTATTTGCGATGGCTGCGCGACACTCGGGGATTCGAATTCCCAGACTACGAATCATTGTGGCGTTGGTCGACCGAAAAGATCGAGGATTTCTGGGAAACTGTGTGGCATTTTGGCGGCATGCGCGCACATCAGCCCTATCGCCAGGTGCTCGACAAGCGCGTCATGCCGGGTGCGAAATGGTTCGACGGTGCGACGCTCAACTATGCCGAGCATGCGTTGGCTGCCGCGACACGCCCCAATGCACATACCAAACCAGCGCTGATATTTCATTCCGAGGTTTGCGAGCGGACTGAAATCTCCTGGGCGCTACTGGCTGACAAAGTCGGTGCGCTGACTGCGACTCTCGGCGAGTTGGGAGTGCAGGCCGGCGACCGGGTCGTTTCCTACATGCCGAATATCCCTGAGAGCATCATGGCGCTGCTATCGGTCGCCAGCCGTGGCGCGATCTGGTCGAGTTGTTCACCGGACATGGGCCCGGCAAGTGTGCTCGATCGCTTTAGGCAAATCGAGCCGCGGGTGCTGTTTGCTGTTGACGGTTACCGTTACGGCGGAAAGGATTTTGACCGGCTCGAGACTGTGCGTGAGCTCGTCGCAAGTCTACCTTCGATCGAAGCGGTGATCTTCGTCAGCTATCTCAGTACGGCTGCTGAGCTCGATCTCGGCGACATTGACGGACGTGACCTCAAGGTAATGCGCATGTCGCAGGCGCTGGCGCGCCGCGCTGCGCCTGAATTTCTGCCAGTGCCGTTCCAGCACCCGTTGTGGGTAGTCTATTCGTCGGGAACGACGGGCATGCCGAAACCGATCGTGCACGGTCATGGCGGCACCATCATCGAAAACCTCAAGGGGCTGACCTTGCATCTGGATATCGATGAGAACGACCGTTTTTTCTGGTTCTCCTCTACCAGCTGGATCATGTGGAACTTGCTGGTATCGAGTCTTTTGTGCGGCTGCACGATAATCCAGTTCGACGGCAATCCGGGTTATCCTGACCTTGGTACATTGTGGAAACTGGCGCAGGACGAACGCATCAGTTTCTTCGGTACCAGCCCGGCGTTTATTGGGCTTTGCCGCAACAACGACTTTGAACCTGGTCGCCAACTCGACCTGTCCTCGATTCGCACACTGGGGGCTACAGGGTCACCATTGACCGACGATGCCTATCTCTGGGTCTATGAAAAGGTGAGCGCTGATGTTTTGCTCGCGTCGATCTCGGGCGGCACCGATCCGGGCACTGCCTTCCTCGGTGCCTGTCCGACGCTGCCGGTGTATGCCGGCGAGATGCAGTGCCGGGGTTTAGGGGTAGCGACCTACGCGTTCAACGATGCCGGCCAACCGGTCTACAACGAAGTTGGCGAACTCGTCTGCGCGCGACCGATTCCATCGATGCCACTGTACTTCTGGGGCGATGAAGGAGGCAAGCGTTATCACGAAAGCTACTTCGAAACATGGCCCGATGTCTGGAAACATGGCGACTGGCTCAAGCTGATCCCACGAAAGGAGTCGGTGACGGGCGTGATTTATGGCCGGTCCGACGCCACGATAAACCGCCATGGCATCCGGCTGGGTAGCAGTGAAATGTATCGGGTAGTTGAGGCTTTTCCCGAGGTGATGGATTCGCTGGTGATCGATCTCGAATTCCTCGGTCGCAAATCATTCATGATTTTATTCGTTGTCCTTGCTGGTGCCACCGGCGATATGCCGTCCGAGCTTTGCGATCGGTTGCAGTCGGCTATTCGAACGCAACTGTCCGGGCGTTATGTGCCCGATGACGTGGTTGCGATTCCTGATGTACCGCGAACGATCTCTGGGAAGAAACTGGAGGTGCCGATCAAGAAGATCCTGCTCGGCATGCCGGTCGAAACCTCAGTTAACCGCGATTCGATGTCGAACCCCGAATCGATCGACTGGTTCGTGCGTTACGCCTCGCAGCACGCAGTGACTGGCTGAGCGCAGTGGCTGGATCGGTTGCCCTCCGGTGCGCCAGACTCAGCGCGATAAATAGTCACTGTGGCAAGTAATGGCGCAGCAACTTCCAACGCGTGTGGACAACGCCATTGTCGACCAGTGCCGCGACTTCTTCTTCAGCGTAGCCAGCGTCACGCAAAACCGAAACCGAGTGCTGCCCGGGTGAGGGCGCCGCTTGCAAAGGGGTCAGCGTTGAAAGTTCTGGCCGAATCCATGTTGCCAGCGGGATGGTCGTCGGATAACCGGACGGGTGCGGCCCAAGCCGCAGACGGAACGAATTCGAGGGAACGTGATCGCTGCCGCTGAGCGCCGTATCGACGGTGTATTTGTCGCGTAGTTGCGCCAGCGTCTGTACGGCGATGGCAGCTGCGCCTGGTAGCGCTGCGAGTTTTTCTCTGAGCGCGGCGAGTGGCAGATCACGTAGTTTGTCCGCGACTGCCTTGGCAGTCGCCGATTCGGCGCTAACCGCGGCTGCGAGTTTTGCACCGTCACCGGCGCGACAACCGACGAATGCCCAACCGTCGGCGGTTTGGTACAAGTGCTGTTCGCAACCGTCTCCGCGTGCTGATTGTCCGGATGGGATCAATTGTTCCGACTTGGCATGGTGCGTCATGAATGGAAACTGCACCAGCTGTGCACCCATTGCGAGAGACGTGCGCACGTAACTGCCGCCGCACCCTTGTTCTCTCGCGAACAAGGCCTGCGCGATGCCCAGCGCTGCAGAAAATCCGGTGATGTAATCGACGCAGGATGCGATCGCGTGCAGGACTGGTTTATCGGGCTGCCCGTAGCGCGCCATGATACCGGTGGCGGCTTGCAACACAGGGTCGAATGCTGGGTCGTCCTTGAAGGGACCACCTTCGCTGCCGCCCCAGGCGCTGATTTGACATGAGATGATGTCTGGATTGATTGCCGTGAGCTGATCGTGGGCAATGCCCAGTGAGCGCGCTGATTTATCGAGGAAGTTGTGCAGCACTACATCGCTTTCCTTGACCAGTCGTGCCAGCACCCCGCGGCCGGCTTCGGTTTTCAGGTCCAGCACCATGGCGCGCTTACCCTGATTGACGTCGACGCCGAACCACATGGTGATGCGCGGACCGGCCTGCGGTGCCGGCGAATCGATGCGCAGCACATCGGCCCCGTGCTCGGCAAGGGTGCGCCCGGCAGCAGGGCCGGCAATAATGTTCGAAAGGTCCAGCACGCGCACGCCCTCGAGCAAACCGCAATTAACGGCGTCATCAGCGCAGGTTGGTGGTAACGGTGCCTGCTGCCAGGCCGCGCCTTTGACTCTCTGGCGTGGCCGCGGCTTCGGCGACTGAGTGGCCGCACCCTCGATTGAGACAAAGCGCCCCGGCATGCGAACCTTGTCGAGTATTGGATCTTCGATATCGGTGATTACGCCTGCCTCGAGTAACTGGGCATCGGCAAGCCATTCGGAGTCGGTCTGCACTACCGTGACCGGCACGTTCGCATTACGCAGTTTGGTTTCCCATTCCTTGCCGGGCCGTGTCTTGATGCTGTCGGAGATCATCTGCAGCAGGCGCTGGCGATTGTGCGGCATAAGATCTCCGGCGTTGTTCAGGTTATTTCCTTCACGGCTTTCGCTGTAGGGGTTGCCGGCGATCATGCCCTCGGCGATGGCGCGGTCGTAGACGCCAACGGTTTCCAGAAACGCACGTGTCTGGTAGACGTGGTCCATCGCGACAACGAACAGAATCCGCCCATCGGCGCATTCGTAGAAATTCAGCCCCGGCATGGCGCGGCTTTTGAGAAGTCCGACGATTCGGGCAATGTGATCCTCGGTAAGGTGTTCACGTAGCTCGCGCAAAATCGGGAACAACGTGTGCATCATGGCATTGTCAATGGACGGAAAGTTGTAGCGTTCCGGTTGTCCGTCAATCTTGGCAATCAGGAGCGCCATCGCCGATAACACCGCGTCCGCCAGCGGTACAACAATGCGTTGACCCTTTCCGCTGCGTTGTCGACGATAAAGTCCCATCGATGCTGCTACCGCGCCGAGAACGCCACCATAAGCAGAGGCCATCGGAATTGCGGTGTACACCGGCTCTCCGCCAATCAGCGGTCCAAGTGGACTGAGGTCGGTATAGATGCCGACTGCGGCGTCGATGATGCCCTCCCACGCCGGCATTGTGTGGTTGTTGTCACCCTCGGCGAATCCAGGCAGTGATACGTAGATGATGCGCTCGTGATTGTCGAGGCTTGGGTAGTCAAGTTGCAGCCTGGCTGCGGCACCGGCATGCATGTTCTCGAATACAACATCGCTGTCGGCGACCAGTTCACGAGCCATTTGCCTTGCGGCAGCGTCATTTAGATCGATTTCCAGCAGCCGCTTGCCGCGATCGAGCAGCGGGTCGCAGGGGTGTACAGCGCGCCCGGGACGGACAAATTCGACGACGTCTGCTCCTTGGTCGGCGATCAACATCGCCGCGACGCGTCCGGCCCAGCCGGTCCCGATATTGACGACACGGACATCTGAAAGTGGTGTCGACACTGGTTTGGTATTACTTGCCATTTGATAAGACCCTCTTCTGTTGAGTGGTAACCGGGTGGGATCCATCCTTAGCAAGCCATGATCCTCTGGGATCAGCGCGCCAGGCTTTGTATCATGCTCCTGTATTCAATTGTAGTGCCAACGCGTCACAAGGCCGATATGGCGGGGCCGGCCGCTGATAAACATACGAGGCGATGATGAAAATAGATACCGGAACACAGGCATTGCTTTGCAGAGTCGAAGATGGCGTGGCAACCATCACACTGAATCGCCCTGAGGCGCGCAACGCCTTGGGCGAGGAGCTTACGCCCGCCCTGCGCGGAATGATCAAACAAGTGGGCGATGATCCCGAAGTCGGTGCGGTACTGATCACCGGAGCGGGCACAGCCTTTTGCGCTGGCGGCGACGTCAAGAGTATGAACAAAGGCGGCGGGGCCTTGCAGAAGAACGAATCGGGTCAGGCGCAGGCCACGCGCCAGGAAAGAATCGCCGACCTTCAACAGCGTCAGCGAACCCTGACCGGCGCTCTGGTCGGATTGCGCAAGCCCACAGTAGCTGCGCTGCCTGGTCCTGCTGCGGGTGCTGGCCTGTCGATCGCACTGGCATGCGACCTTCGCATCGCGGCCGAGTCTGCATTTGTCTCGACTGCCTATGCGCGCATCGGATTGAGCGGTGACTATGGGATTGCCTGGCTGCTTACTCGCGCGGTTGGCAATGCGCGTGCGCGCGAACTGCTGTTTTTGCCGGAGCGTATCGATGTCGCTCGTTGTGAGCGCCTTGGTCTAATCAACTATGTCGTGCCCGACAACGAACTGCGCCGGGCGGCGTTTGAACTCGCAGCGAAACTCGCATGTGGTCCGCGAATCGCTTTGCGAAACATGAAGGACAACCTGGACGATGCCGTCGCGAGCGATTTTCTGAGCGCGCTCGACGGCGAAGCGGTGCGCATGGTTGACAGCGCCCAAACAAGCGACCACCGTGAAGCGGTGCGCGCTTTTGTTGAGAAACGGTCGCCATATTTTAAAGATCGATTAGAACCGGCTACAGATTGAAATCGTGGCAGACTGAAGACGGTTCCTGCCAATTTGATCGATAAGCCTGTGGTCTGTTGTGCCTGGAGAGGCGCGGTCAGCATCACTGTAGCGCCGCTGCTGTTGCTGCTACAACTTCTGTTCACGCAGATTGCGTTGGCTGAAGCTTTCTTCGATACCAGTGGCAGGGCTTCGGTGTTCTTCAGGCTTACGCAGGAAGAATACGACACTTCAAGATTGCAGGAGTAGAAAGGAATGGACCAGATCCTCTCTGATTTCCATCTCTATACAGCACGATGTCGTACTTTTTCTCGAAGCCAATGCCATTGAAGCTTTTTACACTGCCAAACTGGTGTTCCGCGTCGTACTGTCCGAGAATGAAGGCGGAATATTCCGGCGCAGACAGTTCGAGCATGATGCCGGATTGATGATGATTGATGGTGCGCGCGAAGCAGTGGTTTCACTTGGCGTACCCACCGAGGTAACCTGGATTCCGATGTTCGAGGCGTATTTCAACATCTAGCAGACATGTCTCATTGACGCATTCAAGAACAAGGGAGAACGCCAGTGAATTGGGATGGTTTCATCGACCGGGTCAACTCTGACCCGGTAATCGCGCAGCGTGGCGCTGATTCAAGTTTCAGGGTGCTGCTCGGAATGGGTGAACGGGAGCGCTTGATTACTGTTTATGCGGGCAGGGTCGTCAGCGTAACGGATGGTCCGTTCGTCATGCCGCAATGCAACTTTGCTCTCCTCGGCAGTTCCGAAGCCTGGGCACGATTTTGTTCTCCAAATCCGGCTCCGGGAGACCAGGATATCTTCGCCTACTTTCGGACTAAGGAGGTGCTGCTTGCTGGCGATACGCGCAAGTTTTACGCGCACCTGATGTATCTCAAACTGATGTTGCTGCATTTGCGGAGCCAGGCGTGAACGCGATACTGGAGCCCGTTACTGGGCGGTATGTTCACTTTGAACACGGGGGACGGACTTGCCGTGTCTATTTCGAGGAGTCGGGGCAGGGCATTCCGTTGCTCTGCCTGCACACGGCTGGTGCTGACACGCGGCAGTTTCGTGGGCTGCTCAACGCGCCTGTGATTACCGACCAATTTCGCGTGATCGCCTTTGATTTGCCGTGGCATGGGAAAAGTTCGCCACCTGCGGGTTGGCAGAGCGAAACCTGGCGTCTGACCAGTGCCACTTACTGCGAATTGATTCTTGGCTTCATGCAGGCGCTTGAATTGAACAAGCCGATCGTAATGGGCTGCTCGATCGGGGGGCGTGTTTGTCTGAATCTGGCGCTTGATTACGCGACAAAATTCCGCGCCATCATTGGCTTGCAGTCGGCAGCCGGCACGCCGCGTTACTACGATCCGGCATGGTTGGCACATCCCGAGGTCAACGGACCGGTTGCGGGAGCGGCGACAGTCATGGGCTTGATGTGCCCGGACAGCCCCGAAGCCGACCGTTGGGAAACGCTTTGGCACTACATGCAGGGTGGTCCCGGAGTATTCGCTGGCGATTTGTATTTCTATCAGGTAGAAGGCGATTTGCGCCGGCGTGTTGAGAACATCGATACGCGTGTCACGCCGCTTTACCTGTTGACCGGGGAATACGATTATTCATGCAGCCCGCAGGACACGCAGGATACGGCAGCGCAGATTCCGGGCGCACAGGTGCGCATCATGCCGGGGCTTGGCCACTTTCCAATGAGCGAGAACCCGCAAGCCTTTATCAGCGAGTTGCTACCGGTGCTGAATGAAATTGTGGCTGCGCACGAGGCCGGCATCGCAGGCTAAAACTCCATAAGTCGAAAGCGCAGAATCGAAAGGCATTCGCGTGGTTTTCTACATCTTCAAGCTGTTGGTAACGGTCTTGTTGGTCGTGCTGGTATCGGAATTGGCCAAGCGCAGCACTTTGTATGGCGCACTGCTGGCATCGGTACCGCTGGTTTCGGTCTTGGCAATGAT
Source organism: Betaproteobacteria bacterium (assembly GCA_020346185.1). Classification (GTDB taxonomy): domain Bacteria; phylum Pseudomonadota; class Gammaproteobacteria; order Burkholderiales; family Eutrophovitaceae; genus SG8-40. The sequence continues at coordinate 1,473,983 of CP070775.1, read as the reverse complement.
TTGGTTGTTTGTTGACACCAGGGACACGGAAAGAGTCGCAGCATTGTCGGGCAGTATCCTCTGGCTGGTTTTGCCTTCACTCGCCTTGTTCATCGTCCTCCCGGTGCTGCTCAAAGCAGGTGTCAACTTCTATTTGAGCATGGCGATCGGCGTTGCCATCACCATGTTCTGCTACTGGCTGGCGATCACGTTCCTCCCGCAGTTCGGCATCAAGCTATAACTTTGTGGCGTAGGCCGGAACCGTTTTCGAGCTTGACGCAAAAAAAGCGGTCGTGCCTTGTGGTTTGTCAGCCTGCTTTCTGAATCCAGTCAGGATCGGGAAGTTCAAGAAATGCCTGCCCTAGCGAGTCACCCCAGCGGGTGCGGATGTGATGAAAGTATGGGTTTTCGTCCTCGATAACCTGGTGGCTCCCGATGCGCAATTCGTCAGTGCGAATCACCACAACGTCGATTGGCGGACTCACCGTGAGATTGGAGCGAATAGTCGAGTCCATCGATATCAAGCCGCATTTGACGGCACGTTCGAGGTGTGTCTTTCGGTTAATGACACGATCGATAATCGGCTTGCCGTATTTGGTTTCACCAATCTGGAAGTAACAGGTGTCTTCGCTGGCTTCGATGAAATTGCCGGCCGGGTAGATGTTGAAAAGGCGTGGTGTTTCGCCCTTGATCTGGCCGCCGAGGACCATCGACACGTTGAATTCAATCTTGAAATCCTCTAGCGCCTTGCCATCGCGAGCGTGAATTTGCCGGACCGCATCACCGACGCAGCGTGCCGCATCGAGCATGGTGTCGACGTTCAAAAGGTGTTTCTCGTCGTGCTCGTGCAGCTGTTCCCTTAGCAGGCCAAGGACTGACTGTGTGATCGACAGGTTACCCGCCACCATCAGTGCGATGGCACGTTCACCTGGCTTTTCGAAGATGGACAGTTTGTGGAAGGTTGCGATGTTATCCACACCTGCATTGGTGCGAGTATCGGAGAGCATCACGATGCCCGCATCGACCAGCATGCCGACACAGTAAGTCATAGGTGAGTGTCAAAGTTTCGGGATTGGGCAGCCTACCACGGTCACGGTATCCGGTGCTCGAAAGTGAACCGCACTGTCTATTGCTGCTGTTGCCAATCCCGCCGCTTCCGTTTACTGCGTGGGCCACGCGAGCGCGAGACATTCACCGCTACGTGCAGCGCTTCGTCGCCACCACCGCGACGTACGCCCCTGACCGGGCCCGCGTCGAGGTAGTCGCGGCCTACGGCGAGTCTGCAGTGGCGTTCTCCGGCTGCTGTTCCATGGGTGATGTCAACACTGAACCAGCCGCGATCCCTTCCCAACCAGGCCTCGGCCCAGGCATGACTCGCGGGGCTGGCCTCGCCGGTATGGAAGTAGCCGCTGACGTAGCGCGCCGGTAAAGACAACAGGCGGCACACTGCGAGAAACAGGTGGGCGTGATCCTGACATACGCCGCGACCTTGAGCCAGCGCCTGGGCGGCATCGTGCTCGACCGTTGTAGAGCCCTGTTCCCAGACGACGGCTTCGCGTACTGCCTGACCGAGGTCAAGCAGCGCTTGCGGGCTGGCAATGCTCTGTGAGGTCCAGCTGGATGAAAATTTGGAGATGGCCTGGTCAGGCGCGCTCAGGTCCGTGGTTGCCAAATAGGCCAGTGGCGAGAGGCCAACTTCCTCGGTGGCAACCCATCCGTTGGCGTCACGCGTCTCGATGACGCCATCGGCAAAGACATGGATCTCGTCGAGCGGCTCATCGACTGTAATCAAGTGGGTGATGTTGCCGAACGCATCGACTTGCTCAAGTTGGCGGCCAGGCGACTTCAAGTTCCAGCGAATGGTGCGCTGACCAGCGTCGATGCGCGGGGTGAGCCTGGCGACCTGCACCGAGCGATTCAGACGGTGCGTATAGCGATAGATTGTCTCGTGTTGGATGAACAGCAGCATCGGTCAAATGGTCACGGACACAAGAAAGTCCTGGGCAATGCGGCGGCCCAGGCCATTAATGCGCGCCAGAAAGTCACGCAGGAAAGCATGCAGTCCGTCGTCGAGTATCAGATCAATTCTCGTGTAGTGCAAAGAGGAATGCAGCTCACCGATTTGGCGCAGGGTCTCGGTCGACTGATCATTGGCTACTGCCTGAAGATGTTGCGCCAGGCCCTCGGCGCAACGATGTAATGAGCGCGGCATGTCGGCGCGCAGGATCAGCAACTCGGCAATCCGCTCCGGGGTGACGCGGTCGCGGTAGACCTTGCGGTATATCTCGTAGGCTGATACCGATTCGAGCAATGCCCGGTACCGGTAGTAATCTGCCTCGTTGCTCGATGTCACGCCGTCGGGCGCGAGCATTCGGAACTGGACATCAAGGATTCTGGCCGTGTTGTCGGCGCGCTCGAGAAAAGTGCCGATGCGTTTGAAGTCGAATCCTTCGTCACGCATCATGGTTCCGATTGTCGCGCCTCGTGAAAGATGAGAGCGCAGCTTGACCCACTCGAAGAACCCGGTCAGCGCGTCACCGTGCAGGTGGTCGAAACTGCGCAGTTTGAGTTCAAGCCACGTCGAATTGATGATCTCCCACTGGTCGAAGGTGAGCGTGCCGCGTACGGCGCGCGCATTCTCACGAGCCATGTTGAGGTTGCTGACGATGCTGGCAGGATTATCCTCGTCAAAGGCCAGGAAGCGGATGACTTGATCGGCCGAAATTTCCCCATACCTTGCTCGATAGGCATCGAGCTGACCGACCATCGACAGCGTTGCTTCCCAGGAGCGGTCCAGCTCGCCGACTTCGCGCGGCAGCAATGCCCAATGGGTATCGACCTGCAGCATGCGCGCCAGATTCTCGGCACGCTCGGTGTAACGTGACATCCAGTAGAGGTGATCAGCAGTGCGGCTGAGCATCAGTTACTCCCGGTCATCGTGTTTCCAGGACCCAAGTGTCCTTGGTGCCACCTCCTTGTGACGAGTTGACGACCAGTGAGCCCTTACGTAGCGCCACCCGCGTCAACCCGCCGGGCACTATGTGTACATCGCTGCCGGACAGAACGAACGGCCGCAGATCGACATGGCGCGGGGCGATACCTTCATCGACGAAAGTCGGGCAGGTCGATAGCGCTAGTGTCGGTTGGGCAATGTAGCGATCGGGATTCGCTTTGATCTGACCGCGAAAGCGCTCTAGCTGCTCCTTGCTCGCCTTCGGTCCGATCAGCATTCCGTAACCACCGGCACCGTGGACTTCCTTAACGACCAGTTCGCTCAGGCGGTCTAGCGTATACGCAAGGTCGTTCGGGTTGCGTAATATGCGGGTAGGAACATTATTGATGATTGGCTCTTCATCTAGATAGAAGCGGATCATCTCCGGCACGTACGGATAGATCGACTTATCGTCGGCGACCCCGGTACCGATAGCGTTGGCGATGGTGACGTGGCCGGCCCGGTATGCGGCTAGCAGGCCCGGCACGCCGAGAGCCGAATCCTGACGAAATGCCAGTGGATCGAGAAAATCGTCGTCGATTCGCCGGTAGATCACGTGTACCGGCTGAGGGCCACGCGTGGTCAGCATGAATACAAATCCGTCACGTACCATCAGGTCCTTACCCTCAACCAGCTCGATTCCCATTTGCTGAGCGAGGAAGGCATGCTCGAAATAGGCGCTGTTATAGGCGCCGGGCGTCAGCAGTACGACGGTGGGCTCGAGGACCTCGGCGGGAGCAACACTGCGCAGATTATCGAGCAGGATGTCAGGATAATGCTCGATCGGCTCGACCGCGTAGCGCGCGAATAACTCGGGGAACAGGCGCATCATCACATTGCGGTCTTCGAGCATGTAAGACACGCCCGACGGCACTCGCAGATTGTCCTCGAGCACGAAGAACTCGCCTTCGTCAGCGCGGACCACGTCTACCCCGGCAATGTGGGCATAAACGTCGCCAGGGACTTCGATGTCCTGCATTTCCGGGCGGTACTGCACGTTGCAGAGCACGTGCTCGGCTGGAATGCGGCCGGCTTTGAGGATCTCCTGCTCGTGATAGATGTCGCTGAGAAACGCATTAAGCGCTTTTACGCGTTGTGTAAGACCACGCGAAAGTCGGCGCCATTCGACCGCGGTAATGATGCGCGGCACGATATCAAAGGGGATGAGGCGTTCGGCGCCGGCGTTTTCGCCGTACACGGCAAAGGTGATACCCATACGCCTGAACAACGTGTCTGCGTCGTCGCGTTTTTGCGCGAGACGCTCGTTCGGCATCTCGCCCAGCCAGTCCCGCAGTTCGCGGTAGTGCTGTCTGGTCTGGCCGCGCCCATCCTGCATCTCGTTGTAGGCAGCTTTCCGTGTTGCGGCGGTCGCTGTGCTGCTGTGCATCATCGGCATATTACGCCAAAGTGGCGAGCCGGAGAACGGCTTCACCGGCCGTTGCCCCCTTCGCAATTGGCGGCGAAACTTTGCGACCAATTGCCGGGCAGGTTCTGCCTCTGGACGCGGCGGTCTATCTTGTATTCGCTGGCGGGGTAGAATCCCGGGTGTTAGTCGATCACTTCCCGCGGTCTTTGAAATGCACATAACGGAAAAAGAGGAAAGCATGGCCGCTCGCCTGATGACTGTGCTGCTGGCGCTTGTCGCCGGCGGTCAGTTGACGGGCTGTGATTGGTCCAAGCCGGAGCCGGCGGCGGCGCCACCGCTGCCAGTTGGCGTGATCAATGCGGAACGCCGTGACGTGCCGTTGTCTGTCGAGTTGGTCGGTACGACGCGGGGTGCCCAGGATGTTCCGATTCGTGCTCGCGTCGAGGGATTTCTCGAAACGATGAATTTTCGCGAGGGCGGGTTCGTCAGCAAGGGTGACCTGCTCTACACCATCGATCCGCAACCATTCCAGGCGAAGCTTGTCGAGGCGCAGAGCAAGCTAGCGACCGCCAGGACTAACCTCGTCAAAGCGCAAAGTGATCTTGCCCGCATCAAACCACTTGCCGAGATCGACGCAGTGAGCCAGCAGGACCTCGATAGTTCGGTAGCGCAAGAGGCCGCGGCTCGATCGTCCGTGACGGCTGCCGAAGCGGCCGTCGATCTGGCTCGTATCGAACTCAGCTATACGAAGCTAAGAGCGCCGATTGACGGCATGATCGGCTTGTCCAAAGCCAAGCCGGGCGAATTCGTTGGCCGCGATCCGAATCCGGTTGTTCTCAATACGCTTTCGGACATCAACCCGATCCGGGTGCGCTTTTCCATTTCCGAACGCGAATATCTGTTCCTGGCCCGCACCTATATCTCGGATTCGGGAGTGGACCGCAAAGATGTGCAAGGCCGCGAGGAAAAAGGACTGGTGTTGATTCTTGCCGATGGCAGCGAGCATGAGCACAAAGGCCGCGTCGTCGCATCTGCCCAGGCAATCGATCCGGAAACCGGCACTTACGCTGTCGAGGCGGCATTTCCGAATCCGAAGGGTGTTCTTTTGCCGGGGCAGTTTGCTCGCGTTCGGGCACCCTATCGCACGCTGCGCCAAGCGGTCGTTGTTCCGCGGCGTGCCGTGTCGGAGATACAGGGGCTTTACCGTGTTTACGTCGTCGGCAGCGACAACAAGATCGAAGTACGTGACGTCGAGCCGGGTCCTGTTACCGAGAATATGATTGTTATCGAAGCTGGTCTCGACGGCACCGAAACGGTTGTCGTTGAAGGTCTGCAGAAAGTGCGCTCGGGGATGGTAGTCGCTCCGTCGCCACTGAGCCCTGCCGTGAAGCCGGTAGCTGAGCCGGCAGCATAGTTCTCAATGGCGGAGTTCTTCGTTCGCCGGCCAATCGTTGCGATGGTCATCGCAATCCTCATCGTCCTCGTCGGCTTGACGTCGATGGGCAAGTTGCCCGTCGCGCAGTATCCGGAAATAAATCCGCCGGAAGTGCAGGTCAGTGCAACCTACACGGGTGCTAATGCCGAAGTGGTCGAGCAGTCCGTCGCAACGCCGTTGGAGCAGAAAGTCAACGGTGTCGAAAACATGCTGTACATGAAATCGGTCAATGCCAACGACGGCTCGATGAGACTGACTATTTCCTTCGAAGTCGGTTCAGATCTCGATATGTCGAACGTGCTGACCCAGAATCGCGTCTCTGAAGCGCAGGCCAGCATTCCCGAGGATGTCAAGCGTCTCGGTATTACTGTGAAGAAGCAGCTGTCGTTTCCTCTGATGCTGGTATCGGTGTACTCGCCCAACGGCAGCTATGACCAGAATTTCCTCAGTAACTACCTGACGATCAATGTGCTCGATGAGATCGCGAGAATTCGTGGCGTCGGCCAGGTGAATGTATTGGGCGGCAGCGAGTACGCCATGCGGGTCTGGATCAAGCCGGATCGGCTTGCGAAATTGGGACTGACCGTTCCTGACATTACCCGCGCTATACAGGAGCAGAATGTGATTACGCCGGCCGGCCAGATTGGTGGGCCGCCGGCAATGCCCGGCACAGAGTTCACCTATACCGTTCGTACCCGGGGACGCTTGTCCACGGCCGAGGAGTTTGGTGACGTGATCGTCCGCTCCAACCCGGATGGATCGCAAGTGCGCGTTGCCGACGTTGCTCGCGTGGAACTGGGCACACAGACCTATAACGCGGTGACGCGCCTGAATAGTGGGCCGAGTTCGATTCTGGCGATTTATCAGTTGCCAGGTGCCAACGGCATTGAGGTCGCTGAGCAGGTCAAGGCCGCCATGGTTCGCATGGCGCAGGACTTCCCCGACGATCTCGAATACCTCGTGTCTCTTGATACGACTCTGGCCATCGAGGAAGGCATCAAGGAAATTATCACGACGCTTTATCAGGCGGTCGCGTTGGTCATTCTCGTCGTGTTTATTTTCCTGCAGAACGTGCGTGCGACATTGATTCCATCGCTGGCAGTGCCGGTTTCATTGATCGGGACTTTCATGGTGTTTCCGTTACTCGGTTTCTCCATCAACACGTTGTCTTTGCTCGGCCTGGTTTTGGCAATCGGTATTGTTGTCGACGATGCGATCGTGGTCGTCGAAGCCGTTACCGCCAAGATGGAACAGGGTATGGCGCCCAAGGAGGCGACCATTGCTGCCATGAAAGAGGTGACCGGCCCGATCATCGCCACTTCATTGTCGTTGATCGCGGTTTTCGTTCCTGTTGCGACTATGGGCGGCATCACGGGTCGTTTGTACCAGCAGTTTGCCATCACCATCGCAATCTCTGTCGCAATTTCATCGATCAACGCACTGACGCTCAGCCCGGCACTCAGTGCCATGCTGTTGAAACCGCCATCCCGCCAGAAAGCGAGCTGGTTGAAACCGTTTTACGATCGGTTCAACGCATTGTTCCGTGTCGGAACGGATCGCTATGTGGACATCACTACATTTCTGACCAGAAAAACCGTGTTGAGCCTTGCCATACTTGGCATGGTGACGGCGCTGATGACGGGCATGTTTGGCCTCGTCCCTGGCGGCTTCGTGCCTGAAGAAGACCAAGGCTATTTCCTGATCAACGTTCAGTTACCCGATGCGTCTTCGCTGGAACGTACCGACCGGGTCACTGCAAAAGTTGAGTCCATCCTGGAAGGTATGCAAGGAATCGATTCGGTGACTGCGGTGGCCGGATACAGTCTCCTTACATCGTCACTGTCGCCGAACAACGCCTTCTTCTTCGTGTCGTTGAAGCCGTGGGGCGAACGGGATTCGGCCGAGCTGCATGTCAAGACGATCATTGAGGAGCTGAACAAGAAACTGGCTTTTGGCATCCCGCAGGCGATCGCTTTTGCCTTCGGGCCGCCGGCAATTCCGGGCCTTGGCACGGGATCCGGATTCAGCATGATGTTACAGGATCGTGGTGGTAACAGCCCCTCCTATCTCGGCGAGCAGGCCGTGCGTTTTATTGAGCAAGCGAGTGAACGACCGGAAATCGGCGGCATGATCACGACTTTTCGTGCCAATGTGCCGCAGATCTTTGCTGACGTCGATCAGAACCAGGTGTTGAAACTCGGTGTCTCGCCGGCTGATGTGAATACCACGCTTGGTTCATTTCTTGGAGGCGCATACGTAAACGACTTCAATCGATTTGGTCGGCTTTTCAAGGTCTACGTGCAGGCCGAACCAGAATATCGCGCCAACGCGTCGGACGTGCGCTATTTCTACGTGCGCGACAAGCAAGGCGAGATGGTTCCACTGAGTTCGCTTGTCGGCGTGTCTGCAACGCAGGGGCCGGAATACACCAATCGGTTCAATCTGTTTAGGGCTGCCGAGATTACCGGGTCGCCAGCGCCGGGGTACAGCTCCGATCAGGCTCTTGATGCGCTCGAAGAAGTCGCCAGGCAGGTGTTACCGACCGACATGTCCTACTCGTGGAACGCAATGAGTTATCAGGAACGCGCTGCCGCAGGCACCGGGGGGCAGGTATTTGTGCTTGCGCTCATTTTCGTGTTCCTCATTCTCGCTGCTCAGTACGAGAGTTGGTCCACGCCGTTTAGCGTCTTGCTCGGTACGCCGATCGCCGTATTCGGTGCAATGCTGGGACTGTGGGTGGCAGGTCTGTTTCTTTCCGGATACGAAAACAATGTGTTCGCACAAATCGGATTGGTTATGCTGATTGGCATGGCGGCCAAGAACGCGATCCTCATTGTCGAGTTCGCTAAGCTGAAAACCGAAGAGGGTATGAGCGCTCTGGACGCTGCCATTTCGGCAGCGCGTGACCGGTTTCGGCCGATATTGATGACGGCATTCTCGTTTATCTTGGGTGTCATACCGTTATTGATCGCCAGCGGCGCCGGTGCCGAAGCGCGCAAGGTAATGGGCATGACGGTGTTTGCCGGTATGGTGGCCGCGACACTCATCGGTGTTCTTCTCGTACCCGCGTTATTCGTTTTTGTAGAGAAGATCAGTGGCCGTGGCAAGGCAACCAGAGATGCGGGCGGAGTTGGGTAGATGATGCATGCTCGCCCCCTGATTCTTTTTGTCGCGCTGCTGCCCGGTTGTATGCTCGGACCGGATTACCAGCGCCCGGAAATCGAGACGCCTGACCAGTATCGGCAGCGCGTTGCTTCGGGCGCCTCGATTGCCAATTCGAAATGGTGGGAATTGTTTCGCGATGAGCAGCTTCAGAGCCTGATCATGGCCGCCATAGGGGAAAACAACGATCTCGCAATCGCCACGGCGCGCGTGGAAGAGACTCGTGCCAGACTGGGTTTCGTGCGGGCCGACCAGTTCCCGCGAGTCGACGGCGTGGCAAATATAAGCCGCGGTAACACTGCCGAGCAATTCTTACCAGATGCTGGCGTGCAGAACAATTACTTGTTGAGCGCGCAATTGACGTTCGAAGTTGACTTGTTTGGCAAACTCCGCCGCCAGACCGAGTCGGCGCGCCAGGAGTTGCTTGCCAGTGAGGAGGCACGCCGCACGGTTTTGACCTCGCTCATTGCCGATGTGGCGAGCAGCTACTTCCTGCTGCGCGATCTCGATCAGCGCAGGGATATTGCCGCTCGAACGCTTGCCACGCGACGTGATTCGACGCGCATCATTCGTGAGCGATTCAACAAAGGCACCATTCCCAGGATCGATGTCAATCAGGCGGAGATACAGGAAGCAGAAGCTGCCGCCGATCTTGCGTTGTTGGAGCGACAGGTCATTGAAACCGAGAATCTTATCAGCATACTGCTGGGGCGGAATCCTGGAAGGATCAGTCGCGGTGTAGAGGTCGAGAACCAGATTATTCCGCCGACGGTGCCGACCGGATTACCTTCCGAGTTGCTGGAGCGCCGCCCAGATGTACGCGCGGCCGAGCGCGAATTGGCGGCGCAGACCGAACGGATCGGTATCGCCGAAGCGTTGCGGTTTCCGTCGCTGGCCTTGACTGCGGACGCCGGTGTTGTCAGTACGGAGTTGAACGATTTGACGGATAGCAATGCTGCTATCTGGGACATCGGTGCCAACTTTTTCGCACCACTTTTCAACGCGGGCCAGAACAAACGGCGAGTGGAGATCGAGGTTGCTCGCACCGAGCAGCTTCTCAATCAATATGAACTCACCGTGCTGCAGGCATTCCGTGAAGTAGAAGATGCGCTGGCCGCCGTGCGCACGTTGCGCAACGAGCTCGCCGCGCGTGAGGCTCAAAGGGAGGCGGCGCGTAGTGCCGCGTTCCTGTCGCGTGCCCGCTACGACGGCGGGGTGACCAGCTATCTGGAGGTGTTGATTGCGAACGACTCATTGTTCCAGGCGGAACTCGCTACGGTAGCCACCCGTCGCGCTCAACTCGTCGCGATTGTCGATCTTTACAAAGCACTGGGTGGGGGCTGGACAGTCGCTAGCCCCTGAGGCCATGCTTTGCCGCTTATTTGTTGCGGCTTGACACGCGAGCAATGAAACGGCGATGGTGCTCCAACAGACCACTATTCGACCTACATTTAGAGGATAATTCGCGGCAAAATGTCAAATGTCTCGACGGTCTACCTTATGAATATCAATTGATCTGACGAATGCGGTTATGTGGACGAGTACACTTATTTTGATTGGACGACGCATCACTCTGGTCGGCGGCTGCCGGGCGGCAGTGCGCGCGGTTCTAGCGGCACTGATTGCGGCCCTTACAGGCGTAGCGCTGGCGCAGGTGGGGGAAAGCGCTCCGGACAATGGATTCACTGTCGCGCGTTTCGACACGGATGCCTACAAACAGCCCGCGTCGGTGCTCTCCTACCAGGAAAGCAAGATGTTCATGCTCGGTCGTAGCCACTTCAAGCGACGTTGGATCGCCCCCATCACGTTCAATGGTGAATGGGGTCTTGGGCCAACGTTTATCCAGACCCGTTGCAGCGAATGCCATATCAATAATGGGCGAGGAATGCCGCCAGCGAGTGCCGATGAACAGCTCTCGACCATGCTGGTGCGTTTGAGTTTGCCAGGTAGTGACGAGCACGGTGGCCCGCAAGCGGACCCGAACTACGGCGACCAGTTTCAGAACAATGCGCTGCAGGCCCAAGAGGTTGACTTGCGTTATGCGCGCATGTTCGTTCCTGCCGAAGCCGCCTTGTATCTCGATTGGGAAGACCATTCCGTTTCTTTCGCTGATGGCGAGCAGGTGACGTTGAGAAAACCGCAATTACGGATCGAAGACCTTGCCTTCGGCCCGCTTGGTGAGGGGGCGATGTTCTCACTCCGCAATACGCCGCCATTAATTGGTCTTGGTCTGCTCGAAGCGGTCTCGGAAGAAACAGTGCTTGAGATCGCGCAGGCGCAGGCGGAACATGGCGTCAATGGACGTCCTAACTATGTCTGGGATGCGATCAATAAACAGCCCGCACTCGGTCGATTCGGCTGGAAAGCGAACACACCGAGTTTGATGCAGCAAACCGCGGCGGCTTTTCTTGGCGATCTGGGCGTAACCTCGTGGGTCTTTCGGGCTCAGAACTGTCCGCCGGTTCAGATTGCATGCCAAAACCAGGATCCAGCGAACGACCCCGAAATCATCGACGCGGACATGGACGATTTCGAGCTGTGGTTACGCACCTTGGCGGCACCTGCTCCGCGCGACGTGGACGATCCACAGGTGAAACAGGGAAAGAACTTGTTCAATCAGGCGGGTTGCAATGTCTGTCACGTTCCGGAACTGACAACAGCGCGGGAGTATCCGGCATTCCCGAAACTCGCCAATCGCACGTTCCGCGCTTATACCGATTTGTTGCTGCACGACATGGGTGAGGGCCTCGCCGATGGCCGGCCAGACTACCTCGCCGGTGGCCGCGATTGGCGTACCACCCCATTGTGGGGCCTGGGGCTGTCGGAAACGGTCAATGGCAGCACTGCGTTACTGCACGATGGTAGAGCGCGCAACGTTGCTGAAGCGATTCTGTGGCACGGCGGGGAAGCGCAAGCGTCGCGCGAAGCGTTTCGCAACATGCCGAAAGCAGAACGTGAAGCGCTGGTGAAATTTGTCGAATCGATCTAGCCTGCGGTGACGGACCCGACCGCACTAAGAGCGCTCACCGCTAGGAACGCAGAGGGCGCCGAGAAGAATGAAGAATCTATACGTGTTAGCTGAGGTGGATCGTTTGCGCCCTCGCAGTGCAGGCCAGGCCTTAGACCTTTGTAAAGGGCTACAGCCAAATCGATAGCACGCCAAGCAATTCGAGCTGCACTTCGCTTGATCTGTTTGCGGTCTCCGCGCACGCAGCGATGAAAGCGTTTTTCGGTTTTTTTGAGTTTTCGCGTAGGCTGCTGTCACTAGATGACGGCGACTTTAATTGGAGATAACCAGGCGGAAGCTTCCGGTTTTTCTCTGCGTTCTTGGCGACTTCTGCGGTGAAAGCGTCTTGCAGGCGGTTTGTCTTTTTCAATTACGCTGCTAAGAGCCGATGACGGTACATGTGTTTCGGTTCGAGGCCATAAGAACGATCTGTCGGTTTTTCTCTGCGGACCTTGGCGTCTTTAGCAGTGAGAGATGTTTTCAAGAATGAATAAAAAAAGCCGGCGCGATGCGCCGGCTTTTGAATTTCCTGAAACCAGAAAGAATCAGGCAGTTTTCTTCTTCGCCACGTAACCGTAGGCAGTGTTACTGCGCTCGCCGCCCATGGCCAGGTAGTCGGCCTTGATCTGCGCAATCTGGTCATGCGTGAACGGTTTTTCGTTCGTGATCTTGATGTCCAGATTGTACAGATGCGCTGAATTGAGGCCGAAGATCTTCTGCTTGACTTCGCTGTTCGGTCCGCCGAGCGGAATCTTCCAGCCTTGGCTTCTCATGATGTCTTCTGGAATCTCCAAACGACGCATGGCTTCGATCTGCCACTGCGGACTGCCGTACCAAACCGAGTCGGAACCCCAGACGACACGCTCCGGACCCATCAGGTTCACGAGTTGACCGAGGAAAGCGGCACAGAAGCGTGGATTGGTGACCGCGGTACTGGCGAACGTCGTGCCGAGTTCGGCGTAGACGTTGTTTACACCGTACTTGTCTGGAATACGGGCCAGATCAGTCGACCACTCAAGGTAGCCGTTCTTCATGAACTGGGCCATTTCCTTCTTCGGCTCGTCAGCCAGCCACGGACGCAGGGCGGAATGGTAGATGACGAAGTTCATGCCCGGCCAGTCCTTGGCGGCTTGCCCCAGGTCATTCACAGTGGCGTGCTCCCACGTGCCGGCGAAGGCCTTTTCGTAATCCCGCGGCATCAGACCCTTGTGAATACAAATGGTGTTGATACCGGCCTTCTGAGCCTTCTCGTAGAAGGGATACATGAGTTTCTCGTCATCGAGCTTCCACGCGTACTTGGATGGTCCAAACGGGTCGCCGATAGTGTAGGACTTCCAGGAGACCGGATGCAGGGTCTCGATGGCGCGGTCGACCTCATCCATCCAGTTCGGATACTTCGGCGTGATAACCGTGTGACCGAGCATACGGGTGCTGCCAGCCATCTTGTTTACGGCGCGGCAAGCGTTCTGGATCGCGTCATTGGAGATCAGCCACCAGGACGGGTCGTCGAACGGCGCGCCTGACAGAAGCGAGATCTTGGTATCGGAATCGAGAAAGATCTCTTTCAGATAGTTGTCCATCTTGTAACGGGCCAGCGTCATCGGCGCTTCATTGATGTGCGGGTTGACTTTGGCGCCAACGGCCCACTTGGTCAGGCCGAGCAGGCCTTCCTGCTCGAAGTCATCGCGGATGAAATGGGTCTGATCATCGAAGATGAACTGGTTCGACAACTGGGCCGCACGGTAGGCGGACATTTCCATGTCACCGGCTTCCGCTTCACTGACGTCGAATACCGGGCCAAAGACCTTGTTCATGGCGAGGAACGCGGTAGCCATACCAGCACTGGTGGCCAGGAAGCTGCGGCGGTCCATACCGTTGCGCTTAGCCTGATATTCGCCCATTTCCTTAATCAGGCCCTCGACCTTTGCCTGGTCTTCGGTCTGTGGTAACGGGTTGTATTCGCCGTTGGACACGATCTGTGTCGGTACTGGCGAACGGAAAGCAACTTTGTCAGCAGGGTCGACCTGCTTGTACTCCTCGTCGCTCATATGAACGCCGATGTGTCTTTGAATCGTCATTAACTCCCCCTAACGTTAGGTGTTGTGTTAACACATGTCGCGTTACTGCACTACGACTCTTTGGAACTTGATAATCAACTAGCCGTCACATCATTCTGCACCGCCAGCCGATGGCAATTGACTCAATTGTCGAATTTGTACTCGGCATCGGGCATGTCAACGCCTTCGCAAGCCGCTTTGACATTGTTCTTGGCATTGGTGCAAGCGGTTCCGATTGCCACCATGCTGTCGCTACCGGCGTTACTCTCGTCACAGAAGTAAGCCATTTGCTTCTTCGCGTCACTGCAGTTTCCGGCGCGTTTCAGTCTTTCCTCGTCGCCGTGGTGGCCGGCCAATACTAAAGCGGGCAAAGTAAAGATTGCTGCCACAAAGGCGAGCATCCAGACTTTCATCATTATCCTCCTCCTGATCTATTCTCTTTTCGGCCCTTGCGGCCTCTTGATCTCATGGCGCGTGCGATTAGGCCAGAGCGCACTGGCATTCGCAACACAACCGTAGTTATATAACGGAATCGGTATTTAAGAAAGGTCAAGAGCTTGCCTGTCTATTGTGCGATGCGCCATACGCATTACCTCGCTCAACATAGGCCAATGCGTTCTGGCGTTGTTGACCGGTTCAAATTGCCTCGGTCAGCAATTCCTGCGAATCCCTGAAACTATCATGGTTATTGAGTTGCTGATGTCCGTGATCGGGAAATCTTGTTGAACTGGTCTACACTTAGCCGCGAATGATCAGCGCGGATATCGATAATGCGTTTTCTTCTTGTACTGCTCTTCTCTTCTTGTCTGACCTTTCCCGCTGCAATCGCGGCCGACCCGGAAAAGAAACGTGTCACCATTGCCGTCGGCGGCAAAGCGGCCTTGTACTACCTGCCGCTGTCCCTGGCTGAGCAACTGGGGTATTTCAGTGATGCCGGGCTTGACGTCGAGATTCTCGATTTCCCTGGCGGCGCCAAGGCGCTGCAGGCGATGATGGGCGGCAGTGCCGATGTTGTCTCGGGCGGGTTTGATCACACGATCGTAATGCAAGCGCGCGGGCAGAAACTGACCGCCTTCGTGCTGCAGGGGGCAACGCCCGGCATTTCTCTGGTGGTGGTGAAGGACAAGGCGCAAATTTGGCGCGGCCCCCAGGACTTGAAAGGAATGAAAATCGGTGTTACCGCGCCGGGGTCGAGCACCAACATGTTCGTCGAGGCGTTGCTGGCGCGTGGCGGGTTGAAACATGATGACGCCTCCATTATTGGGGTGGGGACCGGGCAGAGTGCCGTGGCGGCGATGCAAGCCGGGCATCTCGACGCGCTGGCCAATATCGAACCGGCGATCAGCATGCTGGTTCGTGGGGGAAAAGTAGTCGAGACGGTGGAAACGATCAGCGTAGAAGGGGCGCGTCGGCTGTATGGTGCTGCATTGCCATCCGGCAGCCTTTACACGAAGCGCAATTTCATTCGCGACAACCCGCATACGGTGCAAGCACTGACCGACGCCATGGTTCGCGCGTTGCAATGGCTCAACGCCGCCTCGGACGAGCAGGTTGCTAAGCGCGTGCCGCGCCATTACTTGCTCGGTGACCGGCCTCTGTATCTAGCTGCACTGAAAAGGCAACGGCCAAGTTATTCGAAGGATGGGCGTATTCCGCCGCAAGCGGTGCAAGCGACGCTGAAGGCGCTTGCGGGCTTTCACGAGCC
Source organism: Betaproteobacteria bacterium (assembly GCA_020346185.1). GTDB lineage: Bacteria > Pseudomonadota > Gammaproteobacteria > Burkholderiales > Eutrophovitaceae > SG8-40. Next base: position 1,458,280 of record CP070775.1, on the reverse strand, counting down.
GATCTCAAAGCGAACCATACGGCTCGAAGAGACATTCACCAACCGTTTTGTCGACGCCGCACTGGCACGGCAATGAATTCTTGAAACGCTCACCGCCGGGGTCGCGGAAGACGCTGAGAAAAACAACTTCAAAAACAGGCTTCGGGTTGCGCTTGAGATATCGAGAGACGGTTCAGGCAACCGGCTGAGTGCGAACAACGCTTATCGTGCCATGATCCGAGAGAAAACGTAGCCAATGACAGAGTTATAAGGTCTTTCTCTGCGCTCTCTGCGTACTCAGCGGTGAGAAAGAGTTTCTTTACCCTTGAGTCTGCGGGCTCCGCGGTGAGAGCTTTGAAGAAGAAAAACTATTATGGCAGGGCGTAGCGCTCCATCAAATAACAAAGACAGTCTTGGCGGATGATGCGCTCATTCAGTGTCAGCATCGATGGCATCGCGCCGCGCGACAGCAGCAACTCACCGTTGCGTAGCATGAAGTAATCGGCCGTGACATCGCGGCCGTCTTCGGCAAGCGCGACAAGCGGCATCGGAAATCCGGCCGCCACTCTACCGAAACGCGTGCCGGCGCCGAGTTCACGGAAGTTCATGTGATCGATCTGTGGGTCAAGCTGGAGCTGCGCCTCAATTTCACCGAAACTGAAGGAGCGCTCCTCGGCAACCTTGACTGTGGCCACGGTGTGAAACAGGTTGAAGTCGCCTGCGGCGGGCTGCCGGGAGGGGAAATGATCCAAGTGCAATACCGCTTCGATGAAGCGCGTCGCGTGGTCTGCCGCAGCGGCGTCGTCCGGCTTGCCGCACTCGAGCGTGACAGCTGGACAGATTCTTGCAAAGGCGGCGGATTGCACGCCGAGTGGCCGAAGAAAATACACAACCGTGTGCGAGAAGAGGGTTGCAAGGTTCAGGAACTCCGCCCGCAAGTCATTGACGCAACCATAATGCGGATTCAGCCCGGTATTGTTGTGAACGTCTATGCTTGCAAACACGCCGCGCTGATGCATCTCGTCTACCACTTTCCCCATCATCTGGTGCTCGGGGCTCGTGGCGATGTCGGCGGTTACTTCTGCTCCGGGCCAGACGCGGTTGTAGTCGGGCTGTCCATCAAGGCGGCGCAGACCGACTGCAGCGGCCTGAACGTTTCCGACGAAAATCGACAGGGCGCGGGGCAACTCGCCATTAGCGTAACGGCCAAGCACATTCTGTATTGCCTTTAAACCAGTGTACTCGTTTCCGTGCAACAGAACGGAGACGAAAAGCGGTTGCGGTTTACGGCCCGGTAGGTGGATAAGCGTCGGACCCGGCAGGACCTGATGCAAACCACCGGCGGAAGCGTCAAGGAAGCCGACCGGAATATGATCAAGCGTAGTGAGCATGTGGCGACAATTTGGATTATTGATGTTTCATGCCGACTTTAGCAGACGTCGCAGGCAGCTTGTACGCAACGGATATCCGACCGGGGTGTTGGCCGCCGTGCGGCCTCATGCTAGAGGGGCCACTCGTGCACTGGTACGCCGCTTCTTTGCAGCGCGAGATAGTCCGCCGTTAGACGGAACAAGTCGCCTGCGCATTTTTCGTAATGCGCACGCTGCCATGCGGCCCCATTCTGGCCACTATTGGCCCGCGCGCGCGCGATTCCGATATAACGTTCGATATCTTCTTCGTCGATCTCCAGCAACACCAGTCCTTCGCGTGCCATGTGTAGTATTTCGTCAGCCAGCAGTGTCCTGACATCGATTTCACGTCCGTCCAGCCAGGTAAGCTTTGCGTCGAGTCCGTCGCGCGCGGCGCGATAGAAGTTATCTCTTGCCTTTGCAAAAAGCAGGTTCGCCTCGGGCGGTTCGCGCAGCCGTGCCAGAAAATGAACTGCGCCATAGTAAACGGCCGCATTAGCCAGCATATCAGCGATGGTGGGTCCGGCGGGAATGGGTCTATGCTCGATGCGCAGATGGGGAATCTTCAGCTCATCGAAGCCAACCAGCAACCGGTTCCATCGCCAGATCGTACCGTTCTGCAAACGCAGATGCGGCAGTTCGTCGCTGCTGTCGAACAGGGTTGGCAACAAAGGTTCGTGGCGTGCGACGTTTTCGCGAAAGAGGTCGACTGGATTGTCGGTCAGATACCTGCTGCCAAATGTCACCCGAGCGCGTTCCGGATGCTCGGCGTCGCCAGTCGCGACTGATTGTTCGAACAGTGGAATGCGGGTTTCGGCCCACAGCGCTTTGCCGAAGAGAAATGGCGAATTGGCGGCCAGTGCAACCATCGGACCCGACAAAATCATCGACGCGTTCATGTGCCTCGAAACTTCCGAGGCGGGAGGCTGCAGATGAATCTGAAATGAGGTCGTCGCGGCTTCCAGCATTACGTCGTTGTGGGTAAGCGATATGGATTCTTCGCCCAGGATGCTCAGTTCCAGGGGTTTGCCGCCGCGCATCTTCAGGACTTCCCGATTCAAGGCGTGATAGCGATTTCGCCTGGAAATGTTTTGCAGCGACAAGTCGCGCTCACGCACTGTCGGCAGGATGCCAATCATCATCAGGGTAGCCTCGAACTCTTTCGCTACCGCCAGACAGTGGCGCCAGGTCTCATTGAGTTCCTCTTCCAGCCGCCGTAGCGCACCACCTTTGAGCGACTGGGGCGTGCCGTTCAGTTCGACGTTGAATCGCGACAACTCCGGCACCACCAGCGGGTAGTCGAGACGCTTCAAGTACTCCTCGTTACAGTTTAGAGGAAACAAATTGTGATCGGTCAGCCACGCTTCCAACTCGAAGCCACCAACGTACCCGGTCTCGGAGAGCCCGCCGTCCGCCCGCCAGCGATCGAGGGTCTCGGTTTCCTGCTTGAGGCGCTCAACGAACTCGCCAGTCTGTTCAGCGCCAAAAGTGGTTTGGTCGATCTCCTTGCCCACAAGTCATCTCCTGGAAATTCAATCCGCTCACTGCGTGCACGTCGTTTCATGTGACAGTGATTGGCTCCCCGTATCGATCCGCCAGGAGCATAACAGGTAAACTATCAGCACTTCTCTGTCCTTGGCCACGCGACAGCCTTTCGGCTCGAAGGTGTCCCCGGCAGGCACTACACTGGCCTTGCCAGCCCCGGCGCCGTGCGTCGTCAAGGTGGCCCGGTTGTCTGCGGGACGCTCACTGCTGATCCGAACGTACCCACCAGAGATGGAGCGTGCCAGCTTCCGCACTCCGTTATGGACCGTCGTGCTGCTTGCCGGGATGGCTTCATGCCATCAGGGTTTTGAGCTGTGCGCGGTGGATTCTGCTAACCTTTTCTCCGGAAGTGTCGTGTTGGATATCGCAATGAGAAATTTGCAGTGAAGAAAATCCTGTTCATGGACACCACGGAATGACGCTTGCACCAATTACGCATTGGCTTGATGTGGGTCAACCGGATCGTCGCGTTCTGGCTGGTGATTGATAGCGAGCTGCGCGATTATTAACATTTGTTGAAGTCTTCATGAGGTTGAATCGGTAATGAAAAAAGTACTTGTCGCACTGGATGGATCAGATCATTCGCAGCGTGCGCTTGATGAGGTTTTGAAGTTGTTCGAGACAGATTCCATGCACATACATCTGTTGTCGGTATGCGAACCGATTCATGTCAATGAGGTTCTCTTCAAGGACACGCTGAGCGATATGCGTCAACTGGAGGATGAGCACATGGCTTTCGGTCGCAACATCGTCGAAACGGGGGCGGCCAAGCTCAAGGGCGCCAATATCTCGCATGACATGCATGTCGATATCGGGCATCCTGCGCAGGTCATCGCGGAATTTGCCAAGAAATATCACTGCGAAATGATCGCCATGGGAACCCGAGGCCTTGGCGCGATCCGTACGCTTGCGGTCGGCTCGGTTGCCAACAAAGTAGTGCACCTGTCTGAAGTCCCGGTGCTGTTGGTTCGGTAGATGCGTTTGTAACTTCCGGAACAACGGCTGCGCATTGTACTGCCGTCGAAATGTGCTCCTTGGGGTGTATCTGTGGCGGGCATTACGCAGTCTTTGTTTGCCCAACGTCAAACTGTTGTCGGACAGACGTTCGGGCGTGAGCTCAATCTAAAGTTATAAACAAAACCTACCCCGACATACTGAAATCAATCGCGAGTCGCAACCAGCTTCCCCCACCCGATTTGGGATCGGCGCTCCTCTGGCAGCGCTTGCGACGGGTAAAGTTGCTACTTATTCTACAGCTGAGACTGAAACCGCACCAAGTGTAGCGACTTGCGCGGATGTCGCAGTGACAACTGCGGCAAGGCCAGAACCCGTACCGTCAACTGGCGAGGAAAGACAGATCCCTTGCCGCTGGCTGAGGTATATCGGCGCAATCGACTGGTTCATGATTTCAGCGTTACTCGAACAGTTCGCGATGTGTTCAACCGCGATGCAGGTTATTTGCAATGACCGAATCAGACACACTGCCGTAATGGGAAACAGCCGTCGCCGAGCCTGGTGTCGAACGCACATTAGCCATCGATCGGCACATGCGCCAGACTCGGTGCCGACTCTTCTCGGTCTTCGTTAGTCGCAGGGAAAGGCCTCTTGCACGGAGCCGGCCACCAGACCGCTGCCCGAGAGGTGATGCTGTTCAGGGTGTTCCTCAAGATACTTAATAACGACATCGAATATTTGGCCGCCCGTCAAGTTTTCAGAGGCGCACCTCGGACCATCGATTGAATCATAAACTCCTGAAACAAAGCCCATGAAGATTGCGACCTGAGTCGAGTTCGAGTCGACATGGTAAGTCTCCCCGGAATCCAGTGTTCCCGAACGGAACTTCTTGACCTCTTGCGCCCATTTCGCCAGTCGATAACCATCAATGAAGTCTGCCCACGCCGGCGAGGCTAGTATTGTCGTTGCGAACATCAAAATAGCCAGTACTGATTTCATTGCTCCCCTCTTGTTGCCAATGCTTGCGAATCAATTTCTCGATGGTTTCCCCAACAACGTAGGTGTCGATGCCGCGCCTACCATGAGGTCATTTCCTTGATCAGGTTTGCGCTGAGCGCCGGGCTGACATTGTCTGGGGTTGCAATAAACGTGCGTCGGCCATGCAGCTCACACCAGCGCGAAACGGCTTATGACGTTTGTCCTGTTACCCCAAACGCTATTTGCGTCAACCAACTGAAAAAATGAAATATTTTTTCTGCCTTTTGAAAGCGTGTCCACTCACGGTGTGGTGGTATGAAACAACTGCAAGACGAGCCGAGATGAACATCGGGTTGAACTGTTGAATCTA
>CP070775.1:1432567-1452945 GCA_020346185.1 Betaproteobacteria bacterium | reverse complement strand
CTCCGCGGCTCCTTGCACTCGGGCTGCTCGTTACGCCTTCTTCAACGAACTGACACCAGGCGATATAGAGAACCTGGTGAGGGACGTAGTAGTCGGCATCTGCACTGTCCGATTAACACGGTCAAAGCAGACGCTCAAATAGCGTCTGCATTCGACAGCAGTCGGCCACGAGCAGCCGGTCGAAACATCAACGAGACCTTGTTTGGACCGGCTCGTTCAGGCTATAGGTGCTCCGCACCGGCCATCCAGGCACGGGACTTCGATTCCACGGCCTGAGGTCGGCAGTCCAGCGTGAGGAACCATTCATCCTGGAAACCTTGAGAACCGTACCGTCATGGTGGACGGCTAATTCGGCGCCAGAAGTAAAGACACTCACTTCCGTCATGTAAAGCTCAATTGTCTATCCTCGCCGCTCTCAAGAAACAATCCATGGACACGAACGCCAAGATATACGTCACCACAGCCGGAGGTCCCGAACAGCTGAAACTGATCGAAGAACCGATGCCGGTGCCCAGAGCAGGAGAAATTCTGCTGCGAGTCAAAGCAGTTGGGGTTGCTTTTGCCGATGTCGTTATGAGAATGGGGTTGTATCCTGGCGTCAAAATCCCGTTCACCCCAGGCTATGAGGTCGTTGGCCGCGTCGTTTCTGGCGAAGGCTTCCAGCCGGGAACCAGAGTGGCGGCGTTAACAGTAACCGGGGGTTATGCGCGTTACGCGACGATTGCGGCAGCGGATTGCGTAGCGGTTCCTGACGCGCTGACCAGTCCGCAGGCAGCAAGTCTCGTTCTCAACGGACTGACCGCATTTCAGTTGCTAACTCGCTGTGTCGCACAGCCCTCTGTCAAGAAAATGCTGGTGTGGGGAGCAGCTGGGGGGGTTGGCTCGCTACTTCTTGAACTCGGTCGGCATTTCGGCATAGAAACCTACGGCGTCGCCAGCGAGAGCCGTCAGGAACAGGTCGCGAAACTTGGTGGTATTCCCATCAACCGCAGCAGCGGCGACGTTGCGGAAGCTGTTCGGCGTGCATCAGGGGGGGTTGACGCCGGTTCGATGGCGTAGGCGGGCCAGTTGCCGCAACGTCGTTCTCGGCTCTGCGCCGGGGTGGCTTGGTCGTGTTGTTCGGATTTCAGTCGGGACTCGAGGGAGGGAGGCGCAATTTCATAAAAATAGCGTACAACCTGCTGAGAGCACCGATAAAAACCGCGGGTTCCATTTTCTCGTCAGGGTGTGGTCTGCGTGGCTATCTTGTAACTGACTGGAAGGACAACCATCCGGATTTTTACCGTGCCGATCTGGCAGAGATTTTCGCGCTCGCGGCCCAAGGGAAGATAACACCGGTGATTGACCGGGAGTTGCCACTTGAGCAAGCCGCCGAAGCGCACTACTTGATAGGAGGCGGGCGTAATTTGGGGAAGATCATTCTTTGCCCTTGAGCACCAACATTTCTTCGCATTGCTGACGCGACCTTTTGTCGGTCCCCATTGGCTCATTCCGAGCGTCAGCTAACTGACCAACTGCTGCCGTTCAATTCGTCAATTTTTGCGAGGTACAACCGTCGGCACATGGCCGCCTGTATTCAGACGAGTTCCGAGACTGAACGGCTCCAATCGCAGCACTGCCGGGCGATAAATGAAATTGCCAATTTCGAAAAGTGGGTGGCGGCTTTCCGTATTGGCTCTTCTCCAGCGAACGTCAGCTCCCGATATTCTCTACCACCGAAGTGAAGTGGAGCGAGTCATTTAGTTGCCGCTGACTGCGCACTCCGCTTAGGGTGGTTCTTAGCCTGATCGGCGGCACTGATGAACGTCCCCAAATGGGAGTCGAGGCACTTGAGACTCGACCACCTTTGACGCCGTCTATCAGATCAAGTCGCGATTACTACACCTGGCAGTTCATCGCGAAGGCTACTGCGCAGCCCTATGACTGCGTCACGTGCTCGCTAAGCACTCGCCTGTTTGTTTGCTCAGCTGCGGCGCCAGGTGGTGCCGCCGGCTCCGTCTTCGAGCGTTACACCCAGTTCTAGCAATTCGTCGCGAATTTGGTCCGCCTGCGCAAAGTCTTTTGCTTTGCGGGCCGCGTTTCGCGCCTCAATACGCTTTTCTATCTCCTCGGAAGTAATACCCTCTGCACTGCCCGCCTGGAGAAACGCCTCTGGATCGCGTCCCAGTAATCCGAGAACTGCCGCGAGTGATCGCAGCAGCCGGGCGTGCTCAACTGAATGCGAGCGATTCACTTCATTGGCCAGTTCGAACAAAACCGAGACCGCTTCAGGCGTATTGAAGTCGTCATCCATTGCCTCGGCAAACCGTTTGGCGTAGCCATCGCTGTAGTCAACTTCGTCGAGCGGTTCAGAATCGACCCCCTTAAGCGCGGTATACAGTCGCGTCAAAGCCTGCCGCGCATCATCGAGATGCTGGTCAGAGTAATTCAATGGGCTGCGGTAGTGCGCACGCAGGATGAAGAAGCGCACCACCTCCGGATCGAACTTCTGCAGAATCTCGCGCACAGTAAAAAAGTTGCCGAGCGATTTCGACATCTTTTCGCTATCGACCCGTACGAAACCGTTGTGCATCCAGTAATTGACGAAGGTATGGCCATGGGCCCCCTCGGATTGCGCAATCTCGTTCTCGTGATGCGGAAACTGCAGATCCTGCCCGCCACCGTGAATGTCGAAGTGTGAACTGAGGTAGTGCTCACTCATGGCAGAACACTCAATATGCCAGCCGGGGCGCCCTTTGCCCCACGGCGAGTCCCAGGACGGCTCGCCCGGTTTGGCCGCTTTCCAGAGAACGAAGTCCAGCGCATCGCGCTTGTTGTGATCGATATCGACGCGCTCTCCCGCTCGTAGCTGCTCGAGCGATTTCCCTGATAACTTACCGTAGTCCTTGAACTTGCGGACCGAGTAATAGACGTCCCCGTTGTCAGCCTGATAGGCAAGCCCTTTATCCACCAGTTCGGCGATCAGCGTGAGCATCTGCGGGATGGTCGCCGTTGCGCGCGGCTCAGAATCGGGTTTTCCGACGCCCAGCGCCTCGGCGTCCTCGTTCATAGCCTTGATAAAACGCGAGGTCAGTCGCTCAACCGACTCTCCATTTTCATTGGCCCGCCTGATGATCTTGTCATCTATGTCGGTAATGTTTCGAACATACCGAACTTTATAGCCACGGCTGGCAAGCCACCGCCTGACCATGTCAAAGACCACTAGCACCCGCGCGTGGCCCAAATGGCAAAAGTCGTATACCGTCATGCCACAGACGTACATGCCAACTTCACCACGCTTGATCGGGACAAATTGTTGCTTGCTACGAGTCAGAGAGTTGTAAATAGTCTGCATTTAGAACGATCGATACGGGTGACCTGAACCTGAAAAAAGTCTCTAATGCCCAGCATGAGGGAAAAGTCGGGCTCGGAGGTCAATCGGCGACTTCTTAAGGATTGTAGAGAGCAGGCCCTTGTTGTTAAACTCTGTATTTATTTACAATAGGCTAGCGGTCTTATTTCACGCAAAGTATAGCATATGAGCAACCTTTATTATTGCCTCACCATTGTGTCTGCGCTGGTAGTCCTCACGTTGTCATCCGTATGGGCCGATGACTACGATGATGCTGCGCGGTTGTACAAGCAGGGCAGGACCGCAGCAGCGCTCAAGCAAGTCGATGCAGCCATCGCCGCCAACAAGGATGACCCGCGGGCGCGCTTCCTCAAGGGGCTGATCCTGACCGAACGAAACGAAGCCGAGGCAGCCATTGCGGTGTTCACGTCGCTGACCCGCGATTACCCTGAGCTGCCTGAACCCTACAACAATCTTGCGGTTCTGTATGCAGCGCAGGGGCAATACGATCAAGCACGCGAATCACTCGAGATGGCAATTCGCACCCACCCAAGTTACGCGGTTGCCCACGAAAATCTGGGCGATGTTTACGCCAAGATGGCCAGCGAAGCATACGACAAGGCACTGAGTCTGGACCGCGGTAACCAGACGGCGCAGACAAAGCTTTCCTTGATACGCGAACTGTTCACTGACACTGGCTCGTTGGCACAAGTCGAGACAGCTGCCACGCCCAAACAAAGTGCGCCGGCATCGAAACCGGACGCCAGCAGCGTTCCGAAACCGGCGCCACCCGCTGTGGCACCGGCAACGGTTGCCAGCAGCGCTCCAAAAGCGACACAAACCGCAGCGACCCCCGCGCCATCGGCGAATCAGGAAACGGCGGTGGTCACGGCTGTTTCAAATTGGGCGCAGGCATGGTCAGAACAGGACGTCGCCGCCTACCTGTCGCATTACGCGCCGAACTTCGACCCGCCGGGCAGACTGAGCCGCAGCGATTGGGAAAAGCAGCGTCGCGGCCGGGTAAGCGGACCCAAACTGATACAGGTGGAGGTCACCGAACCCAAAGTCTCGTTCAACCGGACCGGCAGCGCAGTCGTCAGATTCCGCCAACACTACAAGTCCGATACCATCGATTCCACCGGATACAAAACGCTGACCATGACCAAGTCAGACCAAGGCTGGTTGATTGTTAGGGAGCAGTTCGAGGACTGATGAGATATTACTCGGCCACTCGTTTCGCCCGCGCCCAGGCTGGCTCGTGCCAGACGCTGATGCAGGCGCTATTCGCCATGGTCCTGGCCGGCTCATCCTACGTTTGGGCAGTCGACTTCCTGCTGCCTAGCCAGGTGGCAATTAAAACGATCAAACGCAACCTTTCAGTTCCCGAAGAGATGCTGGTCAAGGCGCTGATCGACGTGAGCGAGAGCCGCATGGGATCGGCGCTCGAGCAGATCGAATCGCTACTTTCTGTCAGCCCAAACTTCCGGCTTGCGCAGCTCGTCAAGGGTGATTTGTTGCTAGCGCGAAGCCGGCCGATCGATACCGTTGGCGCTGGCGCGACGAGCAAGAACGACGCGACCGATCTGCGCGCCGAGGCGAAAGCGCGCCTGACCCGCTATTCCCTCCAACCGCGAGTCGATCTCACGCCACAATACGTCCTCGAGCTTCCTCAGTCGCAGAAGTACGCGCTCGTGCTTGACTCCTCGAAGTCGACATTGTTCGTGTTCGAAAACAAGGACAACACCTTGCACTACGTCGCCGACTACTACATGTCAGTCGGAAAAAATGGCACGGATAAGAAACGCGAGGGCGACAAGCGCACACCGCTTGGCGTGTACTACATCACCAGCAAACTCACGCCTGAAAAGCTGACCGATTTCTACGGCACAGGCGCATTCCCGATCAACTACCCGAATGAATGGGATCGGCTGCGCGGGCGCAACGGTTACGGCATCTGGCTGCACGGGACGCCATTTGACACTTACAGCCGCCCGCCGCGAGCCAGTGACGGCTGCGTGGTGCTGGCAAACGAGGATATGGTGGCGCTGGACCAGTATGTCGTGCCGGGATCGACACCGGTCATCATTGCCGAGAGTATTGAATGGAGCGATCCCGAAGTAACGAACACGGTGCGCGGGGAACTCGCTGCTTCTGTGGAACAATGGCGACGCGATTGGGAAAGCCGCGACACAGAGGTGTACCTGCAGCACTACTCGGGTCGCTTCTCCGCCAACGGCACCAATCTGCAAAAATGGTCAGTCAGGAAACGTCGCGTCAATGCACAGAAGGAGTGGATTAACGTCGACATTTCCGACCTTTCGATGATTCTCTATCCCGGTGATTCTTCGCTGGCATTGGTCAGTTTTAAACAGGATTACGCGAGCAGCAATCTGGTCAACAAAATGAACAAACGCCAGTACTGGGTTCGAGAGGGCAATCGCTGGAAGATTCTCTACGAAGGCGGCGCCTGAAGCCAACCACGTGAAACGTGGTTGGCCGCAAACATAATTCCAATTCCCGGAGGGGCATGAATGAGACAACTTCTTTTTGGGTTGTGGGCCATCGCTTTTTGCGTCACCGCCCAGGCAGCAAACCCGCAAGTCGAGCTGCAGACCAACAAGGGCACAATTGTTATCGAGTTGTATCCGGACAAGGCGCCGGCAACCGTAGAAAACTTTCTGCGTTACGTGAATGCCGGCTACTACAATGGCACCATATTCCACAGGGTCATACCGGGATTCATGATTCAGGGTGGCGGCTATAACAAGGCGTATGATAAAAAGCAGACCAACCAACCCGTCAGGAACGAAGCAGACAATGGCTTGAAGAACGAGATCGGCACCGTTGCCATGGCCCGTACCAACGACCCGCATTCGGCAACATCACAGTTCTTCATCAACGTCGCCAATAACGGCTTTCTGGATTACCGGTCTCCTACCACCCGCGGCTACGGCTACACGGTGTTCGGCAAGGTCATCAAGGGAATGGGTGTGGTCAAAGGAATTGCAAACGCCCCGACCAGTAGTGCCGGACCGTTTCGCAAAGATGTCCCGGTCGACATGGTGACCATTCAACAGGCAAGACTAGTGGAAAAGGCAAAATGAGCACAAAAGTCAAACTGAGCATGTCGGCCGGCAATATCGTACTCGAACTCGACGAGGAGAAAGCGCCTACGACGGTCGAGAATTTTCTCGAGTACGTGGACAACGGTTTCTACAACGGCACTGTATTCCACCGAGTCATTGATGGCTTTATGATTCAGGGTGGTGGCTTTGAGCCCGGCATGAAACAAAAGCCGACTCGCGATCCCATCGCCAACGAAGCGGAAAACGGTCTTAGTAACGACGTCTACACCATTGCAATGGCACGTACCTCTGACGTCAACTCTGCCACGGCGCAATTCTTCATCAACGTGGCAAACAACAGTTTTCTCAATTTCTCGGCTCCGACAACAGAGGGTTTCGGCTATTGCGTATTCGGCAAAGTCGTCGAGGGCCGGGACGTGGTCGACAAAATCAAGTGTGTGGAAACCGGTTCAGCCGGTTTCCACAGCGATGTGCCGGTAGAGGATGTCGTCATCGAACGCGCCGAGCGCGTCTGAGTGAATGAAGAACTTGCCAGGCCTCGCTGACCGTGGCGCCAAGCTTATTTATATCGGATCTTCATCTCGCTACTGACCGGCCACAAAGTGCCGAAACGCTAGTGCAATTCCTCCGCTCAACTGCGAGGCATGCCGGACAACTGTTTATTCTCGGGGACCTTTTCGAATACTGGATCGGAGACGAAGCACTCGATGATCCGATGCCTGCGAAAGTTGCCGCAGCATTACACAAACTCGGCTCCGGCGGGACGGCAGTGTCCTACCTGCACGGAAACCGCGACTTCCTTATTGGCCAGCGATTCGCTCAAGCGGCGGGAGTGCGCCTGCTGCCAGATCCGTTTATGGTTACGCTGTATGGTGTGCCGACCTTGCTGATGCACGGCGATACTCTGTGTACCGACGACATTGAATATCTGGAGTTTCGAAAAATGGTGAGAAACCCGGCGTGGCAAGCGGCGTTTCTGGCTAAGCCGATGCCGGAGCGTATTAAGCTCGCCGGGTCAGCCCGTGCCCAAAGCGAGCAATCAAAGCAGGTGAAGCCGATGAACGTCATGGACGTTACAACCAACGCCGTCGAATCCGTGCTGCGCCAGCACAAATATCCGCGCCTGATACACGGCCACACGCATCGACCGGCAACGCATCGCCACGTTGTGGATGGGCATCAATGCGAGCGCATCGTACTTGCCGACTGGTACGCCAACGGCTCTTATCTGGAGTGCGACGAAGACGGTTGCCGCGCTGTCGCCATTGAAGGATAGCCCTCGTTTGGGCTGTGCAACAGCATAGTTCTACTGGTTTTCTGTTCGTTATTGATACATGGTTGCCACCATGTCTCACGGCTACCTGCCTTTCCAGGAATGACGACCTCTCCAATTCTTGGAGTAAGGTAATCGATGCCCGCTTCATTAGCTTCAATCACAAACCGCTCAATCGGTTGGTGCCAGACAAACAATCCTAGATGAAAGGTGCGCAGCCACTGGGCGCCATCAATTTGCTCTTCACTGCTCGATGCGCTTTAACTGCCTGTTCGGAGAAATCAAACTGGGGTCAATCCAATTGGGTTCAGACTCTGAGGTCTCCTCTCAAATCTGCAGTGTATGATGCGGTTGTCTTGGCCGATCGAGCGCGGCATTGAACTGCGCTACTGGAAACTGATCCCTGCCTTTTTTTGCACCAGTTGACGTCCCAGCGTAATTACCGAGGGTAGTGCACGCGATCGGCGCGTGTTGCTCTGGAATTCAAATTGCAACTGTCTTGCCTTGGCAACTTCGCCAATCAAGCGCAATACGAACAGCGCCAGCGCGCCAATGAGCAACAGGATACACATTCGGTGCGTCTGTGCTTTGTGCCGCTGGCATGTAGTCCCAGACCAAAGCGCTCGCTATTCAGATCACGAAACGATTCCTCGATTTGCATGCGCTGGGCATAGACCGCCCCGACGGGCTGCGCACTCAAGTGCGACAACGAGGGCGGGACTGCCAGCAAACACGGCTCAATTTGCGCCCGTGCTTGCTTCAGACTATGGGCTGATTGAGCTTTGGTGCCCAATACACTCTTGCCGTGCCGGTTTTGCTTCGCGCGCTCGATGAGCGCCAGATCGCAGCTCACCGGGTTAGAGCGCACATATTCATAGGAGCCCAGTGCCTGCGCCACGTTTGTTGCTTGGGCGTAGAGCGCCTTGCAGCCCTTCCAGGGCGCGCTGCCCTCGCGGCGCACCATGTCGCGGTTGCGAATGCGCCCGATCCAGCATCAGCCGTATTGGTCGAGCAGCTTGAACCAGGGGCTGCGAAAGCCAGCATCGGTGATCACGATCGGCTTGCATGCATCGGAAAGCATGGCCGCGGGCCGGGTAACAAAGCGCGCGTGCACCCCGGGCGCAGCCAGGCGCGAGAGCGGATGCACTTCTTCGTACAGGGTGACACTGCGCCCATCGAGCGCGACTAAGGCGCGCAAAAACTGCCAGCGCCGATCTTCACTGAAGTCCGACAACCGACCAGTCCAGCACAATCAGCCGAGTGCGCGCAGCGGCCAAATGACGCCGCGCAAGACTGGCGTAAACATCAATGAGCTCACTATACAGGTGGACGTTACCCAGCAAGCGGTCAACGCGCTTGATGTTGTGTTTGACTGCAACTGCCCCAGAAAAGCCCCGGCCGAGTTCACTCACGCTCAGATGATGCACGGCAATGGCCGATTGCACAGCCGCCACTAGACACGCCCGACGTTTGGTGTGCATGGAAGGACGCTCTGAAACGAGCGCGCGGTGTAAGATCGAGATCGCATGCATGGCGGATTTTCCTTCGCAGTTTGGTCGCTACGAAAGAGACACTAAACCTGCCGTGCATGTGCTGTTCTTACACGCACGTTAATATCTAACGCCCTGAACTTCAATCAATATTCGCGGGAAGACCTCAGAGTCTGACCCTATTTGAAAAACGAAGCGAGAACTAAATCGAGGACAATCCGAGCTCCAGGTCCGCTGTGATGTCTTCGGCCGCTTCAAGGCCAACGGAAATGCGAACCAAGCCTTCAGTAATTCCAGCCGATTCGCGGACTTCCGGCGACAGTCTGCCGTGTGTTGTGCTGGCTGGGTGGGTGATTGTGCTTTTGGCATCACCCAAATTTGCCGTGATCGAGATCATTTGCGTAGCATCGATCACCTTCCACGCCTCGTCACGCCCGCCGTCGACTTCGAAGGAAACAATGCCGCCGCCAGTCGACTGCTGGCGCTTTGCCAGGTCGTGTTGCGGGTGCGAGGCAAGTCCCGGGTAATAGACCCTGGTAACGCGCGGGTGCTGCTCGAGCCAGCGCGCAACATCGAGTGCAGATTTCGAGTGCGCTTGCATTCTTAGCTTGAGCGTCTCCAGACCCTTCAATATCACCCACGCATTAAAAGGCGACAGCGTCGGGCCGGCGCTGCGAAGGAAGCTGGTCATGGGCGCCTGGATAACCTCCTTGCGCCCGAGCACCGCGCCTCCGAGAACCCGTCCCTGGCCGTCAAGGTATTTGGTGGCCGAGTGCACGATGATGTCAGCACCGTGCTCCAGAGGACGCTGCAAGGCCGGCGTACAGAAACAATTATCCACGACGAGTAATGCGCCTGACTGTCGGGCTATTGCAGACAGCTCGGCAATATCAACCAGTTCGGTCAAGGGATTGGATGGTGTCTCGACGAACAACAGGCGCGTGTTCGGTCGTACCGCTGAGAGCCATTGCTCAGGACGGGTTGGCTCGACAAAAGTCGTTTCTATTCCGAAACGTTTAAGTACACCGTTGAACAACTGAACCGTTGCGCCAAACAAACTACGGGAGGCAACCACATGTTCGCCCGCCTGCATCAGACTCATGACGACACCAAGGATCGCCGACATGCCTGATGCGGTGGCGACACAGCACTCCGCGCCTTCCAACGCTGCGAGCCGGGTTTCCAGCATCTGAACGGTCGGATTAGTGTAGCGAGAATAAACCATGCCTTCATCCTCGCCACTGAAGCGCTGCGCGGCTTGCGCTGCGTCGTCGAACACGAAGCTTGAGGTGAGGTACATGGCTTCGCCGTGCTCCTGGAACTGACTTCTTGCCACACCCACCCGCACCGCAAGAGTTTCAAACGCGGAATTGCTGCCACTCATCGTATACCTTTCCCCTGTTGCTCCGCGCGTCCCTTCGTGCTTCCGGCGAAAAGCAAAAGTAGCAGGCAACGAAAAACCCGCTTGCTTTCGCTAAGCGGGTCCGGTGGGCGGCGCGCTTTAGCAGTATTTGTTGCGCGCCCGCAAGCTGTTCATCAAATCGGCGCGAGGTAGTAGGCTACGGATTGATTCGATTTCTGTCAAGAAGGCATCGATAGTCAGTCACTGGTAGCGAGATTCAGATCGAGTTGCCCGGCGCTTGCCTCGCGGCGCGCCAGCTCGCCGTCGTTGCGAAGCGCGTCGATATTGGCCAGGTATTCTGGAGTCACATCGCCGGTAACGTACTCGCCGCTGAAGCAAGACGCCTCGAAGCTTTCGATTGCCGGGTTGACCGAGCGGCAGTCGTCCACCAGTGCGTCGAGGTCCTGATAGATGAGGCGATCGGCGCCGATCTCGCGCGCAACCTCCGCATCGCTTCTGCCGTAAGCGATCAGCTCTCTAGAGGTCGGCATGTCAATACCATACACGTTGGGGTAACGCACCGGCGGCGCGGCTGAGGCAAAAAACACTTTGCGCGCACCAGCATCCCGGGCCATTTGCACGATCTCGCGGCTGGTCGTGCCACGCACGATGGAATCGTCGACCAGGAGCACGTTCTTGCCCTTGAACTCCATGGCAATCGCATTCAGTTTCTGACGGACTGATTTCTTTCGTACCTCCTGACCCGGCATTATGAAGGTACGGCCAATGTAGCGGTTCTTGATGAAACCCTCACGGTAGGACACACCTAAACCTTCGGCAAGTTCCATTGCCGAGGGCCGGCTCGAGTCGGGTATTGGCACCACCACGTCAATGCTCAAGTGCGAATGCTCCCGTTTGACTTTTTCCGCCAGACTCGCACCCATGCGCAACCGCGTCTCATAGACCGAGATCCCGTCGATCACCGAATCGGGCCTCGCCAAATAGACATACTCGAATATACACGGGCGGTGAGAGGTCTGTGCAGTGCACTGACGGCCGTGAAACACGCCATCGAAATCAATAAATACGGCTTCACCCGGCGCGACGTCTCTTACCAACTCGAACCCCAATGCGTCGAGCGCGACCGACTCGGAAGCAACGAGATACTCCGGTCCGCCTTCCGTACGGGCCACACCGAACACCAGTGGCCGAATGCCAAACGGATCACGGAAAGCAAGCAGGCCGTAGCCTGCAATCATCGCCACCACAGCGTAAGCGCCTTTGATGCGCCGGTGCACACCGGCCACAGCAGCAAAAATTGCGTCTGCGTCGAGCTTGTAATCGGTGCAAGCATCCTGAAGTTCATGAGCCAGCACGTTGAGCAGGATTTCCGAATCCGAATTGGTATTGACGTGACGAAGGTCTTGGCGAAACAGTTCGTGTTTCAGTTGTTCGGCGTTAGTCAGATTGCCGTTGTGACCAAGCACAATCCCGAACGGTGAATTGACGTACATCGGCTGCGCCTCAGCGAACGAAGTGGCGGAGCCAGCAGTGGGATAACGGCAGTGCGCAACGCCCGCGTTGCCTGAAAGGTAGCGCATATTGCGGGTGCGGAATACATCGCGAACAAGACCACTGCCTTTGTGCATCTGAAAATTATCACCGTCGGCAGTGACGATGCCAGCGGCATCCTGGCCACGGTGCTGTAGTACCTGCAGCCCGTCGTAGAGCAGCTGATTTACCGGTGATCGGGCCACCACACCAATAAGACCGCACATGTTGATTCTCCGGTTTGGCTGACTATTCTCTACGCACGCTTCTAAATGCGAAGGCGTCTGGTCGGATTATGGATTCAATCGCTCCGTCACCTGGGCCGGGAGACGAGGCTGCATCCAGGCAGCCATTGCCTCCAAAGGGTACCTGAAGAACGCTTCGCGCCAGAATCGCTCCTGCGGCAACGGTGTGAGGCCTGCAAGTAGCACCAGCACGATTGCCACAAGAACGCCCCGGGCCAGTCCGAAAAAGGCACCAAGAGCGCGGTCCGTACCAGACAAGCCAGTCATCTTGACCATTTTGACAACCTGCAGTGACAAAAAGCTGAAAAGCAGCACGCTAGCAACCATCACCAGGACGAAACTGGAGCCGAGTCGGATCTGCGGATGAGATATCAGGCCAGATAACCAACCCGCAACGAGCGGCGAGCCGTACTTGGCAACGATAAAAGCGCCTATCCATGAGAGCAACGAAAATACTTCCCGCACCAGACCCCGCATTACGCTGATCACCACAGATACCACCAGGATGAGCAAGAAGCCGTAGTCGAAAATGGTCATCCGCGACACTTACCTCGCGTTCAAAGATGCAACATGCCGAGCAGGACCGTCTGCCCGCTCACCACTCACCTTAATCGGTCAACCTCACGATATCAGGTTCTCCGTACGTCAGCTTACGGGCCATGAGGCGATCGCGCGCTTGTAGTGCTGCCGCACGTGTCGGATACGGTCCCACTCGCACGCGCGTGCGCTTGCCGTCCGACGTGATAACCAACTCAGTGTACGCCTCAAAGCGGTTTTCGCGTACCTTGGCCGCCAACCTGGTTGCGTTCTGCGCATTGGAAAAGGCGCCTAATTGCACGACAAAACCAAGCGCAGCAGTGCTCGGCGAACTGGTAGGCTCATCTGAAACTGGTGGCGCACTCGCCGTCGGTTGCGCCGCTTCGCCCACGGCTGGCGTTTGTGCGAGGGGCCTCGATTCAACCGTTGCGAGATCAGCCGAAGGCGGCTCAATCGGTCGGAACCGCAGCGGCCCTGAATCAGTAGATAAAGCAGAAGTATCGTCTGCCTCAATCGTAGGCACTGGAAAGTGGATCGAGATGTCCTGTGATACGGGCTCGGGCTCATCGTCTAGTATCATCGGAACGAATACTACAACGATCAGAACGAGGACGATGGCGCCAACAAGCCGTCGTCTAGCCCGCTTTCTCAACTGCAATTCTTCCTTACTGATTGCCTTTGCCATGTGCACGCGAGCCCGATCAGAACCCGACCAGTGATCTCAAAGCCTCGCTTGATTTCACGGCTTCCCTTACCGTGTAGAACGACCCGAACACGACGATTTTATCATCCTCGCAAGCCGCTTCCTGCGCTGCAGAAAGCCCGCTGGCAACATCGCCGAACACCTCGACCGAGAAATGCTCCCTTGCCCTCAGCACGGCACGCTTGACTTGCTCGGCCGTCGCTGCTCGAGACACCGGAAGCTCACATACGTACCAAGCATTAATCTGTGGCGCGAGTATCGATACGATCTTGTCGATTTCCTTGTCACGCAACGCACCGAATACCGCCAACGTCTTGCCCGGACCGGGCATGTTTCCCAGGTTCGCGGCGAGTGAATCTGCTGCTGCCGCATTATGTGCGACGTCGAGCACTGTAAGTGGTTTCGTTGGCAGCACCTGAAAGCGCGCTGCAGCGCGCGCCTCGAGCAAACCATGACGCAACGCTCCCATGTCCACCGGCAAGTACCGTTGCATGATCCGAACACATTCCAGCACTGCCGCCGCATTGTCCAATTGGCGTTCGCCACGCAACGCAGGGTACGGCAACCCAGTTTTTTTCCCAATGCAGTTCCAGAACTGCCAGCCCGTGTCCGTACGGGTATAACCAAAGTCACGACCGATCAGGCGCAGATCGGCGCCAATCTCGCTTGCATGGCTGATGAGGGAAGCCGGCGGATTATCATCAGCGCAAATAGCGGGCTCGCCGCTGCGAAAAATGCCGGCTTTCTCAAGACCGATCGTCTCCCGATCGCTCCCGAGATAATCAACATGGTCGATGCTGACGCTTACCACAAGCGAGCACACCGGCTCAAAAATGTTGACGGCGTCAAGCCGGCCACCCAACCCGACCTCGAGTATGGCAATATCAACAGCTCGATCGCAGAAGATCAAAAGTGCGGCCAGCGTGCCAAACTCAAAATAAGTCAGGGCTATATCACCGCGTGCCGCTTCGATACGTTCGAACGCCGCAACCAGTTCGGCATCTCCCACAACGCGGCCGTTGAGCCGGACACGCTCGTTATATGCCAACAAATGGGGAGACGTGTACAAACCAGTGCTGTGGCCGGCACTGCGAAAGATCGATTCGAGCATCGCGCAGGCCGATCCCTTGCCGTTAGTGCCGCCGACGAGGATCACCGGGAAAGCGGGGTCAATATGCAGACGGTCTCGAACTGCTCCAACGCGTTCAAGACCGAGATCGATGTCGGCTGGATGCAACCGCTCGATGCGATCGAGCCAGGCAGAAAGAGAACGTGTCACTGTCAACACAGAGAAGTTTCAGCTCGGTTTAAAGATGGCCGACCGGGCAACGGCGGCGGAGTAGTGACAAATATTTAGGCGGACGCAACACGCATCAGCAGCGTAATCAGATTCGCCAGTCTGTCACGCATGTCGCGCCGGTCGACGATCATGTCCACGGCGCCATGCTCGAGCAGGAACTCAGCACGCTGGAAACCCTCTGGCAAAGTCTGCCGCACTGTCTGTTCAATCACGCGCGGCCCGGCAAATCCAATAAGCGCTCCCGGCTCGGCAATGATGACATCGCCAATGAGCGCGAAACTAGCGGACACGCCACCCATGGTCGGATCGGTAAGAACCGATATGAACGGCAGTCGCGCGGCGGACAATCTGGTGAGCGCCGCCGTGGTCTTGGCCATTTGCATCAGTGAGGTAAGCCCTTCCTGCATGCGAGCGCCGCCACTTGCAGCGAAGCAGACAAACGGCAGGTTGTTTTGGCAGCACGTATGAACACCTCGAATGAAGCGCTCGCCGACGACCGAGCCCATCGACCCGCCGAGGAAGCGGAACTCGAAGGCAGCACAGATCAGCGGCACCTCCTTGATGGTCCCCTGCATAACCAGCAGGGCATCATCTTCACCTGTATCCTTTCGCGCCTGGTCAAGCCGCTCCTTGTAGCGCTTGGTGTCGATAAACTTTAGAAAGTCCATCGGAGCTACTTCCGCACCGATCTCGTAACGACCATCTGCATCAAGCGTCAAATCGAGCCGCTCGCGCGCCCCAATCCGATCATGATGGCTGCACTTCGGGCATACGTAGAGGTTCTTCTCCAGTTCCGCGCGATACAGGACCGTTTCGCAGTTTGAGCACTTGCTCCACAGTCCCTCCGGGACCGCCTTCCTCGTGGTACCGGAAGAGCCACGCTGGATCTTCGGTGGAAGCAATCTTTGCAGCCAACTCATAGTTGCTATGCCCGTTGCATCATCAGGCTCTGTCCAGAGCCTGACGGATCTCTCTGATCAGCGCGCTGGCGCGCGCCACAACGTCTTGCGGGGCTGCCTGTTCAATCTCCTCAACTAGTCGGGAGCCAATCACTACTGCGTCAGAAAGCTCGGCGACTGCCCGCGCCGTTTTGCCATCGCGGATGCCAAACCCGACTCCGATCGGCAAATCAACGTGCGCCCGGATCTGCGGAATCTTTTCTGCAACTTCGCTCAGATCAAGGTTTTTCGCACCGGTCACGCCTTTCAATGACACATAGTAAACATAACCGCTTGCAGTTCGCGCAACTTCATCCATGCGTGCTTCAAGGGTCGTTGGTGCCAGCAGGAATATCGAATCGAGCCCACTTGCTTTAAGCCGGCTTGTCAACTCACGACTTTCCTCCGGAGGATAGTCCACCACCAACACACCGTCGACACCCGCCACCTGAGCCTGATGCGCGAACTCGCTATAGCCCATCGCCTCGATTGGATTCGCGTAGCCCATCAGAACAATCGGTGTTGTCTGATCAGTCTGGCGGAATCGGCTAACGATTTGTAGTACGTCGCGTAAACCGACACCTTGCTCGAGAGCACGTTCGCTGGAACGCTGGATAGTAGGGCCATCCGCCATCGGATCGGAAAACGGCACGCCCAACTCAATAATATCGGCCCCCGCCTCAACCAATCCGTGCATGATCATCGAGGTCAGCTGCCCATTCGGGTCACCAGCAGTAACAAACGGAATCAACGCCTTCTTGTTATCCGAGCGCAGTTTCTGAAACGTTGCACTTATTCGCGACATGTGCTCCCGATCGTCAATTTCCGCAACGGCGCTTCCCGCCTGCAACTTTTGAGACAGTCACATAGTGCCTGGATCGCACCAGGCCGTTACAGTTTGATCCCTGATGCGCGGGCAACCGTGTCCATGTCCTTGTCACCACGCCCGGAAAGATTCACCAGCAATACGACGTCCTTACTCATCTGCGGCGCTAGCTTCATGGCGTAGGCCACTGCATGCGCCGACTCGAGCGCCGGCATGATGCCTTCGGTTCGGGTAAGCGTATGGAACGCCTCCAGAGCCTGCTTGTCGTCCGCCGCGACATATTCAGCACGGCCACTGTCTTTCAACCATGCGTGCTCGGGGCCAACACCCGGATAATCAAGCCCCGCCGAGATCGAGTGCGTCTCGGCGATTTGCCCGTTTTCATCCTGCATCAGGTAAGTCCGGTTGCCGTGCAACACGCCCGGCCTGCCAGAGCACAGTGGGGCAGCGTGTTTTCCGGAGCTAATGCCATAGCCAGCTGCCTCTACTCCGATCAACCTTACAGATTTGTCTTCAATGTACGGGTAAAACGCACCCATTGCATTCGAGCCGCCCCCCACACACGCGATGATTGCGTCCGGTTGTTGGCCCACTTCATGGGGCATCTGCACACGCAACTCGCGTCCAACCACCGAGTTGAAATCGCGCACCATCATTGGGTAGGGGTGCGGCCCGGCGACGGTACCAATGATGTAGAACGTATCTTCGACGTTGGTAACCCAGTCGCGCATCGCTTCATTCAGCGCATCCTTGAGTGTCTTCGAACCGCTCTCCACCGGCACTACAGTGGCGCCAAGCAGCTTCATGCGGTAAACATTGCTCGCCTGACGCTTGACGTCCTCGGAGCCCATGTAGACAACACACTCCATGCCATAGCGGGCGGCAACAGTTGCCGAGGCCACACCATGCTGGCCAGCACCCGTCTCGGCTATAACGCGTTTCTTTCCCATGTGGCGCGCCAACAGGGCCTGACCGACTGTATTGTTGACTTTGTGCGCGCCGGTGTGATTAAGATCTTCGCGCTTGAGCCAGATCTGGGCGCCACCAAGCTTCTCCGAAAGCCGCTTCGCGTAATACACCGGGCTGGGCCGGCCAACATAATGTTTGAGTTCGTAATCGAGCTCGCTAAGAAAGTCATTGTCCTGGCGCAACTGCTCGTAGCTCTGACGTAGCTCCTCCAATGCGTGGACCAGGGTCTCGGCGACAAAAACACCGCCATAAACTCCAAAGTGGCCGCGCTCGTCAGGGAGGTTGTAGGCCTGAAGCGCCTCATACATCTGCATCTTTCACTCCTCGAATGAAAGCAGCCATTAAAGCTGCGTCTTTTACTCCCTTTGCAGCCTCAACGCCGCTGCTGACATCAACGGCCCACGGCCGGACCTGCCGGATCGCTTCTGACACATTATCGGGATTCAGCCCGCCAGCCAGGATTGTCGGCAATGGCAACTCGCGCGGAATCAAACCCCAGTCGAACGTGGCGCCGGTGCCGCCTCGGG
The DNA here is from genome assembly GCA_020346185.1 of Betaproteobacteria bacterium. Classification (GTDB taxonomy): domain Bacteria; phylum Pseudomonadota; class Gammaproteobacteria; order Burkholderiales; family Eutrophovitaceae; genus SG8-40. The sequence goes on along the minus strand of CP070775.1, from coordinate 1,434,827 downwards.
CGCCCTCTAAGAACGTATCGAGCAAGAGGCCTTTGGCCGAAACGTATTCGCGCGCGTATTGTAGCAAATCCATTTCGGAGTTGACCCGTAACGCCTTGATATAAGGAACACTAAAACCGCTGCAAAAATGGGCTGGTTCGTCGCCGTGAAACTGTAGTAGCGCCGGGCGGACTTGTTCTATTACGGCCTCAACCTCGTCAACGGCAGGGTTGACCATCAAGGCCACGGGTGTAACAAACGGCGGCAAGGCATCGACGATGCGACGCGCCTGCTCATTGGACACGCAACGCGGGCTTTCACCGTACAACACGACGCCGACCGCGTGTGCGCCGAGGCGCGCGGCCGTCAGCGCGTGTTCAATGCTCGTCAGCCCACATATCTTGACGAAGGTTGTCACTTGCAAGCGGCAAATTGAATCAACGCAGTTTAGCTTAAATCAGCTTTAATCAACGCAGCCTGAATAGACGCGGTTTCGATCGTTCCAGATCAGATCAACTCGATGTCGACAGCACGGCATCCGGTATTGAATTGGGCGGTGTACTTGGCAGCCCCCAGTGTTGCGGGTACTCCACGGACCAGAAATAGAGACCATTGGCCGCAATGGTTGGCGCTGCGAGCCGCCGTTGCCTTGCCTCGAGAATCTCCTGAATCCAGCCTGACGGCTGACGGCCGCATCCAACATAGATCAGTGAACCAACGATATTTCTAACCATGTGCTGCAGAAAAGCATTCGCCGTGAAGTCGAAGCAGATCAAATCGCCTCGTCTCTTGACGCTAAGCTCACGAATCAACCGCACCGGGGTTTTGGCCTGGCATTCCGCAGCACGAAAAGTACTGAAATCATGCTCACCAACCAGCGTTTGCGCCGCTGCGCACATTATTTTTTCATCGAGATGTGCATGAAACCATCCGACATGATTGCCGAACAGGCCGGGCCGCTGTCGGCGATTCAAGAGGAAATACTTGTAGCGCCGTGCCGTTGCCGAAAAGCGTGCGTGGAACTGGTTACCAACCTCACGCGCCCATAACACGCTGGCGCTGCCGCTGAGCGACGCATTCACTCCTCGCGTCCAGGCACTAATCGGCCGTGACACATCGGCATCAAAATGTACCACTTGGCGAACAGCGTGAACTCCCGCATCGGTACGGCCGGCGCAGACCGTTGACACGTCATGCCTAGCGATCTGGCCCAGCGCGCGTTCAAGCGCATCCTGGACGCCACAGCGATTAGACTGAGTCTGCCAGCCACAATACGCCGTGCCATCGTATTCGAGCCCGAGCACCAAGCGCATACTCAACTTTTTGTCGGCTAACGTTTCGTCAGAGGCCAACAGCGAAGCTCAGCACTGCGGGCAGAAGAGGAACGAATCAGTCGAGTAGGGCGAGAACCGACTCAGCAGCTGCTTTTTGCTCGGAGTCACCTTCGGTGATGACCTCCTGAAGGATTTCCTTCGCTCCGTCCTTGTCACCCATTTCCTGATACGCCTTGGCAAGGTCAAACTTGGTTTGGACTTCGTACCATTTTTCATCCTTGCCTGTGGATGCGCTCTGTGTGGTATTCGTGGCGCCGTCCATGTCGAGGGCAATACCGGAGAGATCCAATGTTGGCATTTCCAACATCGTCTCGTGGGACCTGTCATCGGCTGATTCTCCGACAGCTTGCTCTCCGACGTCGGAGTCAAGCGAAATACCCTCGATATCGAAATCGAGCCCGGCATCCTCTTGAGTTGCACCATGTCCCGGCGCCGACGATGCCACGCCGCTTGCGTCGAATGCAACCGTTTCGGAGCGCGCTTGCTCCGCTCCATGTTCGCCATCTAGCTCTGGCAGTTCGGCGTTCAAATCCAGGTCGGTCGCGGTCAGTCCTGCTTCGGCCATGTCGATCTTTATGGTATCCGCATCATCATCTATCGGGACTTCCATAGTGGCTTCCGGATCAATGAACGGCGCGGCTTCGACTTCGTCCGTGGCAGACAGATCGAAATCGGGAGCCGTGGATGCTTGGGTCTTCTCCCCGTGACCAAGTTCGAGATCCAGTCGATCAGTTGTCGAGCGCATGTCCTCAGACCGCATCACAACGGTTTTTTCGCCGTCGGCATCGTCCGAGTGAGCTTCTGCATAGCGTGGATTGTCTGGATCGAGTGAGTAGCCAAGTCTTGCGACACGACCCCATATTTCGCCTTCGCCCCTTGTGCCCCGATACAGCTGCTTGGCAACGTTTTCGAACGCCTCCTTGTCGCTTCGTTTCGCGTAGATCTCT
>CP070775.1:1420094-1432467 GCA_020346185.1 Betaproteobacteria bacterium | reverse complement strand
CATCGGGGCCGTCAGCGGCGATAATGTGTGGTTATCAGCCGCCGGCAAGGCGGCCGGTATCTATCTGGACAGCAGGGGCGAGACGATGAATAAGGTGATAGCCGACTCCGTACTCACCGCATCCGCGCATGCCGAGGCGATGAAAGAATATTTCGCCAAGGGTATCGAGCAGGCCCGCGCCCTCGGTAACCGCGGCCCGATTCGACTGGGCCGCGACGGCAAGCTCCACCCCGATATCCTTGATGCTTACTGGGAACTCGGCTTCTATGTTTTCGAGGGTGTCGTCGGGCCGGAAGAACTTGCCGAACTGCGCGCTGATGTCGCAACAATGCTCGATCATGCGCCGGTATCTCCCGACGCGACCCTCGATGCAAAAGGCCGTCCGGCATTTGGCCGCGAGTTCACGCGCCCGCCCTACCGCTTTGCCAAACCGCTAAGCGATCCCTTGGGCGGCACCAGCCAGAACAAGGGGCGCCATCCGGTCAAGATGCACGAGGCAACGCCGGACGAAGGCGCGCCTGCGCTCACTGTTGAACTTTTACACGGCAACCTGCACCTGATGGACGCGGCATTACGGCTGTACGGCCATCCCGGATTGATGGCAGTCGCAGAAGCCGTGCTTGGCCCAGACTTTGTGCCGTACAACGAGGTTACCTTCATCAAACAACCGGGACTCGGACCGTCAGTCGCCTGGCATCGTGACGGCACCACCCACTGGGACTCGCCGGACTGGGACCATGGCGCACATGGTTTTAATTTCATGACCCAGCTCTATCCATCCACGGCGGGTAACTGCGTATGGATTCTGCCCGGCAGCCACAAGATTCGCCGACTCGATATCAAGCAGATGGTGCTCGATGCCGGCTCGGAACGCATACCCGGCACCATTCCCTTGCTCGGTGAGGCCGGCGATACATTCATGCTCAATCGCCAGATGGTGCACGGCTCGTTCGCCAATACCTCGCCCGATCTTCGCGTCACTCTGAACATGGGGTTCTTTCCACGGGCGCGCGTACAAGATGTCACCGTCACTCACCTCGACGGCCGTGTGGTCACGTTCACCAGCGAACAGATTCACGAGCGCACCAGGATGATCGCAATCGGCATCGACGCGCGCCGACAGCGATTCCCGGAAGAAACGCCCTATCGCTACCAGCCGCTTGCAGGTGAAGAAAACGAAAACCGCTGGAACGAAGAAACCCGACTGAACGTCGTCAAGGACTACAACCTGCGTGATATGTACATCTAGACTTTAGTACTCATTGTTCGAGGAGTTTGCTCACGATGACTATTACCGTTACACCAATTGATGCCACCCTCGGTGCCATTGTCACCAATGTCGACCTGGCGAATCTCAATGAAGACGAATGGAGCGACATCCATGCGGCGTTTCTGAAGTATGGCTTGCTCGTCTTTCCGAAGCAGAAACTCGATGAGCAAGCCCAGGGCGCCTTTGCGCTGCGTTTAGGCAATATCGAACAACTCTCCCCAGAGCAAAAAGGCGGGACCATTGAGTTCACCAACCGCAAGGAAGACGGCTCAATCGCAACGCCCGACGAAGAACGTTACAAACTGATGAAGGGCAACGAGGGCTGGCACACCGACAGCACCTACATGCCGGTCGCATCCAAGGCGGCAATGCTCTATGCGTTGGTCGTTCCTCCCGACGGTGGCGAGACCGAGTATGCGGACATGCGTGCAGCATGGGATGCGCTCGACGAAGAAACACAGGCCAAACTCGGGAAACTGTCGGCGCATCACTCGCTGTACTACTCGCAGGAACAGGCCGGATTCAAGCACAACACAGACCAGGTGTACGGCTTTCATGACAAGGGCACTCCGTTACGCCCAATTGTCAAAACGCATCCCGAAACGGGACGCAAGTCGATCTATACCGGCCGCCATGCTCATAACATTCCCGGCATGAGCCAAGCAGAATCCAAAGCCTTACTCGAAAAGCTGATGGCAGATGCCTGCCAGCCACCGCGAGTTTACAAGCACTCGTGGAAAGTCGGCGACCTCGTCGTGTGGGACAACCGCTGCCTGATGCACCGCGCCTGCCCGTTCGACATGAGTCAACCGCGCGTGCTGCGCGCCAGCAGAATTTCCGGAGCACCGGAAACCGAGTTGGCTCCTACCGTGGCCGATCCGCGGGCGGCTGACTACCACGAAACCACCTCAAACAAGTCCGCTCTGGTCTCTTAAGCGGAAACGGTACCCAGAGGGCTCGACTGCGAAGGGTGGAGCAGTTGCCTGCGGGCGTATAGCCTGTAGGTGCGACACCTGAGCTGGCGCTTAGCGTCGGGCATATCCGCAGTCTGTACATGCGTCTCCGCTTTCGCATCCCCATGACTAGCGCCCTTACTCCTGGCTCCGGCGCAATCCCCGCGCCCTCCCCGGTTGAGAACGTGGGTGTAGACCATCGTTGTCTTCACATCCGAATGCCCGAGTAGCTCCTGCACCGTCCTGATGTCGTAGGCGGATTGCAACAAGTGCGTCGCAAACGAGTGGCGCAAAACATGCGCGCTGATTGGTTTCGCGATGCTGGCACGCCGCCTGGCTCCCTTCAGGGCGCGAGGTAACACGGAATCCTCCAGATGACGCCGGTTATCACGCCATCCTCCAGATCCACTAAACGATGCGTGGCCGCAAAAAAGTACTGCCACCTTCATGCGAAGCCGCCAGGCGGGTATTTTCGCGAAAGCGCGTGCGGCAGATGCGGCTCGCCAACACCTTTTCGCAGACCCAATTCATGCAAACGCTTGGCATGTCCGAGCTGCGCCTGCAGCAGCTGCACTGCGCTCTCGGGCAGCATTGATACACAGTCTTTGCGGCCTTTTCCGTCACCAACCGGAATCTGCTGGTCGGTAAGGTCGACGTTCTTCACGCTAAGCCGCAAGCACTCTACCAATCGCAATCCTGCGCCATACAGAACAGTTGCCATCAGCCAATGGTTACCCTGCAGCTGCACGAGTAGCTGCAACACCGCTTCGCGTGACGATACAACCGGCAAACGTACGATGCGTTTGGCACGAACCGAAACGTCAAACCATGGCAGCTTCATGCCAAGCGCCTGCCGGTAAAAAATAGGGACGCAGAACCGAAACGTTGGCCGTTAGCTTTTCAGTCGCGCTATACTGGGCCGACTCCACCGAATGAGGGTCATGGGAAAACTCAAGAGGATTGAGCTGCAAATCAAGGAGCTATCTCCATAGGAAATTGGAGAATTACGTGAATGTTTTGCCAGCTTTGATGCGGCGGAATGGGATCGAAAGTTTGACCCCGACGTTCGTTCTGGGAAGCTGGATGACTTGGGAGAGGAAGCGCTGATGACCCATGCATCAAGCGCGACAACCAAACTTTGAACCATTTCGCCTCGCCGGACTTCTGGCAAAGCCACCATTCCCTTTCCGCCCCCATTAAGGGACTCGCATATCGTTGCTTCGAACGCCTGAAACAGGACCCAAGGCATCCATCCCCTCACTTCAACAAAGCTGGTTACTATTGGTCCGCGCGAGTCGGTGCTTATCATCGCGCCGTTGGGGTTGAAGAGGCCGATGGAATAATCTGGTTTTGGATTTGCCTTCTACGCAGATCACGACAAGCTCATCGGCCAACCATCGCATCCACCCGAACGCACGAAAACTCTACGTGCGGCAGTGATGCGAAACGTTATGCAGTCAACATTGCAAACTATCGGGTTGAATATTCGTACTGAATAATCATGATAGATTTCGAAGGGTGTCCTTGACTATGAGGGATGTCACTGACGTGGCCGTGTACAATCCACCCCATCCGGGGGAGTTAGATACCGTCGTGTATGTTGAGCCGAAAAACCTGAGCGCCCGGGAACTCGCCGCGAAGCTGGGCGTGGCGGTTTCGACTTGGAATCGCGTTCTCACTGGCGCCAATGGCATCGGCTTCGCAATGGCATTGCGACTTTCCAAAGCGCTCGGACGCTCGCCCGAAAGCTGGCTTTCGATGCAGTACAACTACGATCTTTGGCAGGCCAAGGAACGTGTGAATCTCCGCAATGTCAGTAAAGCCAAGCTCACGCCGGCCTAACCGGCGCCGGAAACGCAACACAAGGACTTCCCAGATTGGACTCCATTACACGCACAGTAATCGCTATGCTCTCAGCAACCGTACTACTTGGAGTTGGCCGAGCGGAGGAAACCTCGTCCTGCCCATATTGTGCCAATTGGAAGCCCTTGTCCGGTCATCGCTTCTTGTCCGCAGAGGTTCTGGTTGTGCGTAAAGACCAGGTGGCACTTCCCGGGTGCGCCGCTGCAAAGGCCAAATTTCTCCGGGAACAAGAACATCCGAATATCATTACTGCGAGAGATTTGCCTCCCGCCTTGCTGGTGTACTTTCGCCTTGAGGAATCGCCCGACTGCTCCCCCTCAGTATCTGGAGCTGAACCCGGCGCCCTGCTTGAACTTCAGTACGTTCCAACACCCGGCTGGAACGGCGGCGAGGTCGAACTCCGAGTACTTCATGCGAATGAGATTCCGGGCACGGACCGCACCGGCTCCAGCGCGCAGTGGTTCGCTGTTCGCTCCGACAATAATTAGCCATACCGAAAAATTAGCGTCAGAGTGAGCATGCATAGCTACACGCTCAAATCAGCACGTGGCGAAATGCCGCCCCTCTTGGCTCTGCGTCATGCAACCACGAAGCAATCAATCTCGGGAGTCAAAGGTGAAGTCCAGGTCATTCGCCCTTTTGCTGATGCTTGCGTTGTAATCGATGAGTTCTTTGGCAGCCGTTATTGACGCGCAGCTCTACACGGCCGCAGGAAACGGCGATGTTGAGGCCACAAAGCAGCTGATCAAAGCCGGTGCCTACGTGATGCGCCGCAGCCACCCTGTGCGCAGGCCGCCATCCACATCGCGCCGAAACAGGGCATCGAGTTGGTGAAACTCCTGGTAGATAACGGCGCTGATATCCACCTGGAAAACTAAGACGGTGTGACGGCGCTAATGGGCGCAGTCCTGTTGGGGGAAAGCAAGAGTCGTGGAGTTCCTGTTGAACAAACGCGCTTCAGTTAAATTGGAAACAAAAGACGGCCTTACGCCGCTCACGCAGGCAGCGTTCAATGGTTCGGACGAGATCGTTCGGCTACTACTTGAGCATGGGGCGAACGTTAACAAGAGCAGAGGAGATGGGTGCACCTCGCTCGAACTTGCGGAGGCGATGAGCCGAAATTCAACAGTAGAGCTACTTCTGGAAGCTGGCACCCAACGAGTTGCACAACCGCTCGGTCAAGCGGAACATCGCGATAACTCGCCGCCTCTGACTTCAAACGTTAGACTCCGCCTTGAGATCCTATGAACTATACATAGAATGCAATGTACGATTCGATTCGAGTGGGACCCGGTGAAATCCCGGTCGAACTGCCGCAAGCACGGTGTCACATTCGAGGAAGCACAGTCGGTCTTCGACGATGATTTCGCGCGGCAGTTCTATGACGATAAGAATTCCGAAGTCGAAGACCGCTTCTTATTGTTAGGTATGCGTAATCAATCCCGGGTGCTACTCGTCTGTCATTATGAGAGAGCCAAGGGAGAAGCAATTCGAATCATTTCCGCCCGAAAAGTTACGCGAAACGAGCGTAAGTACTACGAAGGTCCTAAACGATCCATAGAGAGTACGACTTATCGAAGATGAGGTCACGGAAGAATCCGTATCTTCCAAGTTGAAACGTCAAGTAACGATCCGAATAGGGGATGATGTCATCGACTATTTCAAAAGTATGTCCGAGGAAACAGGCACCCCTTATCAGAGCTTGCTCAACCTTTATCTGCGCGATTGCGTTGCGCATAGTCGCAAGCCCGACTTGTCCTGGAAATGAGGGCAAAACCTATCGAGTCAGTGAATCCATCGCCTGACCGTCATTCGTTCTTGTTGTCCTGACGGTCGGCGCCGTCAAGCGCTGATCATCTCCGCCGGCAGGCACGACTTTGACGACACACCTGGTCAAGGCTTTCGTCCGGCGGCGACAATATCGAAAAGCCTTTCGCCCCTCACGCGTCAGTACGAATTTCATTTTCTCAGAGAGCAAGCGAAATGCGACGGTTCAACTGTGCCGGTTTCTGCTGGCACGGCATCCAGGATACCGAGACCGAGCGAAGTAGACAGCACTTCGAGTGCCTTGACGCCGCGCACGCTGTTGCCGTGCGCATCCAGTGGCGGCGAGTATGCGGCAATGCCCATGCGTCCAGGGACCACGGCCAGGATGGCCCCGCTCACCCCGCTTTTCGCGGGTAGCCCGACCGTGTACGCCCATTGGCCGGAGAAGTCGTACATACCGCAGGTGTACATCACGCTCAGCAGATCGCCGACATAGTCGGAGTCAATGGCGCGCTCACCGGTGACCGGATTGACACCACCGTTGGCAAGGGTCGCAGCCATCGTCGCAAGGTCGCGGCAGTTAATAACGGCGCTGCACTGTTGCAGGTAAAGATCCAGCGTCTCTTCGACATCGCCGTCGATCATGTCGAAGTTTCGCAGCAGGTAAGAGATCGCCTTGTTACGGTCGCCGCGGGCCTGTTCGGCAAGGTAGGCACACATGTCGATGTATACGTCGTGGCCGACATAGCGGCAGTACATGTCGATAATTCGGTCCAGGCGCCCCGCCCTGCCACTGCCCTGAATGAGTGCCGTGGTGGCGATTCCGCCGGCGTTCACCATGGGATTGTGCGGTCGCTTGGAGACGCGCTCCAGCTTGATAATCGCGTCGTAGGGGTCGCCTGTGGGCTCGACGTCGACCCTCTGCATCACGTGCTCGCGGCCGTGATGCTCCAGGGCCAAGCCGTAAGCGAAAACCTTCGAAATCGACTGGATCAGGAAAGGCGCATCGGCATCGCCGATCTGACAGGACCTGCCGTCAACCGTCATGGCCGCGATGGCAAAGTGCTCCGGTGTCACCTTCATCACGTCCGGCTCACAGGAGTAGCAGACACCGGCATCGAGTGAACTGGCCCGCCGATGGGCGTCGGTCAGGGCGCGCGTCAGCCCCTCGGTGGAATCCTCCGCCCGGGTGACCCCGGACGCGGGCCGTCGGAAGGTGTGCAGTCCAAGGCGGCGGGACAGGTCCTCACAGGTCATGACGCCACGCACGCTCTTGTTTTGCTCATCCACCGGTGGTGAGTACACGGCGATGCCCATCTGTCCCGGCACAACCATCATAATCGCACCGGACATGCTGCCCTTTGCCGGCAGGCCGACCCGGTATGCCCACTGTCCCGAGAACTCGTACATGCCACAGGCATACATGACCGCAAGGATGTGTTTGACGTGCTCGGCGCTCACCGCGCGTTCTCCGGTGACGGGGTTGACGCCACCGTTGGCCAAGGTGGCAGCCATCATCGCGAGGTCCTGACAGTTGACCTCAAAGGAGCACTGCCGAGCATAGAGATCGATAACCGCGTCGACGCCAACCCTCAGCAAGCCTTGGCTGCGCAACAGGTGGGCCAGCGCGTAGTTGACGTCATCGCCTCGCTGTCGCGAGGCAAGCGCGGCCGTGTCCAACGCCACATCATGTCCCAGGTAACGACACAACGACGCTCTCACACGCGCGAAGCGCGCGTCCGGGTTAGCGCCTCTGATCAATCCTGTGGTCACAAGGGCACCAGCATTTATCATAGGGTTGAAGCGGCGTTGCGAGACCCGCTCGGGCTGCAGGACGGAGTTGAAGCTATCGCCGGTCGGTTCCACGCCGATGTAGTGCGAGAGCGCTTCGGCACCGTAATCCTCCAGCGCCAGGCCGAGGACGAAAGGTTTGGCGATCGACTGGGTGGTCAACGTTTGGTCGCTGTCACCACACGCGTGCACGCCACCATCGACGGTTACAGCACTAATGCCAAACCACCTCGGGTCTGCGCCCGCCAGCTCGGGCAAGCTGGTTGCGACCTTACCCGCAACGCGATGCTTGTAGCGTTGGTGCAACTCCGCCAGGAAAGCATTCGAGAGCGTCACGGGGGCCGTTGTGGCGACCGTGCGTTCAACCGCGCTTATGTCTGACCTCATTTGCTTCCCTCGCGTACCGGCCGCTTTCCAACGTGGCGCTCTCCTGGACGGATGCCGGTTGTCGGCACTGACCGGATAGACAGACCTTGAAACCCGGCATTTGCAGTTGGCGTGCCAATTGCTGTATGAACCTTGTAATCAATTGATAATCAAATAGATCGAAGCACTGTAGCGGTTCAGAAGTGCAACCGATGCACCGCTGCGGCGCATCAGAACAGTGTGTTCGCACCGACCTGGTGCGCAAGTGGCGGGCAGTTTCGTACCGTTTAGTGCAGACCTGCATAATTGGAGCTCGCGCGCAGTTTTGCATCGGCAAGCGGGACACAACAGGAGAACGAAGCATGTGCGGCATTGCAGGAATCTGGGGCAGTATCGACGACGGCACCCTTACCAACATGATCAGCCTGCAGCACCACCGCGGTCCTGACGGCAGAGGCACCTTCGTCAGCCCCGGGCACGGCGCGCTCGGGCACACCCGCCTCGCCATCATGGATCCGAGCGGCGGCGCGCAGCCGATTCACAACGAGGACAACAGCGCGACCGTCGTCGCCAACGGCATGATCTACAATCACCCGCAGCTCCGGCGCAGGCTGGGACAGGCGCACGACTTCACCTCGGGCACCGACAGCGAGACCATCCTGCACCTTTTCGAGGAGCAGGGCCTGGCGACACCAAGGCTACTCGATGGCATGTTCGCCTTCGCCATCGCCACCGGCAAGCGGCTGTTCCTCGCTCGTGACTACATCGGCATCAAGCCCTTGTACTATGCCCGCCCGGAGAACAGTGACGAGCCAATGTACTTCGCATCCGAGCTCAAGGCGCTGGCACCGCTGGGGATGAGGGTCCAGGAGTTCCCGCCCGGGACTTGCTACGACTCCGAGACGGGTTTCCATACCTACTACGTCGTGCCCGACCGACCCGCCATGGACCTGGCGTTCACGCAACACGTGCGGCGGGTGCGTGAAGCGGTCGAGGCAGCCGTGCAGAAGCGGCTGCTCAGTGACGTGCCGCTGGGCGCGTTCCTCTCCGGCGGACTGGACAGCAGCATCATTGCCGCCATCGCCGCCCAACACATGCCCAAGCTGCATACCTTCTCCGTCGGCATAGAGGGCTCGCGCGATCTAGAGGCTGCGCGCTGCGTCAGTCGACACATCGGCTCCACCCATCACGAATACGTCTACAGCGCCAATGAGGTAGTCGAGGCGCTGCCCGAGATCGTTTATTACCTGGAGTCCTTCGACAAGGATCTGGTGCGCAGCGCCATCCCGACCTGGTTCTGCGCCCGTCTTGCCTCACAGGAGGTCAAGGTGATTCTTACCGGCGAGGGCGCCGACGAGTTGTTTGCCGGTTACAGGTATCACAAGGACATTGCCGACCCGCAGGTCCTTCGCACTGAACTGCGCCGCTCTATCACCCGCATGCACAATATCAACCTGCAGCGCGTCGACCGCATGACCATGCGCCACGGCATCGAGGCGCGCGTGCCCTTCCTCGACCGCAACGTCATCGAGCTAGGCTCCACTGTGCCAACGGAATACAAGCTCCGCGACATCGGCGGCGTACCCGTAGAGAAGTGGATCCTGCGCAAGGCCTTCGAAGACCTGCTGCCAAGCAAGATCGTCTGGCGCGACAAAGAGCAGTTCGACGAGGGCAGCGGCATGGTTGACTTGCTGCCTCAGTTGATTGGCGCGGCCACGGACAGCATCGACGTTCCGCACTACCAGGCGTGCAACGCAACGGATCGGCTCCGCTCAGCCGAGGAGTGCTGGTACCACCAGCTACTGGTCGACGCCTTTGACGATGTGCAGCCGGTGCTGGCGAATGTGGGGCGTTGGAGACTGAATTGAAGCGGAGGGGTTCACCGCGCGGACAAAGTCCAAAGAATCGCCGAGCGTCGCGGTCTGATTTAGAATCCGCAGGACTTGCCCTGCAGCCCCGACCGGGATTGGAGTGCGCGCAGAAGAATAGCACTGCTTTCGCTCACCGATTCGACCAGGCAGGCTATCGCGTCACACTGCTGTCACGCAGCACAGATTACAGCGGCGAGCCTGCAAGCAAGCTCAGTGATGCTCGAGCCCATGTATACGATGCGTCTGATCCGGCGTCAGTGAATGCTGCGTTTGCTCAGACAGAGGAACAAATGGGCAATATCGATGTCCTTGTCCATAAACCAAAAGGCAGCTGGCAGACGGTGGAGCAGATATCCCCGAGGGTTACGAGCAAAGCTGGCGCGTGAATGCGTTGGCCCATCTGGTCGCGTCGCAGCAAGTCATTCCGGCGATGAAGAGGTAGGGCTCAGGAAACATCGCCGTTGTGCGAGCAACAGCGTCACTCATCGGCCGCCCCAAGACTACTGGTTTCGCCGCGGCAAAGGCGGCGCAGAGAAGTCTTGTCCAGTCGATGTCAAAGCACCTTGGTCCGCTCGGGATCCACGGGTCGCTAATGATCATTTACGGCTCCATTGCTACGGCAGGCTCTGCCGAGGCTGATCGCTGGGAGCAACTGGATCCACGGGATATCTCCGAGTCGACTCATTTTGTGACTACACCGCCGCGCTCGGCCTGGTCTTTCGAAGTTGAGGCGCGGCCGTCCCGGGAGTCCTGGTGAACTGAACAGGTTAACCTGCCACGAGGCGGGAATAAGAGGCGTTAATTTCCCCGACGGTGCGCGCGCAAGTACTTGCGCCGGGCAGCGGTGCACTCGGCATCCGCAAGCGCTGTTACGAATCCATCGGAATCCGACCAGCTTCGCATCGTGCCTACCATCTGATCTGTTACGGCGTTCACGTGCCGCTTGGTCGAGACGAGAGTGTGGGAAGCCTTGGATGCCAGTGACTGGGCCAGCGCGTGAACAGAGGCTTCAAGTTCGTCTTCGGGCACCGTCCGATTTAGGAAACCCGCGGCCTTTGCCTCGCGCGCGTCGAAGGGACGACAGGTAAGCACCAGTTCCTTGGTGAGCGCAGGGCCGATCTCCCGTACGAGCCGCGGAATGCCGCCCCATCCAAGGGGTATCCCCACATCGACCTCGGGAAGGGAGAACCTCGCGTTCTCCGCTGCTACTCGAAGGTCACATGAGGCCGCCAGAACGATTCCTCCGCCGATACACCAACCGTGGATCGCTGCGATACTGACGGCCCGCATGTTTTCAAGTGCGTCCGCCATTTCACGCCCGCCATCCCATGCCTCCTTCGGTGAGATCTCGAGAGATCCGTCGAAGGTCGAAAGATCGGCGCCCGACGAGAATACCCGACCGACTCCTCTTACGATCACGACCTTCACCTCCGCTTGTTCGTCGAACCAGCGTGCGGCAGCGGCCAATTCGGTAAGCACGGTCGTCGAAAGGGGGTTGCGCTTGTCCGGCTGGTTTAGCGAGAGCTGGCCGATAGCTCCGTCGGCCTCAGTTAGCAGTGTCTCAAACATGGGTGACCTCCGTTCATCGAGCGTAACATGCGCCTCTGCCGGACGATCACGTGAAGCCGACACTGAAGTACGTGGGCTCTCATTTCCCCTTGAATCGCCCCGGCAAGCGGGACTCTTCTTCAGCAAAGTACCAGCGGACACGAGGTTGAGCATATGAGCGATAGCAGCACTTTTGAAGTGGCGGCAGAAGTAGGGCGCAAAAGGGCCTGGACCGTATCGCTCAATGCAGAGTCTTTGACGACTGCAGCGCTATGGAAAAAATCGTTTCACATAGCCCCTCACCTACTTGATCGGCCCGTAAGGCATTAACGTTATTATTCGATGTACCGTTAAAAGATCAACAAGAGACCGACGTAGGCTTGAGATGACAATGAAATCACTACCGATAGTTTGGCAGCGGCTAGTAGACCCCAGAGGACGGACATGCGACCGGTGTGCGGCTACGCAGGAAAGTCTTGAACAAGCCAGCGAGAAACTTGGAGAACTCCTCAGGCCCCTGAATATTGAACCGGCTGTCGAGATCAAGGATATCGACCCCGACACGTTCTCGGAAGACCCAGATCGATCAAACCGGATCTGGATCGCTGGAAGACCAATCGAGGAATGGTTGAATGCAACCGTATCCAGCAGTCCATGCTGCAGTGTGTGCGGCGATTCGGAATGCCGAACAATCGAAGTCGAGCGGGAAGTATTCGAGGCCATCCCTACGGAGCTGATTATTAAAGCGGCGCTCATCGCCGCTTCCCGGATGGTTCGACCAAATGATTAAGTAAACCGTGGATCTTTTTAAACGGTACTGATTTCGAGGTAATTGGCACCATGCCAAGACTCTATTTCGTTCGTCACGCGCGCCCTTCAGCAAGCTGGGGCGAAGAGCCCGATGCGGGTCTCGACCCGACTAGCCACGAACAAGCCGAAACAGC
>CP070775.1:1357874-1419994 GCA_020346185.1 Betaproteobacteria bacterium | reverse complement strand
GCTGCCCGGGCGCGGTGGCGCACATCGTCAACACGACCCTGAAAGCTTTGGTCGTTGGCTGTGATGCGCACGATGTAACCGGTATCTGGAGCCGGATGTATCAGCGGCAACTGGCCAGTCACGGTATGGGGGCCGGAGCCTGCCTGGCGGTTTCCGGCATTGATATGGCACTGTGGGATATCCGCGCCAAAGCACTTGGGATACCGCTGTATCGCTTGTTGGGCGGGACATCGAGGCCCGTACCTGCTTATGCCGGCGGCGTATCGCTCGGTTATCAGGAGCCAAAGTCCCTGGTCGATGAAGCGCGTGTGCATGTCGAGTCCGGCTACCGCGCTGTGAAACTGCGCATTGGTGATACGGTTCAAAATGACTTGGCCCGAGTTGCCGCAGTGAGAAAGGAATTCGGTGATGATCTGGACATCCTCACTGACGCCAATACGGCGTACACGCTAAGCGATGCGCGCACCGCTATGCCGGTGCTCGATTCACACGGTGTAGGCTGGCTCGAGGAACCGTTCCCGGCCCACGACTATCGCAGTTACCGTGAGGCTCGCAACTACAGTCGCCTGCCTCTGGCAGCGGGCGAGAATCATTACACACGCTTCGAGTTCGATCGCGTTATCGAGGACGGCAGCATCACGATTCTGCAACCCGACCTTTCCAAAACCGGAGGCATTACCGAAGCCCTGCGCGTCGCGGCATTGGCATCGACCTGGAAGCTGCCAATTCACCCGCACACCTCGATGACAGCCATCAACATGGCAGCATCGGTACATTTTCTCGCAGCGATCGAGAATGCCGGCTACTTTGAGGCCGACGTGTCATGCAACAATCTGTTCCGCGACGAACTGGTTCACCAGACGCCGTTCCGCATCGACAATGGCGGCTTCACCCGACCGCTGGAAGCTCCCGGCATCGGCCTGGAAGTTGACGAACAGTTCCTCGCCGCGCATCCGGTCATTGAAGGCCCGGCATACGTATAGCGCATGATTCATTCCGCACCGGGCCGCGAATGGGCGCGCAGCGCAGGGTACTGTCGCCCGCATTGCATCCAAAAAATGTCCACCACCATGGTCGAAGAACCAGATAGAGCAGATTGGCTGGTTCATTTGATGTTCCAGACGCAGACAAACATCGTCGCCACGCTGACGCGTAACGGTACGGGTGCCACCTTCGATCAAAACTGAACTGTTAGCGAGAATAACGCTGCCATCAACGCCGTGTTGCGCCCGGCAGATGTTGCCGACGGCGTCTCGCTCGACATTTGCCCCGTTGAAGAGTTTCCAGAGCGCCGCCATGTCCAGCTGTTGCAAGCCGCCGGCGGGACCGGAAAAACCCTCGCAACACCGACCGGCACCGTTACCAGGGCCAATATCAACCGGCCCGATATAAACGTGGCCAGCAAGTAAAATGTATTCATTAGATCAGACATGATCTGGTGATTCTGCACCACAAAACCTCAGCTTGAACTTCGAACGTACCCGGCTTTTCCGAACCCATCTCCTTCGACTTTTAAAATCATGGCTTCTACCCTGAACACCGAGCTGTGCGGCAGCACGTTTCTGATCACACTCAACCGTCCAAAATCCTTTAATGCGATAAACAATGAATTGCGATCGGCCCTGATTGAAACGCTCGAGCAGGCCAACACGGACCATAGCGTACGCGCTATTGTCATCACCGGCGCCGGTGACCAGGCGTTCTGCTCGGGGCAGGATCTCGAGGAAACGTCGCGTTACGGCATAGATGATTTGGAAGCCTGGCTCACCGCTGCGCACGCCATGTATCGTGGCGTCCGAGCCCTCGACAAACCGGCGGTCGCGGCATTTAATGGGGTTGCTGCGGGCGCCGGCTTTCAGATCGGATTGTGCTGCGACATGCGCGTCGGCTATCCCGAGATGAGAATCGGTCAGCCGGAAATCAAGGCCGGCCTCGCCTCGATCGTCGGAACTACTCTCATGGCAATGCACATCGGCGTCGGCCATAACACTGAACTTTCCTTGAGCGGTGACCTGATCAGCGGACGCCGTGCCTACGAAATCGGCCTGCTCAACCGGCTCGTTACGCGGGAATCGGTACTCGACACCGCAGTCGATCTGGCCGGCGAGCTAGCCAAGCGCGCGCCAGCGGCAATGCGTCTGACCAAGCAGCGTTTCCGCGCTTTAACCGACGACGCATTCGAGTCCGCACTACCCGTCGCAATCGAAACACAAAAGCGAGCCTACACCAGCGGCGAGCCGCAAGCGGCGATGCAGAAGTTCCTGCAAAGAAAAAAGTAGCGGCGCACTGCTGATCGCTTGCGCGTTCTTCCGACACCGGGGCGCGGCGGAGTAGAATTGTCGAACCGCAGCCCGCATCGCTGCCTTTTCAACTATTTATTGACTTCGTTTTACTAGCGCTTTTCTATCGCAGCCACGTCTTTCTTGCTGGAGTTATAACTGAATCTGGTGTTTGAATGAGTTGAAAGAAGGCGGCGTATCTGGTTGATTTGCAGTTGCGAGACAAACAAACAACCTGAGGAGATACGCCACCATGGAGAAGAATACTGTTGTTGAACTGGGAGGTCGAGACGCGATTGCAGATCCTCTGACTGAGATGCTCAGAGCGGGGGCTCAGCAGTTGATCAAGAAAGCGGTGGAACTCGAGTTACAGGAGCTGCTCGAGCAACACGGTGAACGTCGTACAGACGATGGCAGGGCAGGCGTTGTGCGCAGTGGCTACCTGCCAGAACGCGAACTGCAGACGGGAGTGGGGCCGGTCACGATTCGCATCCCCAAGGTTCGCGCCATCACAGGAGAGCCGGTGACCTTTCGTTCGGCGCTAGTACCGCCTTATGTGAGGAAGACGAGGTCGCTCGAGGCAGCGCTACCGTGGTTGTATTTGAAGGGCGTGTCGAGCGGAGAGATGGAACAGGCCCTGAAAGTGCTGCTGGGTCCGCAAGCGCAGGGTCTGTCGGCGAGCACGGTGTCGCGGCTTAAGCAGGTCTGGGCGCAAGAGTACCGGAGCTGGAGCGATGCGCGATTGGATAAGGAGCGTTGGGTGTATGTGTGGGCGGACGGTGTTTACAGCGGACTCAGAGCGGAGCACACAAAGCTGTGTGCCCTGGTGGTGATTGGTGTGACTGCGCGAGGCGAGAAGCGATTCCTGGTCATCGAGGACGGTGTGCGCGAATCTACCCAGAGTTGGCGCGAGGTATTGCTCAAGCTGAAGGCACGGGGGATGAATGTGCCAGAGTTGGCCATTGGCGACGGTGCGATGGGGTTTTGGGCGGCGCTCGAAGAAGTCTACGGCGAGACACGCCAGCAACGCTGCTGGATGCACAAGACGATGAACGTGCTGAACTGCCTACCCAAGTCGGTACAAGCTAAAGCCAAGCAGGCGCTGCAGGCGATCTGGCATGGAAAGACCAAGGCAGACGCGGACAAAGCGTTTGACCTATTTCTCAAGACCTATGAACCAAAGTACCCAAAGGCGGCCCAGTGCCTGCAGAAAGATCGCGAGGAGTTGATGGCGTTCTACGATTTTCCGGCACAACATTGGCAGAGCATTCGCACCAGCAATCCGGTCGAGTCAACGTTTGGGACGATCCGTCATCGGACCAAGCGATCGAAGGGCTGCCTGACCCGAGACGGCATGCTGCACATGATGTTCAAACTGGGACAGTGTGCCCAGAAGAAATGGAGACGATTACGCGGATTCGATTACCTGGCGAAGGTGATAACCGGAATCAGATTCAAAGACGGAATCGAGGTGACAGAATTCGATCAGATCGCTGCCTGATTCAAACGCGCAAACACCACATTTGACAATAACTCATGGACGGACGATCAGAAACCTATTTCTCACTGTGCTGGTGTTGTTGGGCTCTGCCTGTGCTGGTAACTTTGAAGACGGCTTGGAAGCCTACAAACGAGGTGACTACGCAACTGCGCTGTCCAAGTTTAAGCCATTGGCTGAGCAGGGCGATGCAAAAGCGCAAAACCAATCGGGCGCGATGTACGCAACTGGCCGAGGCGTGCCGAAAGACATGGTGCAAGCGTACATGTGGTTTAGCCTTGCCGACGTACAAGGATTTGAAAAGAGTAGCGGTCAAATAAATTTGATTGAAAAGACAATGACCTCCGAGCAAATTGCCGAAGCGCAGCGTCGGGCGCGTGAGTGGAAGTCGAAAAAGGAATGAGCGAAGGGAATAACGATGAAATCAATACTTTTCATTCTGCCACTGGTGTTCGCCAGTTATTCGTTTGCGCATGAAACAGCGAACAAAACACCTCTGGCATGTCAGGAAGCTGCCAAAGCGGGACTAAAATGGGAAGGCAATCAGTGGAACACTGCTCGGTTTCATGAGGACAAATTTATCTTGGTACTCGAAGACGGTTCCTTGACTATTGAGTCGGTTGCACCAGTGATAGGCCGCCCAGAATCACGCGTTACATGTAAGGCAGATACTCAAGCTATTTCAGAGGATCTCACTATTCAATGCACGGACGATTTAGGCGGATATTTGTTTTTTAATCCAATAACGATGAAAGGTGGCGAAGCACAGCTTTTCGGATCGACCATGAGCGGAAACAAACGAGACACTCTCTCGGTTTCCGCGTTCACGTGTACGAAGTTCTGAGGTGGCAATGCGGCAGTACCGGGCGCGGCCATACTGATTCGGTAACGAATCTGCCAAGGCATTGCCCGCGCCTGCGAGATGCGCCTCGACATAGGTATGACTGACTATCTGCGCAAGGCGGAACAGGATCTGGCCAGGTTCGGCTGACAATAGTTCATCAGCGTGGCTTTGCGTAACGCCCAGATGCGCAGACGCGCTTCGCGACCCGAAGCAAACCCAGTCGGATCTGCACCGAAAACATGGACGCGCAAATGCATTGCCTCGGGACCATTCTTAGCAGCATCGAATGGTGCGTAACGAGCGCGCGTTAAAGATCTACTGTGCCTTCTAGTTCACATGAAGTTCTCCAAAGCCGTTAGTCACTTTACCCATGGGTTGAGACCAGCCGCCAACACTGCTCTTATCTCATCGGTGATTCTCGTCGGCGCTAGCAGTCTTTCACTTTGACCATGATCAAAGCGGACGGGCGAGGGCCGCGCTCTGCACAAAGTGATCGAAACGCTGGTCACCGGTACTGGTGAATTCGATGAGTCTGAGGTTTGGTCGTACTGCAATGCAACGCTGGAACTCGTCGCTGCGTTGATAGAAGCTCGGCCTGAGGGCCGTTATTCAGACGAGGAGTGGCGCGATGTCACTCCCCCTTGATTGAGCTGACATCACGGTGAATTACAGAAGATGCGAGGGGACCATCAGACAGGTTCTCTGCCTCACAGCCCCCTCGCACGGTTGATCAGATCAACCGAAGAGCTTAGTTATGCGTGACCTTCGAGAGATCGCCGAAACTGTAGTTGCCTGCGGCCTTTGCGAAAGGCTTGACTTCGGTTTGCGGGCCACCGGCGTTGCGGTCGCTGAAGCGCGGCTCACTGATTTGACCGACTTTCAATTCCTGACCGGCTTGCGAGCCGTGGGTGACGCTTGAAAGATCGCTAACAGCGGCAACGGCGTTGAGGGACAGACCGAAAAGAGCGGCGGCGATGGTGGTTTTGATCATGGTGGTATCTCCTGAAAATTGAACTAACGGGTTAGTAATCATCTCGCTTGAATCATTGACCGTGCGAGTGGTTACAGATTACGGATATGACGCGATGAACGCTGCGAAGCGTGACGCAGCATCACTGTGCGGAAATGCCAATACTGGGTGGACGACGAAATCGGCAGTTGCCGGCCAAGCGCCGCAGGCGCGCTTGCCAACGAACCAGCGTGCGTTTTTGCACGTTTGGGCCGACAATGCCGTCCACGTAGTTCAGGCGATCTTAATCTGCGCAGGTTACCTTGCTCTGCAACGGTTCAAGAGTTGGAGGGCACGGTCGAAATGATTCCGACCATTCCGACCGCAAGCAGTGCCTCAATATCGCCGATCAGCAGGGCAACTAGTTTGCCGGGCCTCGGTGCAATGTTAGTTGTATGAGAAGTTATCCAGGTCACGCTCGAGCTCATCGAGGTCGTACTCCGGATAGCGGGCGAGCAGGTCGGCAACCAGGCAGGCGCCATAGGTTTCCTTGAGGCGGGCTAACTTCAACAGCCTCTTGCCCCTCGCTGCCACGTAATCGTCGTCGTCGAACACCGGCTCGAGCATCTTTGCCAGCTTTTTCAGGCTGCTGGGGGTGAGTTGTATTGTTACCGGCCGTTGGCCTTGTTCGCGCACGTGAATTCGCAAGTCGTGTTTGGTGGACTCTACCCCGTTGACTTCGCGGATCTGTAACAAGTTCTTGTATGTATCTGTCATTCAAGCCTCCATTTGCCCTTGTGGTTGAAGGCAGTTTATTTGTGCCGGGGGCGGCAGGCGATAACAACAGGTGCCAAGTTATTTACCCAGCGCGCCAACTGTGGCTGACCGCTCAAACTTTTCCCATAGCCTGGCGGCGGTGGGTTCGCATCGAGTACCATGACCTGCGCACACGCTGTACGGAAAAAGCGCACCGGTAAACTAACGCGCACAATGCGTGTCGAAGCGCGTATGGTGAAATCTCGACTCGTGCTGTTGCTATTCGCCTGCCTTTCGGGCGGATGTTCTCCGTTCGTTTATCTGAACGCCTTCTCGCCGCAGCAAAAGGCCGGCGAGGAGACCGAGTTCGCTTACGGGACACTGGCGCGGCAGCGGCTGGACGTCTACGTACCGCAGACTGTTCTACAAGCGCCGGCGCCGGTGGTGGTGTTCTTCTACGGTGGCGCATGGGACAGCGGCAAGAAGGCTGACTACCGTTTCGTCGGCCGCGCTCTGGCGGCGCGCGGTTTTGTCGCGGTTATCCCGGATTACCGCGTCTATCCCGAGGTCGTCTTCCCTGGCTTTGTCGACGATGCCGCGAGCGCTGTGGCTTGGACGTTCCATCGAGTGCAGGCGTTTGGTGGCGACACGTCCCGCGTGTTCCTGATGGGTCACTCGGCCGGGGCACATATTGCAGCGATGGTGGCACTCGATGCACGCCACCTCGAGGCAAACGGGCATACACCAGGGCAGTTGGCGGGCTGGATCGGTCTGTCGGGTCCTTATGACTTTTTGCCGCTGAAAAGCCGCCGCTTGAAGAGGATTTTCGGCGATCCGGCACCACCTTCGACACAGCCGGTCGAGTTTGTTTCGCCGGGCGCACCGCCGGCCTTGCTGGTTACCGGAGATGCCGATACGCGGGTGATTCCACGTAACACGTACCGGCTTGAGGCGCGTTTGCGCGAGGCCGGTGTTCCGGTGAGAAAGATTGTTTACCCCGGCGTCGGACACGGCCGCACCGTCGTGGCGTTCTCCGGGTTGGGCGATGATGTGCCGCTGGTTGACGACGTTGTGAGCTTCGTTGCGGAAATTTCCGGATTCGAGCGAGTGCCGTCCAGGGCGAGCCGTTAATGTCTTTGCAGGAGACGGAAAGATGGGACGAGGGCTGCAGTATTTATCGTTGACGCTTGCGCTACTGATGTCGATGCAGACTTTGACGTGGGCGCAGTCCAACCCGTTGGCGCAATATCGCTGGAAGAATCGGGCGCTATTGATCTTTGCCGAGGATGCGGCAGATTCCGACGTACGCCAAACGCGCGACGCGCTGCAAACGTCTGCATGTGAAGTCGCGGACCGTGACATCGTCATCGGCTGGATCCTGAGCCGGGGTGAAAGCCGTCTCGATGAGGCAAGGATCGATGCGGGAATGGCGGACACTCTCAGATCGCGTTTGCGGGTGCGGGAGGATGAGTTTGCTGCCGTGCTCGTTGGCAAGGACGGCGGAGTCAAGGCACGCTACGGACAAACGCCCGATCTGAAAGAACTCTTCGCCCTGATTGACGGCATGCCGATGCGTCGCTCTGAGATGCGAGAACGAGGCCTCGAATGTGTCACCGATTAGTCGGCGAGGCTGAATGAGTCAATGGGAGAGCGTTAGGAAATCTCTGGCGAGGTGTTAACGGATTCGCTTGGAGCAGGCTAATCTACGGGACTCGGTTGCCCCGATTGCTTCCAGCCGCGCAATACCGGCAATAGCGGTGAGCCGATCGACATCAAGTACTTCTCGTCGAGCAGGTCCAGTTTCATCGGCACCACCTGTCCGTACTCGGCGTGCCAGGTTCGGCCCATATACGCCTTGAACCCCAAGACCGAAAAGTAGTAGATCAGATGATCTTTGCAGTTCAGAAACGCAATTCGGGCGCCATGCTCCAGTGCGTGCTGGTAGGCGGCTGTGCAAAGGCGGTAGCCCAACCGGTCGCCCCTCGACCCCGGATCCAGTACGAGCCGGCTCACGATGCAACTGCGCGACGGGTGGTCTGAGCCGGCCACCTCGCGCATTCTGTAAAAGTCGGCATGAATGCCGAGCGCGCAGCGCCACGCGTAATTGATGCGAATCGCACCGACCAACTCGGATTGGCGAACGGCGAGCAGATTGGCAGCACCAATGTCGAGGTCATCCTGGACCCGCTTGCGGCGGTGATCGGTGTGACACTGAACCCCGTCCAATATCTCGGTTTCGAACGGGTAGCGAAAGTGGAACAGTTGTTCCTTTTCCTGGCGCGTGCGCGCCTCGTGCACTTCAACGCTTAACTGGTTTCGCGCCGTTTGCGGGTAGGCAGTGCGTGGCAGCGAACTCTGATCGTCGCTAACCAACGAGAGCCTGTGCCGTACCTCTAAAGACGCCCCCTTGCGCATGCGCTCCCTTCACCAATCAAGCTGGCAGTCACGAGGCCCGTCAAACTCGATCGCGTGTTGTTCTTCGTTTTCCGACGCCGTGAATTTTAGTGTGCCCACGTCTCATTCTTCAAGCCGCAGGACGCATTACAAGGCAGGTTTTTTCAAACGAGGTCGGTCAAAATGACAAAGGAATATGAAGCGTTACCAGTTAATTGTTTTATTTTCATTCAGCTAGGGAAGGAAGCTGACAAACTTGTTTGCGAAAGCTTATCATCTGACCGAAAGGTAGGGATTCTGATTACCGATACGTCGTTTTGCCGTCCTTCTCAAGTTAAGGTCGGGGAAGCGACTCTGGTTCCAACCCACTGTCCTGGCCGGCGTTCGCGTTGAGATGTGCACGCGCCGCTGGGTTCATCAGTCTTATTGGCATGGCATGGCTGCGAACGCGCTTTAGCCCAACGTGAAGTCCCGCGACACATCAGTGGCGGCTGAGGCACGTGGTCGTAGTTGGTAACACGATTGTGTTCGGCGCGTTGGTCCGGAAAACTGAATCCCGGCCAGGGCGGCGAATTTGAACTCGACGTCGTGCAAGGCAGATTGTTGGCAGCTTTGACCAAGTAACCCGCGACCAGGATGTGAGCGATGGTTAGCATCGATCTGGAATTCGGTTTATCTGCGAAACAAGGAAAACATGAAAAACTGTTTCGATCGACAATCATGGCGCGACGCTGGAATTGCCAGGCGCAG
Organism: Betaproteobacteria bacterium; assembly: GCA_020346185.1. Lineage (GTDB taxonomy): Bacteria > Pseudomonadota > Gammaproteobacteria > Burkholderiales > Eutrophovitaceae > SG8-40. Next base: position 1,410,524 of record CP070775.1, on the reverse strand, counting down.
CTCAAACGGACTCGCTGACGTGATAGCCGAACCACCGTGTGCCTGCAAGGTTATCGGTTTCATGTCCGTGATACCTTGTGGACCTTGCGCAACACCTGGTGTCGTGCTGTCTTGTTCGCTTGCAACCAAACGAACACAGATCGCCTTGCGCGGTGGTCGCTAACTCTTAGTTGCGGGCCAGTTTTAAATTCATTGATGAAAACCGTTCCTTTCAGAATTCAGCCGGCACGGGCCACATTCAAGGATGGCGCCCTGTACTCGGCGGATTATGCTGACGTCTATCACTCGGTAGGCGGCGCGATCGCGGAGGCACGCCATGTGTTCCTCGGCGGTAACGCATTGCCTCAGCGCTGGCAAGGCGTGGGCAGCTTCACCATCGTCGAAACCGGTTTTGGTTGCGGGCTGAACTTTCTTGCGACGTGGGATGCGCTCAAATGCAGCGGGGCAGCATGCCGGCTGGATTTTGTATCGGTCGAAAAGCACCCGTTCACAGCGGCTGACCTGACAGAAATACTGCGCGCATGGCCGCAGCTCGATACGCTTTCGCGCGAACTGCTGCATGCCTATCCGCCGCTTGTTCCGGGATTTCACCGGCTGCATTTTGATGAAGGGCGCATCAATCTGACTTTGCTCCTGGGCGAAGCGGTTGAAATGCTCTCCGAGCTCGATGCCTGCGCCGACGCATTCTTTCTCGATGGATTTGCCCCTTCCAGAAATGCCGACATGTGGTCGGAGAAGTGTTTTGCGCAGCTGGCGCGTATCGCGGCACCGGGCGCGACTGCGGCAACGTACAGTTCGGCGGCCCTGGTACGCAAAGGCTTGGAGCAAGCGGGATTCTCGGTGCAAAAAAAACCGGGTTTCGCGCGCAAGCGCGACATGTTGACCGCCGCTATGCTTGGTCGAAAGCAAAGCGCTGCTGATTCCCGCAAGGCGATCGTTATCGGTGCCGGGATTGCCGGTACGTCATGCGCTTTTGCATTGGCTCGACGAGGCATTGAGGTGGAGCTCATCGACTGCCGGTCCGAGCCCGGTGGCGGCAGTTCGTCCAACCCGGCGGCGGTAGTGCGCCCGTTCGTGACCCTCGATGCGGGGGTCCGCAACCGTTTCGGCTGGGCGGCGTTCCTGCATGCAGTACGTCTGTATCGCGATTTGAAAAGGCAAACAGGATTAACTTGGCGCGAAACCGGTGTACTTCAGTTAGCGCGAAGCGCCGCGCATTGGGATAAGCTGGTGCGCGCGCTCGGGACGCTTGACTATCCGGCTGGGCTGGTCAGTGTTGTCGACGCCGAGCGAGCAACCCTGTTGTGCGGTGCGCCCGTCACAGAAGACGCGCTGTGGTTTCCTTCCGGTGGCTTCATAGAGGGTCAAAGTTTGTGCGCCGCGCTGGCCGATTCGATGTCGCGGCTAATCCGGTTCCGGGGAGCGGTTGAATTGCATTCAATTAGCTCGGAGGGCGGTTTTATCCGCGCTGTCGACTTGGAGAACAGGACCATAGCAAGTGGCGACCTGGCCGTTCTGGCGAATGGAATCGGTTTGCAGAGCCTGGCAGCGGACGGTGCACCGTGGCTTCGGCCGGCACGGGGACAAGTGACCGGGATCACAGCGGTTGCGGCGGCGCTGCGCATGCCCGTTTGCAGAGACGGCTACGTCACGCCGCCACTGCGCGGATATCACTACGTGGGCGGGACATTCGACGAGTCACGAGCCGAAGCACTCGTATTGCAGGACGATCACGAAGCAAACCTGCGGCGCGCTGCGCGCATCATGCCCGAGGTGTTTGACAGCGTGAAACTCGTTGCAGGGTCGGGCTGGGCCGGGGTGCGCTGCGTCAGCCGTGATCGACTGCCGGTAGTCGGCGAACTCGCCGAAAGGTTGTGTTGCTGCGTCGCGATGGGTTCACGCGGTTTCAGTTGGGCGCCGCTCGCGGGAGAAACGCTGGCTTCTCTCGCTACGGCTGCACCAGCGCCGCTCGCGCGTACCGTGCTGAATGGGTTATTGCCTTTGCGTTTTTCAGTTGCAACGGGTGTGATAGTCACCTGACTCGGACAAGCAGCAAAGCGCTGCAAGGTGGAGGCGTCTCTTGGTCTCACCCAGAAGCGCAACTGCGTTCGCGCCGGTCGCTTTCTTCCCGGAGGAGTCGCCGCGACGCTCGCACCTGGCCGCCGTCAGCGAGCGTGTTCTCGCTGAAGGACGGATTGTTGGCGAGCCGTACAGATCCTGCCGAAGGTGTTTGACAACGCAGATTTAGACGATGGCTCGGTACTCGCCACCAATCGGCCTCTCCGGCAGTACGGTAGCTTGGGTGCCGGCTTTGATACGGCCGAATTCGCTCACTGGCAAGATAACCTCGACGTTGAGCGGATTGATCTCGACCAGCTTCAATATTGGATCCTTCAGGTTGCTGGTGGCGAATTCTCCTGGCGATAACACCGTCTCAACCACCACACCTGCCAGCGGGCTGCGAATGGTGCGTAGTGCCAGGATCTCCGAGCTGCGCTTGACTTCCAAGTGCGCCAGCAACTTGTTTTCGCGCGCCTGGCGCAACTGTTCTGTTGCGAGTTTGTATTCGGCGACCGCTTCATCGCGAGCGGTGGCCGAAACGAACTTCTGCTCATACAACTCCTGAGCTTGCTGCCATTTTTTTCTGGCCAACTCCAGCCGCGCCTCGGCCGCCTTTAGTTCGCCCTGCATCGCTGCGCGCGACCGGGCCAACTCGAGTGCCGCTTTCTCGGCGCCCGATTCGAGTGTCACCAGCACGTTGCCTTTTCGCACGAAGTCACCACGCTTGACGTGAATCTTCTCGATCACGGCTTCCACCGAACTGCGAACTTCAACCGTCTGGCGCGCTTCGATCAGGCAATCGAAGTCGCGCGCCACAGGTGTGCCCCGGGTTAATACTGAAATTTCTTCGTCTATTTTCAGCTCAGCCGTCGCCTGACCCGCAGGCAAGTTCGCAAATGATAGTGGCCCTGCCGACGCCATCACTTCATCTGCTGTTTGCGCGCCGGATACTGTCGTAACCTGCACCAGCGCGCAAAGGAAACTGGAAACTCTTCTCATCGGACGACGATAGGTGTGATCATGCTGTCGGGGATTGGCGACGCTGGGTCTGGCCCTTTGATTCTATCGGATCGGCCACCGAGCGCATATCAACTTCTCGATAGAAATGACCCGTTGCAAAGGGAGCTTTCGTCTCGCCGGGGTTTTTCGCGGGACCGGTTTCTGCTCCCTGCCGGCAGGGGGCGGCTGACCCGGCAGAGAAAGGCATTTATCGACGAGTCCAGCCTGATACCTTGCCTCTGGGTCCGGCGCAACGAATGGTTGGTGGTGGCAGATCATCCCCCGAACGGTCACAGTATATGGCATGAATGTCGCATCAGTACCACGGTGTGCGCGTAAGCATCGGTTTGTCATACAAATAAATTGCTCATCGGAATGCGCTGGTTATAGAATCGGGCGGCACACGAAAGACAACAAAACCTCTCTGATGTCGGGACAGGGAGCGTCGGCGCTGCCGGTGGAAATGCCGATACCTCGTGGGCGGTACGAAGCAAGTGAAGCCAGGCATATTAAAAAGCGTCGCCACTCTCTTGCAGGTTGATGGCGAAATACAAGAGCGCGAGGAGCGCTTCCGTGCGCTCGTGCAAAATTCATTTGACATCATCACCATCCACGACAGCGTGGGCAAGACCATTTACGAGTCGCCCGCGGCGTCCCGTATTGTTGGATATCCACCGGGTTCGTTGATCGGCAGGACGCCTTTTCGCGCCGTCCACCCGGCTGATGTCGATCGCGCCCGTGAAGCGTTTCAGACGCTGGCGACGGGCAGCGACCCCGTGTTCATCGAGCTACGTTACCGCCATGCCGACGGTTCATGGATTTGGCTCGAGACGCTCGGCAACAACCTGCTCGAGCACCCCGGCGTTAGAGGTGTAGTGCTGACCTCGCGCGACGTCACTGAGCGAAAACACGCGGAGGAGCGTGCACAGTATCTTGCCAACTACGACGTATTGACCGGTTTGCCAAACCGTACCCTGATGTACGACCGCGTTAGCCAGGCCGTCGCGAACGCCAAACGGTCTCGCGAGCGCATTGCACTGATGCACGTCGGCGTCGACCGTTTCAAGATGATCAACGATTCGCTCGGCCATGAAGTCGGCGATCAAATTCTCAAGTCGGCTGCGGAACGCATCAAACGTTGCATGGGCGATAGCAGCACGGCCGCCCGCGTCGGTGGCGACGAGTTCACCATCCTATTCCCGGCTGCAGAGAGTCTCGGCGATGTAACGGCCTGTGCCGCCAGAATCCTGTCTGAAATGGCGCGGCCGTTTCCCGGTGCGCGCGAGGACGTTTTCGTTTCCGCGTCCATCGGAGTGAGCATGTTTCCGGATGATTCAAGATCCGCTGACGCGCTCTCCAAGCACGCTGATGCCGCCATGCACAGTGCGAAGACACTGGGGCGCAATAACTACCAGTTCTTCACCCGGGAACTGAATGAGGAAGTTCAGCAACGCATGGTCCTTGAGACCGGTTTGCGGCTCGCACTCAAGCGCGATGAAATGCGTCTTGTTTATCAGCCCAAAGTGAATTTGGCGACGCGTGAGATCATTGGAGCTGAAGCGCTGTTGCGCTGGCATCATCCCAAGCATGGTCTGATCTCTCCGGCGCGGTTCATACCGGTCGCCGAAGAATCCGGCCTCGTCGGTCAAATCGGCGAATGGGTTCTGCGCGACGCCTGTCGTCAGATCCGTGACTGGCAAGAAATGGGATTGTCACCACAGATCGCCGTCAACGTCTCAGCCCGGCAGTTTCAGCAGTACGACGTGGCTCAACTCGTGAGCGACGTCACAAGCGAAGCGCAGGTTTCACCGGAATCGCTGGAAATCGAGCTGACCGAAAGCGCGATTATGAACGATGCGGAGGCCTCCATCGTTACGGTAGAGAAGCTCAAATGCCTTGGCGTGCGCGTTTCAATCGATGACTTTGGTACCGGCTATTCAAGCTTGTCCTACCTGAAGCGTTTGCCGCTTGATTTGCTGAAGATTGACCGGTCTTTCGTTCGCGATATCTCAATTGACCCGAATGACGCCGCGATTGTGCGTGCGATCATTACGTTGGCCCACAACCTGGGGATGAAAGTCATCGCGGAGGGTGTGGAAGACGACGCACAGATGGCGTTTCTGACTGAGTACGGCTGCCAGTATGCTCAGGGTTTCCTGTTTGGTCAGCCGATGAGGGCCGAAGAGCTGACCTCACGCATGCTGCCGCGCGAGGAAAGGGCAGCCACGAACTGAAACCTTTTAAACCCGGGGCCATCCAACACCCTGTACAAGACCAAGTAGCTTTCGACAAGGAGCAGTGAATAGATGTCCGTGCCGAAATTGCTGGCCTTCGCAGGCAGCCTGCGCGAAGCTTCATTCAACCGTAAGGTTGTCGCGGTAGCTGCTGCGGGTGCCCGAGCTGCGGGTGCGGACGTCACGGTTATAGACTTCCGCGACCTCTCAATGCCGATCTATGACGGCGATCTCGAGGCCGAACATGGCTTGCCGGACGGAGCGAAGGCGTTCAAGCGGCTACTGATCGAACACCATGGCGTGCTGGTCGCCACCCCTGAGTACAACAGCCAGTTCCCCGCTCTGCTCAAGAACGCACTGGACTGGGCATCGCGCCGGGAAGGTGACGAGAAGCCCATGATTGCATTCAACGACAAGGTTGCCGGCGTGATGTCGGCATCGCCGGGTGCGCAGGCGGGGCTGCGTGGACAGTTTCTGCTGCGCGCGCAGCTTGCCTATCTCGGTATGGTGGTGGTGCCCGACCGGGTTGGTGTTGGCAGAGCGCACGAGGCATTCGACGAGCAGGGTGCAATGAAGGATCCGGCACAGCAACGATTACTCGAGGAACTTGGCGAGAAGACGGTGCATTTCGTGCAGCGTCTGCTATTGTAGTTCCCGGCTATCGAGGTTTCTCGGGCGCGTGCGCCCCGGAAGAGTACTCTGGTTATGGTCATTTTTTGATCGCAGCACGGGAGAGACCATGCGGGCGTTGACCGGAATTTTCATGTTGCTTGCGGGGTTGATTCCTCAGGCACTCGCGGAGAAGTGGGTCGAGGTGGGTGCCGACCCGGAGGCAAAGTTCTATGTCGATCTCGACTCGATTACCACGGCCGATGACACTCTGCATGTTGTCAAACGCGGCATTTACAACCATACACTCACCGAAAGTTTGGGCGGCAGCCCGGTTGTCTTTAAAGAAACGCGGGGACTGGTCGAAATGGATTGCGCACTGCGGGTGAACCGTGTCACGCGCATCGAAATGCTCGACGAGACTGGTACAGTCGTGTGGTCGTCGGGAGACATGCCGCGTCGGCTATGGCTGTCTGTCAAGCCCAATTCCCACGCCGAAGCGACTCTTGAAGTGGCGTGCGCTCATGCTAACAAGACGTAATTGCGAAGGGCGCGAAGAGGTGGGTGCGGGTGGGCGTCACGCGCTGATGCCAAATTGAAAAAGGGCGTCGTTACCGCCCTTTTTCAACGTCAACAGTCTTGTTTATAGTTCATTTATTGCCTTAGTTGTTGCGCGGATCGTCCTCCGGATTCACGAAGCGGATATCCGAATTTGGGCCCATGCCCATTTCCTGAATGATCACTTCCTTACGTGCCCATGCGTAATGGGGAACTTCGGCTTGCGTGATGTAGTAGGCACCCGGGTGGAGCTCGCGCATCTTCAGCGCGTCGTATTCCTCGCCAACACCAGCCCAGTAGATGCCCTTGAGAACGGTCACAGTGCGTGTGTCAGAGTGCCGGTGTGGCGGCAGCTTGTAGCCGGAAGGCATCTTGGCGCGGAAAACGTATGGGCCAGGCTTGGTTGGGTCTCCGTAGAGCATGACAGTACGCATGCCCCACGGCGTTGCACGGTTGCGCTCCCACTTCAGGTTGTCCGGATCGTCGGCGATATAATTGCTGCGCATCTTCACGGTCATGCCGCCGTGCATATCGCTGTGCGCCGTTGGCAGCGCTGCCACCGCAACCGCCAAGCCGAGCGTGAGCGTCGGTAGCTTGAGCATCAGGTGCATCGAGTTTCTCCTCCGTATTTCAACAAGTTGAGCGTGATGTGAAGGGCAGCGAGGATACCACCAATGGCTCGCGGCCTGTGAATCTCTGACCGATAGAGACCGATTGTCCAGCGCTTGGTTCCTGCTCCGATGACTAGTAATAGTTTTGGCGATCAATGTCATGCACTTGCATTGTGATCGGGCGCGTTAAGTACTATGCTAGCGTTTCGAAAAGGCGAGATGCGAACAGGGGACCTTTTTTGTTTCGTGGCGCTTGGCAAACGAGTCAGAGCGTCTTCCAGTCAACCAACAATAACCTGATCAATAAACGGGGGTAGGATTATGATTTCATTGAAGGTTAACGGCGTCAGCCGTCAGTTCAATGGCGATCCGAAGATGCCGCTCTTGTGGTATCTGCGGGACGAACTTGGGCTGACCGGCAGCAAGTTCGGCTGTGGCACGGGCTTGTGTGGAGCCTGCACGGTGCATGTTGATGGCGCTGCCGTGCGTGGCTGCATTACCTCGGTACAAATGGCGGCCAACAAGGATGTGACGACGATCGAAGGCCTCGATCCGAATGGCAATCATCCGGTTCAGCGTGCTTGGCGCGAGGTCAATGTTCCGCAGTGTGGCTACTGTCAATCAGGACAAATTATGTCGGCAGCCGCGTTGCTGAGGCAAAATCCTGATCCGTCGGACAAGCAAATCATCGACGGCATGGCTGGCAATATTTGTCGTTGCGGAACCTATCAGCGCATTTTTGCGGCGGTCCGTAAGGCCGCAGAGGAGGTGTGATATGGCTGCCATTGTCAATCTCAGCAGACGCGACTTCCTGAAAGGAACCGGCGCTGCAACAGCGCTGGTTATCGGGGCGAATGTGCTACCGGGCGCATTGATGCGTGAAGCGCACGCGCAAGCAACCGAAGCGCAACCCAATCTGTTCGTCAAGATCGCCAACGACGGCAAAGTGACCATCACCTGTAGCCGTGTGGAAATGGGTCAGGGCGTGCGTACCGGCATTCCGATGATGCTCGCCGACGAACTCGAAGCCGACTGGAACCGAGTTGCCATCTGGCAAGCGCCGGGTGACGCAGACAAGTATGACCCGGCAGGCAAGGACGGTCAGAATACCGACGGTTCGCGTAGCACGCGTCATCACCTCGACGTCATGCGCGAACTTGGTGCGGGGGCCCGTTACACACTGGAAATGGCGGCGGCCCAAAAGTGGGGCGTTAACATCCAGGATGTCTATGCCAAGCATCACCGCATCTACAACAGCCGAAATGGACAGTCGTTCGACTACGGCGAACTGGTCGACGTAGCTGCGGGTATCAATATCCCGGCCGGCGAAGCGGCCCCGAAACTGAGGCTGAAGGACAAGTCGCAGTGGAAGTACATCGGCAAGGATATGCCGGTGGTCGACAACTACGACATGAGCACAGGTGGAGCCAACTATGGCGCCGACATCAGCATTCCCGGCATGAAGATCGCCGTGATTGCTCGCTCACCGGTGTATCGTGGCAAGGTCAGGTCTTTCGATGCGCGTGAAGCGCTGAAGGTGCAGGGTGTCGAGAAGGTTGTGGAGATTCCGGCGCTGGCGGATGACAAACCGGCCGAGTTCCGTGCCCTTGGGGGTATCGCGGTTATCGGTACCAATACCTGGTCCGTACTGGAGGGCCGCAGGAAGCTCAAGATCAGTTGGGATCTCGGGCCGAACCGGGTCCATTCCAGCCGTACTTATGACAACAAGCTGCGCAAGTCGGCACGGAAGGGTGGCGCTGTCGTTCGCAATCGCGGTGATTTCGACAGAGCGGTTAAAGGTGCTGCCAAGGTCGTGGAGAAAGAGTACTTCGTACCGTACTTCATCCACACCCCGATGGAGCCCCCGGCGGCCATCGTCGATGCGAATGTGCGTCCAGTGAAGGTTTGGGCATCCACCCAATCACCAAACGAGTGTCGCCAATACGTTGCCGAGGCCTTGGGCGTTGAGAAGGCTGACGTCGAATGCTGGACTACCTTGCTCGGTGGCGGTTTCGGACGCAAGTCCAAGCCCGACTTTGCATGTGAAGCCGCGATTCTGTCGAAAATGACCGGCTCGCCTGTACGTGTGCAGTGGACCCGTGAGGACGAAATCCAGAACGGTTACTACCACACGGTGAGCGCGCACGTCATGAAGGCCGGACTCGATTCGCGTGGCAAGGTCGTCGCCTGGAAGCATTCCGGTTCGTGGCCGTCCATTCTCGGTTTGTGGAATCCGCAGCAGAAGACTGGTTTCGGAATCGAGTACGGGCTGGGCATGGTCGACGTTGGCTATGACAACGTGCCCAACATCCGCATCGAAAACGGTGAGGCGGATATCCATATCCGTGTAGGTTGGTACCGTTCGGTGAACAACATCCAGCACGCATATGCCCAAAACTGCTTCGCCTATGAACTGGCGGCGGCAGCGGGTCGTGATCCGCTCGAGATGTTGCTCGAGATGATCGGTGACGCGGACAACATGGATCTGGCGAAGGACGGCGTGAAGGAGTACTGGAACTACGGTGATCCGGTCGAAGACTGGCCGGTTATGCCGGTGCGTCTGTCCAATGTGCTGAAAACTGTCGCCCAGAAGGCAGGCTATGGCAAAAAGCTGCCGAAGGGCCATGGCCTGGGTCTCGCGGTACACCGCAGTTTCCACAGCTATGTTGCGACGGCTGTGCATGTGGTCGTTCATGACGACGGCACATTCAGCATTCCGCAAGTCGACACGGCGATTGATTGCGGCCGCTACGTCAACCCCGAGGGTATCCGCAAGCAGATCGAAGGCGCGGCTATCTATGGCAACAGCATTGCGCGTTGGGGCAGGATCACCACCAAGCGCGGTGCGGTTGAACAGAGCAACTTCCATGACTATCCAATCACTCGCATCAGCGATGCACCGCTCAACGTGCGGGTACACATCGTGGAAGACTTCGTCAATCTGCGCCCGTGTGGTGTAGGTGAGCCAGGCGTGCCGCCATACACACCGGCACTGATCAACGCGATCTATGAAGCCACCGGCAAGCGCATTTATGAGCTGCCGATCGGCGACAAGATCAAAGTCTGATCACAACCGGTAGCAGGGCATAAGCGGGTAGTGGGGCTGGTCCCCGCTACCCGTTTTTTTGGGGCAAAGTCCTTCAACCGTCTGCATAGTCGAGTTGTTGACTTGGTCGACTGCCCTCCTGTCGGTCTTCTATTCCTTCCAAACGTGCTGCGCAGATCTTCGGTGACTGCGGACCGTTAGCCGCTTTCCTCCGGGATAAAGATCCCGATTCCCATGCAGGCACCAGCCTGACGGCAATGGTTCAGGGGAAAGAGGATCCGACTCAACATGGCATGGCTCTAGTCGCAACACTGCAACGCCGCAAACGGCATCCCGACATTCGACTCGGTATCCGTCAGCTATTTGTAAGTTCAGCGGTACTAACATGACCTCGGTGAAAGAACGCCAATGCCGTTCAATCGCCCTGGCTCATTTTCGAGAAGCAAGGAGGTGGATCATGAGGTTCGCCAAATGTGCTCACCCGCTATCCAACGCACCGGTGCAACTTTTCGATGCAAATGGCAGCATCCGTTAGCTTGCAGTCTTGCCTTCCTCAGAGGCAAGCAGATGCCGTTGGATATCACGGCATTTATTCGGGAGCGCTCCAAGGGGCTCGACAAATTCTGCGTGTGCCTTCCATTCTCGTTGGAGCATGCTGCATGCGAACGATAATCGGGAGGAAGTCTCGATATGACAGGCAAGCAAATTATGCGACACAGATTCCTGACTGGCGGTTCCTCAACGAGTTGCAGAAGGAGTTAAAGGGCTGATCGACCGGACTGCCGCGCCTCCTCGCCCAGACGACGGACACACGTTTGTCCGGCCAACAGGATGCTGATTATCGGAGGGTATCGATTGCTAGACCGCTCGGCGATAAAGTAAAACTAAATTTGGGCAATTTCGGCTGCGCGAATCTGTATGAATGGTGTCAGTTGAATCCAGCTAACATCCAGTATCAGCCTACAGGCGTTCGATTCTGCCTGGCGTTGTTATTGTGTCTGTAGCTTGTGCACGGTGATTTCGATGAACAAGGATGGGGCTGTGCGATGCTGCTTCTTGCGCCTTAACAGGGGGCGCAAAGAAAGGGTAAAAAGATGCCCGAGAGGGAGATGACCCGCCGCGAATTTATTGCCGTTACGTCAACGATTGCTATGGCGTCCCTGCTCGGGTGCCCTCGGACCGCGGCCGCCGATCAGTCGCCAGAGATCACTCGAGTCCGTATGGGCCATCTTCGGGCTATCTGCACGGCACCCCTGTATCTCGCCGAGGACATGCTGCGCCTTGAGGGATTCTCGCAGGTCGAATACGCCGAGATGAGTGCCGCGATGAGCGCTGCTAATTTCCTGTCGCCCAGCGGTGTGATACTGGCGGGGAAAGCAGACTTCTCGGTGGAGACGGCACCGGTCCTGATACCGCAATTGGAAGCGGGCCAAGAAAAATTGGTCGTCCTCGGTGGGCTTCATGCCGGATGTTACGAGTTATTCGGCAGCGACCGCGTCCGGACTATGCTGGATCTCAAAGGTAAAGCAATCGGCATCCGGACGTTCGGCGCGCATGATCACGTTTTCATCGCCAGCATGCTTGCTTACGTCGGCGTCGAGCCGAACAAAGATGTAACTTGGATCGAAACCGGCACTCTGGAAGGACCGATGCGCCTGTTTATCGACGGAGCAACAGACGCATTTCTGGGATTCGCGCCGCAACCGCGAGATCTGCGTGAGCAAGGTATCGGGCATGTGCTGATCAACACCTCGCAGGACCGCCCCTGGTCGCGGAATTTCTGTTGTCTCCTGGTTGGGAGCAGGGATTTCGTCAACAAGTATCCGGTTTCGACGAAGAAGGTTCTGCGATCATTTCTGAAGGCGTCAGACATCTGTTCCGAGCAGCCTGAGTTCGCCGCGCGTTACCTGGCCCAGCAAGGCTTTGAACCTCGCTATGAAGTCGGTCTCGAAGTCTTGAAAACTTTGCCATACGACTGGTGGCGCATCGCCCACCCTAAGGATACGCTGCGCTTCTATGCCCTTCGTCTGCATGAAGTCGACATGATCAAAACCCCTCCTAACGATCTCATTGCGAGAGGTACGGATTGGCGGTTTCTGAACGAACTGAAGAAGGAGCTAAAGGCTTAAGGTCGATAGATGCTGTGGCGATTTGCGCCGATAACGAGTAGTGTGTGTTGGAAGAGGGCGTACGGTTTGAAAGGAGGTACAGCGATGCACCTGAAAACGATGTCACGCCGTAACTTTCTTATTGGTGCGAGCGCTCTTGGCGCCGCGTCCATAATGGGTATGGCGCGAACCGCGTCGGCGGAGCCACCACCGGAGATAGCACGTATCAGGTTGGTGGATATCGGCGCTATTTGCTTCGCGCCCCAGTTCGTTGCCGAGTATTTCCTGCGTCTCGAGGGTTTTTCCGAGGTTGAGTATGTCGAGGTGAGAAACAGCATTCCGGCTACTTTGTCCAAGTCGGCCGATTTTGCGATGTTCGGTGGCCCCAGCATCCTTCCGGCAATCGACAAGGGTCTAAGAGTCTCCGTCGTCGCCGGTCTGCATGAAGGCTGTTGGGAACTGTTTGCACGTCGCCCGATAGACAGTATCTCGGAGCTCAGAAACAGAAAGATTGCTATTACCGCGCTCGGTGGTGTCGAGCATGTCTGGTTATCGAGCATATTGGCTTACGTCGGGATGGATCCACGCACTCAGGTCGAATGGATTACGACGGGAAGATTCGGGGATGCGAAAAATCTATACCTGGATGGAAGAGCCGATGCGTTCTTTGCGTTTCCTCCGGAGCCGCAGGAGTTAAGGGCAAATAATGTCGAGCGAGTCATCATGAATACAACCATCGATCGACCATGGTCTCAGTATTTTTGTTGCCTGCTCGGGGGGCGCAATGAATTCATTGAGAACTACCCGATCGCAACCAAGCGGGCATTGCGCGCCATACTCAAGGCCGCTGACGTTTGTTCTCAGGAGCCCGAACGCGCTGCGCGCGTCCTGGTCGAGGGCGGCTGGGAGCCGCGTTACGACATCGCGCTGGAAGTGTTGAACACGCTCTCCTACGATCGTTGGCGAACCGACAATCCGGAAGACTCGATCCGCTTCCATGCGCTGCGGCTGCACGAGGTTGGAATGATCAAGTCGACGCCGCAAGAGATCATCGATCGTGGCACAAATTTCAGTTTCCTGAATGACCTCAAAAAGGAGCTGAAAGCATGAGATCAAACGCCTCGAGACGCGACTTTCTCAAATACGGCTCGGCGCTTGGCGCTGCCACAATGTTTGGCATGCCGCGTATCGCGGTCGCAGAGTCTGCCCCTGAAACAAGCCGTATCAGACTCGCGCGGTTGCCGGCGGTATGCGTGGCCCCGCAATACGTTGCTGAAGAACTCTTGAGGATTGAAGGTTTCTCTGAAGTCGAGTATGTCGAGGCCCTTCACACCAGTGACACCGTCGCCGCATTGGCTGAAGATCGAATAGATATCGGCGTCAAGACTGCGCCGTTTCTCGTCAATAAACTGGATTCAGCGCCACCTGTTGTCGTTCTCGCCGGAATGCATTTGGGATGCTACGAGCTGTTTGCACGCGAAGACATCAGTGCGATTCGGGATCTCAAGCATAAGACCATAGCGATCAGCGGTTTCGAATCCTCGGAGCATATTTTCCTGGCGAGCATGGTGGCCTATGTCGGCATGGACCCGCGAAAAGATGTTGATTGGGCAGTCACCGGTAGCACCAAAGAAGCGATGAACAAGTTCATCGAAGGCCGGGCAGATGCATTTCTCGCGTTTCCTCCGGAGCCACAGGAATTGCGTGCGCGCAATATCGGCCGGGTGGTTGTAAATACAGCCCTGGACCGCCCCTGGTCAAATTATTACTGCTGCATGATAGCGGCCAGTAAAGCATTCGTGGACCGGTATCCGGCTGCGGCTCACCGTGCGCTGCGTGCGCTTCTGAAAGCGGCAGATTTGTGTGCGAGTGATCCCGACGCGACTGCAGGCTTTCTCGTGGAAAAGGGGTACGAACCGCGAATCGACATCGCGAAGGAGGTATTAAACGATATCAATTATGCCGCGTGGCGGCAGTACAGCCCCGAGGACGCCATGCGCTTTCATGCGTTGCGGTTACACGAGGTCGGGATGATCGATACGCCTCCGAACCAGATCATCGCGAATGGAACTGACTGGCGGATCCTGAACGAATTGAAAAGAGAGCTGAAGGCCTAGGCGCGCTTGACAAACAGCTAATGTGCTTCGCAGTTGGTTCGTCGGGTGAATCCGTATGCGGGATGTCAGTCAGGTCTGGCTAGTATGTTAGCGAAAGGCGTCTGGGGTTTTCCAGGCAGGAATTTGTTTGTCGATTGGCAAGGAACGGAGGAAAAACGGTGCGAGCACGCATGTTCAATGCTACCGAGCGGCTTGTTATTTCGGGCTTGGCTGCCACATTCCTGTTTTGCAGCATGCCCAGTGAGGCCCATTGGCCTGACCAGGCACCGCACCAGATTGTGGATTTGGGCGAGTTCGAATTCGAAGGTGGCGGCAAGATCAGCAACCTCAGGATGTCTTATGTCACCCGCGGCGCGCTCAACGCTGCAAAGGACAACGCGATCCTGTTCATACACGGCTTTGCGATGAATCACCACCAGGCCGATCATCTGATCGGACCTGGCCAGCCGCTGGACACCGATAAGTACTTCATCATCTGCTCGGATGAGTTGGGAAACACCCAGAGCACGTTCGAACATTCGACCAGCCCGAGCAACAGCGGACTCAGAATGAACTTCCCAAGCTACAACATGCGGGATACGGTGAAAGCCCAGTACCGGCTGGTTACCCAAGTGCTCGGTATCTCTCGCCTTCTGGCCGTGACCGGCATTTCGGACGGGGCTAACAACAGCGTGCAGTTGTCGGTGAGCTACCCGGATTTCGTGGTCGGCAGTTTCCCGATCGTGGGAGGTGCTTTGTGGGGAACGCAGGGATTCTTTTTTGGGTCGCTGATGATCTCGAGTATCGAGGCCTGCAAGGGCTGGAACGGCGGCAACTACGACGAGAACCCAAAGCAATGCGCTACCAATGCCCTTTCTACACTGGTTCCTTATTTTTATACGAGGGAATGGTGGGATCAACACATCGACGCACCCGAGGCGTACACAAAGTGGCGCAACGCCTGGGGTGACTACTACCTCGACATCCAGGATGCGCGCGACCTCTACTACAGCGTCATGAAATGGGGTCTCGGCTGGGTTGGCGACACGCCGGGATTTAACGGCGACCTCAACGCGGTGCTGGGATCGATCAGAGCAAAGACACTGTTCATCTACAGCCCGCAGGATCAACTCTTTCTGCCACACCATATCGAAGCGCAGGTGGAGGCGATACCGGATGCACGGGCCCTCGCCATCGACTCGACCGCAGGGCACCTCATTTGTTGTAATGCTGATCCGCAGGCAACGCAGATCATGGGCAGGGCGATAACGGAGTTTCTCGAGGAATTAACGCTGACCCGGCGGGCAGCGCGATGAAGGTCTCAAGAGCGCGAGAGCTTATCCTGAGGGAGGAAAAGTAATGTCTTCGATACATGCCAAGGAAATGTCTCGAAGGAGTTTTCTGAAACGGGCATCCTCGTTGGCGGCCGCGGGATACGTGGGAGTGCGCCATGGAGTCTCCGTCGCCGCGCAACCGCTCGAGACCGCCACGATTCGCCTGGTGCATGCGCCTTCGATTTGTGTCGCGCCACAGTATCTTGCAGAGCAATTCATGCGGATGGATGGCTTCAAAGATATCCAGTACCTCCCGTTGGGGTCGAGAAACGGGCCCCAGGCAGTCGCCGATGGTCGCGCCGACATCGCGATGTGGGATGCCCCCGCTCTGATGCCGCTTCTGGATGCCAACAGCAAGTTGGTGATTTTGGCTGGCGTGCACGCAGGGTGTTACGAATTGTTCGCGCGAGGTGACATACGCTCCATTGTGGGCCTCAAGGGTAGAACTGTCGCGGTACAGTATTTCAATGGTGGAGATCATGTCCTGCTTTCGAGCATGCTCGCCTATGTCGGTGTCAACCCGCAGCGAGATGTAAATTGGATTTCTGGTGAAAGTTCCAGAGATGCGATGGGCTTGTTCGTGGAAGGTAAGGCGGACGCGTTTCTCGGATTTGCGCAACAGCCCGAAGAGTTGCGACTGAAGAACGTCGGGCACTTGATCATCAATACGGCCGAGGACCGGCCGTGGTCACAGTATTTTTGTTGCATGATCGCGGCGAATCGGGACTTCATAGAACGCAACCCGATGGCGGCGAAATCAGTCGTGAGGGGCGTTCTCAAGGCGGCAGACCTGTGTGCAAGTGACCCAACGGGTGCCGCCCGCTTTTTGTCCGATAAATTATATGAACCGCGCTTCCAGATTGGACTGAACGTGATGACGAGAATTCCGTTTGACTTCTGGAGAAAAGCCAATCCGGAGGACACCATTCGCTTCCATGCATTACGTTTGTACGAGGTGGGAATGATACAAACGCCACCGAACAAGATAATTCTTCGAAATACAGATTGGCGGATCCTGGACCAATTGAAAAGGGAATTGAAGGCGTGACCAAGCGTGTGTCACGCCGTGAGTTTGTCACCGGCGCAGTCGCGCTGGGTGCGGCTTCACTACTCGGAACGCCTCGGGCTGCCGTGGCCGAGCCACCTCCAGAGGTCACCAGCATACGGCTTGTTCACACGCCCGCAATCTGCCTCGCGCCGCAATACCTCGTCGAAGTGTTCCTCAAAGCTGAAGGATTCACCGAAATCGAATACGTGAAGCTGAGAACAACGGGGGGGCCCGAGGCTGTGGTGGAGGGGGATGCCGACATGTCAATGTGGGATGTGCCCGGCATCATCCCGACAATTGATGCAAATGCACCGTTGGTGATTTTGTCAGGCGTGCACGCCGGGTGCTACGAGCTGATGGTGCATAACGGCATTGAAACAATCAGGGATCTCAAGGGGCGATCGGTCGGCATCTACGCCAGAGAAGGCGGCGACCACATCATGATCTCCAGCATGCTCGCCTACATTGGGATGAATCCCGGAACGGATGTCAGATGGGTCGAAGGCGTTGACCTCACCGGTCCGATGCAGATGTTTGTCAGGCGCGAGGTCGATGCATTTCTGGGATTTGCTCCGGAACCTCAGGAGCTACGGCAGCGGGGAATTGGTCGCGCGTTAGTCAATACGACGCAAGATCGCCCATGGTCGCAGTATTACTGCTGTGCTGTGACGGCCAATCGTGACTTCGCAAGGCAGTATCCGGTGGCAACCAAGCGCGCATTGCGTGCTTTTCTGAAAGCGGCGGACATGTGTTCAGAGCGGCCTGTCGAAGTCGCTCGCTACCTGGTGGAGCGCGATTTCGAGCCACGCTTCGAGATCGCACTGGAAGTGCTCGACGAATTGCCGTACAAGCGATGGCGGGAAGCGAATGTGGAGGACACGATTCGTTTCCACGCATTGAGACTGCATGAAGTCGGTATGCTCAGGACAGCACCGAACGAATTGGTCGCGCGCAGCGTCGATCGACGCTTCCTTGACGAGATCAGGCAGGAGCTAAAGGCGTGAGTCGCGAGCGTGTTCGTGGCTCCTCCATCCTTCGTGGCTCGGCGTTATGAATACGCCGCGCTGGCAAACCTTGGTTACGGTTTTGATTTTCCAGATCATCCTGTCCAGCCATGGTTGGGCAGGTCCTGCCGAGCCCTTGCCGAGAATTGGCCCTGCACCCGCGTTCAGCCTGACCGACCAGAACGGTGAGCCATTCACGCTCAGGCAGCTGCGCGGGCAGGTTGCCGTGGTCACTTTCATTTTTACCAGTTGCTCGGATTCGTGTCCGTTATTGACGGCAAAACTGGTACAGGTTCACGATATGCTCGGACGCGATGAACCCAAGGTGTTTTTCGTCGGGATCACGGTAGATCCACTGCATGACTCGCCGGCGGTTCTCAAACGGTATGCGGAGTTGTATTCAGCATCCGAAGAGCAGTTTGCATTCCTGACGGGCGATTTCGACACGATTTACGATGTGGTTCGCCGCTATGGGGCTTACTTCAACCCAAAAGGCGAGCGCGACGTCGACCACACTTTCTTGACTTCCATCGTCGACCAGTCTGGGATTCTGCGAGTGCAATACCTCGGCTGGCGCTTCGATCCGGATGAGTTCGTTGGAGACCTGAGGTCGCTTGTTCATGAGGATGACAAGAGTTGATTGATTGGTGGCCACGCCTTGTGGCGCGGATGCGGACTTCGATCCACATCAAATTGCTGGTTGCGTTTCTGGTCATTGTCGCGCTCATGCTCGCCAGCGGAGCCGTCGGTCTGGTTGCGCTGAATGAGGTCAACCAACGCACGGCGGATATGGTTCAGCTGCAACGCAAGATCGCTGCTTATCGCCAACTCAATCACGACACTATCAGTCAACTCTACAGCGTCGCTTCGGCGTTGTTGAAGCCGGAAGATCGGCGCCTCGATGCCACGCTGCGGCAGCTCAATCAGTTTGGCTATGACCTCGACCGCCTGCAATTCATTGCCCAGGACGAGGTTGAATTGTTACAACGGGTCCGTGGCGATTACGAAGAATTTATAGCCGTGGTCACCGAGGCGATTCAGTTGATTCGGGAGGGAAGGCCGGCAGCGGGACGTGATCTACAGTTATCGAGGGCGACACCGCTGGCCGATCGGCTCGAGCGGCTCACCAATGAGCTGGTGAACAAGGCAGAGGCCGAAATGGTTGCTCGGGTTGAGTTTAACAAAGCAGCATTTTCCGGTTCCATGCGCACCGTAAGCATCTTCGCAGTCGTGAGTATTGTGCTGGCGCTCGTCCTCGGCTACGGCATCTCGGTTTCCCTGATCGGGCCAGTTCGTACGATGGAAAAGCGCATGCGCGAGATTGCTGCTGGTGACTTCTCGC
The DNA here is from genome assembly GCA_020346185.1 of Betaproteobacteria bacterium. Classification (GTDB taxonomy): domain Bacteria; phylum Pseudomonadota; class Gammaproteobacteria; order Burkholderiales; family Eutrophovitaceae; genus SG8-40. The sequence goes on along the minus strand of CP070775.1, from coordinate 1,391,474 downwards.
ACGGTGTCGAAGTGCCCAACAGGGACGAGTTAGGGTCGCTCGCCGCCGACCTCAATTCCATGAGTGAGCGGCTGGGTAATCTTTATCGGGAGCTCGAAGCGACCAGCCAGCACAAGTCGGAGTTTCTCGCGAACATGTCTCACGAGTTACGTACACCGCTCAATGCGGTGATCGGCTTTTCGGAGGTCCTCGAGCAGAAAATGTTCGGTGAACTCAACGACAAACAATTGGAGTACGTCCAGGACATTCACGCGTCGGGCCGGCATCTGCTTTCGCTGATCAACGATATTCTCGATTTGTCGAAGATAGAGGCGGGCAAGGTTGAACTCGAGATGTCACGCTTCGACCTGCCCAACACGATAGAGGGCACGCTCACGCTGGTGCGAGAGCGTGCTTCTCGCCATGGGCTGACCATGACCCTGTCCCTTGACGACAGCCTTGGAGAAATCGACGCAGACGAACGCAAAGTTCGTCAGATATTGCTGAATCTGTTGTCGAACGCGGTGAAGTTCACGCCCGATGGAGGAAAAGTGGCGGTCACCGGTGCTGTGGTCGACGCTACAGCGCGGATCGCTGTCACGGATACCGGTATTGGAATTTCTTCTGAAGATCAGCCGAAGATATTTGAAGAGTTTCGGCAAGTTGGCGGTGACCATGAAGGAAAACGTGAGGGCACGGGGCTGGGCCTGACCCTGGCACGCAAGTTCGTAGAACTGCATGGTGGCCGGATCTGGGTCGAGAGTGCGGTTGGCGAAGGGGCAACTTTTACCTTTACGCTGCCACTGATGTCACAGGCACCGATGCCCGCGACGAACACGGAGGACATGCAGCAATGGGCGGCGAACTGATTCTGATCGTTGAGGACCAGCCACTGAACCGCAAGTTGGTGCGTGATATCCTGCAAGCAACTGGGTACCAAACGCTTGAGGCGGAAACCGGCGAAGACGGCGTGCGCATGGCGCGCGACCACAAACCTCAGCTGATTCTCATGGACATTCAATTACCCGGGATCAATGGCATTGAAGCGCTCAAGTGCTTGCGCGAGCACCCGGCGACGCAGGACATTCCCGTCATCGCCGTGACCGCGTCAGCAATGCAGAAAAACAAGCAGGAGATTCTGGAGTCAGGTTTTGACGGCTATCAGCCCAAACCAATCAGCGTCACTGCTTTTCTCGATGCTGTCAAGGCAAAGCTCGCTCAAGGTGTTAGCAGTTAGGTTCTCTAATAACTCTTACATCGCCGTGACTGTAACGGAAGGATAAAGCTGCGCTTTGGGGTCGTTACAATGCTCTTTGGTTCCGGCATCTCGGTTTGAATGAACGATCCAGCCACCGTCCTTGTCGTCGATGATATTCCGACAAATCGGAAACTCCTGGCAGACCTGCTTGCGAATGCAGGCTACGGCGTGATCAACGCCGCTTCGGGCGGGGAAGCGCTGGCCAAAATCAAGGCACAGGAGCCTGATCTGGTGTTGCTCGATATCGTCATGCCCGGTCTGGACGGCTACGAAGTATGTCGGCGCATCCGGGCCGACGCGGGCAAAGGTGTTTTGCCGGTAGTAATGGTAACGGCACTCGATCCCACCGAAGAACGCATCAAGGGTCTGGAAGCTGGCGCCGATGATTTTCTCACCAAGCCGATCAATTCAGCAGAACTTCTCGCGCGCGTGCGATCGCTACTGCGTATCAAGAGCCTTTACGACACGGTGCAGGCACAGGCTGTTGAACTTGGTGAGCTGAACGCGAGGCTCGAGCAACGGGTGGAGGAACAGATTGGGCAGCTGCAGCGTCTGGCCCAACTGAAACGGTTTTTTGCGCCGCAGCTTGCCGAGTTGATTGTTGGCGGAGAGCTCGACGATCCGTTGACGACACACCGGCGTGAAATCACAGTCGTTCTTGTCGACCTCAGAGGATTTACGGCACTTGCCGATACCTCCGAGCCCGAAGAGGTGATGGAAATATTACGCAACTACCATCGGGAGATGGGCGCGGCCATCGAACAATTCGGCGGCACGCTCGAACAACTCACCGGTAACACCATGATGGTGGTATTCAATGACCCCGTCATGGTCGATGACCCGGCTGCTCGGGCAGTGCGCATGGCCGTCAATATGCAACAGCGGTTTTCTCAAATGATGAGCGCGTGGCGCAAGCGCGGCCATGACATCACGCTTGGCATCGGCATTGCGCACGGCTACGCAACCATTGGTGCAATTGGCTACGAAGCGCGGCTGGGCTACGGCGTAATCGGGCGCGTGACCAATCTGGCAGGCCGACTTTGCACGGAAGCCTTGCCGGGCCAGATCCTGGTGACCGCGCCTGTCTATGCACTGGTCGAAAGTCTAATTGAGACAAAAGACGCGCCCCAAGTAAATATGCATGGCTTTGCCCGGCCGGTGTCGGTATACCGTGTAGTCGGACTCCGCGAGAGAGCACCCGAACATTGCGAGGTCCCGTTTGCACTGCGCGTGCAGACGCTTGGGCGTTTCACACTGCACGTCGATGGCACAGCATTGACCTTCAGTCGCAAGGCGCAGAAGAAGCCACTCGACTTGCTGAAGATGCTGATTGCGCATGGTGGCGAGCGCGTCGAAATTGCGGCGCTGACCGGTCTGCTTTGGCCGGATGCGGAGGGAGACAGTGCCAAAGCGTCGTTTGACAGTACCCTTTACCGGCTACGTAAATTGATTGGCGTCACCGACCTGCTTGCGGTTTCGGAAGGACGCCTGTCACTGGATCGGACGCGGAGTCGGGTGGACGTCTGGGAGCTGGAAGACGTGGTGGCGAGGATAGAGCGCGCAGTACAGGCGGCGGGCGCTGAAGAAAACGCGGATTACGCGGCGATGTCCAGGGAGTTGCTGCAACTGTACGCCGGGCATTTTCTGGACCGGGAGTCACAGGAGGCCTGGGCGGTTTCGGCGCGCGACCGATTCCGCGCCAAATTCGTCCGCGCGGTCACGGAACTCGGCAGTGTGCTCGAAGCGCGTCAGGACTGGGAACATGCGGCAACGCTGTATTTGCATGCCCTCGAGCTCGACAATCTCGCCGAAGCGCTTTACCGCAGGCTGATGATTGTTTATCGGGAACAGGGGGAGCCCGCAGAAGCGATTAATATCTATCGTCGCTGTCGCGACATCTTGTCGATCGTGCTGAATACCAGGCCGTCGGAGGAAACCGATGCGATTCGCGCCACGATCAACGGTTGAATTGCGAGCCAAAGAGCACGCCATGCCCCGGATTCTCGTAGTCGATGACACACCGAAGAACGTCAAATTACTGGCTGATGTGCTCTCGGTCAAAGGCTATCAGGTCGACACAGCGTCTTCCGGGCAGGAGGCGCTCGACAAGATCGAGCAGGTCACACCCGATCTGGTCCTTCTCGACGTAGTAATGCCGCAAATGACCGGATACGAAGTCTGCCGCCGTATCCGCGCCAACCCCGAGACTGAGATGCTGCCGGTGGTCATGGTGACCGCGCTGGATCCAGGAGATGAGCGGGTGAAGGGCATCGAGGCCGGTTGCGACGATTTTCTCAGCAAGCCGATTAACCAGCCGGAATTACTGGCGCGGGTGCGTTCGCTACTGCGCATCAAGTGGTTGCGCGATCGGCTCGAGGAATCCAAGCGGACGCTGGAGGCGCGGGTTGACGAACAGGTAGATCAGCTTGAAAGATTGTCAAGACTGAAGCGATTTTTCTCACCGCAACTTGCCGAGGCGATATTGAGTGGCGGCGCTGACGATCCGCTGAAGAGTCATCGGCGAGAGATCACCGTGGTGTTTATCGATTTGCGCGGTTTCACTGCGTTTGCAGAGACTGCCGAACCGGAGGAGGTGATGGGGGTGTTGCGTGAATACCATGGCCGAATCGGTGACATTATTCTCGCGCATGAAGGCACGCTCGAGCGGTTTACCGGTGACGGCATGATGGTGTTCTTCAACGATCCCGTTCCGATCCCTGATCCGGCAGCAAGGGCTGTTCGCATGACGTTGCAGATCAGGGAGCAGTTGCTTGACCTGGCGGCACGTTGGCGCAAACATGGTTTCGATCTCGACTTTGGCGCGGGCATTGCGCAGGGCTACGCAACCATCGGCGCCATCGGCTACGAGGGCCGGTGGGATTATGGTGCCATCGGCACGGTCACCAATTTGGCGGCCAGACTGTGTGGAGACGCGGAACCAGGACAAATACTGATTTCGCGCCGCGTGTTGTCGGCGGTCGAAAGTCTGATTCAGACAGAGTCGGTCGGTGAGCGCGAGCTGAAAGGTTTTTCGAAACCGGTGCATGCATTCAACATTGTCGGTGTCCGGTCTTGACCAGCGGTCGCTTTATGTTGGGTTGTATCGTGTCGGGCGATTCTTCGTAAACACTAAATAGTACCGATCCGGCGCGTAACAGGCACGGCTCAAGTGCCCTGATCGCATTAAACGAAACGCAATTTGTGTTGGCCAGGTCGCAGTGTCGCCGCAGACGTTGTTGGGACAGCGTTGTTGGGACAACATCCTTCGCACGGCCTGGATGTGTCAGTGGCCTAGCTCTTCAGAAGCGAGCTGTTTGTTTCTACCAGCGAAACAGGTATCGCTCTCTTGCGCCGCGGACAAGGCGAATGGCCCTTCAACAGGTCAGGAACGATAGAAAATGTGACTTATTTCACAGAAATGAGTGAGGTTAGAGCGTATAAAAGAGGCGTGGCATTAAGGATGCCATGAGAAGTACGATTGTGTCTTTGCGGTACTTACATGCAAGGAGGGCGCTATGACTACACGTATCTTGACGTTTGTTTTGGCTGCTCTGTTCGCCTTATCAGGCGCTGTTGCACAAGCGCATGTGCCTCCGGTCCTCAATGATCAGCAAAGTGTGCTGGATCGGAATTCACGCTCTTCCCAAGATGATCCGTTCGAAATGTATCGATGCTATTCAGCTGTTGACAGTGGCTTATCGGAGAGTTCGGTACGTCCTGTCGGGGCGCTCGACTTGGGAATCTGCTTGTTGCCAACCCCACCCCAACAAATAACACCAAACCTTGCAATAGAAGTGTAGAGGCGTCGAGCAAGTTTCAATAGTCCGGCGTTTCACGTTCGGCACATCTTCGGGTGTGCCGTTTTGATTTGCCGATATGCCGTTTTATCAAGGAATGGTAATCAGTGTGCCAGACACGCGAGCGTAAGCTCGTGTACCGTTCGGGGTGGTGCAAGCTCATGCTTGTCACAACCTTGACGCTTTAACGCAGCGCTTTCACTCATGGGAACGACGCAGTGATGACATATTGGGAAATACAGGCAGATGAATTTGCCAGCTGCAACTGTGCCTACGGATGTCCATGTCAGTTTAACGCACTGCCGACACACGGCAATTGTGAGGCGGTGGCCGGCTATCTGATCGAACGCGGGCACTTTGGTAATGTGCCGCTCGATGGCTTGCGTGTCATCGGTGTCATGGCGTGGCCGGGAGCGGTCCATGAAGGGAGGGGGAGATCCCTCTGGATCATTGACGAGCGAGCCAGCGAGGCGCAGCGTGAGGCTTTGCTGACCATCCTCAATGGTGGCGAGACTGATCCCGGTGCTACTGTGTGGAACGTGTTTGCCTCGACCATGGAGGAGAGGTTCGAACCGCTCTACAAAGCAATAGAGATCAAGATTGATATCGATGCTCGTCAGGGCCGACTGTCAGTCGAGGGGCTGGTTAGATCCGAGGGCGTGCCGATTCGCAACCCGGTCACTGGCGATGAGCATCGGGTGCGCATCGACTTGCCGGAAGGGTTCGAATATCGGCTCGCCGAAGTGGGCAGTGCAACGTTCAAAACCGAAGGTCCAATCCCGCTAGCGCATCAGGACAGTTATGCGCAATTTGCACGAATTCATTTAGACAACCACGGCGTCGTCGGATAGACACGCGAAAATTCACGGCATGTCCGAGCTTACGGTAACCGAGACGTTCTTGAAACGCGAGCGCTGGATCGTTGCGAGCGGTCTTGTTCTGATCTGTGCCCTTAGTTGGGCTTATCTGCTGGCGGGCGCGGGCACCGGTATGAGTGCGGTTGCCATGAGCAACTGGCAGTTTCCACCGCCGGCACACGCTGTCACTGCAGGCGGTGCGTGGGACGCGAGCTACTGGCTCGTGATGTTCTCGATGTGGTGGGTCATGATGATCGCCATGATGATGCCGAGTGCGGCTCCCGTTGTTCTGCTTTACGCGCGCGTCTACCGCCATGGCCAGCGCCAGGGGCAGATCGGACCAACTTATGTCCCGACGGTGAGTTTCATAGCGGGATACCTTTTGGCCTGGCTTATATTCAGCGGGGCAGCGACGGGTTTGCAGTGGGTCCTTGAGTCATTGGGGTTGCTTGACGCGATGATGATGTGGAGCTCGGATGCGGTGCTGTCGGGAAGCCTGCTGATTGCGGCGGGGATTTACCAGATCTTGCCACTCAAGCAGGCGTGCCTGAAACATTGTCGTTCTCCGGTTGATTTTGTTTCGCGGAACTGGCGTCAGGGATGGACCGGTGCATCCGTAATGGGAATCCAGCATGGCATCTACTGCGTTGGCTGTTGTTGGATGGTGATGGCGCTGTTGTTTGTTGGCGGCATCATGAACCTGGTTTGGGTTGCCGGGTTGTCAATTCTTGTTTTAGTGGAGAAGCTTGCTCCCGCAGGGCGAGGCATTGGACGCGCAGCCGGCGCAGTGATGATCGCGACCGGAGCTTATCTGCTGGTTGCATAGTTATTAGCACGCATGCCCAGACGCAGGCAGACTTCCGGCTTTGCGATTGCAGTCGCGCACGCGAAGTAAGGCCTGCAGTCGTAGTGGCTAATTCGTCTGTTTTTTGACGGTGCCTTGCGGTAACGCGGCAAGTATTTTCTGCACTGCAGGTTCGTTCTCACGACGGTGAATGAAATCCATGAAACCGAGCACAACATGATTATGGTAAAGCTCGCGCTGTCATAGACTTCCTCCCGTGTGGCCAGTGAGGTCGACCCTTCGTCGTCAAGCGATCATTTGCTGCCGAAGCCTGAGCTTGTCGGGGTATCGTGACGCGGTCAGCTCATAATAAGATTGGTTCCAGCGTTGAATCCCGTTTATGCGAAGGTTGGGAGGAGTGCGAAACGCCTTAGCTGCACCTCCCGCCAATGAGCGTGCGCGTTCGGTTCATGTTAGGTCAAATGATATAGTCGTCTAATTACAGGACGGACTCGGTCATGAGCGACGCGCAAACTAAGCCGAAAATGGGTGACAAGCTTCGAGTTGGAACGGGTGCGCGGGATGCCGCATCATCTAGTTCTGAGGTGCAAGGCTATCTGTGTAACGGCAAAACGCGTGCGCTTGGGCTTCCAAATCGCGGGCCGGTGCGTTTCGATGTTGATGGCCGCCTTGCTCAGGATATTCTCGATAGCTATTATGAGTATGGCTTCTACGTCTTCGAGAATGTACTGGGCGCTGAAGAACTAGCGGATATCGAAGCCGATGTGATCGACATCCTTGATCGACTGCCGGTTGAACAAGGCTCGCTGGTCGACGCCAAAGGACGCCCGGCGCTGGCAGCGGATTGCCAGGCGCCGACACTGTTCTGGGCAAGGCCATTGAGCGACCCCTTTGGTGGGACTGATCAGGCGGCAGGGCGTCACCCGGTCAAAATGGGCGAACCCGAACCGGCGAAGAACGTACCCAAAGAGATTGTCTATCTGATTCTTGGTTCGCTGCAATTCTCGCAAGCCTGTTTGAGGCTATATGGCCATCCGCAACTTCTGTCTATCGCAGCGAGCGTCAATGGCGATGACTTCGTTCCGTTCAACGAGGCGATTTTCATCAAGAAACCGGGTGAGGGCGCCTCAGTCGCATGGCATCAGGATGGCGTGACGCATTGGGACAGCCCCGACTGGGATCCGTACTGCCATGGCTTTAATTTCATGGCGCAGCTCTATGGTTGCACGGCGGCTAATGGTGTCTGGATTGTGCCGGGTTCACACAAACTCGGGCGTATCGACATTGCCGCCAAGGCGGCGCAAGCGGGGTCGGACCGGCTGCCTGATGCGGTACCGCTGATCTGCAATCCAGGCGACGTGGCGATTACCAACCGCCAATGTTTGCACGGCTCGTTTGCCAACACCAGTTCCGACTGGCGTGTCACGATCAATTTCGGCTTTCACCAGCGCGCTTCAGTGCTCGGCGTGACCAGCGGCGGTATTCATAACGTACGTGCCCACTACGATGCGGAGCGCATTCGCGAGCGCTCGCGCCTGATTGGCTACGCCATCAGCGCCAGGCAACAGCGCTTCCCCGATGAGACGCCTTTCATCTACCAGCCGCACGCTCAAGCGGGTGAACAGTTCGATTGGAACCCGGAGATGATGGCACAACTCAAGGACTACAACCTGCTCGATCTGGGCATCTAGCTGCGCGCTCTTCTGGCCGCGCAATCGCGTTGCCAGGGGCTGCAGACTATTGCGACAGACCTTTTGCGCGAGCGCGCACGCGCTGATGTACCCGTCCGCCGAGCACCAACAGGATGATCGCGACAACCAACGCAAACGGCGCCAGATGGCCGAAAGTGCTGGCCCATACGTTGAGCTCGTTGAGCAGCAGCCCCCATAAGCAGATCGCCACGTAGGTGGATGAAAGGACGACGACCATGTTCACCCACGGGCGTATCCCGAGCAGAAAGCCGATGATGGATCCGACCGCGGGTCCGGTCATCCAGAACGGCATGAAAACGAAGATAAACAGTCCGGCGATGCCGAAATTGCTGACCGCACCACTGCGCGCTTGAGCAGCGGTCCGCAATTTCGAGAATATCGGCTTTAACCGTGGCAGATCGAGCAGATTCTCCACGCTGAGCACGAACAAGGGATAAACCAACAACACCTGAATGGTCTCGATGACCATGTTGGCGGGAATCACCGCCGCGTGCGACAGATTGCTGGCATAGCCAAACGACATGCCGGCGGCGCGGCCGATCAGCCAGTTCAACCCCGTCATAGCTATGAATACCAGCGTCAATTCGGGAAAAAACAACCATCCGATGCCAAGCACGATCACCATGAGCGCGCCCAGCAGCAGGCCGATTCGCAGCATATGTGCTTCAGCGCGGGTGGGTAATTTCACTTTGGCGGGAGGGTCTCTTCTTGCCATAGCGGATCCGGTTTGGAGGCGAAGACACTGCTGGCCACGAAAGCCTGTCGGGCCCCGTTAAGGGGCGCCATGCTCGCTGCGCAAAGTCACGGCGATAAGGTCTTCGGATTCATGCGCCGGCATATCGAGAAATGGTATTTCCGCACATTTGTTCTGCGACACCGTTCATAATCCGCGGCCCTCATGGCCGCGTATCTACTAGCTCACGCGAGGTAATCGATCGGGCCAATTATTAGTTTGCGCCAATTGTCATTTGTGCCGATTACCGAAGTTACCGTTCAACCAGGTATTCAGGAGATGAAATGATGAAACTCACCAAAACTACCATAGCTACAACCATCGCTGCGTTGTTCGTCGGTGGCCTGATGATAAATCCCGCTTCGGCGGCGGTCAGGGATTCTTTCCGCATGTCCGAGGATTCAGCCGAGAATTTTTACCGGTGGTCCGATATTTCGGCCTTGACGCACGGCATCGCTGCAAACGAAGATCGGGAGTTGCAGTCTGGTCGTATTGATGGCTTTTACAAGTGGTCGGACCGGAACTACAAGAGCTACAGCCGTGTCCCGTCAGAGCTAAAGCCAGTCGGCAAGTCGGCCAAAAGCTTCTACAAGTGGTCGGACATCAACGCTCTTACGCACCATTGACAGGCCATCTCAGTGTCTCGACCTTGACCTCCTCGCACGGCGACCCGCGCACGGCCTTCCTGGTCAGGCGTGCGAGGAGGTGACCAACAATTCCTGATTGTCCGCGCAAGCTGGTCTAGGCTTGACTCTTTTCTGAATCCAGTCAGCGCGCGAATGATGCAAAGCAATGACCCGGCGCATCTGCTCCGGGTTTCTTGCTTTTGCGACCTTAGTTTTGCCGCTATCTGACGCGCCCACCCCCACCATTAAGAAATCCTTCTGCCCTCTTTTGCGAGATCAATCGAGCTAACGCGCTGCCGCCCTGGCAACGGCTCGCGGAGAAGACTTTAATTTCAGATGCTTGAAGGCGGTTGCTGCCCATTCAGTTGATTGTTTTGATGGATCTGGCACCGGCAGTCGCAACGACACGTTGCAAATACGATCTGTGTAACGTTCTTGTAACATTAGCCCCCGAGACTACGGGCTGCTGGTTCACCAAATATCTAGTGTTTTTCGGGAGAAGAGAATGCATTCATCGAGACGAATCCGGCGCTTGCTGATCGGGCTGAGCGCAGTGCTTGGTGTTGTTGGCGTCGCGGATTCCGCGTCAGCGCGCGACTATATCAGCATCGTCGGGTCCTCCACCGTGTATCCATTTGCAACCGTAGTCGCTGAGAACTTTGGCAAGACCACCCGCTACAAGACTCCCAAGATCGAATCGACCGGATCGGGGGGTGGTCTGAAGCTGTTCTGCGCTGGTGTGGGGGTGAGGTACCCCGACATCACGAACTCTTCGCGCGCCATCAAGTCGAGTGAGGTCAAAAACTGCAAGAAGAACGGCGTCACTGAAATCATTGAGGTCAAAATTGGCTACGACGGCATCGCCGTTGCCAACTCAAAGAAGGGCGGCAAGCTTGACATTGCTCGCAAGGACCTGTTCCTCGCGCTCGCCAAGCACGTGCCGGATCCGGGCGGCGCCAAGGGTCTCGTAGCCAACCCGTACAAGACCTGGCGTGACGTCAACAAGAGCCTACCGAATGTCAAGATCGAGGTGCTTGGCCCGCCACCGACCTCTGGTACGCGCGACGCGTTTGTCGAATTGGCTCTGGAAGGCGGCTGCAACGAGATCGACTGGATCAAGGCGATGAAGAAAACCGACAAGAAAAGATACAAGGCCGTCTGCCACACCGTCCGCGAAGATGGCGCCTATGTCGAGGCTGGCGAGAATGACAACCTGATCGTCCAGAAGCTGATTGCCAACCCCAATGCATTGGGTGTATTCGGTTTCAGCTTCCTCGACCAGAACAGTGACAAGGTGCAAGGTTCCAAGATTGACGGCGTCAGCCCGGAATTTGAGACAATTGCCGATGGCAGCTACCCGGTATCCCGGCCGCTGTTCTTCTACGTCAAGAAGGCACATGTTGGTACCATTCCGGGTATGAAAGAATACCTGGCCGAATTCACCAGTGAAAAGGCGTGGGGCGAAGACGGTTATCTGTCTGACAGGGGGCTTATTCCCATGCCGGCAACCGAGCGGAGACAGTTTGCGCAGTCGGCGAAAAAACTTCAGGCAATGAACTAAATGGGGCCATATAGCCCGAACTCGGGAAGGCGGCTGTCAATGCGATCGCCTCTGTGTATTGTTTCTTGTAACCGATTTCCTCCTTAACAAGTGCTAAGTCTGGTCCTGGTCCTGCTGCTGTTTTCGTCAATTGCCTATTACGTTGGGCGGCGACGAGCGTTCTCAGCAGCAGGAGGCCAGATCCGGCAACTGCACTCGCTGCCCGGTTACAACGGCTTGTATGTTGCCCTGTGGTGCGGGCTTCCCGCTTTGTTGGTGTTGTTGGCCTGGTTGTCTCTGGAAGGAGCCATTATTGACAATCTGGTCGTTGCAGCCTTGCCTCGGGACATCATCGAGCAAGGGGCTGAACGTGTCACGCTGGTCCTGAACGAGATTCAGAACGTCGTGAGTGGAACGATTTACGGCGAGCCGGATGCGACCGTTCTGGCTGCAGCAGAACATTACAGGCAACTGAAGAGCATCAGTCATGGTGCGCTAATTGGTCTGACGCTGGTGTTGCCCCTGGCGGCCGGCGCTTACGCATTGCGAAAGATCAATCCGCGATTTGAGGCTCGCAATGCGGTGGAGGGCGTCATTACCGGACTGCTATTGACCAGTTCCACAATTGCAGTGCTCACAACAGTGGGCATCGTGCTGTCTGTTCTTTTTGAGTCTTTACGTTTCTTCCAGTCGGTGCCGATCACCGAGTTTCTGTTCGGTTTGGAGTGGAGTCCGCAGACTGCCATCCGTGAAGATCAGGTCGGCTCATCCGGTGCTTTCGGCGCCGTGCCATTGTTTGCCGGCACGATGCTGATTGCGTTGATTGCGATGCTGGTGGCGGTGCCGATTGGTTTGATGTCAGCGATTTACCTCTCTGAATACGCTAATGTCCGCTTTCGTGCCGTCGCGAAGCCTCTACTGGAAATTCTCGCGGGTGTGCCCACCGTCGTGTACGGCTTCTTTGCCGCCTTGACAGTCGCACCGTTTATCCGCGACGCGGGGGGGCTGCTCGGCCTGGACGTGGCATCAGAGAGCGCGTTGGCTGCCGGGCTGGTAATGGGAATCATGATTATTCCGTTTGTCTCGTCACTTTCGGATGACGTGATCAACGCCGTGCCCCAGGCGATGCGCGATGGTTCTTACGGCATTGGTGCGACGCGTTCCGAGACGATCAAGCGGGTAATTATTCCTGCGGCGCTGCCGGGAATTGTCGGCGGCATTTTATTGGCAGTATCGCGTGCTATTGGCGAGACGATGATCGTGGTGATGGCCGCCGGTCTCGCAGCAAACCTGACAGCCAACCCGCTCGAGGCGGTCACAACAGTAACGGTGCAGATTGTGACCTTGCTGGTGGGTGACCAGGAATTCGATTCACCCAAAACGCTGGCCGCATTTGCGCTCGGATTGGTCCTGTTCGTGGTTACCCTGTTCCTCAACGTCATCGCCCTGTACATTGTTCGCAAGTACCGGGAGCAGTACGAGTAAACGAATATGGAAACCGGAACATTCCCGACGCAGGGTGGACGCAAACCGTTAGGGATCATCCAGGCCGGTCTTGCCAAACGTAAGGCCGCGGAGACAAGGTTCAAAACGTATGGAATCGTCGCGATAGCGGCTGGCCTGGTGTTCCTTGCCATTTTGTTTATCAGCATCGTCGGCAACGCCTACACGGCGTTTCAGCAAACCCAGGTGAAGCTCGACCTCTACCTCGATCCGGACGTCATAGATCCGGAGGGTACGCGCGACCTTGATGTCTTGTCTGGTGCGAATTACGCAGCCATCGTCAGGTCGGGCCTTCAGGATCAGTTTCCGGACGTTGAGTCAAGGCGCGATCGCAGGGCATTGAACGCCCTCGTCGGGCGTGGCGCGACCTACGACCTTCGCGCCACGGTGATGGCCGTCCCCGACCTTGTCGGCGAGACATTAACGGTCTGGGTTCCGGCCGACGATGACGTCGATATGCTACTGAAAGGCAATATTGACAGAGAAGCGGCTGAGGAGGGGCGTCGTCTCAGTGATCAGCAACTGGCGTGGATCGATCAACTAGAGAGCCGGGGGCGGCTGGCAAAACGTTTCAACGCCGACTTCTTCACCAAAGGCGATTCGCGGGAGCCGGAGAGCGCCGGTATACGCGGAGCGGTGGTGGGCTCGTTCTACACCATGCTGGTGACGCTATTGCTATCGTTCCCTTTGGGCGTGGCGGCTGCGGTTTACCTGGAAGAATTTGCACCGCAGAACCGCTTCACGGATATCATCGAGGTCAACATCAACAATCTTGCGGCAGTGCCATCGATTGTCTTCGGCCTGTTGGGCCTTGCCGTGTTCATCAATTTCTTCGGTCTGCCGCGCTCAGTTCCCCTGGTGGGTGGCCTGGTGCTGACCTTGATGACTCTGCCAACGATCATCATTGCCAGCCGCGCTACCCTGAAGGCCGTGCCGCCGTCAATCCGCGAGGCAGCCCTCGGCGTCGGGGCATCGCAATTGCAGACTGTTGTGCTTCATGTATTACCGCTCGCGATGCCGGGCATGCTTACTGGCGCTATCATCGGAATGGCTCGAGCACTGGGAGAGACGGCGCCTTTGTTGATGATTGGCATGGTTGCTTTCATCGTTGATATCCCTCAAGGTATCCTGGATCCGGCGACTGCATTGCCGGTGCAGATCTTCCTGTGGGCCGACAGCCCGGAACGCGCGTTTGTCGAACGCACTTCTGCGGCGACCCTGGTGTTACTGTTTTTCCTGATCGTCATGAATGCGTTGGCTGTTGTGCTCAGGAAGCGCTTCGAACGCCGCTGGTAATGCGTTTATACTAAGAGCAAAGTGGAGTTTGAATGTACGAGTCCGAAGCGAAACTCGCTGAGCCCAACGCGACGATGAGGAGCGGAGTGGGAAACGTACGTGCAACTGTCCCGCGCGAGCACAGGCAGACGGTTGGCAATACGCGCGTTGACAATCCGCGTATCCGGTGTAATAAACTAAATGTCTACTATGGCGATACACATGCCATCCACGATATCAATCTTGATGTCGGCAACAATGAAATCCTAGCGCTGATCGGGCCGTCCGGGTGTGGCAAGACCACTTTTCTACGCTGCATGAACCGCATGAACGACACCATCCCGGGCTGTCGTGTCGAGGGCGAGATTATCGTTGATAAGCAAAACGTCAATTCTCCCGAGGTTGATGTTGTGCCTCTGCGGGCGCGCATGGGGATGGTTTTCCAGAAGCCGAATCCGTTCCCCAAAAGCATCTATGAGAATGTTGCCTTTGGCCCTCGTATACACGGGCTGACGGCTAACAAAGCCGAACTGGACGAAGTCGTTGAGACCAGCCTGGTAAAGGCAGGCCTTTGGGACGAGGTCAAGGAGCGTCTCGATCAACCCGGTACCGGCTTATCGGGCGGGCAGCAGCAGCGCCTGTGCATTGCCCGCGCGATTGCTGTACAGCCCGAGGTCATCCTGATGGATGAACCGTGCTCCGCGCTCGATCCGATTGCGACTGCGGTGATCGAGAACCTGATGGTCGAACTGCGCCAAAATTTCACAATTTGCATCGTCACTCACTCGATGCAGCAGGCAGCGCGCGTATCAAATCGCACGGCGTTCTTCCACCTGGGCGATCTCATCGAGGTGGGCGAGACTAACGAGCTCTTTATCCGGCCGGGTCATCAATTGACCGAAGACTACATCACCGGCCGCTTCGGCTGACCGTTTGACCCGGCGCCCGGGTAGCAGATCTGGATTTCCACGCTTGGCTGAGGTCACTGCTGGCGCCGAAGATTTGTCAGGTCTGCTGGAGAAATTTGGCAGCAATGCTTGCCAGCACACACCAGACAACGATGATCAGCGGTGAGCGGCGCCAGGTGCCAAGTAGCAGAATCGCAACCAGCCCGATCGCAAAATCAGTTGGCCCTTCGACGGCACCGACAAAAACCGGGTCGTAGAGTGCTGCAGCCAGCAGTCCGACGACGGCTGCGTTGGCGCCAGCAATGGCACGTGTGGCTCGTGATCGTTCGGAAACAAAACGCCAAAGCGGCAACACCCCTGCTACCAACAGGAAACCCGGCAAGAAGATCGCCAGGGTGGCAAGTGTGGCACCGGATAATCCGCCGCTGCTACCGGGAAGCTGCGCTCCAAGATACGTCGCGACTGAAAACAACGGGCCTGGCACCGCCTGGGCGGCGCCGTAGCCGGCCAGAAAATCTTCGGCCGATATCCAACCGGGAGCAACCACCGTCTCTTCGAGCAACGGCAACACCACGTGACCGCCGCCGAACACCAAAGCGCCGGCCTGATAGAACGCACCAAACACTGCAAGCTGATCGTCGTTGGTGTCCGGTAGTGTCATCACGACAACCAGTAATGTGGCAAAGATCGCCAAGAGAGCCCACCCAGCTTTCATGCCGTAACGTGGCTCGAGGTTCGGTCCTGCCACCATCTTTTCCCGTGGGCTCACGAACAAACCGGCAACGGCACCGAGCACGATCACCAGAAACTGAATCTGGGCCGTACCGGCAACGAGCACCGCCGCGGCCGCCAGAACCGCCAGCGTCTGACGCGCTGGGTCGGGACAAAGCTGCCGGTTCATGGCAAACACCGCGTGCGTGACAAAGGTCAGTGCGACGATCTTTAGGCCGTGTATTGCGGCCGTGCCAATGTCTCCGGAAAGATATGGCAACAACTCAGCGAAGCCAAACAGCAGCAATGCCGATGGCAAAGTAAACGCAACGAAAGCTGCGATCGCACCCAGCCAGCCGGCGCGTAGCAGACCGACACTAAAGCCGAACTGACTGCTGGCTGGTCCAGGCAGGAATTGACATATAGCCAGAAGCTGAGCGAACTGACTCTCGCTTAGCCAGCGCCTTTTCTCGACGAACTCGAGGCGGTAATAGCCTATGTGTGCGACTGGCCCACCGAACGAGGTCAATCCGAGTTTGAGAAAAGCGGCCAGTACCTCGAGCGGCGTCCCAGTTGAGGGCGGTTCATCGCGTCTGCTCTGATTGGGCCTGATCTGATCCTGCATCGGTAGGGGCGCGCGGTCTGGATTGTGTGTGGTGTTGGCTACTTGTTCGAGCCCGCGGGATTACGCGCAGCGAGCGCAGCTCACTCTGCACCGTGCCCACCATACTATCTTAGACAGGTGTTACCGTCTGTTTACAGGGCAAGGCTTCGTTACAGAGTAAGGTTCTTTTCAGAGCGATGCGCCGCCTGGTCCGGACGCGCTACTCGTCCTTCGCGTTTTTTTGCACGGCAAGGGTCTAATCTTCAAGCCTTGTGCAGCCACTCATCGACTTTTGCCCTGTCGAGCTTCGGAAAGTAGCGTTTCGCCAGCTTGTGGGCCTGAGCGGCATCGATATCGGGATAGAAGCGCAAAAGAACGTCACGCATGGCGGCGGACGCTTCTGGTCCCGTTGCCTGCTTTCGGTCGAAGCGCACGACAACCCGGGCCTTCTCGGGAACTACCTTGACCGAGTTGATGCCCGGCACTTCCTCCAATGCTTCGCGTAACTCGTCCGCCACTTGCGGCTCGTCATCGAGCAGGCCCAGTCGCAAGCAAACGCGCCCGGGCAGCCAGTAAACCAGTTTGACTTGCTTTTCGAGATCCATTTTCACCAGAAAGTTTATAAAATTAGCGAGTTATCGATTCCCATACGCCGCAACACTGGCAGCGGTGCAACATAGTTTGCAGCCTATTACGAAGTAGCAAAACTTACGAGTTTTGTTTTCTTATGTGATTGATACGATAAGTGATTGATACGATAATGTATTGATCCTGATCAGAAAGCCGGATCGGGGTTCGAGGGAAGTTAACGTTCTTCGTGAATTAGGATCCCACTGAAGCGCTTGACGCGCAATACGTGGATGGTTCGGCAACCAAACCTGAAACAAGGTAATCAACGTGGAAAAGAAAACTGCCGGCTTATTACTCGTCCTCGGCGCCGCTGCTGCAGCGACGGTGTTGGTGCCGCGCTTGACCAAGCTTAAAGTCCCGGCTAATTCGGCCGGTCGGGCGGCCACGCGCACCGGCTTGATGCTGTACGACAAGACCCGTGAGGTTATGTCGGAGGTGGGCGAAATCGTCGATGACTTTGTGGCCGAGGTCGAAGCCGGTGTCGCCGCTAGTGAAGCCGCAGCGGCGGCCGCTGCTGCCGAGTCCAGTGCCACTGCGGAAGAAGCTGCGGACGAAGCAGTGACTGCCGCTGCAAGTGATACCAGCGCTGGCGCCGAAGACGCCGCTGAAGAGGTCGCCGGAGCCGATGCGCCGCGCAGTGCGGCGTGAGCAATTACGCAACCGTTAGGCATCATTTGCCGGGCAGGACGCGCATCCGACTCGCCGACGCAAGGGGCGATCGCGCCTACTTTGCACTGCTGCGCCGGCAGTTGAGTGAATTGCCGGGCGTCGAGTCCGTTCGCGCAAATTTCCGTACCGGAACGGTTCTTCTCGAACATAGTTCGCCGTTGCTGCAGGTCGCGGAAACTGCGCGTGGTGCTGGTTTGTTCGAACTCGAAGCTGAGTGCACGCCACAAACCATGGTCGGCATCTTCGACTGGGTTGAGTCATTGCTCGGCGGTAGCATTCCCGATCTGCGTCAGCAGCGGCAAATTGTGGCCGCCGTGTTGATGACCATGGCACTCATTCAGTTTCGGCGCGGCCAAGTGTTCGGCCCGGCAACGGCCTACCTGTGGAATATGCTCGATTTGCTCTACTTCAGGCAGCCAGAGGTGGTTGCTGGCGCGCAAGCGTGAGCCCTTTCAACTCGCAAGATCCTCGCGCAGTTTTTCCGCGACCTGGGTTTCCTCCCAGGGTGGCGCCAGATCGGTAAACCCCACCTGCCCGTAAGCGGCCAGCCGGCGATAGAAGTTGCCGCTGTGCTCTGCCGGCAGATCACACAAAGCGAAGTCGCGCACAATCGCACCGAGTCGGAAATCGAAATGCCGTGTGATGGCCGCGTGAATGTCGCCTTGATCGAAGTGCTCGGTGCCAAAAGTCTCGAACTGCACGCTAACGGGGCCAGCGAGCCCCATCGAGTAACTCAGCAGTAATTCGCATTCGTCGGCAAGCCCTGCGGCAACCACGTTCTTGGCTGCATGCCGTGCCGCATATGCGGCAACCCGGTCGATACGCAACGGATCCTTGCCGCTCTGTGCCGACTCGCTATGCCGTGCAAATTGGCCATAGGTATCGACCGCGGTCTTTCGTCCGGTCAGGCCGGAATGCACTACAGGTCCACCGCTCAATATCGGACCTTGGTGATTGAGGAAAATGCGCGTGCGTTTGTCCACCCGAATTGATTCTTTCGCAACGACCGGCTTGATTATTTCGCTCACAATCTCTGCACGCAAATCCTCAGTGTCGCAAGCTTGTTCACTGTGAACGGTGAAATTGATGCTGTGGATTCGCTTTGGTTGGCGATCTTTGAACTCGATCCCCACCTGCACGGTTGCATCTGGGCTCAGTGGTGATGTCTTCAACTTGTCGCTTCGTTCATGCAGCCGCTGACACAAGTGCCGCGCCAGCCAGATTGGCAGCGGCATCAGTGCGTCGGTGTGGCGGCAGGCGTAACCGAATGCCGTGACCTGGTTGCTGACGGTGAGGGCATCGAGGTTGGAGCTATCCAATTCATCGTCAGCTGACTCGAAGCGCTGATGTGCCGGCAGTTCGCGAATGCTGGTTAATACACTGCAGTCAGCCGCATTGAACTCACCGGTTTCGTAGCCGACATCCTTGATTATCGTGCGTGCAACTTCCGGTATGTCGATGCTGGTGCTTGCTGCGTAGCTGGCGGCGATGAAGATAACGCCGTGTGCAACTGCGCATTCAGCGTTGATGCGCGCGGCGCGGTCACTCGTCAGAAAGCTGTCAACGATCGCGTCACTGATCTGGTCACAAAGCTTGTCGGGATGGCCTGCGGTGACTGCTTCAGAAGTAAACAGATTGGAGCCAATCATAACGATGTTTCCGGCGCATCGGGTTGGGTTGTCGCAGACTTATCTTGCGCGTTCGTACTTGAGACGAGGCCATCTCTCGAGGGTTTGGTTGCGTCGTTTATCAACGCCGGTGTAATTGCGCTGGCAGCAATTGCTATCAGATCGGACAAACTAACCGGCGTCGTACCGAGTAGTTTCCTTAATGGCGGGGCGAATAGCGCCAATCCCTGAAGGGCGATTGACCCGGCAACAGACGCGGTCAGGAACGGATTGCGCGCGAGTTGGCGATTGCCGAACACGCGATGATGCTCGGAGCGGCTGCTAATCGCGTTGAGCAGTTGTGACAGCGTCAATGTCATAAAAACATGGGTTGAGGCACGAGGCCCGGCGCCGTATCTGAGTGTGGCGTATCCATAGCTCGCCAGGCCGCCTGCGGTCATTGTGAGGCCCTCGTAGATCAGCCGTCGCAAATCGCGCCGATCGAGAATCGGCGTCATCGGTGCTCGTGGCGGACGAAGCAATTCATCGGGCTCGGGCGGGTCCAGGCCCAGGGCCAACGCAGGTGCGACGTCGGTCAGCAGGTTGATCCACAACAGCTGCATCGGATTCATCGGTGCCGCGGGTGATATCGCGGTGCCCACCGCCATCACTGCGATCTCGCTGAAATTGCTCGAAAGCAAGAAGCGCACGGATTTGCGGATGTTGCGAAAGATGGTGCGTCCCTGAGCGATGGCACCTATCAGTGTCTCGAGCTTGTCGTCTTTCAAGACGATATCAGCCAGCTCGCCTGCTACACTGCTGCCTTCACCTCCCATGGCGATGCCAAGGTCGGCGACCCGCAGCGCCGGACCATCATTGATGCCATCCCCGGTCATGGCGACCACTTTGCCGCCACGTTGTAGTGCTTGCACGATGGCGAGCTTGTGGGCCGGGCTGACGCGCGCGAACACATGTACCCGACGCAGGATTCCCGCCAGCAGATCAGGATCCATTTGGTCGAGCGTCACCGAGTCGATCGCTTCCAGTCGTTTGCCATTGGCAAGGTCCAGTTCACGAGCGATCGCCTGCGCAGTAGAACTCTGGTCGCCGGTAATCATCGCCGTTTCGATACCGGCACGGTGGAATGCCTCCAGCGTCTGCTTGACGCCGCCACGTATCGGATCGACCAGGCCAACCAGCCCGCACCAGATCAGGTTGTCTGGTTCCACGCCATTTGGTTCTACACCGTCATCTTCGAGCGTCGCGGATCGAGCCACCCCCAGCACACGCAGGCCGCGCTGTGCCAGCGCTTCGTTTGCTGTCAGGATCCTGGCTCGCCAGTCTTCGTCGAGGTCACGCAGCTCGCCATCGCTGACGCGCAGCTGCGTCGACAAGTCGAGCACTTCGCGTGGGCTGCCCTTGACAGCAAGAAAGCGCCCGCTGTCTCGGCCCCGATGCAACGTGCTCATGTAACGCTGCGACTCTGAGCGGTAGCGGGTACGCAGGCGCGGATAAGCGTCGCGCAGGCTGAACAGGTCTGCGCCCATGGTCTTCGCCGCACGCAGCAGCGCTACTTCGGTTGGCGAACCGCTGAACTGCGGGTCGCTCGGATCTCCTTTGGCCTCGGCATCGCTGCAAAGTATTGCTGTTTTTAGCAGCCCTTCGGCGCCATGCAGCACATTGTCCAGTATCGTAATGTCTCCGGCGACTGCCGCCGTGAGCTCGGTCATGCCGACCGTCTTGTCGCCGACAACGACACTTGCCACCGACATGCGGTTCTCGGTAATGGTGCCGGTCTTGTCGAGACACACGGTGTGCAGGGTACCGAGTGTCTCGACTGCATCGAGGCGTCTCACCAGAGCGCCACGTGATCCGAGCTTGTGAATACCCAGTGCGAGGGTGGTCGTTGCCACAGTTGGCAGTCCCTCGGGCACGGCTGCGGTTGCCAGCGAGGCAGCACTGCTGAGCATCGAGGGCAGGGCACGTCCGCGCAGCATGCCGATTGCAAACACGCCAACGCAGGCAATGCCACTGGCAAGTGCCAGCTGGCCACCGAGTGTGTCGAGCTGACGTTCGACCGGTGTTTGCGGTGGACGCGCTGTTTGCGCGAGATCCTGAATGCGGCCGGCTTCAGTGTTCGCCCCGATGGCGACCACAACGGCACGTCCGCTTCCACCGGTGACCATGCTGCCCAGATAGGTCATGTTGCTGCGATCCGCCAAGGGCAAGCGCACCTTGTCGATACGTTCAGGGTGTTTTTCGACCGGCATGCTCTCGCCGGTGAGCATCGACTCGTCCAGTGTGAGCCGATTCGCTTCGATGATGCGTGCATCCCCCGCGATCACTGTTCCCGGCGTCAGCAAAAGAACGTCGCCCGGCACGATGCTGGTACGCGTCACCAAAATTTGTTTGTTGCCCCGGATGACTTCGACAGTGTGATCGGGCGATTTGTTGATCAGGGAGATGGTTTTTTCTGCCTGTCGTTCCGTGGCGAAACCGACGGTTGCATTGACCAGAATCACCGTGCCGATTGCGGCAGCGTCGACCAACCCGCCAGTTGCGATCGACACCACCGCCGAGACGCCCAGCAAAGCTACCGGCCATGACACCATCTGGCGCCAAAAATTGGAAAAATCGGAAGGGCCTCGCGTTTCGGGCAGCGCATTCGCTCCGAACTGCGCTTGCCGCAGGGCAATTGCCGTGGCAGACAGACCACCACGTTTGCTGCCAAGGCGTGCCAGCGTCTCGGCAACGCGGAGCGTGTGCCAGACTGGTTCGTCGCCGCCTTCTTCCGACTCGTTTTGCTGGATTGAGTCCGGCAAAGTGTCGGAAAGCCACGAGCCGATCTGCGAGGTGATCTGACTGACGTCCGTGATGTCGGAATAGAACACCAGCAACGTGCCGGTGACCGGGTTGGCTTCGACGGCTTTGAAATGGGAATAGTCGAGTAGCTCATGTTCGAAGCGCGACACCAGTGACGGGTTGCGGCGCAGTTCGCCGCAGCGGAAACGGATGCGCCCGGGCACCGTCGCGTGCAGTACCTCGAGTCGCGCCCTAGTGGCGCCCGGGGCGGGGTGGTGCAACTGGCCCTGGCTCAGATCCGTCATGCTGTGGCGGTCCGGACCTCAGGTTCTAACGCGCTCGTATTCGGCTTCGACGATGCCGACACCGTACTTGCGCTCGAGTCGGCGCAATACAAAGTGGCTGCGCCCAACCGTCTGGAAGTGATGCACAAAGACCGTATTCACCAGCGCACCGGCGGCCGCGCCAACGTAAGGTATGGATTGGGCGGCGGCCTTTTGCGATACCGGGAATCCAAAACGCGAAGCAACGGCTGAGATGAGCTTTGCTGCGGCCGGCGTGCCGGCTCCTTGCAGGCCGTGCCGGTGTATCGAAGACGCCGCATTGGACAGCGTCAGCGCCAGTGCCGCGCGCACGCCGTAGTAACCTGTCTCTGCAGCATCGTCGTGTTCGGTACGTCCACCTAGCGCGAATACCGAGAGACACTCGCGGCGGGTCTCGGCGTGACTCAAGTCTTCGCCCTCACTGCGGGCGATATCAGCGATCGA
The DNA here is from genome assembly GCA_020346185.1 of Betaproteobacteria bacterium. Lineage (GTDB taxonomy): Bacteria > Pseudomonadota > Gammaproteobacteria > Burkholderiales > Eutrophovitaceae > SG8-40. The sequence goes on along the minus strand of CP070775.1, from coordinate 1,368,691 downwards.
GCGCAACATCAGCGTAGTCGTGATTGGCAGCTCAACGAGCAGTCCCGGTAAACCGAAGAAGCCGCCGACAGCGCCTGACAGTCCGACCAGCGCTTTGTGGTGCGCGTCGCCGCTGCCTTCCTTTGACCGATATATCCCTGCAATTGCCGCCTGCAGTGACTTGTGTGCCGCGGCGCGAACGACGCGGTTAAGCCGGGTCTGCCAGCTACGCGGCATCAGCTCGAATGCCACCTCCATCGGCGTGCCGATCGCATTGCTCAAACGCGCCGCAAGACTTGGATGCTCGAGGTGCTGAGCAGCCTGGTAGATCAACTCCTGATCGCGCGCGTCAACAATGGGCACGATGTCCGGCATTTTGATCCTGTTATCGATCGATCTGGTCGGCACCGGTATATCCTGCTAAGGTCACTGGATCCTGGCGCTTATCGAGAAGCAACTTCATGTTCCGCACATGTCTTGTTCGATCACGGTGCAATTGAAGCATTCATTTCGCGATTGATCAATTTCCCGCAGTAGTTGCCGTCCAGAACGATCAGCCCGTTTGATGGCAGGGCTATGGCTGACGGATGTTAGCGAGGGGCGCCAATAGCGAAAGATGTGGTAGTTGAGGAATGCTGCCGAGATCTCTTGAGGAAACCATCTTTCGAGCCAAGTGATGATGGTCTTGGCGTCTTGCGAGAATATTGGAGAACCACCCGTTCTCGCGGAGGCTAGCAATGCTCGGCTGTCGCAGCAATCGAGTGATGGTCCGGCACGGCACGCAAGCTCGCGCCGGAAAAGTAGCGGGCGGCGGCCCTCGTACGGCAATTTACCGTCGTGACTGAACGCCCTCTTGAATCAACACGCAGTGTCGACGGATATTGAATCCGGGGGCGTTCAGCCTATTGTCCTGAACAACAACAAATCTGCTACGCTAGCGCGACCTTGTGCTCTTCTTGGCGACCTTGCGTCCCGGCGCCTTCCTCACCGTGGTCGCTTTTTTCCTGGGGGCCGTCTTTTTCGCGACAGTCTTCCTCTTGGTGGCTGTTTTCTTTTTCGGCGAAGCTTTCTTGGAAGCAACTTTCTTGGACGCAGCCTTCTTGGCCACCGCTGTTCCCTGTTTCTTCACACGTTTGACGCTGCTTTTGGCCTGTTTCACCAACTTGGAAAACTGCTTGCTCGCTTGCTTCTTCAGTTTCTGCAGTTCCGCCTCGGCTTTCTTGTTTTGCGCGGCAGCTTGTTTTTTCAGTTTTGTCGCATCTGCAGATGCAGTCTTCGCGACCGATTCGAGTTTCTTTCTGGTGGTCTCCAGCGTCTTCTTGACCGCTTCGAGTCTCTTCTTCAATGCTGCGACGTCATTCTTGTGGTTGGCTTTAAGCGAAGCGATGTCTTTCGCGGCCATTGCTCTCCACCTTGCAAGCGTTCCGGATTTTTTTACTGCGCTAGCAGCCATCACGATCTCCCATCAGAGTAAAAATCGAACTCAAAGGCGGTCATGCGCAGAAAGTAACATCAAGCCATTTCGCAGACCGCAGCAAAAAAAGCAGACGTAGTGTAACGCATACTCGCATTGGTTACGAAAACTTCGACCCATGCAAGCGAGCATGCGTGTGCAGGGTCCCTGTGCTTAATGTGTTGGTGGTCCAGTGCATGACATCCGCGTGGTGGGGCTTTTTGATGCCGAGATGGCTGAAATTCCTAGCTGTGACGACGGTGCCCAAGCCAATCACGCGACAGCAATCTTTTTCGCCGCCTCACGATGCGCCGTCGTCGCGCGCTGTCAAATCATGTTGCCGGCGAGCCTAGTTTGGCATCGGAATGAATTCGGGATCGCCAGGAACCAACTCGAACTGGTTCTTTTGCCAGTCGATTTTGGATTGTTCGATTCGTTCACGTGAGCTGGAGACGAAATTCCAGCAACCATGTCTTGGACCAAGCGCAACCGCGCCGGTCACCAAGAAGTGGCGGTCTGCTCTGGCAGTGATCTGTACCGGCTTGCCGGGCGCTACCGCGGCCATGGCGCCACTTGCCAGAGTCCGCTCGCCGACGCCAACTTCGCCGGAAACCACATGAACTGCTGGCTCGTCGTAAATCTCAGGCAAGGTGCTCCACGCGGTCGAATTTCTCAGCAAGCTTTCGTTCGTGTAGCGACAGCGCTGCACTTTTCTGTAATATCTCGGCGATAACTTGCAAGTCTTCGTGGGTGGGTTTCTCCCGATAGGCGACACCACCCCTCGTGACTTCTTTGGAAGCCGATTCGACTCTTATTGTCCAACTCTTCGATGTGCCGCGACCACAAGAGGGCTGGTCACGAGGGTGTTGACCGCTCCCAACGTCTTGAGGTCGATGCCGGAAAGAATTTTCGTCATTGCCGGTACAAAAAGGGTACTGCCGGCCGCCTGACAAAAATGTGGCGGCGTCAGACGACCGGTCGTGCCATTCGGACAGCTGCATTCAACAGCACATCGCAGCCTGCGGCGAGGTCTTCCTTCTTCGCGGACTCATGCTCGTTGTGGGATACACCGTGCCGGCAAGGCACGAAGATCATCGCTGTTGGCGAGATTTTCGAGAGGTAAACCGAGTCATGGCCGGCACCGGAGACGATTCGAATCGCTGGATAATCGAGAGCGCTCGCCGAATCGGCGACTGCCTGAATACAGCCATCGTCGAACTGGATTGCCTCTGACGCCCACTCCTTGCGCACAGCTCCCTCCACGTTAGCCGATGTAGATTCCGCCGCGACGATCTCGTTTAGCGCGCACTCCATTTCCGACAATATTTCTTCTTCAGGGTGTCGCAGGTCCAGTGTCAGGACAATCTTCGCCGGAACCGTGTTGCGCGATCCGGGTTCGAATCGAATATCACCGAACGTAACCCTGGCAGCCGTCCCCGTCTGCTCAGCGAGCCGGTACAGCCCGGCCACGATGGCATGCATTGCCCGTACTGGATCGCGACGGCTGATCATCGGCGTGGGGCCGGCGTGAACCGGCTCGCCGCGCAGTTCGACGTCGTACCAGCGCATACCTTGTACACCGGTGACGATACCGATCTGTACACCTTCGTCTTCGAGTATCGGACCTTGTTCGATATGTGCCTCGAAGGCGGCTTTGATTGGATAGCGCCGGCATGGTCGGTAACCCGCGTAGCCGATGCGCTGAAGTTCTTCACCAATCGTTGCCCCGTCTTTTGCTCTTCTCGACAAGCCATACTCCAGCTCGAACTCGCCCACAAAAACGCCCGACCCGATCATGGCGGGGGAGAATCGTGCACCTTCCTCATTGGTCCAGACAACGATGTCAATGGGATGCGTGGTGCTGACACTCCAGTCGTTTAGCGACTCGACAACTTCCAGCCCGGCTAGCACACCGTACACGCCATCAAACTTTCCGCCCGTGGGTTGCGTGTCGAGGTGAGAGCCGATTAGGATTGGTGGGCGACCAGGCTCCTTGCCTGCGCGTCGCGCGAAAATATTACCCATCTCGTCGTGCTCGATGCAACAGCTGGCCGCTTTGCACCATGACTCGAATAGTTGCCGGCCTTGCCTATCCTCGTCGGTCAACGCTTGGCGATTGCAGCCACCAGCCGGTGTGGCCCCGATACGCGCCATGTCCATGAGCCGCTTCCAGAGCCGTTCTTCATTTACCTTGATTGGTTTTTCGAGCATCGCGTGCAGTTTCTCCGGTGCACGCGATTGTATGCAGTGAGTGCCGATATTGCCAGGCCAGTGTGGCATTGATCTTCGGCACTGACTGCAACGATGACCACAGCCTACGGCGGCGCCAGTGCTTGCCGGTAGCGCGAAATTTACATTTCAATGAAAGCGTAGAGTGCAAAGCGGGTTTCCAGTCGCAAACAGGAAACCACTGCAGCATCATCAAGGCTGTTGACGGTCACTATGCAGCGGCAGTTGCGTTCTGATCGCCCTCTAAAGCAAGTGAGCAAGCAGGATTGAAGTAACCGGTCCTGAAGCCTTGTGCGTACTCGTCCGTTGCGATCTTGTGGTAGGTTGATAAGGTCAGTCCGCGCCGCCGGCACATGACGCCATTGACATAACCTTCGGCACGTTCCACGGTCCAACCCATCTCGGCGACCAGGGCCTGGCTTCTCTTCCTGAAGAACTGTTTCATCATGCTTCTCCTGATTCTCTCAAGCTTTGTAGATTCGCTAACCGAGCACAGCTTTCGCAGTTTTCATGCCGTCCGCGCCGACATCTTTTGTGTCATGTGTCGCTCATCGAAATTGCTTGTTCGGTCTTTACCATCATCGAAAAACCGCAATACAACAGACAGTTATGGAGATATGAATGGGCGCCACAATTGCTCGCCGGTCACAGCGCTTAGGTTGCAATGCGTTACCCGTGTGTACAAATGCTCGTCTCACGGACACACCGTCGAATTTCCAACGTTTGTCGTTTGGCATCGCTCAGCGGGCGATGACTCGATCGAGGAGAATTTGATGCGATGCCGGGGGCGCAATCAATGGGTCATATCGCTGCGACCGTTTTTCTGGAGCTATCACTCTGGAGAGTGGAGAAGCGCAAGTTTTGATTTCGCGACGAACTGTCGAAGGGGCGAACGGCATATCGCCATTCAGGCTGACACCGGTTTTTCGTCCGTTCGGATGCGATGGAACTTTTTCAGGCTCGTTTGTTCTGAAGCGTTGCTCGACAATAACGCAGGGGCAAGCCTTGTTTTCAAGAATACCGATGGTTCTGACTCTTGCAGGTTTGTTGCTGGTCCGGTCTCCCGCTCTACGGGCCGAATCGGACGGCGAGGATCTGTTTGAAATGATGCGCAGTGATGCCGGCCGGAGCGTCGCTCAGATCTTTATTGATGACGTTTGGAAGAAATGGAATGAGAGACTTTTCTGCCTGCCGCCGGGTGATCCGCAGCAGCTGAGTTTTGACGCGGTGATGATCCATCTCGAAACGCATCCCGAGCAACTGCACCGACCACGGCGCTATCTTATAGTGCAAGGACTGCGTGCGGCTTATCCGTGCTCCACTGAATAGGCTCGCCAGCTCTAGCGCAAAGCGAAACGACGGCGCTTGACGCGGATCCTCGTCAGTGAGCTCGGACAATACGATGTTTGAAACTCTACGGCAGCGTACGCCGATATTCCCAGCGCTGTGCACGCTCGCCGTTGATCAAGCCAGGCGCTGTCGCCTCCCGATGGCCTAGCGGCAGCCTCTCGGGCGTCGCAGACAAGTACAATGACATTCAGTGAGGGGGAAGGCAATGCGACGGCACATCGCTCGGCGTGACCGCCAAACCGGCTGCTGAAGACTTTTTTTGAACAACACCACGGCCTGGTTGGGTGTCTAGCAGATCGGTCGCGCGCTGCCGGCAAGAAGGCGCCTTGCGCCGAGAGGATGGCATCTCGTGCACAATTGAAAGGGCCCAGTGAGGAGGTGCAGCTATGAGGAAGCGTTTAGTGCTATGTGCGATCGGCGTGGCTACGTTATTGACGTTGCTGCCGGCAAGAGCGGATTTCGTTGATGGCGAGACATTGATGGAATGGGCCGACGAATATCGCCGGATACGGGAGGGAACAGCCGACGGCTTGAGCCACATATATGTACGACGATTCCAGGTGTATGTTATGGGCGTTCATGACGCGTACGCGGGGAGTCTCTATCCATTAACCGGCGAGATGGTATTTTGCGCTCCGGGTAATTTGACGGTGGCCCAGGCCTCTGATGCCGTGTTCAGGTTCTTGCGCAGAAACCCGGAGAGACGACATGACACCGGAAGCGTGCTGGTACGGAGTGCATTCGTGGAAGCCTTTCCCTGCACGAAATAATTGCCGACGACCAGTGATGCTGCTTGACCATGGGCGCCGTCCTTGCGGCCGGCACGACTTTGTTCGTAACTGTCCCTCTGGTAGATCACGAGGACCTGTTCGGCTTAATCCTAGGCCACGGCGAGTGCGCTGCGGATACTTGATATAGACAGCGAACAGGCCTGCGTGTAGTAACCGGTCCGGAAGCCCTTCGAGTATTCGTCCATAGAGAATTTATGGTGTGAAGCCAAGACTTGGCCGGTCTGCTGGCACGCTACCCCATCTAAGTAACCGCGCGTGCGTTCCATAGACCAGCCCATTTCCTCCGCGAAGTCTTTGACCTTCGCTACATCTGAATGAATCATACAGTTCTCCTCGGTGATCATCAGTATCGTCATTTGAGTTATCGCAAAAATCGTTCGCATCCATAGGCTCGTCAGCGACGACGATCGAGGCATCGTTCGTGAGGACGGCGTTACGGATGCGGCGAATGGTCATAAGAATAAATAGCTTTAAAAGAATTAGTTGGTGAAACCAGGAGGATGTCGGCTCGGCTGTTCTTACATTGCGATTTTCTCGTGCGATGGCATTCACGTCAGCAGGCAATTCTTTTTTTCGACAAGCTCGACGGATTTTTAACAAACTGCGTTGAGAAGTCGTCGCCCGCTGAACATGTACGTTGTATTGGGGGGAAGCAGGGATGGTTGTCCGAGAAGACCGAACATTAAGTTTTGAGCGGCATCGACCTGTCGTTGGGCTGGCGGTCGATATGCAAATTCTTTACCCGACAACAATGAGAAGGGTGGCAACGCTGTATACCGATACAACGAGATAAAAAGAAAGTTCGTTACTGATGATGACGGGCGCTCTTTTTAAGCGCGGCGCATGCTCACTCGCACTTTTCGTCCCACTTGCTGGCTTGCACCTCGCTGCAACTCGATTAGCGGCAAAGGGTTGCCACCAGCCTTTGTTGTGTGTCCTGAAGAAGATATCGGTGCCATCTGCCGGGGTGCGGTGGGTACCGATGGCGTCAGAGGCCAGTCCACCAAATCGCCCTAACCGTGTCCATCGGCGTTCTTGCGAGCACAAGCGTAATCGACGCGAGTTTGGCCGTCTGGCATCGTCAATGCAAGGCCACGACACACTCCGACGCCGGCGTGACCTGACTTCTCGCTCGCCGCGCTACCTGTTGCTGCGAAGCTCATCGGCGGATGCGCGTATCCCAAGTGGATTGTGTCGGCTCACTGCGTGATATTTGTATAACAGCCATTACAGTTGTCGGGCAACGCTCCTGCAGCGCAAAGCAAAAGAATAGGGTAGAGGAATCCCAAGCATACAAGTTGATTCTGTTTTATTCCTTTCTCTTCTTCTGATCGTCCTCATAAGAGGGTTCAGGTTTGAAGTGATTGACGGCTGCCGTTTCTGGCAACACCCGGTAGACGCCTCGCATGAAAGTAGTGCGATTCCTGAAAGGCGGTCGGTTCTCGGCGTGTGGAGCGACATCGGTCGAACAAGCATTGCATTATCTGCTTACAGGGCAGAGATCGTGCGCTCGCTGGACCTTGATCAAGTTACCCAAAGCGAAGGGGCGTTCATTGTGGTTAGTTGGCATTGTTTGTGCACGCTTGGGGATGCGAGTTGAGGTCATTCGGTGCGCGCCGGGCTGGAGTGGTGCCAGGAACACCGTCGATTACCTCTCTAATTTTTCCAATACGAGGTTAACCATGGCAGAAATTGAACCCGGCACGCCATGCTTCCTGGTCCGCACGAGCGAGCGACCAGATTGGAATGGTCGCGTGGTATCGGTGATAGGCCGCATTCGTGATTCCGATGAACCAGACGCAGAGTGGTATCAGGTCTCTTCAGCATGGTTGAAGAAGCAGTTTCCCCAAAGCGATGTGTTGGCGCCGCGCTTCAACCTCTGCCCAATCATTCCACCGGTCATTCTGCCCGGGATTGAAGCCGAAGCCTGACGAGCGGCCGTACTCCGCGACGTCAACCTGGGTTGTCCCGTAGCTGCTGCAGTGTGCAGCGAGCGCATTTCATCTTGAGGCCTACCGCCGGTCTTTCCCAGACGAACTTTTTTAAACGACGTTGTGTTCCTGTCCAGGAAAGGCCCGGAGCGTGTAACACGCTCATGACTAGAGAGATTAAAGATATGCGAGCCGCATATGATTGAGTTCTCTGGGTGTTCGCCTCGATTCCGGAGTGTTGTCAAACTATTGCCACCTGGCCTGAGAGAGACGACCTTCAAGATGGCTCGATACCCAAGCGACCAAGACTGCGAACAGCTTCAGCGGTGAGAGAAGCCTTTTTGAAGAGGCTGCGGCCAGCGGTGGACGGAGGCTGATCAGAACAATTACCGCAGCAGATACGAACCTGGTTTTGGTGCGGTTTCTTTCATTGGCATTGTGTGGCCCGTTTCCTACTGCGCACTAATTCTCGTGATTCCCGCGCGCGTTAGTACGTACAGCGCCCCGTCGATTCCGGCCAGAAGGTCAACCGGCCGGTCTTCGACTGTGGCGAACGCGTAGGCTGCGTTATTGGAATAGTCGAAGCGCCCGACAAATCTACCGATGAAATCTGCGAAGTAGTAGCTGTTACGGTAGTTCGCAGGAAACGGTCCCGCGTCAGGATAAAAGGTCCCGCCGGCAACCGAGAAGCCGACAAAAAACCCACCTGGCCCCGATCCAGCAGGTGAAGCGGCGCTGTGTTTGTAGGTGAAGAGTGGACCGGTAAAACTCTCGTTTACGTTGTCCGGCCCTTCCGACTCGGGCCAGCCATAGTTCGCACCCGGGATGCCCAGATTGATCTCCTCCCAGGTGTTCTGACCAACGTCGTTAATGTAAATACGGCCGGTGTCGGGGTTCACGGCAAATGTAAACGGGTTTCGTAAGCCGTAAGCCCATACTGCACAAGCTAAATTGCCGTTCGTAGTGCAGAATGGGTTGTCGTTCGGAATCGAACCATCGTCATTGAAGCGCAGCATCTTGCCGAGCGGGCTGTTCAGGTTCTGCGAGTTTGAAGGTGCCGCGTTGTCACCTACCGCGACGTAGAGCTTTCCGTCGGTACCGAAGTGAATCGCGCCTCCATTATGATTGGTGGCAACCAGCGTCGGAAGATCAATCAGCTCTTCCTCGATGCTGGCGACGTCTCCGGTCACTGTGAACCGGCTGACGCGGTTGTGGATGGTGTTTTCGGTACTGGTGTAATGAACGTACACATACCCATTGCCGGCGAAATTTGGATGTGCTGCCACACCAAGCAAACCACGTTCTCCTTGTGAATTAACCTTGACCTCGAGCATCGGCGTGGTCAACAGCGTTGCGTTTTTGACGACACGCAATGCACCGTCTTGCTCGGCAACCAGAAGACGGCCGTCCGGCGTCTGCGCAAAGGCCGTGGCAGCGTTAAGACCAGTAATCCATGTCGGATTGCGGTTGAACCAAGCTGGTACTGAGCGGCTTCCACCGAATTGAACTGTCACGGTGTCCCACTCGGAGACCTTGCCACCGGCATCTGTTGCGCGTGCACGCACGACATGCTGTCCCGGTGCATACGCATTTGAATCCACGCTTACCTGGTGTGGCGAAGTCACGCCGACGGAGCCTACTCGTTTCCCATCGAGTTGGATTTCAATGCCGGTCACGCCGACATCGTCAATCGCGCTGGCGCTGAACGTCAGGTTGCCAACGAGGTTCGTTGCGAAGGCAGCCGGTGCAGTAACAATTGCCACAGGAGGCGAGCCCGATGCCGACGGTGCATCTCCGCCACCGCACGCTGCCAGCATGAGCGGCATGACGAGGTGTGCGATGTGAAACGTGAAGTGAGGTTTCATATTCAATTATTTGCCGCCGCCCGCCTTCTAGCAAGAGTGTATCGCTATTTGCTCCGTCGTTTAGACGCATGTGCACGTTTTCTCAAACATAGGTTGTGCAAGCGATTGGCCGTCATCAACGATGCGCCTATACGTGGCAGTCGGTTATGTGCCACGGAAGAAATACCCTCCTAGCGCGTTTGACGGCCGCTTGCGTACAGCGCCGCGAGAATGTGGCGAAAGAAGCGCTAGGCGACCAAGCCGAGATGGCGTGTGCAATGCTTTGCACCACGCATGGCGAATCGCTTCGACCGGTGGACCGTTAAGCGTGAAGGGTGTTCACAAGCCCGGGAGTGCAGCACATGGATCACATGATGCGTTTGAGTCGGAGCGACAGTTTGCCAACTCGCCACAGCACAAACGCGGCTGAAGGAAATACGCTCACGTTCCGCGCAACCCCAAGTTGGCTATTGGAGGCGCGCTAGCGCTGCTGGTCTGCTGTGATTGCGTTGCTGCTCAAGCGGCGGTCGCTGGTCGGGACTTGTGTATCTCGTACGCCATCGCTGCGGACATGAAACAGAAAATTTATCTGTTACTGCTGGTTCATGATCACTGAGGCCGTTAGAGATGCGAAAGCTGCGCAGCGCCCGTCAGGTTCGCCGCGCATCACCCGACGATGGTGCGCGTAGGGCTGGTCTGGGCAAAGCGTTCAGTGCCGTCCTATCGTAGAGGTGGCCTTTTTGGGGTGTATCGAGCGCGAACAAACCTCTAAGTAGTAACCCGTTCGAAATCCAGCAGAGTATTCATCTAGTCCAACTTTGAAGTTTCTGGACAACGCCTGTCCCTGTGTTCTGCACATTTTTCCGTCGAGATAGCCCTCTGCGAATGCCGGGGTGCAGTGCAATTGCTGCACGAGTTTATCCCTCTGCTCTCCAAACGACTGCAAGATTTCCACCTTTTGGCTGTAGTCACCGTTGACAGGCAACTACATGCAAGAAGTGTTCGCGATCTTCGTGCACTCGTCTCCAAAGTTTGCCATTTTTACTCTTCGAATCATGGGGTGGGAAGACCCTGAGGCGCCGATTAGAAAATGGCTCCCGGTGTCGACGACTCTGTATGCTGCTTGAAGAAGCGGGGGCTTCTACGTATTTCGGCTTGGCAGAGTACCGGCCAGTAATCTTGAAAAGTGAAAAAATGCTGGCGCCCATTCAAGGGTCGCACATTCGACTGCGTCGATGTT
>CP070775.1:1324896-1357774 GCA_020346185.1 Betaproteobacteria bacterium | reverse complement strand
ACCCTGATGCTATTCAAGAACGGCAATGTAGAGGCGATGAAGGTCGGCGCCGTGTCCAAATCCCAACTGACCGCTTTTATTGACAGCAATATCTAATCTCGTTTAGGCTTTCCGGAATCGCAACATCGGGTGTACGCTCAGAGCGAATTCGCCCCGATACATCCGGTGAGAAAAGGCGGTCGAAAGTTCTCTCGCTCCGCCACCTCTCCAAGCATCCCATTCTTCTTCCCTCAAGCCGTCACCCCGAGCACGTCCCCTTTCCAAATATGCATCTATCCGACCTAAAAACCCTTCATGTCAGCGAACTCGTCGAAATGGCGATCACGAACGAAGTTGAAAACGCCAACCGCTTACGCAAGCAAGACCTCATCTTCGCGCTTCTGAAGAATCGCGCCAAGAAAGGCGACAGTATTTTTGGAAGCGGTACGCTTGAGGTTTTGCCTGACGGGTTCGGATTCTTGCGATCACCTGACACCTCGTATCTAGCTGGCCCAGACGACATCTACGTCAGTCCGTCGCAAATAAGACGATTTAACCTGCACACGGGTGATTCGGTAGAAGGCGAAATTCGCACACCGAAGGATGGTGAACGCTACTTTGCGCTTGTAAAAGTCGATAAAGTCAACGACGAGACGCCGGAGAACGCCAAGCATAAGATCCTTTTCGAGAACCTGACGCCGCTGTTTCCCACCGAACAGATCACAATGGAGCGCGATATCAAGTCCGATGAGAATCTCACCGGCCGCATCATCGACATAATTGCCCCGATCGGAAAAGGTCAGCGCGGCTTGCTGGTAGCCAGCCCGAAAAGCGGCAAGACGGTGATGCTGCAGCACATCGCGCATTCGATCGCGTCGAATTTCCCGGAGATCTATTTGCTCGTGCTGCTCATTGATGAGCGGCCGGAAGAAGTCACGGAAATGCAGCGTTCCGTGCGTGGCGAAGTCGTCTCCTCAACCTTTGACGAGCCCGCGACGCGTCACGTGCAAGTTGCCGAGATGGTCATGGAAAAGGCCAAGCGCCTGGTCGAACACCGCAAGGATGTGGTTATTCTGCTTGACTCCATCACCCGTCTGGCGCGCGCTTACAACACCGTGGTGCCGGCTTCCGGGAAGGTACTTACGGGTGGCGTCGATGCTAATGCACTGCAGCGACCGAAGCGATTCTTCGGCGCCGCCCGCAACATCGAAGAGGGGGGATCTCTGACCATCATCGCCACCGCACTGATCGATACGGGTTCGCGCATGGACGATGTGATCTATGAGGAATTCAAGGGCACCGGCAACATGGAAATTCACCTTGATCGGCGCATGGCGGAAAAGCGTATCTACCCATCGATAAACGTCAATCGCTCTGGAACGCGGCGCGAAGAGCTGTTGCTGGCACCGGATATCCTGCAAAAAGTCTGGATTCTGCGAAAGTTGCTCTACCCTATGGACGAACTCGAGGCAACCGAATTCCTGGTCGGCAAACTGAAGGCGACAAAGAACAATGGGGAGTTTTTCGACAGTATGCGCAAAGGATAGGTGTCGCGAAACCACTATATCGCATTTAAGCACAGCATCCCCGATCCGCGAGCCTTGATAAACCGCTTTCCGGCGTGGATAATGCGTCGCTCGAAATAATGCCGGCGCACAATCCGCCGGCCCAGGTGAAAGGAAACGCCATGAAAACAGGCATTCATCCCGATTATCACGAAGTCAAAGTGACCTGCAGCTGCGGCAACACTTTTTCCACCCGCTCGACGCTCAAGCGAGACTTGTCTGTAGAAGTCTGCTCGGTGTGTCACCCCTTTTATACGGGAAAGCAGAAAATCGTGGATACTGCCGGGCGCGTCGAGCGCTTCAAGCAAAAATACGCGCGGGCCGGCGTCAAGGCATAGGCGCCAGCGCGGACACTCGTACACTAGGTTGGCAACAGAAGGCAGCTGAGGCTGCCTTCTGTTGTTTCGGCGCCTGATTAGTCCAGACAATACAACGGCGCGAAAAAAGATCCGTTACGCTCTAGAATAGCCGGATGGTGATTACAGCCTGCCCCAAGCCGGCCGCAGCTACAGGCCGTTCCGTCGGTGACCACCTCCTCTTCAGCCAGCGCGGATCAGGCTAAGGTCTCGAGCTCACCGCAATGCTTCGGCCGGAAACTTTCCTCAGAAACGAACAATTCGCCACCTGGCTGACTGCAAGGCCGCGACAGCTTGCTATTGGCATTTGCGTGGCATGGGTACTGATCGGCCTGGTCGGTCACGATCCATGGAAATCAGACGAAGCCTACACATTTGGCGCGGCCTACAGCATGTTGCAGGCCGGTGATTGGACGGTCCCTCGGATCGGTGACACGCCCTTCCTGAAAACGCCCCCGCTGGTGCATTATGGTGCCGCACTCACCACGACGGCGTTTGCTCCGATTGTCGCCGTGCATGATGCGGCACGGCTCTCGGTCGGTATCTGGCTCACTTTGCTGCTAGTCTTTACCGCACTCACTGCGCGGGAGCTGTGGGGCGGAAACAGCACCTGGATTTCTCAGTTGATGTTGATTGGTTGCGCTGGACTGCTGGTACGCGGCCACCAGCTGATCAGTGCAGTTGTGCTGCTGGTTGCCCTCGCCATCGGAATTTACAGCCTAGCGCTGGCGCCGAGACGCTCGCTTGCCGGTGGAACATGGCTCGGCGTTGCATTGGGCATGGCGTTTCTCTCGAGCGGCCTCACCGACCTGCTGATGCTCGTTGTCATGACCATCGGCATGGTTATTGTCTCGCCTCGCTACCGTACGGTCCGATTTGCGCAAAGCGTTGGCATGGCCCTGGTCATCGGCATTCCACTGGTGGCGATCTGGCCGCTAGCGGTGTACATGAAACACCCTGAGCTGTTTGCGCAATGGTCTGCGCAGAGCCTGCAACAACTAGGCGATTTGTTCGTATTCACGAAACACGAACGACATCTGTATTTCCTCGACGTGTTGCCCTGGTTTGCCTGGCCAGCCTGGTTGTTCGCCTTGTGGTCGCTCTGGGTCGAGGGGAAGGAAGGACTTTCGAAACGTGAGGTACAGCTGCCGCTGGTCGCCTTCCTCGCCATCTTCGGTTTCTTGTCGCTTGCTGGGGAAGGTCGCGATGTGATGGCGATGCCAATGCTGCTCCCGCTGGCATTACTCGGATCGATCGCAGTCGATCGACTGCCGCGCGGTGCGCTCAATGCCTATTACTGGTTTGGCATTATGGTGGCGACAGTGTTCACGTTGGTCGCTTGGGTTTATTTCAGCGCCGCGCAGTTCGGCGTTCCAACCAGACTCGCCGAGCACATATTCAGTCTGCAACCGGAATACGAGGCGGTCCCGCGCACGGGGTCGATGTTGGCTGCAGCAATCGTCACCCTCCTATGGTTCGTGCTGGTCTTCAATATCAAACGCTCACCGGAGCGGCCATTCATCCTGTGGGCCGCCGGTATCACCATCGGTTGGGCGCTCGCGGTCTTACTCTTGTTTCACTGGATCGACGCGCGCAGGACCTACCGCTCGATGGTGGCCGAGATGAGCACGCAGGTGCCAGAGCAACACCAATGCATCATCAGCCAGGGCGTCGGCGACGCACAACGCGCTATGTTCTACTATTTCGGCAACATCATTGCCTCGCAAATCTATACGCGCAGCGGCGACCGAGCATGCGATCTATTGATCACTCAGGACCGCTGGGATGATGCCAATACAGTCGGCGCACCGTGGCAGTTGATATGGGAAGGGGGGCGCTCCGGTGACCGGCACGAGCGTTATCGCTTGTTCAGGCGTGGTGAAGAATGAGTCCGGTTGACGCAGACGTGACGCTCATGGAAAGGTAACAATGGATGTTAAAGCATGAGTGATTCGCTTCAACGCTTTCTTCTCGAAGGGACGCCGGTGCGTGGGGAAATCGTCCAGCTCGATGCAACCTGGCGCGCCGTGCTCGAGCGCCGTGACTACCCTCAGCCGCTGGAAACGTTGCTCGGAGAAATGATGGCGGCGGGCGCGCTTCTATCGGCAACGCTGAAGTTCGACGGAGCGCTCATCATGCAGATGCAGGGGGACGGGCCGATCAGACTGCTGGTCGTAGAAGCAACCAGTGAGCACACGTTGCGTGCCACCGCCAAGTGGGAAGGTGACATCCCCCCTGGCAGCATTCGCACACTGCTCGGCAACGGCAAATTTGTGATCACCATTGCTCCCGAGGCTGGCAAGCAAGCATACCAGGGTGTGGTTGCGCTCGAAGGCGCAACTATGTCGGAGGTACTGGAGCATTACATGAAAACGTCTGAGCAACTCGACACGCGGCTATGGCTGGCATCTGACACGGCCAAGGCCGGGGGTCTGCTGCTGCAGCGTTTGCCGGGCCGACCCAACTACGACCCGGATGCCTGGAACAGGGCAACCAAGATCGGCGAGACCATCACCAAACGTGAGCTCCTGAATTTACCCGCGCGCGATATCATCCATCGTCTGTATCACCAGGAGGACATCAGACTGTTCGATGAAAGGCCTACCGCGTTTCGCTGCTCGTGCACCCGCGAGCGCGTAACGGCGATGCTGCGTTTGCTTGGTAGTGAAGAAGTGCACTCTGTACTCTCCGAGCAGGGATTGGTCGAGGTTGCTTGCGAATTCTGTGGGCGGCAGTACGTGTTTGATGCAGTCGATGCAGAACAGGTATTTGCCACCGACATTCAGACCTCGGCGAGACAGACCCGGCACTAGTCGTGACTGCATCGCCGTTTTGCTACCGCTTCTCAGAACCGCAGAGGTCGTACCGCGATCAACAATCGGCGAACCGCTCCTGCTGGAAATCCCGTGAGCGCTGAACAGGTTTCGGTTCGCCTCGACAAGTGGCTGTGGGCGGCCCGTTTCTTCAAGACGCGGTCGATCGCGGCCGATGCGGCGGGTGGCGGGAAGGTGACACTCAATGGCGAGCGGACCAAACCCGCCAAGCCGGTCAGGGTCGGGGACCAGCTCGTTGTTCGGAGCGGTGCGTATGAATGGACAATTACCGTCTTGGCCTTGTCGGAACGACGCGGCCCACCTGCAGAAGCACAACGCCTTTACGAGGAAACGGAGCAAAGCCGCCTGGCACGTGAAGAAAATGCCGCGCAGCTCAAGGCGGAGCGTCGCGCCATGCCCGAATTCAGCAGAGGCCGGCCAAGCAAACGGGATCGACGAAAGATCATTCGGTTCAGGCAAGACAACAACTAACCCCTGTTATGACATAAGGGATCGCTGCGCAGATGCAGCAGAATATACTTACATCATTGTTTTATAGTAAAAAATAAATCGTGCATCGCACTATTCAGGTCGACAACCGGCCGCAGACGGGCGTAAACTGTCGGATCGTTTTTTGCGCACGAAGCTCGGCTGCCTGCTCACAGCATGCGCAGTGACGTGCGTGACATAACACTGACGCGGGAGAAACAGAAATGAACGAGGTGGTCATCGTCGGTGCGCTTCGCACCCCGATCGGGAAATTCGGCGGCACGCTTGCCAAGACACCTGCATCCGAGCTGGGTGCGCACATTATCAAGGAACTGCTCGAAAGCACCGGAGTGAAGGGCGACCAGGTATCAGAAGTCATCCTGGGTCAGGTCCTCACCGCCGGCGCCGGCCAGAACCCGGCACGTCAGGCCGCCATCAAATCCGGCCTGCCTGACATGGTACCGGCCATGACGCTGAACAAGGTCTGCGGCTCTGGTCTAAAGGCAACGCATCTCGCTGCCCAGGCAATCAAGGCGGGCGACGCTGACTGCGTGATTGCGGGCGGGCAGGAAAACATGAGTATTTCCCCGCACGCCATGTTCGGCGCGCGCGACGGAATCCGCATGGGTGACAGCAAACTGATCGACACGATGATCGTTGATGGATTGTGGGACGTCTACAACCAGTATCACATGGGCAATACGGCAGAGAACGTTGCGAACAAATGGGGCGTGTCGCGCGAAGAGCAGGACGCGTTTGCCGCCGCCTCGCAGCAAAAGGCCGAGGCGGCGCAAAAAGCCGGCCGGTTCAACGACGAGATTGCCCCCCTCACCATCTCTACGCGCAAGGGCGATATCGTTTTCGACACTGACGAGTTTCCACGGCATGGCACTACCGCGGAGTCGCTGGCGAAGTTAAAGCCGGCCTTCCAGAAGGACGGCAGCGTTACCGCAGGTAATGCATCAGGCATCAATGACGGCGCTGCTGCCGTGATGATGATGTCGGCAAGCAAGGCAGACGAACTCGGGCTCGAACCGATCGCACGAGTCAAAGCCTATTCTTCCGCCGGCGTTGATCCCGCCATGATGGGCACGGGGCCGATTCCGGCGAGCCGCTTGTGCCTGAAAAAAGCCGGCTGGAATGTGGCTGATCTCGATCTGCTCGAGATCAATGAGGCGTTTGCGGCACAGGCAATCGCGGTCAACCGCGACATGGGCTGGGATGTCGAGAAGGTCAACGTCAATGGCGGCGCGATTGCGCTGGGACATCCTATCGGCGCCTCGGGCTGCCGCGTTCTAGTCACACTGCTGCACGAAATGGTCAAACGCGACGCCAGGAAGGGGCTCGCGTCGTTGTGCATCGGCGGCGGCATGGGCGTTGCACTCGCCGTCGAAAGATAAGGATTAAGGATGGCGCGCGCCGGTGTGACCGCTCAAATTACAGGGACACGACGGCGATATCGAGCACAAACCCAAGTATTCCGAGAGGAGCAATTGGATGATTAACGCACGCGAAGTAGTCGTGGCTACCGGTGTACGTACTGCAATTGGCGATTATGGTGGATCGCTGAAGGATTTTGCGCCGACTGACCTGGCGGCGCGCTGCGTCAAAGAGGCGCTGTCTCGCGCCAGCATCGCTCCCGACGAAGTGGGACATGTTGTTTTCGGCAACGTCATACACACCGAAACAAAGGACATGTACCTTTCGCGCGTTGCGGCGATCAATGCTGGAATACCCAAGCAAGTGCCGGCGCTGACATTGAACCGGCTGTGCGGCAGCGGCTTGCAGGCGATCGTCAGTGCAGCACAAATCATTGCACTCGGCGATGCCGACATCGCCGTGGCCGGCGGCGCCGAGTCGATGAGCCGCTCCAACTACTGGATTCCGACCGCGCGATGGGGAACGAAAATGGGCGACCAGGCCATTGTCGATTCACTGATTGGCGCCCTGTCTGACCCGTTCGAAGGAATGCACATGGGCGTGACTGCTGAGAATGTGGCGGAAAAATTTGGCCTGACTAGGGGCGACCAGGACGCATTTGCGCTCGAATCCCACAAACGCGCTGCGAACGCACAAACCAATGGCTGGTTCAAGGATCAGATCCTGCCCATCGAGATAAAAGCGCGTAAAGAGACACGAGTGTTTGATACCGACGAACACGTACGCACTGACGTCTCGCGAGATAATCTCGGCAAATTGCGCGCAGTGTTCAAGAAGAATGGCACGGTGACGGCAGGCAATGCCTCCGGCATCAACGATGGCGCCGCAGCGGTCGTGCTAATGGAACGTGGCGTCGCCGAGAAACGTGGCATCGAGCCGTTGGCGCGATTGGTCGCTTATGGCCACGCCGGCGTCGATCCGCGCGTCATGGGGCTCGGCCCGATTCCGGCGGTAAAGAACGCCATGACTAAAGCGGGTCTAAGCGTAAGCGACATGGACGTGATCGAATCCAATGAAGCTTTTGCGGCGCAAGCGTGTGCCGTGGCCAAGGACCTCGATTTCGCCCCGGAGAAGACCAATCCGAACGGCGGCGCAGTAGCGCTCGGTCATCCAGTCGGTGCGACCGGCTGCATCATCAGCATCAAGGCGCTCTATGAATTGCAGCGCATCGGCGGCAAATACGCTCTCGCGACGATGTGTATCGGCGGCGGCCAGGGTATTGCCGCTGTTTATGAGCGCGTCTGAGGCAGCGAATAAACCAGCGTGCGTTCATGCGCACCTCTGGCGGCCAGGCACAGCTCTGCTAGGTTGATGCGGGTTGAACCTCTCCTGCACTGCGCATACGGGACAGTTCGTCGAGGCAAAGGTAGGTAAACGCCAGTGCCGAGAACACCGGAGCAATCAAATTGATGAACGGCACGAAATAAAGCAGTCCGGTCATCAGACCCAGCACGAACAGGTCGGAGAAGCGTTCGGAAAAGACCCGCCGCATTTCCGTCGGATCAGCGTGTTCGGCAAGCGCGTCGTAGCGAAACAAGCGCTGATTCAGATAGGCTGACAGCGCCCACGGCAGCAGCACTGCGAGAGGCCCGAGAAACATCCAGAGCGGCAGCGTCACCACCCATAGCAGCGCGAAAGCGGCGACCGCTGTGACTGCATTAGCAATGCTGCCGACAAAAGTGCCTCCGCGACGCCGCTCGAGCGCGGGAAACTCCCGACGCGCCACATGCGCCACAAGCACCGGCATGGCAAAGATGGCCGATAGCAGCATCGCTGTCGCCATCACAGCCGGCGCAATCAGTAACAGCAAAAGCAGGCCCGCGGCAAATCCGGCATATCGCTGCGTGTTCAAGCGCGCCAACCAGCCTTCACTGGTGAGACTGATCAACGTTGATTCAATGCCGCTGTTCCAGCTGCCCCAGAACCACCAGGAAAGACCGACCCAGAGAGTGAGGGCCGCGATGCCAGGAAGCAGCATCACCCCCAAGATCGCCGGATGGAAGGTATTGCGCAGCGCACCCCGCAGCGCTCTCAAGGCATAGCGATAAGCATTCATCTGAAGAACAAAATTGTAACTATCTGTTAATGATGATCTAATTATTTCGCGCAGCGCTCAAAAAAACAGCATCGCCTATTGACAATACCCGTGTCAGCGGTACAATTCGCTATCGTTTGTGCATTGCACAAATGCACTCTTCGCACGGGATCCATGACGCTGGATTCCAGTTTTGTAGGTTTTTTCCCACTTTTTTCAGGAGGTTGTATGTCGACGATTATGGAGCAGATGACCGCAGCACAGAAAGAGAATATGGCAACAACCGTTGCCTTGGCCAATATTGCAGCTAGCGCAGCCGAAAAGGCCATGGACCTGAACGTCGGGGCAATCAAGTCCGCCATCTCGACCGCGACAGACAACAGCAAGGCAATGGCTGAAGCCAAAGACGTACAGTCCATGACCGCCCTGCAGTCCCAGCTCGCGCAACCGGCCTTCGATGCTATGACCGCTTACATGAAGGACAGCTACGACATCATGAGCGAGGCACAGAGTGAGTTCAGCAAGATCGTCGAAGCGAAAATGACTGAGGTCAACAAGATTATCGTGTCCAGCCTTGATCAAGCCGAGAAAAATGCACCGGCCGGCTCCGATATGGCAGTCGCCGCGATGAAATCTGCCGTTGCCGCAGCCAATCAGACCTACGACGCGATTTCAAAGGCCAGCAAGCAAGTCCAGGAGGTGACCTCCGCAACGGTCAGCACGGTGAGCCCGACCGCGTCAAAGAAGAAGTCGGCGGCCTAAGTAACGGGTCAAGCCCCTTAACTCCCCGACAAAAAGCCTCCAGATTACTCTGGAGGCTTTTTGCTTTTCCGACGCCGCTGAAGCTGAACGTCTCGCGGCCACGCGTCGGGATCGAACGAATTAGAGAATTCACACATTGCAGGGGCGAGATTCCGATTGCTTCCTTCGCACCCGCAATTAAAGCTTAAAATCGCCGCTATGAAGTCGTTCCGACAGACCGTACCGATGCCGATGCAGTCGCCGAATCTCAAGCCATGGCGCGCCTGACCGAGCGCAACAGCTGGAAAGCCCTCGAAGCGCACGCGGCGCGACCGCAAGCACGTGACATTGTTGGTCTATTTGCGAGCGACCCGCGGCGCGCCGAACGCTACAGCCTGGAAGCTGCCGGCCTGATTCTCGATTTTTCGAAGAACCCCGTTTCGGACCAGACAGTGCAATTGCTGCTAGCGCTAGCCGCAGAATCGAGCGTCGCCGAGCAAACACAGGCGATGTTTGACGGCCGCCGCATCAATGTCACAGAGAACCGCCCGGTATTGCATATTGCCTTGCGCAATCAATCGCAACGCCCCATTTGTGTCGACGGTCGCGACGTGATGCCAGACGTCAGAGCGGTCCTGCATCGACTGCGCGAGTTTTCAGAATCGGTGCGAAACGGAACGTTGCGCGGTTCCACCGGCAAACCGTTTGCCGACGTCGTCAACATCGGGATCGGTGGTTCCGATCTTGGGCCACTAACCATCTACAGCGCACTGCGGCCCTTTGCGCAGCGCGGCCCCCGGCTCCATTTCGTTTCCAATGTCGACGGTGCTCACCTAGCCGCGACAGTTGCTGACCTGGATCCGGAAGCAACTTTGTTTATCGTCTCGTCGAAAACCTTCACGACGCAAGAAACCATGACTAATGCGAGGTCTGCTCGCGAGTGGCTACTCACTAATTTGAATGGGGCAGAGTCCCTGGACAGCGTCGTCGGGCAGCACTTCGCGGCGGCCTCGACCAATCTCGATGAAACCGGCGCGTTCGGCATACCGCCGGAACGGGTATTCGGCTTCTGGGACTGGGTGGGCGGACGTTATTCCCTTTGGTCAGCGATCGGCCTGCCGATTGCCTTGGCGGTCGGCTTCCGGCAATTTGACCGGCTTCTCGCTGGCGCATACGCCATGGATGAGCATTTCCGCAACGCCCCCGCGCATGTGAACATGCCCTTGCTGCTGGCCCTTATCGGCGTCTGGCACACCAATTTTCTGGATTCGCCGACCCACGCTGTGCTCCCCTACGCGCAGGATCTGTCATGGCTGCCGATGCATCTCCAACAACTCGACATGGAGAGTAACGGCAAGAGCATCGATCGCGCCGGTGACACCGTCGAGTACACTACTGGCCCGATCATCTGGGGAGCGCCCGGCACTAACGGTCAGCATGCCTTTTTCCAGCACTTGCACCAGGGTACCCAGGTCACGCCGTGCGATTTCATTGTCGCCGCAAAAAGCGAGTGGGGCATGGCGGAGCATCATGAGATCCTGCTCGCCAATTGCATCGCCCAGTCCGAGGCGCTGTTGCGCGGGCGAACCAAAGATGAGGTGCTCGAGGAGCTACAGGCGCGAGGAATCAAGGGCCAGGAGGCGCAACGACTGGCCGCGCACCGCAGTTTTCCAGGGAACCGGCCAAGCAGTACCATTCTCATGGAGCGGCTAGATGCACACTCGGTTGGCGCACTCATTGCGCTATACGAGCACAAGGTATTTGTGCAAGGTGCAATCTGGAATATCAATTCCTTTGATCAGTGGGGTGTAGAGCTTGGCAAGGGTCTGGCGAAGGAAGTGCTGAATGATCTGCGCGCGGGTCATGCTTCACCTGACCATGATCAATCCACTGCAGCCCTGATCAAACGAATTTGTGCAATGAGGGGGAAACAATGAACGAAGACAACTTCAACATGAGTATCCGCAAGTTTCTCAAAATGACCGGCGTCGGCTCGCAGCGCGAGATCGAACAGGCGGTTTCAAAAGCGCTCGCCGAGAACAAGCTCCAAGGCATCGAAACACTGCCGGTGTCGATGAAACTGACCATCCCCTCGCTGGGACTGGACGTTGATTTTGACGGCGAAATCGCCTTGCAGTAACTAGCGAAATCGCCCTTGAGTAATGAGCGAGATCACGACGCAGCTAGCAACAGCGACTGGTCGCGGCAACTCCGTGAAACAAGCTCGAGGCGGATAGCTGAAAAAGAGCAATCAGGCTCGAAGAAAATTCGCCCGATAGTACTTCATTTCCTCAATTGACTCGTAGATGTCGGCAAGCGCCTCATGCTTGCCGTGTTTGACGACGCCGGACATGATCTCCGGTTTCCAGCGCTTCGCCAATTCTTTCAGCGTAGACACGTCGAGGTTACGGTAGTGAAAATGCTGTTCGAGCCGCGGCATCCAGCGGGCCAGAAAACGCCGATCCTGACAGATCGAGTTGCCGCACAAGGGTGAAGTATTGGCCGGCACATACTGATCAAGGAACGCGAGCATTTGCTCCTCTACCGTTACCTCGTCGAGGCGCGACGCCTTGACCCTTTCGACCAGACCGGAACGCCCATGCGTTGATTTGTTCCAGTCATCCATTGCGCTCAAAACCCGCTCGGGCTGATGTACGACCAGAACCGGGGATTCGGCCACCTTCTCCAGTTGCGAGTCTGTAATCACTACTGCAATCTCGATGATGCGATCGCGGTCCGGATTCAAGCCGGTCATCTCCATGTCCAGCCAGATCAGGTTGTCAGAACTTTTCTTCTCTTGTGCCATAATATTTGATGATTATAACTAGCAATTTCCATTGAATTTTCATTGGGATATTGTGTCACATCGAACAACAGTACCAAACCGGCAGCGAATCCAATGAATACTTTCTCGATACTTTTCCTGTTGGCAGTAACCGTCGCCGCGGCAACCCGGCTGTGGCTGGCCCGGCGCCACGTCAATTACGTGCGCGCGCATCGTGCCAGTGTGCCAGACGCTTTCAGTTCGGAAATGCCCCTTGATGCGCATCAAAAGGCTGCCGATTACACAGTCGCAAAGTCACGCTTCTCGATGCTCGGCATCGTGTTCAACGCAGCGGTACTTTTGATCTTGACATTTGGCGGCGTCCTGCAGGGTGTTTACGACCTGACCGCGAACTTCCTGAGCGACGAGCTCGCGCGCGGCGTTCTGTTCTTTGCCTTTCTTGGCCTGCTGATGTCGGTCATCGACGTGCCTTTCGATCTATACCGCACATTCGTGATCGAGGAAAAGTTCGGCTTCAATAAAATGACGTCCGGACTGTTCATCAAGGACTTCGTCGTTGGGCTTGTCGTCTCGGCGGTGCTGGGACTTCCGTTCCTCGCCGTTCTGTTGTGGCTGATGAGCGCGGCGGGCGGCAACTGGTGGCTCTACGCCTGGCTGGCAGGAGTAGCTTTCTGGCTTTTTGTTCAGTTCATTTCGCCAACCGTCATTGCTCCGCTGTTCAATAAATTCTCGCCGCTCGAGAACCAGGATCTAAAGCAGCGCATCGAAGCGCTGCTCATACGCTGCGGTTTTCAATCCAAAGGGCTGTTTGTGATGGACGGCAGCAAACGCAGCAGTCATGGCAATGCGTATTTCACCGGCTTCGGCAAATCGAAGCGCATTGTGTTTTTCGACACACTGGTAGAGCGTCATGACGGTCCCGAGGTGGAAGCCGTTCTCGCCCACGAACTCGGGCACTTCAAACGTCGCCATGTGCTGAAACTGACTGCCATGTTTGCGGTACTCGGTTTCGTGTTTTTCTGGCTGCTCGGCCTCGCGAAAAATACATCGTGGCTGTTTAGCGGCTTGAACATTTCCTTCCCGGCATCGGACGCGCTGGTCCTGACGGTTTTCTATCTGGTCGTGCCGCCATTCCTGTTTTTCATGCGCCCGTTGCTTGCTGCATATTTGCGCAACAATGAATTCGAAGCTGACGCCTACGCCGCCGAGCATGCGCCGGCGCATGACCTGGTGCGGGCCCTCGTCAAGCTCTACAAGGACAACGCCTCGACACTGACGCCTGACCCGCTGCATTCGGCATTCTACGACTCGCATCCGCCGGCGGCGGTGCGCATCGCGCGACTCGAACAGTTATCGAGAGCCTGACACGTTCATCATGAAGCGGAGGAAATTCTGAACATGGTCACGACAGCACAAAACCTGGTGCGCAAGAAATGCAAACCCTGTGAGGGTGGCGTCGATCCGATGACCGAGGTCCAGATCGGCCACTTGCTCAAGGGCGTCGAAGGCTGGGCCTATACGGACGGCATGATCCGCAAGACCTACAACTTCAAGGATTACTACCAGACGATGGCGTTCGTCAACGCAACAGCGTGGATCTCGCACCGCGAAGACCATCATCCTGACATCACGGTCAGCTATGACAAATGCGAAGTCGCCTACATGACCCACGCAATAAAAGGCATTAGTGAAAATGACTTTATTTGCGCGGCGAAACTCGACGCGCTTTTCGACCTTTAGTCGAAAAGGCTGCGAAGCGGGTAAATAAAGTCATTTCAGTGCAGGCTAACCTGCGCAGCAGGTTAAGCAAACGTAGTGCGCGGCCGGAACTAAAACAACAACACGCGCGGCGAAACTCGACGCGCTCATTGAATTGATCGAAAGGTTCGCCTGGCACCCTAACCGGTGCTTCTCTTTGACGACCGCCCGAACAATTTCCTGAGCACCAGATGTGTGGGCAAGTAAAAGAATAACGGGATGCAGATCATCAACAAAGCGAGGTACACACGCTCCGGCATCCATGTTTGAGGCTCGCGCCCAAAGCCGTAGATCCAGTTAATGTTTGCCGTCGGCTCCGTAAACAGGTAAGAAATCAGCAAGACCAGACACGCCAGCACAGTCTGATAGATAAATGCGCGTCGCTCATAGCCGAACCGTTGCAGTAGCCAAACGAGTAACGGGGGAAGCACAATGTGGAACAGTGAAAGTCCACGAACGTGCAGCGGAATATCAGGATTGAACATGTACTGTGTGCCGAGTCCTGGTAGCGCCTCTGGTCCGGCAATCAATCGTCCGAAATAGTCGACCGTCCAAAAAAGTTCTGGAATCAGGGCCGCAATCGCCATCATGCTGATGAGCAAACGGCTCTCCAACCAAACCGCCAACAGTGTTCCAAACAAAACGAGATCTGAACCCCAAAGAAAATTCTGCGGTCCGTACTGAAGCCAGTAAACGGGCACCAGAAGTGCCACAAAAACCGTGTAGCTTATTTTTATCCACAGAGAAACGGTCACCCTACTCTCTGGCTGCAAAACGCTCATAAGGTTTCGCCGACTCCCTTCCTATGCCGGCCCGACAGTCTCCATCATTGCTCGATCCTCAGATGGCAACCCTTCCATCCATGCGGCTTCGTCGCCAGGTTCGGGAAGAACGTGACCGTATTCCACCATGTCCGCCGCCGGTAGTTCGACGATGTAACTCCACACCCGACTGGTAGGGACCGCAGCACCCTCGGCGAGAGCGTCCCGAAGCGCCAACACCAGCTTGCGCTTCATTTCAGCGGAACGTCCGTCACGAATGTGGCCATAAATGTAAATCTGGTCTGATTCCAGCGCGGCCCCGCCGACGAACCAGTTTCCATCTGCGATATCAACGAACACGACCTGGGCAAAGAACGACGGCGCGCCAGTAACCTCGTTGTGGGTGCGGGTAATGTTCCCAGCAATGGTCTTCTTCTTCTGGCGCGACAATTGGCCAGCAGGAGAAAGGACAGTGTAAGTCGGCATTCTTGGTCTCCCCATCTCATGAGTGCAGTTACTCCGCTATCGATCGCGTTGCTTCGGAAAAACCGGGCAGCAATTTCCTCAGCAACGCATCGAGCAGCGCCGCTAGCCTCGATCACGGCCTCGGTAAAACCACGAAGACTCTCGAGTTAACCGTTGTTTGAGGAACCCTGCATCGCGGCGCCGCGGCCAACTTCGTCGATTTTCTCCAGTCGAATCCGCGGCAACGACTCAGGGTACTCGCGCTGCAGGTAGCCGATCATGTGCTCACGCACGGCGCAACGCAACTCCCACGCGCCGGGCGAACTGGCGGCGCTCATCAGCAACCGGATTTGCATCGTTCTATCTGTGCAGTCCACGACATGCACCACGTCAACCTTGCTGTCCCAGTGCTTCGATGCTCTGACGGCCCGGCCAAATTCGGCACGAATCTCGTCCACCGGTACGCTGTAGTCCATATGCAATATGACCGAGCCGAGTATGTCCGCAGTGGTACGAGTCCAGTTCTGGAAGGGCCTCTCGATGAAGTACGAGATCGGCAGAATCAGGCGGCGCAAATCCCAGATGCGCACCACGACATATGTCAGGTGAATCTCTTCTATCCAGCCCCATTCACCTTCGACAACCACCGCATCCTCAATCCGAATCGGTTGCGTCAACGCAATCTGGATACCGGCAATGACATTGCCAAGCGCTGGTCGCGCCGCCAAACCCAGGGCGAGCCCAGCGATCCCAGCCGAGGCAAACACGCTCACACCAATATGGCGGATGCTGGGAATCGACATCATCACTGCGGCGGCAGTCACGAGCACGACGACGAAGATCATCACCCGCCCCAGCACCCGGATCTGCGTTTGCATTCGGCGCGCTTCCAGGTTGTCGGCGTGATCTATGCTGTAGGCGGTCAGAAAGTAGTCGACCAACCCGCGCACGGCGCGTATGGCGAGCCAACCCGCCAGTGCGATACCCAGTACGGTCAGCGCGCGCGGCAAATGCTCGCCGATGCCCGCGGAGGTATCGAGACCGGTTAGCGCGACAGACATCGCCAGGACAGGCAGAAGAACCTTTAATGGGGCGGCGCAGCGTGCCGCGACAGCGGCAGCGAGACGTGTGCGTTCGAACTTGGCCATTCGCTTGAGCAAAAACGTGGTGACCCAGGCAAGCGCGAGCCCGAGCGCGGCCGCCAGAAACAGCGTCAAGAGTGACTCGAAACCCAAGCCAAGACGCTCGAGGAAAGTGGAAAAATCTGCAAGCATCAAATTATTTGATCGGGAGCGGTGCCCAAGAATACACACATCGAAGGTTAGCGTACTGACTTCAATGCAGTCGACCGTCTTGCAACGCTGCTCATTGATTGAGCTTCCTCAGCGCCAATCGCTGCAGCGTTCAGCGACGGTCCGAGAGTTATTCTACGTGAACACGCGATAGGCAATGGCGCATTAGTTCATGCTAAATGCTGCGCTGTCCACACGGCTCGAAACGATGCCTGCTGCCTCCCGACGGCCACATGCCTTAACATGTACGGTGCATGGAAGTCAGCTCACCTAACACTGCCGGGAAAGACTTACCTGTGCCGGGCACATTAACGGCGTGACGGAGCACCAGACCCGATCCGGAACGGAAACAGGCCTGGTTACCGCGGCTCACGGGCGTCATTATGTAGTCGAGCTTGCCCACGGGGACTTGCTTCACTGCTACCCGCGCGGAAAAAGGAACAGCTACGCATGTGGCGACATGGTTGACGTCGAACGCTCCGGTGACAGGCAGGGAACGATCAAAAACGCACATTCGCGCACGTCGCTGCTGTACCGCTCCGATCGCTACCGGCAAAAAATCATTGCGGCAAACATAACCCAGGCAGTGGTGGTTGTCGCGGCCAAACCAGCCTTCAATGAGGATCTCTTGCAGCGCTGCCTGATCGCTTGCGAGCAGCAGCACATCAAGGCACTCATCGTGCTGAACAAAACCGATCTGGTGGAAGAAACGGCAAAAACAGCGATTCAGTTGACCCTGTATCGCGAACTCGGCTATCCGGTCGTGCCACTGGCAGCGCACAATGATATTTCACCGCTGAAATCCGCCCTGCGAGGCCAACGCAACGTTCTGGTCGGTCAGTCGGGAATGGGCAAATCGACCATCGTCAATGGATTGCTGCCCGATGTTCGGGCACGCACAGCGGAGATCTCCGAGGCCCTCGATTCGGGCAAACACACAACGACCACCGCGCAGCTTTATCAACTCGACGCAGAAACCAGCATTATTGATTCACCGGGTCTGCAGACTTTCGGGCTGCTCCACCTTTCCCAAACCGATTTGGTGAATTGTTTTCCGGAGTTCAAACCATTTTTGGGACATTGCCGGTTCGACGATTGCCGGCATAACGTGGAACCTGGCTGTGCCGTTATATCAGCGGTTAAAGAGCAACGAGTCGACGAGCGCCGCTGGTCAGCCTATCGCGAACTCGTCGCCGAGCTCGACGCCAAGCCGCGCAGGTGGGCATGACACACTGGCTTCCCGAGCGAGGACCACAATCGTCGGACAAAGGCTGACTTCGTCAGTCAGTCATCAACAGCGCCAAGAGGAGCGGTAGGCCAAATACCAGAGCCAGCGCACAAGCTTCTTCAGTCAAACCAGGCCACAAGGGTAACCAGCGCGATCAGGGACATCCAGATCATGACCGAACGCCATACCAGCCCGATACCGCTAGCCATGTGCTCAACGTTGGCCTCATCGCCGAGGCCAAGCTCGGGTCTGAACGCAACGGCGTCGTCTTCATGTATCGACTCACCAAGGCGCACACCAAGGGCTCCGGCACCGGCCGCAAGTACGATGCCTTGCTCCAAATTGCCCCATGAGTTCGATTGCGTTCGCCAGCAATAAATAGCGTCCTCAAAATCACCAACAATGGCAAACGTAACCGCTGTGAGACGAGACGGTATCCAATCCAGTACGTTGAAGGCCTTGCGGGCGAAACCGCCAAATTCGACATATTCTCCGCCACCGCGGCCCCATTTATCGTTCAGCATTGCCGCGACGCAATACAGCACCACACCTGCCGGACCCGGCATAACAATGAACCAGAACATGACGCCAAAAAGCTGTCTGTGCGCAGCAGTCAGCCCTTGTTCAATCGCCAGCTTGGCAATCTCGGTTGCATCCAGTGCTTGTGCAGGCTTGTTGCGCCAGCTCTCGAGTGTCGTGCGTGCGGTACCGACGTCATCGTTCCTGAGAGCCTGCAGAATCGCGTTGTAAAGAACGCTGAACCGCCGGAACCCTACCAGGAAGTAAAGTACAGCCACATTGAATGCAAGTGCCAACAGCACGCTGGCCGCGTCCAGCAGGTAATAGACCAGCAACGCAACGATCACCAATGGAACGACCGCAAGCAACCAGGTGATCGCTTCTTGTCGTCGCTCGCCCGCGTTGAGCTGGCCTGACAAGTTCTCCAGGTAGCCGGCCAACATCGATTGCACGGCGTTGGGCGAAGGCAGCGGTCGCAGCTGTTCAAGCAAGAACACAAAAACAAGAGAAATGAGCGTCATCTTTTAGCGGCTACCCGACATCACGTTTTACTCCTGTGGCGCTACGATCTGGATACACTCGCGGTTTATGTTCAGAAACGGTGTATTCATGATATGCCGGTCGTTCAAATCCCGCACCTCTGCGTCGGTGACCGCGATGAAGTTCTTGGCCTCCACCAAATAGTCGGTGACTCTAGCGCCCGGAACAATCTCAATAAATCCTTTCACTCGATAGGTGCCGGTAAGAATGGTCACCTTCATTCGATTCTCGTTGTCTGCCACTTTTCGCTTCTCCGCTTCGAAAAAATCGGTCGTGAGTCTGTCGCTGTTGTACCAGACAAACGCTTCCGAACCCTCGGCCATTTGCCGCAGTTCCGACCCAAGCTTCAAGCCGGCTACGCCGCTAATTGCTCGCAAACCAGTCAGCCCCGCACAACCATCATCGGCAACGGCACCAAACTTGACAAAAATCAATCGACTAGCGGCGGCACAGAGCGTAAGGATACCAGCGACTCGGCGATCGCGTCGTTAACAGTCAAAAAACGAGCCGAACAGTTTGTGATGCAATCATCAAAGCACCGAGCCGGACGCTTCGGCAATAATACGGTTGATGAATCGCGCGGTATTAGCGAACCCCCCAAAGCTGAAGAAATGCGCGCCAACGGCGTTGCTGGTTCCACCTCCTTCGCAATGGTGCGCCAGGGACGCCAGTTGCTCCATAGGATCCGAATGGGTGACCAGCTTTGCCGCGGCTACACCCATTCCTGACAACGCCCTGAGCGAGGCACTTACCCCGCAGTGCTGCGCATAGCGTAACAACGACGCAGTCGATGTCGGCCCGGCCATTCCGACATACAAGGGCAGCTGGGGATAGGTGCGCGCCATCAACGCGCAATATTCGGCAATGCGCACCGGGACGAAGGAAAACTGCGTGACGATGCTGACGTCAATTCCTTGCTCGCTGGCAAGCGCAATTTTCTCGGACAGCGCCTCGTCGAGAACAGGTTGCTCAATGCGTGGGTGGCCTTCCGGGTAGCCAGCAAATCCGACTTCCCTGATCTGATACTTGGCGAGCGTGCCTTCCCTGAGCACCTGCATCGAACTCGCATAAGGCCCGGCTGGCGCTGGTTGGTCACCACCAATCAGCAGGACCCGATGCGCTCCGGCATGCACTGCTCCCTGCACGAACTCCTCAAGAGCGGCGCGCGACTCGAGTCGCCGAGCGGCGATGTGGGGTACCGGATCAAGACCTTCGTCGCGCAATGCTTCCATTGCGCGCAAGGTCGCGTAATGCAATCGTCCCGGTAGCGCATTGACATAGACCCGAGTATTGGCGGGCAGCACTCTCGCCGCCTCGGTGATTTGGGCAGCATCCCGGGGAGACATCTCCACCGAACCACTGGCAACCAGTTCAGAGATTCGCGTATCGATCTTCGCCCCGCCGGACGTGTACGCCGACAATACGGGTTCAGTTGTATTCATTTCTCGCGCCTTCTCGCAATCACATAAGATTCGTCAAAAAACCAGAGGCCACCGTGCCTTTGCAGCACCTTCTGCGTCGCGGCGAGGTAATGACGCTCGCCGAGAACGGCCGCCAGGCGGTCATCTTCAATTTGCGCAACATAGACGGCAGCATTCCAGGCGGCAAACAGCGTCGACGTGCCAATGCTTGCAGATATTTCGGGTAGGCAGCGTATGCATGTCGTAGCGAAAGATTGCGCGTGTGTCGGCATAGGCGTTGAAATTGTAGCGCCGCGCCTCCGCCCCCAGCCCGGCCTTGACCGCGCGCAGAACGGCGTGGCGGTCGTCGGTGAACGGATGCTCTTCAGGCCAGATGTTACGCACCACGTCTAGGCCAGGGTCATTGCCATAAGAGTGAATACCAAGCAAACGGCCTCCGTCGCCAAGCGCACGCACCAGCGGAGCAATAACGCAACTGGCCTTGAATCCGAGCGGCGCGCGTGCGCGATAAGGCTGCGACGCGATTACAAGATCGTAATCGGCACGCACCGAACTCTGTCGCGGTATCACGTCATCGAGCAGGAAGCGATAGTCTTCCCGGTAAACGATCAGCACCACCGGACGCTCGTAAACGGGATTACCGGTTTTCGGGTTATGTCGCGCCTGCCAATGTTTGTCCAGAAAACCATCGAGCGACGCGATCTGCTCGGCAAACTCGTGAGCCGAAGTACCCATCAAGGCCACCTCGCGCCACTCAATCGACTTCGCGACATTGGCCGAACGTGGCGTTAACCATGGCGCTTCGGTGTAGTACATATTCGTCACCACCAAAACCGTGGAGGGGTGTTCGTGAAAGCGATCGGCCATGCGCGCCAGCGATAATCGAACATCTTCGAGGCTGATTTCCTTTCCGACGACGTAGAACGGCATGGTCGGGAAGCGCCGATGCATCTCGCGCATCACGCCTGCCAGGACGGTTCCGTCGCCCATGCCCGCATCAAAAACACGAATCGCCGGCGGCTGAGGATGAATATTCGACAATTCCAAGCCGACGCGCCGGGCCGCTACCCGCTTCTCACCGCAGGTATGCACGAACAGCAGATACTTCTGGCGGTTGTCAAAGAACCGGAAGTTACGCCCCGGCTCTGCGGGCGCTTGGGCGATCAATTCGCTCGGTGGCGCGAGTTCCGCCGGGCGAATCAATTGCAACAATTCGGACGGTGTTGGATTCGGCAACTCCATACCCCGTTGCGACATATAACTATGCAGACGCTCAAATGTCGCTGGCGTGATCCGCGCTCCATCGC
This sequence comes from Betaproteobacteria bacterium, assembly GCA_020346185.1. Taxonomy (GTDB): domain Bacteria; phylum Pseudomonadota; class Gammaproteobacteria; order Burkholderiales; family Eutrophovitaceae; genus SG8-40. Next base: position 1,336,280 of record CP070775.1, on the reverse strand, counting down.
GCAAACGCGACACGAACTTGCCGTCGTTCACCGCCCGCCGGCCAAACGTCGATTTGGCAATACATTCGCGCCGGCAGTAAGTTGAAATCGCATCCAGCAAAGACTGCACCGCCAACGCTAATCCTCCAAGACCGGAACGGTTATTGATTATTGTGCGCCGAATTGGGTGGGACGGAAACCACAAATCTACTGGCCCGTTGAGTGGGCAATTTCCCACTACTACAAAACAGTGGGTTAGGGAGGCAGATGCCTGAGCTTCCGAAGCAAAACGGCATGCTGGAAGAGCCCACCGAATGGCGATGTCGGCTGGTCGGCGGAGGCCTTCCAGCTTTCCTCCGGCATGGAGCGGGCGTCATTCGCGCCTTTTCCACTACACCGCAGCCAAACGTGGCGTAACGGCCGGCAGCGGCGTGTGAAATAGAATGTCATCCCATGAACACGGTCCTGAAGACAGGACTGAGCAACACGGAACAACAATGAATCGAGGGTTTGCCCAATGAGCTACAAATATTTACTCGTGGACATCGCCGAGAAGGTCGCGACCGTTACCATCAACCGGCCGGACAAAGGCAACGCGCTCGCACCTGACGTGCTGCTCGAACTAACCGCCTTATTCTCCGAACTGGGGGCGCACAATGAAGCGAACGTGATCGTTTTCACAGGCGGCGAGAAGTACTTTTCCGCCGGCTTCGATCTAGCGGAGATCCGCAAACTGGAAAAGGTATCGAATGAAGCGTACACGGAACTGTTTCATCGTGCCTACCGCTCCATTTTGTTCTGCGAGCAGCCGGTCATCTGCGCTGTCGGCGGCGCGGCAATCGCCGGCGGTTTCGACCTGACCATGATGTGCGATATCCGCTACGCCTCGACCCGGGCGAAATTCGGGCAGCGCGAGATCGCGCTGTCTTTGACCCCAATCATGGACCCGTTGTGGCGCATAATCGGGCTCGGCCGCGCAAGGGAAGTTGCATTGACAGGGCGGATTTACGACGCTGACGAGGCCGAGCGCATGGGCTATGTCAGCAAAGTCTTTGCAGAAGGCGAGTTACTGTCCTCGGTTGAGGCCATTGCCAAGGAGATGGCTACCTATGACCGTCGCTGCCTGGCGGAAACCAAGCGCTTGTCAAACCAAGTATTGAGCCAGGATCTGGACAGCGCAATGCGGGTGCAGGAGTGGTTGTTCCGTACCTATATCGGGTCAGAGGACAACCACGAACGAATCGACGCTTTGCAAAAGCAGCTCGCGGAAGCGCGAAAGAGCCGAAACTAGAGCGCATCAGGCGCCAAATCAACTCACCGCTCGACTTGGCAATGCCACTGCCACAGAACATCGCTTAACTGCGACCGCTTGATTTTCCGAGCGACCGGCAACATATTTTTTGGTCTAACCGCTAACAGTCTTTTCCCCAGAACCTGGGCATAGAATTCAAACCAGTGCAGAATCGATCAGATCTTTTCCTACGCCGTTTGTTCTGGCTCACGGTTGCCGGCGCGATACTGATCGCACTGTGGCGTCACCTGCCGCCACCCAATCATGCGGCAGACCTGCCTCATGCCGAGCCTCGCGCAGTCGCGCCGCGCGGTGATCTTGCCGCCGAGGAGCAAGCTGACATCGCGCTATTCGAAAGCGCGCGAAATTCGGTCGTCTTCATCAGCACTCGACAGCAAGTTCGTGATTTCTGGACGCGAAATGTGTTCTCCGTGCCACGCGGCAACGGCTCGGGGTTCGTTTGGGACACGCATGGGCACATCGTGACCAATTTCCATGTCGTCGAAGGAGCAAGTGAGGCGACGGTGAGACTGGCAGACGGACGCGATTACAAGGCATCACTGGTTGGCGTAAGTCCAGCTCATGACGTTGCGGTCCTGAGGATCGACGTCGGCGAGCAGAGTCCGCCACCGGTACCGCTTGGTTCGAGTAATAACCTCCGAGTTGGTCAGAAAGTCTTCGCCATTGGCAATCCCTTCGGTCTCGACTGGACCCTCACCACTGGTATTGTCTCCGCACTGGACCGCAGTCTCGCCGGCGATGGTGGCAGAAGCATCGATCATCTGATTCAAACGGACGCGGCGATCAACCCGGGTAATTCGGGCGGGCCTTTGCTCGATTCCGCCGGCCGTCTGATCGGAATGAATACTGCCATTTTCAGCCCCTCTGGTGCTTCGGCCGGGATCGGCTTTGCAGTACCGGCAGACACCGTCAACCACATCGTGCCTCAAATTATCCGTCACGGCAGGTTCATCCAGCCGGGCCTAGGCATTCAGGTCGACGAGACACTTAACCGTCGCCTTTCAGTCGAGCTCGGCGTCGAAGGCGTCATCATCCTCGATGTCGAACGCGGCTCCGCAGCGGCAAAAGCCGGCCTGAGGGCGGCAAGGGTACGCGCGGACGGCATCATCGTGCCCGGAGACATTATCGTTGCTGTCGAGAATCAATCGATTGCTTCGGTGGGCCAGTTGTTTGCAAGTCTTGATGACTTTCAGGTCGGCAACATGGTTTCACTGTCCATTCTGCGAGACGGAGAAGAGGTTCGCGTCGCGGTCACGCTAGAGGCAATGCGCTAGCCAAGACCAATTTCCGATTGGAAAGAACACAATCATGATCGAAAATTGGAAAACACTTTCTCCGCACCTTCTCACCGAAATTGCTGATCTCGGTGACTCGGTTACTGCCGAGCTGACGATCAGGCACCCACAAATGACCGGCATGTCCACCAACATCATCCTCGAGCCGCACCTCGTGCGACAGGTCAACGCCTAGTACGCCGACGAGATGTTAGTAACCACGGACGTCGAATTCACGATCAGCGACACCCTGGTTTTTCGCTTCCACTATTTACCAGAGGACGACGTTGAACTACAGACCGAAGTTATCCACTCCAGCAAGTTGCGCTTTGAGCGGCGAACCGCAGCAAACGCGGCCGAATAGATCCAGCTTCAATTACGACCTGTAACAGCCATGCTCGACTTCGTCGAGCAGCGGCAGCGCCAAGGGCGACCACCCGAGTTCTTCTCGCGCCCGAACCGCGCGCACGCGACTGTTCGATCCCATCGTGTAACGCGCTCCCCCTTCACCCCACTCGGCAACCGCATCCTCAACGCTCATGCTCTCGGTGCGGCCGCCATAACCGAGCATACGGCTGATTGCCTCCGCAAGTTCACGCATCGAGTTCTCACCATTCTCGGCGTAATAGAATGCGCCTCCCGGCGCATCCTGCAGTGCACGCCGATACAGATCCACCAAATCATTAATGTGAACGTTGGACCAGATATTCTCGCCAGCACCGATATGCCGCCCGACACCGTGTTTCTTTGCCAACTCAATCATCCATGGCACCTGCATGCTGTCTTTTGATGCGCCAAGGCCGACCCCGTAGATCAGCGACGGGCATATGACCACCGCGCGCAAACCGTCATTGGAAGCAGCCAGAACCGCATCGTTCAACGCGACCCGCCCCGCGCGCAGCGGAAGCGGGTTAACGGGAGTGGCCTCATCGAAAATCTTGCCCGGACGTGCGCCGCCGGCAAGGTCGGCAACGATGCTGGTACCACTCGACTGAATGTATGTCTTGCCAGTACCCCGCATGGATTTGAGGAACACATCTGCGACTTCGCGATTGTCCGAGTTCGCGATGTTGATCACCGCGTCGACGCCGTTCGCGGCTCGCGCCAGCACCGCCAAGTCACCCAGATCACCAATGACCGGCTCGATTCCGAACGGCTCAATATCTCGCGCCCTGGCCTCACTGCGCACAAGGCCGGAGACATCGTGCCCCGCCTTGATCAAAGTCACCGCGACAGATCCACCAATGAAACCGGCCACTCCGGTGATAAATACCTTCACACGCTCCCCCTCTTGATGTCTTGACGTGTATCGACTTCTATGCCACACCGATCATCCCAACTCATGATCTTGAAACCACATTTTCCCGCAGCACCAGTGCTTGCTCGATGTGACGAGCAATCGTCTCCAGCGACTGCAGTGTATTAATGTCATGACTAAGCAGCGGCAGATCGAGCTTAGCCTGCCGCGGAAAATCCGCGTCAATTTGTTTACGGTACTGTTGTTGCTGATCGAGCCGGCCCTGGAAGAAAGGATCACTTACCGATTCCGGCAATAACTTGTTGACGAAAAGCGTTTCGACGTGAAGGTCGTACTGGCTCAATTGATCGATACCCCTGCGTGTTTCGGCAATCGGCAAATACTCCGGCACCAATACGAACACAAAACCGGTCACTTTCGAATTCAACAACAGGTTGCTGACCTGGGCCGCGCGTTCGCGCCGCCGGTTCAACACCTCGAACATCGGGTCCTCCATCGGCTCTCCGTCCGCCAAAAGCTGCGAATAATCCTCGTTGCGCCGTTGCCGTCGCTGCAACAACCCTTTGATCCACACCCCCATCAATTCCGGAAGACTCAATAGCCGAATCGTGTGCCCGGTCGGTGCGGTATCAAAAACAACCACGTCAAAAAGATGAGACTCATCGAGAATGATCGACACCATGCGATCGAACATGGCAGCTTCGGCGGTGCCCGGCGCATGCGCAACCAGATCGATCTGCCGCATGACCTCATCGAGCATCGTCGTCTGAACTGCCTTGCTCAGATTGCGCTTGACTTGGTCGAGGTATTTACGGGTCTCGGTTTCCTGTTCGATCTCGATCGCTTCGAGGTTAGCGCTAATCGGCGTGATGCTGTCACCGATGCCGACACCAAAAATATCGCCCAAGTTGTGCGCCGGGTCGGTGGAAACGAGCAGCGCACGAGCACCGGAATATGCCCGCGCCAGAGCGAATGCAGCCGCGCTGGTCGTCTTGCCTACGCCCCCTTTGCCAGCGAAGAAGACAATTCGTTTGGCCGCAAGACCAGCGAAAGACGGCTGTGCTAACAACATCGCACATGATCCAGCGGCGACCTATCCATTCCCATGCGCTGATGCCATTCGTGAAACTCGGCCAGCAGAATCGGGTACAGTTCGAGCGTGTAGTAAGCCACCGGATTGGGAATACCCATCATCTCCGAGAAACACAGGAACATGAACAGATCGTCCTGTGAGCGCAATTCACGCTTGATCTCGGCTTCGTGACCGAGGCGCATTGTCTGGTCGTACAGGTCCAGCCAATGCGCCACAGGGTTGCTAGAATCGGTCATGGTGTCCCGCTAGCGCGATCAGGCTTCCGATTCGTACGCTGCTATTTTCTTCGGGTTGCGAAATACCATGATCGCTTCCAACAGTATCCACAACGCAAACCCGAGTATCACCGCTCCCAGTACAAACAGCAGCCACTTGGCGTCATTCGGACCCAGGCCTGACCAGTCGAACACGACTTGCTTGGTCATGGCCCAGATCGTCATGAACAGCAGGAAGATCATCGGAACAATGGTCGGAAGTGGATTGCGGGCCTGACGCCACAACCACAAGGAGACCAGCATCAGCGTTATACCGGCAAGCAGCTGATTGGCGGTGCCGAACAACGGCCACAGCAGATAGCCTCCGGAACCGAGGCCACGGCCGCCGTCGGGGAGCAGGACCAGCGCGGCGACAAGCGCGACGCCGACACCGGATGCCACATGGCGGCTGGTAATCCATTGAACTTTGTATTCGGTGCCCAGTTCGGCAATGATGTAGCGCAGCAAGCGCAGCGCCGTATCAAGCGTCGTCGCAGCGAAGCTGATGATGATCACCGCAACTATGGTACGTGCAATGTCTGCCGGTATACCCAGCCCGGTCGCCAATTGACCGGCACCACCGACAAACGCACCGACACCGCGCTTGCCGGCCTCGGTGAAGCTGCTGTAGGTGCTTAGAAATTCGCCTTGATTGCTGAAGAATGTGGCGACGGCAACGATCACGATCAACGCCAGCGATCCCTCGCCAACGGCACCGAGATAGCCGACCACCCGTGCATCGGTCTCCTTGTTGAGTTGCTTCGAGGATGTACCCGATGCAACCAGCCCGTGGAAACCGGAGATAGCCCCACAGGCGATGGTAATAAACAGCAACGGGAACCAGGACGTCGTTGCCTCGCTGTTATAGGCCGGCGCGGTGAGCTGAGGGTTGAGTATGAGCAAACCACCGTACAACATCAGCAGGCCAACGACGAGCTGTTGTGCATTGATGTAGTCACGCGGCTGCAACAGCACCCACACCGGTAGCGTGCTGGCGAAATAGACATAGATCAGCAGCACCGCAATCCAGATCAGAAAAGCCATCGAAACGGCATCCATTCCCATAACGGTCGCGTCCGCGCCACCCAGGTAACGCACCACATCGATCTGCAGAAACTCCACACGGGTGGCGATAACGGCTGCTCCATACATGACGGCCAGCGCAACCAATGCCGGCACCAGCATGCGGCCTTTCTTTTTCAGGACCGCGTAGCCGACCCAGATTGCCAATGGGATCTGAATGAAGATCGACAGCACCGACCCCGGCTCCTTGATAAACAGGTTGGCGATGACCCATGCGAAAACTGCGTTGACCATCAACAGCAGAATCAGAATGATGAACAAAAAGAGAATCTTGGCGTGTTTGCCGATGAGCCTGTTGCACAGCGTGCCGATCGACTGACCTTTGTTGCGTGCCGACAGCACCAAGGCGCCGAAATCATGCACACCAGCCGCAAACGCGGTGCCGAAGACAACCCACAACAGCGCCGGCAACCAGCCCCAGTACAGCGCAATGGCAGGACCCACAATCGGCGCGGCGCCGGCGACTGACGTGAAGTGATGTCCCCACAGCACCCACTTCTGGGTGGGAACGAAGTCGACTCCGTCATTGAACTGATGCGCCGGCGTAACGTAATTCGGATCGAGCCGATAGACGCGTTCAGCAAGGTATTTCGAATAGAAACGAAATCCCAGAAAAAATACAGCCAGACCGAAAACGGCCAGCCAAATTCCGTTCATACCGACCTCCTCGTTATAAAGTCATTTGCTACGCCGCAACATGATTATCGAAAATTCAAGATCGCTGCCAACGGGCACCGATCAATCCCAAAACAGCCACGAGGATACCGCGCCGACAGTTGGGGAAGTATACGCCCCCTTGAAAAACGCCTGACAAAAGAGGTGGCCTTTCTTGCTGAATACCGGCAAGCAGTTGGTCGCCCGCATTGCATGAGGCGCTGAGATCGCCCACGAGCTGGTCTGCGCGAGCGCAGGCGCCTCGCTAAAGTAACGGATACTGCTGCGGCGGATTGTGCGATCCTAGCGGCGCATCGAAGCGGGCTTTCGATACGGCCGTGAGCCTCGCCTCGTAGCGGAGAGGACCAGGCGAGAAAAACAGGCTAGCTTGAGCGAGCTGGCGCGAAGCACCGGCAAACATACTTTGCTCGTCCAATCACGCCGCGATGTGCAACGCGTTGCCGATGACAATGGCGTCGAAGCGCTATACCGGCCAGAGCGCGTCGTGGTCGAGACTAACAGGATTTGGCGCGTTGAATAATGCGGCTTCGTCGCACCACTGACGAATCTCGTGGTGGTTTCGTACCAGGCACGACGGCTGCCAAACCAGATGCGCCACGCGCACGCCGCTGCACACAGCTTGTTGCCCGGTGCTGCTGCCGACTTCCAACACACTCTCAATATCAACAAACAACGGCACGATCACAACTGTGACAAGACTCACGAATCCGCTTACGAGCAAGACAGAGCGTTTCCTCAGTGATCATTAGCCTGTACCGCGCTGCTTGACGTCGAAGAATTTGCTGACCTCCTCTCGTCGTGCCATGGTGTCCTTGTAGCCCACCTCGATCAGCGCACGACAGTAGCCTGACTCAAACAGCAGATAGCTCAACAAGGTTCCACCGCCGCGGCGCATGCCGCCTATAATTGACATCAGTGTGCGCACGGCGATCGGCAGTTCTCGCGCATATTGCACCGCCAACGCGCCGAGATCCTGCGACGGCCGCATCACCAATACCTCGACTTCACGCAGTTGAAACAGATCTGGGTCACGGCTTTCCTGCGGCATCAATCGCAGAGTTCGGTTAATCCGCTCCAACCGTTCGATGTCGATTTCAAGACCATCCAGGAAAATGCTATTCATCGCGTGCCCGGCAATTTGCGCCAGAGAGGGATATGAATTGGTACGCACGCGTTCCTGTGCTCCCGTGACGCCACGGCCGACACTAATAACAAATACCCGTTTCGCACCAAGATGCAACGCCGGACTGAGGGGTGCCATCTGGCGCATGGAACCGTCGCCAAAATACTCTCGGCGGATACGGATCGGCGGAAAAATAAAGGGTAGCGCACTGGAAGCGAGCAAGTGCTCAATGCCGATTTCCACGCGCAAACCGACTCGCCGCGCACGCCGCCAACCTGACAGCACCTCGTTACCCTGGTAAAAACTGATCGACTCACCGGTGCTGTAGGAGGATGCAGAGATCGCAATCGCGCGCAGCACTTTTGAGCTGATGACGTGCCCGATCTCGTGCAGGTCAAGCCGTTCTTCGAGCAATTTCGTTAACGGCGTGTTATCGAGTAACGCCACCGGCGCCTTGCGACCAAGACCTCTTAGCGCCGGCTCGAGCAGCCAGCGGGCACCGGTGGCTGCGATGCCGATCGGATCTGAACGATACACCTGTTGCGCTCGAAAGTTGCGCCATACCAACTGCAGACGGCGTACCGCGCGATGAAAGTCGGCGGCACCCGCCGCGACAGCGGCCGCGTTGATCGCGCCGGCGGAGGTACCGCAAACAATAGGGAAAGGGTTGGAAATTCCATGCGGGAGAATGTGCGCAAGTGCGCGCAGCACGCCGACCTGATAGGCGGCGCGGGCTCCGCCTCCGGTCAGCACCAAAGCGGTGTCCCAATGGGGAGCCGGGCTCAAAATCATTAGGGGTCTGGTGGGTCCGCTGTCATCATCCCTTCATTGGTCTGCAGACTCGCCCGAGGCCGGATCAACCTCCGGGCGAATTTTTTCTAAGGCGTCGCGTAGCGTTTCCTCCGGCAGCGCATTCAGCGCGTGCGCCAAAACGTCCGCCGACACGTAAGTCTCCTCAGGCAGCACCGAACTGTCCATGTGGGCAACGAACACGGCAGCTGCTCCCACCGTGCGTAACAACCCATCGCGTTCACCCATGAGCATCTCTATCTCGGTGCGAAGCATCGAGACTTCTTCTTCCTGCATATCCTTGGTCATCTCACCTCCGCTGCGAATGCGCTTCATGGTGCCATAATCGAGCCTGATGTGAATGGCATTTTTCCTGTAACAAGACCACCTCGAAGAAAATCCAATTCAGGCTGCCGGCTCACGAGCTGCCGGCACTTCACTTATGACGTCGGTACGCAAGAATCGCGCTAGAGCCGTCCACACGTCGGGGTGACCCTGGTTTCATCAGCGTGTCCGACGACGTTGCCCGGGTTGTGAGGGTATCGACGAGGGGGCAGGCCCGCAACCGGCTTGAGCCCGGCGATATTCAGCGCCGGCACATTGCGAATCGCCTACAATGCAGGCTTTTCGGGCGGTGGCTCGACGATTTGGCGTTGATCCACTGCTCATTTTCCGATGCGGACTTGACATCAATGGTGAGATTTACCGCTCTCAGCCACTCTCAACTTCTGGCCGGCATCCTGCTGCTGGGACTGATCCAGTGCTGGCCCTCACACGACTTGGCTGCCCAGCAACCAAGCGAATCGGCTGGCCAAAAAGCAGAAACAGCCGCACAGCAAGGCGGAGAAGTAAACAAAAAGGACCTCACCCCAAAAGAAACAGACCGGCAGAAGAAAGAACAGGAGCCGATCACCGAAGCACAACGGCTCAAGCGTCTGGAGCAGATCATCGAACTGGACCAGAACAAGCTCGCCGAGACGAAGAAACAGCTGGCCGAGCAAGAGGCGTTCTTCGATGAGCTAGGTACCAACATCGAGCAAGCGGCGGTCGAACTCGAGGAGATGAAAGCACGACTCGAGGAGATGGGTGGCGCCGAAGCTTCTGACGAGGCGGCCGCACTCGCCTCGCAGATACAAGCCTTCGAGGAACAGATCGCACTCGGCAAATCCGAGTTGGAGGTACGGTTCAATTCGGTAAAAACGCTCAAGGGCCAGATTCAGGCGCTGGAGAAAAAGATTGCCACCGATCAGCAGGCATTGGACACACTGCTCAGCCCTGCAGCGCTGCCGCCCGCTGCCACCGCTGCGCAGCCAGCCCCCGCCGCGCTGTCCCCAACCGCGCCGTCCCCGGCCCAGGTCATCGTGCCCGGCGCTATCCCGAGCCAACCGGCAGTACCGCGACAGCCACCAACCGCGCAACCGGAGACAGCCGAACAGATCGAGGCACGCCGAGAAGCCGAGAAACTCGAGGCTGAAGCGCAGCTTGCCGAGCAGGAGTTGGTGAGCTTTGTCGAGCGCAAGCGGCAGCTCGAACAGCAGATCGAAATGGAGCAAGCGCTGATCGATGCGGCCATGACGTCTCGCGACAACCTCGATCGCGCCCTGAATGTAGCTCGTTCCGAGATGGACGCGCTCATCGAGCAAGGCGCCGGCAAGGCCAAACTGAGGGATGTCAAGCAACGGATCGACAATATCGGCAAAATGGTCGACCAGAACCGCGCAGAACTCGACCAGCGCACCGAGTACCTCGAGTCGCTCTACGAGCGACGTGAGAGCCTGAACGCAGAACAGTTGGCAGTCACGCAACAGCTCAAGGAGAAGCGGGAAGAAGCGGGGGCGGCCCTTAAACGAAGCGTCTGGCTGCAAAGTCCACTGCACCCGCGCAACGTATGGGGTTGGTTGATCGAGCGTGGCCCGCGCATTCTGATTGTCATCATCGCCGCCTGGATTATGCTCTTGCTGGTCCGCATTTCCAGCCGCAGGATTGCGCGCGCTCTGGTGTCAAAAGCCGGCACTGAACCCAGACGCGGGACCAACCGGGCAGATACCCTGGCACTGAGTTTCCAGAGCGCGGCAAGTGTCGTGATCATCATTGGCGCCGGGCTACTGGCGTTTCAGGAAGCAGGGGTCGACATCAAGACGGTGCTGGGTGGCGCGGCGATTCTTGGTGTCGCATTTGCCTTTGGAGCGCAGAATCTGATGCGAGACTATTTCACCGGCATCATGATCGTGCTGGAGGACCAATATGAACTCGGCGACCTGATTACCATCGGTTCTGTAACCGGAACGGTTGAGAAGGTAAACATGCGCACCACGGTGCTGCGCGATTTCGAAGGGCGGGTGCACTTCATTCCCAACGGCGAAATCAAGGCCGTCACCAATCGCACTTACGTCTGGGGCAGAGCCTTGCTCAGGATCCCGGTTTCGCTGAAGGAAGACCCGGATCATGTAATGCGAGTACTTCGCGAAGTCGAAGAGGAAATGCGCACCGATCCGGAAGTTGGCGAGTGGGTGACGGGTGATCCTGCTGTGCTTGGTGTCGACA
>CP070775.1:1308786-1324796 GCA_020346185.1 Betaproteobacteria bacterium | reverse complement strand
TTCCGCCCGATAACGTCCCGACTGGTTTGTCGCGACGATCTGTCATGTCGAACAGGTCCAGCAGTTCCGCCGCGCGCTGCTCGCTCGTTGCCGCCGACAGGTTATACAGCCGGCCGGCAAAACGCAGGTTCTCCCGCACGGTCAAGGTTCGATCGAGTGCGGACTCCTGAAAAACCAGACCGATCTGGCGTCTTGCCAGCACCGGGTGTTGCGAAACATCGATGTCGCCAATGCACACCCGGCCTTTGCTGGGTCTGACCAGGGTCGCCAGCATGTGGATAGTTGTTGTTTTGCCGGAGCCGTTCGGGCCAAGCAAGCCGAAGAACTGCCCGGCGGGAATCTCCAGATCGAGGCCGTCTACGGCGGTCAACCCGCCGTAGCGTTTAACGAGGCCGGCCGCGGAAATCGCGGCCGGAGTAGTCGTTTGGTCGATCGCAGGCGCGATCATGTAACCGCTGTCGTGTCGCCTCGATGCGCCGCTTCCTTGTCGGCAAGCTTGCGCGAATTCTTGTCGTCACGGAACAGAATAATCGGTTTGATCTCCGCCGCAGGTGGCTGCGGCTGTTGTGCCAGTTCGACTTGCTCCGTGATCAAGTGATGGTACGGTGACTTGTCGCACACCGGATCGGCGTTGGCCGCATCACCCGTCAACATGAAGGCCTGGCAGCGGCAACCACCGAGGTCATTCTCTTTTTCGGGGCAGCTTTTACACGGTTCTTTCATCCAACCGTCACCGCGATAGGCAGTAAAGCCGGGCGACTCCTGCCAGATCCAGCGCACGTCGTGGTCACGCACATTGGGGAATTCAAGGCCCGGCAGCATGCGTGCTTCATGGCACGGCAGTGCCAATCCGTCGGCCGCAACATTGAGAAACACCACGCCCCATCCGTTCATGCATTTCTTGGGGCGAGTGGAGTAATAATCCGGAACGACAAAGTAGACCTTCATCTTGTTGCCGACACGATCACGGAAACGGTTGGTGACTTCTTCGGCATGTTCCAGCTGCTTGCGGCTCGGCATCAGGTACTTGCGGTTCTCCATCGCCCACGCGTAGTACTGGCTATTGGCGAGTTCAACGTGTTCCGCTCCCATCGCCTCGGCCATTTCCAGGATCTGCTGGATGTGATCGATATTGAGCCGGTGCAGCACCACATTGAGTACCATCGGATACTCATATTGTTTGATTAGTTTGGCAACTTTCGACTTCAGGTCGAAAGTCCGCGTGCTCGAAAGAAAATCGTTCAGTTCCTTCGTCGAGTCCTGAAAGGACAGCTGGATCTGCCCGAGCCCGCCCTCCTTGAACGCGGCAATGCGCTTCTCGGTGAGGCCAATGCCGGACGTGATGAGATTGACGTAATAGCCCATCGCGCTGGCCTCCGAGACCATGATCTCGACGTCGTCGCGCATCAGCGGTTCGCCGCCGGAAATGCCGAGCTGTACGGCGCCAAGGTCGCGTGCTTCACGAAATGTCTTGAGCCACTCCTCGGTCGTTAACTCAGGGCCAAAGGTGGCGTAGTCGACCGGGTTGTAGCAGAACACGCAGTGCAATGGGCACTTGTATGTAATCTCCGCATTGACCCAAAGCGGGCCGGTCACTTTGCTACTGTCGGATCCAGCCTTTTGCATATGCGTGCTCCAGAAAATCGATTACGTCCTGACGCAAATCCACGCCGGGAAAGGTGGCCTCGAGGTCGGCGACGATCTGCGATACCGTTTTTTCGCCGTCGATACGCTTAATGATTTCTCCTGCACTACCTTCGAGCTTTATAAGGCCTTCCGGATAAAGCAGGACGTAACTATCTTGCGCGGGCTCAAACTGAAAGCGAAACTGTTTTTCCAATGCGACTGCTGCATCTTCGGAAATTTTGCTTCCGGATGACTCACTCATCAGCCATCCTCTCTATTGCACCGGTACGCTGCTCGCCGATGCCGTAGGTCACCTGCATGGCGTCAAGCATGGTCCACAACACATCGAGTTTGAACTGCAGAATTCCCACTGCGCGTTCCTGCTCTTCGCGTGTGCGGAAATGATCCAGTGTGACGCGCAGCCCATGCTCGACATCGCGACGCGCTTCAGAGAGTCGCTTACGGAAATAGGCGTACCCTTGCGGCTCGATCCATGGGTAGTGATCCGGCCAGGTATCGAGACGCTTCTGGTGGATGGTCGGCGCAAACAATTCCGTTAGTGAAGAACACACCGCTTCCTGCCAGGGGCTACGACGGGCGAAATTGACGTAGGCGTCGACGGCGAAGCGCACGCCCGGCAATACGTGCTCGAGTGAGGTCACTTCGTCGCGCTTCAGGCCGACCGCATCGGCCAGCGCGAGCCATGCTTCGATGCCACCTTCTTCGCCCTCGTTGCCGTCGTGGTCGATAATGCGCTGGATCCACAGACGACGGTGATCGCGCTCGGGCATGTTGGCCATGATCGCGCTGTCCTTGATAGGGATCATGATCTGGTAGTAGAAGCGATTGGCTACCCACCCGCGCACTTGCTCTGGCGTGCAATTGCCGCCGTTCATCGCGATGTGGAATGGGTGATAGATGTGATAGCGCTTGTCTTTGGCTCGCAGCTTCTGTTCGAATTCTTCCTTGCCCCAGGGAAGGTTTTCAGCGGCACCCATGACGAATCTCCTCGCGTTCTCTTATTTCAGAGAGTGATGTCCATGCCGTCGTAAGAGACCTCGATTTTTTCTGCCTCAAGCTGACGACGCTCTTCTGAATCTTCCCGGAGAATCGGGTTGGTATTGTTGATATGTATCAAGATCTTGCGGCTTGCCTTGAGGGGCCGTAGAACCTCCATCATCCCGCCCGGACCCGATTGCGGCAAATGACCCATGTCGAGGGACATTTTGTTGGCAATACCCTGTGCCGCCATCTCGTCATTGGTCCAGCAGGTACCATCCACCAGCAGGCAGTCGGCCTCTTCAAGAAAGGGTCTGACGTGCGGTTCAATTTCGCCGAGACCGGGCGCATAAAACAGGTTCTTGCCGCTACGTGTGTCGATAACCCGCATGCCGATGTTGTCGCCCTCGTGCGGGTCGTGTCGATGCGGAGAGTAGGGCGGCGCCTTGCTTCTCAGCGGCACCGCCGTGAATTCGAGGTCTTCGACACCGACGATTTCAAATGAATTGTTGGCTTGTGTCGGAATCTGGTGCCAGTTAACACCGCAATAATGCTCGAGGATCTTCAGCAAGGGATTGCCGGTCGTCAGATCCTCGTAAGCCATGTCGGTGCAGTAAATCTCCAGCGGCGTTTTGCCCTCGCGCAACATCAACAAACCGGTCGTGTGATCAATTTGTGCGTCCATTAGGACGACTGAGCGAACCGCGGTATCGCGAATTGCGCGCGCTGGCTGTAGCTCCGGGAATCCGCGGAACTGGGTCAGAATATCCGGCGATGCGTTGAACAACACCCAGTTCGTATTGTCGCCTGATATTGCAATCGACGACTGGGTGCGTGCCTTCGCGTTGATGGTGCCCTTTCGCAATCCGTCGCAATTCGGGCAGTTGCAGTTCCACTGCGGGAATCCTCCTCCGGCTCCCGAGCCTAGCACTCTGATTCGCATACTATATTGTCGCTGCTGTGTACTGAAGGTGTGATCCGAAAAAACGAAAGCCCCGAGGCGGGGCTTTCATTCTGTACTTCGCCGTGATTAACGGTTGGCGATGTACATGGTGACTTCGAAACCGAAGCGCATTTCAGTGTACTCAGGCTTGGTCCACATGTGAATGACCTCCAAAAAGGGTTGAAATAATTGTCTCGTTAAATCATGGTCGGGGTAACGCTGTTCTGTTGCCCATACCGGAGTTCGCTTGAACAGCACCAGCCCGTAAGGTCCGGATAAGTTCCTACTCACGAACTCCGAATCGCATTGTCAGTGTTCGACACGCCGAGTGCCGCAGAAAAATCAGCAAAACCTTCTCATGATTTTCATGAGATTCGAAAGCAAACTTTACTCGACTCAACGGCTTGCATAGGCTTCGGACATGAGCACGATTGCCCTTGGCGAAAGCAGCACGCAGTTCGAGCCGATTGCCCGTTGGTATCGGGAACGGCCGACGCAGATGGCATTCGTGGTATCGCTCGTTCTGCACGCCCTGCTGATCGCCCTTATTCCGGGGTTTCGTTCCGTCCCCTTGAACAGTGCATCGGTGTTGACGGTGCAGATCGTCACTGAGGAAATTCCCGCAGTGCAGCCGGTGCCCGAGCCCGAATCCTTGGTTCGCCGGGCCGAGCCATTACCACAGCCGGCAGCGCCTCCTGAACTGGTGCCGCCCGCGCCGCAACCACGTGTCATCGAACGGGCCCCGGCGCAGCCCAGGCCCGCGATTGAACCGCAGCCGGTGCCAGTGCTGAGCCAGCCGGAGGCGCCCAGCATGGAGCCAGTTGCGCGCGCCGAATTGGCCCCGACGACACGGCGCGAAGTACCGCAAGTGCAGCCGATGATTACCAGTCGGCCGGAACTGGCGCCAGTACAACCGGCCGTCGCGTTGATCGAAAAGACGCCGGTGACTGACGTGGAGGTTCCCGCGCAGCAAACGCCGGACATTTTCCGGCAGGCACGAAAGATCACCCAGGCGACCCCGCTGTTGCAAGTGCAGCCGCGCATCGATGTTCCACCGCCAGTGGTGCAGGCACCCCAATTAGAGCGGGTCGCGCCTGGCGCAGTTGAGGCGCCGGCACTGGCGGCGCCAGTGGCGCGCGCGTCGGCGCCTTCGCCGAGGGTATCGCCCCCCAAGCCAGCGCAGGCGGCTCTCCCGCCGGCCACCGTCCCGGCACCGCCAACCAGCCCGACCACGGTGGCGCAGGACGTCGCGCCGAATGCGCCGGCGCCGGTTGCTCGAGCGGTCAAGGCGTCGCCGGCGAGGCCGGTTCAGGCCGCAGTTCCGCCGGCGGCTCTACCGCCGGTGGCTGTCCCGGCACCGCCAACCAGCTCGACCACGGTGGCGCAGGACGTCGCGCCGAATGCGCCGGTGCCGGTTGCTCGAGCGGTCAAGGCATCGCCGGCGACATCGGTTCAGGCCGCTGCTCCGGCCGTGGTCGCACCAGCACCGCCAGCGCCCCCGACAGCCGCACCAACGCCGCTGGCGCCTGTCGTTGCGGCGCCGACGCTTGCTGCGCCAGCACCGGAAGCCGTTGTGCCATCGGTTCTTGAGGCATACCGGCAGTCAATTTCCCAGGCAATCATGCAACATATGCGTTATCCGCCGATCGCTGTGAGGCGTAAATGGCAAGGTAAAACCGTTGTCGAAATGCAGCTATCTGCTGACGGGGCGGTGACGCAGATGGCTGTGATCGAGTCGAGCGGCAAGGAAGTGCTTGATAAAGCTGCACTGAACATGGTCAAACAATCTCTCCCGCTCCCGCCACCACCACGCGGCGTGCGCAGCGTCAGGGTTCCGGTAGTCTTCCGGCTGCAGGGCTGAGTTGCGGATCCAGTGTCAGAGACCAACACCATTCAGGGTGGTGACGGCAATGGGTTGTATCCGCCGCTTGAGCCATTCAGCGCGCAAAGCCTTCCGGTATCGCCGGTTCATCGCCTGTACGTAGAGCAAAGCGGTAATGCAACCGGGTTCCCGGTTTTGTTCCTGCACGGTGGTCCCGGCAGCCAGACCAGGCCCGAGCATCGCTGCTATTTTGATCCGAGTTTCTACCACGTGGTGCTATTTGATCAGCGCGGCTGCGGCCGTTCCAATCCTTTTGGGTCTACGCAACAGAACACCACCTGGCATCTGGTCGAGGACATGGAAACAATCCGTTGCAAGCTGGGCGTGGACAAGTGGTTGCTGTTTGGTGGCTCGTGGGGAAGCACGCTTGCGCTTGCCTATGCGATGACTCACCCTGAGCGTGTCGCCGGCATGATACTGCGCGGTGTTTTCCTGGCCAGCCGGGCTGAGCTTGAATGGTATCTAAACGGATTGCGCAGCTTCATCCCCGCTGCATGGCAGCGGCTCACGACTGGCGTCGGTAACGATATCGTTCAGCGTTACCATAGTGAGGTTTACCATGCCGATTCGGCCGTTGCTATCGCCGCGGCGCGCCGCTGGGTCGAATACGAGAACAGTGTTATGGCGATTGGCGGGCCGGTGGCACCCGGCGCGGCGGCGCTACCAGGCACGGGGGTGGATGAGCGGGCGCTGCTTGCGCGGGCGCGCGTGCAGCTACATTATCTTGCGGCAGGATGTTTTCTTCGGGAAGGCGAGTTGATGCAGGCTGCGAGCGCAGTGACGGCACCGACCATCATCGTGCAGGGACGCACCGATATGGTCTGCCCACCGGTAACCGCATACGAGTTGAGCGCACGGCTGCCGGCGGCGCGACTGCGTATTATTGAGCAAGCTGGGCATGCGGCGTCGGGGCGGCGCCTGGCGCATGCATTGCGGATTGCCACCGACGATATGCGTGAGGAGGTAGCGAGGGCTTAGTGAGTCTGCGTTTCTGGATCAATCTGGTAATCACGTTGGTAGTGGCTGGGTTTGCCATCGTGACGGCCTACCTTCTGGTCGGTGACCTGAAGAAGTCGATCAATGAAGAGATCGAGGCCGGTACGCGCGTCACGGTGCAGTTGCTCCAGACTGTAGCGGCGAGCTCGCAGGACGCGGCCGAGGGCGGCGACGAAATGGCAGTGCTGGCGATGTTCTTGCGCGATGCCGGCCGCGTGCGCGCCAATGAAATTCGCCTCTACGATGCTTTGGACAATTTGATCTATGAGTCGCCGCCGTCGGTTTACAAACAAGGACGGTGGGCGCCGGAGTGGTTCGCCTCGTTGGTCAGGCCTGAGATCAGCGACGTTCGTCTGGATTTGCCGGGGGGCACCATTGTCGTTACCCCCGATTCGTCACGCTCTGTTCTGGACGCATGGGATGAACTGAAATGGCTGGGTGGATTACTGCTGGCCTTCTTCGTGATGTTGAATCTGCTGGTGTTCTGGCTGCTCGGGCGTGCCATGCGGCCATTGCGCAGTATTCTTGAGGGACTTTCGGAAATGGAGCGGGGGCGTTTCGCTGTGCGCCTGCCCGAGTACCGCCTGCCCGAATTTGCCTCCATCAGTCATTCGTTCAATCGTATGGCGCAGGCACTGGAAGACAGCATTGTAGAGAATCGCCGGCTTGCGCTGATAGCCCAGCAGTCCAGTGACGCGATCATCATTCACGATCTGGAAGGCCGCGTCTCGTTCTGGAATTCGGCTGCCGAACGGATGTTCGGTTACCGAGCAAGCCAGATCCTTGGCAACTCTGCGATGCAGCTTGCGCCGCCCGAGAAGCAGGGTGAGTTGCGTGACACGCTCGAAAAAATTCGTCGCCGTGAGCGCGTTGAACATCTCGAGACCGAGCGTCTCACCAGATCGGGTGATCTGGTTGATGTTGCTCTTTCCGCTGCGCCGCTGGTCGATCCCGTATCCAATGAAGTTATTGGCGAAATTTGCGCCATGCGTGACATGACAGAGCACAAACGCATGCAGCAAACCGAGGAGGAACTCGAGCAGAATCGGCGACTGACCCAACTGATCCAGTCGCGACTCGAGGAGGAGCGGCGCAATATCGCGCGCGAACTGCACGACGAGCTTGGGCAGTGTGTCACTGCCATCAAGTCGATCGGTACCGCAATCGCGAACCGGCGGGACGGTATATCGGAAGAAACTCGCAAGAATGCCGGCACGATCGTCTCTGTCGCGTCACATATCTACGACGTGGTGCATTCCATCATTCGGCAGTTGCGCCCCAGCGCGCTCGATCATCTCGGTCTGAGCGAGGCACTGCGTGAGGTGGTGGGCGCATTTCAATCGCGTCATGCGGAAGTGGTTGCCGAACTGGTAGTCGGGCCGGACATTGATGGCTCTGACGAAAGTATCAATATCACTGTGTACCGTATCGTTCAGGAATGTTTGACCAACGTAATTCGCCATTCGCAGGCGTCGCGGGTGACAATTGCCGTTTCGCGAGATGACAGCTCTAGCATGGGTGACGCGCTGCGAGTGCGTGTGCAAGATAACGGTAAAGGTCTGGATGGTCCGGATGCGTCGGCAAGCAGCCGCTTTGGGCTCATGGGCATGCGCGAAAGGGTGCAGGCTTTCGGGGGGAGTTTGGACATTGCTTCCGGCGGGCCAAGAGAAGGTGTGACGGTCGAAGCCATCATTCCCGTAAAGCAGCCGCAGACAGAAGCCGCTGAGCTGACTGAATGATGGCCGCAACGGGTGGGCGACGTAATGGGTGATTACGGCATAGGTGTGATGCTCGTCGACGATCACGCAGTGGTGCGGATGGGATTCCGTATGCTGCTCGAAGGTTCGCAGGACATCAAGGTGCTCGGCGAGGCCGATAGTGGGGAAGACGCCGTGCGCCAATTCGCTGAAATTAAACCTGACGTCATTGTTATGGACATATCTATGCCGGGCATTGGCGGGCTGGAGGCGATTGACCGGATTCTTGCCAAGGATCCGAATATGCGGATCCTGGCCCTGTCGGCGCATGAGGACGCGATGCATGCGCGACGCGTACTGAAGGCCGGGGCGGTTGGTTATCTGACCAAGCGCAGTGCGGCGGAGGAGTTGATGCACGCTATCCGGGTGGTGCACCAGGGCAAAACCTACCTGGAGCCCGGTATTGCCCAGCAAATGGCCGTGGAGCAGGTATCCGGCCAGCGCAATCCGGTCGATACGCTGAGCGAAAAGGAGTTCAAGGTGTTCCTGTCGTTGGCTCGGGGCCAGTCAGTCCAGGATATCGCTGACGTCATGTCGCTCAGCCCGCGCACGGTGGGGACCCACCTCTACAACATCAAGCAGAAGCTGGGCGCCTCCAATAGTGCTGAACTGGCCATCATCGCCATTCGAGCCGGACTCATAGAGCCCTGAAATATAAAATGGTTTTTCTCTTGTTGCGTTTGGAAGGGGAATCTTCTAATGAAAATCATGAGTGGCTTTTACGCGTTTTGCGCTGTTCCTTTGCAGGTTGAATCTTCATGATTGCGGGGTCCGTTTCATAGACACCCCCGTTCATTCGTTCGAGAGGATAAAGATCATGTGGACCAAGCCCGAGTACACCGAAATGCGTTTTGGCTTCGAAGTTACCATGTACATCGCCAACCGCTAATCACGGTTTGAATCTAGAAAAAAGGCTGCCCGCGGGCAGCCTTTTTTCATTCCCGCAGGCCAGCGCGGCCGCACATTAGCAAGCATGAGTACTGCATCTCAAGAGAATGGCTCCTCAAGGGCTTAGCGGCATACCGGCTTGATTCAAGGCCCGACACAATAATGACGCAACATTCAGATGTGAACGTAGGGAGGTTTCTAATGGAAATCATGAGCGGCTTTTACGGGTTTTGCGCTGTCGCTTCGGCGGCTGAATCCGCACACTGTGATTGCAGGATTGAAGTGATCCCACTTAATGCATTCGAAAGGATTAAAGATCATGTGGACCAAGCCCGAGTACACTGAAATGCGTTTTGGCTTTGAAGTTACCATGTACATCGCCAACCGCTGATCTCAGGTTGAATAGAGAAGAAAGGCTGCCTTCTGGCGGCCTTTTTTCATTCTGGCGAGGTGTTGGTTTCTTCCTGCCGAACCACCCCTGAGCCTACCTGACACGGCGCGCAAGCTGCTCTCGCTCGCATGAGTACGGGCAAGGAATTGGTTGCGCGGTCTATCCAGCCTCTGGCAAGTCCGATTGCGCGCCACGCGGTATCCCCCACGAAGAGTTCAGAAACGCAGCTCCTGCCGCGCCCTGTTTACGGTGAGGATATCGCTTGCGTCATGACTGGTTCATGGTCTGCAGCTGCTGAATTTACAGGGCTTGTCAGCGCGAGGGCGGGCGCCTAACATTTGCCGCTGGCAAATTGTAAGAGGAGTGACACCGGTGCAAGCACCCCCCGCCCGTTACAACAAGGTATCCATCGCCCTGCACTGGATCGTCGCGGTGCTCGTTCTGGTTCTGATCGGACTGGGTGTGTACATGGTGGATATCCCCCGCGGCACACCGGAGCGGTCTTTCTTCTACAACCTTCACAAGTCGATCGGACTGACCACTGCAATCATTGTGCTGATTCGTTTCTGGTGGCGCAAAAAGAATCCTCCTCCACCATTACCGGCTTCCATGCCGAAGTGGCAAGTTGTGACCTCGAACATCATTCACGCACTCTTGTACACGTGCCTGATAATGATGCCGATCGCCGGCTTCACGGCGTCACAGTTCACCAAGTGGGGTGTTACCTACTTCGGATTGTTCAAGATCCCGCCGATGGCGTCGCCAAATGCGGCGCTTTATGACGTTTTCCAGGGGGTGCACGAGAACACCGCCTACGTATTGATGTTCATCCTTACCGTGCACATACTCGCCGCCTTTTATCATTTGCTGTTCGTAAAGGACGGGGTATTCCAGAGGATGCTGCCAGGACGTTAGGCTCACATCAGTATGGCATTGCGGTGTCGCGGCTTTTGTTGTTTTTTGGGTTGCCCGCCGGCGCAGTCGTCGCTGCTCTGAACACCTCCGCTGGCGAGTCGCTGTGCACGGAGCCGGCTCATTCGGCTCCCAAGTTGAATTTTGATGGTTATGCATGGGCGCGAGCTGTCGAAGCCTTTCTGATTCCGCATGCGGCTCCAGACGCTAGTGTCGCTGCTGTGAAATTGTTTTCTATGCCAGTCACATTCGCGGCGTTCTGAAGGGCATCAACATGACAGGAGCAATGTACAGATGAGCACGCCTGAGCAAACGACTGACGAGGGTCAACCAAAACTGATTGTCCGCAATGCGCAGCTCGCCGACATTGCCTCGATTCGTGCTCTGTGCAAGGAGGTCTATCCGGATACGCCCCCCTATTCTGAAGCCCAGCTCAGGGGGCATCTGCTGAAGTTTCCTGAGGGGCAGTTTGTCGCTGTTTACGAGGCTCGAGTGGTTGGCTACTGCGCGACGTTCCGAATCGCCGAAAAGTTCGCCTTCGAGCCGCATGACTGGTGGCAGATTACCGGCGGCGGCTTTGCCTCGCGCCACGATTCGGATGGCGACTGGCTGTACGGAATGGAAGTCTTCGTCGATCCCGACATGCGTGGGCATCGCATCGGGCAACGCCTCTACAACGAGCGCAAGGCCTTGTGTAGCCGGCTTGGGTTGAAAGGCATCGTATTCGGTGGGCGGTTACCGGGTCTTTCTCGCCGCTGGAAGAAAGTCGGCTCGGCGCAGGCCTACGTGAATATGGTCAAGGAGAAGAAAATTATTGATCGCGTACTGAGTTTTCAGTTGCGAAACGGTTTCGAGGTTATTGGCGTGTTGCCCCGTTACTTACCACCGGACCGCGAGTCGATGGGTTATGCATCGCACCTCATCTGGCGTAATCCGAAATACCAGAGTATGGAGCAGGGCGCGCGTCAGCAGCGCGGCCGCATCTCCGAGTCGGTTCGCGTGTCGCTGGTTCAGTATCAGCAACGGCGGCTGTCGTCTTTCGAGGAGTTCGGCCACCAGGTGGAGTATTTTGTCGACGTGGTAGCAGACTACAAGTCGGACTTTGTCGTCTTTCCGGAGTTGTTTACGCTGCAACTGCTGTCAATCGAGAACCAGCAGATTCCCGCCTCGGAGGCGATCGAAACGCTGACCGGTTATACCGAACCGCTCAAGCAGTTGCTATCCGACCTGGCCATGAAATACAACATCAATATCATCGGCGGGTCGCATCCAACACACGACGAGAGCGGCAACGTCCTTAATATCTGTTATGTCTGCTTGCGTGATGGTTCGGTTCACGGTCAGGCAAAGATTCACCCGACGCCGAACGAGCGATACTGGTGGAATATCGAAGGCGGTGACAGTTCTCACACCATCATGACCGATTGCGGTCCGATCGGCGTGATGATCTGCTACGACATCGAGTTTCCCGAGTTGTCCCGTCACCTGGTCGACCAAGGTGCGCGGATGCTGTTCGTACCTTTTTGCACTGACGAGCGTCAAAGCTATATGCGCGTTCGCTACTGCGCACAGGCCCGGGCAGTGGAGAACCAATGCTTTGTTGCCATGGCAGGTAACGTCGGTAATCTGCCAAATGTCGAGAATATGGATATCCAGTACGCGCAGAGTTGCATTCTCACGCCTTGCGACTTTCCGTTCGCGCGTGACGGCATCGCCGCAGACACGACACCGAACGTCGAGATGGTGGCATTTGCCGACTTGCGTCTTGAGGACCTCAACGCAGTACGTCGGTCGGGAACGGTGCAGAACCTGAAAGACCGCCGCTTTGACCTTTATTCGGTCAACTGGACCCGGCACCATTTGTGAGCCGGGTCACGCCGGCGTCACGAGGCGTAGGCTGCGGCAGATGTCGCACGCCGATTCTCGCTAGCTTTGTGTCTTTGGATCAGAAGGTTAGTGGGCGTCTGGCTGAGGTGAGCAAATACTATTGACAATCATTCTCATTATGATCTAGCCTATCATTGTTTTGGAATCGTGGTGAGTTGGAGAACAGGCACGTGTATATCTGTCTCTGCAATGGAGTCACAGAAAACCAGATTCGCGACGCGGTTGCTGATGGCGCCGCTAGCGTGCATGATCTCCGACACACGCTCGGCGTGGCCTCCTGTTGCGGTCGCTGTGCCGAATTCGCGGAACAGGTAATCGAGGAGACCGCTGCCGCGGGTTTCGACCCCGCACTTCAGGTCGTCTAGCAGCCAGGCAGATCCCCCGCTGGTGATGCGCTTGGTGCCGCTCGCGCCTATAATGTCGTCGCATTTTTCCTTGGAGAGCATATGAAAGGCGACGCGAAAGTCATCCAGCACCTGAACAACGTCCTCAAGAACGAACTCACCGCCATTAATCAGTACTTCCTGCATTCGCGAATGTTTCGTAATTGGGGCTTGGGAAAGCTAGCCGAGTACGAGTACAAGGAATCGATCGACGAAATGAAGCATGCCGACCGACTCATCGAACGCATCTTGTTCCTCGAAGGGTTACCGAATCTGCAGGATCTGGGCAAGCTGCTCATCGGCGAGAATCTCGAGGAATGTTTGCAGTGTGACCTCAAGCTTGAAATGCTGGCGCATCCCGCGCTCAAGGATGCCGTCGCCCATTGTGAGACCACCGGTGATTACGTTTCCCGGGAACTGTTCGAGGATATCCTCGAAAGCGAAGAAGAACACATCGATTACCTCGAGACACAACTCGAACTGATCGGCAAAGTCGGTATCCAGAATTACACCCAGTCACAGATGGGTGAGTGACCGTTACGTCCGTACGCCTCGATTAATTTGTTGCTTAGTGCGCGGGTGACATCTGATCGCCACAGTAGGCTTGCTCTTCCCGGTCGCGTGGCTGTGCGGGTTGCGTGCCTGGCAATTCTGGTCAGTGCCTGCGCAACCAAGCCGCCTGAGCCGGAAATCCCGCTGGAGCCAGCTGTCGTCGAAGAACCAACCATTGCGCTGGTACTCGGCGGTGGCGCGGCGAAAGGCTTTGCCCACGTTGGAGTGATCAAGGCACTCGAAGCGCATGAGATAGCGCCAGATATGGTGGTTGGCACCAGCGCCGGTAGCGTCGTCGCGGCTTTGTTCGCGGCGGGTTACAACGGTTTCGAACTGCAGCGCATTTCGCTGTCGATGGATGAGACCACGGTGCGCGACTGGATACTGCCCAATCGAGGTTTCATTCGTGGCGATGCGCTTCAAAACTTTATTAACGAAGCGGTGCAAAACCGCGACATACAGACGCTGAATCGCAAGCTGGCGGTCGTGGCGACCGATCTCCAGACCGGCGAGCCGATGGTGTTCCAAAGCGGTAACACGGGCATGGCGGTGCGAGCATCGAGTAGTGTGCCGGGTATTTTCCGACCTGTGAAGATCGGCACGCGCGAATTCGTCGACGGCGGGTTGGTGAGTCCCGTTCCAGTCAAGGTGGCGCGCAATTTGGGTGCGGACATCGTGATCGCTGTGAGCATATCCGAGGTACCCCAACAATCGAAGGTCAAAGACACTGTCGATATTCTGCTGCAGACGTTTACCATCATGGGCCACGTCATCGCCAGCCAGGAACTCGCCGAAGCTGACGTTGTGATCACACCTGACATCTCGGAACTGAAAGCGACGAGCTTCGACTCGCGCAATTACGCCATCATCGAAGGTGAAAAAGCCGGCCTGGCTGCGGTACCGATGATCAAGCAGAAGATTGAAGAATTCTATGCGTCGCAAAGCGGCGGTGCAGCGGTTGCCGCCGAGCAAGAGGAGATGCAGTAGAAAGTTTGCCTGTGGCACCGGCGCTTTTGCGGCAGAGATTTCGGCAGGCCACGGTGCGCGAATTCCTTTATGAAGTGTCGCCTTGCTTTTGCGTGTACAGGTGCACGTCGCGTTGCGGGAACGGAATTGAGATGCCTTCGGCATCGAAACGCACCTTGACCTCGCGCGTGATGCTCCAGTAAGTATCCCAGTAGTCTTCGGTCTTGACCCATGGACGAACTATAAAGTTTACGGACGAGTCGCCCAGTTCGTGCAAGTGGATTAGCGGTTGGGGATCTTCCAGAACCTTCCCATTGGAAGCGACGATGTTGCGCAGAACTCGTTCGGCCTTTTCGATGTCGTCGCGGTAGGAGATGCCGAAGGTCATGTCCACGCGCCTGGTTTTCTGATCTGTAAGATTCTTGATCACGTTCTGCCAGATCTGGTTGTTCGGCACGATCAGTGTTTGATTGTCGTACGTCAGCACGGTTGTGTTGACCAGGCTCATCTGACGAACCGTGCCGAACGCACCATTGACGTCAACCACATCGCCGACATCGAATGGACGATAGATCAGGATCATCATTCCAGACGCGAAGTTGGACAGTGAATCTTGCAGGGCGAAGCCGACGATGAAACCGGCGATGCCCAGGCCAGCCAGGAGTGGTCCAAGCGACACGCCCAACTGGGACAGGCCGATCAAAAGACCCAGCACCAGCACGACGCTGCGGGCCGCCGACACGACCATATCCTGAAGCAGTTGGCTCAGACGGATCCGCGTCGTACGCAGTGCGCGCTGAGTGACAATCTGGGCGAGTCTTGCCAGTTTCCAGGCGATCGCGAGTATCGCAAGGAAAACCAGGATTTGAAATATGATGCGTGCACCGTTATCCGATATCCAATCGGCTATGCTTCCGAAAAAGTCGCTGGCGAGTCGCTTGACTACGCTCCAGTTGAAGATCTCTGTTGTGAGCGCACCCGTTGCTGAAATCAACTGCGTCTCGATCCACGAAACATCCATGCCAACAGACGCCATCATTTTCGCCCGCTTGCGAAGAATGTCGGCAATGACCAATACGTGTCGCTCGGTCACGGCGATTGTTGCTTTTAGTTCTTCATGTTGCGGCAACGTTGCCCGTTGCCGGCGTAATCGAGCAAGGTGGTCCATGGTGACGTCGAGATAAGCCGAAGCGCCCTCTGCACCGCGGATGATCTGCTGTCTGATCTCGACCTCGACCGAGGCGGTATCGATCCCAAGCTCGGCAGCCAGTTTGTTACTCTCGGACAAGGCCGCCAGGAGCGTGTCGTACTTTCTGGAAGCGATCTCGAGTTCGGCGAGCACTGCGGCTTGTTCGAGCGCCGTCTGGTCAGCTCGGGGTAATACCAACTCTTCTCGAATACGCCTGAGTTCCGCGCCAACAAGCGAGGGAAGAGACGTCATAGCTCCTACGATTTGTTCTTTAAGAGCATCCAGGCCTGGAAACGCCTCCTGATTGCCGAGAAACTTTTTTGCCGTCGCTCGAGACAATGAAATCAGTTGATCGAGGGTTCTTGCGATACGGACGTCCAATACTTCTTGCCGGACGCCTTCCAGTTTTGAGCGCTGGGCGTTTAGACGTTGTAGCGTTTCCCGATACTCCGCGATCTGCAAAAGCGCTTCGTTTAGCTCTCGTTCGAGTTCCTCTTGCGCACTGGGGGCAGCGGCGACCGCCTTCGACGGTGGTTGCCCTGACTCGCGCTCCCCGGACTCCTGCGCCCCTGTGGTGGTGGGATTCGCCCACAGTTGAAGGAAAAAAAAGACATAGGCGAAGCGCCTGAAATGGCGGAA
>CP070775.1:1291809-1308686 GCA_020346185.1 Betaproteobacteria bacterium | reverse complement strand
ACAACTTTCTTTGCCACGTTCTAACTCCTGTTGAGAGTGGGTACCAGCGCGCGCCCTCATGGCGAGCTCCCCTTGGTGGTAGCTGCACCCGGAGGCACTCGTCAGCCACCTCGACAATGGTGACAAACCGGACCCGCTACCCGGCCCGTAACCAATTCGCGTCAGGCTTTTTCCACCTGACTAAATTCAAGCTCCACGGGCGTGGATCGCCCAAATATAGATACCGATACCCGCAGCTTGCTCTTGTCGTAATTGACCTCTTCTACGCTGCCATGAAAATCCGTAAACGGACCTTCCTTGACACGCACACCCTCTCCGACTTCGAACAAGATCTTCGGTTTGGGCTTCTCCACCCCCTCCTGAATCTGCTCCAGGATGTTTTTCACCTCACGCTCGCTGATCGGGGTCGGCCTATGCGCCGTACCACCAACGAAACCGGTGACTTTCGGCGTGTTCTTCACCAAATGCCAACTGTCGTCCGTCATATCCATTTCCACCAGCACATAGCCAGGGAAAAATTTGCGCTCGCTAATGGCCTTCTGACCGGCCTTCATTTCAACGACCTCTTCGACCGGCACGAGAATCTGACCAAACTTGTCCTCCATGCCAGCACGCGTTATTCGCTCAAGCAAGGCGCGCTTGACGCTTTTCTCAAAGCCGGAGTAGGCGTGCACCACATACCATTTCTTCGCCATTACGCCTCCATGCCCATCAGCATCCGCACCAAAGACGCCAGAATCCAGTCAACGCCCCAGAGAAAGACCGCCATCACAAATACAAAGGCCAGCACCATCGCCGTGCTCTGCACCGTCTCCTTACGCGTCGGCCAGACGACTTTCCTGACTTCGGTTATTGATTCACGTACGTACACGGAAAAGCGCTGGCCAGGTTCGCTGGTCCACGCAACCAGGGCAGCTACGATCAGCGAACCGATAAACGCGCCGACCTTCACCACCAATGGCATCTCTGCCAATAGATAAAAGCCCGAAATGCCGACCGCAACGATCAGCATCGCGAGGAACAATTTAATTTTGTCTAGCATCCAGTGTTTCGCCGTACTTGCCCTGCGGGCGTTCGCGCCTGGCGACACCCGCTGTCGGCATCGCGCGGTCGCAATGTGGCAGGCCAGGAGGGTCTCGAACCCCCAACCTTCGGTTTTGGAGACCGACGCTCTGCCAATTGAGCTACTGGCCTAGGAATTTCTCGCAATTCAGATCGAATGGATGAAAAAAAACATTGATGACCTCAACCCATCACCGTTACTCGATGACCTTGGCCACGACACCGGCGCCCACAGTGCGTCCACCCTCACGA
Source organism: Betaproteobacteria bacterium (assembly GCA_020346185.1). Taxonomy (GTDB): domain Bacteria; phylum Pseudomonadota; class Gammaproteobacteria; order Burkholderiales; family Eutrophovitaceae; genus SG8-40. The sequence goes on along the minus strand of CP070775.1, from coordinate 1,307,372 downwards.
ATGGCAAAGCGCAAGCCCTCCTCCATCGCAATCGGTTGAATCAGACTCACCGTCATCTGAATGTTGTCTCCTGGCATCACCATCTCCGTGCCCTTGGGCAACTCAATCGAACCGGTTACGTCCGTGGTGCGGAAGTAAAACTGCGGCCGGTAACCATTGAAAAACGGCGTGTGGCGACCACCCTCCTCCTTGCTCAGCACATATACCTCAGCGTCAAACTTAGTGTGCGGCGTAATGCTGCCCGGCTTGGCCAGCACCTGACCGCGCTCAACGTCTTCGCGCTTGGTGCCGCGCAGCAAGATGCCAACGTTGTCACCCGCCTGCCCCTGATCGAGCAGCTTGCGAAACATCTCCACGCCAGTGCAAACAGTCTTCACAGTGTCCTTCAGACCAACAATCTCAATCTCTTCGCCAACCTTGATCACACCACGCTCAACACGCCCCGTGACCACAGTGCCGCGACCCGAAATCGAGAACACGTCTTCAACAGGCATCAAAAACGGCATGTCCAACGTGCGCTGCGGCTCCGGAATATAACTATCGAGCGCTTCAGCAAGCTTCATGATCGACTGCTCACCGTGCTCACCCTTGTCACCTTCGAGCGCCTTTAACGCCGAGCCAACAACAATCGGCGTGTCATCGCCCGGAAACTCGTACTTGGAGAGCAATTCGCGCACTTCCATCTCAACCAGGTCGAGCAACTCGGCATCGTCAACCATGTCCGCCTTGTTCAAATACACCACGATATACGGCACACCCACCTGGCGAGCCAGCAGAATGTGCTCGCGCGTTTGCGGCATCGGACCATCAGCAGCAGAAACCACCAAAATCGCTCCGTCCATCTGGGCCGCACCCGTGATCATGTTCTTCACATAGTCCGCATGCCCCGGACAGTCCACGTGCGCGTAGTGACGACTCTCCGTCTCGTATTCCACGTGCGCCGTGTTAATGGTGATCCCACGCGCCTTCTCCTCGGGCGCATTGTCAATCTGATCGTAACCCTTGGTCTCACCACCGAACTTCTCCGCCAAAACCAGCGTGATCGCCGCCGTTAGCGTCGTCTTGCCATGGTCAACGTGCCCAATCGTGCCTACATTCACGTGCGGCTTGGTCCGCTCAAACTTTCCCTTTGCCATGATGTGACCTCTCGTTCGATTTCTTTCGTTACTTTGCCTGTTAAGACTAAATCTACCGTTTACCTAGCGGTGTCTTTGTTGATGACACTCTCGGCAACACTCTTCGGCGCCTCGGCATAATGCTTAAATTCCATCGTGTACGTAGCACGCCCCTGTGTCAGGGAGCGCAACGTGGTGGAGTATCCGAACATCTCCGCCAGCGGCACTTCGGCGCGGATCGTCTTGCCACCCCCGACAATGTCATCCATACCTTGGATGGTGCCGCGCCGCGACGACAGGTCGCCCATCACGTCGCCCATCTTCTCTTCTGGCGTCTCGACCTCGACCGCCATGATCGGCTCAAGTAATACCGGACTCGCCCTGCGCATCCCCTCTTTAAAGGCGAGGATGCCCGCCATCTTGAACGAGTTCTCTGACGAGTCAACCTCGTGATACGAGCCATCGAACAGGGTGACCTTTACGTCGACCACGGGATAACCAGCGAGCACGCCGCCGGACATGGCCTCCGTAATACCCTTGGTCACCGCCGGGATGTATTCACGCGGGACCACACCACCCTTGATGGCGTCGATAAATTCAAAGCCTTTGCCCTGCTCGGCCGGCTCCATCTTGAGCCAAACGTGACCGTACTGACCCTTGCCGCCGCTTTGCTTAACGAATTTGCCTTCGCTGTCGATCGGGTTCTTGATCGCTTCGCGATAGGCGACCTGCGGCTTGCCGATATTGGCATCGACGCTAAATTCGCGCTTCATTCGATCAACCAGGATTTCAAGGTGCAGTTCACCCATACCGGAGATAATGGTCTGCCCCGATTCTTCGTCGGTACGAACACGGAACGAGGGATCCTCCTGCGCCAAGCGACCCAGCGCAATTCCCATCTTTTCCTGATCGGCCTTGGTCTTGGGCTCCACCGCCTGCGAGATGACCGGCTCGGGGAACTCCATTTTCTCAAGAACGACGACCTTATCCGGATCACACAATGTGTCACCGGTGGTCGCTTCCTTTAGGCCAACCGCCGCCGCAATATCACCGGCGCGAACCTCCTTCAGTTCCTCGCGATTGTTCGCATGCATTTGCAAAATACGGCCAACCCGCTCCTTTTTGCGCTTCAGCGGGTTATAAATCGTATCCCCCGAGTTGACCACACCTGAATAAACGCGGAAGAAAATCAGTTGCCCGACATAAGGATCAGTCATGATCTTGAACGCCAGACCGGAGAATGGCTCGTTGTCATCGGCGGCACGCTCACCCACTTCGCCGTCTTCGAGGGTTCCTTTGACCGGCGGAATATCACTTGGCGAGGGCAAGAACTCGACGACGCCGTCGAGCATCGCCTGCACGCCCTTGTTCTTGAACGCCGATCCGCACATCATCGGCACGATCTCCACAGCGATGGTACGCGCGCGAATACCCTTACGGATATCCTCTTCGGACAAGTTGCCTTCCTCGAGGTATTTGTTCATCAGCTGCTCGTCCGCCTCGGCCGCTGACTCGACCATCTTCTCACGCCATTCCTCCGCCATGTCTTTCAACTCGGTCGGAATGTCAGTCTCATCGAAGCGCATGCCCTGCGTTGCATCGTCCCAAACAATGGCTTTCATCTTGATCAGGTCGACGACACCGGCGAAGTTCTCCTCGGCACCAATGGGGATCTGGATCGGGACCGGATTAGCTTTCAGACGCACGCGCATCTGATCATAAACCTTGAAAAAGTCCGCACCCTGACGATCCATCTTGTTGACGAACGCCAGCCGCGGCACCTTGTACTTGTTCGCCTGGCGCCAAACGGTTTCCGATTGCGGCTGCACGCCGCCGACCGCGCAGTAGACCATGCACGCCCCGTCCAGCACCCGCATGGAGCGCTCCACCTCGATAGTGAAGTCGACGTGACCCGGAGTATCGATGATATTAATGCGATGTTCGGGGGACTTGCCATCCATGCCCTTCCAGAAGCAGGTGGTGGCTGCAGACGTAATGGTGATACCCCGTTCACGCTCCTGCGCCATCCAGTCCATCACGGCCGCACCGTCGTGCACCTCGCCGATCTTGTGCGATACGCCGGTGTAGAAGAGGATACGCTCCGTCGTCGTCGTCTTGCCGGCGTCGATATGCGCACTGATGCCGATGTTCCGGTAGCGTTCGATTGGTGTCGTTCGAGCCATGAATGGATCTGCTTTGATGTTTAGTTGCCAGATGGATCAGAAGCGATAATGAGAGAAGGCTTTGTTGGCCTCAGCCATCCGATGCGTTTCTTCACGCTTCTTGACCGCGCCGCCACGGCCTTCCGAAGCTTCCTGAAGTTCGTTGCCGAGCCGCGCCGCCATTGATTTTTCGCCGCGCTTGCGCGCCGCTTCGCGCAACCACCGCATTGCCAACGCGTTGCGCCGAGCCGGTCGAACCTCGACCGGAACCTGGTAGTTTGCACCACCGACCCGACGCGATTTCACCTCCACCATCGGCCGCACGTTCTGCAGCGCATTGCTGAAGACCTCAACCGGATCGGCGCCGCCTTTCTTGGCAATGTGATCAAGAGCACCATAAACAATTCGCTCGGCGACTGATTTCTTGCCGCGCGTCATGATCACGTTCATGAATTTGGCGACTTCCTGATTGTGGAACTTCGGGTCGGGTAGCGTCTCGCGCTTCGGAACTTCCCTACGTCGTGGCATATGTCCTCGTCGGTCTTTCGATTAGTGGGCCAGTCAAGCCGCCTTGGCGCGCTTGGCCCCATATTTCGAACGGGCTTTCTTGCGGTCTTTCACCCCTTGGGTGTCCAAGCTCCCACGCACGATGTGATAGCGCACACCCGGAAGGTCCTTCACGCGACCGCCGCGGATCAGCACAACCGAGTGCTCCTGCAGGTTGTGACCTTCACCGCCGATGTAGCTGATCACTTCGAAACCGTTGGTCAGACGCACCTTGGCAACTTTACGCAGCGCCGAGTTCGGCTTCTTCGGCGTAGTTGTGTACACACGTGTGCAAACGCCGCGTTTGGCCGGTGATCCGGCAAGCGCCGGAACCTTGCTTTTCACTTCCGGCACGGAGCGCCCCTTGCGAACTAACTGGTTGATCGTGGGCATTTTTTCGAGTCCCTAAAAAATCGGGGACGGCGTTTCCGCCGTCCCGGATCATTGTGTTTCAGACAGTGGTGCCGGCCGCCACGGGGGTACAGCCGCGACGGGGGCAAAAAAGACGCAGAATTCTATGGTTAGCCCATGTTGCTGTCAAGCGACCTGTTCATCGCCCGGCGCCTCGGCAGGAGTCTCCTCGCTCTCGCCAAAAATACCCTCTTCGGAGAACACATCTGCTTCGGCCTGCGCTTTCCGGTTGCGGTGGTATGCCAAACCGGTTCCAGCCGGAATCAACCGACCAACAATAACGTTCTCCTTGAGGCCCCGAAGATCGTCCTTCTTGCCCATAATAGCGGCCTCGGTAAGAACCCTCGTCGTTTCTTGGAATGAAGCCGCCGAGATGAACGAGTCAGTCGACAGCGAAGCCTTCGTGATGCCGAGCAGTACGTAGTCAAAAGTGGCCGGCTTCTTTCCGTCGGCAACAAGGCCGTCATTGACCTCCAACACCTCGGAACGCTCAACCTGCTCGCCCTGAATGAATTGCGAGTCTCCAGCGTCTGCTATCGTGACTCGACGCAACATCTGGCGAACGATGACCTCGATATGCTTGTCGTTGATCTTCACGCCTTGCAGGCGGTAGACATCCTGCACCTCGTCGATGATATAGCGCGCCAGCGCCTCGACACCGAGCAATCGCAAAATGTCGTGCGGATCCGACGGCCCGTCGACGATCATCTCGCCGGTATTTACCACCTGACCATCGTGAACCAGTACATGCTTGTCCTTCGGGATCAGGAACTCGTGCGACACGCCGTCGAGGTCAGTGATAACCAGACGCTGCTTACCCTTGGTGTCTTTACCGAACGAGACCGTTCCAGTCACCGCGGCCAGCATGCCGGCATCCTTCGGCGAGCGGGCTTCAAAAAGTTCAGCAACACGCGGCAGACCGCCGGTAATATCACGCGTTTTGGAAGTCTCTTGCGGAATGCGGGCTAACACCTCGCCAACACCCACATCCTGACCGTCCTTTACGGTAATAACCGAGTGGATCGGGAAGGTGATGTTGACCGGCGTTTCGGTGCCGGCGATCTTGGCCTCGACACCGTTTTCGTCGATCAGCTTGACACTCGGGCGCAGCCCCTTCGTCTGGGTCACACCGCGGCGCTTCGAATCAATGACCACCAGTGTCGCCAGGCCGGTAACCTCGTCTATCTGGCGCGCCACCGTCTTTCCTTCTTCGACGTTCTGGAACTTCACGCGGCCTGCGTACTCGGTAATGATCGGTCGCGTGTGCGGATCCCAGTTGGCCAGCACCTTGCCAGCTTTCACTGCCGCCCCATCCGTGGCACCGAGCATGGCACCGTACGGAACCTTGTGGCGCTCACGCTCCCGGCCGAGATCATCGGCAATCACGACCTCTCCCGAGCGCGAGATGACTACTTGCTCACCGCGCACATTGCTGACGTAGCGCATTTGCGGCGAGAAGCGAATCGTTCCGTTGGACTTCGACTCGATCTGACTCGCCACCGCAGTACGCGAGGCGGCGCCGCCGATATGAAAGGTCCGCATGGTGAGCTGCGTTCCCGGCTCGCCAATCGACTGTGCCGCGATGACGCCGACGGCTTCGCCGATGTTCACCTCCGTGCCACGACCCAAGTCGCGTCCATAGCACTTGGTACACAGGCCGTAGCGCGTCTCGCAGGTCAGCGGCGTGCGAACCTTGACCTCGTCAATACCGAGTTGTTCGATTCGGTCGACCGCCTCCTCATCGAGCAGTGCCGCGGCCGGCACCAGCACTGAGCTATCCTCCGGATTGATCACGTCGTTGGCAGCGACCCGCCCGAGAATGCGATCGCGCAGCGGCTCGACCACTTCACCGCCTTCGATGAGCGCTTTCATGGTAAAGCCCTCGACGGTGCCGCAATCGTCTTCGACCACCACCAAATCCTGGGTTACGTCGACCAAGCGCCGAGTCAGGTAACCGGAGTTAGCAGTCTTGAGCGCGGTATCGGCAAGGCCTTTGCGCGCCCCGTGGGTCGAAATGAAGTACTGCAAAACGTTCAGACCTTCTCGGAAGTTTGCCGTAATCGGCGTTTCGATAATCGATCCGTCGGGCTTGGCCATTAGGCCGCGCATGCCTGCCAGTTGCCTGATCTGCGCCGCCGAACCCCGCGCTCCGGAATCCGCCATCATGTAAATCGAATTGAACGACTCCTGCATCAACCCGTTGCCCTTCTTGTCCTGAAGCGGGACCCAGTCGTCTTTCTTTGCGTCCCACTTCAGCACCGGCTCCTTACCCAGGCGCTCCATCATCGCCTTGGCGACCAGGTCACCGGCACGGCCCCAGATATCGACCACTTTGTTGTAGCGCTCGCCCTGGGTGACCAAGCCGGAGGTGTACTGTTCCTCGATGTCCTTGACCTCTTCTTCGGCCGAGACAATCAGCGTTTCCTTCTCCTCGGGAATCTCCATGTCATTGACAGCGAACGACAAACCGGCACGGGTGGCATAGCTGAAACCGGTGTACATGAGCTTGTCAGCGAAGATGACGGTCTCACGTATGCCGCAGGCCCGAAAGCTGGCATTAATAAGGCGAGAAATCTCTTTCTTTTTCAGAGCCTTGTTGATAAGAGAGAAGGGCAAACCAGCCGGCAGAATCTCCGACAGCAGAGCCCTTCCGACCGTCGTCTCATGGCGCACGATCTTTTCGGCGAACTCGCCATCACCAACGGCGGGAACCCGCTCAATCAGTCGCACCAGACAGCGTGCCTGAAGATCGGCCTGACCGTTGTCGTAGGCACGTTGCAGCTCCTTGACGTCGCTGAACGCCATACCTTCACCGCGGGCACCGATTTTCTCACGGGTCATGTAGTAAAGACCGAGGACGATGTCCTGCGACGGCACGATAATCGGCTCACCGTTAGCAGGCGATAGGATATTGTTCGAAGACAGCATAAGGGTGCGCGCCTCCATCTGCGCTTCGAGCGATAGCGGCACATGAACCGCCATTTGGTCGCCGTCGAAGTCCGCATTAAAGGCGGCACATACCAGCGGATGCAACTGGATCGCCTTGCCTTCGATCAACACCGGTTCAAAGGCCTGGATGCCCAACCGGTGCAGCGTCGGTGCGCGATTAAGCAGCACCGGATGCTCACGAATGACGTCCTCGAGGATGTCCCACACCTCGGGCACTTCTTGCTCGACGAGTCTCTTAGCTGCCTTGATTGTGGTGGCGAGGCCAAGCACCTCGAGCTTGTGGAAGATAAACGGCTTGAACAACTCCAACGCCATTTTCTTCGGTAGTCCGCACTGGTGCAGCTTCAGCTGCGGCCCCACCACGATCACGGAGCGGCCGGAATAATCGACGCGCTTGCCAAGCAAGTTTTGGCGAAAACGGCCGCCCTTGCCCTTAATCATGTCGGCGAGCGACTTCAGCGGGCGCTTGTTGGCGCCGGTCATTGCTTTGCCGCGGCGCCCGTTGTCGAGCAACGAATCGACCGCTTCTTGCAGCATGCGCTTCTCATTGCGCACGATGATCTCGGGGGCCTTGAGCTCCAGCAATCTTTTCAGACGGTTGTTGCGATTGATCACGCGTCGGTAAAGGTCATTTAGATCCGACGTGGCAAAGCGCCCACCATCAAGCGGCACAAGCGGGCGCAGGTCCGGCGGTAGCACCGGCAGCACTTCCATGATCATCCACTCCGGCTTGATGCCAGACTTGTGGAACGCTTCGAGCACCTTGAGGCGCTTGGCGATCTTTTTGATTTTGGTCTCTGAGTCGGTCGCATCCAGTTCTGCACGCAGCTTTTCGACCTCGCCACTGAGATCGAGTTTGCGCAGCAGTTCGCGCACGCCCTCGGCCCCCATGACGGCGGAGAATTCATCACCAAATTCCTCCACTTTCTCAAGGTAGTTGTCCTCCGAGAGCAACTCCCCGCGCTTGAGCGGCGTCATCCCCGGATGAGTGACAACGTAGGCTTCGAAATAGAGCACGCGTTCAATGTCGCGCAACGGAATATCGAGCACCATGCCGAGACGCGACGGCAACGACTTGAGGAACCAGATATGCGCGACTGGCGAAGCTAGCTCAATGTGGGCCATGCGCTCGCGACGCACCTTCGACAGCGTCACTTCAACGCCGCACTTCTCGCATATGACGCCGCGATGCTTAAGGCGCTTGTACTTTCCGCAAAGGCACTCATAGTCCTTGACTGGACCGAAAATCTTGGCGCAAAACAAACCATCGCGCTCAGGCTTGAAGGTGCGGTAGTTGATGGTCTCCGGCTTCCTGACTTCGCCATATGACCAGGATCGAATCTTGTCAGGCGATGCAAGCCCGATACGAATGGCATCGAACTCCTCCTCCTGGGTTACCTGTTTAAACAAGTCGAGCAATGCTTTCATTGTCTGCTCCTCAAATTTCGCTAATCAATTGGTCCGTGGGCTATATTTCGTAGACTCGCGGCGAATGGCGCTCAGCCCCGCTCCAGATCGATATCGATCACCAGCGAGCGAATCTCCTTCACCAGCACGTTGAACGATTCCGGCATGCCGGCATCGATCTTGTGCTCGCCCTTGACGATGTTTTCGTACACTTTGGTACGCCCAGAAACGTCATCGGACTTGACTGTAAGCATCTCCTGCAGCGTGTAGGCGGCGCCGTACGCCTCGAGCGCCCACACCTCCATCTCGCCGAATCGCTGGCCGCCGAACTGCGCCTTACCGCCAAGTGGCTGCTGCGTAACAAGCGAGTACGGACCAGTCGATCGGGCGTGCATCTTGTCGTCGACCAGGTGGTGTAATTTCAGCACGTGCATGTAACCGACGGTCACCGCCTGATCGAACGGTTCGCCATTGCGACCATCTATCAGGGTGATCTGTCCACTGTTGGGCAGCCCGGCGAGTTCCAGCATGGATTTGATCTCACTCTCCTGCGCACCGTCGAATACTGGCGTGGCAAAAGGGACGCCATCCTTGAGGCTTTGGCACAACCCGACCACATCCTCATCGGTCAGTTCGTCAATATTCTCCAGCTTTCCGCTCGAGTTATAGACTAGTTCCAGCGCCTTGCGCAGGTCAGCGATCTTGGACTGCGTTTCGAGCATGTCGTTGATACGATTGCCAAGGCCTTTCGCCGCCCAGCCAAGGTGGGTCTCCAGGATCTGCCCGACGTTCATGCGCGACGGCACCCCGAGTGGATTGAGAACGATGTCCATTGGCGTGCCGTCCGTTGTGTGCGGCATATCCTCAATCGGAACGATCTTGGAAATCACCCCCTTGTTACCATGACGCCCGGCCATCTTGTCACCAGGCTGCAGGCGCCGCTTAACGGCGAGGTAAACCTTCACCATCTTCTGCACGCCCGGCGGCAGTTCATCACCAGAGGTTAGTTTCTTTTTCTTCTCGGCGAACATGCCGTCGAAACCAACCCGCGCCTGCTCGAGGATTTCTCGCAACTGCTCGAGTTGCCTGGCAGCGTCTTCGTTGGCCAGACGTATGTCAAACCACTCGTAAGGCGACATTTCCTCAAGATAGGCTTTGGTGATCTTGGAACCCTTGGTCAGCTTGTTAGGGCCACCGTTGGCGATCTTATTGACCAGCAAGCGCTCAATACGACCGAAGGCATCGGTTTCGACAATGCGCATCTGGTCGCTGAGATCCTTTCGGAAGCGCTTCAGTTCATCGTCGATAATGGTCTGCGCCCGCTTGTCACGCTCGATACCCTCACGCGTGAACACCTGTACGTCGATAACCGTTCCCGACATGCCTGACGGCACACGTAACGAAGTGTCCTTTACATCGGAGGCCTTCTCACCGAAGATCGCCCGCAGAAGCTTCTCTTCCGGTGTCAGCTGAGTCTCGCCCTTGGGCGTGACCTTGCCCACCAGCACGTCGCCGGCTTCGACCTCGGCGCCGATGTAGACGACACCGGATTCGTCCAGTCGCCCGAGCTGCGCCTCGGAGAGGTTGGAAATATCCCGCGTGATCTCTTCCGGTCCGAGCTTGGTATCGCGCGCGACCACCGACAATTCCTCGATATGAATCGAGGTAAACCGGTCCTCGGCCACGACACTCTCGGATATCAGAATCGAATCCTCGAAGTTGTAGCCGTTCCACGGCATGAAAGCCACCAACAGATTCTGACCCAGCGCAAGCTCGCCCATATCGGTCGACGCACCGTCAGCAATCACATCACCGCGCGCGATGACATCGCCTGATTTGACGATCGGGCGCTGGTTGATGTTGGTATTTTGGTTGGAGCGGGTATATTTGACCAGGTTGTAAATGTCGACACCAACTTCGCCTGCCGAGGTTTCGTCGTCATTAACACGCACCACGATGCGCGACGCGTCAACATAGTCGACCACGCCGCCGCGCAGCGCCTGTACTGCCGTTCCCGAGTCCACCGCTACGGTGCGCTCGATTCCGGTGCCGACCAGCGCCTTCTGCGCACGCAGGCAAGGCACTGCCTGCCTCTGCATGTTCGACCCCATCAACGCCCGATTAGCGTCATCGTGCTCCAGGAAGGGAATAAGCGAAGCCGCAACCGACACAATCTGCGACGGTGCGACGTCCATGAACTGTATTCGTTCTGCCGGCATCAGACTGAATTCGTTGCGATAGCGGCAAGAGACGATATCGTCGAGCAGTTTGCCGTTGTTATCGACCGCAGCATTGGCTTGGGCAATCACGTACTGCCCCTCGTCGATGGCAGAAAGAAACTCGATATCCTCAGTGACTTTGCTGTTTGCCACACGCCGATAGGGCGTTTCAAGAAATCCGTACTCGTTGGTCCGCGCGTAAAGCGCAAGAGAATTGATCAGTCCGATGTTCGGGCCTTCCGGCGTCTCGATCGGGCATACCCTTCCATAGTGGGTCGGATGTACGTCGCGCACTTCGAAGCCAGCGCGCTCACGCGTCAGTCCACCCGGGCCCAACGCTGACACACGGCGCTTGTGCGTAATCTCAGACAAGGGATTGGTCTGGTCCATGAACTGCGACAGCTGCGAAGAGCCGAAAAACTCACGCACCGCCGCGGAGACCGGTTTGGCGTTGATCAGGTCGTGCGGCATCAGATTTTCTGACTCCGCCTGGGACAGGCGTTCACGCACAGCACGTTCAACACGCACCAGGCCAGCCCGGAACTGATTCTCCGCCAGCTCGCCCACCGAACGTACGCGACGGTTGCCAAGGTGGTCAATGTCGTCGATGTCGCCACGTCCGTTGCGCAGTTCGAGCAAAATGCCGATGACCGCGATAATGTCATCGTTGCTCAACGTGTTCTCGCCTTCCGTACCGCGTTCGCCGACCCGCGCGTAAAAAGCTTTCATCCATTCCGCGGTCTTGTCGTCCACCTGGTCCGGGTAGGCACGGCGATTGAATTTCATACGTCCGACCGACGACAGATCGTAGCGCTCCGGTGAATAGAACAGACCGTTGAACAGTGTCTTGACTGCGTCTTCCGTCGGTGGCTCGCCCGGCCGCATCATGCGATAGATAGCGACTTGCGCGGCCAACTGGTCGGCGGTCTCGTCGCTGCGCAATGTTTGTGAAATATAGGCACCCTGATCGAGTTCATTGACGTACAAGGTTTGAATTTCCTTGACGCCCGCTTCGTTAAGCTTACCTAGCAACTCCTCGGTTATCTCGTCATTGGCATTACCCACGATCTCACCGGTTTCCGTGTTAATGACGTTGTGCGCCAACGCCCGGCCGATCAGAAATTCTTCGTCAACGACCACTTTCTTGAGTCCTGCTTGCTGCATTTCGCGGACATGCTTGACCGTAATGCGCTTGTCTTTCTGAACGATGAGCTTGCCCTGCTTCGTCTGAATATCGAACCGGGCCGTCTCACCGCGCATGCGCTCCGGCTGAAGTTCGAATTCAATACCCTTCCTGGCGAAATGAAACGTATCGAAGACATAGAAAGTCGACAGGATTGACTCCGGCGTCATGCCGATCGCCTTGAGCAGGATCGTCACCGGCAGCTTACGGCGGCGATCGATCCGGAAATAGAGAAAGTCCTTCGGGTCAAACTCAAAGTCAAGCCATGATCCGCGATAGGGAATGATGCGCGCCGAGAACAGCAACTTTCCCGACGAGTGCGTCTTGCCGCGATCGTGCTCGAAGAACACACCTGGCGAGCGATGCAGCTGCGAGACAATGACCCGCTCGGTTCCGTTTATCACAAAAGAGCCGGTGGATGTCATCAGGGGTATTTCACCCATATAGACTTCCTGTTCCTTGGCTTCCTTTACCGTCGGTTTTGCGGCCTCCTTGTCCATGATGGTCAGCCGCACCTTCGCACGCAAGGGCGCTGCGTAGGTCAGGCCACGTTGCTGACATTCCTTGACATCAAACGGCGGCATACCAAGTTGGTAACTGACAAACTCCAGACGGGCATTGCCGGAATGACTCGAAATCGGAAAGATCGTCTGGAATGCCACTTGCAACCCCTGGGGCTTGCGCTCGTCGGGCGGCGTATCTGTCTGCAGAAACGAGGCAAACGAGTCCAGCTGGGTTGCCAACAGGTAAGGTACCGGTAAAACACTTGCACGCTTCGCGAAACTCTTGCGAATGCGTTTCTTCTCAGTAAAGGAATAAGCCATAGCATCTCCGAATCAAGACCGGCCGCATCGGCAGCCAAATCCGCTCATCGACTGGTGACAAATGGCCTGGTGGTTGGCCTCTACCAACCGCTGGCTGACGACCGAAGAGGACCCCGGTCCGACCAAACCTGCCCTTTGCAGTCGCTTCAAAGGACAAAGAGAAAACATATTCTTCTCTTTAGCCTCTGCCAAATGCTGCATCATCGCCCGGCAGATTCTGCGCCGCGACCGGCAAACACGTTGCCGGCCGCTCGCAAAACTCGTCTTCCTACTTCAATTCAACCGTAGCGCCGGCCTCTTCAAGCTGCTTCTTGATATCTTCGGCTTCCGCCTTGGAAACGCCTTCCTTGACCGGCTTCGGTGCCCCGTCAACCAGATCCTTGGCCTCTTTCAGACCGAGCGCGGTAATTGCACGCACCGCCTTGATGACACTCACCTTGTTCTCACCGAAACCGGCAAGCACGACGTCGAACTCGGACTTCTCCTCGGCCGCGGCAGCACCGCCGCCACCGCCCGCTGCCGGCGCGGCAACCGCGACGGCGGCGGCAGCCGCGGAAACACCGAACTTCTCTTCCATCTCCTTTATGAGCTCAGAGAGCTCGAGCACGCTCATGCTCCCAATTGCGTCCAAAATGTCAGCTTTGGCAACAGCCATTTTCAAATCTCCTGAAATTCAATTTAGTAGCACGAGAAAAGCGTTATACGGCCTGCTTCTCTTGTTGGTCCCTGACAGCTGCAAGCGTTCGCACGAATTTGCCCGGCACTTCATTGAGCGTCTGAACAAACTTCGCGATTGGCGCCTGCATTGTTCCCAGCAGTTTCGCCAGAAGTTCATCGCGGCTCGGCATGGTCGCCAACTGGGCAACGTCCTCGGTGGACATCACCTGATTAGGCATTGCGCCTGCCTTGATTATGAATTTCTCATTGCGCTTGGCAAACTCACTGAGTACTTTCGCGGCTGCGACCGGGTCCTCCGAAATACCATACGCAAGGGGACCGACCATCTGGTCACCCAATTGCTCAAACGAAGTGCCGTTTACAGCGCGACGAGCCAGGGTGTTCTTGAGAACGCGAAGGTACACGCCACCCTCGCGAGCATTCACTCGCAGCTGCGTCATGTCCTCCACGGTAAGACCACGGTACTCGGCAAGCACAACAGATTGAGCCTGAGCCAGTTTATCGCCCAGCTCTGCCACGACCGCTTTCTTTTCCTCTAGATTGAGACTCAAGGTCTACCCTCCTAAAGTTCCGACACGGGTTTCGCGAAGTTCGCGAAACCCACCCATTCATAGCGGCCTTAGATTCAGGAACTGCCGGTGCCGCGCCATGCCACTGACGCAACGCCATGCTCACGAAAACCCGTTTCTTGGTTACGCTATCTGCGTAGGACGTCGCAGTTAAAAGCCGACGACAATTAAACCCTTGCAAAGGGCTCCTACGGTCTTTGACAGCCCCGGCCGTACCATTATCTGCATACGGCCAGACCCCAAAGTTCTGTCACTAAAATCAAATTGCGTTTCGAATCCGCTCTATTCAACTCACGGTGGGTTGAGATACCTATCCGGCCATGCTCGCCTGATCGACTCTCAAACCCGGCCCCATCGTGCTGGAGATTGAGATCTTTCTGAGGTACACGCCTTTGGACGAGGCTGGCTTGGCCTTGTTCAACGCATCAATCAACGCTCTGAGATTCTCCGCGAGTGCGTCTTCCGTGAAGGACGCACGCCCGATGGTGCAATGAATGATGCCGGCTTTGTCGGTGCGGTATTGCACCTGCCCCGCCTTGGCATTCTTCACCGCCTCGGCCACGTTCGCCGTCACCGTGCCGACTTTCGGATTCGGCATCAAACCGCGCGGTCCAAGGATTTGCCCCAACTGGCCAACAACACGCATTGTGTCCGGTGTCGCAATGGCAATTTCAAAGTCGATCTTGCCGCCTTTGATCTGCTCAGCCAGATCCTCGAGGCCGACAACGTCGGCGCCAGCGTCCTTCGCCTCCTGAGCCTTGTCGGCTTGGGCAAAAACCGCGACTCGCACGGTCTTGCCTGTTCCCTGCGGAAGCACCACCGAGCCACGTACCAGTTGATCCGATTTCCTAGCGTCCACACCGAGGTTGACCGACACATCGATCGATTCGTCAAATTTGGCGCTAGCATTTTGCTTGGCAATCTCCAAAGCCTCTACCAGTCGATAGAGCTTGCCGCGATCCACAGCAGAACGAATAGCTCTCACTCGTTTCGAATGCCTAGCCATATCATATCCCCTCGACTTCGACACCCATGCTGCGCGCGCTGCCAGCAACAATTCTCATCGCCGCTTCAATGCTTCCAGCATTGAGGTCTGCCATTTTCGCCTTGGCGATTTCCTCGATCTGAGCACGCGTGAGCTTGCCAACCTTATCCATGTGCGGGCGCGCACTGCCTTTATCGAGCTTGGCAGCTTTTTTGATCAGCACCGACGCAGGCGGCGTCTTAAGGATGAAGGTGAAGCTCTTGTCTGCGAAGGCAGTAATCACCACCGGCAATGGAAGACCCGGCTCGTAACTTTGCGTCTGGGCGTTAAAGGCCTTGCAAAACTCCATGATGTTCAAACCACGCTGGCCAAGCGCCGGGCCGATCGGCGGACTGGGGTTAGCCTTGCCCGCCGGCACTTGCAGCTTAATGTAACCAACAACTTTCTTTGCCACGTTCTAACTCCTGTTGAGAGTGGGTACCAGCGCGCGCCCTCATGGCGAGCTCCCCTTGGTG
>CP070775.1:1286745-1291709 GCA_020346185.1 Betaproteobacteria bacterium | reverse complement strand
TGGCACAGCAGTGCCGTTGATGACGAAGTACATGCCAAAGCGCTTAGCGAACTGGGAGACGACGCATGAACGCCGCAGCCAAAACGGAAAATGACTGGTACGCAAAGTCAGACAATCAGACCCGACTCGCCTTTGGGCAAGCGTTACTCGAAATCGGCGAACGTGATTCGCATTCGGTCGTGCTCTCGGCCGATACGCAGGATTTGCTGGGTGTTCGACCGTGGATCGAGAAATATCCAGACCGGTTTATCGAACTCGGCATTGCCGAGCAAAACGCAATCGGCGTCGCGTCCGGGCTTGCCACCACCGGTTTACTGCCTTACGTCTGCGCATACGCGCCATTCATCACTGCGCGCAGTATGGAGCAGATACGAAACGACGTGGCTTACGCCAATCAGCGTGTCGTCGTCGGTGCCGCTGCAAGCGGGATTTCTCTGGGTGTTGCCGGAGGCACCCACCACGCTCTCGAAGATCTGGCGCTGATGCGCAGTCTGCCGAATATGTCGGTGATCGTTCCGGCCGACGTGAACGAAGCCTATTACGCGACCCTGGCAACACTCGAAATCGACGGGCCGGTTTACATGCGCCTGGGCGGGCGCACGCCCGAGCCACCGGTTACGGAAGGAGGAAACGCATTTACATTCGGCCGCGCGGCTCAGCTAAGATCTGGCGATGACGTAACGGTCATCGCTTGTGGCGCCCTGGTGGAACCCGCCATTCAGGCATCAGACAAGCTCAAAGCAGAAAACATCGACGTGCGTGTTCTGAACATGCACACCATCAAACCACTCGACCATGATGCCATCTTGCGCGCCGCTGCAGAGACTTCCGGTCTCGTCACAGCTGAGGAGCACAGATACACAGGCGGTTTGGGCGGGGCTGTCGCGGAATTGTTGGCGGTGAGGCATCCGATGCCGATGCGAATGGTCGCCATGCCGGACGAATTCGCCGTGGTCGGTCCCACAGAGCGGTTGCGCGAAAAGTATGGCATGAGCGCGGACGCAATTGTCGCGGCCTGCCGTGAGTTGCTCGAGGCGGCTGGCTAGGCAGCCGCATTAGAAGTAAGCCCTATGAGCCGTACTCGCGCTCTACTCGGCAGACGCGAATCCGATACCACCGATACCACTCTTCCTTGCCTCGTTGCTGTGCAAGCTGGTGTTCGGCATTGGCTTTCCATCCTTTGATCGCCTCCTCGCTGTCCCAGTAGGAAATACTGATACCGATGTCCTGCCTTGCTGCTTCAAATCCGAGAAAGCCAGGCTGTTCTGACGCCAACTGCACTATGCGCTCAGCCGTGTGTGCATAACCGTCGTCGCCGTGATTGCGTATCGACGTAAAGATGACTGCATAGTACGGCGGTTTCGGCGTTTTCGCGGGTTCGGTCATGACTGATTTTTCTGGAATGCAGCTAATGCTTGATGCACTCGTCAACAACGCAAAGTGGCCAAATCTCCAGTTCAGTTCCGGCCACAGAGCTAAAGCGCTCAAAGTCCAGTCTACCCGGTGACATGAACAGGTGAGATTCGCACTTGCAGTCACTGCAACCAAAACCGGGTACCGATGATATGCCGCGCATGTCACCAAGAAATTCTGCCCAGCGGTGCTCAAGGTCTCTCGAGCCATAGCCGCACCAGACTTCTATCGGTGACGCAACGTCACGCAAGTAGTCAACGTGCCAGTGCCTTCGTTCAGTTTCTCGACAATGCCTCGCAACACGAGCATTGACGCCACCCGGCCCGAATGCACTGCCAACATAAAGGTAATAACCAGGATGGACATCGAGCACGCCCCACCGCCCCACTCGTACTGGTTGCGATGAATCGGCGCGGAGTATCAACAGATAGGTTCCGGGCTGACGCGCGATGCCGCGTTCTAAACTGCTCTCAGTGCTTTCTCTGCCGCTCGTTTTCTGCCCACGGTACACCATGTTTCCTGTTAGCCAGCCTCTCTGACTTGACTATGTCTTACCCGACCATTTCTGAATTGACTATGGTCAAGCGCAACGGACAGAGATCACGATATTGTGGTCGCCGTCTGACAGTCTTGACGCGTAAGTTTATGTCAGCTTCCTTCTCTGACTTGCGGCCCGACATTCAACGTTAACAGTCTATTCTCCAATGGAGGAACCCGTGAGAGTTCTGACCGTGTACGCACACCCGAACCCGGGTTCGTTCAACCATGCCATTCTCGAGCAATTTACCAAGGGCCTGACGGAGGCCGGACATGCGCCGGACATTGTTGACCTGTACGGCATCGACTTTGATCCATGCGTGCGGCTTCCCGACCTGGCCCAGTTTGGCGGCGGCCAAATGCCGGCCGGGGTCGTCGAGCAACAGCAAAAAGTTGCCGGGGCCGAAGGCATCGCTCTGATCCATCCAATCTGGGGTTGGAGTTTCCCGGCGATACTGAAAGGCTGGATGGACCGCGTGTTCTCTTGCGGTTTTGCGTACGAGGCCGGCGAGCGAGGCGTTCGGGGATTGCTGAAAAACAGAAAGACGCTGGTCATCAGCACCGCCGGCGGTCCCGAGGAGTTCTATGAGACGGCCGGATACATGGACGCGTTTATCAAGACCTGCGACGGCAATTCGGTGTCTGCAGAATCGAGATCGCTGAGTGCCCTTGCTTGTGCGGTGTGCAAGCAATCGGCGACAACGGCCGAAAAGAATAGCTGCAGGAAGCATATCGCCTGGGCAAGGAGTTCTAGCCGCGGTTGCCCCGACAGGCAACTTTCACATGCCCATCGCTCCTGATTCGCCTAGACGACTGGCCCCTCACCGGCAATGGTCGTGCGGTGCAGAATGCGCTTTTGCTTGGAAGGTACCGAGGTTGCACGATGCAGCACACAACGGTTATCCCACATAATCAGGTCGTGCTGTTGCCAGCGGTGCGTGTAGACATACCTCAGGCCGTGTACACCAGTCGATCATTTCCTTCACCAGTAAGCGGCCCTCTTCGACCGGCATGCCGACGATGCTCTCGATATGGCCGCTGACATAGAGTGATCTCTTTCCCGTGGGTGGATGGGTTCGCACGATCGGGTGCCGGACCGGCGGTACCGCATCCATTTCCCCCTGAGTGACACCAACCTCTCCAAACCCGCTGATCGAATAGGCATAGCTGTGAATGGCGTGAATCCCTTCGAGTGCTCTCTTGCGATTCTCCGGCATCGCCTCGTAGGCGACGCGCATCGATGCGAAGCCGGTGTCACCCTCTCCCTCCGGCACCTGCTTGGCGTAGAGAATCGACCCCATTGCGGGAATGGCACGGAACGAGCTGTCGGTGTGCCAGCGCGCGTTGACCTCGAGAAAGGTGCGTTTGACCGCATCCGGGGCAAGCACGTTACCGTCGTCATCGACGTTGGCAAGCCGATAGATATAGGGATTTGGCGCGGCAATGGCGAACCCGGTTTTCTCCAGCTCGCCGAACCGGCGGCTGAACGCGACATGCTGATCATCGGTAATGTGCTGGCCGCGAAACAGCAGCACGGAATGCTTGTTGAAAGCACTCATAAGCTGGTCGAAAGTCTGATCGTCAAGTGGCTCTTGCAGATTGAGACCGACCACTTCGGCGCCAAAAAGCGGGTGCAACGGCTTGAGTTCCAACGTGAGCTTGCTCAAAGTCGAAACGGCCTTAGCGGTTTCAGGCGATAAGGTCATAACGACCACATAGCGTAACGATGCGGTCGCCGCAAGTCAAAAATCGCTCGACGATGTTGACAGCGGGCCCGCCCGTCGCCGCTCACCGCGATGCATCTGAAATATCACGACGACTCAGCCCTCCGCCAAACGCGCCATCAAGTCCCGCGTCGAAGCGACCAGATCGCGCATGAACTCACCCGTCGGCTGGCTGCGGATGAGACCGACACCTTGTCCCGCCCACATCGACATGAAGCCGGCATCGTCGCGGTCGGCAGCGGATGCACGCAGCTCACGTGACACCGAATACTGCGCCGGATAGGGAAGTAGTGCGTCGTTAAGCGCTTCGATCTCCTCAATGTAGCGGTTGCGGATTGCTCTGGCTGGCCGTCCTGAAACAGCCTTGGTGACGCTGGTGTCCTCGGCAGCAGCACGCAACAGCTCACAGCGCCAGGCATCGAGCACGGACATTTCAGGACAACCAAGGAATGCCGTACCCATTTGCACACCGCTGGCACCGAGCACAAGACTGGCGACAATGCCGCGCGCATCCATGATGCCGCCGGCAGCAATCACTGGCACCTTCACGGCATCGACGACTTGCGGCACCAGCGCAATCGTGCCGATCAATGCCCTCTCCCAATCAATCGAGAACGTGCCGCGGTGTCCACCAGCTTCGCCGCCCTGTGCGATGACCACATCGACACCAGCTTGCTCTAGAGTCTTCGCCTCGGCAACCGTCGTCGCCGAACACAGCACCTTCGCGCCACCCTTGCGCACTTTCTCAACGGCGGCTGGCGCAGCGCCAAAATGGAAACTGACGACCGGCACCTGCTCCTCGACGAGCACGTCAAGCTGCTCGTCGAAGGGCCCGAACATTGGCCCCGGCGTCGGGACGTCACCAAGGCCGAACTCGGCATGATAAGCAGCGAGCTGCTTTGCAAGACGGGGGCCCGGACGTGTTTTCCGATCGAAGTCTTCCGTATGCGCAGCAAACAAGTTGACATTGAATGGCCGCTCGGTTTGGTCACGGATCGCGCTGACCGTTTCGCGCAACTTCTGCGGCGGCGTGCCAGCGGCACCAAAGCTGCCAAGCCCCCCTGCGTTACTGACTGCTGCAACGATCACCGGATTGGTGACGCCAGCCATTGGCGCCTGAATGATCGGGTGTTCAATTTCGAGCAGGTCGATAACTGTCCGGTCCGGCCACATGCTGACGTTGTCCTCCCGAGATAAATACGACGACGGACGATCGCGGCACAATTGATGTGTCAGGCCGGCCGCGGGCCCTCCTGCCGGAGATTATTACAGGGGTTGTTTGACCAGCCG
>CP070775.1:1269844-1286645 GCA_020346185.1 Betaproteobacteria bacterium | reverse complement strand
TTTGTGACAATCGGGGTGCATGTCCGTCATGACATGCGTATGTGTAGCGGCACTTGCAAACGCCACGTCAACCTTATCGCCCGTCAGGCCCTTTGGCTGGACGCTAAGAACGGCCGGTAATCAAAGGTCCGCCTCGCCTCAGACGATGAGTACGCCGATTCTGCAACTCCTTCAGTGTAGACACCTATCACGAAAACATATTTGTTTCGTGAATCATTGACTCGAACTGGTCCGCCCCCGTGAGTCCGAGTCTACGGCCTGTACTTCGGCATGAAAGAACCTTCGCGAATCAGTCCTAATAATTCATCGCTTTTTAAGACGTCACTGTCTTGTGACGAGCTTCTTCCACGGTTTCGTAGATTCTGGGGGACAACTGGCGCGAACTGAGTTCCTTACCCAGTTTTAGACGCAGGAAAGCACTGGTCGTGTATCGATGCACGCTCAAGTAATAGTTGGTTTCCACGTGTTTCACGAGATCCGCGTACTCGTGCATCACATCTTCGTCGATCAAAAAATTGTCGTAATTTACGACGGCATGCATACGCTTGCCGACCGCCTGCATTCTCTTTTCAACGGCGTCACGTATATCGCGCACGTCCTTACTGGTGCGCACCCTAAGACCTGCGAAGTTGAGAAAAATTGTATTCAGACTGGGGTTGTAATGGATCCGGTCCAATAGACTCATGGAGAGCATCCCGTCCTTCAAGCCCATCAGTTGCGGACAGAACAAACGCACGTCCATTAGCTTCGGTTGTTTGACGATGGGCTCAAACTCCAACCCGGGCAGGATGTCGCGTTCAAGATCAATCCCCGGCGCGATCTCCAGCACTTCCAGCCCTTCGGGGGTCAAACCCATCACGCATCGCTCCGTAACAAACAAGACGGGCTGTCTGCGCTCCAACGCCACCTTGCCACAGAATGTGATTTGCTCAACCTCCTTCACGAACTTTTTGGTCTTGCCCTCCTGGCGGATTTGCAGGACACCATTCTCGAGAGCGACTGCCAGCCCTCCGGCCCGGAACGTTCCCACAAACACCACTTTCCGGCTGTTCTGACTTATGTTGATGAAGCCTCCGCAACCGGTGATCCGCTTTCCAAACTTGCTGGAATTGACATTGCCATATTGATCGGCTTGAGCCATTCCGAGGAATGCAATGTCAATACCCCCGCCGTCTATGAAATCAAAAGCAGTGGTGTGGTCAACCAACGCTTCCGCATTGGTTGCCGCCCCGAAATTCAACCCCTTCATCGGTACGCCGCCGACGATACCGACATCGGCCGTTAAGGTAACGTACTGGTAGATTCTTTCCTCGCTGCAAACAGCGCCGATGCCTTCCGGCATTCCAATTCCGAGATTGATGACGCTGTTCGCCCGCAGTTCGGCAGCGCACCGGCGTGCAATGACCTTGCGCTCGTCAAGAGCCATCGGCTCAACCGCCTGAGGCGGGACTCGGATTTCTCCAGAGAACGCCGGGTTATAACTCGTAGAGTAATTTTGCATGTGATTCTCTGGCTCGCCAACGACAACGCAATCCACCATCAGTCCCGGGATTCTGATACTCCGCGACGAAAGCGACCCTGCTTGCGCGATTCGTTCGACCTGGCATATGACGTAGCCGCCGGAATTTCTCGCCGCCATTGCAAGATTCAGGTCTTCAAGCACCAAGGCTTCACGCTCCACGGAAATATTTCCATCCGTATCAGCAGTTGTGCCCCTCAAGAAAGCGACATGGATTGGAAACGCGCGATAGAAGAGCCAATCCTCCCCGCCTAGGCTCATCACCTCGATGAGTTCCTCTTTGGTAATGTCGTTCATGCGTCCGCCTTCCACGCGCGGGTCTACATAGGTGCCCAGGCCCACCTTGGAAAACGTACCAGGTTTTCCGGCCGCGATATCCCGATAGAGCTGAAGAATGCAACCTTCAGGAAAGTTATATGCCTCGACGTCGTTCTCGACCGCTAGCTGCGTCAGTTTCGGGGACAATCCGTAATAGCCACCAATGATCCTCTTGACGAGACCTATGTGAGCGAGGTGATTCAAGCCGCGTTCTTTGGTATCGCCTTGCCCGGTCGAGTGGACGATCGTGAGGTCTCTCGGCGATCCTGATTCAAGGAATCGCTTTTCCAGAGCGACCAGCAGCTCTTCCGGCACGCCGTGGCCACCATAACCGCTGGTGGCGATGACGTCTCCGTCCTGGACGATCTCAATAGCAGCCTTGGCTGAGACAATCTTTTCCGACATGGTCACCTCCGACTTCGATCACATCCATCTGTTTGAACATATGTCGCACTCAGGCGCTTTGAGGATCCAAACGTGCACGCAACCAGTAATTTGTTTCGAGCTACCAGCATCGCCAATATTGCTCAAGAACAGGAGGCAAGGCAAACCACAAATCGAGGGGGCAGGACCAGCCTCGCCCCGCACGAGTTCATGTCGGTGGCTCGTGTCTTATGTTCGTCTTGTAAACCCTCCTAAACCAGGACTTGCGCTTTTTTGTGAAGCTCTTCTGCCAGGGTAGCGAACCTGGACTGGTATGCTCGCTCCAACTCGGCGTCGCCCTGAAGAACGATCAAGTACTGCCCCGAGAATTCGCGAGATCCAGCGGTTAGAATTGCCACCTTCGCTTTCAATCATGGCCATTCGGTGAGCAACGTCGCGCGAACCAGGGCAAACAAAAAAATGCTGTCAATGCAATCGGGTGCCGCAACATGAGCCATTTCGCTCCGGGCTTCGGGCTGTTGCAGCCCTACCCATTCCAGAAGTTCTCAAAGATTCTGGCGACGGTTACGCCGAATGCGGACTATCGGCAGATTCGCCTTTCCATCGGCGAGCCGCAGCACCCCACCCCAACGCTGATTAAGGATGCGCTGGCGAGTTCGCTGGACAGTCTGGCACGCTACCCTGCCACGTCGGGCACGCCGGAGCTGCGCGAAACGATTTCGCAGTGGCTCGTTCGGCGTTACGGGGTGACCGCCGTGGACCCCGCCAGGCAGGTGCTGCCGGTGAATGGCACTCGCGAGGCCTTGTTTGCGCTGGCGCAGACAGTGATTGACCGCAGCAAACCGAGAGCGACCGTGGTGATGCCGAACCCCTTCTACCAGATCTACGAAGGAGCGGCCTTGCTCGCCGGAGCATCGCCGGCGTTCATTAACCTCACGCCGGAGTCGGGTTTCGCCTTTGACACAGCTGCACTCGCAGAGCAGGTCTGGCAGCGCACCCAGCTCGTTTACGTGTGCACGCCGGGCAACCCGACAGGGCATGTGATGCCGCTATCCGAATGGGAGCAGTTGTTCCAACTTTCCGACCGCTATGACCTGGTGATTGCCTCGGATGAGTGCTACTCGGAGATCTATTCAGACGACGCTGCTCCGCCCCTTGGCGGCCTGCAGGCGGCCCATGCGTTGGGTCGCAGTAACTTCCGCAACCTGGTGTTGTTCAGTAGCCTTTCAAAGCGATCGAATGCGCCAGGCATGCGCTCCGGGTTCGTGGCCGGGGATGCAGACATCCTAGAAAAGTTCCTGCTCTACCGGACCTACCACGGCTCGGCGATGAGCCCGGCAATCCAGTTCGCCAGCATCGCGGCCTGGAGCGACGAGACACATGTGGCGGAAAACCGGCGGCTTTACCGGCAGAAGTTCGAAACGGTGGTACCGCTGCTGGCCAGCGCCACCAGGGTAGAGATGCCAGAGGCCGGCTTTTACCTGTGGCTGAAGACCCCCATTGACGACGTCGAGTTCGCTAAGCGCCTGTATCAACAATATAATGTGGTGGTATTGCCGGGCAGCCTTTTGGCCCGGGAAGCACATGGCGTGAACCCGGGGCGCAACCGGGTGCGCATTGCCCTGGTGGCAACCCCAGAGGAATGCCTGGAAGCAGCACAGCGCATGCGTGATTGCATCGCCAGGCTGTAAACACGCCACAGATAGCTTTATTGAAATCGCGGGTGTAGAGCACCCGCATTTCGTTTAACTCGGTGCCGGCGATTCCGGCGGCATTTGATCTCTACGACAACCAAACCAGACGACGAGGAAGAAAATCCCATGGCCAACTTGAATACGGTAATCGAACAGGCGTTTGAAGACCGCGCCTCCCTCTCACCGAAGACTGCCAGCGCCGAGGTGCGCGAAGCGGTTGCCGATACTATTGCCGCGCTCGACAGCGGTGCCATTCGCGTCTCGGAAAAGTCCGGTTCGGACTGGGTGACCCACCAGTGGGTGAAAAAGGCTGTGTTGCTGTCATTCCGGCTGACCGATAACGCGGTGGTGCGCGACGGCTATACCAACTATTTTGACAAGGTCGATTCAAAATTCGCCACCTACGGTGAAGGCGATTTTCGGGCCGGAGGCTTCCGTGTGGTGCCGCCCGCAGCGGTGCGACGTGGCGCATTCATTGCTAAGGATGTCGTGCTGATGCCCTCTTATGTGAATATCGGCGCCTACGTCGATGAGGGCACGATGGTCGATACCTGGGCGACTGTCGGTTCCTGCGCCCAGATCGGCAAGAACGTGCACCTGTCGGGTGGTGTGGGCATTGGCGGCGTTCTCGAACCGCTGCAGGCCAATCCGACAATCATCGAGGATGGTTGCTTTATCGGGGCACGCTCGGAGATTGTTGAAGGGGTGATCGTGGGCGAAGGATCGGTCATCTCGATGGGTGTCTATATAGGTCAGAGTACCAAGATTTACAACCGCGAGACCGGCGAAGTGACATACGGAAAAATCCCGGCAGGCTCGGTCGTCGTATCGGGCAATATGCCCTCGGATGACGGCAACTACAGCCTGTATTGCGCAGTGATCGTGAAGCAGGTCGACGCGAAAACCCGCGCCAAGACCAGTATCAACGACCTGCTGCGCGGGGACTAAGGCCGTTACTGTCACCGGCACGGATCCGCAACCAACGAGGGCAGCATGTTTATTGATCCTTTACTGAGGCTGATGGCGGAAAAAGATGCCTCCGACCTGTTCATCTCGGCCGGGGCACCGATTTCGATCAAGATTCTCGACACCATCGTGCCGGTCAACCAGACCGTCGTCGACGGCAATTTAACGCAAAAAATTGCCAGCGAGTTGATGGACCAGAAACAGGCTGCCATATTCGAGCAGGAGTGGGAAATGAACTTTTCTCACGTCCTAGACGGCGTTGGCCGCTTTCGTATAAACGTATTCCGCCAGCGTGGCAACGTCGGCCTGGTGGTGCGTTATCGTCGCGGGGGCACACCGGGCATTGACAAACTTGGCCTGCCGGCGTTGCTCACCGAGCTGGTGATGGAAAAGCGTGGTTTCGTTCTGGTTGTGGGGTCCACCGGATCAGGTAAGTCAACCACATTGGCGGCCATGATCGAGCACCGCAACGCCCACAAAGCGGGCCACATTCTCACCATCGAGGACCCGATGGAGTTCGTGTTCAACAGTGACAAATGCCTCGTCAACCAGCGCGAAATCGGCACCGATACCCACAGTTACGAACACGCACTGGTCAACGCCATGCGCGAGGCTCCCGACATGATGATGATCGGCGAGATTCGCGACAAGGAGACCTTGCAGCACGCGCTGCTGTACGCACAAACTGGTCATCTGTGCCTATCAACACTGCACGCGAACAACAGTTACCACGCGCTTAACCGGATCGTCAACTTCTTTCCCCACGATGCGCGTCCGGCTTTGCTGGCAGATCTATCCATGAGCTTGCGCGCCATCGTTTCGCAACGACTGGTCAAAGGCAATGACGGCACGCTGGTCGCAGCGGTCGAAGTGATGATGAATACCAAACTGGTTTCCGAGCATATTCGCAAGGGTGAGATCGACGAAGTGCGCGACGCCATGACGCAAAGTCTCACGCCGGGATCGAAGACCTTTGAACAGGCTCTGCTCGAGCTATATCAGCAAGGCAGGATCTCCAAAGACGAAGCAATGAAGAATGCGGATTCATCGACCAATATGGCCTGGCTCATTAACAACTACGAACAGAAAGCCTCGGGCAAACTTGGCGAGAGCCCAACCGGCCGTCTGGTTGTCAAACCGGGCGGCGATTATTCGTTCAGTGAGATCAAGCTCAATGTCGGCGACAAGGGCTAAGACAAAACCACTCGACTTCTAGAAGTCGGAACAAGGGCGAGCCGCTGGCTCGCCCTTGTTTTTTTGTTAAAGTCCAGCATCGATGCATTCAGAAACTTTCAGCCTTGTCACTGACCTGATGTCGCGCCGCTCGGTGACCCCGCAAGACGATGGCTGCCAGGCACTTATTGCTCAGCGCCTGACGAAGATCGGCTTTGTGGCCGAGCACATGCGTTTTGGCGAAGTGGACAATCTTTGGATCCGACGCGGCAGCGCGACACCGGTGCTGTGTTTTGCCGGACACACCGACGTGGTGCCACCGGGTCCGCTCGAATCCTGGACTTCCGATCCGTTCAAGCCCGAGATCCGTGACGGGCACTTGTATGGCCGCGGGGCGGCCGATATGAAAACATCGCTGGCGGCATTCGTCACCGCGATAGAACAGTTCGTCAGCGAGCAAGCTGGGCACGCTGGCTCCATTGCGCTGCTGCTCACCTCAGATGAGGAAGGTCCCGCCAAAGACGGCACAGTGCGTGTAGTTGAAACTCTCAAGTCGCGCGGAGAGCGCATCGACTACTGCGTGGTAGGTGAACCAACTTCAGTAGAGCGGCTTGGTGACATGATCAAGAATGGGCGGCGTGGCTCGCTCTCAGGCGAGATCGTGATCACTGGCGTACAGGGGCACGTAGCCTATCCTCATCTGGCGCGCAATCCGGTGCACCTGTTCGCGCCGGCTCTGGCAGAACTGGCAGCGACGACGTGGGATGAGGGCAACGAGTTCTTCCCGCCGACGAGTTGGCAGGTCTCGAATATGCGCGCCGGTACTGGCGCAACCAACGTGATCCCCGGTCAACTACATGCGCATTTCAATTTCCGTTTCTCTCCGCAAAGCACGATCGAGGAGCTCAAGAAACGCACGAGCGACATTCTTGACCGCCACGGGCTCAACTACCACATCAAATGGTCGCTCTCCGGGAAGCCGTTCATAACCCGCCGCGGCAGACTGGTCGAAGCAGTCAGCACAGCGGTCAAGAGCACCACCGGCATCGATCCCAAACTGTCCACCACCGGCGGCACGTCCGACGGCCGCTTCATTGCGGACATTTGCGACGAAGTGGTCGAACTGGGACCAGTGAATGCAACGATACACAAGATTAATGAGAAAGTCGCCATTGAAGATATAGCCACGCTGTCGCGGATCTACCACCAAACGATTGCACAGTTGCTGAATGGAAGTTGAGCAAACCGCACATCTACGCACGGTTCGCGACGCGATCCGCTACGCGGTGAGTGCATTCAATCGCGCCGGTTTGTCATTCGGGCACGGCACCGACAACGCATATGACGAAGCTGTCTACCTGGTGCTGCACTCATTGCACCTACCACTGAATAACTTGGAACCTTTTCTTGACGCGGCCCTGTCGCGGACCGAGATTGATGAAGCGCTTTCGCTGATCCATGAGCGTGTCCAAAAACGACTGCCAGCGGCGTACCTGACCAAAGAGGCGTGGCTCGGCGAGTTTCGCTTCTACGTCGATGAGCGCGTCATCGTGCCACGCTCGCATATCGCGGAACTGTTGCAAGAACAGTTATCACCGTGGATAACCGAACCTGATGCGATAAACAGCTGCATCGATCTGTGTACCGGTTCGGGCTGTCTGGCGATTTTGCTGGCCCATGCCTTTCCCAATGCCGCGGTACACGCGACGGACATATCTGACAAGGCGATCGAGGTGGCGCGCCGCAACGTCAGCGAATATGGGCTTGAAAACATTGCATTGCACTTAGGAGATCTTTTCGGCAATCTCACTGACCAATATGACATTATCATTGCTAATCCACCATACGTCGATGTCAAGACGATGGCCGTTCTGCCGGCCGAGTACCGCGCCGAGCCGTCGCTCGCACTCGCCGCCGGTGAGGACGGCCTGGACATCATTCGTCGCATCATCAATGCAGCCAGTGCATACCTTACGCCTAACGGCCTTCTGGTGGTCGAGGTCGGCCGCAACCGCCCGGCACTAGAGCGAGCCTACCCGGGCCTGCCTTTTGTCTGGCTCGAAACCGGGGCTGGCGAGGATTTTGTTTTCTTGCTTACCGCGGATGATTTGCGCGACGGTTCGCGATAAGGCAACACGACCGGCGGCACACTGCCTACCCAGTCGAGCAGATTACGAATTTCTGACTCTTTCAGTTCGACCCAGTTGCCGCGCCTGAGCCTGTCCGGCAGTGACACGATGCCAAGACGTAAGCGCATCAAGCGGCTGACCTGATAGCCCAGCGCCTCAAACATGCGGCGCACCAGGCGGTTGCGCCCTTCCTTAACGATGACGCGATACCAATGATTACGCCGCTCTCCGCCTTGCGGCTCAATAGTTTCGAATTTTGCAATACCGTCCGACAGGCGTACACCGGAGCACAGTTTCGCCATTTCGTCTTTGTCGAGTTCACCGAAAATACGCACGGCGTATTCGCGCTCGACTTCAAAACGCGGATGCATCAGCCGATTGGCGAGCTCGCCCGAGGTTGTGAAAATCAACAGCCCGCAGGTATTGAAGTCGAGGCGTCCTATGGCAAGCCATTTCGCATTCCTTATGGCAGGCAGCTTTTCAAACACGCTAGCGCGCTCCTTGGGATCGTCACGTGAGACGATTTCACCCTCTGGCTTGTGATACAGAATGACCCGCGGCAGCCGCGTGGTAATTCTGAACTGAATGCGCCGGCGCCCAACCTGGATCAGGTCTTCAGTCGTGACGCGCTGCCCCAGAACCGCGACCTCGTCATTGACCTTGACCTTGCCATCCTTGATCAACTCTTCCATGGCACGGCGCGAACCGAGTCCAGATTGGGCGAGAACCTTTTGCAGCTTCTGCGACTTCGGCACGGCCGCTGCCTTCTGCGCTGACTTTTCCGTTTCTTTTTTTGCCACGCGTTTGGCTGGCGGTCGCAGCGGCTTGCGTGGGCTGCGCGCGCTCTTCGGCGTGGATTTCGGTTTGCCGCGACGGCTCGGTTGGGCAGTTTTGCTCGCTGTTGCCATTTCGGTGAATTGAGGAATCAGTGCAACCGATAATCGTTGCAACCAGGAAAAAGGCAGGCGTTAGTCGACCGGGCGCCGCTCGATGACAGACTGGGCAAGCGTGCCACTGTCCACATGTTCGAGTTCACCGCCTACCGGCAGACCGCGCGCAATGCGGGTGACTTTCAGACCACGCGCGGTGAGCATCTCGGCTATGTAATGCGCGGTGGCCTCGCCTTCGGTAGTGAAATTAGTGGCGATGATGGCCTCCCTGACCTGTCCGTCCGTTGCACGCTTAACGAGACGATCAAGGTTAATTTCTTTCGGACCAATTCCGTCGAGCGGCGAAAGCCGTCCCAGCAAGACAAAATACAAACCACGATAGGCTTGCGCCTGCTCCATCATCGCAACGTCACCGGGCATCTCGACGACACACAAGATACTCGCGTCACGCCGTGCCGAACTGCATAGCTCGCACAGCGGCTCTTCCGCAAAGTTGTTGCACTTGTCACAATGGCGCACCCGCGTGACGGCTTCGCCCAATGACTTGGCGAGCCGTTGCGCGCCCTCCCGATCGTGTTGCAATAGGTAGTAGGCCATACGTTGCGCTGATTTCGGGCCGACCCCGGGCAACCGGCGCAACGCCTCGACTAGCGCCTCGAGGCTGGACGGTGTCTTCATGTGCGGTGCACGCTGCTTTTGCTCGATGCGGGAAATCTGCAGCTGCTCGATGTTGCACTCAGAATGGCAGTTTCATTCCCGGAGGAAGAGGCAGTCCAGCGCCGAGTCCGGACATCTTCTCCTGAGTGGTGCTTTCCACTTTGCGCACCGCGTCATTAACGGCAGCAGCCACCAGGTCTTCGAGCATTTCCTTGTCGTCGCCCATCAGGCTCTCGTCAATGGTGATGCGCTTGACGTCGTGACGGCCAGTCATGATGACCTTGACCATGCCGGCACCCGCCTGCCCTTCGATTTCCATCGCCGCGATTTCCTCCTGCGCCTTCTTGAGGTTCTCCTGCATTGCCTGGGCCTGTTTCATCAAGCCGGCGAGTTGTCCCTTCATCATTGCGTCTCTCCAAGTTTCAAAACAAATATTGAACCGGTCAGCAGCCACTCAACGATAGCACTCAGGCGAAACTTCTCTGCCGCTACCTGCATTGCATGACCCGATGGATACGGCGCGGTGCGCGTGCCGGGTGCAACGAGGCGCGCAGCCCAAGCCCAGAAACTGAGCATCGAGAGTTGCAGCCCGGACTCGCATGAGCGGCAAGAAAGTTATTTCGAAGCCACATACTCAATTTCCAACGACGCGAGAGGTAAGTGAGCGCGTGACGGCTCAATCTGGTTGCGCAGTAGCTTCTCCAACGAAAACTCAAACCGGTTTGATAGAGTCATCTCTAATTTTCGCGTCCAGACTTTCGACTAGATCCCTGACGAATGGGTCAGTATCAATTGCCTCGATAGCCTGCTCGAGTCTCTTCTTGTTTTCGCGGTCCTCCTGCGCGGCCGGGGTATCGCCATTGCCACCGATTTCGATCTTCAGCCGCACGCGGCTGCCAAAATGCTCGCGCAGCACGGTCTGCAACTTTTCATTGTATGCCGGTTCCGATAAATGCCGGTGCGCTTCGGGCACCGACAATTCGATCACATTACCTTCAAATCGTCTTAGTTCACAGTGGTCGGCAAGCATGCGCGCCATGCCGCCGATCTTGAGTTCGCTCACCAACCTACGCCAGTCACTCATCTCAGCCAATGCCGAAGATGCTTTCACTGAATTTTCCGTCTCCGGTATTGTGCCCTTGTCGGGCTTTGCCCGATGCGCCATCTTGCCAGCGGGTGCCTCGTTGGCAGCGGCCTCTCCGCTGTCGGCCGCAGTCGTTACCCGCTGATCGCCTGACTCACTGGACGGATAAAACGTCAGCATGCGCAACAGACTCATGGTAAAGCCGGCGTATTCGTCAGGCGCCAAACCCAGATCGCGCCGTCCCAGCAGCGCGATTTGATACATCAGTTGCAGCGACTCCGAATCGATTTCCTCAACCAGCAACATCAATGCGTCGTAATCCGGATCGTCCTCGGCCAGTGAGCCGGGGATACTCTTGGCCAGCGCAAGGCGATGCAGCAGTGTCGCAAGTTCTTCGAGTGCCCCATCAAACGACAGGCTGCGCTCTGCCATGCGGTCGGCTTGGCCCAACAAGGCGCCGCCGTCGCGCGCGATGAGTGCGCGCACGATTTCGATCAGATAGCTCCGGTCGACCGCGCCCAACATTTCGCGTACCGCCGCCTCTAGGGCCTTGCCGGCGCCATGCGCGATAGCCTGATCAAGCAGCGACAACGCGTCGCGCATGCTGCCCTGCGCCGCACGCGCTAACAGAGCGAGCGCGGTGTCTTGCGCTTCGACCGATTCACGGTCGACGATATTTCGCAGCTGTGCACGGATCTGCGCTGCGGGAATCTGCTTCAGATTGAACTGCAAACAGCGCGACAGCACGGTGACCGGCACCTTTTGCGGGTCGGTGGTGGCGAGCACAAACTTGGCATGCTCTGGCGGCTCCTCGAGCGTCTTGAGCATGGCGTTGAACGCAGAGCGCGAGAGCATATGCACTTCGTCGATGACGTACACCTTATAGCGCCCGCAGGTCGGTGCGTACATGGCGTTGTCGAGCAGCTCACGCATGTTGTCGACCTGGGTGTTCGATGCGGCGTCGAGTTCGAGCACGTCGACAAAACGACCGGCATCAATCGCCAGGCAGGAATCACAGGCGCCACACGGTTTGGCAGTCACGCCCGTTTCACAGTTGAGCGCCTTGGCGAGGATGCGCGCCAGCGTGGTCTTGCCAACGCCCCGAGTACCTGTAAACAACCAGGCGTGATGCAGGCGCTGTTGCTCGAGCGCATTAGTCAAGGCACGAACGACATGCTCCTGGCCGACGAGTTCGCCAAATGTCTTCGGCCGCCATTTTCTGGCCAGCGCCAATGTCATTTCACGATCCACTGTGGTCGATACAACGGCGGAGCAAAACGCCCCGTTTGCCCAAATGGGTGGCGAGCCGAACCCCCGGCACTTGCAGAGAATAGCTGTGGCTGCTTCCTTCCGGACCTGACCAGGTTCACTACCATGCAATGCGGGGCGGCCCGCCAAAGAAATCGTCCTGCGCCCGACAAGCGCCTTGCCAAATCGGCACGTGGGACAATGCCGAGACTACCATCATTACGCAAGTCAGGGTGCATTGAAGATGCGCACGGATCAGGCCACAACCACGGGTATCGTGCCGATCTTGCCACGCCACTGCGCAGGACCGGTCTCATGCACCGATACACCCTTGGAATCGACCGCTACGGTCACGGGCATGTCTTCAACTTCAAATTCGTAAATTGCTTCCATACCGAGGTCTTCAAATGCCACGACGCGCGATGCCTTGATCGCCTTTGAAACCAGATATGCCGCACCACCAACGGCCATCAGGTACACCGCCTTGTGCTTGCGAATCGCTTCGATGGCAACCGGTCCGCGTTCCGCTTTGCCAATCATTCCGAGCAAGCCTGTCCTGGCGAGCATCATCTCGGTGAATTTATCCATGCGCGTCGCCGTGGTCGGACCGGCCGGGCCGACGACTTCGTCGCGCACCGGATCCACCGGCCCGACGTAGTAGATGAACCGCCCGCTGAAGTCCACGCCTTCCGGCAATGGCTTGCCGCTATCGATTAGATCACGAATGCGCTTGTGTGCGGCGTCACGGCCAGTTAACAACTTGCCGTTGAGCAACAACGTATCGCCCGGTCGCCAATTGACGACGTCTTCACGGGTCACGCTCGCAAGATCGACGCGACGCGCCTTCGGCGAAGCTGTCCAATGCACATCTGGATAATCTTCGAGCTTCGGTGCCTCGAGCTGCGCCGGGCCACTGCCGTCTAGTACAAAATGCACATGGCGCGTTGCGGCACAATTGGGAATCACCGCGACCGGCAACGAGGCGGCATGAGTCGGATAGTCCTTGATCTTGACATCGAGCACCGTCGTCAGTCCGCCGAGCCCCTGTGCTCCGATTCCCAGCGCGTTGATCTTGTCGTGTATTTCGATTCGTAGTTCCTCGAGCCGGTTCGACGGGCCGCGCCTCTTCAGTTCAGCCATGTCAATCGGTTCCATCAGCGCTTCCTTGGCAAGCACCATGGCCTTTTCAGCGCTGCCGCCAATGCCGATGCCGAGCATGCCCGGGGGGCACCATCCGGCACCCATTGTCGGAACAACATCAACGATCCAGTCGACAATGCTGTCTGAGGGATTGAGCATGGTGAACTTCGACTTGTTTTCCGAGCCGCCACCCTTGGCAGCGACGTCGACTTCCACCGTGTCACCCGGTATCAGGTCAAAGTGAATAACAGCGGGTGTGTTGTCTTTCGTGTTGGTGCGCGTGCCGGCAGGATCGGACAGGATCGAGGCGCGCAGCTTGTTATCGGGATGCAGATAGGCGCGGCGCACCCCCGCATTGACCATGTCAGTAACGCTCATGGTCGCACCTTCCCAGCGCACATTCATGCCCACTCTAACAAAAGCCACCACGATGCCGGTGTCCTGACAAACCGGGCGGTGACCCTCCGCGCTCATACGCGAGTTGGTGAGTATTTGTGCGATGGCATCGCGCGCCGCCGGCGATTCCTCGCGCTGGTAGGCGAGCGCAAGTGAATCGATGTAGTCACGCGGATGAAAATACGAGATGTACTGCAAAGCGTCGGCAACGCTTTCGATGAGATCTTCCTGTCGGATAGCGGTCATGTACGTCGAGGGATGTCCGATGGCAGGCCGCAATCGGGCAAAAGGCATATTATAAGTCACGAGGCGGCGGCGAGATTGCTTGCCGCGCTACGATTTAGCGGGTTGCAACAGACCGCGAACCGAGCGTTGAAACACTGAATCGACTACGTGTCGTTATAATCGGTGTGTAAATTCATGAAGTCACCTAGTGACATCTCGTCAGCTTTGGTCCGGTCGCGACGATGAAATCATCCCGTTTGCTCTTGGCGCGAACCCTAAGCAGCGGCAAAAGCATTGTGAACCAAGGCGTTACCAACTGGCACCGTACGCTGAAAAAGCACGTTGGTGTGGCTTTGAACTGAGAGCGAAGCATAATCTATTTCCGCGGGAGGAACGGATGAGTTCAGCTGAAATTGAATCGGTATTGCACGAAAACCGCGTTTTCGAACCATCATCGGATTTCGTCAAACAGGCGAACATTTCCGGGATGCCAGCCTATCAAGTGCTATGCGACGAGGCCGAAAGAGACTATGAAGGCTTCTGGGCCCGGCATGCACGTGACAACCTGTTGTGGCAAAAGCCGTTCAGTAGAGTGCTTGACGAGAGCGATGCACCGTTTTTCAAGTGGTTCGACGACGGTGAGCTGAACGCCTCTTACAACTGCCTGGACCGGCATCTAAACGCGCAGCCAAACAAGATCGCGATCATTTTTGAGGCTGACGACGGAACGGTCACCAAGGTCAGTTACAAGCAGTTGTTTCACAAAGTCTGTCAATTTGCCAATGGCCTCAAGAGCCTGGGCATAAAGCCCGGCGATCGCGTTGTGATTTACATGCCGATGTCAATCGAGGCAGTTGCCGCAATGCAGGCGTGCGCGCGTATCGGCGCGACTCACTCGGTGGTTTTCGGGGGTTTCTCCGCAAAAAGTCTGCAAGACCGCATCAGTGATGCAGGCGCGGTGGCAGTGCTGACCGCCGACGGTCAGATGAGGGGCGGCAAGGAGATTCCTCTCAAGCCGACTGTTGACGAAGCAATCGCGATGGGAGGCTGCGGCTCGGTCAAGAATATGGTGGTGTACAAGCGTACCGGCTCTGACATCAGCATGCAGGAAGGCCGAGACGTCTGGCTGAGTGATCTGGTGCAAAACCAACCGGATGTTTGCGAGCCAACCTGGGTCAAAGCCGAACACCCGCTGTTCATTCTCTACACGTCTGGTTCAACCGGCAAACCCAAGGGGGTCCAGCACAGCACGGCGGGCTACCTGCTGCACGCAATCCTGACGATGAAATGGACGTTCGATTATAAAGGGTCCGATGTTTTCTGGTGCACGGCGGACGTTGGCTGGGTTACAGGACACACCTACATTGCCTATGGCCCGTTGGCGGTAGGCGCATCCCAGGTGGTATTCGAGGGCGTACCAACCTTCCCTGACGCGAACCGGTTCTGGAAAATGATCGAGGACCACAGTGTGACCGTGTTCTACACTGCGCCGACGGCGATTCGCTCATTGATCAAACTGGGTGCCGAACTTCCAAAACAGCACGACCTCTCGTCGTTGCGCCTGCTTGGCACGGTTGGCGAGCCGATCAATCCGGAGGCATGGATCTGGTACTACCAAGAGGTTGGTGGAGGTCGCTGCCCAATTGTTGACACCTGGTGGCAAACCGAAACGGGCGGCCACCTGCTCACGCCGTTGCCCGGGGCAACGCCGCTCAAGCCAGGTTCTTGCACTTTCCCGCTACCTGGCATCATGGCCGATATTGTCGACGAAACGGGCGAGTCGGTTCCAAAGGGCCACGGCGGTATTCTGGTGCTCAAGAAACCATGGCCGTCGATGATCCGCACCATCTGGGGTGATCCGGAGCGTTTCAAGAAAAGCTATTACCCGGACGACTTTAGAGGCAAGCAATACTACCTTGCTGGCGACGGCGCCAGCCGCGATGAGGATGGTTACATCTGGATCATGGGGCGAATAGATGATGTACTCAATGTTTCCGGACACCGGCTAGGCACCATGGAGATCGAATCGGCGCTGGTCGCGCACGACCTGGTCGCGGAAGCCGCTATAGTCGGCAAACCGCATGATGTCAAGGGTGAAGCGGTCATTGCATTTGTTGTGCTCAAGGGTGCACGCCCCAGTGGTGAAGAAGCGAAGAAAATTGCTAAAACGCTGCGCGATTGGGTTGGGCAAGACATCGGAGCGATTGCCAAGCCGGAGGAGATCCGTTTCGGGGATAACCTGCCGAAGACGCGCTCGGGAAAGATCATGCGGCGTTTGCTGCGCGCCATCGCCAAGGGTGAAGAGATCACACAAGACGTATCGACCCTTGAAAATCCGCAAATTCTTGAGCAACTGAAGGAAACCATTTAGCGTAATGCCTAATGAAGTCAGTGCGGAAAAGTGCCAGGTTTCAATGTGGTCTGATGCGCCAGTGTCTGGCGGATCATGCCAGAATCAAAGGCGGCAATTTCTCGACCAGCCGCGGGAGATAATTTTGGCGCGGGAAATAAGCTTTGGTAGGCTGCCCGGCTTTTTGACACGGCCGTGCCGCTTCGCTATCCTGCGCCGCCTCGCTGCGGAGTGATGACCGAGTTGCTCAAGGTGCACGCCTGAACAACACGGGACGCGATTGCGGCACTCGCTGCGGCGAAGACTAACCTTCAGGTTACCTCGAAGCCAAAGCGTGGCGCTGGCAGCCGCAAGTTTCGGTAGTCAGATTTATCGGAGAGATGACCGAGTGGCTTAAGGTGCACGCCTGGAAAGCGTGTGTACGGCGAATACCGTACCGAGGGTTCGAATCCCTCTCTCTCCGCCATTAATATCTATTTAACTTACCGTTATTAATAGAATAATTAGATACACATTTTATCTTTCCCTACCATTTTACATACCATCAAATGCCGCCTTGATCTCTGAAGCCTCTAGAATCTGACTCGGTTGAGCGATGTCTCGGTGGGGGGTAGAGGCACCTTTTCAT
>CP070775.1:1265593-1269744 GCA_020346185.1 Betaproteobacteria bacterium | reverse complement strand
ATGGAAGACTACCGGCGTAATGTATTGGCGACCGTTGAGCAGTACGGTGGCCGTTACGTTGTCATTGGCGGCACTTGTGACGTCATCGAAGGGCAGTGGAAACCGAACTTCCCGGTGATCATTCGTTTCCCAAATCTCGAACAGGCGCACAACTGGTACCACTCCGAGGAATACAAGTATCTGAAGGCGCTAAGACTTTCCGGGTCGAAATGCGATGCGGTTTTCATGGAAAGCGAATCGGGCGACTTTTTTTCTGAAAGCTGAGTGTGCTCATGCAGCCGAACAGCCATGCGTGGGGTCGAACACGTGCCGGTTACTAGCCAGTCGGACAATCAGACGATAGCCGAGCGCTTGCGCGAGATGGCCGCGCTAATCGAGGCGCAAGGCGCTAATCCGTTTCGCGTCGGCGCATACCGCAAGGCGGGCGACGCCATAGCCGGGTTGCGTGAGGATGTGCGCGAGTTCTTCGAAGAACAAGGCGCCACTGGTCTCGAGACGATTCCGGGCGTGGGTAAAGGTATCGCGTCGGCAATCATCGAGATGTTGACGACCGGTCGCTGGATCCAATTGCAGCGTCTGCGCGGCACGGTCGATCCGTGCGCGTTGTTTCAGACCATTCCCGGCGTTGGCGAGGACCTCGCCGAAAGGATCCATGACGTGTTGGCGGTGGATACGTTGGAAGCACTGGAGGCAGCCGCGCACGAAGGCCGGCTCGAGTCGGTGCCGGGTGTCGGACCGCGGCGCGCAGCGGCGATCAGCGCTTCGCTGACTTCGATGCTGGATCGCGTGCGCCGGCGCCCACGCCTCGCGCCGGCGACTAGGGATGAGCCGTCGGTCGAATTGTTGCTCGAGATCGACCGTGCGTATCGTGACCAGACCGCCAATGGCAAGCTGCCGACGATTGCGCCCAAGCGATTCAATCCCGAAGGCAAGCGCTGGTTGCCGATCCTGCATGCCGATCGTAACGGTTGGCATTTCACCGCGCTGTTTTCAAACACGCAGCGGGCGCATGAATTGGGCATGACGCACGACTGGGTAGTGATTTACTTCTATGACAGTGAGCATCATGTGGAAAGTCAGCGCACGGTCGTGACTGAGACGCGCGGTCCGATGGTGGGCCAAAGAACGGTGCGCGGTCGCGAGCGCGAGTGCCGCGAGGTCCGCGGCGTTTGAAGCGTGTTAGAACTCAGCGTCAGTTTCCGGCTTGCCTTATATGATTGTGAATGTGCGCAAAGCCTCCAGGGCGGACAGGCAGGCGGTCGTCGACGTTATTGTCGCTGCGTTTGGTGATGCGGAAGGGCGAGGGATTGCGGAATTGGTCACTTGCTTATTGGAAGATCCGAGCGCGCAGCCATTGTTGTCACTCGTGGCAACGGTCAACGAACGTGTTGTCGGGTATGTTCTCTACACGAAGGTACGGGTTGAGGATTCGATGCGAACTGTGTCTGCATCACTTCTCGCGCCACTGGCGGTGCGCCCGGAATTCCAGAACAGCGGGATTGGCGGCCAACTTATCAAAGACGGACTAAAGCAGTTGGAAAAAGCAGGTGTCGATCTGGTATTCGTGCTCGGCCACCCAGGCTACTACCCCAAGTATGGTTTTTCCCCTGCCGGGATAAGGGGACTAAAGGTGCCTTATCCAATGGCCCCTGAAAATTCTGATGCGTGGATGGTCCAGGAAATCCGACCCGGAGTCCTTGGACGCGTTAGCGGAACAGTGGCATGCGCCGATGTGCTGAATGACCCAAAGTACTGGATAGAGTGAATGCTAGGTGACCGCGGGGGGCGTACGCGATCAGAACTGCTTTGTCGTGCCGTCTTGCTGCCGGCAAGTCTGTTCGATCAATGGCGATCAGTCAGGTGAGGATGGTGGTTCTGTTGCCCGCCGGTGCTGCGCCGTAAACCTTGCCTGAATTCCAGCTATCGACGAACTCTTCGAGGGAAAGTGTCCAGCCGTTTTCCATGTTCTCGTCAAAGTACTCGAATATCATCCCGTCTTTTGCCGTCATCGATAGCAGAATAGTGCCGCCTTCTTCGCCACCGTATTCGTCGTGCGGGTGCGCGTCGGCGGGTGCCAGCGCATAGTCGCCTTTCCTGCGGCGAACTCGCCTGGTCTCACCATCCGGCAGTCGTTCCTCCAGAAACTGTTCGCCTTGCAGAACAAGAGTAGTGGTCGAAGCGATGTGACGGTGTGGCCTGCAATGGCCGCTATCGACGTAGCGCAGCAGCATGTCGAGCCGCCCGCTTGGCAGGTCATAGCCAAGGAGGCTGTACTCGAAATCGACCCGGAAGGATTTGCAGTTCGGGTCGGTTACGCGTCGCCATTCGACTGAATCGAGATCAAAGCTGTTAGAGATTGCTGTCATGTGCTTTCCTCAGATAATGCGCTAGGTCCGTAACCAGCGCGCTTGCTG
Organism: Betaproteobacteria bacterium; assembly: GCA_020346185.1. Taxonomy (GTDB): domain Bacteria; phylum Pseudomonadota; class Gammaproteobacteria; order Burkholderiales; family Eutrophovitaceae; genus SG8-40. The sequence continues at coordinate 1,267,330 of CP070775.1, read as the reverse complement.
GTTTGGCTGATACTCTGCCTCACCAGTGTAATATGGTGCTTGAGCGCATAAAGCAAATTGGCAAAGGCAGCTGGAACGCGTATTCCGTTGGAACGCTCTTCCAGTTGATCGAGGCGCTCGAGAAAATCGGATGGCTGGTCATCCAGTTGCGCCTGAAATTCTGCTTCAATAAATTTTTGCTCTCCTTGCAAGGAATAGATTCGACGACGTATTGACCAGGCAAACAAGGCGGGTACGAAGCGAAACATAGTAGGCGATGCCAAGGATCGGTACCAACAATACCAGTATTCGCGTGGTCAAAGCCGCCAGCCAGAATGGTAGGTAGCGCTGCAGGAATGGTTTGCCGGTACGGTAGTAATCGCGAGCGGTATCGCTCAGAGGCAAGTCCAGTGGTTCGGCTGCAGGAAACTCACCCGCCTTGTTAAAAACGCTGGGGCTACTATGGACCTCCGAGGCCGCCTCGAGCAGCAGGTGCTGTAGTGGCGGGTGAAGACCATTTTGCACGATCAGGCTGGCCTTTGTTGCCACCAGAACGACGTCGTGGGGCGAACGATCGTTTCTCAAGTCCGCAAGTCCACGCGGAAGGATGCGCTTACTCAGGTAGGGACGCAGCGCGACGCTCATACCCGAACGCGGATCGTTGAGCAAGTCGATATTGTTCACCGAGCCATCGGTGGCCTGCACCTCAAGCTTTACTCCGTGGCGAGCAAGAATTCGGGCGTAATGCTGTCCGATGTCGCGATATGGTGCGCTCGGTCCCGGTCGCCATGACCAACCTGCGCGGGGGTAACTGCTCTGTGAACACCAGCGCGGCGGCGATAAGTGCAGCGGTCGCGACGAGTGTGCCGACCAGCGATCATCGTGCGAAATTGCGCTGTGCAGAAAGCGTCGTGGATGGCATACAGTTTGAACTCTAGCGGTCCTGACTTATCGAAATGTGTTCGCAGAGTCTTTCAGCAGCCGAGGCTGTCTTGCGCTTACTCTGAGGACCGGCGCTTGGCGGCCGAATTGGCTATCTCTCCCCTCACCAGACTAATGTGTTGCTTCAATGTGTAGAGCATCTGGGTAAAAGCGACTGGCACGCGCATGCGGTTGGCGCGCTTTTCCAGCCGGTCAAGCCGCTCGACTGCAGCGGCTGGATCGGCTGACCTGTGCGTCTCCAGATCGGCCTCGATAAATTTCAGTTCCCCGTACAAACGTAGTATTCGCCGCCGCATGGACCAGCCGTACAGGCTCGGCAATAGACGAAACAGCGGATAGGCGATTCCGATGATTGGAATGAGAAGCACTAGTAGCCGGCCCGTGAATGCCGCGAGCCAGAACGGTAAGTAACGCTGCAGAAATGGTTGTCCGCTACGGTAATAGTCGCGCGCGATGTCGCTCAACGGTAGATCGACTGGCTCAGCTGCCGGAAACTCACCTGCTTTGTTGAATACACCGGGGCTGCTGTGTATTTCCGAAGCTGCTTGGAGAAACAGATGTTGTAGCGCCGGGTGCAAATCGTCCCGCACGATGAGGCTGGCTTTGGATGCAACGAGGGTTACATCGCCGCGGGGCAGGTCGTTGGCGAGGTCTGCAACGCCGCGCGGAAGGATTTTCTTGGTCAGGAAGGGGCGGAGTGCGACGTGTGCGTCGGCACGCGACCAACTGATGGTCTCGATGCGGGGATCGCGAAGCAAACGCTGCACGATTTCGGCGTCCCATGGTTGCGACATGCCGACAAAATCCAGGTCGCCA
>CP070775.1:1261500-1265493 GCA_020346185.1 Betaproteobacteria bacterium | reverse complement strand
AGCGCTTCGTCGCAGGCATACAACACCTCGATCGCGCGCACGATGATGCTCTGGTAAGGATTGACGCAAATCGGGCCAAGACCGGCATCGCGCGCGGCCTTTTGCGCCAGCGGCGACAAGCGATCGAAATTGAGACTGTAGCGCGCGAGCGGACCAACAAGATAAGACTCACCAGTGCGCATGCGCGAGTGCAATGCCGTTGAGCGCTCGACATGCGACTCCTCGAAATGCTCATCGTAATGCGAAACCGCGATATCGAGTCCCTTGTTGGAAACGATGCGACCTTCGTTGAACGGGTACTCATGCGGATGTCGCAAGGCGACAAAAGTGTAATCGCGCTCGCGTTCCGGAAAATCGAAACCGGCGACCCATTGCACCGTCTCCAGCGCCGCGTCGCGCGCCCACTTCAGCCTATCGAACAGCACGGTCAATTCGCTCCGCCGCGGCGCGCGGTAGAAACCGCCAACACGTACGTTGATCGGATGAATTTCCCGCCCACCGATCAGCGACAGAATCTCGTTTCCGACTTTCTTCAGCGTGAGCCCGCGTCGCACGGCATCAACGTGGTCGCCCGCCATATCGATTACACCGTCATAGCCGAGAAAATCGGGTGCATGCAACATGTATATGTGCAGCGCATGAGACTCGATCCACTCGCCGCAGTAAAGCAGCCGGCGCAGTTCTCGTAACGGTCCATCGACGCTGATTCCAAAAGCGTCCTCCATCGCGTGAACCGTGCTCATCTGATAGGCAACGGGACAAATACCGCAAATCCGCGCGTTGATATCGGCCGCTTCGTCATAGTTGCGGCCGCGCAACAGCGCCTCAAAGAAACGCGGCGGCTCGAAAATATTCAGCTCCGCCGATCGCACCACACCGTCACGCAGCACCACCTTGAACGCGCCTTCGCCCTCGACGCGCGCCAGATAATCGACTTTGATGGTTCTACGAGCCATGGCGTTTGCTCTGTTCACGAAATTCCGGTGCGTCTGCATTGAAGTTGCGGTAGACGCGCTGAATAGCACGATCCTCCATGCCCAGTTGCCGCAGCCGCTCGGTGAGTGGTGCAGCGTTGGGTGTTTCCATCGGTCCATAGCAGCCGTAGCAACCGCGGTTATAGGTTGGGCAGATTGCGCCGCAGCCGGCCTGAGTGACGGGACCAAGGCACGGCGTGCCATGCGCTACCGTGACGCAGACATTTCCCGCCAGTTTGCACTCGACGCAGACGCTGTGCCGTGGCGTGACTGGTCGCCGCCCGGCGAGGTACGAGGAAAGCACCTCAGTCAACTGTCGCTTGCTGATCGGACAACCACGTAATTCGAAATCGACATGAACATGGTCGGCAATTGGCGTCGAAGTCGCCAACGTGTCAATGAACTCGGGTCGAGCGTACACAACTGACATGTATTCACGCACATCGGCAAAGTTACGCAGTGCCTGGATACCACCGGCCGTCGCGCAGGCGCCGATCGTCACCAGCGCGCGGGAACGCTGCCGCACTTCGAGAATCCGCGCCGCGTCGGCACGCGTCGTAATCGAGCCTTCGACCAGCGACAGGTCGTAGCGCCCTTTCACAGCAGCACGCGTAGCTTCCGGAAAGTAGGCAATGTCGACCGCCCCGGCAACTGTCAGCAGTTCATCCTCGCAGTCGAGCAAGCTAAGCTGACAGCCGTCGCAGGAAGCAAACTTCCATACTGCCAATCGCGGCTTGTTTGCATTCGCCACCACTTCAGATTTCCCGGATCGCAAGCATGTGTCTGACTCGGTTAAAAGCCATCACCGGGCCGTCGCGACACAGCAGCGCTGTGCCGAACTGGCAGTGCCCGCAAAGACCGACGGCGCATTTCATGTTGCGCTCCATGGAGATATAGATTGCCTCGTCGCTGACTCCGGCATCCTGCAGTGCCGACACCGCGAAAGTCATCATCAGCTCCGGGCCGCAGACCAAAGCGATGCTATTCGCCGGATCGAAATCTGTGCGGGGGATGAACGTCGTTACAACGCCAACGTGGCCACGCCAGTCATCGGCCGCATGATCGACCGTCACCTCCAATTCGATCTCGATATGGCGCCCCCAGCGTTCGAGTTCGCGGCGAAACAATATGTCGCCCGGACTGCGCGAACCGCAGAGAATCACAACCTTGCCGTACGTTCTCCGGTTGGCAAGCAGATGATAGATGGCAGGACGTAACGGCGCGAGCCCGAGTCCACCGGCGACGATAACCACGTCGCGTTGCTCCGCTTCCTTCATCGGCCAGCCGGCGCCGAACGGTCCGCGCAGTCCAACGGAGTCACCAGGCTGCAGCGTGGCAAGCGCCGTTGAGACCGGCCCCACGGCTCGCACGGTGTGAACCAGCGGGCCCTTGGATCCCGGATCGCCGCTCACACTGATAGCGGCCTCGCCAATACCGAAGGCGGTCAACATGTTGAACTGCCCCGCTGCGAACTGCGGCAGCTCTCCGTCCTCAGTTTCGAGTTCCAGCGTCCAGGTCTGCGGCCCTTCCCGCCGGCGGCGCCGGATTCGCGCAATTCTGGGAATGGTCGCGGCAGCCCGACGCTGCACAGCGTCTAATCCGTCAGGCTGGTACACCATAGACATCCAGCGCCTGCAAACGCGCCGCGTTCAGACGCTCAATGAGCACGGACATGAAACGCTTCATCAACTCATACCCCAGATGATGGTCAGCTTCACACTTGCCCCGCAGACATCTCGCGTCAATTCCAATTGCCCGGACACGGCCGATCGCTTTCGCGTCAATCGACCATCGATAGGGTGGGATCAGCCAGGACAGTCCGACGACCTCGTTGTCACCGATTGTGAGGAATGTAATTGGCTTTACTCCCGGGGCCGCGATCTGTAGTTCGACTCGCCCCTCACGCACCAGAAAAAACTCATTTGCCGGCTCGCCTTTGCGGAATAGGTAGGCACCGTCCTCAAAGCGCACGTTGCGGGCACAGCCCGAGACAAGGTCACAGAAGTCCTCTTCGAGTCCGACAAAGAAGGGATGCTCCATGACAATTTGCGCCAAGCCGCGGGTTTCCATAGCCTCCTCCTTCAGCCCGTTTCACTTTCCCGAAGCGCACGCACTTCGGCGGTAATATCGATGCCCACCGGGCACCAGGTAATACAACGGCCGCATCCAACGCAACCCGAAGTGCCGAACTGGTCGAACCAGGTTGCAAGCTTGTGTGTCAACCACTGACGGTATCGTGCGCCGCCGCTGGTACGCACGCTACCACCGTGAACGTACGAGAAATCAATCGAAAAGCATGAATCCCAGCGCCGCGTGCGTGACGCCTCCTTTCCGGTCAGGTCGCTCGCATCCTCAACCGTGGTGCAAAAACACGTTGGGCAGACCATGGTGCAGTTGCCGCAAGTAAGGCAGCGCTCCGCCACCGTATCCCAATGCGGATGATCGAGGTTTCTATGCAGCAGCTCGTGCAGATCGTCAGACCGCATCTCGCGTCCCATGGATGCAGCCGTGCGCTCGCAAACCGCTTCGGCCGATTCGCGGTCCGCCGTCGATGCCGGCCGGTGAGGCAGTCGTTCGAGCAACGTTTGTCCACGTTCGCTGCCGGCCGCGGCAACAAACACGGTTCCCTCCTCCCCGTCTGATACTTCGGTCAGTGCAATGTCGTAGCCGTTCTTGGCTTTCGGCCCGGTTGACATTGAAACGCAAAAGCAGGTTCCTCCGGCAACCGCGCAGTTCACCGCCACAATGAACACATTGTCGCGAAGTGCCCGGTAGTGCGGATCGGCGTACTCGCCACCGAGCAGCACCTGGTCCTGTACCCTGACTGCCTCGAGTTCGCAGGCCCGAACCCCGATAAAAGCCAACCGTTCAACGGACGGCACCTGCGGAACGACTTGCCAGGAATCTTTGTTTCGGCGTGCGCGCCACAGCTCGACGATGGGACGATGCAGGAACTGCTTCCATGAAGAGGCCCCGACGGCAAAACCGAACAATGCTTCATCATCACGTCGCACCAGTC
>CP070775.1:1259018-1261400 GCA_020346185.1 Betaproteobacteria bacterium | reverse complement strand
AACGGGTGTTTTTGCAATTGCTGTCTTTACTCGTCTCACCCCTCATTCCCCTAATTGTGCATGCCGCCTATTCTGGGAGACGATCATGAACAAACACACCATCGTACCAACCCAGATATATGCCCGAAGCGTCCTTGCGACAATACCGGTCGTTGGCAATGATACGCCAAGGTTCTTTTGGCCAGTTCATTCAACTCGGGCAACCGATAGGGAATTGAAGCTTAACATCCACAACAAGCTTCGCATTGACATCGTTTGAATGCGCGACATTCCCAAAGTGCGCAAGGCCAGACGCTCGACAGATTGAGTTCTGTGCTTCTTTGATGGCAGACTTTCGTACATGCTGTTGGATTCCGAACCGTCAATCAACGAGAAGAATGTGACTCGTTGGATTCAGGATCACACCGAAGCGGACAGCCCGTTACGCTTCGAACTGATCGCAGGTGGTCGTTCAAACATGACCTACACGGTGACTGACGCCGTCGGTCGTAGGTACGTTCTTCGCCGTCCGCCCACGGGGCCGTTGCTTCCGAGCGCACACGACATGGCACGCGAGCACCGACTCATGCATGCGCTTCGCGACAGCTCGGTGCCCGTACCCCGTATGGTTGGACTCTGTCAGGACCCCGAGATCAACGGGCGCGACTTTTACGTGATGCATTTCGTCGATGGCGTCGTCGTGCGCGATATCGAGATCGGCCGCTCGTTCGCACCTGAGGTTCGAAACAGAATGTGCCATGAACTGATCAATACGCTGTGCGCGCTACACAGAGTCGACATCGATGCAGTTGGGCTGGGTAACTTCGCCCGGCGCAGCGGCTACATCGAACGCCAGATCAAACGTTGGTCAGGCCAGTGGGAAAAATCGAAGACTCGCGAAATCCCGTTAATCGATCGGGTCAAGGACGAGCTTGCAAAAGCAATCCCCGAAGACACCGATACAACCATCGCCCACGGTGACTATCGACTTTCAAACTGCATCATGAACCCTGACGGTTCGGTTGCCGCAGTACTCGATTGGGAGTTGTGCACCCTCGGCGACCCGATGGCCGACCTGGCGGGAACGATGAGCTACTGGTACCGTGGAGGCGAGACGAACCCGAAAGCCGATGCCGAGACGACTACCCTCGAAGGGTTTGTCACCCAGGAAGAACTTGCAGGCCTGTACGCAGACCAGATGGGTGTGTCTCTCGACAAGGTTCCCTACTACCAGGCATTTGCATCGTGGCGCCTTGCGTGCATTGGTGAGGGTGTCTATGCCCGTTACCTCAATGGTCAACAAGGTGAGCAAGACGAGATCTTTGATCTCCCGGAGTACAAGAAATCGGTGGAAGACCGGGTCGATCTCGCCGCTGAGTATCTGGGCATCAAATCGCACTAACACGCCTTTATCTCGAAGTTGCAACGGCTGGGCGGATCGTTTTCCGAACCCGCTTTCACTTTCCCCTGGTCACGACATATACGCGTGGCGCGTGTTATTTTTAGGCACAGCGAATCACTATTGCCAATGTGGGAAAGAGATTCATGACCAAGACCGATATAGCGGATGCCGTGAACGCCGAAACTGTGCTCAACCAGGAGTTATTCAATCTGGCAATGTCGCCTGAAGCCCGGCCCTTGCTGGATGCGGTCAAGAAGCACATCGCCGACAACGTCGCACCAATCACCGAAGAATTCTTTGCTCTCGACGAGGAAAAGGAAGATCGCTGGTCGTGGCATCCACGCCAACTCGAGTTGCTGGATAGCGCCAAGAAGAAGGCAAAGGCCTCCGGGCTATGGAATTTCTTTCTGCCTGACTCTGAGACCGGCGAAGGGCTGAGCAACCTCGACTACGCCTATATTGCGGCCGAACTGGGCAAGTATGCACTTGCTTCGGAAACGCTCAACTGCAGTGCGCCGGATACCGGCAACATGGAAGTACTTGAGCGTGTCGGCACACCGGAGCAAAAAGAACAATGGCTCAAACCGCTACTCAACGGAGAAATCCGTTCAGCTTATGCGATGAGCGAACCAGGGCTGCCGTCATCGGATGCGCGCAACATTTCCACGAGTTGCGTACCGGACGGAGATAACTATGTGATCAACGGCGAGAAGTTCTATATTTCCGGAGCCGGAGACCCTCGCTGCAAGATCCTGATCACAATGGTCAAGACTGACCCCGATGGACCACCGCACAAGCAACAATCGATGATCCTGATACCCAAGGACACACCGGGCGTAGAAATCATTGAAGGCATGCAAGTCTTCGGCAGAGATCATGCGCCACGCGGACACATGCACCTGCGCTTCAATGACGTGCGCGTACCGAAGACAAATATGCTCCTCGGTGAAGGTCGCGGTTTCGAGATCTCGCAATTACGCCTCGGACCCGGCCGCATCCAT
>CP070775.1:1254745-1258918 GCA_020346185.1 Betaproteobacteria bacterium | reverse complement strand
GTTTGGCCGCCGTGTGCAAGGTGTAATTCAGTTTGTACTCATTGAGAAAGAACGCCTCGGCGTAAGGGTAGCTGTTCCCTTTGGCCTCCTTGATAGCCCGATACATCACAGTGATATCAGCACCTGCACAGAATGCCTTTTCGCTGCTGCTCTCGAGGACGATGCACGCAATGCTGTCGTCGGCCAGCCACGCGTTGATCTTCTCTGCCAGTTGGTCGATTGTTTCCAGCAACAGGCTGTTGAGCGGCTTTTCGCGGACCAAGGTTGCAATGGCGACCTGCTTTTGGGACCCGGCTAATCTAAATTGGATCAGTTCTTCCATTCGTAAGCTGCGTCTTTCAATATCGGTGGGTGATAATCAAACGAGCACGCGACGCGGTAGTCGAGTCACGCGGTAGCTTTCGTTGGCGACCTGCTAGATTGGGTCCCATGTAAACACATCCTGCGACCTGTCGAGATCGTAGAAGTGTGCTTTCAGCGCGGGGATGGCGTGATCGGCGATGGTCTCGGGTGTCCAGCCATCGGAACGTTGCACGGAACGCAGTGGCCGGTTTTGGCTGAACAAAAAGATTTCGTTGGCGCGCACGCCAAAAATCTGCCCGGTAACGTCTGTCGCTGCATCACTCGCCAGATACACGGCGAGTGGGGCAATCTTGAAGGTCTCCATGCTCTTAAGTTTCTCCACGCGTGCTTTCTGTTCGTCGGAGTTGACGGGGATCGATCCGATCATACGACTCCAGGCGAACGGCGCGATGCAGTTCGAGCGCACGCTGTATTTGGCCATGTCCATGGCAATCGATTTCGAAAGTCCGGCAATGCCAAGTTTGGCAGCAGCGTAGTTGGCTTGACCGAGGTTGCCAACCAGCCCCGAAGTTGAAGTCATGTTGATATAGCTGCCGCTATTCTGTTTTTTGAAATGTGGCGCAGCGGCACGCGCAACAAAGAAAGAACCATTCAGATGAACGTCAATGACCGCTTTCCATTCTTCAATACTCATATTGAAGAAGAAGCGGTCGCGCAAGATTCCCGCATTGTTCACCACGCAGTCGAGCCGTCCATAGGCATCCAGTGCAGTCTGGATGATACCGTTGGCTGCATCCCAGTCTGCGACGCTGTCGGTGTTCGCTACGGCATTGCCGCCAGCGGCGGTAATCTCCCTCACCACATCTTGCGCGGGACCGGTGTCCTCGCCTTCGCCCGCTACGGAAGCACCAATGTCATTCACGACGACGCTCGCACCGTTGTCCGCCATCGATAGCGCGAAATCGCGGCCGATGCCTCTTCCCGCGCCGGTGACCACGACGACCTTGCCTTCCAGCATGTTGCTCATTGGGCTTCTCCTCCGTGTTTATATGCCGGACATTTTTAGTTCGGCCACTTATGCTGATGCCTGATTCTTGCACAGTCGAACGCAGCTTGCCCGGCAACTGCGTGCGGTATTGCTATAGTTAACCCTTGGAGAGCTCCGTCACACCTCAATTACCGCAAAGAAGAAAAGACCTCATGACTATTAACGGTAAAGCATATGTTGTGGGTGCCTACGAGCATCCCACGCGTAAAGCGCCTGACAAATCGGTTGCGCAATTGCATGCCGAATCGGCGCGCGGAACGTTACTCGATGCCGGGTTGACCAAGGAAGATATCGACGGCTATTTCTGTGCGACCGACGCGCCCGGCCTTGGGCCGCTGTCCATGGTTGACTACATGGGCCTGAAGGTACGCCACGTCGACTCTACTGAAACCGGTGGTTCGTCCTATGTCGTTCACGTCGCCCATGCCGCGCAAGCCATCGCAATGGGCAAGTGCAATGTTGCGTTGATTACTTTGGCCGGGCGGCCGCGCTCGGAAGGTTCATCGGGTACGCAGGCACGCAATTACGGAGCGGCGGCGCCGGATGTGGCTTTTGAGTTTCCATACGGCATGGCGACCGCGAACGGCTACGCAATGGTCGCGCGGCGTCATATGTACGAGTTTGGCACGACCAGTGAACAACTGGCGTGGATCAAGGTGGCGGCGTCACAGCATGCACAGTACAACGAGCACGCCATATTGCGTAACGTTGTAACCGTTGAAGACGTTATGGAATCGCCGATGATCGCTGATCCGCTGCGTCGGCTTGACTGCTGTGTGGTCAGCGATGGCGGAGGCGCTCTGATAGTCGCGCGCCCGGAAATAGCCAAACAACTCAAGCGCCCCTTGGTGAAGATTCTCGGTGCTGGCGAGGCGCCGAAGAATCAGAATGGTGGCAAGGTCGATCTGACAACCTGTGCTGCCGCGTTATCGGGCCCGGCCGCCTTTGCCGAAGCCGGTGTCAAACCATCCGAAATCCAGTACGCATCGATCTATGACAGCTTCACCATCACTGTGCTGATGCAACTGGAGGATCTCGGTTTCTGCAAGAAAGGTGAAGGTGGCAAGTTTGTCGCTGACGGCAATCTGATTTCAGGCAGCGGCAAGTTGCCGTTCAACACCGACGGCGGTGGTTTGTGTAACAACCATCCAGCCAACCGCGGCGGCATGACCAAAGTCATCGAGGCGGTCCGTCAATTGCGCGGTGAAGCGCATCCCAAGGTGCAGGTTCCCAATTGTACTTTGGCATTGGCACAGGGTATGGGCGGCAATCTTGGCTCGCGCCACGCTAGCGGCACGCTGATCATGGAACGGCAATAGGAGCACGATGATGAACACGACGGCACAACGAACCATTCCGGCGCCGCTGCGCAACTCGGAGAACGAGCCTTACTTCGCGGCCGCCGAGGAAGGAAAGTTGCTCGTTGGCAAGTGTAGCGACTGCAGCGAGTATCATTTTTATCCGCGGACGATATGTCCGCATTGCAACTCGGACTCGGTCGAGTGGCTACCCTCGAACGGTAAGGGGGTGATCTATTCATTTAGCACCATGCGCCGCGGTGTGCCGGTGCCATACACGATCGCGTATGTCACGCTCGACGAAGGCGTCTCAATGATGACCAACATCGTCAACGCTGACCCCGACTCGCTTAACATCGGTGACAAAGTCGAAGTGGTCTTTGAACCCACCGAGGACGGCACTCCGTTGCCTATGTTCCAACCGCTCAGTGGTTGATCCGCAACAACGGATTGGCGCAAGTTAGCCTAGGGCGTTTATCGATAAGTGAGCAGTCCCTCGCCAGTTTGGGCGCCAAGCAAGCGAATGAACTGATGGTCGTTGAAACATGACAACGACACTTTGTTCCCGCTATACAGAAGACGCGTGACCGAACAGTTGATAAGCGGCTCGTAGAATTTGTAGACGAGTGCACCGCTGATCCCCAGCACGTGCGCGACGAGTGTTGCGATTGTGCCACCGGATGTGAATACCGCTACAGACTTGCCGGAGCCTTCTCGTTCAATCACATCTGCGAGCGCACGATGCGCGTTTCCCGAATAATCCGGCCAGCTTTGTACTTCGGGGTGAGTATCCTCTGTCGTAACCCAGTGTTGGAATACGATCTCCAGTGCCTTTTGGAAATCCTTTGAGGAGCGCTCCCCCTTTTTTGCCAAAGCTGCTAACTGCGGATGGCGATCGCTCAAGACGGGGACAAGCCATTCAAGGATTGAACCGGTTTCGATCTCATTGAAGCGCGCATCGATCTCCAGCTGGACTGCCTGTGGTTGCTGCTCCAGAACGATCTCGGCGGTCTTTCTCTGACGTTCTAGTTCTCCGCTATAGGCTGCGTCAAAACGCGCGCCGCACTCCCGAAGAAATTCACCGAGCAATTCCGCCTGGCGTAGACCAACGTCTGAAAGCCGGTCGTAGTTGTGTGTGCCAAACGACGCCTGTGCGTGTCTGATGAGAAAGAGTTCGGCCATTACTTCGCGTATTTGTTTCGTGCGGTCGCAGGCCGTTGAAAAACGCCGCGCAGTAGTTTTCTCAATGCCCTGTCAGGGATTGAGAACAATACGGCCAACCACCTTCCCCGCTTCGAGATCCTGGAGCGCCTGCTCCGCCTCGTCGAGCGGCCGCGGGTGGACCGGTAACGGCGGCACCTTGCCGGTACGCACCAGGTCCATCAGGGCATGCATCTCCTGCAGATTGCCGACATACGAGCCGCGCATGGTCATTTGCTTGCTCGGGAACAGCGGCAGAGCGATAGGCAGCTTCTTGCCGTAGAGTCCGACCACGACATGGGTGCCCGCTTTGCGCATCACGTC
>CP070775.1:1250660-1254645 GCA_020346185.1 Betaproteobacteria bacterium | reverse complement strand
GCACCCAATCATACAAGTGCGTCACATCCAGGCGAGTCAAATCTTGCAGATGCGGGTTTGCCGCTAGATCTACAGGACACATCGCCCGCTCGATTGCATCCTCAAGTTGCAGTTGCGGAAGGTTATCCAACATGTTCGTCTGCATAGATTCGGGCGCTACCTTGGCACTTGCCAAGCCAGCGGTTACGACGAACACTGAACCTACGATTAACATCAATTGATGGAAAAACATAGCGTCCTCCTTCATCGAGGACAGTCAGTCATCTACTGCCACTTGATAATGCTAACCAGAACGCCTCGTGAGTGCTGTGTGAAAAGTCACAGATCCGACCAAAACCTTACACGCATCGGGCAGAAAAACTAGATTCTTGGGTTGACGAGCATTGCCGGAAAGCCAACAGTCGGATGTTGTTGCTTGTCCAGTTACCGTCTGAAAACGGAGAGAAAGAAACACAGAGCACCAGGCAGCCCGCTTGCCCACTGCTGTCTCGTGCGGCTGATGACTGGGTTTGGAGGAGAGAGTCAGCTGTTACTAACTTTTACTCGTTAACCGCTCGTATCTCAGCCATCCCTGTAGCAGCAACTGAGACGTAATGCGGTCTCCTGGTTTCTCTTTGTCGTTTGCCTCGTAAGCCGCTTTTTTTGCTAGCGGACAACGGTTAAGTTGTTGACTAGAGATTTTGTAGCCGGGTTAGTCGCGATTGTGCGTTGCGGCGTGAGCAGTGTCGGTGCCGATGGCACCCGCCCATAGTGTGACCGATACTGTGGCGAAGATGCGGTGCCAGAGTTTCATGGCAGTATCTAGTGGAAACACGGGCCCGAGCTTCTCTGAGGTCATCACTGTATGTGAGAACTGCTTGAGTTTCTATAAATACGTTTGGAAGACTCGAGCGGATTTTCAGCTGTATTCAGGATTACGATCATCGCTACAGTGCAACGACGCAAGCGAAAGTCGATCCGAGGCAGATACAGATTGACTAGCGTGAAAGTGAGGACATTTCCGGCAGGGAAGCGTTTCACCTGTACCAGCGATCAAAGCTCGGCAAGAGGCGGCCGAGCCGTTCGGACGGATATCTTCGAAGGCGTGCTAGTGGACGCCAATCTCATCATCGCGGCGTGGCAGGGCGAGCGGTTGGTCGGCATTGTGTGCTCGTTGGCCGAGCTCGAAGAGGTAGCCTATCTCGCCGAGCTGGAAATTGGTGCCGCGCAGCAGAACTGAGGCATCGGCAAGTGACTGATTGAGGAGACGCAAAAGCGCGTCAAGTCGCAATGCTCTATTGCGTCGGTGGCAGTGCCAGAAGCTAAGGACTATCAATAAAGGCTCGGATCCGGTAACAATCCGCGTCGATGGGTGCCGGACGAACGCTAGTGGACCGGTCGAACCTGAGCGCGAGGCAAGCGGATCGGGTTAGGTCGCTGATCGCGATGATCGGCCCTGACGTCGCACGATCCAGTTGTGCAACAGCATCAGTAATAGTGCCGGGATCATCCAAGCCCAAAAGACCGCCACGGTGAGCGGTATCTCCTTGAGAAGATTATGGATTCCAATCCAGCTTTCCGGAGAGGATGCCCAATCCACGCCGAAGGAAGATAAGCCTGACATCAACGTGAGGACCTGCCAATCGCCGGTTTTCAGCCAAGATAGCGCTTGCCAGCTGAGTATTCCTATCGCCGCCAACAGCCCCACGCCTACGCAAGAGAGTGCGATCGTTCCTGCTCCAGTGAGACCTTTGAGTTCTCCAAAATAATTCATGCCGTATCTGTTAGCAGCTCCGACTGATCAGGTTAATGAGCAGAATGCGATCGAAGATAAAGTTGTCCCGTTGGCGAGTGCCCGTCTTCCTTTGCATAGTAGTTTACCTTTCCTCTGCGAATCGAGTTGCTCGTCGCGCTGAAGAATGTGGCTACGGTGCTGTTCAAGTGGATGGCGGGTGGGAGGCGTTAGTCGATGAGCGGTGATTCGCTGCAGGCCAACTCGACGAGGCCCGGTCCGGAGTCGCACCGATTTCGGCGGCATGGCTGCCGGCGGTTGGGGGCATCATTGACCTGATGTCCCCGGCTTGGCAGGCGCAGGGCCGCAGTCCCATTGTGCGACGCCATCCAACAGGCTCGCGTCGGTGATGTGAGCCGGATAGACCGTAAGTGACACGGAAAGAAGGAGTGCGATGATCGTCACCGCGACGATCATTTCTGGGTTCGTAAATCACCACCGAACGATCGGTATTGTTGTCCTCACAATCACGGCCGCCTCACTTCACTGGTGTGGCAGGTGGAAAGTCGTGTCGGCCGAATTGCTTCGTCGGCAGTCACCATGCCGATCACACTGTACTTTGTTTCGAGAAGCCGTTGCGGGGTTACGGAAATAACGACGGCAGGAGCCGTTACCACAATGCGATATCCACGGCCGCTTTGATGCGTCCTCCTGCCGCAGGGTAGGAGGATACGACACCCTTTATCTGTCAGTCGATCTGCGGTGTGGGAGTAACATTGTTCACCACAAGGTGATCAAGTCGTCCAATTCGGGAATCTCATCGCGAAGTCTTTCTATTGACAGTGCGGTGGTGACTTCGATAGCGCGGATTCCTTGAGCGTCACGCACAACCAGCGCCAGCGGTTCTTTGCATGCGGTGAGCCAGGCGTGCGCGGCGGCACTTTTGGCCCGCATCGAAACACGCTCGATTGGCAGCAATGTGACGCGTCCGATACGCAATGGCTCGCCGGCGCGCCATTTCTCGCTGCGGGTATCGTAGTCAGGCATGACCGCTCCTCACTATCCGCCAGGCGCGAATTGCTGGCGGCGAAAGGACAAAGGCAATGGCGAGACAAATTAACTGCAGCGGAACTAGACGAAGCTGTCCGTCGGCCCGCACTTCCAAAACCGAATCCATGAACTCCGGTTCAATGCGAACGTGTGCCCCCGGGACATTCTGAGCCGCCGCGCTCAGCGGCCCAACCAGCGCCCAAAGGCAACCGGTGTCGGCTGGGTCGCCCAGTCCCAATCTCATCAGCAATCGCAACCGTCTCGGGTGGCTCGCATGAATAAGGTCTATGAAAAAGCGGTAGGCGCGCTGGCGGAACTCTGCTTGCCTCAGGACGGTCACGAAATCGATGCGCACGCGTCGCTCCTTGCGTTTGCTCCGCTGTTTCCGTGGTTGCTGTCTGGCTCTGCCTGGCAGTCGCTGGTTAGCGGTAACGGCAACCGGGATAGCAAACTTGACTACACCGTACAACCATCGGACCGAGATCCGTCCCTGAAATCCCCGAATGCCATTGATCGTAAATGCCAGGTCGACAGGTACCGCGAGCAATAGCAGCAGCAGAACGAGTAATAAAGCCAGGGGGGTAAGCACGACGCCTACAAGCGGATTGCTAGTCGCCGCCGGATTTGGAGGAAGCGACCTTACTGGCGACATCGGCGATCTTTTCCATCACCGAGGCGGCTCCGCCCTTGACAGCCTCGACGCGCACACCATCCTTGTTGATGATGACCAGTGCGATCGGCTTGACGCCACCGCCGCCGCCAGTGCCACCTCCGCTACCGCCACCTTCCTTGGGATCATTGCCTTCGCCGGCCCCGACGCCGAAACCAAAACCAACACTGATCAACGGAATGAGAGTATTCCCTTCAACTGTGATTGGCTCGCCTACAACGGTCTTGGTGTTGAGCATGCGCTCGATCTCGTCAATGGCTTTCCCAAAGAGCCCCTCGATGTCCTTCATGATTTTCTCCTGCTTTCGTGCAACAGACGGCACGTCAACCACCTCGGCGTGCAACAGGCAACGCTTTCACTATGATTATCGGGTTTCGGTGCGTCTAACCAACTTGACTTTCGTCAAGTGAAAGCAGAAAAAGAAAGTTGCAAAAGAGGCACGAGAAGAATGACGATGGCGAAAAGATTCCTTCGCCCGGCGCGTTGGCGGACGACCTTAACGCTTTTTCTCCGGCTACCCGGAAAAACAGCGATGGAGCCACCCGACAGGGTCT
>CP070775.1:1238329-1250560 GCA_020346185.1 Betaproteobacteria bacterium | reverse complement strand
TTCGTTCCAGCGGGCGAGATGATGGTTAATTTCAAGGACATGACGCGTAACGTCATGGCGCGCGAAAAGGCCCTGTATGAAGGCCACCCCGTTGCCGCCGTGGCGGCCGTTAGCGAGGCTGTAGCGTCAGAGGCGCTGGCGCTGATTGACGTTGACTACGAAGTGCTGCCGCACGTCATTGACGTGGACGAAGCGATGAAGCCCGATGCGCCCTTGCTCCACGACGACATGTTCACCATTGGCGTTGACCCGGCGCCGAAGAAGTCTTCCAACATCGCCAAACGCGTCGAGTTCGGCTTCGGTGATCTCGACGCGGGATTTGCCAAAGCCGACGTCATCGTCGAACGCGAGTTCACTACCAAGCCGGTGCATCAGGGGTATATTGAACCGCATGCTTGCGTCGCCAACGTCTCCGAAGACGGCCAGGCAGAGCTGTGGTGCACGACACAGGGCCAGTTCATCGTACGCGCGTTTTGTTCCAAGCTGCTCGGTATGGAAGTTTCGCAACTCCGAGTGACAGCCTCCGAGATTGGCGGTGGTTTTGGTGGCAAGACGGTGGTCTATCTCGAGCCGTTGGCATTGGCGCTTTCGCGCAAAGCATGTCAGCCGGTGAAGATGGTCATGTCGCGCTCGGAAGTATTCAAGGCCAGTGGCCCGACCTCGGGCGCCAGAATTTGGGTCAAAGTCGGTGCCACCAAGGACGGTCGCATCACCGCAGGTGATGCGCTGTTGAAGTATCAGGCCGGTGCTTTCCAGGGCTCTCCGGTGCAGCCCGGTGCCATGTGCGCATTTGCGCCTTACGATCTCGAGAACGTGCGCATCGTCGGATTCGACGTCGTCGTTAACCGCCCGAAGGTGGCAGCCTACCGGGCGCCTGGCGGTCCGATTGCGGAGTTTGCGGTCGAGAGCGTGATGGATGAAGTCGCGATGACGATCGGAATGGATCCGGTTGAATTCCGTTTGAAGAATGCCGCCAAGGAAGGCACGCGAGCACCGTACGGACCGAAGTTTGGCCCGATCGGACTGGTACAAACTTTGGAAGCCGCGCAGGCGCATGAGAACTACAAGGTGCCATTGAAAGCGAACCAGGGGCGCGGGGTTGCCAGCGGTTTCTGGTTTAACATCGGTGGTGAGACCTGCGCGTCGATGAACGTCGGAGAGGACGGTAGCGTGGCTCTGGTGGTGGGTACACCTGATATCGGTGGCTCGCGCGCGTCACTGTCGATGATGGCGGCTGAAGAACTTGGCATCTCGATGGAGCACATCCGTCCGATGGTGGGCGATACCAGCTCGCTGGGATTCAATTTCCTCACTGGCGGCAGTCGCGTGACATTCTCAAGCGGCATGGCGGTAGTAGAAGCCGCGCGTGAGATAATTTCGCAATTGCGCGAGCGTGCGGCAAAAATCTGGGAAGTTTCAGTCGATGAAGTGGAGTGGTCCCAGGGGCACGCGCGATTTACCGGTTCCGGCGAGGCGAAATCGCTTTCCCTTGCTGAATTGGCGAAAACCGCTGGCAAGACCGGCGGACCGATCATCGGCAATGCAGCCATCAATGCAACCGGAGCCGGGCCTAGTCTGGCAACGCATCTGGTCGACGTCGAAGTCGATCCGGAAACCGGCAAGGTCACGATTCTTCGTTATACGGCGATCCAGGATGCCGGCAAGGCAGTGCATCCGAGTTATGTCGAAGGCCAAATGCAAGGCGGCGCTGTGCAAGGGATCGGCTGGGCGCTCAACGAGGAGTACATCTACGACGACAACGGCCATCTGGAGAACCCGGGCTTCCTCGATTACCGTATCCCGGTTTGTTCCGACGTGCCGATGATCGACACGGTCATTGTCGAAGTGCCCAACCCGAATCATCCCTACGGTGTGCGCGGTGTCGGCGAAACACCGATCGTGCCGCCGATGGCAGCAATCGCCAACGCGGTGTCACACGCGACCGGAGTGCGCTTTACCGATCTGCCGATGTCGCCGCCGCGCGTGCTGGAGGCGCTTGAAACCAATCAGAGCAGGTAGAAAGGTTCGGAGTTGGCGCGGCTTATACTCAGCGGCAACCTGCAGCAACTTGCCGACGGTGATTCTGAGGTCGAGATCGAGGCGCAGAACATCAAGCAGTTGCTGCGTGAATTGAGTGAGCGTTATCCGGCGCTGGCGCCGGCCCTGGAGCAGGACAGTTTCGCCATCGCAATCGATGGCGAAATTTTTCAGGATGTCTGGTTCGTGCCGATCGGGCCGGACAGCGAGATTCATCTTATCCCGGCGATACGTGGCGGCTGATAACCAGGGGTAGGAGCAGACGTGTCTGGCGCTCATTCAAGGCGTTCGACATCGATCGATGCTCCCGGCCAATAGCGGCTGGTGACAGCGATACCACCGTTCATTTCCGGTTGCGGGCGCTGACATTAGAGAACAACACCGCCTGCACGGTCATGAATCGTAATCGCTTATGCGTGCGGCGGGTGACAAGAAAACAGCGAGGGGGCCACCGGACAGGGTCTCTGTCCGACAGCCCCCTCGCACGGTGATCGTATCAACCGGAGGAATGACTTATTAAGAACCTCTTAGTTATGCGTAACCGAGGTAATATCACCGAAGCGGTAGTTGCTAGCGGCTTTCGCGAAGGGCTTGACTTCGGTACGCGGGTTCATCGACGCGCGATCACTCCAGCGCGGTTCAGCGATTTGGCCAACTTTTAGTTCCTGACCGGATTGTGAACCGTGCGTAACATTCGAGATGTCGCTAACGGCGGCAACAGCGTTGAAGGACAGGCCTAACAGAGTGGCCGCGATTGTAGTTGCAACCATTTTCATTGTGGTATTTCAAAGAAAACTGGGGGTCGAGTGAGTAGTCGTCTCGCTTGAATCATTAGCCGTGCGAGTGACGAAAGATTATCTATTGGGCGCAAGCAGGGCTGCGAAGGGTGTCGCAGCATAAATGTGCGAAATTACCAATTCGCAAAATGAACTCAGGCGGGCAGCATCCACGGCGCTGCAATGTGCTTCGGCTGGAGGCTCCGGTCAGGCGACCGATAGTCAGCGTGTCTTAACATGTGATAAACACTGATGGTCGAAACTCAGATGAGACAACCAACCCGGATTAATCATGCATTCTGACAGGATCTTGCTAGCTCTGTTCGTGGTGTTCATCTGCGGGTGCGCCACGGGTCCGGAGTACAAGGAAATCGAGCCAGATATCGCAGCGATCGAGGCTGGCAAAGGTCGCGTCTATGTTTACCGGCCACAAATGAGTTTCTTGTATGTGGGGGCCATTACCCTGAACGGCGAAGAGGTTCGGGTGCCCGCCGCGGGTGGTTTCGTTTATGTTGACAAGGAACCCGGTGAGTACGAGGTCATTGTTGATGCCGCCACCGACGAATCCGCTATGTTCGAATTGCGCAGCGGGGAGGAAGTGTTCATACGAGTAACCGTTGATGCCGGAGGGCTGTTTCTGTACACCATATCTCCGCAGTTCACCGACCGGGACACTGCGATCGAGGAAATGCGGGAGTTGCATTACCGTGGACCGTCGGTCAACGGGCCCTAGGTGAGGCGGAGCGCAAAGGCGGGTGGCAAGTTGCCCTCATTGGGTTGTACCCAGGCATAGTCGGCCGGTTCGGTCATGTCATTGGAAATTCGTCTTGCTCATGCGACCGATTCCGGACTACTTGCAGAGCTCGGACGGAAGACATTCATAGAAGCGTTTGACGGGCAGATTGCGCATGACAATCTGACCGACTTTGCTGGCAAGCGATTTGGGGTCATGCAGCAGGCAGCCGAGTTGGCTCAGCCGGGTACTCGTTTCTTTGTTGCAGTGTTTGATCGACAAATCGCCGGATATGCAAAGCTCAGCGAGGGTGGTTCGCCTTCCTGCATCACTGGCACGCATGCAATCGAGCTGGAGCGGCTGTATTTGTACTCAAGATGGCAGGGGCGTGGGATTGCCAAGGCGCTTCTTTACGCCTGCTTCGCGCAAGCTCGCGACCTTGCCCGCAGTGGTGTCTGGCTCGATGTGTGGGATCAGAACACGCGGGCGCAGGAATTCTATCGCAGGCAGTTGTTTGACCTGGTTGGCGAGCGCCCTTACTTGGTGGGCAATGAGACGCAACGACACTTATTGATGTATCGGAAGATCGGGAAAAACGACTTACCCGCCAAGTAGCTTTTGCCCATGTACATTCAATCCGAATCACACTCGCGAGCGTATCAACACCTTGAGACATGAATCTGCGCGCTGAAGCATGCTTGATGCTGCGAAGAGTCGTAGCTCGATAACAAGGCACCGGTTGTCGTGAATCTGACAGGTACTCTGGCCGTCACGGTCGCACTTATCGCTTATGGACTGGTCAGCCGCAAACTCGAAGGTTCGTTCCTCACGGGGCCAATGTTGTTTACTGCTTTCGGACTCGTCGCCGGCCCAGCCTTTATTGGCATCGTGCCGCTGCAGACCGACAATCAGTCCGTGCATTTGCTCGCTGAAGTGACGTTGATACTGGTGCTCTTTTCTGATGCCGCAAACATCAATCTAGGTCAACTGCGGCGCGACCATAACTTGCCTGTGCGCATGCTGTTGATCGGTATGCCGCTGACCATCGCGCTGGGCGCCGCGGCGGCGCTGCTGTTTTTCGGCAACCTCGGGTTTTGGGAAGCGGCATTGCTGGCCGCCATTCTCGTGCCGACGGACGCGGCATTGGGTCAGGCGGTAGTGAGTAATAAGTTGGTGCCGGTGCGGATCCGCCAGGCGCTCAACGTCGAAAGTGGTCTGAACGATGGCATCGCACTGCCGTTCGTGTTGATTTTTGCCGCGCTTGCCAGCGCCATGCATGTCGATACGGGTGCAGGCGAGTGGCTTCTGTTCGGCGCTAAGCAAGTCGTGTTGGGGCCAATCGCTGGTATTGCGGTGGGTCACGTCGGTGCGAAGCTGGTAGCCAGTTGTTACCGCGCACAATGGATGTCGGAAACCGCAGAGGGAATGATCGCGCTGGGGCTCGCCTTTGGCGCATTTGCGCTGGCGGAACTCATGCATGGCAATGGCTTCATCGCCGCGTTCGTAGCAGGATTAACGTTTGGTAACACACTGCACCGGAAGTGCAAGTTCCTATATGAATTTGCCGAATCCGAGGGGCAGATACTGGTGTTACTGACGTTTGCTGCATTTGGTGCAGCGATGTTGCCGCAGGCCATGGGTTCAGTGACGCTGGCATGCATTGGATTTGCCATTGTCGCGCTCACAGTGGTGCGCATGTTGCCGGTGTCCTTGTCCCTCATGGGAACCGGCATCAAGCCTGTGACGCATGCCTTTCTGGGATGGTTCGGCCCGCGCGGGCTTGCATCGGTGCTGTTCGTTCTTTTGATCCTGGAAGAGGCGGATCTTGAGAATGAGGCGACGATATTCACTATCGTGATTTTCACGGTGGCTCTCAGTGTGCTGCTCCATGGCATAACGGCAGGCCCGGCGGCCCGGCGCTATGGCACGCTGTCGCAGACAATGGGGCGGTGTGAAGAGCGCATGCCGGTGAGTGAGGAACCGTTCAGTCAAACATTGGGGAGAACAGAGGAGTTTTGAAATGGCATCACTAAACGAAAAACAACTGGATCTGTGCGAAAAGAGCCGATGGGATTTCTCGGATCTCAAAACGCTGTTTATAAATTGCACCCTGAAACGCTCGCCTGAACGTTCCCATACACAGGGACTCATTGATATCTCTCAGGCAATTTTTGAGAAGAACGGTGTATCGGTCGATGTAGTGCGCGCGGTCGATTACGACATCGCGTATGGTGTGTGGCCCAACATGACCGAGCATGGGTGGGACAAAGACGACTGGCCGGCGATCCTGGAGAAGGTCATGTCAGCCAATATCCTTGTCATAACGTCGCCCATCTGGCTGGGAGAAAAATCTTCCGTCTGCACCAAGGTGATCGAGCGGCTTTATGCATCTTCCGGACAACTGAACGAAAGCGGCCAGTATGCCTATTACGGTCGGGTCGGAGGTGCCTTGATCACCGGTAACGAGGATGGCGCGAAGCACTGCTGCATGAACATCCTTTATTCGCTGCAGCATCTTGGTTACGTCATTCCGCCACAGGCTGATGCCGCCTGGCTCGGTGAAGCCGGCCCGGGGCCTTCATATCTCGACGAGGGTTCGGGTGGTCAGGAAAACGACTTTACCAATCGTAATACGACATTCATGACGTGGAATTTGCTGCACATGGCGCGTATGATCAAGGACGCCGGCGGAATTCCCGCACATGGCAATCAGCGCTCGGAGTGGGATGCGGGTTGCCGCTTTGATTTCGAGAATCCCGACTACCGCTAGTCGGCAGTGGTAAACAGCAGGGGGCTGTGAGACAGGTTCTCTGCCTAATAGCCCCCTTGGGCGGTCGGTTAACCCGACTAGATCTAACTTACTCAAACTGGCTTATTCGTTGTGGGTGACCGAGCTGATGTCGCCGAGGTGGTAAGCCAGCCAGCGGCTTTGCCAACCACAGACCCGCCCAACGACTATTAGAACCAGGGCCTGGGTGGTGGTGTTGGAATCGGCGCTTGGGGCCCGAGGGTGAGGATACGCAGCGTTTGTTTTTCTTGTGCAGGTGCAACTGCGCCTTGGCCTCGGCCGTCAGCGCCGCGACTAGCTAATTGGATTCATGGAAAGTGTCTCGAAGCCGCGGCGGTTGGATTGCATGGTCAACTCATCATTGGTTGCCAATGCAAAGCCCCACAGCGCCTGCTACCATGGTGCTCTCCAAGTCAGGAAATGACGATGGATATTCCCCAGCAACGCCCTGCGGTTTGCTTTCAGTTGGTCAGAGCGTGGCGATCTTGCTTTCGTTTGTCGCTCTAAGCGGACAGTGAGCGCAGAGGCGGAATTTCGCGTCACCGGAGGGCTGTTGGGTAGACTTTGCATCTACATCCAATTTGTTGAGCCTTGCGACATATGCTTGCTAAATATGCGGCGTTAGCGAAGGAAATGTCGGTTTCACAGGCAGGCTCCTTAGTTTTCGTCAGTACTCGTAAAGCCCAAGGCCATAGAGCGAAAGATAAATACGGGAGCAGGTCACTGGGCAGGTGCGCCGTGGCAAGAGAGGGGTGACCTGCCTGCCGATTGGATGCCGCTCGGCCGTGCCGACGTGGGCCGGCGAGCCGGTCAGATGTCTTCGCTTGTCTTTTGCTTGTACATCAGCGCATTGGCTTCAACCATCAGGTCCGCGACGTTAGCATGGCCGGCCGCATCAATCGTGACCTTACCGAAACTGAACTCGATGCCGTAGCCTTGCGCGGCTTTCTTGTTGTGCTGATCGACCGCTTTCTCCAGACGCTCCACAGCATTGTCGAGCTCGGTGTCGCTGGCATTGGTCATCAGTACGGCGAATTCATATCCGCCTAGCCGGCCCACGACGTCCGACTCGCGAAAGGTATGTCGCAGGAGCTCGGCGAACGATCTGAGTTTGTGGTCTCCCTCCGCATGACCGAATTGATCATTCATCTGCTTCGAGCCATCCAGTTCGAAATAGAGAAATGCAGCCGGCTTTTTCAGCCGCCGCGACAGTTCGAGCGCATGGCGCGATAGTGCTTCGAACCCTCGTCGGTTGGAGAGCATGGTCAG
This sequence comes from Betaproteobacteria bacterium, assembly GCA_020346185.1. Classification (GTDB taxonomy): domain Bacteria; phylum Pseudomonadota; class Gammaproteobacteria; order Burkholderiales; family Eutrophovitaceae; genus SG8-40. The sequence goes on along the minus strand of CP070775.1, from coordinate 1,242,957 downwards.
TTCGTCCATGGTTGCCAGCTGAATCGCTGCGATTTCCTGTTCCACCATGCGCGTCAGGTCGCGCAGTAACGCTTTTTCTTCCTCACCGAGTTGGCGCGGCTCACGATCGATGATGCACAGCGTACCGAGTTTGCTGCCGTTGGGTGCCCTCACCGGGCAGCCGGCGTAAAAGCGTATTCTTGGCGCATCTTTGACGCGTGGATTATCACGAAAGCGCTCGTCGAGTCGGGTATCGGGCACGAGTAGAACATCGTCACCGAGAATCGTGTGTCCGCAGAAAGAAATGTCCCGAGGGCTCTCGGAGCGTTCGATCCCTTGAGCTGATTTGGGCCACTCGCGATGTTCATCGATCAAATTGACCAGAGCGATTGGCACATTAAACAGGCGTCGTGCCAGCCTTGTAAGGCGGTCGAAACGCTCCTCCGGTTTGGTATCCAGCACGTCGAGGGCCTGGAGTGTATCGATACGCTCTTCTTCGTTCTCGGGTATTGCCGGTACTCTCATGCGCCTCCTCGAAATCTCGCTCTGCCGCTCTTGCTCCTGCGGCGAGGGCACTGTTTAGGTGTGGGTGGACAGTTATAGGCGTCAGTTTACCTTGCGTTTTGGTCCTTGGGGGAGGCAGCGGGAAGATGGGGGGGAGAACTCCGCTTCCGCAGGGTGGCGGTGGGGCTTGCCATCGATGACGCAGCGACGATGCGGTGTGGGTTGCTGACGATTTCGTTGCGGTGCAAAGTTGATACTGGAAAGCCGACAGCTGCTGGCGGGATGCGTGTGCGTAGTACGGCCCAACGCCCCGGGCTGTGATTCGCAAGGCGTGGGGCTCACCCGGCTCAACGTTGCGCCAAAAGGGGGAGTCATACCTTGACTGGCAAGATGCTCAGACAAAGTGCGACGGCGTCGGTCTTGTACGCAGGAGAATGTAAACAGGAGGTAAGCTAGATGGCTCTCAGCGATCACGTCAACCTGGATCAGTTCATGGCAGGGCTGAAGCGTCGTAACCCGCACGAGACGGAATTCCATCAAGCCGTCTACGAGGTCGCGGCGAATGTTTTCGATTACATCAACGACAAGGAAATCTATCACGAGCAGCAGATTCTTCGGCGCATCGCGGAACCGGATCGTATCATCGTGTTCCGGGTATGCTGGGAGGATGACAAGGGCAATATCCGCGTCAACCGCGGTTACCGAGTGCAGAACAATAACGCCATCGGTCCGTATAAAGGTGGGCTGCGTTTTCATCCGAGTGTCAATCTGAGCATTCTTAAGTTTCTCGCGTTCGAACAGACCTTCAAGAACAGCCTCACTGGGCTGCCTATGGGAGGCGCGAAAGGCGGTTCCGATTTCAATATCAAGGGCAAGTCCGACAACGAAGTGATGCGTTTCTGCCAGTCGTTCATGGACGAACTTTACCGTCACGTGGGAGATGACGTTGACGTGCCAGCGGGAGATATTGGCGTCGGAGCGCGTGAGATAGGTTATTTGTTCGGCAAATACAAGCGTCTGACGAACCGGTTTGCGGGAGTGTTGACCGGCAAGGGAATGGAATACGGCGGCAGCCCGACTCGCGTCGAGGCCACCGGCTATGGCGCTGTTTACATGATGGAAGATATGCTTGAGCGGGTCGACAGTCACATCGACGGCAAGACCTGCCTCGTTTCGGGAGCCGGCAATGTCGCCCAGTACGCCACGGAGAAACTGATTCATCTCGGCGGCAACGTCGTGACCATGTCCGACTCGTCTGGTTTCATCTATGACAGAGACGGCATTGACAAGGACAAGCTTTCTTTCATTGTCGACCTCAAGACCAGGCGTCGCCACTCACTGGAAAACTACGCAAAGGAATACAAGGCCGAATTTCACCCGGGAAAGCGGCCCTGGCAGGTACCGTGTGACCTTGCCTTCCCCTGCGCGACGCAAAATGAAATCAGCCGCGAAGAGGCGCAAACGCTCATCGGAAATGGTTGCATCGGCGTGTCCGAGGGTGCCAACATGCCAACCGAACAGGAAGGCATCAAGGACTTTGTGAAGGCAAAAGTATTATTTGCTCCGAGCAAGGCGGCCAACGCAGGCGGCGTGGCGATATCAGGTCTCGAGATGAGCCAGAATAGTGCGCGTATTACCTGGAGAGAAGAAGAATTGCAGTCCCTGTTGCGCAATATCATGCGGGAGATCCACGACAAATGTGTGGAGTATGGCGCGGCGCGAGGGAGCGACTATGTTGACTATGTCAGGGGTGCAAATATTGCCGGCTTCAAGAAAGTAGCCGACGCCATGATCGCCTACGGCGTGGTTTAGACAGGGTTTGGCATCTCACAAACTTGCAATGTGGCCGATTCGCCCCCATCATGGCTTTGTTGCAGTTGGTGCCGGCGTTGGACGGGTTACGATGTTCGACGGAGTGGTCGGCGCCGCACCATTTGGTCGATGCTATGAACTGACCGATGGGCCAGGAACCCGAGCGTTGCTGTGTACGCCCTTTTTTTGTTGTGATGTTTTGATGCATGAATTGGTCTGTGACAGGTGATTGCCATGAATCTATCGCAGTCTGAGCTCGAGAGCGAGATACAACGACTCTACGATAAGCTCAACAAATTGGGTTGGGCGCGAGAAGACTGCGAAGAGATCGCGCCGATGACTCTCGAGATTAACCACCTCAAACAGGAACAGAACGCGGTTATTCTGGCGCACTCCTACCAGACGCCGGACATTATGTATGGCGTTGGCGATTTCGTCGGGGATTCGTATGGTCTCAGCGTCAAGGCCACTGATTACCCGGCCGATAAGATCGTTTTTTGTTCGGTTTACTTCATGGGCGAAACCGCTAAATTGCTCAATCCGCACAAGGAAGTCCTGGTGCCTGGCGTGGCAGGATGTTCTTTGGCTGACTCAATCACGGTCGACCAAGTACGCGCGCTGCGAAAAATGTATCCGCAAGCCGGGGTTGCCTGTTACGTAAACACCTATGCCGAGATCAAAGCCGAGAGCGACGTTTGCGTCACTTCGTCGAATGTGGTCGACGTTGTCGAAGCTATGCCGCAGGAAGAGATCATTTTTATACCTGACAAACTGATGGGGCAAAACCTGCGCACGATGACTTCGAAGAAAATCATCACGTGGGAGGGCACGTGTATCGTGCATGAGGGGTTCGACGAAAATAGCGTGAAGGACATTCGCCGACGTTTTCCTGATGTGAAAATCCTCGCGCACCCTGAATGTACCCCAGGTGTCGTCTCCCTCGTCGACTACGCTGGCGGTACATCGGGCATGCTTAACTATGTGAAGCGGTCGCCGGCAAAGACCTTCATGCTGGTCACCGAATGCGGCTTGACCGACCGATTCAAAGCAGAGTTTCAGAACAAGGAGATCGTCGGCACGTGCATCCTTTGTCCCTACATGAAGGAGATCAAGCTCGAGGACGTCTTCAAGGCGCTGAAAAACCCCGATCCTCGTCAGTACGTCGAAATTGATCAGGATATTGCTCACCGCGCCCGTGCCAGCTTGGACAAGATGTTCGAACTCGAAAAGCTGGCAAAGCGGCAGTTGGCAACAGGGTGATCAAATAAGGCGTCGCACCATACTCGGCGCCAGCGGTGTGAGGGCGACGTCCTGGATCACGGAAAAGGGATCGCGCCTTTAGGGAACTTGATGTTGCTGCGACAGCAAATCATTTCCACCCGCAATGAATACTTGGTCGCTTGCTTTCCAGAAAGTGCGCTGCCCAGGGAGAAAGGTGAGTCGGATTCGCGTTTTGGTAAACAGCAATCCAGCTTGATCCCCCCCGGTCAGCGCTCGCCGCGTGATGGTTCGTTAGCGCGCCCGTGAGGAGTGGCCCCTGATCAAATCCGCGGCGCGAACGGCGAGATTGGCGGCCTTCTGGGTGAGGCCTTTGAACGCAGCCCCTTTGTTCCGCCAGACCTTACTCGCTATCTCGCTTGATCCGATGCGTGCCAGGCACGGCTCATCGTCGACATGTCCGCAGCGATGACAACGTCCAATGTGAAAGACTGCTCTCGTTTCTTGGATGCGAATCTGTTCGGCAAGGCAGTCTGAACAGACTGTAACGAAATGGGCCTGTCCGCAGTGCGGACACTGATATCCTTCCATGTTTCCTCCCCTTGATTATAACTATGCTCGGCCGGGTCGGTATTTTCATCTTGGCTGCGAAATTTCGACTCAGAGTGTAGCCTACGCCTGTTTCTTGTCTGGCGTCAATGCGTTACGACACAATGTAGACGCAATGCCAATCATGTCAGACCAACATACCCTTTAAAAATAATTTGTCTCAAAGAGTTAGAAGCAACTCTTGGGATAAGACATCAAACTGCGTTGTGCAGCACATTTGGACCTGGGGCAAAGTGGGTGAGCGTCTCGACGTGTATGAAGGTTTTGGCGTCGGCTAACACCCCTCTGTCGGGAGAGGGCCTGCAGCAGCGCAGCGCCTCCCTTTCAGCTGCGCAATCCGAGACCTCGTTTTGGCTCAGGCCCATGCAATTGGCATAGTAGCTTGCCGTCGCCGTCCAATCACTAAGAACTCCGAAGACTTTGACTTTTTTTCCGTCACATCGAGGGTCATTTGCATGTCGCTGTGTTTCTCAATTTCGACACCCGTCGGGTCAAAATTTAGAAGC
>CP070775.1:1234485-1238229 GCA_020346185.1 Betaproteobacteria bacterium | reverse complement strand
GGTAGACCTGCTTGTGGGTGGTCGAGCCGTAACGGTTCGCAGGCGATGGATTTCTCCCTGCAACGCGCTCCATCGCCGTCAGGATGTTGCTCGTGAGGCGTCCACCGCCGGTGGCATCGAAGGCGATCGTGGCTTTGGTTTCGTCAATGGCATCGGTCAAACGGTCCATGAAATCGCTATCGCTGGAGTTACAGACGTGGCGTGCACCGATTTCCTTCACCAAATCGGCCTGCGCCTTACTGCGAACGATATTGACCAGCAGGATATTGTCGGCGTTACACAGCTTGATCAACATCTGGCCAAGGTTGGAGGCTGCGGCGGTATGCACTATTGCGCTGTGCCCCTCGAGTTTCATTGTTTCCACCATGGCGAGTGCAGTCAACGGGTTCACGAAGCACGAAGCGCCTTCGCGTGCCGTGACTCCGTCCGGAAGGACCAGACAACTTGCTGCTGGAACGCAGCGATACTGCGCGTACATGCCACCACCCAACACCGCGACCGTTCTTCCAAGCAGTGCCTGAGCCGCGTCGGAAGAGCCGGCGCGAATAACCTGTCCGGCCCCTTCATTGCCGACCGGCAGGGATTTCTCGAGGCGGGCGCCGAGTCTGGCCAACTGCTCAGGTGCAATGGGCGCCGTCAGCAGTGTTGCGCCATCTCGTTCAACGTTGCGGGCCTGACTCACGTCGGCGCCCGCGAACAGCAAGCCCAGATCAGAAGGATTAATGGGTGTTGCTTCAACGCTGATCACCACGTCACCATCCCCGGGTTCGGGCGTGTGAACGCTTTCCAGTGTGAGTTCGAGCTGCGCGATGTCACGGACGGTTGACTGGAGTTGAATGCCGGTGCTCATCGATTTGACCTTTCTGTATCTGTGGCGCGCTATCGCGACCAGAATCATGCGGCGCGCTCACGCGAGGAGATCGAGGGTAGTAAACCCCTCCACATTTGCCATTACATATCCAATGTCCGCAAGAGGGTGTTTTATCGTATTCTTTCAGGGTAACGTACACGGTTGGGTTTGACCAAGTTTGGAGAGAAAAGTATGAGCACGATGGCTCAACCGCGTGTCAACCAGGATATTGAGATTTCCCGCGTTAATGATGCACTTGGTGCCGAGGTGGTGGGGCTGGACCTGTCAGTTCCTCTTGACGATGCAACCTTCGAGAACTTGCGCGAGGCGCTTCAAACCTATCATCTACTTTGCTTTCGCGATCAGCGCGAGTTGAGCGAGGAGGCGCAGGTCGCTTTTACCGAGCGTTGGGGTGAGTTGGAGGTGTTCCCCGAGGCCGACAAGACGAAAACTGCAAACACCATCTACAACGTGGCCAATGTTTCTGCCGATGGCGAACACCTGGGGCCGAATGATCATCGGTCCGTTTATCAAAAAGTGAATGCGCGTTGGCACACCGACAGCTCTTACCGCTACATTCCCTCGTTCGCGTCGCTCATGCTGGGCATTGAGGTTCTGCCGGACGAGGCGAAGGGCGGAGAGACCGAGTTCTCGAACATGCTGTTAGCATACGACGCGCTCTCCGACGAGATGAAGGCACTGATCGAGCCCTTGCACATGGTGCATTACTACGAGTTCGGCCGGCGGCTGTTTCCCGAGCTACCGCCGGTTTCGCCGTTCGAACGCGAAGCAGTGCCACCGACCTGTCATCCGCTTGTGCGCATCCACCCGGACCGTGGCGGGAGAAGGTCGCTCTACTTCACGACTAACGCCGGGAACGAGGTCAGTGGAATGAGCCTCGAGGAAGGCCAGAAACTGCACCGAAAACTCGCATCGCAAGCGAGCCGCCCGGAGTTTTGTTACCTGCATCGCTGGCGCCCGTTCGACCTGGTGATGTGGGACAACCGGGTACTTCTTCACCGGGCGAAACACTACGACATGGCGCGCTACCGTCGGGTGTTTCGGCGTACCACGGTCGCAGGTGAAGTGCCCTTCATCGGACCGTTCTCGCGAACTGCTGACAGCGCCACGTCAGAAGGCTGAAAGCAATAGAGCCAAGCGTAGCCCACTCCATTTCTGTCGTGCGCCAATTGTTCTTTGCTGCGGTGCGTTTACGAGTTACTTCTTTCTAGCGGCTTCTGCGCGCCCTTCGCCAATTCCACGCCAGCGGAATCTGGACTCCCACTCGTTCGCTTTACCTTCGAATCTGTCCGCGATCAGACTTCCCATCATCGGCGCGAACTTGAAACCATGACCACTGCCACCGGTCGCAACGAGTAAGCCTTCGAAGTCCGGAACCCAGTCAATCCAGAAATCCCCGTCAAACGAGTCGCAATAAAAGCACAGGCGCCGCGATTTGATTCGGGTGCCAGTAAGTTGTGGAAACGTCTTTTCAAGGAAACCGACGAACAACTCGTCCGTTTCGGCAGGCACGGCTGTGTCGTTTTTAGGGTCGACGGGAATGCCGGCGCCATGATTGGCGATCTTCAAAGTCCCATCTGGCTGAACCGGGAAACCATACCAACCGGTGTTAGCGATGTCGGCAGCCCAAGGTGGAAAACGGTCCGGCAGGTAAAGCTCCGGATTATCCGGCTGAAAGTAATAGACGGGCTGGCCAACACACTTGACTGCGTCACGCATCCAGGGGAGCAATGTCGGTGTCCACGCACCGGCTGCGACGATCACGGCGTCGGCGCAAATTCAGTTTCCGAATCGGTCCGGATTCCCTCAACTTGGGAGCCACTCATTAGAAGAGCCTGCATCGTCTCTCCTTCGCGAAGAACAACACCGGCTTTACCTGTGCGACCCAGTAACCACTCCACGACATTTGCACTCGCCGCCCAGCCCGCGGCCGGGTTCAAATAGCCGTCGGGAAAATCACTCGAACTCCAGGCCGGGAATCTTTCGCGCAATCGTCCGCCGCCCATCGGCTCGACCCTTTGGCCAAGCGAGTGCATGAGTTCGCGGCTTTCGTACTCGAACCCTCCAGGCTGCATTTCCTGCCCGGCAAGAATCAGAAATCCGTCTTCATGGTAAAGGCTCTGACTCGATTCGGCGTTCCATCTTCGCCAGCCGGCAATAGACTCGCGGGCAAGTCGCGTGTAGAAAAGATCGCCACCGTAATCTGCACGCACCATCTTGCTGATGTCAGTCGATGACGCGCGTGGGTGCGGCAGCGGCCCGGAGTCGGCCAATGTAACTGCGTGTCCACGCAGGGCGAGCTCGAGTGCGGCGCTGGCCCCGAAAACGCCCGCGCCAACGATGAGGATATTGCTGCCTTTCATGTTGTGCCGTGATGATATTTCGGAATCAGGCCCGTATTTTTGTGCAAATTTCTCTCCGTTGACTAACTGTTTTTCATAAAGCGTGCGTGCCCGTTTATGTTCTTTGAGTTGTGGTGGTGTGACGTCGCTACAGCGCCGAGGCGGGCCCGCGACCTGCCGTGTTAGAGTGCCTCAAAACAATTGCTTAGCCATGGGGGGCGTCATGTTCCGTTTCTTCGTAGCAACTGCAGTTCTGTTTCTCCTTTTTGGTAACGCATCCGCGCAGGACGTACTGCCGACTGGCGATCTCGTCAAGCCGCCGAAGAAAGAGTACGCGCCGTTCTTCGATCAGCATTTCCCGACGCGGGTACTGTTCGGTGATACCCATCTGCATACCAATTATTCGACTGATGCCGGCATGATCGGCACCCGATTGACGCCGGAAGAGGCATACCGGTTCGTCAAGGGTGAGACGGTGACCAGTAATTCCGGTTGGCGGGTCAAGTTGCACAAGCCACTTGATTTCGTCGT
>CP070775.1:1225421-1234385 GCA_020346185.1 Betaproteobacteria bacterium | reverse complement strand
CCAGCCGCGTTTCGGAAAAAGCAACCGCAGGTTGCCCTCGATCTGTTTGCATGGTCAGTCACGATGCTGGAAGCACAGCCGAGACAGGCAAAAATACAAACAAGATCTCTCACCGCCGCGCACGCACCGGTCGCTGAGAAGACCCCATCCTGCGACAGGCACTGCAGGGATATTCCTGCCACGGCCGAGAATGCAACGACAGACGCAAGGGTGCGATGGCCGTATTTGAATTCTTGGACCTGCCAGCCTGCACTTGTGCTATGTGCCGTTCGGCACCGCAAGCGCTACGCTCTCTAGACTCATCCGATTGAGGCGAGGGCTTGGGGCAGCCGGTGCACCCGCATGGCGGAGCGCATGCTGACCAAGATTAGCCCGTCGGTGCGAGTGCTTTTGGCAAGGTAAACACCACCTTCTCGACCTTGCCCTCCAGTTCCTGCACCGATTGCGCGCCAAGTTCCCGCAGCCGAGCTATGACAGCACTCACCAGTACTGCCGGTGCCGAGGCACCGGCAGTAACGCCGACGACCTTCGCGCCCGCGAACCACTGCGCCTGCACTGCGCCGGCATCATCGACCATGTAAGCCGCCACTCCCAGATTGGCCGCCACTTCGCGCAGCCGGTTGGAATTGGAGCTGTTGGTCGAACCGACGACGATGACGACCTCGCACTGGGTAGCGAGATCCTTGACGGCGTCCTGGCGATTCTGCGTTGCGTAACAGATATCATCTTTGCGCGGGCCGATGATGCCCGAAAAGCGCGCGCGCAACGCGTCGACGATTTCTCTGGCATCATCGACCGACAGCGTGGTCTGGGTCACAAAAGCGAGGTTGTCCGGATCGCTCACTTCGAGTCGCGCCACGTCAGCGACAGCCTCCACCAGATGCATGCCGCCTTGTGCCTGCCCCATCGTGCCCTCGACTTCCGGATGCCCACGGTGACCGATCATCACTACTTCGCGGCCTCGCTCGCGTTGGCGGATGACTTCCCCGTGCACCTTGGAGACCAGTGGGCAGGTTGCGTCGAAAGCGCGCAGATTTCGCTGCTTCGCGTCGCTGCGCACCTGTTTCGAGACACCATGGGCGCTGAACACGACCGTTGCGCCCGGGGGGATTTCGGAAATCTCGTCGACAAATACTGCACCTTTGGCACGCAAGTCATCGACGACGAACCTGTTGTGCACCACCTCATGGCGAACATAGATCGGTGGACCGTAAATCTCCAGCGCTCGTTCGACGATCTCGATGGCGCGGTCAACACCGGCACAGAAACCACGCGGATTGGCTAACAGAACTTTCATTTACCCTCGCACCCCACCGTTTTCTCATCACTCGTCACTCTACACCCATCACCCCCGAGCAACCTTACTGCTCACCGGCTATTCGCTCGCTCGCGAGCGTGAGCGCGCAAATCCATCCCAGATCAACATCGCCGCGCCCACGCTGATACAGGAATCGGCAAGATTAAATGCCGGCCAGTGGTATTGCCGCCAGTGCAGGAGTATGAAGTCGACAACAGCGCCGATGGTCAGGCGGTCAATCAGGTTGCCGATGGCGCCGGCCAATATCAGCGTCAGACCAACGCTCAGAAATGCATCGCGCTGATGCCGGTGCAGCATCCATGCAATCAGCACCGAGGCTCCGACCGCAATGAGCACGAAAAACCAGCGCTGCCACCCTCCGGCACTAGCCAGAAAACTGAACGCCGCACCGGTGTTGTAGGTCAGCACCAGCGACAGGAAAGGCAGTAGCGGCACCGCCATATCCGGGTCAATCGCCTTCACCGCCAGATACTTGGTGAGTTGATCGAGCGCGACCAGCACCGCAGCAAGCACCAGCCATTTCGCCGTCGCACGCATGTCCGCGCGGTTACCGCTGTTAGGCATAGTTGCGCTGCTCGCCCGGCCCGAACAGATTCGAAGTGCAACGCCCGCAGATGCCGGGGTGCTGACTGTCGTATCCGACATCGGCGCGGTAGTGCCAGCAGCGTTCACATTTTGCATGGCTGCTGCGCGTTACATCGACCACGATCTCGGAGTCACCCGCCGATGCGTCGACAGTGGCACCGACGGTGGCGCTGGAAGTCAGCAGCACAAAGCGCAAGTCATCGCCAAGCGATTGCAGCAAGCTCCCCGCATCGCCCTCACTCGTGGAAATATTCACCTCTGCCTGCAGTGACGAACCAATCTGGCCCGCTGCGCGCATATCCTCGAGTTTCTTCTGCACCTGTGAGCGCAGCTCGCGCAATCGATCCCATCGGGGCAGAAGATCGGTACCGGTGTCCGGGAACTTGTGCCAGGTATGCAGCAGGACACTGTCATCACTATCCCCGGTCAGGATCGGCCAAGCCTCATCGGCAGTAAACGACAGCACGGGTCCCATTAGTCGCAGCAGACTATGCGCAATGTGATGGAGCGCATTCTGTGCTGCGCGCCGTGCCCGTGAATCGGCACCGGTTGTATACAGCCGATCCTTGAGAATATCGAGATAAAAACCACCAAGGTCCTCGGAACAAAACGTCTGCAAACGCTGCACCACAAGGTGAAACTCGAACCGTTCGTAATCGCGCTCCATCCGCGCCTGCATGCGCTCTGTCATCTGCACCGCATAGCGGTCGATCTCGAGCCAGTCAGCCGGCTCAAGCGCGTGCGCCTCGGGATCGAAGTCACTGATATTGGCGAGCACAAACCGCACCGTATTGCGGATACGTCGGTAACTCTCGACGACACGCTTGAGAATTTCATCAGAGATAGACAACTCACCTGAGTAATCGGTGGCAGCCACCCACAGTCGCAGGATATCTGCGCCGAGCGTGCCGACAACCTTTTGTGGAGCGATGACATTACCGAGCGACTTGGACATCTTCCGCCCGTCACCGTCGACGACGAAACCGTGTGTCAGCAGACCACGGTACGGTGCGCGCCCATCAATAGCACACCCAGTCAGCATGCTCGACTGAAACCAGCCACGATGCTGGTCGGAGCCCTCCAGATATAGATCTGCAGGCTTGCTCAACTCGTCGCGGCGTTCCAGCACCGCCATGTGGGTGCTGCCGGAATCGAACCAGACATCGAGCGTATCAGGGACTTTCTTCCAGTCTCTCGCTTGCGCACCAAGCAGCTCATCGGCCGATAGCTCGAACCAGGCTTCGATGCCCGCCTTTTCAACGCGCTGCGCAACCTGCTCCAGTAGCTCATTGGTACGGGGATGCAGCTCTCCGGTTTCACGATGTACGAACAGCGCCATCGGCGTACCCCAGTCGCGCTGGCGTGACACGCACCAGTCCGGGCGGTTGGCGATCATCCCCGCCAGCCGTGCGCGTCCCCACGACGGATAGAAAGCAGTGGTTTCGACCGCTGATGCGGCGATCTCGCGCAGCGTTTTCTCGCCGCGATCGAGGCCGATAAACCATTGCCGCGTGGCGCGAAAAATGATCGGCGTCTTGTGTCGCCAACAAACCGGATAGCTGTGTTGGAAGTCGACAGCACGAATCAGTCGCTTGTTCCGTTTCAACGTTTCGATGATTGTGGCATTGGCGTCCCATACCGACTGCCCAGCGAACAACTGCACGCTGTCATAGAATGCGCCGTCGTCGCCAACCGGATTGTCTACCGGCAGGTCGTAGCGCTGGCCTACCTCGAAGTCCTCCAAGCCGTGCGCCGGTGCCGTGTGCACCAGCCCGGTACCGGCATCAAGCGTGACGTGCTCACCGAGCACGATCGGAACGTGACGCTCATAGAAGGGATGCTCGAGGAGCAATCCCTCGAGTTTGTCGCCGCTGAATTCGGCGACCACCTCGTAATCATGAACACCATACGCTTGCATGCAGCCGGCAACCAGCTCTTTTGCCAACAGCAACAGCCCGGCAGAAAATCGCACCAGCGCATATTCAATATCTGGCCCGACCGACACAGCCTGGTTGGCAGGTAACGTCCACGGTGTGGTGGTCCAGATCACGGCGAACGCTGGCTCGTAGATGTGGCTAAAGCCCAGGGCGCGGGCAAGCGCCTTGTTGTCGGCAAACTGGAACGCGACATCGATCGCCGGTGATTCCCGGTCTTCGTATTCGACCTCGGCATCGGCGAGTGCGGACTGACAGTCCAGGCACCAGTGCACCGGTTTCGCGCCCTGATAGAGAAAACCGTTTTCGTTGATGCGTCCCAGCGCGCGGATGATATCGGCCTCAGTTGCGAAGTCCATGGTGCGATACGGATTTCTCCAGTCGCCAAGCACACCGAGACGGATGAAATCCTTGCGCTGCCGGTCGATCTGTCCGGCTGCGTATTCGCGGCACAGCTTGCGAAACCGCGCCGCCGGCAGGTTCTTGCCGTGCTCCTTCTCCACCTGATGCTCGATTGGCAGACCGTGACAGTCCCACCCGGGAACATACGGCGCATCGAAGCCGGCCAGTGTTCTCGATTTGACGATGATGTCCTTGAGAATCTTGTTGACTGCGTGGCCGATGTGAATGTCGCCGTTGGCATATGGCGGGCCGTCATGCAGGACGAAACGGGGCCTGCCATTTGACGCCTCGCGAATGCGCTGATAAAGACCAGTCTTTTGCCACGCTTCGATCCAGACCGGCTCGCGTTGCGCCAGCGTCCCGCGCATCGGAAATGGCGTATCCGGCAGGTTAAGTGTTTTCTTGTATTCAGACATCGTTTCTGCGCTTTTCGATAGATTCAGTGTAGTCGCGCCGCTCGAGTCGCCGCACCAATGACTGCCGGAATGCCGACGCGAAAACGCCGACGGCTTCGCGCAGCCATTTTGTCAGTTGCCCGCTTCCATGTTCAGCGCGGGCGACACGCCGTATTGCGCAAAGTAGTCACGCGCACGCTGCGCATCGCGGTCCATCTGCGCCACCAACGCTTCGACACTGGAGAATCTTGCCTCGTCACGCAACTTCGAGAGAAAGCGTACCGTGATGCGCTTGCCGTAGATGTCGCCGCTGAAATCAAACAAATGCACTTCGAGCACCGCACGCCCATGGCTGGTCACGGTGGGACGCACACCGAGGCTGGCCACTGCCGGCCAGCCTCGTTGACCAAGACCATCGACTTCGGCAACAAAAATACCGGCCAGAGGCGGTTTCTGGCGATCAAGGCGCACATTGGCCGTCGGATAGCCAAACCCGGTGCCAATGCCGTCACCGTGCACGACGCGACCGCAAATAGCGTAACGCCGACCAAGCAACTGTGCGGCGCCATCCAGATCGCCCGCCTGCAGGCAGGCACGCACCGCGGTGCTGGACACGCGGGTGCCCTTATGGAGAACGCTGTGCGTCGCCTCCACCTCATACCCGTAGCGCGGCGCCAGTGACATCAACAAATCAAAGTCGCCGCCACGCCGCGCCCCGAACCGGAAGTCGTCGCCGACCAGCAGCCAGCGCGTGTCGAGCGCCCGACGCACGATGAGATCGACGAACTCCTCCGCCGGTATCTGTGCCATGCGATAGTCGAAATGGCACACAAATGCGATGTCGATCCCGACGGCGCGCAGCAGTTCCAGTTTTTCGCGCAGGCTGGTGAGTCTTGCAGGCGCCTGATCAGGCGCAAAAAATTCCTGTGGTTGCGGCTCGAATGTCATCACCGCCGCCGCCAGATCGCGCGCGCGCGCGACCGCAACCAGGCGAGCCAGCATGGTTCTGTGGCCGAGGTGGAGGCCGTCGAAATTACCGATGGTCAACGCCACCGGTTGTTCGGCCCGCACTGGAACTCGCCGCATAACGCGCATATCGTGAGAATCCTGCTGCTCCGAAAAAGGGCTGAATTTTAGCCAGTTTTTCGCCCGATAGTGTCATTTCGGGCGATCCACTGCGGTGACATCCTTCGCACCAAACAAACCAGTTTAGAATAAACAGCATCCGTTTAATAACCTCAGGGCACTTGCGGCTGCACCAATGACCAATTGGCCCGCGTTACCACCAGATGAAACTCCAACAACTGCGCTACATCTGCGAAGTCGCCAAGCGCGACCTCAACCTTTCACAAACCGCGGAAGCACTGTTCACTTCGCAACCTGGTATCAGCAAACAGATCAGGGCGCTCGAGGACGAACTCGGGGTGGATATCTTCATACGCCATGGCAAACGCCTAGTGGCAATCACCGAACCGGGGCGAGCCATCATAGACAAGGCGCATCAAGTGCTCAATGACGTAGTTCATCTTAGACACATTGGCGAAGAGTTTACCCGAGAAGACACGGGCAGCCTGACCATCGCCACTACGCACACACAGGCGCGCTACGCCCTGCCGCCGGTAATCAAAGAGTTTCGCGATAAGTTTCCCAACGTACGCCTGTCGCTGTACCAGGGCAGTCCGACACAGATTTCTGAATTGACCACGTCGGGCGAAGCGGACATCGCGATTGCCACCGAAGCGATTGAGCACTACAAAGACCTGGCGATGCTGCCTTGCTACCAATGGAATCGCTGCGTCCTCACTCCGCCACGCCACCCGCTGCTCAAGGTAAAGAAGCTGACACTGCAAGACATCGCCCGCTATCCCGTCATCACTTATGACTTCGCTTTCACCGGGCGCTCCCAGATCAACAAGGCGTTCGCTGCTGCGGGACTCACGCCGGAAGTCGTGCTCACCGCAATTGATGCCGATGTCATCAAGACCTATGTCGAGCTGGGACTGGGAGTCGGCATTGTGGCAATGATGGCGTACAGCCCGGAGCGTGACCAGCGTCTGCGCGCGCTCGATGCAAGCCACTTGTTCGAGCCGAGCACAACACGCATCGGCATTCGCAAAGACAGCTACCTGCGTGGCTATGTCTACGAATTCATCGCCATGTTCGCACCCCATCTGCAGCGCGACGTACTCGACGCCGCGCTGCGCGGCGCTGGTTGAAAGCAAAGCAGCAACCGGCGGTGCAATCAGCTTACGTGCTTGCTGAAGTCAGCGGGGCGAAAGCCGCTCAGCCACAACATGGTTAAATAGCTCGCGGCACCGGCGACGATGACAAACGCCAGCCGCTCGATTCGCTGCCAGACACCCGATTGCAGCCAGAACTCACTGCCTGCCGCTGACCACAGCAGCACAACAGCCATCACCGCCAGCGCCAACAGAACCTTGAGCAGAAATAGCGGCCAGCCCGCGACTGGCGTAAATATGCCATGCTGGCGCAGTTTCCAGTAAAGCAACCCGGCATTCACCCAGGCAGCCAAGGCGATGGCCAGCGCCAGGCCGGCGTGCCGGAGCGTCCAGATGAACGTCAGGTTCATCAGCTGCGTGGCCAGCAGCGTGATTACAGCAATCTTGACCGGCGTCTTGACGTTCTGGCGCGCGTAGAAAGCCGGCGCCAGTATCTTGACCAGAACCAGTGCAACCAGTCCGACACTGTAAGCAATCAGCGCTTGGCGCGTCTGCAGCACATCGTGCGCAGCGAACGCACCATGCTTGAACAGCGTCGCCAGAATCGGGAGCGCCAGCACCGCCAATGCCACTGCGCACGGAGCAGCGAGCAGCACGGTCAGGCGCAAACCCCAATCCAG
Organism: Betaproteobacteria bacterium; assembly: GCA_020346185.1. Classification (GTDB taxonomy): domain Bacteria; phylum Pseudomonadota; class Gammaproteobacteria; order Burkholderiales; family Eutrophovitaceae; genus SG8-40. The sequence goes on along the minus strand of CP070775.1, from coordinate 1,226,891 downwards.
CAAGCGCGCGTACTCCTCGGCGGAACCATCAGCGTAACGCCGCGACAAATTCGGCAACAGTACAGTGCCAAGCGCGACACCGAGCAGCCCGACCGGCAGTTCCATGAGACGATCAGCGTAGTACAACCAGGTCACACTGCCGGTGGCCAGAAACGACGCGAAGATGGTGTTGATGAGCAGCGACACCTGCGCTACCGACACACCGAGCACGGCCGGCCCCATCAGCCTTAGGATGCGCTGCACACCATCATCGCGCGGTTGCCAGGCGGGGCGCGGTAGCATACGAATCTTCAGCAAGAACGGGATCTGCATCGCCAGTTGCAGCAGACCACCGCAGAAAACCGCCCAGGCAAGCGCCATCACCGGCGGCTCGAAGTAAGGTGCCAGCCAAAGGGCGAACACGATGAAAGAAAGATTGAGAAGCGTTGGCGTGAACGCCGGAATCGAGAAACGGCTCCAGGTGTTGAGAATGCCACCGGCGAGCGAGGTGAGCGAGATAAACAGGATGTAAGGAAAAGTCAGTCGCAAAAGGGCCACGGTCAGCTCGAACTTGCCGACATCGGCAGAGAATCCGGGCGCGGTGATGTAGATAATCAAAGGTGCCGCCACCACGCCGAGCGCCGACACGCCGATCAAAACGGTCGCCAGAAAAGTCCCGACATGGTCGACCAACAGTTTCGTCTCGGCGTGGCCGCGAACCGCACGATACTCGCCGAGCACCGGCACGAACACTTGAGAAAATGCGCCTTCGGCAAACAGCCGTCTGAGCAGGTTGGGGATGCGGAACGCGACGAAGAACGCGTCAGTCGCCAGGCCGGCACCGAAAACGCGGGCGATGACCACATCGCGGACCAAGCCGAGCACCCGTGACACCAGGGTCATGCTGCTGACCGTGGCCAGCGCTTTGAGCAGATTCATAGCCTAAAAATTATGAGCGGCATGGCTATTCTAGCCGATCGCCCCCAACCGCAATGACTGCCCTTGCAGAAAGTCGCCCGGAACCAAGGGGTTACGCAAACACAACACGATGAGCCGGCGAAAGGTCATCACTGCTTGCGAAATTCCTTCTGTAACAGTACCATTCGCTCCTTTTTTCCGTCGCGCTGACGGCAACAGGAAATCTAATGGCGAACATTGCTTCCGCGAAGAAACGCGCAAGGCAGTCTGAAAAGCGTCGCGCTCACAATGCTGCACTGCGCTCCGAGTTGCGCACCATGATCAAGAAAGTGCGCAAGAGTATAGACGCAGGAGACAAACAGACGGCACAGGCCGCGCTCCAGGGCTCGCAAAGCCGCATCGACTCTATCACCGACAAAGGCATCATTCACAAGAATGCCGCGGCCCGTCACAAGAGCCGTCTGTCGGCAGCCATCAAGGCGATGTCGTAGTCAAGGCGATGTCGTAGTCAACAAAGCATACTTTGTCGCCGAACGACGAACCGTGTTGACCGGCCCGCAGCGATCGCTGCGG
>CP070775.1:1209681-1225321 GCA_020346185.1 Betaproteobacteria bacterium | reverse complement strand
GAGGCCGAGCTCGACCTGACCAACTTTGGCGCCCGAATGTCACTTGAGGTGTCTCTGCCAAGGAACCTCGAGGTTGGCCCCGGTGGGGGTGGTCAACCTTTGGCATTACGCTTTCTGGTCTACAACAGCGTTAATGGGGGAGGTTTGCGGCTGCAACCTGTATGGAAACACCTTGAATCCGGGAGCGAATTCGCTGTCGGCGTGACCCGGTTGGAGTCAAGAATCGGGCATCGTATCCCCACACGCCTAAATGATCTGTTGCCAACCGTTCAACAGGCCACCGAAGCGGCGGAACGTGACTGCACCGAGCTCCAACGATGGAATTGCAAGCTGGTGACGCGCGACCAACTGGTGGCATGGGTGGATGGCTCGGTGCGACGTATGTGGGGACGCTCGGCTGCGGCACGGGTATTTCACATCGCAATGACCGGCTGGGATGCCGAACCGGCATTCAGCTTTGAAAAAGTCGCGCCTTCCCGTCGAACCATGCAAGCGACCGACCCGGTGGCAGCCGCGCCGGCGTTCGTGGAAACAGCATACGACGCGCTGCTCGCATTGGCGTGGGTGGCACGCGACGTGCGCACTAGTAACGAGCGCTTTGACCGCATCGCCGAAACAACGGTGTTGATGCGTGCGCTGTTCCGCGCAACGATCCACTGACCAAAGCGAACTGTCCACCCGTATGGACGGGCAGCGCTAAAGGCTGGTCAGCGTTGGCGTTGCCCGAATCTAACGGGTCACCGACGGTAGTGCCTGCCCCATCTGTGGCGAGACGAATGCGCCTGCCAGTACAGGTCGAAGATTGTTCGCTGTTCAGCGCTCAGTACATTCTGAAAAGCGCGGGTATCTTTCGCCATCTGATCGAGCCGGTCGGCACCTTGGCGCATCCACTGTGACATGCGCTCCAGCTTGGTGGCGGTATCCATGTCACGGATTGCGCCGCGGCGCCCGCGTATTCTTTCCTTGCGCGAAGCTCTGTCCTTTGCGTGCCCGATGACCGCTTGAGAGTAGGTTTGCCAGGCAGCCTGCTGATCCGGCTTCAGGTTCAGCTTCTTTTCCAGTTCACCGAGATGCTTTTCGGCGCGCTGTACCGGACCGAAACGGCCATCGTTTTCATGATGCATGCCATGATCGCCGTCATCATGATCCATCATATGATGATGGTCAGCCAGCGCCAGAGGTGCGGCAGCCAATAGACAGATCCCGATTAGGCCGTTGCAAACCGCATGTCGATTCATTTTGCTCTCCATATATCAACCCGATGTACAAGCCCGCCTCTGATCAGAGCCGGACTCTCTCTTGTTGCCAGTATTCCTAAACGCTACAGGCGCCTCATTCGTTTACAGTTGTACCGGCTTGAGCCGGGCCCGGGTCTTGAGTTTGCGCGGCAAGGAAAAGCGACGTGCCTATAATGCCGGCTTGTTTTCATTTGTGACTTACGTTCAGATCCATGACTGCTTCTGGCAGACAGATGATCGTCGGACTGATCGGTGCCGGCATCCAGGCGTCCCGCACACCGGCAATGCACGAGGTAGAAGGGCGGGCGCATGGTCTCGACTACCGGTATCGGCTGTTCGACCTCGAAGTCCTTGGCGTCGGTGACGAAGCTCTGCCGGAACTCATATCGCAGGCTGAACGCGACGGCTTCACCGGTCTGAACATCACTCACCCATGCAAGCAAGCAGTAATCGAGTACCTGACCGATTTGTCTGACCATGCCCGCGCCATCGGTGCCGTCAACACCATCCTGCTGCGCGATGGCCGACGCACCGGGCACAACACCGATTGGTCAGCGTTTGCCGAGAGCTTCCGGCGCGGGCTGCCTGATGCGCCGGTGCAGAACGTAGTGCAACTCGGCGCCGGTGGTGCAGGGGCGGCGACCGCATATGCCGCACTGAAGCTTGGTGTCGAGCAACTTTTCATGTTCGACATCGAATACGAGCGGGCACAACAACTTGCTGACAGGCTGAACATGCGGTCTGAGCACAAACGCATTGCTGCGGTCTCCGACCTTGATTCGGTCATGACCAGTGTAGAAGGTTTGATCCACGCCACACCAACCGGGATGGCAAGTCATCCGGGTTTGCCATTGCCTGCACAATTGTTGCGCTCGGAGATGTGGGTGGCAGAGATTGTCTATTTCCCGTTGGAAACCGAACTGCTTGGCGTGGCAAAAGCAATCGGTTGCCGCACGCTCGACGGCAGCGCAATGGCGGTCTGTCAGGCTGCTGAAGCGTTTCGCTGGTTTACCGGCATCGTGCCGGACGCGGGGAGGATGCGTCGATGCTTCGAGCCGGACCTGGAATAACGATTTTCGCGAAAATGGTCCGTGCCAGTGACTGCGGCTCAGGTTGGGGATGCCACGCTACGGCGCGAGTGGTTGGATGAGAAGGTCATGCCATCTCGCGATACATGTTGTGAGTATCGCGTGAGTGAACCCTTCTCTCGCTTTTGTCTTGTTGTCGGTGGACTGATCCAGGCCGCCGAGACCAGGGTGGCAATGCACCGTGATTAAGCAATGGCTGGACTGAGTAACTGCTTTGAGCGCGCATTCAAAGCACGCCCAAGCTTCTTCTGGTTTCTAATGGTTCGAGTGCGAATGGATACATCCGAGCACTTCGAGTAGATGTGAACTGTGAGGCAGCAAGTTACACTGGGCCCGTGTCTTTACGCCTTTTGTCCCGTGAGCAGTGACGTGTAGAGTGATTCGTGTTGTTGACTGCTCTGTGGTCGAGGGATAGATTGCAGTTTCATGACTACTTAACTGATATTCGCAACCAACGGGGAGGACGCTTGGAGAGTTCCTCCAGTTGAGCCGCTCGTCAGTCCGAGCCGCGCGCATGAACGGTCAGGCTGTTCTGATATTAGCCGTTGGCCACAAGGGCAGTCCGTTAACCAAGGGGGGCATTGTGAACTGCAACAATTGTGGCAGTGTCAACCCGGAGAACAAGCGTTTCTGTGGCGACTGTGGGCAGCCACTGACTCGCGTCTGCGCCAATTGCGAGTCTGCCAATCCGCCGACCAATAAGTTTTGCGGAGATTGCGGGCACGCTCTTAATGCACCACCAGATAGTACCGCTGCTGAACCGCGCCCGGCAACCTCATCGTCTGGGACAGCAATTGTCACTACTTTTCCCGGTGAGCGTCGGCAAGCCACCGTGCTCTTCTCGGACCTCTCGGGCTTTACCCCGATGACCGAGAAGATGGACCCAGAGGACGTGCAGGCGCTGATGCGGGGCCTCAAGAATGGCGCGGTAGAGATTGTCGAATCACACACCGGCATCGTCAGCCAGTTCGTGGGGGATGAGATTCTTGCGTTGTTCGGTATTCCCGCAGCTCATGAGGACGATCCTGTTCGGGCAGTACGTGCGGCCCAAGAGATTCATGCCTTGGCGCGGAAGCTCAGTCTCGAAGCCGAAGAGAAAATGGGCTGTCCGTTACGAATGCACAGTGGCATAGACACCGGGTTGGTGGTAACCAGCACTGCCGATGCTCGGGACGGTACTGTCGGTGTGACGGGTGACACAGTGAACACCGCTGCGCGGCTAAAGGCCGCTGCCGTCGACGACCAGATACTGCTTAGTCTGGAAACGGCGCGGTTGGTCGATACCTACGTGAACTTGCAGCCACTGGAACCGCTATTGCTCAAGGGTAAGACAGCTACGGTCACTCCCTACCGGCTCGCTGGCGAGGTCGCGAGCGTAACTTCTCGCTTCGAGGCGGCTGCCGCTCGCTACGGATTCACCGCTTTCGCCGGGCGGGAGCGGGAACTGGCCACGCTGCAGCAGGCGCTGGAAAAGGCAATTGTTGGGCAGGGGCAGTTCGTTGCTGTGATTGGCGAGGCGGGCGCAGGTAAAAGTCGCCTGCTGTACGAGTTCCGACAGAGCGTCGATCGGGATACCGTCACCGTGCTGGAGGGGCGCTGTCAGTCTTACGGCGCCGAGACACCCTACTTACCTATGCTCGATGCTCTTCGGCATGCCCTGGGCATACACGGCCTGACGAGCGGCAAGGCACTGCATGACACGGCCGTTGAGCATATCCGTGCAGTCTCTTCCGACCTGGAACAATACCTACCCCACCTGTTGCACTTGTTGTCCATCCCCAGCGAGCAACACAAACTTCCCGAAAACCTTCAGGGTGAGTCACTCCAGCGGGAACTCGAGAATGCATTGGCCGCGGTCATCACCCTTAGCGCGACTCGGCGACCCATGTTGATGATTCTCGAGGACTGGCACTGGGTCGACGCGGCCTCCGACGCTGCATTGAACAACTTGATCGACCTTGCAGGGAACTACCCACTAATGTTGTTGGTGCTTCACCGCCCGGAATATCAGCGCCGTTGGGATCGAGTTGAGCATTGCACGTCAATCTCACTTCATGCTCTGGACGTTGCTGGCACCAGCAACATGCTGTGTTCTGTACTCGGTGCAGATGTTTTGCCCGAAGGGCTCGCCGACGCAGTTCATGACCGAACCGGCGGCAATGCCTTGTTCAATGAGGAGATGGCGCACGCTCTGCGCGATGAATGCATCGTCGAAGTCGAAAATCGTGAGGCCCGCTTGACCCAACCTTTGGAGGAGCTGGCCCTGCCCGACACGGTACATGCCGTGATTCGGGCCCGGGTCGACCGCCTCGACCCTGCCGACAGGGAAATGCTACGGCTGGCTTCAGTCATCGGCCGGCAATACGATCGGGCAGTGCTCGAGCAAATCGCTCCTTCCGCACAAGCGGTCAGCGCCGCCTTGGAGCATCTGGCGCACCAGGGTTTGGTACGTCAGTTGCGCGTTGTGCCCCGAGCGGAGTACCTCTTCAAGCACGTGTTAACCCAACAGGTCGTCTACGAGACCCTCCTCCATTCCCAGCGCAAGGCGTTGCATGCCAAAGTTGGTGCGGCGATCGAAGCGCTATATGCGGATCGATTGGAGGAGTACTATGAGCGGTTGGCGGATCACTATGCCTCAGGCGACTGTCCGGCTAGGGCGGCCGGGTATCTGCTGAAGGTGGGTGGACAACTTCGTTCGCTCGGTCAGATTGAAGAATCCGTTGCATGTTTCCAGCGTGCGGAAAAACTCACGGAAGACGATCACATCCGTTGCCAGGCGAGTATTGGTCAGGCGGAAGGGTTACGCATGATCGATCGGGTGCAACAAGCGTTGGCGATCCTCGAGCGTGCTCAACAACTCGCGGAGGGCGGCAAGCTGGCAGCTGAACTCGCGCAATTGCACTACTTGCGCGGAAATTTATATTTTCCGCAGGGTGAGTTCGAAAAGTGTTTCGTTGAGCATGAGAGCGGCTTGAAGTGGGCGCGCGAAGCCGGGTCGCAAGAAGCCGAAGCCCGTTCGCTGGGCGGGTTGGCCGACGCTTCCTACCTTACCGGCCGCATGCGCACAGCTCACCGTCGCTTCGCGGAGTGCGTGCAAGTGTCGCGTCAGCACGGCTTCGCTGCAGTGCACGTTGCCAACGATGCGATGATAGGGTGGACTGGAATCTACATCGACCCGCTGGAAAAATTTCTTGAAGTTGGCCGAAACGCGGCGGAGTTGGCGGCCGAACTGAACCAGCGGCGGGCGGAGGCGATTGCTCGCGGTTACGTTAGCTATGTTCTGGTTGAACTGGAGCAATTTGACGAAGCCAATGAGGAAATCAAGCGTGGCCTTGAGGCAGCGAACAACACCCAAGCCGCGCGGTTTCAACCGCTCGGTCTCTGGGGACTTGGCAAAATTGCCTACGAGAAAGGCAACCGTGCAGAAGCCATCGAACTTGGCGAGAAGGCATTGCGCATTTGCCGCGATACTGCCGTAGGCTATTTGGGACCGACGATTCTTGGATTCCTGGCACGCGTCGCTGATGATGTCAAGGCGACGCGTCGGTACCTGGCGGAGGCAGAGGAGCTGTTAGTCAGGCGTTGCGTCAGTCACAACCATTTCTTCGTGCACAAAGATGCGATTCAAGCCTGCTTGTCGACGCAGGATTGGGAAGGTGCCGAGCGCCACGCGAATGCACTGGAAGCCTATACGCGGCACGAGCCGCTGCCTTGGTCAGACTTTGTAATCACCCGTGCACGGGCACTGGCTGCGTATGGTCGTATGAAGCGCAGCGACGAACTTACGCTTGAGTTGGAACGACTGCGGGGCGTAGCGCGAAAGATGGGATACAAGCCCGATTTGCGCGCGATTGAGCAGGCCCTGGGTACTAGTTAGACCGCCGTATCTGATAGGCCATTGTATACTGCACATAGTCGGTCCTGCGACGTTGAGCGACTTACGATTTGACATCTTTCATAAATAGCCGCTAAATGATTGCCCCGCGACTCGGTTAGCCATCGTCACAACAAGTTACCCAACCAAGAGGAGGTGTCGAGATGAAACTCTACGCCAACCCTGTGGCAGCTTTCTCCCGACCATTAATTCTGTTTCTTGAGAGGGGAGAAATTCCGGTCGAGATTGCCAACGTGGACGTTTTTGGCGGCGAATGTAAAGGCGAGAAATTCGCTCGTCTCAACCCCAGCAGGCAAATTCCGGTACTCGAGGACGACGGACTCGTGCTCACGGAGTGCTCTGCGATTCTGAAGTACCTCGCGGACAAAGCGGGTTCGCCAGCCTACCCGAAGGATCTCAAGCAACGGGCAAAGGTGAACGAGGTGATGGATTGGGTTAACACGGGTTTTGTCCGGGATTTCAGTTACGGATTCATCTATCCGCAAATCCTGCCCGACCACAAGCGTCCTACAGAGGCCGCCAATAAAGCCGCTGTGGAATGGGGGCGAGACAAATCACGCCAATGGATGGAAATCCTCAACTCGAAATGGCTGGGCGACGGTAAGCCTTACCTGTGTGGAGATGAAATCACTATCGCCGATTACTTTGCCGCCGGCCCAATTCTGGTGGGAGAATTGATCGGCATTGACTTCAACGCATTCCCGAACGTGGCCCGCTGGCTGGCAAACATGAAAACGCTTCCAGGCTGGAAATCCGTCGACTACGAGGCCAACGGCCTGGTCGAGGCCATGAAGGGGCCCGACTACGTCAGGCTCGCGTAGCCGAAGGCGACTGATGAAATCGCCCTTCTGTAGAAGGTGCGGTGGAAGAGCGATGCACCTACCGATGATGTTGTTTGGAAGTTGACGACCACTAACGGTGCGAGACATGAGCAACTGCGGCGACGTGCAACATTTCCACTCGAGCGCATCGAGTCGCTATATCGCCGGATTGCAGCTTGCATGCGAAGTTCGGTGTAATAGGCGCATGGCATGGTCTTTCCGGGCGATCGGCGCTCCAAACAGCGCCATGATGCCGTCACCCATGACCTGATTGACCGTGCCTTCATGGGCATGCACTGCATCCATCCTTGTGCCCAAGGACCGGATCGAGAATGACGCGGGTGTCTTCCGGGTCACGATCTGTCAATAACTCCGTCGATCCTGTCAGGTCGGCAAATAGCACCGTGACATGCTTGCGCTCGCCTTCAATCGCAGTGCGGGAGGGAGGATCCGATCGGCGAGGTGTTGTGCGGGGTAAGTATCTCTCGAACAGATTGCTTGGCTCGCAATTTGTTCGTGATGACAACTTGACCGCAGACGAAACAAAACCGCGCTGCGGGCGGCAACTCGGTCCCGCATTTTGAACATGTGAGCGAGAGCGGCGCTCCACATTCCATGTAAAAGCGGGCTTGATAAGGGTTCTCGTGCTGGCACCGCGCGCAATTGATGGAATTCCCTCAGCGCCCCCTTGCGAGCGCCAGAATTCCACTACATGGTAGTGCAATCCCGAATGTGACACCGTCTTCTGCAGGTAAACATCATTTGTTCTCTTGCGAGTCTGAGCGAATCGGCCAGACGTTTTGGGTCCGGCCGATCGCCCTATCAGTTATCAATAAATTCCAGTTGGCTAGTCATCGACCTACTTGATTGCAATCGGGTTGATGATTCCCTGTACTGCCCCGGTCATGCGGGCGGCTCCAAGTGTGAAGAAAAACTCCCAAGCCCTGTCCCTGACTAGCTCGGCTGTGTTCATGTTCTCGAGAATGTAGATGCCGTTTCTCGGGATCAGGATTTCATGCACCTCAAATGGTGCTGCACCTTCTTCGAATGGAATCACCTCGACCGCAGGTGTCTGCGCCGACTGCCGCAACACCTTTACTGGCAAGATATCTGGCGCCTTCGAGACCGATTCCGGGTTCGCCGCCCGAGTAGCGTTTGTTATCTTCACCGAGAAGCTTGAGCCAACCCGTGTAGAAAAGAACGACATCCCCTTTTTCTATACTCCTGACGCCTTGGCGCCTCATGGCCGCTTCTATTTCGGCGACGTTGAAAGCTGTGCCTTCTTTCACCATGTCGACACCCAACAATCCAGCCATATCGAGCACGATACCGCGTGTCGCCATTGGCGGAACGGTTTCGATGCCGAGTTTTGTGAGCCCGGTTGTTTGACCGATTTCGGCGGCCTCGAGACAGTTAAAGTAAACATTGTCGATGCCGATATGGCCGAATCCGTCCAGTTGCGGTCCGACGCCAAGCCAGCCGCTGATCATGTCATCGTTGTAAGTCAATTTGTGCGGTCCGATGACTTGGCCTGCCTGCTGGCCTGGTTGTAAAACCGTAACCCGGAGATACCGAGGTGGATACGCAGGGGTATCGGCATTAACCTCGATGCCGAGATGATACGACTTGCCTTTGGTAATGAGTTTGCTCGCGGAGAGTGTTTTTTGGGGTGTTAGGTAATTGCCGTTACCAATCTGATCGTCAGGGCCGAATTTCGATTTGCAATCCCAGTCGGCGGCAAAGCTGCCACCCGAAAACATAAAAGCCAGGCTTCCTGCTACGACCAGGGCGTTGATGTAAGAATTGAGTGTCATTTGCATTTGTCTCCTCATTAGTCGTGTCTCGTTGAACAACTTGTAATCTCGTGAGTCGCCAGCAGATCAGCGGGAAAACACAAGCTGACCAAAGCTTGATACATTTGTTGCTTGCCTTTGGGAGTGTAATTGAAGCTTGCCATCTTTTCTTTGCGCATTATGGCGGACGGCCTATTGATTTTTTAACGAACTACTTACCGGAAAACAGACCTGCATTTTACTTACGGCGTTTTCAAAAAACGCTGTGCAGCGTCATGGAGTTACTACTGCTGTTGCGCGTCCCTGTCTATTGAGAATCTAGAGACTTTTGCGTGCCAAGACTGCCGCGGAAATGCCCTCCCAGAACTTGACCGAGTCGCCAGCGGCACTTCGCATCAGATCTCGCCAAGTGATTCCTGAGCTTTATGCAGATAGTGCGCCATGTCCATCGCGCGATACATCTCGCACGCGCGCATTAATTCTTTACGCGCGTTTTCCTTGTTGTCGGTTTTTTGATGCAGCCTGCCAAGTCCCGCCCGACAGTGCGCGATCGTCACGTGGTAGTCCTGCGCTGCAGAGGTCTTTAGAGCTTCCTTGTAGAAGCGCTGGGCCTTTAAGGGATCGAAATAGTCTGCGTGGGAGTAAATGCGTCCCAGCAACTCTAGTACAACAGGTACATAAAGGACTGTTTGCATTTCCTCCGCGAACATAAGTGCTTTATGTGCCGTTCGGAGGGAGTTTGATAACCGGCCCTCGTGATACCAGGCTTCTGCGAGAAACGGTAGAGAAGTTATGCGGCCGAACTGAAGGCCGATCTTTTCAAACTGCGTGTCGCAGTCCGTCAATAACTTGATTCCTTCGCTTGGGCGTCCATACAGCGCATATGCGTAGCCAAGAAACATCGCGGCCCAATTGTAGTACTGATCGCTATCCGTGGATCTGTAAATTGCAGCCGCCTTCTCTCCGTCTCTTACGGCGTGTGAAAAGTCGCCCTTCCAGGCGTATACAGCAGACGCGAAGAACCATGTGAACGCTTCGCTTTGGGAATGCGATGCCCGGCGACTAATTTCGAGGGCCTCATCAATCAAGGATATCGCTTTTGTGAATTCCCCTGAATTGCGGATGATATGTGTGTATACGCAGCGAACATAAACGGCCGGAATCGCCGGCAAGCCGAAAAGCTCTTTGTCGCCCGTCCTGGTAATAAATTCGAGATTCGAACGGCAAATTTCTTTACCTTTCTTTGCCCCGCGCCGTGCCCAAACGATCATAGGCAGTGCTGCGCTGGCTATCAGGTGGACATCGAGGTAATTCTCCCGTTGGGCGATTTGTATAGCCTGTTCCGCAGCGGCGAGAGCCCTGGCCAAGTCGCAGGTCAGATAGCGAAGATGCGCCTCATAGGCCAGAGCGCGAGCGGTACGGTACCGGTCGTCGATTTTTTGGGCGAGTGCTTGCGCTTGGATAGTGAGTTCGAGAGCTCGCGATAGTGGCCCCCGAAGAATAAATGGCAAACGTAGATTCAGTCGTGTATCGATCTGCTGTTCGGTTTTGTTATTGCCTTCGGGTAAGTGTTCCGCCGCGTCTAGCGTCTGTTGCCACCATTTGATCGCTTCGGCATTGGCGGATCGGCCGAAGGCGCGTTGTCCGGCCCGTCTCAGATATTCAACTGCCTTGTCCCAGACTTCACCGAGTTGGGCATGATGCGCGAGGCGTTCGATATGTTCGTCGAACCGGTCGGCGTAAAGGCGTTCCATGGCATCAACTATTGTCGCGTGCAACCTTCGTTTGCGCTCCTGGGTCAGTTCGCCATAAGCCACTTCATGCGTAAGGGCATGTTTGAAGCTGTACTCCACATCTGGGTACAACGCCGTCTCGTAGACGAACTCGGCTGCCTGCAAGCGCATGAGTGCCTTGTTCAGCTGTGCCTCGTGCACATCGGCGATGGCCTTTAACAACTCAAAGGGGACATCCTTGCCGATCACCGAAGCCGTTTGCAGCAAACGCTTGTCTTCTGTGTCGAGCCGGTCAATGCGTGCAGCGAGGATCGCTTGTACCGTGGCCGGGATCTGCAGCATTTCGATGGGCTTGGTGAGCGTGTAGGCTCCGCGCTCGCCTTTGAGCGTGCCCGTTTCTATCAGCGTGCGCACGGTTTCTTCCAAAAAGAACGGATTGCCGCGCTTGACCAGCATTTCTTTCAGTGGTTCCAGTGCCGGATCAGAGCCGAGTAAGTCTGCCAGTAGTTCCGATGCGCCTTCAGTTGGCAACGCATCCAGCCGCAGCTGGGTATAAAAGGTCTTGCTGCCCCATGGACTTTGATATTCGGGACGGTAGTTAAGTAGCAAGAGAATGTGTGCACTCGCAATCTTGTCGAGAAATTCGTTCAGCAACTCCTGCGTCTCGGAGTCAATCCAGTGCAAGTCCTCAAATACCAGTATCAGCGGCTGGTTCAGCGCTTCGCGAAGCCATAGCCGCTTGAGCGCTTCGAGTGTTTGGCGGCGTCGTTGCGGTGGTTCGAACTGCTGCCATTGTTCATCCTCAACCGGCTGATCGAGCAGGTCGAGCAGTGGTGGCAGGAGCGTTTCGAATCGCCTTTCCAGTGTCAGGAGTTTGCCGGTTAGTTTCTCCTTGACGCTTCTCGCATCATCGCGCTCGCCAATCTGGAAGTAACTCTTGAGAAGATCAATGACCGGCAGAAACGAAGTCGCTTTGCCGTAGGAGACTGAGCTTGCCTCAACGACCAGACAGCCTTGGGCATAGGGTGAGTGGGTGAACTCCCAGTAGAGACGTGACTTACCTACGCCGGGTTCCCCCACAATTGCAACTGCATGACCTTTTCCACACTTGGCATTCTTGGCTGCTTCAGCCAGCACTTCGAACTCGCGCTGGCGGCCGACGAACTGGGTGAGCCCACCAGAAGCTGCCCGGGCGCGCAGACGCGACCTGCGTACTAGGGCACCGGTGAGTTCGAACACTTCAATCGGCTCGCTCATGCCCTTGACCGCAACTGGACCCAGTGGGTTGACCTGAATAAAGCCTTCAGCCAGCTTGACAGTATAGGAAGTCGCGAGAATGGTGCCGGGTTTGGCCGTCTGCTCCATACGAGCGGCCAGATGAGTCGTCTGACCAATAGCTGAGTAGTCCATCTTCAGATCGCTGCCAATGGAGCGCACGACGACTTCGCCTGAGTGCAGGCCAATACGAAGCTGAATCGGCACACCGTGCTGGCGCTGCACCTCATCTCCGTAGCGCGAGATGCGCTCTTGCATTCGCTTGGCGGCGTAGCAGGCGCGCACGGCGTGATCTTCCAAAGCCAGCGGCGCGCCGAACAGTGCCATGATGCCATCGCCCATGACCTGATTGACCGTGCCCTCGTATTGATGCACCGCATCCATCATGTGACCCAGCACCGGATCTAAAATGGCACGCGCTTCCTCCGGGTCGCGATCGGCCAGCAATTCCATCGAGCCGGTCAGATCGGCAAACAACACCGTGACCTGCTTGCGCTCGCCTTCAATCGCAGTGCGGGAGGTGAGGATCTTGTCAGCGAGGTGTTTGGGAGTGTAAGAGCTCGCCTGTGCCTTGCCATGCTCGCCTGAGATCGCCTGGCCGGCAGGGTGCGCGCACTGCGGACAGAATTTTGCGGCCGGCCGAAGTTGTGCTCTGCAGTTCGTGCACGACCGTTCGAGCGGCGACGCACATTCCTCACAGAACTTTGCGTCGGCTGGGTTCTCGTGGCTGCACCGCGAGCATTTCATTGGAGTCCCTTGCTCCTCACCTAATGCATCAGTGCTTTAACGCGAACAGCCTATACCGGGGTGGGAGAGTGGTCAATCGGGCGGTCAGCTGCCAGAAGCGAATGCTCGGGAGGAATGTGTCCAGCATGGGATTTAACAATTCACGTTGTAACGGGTTTTATGAGTTTTGTATCAAGTTCGTTTCGAGGCATGTGATGGGCAAACTGCAACAGAACAAGAAAACGGTGATCGATTTCTACGACCTGATGTTCAACCGGAACCAACCGCGCGAAGCGATCGAGCGTTATGCGGGAGACACTTACGTCCAGCACAATCCGCATGTGGCCGACGGAAAGGAAGCTTTCGTCGCTTATTTCCAGCGCATGGCAAGGGAGTTCCCCGGCAAGCGTGTGACGTTCAGGAGAGTATTAGCTGAGGGTAATTACGTTATTTTGCATTGCCATCAGGAGTGGCCTGGCTACGAGGATCAAGACTGGGCCGGAATCGATATCTTTCGCCTCGATGAGAATGGCAAGATCGTCGAACACTGGGATGTGTTGCAAGTAATACCCGAGACTTCGGAAAACCCCAATACGATGTTCTAGTGGCAAACGAGGCTTGAAGCTGGGTCAAGGCGACTCTACAACATAGCACTTACAGTCGCTTTCGGCTTCCTCCGGCGTTTGCCGCTTTTCTCTTTTCTGAGAACGCGAAGTAATCCGTCATGAATGATGTTGTCCAAATCGTCGACGGTCATAGCCTCTTCATACAGCTCGGCAGCCGCCGCGAAATCGAATATTGACTCCAGTTCCTTACCGGCCGTCGCAATGATGTTGACGAACTTGGCGCGCATGCATTCGCGCATGCGCTGTGACCAAGGCGACCCTAGTTCGTCCGGCAGGAAGGCGCCCCGGTACAGCCTGAGAGCAGTGTTTGCGCGCTCCTGATGGGTTGCGATGAATGGGTTTCGGCACAGGGTGTCCATAACGAATGCATCGACCTCGACCACCTGCGCGTTGATGGAAATGTAGCCGCGGTTGATGACCAGCGCGTCGGGATAGCTTAACAGGCGTCGCAGGCGGTGCAGGGCAACTTGCTGTGCGTCGTTCGCCCGGTCACCATCGAGGTCGGGCCAGAGCGTATCGATCAATAGCGGCCGGCTGACTGAGCACCCGCCGTGCGCGATGAGTACTTTCAGCATCCTGAGCAAGAGGTGTGGAGGCTTTCTGTTTCCGCTGGCGATTTCTCCGTCAACGAGCAATTCGAATGTTCCCAGTGTCTTGATGATGACTGGTGGGGCGCCGGTGGCACCTTGTGGCCGGATAGGTGCGGTCGAGTCGGCGCGGTTGTAACCCCTGCGGGAATCGAACTGCATGCGCACAGTCGATGCGGTCACTACCGGGTAAGAACTGCAGCCTTCCGAGGCCAGCACACGCTCAAGCGTTCGGCGCGCATCCGCAGTATCGCCAGCGAGCAAACGCAAGTATGCATGCTGTACCAGTCCGACCAAGGCTTGGGGTGAGCCTGAAGTTGCCTGGTTACACTCGGAAGGTTTTTCTGTGTTATGGCCATTGCCCGCATCGTGATCGGGCGTGATCGAGTTGGTATCTTCCGTGTGACCCGCAACTCTTAGCGGTTGCATGTCGACTAATTGAGCGCTCAATTGGTTTTGCATTTTTGTTTCCCATCCCTATTGTCATGCGACGCTTCGAGTATGTTGGTCGCTTCACAGTGCGCCTGCGACCCACGTCACACACGAACTGTGAGAAATTCACGCTTCTGAGGTTGCGTTGCAGCATGACCGCGCCTGTCGCGGCTTCAGCGCGGGCCCTTTGAGTTACGTTCTCGCGACCCGACCCGATTCTGACCGGCGGACGGCGGGTCGCAACGTAGATTGTGCAAAGCGCTGTTCTGTTGAGCAAAAAAAGCGCATCCGCCAACGTGGGGGATGCGCACAAACCCGGGAGGGAGAGGGGGAGGCGAGCAAAATCTGCCGCAGCGCAACAGCAATATTCGCCGGTATCACGCTGTGCTCACGACTACAGACTACCCAAGCCGGTTTATCGAGGCTGCGCAGTATGGCGCGAACAAGGTGTGCGAAGTTAACAGAATTCATTTTCTGGGCGGATGTTCCTGCTGCAGACAGGGACTCTGGAATTGAACAAACGTTTATCGGTAACCAATCGGTAAGCCCGTGTAGTTTTTAATGGGCGCTGGTGCGCAAACGAATCCATGAATAAAGTTGTGTACTAGAGAATGAGCGCCGGTTTCTGATGCCGGTGGATATAAGCTAACCAACAAGGAGAATCGAAATGGTTAATAAGAGTATGTTTGATGCTTGCCGTAATACGGTTGCGGTTATTGTGGTGTCGCTTTTGTTCGGCCTATCATCCGCACACGCGCAGGATTGGAAGGCCACAGGCCACTTTGGCTGGTTCGGGATTGGAAAAGCATTCCAGATCGAAGAAGGCCACTTCTACTGGGTTGGTGAATTCAGCGGCACATTTTTCAGCGATAAAGGCGAGGGCGGTCTGTTTCACCTTGCCGGTATCAAGTGCCCGGCCTGGTATGACCTCGACGTCAACAAGGGAACCACCGCAGCGGGCGGCTACTGCATCGTGACGGATATCGAGGGTGATCAGGCTTACTTGACCTGGAATAACACTGGGACAGCTGGACCAGGTGGGCGTGGGCCCGGCACGTTTGAATACACCGGCGGTACCGGAAAGTACGCAGGTATTTCCGGGAAAAACCGGTTCGTCGGGATTACTCAGGTGAACTGGGCCGACGGCACCACCAGTGGCTACGCGACCTGGAACCGATAGGGCAGAGCCGCCAACGAATGTTTTTACAATTTCTGACAGCCGTTGGTAAGGTTAGGTGATCGCCAGCGAACCGCTACCGCCGCGTCGCTGGCGAACTTTTTAAGATGGTCGCGCTGTTCGCAGAGAAAAGCTTGCCGCAACGCGAGCAAACCGCATAATCTTGCAATACCGCTGTTAGCGTATTACTGCGCCGCACAATAAAAAGAAAACAGCAGGGGCGCAAGAGCATAGACGGCGAATGATCTG
>CP070775.1:1198062-1209581 GCA_020346185.1 Betaproteobacteria bacterium | reverse complement strand
GCCTGGTATTGCGCCCTGGCTGCCCCAAACCGCGCGTCCCTCAGTTGCGCATCGCGGTATATGTCAAGCAGGTCCACCGCCAGCGCCGGGGCGGTGACGAGCGCGGTTGTCAGAAGAAAAAGTGTTTGAAACGATTTTTTCATGATCTGTTGCTTTCTTGTTGCGAGTCGTGAACTGCGGGATACCTTCAGGTCTGTGGCTGTGCGTCGGGATTCGTGATCGGCAACACCCGGGGGAAACGTCAAAAGACGAAACGCGTTGGCCGGCGCACATTACGCAGTGCTGGTATGCAAGTCTCAAACAGTCCGCGCACACCGTAATCAATGTCCGTCAAGCGCGTGATAAGCGTCGCCGTCATCACCGGCTCCTCGCCAATAACCGCGAGCAGTCTGCCACCGGGCTTCAACTGCGCTTTGAATGCTTCGGGCAGCATTGGAACCGAGCCTGTTAACAAAATTGCATCATACGGCGCCGCCTGTTCCCATCCACTCGCGCCATCGCCGACCTCCAGCAAGACATTGTTCACTCCCGCCGCCCGCAGTCTGCCCTGGGCGCGCTCGGTGAACTCCGGAGCGATCTCGACACTGACGACCTGGGTGACCAGTCGCGACAGCAGTGCGCTGACGTAACCGCTTCCAGTACCGATTTCCAACACCCTGTCACTCGATGACAGCACCAGCTCCTGAAGCATCCGCGCTTCAAGTTTGGGGCTGAGCATGACTTCACCCGGATCGCGTGGCGCTGGGCGAAGCGGGATCTGCATGTCAGCAAAGGCGAGTTCACGATATTGCTCGGGCACGAACTCTTCCCGCTTGACGGCAGCCACGGCATCGAGCACAGCCTGGTCCAGTACGTCCCAGGTGCGAATCTGGCTCTCGATCATGTTGAAGCGAGCCTGATCAAAATCCATTCTGGGTAACCATTGTTCGTTTCTCACAATTCTATGATTTTCCGAGTATGGCGCAGGCGCGCGCACTGAATGGCTGGCAATTATCACACAATTGCTTTAGCATCCGCCGATGCGTTAGGGGTCCTTAGAGAGCGTGCTGCTGCGTTGCCGCCACCCGCGCTCACAAGGTGAGACCCGAACCTGACCCATCATGATTGATCGCAAGCGCATGCAAGTGTGAGTCGGGTTCTAGACCCTTTGTACCTGTACGGATAATGCCGAAGCAGGGAAGCGCCTCGCTCTATGCGCGCTCCTTGCATCCCCTTCTAGGAGCGCCAAAATGAGTGCCAACCCGAAGTTTCTGAATGCTGCCGCCCGAATTGACGACGCAGCAATCGGCCCACTGCCCAAGTCCAGAAAAATCTATGTAAACGGCACGCGGGAGAGCGTTCGCGTACCGATGCGCGAGATCACCCAGTCGGACACGGCGGCCACCTTCGGCAGGGAAAAGAACCCTGCTATTTTCGTCTATGACACATCCGGGCCGTATACGGATCCGGACTGCAGCATTGACATCCGCCACGGGCTACCGGCCTTGCGCGCCGAGTGGATCGAACAGCGCGCTGACACCGAGACTCTCGACGGCCCGACTTCCGTTTACGGCCGGGCGCGCCTGGACGACCCGCAACTGACCCAAATGCGATTCCAATTGGGGCGCAAACCGACACGCGCCCGTGACGGCGGCAATGTCACACAAATGCACTATGCACGACGCGGCATGGTCACGCCGGAAATGGAGTTCATTGCGATTCGCGAAAATAACCTGCGCGAGCAGTATCTGGACAGCCTGACAAGAGAACAACGTGCGATGATTTCAAGGCAACACCGCGCAGAAGGGTTCGGCGCTGCGTTGCCGCAGGTAATCACGCCGGAGTTCGTGCGTGACGAAGTCGCCCGCGGTCGTGCCATCATCCCTGCCAACATCAATCATCCGGAAACAGAACCGATGATCATCGGACGTAATTTTCTGGTGAAGATCAATGCAAATATTGGTAACTCGGCAGTGACCTCCGGAATCCAGGAGGAAGTCGAGAAAATGACCTGGGCGATTCGTTGGGGCGCGGACACGGTAATGGACCTCTCAACCGGCAAGCATATCCACGAAACGCGAGAATGGATTATTCGCAATTCGCCGGTTCCCATCGGCACTGTGCCCATCTATCAAGCGCTGGAAAAAGTCGACGGTAAAGCCGAAGAGTTAACTTGGGACATGTTCCGCGATACGCTGATTGAACAGGCCGAGCAGGGCGTCGACTACTTCACCATCCACGCCGGCGTGCGCTTGCCGTTCATTCCGATGACGGCCAAGCGGATGACCGGCATCGTATCGCGTGGCGGCTCGATCATGGCGAAATGGTGCCTCGCGCATCACCTTGAAAGTTTTCTGTACACGCATTTCGAGGAAATCTGCGAAATCATGAAAGCTTACGACGTCGCTTTCAGCCTCGGTGATGGGTTGCGCCCGGGTTCGATCTACGACGCCAATGATGAAGCGCAGCTGGCTGAACTGAAGACGCTGGGCGAGTTGACCGATATCGCCTGGCGGCATGACGTTCAGGTCATGATTGAGGGGCCAGGGCATGTGCCCATGCAGCTGATCAAGGAAAACATGGACCTGCAGCTCGAATACTGCAAGGAAGCGCCGTTTTACACACTCGGGCCGCTCACGACTGATATTGCGCCTGGCTACGATCACATCACGTCTGCCATTGGCGCGGCGATGATCGGCTGGTACGGAACCGCCATGCTTTGCTATGTCACTCCCAAAGAGCACCTCGGCTTGCCGGACAAGGACGACGTCAAGGAAGGCATCATGGCCTACAAGGTCGCTGCGCACGCCGCCGACCTGGCGAAGGGACATCCGGGCGCGCAGATCCGCGACAACGCCCTGTCGAAGGCGCGCTTCGAATTCCGTTGGGAGGATCAGTTCAACCTGGGTCTCGACCCGGGCAAGGCACGCCAGTTCCACGACGAAACGTTGCCGCAGGATGGCGCCAAGCTGGCTCACTTCTGCTCAATGTGCGGACCACACTTCTGTTCGATGAAAATCACCCAGGACGTGCGCGACTATGCTGCCAGCCAGCGTGTTGCCGAGAGTGAGGCCGTGCAACAGGGCATGGCCGACAAGGCCCGCGAATTTGTTCAAGCCGGTGCGCAGATCTACCGCAAGGCTTGATTGACTCGAAACTGTCCCGATCGAAGCGGCCGGCGCAAGCCGGCCAAACATGAATGAAACAATAAGATGGACCTGATCAAGGCGTATTTGCTCGGCCTCATCGAGGGTCTCACCGAGTTCATTCCGGTCTCCAGCACAGGGCATCTGATCGTCTTCTCCAGCCTGTTCGACTTCACCGGCGATCGAGCCAAGGTGTTTACCATTGCAATTCAGTTTGGCGCCATACTGGCCGTATGCTGGGCCCAGCGACAGAAGCTGGTCGCAGTCACGCTCGGCCTTTTTAGCGACGAGACATCGAGGCGCTTCGTCAAGAACTTGCTGATTGCGTTCATGCCGGCAGTCGTCATCGGACTGCTTTTTCATCGCGCCATCAAGACCTACCTGTTCTCGCCCGTCACCGTCGCCTCGGCGCTAATAATTGGCGGCCTGTTGATTCTCTGGATCGAGTCACGCCAGCGACAGCCCCGGATCGACGATATCGACCAGTTGGACTGGAAGGACGCGCTCAAAGTCGGCATCGCACAAACGCTGGCGATGTTTCCGGGCGTTTCGCGTTCCGGCGCGACCATCATGGGGGCAATGGTGCTCGGCCTGTCGCGGCAATCAGCGACGCGTTTCTCGTTCTTCCTGGCGATACCGACTATGTTCGCGGCGACCGTTTACGATGTTTACCGGAACTGGAATTTGCTGGCGAGGGCGGATTTGCCGCTGTTTGCGATCGGTTTCATCGGCGCCTTTCTCGCCGCGTTGCTGACGGTGCGGGCACTGCTCGCCTACGTGGCACGCCACAGTTTCCGCCCTTTCGCCTGGTACCGGATCGCATTCGGTGGTTTGATTATACTGACCTGGCAGATGGGCTGGGTGGAATGGACGGCGCTATGAGTCTCGCCGCGTAACTGGCCCGAGCGCATGTCGCGCAGGGCGAACGCTCGAATGGCCGCATTTTCGCCTCAACGAGGTATACCGCTTCAGCTTTGTATCCAGGGCAACGCAGCCACCCGCCAGCCCCCGACGCTGTTGCGATGCTGGTTCTGGTCCTTGTCCCCCTCAAATCCCTCCAACACGTTGAACGCCTGCGTGTAGCCGGCAGCGGCGGCAGCAGCCGCTGCCGCATGAGAGCGCGCTCCGCTGCGGCAAAGAAACATCACCAGCGACTCTGGGTCGACTTGTGCCTGCAGATCCGAAAGGAAGTCCGGATTGAGCTGACCACTGGGGTAGCGCTGCCATTCGATTTGCACCGCACCTGGTATGCGGCCGACATAATCCCATTCCGCACGGGTCCGCACGTCGACCAGCCTCGACCCCGGCGCTTGCTGAAGCAGCGCATACGCCTCGCCGGGCAGCAGCGCACCAATATAGGGCAGATTGTTTTCTATCGCCCTCGCACGCGCCGCATCAAGCATCTGTGAAATCGTCATTCTTCCTGCCTTTTGATGTCGCTTGGTTGAGCAAAGCCACTTTCGCGGCCTTCGATTCAGCAGAGTGTGACAAATGAACCCTTTTTTCGCCATGCCCGCACCACATCAGTGCGACAGCAAAAGCAAGATGCATTATCTTGGTGCATAATCAAGACTCTCGCACGCCCAGGTAAGTCATAAGTAGCTGAAAAATATCGTTTTTACCTTGAGGCACGCTTTCTGCTGAAGCGTGTCGCTCATTTATTGCACAAACCAATCCAACAGTCCAGGAGAGAAAAATGGCTTCAGCGGCCGACGTATTGAAAATGATCAAGGACAACGATATCAAGTTCGTTGACCTGCGCTTCACTGACACCCGCGGCAAGGAGCAACACGTATCAGTCCCTGCCAAGCATTTCGGCGAAGCCAAGTTCGAGGACGGCCACGCCTTCGACGGCTCCTCGATCTCCGGCTGGAAAGGCATTCAAGCCTCCGACATGCTGCTGATGCCAGACCCGGAAACCGCTCGCGTCGACCCGTTCACCGACGAGCCGGTTCTCAACCTCACCTGCGACGTGGTCGAGCCCTCTGACGGTGCAGGCTATGATCGCGACCCGCGATCCATCGCCAAGCGCGCTGAGGCCTACCTCAAGTCCACCGGCGTCGGCGACACCGCCTATTTCGGACCGGAGCCAGAGTTCTTCGTGTTCGACGGGGTGACCTGGAATGTCGGCATGTCAGGCAGCTTCGTGAAGATCAGTTCCGAGGAAGCGCCGTGGGCTTCGGCAATCGAATTTGAAGGCGGCAACATGGGCCACCGTGCGCAGCCCAAAGGTGGCTACTTCCCGGTACCGCCAGTGGATTCTCTGCAGGATATCCGTAACGCGATATCGCTGGCGCTGGAATCACAGGGCGTTGAGGTTGAGGTGCACCACCACGAAGTCGCGGCAGCGGGCCAAAACGAGATCGGCACCCGTTTCAACAGCTTGGTGAAACGTGCCGACTGGATGCAGATTCTGAAATACACCGTGTGGAATGTCGCCGCATCGTATGGCAAGACGGCGACGTTCATGCCGAAACCGGTGGTCGACGACAATGGCTCAGGCATGCACGTGCACCAGTCGGTATGGAAAGACGGCAAGAATCTTTTCGCCGGTAACGGTTATTCAGGTTTATCGGAGATCGCGTTGTATTACATCGGCGGCATCATCAAGCACGCGCGCGCACTAAACGCAATCACCAATCCCAGCACCAATTCTTACAAGCGGCTGGTGCCGGGATTTGAAGCGCCAATCAATCTCGCTTACTCGGCCCGCAACCGTTCCGCAGCGGTGCGGATTCCGCACGTCGCCGGAGATGCTGCGCGGCGTATCGAGGTGCGCTTCCCGGACCCGACTGCGAACCCTTACCTGGCGTACACGGCAATGCTGATGGCGGGTCTGGACGGCATCGAAAACAAGATTCACCCGGGCGATCCGATCGACAAGAACCTGTACGACCTGCCGCCGGAAGAGAAAGCCGAGATCACCCACGTATGTTCGTCTCTTGAGGAAGCACTCGACCATCTGGACCGCGAACGTGCCTTCCTGACCAAGGGCGGCGTCATGTCCGACGACATGGTGGACGCCTACATCGAGCTGAAAATGGAAGAGGTCACCCGGTTTCGCACTACACCTCACCCGGTTGAATTCGTGATGTACTACAGCTCATAACGGCATTAGACGATGATCAAAAGGGCGGGACACTTCCCCGCCCTTTTTTGTCCTGTGATGAGATGAGAACGTGAAGTGTATTCACACGATTGGATTGCCACACCTGCCATAGCTGATTAGACTCCTGTGCAAGACCTGTTTATCAAGCCTAAGTGCACCTGTACATCGTCCAATGCTTCGATTTGCGATAACCCTTTTTACCGCCGTGACGGCATGCGCGTTACACGCCGCGTCGGCGTGGGCGGAAATTTGCATGTATCGAGACGCGCAAGGCAAAGTCACTTATACCAATGTGGCGGCGGCGGCGCCGAAAGGCGCGAAGAAAATACGCTGTTTTCAAGCTGCAAGCCCGCCTCCCGTATCTTCCGTCGCTCCGCAGCGCAGCGAACCAGCCGAGCGCAACTTCCCGAGTGTGGACCGCAATACACAGCGCGAACGCGATGCCGAGCGCCGGCGTATTCTCGAGCGGGAACTGGCAGCAGAACGTGGGCGCCTGGCGCGGGCGCGCCAAGAGTTGGAAGAGCAAGAGTCTGTACGCACCGGAAACGAGCGCAACTACCAGAGATTTCTCGATCGGGTTCAGCCATACCGGGAAGCGGTCGAGACTCACGAACGCAACGTGCAGGCGCTGCAGCGCGAAATCAACAATCTGCGCTGAGCGCTGACAACAAGTATCCACGAGGCCGGTTCGCATTTGACGTGGGCCGGCGTCGTCTCGCTGGCGCGCCGAGTCCTATCTCGCTTGGCCGACGAACGTGCCAATGAGTGCCGTCGAAATCACCCCGCTGGCCTACCCGGGGCTCGAGACGCTGGCAACGGCAGTCGTGCTGCTCGACGATGCACGCTCAGTGCGTTACATGAATCCCGCAGCGCAAAACCTGTTCGCGGTGAGCGCGACGCACACCGTTGGGCACTCGCTGACACGAATATTCGAGGACGCCGCGCCATTGCTGGCAGCAATTGACTATGCCAGCACCAACAACTGCAGCTACACGCAGCATGAGATATCCCTTCAGCTCGCCGCAAGCGGCAAACTGGAACTTTCATGTACCGTCACACCTGGTGAGGGTGCGCTGTCAGATAATTTTCTGATTGAGTTCAATCTCATCAACCAGCAGCTGAAAATCGCCAGGGAAGAGCGGCTGCTCGATCAAAGCGAGCGCAATCGCGAACTCATTCGCAACCTTGCCCATGAGATAAAGAATCCTCTCGGCGCGCTACGCGGGGCCGCACAATTGCTCGACCGCGAGCTCGATCGAGTCGAACTGCACGAGTACACGCAGGTCATTATTCAGGAGGCGGACCGCTTGCAGTTGCTCATGGACCGGTTACTTGCGCCGCACCGGATCCCGCATATCGTGTGCTTCAGCATTCACGAAGTGCTCGAACGCGTGACCAGCATACTGACAGCGGAGTATTCAACCGGTTTGGTGATTAGGCGCGACTACGATACGAGCCTTCCGGGAATTTTTGCTGATCGCGAACAGATCATCCAGGCCGTGCTCAACATTGCCCGCAACGCTGCTCAGGCAATGCAGGGCAAAGGGGAAATCCAGTTTCGCACCCGTGTGGCACGCCGCGTCACCATTGCCAAGAAGATGCACAAGCTTGCCGCATCAATACAGATTATCGACAACGGTCCCGGCGTTCCCGAGGAAATTCGTGAACGCATATTTTTCCCCTTGGTATCCGGTCGCGAAACCGGCAGTGGTCTGGGTCTGACTCTGGCGCAGACGTTTGTCAGTCAGCATCACGGCACCATCGAACTTGATACGGAGCCCGGGCGCACGTGCTTTACCGTGTTGCTGCCGATCGACGAGGCGCAAGGCAAATGAACGCTGATTTTCTGCAATGCACATAAAACCGATCTGGATAATCGACGACGACCGCTCTATCCGCTGGGTCTTCGAAAAAGCACTCTCACGGGAGAATATTGCGTTCAAGACGTTTGCATCTGCTCCCGAGGCTCTCGCAGCGCTGCAGACAAGTGTTCCTCAGGTTGTGGTAAGCGACATACGCATGCCCGGCGGCTCCGGGCTTGAGTTGCTCGAGACACTCAGGGCGCAATATCCCAGTTTGCCGGTCATCATCATGACCGCATACTCCGATCTGGAAAGTGCAGTAGCAGCTTTTCAAGGAGGCGCGTTCGAATACCTGCCCAAGCCTTTCGACGTTGACCATGCGGTTGATCTAGTCCGTCGGGCGCTCGACGAGAGCCTGCGACAGGATAACGTGACGGAACCGTTGGACAGTGTTCCGGAAATCATTGGGCAGGCGCCGGCGATGCAAGAGGTTTTTCGTGCGGTCGGCCGGCTCGCACAAAGTCAGGCAACGGTTCTGATCAATGGCGAATCAGGTACCGGCAAGGAACTCGTGGCCAGAGCGCTGCATCGGCATAGTCGACGCGCGGGTAAACCTTTCATCGCGATTAACACCGCTTCTATTCCGAAAGACCTGCTGGAATCCGAATTGTTCGGGCACGAACGGGGCGCGTTCACCGGTGCACAGGCAATGCGGCGCGGCCGTTTCGAGCAGGCCGATGGTGGAACGCTGTTTCTGGACGAGATCGGGGACATGCCGCCCGATTTGCAAACGCGGTTGCTGCGCGTGCTCTCCGACGGTCATTTCTATCGCGTTGGTGGGCACCAACCGATGCAAGCCAACGTTCGTGTAATCACTGCAACGCACCAGGACCTGGAGAAGCGCGTAAAAGACGGCCTGTTTCGCGAAGACCTGTTTCACCGACTGAACGTGATTCGTTTGCGCTTGCCGCCATTACGCGAGCGGCGTGAAGACATACCGCCGTTGATACGCTATTTCTTGAGCAAGAGCGCGACCGAGCTTGGCGTCGAAACCAAGCGTCTGACCGACGATGCCATTAATTACCTCGCGTCGCGCGACTGGCCGGGTAACGTCCGTCAACTCGAAAACGTGTGCCACTGGGTTACTGTGATGGCGCCGGGCGTCATCGTTGACACCAAAGGCCTGCCACCGGACCTGCGCAGTGAAGATGACGAGACGCACTGGGACGACTGGACCAAGGCCCTCGAGCGGGAGACGGAATCCAGACTCAAGCGCGGCGAGAGCGCTATTCTCAACGAGTTGAATCGCAAGTTCGAACGCGCGTTGATTTTGCGGGCTCTGGCGCACACGGGAGGGCGGCGCATTGAAGCCTCGCAGTTGCTCGGCATGGGCCGCAACACACTGACACGAAAGATTCAGGAACTGGGCCTGGAAGAAGACTTCGCGAAGGAAAAGTGAGAGACGCAGCTCGCGTTGAATTTCTTGCACAGTAACGGTACAACCTCTCTCACCGCTGAGGTCGCCAAGGACGCGGAGAAAGACAAATATTTTTTCTTTCGACCGTAGCACTTGCGCGAGTCAGAGTCATCAGCAAGATATGTGAGTCGGCATTCTTAGTCTGCGTCGACTGGAACGATTAGCCCGGGAAGACTGAGCCCGCCGCAAATGAACCCGCTATGCCGGCGCGGTCAGTAGGTTCTGTTTGTGTATGCTTTTCCTCAGCGCCCTCCGCGTACTTTGCGGTGAGAATGTTTTGGTTCAACTTTAGTCGGCAATATCAGCGACCACCGGAGCATGATCCGAAGGTCGCTCGAGTGCACGCATGTCCTTGAGGATGGACACGCTGCGGCAGCGCTGTGCCAGGGCTGGCGACAACAGAATATGGTCGATACGCAAGCCCATGCCGCGCTTGAAAGCATTGAGGCGATAGTCCCACCAGGTGAAGGAACTGTCCGGCTGTTCGAACAGCCGAAAACTGTCGACAAAGCCAAGACCGGTCAGATTCTTGAACGCAGCGCGTTCCGGCTCGCTGAACAGCACCTTGCCCTCCCAGGCTTTCGGGTCATGTACATCGCGTGAGTCCGGCGCGATGTTGAAATCGCCCAGGACCGCGATCTCAGAATGTCGCGTCATCTGTTGTGCAAGCCAACCGGTGAACGCGCTGAGCCAGTCAAGCTTGTAACGATACTTGTCCGAATCAACGCTTTGCCCGTTGGGGACATAGGCGTTGATGATTCGCATGGTTCCGATCGTGGCCGCGATCACTCTTTTCTGCTCGTCGGCAAAGCCAGGTATGCCCCGAACAACATCGATGCACGGCGCGCGTGAAATAATCGCAACACCGTTGTAGGTTTTCTGACCGGCGAACACAACGTGGTATCCAGCCTGATCGACCGCATCGGCCGGAAACTTGGGATCGTCCAGCTTGGTCTCCTGCAAGCAAATAATCTCGGGCGCGCCGGCCCCTATCCAGTCGAGCAGTTGCTCGAGCCGCACTTTCAGCGAGTTGACGTTCCAGGTCGCAAGCTGCATGAAGAACTTAACTATTTGTATTTTCTATGGATATAGCCCACCAATTCGGCCCAGCTACACCTCTAGCTACACAGCGGAGCGTTGATACCTTAGTATCAGAACCGATTTACAGCGGCAAAACGAGAAGTCCGTCAGCAAGCGTGCGGTAGCGTCGATCGTGGGGAAAACCAAAAATAAGCGGCAGTCACACGATGTAACTTAATCTCGAGGCACTACCACGCCACATACCTTTAAGCGTTTTGGGTAATTATAAACACGACTATCAGAACCGCTAACGCGATCAATATGGCAAGTAGAGGCCACAGAGCACCGGTCAGATTCCACGATCGTTGACGGTCCAGTCACCGCACCACGCAGATCGAGTCAGTACCGCTGAACGGTGTACCGTCGTAGAAATCGCCGTGAACGGTTGCCTCGCCTGTCCCAGGAACAAACTGGCAGACCAGATCAAGGAACCCATCGCTATCAAGGTCGTAGATCGAGCAACGCTTCCCAGGACCACCCCGTGGCTCAACTTCAAGTTC
Source organism: Betaproteobacteria bacterium (assembly GCA_020346185.1). Lineage (GTDB taxonomy): Bacteria > Pseudomonadota > Gammaproteobacteria > Burkholderiales > Eutrophovitaceae > SG8-40. The sequence goes on along the minus strand of CP070775.1, from coordinate 1,198,488 downwards.
TCCGTAGATCAGCGTGTCCACGTCGATATTGGTTACGTCAAACTCAGCGGACCCATAGATGACTACCGATGTGTTGTTGAGGCAGTCCAGGTCGCGCCCCGGTTGAATGTCTATCGTGACGGGGTCAAGTACACCCGTGATCGGGGCAGCGGTGACCTCAAGCTCAGTCAGCACGAAGTTGCCGTTTGCGGCAAATCCCGGTCCGTCGGCCGGAAGACTCGGGTCTTTGAGCACCTCGAGGCGTATACCGGTGATGCCGGATAGGTTGGCAACGGCACTGACCTCGTATACACCCTGACCAGGGACTGTACCTCCGGCAAGTACACTGTCATCTGCGAGCGTCGTGAACGTCATTCCAGCCGGACCTTGCACGACTGGGTTAGTAAGGACCGTCCAATTCGCTGTTACGTCGCCACCTTCTTGTAG
>CP070775.1:1179946-1197962 GCA_020346185.1 Betaproteobacteria bacterium | reverse complement strand
CCCCGGGCGGCATCCAGCCCGATTGTCACCAATGGCCGCCGCGCCGGTGACAAGCGCAGCGATAAATTTGGCGCGAATCGCCCCGCTCACATTGCTGCTGTCGGCATCGCCCGCGCCGGGCGCTGGCCTGAGTCAACAGGAAGCGGCCGGGCGCACGATCTACCAGCAAGGCGAGAGTCCTTCCGGCAAACCGATTACCGCGAGGGTCGGCGCGGTCCCGTTTGAGGTTCCGGGCACGGCGTTGCCGTGCGCCAACTGTCATGGCCGAGACGGCCGGGGACGGCCCGAGGGCGGCGTTGTGCCGCCGGACATCCGCTGGTCGGAGCTGACCAAGCCGTACGGGCATGAGCACATCTACGGCCGCAGACACCCGCCGTTCGACGCGCTGTCACTGAAGCAAGCGGTGGCGCTGGGGCTGGATCCGGCTGGCAACGAGCTCGAGCCGACAATGCCGCGCTACACCATCAGCGGGCGCGATCTGGACAGCCTGCTGGCCTATCTGAAGCGGCTGGAGTTCCTGGCCGACCCCGGCGTGGGCGCCGAGCGCCTGCGGCTTGGCACGGTGCTGCCGCTCGATGGGCGCTTCGCCACCATGGGGCGGGCGATCGAGGCGGTACTGCAGGCCTACTGTGACGCGATCAACCGCGACGGCGGACTGTTCGGGCGCAAACTCGAGCTGGTGGTGGCCAAGTATGGTGCCGACGCGCAGAGCGCCAGCGCCAACGCGCGCAAGCTGGTGCACGAACAGGATGTGTTCCTGTTGCTGGCGCCATTCTCGGCCGGCTGGGAGGCCGAACTGGGACAGCTCGCCGCCGAGGAGCAGATGCCGGTGGTGGCACCGGTTACGCTGTTCCCGGAGGACACACGCGTCTCCAACCTGTACATGTTCCACCTGCTCTCGGGGGTGAGCGAGCTGGCGCAGGCGCTTGGCAGTTTCGCCGCCCGCCACGCCGGAGCACAGGCGGCGCCAGCGTTCGTCCTGCACACGGCAACACCGGAAGGCGGCGCGCTGGCGCAATCGCTCGGGCAGCACTTGTCGAGCAGCGGCTGGCAGCAGGTTTTAGCGCAGCCTTTCGTGCCCGGCTCTGTTGACATTGCCGGTCTGGTGGCCGAAGGCCGCAGCCGCGGCGTCGAGACGGTGTTCGTGCTCGGCGCCGGTGCCGATGTGCGCGCCATCGCGCGGGCTGCGGCGGACGCGGACTGGCTGCCGCTGCTGCTGGTGCCCGGACCGCTGAGCACGCGCGACATGGTCGAGCTACCGGAGCAATTCGGGGACAAGTTGTTCCTTGCCTTTCCCTTCGCCCCCACCGACCAGACGCCCAGGGCAAGGCAGCGATACGATGCATTGTTCGAGACCGCAGCACAGGGGCGCGCCTACCGGACGCTGCAGGTCCCCGCCTATGCCGCGGCACTGACGGTGGCCGAGGTGCTCAAGCGCAGTGGCAGGGACCTCAGCCGCCAACAGTTCGTCGCCACTTTCGAATCGCTGGTCGACTATGACACTGGCATGTTGCCGCCACTTACTTTCAACACCGACCGGCGCATCGGCGCATTGGGAGCGCACGTAATGCAGATAGACAGTGACGGAAGGCTACACCCGGTCGGGCCGTTCATGTCACTGCAGTAGTGCGGCAGTAAAATTCCGGCGCCTGGCGCGGGTGAATGCTCGGCGCTGAAACGACGGCTGTTTCGAGCCGGCATCCGCGGCGCCGGCAATCTGCGTTCTCTGCTGAGCGGCACTGGCCATGCATACACTCGCCGCGGCGCAATGCCTGCGGTAATCGGCCATGACAAATTATCTGACGGTTCGTCTGGTCCGGCGCACGAAGACGAACTTCCAGTCCTGGTAGGTCTCGGCCTCGGCAAATTGCTCGCTCTGGAACCGGGCCGTCCTGAATGGCCTGCCATCAGACAGGCTGTACACGCCGGCAATGCCATCGCCGATCCTGACCAATCCCCATTCGGTCGAGCCAGTCATCGGGTCGCGGTACAAGCGGCGCAAGTGCCGCTTGGTTACCGGATGGCGCTCGTCGAGCAGCAAATCGTCGAGCGACGCGGGCAGCTTGGAGCGCCCCGGTGACTGCAGGAAGTAGCTCTCGATGGCGCGGCGGAATTGCTCGCCGACGAACAGCAGTTCGGCCTCGCGCTCGCGTTGCGCCTTGGTGTGCCAGGCGGTGGCGAGTCCCGACAACGCGAACGTTACGATGACCACGAAAAACAGCAAACCAATATAGGTAAAACCGTGTTGGGCGCGACTTACACTGAACAGCGACTTGCTTAACGAGTGGGTTATGGTCGTCATTCGCGCGGACACTGTTGCTTTGTTATCGCCTTTCGGCAAACGAGCGTTGGCAAGAAGAAGCCCGTGCAGGAACTCGAAAGCCCGTGACGAACAATTCATTGTCTTGTGCGCCTGCAAGCCGGAATACCGCGACAGAAATCAATTTACCGAGGCACGGGAATGATCGACACAGTGTGTTCATATTTTCGACACGTAGTTCACAAAGGCTGGCTTATCTTCTCGATTTTGAACTAAACGCAAAAGCCTTGAAGATTGTGTTGCCATTCGGCGACGCACCCAGCATAATTTAAAACAGCTTGGGTGTGCTTGTCACGGCAAATTAAGTCAAGTAGTGAAGAACAAATTAGGTAGTCAATAAATTAGGTAGCGAACAATGCAATTCGGTTGGTCGCTTCGCAGTGACAGGCAGCAATCGGCGAACGAACGTCATCACACAACAAAAAAAAACATCACAAGAATTGGCGTCGCTAACCGACGAGAGGTAACCTCAAGTCAAAGGCAACACGAGTAACGACAACAAAAACTAGCCCGAGGTATTTGGGCAAACAGACTTACCAAAATTGCATTTGCGGAAGCCCCTTCCGCAGTTCATCGGTTTAGGGAGGCGATGAAAATGGGAACTTTACTGCACGATGCGGCATTACGCGACGCCGCGCGCCATCAGAAGTTGTTGATCTCTGATGCCGAAGCGTACTTCTGCGCCAGCCTGGCCAAGGCGGGCGAGGCACGCAGCCTTCAAGTTCTGCACGCCGACAATAACGACCACGCACTCGAGCTGATCAAGACAATCGGTCCCGATTACGTCGTCATTGAACAAGGCTGCGCCACCGAATCGCTGGATGAGGCGATTCAGGCAGTACGGAAAGCAAACATAAACGCGAGATGCATTGTGGTCTCGCGCTATCCGAGCATCGCGTCGGCGGTCAGGATGGTCAAGCAAGGCGCCTGGAACTACATTAGCAAGCCGACCACGGGAGACGTGATACTGGACTGCTTCCTCGGCCAGCCAACCAGGGCCCAGTTGTCGCCGGAGCCGGGGCGGCCAATGTCGGTCGGCCGATTGGAGTGGGAGCACATCCAGCGGATGCTGCAGCTACACCAAGACAACATCTCGGCCACGGCACGCGCGCTAGGCATGCATCGGCGTACGCTGCAGCGCAAGCTCAGCAAATACCCCGCGCTGCGCTAGCCAGGCAACACGGGCTGCGCCACCGGTGCCAATTTTATTGGCACCGGTGGCGCAGCTTGACCGTCTTGCGGCAACAACACAGTGCCAGGCGACAGGACGTCACGACGACACTTCGCTATGGCGTTGCAACCCAGCGGCTGGTAGAGCCGACCAGCTTTCTCTCGAGGTCGACGGCGACCACATGTGCACCCAGCGCGCCGATGCGGCGGTTGCGTCCGTAGGTGATATTGGGTGTCAGGCCGGTCTCGTACTGGTAGCGCCCCTCTAGCCAGGCGATCAGTTTCTCGCGACTCAGGCTGCGGCCGGCCGCCTTGAGTCCATCGACAAGAAGACCTACTGCGGCGTAGGTGGCGATCTGGGTCGGTGTATGCTCCCGCGGCAGGCTGTGGCGCTCGCGGAAGGCGTTGAAGGCCTCGGCGCCGCTATCCGTGTAGTCGCTCGGCCCGGTCGGGAACGACAAAAAAATGCGCCCGGTGTAGGCTGCCGGCAGTTCCAGCAGGGCACCGCCGGCGAGCGCGCCCGGTGACAACAAGAACGGCGTCCAGCCGTTTTGCGCGCTTTGCACTGCGACAGCGCGGAAATCAGCACCGGGGCCGAGGAATAGCAGTGCATCGACCTGCTCTGCGCTGAGCTTCGCGGCGATCGAATCGACAGAGGGGAACTCTGGCCCAGGGTACTCGATCAACACCGGTGCAGGCCAGCCGCGCCGCTCGGCCAGCGACCGCAAGGCGACCGCCACCTCGCGCATGTCACGTGTGCCGACATGCACCACACCGAGCTTGGCGCCATCAGGTACCAGGCCAGTCGACGCGTACTCGGCCAAAGCCCGTGCCTGCACGTCGAGTCCGCCGTACAGATGAAACGTGAACCGCCGCAGGGTCTCGGGCTCACCCGTGAACTCGGTAAATGGGCCGACCAGCGGCATGCCGTGCGCCTCGACGGCCGCATCCAGCTCTCTCTCCAGGCCGGCAGTGAAGGCGGCCACCATGGCAAACACTTCGCCGCCCTCAATCATCGCCCGCCCGAGTTCCAGTACTGCATCGGCGTCAGCGGCGCTAGCAACCCTGAGTTCGAGCTTGCGGTTGTACACGCCGCCGGCGGCGTTGAGCTCGGCGAAGTAGGCTTCGAGCACGCCGCGCACGGCATCGCCGAGCGCGGCCGTGCGGCTGCCCGAGGGCAGCAACGTTCCCAACGTGATTGCGGTCTCGCTGAGACCAGGATCCAATTCGTCTTCAAGGTACTGCAAGTAGGCGACGAGGTCAGCCATGTCCTCAGGATGCATGCGGTAGCGCGGCATGCTCGCATCGAGTTGCACGCCGCCGGCGTCGATTCCGGTAGCAATGGCGCGTGCCACGCTGGCCTCGGTGTAGGCGGGCCGCGTGCGCACCACACCGCTGAGCGCACGGTAGGGCTTGGCGAGCTGGGTCCAGGTGATATTCGCCGGCGTCACACCGCCCTCGGGCCGGCCGAGTCCGTCCGGGCCGTGGCAACTGGTACATGGCAGCGCGCTCGCCGGCAACGCCGTTGATCCCATGCCGACGAGCGCAGTGATATCGCGTCGTGCTTCACTGGAACCGTTGACGTAAATCTGCTTGCCGCGCGCCGCAGCGGGACTCAACGCGGCGGCGTCGCCAGCTGCCGCGAGCAGCACTGCGGCGAGGACGACAACACCTGCAACGCGGGCGGTCAGCAAATCAGACATCCTAAACCGATGTTGGCATAGGCGAGTGCTTCGGTCCAGCCAAGACGACCTGTCAGCCGGCGGGCGGTAATGGAACGACGTATGCCAGTCCGCGCCGCGACCTCATGCGCCGGGTTGAGGCTGATCGAGACGAACTCGATCAGCCTCACCGCAGCGCCAACGTGCCGTTTCCTCGGTAACCGACGACGATTGGCACCATCGCTTCGCCAAAGCGCGCCGTCAACGCGCTGCGCCCGGATGCAGCGAGCAAGTTGATGACCTCTGCGCGGCGCCACTACCAAGTGTCGACGAAGGGGCTTTTTTTACCTGTCCGTGGCGATTTCGGCGGCAATGAACGCAGGCCGCACATCACCCAGTTTCGCGTATCGGCTGGATCGATGACATCATCAATCTCAAAAAGCGTTGCGGTGCTGAGCGCTTTACCGCGATCATAGGCCTCGGCTACCATTTGCTCGAATTTTTTCTTGCGCTGTTGCGGGTCCTCGATCGCTTCGAGCTCCTTGCGAAAGCCAAGCTTGACTGAGCCCTCGAGATTCATCGGCCCGAACTCGCCGGTGGGCCATGCGACGGAGAACATGGGTAGATGGAAGCTGCCGCCTACCATGCCTTGCGAGCCGAGGCCGTAAGCTTTTCGAAGCACCACGGAAAAAATCGGTACCGTCAGGTTGGCGCCTACGACATAGAGGCGGCAACAGTGGCGTACCAGCGCTTCACGCTCGGCCTCCGGTCCCACCATGTTGCCCGGCGTGTCGCACAGCGACAGGATCGGCAGGTCGTGGGCATCGCAAAGTTGCAGAAAGCGCGCCGCCTTATCGGCGGCATCTGAATCGATCGCGCCGCCCAATACCATGGCGTTATTGGCGATCAAACCCATCGGCCGACCTTCGATGCGGATCAAAGCCGTAATCATCGCGCCGCCGAAGTCTCGCCGCAGTTCCAGCACTGATTCACTGTCGGCAATCAGATCGATGGCCCGGCGCACATCGTACACGCGCAAACGGTTTTCCGGCACGACCTGGCGCAACGCGCGTTGGTCGGCGCAAGACCAATCTTTCAGCGGTCCTTGAAAGTACGAGATGTATTTCTTGGCGACTTGCACCGCTTCGGCTTCGTCAGCAACCACCACGTCGATCACGCCGTTACGGCGTTGCACTGACGTCGGACCAACTTCGTCGGGATGGTACACGCCCAGCCCGCCGCCTTCGATCATGGCGGGACCGCCCATGCCCAGCGAAGTCCTGTCGGTAGCGATGATGACATCGCAGCAGCCGGCAACAACCGCATTGCCGGCGAAGCAGCGCCCTGAAACGACGCCGACGAGCGGAACCAGGCCGCTTAATTTCGCGAGCAGCGTAAACGCTTTGATGTTCAGCCATCCGGAAGTGAGTATGTCGGTGTCGCCGGGCCGCCCGCCACCGCCCTCGGCAAAGGCGATGATCGGTAACCGCCATTCGGCGGCCAGTTCGAAGAATCGGTCTTTTTTCTCATGATTCTTGTGGCCCTGGGTTCCAGCCAGCACGGTGTAGTCATACGCCATCACCATGCATCGCGCATCGGCATCTGGAAACAGCGCGCCATTGACGCGACCGATGCCCATGACCAGTCCGTCGGCCGGCGTACGCTTGACGAGATCCTCCACGCTGCGCCGGCTGCGCTGAGCGGCGATAGTGAACGCACCGTATTCATAGAAGCTGTCTGGATCGCACAGCTCGGCGATGTTCTCCCGTGCCGTGCGCAAGCCAAGCTTGCGACGCTTTGCGACCGCATCGGGACGTGCCGCATCGAGAGTCAGCGCGCGCCGCTGCTGAAGTTCTGCCAGGTCAGGCCGAACCTGATCCAGGTCGAGCGCTTGCGGTGATTCAACCTTGTCGGATTGGTCTTCCGCCAGGTTCACGGTCAGCAGCACTGCGCCTTCGAGAAGCGTCTGGTTGCGAGTGCCACGAACGTCCTCGACCACGCCGCCCACCGGGGAAACGATGACGTGCTCCATCTTCATTGCTTCCATGACGGCGAGCTGCTGTCCGCGCCGGACCGTGTCACCGACATTGACATCGACGCTGACGACAGTCCCGGAGATAGCGGCCGGGATTGCACGCAAGCCTTCTGCGAGCGGCGCCGCTTGCGCCGCGACCGCCGTGCCGATGTCTCGTTTCCCGTGGCTCAACACCGCCAATGGGTCTACCGGGTCGATGACAGGGGGGACAGCGGCAGCGGGTGCGCTGTGGTCGATCAACTCGCCGTAGCGGCGCGGATGATCGGTCGCTGCGCAGAGCGTTGCCAGGCTGCCTTCGATCAGCCCGGTGTACCAGTGTCCGGCGAGGAAGTCGGCAGACGAGATCAGATTGAGCAGGAATTCGCGATTGCTGGCGACACCGCTGATGCGAAACTCCGACAAAGCTCGCCGTGCTTTTGCCGCAACCGCTTTCAGCCCGTCCTCGGTGCTCGCCTGAGCGGGTGCTACGTGCACGATGACTTTGGCGAGCAGCGAATCGAAGCGCGGGTTGACACGAAAGCCGCTGTGTCCGCAAGTGTCCACCCGCACCCCGGGACCGGCCGGCAGATCGAATGCATCGAGCGTCCCGGAGGATGGTCTGATCACGCCATCGGCCGATATGGTTTCGGCGTTGACGCGCACCTGCATTGCGATACCGTGCATCGGCGCTATTTCGCCATCGAGCAAGCCGATATCTCTCAGTGTGCGGCCGGCAGCAATATCGAACTGCGTGCGCACCAGGTCGATGCCGGTTACTTCCTCCGTGACCGTGTGCTCGACCTGCAAGCGGGCATTGGCCTCGATAAAGGCGAACTCGGACTGATCCGCGGCTTGCTGTTCGACGAGGAATTCAAACGTCGCAAGATTGCGCAGCTTGACCGCGCGCGCCATGCGCAGCGCCGCCTCAATGAGCCGCTCGCGCAGTACCGGCGACAGTCCTGGTGCCGGGGCAATTTCAACCAGCTTCTGTCGATTGCGCTGCAGGCTGCACTCGCGTTCCCACAGGTGCGCGACATCGCCGCCGCCATCGCCGATGACTTGTATTTCGATGTGGCGCGCTTTGGGCAACAACTTTTCGACATAAACGTCATCGTTACCGAACGCCTGCTTGGCTTCCGAACGACAGCGCGCATAGGCCGACTCTAGGTCGCGCGCTTGCAACACCTGGCGCATGCCACGGCCGCCACCACCGGCGATCGCCTTGATCATGATCGCGCCGCTGCGGCCCAGCGACTCGAGAAATTCGCTCGCTTGCGCCAGTGTCGTGGGCCCATCGGTGCCGGGCAAGACCGGCACCTCACATTGCCCGGCAAGGGCACGTGCGCGCCCCTTGTCGCCGAATGCCTCGAGAACTTCCGGCGTGGGGCCGACGAAGATCAGCCCGGCTGTTCCGCAACGGCGGGCGAACTCGGCGTTTTCGCTGAGGAACCCGTAACCGGGGTGAATGGCGTCGCAGCCCGCCTGGCGTGCGACATCGATGATCTGTGTTGCGTCGAGGTAAGCAGTGGGACCCGCGCCCGTCAGCCGGTGCGCCGTATCCGCTTTGGTGACATGGTCGGACTGCGAGTCATCTTCCGAATAGATTGCATGGGAACGCAGGCTCGCTTCGGCAGCGCTGCGTGCGATACGGATTGCGATTTCGCCACGATTGGCGATGAGTAGGTGCTCGAGTTTCATTGTCTTTGCAGCTTTGTGCGAGTTGTTCGAGTATGGTCAGATGATGTTTTCTTTACGAAGCCGCGCTATTTGCGCGTCGGTCATGGTCAACCATTCGTTGAGAATTTCCTCGCTGTGCTGACCGAGCAGCGGCGGCGGATGGCGCAGCTGCATGGGAGAGTCAGCAAACTTGACCGAGAAGCCCTGCATCGGAACCGTGCCGGCTTTGGGATGCTGCATACGAATGATCTGACCGCGATGTTCGAGATGTTCGTCTTCGATGAGATCCGAAACGGACGCGACTTTTGCCGACGGAACGCCGTTTTGCCCGAGCGTATCGAGCAATTCTTTGGTGCCCAGCGATCGGGTCCAGGCAGTGATGAGTTCTTCGAGTTCGTCAATGTTCTGCATCCGGACGACATTGCTTTCATAGCGTGGATCTTCTGCAAGCGCAGGGCGGCCCATGGCTTTGGCCAGTCCGCGGAACATGGCATCGCCTGCGCAAACCAGATGAACCCAGTCACCGTCGCGGGTCGCAAAGGTGTTGGACGGCGCGGCGTATCGATCGCGATTGCCGTGGCGCGTCATGGCGCGGCCATGCAGCACTTGTTCGGGAATCGCCGTCATCAGCATTGAAAGCGCGGAATCCATCAACGCGACGTCCACTACTTGTCCGCAGCCGTTGCGCTCACGTGCCTGCAGCGCGCCGAGCGTGCCGATGGTAGCGTACATTCCAGTCGAGTAATCCACCACATAAGTACCTGCCATAGTCGGGTGCCCGTCCGGGTCGCCGGTGATCTCCATCAGTCCGCTCATGGTCTGGCCGATGACATCGAAGCAAGGCTTGTTCGACAGGGGGCCGCTTTGCCCGAATCCAGAAATCCGCGTCACGATCAGCCTCGGGTTGAGTGTTTTCAAGGTGTCCTCGTCGAAGCCCATCTTTTCCAGAGTGCCCGGAACAAAATTTTCGACCAGTACGTCCGCTTTGCGCAGCAGATCACGCAACAACTGCTTGCCTCGATCCGCTCGCAGGTCGAGACTCAGGCTGCGCTTGTTGCGATTGAAGACCATCGTGTAGAGGCTCTCGCCGTCGACAAAAGGCCCATAGGAGCGGCTATTCTCGCCGCGTCTCGGCGGCTCGATCTTGATGACGTCTGCACCCATGTCGCCGAGTAACATCGCGCAATACGGGCCCGCGATGAAGCGCGACACGTCAACTACGCGAAGACCGTCCAATGGGCCTGCTTGAGACCGTTTCGTCGGCTGATCGGCAAGGTGCTGCTGCGACATTCGGATTCCCTGTTTATGCCTGCGGGAAGTGTGTGGCGGAACCGTTCTCGCAGACCGGCTGAGGCGGGCAGGTTCCCTGACAATGACCGTACCGCCGAGCGGACGGCAAGAATACAAATGTCGTGAGTCTAGTGTGCGTTGTGGCGGGTGTCATCCTCCCGCCGGTGGGCGGCGCACAACGCTTGAACTGCTCGCGTCAACTCGGCGCGTTGGAGAGGCGGGCCGATGCGGTATACAGTTATCGGCAACACACTACGGCCTGGAGGAAAACACCATGTGTCAGCTTTGTAACCACGCGCGCCATCGGCGCTTCGGCGGCACGAGTATTCGAAAGGTCCGCCAGTTCGACGCCAAATACCCGGTGAAATCCACGCAGTTTGAGGCCGCTGGTGGATCGTCACCACAAACGTCTGACCCCGCGGTCGTCGGATCTGGTCACTACCGCTACCGGGTTCTGACAGGCTGGGGGGCGCTACCGCCCGGGATGTCGTTTGTCGAAGCCACTGCCGTATGTGTCGACAGCAAGGACAACGTCTACGTGTTCAACCGCGGCGCGCATCCGGTCATCGTGTTTGACCGCGACGGTAACTTCCTGCGTTCGTGGGGTGAAGACATCGGGTTCACTCGGGCCCACGGCGCCGCGGTCGGGCCTGATGATCTGCTCTACCTCACCGACGACCAGGGGCACACAGTGCGTAAATGCACCACCGGGGGCAAGGTCCTGATGACCATCGGCATGCCCGACAAACCGGCGCCGCGCTTCAGTGGCGAGCCGTTCAATCTTTGCACCCATACCGCATTGTCGCCGCGCGGTGATATCTATGTTGCCGACGGTTATCACAACGCGCGTGTGCACAAGTACTCGCCCGACGGGAAACTGCTGTTGTCGTGGGGCGAACCGGGGACCGCGCCCGGCCAGTTCAATTTGGTGCACAACATCGCCTGCGACGAAGAGGGGTGGGTTTACGTCGCCGATCGCGAGAATCACCGCGTACAGGTCTTCGATGGCAACGGCAAATACCATCGCCAGTGGAACAATCTGGCGCGGCCGTGCGGCCTGTACGTAACCCGTGGCGCGGATCCGTTGGCCATCATTGGCGAGCTGGCACCCGATAACGTGGCCACTTTCTCGCGAGGGGTGCCGAATCTTGGTCCGCGGGTCACGATTGTAGACGCAAGAAAGGGTGAGATTCTGGCCTACGTCGGGACACAGACATTGGGGGAGGGGCCGGGCCAGTTCATTGCCCCGCACGGCATTGCGCGGGATTCGCGCGGCGACATCTATGTCGCGGAAGTGTCGACGACGTACTGGAAGGGCACGTTCGGAAGCAAACCCGATCATGAGCTGCGTTCACTGCAGAAGCTGATCCGCTTGAAAGACTAAACTGTTCGGATTCGGCTGGCGTGACGCAGCGCCGTAAACGCCCCGTTCTTGAAGACCGCTGTCTCTATATTTGCTGTATTTCTCGTCGCCAGGTTTACTTCTTGTCGGGTCGCGAGAACGAACGCGCGTGTCGGCCGTCGGCCGACTACGGCGGCATTGATGGTGACAGTGCGTCCGGTATGAATCGCTGCAGATAGTGTGGTCTCCTTGCCCTGGGGCCGTTTCCAGAGAGACCTACGCCGCCGGACGGTTACACGCCAACGGTTGCCCCAACCATGTCTCGGTTGACGTAAATGTTGGCCGCGTGAGCGCGCTGTATCTGCGAGGCGGTTGTGGATGCCTGAGGTCAGACCATGGCCGGTGTTGTTGACCTCGATCATGAGGTCAACCAGATGATCGGACGCATTGCCTATGACATGCGGCATCTGGCCGAAAACTCTCCGTTCGAGTTGCGCCAGAGTACTGAGCTCTTAGGCGCGGGGCGCGAACGACAAAGTACTGCGCATTGCGTCTGGTTCCGATTGCCATCCTGGCCTGATCGGCCCTCTTCAGCCAGCAATGCCCTTCAACGGACCGGTGCGCATACAACTTCGTCGCTGGAGGCAACGAACGACGCGGCGAGCGCCTGGGGCGCGATTCGCATGGCGCCACGGCAAGACCGCAAGCGTCTCAAATGCAGACCGTAAGCCCGGCGCAACGCGCTCCATCGGCATCACGCGCTGCGGCGAATTGTCGCATCTTGCCATTTGCTTGTTTTGTAAGCTTGTCGTTGTCTTGCTGTGCCAGCGTAGAAACTAGCTATTAAACAATCGATTGAAAATGTTGCACCGAAAGCCATTGTGGACTGGGCTGCAAGGCGCGTCGGGTGCGTCAATAACAACTGTTGACTTGGGAGGGGGGGTTTCTAGAATCGGTCAGAGTATGCAAAAAGGGAGGTATCGGACTTGTGCGAGGTGATGGCCGTGCGCGTTGGCGCGAAGCCGTTGTTGCAGACGCCGATACAGATAACGGGAACGGAGCAGGGTAATGATGCGGGGAATTCGCTTTCCACGCCGCTTGATGCTCGCCGGCCTGCTGCTGGTTTTGCTTGCGAGCCCCGGTTCTGGCGAACGAATAGAAGCGCCCGAGGCCGTTGCGGTCGCGATGGTCGAGCGCGCGCCGGTGCGTGTCGAGCAGCCAAGTGAGGCGCTGACGCAGTCGGCTGCAGCGCGAATTGATCTGAGCCGGCTGCAGCGGGCGAAATCGCGTCGCAGCTCGCTGGAGTTGTTCGCGCCGCGGTCGTTCTACACGCCGCCGCCGCGAGCGACGTCGCCGCCGCCAAGATCGCCGGCGCCGGTGGTGGCGGCCAAGCCGGCGGCACGGCCGGCACCACCAACGCCAACCGCCCCGCCACTGCCTTTCAAGTATATGGGAATGGTCAGGGACGACCCGGGGCAGCCGACGTTCTTCCTGGTCAAAGGTGATGAGCTTTACAACGTTCGGGTTGGGGAGGTAATCGACGGCATGTATCGCATCGACAGCATAGCGGGCTCGAGCTTGCGTCTGGTCTATCTGCCGCTGGATATCGCACAGATACTTCCGATGGGAGATTCATGATGGCGCAGTGGTCTGTCTCACGCATTGTGGCCGCGTTAATCGTGAGCCTTTTCCTGGCTGGCTGCGCCAGCGACCGGCTGCATCATGAAGCGATGGTGCTGGTTCAACAAGGTGAGGAGCAAGCGGCGCTGGCCAAACTCGAAGCCGCGCTCGAGAAAGACCCTGACAACGTACAGTATCGCGTCGACCTTCTCAACGCGCGCGAGCAAATCATCGAGCGCCTGATCGACGATGCGCGCCGGGCACGGGTCGAAGGCCTTGATGACGAAGCGATGGCTCTTTACCGCCGTGCGCTCGCCATCGATCCACGTCACCGCACGGCGTTTGCCGGAATGCTCGAGGTGCAGCGTGATCAGCGCCACCGGAAGGCTATCGCCGAGGCGGGCGAGCTGGAGAAGCAAGGCGATCTCGATGGTGCCGAGCCGATCGTGCGTGCGGTGTTGTCGGAAAACCCCAAGAACGAGCCGGCTGCCGCGTTGCTTGCGCGCATCAATGAAAAGCGGCTCAGCGAGATGCGCGTGACGCCGGTGCTCAAACCGAAGGTGTCGCGGCCGGTATCGCTCGAGTTTCGTAATGCCAGGATCAAGATGGTGTTTGACGCCCTGTCGCGTACCAGCGGCATCAATTTCCTGCTCGACAAGGACGTCAGGGCAGATACCAAGATCACGGTATCGCTGCAGGACGTGCGCGTCGAGGACGCGATCGAACTGATCGCGATGCAAAGCGATCTGTCCAGCAAGGTGTTGTCGGATAACTCGGTGTTGGTCTACCCACTGCAGAAACAAGCACAGTACCAGGACCTGCTGGTAAAGAGCTTCTATCTGGACAATGCCAAGGTGAAGCAGACCGTCGATATGCTCAAGACCGTGCTCAATGTGAAAAATGTCTATGTCGACGAGAGCCTGAACCTGGTCATCATCCGCGACACGCTCGAGGCGGTGCGTCTTGCCGAAAAGCTCATCGCCGCGCAGGACATGGCCGAACCGGAGGTCATGCTGGAAATGGAAGTGCTTGAAGTCAGCCGCTCGCGGCTGCTCGAATTGGGCATCCAGTGGACCGACACCTACACCTTTGGTTTGATCGATCCGACCGGCGCGCCGTTCACGCTCGATGACCTCAGCGGCATCAACAGCGAGCGCATCACGTTGACGCCGGCGCCGAGCGCGACCGCGAGGTTGCGCAAGACCGATGGTGACAGCAACACGCTGCTCAGCCCGCGTATCCGTGTGCGTAGCCGCGAGAAAGCAAGTGTCGTGGTGGCCGATCGCCTGCCAGTGATCAGCAGCGTGGTGGCTACCGGCACCGGCAACCCGGTGGTCACCGACAGCATTTCCTATCTCGATGTCGGACTGAAACTCGACGTACAACCGACCGTGCATCTCGATGGCCGGGTGAGCATCACGGTCAACCTGGAGGTGAGCAACCTCGGCGAAGAAGTGCGTACCGATAATGGCTCGGTAGCGTATCGGGTTGGCACGCGTACGGCGCAGACGGTGCTGAGCATGGCCGACGGCGAGACGCAAGTGCTCAGCGGTGTGATCAACAATGCCGATCGTAAGGCTGCCACCAAGATCCCCGGGCTCGGCGACCTGCCGGTGCTCGGGCGCCTGTTCGGGGGGCATTCCGACCAGGAACAGAACAACGAGATACTGCTCTCGATCACGCCGCGCATTATCAACAATGTGACGCGCCCGGAGGCGCACGTTGCCGAATTCTGGTCTGGGTCGACATCGACCCTGCGTACCCGGCCGTTGTCGTTGCGCACGCTGATTGCACCGGATGATTCCACCGCACCGGCCGCTGGTTCTGGGCAGTCGAAGACGTCGGTCGAGGCCACCGGACAGACACAGACGAACGCTCAGTCGCAGGCCGCCAGCGCGCCGGTCCTGGCCAAGGTGCCGGTGCGGGCACCGATCGTGCCACGGGTAATACCGCCGACGCCGCCGATGCCGGCGCCCGAGCAGGGCAACATTACCGCCTTGTTCGAGGGCCCGGCGCAGGCCAAGGTGGGCGAGACCTTCGACGTGACACTTTGGGTTAAGTCCGCCGACCCGGTCAGGCAGATGATTGCGCGCGTTGGCTACGATCCGGCTATCCTGGAAGCGGTCGCCGTCGAGGAGGGCAACTTCCTCAACAACGATGGCGCCCGTACGTCCGTCAGCCGGCGCGTGGACGTGCGCAACCGTGCCGTGTCCTTCAGTGGCAGACGGCAAGTGCCCAGCGGGATCGTCGGTGATGGTCTGCTTGCCACCATTACGTTTCGCGCCAAGCAAGCGAGTGCACCGGTACAGGTCGAGCTGATCAGCCTGATCACGCGTAGCGCGCGCAACCAGTCGGTGCTGCTGGTGCCGAGTGAACCATTCAATTTGGCCCTGACGCCCTGAGGGGGTTTAAGGGTAGCGCAGTTCGGTCTTTCGCGGCGATTGCACCCATGAGCACGAGTACGGCCACGCACTCGAACACTTGTTCGGGTGTTACTGCCTGACGCAGGCGGGTGCTCGCTCGGCGCTACTCCCAGCGCCTGACCGGCGCTGTGAAATACTCTTGCAAGGATAGCTGAATCAGCTTGGCACCCCGCTCATCGACTTCGACTATCTTCGTCCCGATACCGGCCTCGCCGACGTGCACGACCTCGATCATGCAGTCGAGTGATCGCTTCGGGAAAAGCTCGCATCTGAACTGAAACGTCTGCCCTACGATCAGGGGTCTGGTACACATGATCTGCAAGCCGTTGTCGCTCATATCCTGAACGACGCACGGGATGTGATGGCTCCCCGCGATCAATGCGCCCCGTCGGGTTAGCGTCGCTCGCATCTCAGCTCGCAGCTCTCTGTATTTCATAATCTCATCTCGCAAATCTCAGTACAAATGATACCTTAACAAGTTGCAAGGTCACTTTCAGCTTGGTCCGTGGAACGGCAAGGCTGTCGTCAAGTCACGCATCCGGCTTGCAGAGTCACAGCAGGTACTTGCAGTCGTCGTAATGAGTGACAGATGGTTGTTTTCGGCCGTTGCCAATGTCGAAGTGACTCTATCGAGTTGTGGATGAACAGCCGGCTGGGAAAAGCGCGGTTGCGTGTTCCGAAGACTGGCAAACAGGGCGAAATGATCGAGATTCGCGTCATGGTCGAGCAACCCATGGAATCGGGTTTCCGCCACGACAATATGGGAAAGCTGATCCCGCGCCACATCGCTACGCAGTTCGACTGCAGATACAATGGGCGGGAGGTATTTCATGCCACGCTGCACCCGGCGGTATCCACCAATCCTTATTTTCTGTTCTATCTGGTCGCGCAGGAGACAGGCGAGCTTGTTTTCTCCTGGGCTGATGATCGGGGTGGCACGGTCGCCGAGAGCGTGCAACTCGCCGTTGAATGAAGCGTGCCGACGTCCCAACGCAAGCTATCAGCGCGGCGCTGTGCGCCGACGTCGGCTGGTCAGAATAAATGCGTCCTGCAACTAAGGTATTGGCCATCAGGCAGATTGCGCGAACGGCGGTTGCAGCCGTATTGACGTCTATTGGAGTATTGAACGCGATGGCAATCGAAGAAGCCGAATATGAAGTGATAGAGAAGACCGGCAACTTCGAGATTCGCGACTATGCGAGCCACATCCTTGCCGAAACAGTAGTCGAAGGCGGTCTCGAAGACGCAGGCAGCAAGGCGTTCAACAAGCTGTTTCGATACATCTCCGGTGCCAATCGTTCGCGCAGCAAAGTCGCAATGACGGCACCCGTGTCTCAGCAGCCAACCGGCGAGAAGATTGAGATGACGGCGCCGGTGGGACAGCAACGTGCCGATGACAGATGGGCGGTCAGCTTCATGATGCCGCAGGCATACACTCTCGACACGCTTCCGCAGCCCGAGGACCCGAGCATTACCTTGCGCGAGGTTCCAGCGAGGCGGATGGCTGCAATACGCTACTCCGGTTTCTGGAGTGAGAAGAACTACTACCGCTACAAGACGGAACTGGAGGCATGGATCGAAAGTATGACCCTGACCATTACGGGTGAGGCGATTTGGGCCCGATACAACGCGCCGTTCACTCCCTGGTTCTTGAGACGAAACGAGGTTCTGATTCCGATCGCCACAGGCGAGGTCCAGGTATCACCCGGGAAAACACGCTCAGACCTGGCTCGCTGAATGGATTTCGCAATGGTGTCTTACTCTGGATTCTGCGGCCATGCCGATGCGTCGATCGTTTCCTGATAGGCGTGCCAGGTTGCATGGCCAATCAGGGGTAAGGTAATCGCGAAGCCGATAAAGCCGGTTAGCATGCCCGTGGCAACTGCCGCAACAATGATCGCAACCCAGACCACCATCGCCGCCTTATTGCGCAGCACCGCATTGAAGCTGGTCACGACCGCCGTCACCATGTCGGTCTTGCGGTCAACGATCATCGGCAATGAGAACGCACTGATGCAAAAGACAATCGTCGCAAAGAGCGAACCGACGATGCTGCCGATAGTGAGGAATGTTGCGAGGTCAGCAAGGCTGGGATTACCCATTGCGGGGAAGAACACGTGGATCATCGATGCCGCTCTGGCCCACACCAGAAAGATGATCATCAAGATTACGGCGAACACCATTTGATCGCCGAGATGGCGCAGGCTGCCCCGAAATGTGTTTGCCATGGTGGGTGTTTTGCCGCGTTGCAGGTGCAGGCTGATCTCGTAAAAGGCCATTGCGAGTATGGGGCCAAGCAAGATGAATCCCGACAGTAGTGCGATGAGCACGTACAGGTTGCCGAACGTGATCGACAGCATAGTAATCAGGTAGCTGCAGACGACCAGAACTCCACCGTAAGTTAGGCTCGTACCTGGCGCACGCCGTAGATCCCGCCACCCGAGTTTGACCCATCTTGCCGCTGCGCCGGTCTCGAGGACCTTGCATGGCGCAGCAAAA
>CP070775.1:1162949-1179846 GCA_020346185.1 Betaproteobacteria bacterium | reverse complement strand
CCAGCCGCATGTGCGTTCGAGGTTGTCGTGCGCGATGAAAGCGGTGATCCGGTGGTCATCCGCAATGCGCCGCTGCTCTATAGCGGCCGGCCGATGCCGACGCTTTTTTGGCTGGTTGGCGAAACGGCACGCCGTGCTGTTGATCATCTTGAGTCCGACGGCGGGGTGCGTCGAGCACAAGAGGCGGTAGATGCCCGGGAATTGGCGGCGGCTCACGCTCGCTACGCCGCCGAGCGGGATTCGGCGATACCAGCGAGCTATACCGGACCATCGCCCCACGGCGGTGTCGGCGGAACGCGTCGGGGCGTGAAATGTCTGCACGCTCATTACGCGTGGCATCTTGCCGGCGGCGAGGATCCGGTTGGCAAGTGGGTCGCGGAGCAGTTTGCCTCAAGCGCTGGCAAGGCGAAGGAAGGCAGTAATTCCTGATTGCCGTGCTGCCGGCTCGGACTGCTCGTCCCTCAAGCCGGGTATATGCTCCGATCGGGCATTTGACTGGACGTTGGCGATATGCTTGCCAAGAGAAAGGTTTTCACAGCGGTGACACTGACTATCTTTGTGTATAACCTCTTGGCCTTTGATAGGGCCGGAGTCAGAAGGTAATCAAACGTGACCAGCACAACGTCTTACACCCCCCCAAGCGTTTGGAAATGGGACAAGCCTAGCGGAGGAAAATTTGAGAAGATCAATCGGCCTGTCGCCGGCCCAACGCGCGAAAAGGAGCTGCCTAGAGGCAAGCATCCTCTGCAGCTATATTCCCTGGCCACGCCCAATGGCGTGAAAGTTACTGTGCTTCTCGAAGAGTTGCTGGCACTCGGCCACGAGGGCGCCGAATACGACGCTCACCTGATCAGGATCAATGACGGTGAACAATTCGGTAGCGGCTTTGTCGACATCAATCCCAACTCCAAGATCCCGGCGCTGCTCGACGTAAGCACGTCGCCGCCAACCCGCGTCTTTGAATCGGGGGCGATTCTCGTATACCTGTCAGAAAAGTTTTGTGCGTTTCTGCCTGCCGAACCATCGGCGCGCGCGGAGTGTATGTCCTGGTTGTTCTGGCAAGTTGGCAGCGCACCCTTTCTTGGTGGCGGTTTTGGCCACTTTTACGCTTACGCGCCCGAAAAACTGGAATACCCGATCAATCGTTACGCGATGGAAGTCAAACGGCAACTCGATGTACTGGATCGCAATCTTTCCTCGCGCAGGTACTTGTGTGGTGACGAATACAATATTGCCGACATCGCAAACTTTGCCTGGTATGGCGCGTTGGTCTTGGGCAGGCTTTACAACGCCCAGGAATTTCTCGATGTAACGTCTTATGGAAACGTTGTCAGATGGGCCGCAGAGATAGACGCACGGCCGGCCGTCAAGCGCGGCCGGCGTGTCAACAGGACGTGGGGGGCAAAGGAAGAACGTGTCCCTGAACGGCACGACGCCAAAGACCTCGACTAGACGTCATCGCAACAGCTTGCGATTGTCCTCAACGCCAGTATGCCGGGACGTTGCGAGAGTCGCGCAAGCTTTTGCGGCGCTCGTGCTCGCAAGACGTCGCCAAGGGTTAACTGCTGGCGGGCGGTGCGACGGTAACTCCCTGCACGTTGTAATCGGCGATCAAACGGTCAACCAGGCCCGAGCTCTTCGTGTCCTCGATAAACTCGCGAAGGTACTGTGCGCCGGACTCGCGGTCAGGAAGTGTCCCCGCTGACTGTTTTACCGAGGTTACCTGACCCTGCAGTATGCGCGAGCCGGACAGTGTTGCCGCATCCGATACCAGCCGTGGCTTGAGTCCGGCCAGTGCGTCGAGTTTTTCTTCGACAAACAACTGGTAAGACGCGTCGATGCTTTTTGCACGCTTTAGCTGCCCATGCTGAAAATTGTTAGTCAAATAAAGGTCGTAGGCGCTTCGTTCCATCACCGCGATGCGCACGCCTTCACGGTCGACCGCCTCGATGGTTTCGATCGGCGAGCCCGCGGGAACAAGGAAAGTGACGGGTATCTCCAGATAGGGAGCGGTAAAAGCGATTTCCTTCGCACGTTGTGGTTCGTTGCCAAGGAAGGCGACATCCCAAACGCCGGTCTTGCCGGCGTCGGCGAGCTTGCCGGGATTGGGAAATACGTTGAAAGCGACGGGAACTTCAAGCCGCCGAGCCAGTTCACGCCCGAGATCTGGCGCGATGCCGTGTGGATCGGAACCGGGTTCGTATTGCGACACCAGAAGGAAATTCGAGGCGTTGATGCCGACACGTAACGTGCCGGTAGGGGCGAGTTCCGATCTTGCCGAGGTTGGAATAGCTGACGACATGGCTGTATTGATGATTTCCGTAACGGATTTGCTCGAACTGGGCTTGGCGACGGGCGGTGGCCGACTGAATTCCTGAGGGCGCATTATTCCACGGGTTGGGCAACTCGTCAGAAGAAACGATAGCCTGAACATGGCGACCGGACATCCCGGCGCGACCAATGCAATGCGGTTGTTACTGCCGCCCGGTCCGAGCCAGCCATCCCTGCTATCCTCAGTGGAAACATCAACGAGGGTAATCGGCAAATGACTACACATCGATACACCGGCGGGTGCGACTGCGGGAACATTACGGTCGACATGGAATTCACGATTGATCCCGCATCGTATCAGCCGAGGGCATGCGACTGCAGCTTCTGCCGCAAACACGGGGCGGCGTACGTGACCGACGCGAATGGCAAGGTCACCATCTCGGTGAAAGAAAAGTCTGAACTGCGAAAGCACCGTAACGGCAGCGAGTTGGCAGATTTTCTGATCTGCAAACGCTGTGGCGTGCTGATCGGTGGTGTGTTTGAGGATGGGGGGGGGCGCTGCGCGACGATCAATATCAACGCCATCGATGGTAATGAAGATTTCGGTCAGCCCGTGCCGGTTTCGCCGAAAACCCTCAGTGCCGAGCAGAAGAAGAGCCGTTGGCAGGAGTTGTGGTTCTCCGACGTCACTATTAACGGGGCGGAGGGCTGATCGAGGCTGCGAGGTGCCGCGTTTCAGCTCTCGAGCGAACGCCTGCGCAGGCGCCGCATACCGGCTAACCAGCGGTCGATATCGTCACCTTTGCGCCGTACGTAGTTTTCAACCTCAGCGTGTGGAAGGATGTGAAAGCGCTCCTCGCGAAGACCGTCCACCACCACGCGGGCCAGATCGTCAGCCTCGATGATGCCGTCAGTCTGTCCGTCACCGAGGCTGCGCGGCGCCATCGCTGTGTTCACGCCCTGCGGGCACAGCACTGAGACCCTGATGCCGTCGTCACCGTGTGTAATGGCGATAAACTCGGCGAGCTTTACCGCCGCTGCTTTGGTGACGGTATAAGGCCCGGAGCCAATCGCTGCCAGCAGCCCAGCGGCAGATGCGGTGTTCAACAAGTAGCCGTCACCGCGTTCGATCATCGCCGGCAGTACTGCGCGCGCAGCGTAGATGTGCGACATGACGTGCAGATCCCACAGGCGCTGCCATTCCTTGTTGGCGGCGTCCATCAGAACGCCTTCGCCGATGGCCCCTGCGTTGGAGCAGAACAGATCGATCGGTCCATGTTGCTGCCGGGTGTGCGCGACGAGATCGACAACCTGCTTCTCGTCAGTCACATCGCAAGCCACGCCGTCGCAGCCGAGTTGCTCGGCGGCGGCTTTGGTTGCTGCCCCGTTCAGATCGGCGAGAACGACGGCGCGAGCTCCTTCGGCAAGGAATGCTTTTGCCATTGCGCGGCCGATTCCGCCGCTGCCGCCTGTTATGACGGCTATTTTGCTTTTCAACTCCATGATTTGGTCATGCCTCAAGTCGATTTACAGTAAAACAGGATCAGTTCCAAGTTTCGATGATCATTATGCAGCACTCCGAACTGCCCAGTGGCCCTGCGGGAATCGCCCGTTGGTCGGGAGTGTAGTATTTGCCGCAAAGTGCGCGGTGTCATCAGACGCGGCGAGTTCGGATGAAAATAGATTACATGGAAGCAATCCAGTAATGACTACGAGGCTATCTTGCCGTATCAGGTTGCCGGAAGGCTTTCGTCAGAGTGATGTACTGGCTTTCCACCGGCGCGATTACAAACGGATGGCCGAGCGAGTCGATGGCAGGGTTCTCCAAAAAGGCCTGTTATGGGAAGATCGCGCGGCTTGCTTGAGCTTGCGTTTCGCTACCGGCAGCGTAGCGGTGGATCTGGCGGTTGACGGCCTCATTGATACTGATGCCCGGCAGAGCATGAAGAAGATGGTGCGGCGCATGCTCGGATTGACGCAACCCGTTGACGAATTCGAGAGGACCTACCGCGGGCATCGACAAATTGGTCTCTTGGTCCGGCGCAACAGTGGTTTGCGCGTGCCACTGGCGGCAACGCCTTTCGAAGCAATGGCCTGGGCGATTATCGGGCAGCAGATTAGTGTCAGCGCCGCGGTGTCGGTAAGGAGAAATCTCATTCAGGCAGCCGGGCTGCGGCACTCAAGCGGTCTGTGGTGCTTTCCCGGGCCCGTGCAGGTCGCGAGTATGGATGAGCTCGGCCTGCGTCGGCTCGGTTTTTCGAAAAGTAAAGCAAGCGCGCTGCTTGAACTGAGTGAGCAGGTCGAAATGGGACTCCTGCCGCTGCACGACTGGATTGAAGCGCCGCAAGAAGAGCAGATACAGAGTCGACTTCTGGCTATTCGCGGCGTAGGGCCGTGGACCGTCAGTTACGTTTTGCTGCGAGGATTTGGCTGCCTGGACGGCTCACTGCACGGCGATGTTGCCGTTCGGCGCAATCTGCAAGCGTTGCTAAAGAGCAAAGACAAAATAGGCGAGGCTGAAGCGCAGGCCTGGCTGGCTGGATTTTCGCCGTGGCGAGCGCTCGTTGCGGCGCATCTGTGGGCGATGCATAGAAAAGAAAGCGAGTTAAGGTAAATTCACTATTGATGCGTGGAAACGTGGTGGGAGTCAAAGCAATGACAAAGACGCGCGCGTGCCCGTTACGCACTCTTGTTTGGTTGTATCTGCTGAATGCGTCGGTTCTCCTGACACATGAAATCGATGCTGCGTACTGGCACGAGTGGCAACTGTTCGGTATTGCGGGCGGGATTCAGTTGTTCCTGATTCTGAACTTGGCTGTCGTGTTTATTGTGCTTTACGGCTTGAAGGCCTTGGCTCAGGGCTGCGCCGCCGGTATTGTTTTTTCGTGGGTGCTGGTCGCGGGTGGCTGGTTCGCCGGAATTGTGCACACCTATTTAATCGTTTCTGGCGATGCGGCTTTTCGCCTGCCGATGTCGGTCCTGCTATTGGCAGCGACATTGATTCTTTCATCGTTGCAGGCGATCGAACTCGTTCGATCCCGGCGCCAAGCGCTTTGACAATGCATCTGCGCGAATGGGTTACGGTTCCGAAAGATCGAATGCGACACAATGCTGTGCGAAGCGAAGGCGCGGCAGCGCATTGCCCCGCCTTGCGCCACGCTTAAAGTAGCTCGCGCGCAGCGTCCATAGCTGCTTGCATATCAGGTAGTGCGCTCACTTCCGGCACCACCTGCAGATAACGAACAACGTTGTCCTTGTCAGTGACAATGACAGCGCGCGCCAGCAGACCAAGTGGTTCCATGATGAGGCCGTTGTTATTACCGAATTCGCGCTCCTTGTAGTCAGACAAGAACGTCACGTTACTGATCTTGGCTTCCTTTGCGAAACGCGTTTGCGCAAACGGCAGGTCCATGCTGACCGTGATCAGTTCGACGCTCTGGTCCAGCCCACCGTTGTCCTCGGACAGGGCGTGGGTCTGGCGGTCGCAGGTCGGCGTATCGAGCGATGGAACGACGCTGATGATGCGAACTTTTCCGGTGCTGCCAGCGATGTTGACCGGCTGAAGGCCGGCGTTTGACAGAACGGCCGCAGGGAGCGGCTCACCGACCCGTACCTCGCCCAAGCCAGCGAGAGGCATCTCGCCGCCCTTCACAGTAACGATGCTACCTTCTCCCGCTCTGACGGTGCCGGTATCAACCGGAAGGTCCGCCTGCACTTGATTTGTTCCGCTACTTGCGCACCCGGCCAATATTGCCAGCGCGCAGAGCGTCGATATTACCTGTTTCATGCTGCCTCCCCTTGATTCTTTAGACAGCACAGCTCGAGCTGCCATCGTTTTCACGGAGTGCGAGTATAGTGCTGTGACAAGCCAGTGTCCTACGCAATTTCTCGATTCGCAAGTGCTCTTACCCATACCAGCTTTATGGTTTTTGGCTGGCTCGTCCGTCAGCATTCGGGACTCCGCATGTCGTCAATTGGCGAGCACTCGCGCCGACGCGCGAACTGGCGGCAAGAAACATCGAGATGCCGACCGACGGTCGGTAATGGGGGAGACGAGGGTCCCCGTCAAGACGCAACCGCGTTTCATCGCATGGTTTGCGATGTGCTGCCTCAGTTTGGTGTCATCCGCTGCGTTCTCAGAAGATGAATATCCTAGAGTCTGGTTGAATCCGGGCTTTTTCTCCTATCATTTCGACCGCGACAAGGATCTGCGCGAGGACAACTGGGGTTTCGGCGCCGAAGTCGAGCTACGCGCTGATCACGTGCTGATGGCGGGAACCTTTATCAACAGTGAAGAGGCACGCTCACGCTATATCGGTTATCAATGGCGCCCGCTGCACTGGAAGCCAAAGGCCCTAGACGTGTACCTCGGCGCGACTGTGGCGGCGATTGACGGCTACCCTCGGGTGGGGGAGGGAGACTGGTTTTTGGCCGCCCTGCCGCTATTGGCCGTGCAAGGGCGAAGGCTGGGCGTCAACTTCACCATTATTCCGACGATTGAGAATCGCCTCGAAGGGGCGATCGCGCTGCAATTGAAATTGCGCGTTTGGTAGCAGACCGGCAGTGCCTCGATAGCACTTCTCGAACCGGTTCGTCCGTTAGCTGTTGGGCCGTAATTGCACCTTGCCGTTGCGCGATTCACGTTTGGCATGTGCCATTGCGTCGGAGACTTGCTCGAGTGGATAACTTGCTTCGACGTCGACGTGAATGGTGCCATCTGTCAGTCGCCTGGCAAGCTGGTCGTAGATGCCCTGAATCTGTTCAAAGCTCATGCTGCGCAGCAGCCTGGCAAGCCAGAAGCCGGTCAGTGTGATATCGCGGAACACAAAGTTGAACGCGTTGATCTCGCATGTTTTCCCGGAAAGGAGTCCATAGTTGACAACGGTACCGCCATCGCCGACACAATCGGTCAGGCGACCAGTCGCCGAGCCGCCGACGGCGTCAATCCCGAGCTTGATGACCGCGCCACCAGTCTCTTGCGCGATGCGCTTCGCGAGATCGGGGCCATCGACGACAACGACGTCGGCACCGAGTTGTTTTAGCGGCTCGATCAGTGCTCGACGACGAACAATATTAACGGTACGCACACCGTTGGCGTGTGCAAGGCGAATCAGGTCGACCCCGACGCCCGAGTTGGCGGCGTTCTGTAGCAGCCAGTCGCCCGCAGACAGGGAGACGTAAGTGGTCAGCATCAGGTGTGCAGTGGCGACGTTGACCTTCAACATTGCGGCCTGTGCGAGATCTATGTCTGTTGGCAAACGGATGAAGGCCTCAGCCTTGTCACGAACCTGTTGTACCCAGTTGGTGCGAGCCAGACTCATCACCTTATCGCCAACTTTGAGGGCAGATACGCCATTTCCGACTGCGTTGACTGTCCCGGCGCCTTCAATGCCAAGCGCGCACGGAGTTTCGGGGACGGTCGCGTACTTGCCTTCAATCAACAGGATATCGGCTGGATTGATCGAGCAAGCGGCGATATCGACCAGCACTTCGCCTTCGCCCGGCGCCCCGGGATCAGGCACATCGACGCACTTCACGACGTTCTCCGCCGGACCGATCGCGGTGAGCTGGGCTGACTTCATAGTGCTACTCCCATGTTGGCGTGACTATTCGACAGTTTCGTGACATTACGACGAACCGATGGAACTGCGGGGCCGTCTGTGCACTCCAAAAACGACGAGCATACCGTAGGTCAACCGGATTGCGCGCGCATTTCGGACAAGTGTTTGTGCCGAGCTTGAAATCTGCCCGCCGGGCACAACATTAAGGAGTAACAGGAAAGCGAATGCAGAACTATCAGCGGCGCGTCAGAATCATCGTCAGGGATTCGCAAAGTGACGTAAAAAGTCCTGGCTTGTTAGGCAGGTTGGTGGCGGCGATCGTCGGCGCGATCGCGCTGGTGGTTGCCTTCATGGTGTCCGTGGTGGCCTTGGCGGTCGTTTCAGTCATTATTGTCATTGCCGTGGGCTATGTATGGTGGAAGACGCGCGATCTGCGCCGCCGCCTGCGCGAAAAACCGCCCGGCGGGCGAGTCATCGACGGCGATACTTTTCGCGACGGCGACTGAGCTGCCAAGAGAGATGGCTGCGCGGCCTTGACTTGGGCTGGCGCGGTGCTCCGAGCACTCATGTATTTTCTCGGCGTTCTGCGCTGCGGAATAAGTGCCCGCAAGCTGCGACAGTTTGCTTGTCTCGTATCTTGGTATCGCGCGAGTGCCTGTGGTGCCTTTGCCGATCAGTCTGCCCGTGCGTAACGCCGGATCTTGTCCTCGTCCAGTTCCACACCGAGACCGGGTTTCTGTGGCAACGGCATGCAACCGTCGGCTGGGTCGAGTTGGATTGGCTCCGCCAGATACCACTGGAAGACGTCGCTGCTCAAACCACCGGGATCGTGGAACACCTCGACATACGGGCAGTTGCGAATCGCGGCGCACAGGTGAAGATGAGCAATGAAGCCGAGGCCGCCGTTGCCGTGATGCGGAGCGCACAGCTTGTGATGCATTTCGGCGTACGCGCACGCCTTACGAAGTTGTGACATCGTCTGGCCAACCATTGCCTCGGGCTGTATTACGTCGTAACAGTTCCGATCGACCAGCCAGCGATACTCGTGCAAGCCGATGTTGTTTTCGCCGCCGGCAATGAGTATCTCGGCTGATTCAGCCAGCCGGGTGAGATTATCGAAGTCGTAGCGTCCGAGCGGCTCCTCCAGCCAGTAGACGCCGAGCCGTTGAAGTTCGCGGGCCGTGTGAAGGGCACGTTCGAAGCGCCAAAACGGGCCTTGTTCCGGCTGTGGCGTGCCCGGTTGTTGCGCCTGGTTGGCGTCGACCAGCAGCGTAAACTCGCTGCCGACCGCCAGTCGTACAGCCTCAACTTGTGCGATGTCCTCCTGCAAGGTCCGGTCGTGAATCCGTAGTTTCGCGGCGCGCCAACCGGCGTCGCTCACATCCAGAGCATCGTGACTGCGCTGATCCGGCGTGCTTACTTCAATAAACGAAGCGTATGCCGGCATTCGGTCGCGGTAGCCGCCCCAAAGTTTGTAAAGCGGTTGTCCGCAGGCCTTGCCGATGATGTCCCACAGCGCGATCTCGACGCCCCAGGCGGTGCCAGCGTTATCAAAGATCCGTGCGTGTTGTTCCAATGCGAACGGATCGGTACCGACAAGCTGTGGCTTGATCCAGGTTTCGATCAGCGGTGACACCGTGTACCCGGGTGAGCCGATCCCGACGATGCCTTCGTCAGTGAAGACTTTGACGATCGTGCCACCGAACTTGCTCCAGGTGCTGCCGGGCGCCCATGCCGGGTGCAAGGGGCGGTCAAGAGCGGGTCCGTCCAGTTGCAGACACTGAATATCGGTAATTTTCATATTGCTACACCTGCTCGAGTTTTCTCTGATGTTTACCTGAAACACTGTGCTGTGCAATGCCAGCTGGGCATTGCTAATGCAGCCTGTATGTGCCGGGCACGTACAATGCTCCCGCAATTCCAAGGCACGCCGCTGCAGTTCGTGAAAACTGGCACGCACTGTCCCGGCAAAAGATAACAGCAGGCGCGACAATAGCAGAACAATGAACCGGGATAGACTTGCGCAGGCGGTGCAGTTTGCGGTCTCGCACGAGACGACGTGGAGCCGTGACACTGGCGATGGTTGGGGCATTCATCACGAGGATCCGCCACCATGGAACCGGTTGCTTGGACCGGTTCATTCTCGCGGGCCGGTGTCCGGGGTAGTCGTTGTCGATGGCGAAACGGTGACGGCCTGGGGCGAACCGGCTCGCGCCGATCTCACTTTCAGCGTCGCAAAGACTTATCTTTCGTTGCTCGCCGGTGTCGCCCATGACCGTGGTCTGATGCCTGATGTCGATGAGCCGGTCGCTGCCCGTGTCCCCGGAGTCGGTTTCGATGAAGGACACAATTCGCTGGTGACTTGGGCGCATCTGCTGCAACAGACCAGCGAGTGGGAAGGGGAGTGCTTCGGCGTGCCCGACATGGTGGACCGCTACCGCGTCCTGCCGTTTCAGGGATCTGCATCACGAGGCGAGAAAGGCGATGCACGCCCGCTCCGGGCGCCGGGGAGCTACTGGGAATATAACGACGTGCGCATAAACCAGTTGTCGCTGGCCTTATTGCATTTGTTCGGCAGACCGTTGCCCGAACTTTTCTCCGAATCGATCATGCTGCCGATCGGTGCGAGCCACGACTGGAGTTGGCTTGGTTATGACAACGCCTGGGTCAAGGTGAACGGCAGGCGGGTGCAGTCAGTGCCCGGTGGCAGCCATTGGGGTGGCGGCGTGTCGATCAGCAGCATCGATCAGGCGCGTATCGGCCAATTACTGCTTGACGCTGGCAACGTCGGCGGCGCGCAGGTGGTATCGGCTGACTGGATCCAACGTATGCGCACGCCGTGCACCATTGCGCCATTCTACGGTTACTTGGTCTGGCGCAATCACGACAAGAGGCTATTCCCCAGCGTTCCGGAGTCAAGTTTTTTTGCGATCGGCGCCGGTGCTTCGTTTACCTGGATCGAGCCGGAAAATCGAATAGTCGTTGTTGTTCGCTGGATCGACAGTGTTCACGCCGACACTTTTTTTGGGCACGTATTGTCAGCGATTATATAGGCCTTCCTGCGGGCGCAGGAGAGGTCACGCAGCTTTCGCCCGAACCAGGCGCGGCCCAACCCGCGCTGCGCTGGTCAAGCCGGTAATGCTGGCTCATCTTTATGCTTGTCTTGAGAGATGCTCTTCAGGGTGGCGACTAAAGGCAACGAATATCGCGGGCTTGTTACCGGCAACGCTGACTGGCAACAGGCGATGCCCCATTTGGGTCGGTGGCGTCGGTGATTGCTGCCGTTGTCGAATTTCGTACCGCAAGCCGTGATTCATGCTCGCGGCGCAAGGATACACCGTGATGATGTGTCCAAGGGACACAGGGTTGGCCGCACGGCTGACCCCGTGTCTTCGTTAGTGAGCGTCAGGGTGCGTCAGAGGCCGCCCGTTGCAGCGGCGCGCCCAATTGACTTATCTGACCATGCCTCTGACTTGCTCGAGACCCGCCTTATAGACGCCGTTGAGAAAGTCGATTACCTCAACGTCGCTCATTTCACCGTTGGAATTGTTCTGGTACGAGCTACGCCAGGTGACATTGGATACACCTGGCTCGAGCTGCATCACTGTCATTGTGGATCGGTAATTCTTCACCGGGATCGGAGCGGGATCGATAACCCGGTAAGTGAAAGTCCGGTTGTAACCATCCCATGCCAGCAACTCTTCGTCAAAGCTGGGACCATCCTTGATGGTCAGCGTACGAACCGCACCAACTTCGTTATTGGTGCCGGACTTGATGTCGGCGCCGGAAAAGACTGGATGCCATACATCGAGACCATCATAGTCCTTGACAATGTCCCAAATTCTCGACGCAGGCGCGTCGATGTTGGTCGAAAAATACGAATTCAGTTTTCCATCGGCGTGTGCCGAGAAGGACAGCACGGCCAAGCTTGCCAAGGCCAATCGTAAAAACTTCTTCATTGGTGGATTCTCCTCTCAGTCGTCTTATTGTTCTACGGCAGATGTAAATGGCACAGGCGCGGCGCACGAGCGTAAATGCCCCAGACAAGCGCCGCTACACTGCAGACAAACTATTCTACACTCGAAGTGTGAAAATCTCGCGAAGCTCGATTCGGCATGCGCGTGGTGTCGAGCCCGCACTACTGCGTTTTGGCAAGTTTTCCAGTCACTTCACTATCCAAACTACGCAGCCGATCGCCAATCGGACTCGCCATGTTTCAGCATTTTGAGTGTTGGTTCAAAAGTAGACAATGTTGGCTCGCCACGCTCGCGGGTAGCGGCTGCCGGATGCACTATGCTTCGCCGCGATACACCTGGAAGGGGCTGAACGACTGGCTTACCGGCATCAACTCGATACGGTTGATATTCATGTGCGGCGGCAGATTGGCGATCCAAAGGAGGGACTGCGCAATATCATCGCCGCTCATGGCGTTGGCACCCCGATATAACTTGTCTGATGCTCCCTGATCGCCCTTGGTGCGAACCAGGGTGAACTCGGTTTCGGTCATGCCGGGCTCAAAGCTGGTCACGCGAACTCCGGTACCGTGCAAGTCGGAACGCAGCCCGAGCGAGAACTGCGTTACGAAGGCCTTGGTCCCGCCATAGACGTTGCCACCCGGATAAGGATAGCTCGCCGCGACGGAACTGATGTTGATGATCGCGCCTTTGCGTTCGATCAGCGACGGAAGCATCTTGTATGTCATTGCCGCCAGCGCCCGGATGTTGGTGTCGATCATGGTGTGCCACTGGTCGAGATCGGATTGTTGTGCCGGCGCGGTACCGAGAGCGAGCCCGGCGTTATTGATCAGCAGATCGACCTTTCTGAATGCCTCGGGTAGCGCAGACAAAGCGGCATCCATTGCACCGAGGTCGCGAATGTCAAAAGCTGCCGGGTGGACGTTGTCGGCGCCGAGTTCATCGACCAGTTCTTGTAAGCGATCCGCGCGCCGCCCGCTACCGATAACGCGCCAGCCGGCCTCTACAAAACGCTGGACCGATGCTTTTCCGAACCCTGATGTCGCGCCGGTGATGAGTGCAGTTTTGGTCATTGTTCTCTCTCCTGTATCGGTGTGAAGTGGATTGGTGCTTCTTGGACAGGCGTCTGTCAACCCACTATGAGATAGGCTGTAATCTTTCGTCGAGAAGTTCGATCCAGTGGCGCACTGGTAATTGTGTCCCGCTGCGAATGTGAGTCAGACAACCAATATTGGCCGTGGCAATCGCCACGGGCTGACCCGATTCGAGTGCGGCGACCTTGTTCTTTAACAGCCGCTGCGACAGTGTTTCCTGAAGAATCGAATAGGTGCCGGCCGAACCGCAGCAAAGATGCGGCTCGGGCACCGCGCTCAATTCGTAGCCGCACGCTCGTAGCACCGCTTCGACTTTGCCGCGAATCTGTTGGCCATGCTGCAGCGAACACGGTGAATGAAAGGCAATGCGCGGTTTTTCGCCTTGCTCCAGGGAAGGTGAAGCAGCGAGTTTTTGTTGAAGACGGCCCGATTCGGTGCTGATAATTTCACTCAGGTCGCGCGTCAGTTCCGTGACGCGCTCGGCCTTGGCAGCATAGGCCGCATCATTGACAAGCAGATGGCCATAATCCCTGACCATGGTGGCGCAGCCGCTCGCTGTCATGACAATGGCTTCGGCACCATCCTCGACGAGTGGCCACCATGCGTCGATATTGCGGCGCATGTAATCGAGTGCATCCTGCTGCTTGTTGAGGTGAAATGTCACTGCGCCGCAGCACCCGGCGGCTGGCGCTTTGAGCAGTGAAATGCCGATATGGTCCAGGACGCGCGCTGCCGCGGCATTGATTTCGGGTGCCAGAACCGGCTGCACGCAACCGTCGAGGACCAGCATTTTGCGATCATGCCTCTCATCGGGCCAGGTTGCATTACCCTTGGACGAAGCGGGTACCTTGCCGCGCAGCGCTGGGGGCAGCAGCGGGCGGACCGTTTGGCCAATTCGCAGCAGCGGCTTGAATACGGACTGATTCGCAATAACGGCATTCAGAAGGCTGCGTTTTGCCGACTCGACAACCGAGCGATTGACCTGCTTGTCAACAATGTCACGGCCGATATCGACCAGTCGTCCGTAGCGGACACCAGAGGGGCAGGTCGATTCGCAGGAACGACAGGTAAGACAGCGATCCAGGTGTAGTTGCGTTTTGGCGCTGACCTCATTGCCTTCGAGTACTTCCTTGATCAGGTATATCCGTCCGCGTGGGCTGTCCAGTTCGTCACCGAGCAGCTGATAGGTAGGACAGGTGGCCGTGCAAAAGCCGCAATGAACACAGGCACGCAAAATCGCGTTGGCCTCCTGGCCCTGCGGTGTATTGCGAATCGCCTCGGCGAGATTGGTTTTCATTGGATTTATTCGGAGCGCGGCGTGATTCAGAACTCGTCGTGCAGACGATGCGGACCGAAAATTCCCTCCGGATCGAGTGCCCGCTTGATTCTTTTGTGCAGCGCCAACATCGTAGGCGACAGGTACTGTATGGCCTTGGGTCTGGTCTGTGCCCGGAACAATGTCGCGTAGCCGCCTGCCTTGCTCGCAGCCGACTGCATGTTTTCGAGATCAGCGTCGACTGAAATCCAGCGCAAGCTGCCATTCCATTCGATCAATGTCGGTCCGAGCATCAACGGTGCAGTCGTCGATTTCATTGAAAGCCGCCATAGTGTGCCTGAGTTGGAAAAGAAAGGATGCGTTTGTTCGCGAACCGACTGCCAGAACGCTTTGCCATCAATCGTTTCACCGCCGAGCTGCTTTCGTGCCGCGGAAACGGCCGATGCAGCTCCGGAAAAGCGAATGTACAGGCTGTTCTCGACGAAACAGGTCGCAGAAAGCGGCAGCGGCTGGCCGGCATATCGGTTCATGGTCTCGATAGCCTGTTTTTCATTCATTTCCAGACGCAGGGTTTGTTCGTCGTCGGGGATCGGTAGCACCTTCGTCGATACTTCCACGATAAGGCCGAGTGTGCCGAACGAGCCCGTCAGCAAGCGTGAGACATCGTAACCGGCAACATTCTTCATGACTTGCCCCCCGAACTGCAGGTCATCGCCTGATGTGTTCAGTGAGCGCACCCCGAGAACGAAATCGCGTGTTGCCCCGAGACAAGCCCGCCGCGGTCCGGACAAGCCGCTCGCGATACAGCCGCCAAAGGTGGCATCGGGGCCAAAGTATGGCGGTTCGAAAGGCAACATCTGGCCTTTTTCGGTAAGCGCCGCTTCGACTTCTCTCAGTGGCGTTCCGGCCCGAGCGGTAAAAACGAGTTCAGTCGGTTCGTATTCGACGATGCCTCGATAGCTGCGGGTATCGAGTACGTCCCCCTCGAGCCTTGCGCCATAGAAGTCCTTTGAGCCGCTGCCGCGAATGCGCAAGGGCAACTGACTGGCGGCGGCCGAGCGTATCGTTTCTTGGAAGTGCTGCAAAGCGCGTGACAAGACTATTTCACCAATCGAGTGCCTAACTCACAAGTTGTCGCACACAAGCCCGAGTCGACGGCATTCGCTTCGCTCGCACCTGGCGGGCGAAACGCCAAATCTGCCGCGGCCGTTCATTGCGTGAAGCTGCACAATTTGCGGTGCCGCCGTGTTGTTCTTGCTTCCCTATCTTTGTGTCCGACGCAACTGCTCGGCTCACGTTGCCGGACCTAACCGGTAATTCAAAATCGTGGCAACTCGGGGAATTTCTCCTCACCACGGTGAACATGCATTGCCCCGAATTCGGCGCAACGCTGCAGTGTCGGTACTGCCTTGCCGGGATTGAGCAATCCGTGCTCGTCAAATGCATGCTTGATGGAATGAAATGTGGTCAGCTCCGGCGTGCGGTACTGCACGCACATTTGATTGATCTTTTCGATGCCGACGCCGTGTTCTCCGGTAATCGTGCCGCCAACCTCGACGCACAGCTCGAGAATCGCTGCGCCATACTGCTCGGCGCGGTGCAGCTGGTCATCGTCATTCGCATCAAACATCACCAGAGGGTGAAGATTTCCATCGCCGGCGTGAAATACATTGGCGCACTGCAAGTTGAACGTGTCCTGCATCTGGCCGATTCGTTTCAGTACATTGGCGAGCTGCTTGCGCGGAATGGTGCCGTCCAGGCAAAAGTAGTCTGGCAGGATCCGGCCCACGGCCGGAAAGGCAGACTTTCTCCCTGCCCACAGCTTCAGACGCTCGGCTTCGTCGCGAGAGACCCGAATCTGCGTTGCGCCAGTCGCTCTCAGCACCTCTGTTATCCGCGATATCTCGCTCTCGACTTCTTCTTCGGAGCCGTCGGATTCGCACAACAGGATAGCTTCGGCATCCAGCGGGTAACCAGCGCCGATGAATTGCTCCACTGCACCGGTTGCCTTCTTGTCCATCATTTCCAGACCCGCCGGGATAATGCGCGCCGCAATGATATCGGCCACCGCCTGTCCGGCCTTGCCAACGTCGTCGAAAGCGGCAAGTACGACCCGCGCCTTGACCGGGCTTGGCAGCAGCTTGACGGTGATTTCGGTGACGACGCCAAGTAAGCCCTCGGAACCGGTGATCAGTGCGAGCAGATCGTAACCCGGCGCATCGAGTCCTTCGCTGCCGATTTCCAGCAACTCGCCATCGATGGTAACGAAACGCACCTTCATGATGTTGTTTACGGTAAGACCGTATTTCAGGCAATGCACGCCGCCCGAGTTCTCGGCAACGTTGCCGCCAATCGAACAGGCAATCTGGCTCGACGGGTCCGGCGCATAATATAGGCCGTGTTGCGCGACGGCTTCCGATATGGCTGCGTTCCGCACGCCTGGCTGCACACGCGCCATGCGCGCCACTGGGTCGATTTCGAGTATCCGTTTCAATTTGGAAAGGCCCAGCAACAGGCCGTGTTCATAGGGCAGTGCACCGCCCGACAGACCGGTGCCGGCGCCACGGAACACGACTGGTACGCGGCCTTCGTGGCAGATCTTCAAAACGGCGCGAATCTGATCTTCCGACTCGGGCAATGCGACTGCAAGCGGCAGCTTGCGATAGGCGCTCAGTCCATCACACTCGAACGGTTTCAGTTCCTCTTCGTCGTACAACAGCG
>CP070775.1:1098869-1162849 GCA_020346185.1 Betaproteobacteria bacterium | reverse complement strand
GCAAGGCCACGGTGCCAGTGACGAATAGCAGTGCGCTCGTGATGACGCCGGTAAACCAGACCCGCATTCGTGATCGCCGCCCTGAGTTTCGAAATATCTTCTGCTCGGTCCTGGAAGCAAGGGTGGCCGCGCAGGACGGGGGCGACGCGTGTGGCGACCGTTTGCTGCGCCTGTCCGACGAATTGCCACCAATGTACGCGCCCGTTGACCTCGGTGTTTCGCGACAGACGTTCACGGTGATATTCATTGCCGGACTTTATTCTGACTGCGTGGACCAGACGAATCAGGCGAGGACCCAGTTCAAGGACTATCTGGCGCGATTCGGCTATCACTTCAAGACATTGCGCGTCAGCGGGGTCTCCAGTGCCGAATCGAATGCGCAGTTTATTCGCGCTTCCCTGCTCGATATGCCGGAGTTGGGCACCGCCCGCAGAGGCGTCATCGTCGGGCACTCCAAGGGTGTGGTCGACATTCTGGAGGCATTGGTTACCTACCCTGAGCTTCGGCCAAAGATCGACGCCGTAATCTCGCTCGCTGGGGCCATCGGTGGTTCTCCTCTTGCCGATCTCGCACCCGATGCAGCAATCTCGATCGCTCAGAATACCCCGGGACTGGAATGCAAGGACGGTGACGGAGGCGCCCTGGAGAGCCTTCGCCCGAGCGTGCGCCGATCCTGGCTCGCGAACAATCCGCTGCCCGAAGACGTGGCCTATTACTCCATCGTCGGCTTGCCGACGCCAGACCGCATCTCGAGGGGACTCAAGGCTGCCCACAACGTTCTGAGCGATATTGATCCAAGAAACGATGGCAATCTGATTTTCTATGACCAGGTCATTCCCGGCAGCACACTTCTCGGCTATGCCAACGCCGATCACTGGGCCATTTCGACTGACCTCGGAACAAGCCCCTACGCGCTGGTGCGCTCACTTGCCGACAAGAGCGACTATCCGCGTGAAGCTTTACTCGAAGCAGCACTGCGTTTCGTTGAGCAGGATCTCGAGACCGGGTTCTCAGATTAGATGTGCTGCAGGCCAGCGAACGGCAACAAGCATCGCAATGATGCCCCGACATTTTCAGAAGAAGTAGCGCGCGTACAGAACCGCCCCGTCAAGATCAAGCTGCAAAACCCCTTTGAAGTCCATTCCATTCGGATCGTTTCCGTCTCCCTCGACCCGGTAGCGAATGCCGTTCAATCCGAACCCGAAGCCTATGTTCTTGAACGCGAGATACTCGATGCCAACGTAGGCATCTGTCAACACACCTTCCAGACCTCTATATTCCAGATACATCAGATCGAGCGTGCTCTTGAATCTCCAGCGAGGTGTCAGGACAAAATCCGCGCGCAAACCAATCACCGGTAGTGGCGCGGTAAACGACTCATCTTCTGACGTGGGAGTTTCCGAGCTTTCGATCGAGAACTTGACATCGGTGGTATGCACGCCAGCCGATACGGCGAGCCGTACCCGTTCGTCCTGCAGGAACGCGTATGAATAATCGACGTTCAGGAACCGTAATCCGAGTTCCGAGTGAACAGTCGTCCCCGCAGGAAAGAACTTGTCACCGATCTCAAGATCGTTATCAAGTGTCTTGTCTCCGGAACGTGAGGACTCAAAGTATTGAAATTCAATCTGATGCCGTCTACTGTTCCCTGGCCTGTACATGAGACCGATGCGATAGGTCCCGAGCTTCGAATCGAGCCCCAGGGAGTCTTCCAGGTCGACACTCACACCAATTCCCGTCGCGCTGTCGACGCGAAGCTCGGTATCTGAGGAAACAATGAATCCACCGACGACAAAACCGAACTTCTCCCAAGGCAGACGATTGGCTTCTTCTGCATGGGCGCAGGTGACCGAGAACAACAGCACGGCCAAAACAAGCGCCCTGCGCAGCCCGGCCGTCACCAGTTCATCTCCACGATCTGCGTATTTGGCAAACACGCCC
This sequence comes from Betaproteobacteria bacterium, assembly GCA_020346185.1. GTDB lineage: Bacteria > Pseudomonadota > Gammaproteobacteria > Burkholderiales > Eutrophovitaceae > SG8-40. The sequence goes on along the minus strand of CP070775.1, from coordinate 1,160,908 downwards.
GTCAAAGTCACCGTCAAGTTCAGAACGCTTCACCAATACTCAAATAGAACAATGCGTCTTCACTCTTGCCCCAGGCCAGATCGGCGCGAATGTTTACCTTGTTCTCTTTTGCCGCCATCCATCGCACACCGAATCCGCCCCCCGGCAACCAGTCGTCGGAATTCATGTCGCCAAAGGTAGGGGCCACCTGCCCTAAGCCCGCGAACACGACACCACCCCAGCGCGCTGAAAATTGGGCCCGCCACTCCGCCTGCGCTGCAAACAGCCTGAAGTCCTGATAGCGGCCCGCAGTATAACCACGGATGTCGTTGTTGGCGCCATACAGACAGAGATCAAAGAAGGGGGCATCATCGGTCGCTCCGCACAGGCTGACACGGCCTGCCAGCACGTATTTGTCGCCAATCGGCCAGTACCGATTTGCCTCGACTGTCAGCTTCTCGTATTCCTCTGTCGAGTCAAAAGCAGAAGTCGAGGCAAACAGGCCTTCCAGCTTGACATAGCTGCCGGTACGCGGATAGGTATTCAAGTCGCGCGTGTCGTAGGTCGCCGATAGCGTTGGACCATGGACGACCACTTGCTCTCCCTGCCGGAGAATATCCTCGAGCTCGGGGAAACCGGGTATCGATACCCTGAGACCAACCTGTGAGTCCATGTAGCGATAGCCGACACCGGCATACCAGCTTGCACCAACATTACGAAGGACCTTGGCGAACGCAGCTGTGCCCGTCTGATTGATCGGAAAAGCGATGCCGCGGTCACCCGCGTCCTCGCCGATGCCGTAGAAATCGTAATTGGCTTCCAGATAGCCAAGACCGCCAGTAATACGCCAGCGATCCTGCCCAAAGTTGTATTGGCCTCCGGCACCGACAAACCAGGTATCACTGGTGTAGTAGGCGGCGCCAGCCCCCAAAACCGAGGTTTGCGACTCTTCGTCGGCTTTGAAGAAACGCGCTGCGATCACTTGCAGACCCGTGCCGATTGCCGGACTCGATTTCGGAATCGGCAGCACCACCCATTCGCCGGCTGTTTTGCGTTTCACGTCGGGCGTTACCTCGATTGGCACGGCCCGGCCCTTGGTGGGACTCTCCACGTCCGGAACATCATCGTCCTCGGAAGGCTGTGCGACAGCAAGAGTCGGCCCTAACAAAAGCGCGAAGATAGCCGCATAGGGCGCGCAGACTGGAAGTCGCCAGCTATTCACGTCATTTCACAGCCAGGATCAACGAGCATGGCGCCGTCACGATACCAGCTTCAAGCCGGCAATGCCCGCCACGATCATGCCGACAAAAAAGAATCGCTTCAGCGAGACAGCCTCGCCGAACATCAGCACACCGAGAAAAAATGTGCCCACCGCACCGATCCCGGTCCACACCGCATAGGCGGTACCGATCGCGATGGCGGTCTGCGCATAGAGCAGCAATGCACCGCTGATGAGCATGCAACCGCCGGAAAAAACAATCCAGCCGGGACGCTTGCCATTTGCAGTCCAGCCCAGCTTCAACCCGACCGGCCAACCCCACTCGAATACGCCAGCGATCAATAGTGCGGTCCATGCCAGCATCAATGAATCGGTCGACAGGCTCACTTCGTTGCCGCCTTGAGACCGATTATTCCAGCGACGATCAGGCCGACGCACGCGAAGCGCGCAACCGTCGCCGAATCTCCGAACACGGCGATGCCAATCAGGAAGGTTCCCACGGCGCCGATCCCGGTCCAAACGGCATAGGCAGTGCCCATCGGAAGCCTGCGCTGCGCCAATAACAACAGCCAGCCGCTTACCGCCATGCAGCCGATGGCAAACGCGATCCATTGCCAGAGCACGTCCGCGCCACTCCAGCCAAGCTTGAGTCCAACCGGCCAACCCCACTCGGCGATACCCGCAAAAAGCAGAAAAATCCACGCCAGCTTCATATCAGCGGATCACGCCCGTCGTAGAAACAACACACAGAAACCAGAGACCTAGTTCGGACTGGCAAGCCGTTCCACAATCTCCTCAACGCTGCCCATCCCTGGCTCGGCTTCCGCGATTCGCGACGCGTACTGCCGTGCCAATTCCTCGTCACCCGATGATGCCGAATACGAAACCAGCGCAACCAGAATATCTAGATCACCAGGATAAGACTCATGCGCGCGCTCGAGAACAGCCAGCGCGTCACTGACGCGGCCCGCATCGTGCAAGGCGACGCCGTACACATAGGCGTAGCGTAGATTCTGCGGCGCCAGTTGCGACGCCCTCTCGAGTGACTGCAAGGCGCGGTCGCGCTCGCCCGCCCTGACGTAATACAAACCAAGCGCATGCGCCACTGCCGCGTTATCGGGATCGACAGTGGCTGCCTCCAGTAATATCTCGGACGCCTGTTGCTCGTCGCCGCGAGTACGGTACAAATCCGAAAGGTTGACATATGCAGCGATGTAATCCGGTTCCAGCCGCAACGCCTGACGATAGGCTGCTTCTGCAACCTCGTATTCGCCCAGCCGCGTGTAGAGCAAACCCAGATTAATATGAGATTGGGGGTGCTCCGAGTTGGCCAACTGCGCGGCCTTGTATTCCTCCACCACCCGGTCGAGCGAGGCACGCTGATCCGGTGTCAAGCTATTCCGGTCCACTGCAGCCAGCACACGTGCCGCCTCAATGCGTACGGCGTACACTGGATCCGTCAGCAGTTTCTCGGCAAGCAGCCAGCGTTGTTCGGGATTGACCGCCTCAACCATTCGCAACGCGGCCTCGCGCACCATTGGCGACGGATCTCCCAACAGTGGCTGTATCGCCGCAAGCGAAGTCTCTGTGAGCATCGACACTGCGGTGGCGCGCGCAATGTCCGGATACCTGGTCGATGTGGCGAGCGCCGCCAGTTCGCGCTCTGCACCGGGCATTCCGACACGCCCGGCGTGTAATGCCTCACCGAAGTGCCAGCGCGGCTGCCAGTCGGATCCGAACCACAACTTCAGCTTTGCATTGGCCCACTCGTTAGACTCATCCGTGTGGCATTGCGCACAGGCATTGGGCGATCCGGTGCGCATCGAAAGATCCGGCCGGGGAACACGAAAACTGTGGTCGTTGCGCTCGTCGATCACCATGAACATTCTGGCTGGCATGTGACACGAAATGCACTGCGAACCGGCGCCGTTCGCGGAATGTTTGTGGTGCCTGGTCGAATCGTAATGACTCGCCTCGTGGCACTGCGTACAGGCCCGGTTGCCGGGCGCGCGTAACCGCGCACTGTGCGGATCGTGGCAGTCACTGCAGGTAACGCCTTTGTGATACATCTTGCTCTGCAGGAAAGAACCGTACACGTAGACTTCGTCCTTGATCTGCCCATCCGCGTGATACAACCGCTCGGTCAGCAAAGCAGGCAGATGTGTATCCATCAACGGCTTGCCATGTTGATAGTCCTCGGACAGAAGTGACCGGCGCGAATGGCAGCGCGCGCAAGTTTCTATTTCCTTAGCAGTCTGGCGACGTTCGCTCCTTTTGGCAGTGGGTGCGCTGTCGTCGATGCGCCATGACACGCCGTGCCGTTCATCGAACACGACGTCGAACCCCTTGTCAGCCAGGTCGTTCCAGCCCGACTCCTTATTGGCCCACGCCACGTGCCCCGATCCCGGCCCATGGCAGGCTTCGCAGGCAACGTTGATTTCAGACCAGGTCGTCTTGAATTGATTGGCTTCGAGATCAAAGTTCTTTTTCAGATTGGTCGAGTGACACTCGGCACACATGTGATTCCAGTTCTGCGCCAGCTTGGTCCAGTGCAACTCGTCCGTGTAGTCGACCTTTTCGTCTGGATAAAGATGGAACCAGCGCTGCCCGCCCTGCTCTACTGGCCGCGCGTCCCAGGCCAGATGCAATGCCTGCACACGTCCGCCATCCAGCTCGACCAGGTACTGCTGCAGCGGATCGACACCGAAGGTGTACTTGACCTCAAAGTTCTGAAGCCTGCCATCAGGGCCGTCGGTCCTGACGACAAATCGTTCTCCGTCTTTGTAAAGCCTCGACACAGTCCCAAAATAGTCGAACTGCTTGTCAGCGAAGTCGCCACGAACTGTTTCTTTGTTGGCGTGCTGCATTGCCAGGTCGTGATGTGAGCCGCGCCAGAGGTCGAATTCGCTCTGATGGCATTGCGCGCAGACCTGCGCACCGACGTAATGAGGGATTGCGGCGACAACACGCTCCGCCTCACCGCTTTCGTTTCCAGCAAACCGCGTGATCAGGACAGCGCCAGCAGCCAGTACTGCGACAATGAACAGAACAGTAGCGCCGCGTTTCATCAGCCCCCAGCCGGAAGGGTCAACAACGGAGCGACAGCGCCACCCGTTGGCGCCTGCAGTTCGAATAGCGCAAGCAACATCTGGAACACCGCTTTGCTTTCAAGGTCCGCTTGGTCGACATAGAACCAGTGTCCCTGATAGCGTACGGCACAAAATGCGTTGGCGGGGCGCTCTTTTTGCGAGTGTACGCGTAGTGGCAAGATGACGTCCTCGGTGCCCACATCGGGCTCCGGGAAGACCTCGACCCAACCAGCAGATACGTGGGAATCGGGGACATCAACGCCTTTCGAGACAAAAGATATGATTGCCAGCAGGGACCGTGAATGGATTGCGATCTCATCGGGCTTGCGCCGCGTCAACCGCGTGGTGACGCGGAACACGTCTCGATCCGGAGCAAGGTCCAGTAGATGCTTGAACTCAGCGACTTGATGTCGAAGCTCTGTCGCGACGTCATCGTCAAACACCAGCATGGCTAATCGCGATTCGTTCTCTGAACGTTGCAACTCAATCGCCTCTTGCTCCAACAAACTCAGGAAAAGTTCTATTACGCGCCTAAAGCGTTGCAGCTGCTCAATATCCCGGCGCGAGCGCTGCCGTCTTTCAGCACGATCAGATGACGGATCGACTTCGAACGACAGATTTTCAACGTCGTTGATGCGGTTGATACCGGTCAGCAATAGCAACTCGACGTCCCAGCCGGTTTGACCCAGGGCGAAGATCGCCTGTACCGGAATCGGGTCGAGCATCCGAACCGTGAACTGCTCGCCGGACAATGGGGCATAGGTGATAGTGGGGCGTTCGGCGTACGCGACGTTGGCGTCCACGCTGGCGATGTCCCCGCCCAATGCTTCAGATAATCCGCTCGTACCGCCCACGCCAACACCACCCTCGAACGAGTAGCTAGTGATGACCGAACTGACCGCCATAAACACCGGAAAATCAAGATAGCGGAAACGCACGATATTGGCGAGCATTTGCTCCTTACTCGTTGCCGAGATCACCTCGTTGTAATTGAAGCGCTCGCCCCGCAATCGCTGCGGTCCCTGTGCGGCGCATGCGGCAAGCAAGACCGACAGTGCCGTCGCGGCGCAGAGCATGACTGGCCGCATTGATAAGCCGCCGGCGTGACGCCGGTGACTCGTCCTGCTCCCAGCCAACAACGGTTGCCCACGATCAAGATGTCGGTAGCACCGGTACGCCCTGAAGTTGAACAATCGCCCTCTCTCCCATCGTTGCCGGCTTGGCGTTATTGGCCCCTCGCTCGCCGGGTTGGGGCATCATTTCGCTCCCGTTCCCACGCGAACAATAATCTCCAAACGAGGGTAATCGCAACTGGAATCGAGCCAAGACACGCCTCCAGAGAAGCTGGCACCCTCGAGGTGTTTCCCGAGGATGCCAATGTAACGACTCAGTCACTGCGACCAATAATCAATGCGCACCCGGGTCGTACAACTTCTTGACGACATCGTCGACATTGAACTTGGCCGGCTTCTGCCGCGGTGGATAGTCTTTGAAGGTGCCAATGAACCCGGCGACAATCTCCTGTATGGCCGTTACCGAAAATGCACTGCGTTCGATCCACCAACGGTCATAGTTGTTGGAATCGGTATCCGCGCGCTCAAACGGATCACTGCGCAAGTTGAACGGCTTGGGGATGCGCAGCTGGACGAACGGCTCGGACCAGACGCGGAAGGTTTTGGCCCGTTGTTCGGCGAACACCAGTTTCCACTGCTTGTGGCGCACAGCCACCAGCAACCCGTCGTCGCTGAAATAAAAGAAGTCCTCGCGAGGAGACTTCTTTTCCTTGCCCATTAAATGGGGCAGCAAATTGTAACCATCGAGGTGAACCTTGAATCGCTTACCGGCCGCCCGATGTCCTTTCTTCAGTTTCTCCTTGATGTCTGGTTCACCAACCGCCGCCATCAGGGTCGGCACCCAATCCTGCATGGACATGATCTCATTGGAGATCTTGCCGGCCGGAATTTTTCCGGGCCAGCGCACTAACGCGGGCACCCGATAGCCGCCCTCCCAATTGGTGTTCTTCTCGCCACGGAAAGGTGAGATGCCGCCATCGGGCCATTCGTTGTAGTGTGGGCCGTTGTCCACGGTGTAAATGACAATGGTGTTGTCTGCAATCTTCAGTTCTTCGAGAAGATCGAGAATCTGGCCCACATGGCCATCATGCTCAACCATGCCATCGGCAAAGATGCCCAGTCCCGTCACGCCCTCGCTTTCCGGTTTTAGATGGGTGTAGAAATGCATACGCGAGGTAGCCAGCCAGACAAACCAGGGGTTGTTTGCCTTGGTGTTCTTCGCGATGAACTTCGTTGCGCGATCGAGAAATTCCTCGTCGGCCGTTTCCATGCGCTTTCTCGTCAGCGGCCCGGTGTCCTTGCACTGCTGCTTTCCCATCGGCCCAAAGCGCGGATCATTCACTTTGCTTTCCTTGTCGGTCGCTGTGCAGTCGAGCACGCCACGTGGCCCAAGACGCTTTCGAAAATCAGGATCCTTTGGATAATCGGGGTTCTCGGGCTCCTCCTCAGCATTCAGGTGATACAGGTTGCCGTAGAACTCGTCGAACCCGTGCACCGTGGGCAGGTACTTGTTGCGATCGCCCAAGTGGTTCTTACCGTACTGCCCGGTCGCATAACCATGATTCTTCAGCAGCTCGGCCAGCGTTGGGTCTTCCGGCTGAATCCCGAGCGCAGACCCTGGAAATCCCACCTTGGTCAGTCCGGTGCGCACCGGGTGCTGGCCGGTGATGAACGCGGAACGTCCCGCGGTACAGCTTTGCTCGGCGTAGTAATCGGTGAACAGCATTCCCCCGTTGGCAATGCGATCAATGTTCGGCGTCTGGTAGCCCACCAGCCCTCGGCTGTAAGCGCTGATGTTGGTGATTCCAACGTCGTCGGACATGATGACCAAAATGTTTGGTTTGTCGTTTGCACCGTGCGCGTTTGCCGCGGCCACGAAGATCACCGCACCGAGCCAACCCAGAAATCGCTTTGTCTTTGCTTTCATGCAGTCTCCTTGTTTTGCTCGCTCCCAATTACGCAAAAAAACTCACTTTTTCGGGAACAGGAATTGAATCGTTCCGCCGATAGTCCAATTCGGTGCATTGTCGGGATGAATCACGTTGTAATAAGCCTCGACCCGCGCATTCATCGGTTGATTGCCGGCTTTGAATATCTTGCCGACGCCACCACCGAGTGGCAGCGTCGCGTTGTTTCCTGTCTCGATCTTCCAGTCGACGGTAATGACCGAATCGCTGATCAGATACCAGCCCTTCTCGAGGTTGTAATTGACGAACGGCTCGATCAACGACTGGCTGACATTTCGCCGGTCATCGTCACCGGCGAAAGACCACAAGTGCCGCAGCAGCACGCCGTAAGTGCCCCACTTTGGCTGCACCAGCCCGACCCAAGTCGGCCCTGCGCTCCATTTGCCCGAACCAAGGCGATCGTCAGATGCTGTCGGTGCAGTAATCGAACCGCCGAGGCCCCAGATAAGCGAACCTTTGGTCTCGAGCGGATTGAAGAATAGCGAGTAATTGATGTCGCCCAGGCCCGAAGTGCGCCCGCTCTCTTTGGTATCGCCAATACCAGGGTTATTCGGGAGGCCGGGCACTCCACCCGGGGCATCGACCAGCGGAATGATGAAGCGGCTGACCAGATTCCAGTTGCCCCGTGTGACCGGCAGAACCGGCTGAATGTTCAGAAAGTTCGCATCGCCGTTGGTCGCGCCGTTGTCAAAGGTGAACTTGAACGGCAGGCTGTACATCGAGCTGATCGGGTTCTGCGTCGCGGCTCGAAGGCCGCCACCCGAATCTACTGCGCCCTCGTCCTGCGCATGCGCCAAGCTGATGCATCCAACAAGGATTGTGCTGAAAACGAGAGCGCAGGCTCGCCGCATGGAATAATTCTGACGCGGTTCTGTCACCACGTGTCCCTCAGGCCGGATGCCTACATTTAACACCAAGTGGATGTTGCCGCTTGATGAAGGTCAAACTCGGAGAGACTGCGAGCAGCGATACGCCTTGATTTGACCAAATGAGCCGAACCTTTTATGGCGGCCTCGACTGATGACGGAGCCATGCGCCGGCATGTGCCCTGAATCAGGCGCTACTGATTCTCCGGAAACGCCGCGTGCGCGCTATGGATGAACAGCGAGCGCAATTTGTCCCAGAAAGAGCCACCCAGGATGAACAGGCTGATCAACAGCAGCACGTCACCCGCGATCGCGTAAACGAGTGGATGCTCCTGCAATCCGGGCAAATATTGGCCGACATACGGCCATCCCCAACCAAGCGCCACGGGGATGCTGAACACAATCAGGCCGAAGACGTATCGAGCGCGGCCGACCTCCTGTGGCGGGCCATAGGATTTAAGGAACCCGAATACCTTCTGTTTGATGAATGCGAAGCCGTCCTTGCCCGCAATCGCCGCCCCGGCAATGATCATCACTTCGGCCGCCACAAGCATCGCGCCGGAGAAGGTGGCGATCGAAGCGCCCGAAAAACCCAGAACCGGCATTACTGGCAGCAATACCGGCCAGCCAATGCTGGCAATAAAGAGAGCAAACCCGAGCTTGATCCGCCAACCGGCTCCGGCTCTAACGTCATTCATACGCCAATACTCGGCGTGAACTGACCGACTCAGGGCCCGTAGGTCCGGCCCGCCCGGCCGCTATGCTCATGGTAAAACCTCAGCACGTAACGGGACGCACGTGGCAAGCCGCATGTCCTGGACGCAAACAATACGTTTCGAGAACATCAAAGTTCGGCGCAAGCGCTGAACATAACAACCGCGCCCTGAATTACGGTTGCCGGCGCCCCAAACCGACCGGTTTCGTTCTCGATTGACAGAGTCCACCCCGCGACATCGGGTTGTCGAGGTTTGCCATCTTCAGCGTCCTGCAGAATCAACCGATCTTCGATACGGGAAACGGAACGGATTCTGGTCGGCGGCGCATCTTTCAGTACCCCTATTTGCTTGTTCTTCACGTTGACCCGCATGAATGTCGGCACGTTGAAATCGTCGGGTAGAACCACCTCACATTTGCGGCCGTCAGTGCACTCGTGCACTTGGATTGAGGCGCAGGGAAAGGGCTTGGACGTATCGGTTGCCAATGCGCGGCTCGCCACCAACGAGGCGATGAGGCCAATTTTCAAGTTCGAGCTATGTACGGTTTTCATAAACGGCTCCCCTCTCCCCAACTCAGCGCACCGTTTAGCCGCGGCCTTCCATGCACGCCGCAAAGGCCCGTTTGTAGCTGTCGCGGCCACTCTGATACTCGGCCGCTTCCTGTTGCGACCATTGCTGCTCTGCTGCAGCTTGCTGGCGGCGCTGGTTTCTGCGCCGCACACCGCCCACTACTGCTACTGCCGCCGCATCGAGTTTAGCACCTTCGCTGGCATCGACAATTCCGCCAATGGCTGCCCCGCGCAGCGCACCTCGCCCGACACCACCTATCGGTACCTGTTGTTGGGACAAAGGCGTACTCGCCGTGGGTGGCGCCATCGGGTCGAAACCACTTTGCTGTTTCGACCAGCAAAACACTCTTAGTTGTCCTTGTCCTGCTGTCGCTTGGACTAGCCTTTCTCGGGATGAATCATCAGTTCACTCTGAGCACTCGCAATACTGCTCAGCAGCATCACAAAGGCACTCACGAAACATTTTCTGAGCCGCTGCGTATCTCCTCTTCCATGCGTTCTTGTACCAAACCTTCCGACGATATCCAAGGGGCCATTGCTCGATGATGCCTCGAATGCGCTCTCGCACCCGGTTGGCCCGAAGATCGACCCAAGCCGCTAGAGCAGCGGGCTCATAAGTTGCGCGGCATTTTCCAGCAGGCGCGTATAACCCCGACGCTGGCGCCAACGCTGCAGATCGATCGGCTCGGCTTGCGCCGCGTAACGCAATTGCAACTCACGCACAGCGTTACCGAACCTCACATCAAACGCAATCAACGTTACCTCAAAATTGAGCCGCAGGCTGCGAATATCGAGATTGACTGTGCCAAACAGCGTAGTCTCGCCGTCAATGACGACGCTCTTTGTGTGCAACAGTCCGCCACGAAATCGCAGTATACGCACGCCAGCACTCAACAGGTCATCGTTGTAGGCACGGCTGGCATAGCGCACCAGCAAGGAGTCAACGCGTTCGGGAACGATTAGCGTGACCGCCACGCCGCGCCGCGCCGCCGCCTGCAGCGCGTCAATAATCGGCTCATCGGGAACAAAGTAAGGCGTGGTCATGATCAACTCGCGGCGCGAGGCATAGATCGCCGTGAGCAGCAGCTGGTAAATGCCGCCCCCTTCGTAACCCGGTCCCGAAGGCAACACCTGGGCGACCGCCTCTCCGGTCGCAAAGGGCAGATCCGATTCGGTGTGAGGAATGAGTGCTTCGAGCGTTTCACCGGTTTCAATTAACCAGTCCCAAACAAACACGAGTTCAAGCAGCTTCACCGCCGGACCGGTAACGCGAACCATCGCGTCGACCCATTCACCAACGCCGGCGCCCTGCTTGAAGAAGCACGGGTCGACCATGTTCAGGCTGCCGGTGAATGCGACCTTGCCATCAATGACGACAATTTTTCTGTGCAGTCGCAGATCAGCGCGAACAAACAGCCCGCGCAACAAACTCACAGGGAGCGCTTCAACGACCTCTACGCCGCCTTTTCGCATTTCCCTGACAAGGTTGCTTCGCAGAAACCAGACGCTGCCGACCGAGTCAAGCAATACCCGGCAGCGCACCCCGCGGGCTTCGGCGCGAATCAGTGCGCGCGCCACCTCGTCGGCCAATCCACCCAGGTGCCAGATGTAAAACTCCAGATCGCAGGTCTCCCGGGCGCGGTCAACCTCTTTGATGATTGCCTCCAGAGTGGCGTCAGCACCTTCAATCAACTCCAGTTGATTACCGCCGAGTGCGGGAACGCCGACGCTGCCCGCCACGAAGCGTCGCAGTTTCTCCCGGCCAACCGGTTCGTCTTCCAGTTCTGGTGGCGTCGCCGAAGCGATGTCGCTAAGCCACTTTTGAAGCGGCGGCAGCAAGGCCTCAGCGCGTTTGGCACGTCTGCGCCCAAGCGTGCGCTCTCCCATCAACAGATACAGGACAGCGCCGAAGTAAGGCAAGACAATGACCAGAATCAGCCATGCCAACGACACGCCCGGCGGGCGCCGCTTGACGATGACACGCAGTGAGACCGCTATGACAACGACAATGTAGAAATAGCCGAGGCCGTAGGCAACAATTTCAGCGACGGGCATGTGCTAATCACTTCAGAGTATCGCCACGGCCATAAGTGGCACCTTTCCACTTCGAGACTGGCACCACCGCAAGGCGGAAAAAAGCAGGTCTGTCATCAACAAGCCTTGTAACAGCAGCTTGCTCGAAACCGCCACATTGATGGGCACGCGTCTACGCCGTTGTCACGATATAGCCGCCGGATTTCTCGTCACGCTCGAGACTGATCAGCCCGCGCGCCTCGGCGTCCTCAAGTAGACCGCTGAAGCTCTTGTAACCGTGGTACGACTCGTTGAAACCCGGGTGGCGGCGCTTCAGTGCCTGCTTGATCATAGAGCCCCAGATCTTCTCTTCTTCGCCACGTTCCTCGAGCAGCGCCTCGAAGGTGCCGACTACCAAATCAATGCCCTTCTGAGCTGTATCTTCGGCTTCTCCCTCAGCCTTGGTTCTAGTGGCCTTCTTGTCTCGATCGGATTTGGCGGCAGTCTTGCGCCGGGTCGGGCGTTTCGCCGGCTTCTCTCGTACCAGATCATCGTAGTAGATGAACTCGTCACAGTTGGCAATGAGCAGATCCGACGAAGAGTGTTTTACCCCGACGCCGATCACCTCTTTGTTGTTTTCACGCAGCTTCGAAACCAGCGGCGAAAAGTCCGAATCGCCGCTGACAACAACAAACGTGTCAACGTGCTCCTTGGTGTAACAGAGGTCCAGCGCATCCACCACCATGCGTATATCGGCCGAGTTCTTGCCCGATTGCCTGAAATGCGGGATCTCGATCAGTTCGAACGCCGCTTCATGCATTTGCGGCTTGAATTCCTTGTAGCGATCCCAGTCGCAATAGGCTTTCTTGACGACGATGCTGCCTTTGACAAGAAGCCGTTCGAGCACTTTCTTGATGTCGAACTTGCTGTACTTGGCCTCGCGCACACCGATGGCGATGTTCTCGAAATCGCAAAACACAGCCATGTTGCGTTCCTGTTCTTCAGCAGCCATCCCTCCCCCCGATCAGAACTTCTATGCCGCGCGTTCGAAAAACTCGTTCACTTGACCGACAAATCGCTCGATGTCGGCCGGATCAATGTCAAGATGTGTCACCAGCCGCATTGTCGCCGCGTCGCCTACCAGCATATCGCGCTCACCCAGATAGACTTTCAATTGCGCCGACCGATCCGGGTCGACCTCAACGAACACCATATTGGTGCGCGCGCAATTACCGACAACATTGAGTTGAGGTACTTCCATCAGCCCTTCGGCGAGCCGCCGTGCCTTGTCGTGATCTTCCTTCAAACGCGCGACGTGATTTTGCAGAGCGTAGATGCCCGCTGCCGCCAGAACGCCAGCCTGGCGCATACCGCCGCCGAGCACCTTGCGCCACCGCCGCGCCTTGTCGATGAGTTCCCGCGGACCGCACAACACCGATCCGACAGGGGCACCGAGCCCCTTTGAAAGACATACCGAAACCGTGTCGAATTGACCGCCAATGTCACTGACCGCCACGTCGAGCGCGACCGCGGCGTTGAACAACCGTGCGCCATCCAGATGCAAGGCCAGACCAGTCCGATCGCAAAAAGCGCGGGCCTGCTTCAGGTATTCAAGCGGCAATACCTTGCCACCCTGGGTGTTCTCCAGACAGAGCAGCCGAGTACAGGCGAAATGCGGATCGTTGGGCTTGATCGCTGCCTCGACCCGGGCGAGATCAAGGGTACCGTCGGCTTCATAATCGAGTGGCTGTGGCTGAATACTTCCCAGCACCGCTGCACCGCCGCCCTCATACTTGTAGGTGTGACCCTGCTGACCGACGATGTACTCGTCGCCGCGCTCACAGTGGCACAACAGCGCCAGCAGGTTGCTCTGCGTACCGGTAGGCACGAAAATCGCGGCTTCCTTGCCCAGCATTTCCGCGGCCAAAGCCTCGAGCCGGTTGACACTGGGGTCCTCGCCATAGACGTCGTCGCCGACCTCGGCATCGGCCATCACCTTACGCATTTGCGGCGTCGGCCTGGTCACTGTGTCGCTGCGCAAATCAATCACTTTGTTCATGGCCTCAAACTCTCAAGAAAAAGTCGGCGCGGATAGCTTTTGGGAGGATGGTACCGCAGCGGCGATGGCAACGCACATCGCCTATGAGTTGAAGCACGGACAAACAAGGCTTGAGCAATCGCACCAGCTGGCAGCCTGATGGCAAGGCGATTGTGCAGGCAAAGCATCTTTGCTACTCGTATTCGGAATCTCCTCGCACAGTCGGCATGACGGCGCTGCGCGGACGCTCGGGATACGCAGGGATCAAAGCGTCAATACATCCAAGCCACTCGTCGCGCGGTTCGGCGCGCGCTGAGGGCTCTGTTGTCATCTTGAAAACGCGGGCACAAATAATCGCCGTGAAGAGACGTACCGTCTCGACATCCGGCTCCGCGCTCTGCATCGTTGCAAGCGGAATGGCGTCAAAGCCGTCACAAAAATTCTCCGTCCGACGGCCTCCGCCTCGCTTCTCGGTCAAGAAGCTTTTTTCCTCCTCAATTTGAGCGCCGCGCGATCGCGCTTCGAGTTGGCACTGAACTCGTTGCGCGACTCGGACTGGACCGGCAATCCAATGCACCGCGAGCGCGCCAGTGGCAAGCAGGCCCTTCGGCTGCAAAATCGCATTGAGATCCGAGTCGAACGCATCACGCATGTCTTAGCTGATCGATCGACCTTATCAGCGCCACTGGCGGGCTTGCGTGGTGATAAAGGTTCAGGCAATTCGGATCAACGGCAAAGTGATCACCATCCTTCCTGACTTCGACAAGGCATTGCGTCTTTACATCAGTCGTGTCGGGTGGGACCGGTATCGCCAGCGACGCCATCAACGCCTGACCGTATTAGCCAACACTTTACGACAGGCAAGCGAATTAGAAGCTCTGTTATGCACCGAGAAGGCTATCCTGCGACAGATACCCAATGTCAGTAGCTAACTCACATCTGCGGGCTGTATCAGCCGCCTAGCAAGCGCTGCGCAAGCCAATACAAGCCAGCAATCAGTACAGCGCCGGAAATAATCAATGAAACCTGCCGTTCGCGCTGCTCCGTAATTTGGCGTCCAAGCCCACCGGCCACCTTGAAACCAACCTGCCAGATGATGACCGCGGCCACAACAATCAATAGCTGACCGATTTCAACGCCGACGTTAAATGACAACAGTGCTAGCCCGATAGCGTCCTCGGGTAGTCCGTAGTCGCGCAACACCGAAGCGAAGCCGAATCCGTGTATCAGGCCAAATGCGAAGGTGATCAACCAGCGGTGACGAATGTCGCGTACAAGAAAGTTCTCCGCCGCCACGTAAACGATGCTGGCGGCAATCAGCGTCTCGACCAGGTTTGAAGGCAGTTCAAAAATCTGCAGTACCGCCAGCGTGAGGGTAATTGAGTGCGCGATAGTGAACGCCGTGACCACCTTGAATAGCGGCCAGAAGCGCCTGCCCAGCACTATGACGGCAAGAAGGAACGCAATGTGGTCGTAACCGATCGCGATGTGCTCGATTCCTGATGCGACGTATTGAATTCCGGTCTGCCACTTCGATGAAGCCGATTGCATCAGTGTCATCTGCGGGGTCTTGACACCCAGCAAGCCGATGAACTTGCGGTCTCCATCAACGCTGACCATGTGCCGGGCAACTGGATCGATCTCGTGAAACAGCGTGACCCGGTAGACCAGCGACGCATCAGCCGGGCACCGCCAATGCCGCGCCAACACGACATGATCGTCCTCTGGTGCCGCTGACACCCACGTCGCCTCGCAAGACGCTCGTCCGCCCGTGCTCAGTGTGACGTGTTGCTCGACGTAAGTCTGCACCACGCCCAGCTGCCAGGCCAGATGTTGCGCATCGACTCTGTTGTCCGCACCAGTCAGCGTGGCGCCGGTCGCCACGTTCAGGTCAACGGCGTTGAGTTCGATCTGAGCGGCGATCTCGCCGCCGGTCATGGTCAAGCGCGAACTCGACAGCTTGGTCTGGTGCGCCAGGACGTCGGTCACGCCACATGCGCCAAGAACGCCAGCAACGAGAACCGGCCAGATCAACCAGGCAAGCTTTGCGGGGCGTTTCGGCAGATACACGCTGACACCCTGATTCAAGTTTTTCGCATTCTTGGGTCCGGATACTGTGGCATGAGATGTCTGTCTCGCTACAGCGAAGCGCGATAGTATCGACTTTACCGTTGATCGATCAACCGTAATACAAGTATGCCCGTTCGGCGCGTTCGGGCGCGGCACAGAATTGACCAGGCGCACCTGCCAGCGCACGGCAAAAAAAGGGCCGCTTCTGGGAGCGGCCCTTTAACTGCCGGGAGGTGTCGGTACGGTCAGCGCAACTCGATGAACCAAAATGTTCTCGAGCGCACATCGAGGGTCGGCGTCGGCGGGGTCTGCACTGAAGTTCCTGAAACAACCCCGACATAGTTCTTCTCATTCAGTCTCACCAGTACCGGGACCGGCGAGGGTAAGAAACCACCACCTGGATGAATGCTGGCGCGCGCGGTGATCTCGGTGCCGCTCACTGTGGTATTGGCAGCCGCCGCATCCTGGTAGCTGATCGAGTATTGGCGTGCAATGCCCAGGTTGGCGCCACATGCACCGCTGCCGGCACTTTCCGAGGGTTGATTGGTGTTGAAGTAGGTGATACCCGATACCGTGACCGCCGACGATATGACTTTTTCTCCAGCAGTCATGGTGATCTTGTAACCATAGCTGTTGGATCCGGTTGCAGCGGTGGCATCGAACACGTCGGAGTCGGTGATCGGGGTTCCCGATGCCCGATCCTTGAACAGGTAGAAGCGGTCCGTCACCGTCGTATCAAACGGATGCTCACGGTCGCCGCTGCCAAGCAGCACAGCATTGAAGTTGCCTCCGGCGTCTTTCGAGAAAACCACGTCGGGCGGGTACTGGAACTTGCGCCGCTCGGGCGCGCTGTGTGCACCAACCGCAGCAACTTGCTGCACCGTCCAGTTGGCCGGATCGTTATCGTTGAGATTGAGGCGCCACAGGTTACCACCGTTGTCTCCAACGTAACCGGTATCTTGAATCCCGTCTCTGTTCATATCGATCACGGTCACATCTGACGAAATGCTGTAGTCCATTCCGGCCACCGTCAGATCATGCGTTGCACCGCTGACCGATGCGCCCGCCTGCCACAGCAGACTGCCGTTGACTGCGTCAATCACCATCACACCCCGGCCCATTGAGCGTGACGTCGTTACCGAAGAGCCTCCGTCGATCGTGCAGGTGCCAGGCAGCCAGGTCACAGTGCCACCGCTGGTCCAGGTCACGCCGGCTGCGTCGGAGGCCGTGATCCGACACGGATTGATATCCTCGACCGCAGCGTCATATCCCATGCCCATAATCAGTACCGGATTTGCGTAGCCTGAAACATTCGCCACCGTCGGCGCCGACCAGGTCTGCCCCAGTTCGGCAAAGCCCGACGACGTGTTATCCCGCCGCCACAACATCACTGGGGCTTCCGGGTCGCTCACATCCAGCGCATACAACAGCCGTCCGCCGCGGCGCATCGCGAGATAAAGATAGACCTTGTCGCCATCAGCGTCATGCAGTTCGCCGTCGCCGTTGACATCTTCCTGGTAGGTCGTGATGGTGCCATCTATGAAATACGATTTCTTGTCGGTTGAACTGAGGCTGGGTGCGTCGTCACGCAGACGCTTGAACTTGCCGAAGAACTCGCGCGGTATGAATCCCCAGGCTTCAGTGCCGCCATCGGCGGCGCTACCGCCCTTCACCGCGCGGAAAATGCCGTCGTTGGACCCGTAGAATGCGTAGACGTCGTTCTCATCGTCCAGTCCGTTACGCGCGTAATTGACAACCGCAGGACGCGAATGCAGCACATCACCATGCACCGACGCACGTATATCGCCGGTCTGGGCATTGGCGTTCTCGTCGAACTGGTCTTCACCGCGCACCCAGTCGATCAAATCAGCTCTTTCCGCCAGGTCGGCGACACCGAGGTCCGCAACAGCGATATCCGCATTGGACGCATCGAACGGTGTCAATGACAAATCATCGCCGCCCGAGCAATAGCCGCCCGCCGAGGCGGTACAGGTGTACAGATTTCGGGCCGTCTGGTCTGCCGCGTAATCAATGCGTAACTGCTGCGCAACACCACCTTTTTCCACCAGCTCGCCGTCCGGCGCGTCAGAAGCCCCACCGGCGCCGTTCTCGTTTGCAGGCCGGTAACTCCAGAACGTCGATGGCTCACTCCAGAAACTGGTGGCACTCGGCGTTATAAAGCCGGTTGAAGGGTTCTCCGCTGGCACGCCATTGGCATCGGCGAGAAACAGACTGCTGGTCGCCTCGTCAACTCCCAGTTTGTACATCTTGAGGTTGCCAAACCAGCGTGGCGCCTTATTGGCGTCGGGCCGGAAAACACCGATGTAGACCTGGTTTACGTTGGTGCCGCGCACATTCACGCTCACCGGTAACGTCGATGAGGCAATTACACTGTTGACAGCCTGTACTTCCTGAAAGATCTGGGCCAGCGCGACCACAAGGTTACTCGCATCGCCACCGTCAACGGCGAAATACTTGCCATTGCCATTGACCGCCATCGATTTGTACAAGGCGGTGGTAGCTAGCCCCTGTCCCGTCGTCTCCGGATCGATCTCGACGGTGTAAGTAATGACATGCTGATCTCCCGGAAGCGTGGCATTGACATCAGCCGTCGCCATGAAGCGGGCGTACTCGTCGCCCCAGTTACTCTGCTGTCCACTCGGATTCAAGGCGATCGTATCCGGCGAATCCTTCCCCGTCATCTCCGCCAATAGTCTCTCTGCGGTGTTCAGTGAGAATCTGTTGTCGTTCGGCGGACCGTTGCTGATGAAAATCAGAATATTGCGCTGACAGCCATCCGTCATCGGGCTGTTGTATTGGGTCGCTGTCGACGATGACAACGCGTTGCCGTAGCCGTCTACCTCAGGCAGCCCGTAAACGTTGTTCGAAGCGTCCAGTCCCTCAATCTCGTTGCCCGTGTAATCGCGTTTTAGCTTGATGCCCGAGCGCGCGTTCAGCCCCGCAAAATAGGCATAGATTTCGTACATCGCCAGCGAAACCGTGGCATTGTCCCCCTGGTCTCCCAGCTGGTCAAAACTATTGACAAGTCCCGCGTACGCCGGCCGGATTTCCGGTAGCATCGGCCGCACCGCGGCACGGACATAAGCACCGTCGGCTCCGAGATTACCCACACCAGTCTCGGTGTACATCATCAGACCGACGTTGTACTGTTCGGTGAGGCTGAAAAACAGGCTGGTTAATGCTTGCTTTTCATTTTCAAAACGCGTGTTCCAGTTGGCGGTGTTATCGAGGAAGATGAGCACGTTCGGCGCATCTGGCGTAACTGCTGGATTGTAGAGAAACAGATCGGTGTCGTCATTGGCGGGGTCAAACGCACTCGCCGGTCCTGCGCCCGCGGCAATCAGTGCCCCTGCCAACGTAGCTGCGATGAAAGCCTGCTTCATATCGATCACTCCCGATTGTCAGACGCAAGACCCGGCAAGCATGCGCACCCGTATGCCTTGCGACACGACCGCGGCGGCGCCGGTAAAGCTGTCGTTCGCCTGCACGTCGACTTCCCAAAGCGTGTCCTCAGGAGCAATCTTCATCGCCGCGCTGAATCCGCTTGCTGGCAATGCATTCAGGCAACGCCGGTCGGAAACCGTGACATTGATGCCGGTAGGTAAATTGCCAGGAGTGATCGTCTGGGTCGGATCAGTAAAAGCATCCAGTCGCCCAACCACTTCCTCAATGCCAAGTTGCGCAGCTGCCTCGACGAGCTGCGTCGACTGCACGTTTCCGACGAGACGTAGCTGGGTGGTACTGACTTGGGCCGACGCCACGGCAATCATGGTCATCGCCACGAGCAGAACCAGACTGACGAACAGCACGGAACCCTGCTGTCCCCTCACGCCGATATTGATGTCCACTTTTGCTTTCATAGTCGGAGCCCGTTTGTCAGATTGGCAATTCGCGGCGACCACTCACATTAGTCAGCCGCACCGCGGTGCTGTAGGCGTGTCGCTTGAAGCCGCCGCCCGGCGTGGCGGCACCAAGTCCAAGCCCCAAGTCATAGGTCTTGCTGTCGGTGTAGTCGTTGTAGGGGCGGTAACTACGGGCAAGCACATGCACTTGTGCGCCGACGACATTGGCCCATTCAGCAACTGCACCGGGGTTGGCTGTTTCGCATCCGGTTGTGACACCTGCATTCGCGCTCGACCCTGGGTCAGTGTCAGCGCAGTCAGGAGCACCGTTGCCGATCAAGCCGGTGATGGGATCAACGGCCGTGGGTAAATTGTCGACGCCGTAGTCCAGCTGAAGGTTCTCCACTCCTGCGACCAACGGCACGATGTTCATCTGTGCAGCGCCGCCTGCCGCAGTCAGTTCGAGGCGCTTCAGCGTCGGGATCGGGTTGCCACCGTCATCCGAAGCACCGGTGCAGCTCGCTCCACCGCCGGCTGGCATAGCGCACGGCGCAATGAAATAGATGTGAACCAGGTAGCGATAAATCGGCGCCGCGGTCACGCCACCCCGGTTGAAAACGGTCGCCGCGGTGCCATCGGCCTTTTTAGTAAGCCCGATCGTGCCGCCGCTGTTACCAACCTGCAATTCTGACTCGAGCGCATTCGCTTGCAGGTAGATGGCCCCCTGCTCCGGCGTGTCGGTTTCTGTCAGCGGGCGAGTGTCGACACGGCGAACGACGAGAATATCGGTTCCCGGCACGAAATCGGCGGCATCGAGACAAGTTAACGGACTCGCTCCCGGGGCGTCGTAGCCCTGAACCGGAAATGCCATCGCCTGGGACATGGCAGCGAGGTTAGCCGTCTCGCAAGGGTCAGGTAACGCGCCGCCCGGCGCTGGCAAGACGGTCAGCTGGCCGAAGTAGCCGGCATGGCGCAGGTCGTACATGACAAACTCGAGCGCCTGACGCCCGTTCTCGACTTGCTCCGAGGACGCCTGTGACTCACGTCCGGCCTGGCTCGAGGCGATATACGCCGAACTCACCCCGCTGAGGACGATAAGACCGATGGTCATGCCGACCATTAGTTCGGTAAGAGTGAAACCCGATTGACGATTGATCGCGCGACAAATCATGGTTTTCAGATCAGCCTTGCGATTCGAACGGTCCTGCTGACGGCGCGACGCTGCGTATCCGGTCCGTAAAGCCCGTTTGCGCAGTCAACAGCCGGTGCCATCGTCGCCAGCATACCTTGCCAGACGACCGTGACCGTGTACAAATCGGTGATGGGGTCGTAACTGACACAGCCCCGCGCGCCAATCATCGCTCCCACGCTGACGCCGCCGTTAATTTCGGCTGCGCCCCTGAGCAGCGTGTCCCAGTCGCTCATGCCGCGCTCGGCGATGGTGCGCGTCTGAATGGTGCCGGCGACTGCGTTGCAATTGGTATTGCCACGATGGCCGGCCCCGTCGTTTCCAAGATAAGGCGTACCACCGCTCCCGATCCCTGTTACCACGTAACAGGGCGCCGCGTAAGGATTGCTGGTAATACGGTTGACCATGTCGTCGAGCAACAGCAAAGCGTGCGCGCGCTGATACGCCTCGAAGTGCGATGTCTGCGCCTTCGCCTGTAAGCCAACGATGCCTAGAAGGCCAACCAACAGAACTGTCATGGCAATGAGCGATTCCATCATCGCCACACCCGCCTGAGCTCTGGCGATGGCACCGGCCAACGCGATCCGCGGCTCGTGTTCAGGTGCAGCTACCGTCATTTCGCTCTCCCGGGTTGAGTGTGGCACGACCGCCTGGGTCGATGAGCACGCAACGCGTGTAACCTGTGGCAGCCGACACCGTAAACAAGACAATGCCTGGTGTGGCGAGACGCCCGTTTGGCTGGTAACTCACACCGGCAAGCGGTCCGGACAGAACCAGATTCGTTGCTGGCTCATTCATCAAAAGCCGGGTGCCACCGGTTTCGACTTCCCATCCATCCTGCCATCCGGTGCCGAGCGGAAACACCGACACCGCAACGTTTCGCTTGACCGCTTCGCTTCTCGCCCTGGACAGTGCCGCAACCAGCGAGTAAGCTGCCGCGCGGGTGCTATTGCTCGCGCTAATCGACTGGTACATCGGTGTCGCAAGCGACGCCAATACGGCCAGCACACTGATCGTGACAAGAACCTCGACCAGCGTGAATCCACGCGTCTTGCCTATCGCGTGCATTTCTCTATTGCCCCCATTTTTCCAGTGGCGACTTTTCACCATCGCTGGAAAGCGTCAATACCCCATCGTCGGCCTGATTGCCACCCGGTGTTGCCGTAATGACATAACCTTGCGGCGGACCTGCCGTCAGGGCAATGGTGACAGCGTAGTGCTGCGCGACCCTGTCGGGGATCGTCAGTCCTAATCCGGTATTGCCCACATCGTCGGCATAGGCACGTGCATCGAGCAGGTAGAGTTCCTGCCGATTCATGACCTCAAGCATGAACTGCTGCGCAGCAGATCGGTTAGCGCGTGTCAAATAGCTCTGATACGAGCCATACGAAGCCGACGCCAGAATACCGACAATGGCAACGGCGATCAGCAGTTCAATCACGGTAAAACCGCGGCTCCATCGCCGGGCGCCTGCTACTTTAGAGACAGATGAATTGTTGACGTTTGCGTCCATAACCTCGCCCGCTCGGGTCACATTGCCCGCCGAGAGGTTCGAGAACGCTCAGGTCCGGATGGACAGAGGCTTTCCGCGTCGATCGCTTCGCAGGTTTTACCTGCATCCGTTCGCTGGCGGCCCCGCTGTCATGGGAACGTCTGTTCCTTTAGACCGGTTACTTTGCGTCCCCGCCTTTCGGCGGGTTTGCCTTTTTCAGCATAAAGAACCAGATAACTGCTCCCAGTCCTTTTTTTGTCGCAGCTCGAAGGTGCCATAGGCTCCCGTGCGCCCGCAAGTGGATGCCTGATAGGCGGTCAGCCAATGCCGACGAGCGGCAGCAGAATGTGTGCTTCCGCATAGCGCAGCTGCTGAGCACATACGCGAGAATTTATATGAACGACGTGTTGCCCAGGCTGCGCCATGACAACGCAGCACGCGCTGGCAGCCTATTCGGTAATGCCAACCACTCCGAGAATGAAGGCGTAACTGAAAGCAATCTCTTTCAGAAAATCGTAACGCCCCGACGCGCCGCCGTGGCCGGCCTCCATGTTGGTTCTCAGCAGCAAGGGATTGTGATCAGTTTTTGTGGCGCGCAATTTGGCGACATACTTTGCCGGCTCCCAGTACATGACCTGGCTGTCGTTAAGCGAGGTCTCCACGAGCATGGCCGGATACTCGGCCGACACCACGTTATCGTACGGCGAGTATGAAAGCAGGTAGTCGAAGTAGGCGTCGTCCGCGGGGTTGCCCCACTCTTCGTATTCACCGGTGGTCAATGGCAGCGAGTCATCGAGCATGGTATTGACTACATCGACAAACGGCACGTCGGCGACGACTGCGCGAAACAGGTCAGGGCGCATATTGGCCACCGCACCGACCAGCAGACCGCCAGCACTGCCGCCTTCGATCACAAGTTGCGACGGATCGGTATAGGCCGAGTCGACAAGGTGTTCGGCGCAGGCGATAAAATCAGTGAAGGAATTACGCTTCTTCAGCATGCGGCCCTCGTCGTGCCAGCGCTTGCCCAACTCGCCCCCGCCGCGCACATGCGCTACCGCGTAAATGACACCACGATCCAGCAACGACAGACGCGTTGAACTGAAGTGAACGTCATTCGCGTAGCCATAAGCGCCGTAACCGGTCAGGAGCATCGGTTGCGGGCCTCGACGCCGCGCACTTTTGCGATACACCATCGACACGGGCACCTCGGCTCCGTCCCCCGCAACGACATGAAACACTTCCACCCTGTAGTCGGCGCTACTGAATGCGCCGCGCACTTCGCGTCGCTTCAACAACGTCATCGATCTGGAATTGAAATCATAGTCATACACCGAATCCGGAGTGACATAAGACTCATAGTGGAATCGAAACGTCGTCGTGTCGAATTCGGCATTGGCACCACCGTAGACCGAGCTGGCCGGCTCGGGCAGAGCGATAACATGGGTTGCACCATTATCGATCCGAAACACACTCAGCCTGGGAAATCCGCTGTTGCGCTCGTCAAGAACAATATGACGAGAAAACACGTCGATGCCTTCGAGCATCACATCATCCCGGTGCGGAATCAATTCCCGCCAGTGGCTCTCGGCAGTGTCCTGCACCGACGTGACAGCGAGACAGAAATTGCGTCCCCGGTTATTCGTCAGGATGTAGAAACGATCGTGGCCATGATCAACATAATACTCATGATCCTGCCGACGTGGCTGGAACAGCTTCGGCTCGGCGTTGGGAAAATCGGCGCGCACGAAGCGCACCTCGCTGGTAGTCGCGCTGTGTGACGTGATAAAAATGTAACGCCTGCTTCGCGAGTCGGAGACGGAGACCGAGAAACGCGCGTCGGTTTCTTCGTATATCAGCATCTCACCGGGCTCCCCGATGACCCGCCGCCAAACCCGGCAGGCGCGTTTGGCCTCATCTTCCGTTACGTAGAACAACGTTCGGTTGTCCGCTGCCCAGGCGACAGAACGGGTCTTGTCAACCGTTTCCGAGCGATCCGTGCCGCGAACCAAATCACGAACGCGCAGCGTGTAATCCCGAAAGCCCGAATAGTCAAGAGAGTAAGCCAGCGACTTACCATCAGCACTAACCTCCAGCGCACCCAATGCAATGTAAGGACGGCCCTCACCAAGAACATTGAGATCCAGAATGACCTGCTCACGCCCCGACAGGCTGCCGCGCTTACGGCAGTAGATCCGGTATTGCTGACCCCTTCTGGTGCGCGAATAATAGTAGTACTCGCCCTCCTTGTACGGCACCTCGGTATCGGTTTCCTTGATACGCGCCAGCATCTCGCGATAAAGCTTTTTCTGAAGCGGTTGGCTCGGCTTCATCATCGCACGCGTGTACGCATTCTCAGCGTTGAGGTAGGCGCGCACCTCGGGCATGTCCTTGTTTCGCATCCAGTGGTAATCGTCGCTCAGCCGTTTGCCGTGAACATCCATGACGCAGGGTCGTTTGGGGGCAACCGGCGGGCGCAGAGATTGTTTTTTCATTTTCGAGACTTTCGCCTAACGTTCATTGATAATCAGCCCTCGGAAGTAAACGTGGACAGTCGCTTCGAGAGGGCCACGCCTACCCGATAATCGAGACAAGGTATATATCATGGCAAAAAAGCTATATGAATCGGAGACCACCGGTTTCATCCGTGACTTTCTCAAAAAGCATCCCGAAGTGGTGGAGAAACAGCGTATCGCCCGCTCCACCTGGTGGGATCGGCCGCAAGATCGCGAGCAACGCAAGAAGTTTGACGAAGCGCGCGTGCCGAAAAAACCGTATGAGTATTACTGAATCTAGCACCATCCACACCGTGCGCCGGTAAAGCATGTGCGGACGTTACACACTTAGTTCAACCCCGGCACAGATCAATGTCCGTTTCGAGGTCACCGTGGACCCTGCGTGGAAGCCCAGCTACAACGTCGCGCCGGGCACGCAGGTACTGATGGTTCGCACCGATGCAGAATCTGGTGAGCGAACAAGCGAATCAGCATATTGGGGATTTACGCCGGCCTGGCTCAGACCGGATCGACGTGCACCCCGCCCGATCAATGCGCGTTCGGAGGGCGTCGCCAGCAAGCCAATGTTCCGTAACGCATTTGCGCGACGCCGCTGCATCGTGCCTGCCGATGGCTTCTACGAATGGAAAATGCTCGATCACGGCAAACAACCATGGCTGATCCGTTTACGCGACGGCGATGTGTTCGGATTTGCCGCGATCTATGAACCCGGTAACGAGACAACGGATAACCGGCCCAGCTGCGCAATTCTCACCACCGAAGCCAATTCGACGATGCGTCGCATCCATGCACGCATGCCGGTCATTATCGAGCCAGTTGACTACCAGCGCTGGCTTCAAACAGAGCAAACGAAAGCAGCTGCAATCGAATCATTACTGCGTCCATACCGACCGGATGACCTGGTAGCGCACCCGGTGAGCGCGCGGGTCAACAGCGTCAGGAACAATGATGCCGATCTACTCCGTCCTGTAGCGGGAGCCTGATCTCAGAAGCCCCCGCGAAATTGCTTGAGCTTGGACGCGACCGGTTTGCCAAGGCCAGCACCCGACCGGAGCTGCTACCAACGATAGCCAAGCGTAAACAACCACGCCTTGTCTTCCTTTAGCCTCCCCGGTGCGGGATTGTCGTCCCAATCGTAGTTGTATTGAATGGTTGAATTCAGATTTTCGATGATCGGAAGCCGTAAACCGGTTCGCGTGCGAATGAAAAAATTCTCGGAATCGTCGAGGCTACTGAACAGTGCATGCCGATGAAAGAATTCGGTCTTCGAGTTGAACAGCTTCTGGAGGAAATCCAATGCCCAGCGTGCCGCTGGGTAATCAGTGTCGGTAGAGACAATGCGGTCGACGTTAACGTAATTGACACCGAGTTCCAGTGACAGCTTGGTTTTTTCCGTGTCAAACCACTGGTAACCAGTGCCAAGGCCTATCGTCGTTCTGAGAAGAATGTCCTTGAACTCGTCGTTTTCTCCGCTCATGTTCGCGAAAGCATACCAGCGATTAGAGATGAAGTGATCGTATTTCAGGTAGGCCAGCCAATTCGACTCGGTCTCAACACCCTCGTTTTTTGCCCGGTTGACTTCGCCACCCAGCGCAAAGCGGTTCTTGTCGGTGCGCGCCACCACCTCTATATCGCCGTTGGTCTTGTCAACATTGGTGTTGCCGGAAGTCGATGACGCACCGATGTTGATACGCCCCGACACCCGCACCGTTGGCTTCGGCTCATAGTTCATTGCGGACAACCGAGATAGCTCGATTGGCTCTGTTTCAAGCCAGTCTTCGGAACTCAGCGTGGCGGTTCCCGAGTCCGCCTCGGACACTGTCGCGCGAACAACATTGTCACCAATCTTCACGTAGATTGGCTGGTCAGTCGAAAACGTTTCGACTTGGCTCCAGTCGAGCTTCACAACGCCCGCGTACTCGGTCTCGATCGACAATTTGCCGTCAATCAGCTCGACAACTTTACCGCTGATGCGATCGCCATTTCTCAACACAACCTCGTCAGCGTGTACCGTTACGGTCCATAACGCAGCCACGACAGCGGCGATCAGCGCAGATTGTTTCACTATCGACATCGTGTTTCCTCGCTTTCTTCTTGATTCATAGTCCGATCTGTTAACCGAATGAAAGCCGGCGATGTTATCGCACAATGGTTTAATAGTGAATTTCCCCTTGCCGGTGAAGACGCGCTTGCGCGAAACACCTGCGTCATGTGCTGCGTAGCTGCGTGGGTCACGATCATGATGAAACTGTTGTGTTCCACGATACAAAGTTACGAGAATAACGCGGCGAAAGACCAATGGTGGCAACCGTCTCTGTTAAAGTTCCCGCAATCGGCACCATCGGTTGAACCGTTCGCCCAATTCGCATGACCTGGCGGAATACCCAGTACCTGACCATCTCTGACAGCTATGCGCCTCTCAGTACTCGATCAATCACCAATCATTCACGGTCACAGCCCCGCTGAAGCGGTGCGCGAAACCATCAAACTCGCCAAAGCCGCCGAGGAATTGGGTTATCACCGTTACTGGCTTGCAGAGCACCACAATATGCACGGGCTGGCCGACCCGTGTCCGGAAATTCTGCTCGGTGCAATCGGATCGGCCACATCGCGCATCCGGGTCGGAACCGGCGGCGTGTTATTGCCTTATTACAGTCCTGCCAAAATTGCCGAGATCTTCCGCATGCACGAGGCGCTGTTCCCCGGGCGCATTGATCTCGGCATTGGCCGTGCACCGGGCGGCGACATGCTGACAGCAAAAGCGATCAACCCCATGTCGTTTTACGCGAGCGACGCCTTCCCGCAACAGGTTGTCGATCTGGTCGGATGGCTCGATGATAAGCTGCCGGAGGATCACCCATTCAAACGCGTGCGCGCGATGCCAACCGGAGCCGGTGCTCCCGAGGTCTGGTTGTTGGGCTCGTCAGACTACAGCGCCAACCTGGCGGCGCATCTCGGCCTTCGCTTCGCGTTTGCCCATTTCATCAATGCGTGCGGCGGCGACGAGGTGAGCCGCGCCTATCGTCACATGTTTCAGCCTTCGACACGTGAGCCAACACCACACTCTCTGGTATGCGTATTCGTTATCTGCGCGCAGACAAATGAGGAAGCCGAACGCCTCGCCGCCCCGATTGATCATCGCCGCGTCCTCATGGCAACCGGTCGGGAGTCGCTGATTCTTACAACGAAACAGGCGCTCGGCTGGTCATACAGTCAACAGGAAGCCGCCATCATTCGGCGCGAACGAGCGCGAGTCGTGCTCGGCACGCCCGACACGGTTCGAGAACGACTGCTGCAAGTTCAGCGTGCGTACGAGGCCGACGAGCTAATGATCATTACCATCACCGGCGACTACGCGAGCCGACTACAGTCCTATCAGTTGCTCGCCGAGGCGTTCGACCTGCAGCCGACTCTGATCTGAACATGTCGCTCGACCCAGCGCTGCGCGAGCGTTCCATGTTGCTTGTTCTGCTCGGCGTGCAGTTCACCCATTTCATGGACTTCATGGTCTTGATGCCATTGGGCCCGCAATTCATTCGCATCTGGCAGATCACCCCGACCGAATTCGCAATACTCGTGTCTGCCTATACCTTGTCGGCGGCAGTTGCCTCTGTACTATGCGGTCTGTACGTTGACCGGTTCGACCGAAAACGCGCACTGCTGTTCCTGTATGGCGGATTCACGATCTCGACCCTGCTGTGCGCAGCCGCGCCAGACTACGCCTGGCTGCTCGCCGCGCGAAGCATTAGCGGTGCATTCGGTGGTATCGCCGGTGCCGCCGTCTATTCCATTGTTGGTGACGTGATCCCGGATGCACGACGTGGCACGGCGATGGGCATCGTCATGACTGCCTTTCCAATTTCGGCCGTAGCAGGAGTGCCACTCGGCCTGACACTGGCCAACGCGTTTGACTGGCGCGCTCCATTCACATTTCTGGCAGTGGTTTCAACGCTGGTGTTTTTCACCGCAGCCTGGTTGCTACCAAGAATGGACGCGCATGTAGTACAGGCAAGGTCACGGCATCCGATTCGACAAGCCATGGAAGTGCTCTCGGACAACAATCAAGTGCGCGCGCTGACGCTCACGGCAGTGATGATTTTCGGTGGTTTTTCCGTCATTCCGTTTATTGCCCCCTACATGGTCGCCAATGTCGGGCTGGCCGAGACCGATCTGCCGTGGCTGTATCTTTTTGGCGGCGCGGCAACGGTGTTCACTTCGCGCCTGTGGGGACGTATGTCCGACCGCCGCGGCAAGCATCAGATGTTCACGATCATTTCGGGCATTTCCATCTTTCCTCTGCTCGCCTGCACCAACCTGCCTCCGGTACCGGTGTGGGTAGCGGTACTGGTGATGGTCACGTTCATGATATTTGTCTCTGGTAGATTCGTTCCGGCGATGGCCATCGTCACCGGCGCTGCCCAACCGGATCTGCGGGGCGCATTTCTGAGTTTCAATTCTGCAACACAGCAATTCGGATCGAGCGCCGCTTCCCTTGCCTCCGGGTTCATCATCGACCACACGGCCTCGGGCAGGCTCACCGGCTATTGGATCAGCGGCCTCATCGCGGTCGGTTGTACCATCCTGGCGATCCGGCTTGCACGCGACGTGCGCATTGTCAATTGAGAGGTGCTCGGCAGCAAGACGACTGCTCAGAGGCCCGGAAGGACCTGAGGTTGCGGCTTTGTGCCACTAAAGGAAGGTCGCTGCGACAGGTTGCCATGCAGTTGAACCAGGCCCGGAGCCCGTGTTCGCCAGTGGTACTGAGGAAAGCGAAAATCGATGTAGTCAAGTGCACAGACGGTCGCGATTTCGGCAAGGCCGAAACCGGAATCGGTAAATGAATCCCTGGCGCCAAGTAATCGCTCCAGTTCCGCTACGCCTTCGACGATCTTCTTACTTTGGCGCTCGAGCCAGGCCACACTGCGTTTGTCCGTGGCGCGCGCCCCCTCCAGTGCGGTCAGAACCACAGCGTCACAGATTCCGTCTGCAATTGCCTCTATCTGCTTGTGAGCAATACGATTCTGCGGATCAGCCGGAATCAGCACCGGTGGCAAGCCCAGCGTTTCGAGGTACTCGACTATAACCTTCGAATCGTGCACGACGGCACCGTCATCGAGCACCAGTGTCGGCACTTTGCCAAGCGGATTGATTCCGGCAACCGCAGTTTTCGGCAGCCACGGATTTGCAACGACGATGTCGCAGTCGATACCCTTTTCAAGCAACGCGACCCGTGCCTTGCGCGCATACGGGCTAGGGTTTGCGATGATCAGTTTCATTTACCCTTGCTTGCTCACTCCAGCGTGCACGCTGGCACACGCGAGGCAACTCCAAGCAATCCAATGCAAGTCCACGATAAGCTGATCGTCGAGATGTCGACACCGGCGTCGAACTCGGCGACATTTTGCTGTCGATCACATCGACGCTCCGCCAACAACGGCCGCATCCGCCAACAATCCTGCGCAATTTTACTGTGGCACGCCAATTGCACTAATTTCGTTGCGGGGCGGGTCTGGTGTGCAATTGTAGTTCGGGATTAGTTGCCACCCGATTTGCACTTCTCCCCCCTGCCTTTTTTTTGAGAGTGGGCCGCCGATCCTCAGTCGCGGCTTGTCGCCGCGACGCGTTCGGCTGTCGCGAGCACCCGGTACATTGATCGCACCACTGGCAGTTCGACCAATTCCCCGTCTATGACGACCAAGCCGGTGTCGTCCTTCTCGAACGCCGCGCAGATTCGACGCGCCCGCTCGATAGTTGCTTGATCCGGCGTGAACGCAGAGTGGATGACCGGCAACTGCTTGGGGTGAATTGACGCCTTGCCGGTAAAACCGAGGTCGGCGCAACGGCGCGCTTCCTCCTGCAGTCCATCGGGGTCTTCCAGGTCCAGAAATGGAACGTCAAGCAAATCAATGCCTGCCGAGGCCGTGGCATGCACCAGTCGCGAGCGCGCATATAACAAAGGCTCCCATGCCTTCTTGCATCGAAGATCGGCGGACATGTCGACCGCACCGAGAATTAGCGAATCAATTCGCTCTGATGCGCGTGCAATCTCAACGGCACGCTCAAGGGCCTGGTTTGTTTCCACAATGACGCAGAAACGAACCTTGCGTGCCTGACCCGTCGAAAGCAGCATATCTATCAATTGCACTTCCTCGGCAGAACGGATCTTCGGAATCATGATTGACGGCGGAGGGCTATCGGACCCGATTATTGCAGTAAGATCTTTCAGGCCATCGGGGGTCGACAGGGCATTGATACGCACCATACGCTCGACATGCGGATGAGTGTCGACCTTGAATAAAGGCATAGTCAGCTCGCGCGCCTCGGCCTTGCGTGGTCCAGCGACAGCGTCTTCCAGATCGATGCAAACGATATCGGCACCAGCATCGAGTGCTTTCTGATAACGGTCGGGTCTAAGCCCGGGCACGAACAGCAGGCTGCGACGGGGACGAACTTCGATCTTGCCCATGCTAATGAGTTGGTTTGTACCGAGCAAAGCACTATGCTAGTTGAATTGTGGCTCCTCTCCAAGAAGGCATTGCGAAACCACCCACCACCCGCGTTGGCAGCCAGATACCGCTGCCCTGAGATGGCTCAGTGACGTTGACAAGTATCAATGTGGCAGTGTCTGGCTGTTCGTGACACGATCGCTTTGGATACCAAACAGGAAACATGCTTAGCTACGATGTTGTCGACCTGGGGCAAGGCGCTGGAACTTCGAGAACGCCCGACCCAACGGCCGCAGGGTACCGAGGCCTTGCTCGATCTCAAGTACTGTAGCGTGTGTCACAGCGACGTCCTCATCCGCGACGGCTACTTCGGCCTTGCGGGCGGAAATCGCGCCTACCTGGACGACCGGGGAATGCGCCCGCCAATTACGCTTGGCCACGAGCCAGGCGGCACCGTCATCGCCGCCGGGCCCGATGCTGGGGCGTGCCCATTGGAGAAGAAGATTGTTTAGGGTGTCCGTGGATCGGCTGCGGCCACTGCGCGCGACGCAAGGACAGTAACCATTGCATGTCGCCGCGCTGGGTCGGCTTGCAGGATGCCGGTGGGTACACCAATCATCTGCTCATTCCAAACCACCGTGTACCTGGTCGACACCAAGGGTGTTGATTCGGTCTGGGCCGCGGCACTGGCCTGCTTAGGTCTGTCGATCTGCTCTATGGTATCCGCGTTGGCGCCCATCCCGGAGGAAGAGTGGGTCGCAGTAATCGGCACCGGCAAGCCCGACTTGATGACAATTGATATGTTGCGCGCGCACCGGTGCGAACGCATCGTCACCGCCGACGTCGATACGTCAAAATTCGGCGCTGCACTTGACGAAGGCGCTGCCGTAACGGACAAGTCGGATGACGCCAACGCAGCGTGGCGATTGCCGGCGACATGCCGTTCGGAGCGATCGATCTGTTCAATAACGAGCGGTCCGCTACGCTGCCTCTGTATGCTGTCCGAAAAGGTGGCAAAGTGATTCTGGTCGGGCTCTAAAATAGAGAAATCCCGCTGTCAATTATCTCCGTGGTACAACGCGCGCTAACCATTTATGGATCCAATGTCGGCACGGCCGAAGAACTGAGGCGGGTTGTGGCCCTCGCCCGCGCCAGCAAACTCAGACGCATTCCCATTGAACAGCGGCTGCTGTCCGAAGTAAACCGCACGCTGGACCAACTTGAAACGGGCAAGATAGTCAGCCGGGTCGTGGCCGACCTCACCGTTCCCTCACTGGTAGACGATTTTCAGAGCAGACGCTCGGCACCACAATCACCGCGATAATGCCGTCGCGCGCATACGCTACTCGGCAATCATGACCGCTTCAGATTTCTCGAATTCCTCGCGCTCTGCAGTACCCGGTTTGGCTCTGCCGATAAGAAGAACCAGCGGTATTGCGGCCAGTGCGCCAAGTGAGAGCAGCATAAAACTCGCGTTGTAACCCTTCATCGCGGCCTGTTTGTCTATTTCGCGTTCGATGATGGCGAGTCCTCGCTCGGACCCGGCACTATAGTCACCAGCGTGGCCAGGATAATGCAGCACCTGGTTGTAGGGAGTGACATGCTCCACCATCTCAGCGCGCCCCATCGCACCAATAACGACAAACAGCGCCAGTATCACCGAGACGCCGATACTACTGAACATGGTACGGATGAGGTTGAACACGGCAGTGCCTTCATTGCGCTTGCGCGGCGCGAGGGTAGAGAAAGCAACCATTTGCACCGGGACCAGAATAATGCCCGCTCCTATCCCGCCGAGGAATCCGGTCCATACGATCGGCCAGGGGCCAACGTCGATTGTCCACTGCGACATTGCCGCCGTCGATACGCCAAGACAGAGGAAACCGAAGACGATCATTGCCCGGGGATCAACTTTGCTCGCGATGCGGCCAGTGACGAACAGCGCAAGCAATATGCCGACGCCACGCGGCGACTGGAGCAGCCCCACGGTGTCAATCGAGTAACCACGTATTGCCTCGAGAAAAGTCGGCATCAACACCATCGGCGGCACCGTTAGCAATCCGTAAAAGGAAATCAGCATCAGTGCAATGAAAAAATTTCTTTGCAGAAAGACACGCGGATCAAGGAACGGATCCCGATGCGTCAGCACATGCATGTTGAACATATACAGCGAGATCGCCGCCAGACAGGCTTCGAAAACAATCTCGCCAGACTCGAACCAGCCCAGACGCTGACCGCGGTCGAGCATCATCTGCAACGCACCTATGCCGATGGCGAGCGTCAGAAAACCGAACCAATCGAACTTCTTCTTCGGATCACGTTCGGTCTCCGGTAAGAAAAGCAACACCCCGAGCAAGGCGGCAAGTCCAAACGGGATATTGATGTAGAAAATATGACGCCAGGACAAGTATTCCGTCAGGTAGCCGCCGATTGTCGGTCCGATCACCGCGCCGCACACGGAACCGATGCCCCAGTACGCCATGGCTTTGGCATGTTGTTCCGCGGGAAAGGTGTCAAGAATGATGGCCAGTGAAAGCGGGATCAGGAACGCGCCGCTCATGCCCTGAAGAATGCGGGCCAGAACCTCGACCGGCAGTGAATTGGCTGCACCGCACAACACCGAAGCTGCGGTAAACCCGGCGACGGCACCAACGAACACGCGTTTGCGACCATAGCGTTCACTGAGCCATCCAGAGGTCGGAATCATGATCGCCGACGCGACGATATACGACGTAATCACCCACGACACCTGGTCCTGTGTCGCGGAAAAGGTTCCCTGCATGTGCGGCAAGGCCACCGCGGCAATTGTCCAGTCGATGGAATACAGCAGCGAGGCAACCATGACCGACCCGGCCACCAACAGCGGATGGCGCGGCATGTGCTGCGCCGCTGCGATCATTGTGGGGCGGCGGCGAGGGTCGGGGCAGGCTGCAGGAAGCCTGGCAAATATCCGTTCTCGACCAGCTTGCGAATCGGTCTCGGCAAACCTCGGCTGACGCCAGTGTCGACACCCACCGTAACCGTCATGCCGGCGCGCAGTCTCGGCATGCCCGCAGGTTGTTGGACTTGAATGTGAACCGGAATGCGCTGCACCACCTTGACCCAGTTACCAGTGGCGTTCTGGGGCGGCAAAACCGCGAACTCTGCACCGGTCGCCGGCGCAATGGCTGTGACCATACCGGGCCAGTCAACATCTAGGTATGCATCTGCCACTACGCTTGCATGCTGGCCCTCGCGCATCCAAGTCAGCTGAGTTTCCTTGAAGTTCGCTTCGACCCAGACAACATCGCTGACAATGATGCTGAAGATAGGCACGCCCCTGTCGACGTATTCCCCGGCTTGCAGCTTCATGTTGCTGATCACCCCGGACGCCGGTGCGTAAATATTCGAATCCCTGAGTCCCAGAACCGCTTCATCGTAGGCCGCTTTGGCCTCGAGGTAACGTGGATGCCGCTCCGGGGGCAAAGAAGCATTGCCGAGAAGTCCTGCCAGTGCCCGGTTGATGCGTTCTTCGACGCTGGCTAGCCGCACCCTTGCCACGTCCAGATTGTGCTGTGCTTCATCGAACTGGTCGGCGCGGCCCATGCCATGCTTCATCAGCGTTTTCTGCCGCTCCAACTGTTTCGCCAAATATGCAATGCGCTGCTTCGCCTCGCGCTTCTCCAGCTTGGTAGCGCGATATTCCGCCTTGAGCGATTGCACTTCGGTTCGCACCATGTCCATCTGCGCCTGCGCACGGCGTTGCTTTACTTCGTAGCCCGCGCGCTCCAGCCCGAACAGCAGCGCCCCTGCTTCAATGTACTGGTTGTCCTCAACCTCGACGTTGCTGACACGCCCATCGAGTTCTGAACTGACGGCGATGATGTCGGCTTTTACATACGCGTTCTCGGTCTCGACCCGTTCACCGCCATGCGCGTAGATATACAAGCCCACCAGTGCCACCGCCACCGGCACCACGACAATGAAAACGAAGCGCAACAGCCAATGCATCGCGATGACAGCAGTCTCCTTCGCGTCGGTCATGTGTACCCCTTGGCACGCACGCCATTTCGTGTCGGGCCGTTGCGAACGGACCCGCTACGGCCCGATCCGCCAGCCTTGGATTCGTCACGCGCAGAACCATCTTGTGAGGGTGAATTGCGACTCGAACCGCTGCGAGCAGAACCATTTTCGCCGCCGCCGAGATTCGCTTTGACGGCGAGCAGCGTGTCGACAAACTTTGTTTGCTGTTCGCGCGACAGACCGGCGAGGGCGTCACGGCGAAGCTCCGCTGCGGCCTCACGCATCGCTTTCATGGCTGGCTCGACTTCATCGGTCAGGAACACACGTTTTGCTCGTCGGTCGTCGGTATGTTCCTCTCGCCGAATCCATCCATTGGATTCCAGACGGTCAAGCAAACGGCCCAAAGTCGGTTTTTCGATCTCAAGCATGTCGGCAAGCTCGGTCTGGGTAACGCCATCGTTACGGTAGAGGTGGGTAAGAACCCACCACTGGGACCGCGTCAGACCAAGCGCTTTCATTCGCCGATCATAGGTCGCGCGCAAAAGCCGCGCGACATCGTGCAGGATAAAACCAAAATTTCTCGATAAATCTTCGCGTTGCACAGATAACCCTGCTCTTGTTGGTGGCTGATTGGACAACCATGACACAAGTTAGTTGCCTAGCTAATCATATACTATGCTAATAATATATGTAGCTAATTATAAGCCAGGCACATGTCTTACGCACGGTACCATCAGCCTTTTTTGGTCAGTGCCCGTGAAGCAACGCCTTAACTCCATTGGTCGGGCGCGAAAAAACCCTGCCGACAACCGACACACTCCTTGCCGGACGATCGAAAGCCATGAAAATCAATGCGATAGAAACAATCAACCTGGAAGAGTTCCCGAACCTCCTGTGGGTCCATGTCCACACCGACGAAGGCATCGTCGGCCTCGGCGAGACCTTCTACGCGGTGGAACCCGTCATCGGCCATATTCATCAGACATTGGCGCCTTACCTTCTCGGACAAGACCCGCTGCAAATCGACAAACACAGCCGACACATGCTCTACAACTACCTCGGCTTCAAGACAGTGGGCGCCGAGATGCGAGCGTCGTCGGCGATCGACATCGCCTTGTGGGACATCCTGGGCCAGGTCAGCAACCAGCCGATCTACCAGCTGCTGGGCGGCGCCAGCCGCGACAAGGTACGCGCCTACAATACCTGCGCCGGCTATCAGTACGTCCGCGCCAAATCAGAACAGGGTACCGCCAACTTCGGCATGCCCCTCGCTAGCGATAAATACCAACCGTATGAGGACCTGACGGGCTTCATGAAATACGCTGACGAACTGGCGGTCTCGCTACTCGAGGAAGGTTACACCGGCATGAAGATCTGGCCCTTCGACGAGTATGCCGAAGCGAGCAACGGCACCTACATCTCGAGTGCCGACCTGAGAAGCGCGATGCAACCGTTCGAAAAAATCCGCAAAGCGGTTGGCGACAAAATGGATATCCACGTCGAGTTTCATTCGCTATGGAACCTCCCGACCGCCATCAAGATTGCAAAAGCACTCGAGCAGTTTGATCCGTTCTGGTACGAAGACCCGATCAAGATGGACAACCTTGATGCCATTGCGGAATACGCCCACCGAACCAATGTCTGGGTCACTGCCAGCGAGACTCTTGCAACACGCTGGGCGTTCCGGGACTTGTTCGAGAAACGCGCAGTGTCAGTGTGCATGTTTGACGTTGGCTGGACCGGCGGAATTTCCGAGGCGAAGAAAATATCGACCATGGCCGAGGCTTACCAGTTGCCTATCGCGCCTCATGATTGCACCGGTCCAATCCTGCTGACCTCGTCGGTGCATTTGTCGATGAACTGCCCCAACACACTGGTGCAGGAGGTGGTCCGGGCGTTTTACACAGACTGGTACGGCAAGCTCGTCACCCAACTGCCGCCGTTGGCCAACGGTTACATCACCGCACCCGAAGGCCCCGGTCTCGGTACGCGGCTGCAACCAGACATACTCAAACGCAAGGATGCGCGCATTCGCGTCTCAAGACTCTGAACACACAGATCCGGCTCTCACCGCAGAACGCCAAGGACGCGGCGGGACCCAATGCGAGAAAAGGACCCCGAGTGACCTCATCCGCCATTACGCAATGCAAAGTCCACTTTGCCTAGAGCCCCGGGCTTTAGTGAGGCATGTAGGAAACGTGCCTGGCTTACGAGCTACCCAAAGCAAAGCTGGCAGTCGCACGTCGCGTCACCGACTGTGTGTGGCGCCGTACGGCTCGATACCGGCGCTGTCGACGAAGAGCGTACTACGCTGGATAAACTCGGCTGCGAAATCCATGGCCTCATAATTGGTGTAACCATCGGCGAGAAAACGAAGTCGAGGGACTGGTGGAACAGGAAGTCATTCCGGCGTACGAAAGCGTCGGGCCGGCGTGCCTGTCGTCAGCTTCGCGAGCAGGGCAAGCCTCTTTTCGAGAAATGCTTCCAACGTGGCCGCACTTACAAAGCAATCCAGTGTCACAGTTACCAGTGTCATGATGGAAAACGAGTTGTCATTTCAAAATCCGAAATTCCCGGCTGGCCTGGCTGCAACTCATTTGAGCTATTGGCTGAGACGATGTCGCCTGCTTTGCCTCACAGCGACACGCCACCCAAGGGCTGTAGAAATGGACCCGACGCAGCGGCGTAACATACAGCAGGCTGACGACCTGATTACTTGACTGGGGTTGCGAGATGCAAGCAGTTGAGAAACGCGTAGTCATCGTTCTTGCCGACATCAGCGGGTACACCAAATTCATGCTCGAGAACCAGCTGTCCGCCGTGCATGGTCAACAGTGCATTACCTATCTGATCGAGACCCTGATCCGCGAAATTGACCTGCCACTGCGCTTGCAGGAAATCGAGGGCGACGCGCTGTTTTTATACGCCGAAGATCCAGCAGGTGAAGCCGGCTGGCGGGACGTACTAGAGCAGGTACCGACAAAGCTGATGCGATTTTTTGACGCCTTCTATGAAGGCGCCGTTCTCGGAATGGAAGCGACGCCTTGCGAGTGCGCCATCTGTCGTAATAGTCAGGAGCTGGCGCTGAAGATCGTGGTCCACACGGGTAGCGCCGTATTTCATCAGGTTGGCGGCTTCAACAAGGTCTCCGGCCCAGACGTAATTCTTGCTCACCGACTCTTGAAGAACTCGGTGCCGGGAAAAGAGTATCTTCTGCTGAGCGAAGCTGCGCACTCATTGATCGGGCAGCATATCGAAGGCCCATTCCAGCGGATGACGGAACGGTACGATGGCTTCGGCGACGTCAACACGTTTGTTCGGTTCAATGACAACATCAAGAAGCAGCAGCTGGACTTCCTTTACGAACGGCCACGCACGCACCTCCTGGCACGCGCTGAACTCTACAGCCTTTCTGCCATTGGCCGTCTGTTTCCGGCGCTGATCAAACACCTGCGCGCGCCCATCGTCGAATCGGCCTTGCCAAGTCGTCTCGGTTTTGCATCTATCATGGTGTTACGCGCGCCGATGATGTTGATGATGTACTTGATCGGTGCGCCGCGGCGCCTGCTCGCCCGACGCGCTGTACGCGACCAGGTGATGCGAGGCAAAGCAGAATCAACCTGATTTACCATCGCGAAGGGACGGTTCATAGGTATGGACACCCGGAACCAGGTTGCGACCGCCGTGTCGAACATGTGGGTGTTTGAAGGGACAGGTGGCAATCTGCGATCGGCTTTGCATTGCGACCGCGGCGGAAGAACGTGCAATTCCAGGACCGCCGACAAACAATCGTGGGAGAAAGCTATGACAATATTGAACCGAGCGATGATAATCGGCGCTATCGTTGCACTCGGCACCCCGGCCGCTGTTGCCAGAACGCCAGCACCAAGTGACGCCGAGGTATACATTATTTCGCCGCGAGATGGCGACACCGTAACCAGTCCGGTGACAGTGAAATTCGGGCTGAAAGGCATGGGTGTCGCACCGGCCGGCATAGACAAGCCCGACACCGGACATCACCACCTTCTTATCGATACCGGACTGCCTGCACTCGACGCACCAATTCCGGCCGATGCCCACCACAGACATTTTGGCGGCGGTCAGACCGAGACCGCTATCGAGCTCACTCCGGGCAAACACACACTGCAATTGATCCTCGGTGACAAGCTACACATTCCGCACGAGCCGCCGATGATGTCGCGCAAGATCACGATCACTGTCAAATAGTCTCCGCGGCGTGACCGGACCCGGCCCGCACGACCAACTGAACATGTGCCCCCCGTGCGGGAGCATCCAAGAAAGCGCCTAAATGACATTGTGGTGCCAGCCACCGCGCTTTCGGTAGCCGCGTGTCGCGCACATTCACCAATGACCGCTCAACGCCAAATGCAGACCCCAGCGGCCCTTAACACAACTTATTGATGTGACGTCTAGCTGGCAGAAGTCGGATCGTCGGGTATATCGAGTCCGGCCTTTCGCAGACCGTCAATGACGTCCTCGAGAAACTCTCCTGACCCCATCCAGGGCAAGAGGCCGCGCGCGTTTTTCGGAAACGCCGGCACCAGCGCCAACAATTTGTCTATTTCGACTTTCGCATCTTCCGTGCGCCCCATCTGGCCGTAAATCATCGCGAAGTTCACGTTTGTATAGTAGAAACCTGGCATGCTTGCCTTGTGAGTTCTGGCAAGCGCATCGTCGTATTCGCGTTTTCGATAATGATTCCAAAGAGGCGCCCAGTGCATCCATCTTGGCGGGTCAGGGGTAAGCATGATCGCTTTTTCGGCCAGTGCGACGCCTCTGGCCCAATCTCCGTTCAGGGCAATCGTGTGAGACAGTGATGCGAGCAAATCTGGACTGTCGGGATTCAAAGCAATCGCACGCTCTGCTTGCACGCTAGCGGCCTTAAGCGCTTTCCTGAAGAAGTAGATGTGCGCAAGCCCCAGATGGGCTTCCTGGTTTCTTTGATCCAGTTCGATAGCTCGCTTCGCCGCCTTTTCGGCGCGATCGAGTGATCGGGGCCGCGGGTTGAATCCACTTCCGTGTTCGTCACGATACAACGCTGAGAGCCATGCCCACCCGTGCGCATACGAGGGGTCGATTTCGAGCGCCCGCTCAAGACATTCACGGAGCTCGTGGTGCTTACGTGGCGTCCCTCCGACCGCGTAATAGGCATGGACGCCTAGCACACACTGATAGCCGTCCAAGCTTTCCGCGCTTCTCGTTGTACTGTCTATACGCGCAGCAGCTGAAACCATCCCATAAGAGTCGCCAATGGACTGCTACGATTTTCTGTGTGATCTCGTCTTGTACTTCAAAAATGTTGTTTGCAGTTAATTCTCTCTCGAAGGTGTCAGCCCATAAGTGGGTGCCGTCCTTCGCATCGAGTAGCTGAGCGTTGACACGTATTTTACCTGCGGAGCGACGAATACTGCCCTCAACAATATAACGGGCCCCCAACGCTTTCCCGACGCTACGCACATCAACCGTTTTCTTTTTGTATTAAAAAGTGGAGTTGCGAGAAAGCACGTGCAATGTCCGGAATCGAGTCAGCTCGGTTATGATTTCCATCCGAGGAGTATTCCTGTTCTGGGTCGTCGCTCATGTTGGTAAATGGAAGCACAGCGACGATCGGGCCGGTAGGCATGGCCAGGATCGGATCTGCTGGTTCTCCAGGAAGGCGCACTAACAGTCCAACGGACACGGCAATCACCAACGCTGCCAATGCTGTGGTAACAACGATTGCGCGTGAGACTTTGCGCGTCCTTGCCCGTATCGGAGCCGTCTCGTCCAATACGATCCGATAGACATGCACCGGCTCCGCGATGTTCTTGAACTCATGCTCACCCGCATCCGCAATGTCCACTTCGATCAGCGAGCGCACTTGCATGCGGGCCGACTCTGAAATGACGATGCCGCCCGGCTCCGCCAGCGACTCGAGGCGTGCTGCGACGTTGACACCATCTCCGTATACGGTGCCGTCATCGCGAGTGAGAACGTCGCCAAGGTTGATACCGATGCGAAAATGCATCTTTCGGTGATCGGCAAGTTGGAGATTGTCCCGAGCGAGCTCACGCTGGATCTCGACGGCGCACTGGACTGCTTCCACCGGGCTGCCGAACACCGCTAGAATATTGTCACCCGGCGAATCAACGACACGACCGTCGTGCTGGTTCACAAAGTTGCCAAATACTGACCGATATTCGCTCAGAGTCTCGACAGTAGCAGTCTCGTCGTCCTGCATCAGGCGCGAGTATCCCGCGACATCTGCGCTCAGCATTGCTGCGAGCTTTCGTCGTAGACGCGGCTCCGCCACGACCAAACTCCTTCCCAAGGGTGTAGCCGAGATAAAGTTTACAACATTCGCAAAACTACCACGTTGCTCAAGCCCGAAGGTGCAACAAGGGATTCACGGG
This sequence comes from Betaproteobacteria bacterium, assembly GCA_020346185.1. Lineage (GTDB taxonomy): Bacteria > Pseudomonadota > Gammaproteobacteria > Burkholderiales > Eutrophovitaceae > SG8-40. The sequence continues at coordinate 1,119,388 of CP070775.1, read as the reverse complement.
GCCTGACCGCGGCAAAGTCACGAGCGAAAAGCAAAAAAAGGGCGTCATTTGCTGGGTCTTTTCTTTTCATCCTGGCGCCGCGATGACTCTGAAGAAATCAATCCAGCCGCGGGGCGTGTGGCCGGTACAGTGCTTGAGGGCAGGTCGCATTCTGCATGTTCTCGGCTACCTGATCTGCCCATGCACTTCTCAGTCGATGATCGACTGCACAACGAGAGTCTTGAACATTGTCGAGTACCACAGAAGGTGCTGCACCGATTGCATCATGTAGACACCGATGAGTTCTTCCTCGGGATCAACCCAGAAGTAGGTGCCCGCGTAGCCGGCCCAGTAATATTCACCGACGGAACCATCCATCGAGTTCAGCAACGCGGGTGCTCTCGGCCCGGATTTGCGTACCGCACCGAGCAGACCGAATCCGTGGCTCTGGCCGGGCAGGTAAAACGCGCCAGGCGCGAATGCCCCGCTGACGTGATCGGCCGTCATAAGTTCAACAGTCTTGCGCCCCAATATGCGCTTGCCATCGAGTTCGCCGCCGTTTAGCAACATGTGCAAAAAGCGGGCATAGTCACGCACTGTTGACGTCAAGCCTTGGCCACCGGCTTCGAATCTCACAGGCTTGGTGGGATCACTGTATTGCAGGATGAGACCTTTCTTGTCGGCGTCAAAAGGCTCGGCGAAGCGAGAAATCTTGCTTGCGGCAACCCGAAAAGCCGTATCGTTCATGTCTAGTGGTCCAGCAATACGGTTTTCGAAAAACTCGCCCAGCCTCATGCCTGAAACGACTTCGATCAACCGACCCAGCACATCGGTCGATCGGCTATACCACCAGGTTGTGCCGGGTTCGTATTTCAGTGGCAGCTTGCTTATGCGCGTGACCAGTTCGGCATTGGAAATGTCGAGGTCGTTTACACCGCCTTCGAGATAGGCCTGCTCGAGCGCCCCGCCACCGGGGAATGGCCTGAAAAAACCATAGGTGAACCCCGACGTGTGCATGAGCAGGTCGACCACGCGGACGGCGCTCCTAGCTGGGCGTGTCTGCAACGACGCCGGGTCTTTTGCAGTGTCGGCGTTAGTCGCGACTTTGAGATCTGCCAGTTCCGGAAGGTACGTCGAGACCGGGTCTGAGAGTTTGATCTTGCCTTCCTCGACAAGAATCATGGCCGCTACGCTGGTAATCGGCTTGGTCATGGAATAGATACGGAAGATCGAGTCGCGCGACATCGGCTTGCCAGTATTTGGATTTTGCACGCCATGCGCGTCGAAATAGGCAACCTTGCCGCGGCGTGCAACCAGTGCAACGTAACCCGGGATTTCACCCGCTTTGACTTTTGCGTTCATCACTTCGGCAATCCGACCGAGACGTTCAGATGAAAGCCCCACGTCTTCCGGCTTTGCCCGTGGCAGTTCCGCGGCAAGCACCGGAATCGTGACAAACAACGACGTGGCGGCACCCAACAGCGTGCTGCAAATCCATTTTCGGCTCATGATGGTCACTCCGTAATGTGATTTGAGTCGTAAGAACGCGATGTCTTCAGGTCATGCGACTGCCATGAAAACTGTGATTCGGTTCGTCAGACACTGCTGACTCTAATTCTTTCCCTGGTGTAGCGCAATCGAGTCAACGAGATGGTCGCAGTTGTCGCGTTCTGGCCTTATCAACAGATAACGTCGACGACACCATCTTCGACCTGATCGGTGACCCGCGGCACGGCCTATCCCAACTGCATGGCGGCACAATGTCGGCACCGCATCCGGTTATTAGATTGCGACTGCGGCGGCGCATGGAACCTCAACGTCACTTTCCGTCACACCGTAGACGAGACGAACAAATGATGAAACATTTTCACCTCGGGCCCCTCTATCCGTGCCGCAAGCGGCAGTGCAATCAAGAACAACGCGGCAAGCATCACATTACGGTTCGCGGCAGACAAACCGGCGGTCGGTTGCGACATTTATTCAGAACAGTCGCTGCAGGGCCAATCGCTGAGAGCTATCGCTCGTCGGGCGCCCCCGCACAGTGATAGACTTTGCTACCCTTGAATCAGAAGACCGGGCACGCTCAAAGGGGCGCAAGATGAAAAAGACAATCGACTACTACTTTACGCCGGCGTCGCCGTGGAGTTACCTTGGCCACGAACGGCTGGGAAATATTGCGCGCAAACATTTCGCCAAGATCAACATCAAGCCGATTGACCTCATGAAGATCTTTCCGCTAACCGGCGGCTTACCCTTGGCGAAACGCGCACCGCAACGGCAGAAATACCGTCTTGTCGAGCTGGCCCGCTGGCAAAAATACCTCGGCATGCCGCTCACCATAGAGCCGAAGTATTTCCCATACGATGCATCGATCGCGTCACTGCTGATAATTGCCGCCGTGGAGGAACTTGGCGAGAAGCTGGCGATGCTGATCACTTCGGCAATTTACAAAGGCTGCTGGGTCGAAGAGCGCAATATGGGCGACCCGGAGGAACTGTTCGCAGTCGTCAAAGCCCAGGGTCTCGATGCAGTATCGCTGCTAAGCGTTGCACACTCGAAGGAAAACATCGCACGCTACGAGGCACTTACCGACGAAGCCTTGCAACGAGATGTGTTCGCGGCACCGACCTATGTATATAACGACGAACCGTTCTGGGGACAGGATCGGCTGGATTTTCTCGACCGCGCGCTAGAAGCGCAAGCCAAGGAACCAGCCGCATGATCAAGTTGACTTTCTGCCTGTGTCGGCGCCCCGACTTGACGGTAAAGGAGTTCCAACGATACTGGCGCACGATCCACGCCACTCTGGTCGCTGAGCGGGCAGAAGTGCTCGGCATCCGCCGATACGTTCAGCTTCACACCGCCGACCTTCCGGGCCTGCACAAGTCACTGCAAAGGCGCAACGGCGGAGCAGCGCAGCCCTACGATGGCGTCGCTGAGCTGTGGTTCGACTCTCTCGATGATTTCACGCGAGGTGGCCCGGATAGAATGCAGGCAAGTGCCGAGTTGCTGGCCGATGAGCGCAAATTCATTGATTTGCCCAACTCGCCGATGTGGCTCGGCGAGGAAAACGTCATCGTCGGCTGAATTTGCGGATTCGCTTCCGTATCAGGTGCACAGGTCGGTCATGCTGCAACACGACCACTGCTTGAAATGCTCTGACGGGCCGGAGAATCAGTTTTCAGCGTTTCGGATGCTGGCGGGAAAACCTGCTTGCGCCAGCGCATCCACGATCTGTTGAATGTGCTCGCTGCCCATGGTACGCACCGCGAATTCCACTTGCGCGCTATGCACAGGCAGCGTGGTAAATGCTCTGTGATGATGCACCTCGTCAATATTAGCGTTCGCTTCCCCGAGCACACGCGTAACTTGCGCAAGCGATCCGGGCAGGTCATGCATCTGCACCCGTAGGCGCGTCAGGCGCCCGGCGCGCGCCATGCCGCGCTTGATGACGTCGGCAAGCGTCAGTGGGTCGATGTTTCCTCCACAAAGCACCAGTCCGAGCTTCTTGCCGGCAACTCGTTCAGGATGCTTGAGAGCGGCAGCCAGTGCCACTGCGCCGGCCCCCTCTACAACGGTCTTTTCGACCTCGAGCAGCAACAACATTGCCTCCTCGATATCGCCCTCGTCAACCAAAACGATTTCATCGACTAAGTGACGGACCAGTTCGACAGTGAGCGCGCCCGGGACTTTGACAGCAATACCATCTGCGATGGTGTGTTCGCCGAAGTGTGGCGTCGTGCCACGTAGCGCGCAGTACATCGAAGGAAAGCGCAGCGTTTCAACTCCCACCACCTGAATGGCAGGATTAATCGCTTTCGCCGCCACCGCCATTCCGGAGATCAATCCGCCGCCGCCGATCGGCACCACCAACACTTCGAGATCGGGCCAGGCATCAAGCATCTCCAATGCAACAGTGCCCTGCCCGGCAATCACTGCCACATCGTCATACGGATGGATGAAGGTCAGCCCACGCTCACGAATCAAGCCTGTCGCATACTCCTTGGCGGCATCGAAATTCTCGCCATGCAATAACACCTCAGCGCCGAAATTGCGTGTGTGTACCACTTTCACGTGCGGTGTGAAACGCGGCATCACAATCACTGTCGGCACGCCAAGGCGTTGCGCATGATAGGCGACGCCTTGCGCATGATTTCCGGCCGATACCGCTATCACTCCGCGCTTCCTCGCATCGGCATCCAGCGCGCGCAATCGGTTCAGCGCGCCGCGCTCCTTGAACGAAGAGGTGAACTGCTGGTTCTCGAACTTTAGGTACAGCTGCGCGCCAACGATGTCAGACAGAGTACGCGAGCGCAGGCACGGGGTCTGCAAAATATCGCCCGCAATCGCTTGTGCCGCGGCGCGGATGTCTTTAAGACCAACTGACATATTCACCTGTAGCCACCAGTTAGCAAGACTGTAGCACGCGCGAGCGCGATCTCTGACAACATCATGCCCAAACCGGTACGCCACTGGAACAGCACCTTCCGGATAGAATCGCAGCTATGAAAGGCAAGGTGACACACCACATTCTAAAAGTCGCCGTAGAGGTCGAGCCAAAGGAAGTCGCGGCCACACTCTGGTCCTGCGCTTATTTCTTCTGCTTGCTATGCGGCTACTACATCCTGCGTCCGGTGCGCGATGAGATGGGCATCCAGGCCGGCGTGGACCAATTGCAATGGCTGTTCACTGGCACCTTCCTGACCATGCTGGCCGTAGTGCCGTCGTTCGGCTGGCTCTCGTCGCGCTTCCCGAGGCGGCAGTTTCTGGTAGCGGCTTATCTGTTTTTCGCTGCCAACCTGATGGTGTTTTACGCGTTGTTCAAGTCTGAAACCCTGCCACTGGAAACTGCCGGGGCCTTCTTTATCTGGCTCAGTGTCTTCAATCTGTTCGTAGTCTCAGTTTTCTGGAGTTTCATGGCAGATTTGTTCACCAATGCACAAGCGCGCCGCCTCTACGGGTTCATTGCCGCCGGCGGCAGTACCGGGGCGATTGCCGGGTCACTGATTGTCAAGCAGCTGGTCATAATGATGGGAGCCGCGGAATTGCTGCCCATATCGACCTGCGTCCTGCTGGCCGCGGTGCTGTGCATATCGCGCCTTTCAACCTGGGCGAGAAAAGACAAACCGGCCAACACCCGGGCAGGCGTCGAAATCAGGCAACCGATTGGCGGCAGCATTTTCGGTGGCCTTACCCTTTTGCTGCGCTCGGACTATCTGCTCGGCATCGCGTTGTATATCGTGCTGTTCACGCTACTTTCGACCTTTCTGTACTTTCAAAAAGCGCACATTGTTTCAGCGGCCATCTCTGACACTGCTCAGCGGGTCGAACTGTTTGCCCTCATCGATCTGTTCGTCAGTGCCCTGACTGTTCTCGGGCAGTTACTCCTTTTGAAGCGCATTATCGGCCGTTTTGGGCTCACCGTCGCACTGGTTTTGCTCCCGGCAATCGCCGTGGCCGGTTTCTTTATGCTGGGACTATTTCCTACGCTTGCCGTGCTCATCGTGTTCGGAACGATCGGGCGCGCCGGCGAATACGCCATCAGCAAGCCTGCGCGCGACATCCTTTTCACTGTCGTATCCCGCGAGGAGAAGTATAAGGTCAAGAACTTTCTCGACACCGCTATGATACGCGGCAGTGGTGCGGTTTCGGGCTGGCTGGTCGAGGGACTGCGGCTCCTCGGCGCGGGGGTTTCCGGACTCGCGTTCGTTGCCGTGCCAATAGCAATGTTGTGGGCCACGACTGCGTATCTCATCGGTCAACGTCAGGAGCAATTGCGCGCTGCGTTGAATGCAAAACGAATCTACCCTCCAGATAACAGCGAACTAAAAACGCCGATCAGTGCGGGAGCTGGCGACGGCGCACACCCTGCCACCAATCCTTATGCCGGCCCGCGGTGAACACGTGAAATCCAGCGCGAGCGCTGTGACGGCCATTACGCGCTTTTTGTGAGCAGCTGCCGGCGATGGGGCTGGGCACCTATCAGTTGCTCGCAGTCGCCTCTTTGAAACAACGCGATCTGCTCCGAGACATACTCTGTGACTCTGTCCGCCGCCACGGTGGAACAGTACATCGAGACTTCACCGATGTACGGCGGTTACTGGCGCGTCGTCGGTGGACTCATAGAGGAGTTGCAGTTGCGGCTACCGGTATTCATGGCAACCAGGGGCTGGACTCCCGAGCATAGCCAGGGCATCGATCAAATGAATGATTCCTCTCGCAAAATGCGCGTCAGTGTCATTGACCTGATGCAGGTACACAACCTCGTCGGATGGCGCAACCACGCGAAATCCCTCCACCACCGGAAGCAACACGGCGAAGTACACTCGACGATAACGACCCAGCACCCCTCTGGCGCCTACGTGGAGCCGGGAAATATCATGAAACGGCGGCATGTCGATTTCATGCCGTTCAACTATTCGATAGCGGAACGCGAAGCTGAGCAACGATTGTTGCACGCGGCATTGCATACCGCACCGCAGTCATGATCGATCACCCTTTCGGCATTGGCGGATTGTTCACGTGCGCGCCGGGTCAGGCGCTCCCGCCGTGGTCCGCCAATCTTGATCGCAAATCCTGGGCGCAGTTCTTTCTTAACTACATTGTGCCTCACCCGGCAGTGACTTATACGATTTCCGCTGCCAGCAAACCGAAACACCTGGTCGATAAGATGGGTGCGGGATTCAGAAGAAGTCCGAACGAAGCGACCCGCAAGCGCAGGCGGGTGCTCGTCGATTCTTTTTTGAACTGATCCACTTCGAGAGCCAACTCGCTGTTGCATGACGGGCTCCGATCACACCCGCTGTGATCCTGCGCGACGCGCCTGGTCTCGCATGGCGCCCCCAGCGGCGCGAGCAACGCAGCCCGTTACGGGCGGCTCAACCGATCAGCCCTCTTTGAGCGAGATTGTGCATGAGATCACCCACGCCGTAAGTCCATGGTGTGACCTTGTCGCAGTGATTTACTCGATTGACCAAGGTGCCAAGTTGCCTTGCACTGATCGAGACGATGTCGCCGATCCTGTGTGTAAAACCCTTGCCCTTCTCACCGCGATCCTGGACTGGAGCGAACTGGGTTCCGAGAAACAGCATCATTCCGTCGGGATATTGGTGAGTGCGATTGAGCGCCTGTGCAACCAGATCGAGCGGGTCACGACTGATGGCGGACAGATCACTCACGCCGGCGACACGAAAGCCATCCGGGCCAGTAACTCGGATCTCGATGCGGGTGCGCCGCATGTCGTTGACGGAATAGTTTCCGTCAAACAAGCGGATGAACGGTCCGATGGAACAGCTTGCATTGTTGTCCTTGGCCTTGCCCAGCAACAGCGCGCTACGGCCCTCAAAATCACGCAGATTGACGTCATTGCCAAGAGTCACGCCAGTAACGTTACCAGCCCGATTGACAGCGAGCACGACTTCCGGCTCCGGATTGTTCCAGGAAGAGTCAGAGCGAATTCCGATTTCCGCACCGACGCCGACCGCCGAGAGAGGCTGCGCCTTGTTGAACACCTCGGCATCGGGCCCAATGCCACCCTCGAGGTAGGGCGACCAAAGATCTCTCTTGATAAGCGACTCTATCAACCGCATCGCCTCTGGTGAACCAGGCCCGACAGTGCGTATTCCCGCGCCGATTTCGTCGCCGATGGCTTTACGTATCGATTCGGCCCTGTCAGCGTCACCGCGCGCATGTTCTTCAATAACGCGCTCGACCATGCTCGACACAAACGTCACACCACAAGCGCGCACCGCTTGAAGATCACATGGCGCCAGAAGGTACGGCTTCGCCGCCTGGCGCTGATCGGCGTGACTATTTTCGATCGCCGCGCCGACATCAGCCACCGGTTTCGCCCAGCCGCGAGCGATCGCATCACGTACCAGGCGTACCGGGTCGGCGGCATTGAGCAGCGCACTGGAGGTTGGCGCCACCGCTGAAAGATCGTACAAGCTGCCCTCGCGGAGCACCACCGGGCTCGGGCCGCCCGGATGCCCGGGAAGCCAGGCACGCCCGATCAGCGTCGCGGATTCCTTGTCCTGCGGAAGGACGATAGAGGTCGACAACTTCATGCCGCGATCCATTTAGTTTGGCCGAAGCTTGCTGATCATGATGACGTAATCGGATCGGCACTGCGGTGTACACACGATTAGCCATCCGTCATCTTGCGACTGCATGGGCATGAAGACGCTAATGCTTCGACCGTGATTATTGATCGCGTCGACAACCGTCATGCCCGCCAACGAGCCTTCCGGCCGGTAGGTTTCGACCTTCTTCGCCAAGTCGTCACTAAGCCGCGCCGCTTCACCCAAACTCAATGCTCGAGCAGACAACTCCGTGAAATAGAACGGCGGCCTCATCCCGGCCGAGTCAACATGAGCGTGTGCTGCAATCATGGGAAGCTCAAAAAAGCTGCCAGTGTAGCGCCAGCTCCAGCCCGTATTGGCAAGTATTGCCGGTCCAGCCGGCAAGCAGGCGAGGCGGCCTACAGCCCCGAGCAATCCGGGCAGGTCCGTTAAAGCATCGGCTGGCGGGTGCTCGCAATCGTAAGCGGCCACCGGATTTGCCGAATCGTCCTGGTGTGCATAGGCGAGAAACCCGAAACCAAGCGACAGCAAAGCAAGGATCGCCTGCACAGTGCAGCTACCTGCACGCCACGCAAGTTTATCTTCACTCAAGGCTCTTTCTCCACGTCTATCATGGTGCAAGTATAGCTGCAGCTGCCACAGTGCAGTCATCATTTGCGGTCGGCCGATATAACGGCTGAACACGGCACAGAATCACCCACTGCCCGCCAGAGCTTCTACAATAACCCCATGCAGCGATTCGACGTCAATCCGGGACTTACCTCGCCGTCAGCAAATGCAGACACCACCTGTAGCGCTCTCGCCGATGCTTGACCGGCCGCTGATCTTTCTCGACCTGGAGACCACCGGCGCGACCGCCCACGTCGACCGCATTACCGAGATCGGCCTGGTCGAGGTAGACCGTGGCCGCCACGCCGGCGAGTGGAGCTCACTGGTCAATCCGCAGCGGCGCATCCCGCCGTCGATTCAGACGCTGACCGGAATTACCGATGCGATGGTCGCCGAAGCGCCCACCTTCGAACAGCTGGCACCGGGCCTGTATGATCGCCTCGCCGACAAAGTGTTGGTCGCGCACAACGCGCGTTTCGACTATGGCTTCTTGCGCAACGAATTCCGGCGCCTTGGCTATGTATACGCTCCCAAAGTACTCTGCACGGTCAAGTTGTCGCGACGCCTTTTCCCGCAGGAGAGGCGCCATAATCTCGACAGCCTGATCGAGCGCCACGACCTGTCTTGCGATGACCGCCACCGTGCACTCGCAGATGCCAGAGTGCTTTGGGACTTCACACAGCATATCCATCATCAATTGGATAGCCGTGCAATTCGCGCCGTCGTCGACGAGTTGCTGCGCGCCCCGTCATTACCCTCCGGCCTGCCACCCGATGCCATGAGGGGGTTGCCGGATACCCCTGGCGTGTACATTTTCTACGGCGACACGGACAACGTTCTCTACGTCGGCAAGAGCGTCAATCTGCGCTCGCGCGTCCTGTCGCACTTCAGCGGCGATCATTCGACCAGTAAGGACATGCACATCTCGCGCGACATCAGGCGGATTGATTGGATCGAAACGGCGGGCGACTTTGGCGCACTCATCAAGGAGGCGCAGTTGGTGAAACGACTGACGCCGCTGTACAACCGACGGCTGCGCGAGTCAAAAGACTCCTGTACTTTTCACTGGAACCCACTTGATGGCCCAAAAGTTCCGACCCTGATTGACCTCGTTGAAATCGAACCGTCGCTGCTCGGTCATGCTTACGGCACCTTCCGTTCTAGGCGTGCCGCGCGCCAGGCCCTCAGGAACATTGCCGACGAGTATGGTCTGTGCCTGACTCAACTCGGCCTGGAGAAGGGCAAGGGGCCGTGCTTTGCCCGTCAGCTCAAAAAATGCCGCGGTGCCTGCGTTGGCCACGAAACTGAGCTGAATCACGCGATGCGCGTCTCCATGGCATTGAGCAGAATACGCATTATGCGCTGGCCGTTCAAAGACAGAATCCTCGTACGCGAGCGCAATGCCATCACCGGGTTGAGTGAAACGCACCTGATCGATCACTGGCGCTACCTTGGCGGCTATCGATCACAGATGGATCTATTCGATCAATACGACACTCTCCGCGAGGCGGCGTTTGACATCGATACCTACAAGCTGCTCGTGTCGGCGTTGAAGAAACCGGCGAAGAATCTGGAAATCATTGAAAGCACCTGATTACGCGGCCAATGGCAAACGCGAGGCCACTTGAGAACATTGATCGACCTCGGTACCGGACTCAATGAACCGACAAGAACCGGCTCAGGGCCTCGTTGAATTTCCCCGGCTGTTCCAAGTTGGACAAATGCGAGGCTTGCGGAATGACCACCAATTCGGAGCCCGGAATCGCCCCTAGTATCGCCTCGGACATAACCACCGGCGTACCGGCGTCTTGCTCGCCGACCATAATCTGTACCGGGCACTCAATCTTGTGCAACTGATCGGTGCAGTTGATTTTTGGAATAGCGTGGCAGCAACCCACGTATCCAGTCACGCTTGTTGAGACGATCATGTCGGCCACACCGTCAGTGACGTCCTTGCGCGACTTGCGGAACGGTTCGGTGAACCAACGTTCGAGCGTGGGCATCACCAGCGCCGCCATTCCCTGTTCGTTGGCGATCTTAATTCGCTCCGCCCAGGCCGGTGCCATCTCGGTTGGCATGCGGCTGGTCGTATCACACAAGACCAGTGATCGAAACTCGCCCGGATGCCTGAGTGCATACTCCATACCAATCATGCCGCCCATTGACAACCCGACCCAGTGCGCTTTCTCGATGCCGAGACCGCTGAGTAAGCCTCTGGCATCCTGCACCAGTTGATCCAGCGTGTAGCCACCAGATGGCGCATCGCTTTTTCCATGCCCACGGGTGTCGTATGCGAGGACTCGGAAACGGTCCTTTAACATATCGATTTGCGCATCCCACATGTGCAGGTGGCAGGCCAACGAGTGGCTGAGCACCACCCACGATCCCTGCTCGCCATACACCTCGTAATTCAGCTCAACACCGTTGGTTTTTGCCTTCATTGCGCATTCTCCTCGATTGGTCCAAGTATAGCGTCCCGGTGTACCATTCGCGCAATGGGCCAGATGTGCGCTCGGCTCGGCTGCCAGCAACAACAACGCGCCAACCACGAGCAGCGCGCAAAGTCCGCGACAGGGGGAACATGTGAGAATCGTACAGTTTCTTGGGCGCGATGAGGCGCGACGTGTCGGTGTCGTAACGGAGCAAGGAAATGCCTTGCAAGTGGTGCGCGGTGCGCCGAGACTATATGATCTGGCCCGCGATGCTCTGCGTACCGATACCAAGCTGCAGGAGGTAATCGCACAACGTCTGTCGGACGACCGGGAGGACTACGCGGCCGCAATCGCGGAAAAGCGCGTGCTTGTGCCCTTCGATCATCCCGACCCGTATCATCATCTCGTCACCGGCACTGGCCTGTCCCACCTGGGAAGCGCTGCAGCACGTGATGCCATGCACAGCAAGCTGCAGGCGGAGGATGCCGAACTCAGCGATTCGATGAAGATGTTCAAATGGGGGGTCGAAGGCGGCAAGCCAGCCGAAGGTAAAATCGGCGTGGCACCGGAATGGTTCTACAAAGGCGACGGCAGTTGCGCGGTGGCGCCGGAGCAGCCACTGGATTTCCCGGGCTATGCACTTGACGGTGGCGACGAGGTTGAAGTGGTTGGTCTGTACCTGGCGGGGAAGAACCATCGCATCTATCGAGTCGGCTTTGCGCTGGGCAACGAATACTCGGATCACGTAATGGAACGGCGCAATTACCTTTATCTGGCCCACTCCAAATTGCGCCAGTGTTCGTACGGACCGGAACTGCTGCTCGGTGAGCTGCCAAGGCATGTCTCGGGCCAAGCAAGACTGCGCCGCGGCGAAGACATCGTTTGGGAACAAGACTGGCTTTCTGGCGAGGACAACATGTGTCACTCGATTGGCAACCTGGAGCACCATCACTTCAAGTACCGCAATTTCCGCCGGCCCGGCGATGTTCATGCGCATTTCTTCGGCGCGGCAACCGGCAGCTTCACCAGCAATATCGAGACGCGGCCGGGCGACATGTTCGAGATCGAATCTGCGACCTTCGGCAAACCGCTGCGCAATCCGCTTGGAGAGAAAATCGAAACCGAACAACTGGTCGACGTTCAGTGGCTCTGACTGGCGCGGCGTTCAGAGCAAGTGCCGGTCGCTTCGTGCATCCGTGGCTAAGCAGTAGGCAGCAGGTCCGGCAAAGCATTTAATGCAAAATCCAGGGTAGACAAAGACCGATCCGAAAACTAAAAAAAGGGGCTAATACCAACGACTGGCTGGGCGCATGCCACATTGTGCCGGGCGGGCTGGCCCCAATGCATGCCGGAACCTGTGGCGGCGCTTCAACAGCCGTCCGATCGGTGTTTTCACCATGTCAGTCAGCGACAATAATATCGACCTGACTTACCTGCTGCAGTGGGACAGTCTGGCTGACTGGGAGAAGACCTGGGGCGCTTTCGTTCCCGATAAGGAATAGCTGGCGATACGCGCCGAGACTCGAAAGAACGGCCTGCTGGTGTCATCGATCACAAACTCGATACTGACGCCGACCACCTGATTTCCCGTTGCGCCAAGTGCGGTGTCGCCCCCAATTGACCGCGCTCTCCTGCAAGCAGGCCGAAGGGACAGCAATCGCTCCGAAGGCAACGATCATATCAATCGGGAGAATGCACCCGGTAGCAAAGTGCGTCACCACGGGATGAGCGAATCCACGCCACGGACAACCCCGGACCCGGCTGCGTTTCGACTCAGTTCTTTGTTCAATTAAAAAGTATGGATCAGGAATAATTGGCCGCCTCGCCGTGTCATGGCCCGCGCCCCGGCCAACGCCGCTGCCGGCGCGAACCACGCCGGTACCGATCTAGCCGACCAACACCAACCCGCCCGGCGCAGCAGTCGGGAGGTTTTACCGCCCCGGACAATGACTTAAAATGTTGCCTCAGGGGCACGATGGACGGCCCTCATTACGGGTCAAGGGGCAGGAGAAATGGACGAAAAACTCGTATACAACATTAATGTCGAGTCCCAGGAAGTACTCGACACACCAGCCGGTATCAAGAAAGAACTACCACTCACCGATCTGGCCGAGCGCACCGTCATTGACGGACGCCAAGCAGCCGAGCGGATTCTCGACCGAGCGGACCACCGCCTGATGGTCGTCGTCGGCCCCTGCTCCATCCACGACCCGGTAGCTGCAATGGATTATGCGCGTCGTCTCAGGACCTTGGCCGAGGAAGTCAGCGACACGCTGTTCATCGTCATGCGTGTCTATTTCGAAAAGCCGCGGACGACCATTGGCTGGAAAGGTCTGATCAACGATCCGCACATGAATGACTCTTTCGATATCGATTCTGGCCTGCGCCTGGCGCGAACGCTACTCATCGATATTAACGAACTGGGGTTGCCGACCGGAACCGAGGCGCTCGACCCGATCAGCCCACAGTATCTGGGTGACCTGATTTCATGGAGCGCAGTCGGCGCGCGCACCACAGAATCGCAAACCCATCGCGAAATGGCGAGCGGGCTATCAACGCCCGTTGGCTTCAAGAACGGCACTGACGGCAGTCTCACGGTGGCAGTCAATGCGCTGCAATCGGTGTCGAAACCACACAGCTTTTTGGGCATTGATCAGGGCGGTCAAGTTGCCGTGATCCGCACCAAGGGCAATGCGTATGGCCATATCGTACTGCGTGGCGGTGACAAGGGCCCGAATTACGACTCGGTGACCGTGGCGTTGGTGGAGAGGGAGTTGGAGAAAGCAAATCTGCCGTGCAATGTTGTTGTCGACTGCAGCCACGCCAATTCCAACAAGGATCAAAACCTGCAGCCGCTGGTGATGAATGACTGCGTGCACCAGATTCTGGAAGGCAATGAGTCCATCGTTGGCTTGATGCTCGAAAGCAACATCGGAGCTGGCAATCAGAAACTGACTGACGATCCGTCTCGGCTCAAGTACGGGGTGTCTGTAACCGATGCCTGTATCGACTGGGGCACCACCGAAACAATTCTGCGTGAAGCCCGACAAAAACTGCGCGACGTGCTGCCTGAGCGTGCTCCTCGCTCGGCCGAGGTGCGCCAGCTGAGCGCCTGAGCGCGATGACATAAACCGGCGGCGCCGGTTTACCCGGCCGATTCTGTCGGATCGGCTCTGGCAGTCGAACTACCAAGCTGCAAAGTCACATAGGACAGTGCCACCAGAGCCAGTTCCAATGGCATAACCACCCACACGCCAATCGCCGAGACAAGGTTGATACCTGGAATTGACAACTGGCCAACCTGTTCCAGAGACCATGCCACTGTGCCCGGCACCAGAACACACAGCGCCAGCACCCGCCAACCATTGCGCCTGGTCAATCTCCACGAAGCCGTGAGCGCTTGAAACACGTCCTCTGATTTGTCGATTGCCAGGGCTGGGAACGCCAGCAGCAGACGGCCAGCCAGGTACGCTGGTGGCAGGATCAGGGCAAGCCCGAATCGCCCGCCGGCCGATTCGCTCACAGCGGGCCACAGCAAGGCAACGATGCTGCCGAAAAGAAAAGCCGTTGTGGCAAAGACGAAGGCGATTCCCGCCATGGCAAAGATGAAGCGCGTTTCGCGCAGTCCCCATGAGATCGGCGCGTACCTCAACGTTTGTTGATCAGCGAGCAGATAAACCCGATAACTGCGGACGGCGAAAACGACTGTCAAAGCGAACAATGGCAACGTCCAAAGCAGCATCGACATTTGACGTCTCGCATCGAGTTCTGCAGCTCCTACCTCCCAGGAGCTCGGTCCCCACCGGCTCTCCGATATGGTGAACGCAATGCCGAGCAGCAGCGGCAACCACAGCACTTGCAACAGCGCACGGCGCCGCTCCCAGAACAGCATCACCGAGCCGGCAATGATCTTGACAACCGGCAATCGAGGGGAGCTGAATTGCATCAAAATGGACTTTCTGCAAGGGCGACCGCAACACGCCGGTTGTGCGAGCCTTTACTTTCGATTTTACTCACGACGACCGATCCGATTTCGGCAGTATTGCTGACGTGAGTGCCACCGCAGGCTTGCAAATCCACGCTCGCAATTTCCAGCAAACGAACGCACGACACGCCCCCTGGCGGAGCCACCGACATCGTCTTGACCAGCTGCGGCTGTGCCTCGAGTTCCGCACTTGTAATCCAGCGCGGAGCGACCGGATGCGCTTCGGCAATCAATGCATTCAGGTCCGCCTCGACGCTGGCGCGGTCAAGTTTTGCATCGGGCAAATCGAAATCAAGTCGGCCGGAACCGTCCCGGATCGCGCCACCGGTGACACCGGCCCGAATGACGGCAGACAACAGATGCAGGCAAGTGTGAACGCGCATGTGTGCATACCGACGCTGCCAGTCCACCGATGCGACCACACGGTCTCCCTGCCGCAAACCAGAAGCGTTGCCCGACATGACAGGAACGTGCAGCACCGTGCCGTCTTCTTTCCTGCGTCGCGTCGTTTCGATCGGCACCTCAGTTCCATCCTGTAACCGCAATACGCCCGAATCACCGGGTTGGCCACCGCCGACCGGGTAGAACACGGTACGATCGAGCACGATGCCGTCGTCACCAACATCGACGACCCGGCAGTCGCATTGTCTGAGGTTTACATCATCGTAAAAGAGTAATTCGGTCATTTATCCGACTTCGCCTTTCGTCGAGCAGTGCGTCACACGACCCGATACTTGTTCAATGGAATGCAGGAAAACCGGTCTCCGCCGCGAGTGATCGACACACCGTAATTGTAGGTCAAACGTTGCGACAGCACTGTGCCGCAAGCCGGGATCGCTGGCGACATCGCAACCCGTGCAGTCCGAGCAGGTCGTTTACCACCGCCAGGAGAAAGCCGCGACGTATAATCCGGTGCGAATCTAGGCACACATCTGACATGTATGCCCCTGCAGTATGACTGACAAAAGACAAAGTGAACTGCGCATCGGACTGGCGCTGGGAAGCGGCGCGGCCCGCGGTTGAGCACACATTGGCGTCATCCGTGCGCCGGAACGCAACAACATCGTCCCCAATATCGTCTGCAGCACCTCGATCGGCGCACTGGTCGGTGCAGCGATGGCATGCGGCGAGCTATCCAAGTTGGAAGACTGGATGCGGACCTTGAATTGGCAGAAAGTCATCGGTGATTTTGACTTCACCATGAACGGCGGTCTGATCAAAGGCGAGCAACTGTTCGATTTCTTCCGCGATATCGTGCGCGACCGCACCATTGAAGATCTGGATACGCTGTTTGGTGCGATCGCAACGGACCTCGCCAACGGTCGCGAAATCTGGCTGCGCGCCGGTGTCGATGTGCCGGGCACTGGGTGCTGACCTGGTCATTGCCGTTGACCTAAATACCGACCAGTTCGGCGCGGCGCGCCGCAACCGTAGCGGTGTGCTCGGCATATCGGACGGCGATTTAACGCAATCGGATTCATCAGAATCAGCACCGCTGTTTGATCGCTTCTTGATTAAGCTTGCCAGCGCGTTGGCATTGGAAGGCGCCGATCACGATACGCCATCGATGACCGACGTGGTAACCGCGAGCATCAACATCATGCAGGTGCAAATCACCCGCAGCCGGCTCGCCAGTGATCCCGCCGCTACCCTGATCACACCCCTTCTGGCACATTTCGCGCTCCTCGATTTCCACCGGGCAAAAGAAGTGATCGAGACGGGCGCAGCCGCTACCGAGCACGTCATTCCGCAAATCGACTCGCTTCTCGAACGGTGAACGCAACACGTGCCTGATAGCCAGCGCGTGTTATTCTGAACCAAATAGTAGCGAGCCGTTTGCGATTATGCTCTCATCATTGCTTCGCACCATCGAGCAAGGCTTCGGCCCCCTACTGTCGTCTGCGGGCGACATCGCTTTCTTGCTCGGCCTGCTGATGCTGGTCTACGTCATCCTGGCCCCGTCGATCCGGATATTGGTCGAAATGCAGGCAGCCAACATCGGAATCGAACGGGAGTGGATCATGCACTGTATGTCCTGCAGACGCATGACAGTAGTGGCCGGTTCCGAGTGCGAGCACTGCGGCCACAATCTG
Source organism: Betaproteobacteria bacterium (assembly GCA_020346185.1). Taxonomy (GTDB): domain Bacteria; phylum Pseudomonadota; class Gammaproteobacteria; order Burkholderiales; family Eutrophovitaceae; genus SG8-40. Next base: position 1,102,209 of record CP070775.1, on the reverse strand, counting down.
GGTATCCCGTGGGCGGTGCGCCTGCGGCAATTCTTTTCTCGCGGTGGCGAACCGCGCTGGTTGGAAGTGACGCGCTGGATCTACACCAGTCTCGGTGTCATTGCGTTCACTCTGATTACAGTCGTTGCACTGGGTGTGTCCGGCGCCTGGAATCCACAGAGCCATATCGAGAAACTTTTCGTCGGCTTGTCGCTGTTGACCTGGGCGGGCTTGGGTTGGTTACTCGGCCGGGTCTTCGGCATCGGCACCGGCGGCCCGATTTCGCGGGTGCGCGATACAGTTTTCAGCCTTGCCCTTGCCGCGCTTCTGCTGACGACGACGACGCTTGCCTCTGCTGCCAGGCCGGTGGAGGAAGCCGTTGTCGCGCAGGTTCGCGTCGACGGTCAGGTCGCACAACTCGGATCCAGGGCTACTGCCCTGGTGGGATACCAGCTCGGGCTCGAATACCTGCACGTCGAGCACGCCTTCGCCGGCTTTCGCCACGCCACTCCACTGGCAATCATTGGCACGCGGCGACTCGAATTGCCGCTCGGCGAGCGACAAAGCGATGTCGTCGACTTCTTATGGAAGCACTCGGTTGCCCTGACCGAACGAGGTTTGGCGGTGCGCAAACGTACAGACCAGTTCATGGTTGCCGAGTCCGGAATTTACGAAATCGTATTGCGTGGTGACAAGCTCAGCATCCGCCGCTTCGCTTCGCCGTCGTAAGCTCGACGCCATCGCAAGCAACCGGCTATCTGTCAGCGCCCAGGCGAATGCCCTTGCCAGCTTGGCGGCAGTGAGTCCGGCTCTTGGCGGGCCGTTTCCAGCGCCTTCTTGAGTTGCGCTACCGTGGTATTGCTGCCACAACAGATCACGCCGACCTTGCTGCCGGCCAACGCATCCCGCATGCCGTACGTCGCGGCAAGTACCGCACCGGCCGCCGATTCGGCAAGCGTGTGACAACGTTCGATCCACCACAGCATTCCCTGCAGGATCTCGTCTTCGGAGACAAGACGGAAATCATCCAGATGTCGCGACAAAAGCTCCAGCGTCATCTCCGCTGCCTGACCTGTCGCCAGACCCTCGGCAAAGGTTTCATTTGGGCGCGTTTCAATGTGGCCGCTGCGCCATGAATCATGAACGGCGGGTGAAGCGGCAGCCTGCACGCCGATCACTCGGATATTGAGGCTGATTGCCTTGGCCACGACGCAAGCGCCAGCCGCACCACTGCCAAGGCCGATCGGCACAATAATCGTATCAATGTCAGGCTGCTCTTCGAGCATCTCGAGAGTTTCGGTCGCAACGCCGGCAATCAGCAACGGTTCATTCGCCGAGTGGATGAAGCGGTAGCCATGTTGCTGCGCCAGGTGCTGCGCGTTGCGCGCCGCCTCGTCAAAGTTTGCACCTTGGTCGATCACCTTGCCCCCCATGGCGCGAATCGCGGCCACCTTGTCGGGGTTGGCACCGCTCGGAACGCATATGTAGGCACTCGCACCAAACAGCCGGGCAGCGTACGATACTGACTGGCCATGATTGCCCGTGCTCGCGGTAATCACACCCCGAGCGCGCTCTTGCTCCGACAACGTCGACAGCAAATTGATCCCGCCTCGGATCTTGAAGGCACCGACAGGTTGGCAATTCTCATGCTTGACCCAGACTTCGGTGCCGATCAACGCATCCAGTGACGCATAACGATTAAGCGGCGTAGGTCGCAAGTAAGGCCTGATGCGTTGGCGCGCTGAAAGAACATCGCGAAATTTTGGGTACCGCATTTCTGTGCGCTTCAATCGAGCCTCCGTTCCTGTGTCGCGGTGCCTGACAAAGAAAAATACAACATTCCCACCGATCGTGCTCAATGCGTTTCGTGCAAGCTGAGTCGGCACAACCAGCGATATGCCAGGTTCAGATGCACTTCCCGGCACAGTTCCCGATCCGACTTCATGCCATAGGGGTAACTGATTAACTGCATCCGAAAGAACAGTACCGGGTCGATCGAGTTGCGACCATTATCTGCACAGTACAGATCTCGGGTCACTTCATAAATAAAGTCGAAATCAATCGTGGTATCGATGCGTCGAAGCAAATGATCATCCGGTATCAGGCTTTCCAGATCGATCGTATCGAACAAAACTCGTTGGGAAACCTGTCGACCCTGCATAAGCTTCACCCGTCTCGAAGTTACAGAATCTTACTATTGCAACTCTCGAATCGTCTAAATGGGACTTTTTCAACAGGTCGGCGCGACTACTACAACTAATCGGACATCGAAACATCCTACCCTGCGGGAAGGTTCAGAACAGTCGGCATCAGCGGTGCCGCACAGCTGCGCTGCTATTACCGTAGCGCGCTCACTGGATGCCGAATTCAAGCTCCGCGCCTAAGATCAAGGCTGTCATTAGTAGTCTCTCTTCATTGTCATTGACGAGGGCCGTCCCGACTACTGATCGTTAGTATTGCAATCAACAGCATTCCAAGGTTGGCTCCAATCAGTAAACCGGCTGCCAGGGCAGTCCAGACGTTCCAGAGTTCCATTCGTCCTTCCTCCGTAATTTGTGGCAGTTCTTAATAATTAATTACGCTTTGCTGCTGGTTCGCGGATTCGTCGTTGGCTTCTTGTTGCTTGTTTGTCGACGATAAATTCTATGCTCGTCAATATCGCGTTATGTATCTATTTACGCCAAGCTCTTTACGAATTGCGCCAGAATCACCACCGTAGCTCAATGGTGAGGTGATGGTGTCATCGCGATTACATCTCTGTGCGAGATCCGCAAGATGCGGTACATACTGCGAGGGGGTGATCAGAATACGATCTTGGGGTGTAAGGCTGTTTGACTCGTCGCATTGACGCGATTCAAGCGCCCTGCCTGACATCCGCCGTGACTTGGAAGGCGTTTATTTGAACGCAATATCGCCCTAGTTATGTGAGCGCTATGAATTTTTAGGTGATGCGATGAGGACAACGGCTGCGTGGACTGTGCCTCGACTCCATTGCCGCTGAACAAATCCCCGGCGCCGTCCAGCGACATTGCTGGAAGCGCGGCTTCAGGGCAGCTATCCAGAAGCGGAGTGGCGCGGTGTCACTGCGGGTTGATTGTGCTGACATCACAGCGCAAAAGGAGCGAGGGGACCGCCAGACAGGGTCTCTGCCCGACTGCCCCCTCGCACGGTTGATCAGATCAACCGAAGAGCTTAGTTATGCGTGACCGAGTTGATGTCACCGAAGCGGTACTTGCCAGCGGACTTGGCGAATGGCTTGGAATCGCTACGCGGGTTCATCGCATTGCGGTCACTCCAGTTCGGCTTGGTGATTTCACCAACCTTCAATTCCTGGCCGGCTTGCGAGCCGTGGGTAACGGAT
>CP070775.1:1053091-1098769 GCA_020346185.1 Betaproteobacteria bacterium | reverse complement strand
TAAGTTGTTCGGTTGATCCGATCAACCATGCGAGGGGCCGGTCCGACAGAGATTCTGTCCGACCGCCCCCTCGCGGTTTTTGGAACTCAGAGAGCTCACAGCCCGCGGCTCACGAATAAAAAGGCCACCCATCGCGGTGGCCTTTTTAACTTGGTGGAGATGAGGAGGTTGTGCGGGACTCGTGTTGCCTCCACGATTGCCGCATCCCTCTGCGTTTACGCCTCGGGACCGCGAGCAGTGCTCGCTGGTAACTCCAACATAAAGCGCCTGCGGCGCATGAGTCTGCACTGAAACGACCTGCGGTCATTTTCAAACTCACGGGTGTTCTCACCCCTTCAGACTCGCCAAATAATAAAGAAGGTCCGCACATGGCGACCCTTCTTTATTTGGTGGAGACGAGGAGGATCGAACTCCCGACCTTCGCATTGCGAACGCGACGCTCTCCCAGCTGAGCTACGTCCCCGATATTCGTTACTTTACTAAATGTTTCTGTCCTAATTCTGCCTTGCATTACTCACTCGGAATGAGCATGACACGCCTAGGAGGTGCGGATTTCGAATCGTCATTACGTTGCCCCGACAACCTAGCCACGATCGTGTCAGTACTCAGTGACTGAATAGCTCGTGTGCGGCAGGTCGGCACGACTCGCGCAGTTCGCTATCTTATACTCAAGCCTGTCGCGGGTAAATCCGCTGGAAAGACGCACCCCGAATATCATCGTACCGGGATCCATAACGGCGAAAACCCGCTGTTCGAAAATCACCGTGTCGTGCAGCCCTGGCGTGATAAGGCACCGCGCTTTGCACGCAAAATTCATGCAGTTCCAATCACTTTCGGCAAAATTTCGCGGCCGAGCCGTGCTTGATCCGGTGAAGTTTTTATCTGGCAGCGGCAGTAGCACATTCACTCTCACCGCTATTCTCGTGCTGCAATGGAATCAAAACATGTTTCTCATGAAAGACGGATATCGTGACGGTCGCGCGGAGTGGACAGCCTACGTTCATCACATTCGATTCTGCACGGCACGTGTAACCAGGCTGGCAAATCGCGCAGCGAACACGTAGCCTGGACTTAACACTCGAAGATTTCCAGCGAAGGCGATGGATCGCTTGTTACGCAGGGCGCACCACTATCAGTCCGACTCCAGATTCAGGATTTCCCCACCCAGCTCGAATGCGACCTGATGCACGCAGTAACAATCTGCAAACTGCTATCTGATTAGAGTAACTAGAACCGATATCGGTCTCAGCGGCCCGCGGCGAGTTGAGGGCAGAGCTCACCGGGTCGTATCGCGTGAATCGGGAGGCGCGCCGGTCGCAATGCTCGACCGTGAGGCATTAAGGGCGATGTTCCCACACCTTTATTCGTTAGCGAAGTTTCAGCGTATGATGTGCCGGAGCGGCATTGTCACACTGCCGACAGACGCCGCTACAGGCGCCGGACCGAAGTGAAGAGTCGATGAACTTATCACAATAGCCTGTGAGCGGAGTGTCTCTGATCGAGGCTGCAACTAGCGCGTACGTGGTCTCCGGGCACCTTTATTAGCCCAAACCATCATACCCAACCCGGCAACAATCATTGGCAGGCTCAACCATTGTCCCATTGACAGCCCAAACCCCAATAGCCCGAGAAACTCATCGGGTTCGCGCGTAAATTCAACGAGGAACCGCAGGACGCCGTAAGCAAGGAGAAACATCCCCGAAACCGCGCCGAGCGGTCGCCAGCGCCTTGCAAAGAGCCACACCACTGCGAACAGAACCAAACCTTCCAGGGCAAACTCGTAGAGTTGGGAGGGATGACGCGGTATCCCATCTGCCGCTTGGGGGAACACCATTGCCCATGGCCCTTCCGTTGGCCGGCCCCACAACTCGCCGTTTATGAAATTACCAATTCGCCCCGCACCGAGACCGAGCGGGCAGAGCGGTGCGATGAAATCGGTCACCTCCAGCCATTGCTTGCGGCGTGCGCGGGCGAACCAAACCATCGCCAGAATGACACCGATCAATCCCCCATGGAAAGACATCCCCCCTTCCCAAACGAAGAATATGCGCACCGGGTCGTGCAGATACTCAAGCGGTTTGTAAAACAGAATATAGCCAAGGCGCCCTCCTAGCACGACGCCCAACACGCCGAAGAAGAGCATGTCATCTAGATCCTTCACCGTGACAGAAAGCCACGGCTGCGTCCGAATCCGTATGCGGCCGAGAATCAAGGCCATAGCGAATGCAGCGAGGTACATCAAACCGTACCAACGCACCGCGATGGGCCCCAACTGCAACGCAATCGGATCGAAATTCGGATGGGTCAACATTGACAGTGATTATACGAGCCCGATGTCAAGGCACCGGGGACAAATACATGCGTGAACGGATGATTGCAGTCTTTTTTTCCAGCGCTTCGGTGGTTCGCACCCTATCGTAGTAGCGCGGATTCGGCACCATGGCAGCCAGTCGAGCCGACTGGTCGACGGAAAGGCCCGATGCGCTGGTGCGATAGTAATACCGAGCGGCAGCTTCGGCACCAAATACACCGTCACCCCACTCAATGACATTTAGATAGATTTCTAGGATGCGCCGCTTTGACATAACAGTCTCCATCATCACTGTAATCGCCGCCTCCTGAAGTTTTCGCCACGGCGTGCGGTTGCTCGAAAGAAACAGGTTCTTGGAAAGCTGCTGAGTGATCGTTGAACCGCCGGCCACGACCTTACCGCTTTTGAGATTCCTCGACGCTGCGCGTTGAAGTGCGCGCCAGTCGAAACCATCATGATCGAGGAATTTAGCATCTTCGGCTGCAATCAGTGCGCGCTTCAGATGCACCGAAATGTCCGCATAGGGTACCCACTTGTGCCTAATTGATGCCTCCGGATTGTCCTCGCGCATGCTTTCACGGCGCGCCTCCATGAACGCAGTGTTGGTCGGGTTAACCCAAATCCACCACACCAGCTTACCGAAGAACCATGACTCGTAGACCACCAATGCCGCAAAAACAAGCAGCGTCAATCGCCATATCAAGCGCCACCGTTTCCTCATCTGACTAATGGCGCGGCGCAATCGCTAGCTTTTGCGCGCTGCCGCGGCTTGCAAAGTACATAACCCAGATCAGTTGCTAGCTCTTGCGCAGCGCCAGCATTACCGGTTGAGTATCCGGACGCACCCCACGCCAAATCATGAATGACTCGGCTGCCTGCTCGACCAACATGCCAAGACCGTCGGCCAGCCGTTCAACGTTCCTCGCTTCTGCATAAGCAAGAAATGACGTCAGACCCTTGCCATACATCATGTCGTAGGCAAGTGCTCCCGCAACGAACAAATCATCTGGCAGCGGTGGCAGCTCATCAGACAGACTGCTCGAGGTCGCATTGATCACCAGCTCAAAGCGCTGGCCTGGCAGGTCATCGAAAGCACATGCCGAGACTTCCATATGCGCAGCAGCGGGTTGTCGCCGGACACTCCGCGCCAGTTGGATCGCTCTTTCCACCGTCCGGTTGGCAATGATGAGCCTGGCCGGCCTGGCTTCAAGTAACGGCAGCAAGACGCCACGTGCGGCACCGCCCGCTCCCATCAACAGCACGCGCTTGTTTTTCAGTTCAAACTCGAGGTTGATTTCGATATCCCGCACCAATCCTATGCCGTCGGTGTTGTCAGCAGAAATTTTCTTGCCGGAGAAACTGAGGGTATTGGCCGCACGTGCTTGGCGGGCTCGCTCGGACACCTCATCGGCGAGCTCGTATGCCTCGAGTTTGAATGGCAAAGTGACGTTTACACCTCTGCCGCCCTCAGCAATGAAGGCCTTGACCCACTCAGCAAAACCGTCAACTGGCGCGAGCAGCCTCCCATAGGCGATGTCTTCCCCGGTCTGGGCAGCAAACATCGCGTGAATACCCGGCGACTGGCTGTGTGCGACCGGATGGCCGATGACTGCATAACGATCGGTCATTGTGCCTAGTTCACCCCACCTGATTCATTGCGCTACTGTGACGCCAAGATCGTTTCTCGTGAAAGACCACTGGCGGGTAATGGACAGAATGTCGTATTCGTTGCGAATATCTGCCGGAAAAGGCGGGAATGGCCCCGCCAGTTCAACGATGCGACGCGCGGCACGGTCCAGTATGTTGTACCCGGACGATCGATCGACTTCGACCTGCTCGACCGTTCCGTCAGCGTTGATAGACACTGTCAGCAGCAGTGAGCCGAAAAGCTTTCGGCGCCGCGCTTCCTCGGGGTAGTTTTGTGTACCCACAGTTTCGATACGCTCACGCCATTTTTCAACATATTCGGCGTAAACAACACTCTGAGCGCGTGCGCCGATGAACTTGCGTCGTGGCAGTTTCTGATACGCCTGCCATTCCTTTGCGATCTGCGCCTCAAGTCGGGCAACCTCCAGACGCCGCTGCTGCGCGAGTTGCTCTTGCGTGTTGTCTCGCGGAGTCGTCTGCGGCAATGGCTCGGTTATTGGATCCATGGCCATTTGTCCGCTAACCGTTGCCAGCAGGCGGGCGGCACGTTCCTCGAGTTGCTCGACACGGCGGGACGAAAGCTCGACGCTGTCGTTCAGCTGCATCTCGGCTAGCGCCGGCAGATTCGACTTGGCCCGCACGTCAGATTCGGTATTACCTCCTGCATCCAGATTCGTCTGGGCCAGCAGAGTCGCGTCGACCGGTCGCGACGCCGACTGGCTATTTACCAGGACCACATCGAGTTGCGGTACAGGTTTGCGCGCAGGCGCCTCCGGTGCCGTAAATGTGATCAACAGCAGGAAGGCATGAAACACGATGGAAAAGGCCAGCGTCACCGGCAGGACATCAGAGGACGTCAGTCGCCAACCAGTGATCTGTATCAGATGTTGCTGCGCCGGTAACGCGAATGCGCTCAGTGTCTGCTCCGGCAAGATCCTGTATGTAAGCTGTTCACGTTAAACAAATTCTAGAGGCAAACTCTAGTTTCGTCACGCAGTTATACCAATTGGCTCCAGTGTTTTCTTATATTCGCAGCGCACCATCATTTCCATCAGATCAACGCCTGAGACGGAAATCTGGACACGATCCCCAGGTGCAAGCGACGGCAAGGAATGGACACGGCATACCAGAGGCAAGCATTCGAACCTGACCAGGTTGTCGCGGATCACTTCAGCGGCCATTTCGGTCACCTGCTCCTGTAACAACCAGCGCAAACACCAGTAGCGCTCCATCCTGCGCTGGAACTCGGCATACGCATCGTAAGCCAATTCGAACCCTCGCATGATCTCGAACAACTCCTGGTCACTCGCGACAAACGCAGGTTGTGCGCCACGCAAGATGCTGATTAGTTGACGCTGGTTGACCAGGTCCGCATATCGGCGCAGCGGACTACTGGCCCAGATGTACTGATTCACACCAAGACCTTCGTGCGGAGCAGCCACCGTCGACATCTTGACTTTGCCGCTCGCCTGGGTTCGGAACAGCGCGGGTCGGTTAGACTCAGCGAGCAACTGCGCCCATCTCGAGTTGACCAGGATCATCATTTCTGAAACCACCTTGTCAATCGGTGCTCCGCGTTTACGCGGCTCAATGCGCACGCGGTCGTTATCAACGTAAAAACTATAATCCGTACGCCGCATTTGCCTCTCGTCCTGGCCGCGGGCGCGCTCCAACTTTCCGGCAAGCCGATACAGAAAGAGTAATTGCTCACCAAAGGCGAAATCCGTGCGTCCGGCATGAACCGCTTGCTCGTCGAACTCAACATCGAGCACATTGTGATGCATGTTGCATGCAATTCGCACCCGCTCGATTGCCGAGCGCGTGCCGACGACCTGAAAATCCGAATCGACTTCGACATACATGGAAAGCGCTGGACATTCGCGACCTTCAGCGAGCGTAAACCGATCAATGACCGGTTCCGGCAACATGGTGATTTTGCCGCCCGGAAAATAGACAGTGGACATCCTCTTGCGCGCTTCAGCGTCAAGCGCGGACCGGCCTTCAATGCCCAAAGCCGGAGCCGAGATATGCACGCCAACCTGCCAATGTCCATTGTCAAGTTTGCTCACCGAGAACGCATCGTCGATCTCAGTGGTGGTTACATCGTCGATGCTGAACGCCTCAACGTCCGCCAGAGCATAGTCCTCAGTCTGCACCACAGCCAGCTTGTCGTCAAAGCCTGTTCCCCGCGGAAAATGCTCAAACAAAAACCGTCCATGGTGATATTCGAGCGTCGATTCAAGTGCGCCGCATTGTTCGAAAAGGCGCGGCACCGAGAGTTTCAGTTGCGAGCAGGCCTCTTCGACAGCCTTGGTCTGAAGCATTTTACGATCGGGCTTGTACAGCAACTGATTCAATACCGGTTTGAAGTCATCCGGTAATTCATTGCGCAACAAACTTTGGACATATTCGGCCTGCAATTGCGCCTGCTCACGTTTGCGCTCGATAGAAGCAAGCGTTGCCTTGAGCGCTTCAGGAGGTGCTGGCTTGTAGCGTCCCTTGCCCTTCTTGTAGAAGTGTGTTGGTGTTGCCTGCAACCGCATCAGCAGACCGGCCGCCTCCTCCGCTGTCGGTTTATCGCCAAAATACGCGTCGGCAAGCGCGTCGAAGGAAAACTCGGACTCATCGCAAGCCTCCCACAGAAAACCGGGCTCGAGCTCGTCAGCCACAAGGCGAGCTCGCTCCATAAATTCGTTGAGGCAGTGATGTTCGAAGCGCAACAGAACTGCGGCCGCTTTCACTTTGGCACGTTTACCGTGCTGCGTCTGAACCTGCAGCGAGGTGTTGTTGTCCTCGATGATGGAGGCAACCTTCAGGCTGCCCGACTCTTCATAGAATACGTTCATGCGGCCTTAGAAAATGCTGCTCGACCCACTCAGCATGACGGAGTTCGAATTATACGCGTGGCGCGTCGAGCGTTTTCGCTCTAAACGCATTTTCAAGATCGACCTTCTCCGCAGAGGCCTTCACGCTTACACTTCAGTTCGCAGCGAACTCAAGAACGCAGTCGATGTAGTCGCCGAACTCAGCGAAGCCATGGTCACTGCCGTCGACCACCATCTGCCGACACCCCCCATAGCGCTTCACTGCCACCCGCCAATCAAGCAACTCGTCACCGGTGGTATGGATCAGGAAATAGCGGTCCATTCTCACAGGCCGCGGGATATAGATGTCTTTGAGTTGCGCCAGATGACTTTGCGTGAACTCGTACTCTTCGTCCGTGTAGAGATTTCTCTGATTTCCCAAGTAAGCGCGTAGCCCTTCGTGAGGCGTAATCGCCGGATTGACCAGCACCGTGCGGCAGCCGACGTGCTCAGTCAACCAAGTGGAATAAAAGCCGCCGAGCGAACTGCCGACCAACGTCACTGACTCAGGCTCCGCTTTCGCCAACTCCTCCGCCAGACGCGCCAAAGCCCGCTGCGGAGAGTAAGACAGTGCAGGGCAGACAAACTCGCTGTCCCGGCCGATCGCGGCTAGCCGTTTGCGCAACATGCTGGCCTTGTGCGAAGCCGGCGAGCTGTTGAATCCGTGGACGTAAATAATCATCGCAGCGCAAACTTACTGCACAGCATGGTGGCAACCCCGCCACCGATGCCTGAACCAAATACGGTTGCCAACCTCACAATGCTCGCAGTTCAGCGAGAAGCGTTTCATGAATATTGCCGAATCCGCCGTTGCTCATGATCACGACATGGTCGCCCTCGCGTGTCGACGAAATAATCGCCCGTACCAGCGCATCGATATTGTCGAAGCACTGCGATTTTGCTCCGAGCGGTTGCAGAGTACCGGCCACATCCCAGTCTAGCCCTCTCGTATAACAGAAGACCAGATCGGCCGCTGCCAGACTGGGACACAGCGACTGCTTGATACTGCCCATTTTCATTGTGTTCGAGCGTGGTTCAAATACCGCGACGATTCGCGCATCACCGACCGTCGCACGCAACCCGGCTAGTGTCGACTCGATCGCGGTCGGGTGATGCGCAAAGTCATCATAGATTGTGATGCCGTTAACCTCGCCACGCATTTCCATGCGTCGCTTGACATTCTTGAAACTACTGAGCGCCTCGATTCCAGTTGCCGTCGGCACGCCAACATGGCGCGCTGCAGCCAGCGCCGCCAGTGCGTTCATCCTGTTGTGTCTGCCATTCAATTTCCACTGCAAGCCGCCTTGCACTTTCCCGGCAAACAACACATCGAACCCGCTCGTGTCGTCGGCTCCGCGAATCGACCAACCGTCCGGGCGGTCGAACCACTCCACTGGGGTCCAGCAGCCAAGCTCGAGAACACGGCTCAGGCTTTCCTCGGCGCCGTTGGCGACGATCAAGCCGTTGCCGGGGATGGTCCTGACCAAATGATGAAACTGCGTTTCGATCGCCGACAGATCAGCAAAGATATCAGCGTGATCGAATTCAAGATTGTTGAGAATGACGGTGCTTGGTCGATAATGGACGAACTTGGAGCGCTTGTCGAAGAATGCCGTGTCGTACTCGTCGGCTTCGATGACGAAGAAGCGCGAGTTGGTAATGCGGGCAGATACACCAAAATCCAGGGGGACGCCGCCGATCAGAAACCCCGGGCTATACCCGGCATACTCAAGTATCCACGCCAACATGGCACTTGTCGTGGTCTTACCGTGCGTGCCGGCCACGCCCAGCACCCAGTTGCCATGCAGGACATTCTCAGCCAACCATTGGGGGCCTGAGGCATATGACAGCCGGCGATTGAGTATTTCCTCCATTAGGCGATTTCCGCGCGTCACGACGTTGCCGATGACGAACAAGTCGGGTGCCAGATCGACTTGACCCGGATCCCAACCCTCGGTTAAGCCAATGCCCTGGTTTTCCAGTTGGATACTCATCGGCGGATAAACGTTCGCGTCGCATCCTGTCACCTCATGTCCGGCCTGCTTTGCAATAGCCGCAAGTCCACCCATGAATGTGCCGCAGATACCGAGAATGTGAATATGCATTCAGCAGGCCTTGACCTGAGACCACGTGGCCGTCACAAAACCTGACATCGAAACCCGGCCGTGAGTTGCGCCCAGTTGTTCCGTCGCACTTGTCGCCAGCCGCGATGACACGCGAATCAACATCGAAGACCTGAGTAACGCGACGCACACAGCAAACCTCACAGTATGCCGCTGCGATCTCCGACCCTGAAACCGAGCAACGGCGTATCGATACCGCGCGACAACGCAATCACCTTGAAAAGTTCTCCCATCTCCGCAGGTGAAAGCAGTTTTTGCACCGGCGCTGCCCGTCGAAGATAGGCAGCCGCCTGTTCGGCCGGCGTGCGCGCAAGAAGCTCTGTGATGCCACAGTTGAGGAGGAACTGCGCCAGAGCCGTGTATCCAGCGAGTTGGCAACCAGTATCCGACGCCGCCTCGGCGATTGCAGTGAAATCCACATGCGACGTGACATCCTGCAACCCAAGGAGATAGAACGGGTCGTCATGAACATGGTGACGATAGTGACACATCAGCGTACCACGATCGCGTTGTGGATGGTAAAACTCGGCGCGCGGAAAACCGTAATCGATCAAAATCGCCGCGCCGCGCTCGATTAAGTGACCCAGTCGGTCGATCAGACCCCTCGCGGCCGGACAGATCTCACTAACATACGGCGCTGTCACCGAAATCGGTTCAGCCAAGGCGCGCAGCGCCTCGCTCGCGGGCCTCTCCTCCCACACCAGCGTACCGTTGCGAATAGCAACACCGCGCTCGAACAGGCCCTCGTCACGCCACGCGAGGACGTGGACCGGCAGTGCATCGAGCACTTCATTACCAATCACGGCCCCAACGAACCGGTCTGGCAACCTATCAATCCACTTGAAGCGATCAAACGTCGCTGGTAGCGAACCTCGAACTCGCTGACACTGCCGCTGACTAAGCTCCGGGCTGGGCTCGAAGAAGCTGTAGCACTCTGGCAGGGACCCAAGCCGCTCCAGTTCCTCCATCATTGAAACCGCAAGGGCGCCGGTTCCGGCGCCGAGTTCAATAATCCCTCCACCGGTCGCGTCCAGTATCTGTGCCACCTGATACGCCAAAGCCTGGCCGAACAGCGGCGTCATCTCTGGCGCGGTTACAAAATCGCCGCCGGCGCCGAACTTTCGGGACCCGGCTACGTAATAGCCCAGTGCCGGTGCATACAACGCCAGATCCATGAAAACGGCAAATGGTATCCAGCCGTCTTCTGCCTCGATTCGCCGACAAATATGGTCATACACCTGGGCCGAGTGCCCACGAGCTTGTTCGTCAGGGGGGGGAAGGCCCGAGACATCGAGGCCCGTAAATGTGGACGCCACGGTTTTTGCCGAATCGGTAAGCTAGAATTGCGATTCTTGATCAGACCTTGCACGCACTGCAAGCGGCAGTGCATTTCTCATGGGTGAACCATACAAACAGGACCGCACCGTGCTGGTGACTGGTTCCGCCAAGCGAATTGGCAAGGCTATTGCAAAGGGACTTGCCACCGATGGCTGGAATGTCGCCGTGCACTACAACCGCTCGGGAAATGAGGCATCACGACTTGTCGACGAGATTCAATCGCTCGGCGTTCGCGCCACTGCATTCCAATGTGACCTAGCAGATTGCACGGCCGTATCGGGCCTGATCGCCGAATGCGCCGGCCGGCTAGGGCCGCTCACGTGTCTGGTCAATAATGCCTCGCTGTTTGAATTTGATGATCCGGTCACTTTTGATCCGGCGACATGGGACAAGCATGCCGCGATCAATCTGCGTGCGCCCCTGCTTCTGGCACGTGAGTTCGCGGCACAGGTGCCATCGCCAACAGTGGGTTGTGTCGTAAACATGCTCGACCAGAAGGTGTTCAACCTCAACCCCGATTTCTTATCCTATACGCTCACGAGGGTAGCAATGGAGGGTGCGACACGCATGCTAGCCATGTCGCTGGCACCCAGAGTCCGTGTCTGCGGCGTTGCACCCGGCATCACACTGGTCAGCGGCGCCCAGACGCAGGAGGGCTTCGAGCGGGCTCACGCCCAGGCACCACTTGGCCATAGCAGTGATGCCGAAGACGTAGTCCAGGCGGTTCGCTACGTGGTTGGAGCAAAATCGGTGACTGGACACACCATGGTCGTTGATGGCGGTCAACACCTCTGGCCGCGCAAACGCGATGTGCAGTTTGAGGTGAAATGATGGACGCCTCGGCGGCAAATGGTTCGGGTCCGACAACTGCACCGCGTGGAGCCGGCAAGCTGGAAAATTCAAGATGTATTTTCTTGAGAAACTTCAACGTCTTCATCTCGATGGGCGTGCATGATTTTGAGAAGCAGGCAAAGCAGCGGGTGATCGTCAACGTCGACTTGTATATCGATCCGAATGGAAGAATCCAGCATGACACGATTCGTGAAACCGTTGATTACGATTTTGTCCGCAAAATGATTCAGGAAATTGCCGAGATCGGACATTTTCATCTGCAGGAAACTTTCTGTGAACGCATACTCGATACGTGTCTCGAGAAGAGTGGAGTTCTCGCCGCCCGAGTGTCGAGCGAGAAGCCGGATATTTATCCCGACTGTGAATCGGTGGGGTTCGAGATCTTTCGCGTAAAGTAGCTCAATGCCAACATCGCAAAAACAGCTCTACGAGGGTAACAAGCTCGCCAAGCGGTTGCGCCGTCAGGTCGGCGAGGCAATCGCTGACTTCAAAATGATCACCGACGGCGACAAAGTCATGGTGTGCGTCTCTGGTGGCAAGGACAGCTATGCCTTGCTCGACATCCTGCTCTCAATGCAAGAGCATGCGCCGATCGATTTCGAGCTGGTAGCTGTCAATCTGGACCAAAAACATCCTGGATTTCCCGAGTACGTTCTGCCCGATTACCTGGCCTCGCGTGGCGTCGCCTTTAACATTCTGGAGCAAGACACCTACAGTGTCGTCAAACGCGTCATTCCCGAAGGCAAGACGATGTGTGGCCTTTGTTCCCGCATGCGCCGCGGTGCGCTATACCGGATCGCTGGGGAACTGGGTGCTACCAAGATCGCACTCGGCCATCACCGCGATGACATCCTGGAGACATTCTTCCTGAATCTGTTCCATGGCGGCCGGCTCAAAGCCATGCCGCCAAAACTAGTGTCCGATGACAGACGGCACATAGTGATACGGCCGCTTGCCTATTGCCGCGAAAGTGACCTGCAGAAATTCGCCGAACTGAGAGGTTTTCCGATCATTCCGTGTAACCTTTGTGGGTCGCAGGACAATCTGCAACGCCAGGTAATCAAGTCGATGATGCGGGAGTGGAACAAGCGTTTTCCGGGACGTCTGGAAACCATGTTCTCGGCTCTGCAGCGCATTTCACCGTCGCACCTACTGGACCCCCAGCAGTTCGATTTTCAAGGACTGGCTGCCGGTACCGAAGCGTGTCCTGACGGCGATAACGCCATCGATGCCGAGGAATTCTCTTCAACAGCGTCTGCGCTTTCCGCGCCGATAAATCGAGCGGCGACAATCAAATGAACATCGTCAACTTCACGCCCGTCGCGGCACTGACCGGCGGTGCCATTATCGGACTGGCTGCAGCTGCCATGTGGTGGCTGCTGGGGAGGATTAGCGGCATATCCGGCATCCTCGGAAACGCGATTGGCGCAAGGGGGCCGGATCTCGGGTGGCGCCTGGCTTTTATCGCTGGACTTTTGACGGCGGGCGTCCTCACTGCGGTGATTTTTCCTGGCGAGATTCATTTCGACATGGAGTCAGGGTATCTGAGAGCAATCCTCGCCGGTCTTCTGGTCGGCTTCGGCACGCAATTGGGCAGCGGTTGTACCAGCGGCCACGGTGTTTGCGGCATTTCGCGCCTTTCCCTGCGTTCGATGGCCGCCACCGTCAGCTTCATGGCAGCCGGAATATTAACGGTCTTCGTCATGAGGCAGGTGCTATGAAGCGCGCTTTCATTTCGTTTCTCTGCGGGCTGGTGTTCGGAGCCGGCTTGATCGTGTCGCAAATGACCAATCCGGAGAAGGTGATCGGTTTCCTCGACGTCTCTGGAGATTGGGATCCGAGTCTTGCCCTCGTAATGGTTGGCGCGGTGGTCGTATTCGCACTCGCCTATCGCCTCGCGTTACGAAGACACGTGCCGCTGTTTGATGAGCGGTTTCTGCCACCCGAGAAAGCCACCGTCGAAAGACCCCTCATCATTGGTTCACTGATGTTCGGCGTCGGATGGGGAATTGCCGGTTTCTGCCCGGGGCCTGCGCTGGTATCGAGCGGGTTTGGCGATCCGCGAGTGTGGGCCTTTGTTGCTGCCATGATGGTGGGCATTTTGCTTTTCAGAACCACTCGCAGATCGTCCTAGCCAACAACCGCTCCAGCTTGCTTTCGCGAACCACTTCAAGCCTGTAGACTGCGCGACTCATCCACCCCGGCGAACCCGATCACAACCCGTTTTCATCTTTAAAACAGCGACATGGATTCCAATACTTTGACTAGCATCAGTTCCTTCTACCCGCCGCAGCGCACCCTCATGGGACCTGGCCCATCAGAAATCCATCCGCGTGTGTTCTCTGCCATGGGCCGACCAACCATCGGTTATCTCGATCCGGTCTTCGTCAAGATGATGGACGAACTAAAGGAACTGCTGCGCTATGCGTTCCAGACCAGCAACGCGCTGACTTTTCCGGTCTCCGGTCCCGGATCGGTTAGCATGGAAATGTGCTTCGTCAACATGGTTAGCCCCGGTGACAAGGTGATCGTGTGCCGCAACGGTGTATTCGGCGCCCGCATGATCGAAAACGTGCAGCGCTGTGGCGGGACCGCGATCGTGGTGGAAGATGCTATGGGGAGCCCGGTCGATCCGAACAAGGTGGAAGAGGCTTTCCGCAATAACCCCGAAGCAAAGATTCTCGCCTTTGTGCACGCGGAGACGTCAACAGGCGTTGCTTCTGATGCAAAGACACTCGCAGAAATCGCCCACAGATACGATGCGTACACCATCGTTGACACCGTGACGTCGCTTGCTGGCATTCCAGTGCTGGTCGACGAGTGGGGCGTGGACGCGGTTTACTCCGGCAGTCAAAAGTGTCTTTCGTGCACGCCAGGATTGTCACCAATCACCTTCAGCGATCGCGTCGTCGAGTACGTTAAGAGTCGCAAGACCCCTGTACAGAGCTGGTTCATGGATATCACTCTGCTACTTGGCTACTGGGGCGACACGACCAGAACCTATCACCATACCGCGCCGACCAACGCGCTGTACTCACTGCATGAGGCACTGGTGATGCTGCGCGAGGAAGGGCTGGAGGCTGCGTGGGCACGCCACCAGCGCAACCACAAGGCGCTAAGAGCCGGGCTGGAAACGCTTGGGCTGAACTTCCTCGTCGAGGAGCCCTACCGGCTACCACAAATGAACGCGGTGCACGTTATGCCCGGACTGGATGAAGCGGAAGTACGCCGCAGGCTGCTTGCCGAATTCAACATCGAGATCGGTGCCGGACTCGGCACACTGGCCGGAAAAATCTGGCGTTTTGGCATCATGGGCTACAGTTGCAAGATGGAGAATGTGATGCTGTGCCTGTGTGCACTGGAGAGCATGTTTGACGACATGGGCGCGAAGATCGAGATTGGCGCTGCCGAAGCGGCCGCTTATCACGCCTATGCCGCTCATCCAACGCGTGGCAAAGGAATGCGCGCAGTCGCCTGACTGACCTACCTCGCCAGTTTAATTGCGGCGCCGATCAAGCGCCCGCGGATAGGCCGAGACGCTCGCAGATCGTGCAGGCCGCATCGGCCTGGTTCATCGTGTAAAAATGCAAGCCAGGTACTTCATTGGCCAGCAGCCGTTCGCATAGCTGCGTGACAACATCGAGGCCAAACGCCTTGCTTGACGCGTCGTCATCAGCATAACTTTCGAGTTTTCGCCGGATCCAGCGGGGGATCTCCGCGCCGCACGCGTCGGAAAATCGCGCCAGCTGACGAAAGCGTCCGATCGGCATAATCCCCGGAAAGATCGGAATGGCAACGCCGAGTGCTGTGCACTGGTCTCTGAAGTGAAAGTAGGCATCGGCGTTGAAAAAGTATTGCGTGATAGCCGAATCGGCGCCCGCATCGACTTTGCGCTTGAAGTTAAGTAGATCATCCAGAGCGGACCGGGATTGCGGGTGATATTCGGGGTAGGCGCCAACTTCAATGTGAAATGCATCCGCGTACTCGGCACGAATGAACTCCACCAGTTCAGACGCGAATCGAAACTCTCCCGCCTCGGCCATGCCGGACGGCAAATCGCCGCGCAATGCCACCAGGCGCCGTAGACCGTGCGCTTGGTATTCATCGAGCATGGATTTGATATTAGCGCGCGTCGACGCAATACAGGACACATGCGGTGCCACCGGAAGACCCTCATCGCTGATCTCGACGACGATGTTGCGCGTGCGCTCACGAGTTGAACCTCCAGCCCCGAAAGTCACCGAAAAATACTCCGGCGAGAGCTTGGCGAGCCGCCGTCTCACTGTGCGCAACTTCTCAACACCAGCCGGCGTCTGTGGCGGAAAGAATTCGAAACTCAGTGAGAGTGAGAGCAGAGGCATGAGCGCTGGGAGGTTGATTTTCTGAAATTCCGATCGCTTTCGTTTGCTTCAACAAACGGGGTTCAAGGATCCGCCGATCAATTCGGGGAGCCAATCGAGAGTTTCTTGGATCTCATCTTCCTTTTGAACGTACCCAAGCGTGATGGCGAAAGCAAGTTGCGCATCTATGTCACTCAGGGAACCGTCTACCATCATCAGATAATGAGCGAGCGCTCGCGTCGATGTGCCGGCGGCACCTTCAGCAATGTTAGATGGAACAGAGACCGCGCCCCGCCGCATCTGAGCGGCGAGGACGTAAGTGTCAGTGGTCGGAAAAGGGCGTAAAGGTCACGAACAAATCCCATCGCTATCTGCCACGCAACAAGGTGGTGATGTTTGCGTTTCAAGCCTCACCCCTCACCGGCCTTCGGCCCTGCTCAGTAACGATAATGCTCGGGCTTGTAAGGGCCTTCCTTTTCGACGCCAATGTAGCGCGCTTGCGCATCACTCAGTTCGGTCAGTTGCGCCCCGAGTTTGGCGAGGTGCAGACGCGCCACCTTTTCATCGAGGTGCTTCGGGAGAACATGGACACCGACCGGGTATGCATCCGGGTTATTGAACAACTCGATCTGGGCAATTGTCTGGTTCGCGAACGAGGAACTCATCACGAAACTCGGGTGCCCGGTGGCGCAACCGAGATTGACCAGCCGCCCTTCGGCGAGAAGAGTGATGCGCTTGCCATCCGGGAAAACGATGTGATCGACCTGCGGCTTGATGTTTTCCCATTGGTACTGGCTCAACGACGCCACGTCGATTTCATTATCGAAATGACCAATGTTGCACACGATCGCCTCATTCTTCATGGCCTTCATGTGATCGTGGCCGATGACGTGAAAGTTGCCGGTGGCAGTGACAAAGATGTCGGCCTTGTCGGCAGCGTAATCCATGGTCACCACACGGTAACCTTCCATCATCGCCTGTAATGCACAGATTGGGTCGATCTCGGTGACCCAAACTTGCGCTGATAGGGCACGCAGCGCCTGAGCGCAGCCTTTTCCAACATCGCCGTAACCGGCCACAACCGCAATCTTGCCGGCGACCATCACGTCGGTGGCACGCTTGATGCCGTCGACCAACGACTCGCGGCAACCATAAAGATTGTCGAACTTGGATTTGGTAACCGAGTCGTTAACATTGATAGCGGGGAATCTTAGGAGGCCTTCCTGCGCCATCTGGTAGAGGCGCTTTACGCCAGTGGTGGTTTCCTCGGTGACGCCTTTGATATGATCGAGCCGCGTCGAATACCACTTGGGATCCTTGACGAGCCGGTCCTTGATGGAAGCGAACAATGCGGTCTCTTCTTCACTGGCAGGATGATTCAACGCCGCGGGATCGCTTTCGGCACGCACACCCAAATGCAGCAGCAAGGTGGCGTCGCCACCATCATCAAGAATCATGTTGGCAAAGTTGCCCTCCGGCCAATCAAAGATCTGATGCGTGAACGCCCAGTATTCTTCGAGTGATTCACCCTTGTGGGCGAATACCGGAGTTCCTCCGGCGGCAATCGCTGCGGCAGCATGATCCTGCGTAGAGTAAATGTTGCACGATGCCCAGCGCACCTCCGCGCCGAGCGCCTGTAGTGTTTCAATCAACACCGCCGTCTGGATCGTCATGTGCAACGATCCGGCGATACGGGCTCCACGCAGGGGTTGGGTTGCCGTGTACTCTTCGCGGATTGCCATCAAACCGGGCATCTCGGTTTCGGCAATACTGATCTCCTTGCGGCCCCATCCCGAAAGGGATAGGTCGGCAACGCGGTAGTCGTTTGACTTGGCGTTTTCTTGTAGAACTGCGGACATGGTCACTCTCCTGTAAGAAGGTTTGTTCGGAAGCGCGACACAAAAAAGGCGCTCCAAACCAAATAAAGGTTTGTGAGCGCCGTTGTTCGGTTGCTGAGCCTGGCCCTCTAGTCAGAATAAGGTCGCAGCGCCCCTCAGCAAAAAAGGCATTATAAAAGACTCGGCCAAACTCGAAAAGTTCGACGCTCAGGCCGCGGCCGACGACTTGATCCCGGCGTCGGCCTTGAGCGCCTCGACCTTATTGATCGCTTCCCAGGTGAATTCGGGTTCGTCTCTGCCGAAATGACCATAGGCTGCGGTTTTCTCATAGATGGGCCGCAGCAGGTCGAGCATCTGGACAATGCCTTTCGGGCGTAAGTCGAAATGTTCCTCGATTAGTTTGACAATTGCATCGTCGGCGATCTTGCCTGTCCCAAAAGTCGTCACGTGGACACTCGTGGGACGCGCCACACCTATGGCATAGGACAACTGGACTTCACATTTGCTTGCCAATCCCGCCGCCACGACATTCTTTGCGACATAACGGGCAGCATAGGCAGCAGAGCGGTCGACCTTCGATGGATCCTTGCCCGAAAATGCACCTCCGCCGTGATGCGCTGCGCCACCGTAGGTATCCACGATGATCTTCCGGCCAGTCAGGCCACAATCGCCGTGCGGGCCTCCCACGACGAATCGCCCGGTCGGATTAACAAAATACTTGATGTCGCCCTTGATAAGCTCGTTCGGTAAAACCGGCTTGATAATTTCTTCCACGACCGCTTCGCGGATCTGTTTAACCTCGATCTCCGGGGCGTGCTGCGTCGACAAGACCACAGTGTCGATCGCCGCCGGCTTGCCGTCGACATAGCGCAATGTCACTTGGGACTTGGCATCGGGGCGCAGCCACGGCAGACGGCCGTCACGACGCAACTCGGACTGGCGTTCCACCAGTCGATGCGACAGTTGAATCGGCATAGGCATGTACGCTGGTGTTTCGTCGCAGGCGTAACCGAACATGAGTCCCTGGTCACCTGCACCCTGGTTGAGCGGGTCGTCATGTGCAGTATCGACGCCTTGTTTGATGTCAGGGCTTTGTTTGCCATAAGCCACGAGCACCGAACAGCCTCTGTAATCAATACCGTAGTCGGTATTGTCATAGCCGATGCGCTTTATCGTGTTACGAGCGACCTGCTGGAAGTCAATGACTGCATTGCTGGTGATCTCCCCCGCCAACACTACGAGTCCGGTGTGCACCATGGTCTCGGCTGCTACGCGTGCAACTGGGTCATGGGTTAATATTGCATCGAGTACGGCGTCCGAAATCTGGTCGGCCACCTTGTCCGGATGGCCCTCCGAAACCGATTCGGAAGTAAACAGGTAATCGCTCATCAGCTTGTCCACCACTACTGTTTCGAGAAAGTCGCGCAGGATAACAAAGCCTCGCCTCAAAGCCAAAGTCGGAGTGCGATGCTGACCAGCTTCCTGCGAATTCTTGCAAAGTTGCCGCTGCCCTGGTTGCACTTCGCCGGCAGCATGCTTGGCTGGCTTGTTTATATGTCTTCGCCATCATACGCCAAACGCCTGAGGGAAAATCTGCTTGCCAGCGGCATCTGTCGCAATCAGCCAGAATTCGACGAACTGCTAAAGAATAGTACCCGGCAAGCCGGCAAGGCTATCGCCGAACTGCCCGCTGTCTGGTTCCGGCCCCAGCATGAAAGCGCCTCTTGGGTACGCCAGGTTGTTGGGTGGGAACTGATGGATGCCGCCATGGAAGAGGGAAATGGCGTCGTGATTCTCACACCGCATTTCGGATGTTTTGAAGTCCTGGCACAGTACTTTGCCGAGAAGTATCCGATTACCGTGCTGTACCGCCCGCCCAGAGTCGTGGGACTTGAACCGGCGATGCGCGCGGGGCGCATGCGCCGCAACATCCGTCTCGCTACGACCAATGTCAACGGAGTACGCCAGTTGCTGAAGGCCTTACAAAGAGGTGAAGCGATCGGTCTGTTGCCAGATCAAGTGCCAGGGTTGGGCGACGGCGAGTGGGCAGAGTTTTTCGGCCGTCCTGCTTACACCATGACACTGTGGTCACGGCTGGCGCAGCGTAGCAAGGCACCAGTTTTCTTGGCTTACGCCGTGCGATTATCTTCCGGCGCGGGGTTCAAAGCACACTTTGAGAGGATGCCAACGCCCGAGCCGGGAGAAACTGCGGCACACCACGTCAACCGGGCGCTCGAGGACGTTATCCGGCGCTTTCCCGATCAGTATCTGTGGGCATACAACCGCTACAAGGTTCCGGCCGGAGTGCAAGTGCCTCCGGTTCCTTCAGGGCCGAGCGAAACACGATGACGGTGCCGGGTCACCGAGCGGGATGAGATGCTGACAAGAGTCGCGCTGGCACTCATGTGGTTGTTGCACTGCCTACCACTGCCGCTGCTTGCCCGTGCTGGAGAGGTGCTCGGTCTGCTACTGATGGGCTTGGCGCGTGAGCGGCGAAACGTAGTGCACATCAATCTCGAACTGTGTTTTCCCGACCTGACAGTGGCGCAGCGTGACCGCCTTGCGCGCGCACACTTTCGCGCTTTTGGGCGAGCTCTGGCAGAAACGACGATCGCCTGGTGGTCGGACGTCGAACGGGTGCGCAAGCTGGCAACGGTTGAGGGAAAACAACACTTCGATGCGGCCAACCGCAGCGGACCGGTTATCGTTCTCGCCCCACATTTCGTTGGTGTCGAGATTCTCGCCATTCGCTTGTCGATCGAAGAAAATGCCCAGTCGATGTACAGCCATCAGAAAAATGCGGTGTTCGACCGCTTCCTGGTATCGCGTCGCACCCGGTTTCGTCCCATCAGGCTTGCCTCGCGCCAGGAAGGAATCAAACCAGTGGTGCGTGGGTTGAAAGCGAGACTGCCTTTGTTTTTCCTGCCGGACATGGATTTTGGCCCGCGCGACGCCATATTCGTTCCCTTCTTTGGTGTGCCGGCCGCCACCGTCGACGCGGTTCCGAGACTAGCTGCGCTGACTGGGGCCGCGGTCGTTCCGGTTCTGATCGAGCAAAAGCCTGCCGGAGAAGGTTATCTGATTCGATTTCTGCCAGCCTGGGAGAATTACCCGTCTAGGGATTTTCCTGCCGACACATTGCGCATGAACCGGTTTATCGAGGAGTGTGTCAACGCGGCACCTGAGCAGTACTATTGGCTGCACAAACGATTCAAGACCCGGCCGCCTGGCGAGAAGAGGATTTATTGAAGTGAGCCTTTACCGAGCCGATGTAGTGTTCCAATGCTACTGAAGAGCGATGTTCTCGAATCCTGACATAGGCGAAATATGCAACTTGCTGCGCGATGTGAGAATCATTGCAATGGTTGGATTGTCCCCGCTGCCGAAACGACCCAGCTATCGCATCGCCCGCGGCTTACAGGGTCTCGGTTACAAAATTGTGCCAGTGCGCCCTTTGGTAACCGAGATACTTGGCGAAAGGGCCTATTCTGCCCTGTCAGAAGTGCCCGATCCGGTTGACCTCGTGCACGTAATCCGACCGACACGTTACCTCGATTCGATCGTGGACGACTGTCTCGCGAGGAACTTCAAGCGTCTGTGGATTCAGGAAGGTATCATCAACGAGCCGGCCGCCGAACGGGCACGCGACAACGGTATCGAAGTCATCATGGATCGCTGCATCTGGCGTGACCGCAATGGGCCGTGCGGGCCTCTGTTGGCAGACAGCCTATGATATCTGGTGGCGACAAAAAAGCACATATATCAGCGGTATCAGAACAGGAAGTGGGCGCAGTTGTGCAGTTGGCTCGAGAGATCTGGTATCTGCACTACCCTGGGATTATTACCGTAAGTCAAATTGACTACATGCTGAGACAACGCTACCAGCCAGATGCCATTGCTTCAGCAATAAGGGCCAACAAAGGCTGGTGGGACAAAATTACAGTCGGTCCCGAATTGGCCGGTTTTGCTGGGTACGAACTAGGATCGAGCCCGGCATCGGTCAAACTCGACAAGCTGTATGTTCATCCCCGGGTACAGGGGCGCGGATTCGGCTATGCACTGCTTCAACACGTGGAAGCGCGTTCGCGCGAAAGAGGTTTTTCGCGGCTATACCTACAGGTTAACAAGGGCAATACCGCATCCATTGCGTTTTACCGGCGGGCCGGCTTCGCTGTCACGGAAAATGTAGTTGTCGACATTGGCGATGGCTACGTAATGGATGATTTCGTCATGTCAAAGCAGCTCATCGGCCGCGTGCCATGACGCGCCTGCAATTCACGAAAATGGAAGGCACTGGCAACGACTTCGTCGTCATCAATGCGACACGGCAACAGTTTGCGCTCGACACGGCGCAGATCCGGCGTATGGCAGACCGGCATACCGGAATCGGCTTTGACCAGTTGCTCGTCATCGAGCCGCCACGCACAGCCGGGACTGATTTTTATTACCGGATCTTCAATGGCGACGGCATCGAAGTGGGTCAATGCGGCAATGGCGCCCGATGTTTCGTTCGTTACATCCACGACAAGGCGTTATCGAATAAGAACAGGCTCCGTGTCGAAACAGTGTCTGGTGTCATCGAACCATGCCTTGAAAAGGATGGAAATATCACGGTGGACATGGGACAACCGCATTTCGATCCTGCCGAGATCCCGATGCTGACGCTGCAACGCCAGCATTCCTACAAAATCACGATCGAAGGCGCTCAGGCCGAGATCGGTGCGGTGTCGATGGGAAACCCGCATGCGGTGCAGGTTGTTTCGGACGTCGAATCAGCCCCCGTCATGACACAGGGACCTTTGATTGAGCAGCACCGTCTATTCCCAGAGCGGGTCAATGCCGGGTACATGCAGATTGTCGATCGGCACATGATTCGACTTCGCGTTTGGGAACGCGGTGCCGGAGAAACCCTCGCGTGCGGCACCGGTGCCTGCGCCGCCGTTGCGATTGGTATCTACTGGGGATTGCTGGACTCACCGGTCTGCGTCCACACGCGTGGCGGGCACTTACACATTGCATGGCAAGGCGAAGGGAAGAATATTCTGATGTCCGGTCCGGCACGAACTGTGTTTGAAGGCGAAATTGATATCTAGGGAGAAAGATGACTGACGCAGACGTGGCGAAATACTTACGGGAGCATCCAGAATTTTTTGATGCTCATGTCGACATATTGGCGCAAATACAAATCCCTGATCCGCATGAGGGTCGCGCAATCCCCATCTCCGAACGGCAACTGTCGCAGCTGCGCCAACGGAACAGAATTCTCGAAGCGAAACTAGCGGAATTGATCACATTCGGCGAGGAGAATGACGGCATCAGCGAGCGCATGCATCGTATTACGCTGACATTGATATCAGCGCCGAGCCTGGACGATGTCCTAGGGACGCTCTATTTTCATTTGCGCGAAGATTTCTCGGTTCCCCATGTCGCGTTGCGCGTATGGGGATTGGAAAATCCGCCTGCCCGCGACGAATTTTCTGCCGTGAGCGACGAAATGCAGGCCTTTGTGACGAGCCTGACAGTGCCATACTGCACGAGCCACGCAATGTTCGATTCATTGCAGTGGTTCCCGGCAGCGCAACCGACGTTGCATTCGTTCGCATATATCAAGCTGACCAACGAAAAGCTCGGAGGGTTGATAGTTCTCGCATCCGAGGACGCCGAGCGTTTTTATCCGGAAATGGGCACGCTTTACCTGCAGCGGCTCGGCGATATCACCTCCGCGACGATTGCGCGTCAGCTTGACTGGCCGACGGGGTGACTGATAGACCAGCTGGGCGACCAGCAGATGACGAGCAACGCCAGCGCTTAGTGGGGAATTTTCTCGCCCATATTGAACAAGAACGCCGTCTGTCAGCCCACACGATAAAGAGTTATCGGCGCGACATCGAACTTCTGTTGCAAATATGCACAGCGACGCCGCTCGAAGACTTGCGCATGCATCATATCCGCCGTTGCGTTGCACGCTTGCACGCGGAAGGCCGCAGCGGGCGTTCGCTTGCCCGTGCGCTCTCGGCATGGCGCAGCTTCTTCAGTTTCCTGATGCGGGACCACGGATTCACGCAAAACCCCTGCGTCGGGGTACGGGCACCGAGAACCGCAAGAAGACTTCCCGACGTCTTGTCGCCGGAGGAAGTGACAACACTGGTGGAACTGCCAGCCGAAGATGCCTTCGCGGTGCGCGACCGCGCCATGTTCGAACTGCTCTATTCATCGGGACTACGCTTGTCTGAGCTAACAGCTCTCAAAGCGGCTGACATCGATTTCGATGATGCCACTGTGCGGGTAGTTGGCAAGGGCGGCAAGACTCGCGTCGTGCCGGTGGGACGTTTTGCGCTGCGCTCCGTCCAGGATTGGCTTGCCAAACGGGAAACCATCGCCAAAGGCCAATCGACCGCCCTTTTTCTCAATCACCGAGGCAAGGCGATTGGGCCCCGGACAGTGCAACGGCGGCTGACTGTATGGTCACGCAAACGAGGTCTGGCACAAAATGTACATCCACACATGCTGCGTCACTCGTTCGCATCGCACGTTTTGCAATCCAGCGGCGACCTGCGCGCTGTTCAAGAGATGCTTGGACACGCAAGCATTTCGACAACCCAGGTTTACACCCATCTGGACTGGCAACATCTGGCAAACGTGTATGACGCAGCCCATCCGCGCGCCAAGCGCAAGTCGGCCAAATCCTCTCGCTAGCGATGCTGTGCCTGGGGCTGCTCCAATGCACGAAACGCATCTGCGGAACCCGTTGCGTTGGTTAAATTGAGTAGAGACTTACCGGAATTGATTTGATTCCGCACATGCCAGGACGCTGACTAACCAGAACTGAACATAATGACTGAACTGATCTTGATACGTCACGGCGAAACCGACTGGAATGCCGAACATCGCATTCAAGGTCATCTCGACATTCCCCTTAACTCCGTCGGCCTGTCACAGGCGAAAGCCATCGGTAAGCGTTTTCGTGATGTCGACATTGACCTTCTGGTTAGCAGTGATTTGCGCCGCGCGATACAAACTATCGCCCCCATCTCCGAGTGGCGCAACCTGCCGGTGTTGCGCGAGACCCGGTTACGCGAACGGCACCTTGGAGTGCTGCAGGGCAAGACGCCGGAAGAGGCGCAACGATTTGTCCCTGACGTGTTCGAAGTATTCCGTTGCCGAGCGGAAAACGCTGTATTGGCCGAGGGCGAATCACTTTCCGCGTTCGCCGAGCGGGTAATCAATGTCCTGACGACTATGACAGAAGAGTATCTAGGCAAGCGCATCGTCGCCGTGACTCATGGCGGTGTGCTCGACATCGCTTACCGTCACGCCACCGGAATGCTGCTCGCAGCGCCGCGCAGGTTCCCCATTCGCAACGCGTCGGTTAACACTTTTCGTGCCGATGGCCCGAAATTTGAACTGGTGAGCTGGAGCGATGTCGACCATCTGCCCGACAAGCAGGCAATGGACGAAAACTGACTGCGTCCAGCAGGGAAATGCGGCCGAGCGGGGCTACGTCAACCGGCCATAAACGGCGGCTTGCGGCCCGCCAGAGTCTCGAGCAGGCGCAGTTCTTCGTCGTAATGGTTCCGCTTTTGGGCTGACTCAAAGACGCTGCCACCCCTCCCCTCGGCGTGCACGGTGTACGCGTCATGGTGGATTGCACTGACCTGCTGCGTTGCCGAGCCCGCACTGTCCGCCAGTTCAAGCGTTCCATAACAAGTGCACAAATAGGTCGATTCCGGACTGACTTCGACGTATGCGGCAGTTCCCCGTATGGCCGCCGTCGCGGTCGCCGTAAGCAGCTTTCGCTCGCCGGAAGCGAAAGCCGACAACAGTCCGCCGGTTACAACGCGCACACCCGCAGCAATGCCGGTGGTTCCCGGCTCCGATGCAAGCAAGTGCATCTCGGAGTGCTCGCGCAACATGAATACGTCCTTGCCTACGACAAAGACCGCTTCGCTGAGCCCACCTGTCTTGACGACATCCCCGGGACGGATGGTTGCACCACGATAGGACCGCTTGCCATTTACGTAGACCTCTGACGCAACACCGAGCAGCTTGCCGGCCATGGCCAGCGGCGGGAAAGTGAACAAGGCCCCGGCCACCGTACCTGCCAGCAACAAATCACGGCGACGCTGACAGACATGAGGTAACAGCGGAGGTTGCATCTTCATATTCAGCTCCTCGAAAATGGTTGCGGACTGACAACCGGTTTGGACCAACAACAACTGTAGCAAGAGTTGTTCTCGGCCCTCTCGCAAGCCACCGAAGAACACGCCAAGCTCAAAGCAGCGGAATTTGCGCCCCACATACGCATTCTGCTAGTGTTCGACCGTGATGGCCTGCCGTTTAAGAAGAAAGTTTCTTGCTCTCCTATTGCCTGCCGTGTTGGTGTTCGCCCAGCATGGGGCAATGGCGCACCTGGTGTTGCACGCCGGCGACAAATCGAGCGATCCGGAGCAGACGCTGGTTCATTTCAAACTGTGCGGCAAGTGCGCGTCGGCAGCCAACCTCGTTCACGTGCCGGCAAGCCCGGACATCCGCTTCGAGCTGCATTGCGCGCATTTCTGCTTCGGCGCCGCGGTGCCTGCTGTATTGGCGTCGGCGGAATCCACCCCCTATACATGCCGGGATCCCCCGCAAACCCTCTGAAACAATTCCTTAGCGAGCAATAGCCGGCGATCAGCGCGCCATGCCGATTGCTGCACTCATCGTGTTTCCGAGGAGCTACATCAATGAACAGGACTTACCTGGCGATTGCGATCGCCTTGACTTTATCGTTTTCGGTCACTGCCCGGGCGCAGGATCAGACCGAAGAAATCGAAGAACTACGCCAACGTGTTCAGGAACTAGAGGACCGGCTCGACCAGCAACCGACCACGGCAGAGCCCGGGCTACCAACGACAGCGGCCCAACCAACCACCACGTCGGGAGCCCCGGCACCCACCAGCAACAAGTTCAATCCCGCAGTTTCGCTGATTCTCAATGCCAAGTACCGCTACTTCGAGCTGGATCCGAATACCTATACCGTTGGTGGCTTCATCCCTCCCGGTGGTCACGGCCATGGCGGCGAAGAGGAAGGCGGACACGGCGGTGGCTTCGGCCCGGGTGACCGCGGCTTCAGCCTCGATGAGACGGAATTGGCATTTTCCGCCAACGTCGACCCGTACTGGTATGGCTTCGTCCAGGCCGGCGTCCTCGACGGTGGGATTGATATTGAAGAAGCCTATATACAAAACAGCGGCTACGTCCCGGGTTTGCTCGTCAAGGCGGGACGTTTTTTCTCCGGGATGGGCTATATCAACGAACAGCATCCGCACGCTTGGGACTTCGTCGATGCGCCGCTGGTGCAACTAGCAATGAACGGGATCAATTATGGTGATGATGGTTTCCAGCTCCGTTATGTTGCGCCCACCCCGCTGTTTCTCGAGTTTGGATTAGAAGCTGGCCGCGGTGCCAATTTCCCGGGCTCCGAACGCAACGAGAATGGTCCCAACGCCTGGGTCGGATTCGTTCACCTGGGAGGCGACGTTGGCTTCAGTAACAGTTATCAGATCGGCGCCTCGTACCGGGACACCACTGCGGACGAACGTGAATATGATGACGAAGACTCGCTAGGAAATGAAGTCGAGAACCTCTTCTCGGACCTGAAGAGCAAGACCTACGGTGTCGATTTCGTCTGGAAATGGGCGCCGAACGGAGATCCGTCGATGCGTAACTTCAAATTCCAGGCCGAGTACTACCGGCGCAAGGAAGACGGGCAGCTTGAATACGATTTCGAGGGCGAAGGAGCCGGGCCGCTGGACGGCCCGTATTCGAGCGAACAAGATGGCTGGTACGCGCAAGGCGTCTGGCAGTTCATGCCCCGTTGGCGCGTCGGTGTCCGTTATGACCGGCTTGATTCGGGCACCCTGAACTATGGACCGATCAGTGACGGCACCATATCGCGCGAAGATCTGCAGCAGTTGCGCGAGCACAAGCCGGAACGCGCATCGATTATGGTTGATTTCTCGACGTCCGAATTTGCCCGCTTCCGCTTGCAGTACTCGCAGGACAAGGCACGTTTTGACGAGACCGACCAACAGGTGATATTCCAGTATGTCGTCAGCCTCGGTGCACACGGCGCGCACCGGTTCTGAGGAGATGGCCATGGCAGAAGGCGAAGAGCGTAAGAAAAAGAATGACGTGCTCAATAAGGGTACATTCTCATGAGACGGTTCACTGTCGTTTTTTGCATGGCGCTGGCATGTAGTCTGCCGGCGGTCGCGCATGGCGAAGCCAGAGCCTTCGCATGCGAGCCCGAATGGGCCGCCTTGCTCGAGGAGCTGGGTGGCAATCAGGTAGCGGTGTACCAGGCGACTTCGCCAAAACAGGATCCGCATCGCGTGGAGGCGCGCCCCAGCCTGATTGCCCGCATGCGGCGCGCCGACCTGGTGGTTTGCTCGGGTTCCGACCTGGAGATTGGTTGGTTGCCTGTTCTATTACAGGCTGCTGGCAACCGCGAGGTACAGCCAGGCCAACCGGGCTACTTCATGGCATCCGATTATGTCCGGCGACTCGACGTTCCTGACAGGGTCGACCGCGCCATGGGCGATGTGCATCCCTACGGTAATCCGCATGTCCACCTCGATCCGCGCAACCTCGCTATCATCGCAACCGCGCTGTCGAAGCGGCTGGCGGAGATCGATCGCGAGAATGCCGACTTCTACGTCGCTCGCAATGCGACATTCCAGGAACGGTGGTCAGCTTCGATCGAACGCTGGGAGCGTGAGGCAACCGGATTGAAAGGTCTGCGCCTGGTTACATACCATCGTGACGCAATTTATCTCGCGAACTGGCTCGGAATGGATCTGGCGGCGACCATCGAGGCAAAACCTGGCATTCCGCCGAGCTCGAGACATCTCGCCAAGCTCTTGTCCCAGTTGGAGGCTGAACCCGCGGATGTCATCGTGCGCATGGCTTACAACGAACCGAAGGCACCGGCATGGTTGGGCGAGAAAACCGGAATCCCGGTGGTGGAACTGCCCTACACGGTCGGCGGCACCAAGCAGGCCAAAGACCTGTTCGGGTTGTTCGATGACACGATCGACCGGCTGAAATCAGCCGTTAGTCGTTCGTGAGTGAATATTTGAGCATTCTTCTGCCGGCCTTTATCGCCGGCTTGCTGGTAGTGGCGACGCATGCGCCCTTGGGCATGGTGGTGTTGGCGCGCGGTATCGTCTTCATCGACATCGCCATCGCCCAGATCGCCGGTGCCGGCGTCATCACGGCAGACCTGCTCGGATTCGAACCGCACGGCATTGCGGTCCAGCTTGCGGCACTCGGGGCGGCGCTTAGTGGTGCACTCTTACTAACGTGGACAGAAAAGCGCTGGCCAAAATACCAGGAGGCAATTATCGGTACCGTGTTCGTGCTTGCTGCCACACTCGAAATCATCCTGCTCGCCGGCAACCCGCATGGCGGAGAACACCTAAAAGAACTGCTGGTCGGCCAAATTCTCTGGGTAAGCAATAGTCAACTGCTCCTGCTTGCAGTTCTTACCGCGGTCATCGGCGGCGTCTGGTTTGGCATTGGCGAACAGCGCACCGGGCGAATGGGCTTCTACGTGCTGTTCGCACTCGCAGTGACGGCTTCGGTACAAATGGTCGGTGTCTATCTGGTATTTGCCAGCCTGATCATCCCGGCACTGGCAACCCGGGAGGCACGCGCGAGACGACTTGCCAAGGCGTACACCGTTGGCGCCCTAGGATTTGCCGGCGGACTGGGGGTATCCTTGTTGACCGACTGGCCAACCGGCGCGGTGATCGTTTGGGCAATGGCTCTGGTGGGAATCGCCTTTAGCTCGCTGGAAAAGGGCAGCGTGTCCGCGGCGCGCTGACTTGCCTACACCCTGAGCAGTCGCTATCCTCCGGCTAACAAGCCCGCTAATCACGCTGTCCGGTGGCGTTGCGCACGAGTGCCAAATCTGCGCTTTGCACGATACCTGTTCCATCGCACCAGTTACCACAAGTCGTAAAGATCATGAAACAAGAGATGCATGGAACAACCATATTATCGGTCCGCCGTGGCAAACAGGTCGCGTTGGGCGGCGATGGTCAGGTCACGCTGGGCAATGTCGTGCTGAAAGGCTCGGCACGCAAGGTGCGACGCTTGCACCACGAGCGCATTCTGGCTGGCTTCGCCGGTGGTACCGCCGACGCTTTCACTCTGTTCGAACGGTTTGAGGCCAAACTCGACAAACATAATGGCCATCTGTTGCGCTCTGCGGTAGAGCTCGCCAAGGATTGGCGCACCGATCGAATCCTGCGCCGACTTGAAGCGATGCTGGCGGTTTCCGACGCAGAAACCTCGCTCATCCTCTCCGGCAATGGTGACGTGGTAGAACCGGAAGACGGCCTGATCGCGATTGGCAGCGGTGGACCTTATGCGCAGGCCGCGGCGCGGGCACTACTCGATAGCACCGAATATGGCGCCGAACAAATTGTCAGAAAGGCATTGTCAATCGCCGGAGATATATGCATCTACACCAATCAGAACCACGTGGTGGAGGTGCTCGACTTCTAGAGCGTTGATGACCAGGGCCGTGGCTCAGGACTGAGCACGCTCGACAAGCGCACCCTACAGTCACCCCTGAATTGGGCTTTGTCGAGCGTCCACGCCCAGACCGACAATCGATTAAACTGGTCCAATCTGACGAAAGCAGCTTTAGCAACGAACTACCCATGGCGGGAATGACTCCTCAGGAAATTGTCCACGAGCTGGACAAACACATCGTCGGCCAGGACGCAGCCAAGCGCGCGGTCGCCATTGCGCTGCGCAATCGCTGGCGGCGGCGTCAGGTGCCGGATCCGCTGCGTCAGGAAATCACACCCAAGAACATTCTCATGATTGGTCCGACCGGGGTCGGCAAGACCGAGATCGCGCGCCGCCTCGCTCGTCTCGCTGATGCGCCCTTCATCAAGATTGAAGCGACCAAGTTCACCGAAGTCGGCTATGTCGGCAAGGACGTCGACGCGATCATCCGCGACCTGGTGGAAATGGCAATCAAGGAGATGCGCGAGAAAGAAACCCGCAAAGTTCGCCACCGCGCCGAGGATCTCGCCGAAGACAGAATTCTCGATGTGCTGCTGCCGCCTGCACGCGACGTCGGTTTCGAGCCCCCCGGCGAGCCATCATCCGATTCCGCAACGCGCCAGAAATTTCGCAAGCGACTTCGCGAAGGCGAGCTCGATGACAAGGAAATCGACATCGAGGTGGCGCAGGTCTCGACACAGATGGAAATTCTTGCACCGCCGGGTATGGAAGACCTGACCTCGCAGATCCAGAGCATGTTTCAGAACATGGGTGGCGGACGAACGCGCACCCGGAAGCTGAAAATCCGTGATGCGTTTCAACTACTCACTGATGAAGAAGCAGCTAAGCTCATCAATGATGAAGACATCAAGTTGCGCGCCTTGTCAAACGCAGAACAGAACGGCATCGTGTTTCTCGACGAGATCGACAAGATCACCAGCCGTCAGGAAACAAGCGCTGCCGAAGTCTCGAGGCAAGGCGTTCAGCGGGACTTGCTGCCGCTGGTGGAGGGCACCACGGTAACCACCAAGTACGGCATGGTGCGAACCGATCACATCCTGTTCATCGGCAGCGGCGCTTTTCACCTGTCCAAGCCCTCGGATCTGATACCGGAACTGCAAGGCCGCTTCCCTATCCGGGTCGAATTGGGCAACCTCACGGTGGAGGATTTTCAGCGCATTCTGACTTCCACCGATGCCTGTCTGTCACGTCAATATCAAGAACTGCTCGGCACGGAAGGCGTACAGCTTGAGTTCCCGGATGACGGCATTCGCCGTCTCGCTGAGATCGCCTGGTCAGTCAATGAAAAGACCGAGAACATCGGTGCGCGACGCCTCTATACCGTGATGGAAAAACTGTTGGAGGACTTGTCATATGAGGCGCACAAGCGCCAAGGCGAACGCATCTTGATTGACGCGGGATACGTGGATGAGCGATTGAAAGGCCTTGCCGCCAGTGAGGACCTAGCGCGCTACGTCCTCTGATTCGCTGCCTGTAATTCCGTAGTGCCCACCGGCCTATTCGACGGCAAGGACGAACACTCCGAACCAGCTGTGCTCGTCGGTAAAAAAACGCAAAACACGGAGGTCGGCATTCAGTGCTAGCTGCGCGAATCCATCGCGCGTGTACTTCCAGGAGTTTTCCGTGTGAATCGTTTCACCAGGCTGGAAGCGAACTGTTTGTCCGCCGATTCGCACCTGTTGCTCGATGACACTCACCAGATGCATCTCAACCCGGCCAAGCTGCTCATTGTAATATGCTTTGTGACGGAAGCGTCGCTCGTCAAAATCGGCACCCAGCTCACGATTAAGGCGTGTCAACAGATTCAGGTTAAATGCACGTGTATAGCCCTGAGGATCGTTATAGGCGGTTTCAAGCACCGCCGCCGGCTTCTGCAGATCGACCCCGACAATGGCCGCACCATTCGTCCCCAGCATATCGCGCAGCCCCTTCAAAAACTGCTGTGCGAAATCGGGGTCGAAGTTGCCAATGGTGGAGCCGGGAAAGAACGCCACACGTTTGGCGTCGTTCGGCAGATATTGTTCGAGCACCCGCGAAGGGCCAAAATCACCGCATATTGCTAATACCTCCAACCAGGGAAAGTCGGCCGCCAGAACCGGTCCGGCGTCCTCGAGTTGCGCCGCCGAAACATCCACTCCGATGTACTGTTGCGGCCGTAGCTGCTCCAGCAACAGGCGAATCTTTGACATGTCGCCCGGGCCGAACTCGATGATGGTCGCCTCCGGGCCAACCTCAGCGGCAATCGCAGCGGCCTGGCTTTCATAGATCCCACGCTCGGTGCGAGTCGGATAATACGCTTCGGTGGTACAGATGGCATTGAACAATTCGCTGCCACGCGCATCGTAGAGGAACTTCGGCGAGACCGACTTCGGCGTCTGCTGCAAGCCAACAATCACTTCGTCAAAATCAACATCTCCACCTTCACCGAGGGAAACAAAGCGGAAATTGTCTGGTGCTACATCGGGATTCTTTCTCTCCGATGTTTTCATGAAATACTCCATCGGTTGTGAGCAAGCATAACCCTAACCGGTTTTGAATTTTCCCGAAACCGCAAAAAAGAAATCACCATGGATAATTCCAATTCGTGGATGTTGTCCCGTACGGCCGCAAATTTGGCGCATGCATGCTGCGCGGATTAAACTGATGCTGATTGCAACGACAAGTATGGCGAGGTAGGCATGTTGACACCTGCGATGGCTACAACGCGCGGACTGGAAACACCGGCATCACTGCTTGAGAACCTGATGCGGGTGCGGGCGACGACGGTGTCGCTTTGCGATCCGCTTGAACCCGAAGACTGCGTCGTTCAAAGCGCACCGGAGACCAGCCCTGCCAAATGGCATCTTGCGCATACGACCTGGTTCTTTGAGACATTCGTGCTGCAGCCGTTTGTTTCAGGATACAAGTCCTTTCAAGACGAATTTGTTTTATTGTTCAATTCCTACTATGAGTCGGTTGGCTCGTTCTATCCACGCAAGGATCGGGGGCTTCTGACCCGCCCGTCTTTTGCGTCGATCCTGGACTATCGCCGTCACGTCGATAGTGAGCTTGCCGCCTTGCTAGGCGACACATCTCATTCACATGCACAAGACATCGCCGCGCGCTGCACGCTAGGTTTGCATCACGAACAACAGCACCAGGAACTGTTGTTGACCGATATCAAGCATCTGTTCTGGTGTAATCCGCTTCGACCGACCTATCGCGAACGCAGCCCCGCTCCAGCGGGCGTCGCAGCCGATATCGAGTGGCTGGCGTACCCGGCGGGAGTCTACGATACGGGTCACGGCGGTTGCGGATTCGCTTTCGATAATGAAATACCGCGTCATCGTAGCTATGTCGAGCCATTTCGCATCGCTTCACGTCCTGTCAGCAATGGCGAGTTTCTCGAATTTCTCGAAGACGGTGGCTACAGCGAACCAACGCTGTGGTTGTCCGATGGCTGGCAGACGGTATGCAAGCGTTCCTGGTCTGCACCACTGTATTGGGAAGAACGAGACAAAACATGGTGGCAGTTCAGTTTATCTGGCATGCACGAGATCAACCAAGCGGAGCCGGTGTGCCATGTTAGCTACTACGAAGCGGATGCCTTTGCCAGGTGGGCGGGAAAACGCTTGCCAACCGAAACCGAGTGGGAAATTGCCGCCAGCGAACACCAACAGGGCGGTAATTTCTTTGACAACAGTCGGCTTCATCCGCAACCTTGCTCTGGCGAAACATCGTTTTTTGGTGACGTCTGGCAATGGACTGCCAGTGCCTACAGCCCGTACCCTGGATACCGAGCACAACGTGGAGCGCTGGGCGAGTACAACGGCAAGTTCATGATCAATCAACAGGTGTTGCGCGGTGGTTCATGCGTGACTTCGCGCTCGCATATACGTTCGAGCTACCGCAATTTCTTCTACCCGCATGAACGCTGGCAATTCAAGGGGCTGCGACTGGCGGGCGCATGAGACCAGCCACAACCGCTCTGAAGATTGTGCTGGCAACACTATTTTCGCTGACTGGATCGGTTCGCGAAGTACTCGCACAGCACAATCTCGAACAGGCGCAAAAGGACTGGCCAGACTTAAAACTGCTGTCGCCAGTTAAGGTCCGAGGGCTAAGCAACCATCTCGTAGCCGACTTGCGTGAGCGCAGTTGCCGTATACCGATGTTCAGCAAATGGGATGGCCGACATAATGTCATACGCGGCGCCTTTCTGCACGCAGGAAGTCAAGACGTTGCCGTACTGTGTATCGTCGAAGATGACATGAGCATCATCGTCTACCCCGACGGTAGAAAGCAAGGCGCGCAGCAGATACGTAAGTTTCCTGCGGACGCCTACCGAATGATTCACGCCGTTTCGCCGTTTGTGTTGAAAAAACGGGCTATTCGCGACCAGGCCACAGAGCGGCTGCCTGCATTCGATCACGATGGTATCGAAGATGGTCCGGTGGGAGAGACGACCGAGACGACCTACTTCCATGCCGGCAGCTGGATTAACGTTTTCTAGGCAAGGTCAAAGGTCGAGCATTGAGGGGTTGCCGGAGATCGGCTCCTCGCCATTAATTAATGGGGCGGGATGGCTGAACCGTTTCGCAAGTCGTACGACAGGGTCGAAACGGGCCGCAATACGATCGCCGACTGCCTCAAGTGATACACCAACACTTCCGATCATTGAGCAACGTGAGGGGCCCGCAACCATGCCGCCCCCCCAACTTTTCGTTTTTAGGAGACGAACCGTAGCACGCTCGCCAAAACACCTGATTGTGCCGGTGATCCTAATCGTCGTGCTGGCAATCCTGGTGCAGTACCAGATACTGACAATCGCGTTTGAAAAACTCGGGTTGTCGGCGCAAGCGGCGTATCTTCTGCTGATCGTGACACTGGCGGGCAGCATATTCA
The DNA here is from genome assembly GCA_020346185.1 of Betaproteobacteria bacterium. Taxonomy (GTDB): domain Bacteria; phylum Pseudomonadota; class Gammaproteobacteria; order Burkholderiales; family Eutrophovitaceae; genus SG8-40. The sequence goes on along the minus strand of CP070775.1, from coordinate 1,063,990 downwards.
ACATTCCTCTGTTCACGATTAACTCAAACTTCTCCGGCGACTCGAACTGGTCCAAGGAGATGCTTGCCTGGGCCCAGCGACGTCGCTATCTGTTCCCGTGCAAGACGCTTATTCTTGTGAATGTCGGTGGTTGCGTGGTGCCGGTGGCTTTCTCCGTGTACTTGTTCCTTAGCAACGATGTGCCGATCATTCAATCCGTCACCTGCGTGACGGCAGTGTCGATTGTCGCCTTCGCGGTAAGCCGCCCGGTGCGCGGTCTCGGTATCGGCATGCCGATCCTGTTTGCACCCCTGACTGCGGCCGGAGTTGCCTACGCGTTGGCTCAAGAGAACGCTGCACCGCTGGCCTATATTGGTGGCACTCTCGGTGTGCTCATCGGTGCCGACCTGCTGCGCTTGAGGGACGTTCGCAAACTTGGTTCGCCGGTCGCATCGATTGGCGGGGCGGGATCATTCGACGGCATCTTTATCAGCGGCTTGCTCGCGGTACTACTTGCCTAGTCGTCAAAGGAAATATGCGGCAACTCAAGTTCTGATCAAATCACTGTCCTTATCAAGTCACTGCACAGACAGGCGAAGGATGCGCAGCGCGGCGCAAGCAGCACCGTAGCCATTGTCGATGTTGGTTACCGTCAAACCGGGAGAACAGCTCGCAAGCATCGCCTTGAGCGCCGTTTGCCCTCCCTCGGACGCTCCGTAACCGACTGATGTCGGCACACCAATCACCGGCGCGCTGAGTAAGCCGCCGATCACCGTCGGCAAAGCCGCGTCCATGCCAGCGACTGCGATTACAACTTTCATGGTGCGAATTTCTTCCAACCGTTCGAGCAATCGCCAAAGACCCGCCACACCAACATCGGTAATTTCGGCGGGTGATTGACCATAATAGGCTAGCGTGCGTGCGGCTTCGCGTGCCACTACCACGTCAGACGTACCGGCCGCCACGACGGCGACCCGTTTTGTTTCGACGGTGGGATTCGGGCCCGAGAAATATCCGGTGCGTGAAAGCGCTTCATAATCGATTTGCTCTTGCTGCGACTCCGGTAACGCAGAAAATTGTTCCTGATCGAGCCTGGTCAGCAGAATCCGACCGTTACGGCTTTCAACTTGGCGCAGAATTTCAATGATATGCGCAACCGATTTACCTGCGCAAAACACAGCCTCGTCAAGGCCCGTGCGTGCCTCGCGCGCAAAGTCAAGCATGATGTCTTTATGCAGAGTCATATCAGTGCGTTCAAATAATCACAGTGGCAATTCAGACGTTCATGTGGACCGGGTGAACAAATGCACTGCCAACGCGATACGGCGCGAAGGAAACGCGGTAATCGAACCCGGCATCGTGGAACAGCGTCGCGACATGGCGTGCCAATTCATCGCGCTGTAACTGGTCCAGCAAATCGAGCGTACCCTTGTCGAGCTCGATTACAATCCCGTTCACCCGCACCCGGCAGCGGACTGTTTGTGGATGCAGTCTGGCTGCAACAACTTTTTCGGTTTGATGCACCAGTTTGAGTATCGATGGATCGATTGCAATACCAGTCTCGATGCGGCTTGACAGGCAGGGGGCGGCGGGCAGTTCCGAGATCTCGCCCAAACCAAGGTGCCGCGCCAACAGACGTACGCCAGCCTTGTCAATACCGGCCTCAACGAACGGATGGCGCACGGCGTGGTGCTTGGCCGCTTGCAGCCCGGGTCGATACTCGCCCAGATCATCAAGGTTCGTGCCGGACACTATCTGCGCTTTAGTGAGCGGCGCGATTGCACCGTAAAGATTGGTCTTGCAATAGAAACAGCGATTCACCGGATTGGCACGATACTCCCTATCGGCAAACTCCCCAGCATCGATGATGCGCAACAACCAGTCGTGTTTCTTTGCAAGAATCCTGACGCGCTCCGTCGCTTCTTCTGGCACTGCCGGCGATACGGCATGAAACATAGTCGAGCGCACTACATGTCTGCTGTGGATTACGGTGGCGAGCGTCAGGCTGTCGACGCCACCACTGACCGCGACTGCCACCTCCGGCAATTGGTCAACAATTCTTGACAGGGCGTCGACCGGGGCATTCACGCTTCATCTTCCTCCTGGGCTCGCGACACCTGCTCAACAACTCGTCGGATCCGTTCACGGTCACCGCGGTCACCTTTGACTTTTGACAGATCGTCTGCCTCCGCCTTTACAGTAGAACCAACGGGACGTTCGGCAACCTTGATGCGTACTGTGCGGCCCTCGGCTTCGACTGCACTATGCCTGCGGTGTAACTTGCGACGCTCGACGATCTGGTGACGAATTCCCAACGTCGTCGTTTCAGCGAAACACAAGTTCAGAACATTCTCAAGATCACTTGGTTCTGCCAACACTTGCACCTGAACCGCGATGCGCCCCTTCTTGGCAAATACCGCCGCCTGCAGCACATCCAGCACTGCGGGATACGCCCGCAGCTTATCCAGTCCGATGGCAAGATCCTCTGGCGTTTGGTCGTCAATCTCGAAAGCCAGTTCGGCAACCCGGTCAGTTTCGGTTACCGCCTCAGCCGCTTCAAATGCCAGCAGCCGCAGCACGTTGCTCATGCCGGGCAAGTTTCTGGTTCCGAAGCCGCTGCCGTTGCGAAGCAAACGGCGCGCCTTACGCTCGCGCGGCTGGTTTGCTTCAAGATAATTGAGTATCGCTGCGCCAGTCGGAGTAACCCGTTCGCCGGTAACACCATCATCGCAAAAATCGAAGCCTTCCAACAACAACACCGTTGCAGGCGTCGGCACTGGCAGATAGCCGTGTGCCGTCTTCACCCTGCCACTGCCCTGCGGCAAGGCTCCGACCGTCCAGCGCGCATTGAGCCGACTAATCAGGAACGCGGCACCGACGATGTCGGCAACTGAATCCCATTCGCCGAGCTCATGAAAACTGACCGTATCGACTGACCGGCCATGCACTTTCGCCTCAGCCTCAGCCACCCGGGTGAAGATGCCAGTCGCGGTGGACTTGACCGAGGTTTCAAGCGGCGCTTCCGCGAGCATGCTTCGGATATCGCTGAACGGGGTATGGTTGTGCCCGGGCGCGTTTAGACGTTGTTTCTCGTCGACGATGAAACGCAAACCCGTCAGCGCATGATCAGTGTGTTCCCTTACGGACAGCTGGACATCGGCGGGCAAACCCGCCGCTTGTATCGCTTCGAGCGTGCCATCGCGCAGATCAGGGAATGCATCGAGCACGGCGGCAATGAACATGTCGCCGGCAATGCCGCCGATTGCGTCCAGGTGAATATGCATGTTATTGAGTAGCCAATTTGGCGCGGGTGGTTTCGCTAACCGCCCCGCGCACGACCGTCACCTCAACCGCCGCTTACTCTAAGCCGGCGCATGCGCGCGCTGCGGCGCCAGCATCGGATACAAGTTACCGTTGGCGTCGAACTTGAAAGGCTCCGAGTCGCCAACAATTTCAAACATCGACGGATTTGCCTTGATAAATGGCAACATCGGCTCCGATACGTGGATGTCCACCACGTCAAGCGTCGTCGCGATGCGGACAATCTTGGTGTCCTCTGGCTTGACCCGCACAACAGTTTTGACTGCGAGCTGGATTGCTTCCTGATCAGTATTCATGATGATCGGGATCGCGCCGCCGTCAAGATAGGTCGATGTGATGATATTGGCGTAGGTCTTGCCGATATCAATATCCTTGTACAACTTCATGGTGATCACGTCGGCGGCGCCAAGCCCGGTGGCGTTACCGTGCGTCTCGGGCGTCAGGCCAAGCACGGCGATCTTCTTGACCAACGGCTTCACGTCCCATTCGATAAACCGGCAGTTGCGGCCGGTAATGTTTGGATCCATTCCGGAGCCGGAAATGTTCTTGCCGATCTTCTCTACCACCAGTACATCGATCTCGTCGAACTGCAGCCGAGGCATCAGTTCTTTCGCTCTGGCCTGCAATAGCGGCTCTCGCTCGAACACTTTCTCCTGCGGAACGACTTCGATAATGGCAGTTTCATCTGCGGCGTTTTCTACCATGCCAACGCCGAATAGGAAGTTCTTCTTGTCCATGATGATCCGCGCCGTCTTGGGCAGCAGCTCACCGAACATATCCATGCCATAGGTATGCAGTGTTGTGGCACCGATAATTTTGCCCATGCCAATCGTCAGCATCTTGACGATGCCCGACTCGATCGGCGCTCGGAAATTGGTGTGCGGTTTGACGCGGCAGATCAGCGCGATAGCGTCTGCGCCCGCAGCATGCTTGTCGAGGTAAACAGGCATTCCGTCGTCCGCCTTGGCGATCTCCACTACCTCCATATTCGACTTCACCGGGCAACCGACGAACTCCTCGGTCACACCGTAGCCATCGAGGACTTCCTTCTGGCCCTCTGCGGTCGCGCCACCATGGCTGCCCATCGCCGGAAAGATCACCGGCTTGGCACCGAGTGCTTTCAATTCAGCAATCACCGCTTTGGCACACTCGGCGATGTTGTTGACGCCACGCGACCCAACGCCGACCGCTATGGTCATTCCCGGCTTGACCTTGTCACGGACTTGCGGCTTCTTGAACTCTTCGATTACGGCAGTGCTGACGCTGTCAAGGCGGGGCATCTGGAATTTCTGACGAACGTGAAACATGCGCGGCAACGGAATGTCCAGACCGCCGGCAATATTGACGTCGATGCGATCGCCGATCATTTCTTCACCTCCTAATATTCTTGCTTCACCTGTGAATAACACCGGCCAAAGCGAGCAGATACAAGATTCGGATTGTACCGATTGGCCCCGATTCAGCCCAGCCAGCCAAGCCTAGCGCAATAAGTTCCGGTACAACTCCAAGTACTTCTCTGCCGTACTATGCCATGAGAAATCTTGCGCCATGCCGTTTTTCTGCAACTGGCGCCAGCTGCGGCGATTGCGAAACAGGTCTGCGGCACGCTTGCATGTCTGCAGCAGGTTGGTGCCGGTCAGTGGAGAGAACGCAAAGCCAGTCGCCGTTTTCGCCGCCAGTGTCTTCGGCGTCACATTGAGCACCGAGTCTGTCAGCCCGCCGGTCGCATGGACCACAGGTGGCGTGCCGTAGCGCTGGCTGTACATCTGGTTCACGCCGCACGGCTCGTAACGGGACGGAATGAGCGCAATATCGGCGCCGGCCTCGATCTGGTGCATCAGTGTTTCGTCGTAGCCAATCTTAACCGAAACCTGATCGGGATATTCTTGCGCCAAGGACAAGAAGCGCGCTTCATGGCGCTCGTCGCCGGAGCCGAGAACGACCAGCTGTGCCGGAATGTTTACTAGGCGGGGAGCTACCTCGGCCAATACGTCGACACCCTTGCGATCAAGCAACCGCCCGGCCATCGCGAATAACGGTGCCTCCGGCCGGTCAGGCAATCCCAACCGGGCCCGCAGCGCCCGGCGGTTGTCCTCCTTGTGCGCGAGCCTTCCGGCATTGTAGTAGCGCTCGATATAGGGATCATTGTCCGGGTCCCAAGTATCGGTATCGATGCCGTTGAGAATTCCCGACACCACGTCGCTGCGACGTGCAAGCAGGTCTTCCAATCCCATGCCGAGCGGCGCAGTCTGTATCTCTCTTGCATATGTCGGGCTGACGGTGGTGATGCGGTCCGCAAACTGCAGGCCTGACTTCAGAAAACCCAGTTGCCCGTTGAACTCGACGCCACCGGCAGACATCGCATTGGCGGGCAAACCAACCCGATCGGCAAAAGCAGCGTCGAACAGCCCTTGATCGGCAAGATGGTGGACCGTTATTAGTGTCCTGGCCCGCGTTGAGTCCACGTATCGCAGGTATGCCGGGGCAAGCCCTGTTTGCCAGTCATTACAATGGAGCAGCTCGGGAACCCACGGGAATGGCGAGGCGCCGGTGGACAACAACGCTGCCACGTATGACAACAGGCCAAAACGCGGTGCGTTATCTGGCCAATCCTGGCCGGCGGCATCCTGGTACGGCGCGCCAGGCCGGTTATAGATATCACAAGCGATCACTAACAATTGGACACCCGTCGGGTGCTTGGACGCCAGCAGCTGCGCCGGTGGCATGCCGGGCAGGCTCGGTAGCACTGCGGCTCTGCCGCGACTTTTCAGCCCGTCAATAACTTGCGGGTATCCTGGCACCAACAGGCGAACATCGACGCCAAGTCCGGCGAGTGCCGCCGGCAACGCCGAGGCCGTATCGGCGAGCGCACCGATCTTGACGTACGGCGCCAGCTCAGACACCGCAAAGAGGACCCTGAGCCGACTATCCCTACGCATGCCCATACGCATTCAGCGATGCAAGAAAGTCGCGCGGCTGCGAACCCCAACGCAAAACGACAATCGAGAGAGCAGCGGAGAACAGGCGCATTTCGCAGCTTTCGAGATCGGTCCCGGCGCCAGCTGGTTACCTAGAGCGACCGGACGATGTGAGAAAAGCGACACATTATAGATTGAGTGCAGCGGTTTTTGACCCCTATCAACAAAGACGTGTGACTTCATCTATAGGATTTCGAGGCGATAGGGGCTGGCGAAAGCGACAGCCGCTCGCCGGTGAGCGGCCGCAGGTTGGGCGGATTTCGCTAAATCGAATGACAAGCTCCCGCTCAAACCGGGTGCCTGACGCAGTCTTGTTGATGGCCAAGCCACGCGTCGAGTTGATTTCTAGAGACTCTTGCACAGACCATTTTACTCGCCAGAACAGGAGATAAATATGAACCGCGATGAAACAGCCGAACGGTTGAAAAAGCAGCTTGACGATTGGAATTCCCGCATCGACGCCTGGGAAAAGCAAATGCACGATGCGCAGGCAAACATGAAATCACGCTATCAAGAGCAATTGGACATGCTGCGCCGCCAACGCGAAGAAGGCATCAACAAGCTCCAAGAGATCCAGGAGTCGAGTGAAGCCGCCTGGGCAGATATGAGCAGAGGCTTCGAGGAAGCATGGAAGCATCTCGCCGAAGGCTTCGATAAGGCCTGGTCAGAGTTGCGCGGTGGCGAGCACGAGCAGGACAAATCGAAGTAGCGTCACGTTGTCAAGGCCGACGCCTCCCTTCAGCAACGTAAGCACTCGACTCGGCATATTTTGCATTAGATTCCGCCAGCGATCGGCAAGCCACAGTATTGGGGGGTTGAACGCTGGTTGACGTCTGCGCAGGTCCCGATCTCAGATCAACGTCGCGGGGCAGGCAGTAACGTGACGCGTCGCCTGATCTTCGAGCGAAAACAAAAACACATGTTGTTGTGGGCGTGGAAGGTACCTGTCGGCGATATCGCAGGACGAGTTTGCGCTCGCGTGGGCGGGCGGCGCACACGTAGTCATCACTGCTTTGTCTTGTATCTGTGACTAATGAACCGTTCGGCGGAAAAGCTGCTCGGGGTCTTCCACACCATGAGGCGAGCGAAGTATGACGGGCGATTGGCGCGCCAAAGCCAATCAACCAAGCGGTGCAAGACCCCAACAGGCGCTGGCGTGAGTTGAGTTCATCTGCAGCCGCGCCTGTCGCCGCCTGACCAGTCCGGTCGCGGCCAGCCGGGCCGGCACTTTCCTTCTGAAAGCCTATGCCGGGTTGACTGGAATGGCCGTGGCCGGTGCGATCATACTGGTTCGCTGCTGGCCTCTACTATAATCGGCCTTGCTGGGCGCGTGAGCCGACCAGCCTGCATATGGCGCGGTCATTACGCTTAGCCCTTGACGCAGACCAATGGCAGCAGCTTGGCCACAACTCTCGCCAGACCGGCCTCTTGCGCTGCGTCGACCACCGAGCTGACGTCCTTATAGGCACCGGGCGCTTCTTCGGCGACACCGCGCATCGACGGACTGCGAATCAGAATGCCCCGACCGGCCAGCTGGTCGACCAACTTTCGACCCTGCCAACGCTTCTTCGCTGCGTGGCGGCTCATCGCCCGCCCGGCGCCATGGCAGGCCGAGCCAAAGGCGATCTCCATGCCGGTGCCGGCAAGTACGTACGACGCCGTTCCCATGCTGCCGCCGATCAATACGGGCTGTCCGGCCGCTTTGAGCTCTTGCGGCAAGTCGGGGTGGTCCAAGCCAAATGCGCGTGTCGCGCCTTTGCGGTGTACGTGCAAGTTCATCTTCGTGCCGCCAACCAGGTGCTCCTCCACCTTGCAGGTGTTGTGCGACACGTCATAGAGCAAGGGTAGTTGGAGTTCGCGCCCGAATACTTCGGAAAAAACTTGCCGCGTCAAATGAGTGATGACCTGTCGATTCGCCAGTGCGCAGTTGATTGCCGACCGCATGGCGCCGAGATAACGTTGGGCAAGTGGTGAATGAATCGGCGCGCAGGCCAATTCCCGATCGGGAAGCGCGATGCCAAGACCGGCTGCGGACTGTGCCATTTCTTTCAGGTACTCAGTACCGATTTGATGACCAAGCCCGCGCGAGCCGCAATGAATACTGACAACCACATCTCCTTCGGCAATGGCAAAAACGTTGGCGATCTTCTTATCGAAGATTTCGCTGACGATTTGCACTTCCAGATAGTGGTTTCCTGAGCCAAGCGTGCCCATTTCATCACGCTGGCGCCGCCGGGCGTGGGCCGAAACGGCTTTCGGATCTGCTCCCTGCATCCTGCCGTTTTCCTCGATTCTGGCAAGATCTTCGGCTCGCCCATAACCTTGCGCAATGGCCCATGCTGCGCCTCCCGTCAACATCTCAGTCATTTCGCGGTCCGACAACGAAATTTTCCCGGTGCTTCCGACACCAGCCGGAATCCCGCGGTATAAACCGTCAGCCAATACCACCTGTTTTTGTTTGAGTTCATCTAGATCAACGCCCGTATGCAAACAGCGCACGCCACACGAGATATCGAAACCGACGCCACCAGCCGAGACAACGCCGCCCTCCTCTGCGTCGAATGCGGCAACGCCGCCGATCGGAAAGCCGTAACCCCAATGCGCATCCGGCATAGCGTACGAAGCGGAAACAATCCCTGGCAACATTGCAACATTGGCGGTTTGCTCCAACACTTTGTCATCCATGGCGCGAATCAAATCTTGGCTCGCGTAGATAATGCCCGGCACGCGCATGGCGCCGCGCATGGGGATTTCCCATTCGTAAACGTCGCGACGAATCAGCTGGCTCAGATCCATCTCATACATCCACGACGCACTGAGCAAGCCATTGCCCCTCGTCCTGTTCTTCTACCTTAAGTTCAGTCAGTGTCGCGCCCTTGATTTCCACGGCGGGTTGGTGTCGATTGACATCGACCGGCTCGCCCCACGCGCGGGCGCTCAAGCGCTCGCCCTCAATATCTACTTTGTATCTGCTAAACAACATCCTGCGAGTTGCCATTTCGAAAATCAGCGCGTCAAGCCAGTCGACAAACAACAATTCGGGGTCACCGTTTTCAGCGCTGATGTCGATTCGCTGACGCGGCTCGACGGACTCTATTTGCGTCACGATGGAAGTGAGAGCCAAAGCTGCTTGCTCGAAAGCCTGGGCCTGAGTCACGCCAATGCCACGCACACCCACGTCGGCGTCGTGATCAAAGTGCTCCCAGCCAACAGGGTCTGTCGAATTCTGTACCATAGGTAACCATAACTACTATCGGCCTTATATACCGGCCGCGCCAAGCGAGTAATAACGATACTCTGTCAGCCAGAAGATTCCCAGTTGATGCAGATCAACTGCTTACGCTTGCCAACGGGAAACAATGGTTGTCTGCAAATCAAGGACAAAGGAGAGTTGGTTGTGGCCATCGGAGAAATATGCAGCCGGGAGGTCGTGTTTGCCGGGCGGGATGATAGCGTAGCGGCGGCCGCAAGGCTGATGCGTGAGAAACATGTAGGCTGCCTGGTGGTCGTCGAGGAACGGGACGGCAGTCGCGTTCCGGTCGGTTTGCTGACGGACCGGGATATTACCGTTGCAGTTGTAGCGCCGCGATTGGACGCAGAGGCGATCCTGGTGGGCGATGTAATGAGCGCGGAGCTGCTGTCAGTTCAGGAAGATGCTGGCATTGCCGAGACAGTTGAGCTGATGCGGGTTCGCGGCATCAGGCGGCTACCGGTTACCGACGCAGCGGGCACACTCGTCGGACTGGTGGCGGCTGACGACATCTTGGCGCTGCTGGCAGAAGAAATAGTCGGTTTGGCCGGAATGATTGCCCGGGAGGAAAAGCGCGAGCGCAAAGTGCGCAAGACTCGAGCTAGCGATTAATCGGAGCGGGCATGCCGATACCTCTGAATATCTCTTTTCATGGAATGGCGTCTTCTACGGCACTCGAGAACCACATTCGCGAGAAAGTGGAAAGCCTGGAGCAACTGCATCCCAATCTGACGCGCTGCAACGTCACGATCGAGCAGCCGCATCACCACAAAAATCAGGGCAACGGGTTCAACGTGCGCATCGACCTCTACGTCCCGGGCGATGAAATCGTCGTCAACCGCGATGTGAACGAAGACCCCTACATCGCGCTGCGCGACGCTTTTGAAGCGGCCCGGCGGCAAGTTGTCAAACATGCCGAGAAAAAACGCGGCAATGTGAAACGCCATTCACTGCCTGGCGCAGCGGAACGCCAAAAGACAGAAGATTGATGATGAACAAGATCAGTCACGATGCAGTGCGGAATGCAAGTAAGCCAGTCCCGCGCGGCGGCGGCAACCCAAACGTGATTTAGGTTTCGGAGTATTGAGCCTTGCCCCTGGCCTAGTCGCGCCGAGATGGTTCCGATTCAGTCACACCTTGCCTACACGCCTCGCGGTGTTGGCCTGACCTGTGCCCTGATGTATTTGAGGGCCGAGCCGGACGTTTACGGCTGGTGGATCGGCAGACGGGGCAGCGATTGGGACACTGCCTATTTCCGACTAGCCCACTTCTACAGCAGCGGGACCAGAATGTATGTCACACAGAACTCCGACCTCTATGGTGGCTGGTCGATCGAGCTGAGTTCCGGAAGACCCAAAGGCCTCGATCGCC
>CP070775.1:1012348-1052991 GCA_020346185.1 Betaproteobacteria bacterium | reverse complement strand
GCAGGCAAAGCAACACCGGCTGCCGGGCTTGAAATTGCTTCTGCAATAACAAGCAAACGGAAGCCCTTGCATCAGGGCGCCAATTTCGCTACAAACTCCATTAGTTATCATCGAAGCAGTATCCCGACACGGCGGCATGTTTCCGCCGTGTTGTTTTTTCGGCGATTTTTTTAGAGGTAGTCGATGCAACACGTGATGCCAACCTACGGTAGACAACCTGTCACCTTCTCGCACGGCGAGGGAGCGTGGCTGTGGGACGCATCGGGCAAGCGCTACCTCGATGCTCTGTGCGGCATTGCGGTAACCGGCCTCGGACATGCCCATCCCCGGATTGCAGCTGCGCTGAGCGAGCAGGCAGGCAGGCTGATTCACAGCTCGAATCTGTACCGCATCGAAGCTCAGGAACAGCTCGCCGAGCACCTGTGCACGCTTGCGGCGATGGACAATGTGTTCTTTTGCAACTCCGGCGCTGAAGCGAATGAAGCCGCGATAAAAATTGCGCGCCTGTATGGGCATCGCAACGGTGTCAGCAAGCCATCGATCGTCGTCATGGAACAATCGTTCCACGGCCGCACGATGGCGACGTTGTCCGCAACCGGCAGCCGCAAGGTGCAGGCCGGTTTCGAACCACTGCTGGCGGGTTTCGCGCGGGTGCCCTACAACGACATCGGTGCAGTTGAGCTGGCTGCGGCCAACAATCCCGACATTGTCGCGATTCTGGTCGAGCCCGTTCAAGGCGAAGGCGGCATCAACATACCAGAAGACGGTTATCTCGCCGCTCTTCGCAACATCTGTGATCGCAACAACTGGCTTCTGATGCTCGATGAAGTGCAGACCGGCACGGGGCGCACCGGGGCATGGTTTGCGCATCAGCTATGCGGCGCGGCGCCCGACGTCATGACATTGGCAAAGGGGCTGGGCAATGGCTTTCCAATCGGCGCCTGCCTGGCGCGTGGTGCTGCCGCAAACGTACTGCAGCCGGGCAGCCATGGCTCGACGTTCGGTGGAAACCCACTCGCCAGTGTTGCCGCATTGACCACGCTCTCGATCATCGAAGAAGAGAATTTGCTGCCGCGGGCCGCGGCACTCGGCAACGAGATCGCCCGCGCACTCGGAACCAGACTTTGCGACGTTCCCGGCATCCAGCAACTGCGCCACAAGGGCCTGATGATAGCCATCGAGCTCGAACAGGCTTGTGGTGAACTGGTTGCGCGCGGCCTCGAAGCCGGACTGCTGATAAACGTAACAGCCGACAGGGTCGTACGGCTGCTGCCGCCGTTGATCATGACCGATGAACAGGCGCAGATTCTGGTTGACGGCGTAGCCGGACTGATCACCACCTTTAGCACCACGTCGGCCACCGAAATAGCTCCGTAATGCGCGCAGTCAGAAATTTTCTGCAGCTCAGGGACCTGTCACCCAACGAGCTCGAATACATATTCGAGCGCACCCGGATCATCAAGGACCGGTTCAAGTCATACCAGCAGTATTGGCCGCTGCAGGACCGCACTCTGGTCATGCTATTCGAGAAGCAAAGCACGAGAACGAGGCTTTCCTTCGAAGCGGGCATGCATCAGCTCGGCGGGACCGCCATCTACGTCAACACGCGAGACTCTCAGTTGGGGCGAGGCGAGGCGGTGGAAGATGCCGCACAGGTGATATCGCGCATGTGCGATCTGGTCATGATTCGTACTTTCGAGCAAACCATGGTGGAACGCTTCGCGGCAAACTCGCGGGTACCGGTAATCAACGGCCTGACCAACGAGTATCATCCGTGTCAGATTCTGGCCGACATCTACACCTACATCGAGAAACGCGGCCCAATCAAGGGCAAGACCGTTGCCTGGATCGGTGACTCGAACAATGTCTGCAACACGTGGCTGCAGGCCGCGGCGTTGCTCGACTTCGAGCTGAACGTGTCCAGCCCGCCCGGATTCGAAGTGGCACCCGAACAGGTCGATGCTTGCGGTGCCAGTCAAGTGCGGAGTTTCGCCGACCCTAGGGACGCTGCGCGCGGCGCCCATTTGGTCACTACCGACGTTTGGACCAGCATGGGCTTTGAGGCGGAAAATGCCGCGCGGATGAGGGCTTTCGAGAACTGGCAAGTGGACGCAGCGAAAATGGCGTTGGCCGCTGACGACGCCTTGTTCATGCACTGTCTACCGGCGCATCGCGGGGAGGAGGTATCGGCCGATGTCATCGATGGAGAGCAGAGCGTAGTCTGGGACGAAGCCGAGAACCGGTTGCATACGCAGAAGGCGCTGATGGAATTTCTGCTGCTAGACCGGGTCAATGACTGAGGCGGCAAACTGCAGTCAGCCGAGCGAGAACGTTTCGCCGCTAAGCCACGCCGTAACTGGATCAAGCTGGATCCATTCACAGACGCCAACGCACCGGAGCAAGCACACTCGTTATCTGGTCGGAGGCTTGCTCTAGGAGTCATTCATGTTCAGATTCAAACAAGCAGCAACCTTGGCTACAGCCGCTCTTTTGTGGGCAGCATCGGGCTATGCCCAAAACAGCGAAATCGCGACCATTGCCGACGCGAACGGCTGCAAGGTCTACAACCCGATGCCGCAGGAGGAAGAATCGATCAGTTGGACTGGCGAGTGTCGCGACGGGTTTGCCCACGGCCAGGGCGTTCTCGACTGGTTTATCGATGATCGGCTGGAGGAACGCTACGAGGGGGAGTTGAAGATGGGCTGGGCCGACGGCGAAGGCACCTACGTTTCGCGCCGCGGTGTGCGCTACAAAGGTGAATGGAAAAACAGTCTGCAGGACGGAAACGGCACAATTCAAAACCCCGACGGCAGCATCTATAAGGGCGAATGGAAAGAAGGCAAGCCGCACGGCCGGGGCACATATCGCTCGCCCAACGGCGACACCGTTGAAGGGGAATGGGTGGATGGCGAACTCAGATCCGAGTCGGACTCTCGCAGAATCTGAAACAATCCACTATCACACCAGCACAAAATGAAAAGAGTCAATAAAGTTGTTCTCGCCTATTCGGGAGGCCTGGATACGTCGGTCATACTCAAATGGCTGCAGGAGACGTACGACTGTGAAGTGAACACCTTCACCGCCGACATTGGCCAAGGCGAGGAAGTGGCACCAGCCAGGCGCAAAGCAAAAATGGCTGGTGTCAAACAGATCTACATTGAAGACCTGCGCGAGGAATTCGTGCGGGATTTCGTCTTTCCAATGTTTCGCGCCAATACCATTTATGAGGGCGAGTATCTTCTCGGCACCTCGATTGCGCGCCCGCTGATCGCGAAGAGACTGGTCGAGATCGCGCGCGAGACAGGTGCAGATGCGATCTCCCATGGCGCTACCGGCAAGGGCAACGATCAGGTGCGTTTCGAGCTGTCTGCCTACGCCTTGATGCCCCAAGTGTCCGTGATCGCACCGTGGCGCGAGTGGGATTTGCTGTCGCGCGAGAAACTACTCGCCTACGCCGAGAAAAACGGCATTCCGGTCGAGTACAAAAAGAAAAAAGGCGCCGCGCCCTACTCCATGGATGCTAACCTGCTGCACATCTCCTACGAAGGCGGCGTTCTCGAAGACCCGGCATTCGAGCCTGAAGAATCAATGTGGCGGATGACAACATCGCCGCAGAAAGCGCCTGACCGGCCGCAAACGGTCGAACTGCAATACCGTCACGGTGACATTGTCGCCGTGAACGGCAAGAAGTTATCTCCTGCCAAGGTGCTCGAGACTCTGAACCGCCTCGGCGGACGGCATGGTGTCGGACGGCTCGACATCGTCGAGAATCGCTACGTGGGAATGAAGTCGCGCGGCTGCTACGAAACGCCGGGCGGCACCATCATGCTGAAAGCGCATCGAGCGATTGAGTCGATCACCCTAGACCGGGAAGTCGTTGCGCTAAAGGACGATCTGATGCCACGCTACGCGCGCATGATCTACAACGGCTACTGGTTCAGCCCGGAACGCGTTTTACTGCAGCAACTGATCAACGATTCGCAACGACCGGTCAACGGCAAGGTACGTCTCAAGCTGTATAAGGGAAGTGTACAGATCATTGGCCGTGAGTCGAAACGCGACTCATTGTTCGACACACGCATCGCCAGTTTCGAGGATGACAGGGGCGCCTATAACCAGGCCGATGCCGAGGGCTTCATCAGATTGAATGCGCTGCGATTGCGCTTGGGCGCCAGGCGGAACAGCCGCTAGCGCTCGATGCGGACAAGCCCTGGCGGCAACCGGCGGACCCTTCCCGTTACAGTGGTGAAACGGCAAACTACGGCCGCTGCGCTATTTTTCTCAACCATCGCCAAGCCCGGAATTGTCGAGGTTCCATGACAACCATTACGGTCGTTAAGAAAGAAGGTATTGCTGCTATCGCCGCAGATACGCTCACCAAATGGGGCGCCGGCAAGGAAAGCGCAAAATACATTGCCAACAGCGAGAAAATTATCAAGATTGGCGAGAGTTTCATCGCAGTTACCGGGAACGCGACTTTCAAACTTATCCTGCATGATTATTTCATCGAGCAAGGCAATGATTGTCGCTTGTCGAACCCGGCGGAGATATTTCAGACCTGGAACCGCCTGCACCAGGCGTTGAAAGAGAAGTACTTCCTGATGCCGGAGGAAGACAAGGAGGATGCCCTGGAGTCGACTCGTATGGATGTGCTGATCGTCAATCCGCACGGTATCTTCGGTGTTTCCGGCCACCGCACCGTCCAGGAGTTTTCGCGCTTCTACGCTTACGGCAGCGGCAGCGACTACGCGCTGGGCGCACTGTGGGCCGACTACGACCGAAACGGCATGCCGGCTTCCAAAATCGCCGAACGCGCGATCGAGGCTGCGGCGGAGTTCGACGACGGCACCGGTCTGCCAGCACAGACATTCACGGTCCGATTGCACTAGCTGGTACGATTTTCGCGGCATTCAACTAGGCCGCTGAATCGCGCATGGCGGCTGACCCGAGTGAATTTCCCGGCATCGGGACGCAGGAGGATTGCACTATGCCAAGCTTCGACATTGTTTCGGAAGTAGATAAGAACGAGCTGCGAAATTCCGTAGATCAGGCCAACAGAGAGGTCGGAAACCGCTATGACTTCAAGGGCTCCGACGCACGGGTCGAGATCGCCGACGGCGACCAGCTGACCGTGTTCGCCGATGACGAATTCAAACTCGGCCAGGTGTACGACGTGTTGATCGGCAAAATGGCCAAGCGCGGTGTCGACGTGCGCAGCCTCTCGAGAGGACAGGTCGCCAAGGTCAGCGGTGACAAGGTCAAACAAGTAATCACGGTGCGCTCCGGTGTCGACAAGGAACTCTCCAAGCGCATTGTCAAGATGATCAAAGACAGCAAATTGAAACTGCAGGGATCGATCCAGGGTGAAACAGTGCGTGTTTCCGGCGGCAAGAAAGACAACTTGCAGCAAGCCATCACGATGGTCAAAGAGCAAGTGACGGACTACCCGTTGCAGTTCACAAACTTCCGGGACTAGATTGCATGTTTGCTTCTCCCGTGTCGCAACTGCGTGCGCCGCTCATCACCTTGCTCGCATTGGTGTACTTCGGCTTCGCATCGCCAGTCAACGCAACCGACGTCAGACTAATCGGCTTGGCCAACAATACTGCGATTCTGGTGATCGAGGGCGCACGACCAAAGATGATGCGCGTCGGGCAGACAGGACGTGCTGGCGTCAAACTGCTCGCGGTAACAAGTGACGAGGCGCTCGTCGAGGTGGGTGGCGAGCGGATTGCGTTACGGCTCGGCGAGCAGCCTTATTCGCCACCGGTAACCATCGACCGTCCCAGCGTGACGCTGGTGTCAAATGCGCAAGGACACTTCTTCACAACTGGCACCATCAACGGTGCCACTGTGCGGCTGATCGTCGACAGTGGCGCTTCGCTTATCGCGATGGGGCCAGCGGACGCGCGGCGCGCCGGAATCGATTATCTTTCAGGGGAGAAAGGTTACGCCAACACCGCCAATGGCGTCGCAGTCGTTCACCGTGTGCAACTGAACAAGGTACAGGTGGGAGACATTGTGATGCATAACGTCGCAGGCCTGGTGCACTCGAATATGGATCTACCAGTGGTGCTGTTGGGCATGAGCTTCCTCGGCAGGCTCGATATGCAACGCAATGGGGATACTCTCACCCTCACCAAACGCTACTGAGCTTCTGAAAAGCTACGAGGAGCTGTCTCACCATCGCTCGCGCCTGCCCGATCGTGGTGTCAGGTGCTCGCACCTTTGATTTGCATTGCAGCCCGGGTCAGTCGTGCGGCCGTGATCAGTGTGGGGCGTCGCGCAGCTTGTCTCTCTCAATCAGCGCGTATGCCGAGTGGTTGTGTATCGACTCGAAGTTCTCCGACTCGACTACGTAAGCATCGATACGTGTGTCAGCGTTGAGCACGGTGGCGATATCGCGAACCATGTCCTCGACAAACTTGGGATTGTCGTAGGCATGCTCTGTCACGTACTTTTCGTCGGGCCGCTTGAGCAAGCCGTAAAGTTCACACGAAGCCTGTTGCTCGGCGATGCGTACCAGTTCCTCTATCCAGACATGCGTGTTGGTACGCGCAGCAATAGTGACGTGCGAGCGCTGATTGTGGGCGCCATAATCGGATATTCCCTTCGAGCAAGGGCACAGGCTGGTGACCGGGATCACCACCTTCATCAGCAATGAATACTGTCCGTCATTGATTTCCCCGGTGAAGGCGACTTCATAGTCCATCAAACTGCGTACGCCCGAAACTGGAGCCATCTTGTCGATGAAATAGGGGAACACCATTTCAATATGGCCCGATTCGGCCTCAAGGCGCTCGACCATTTCACGCAGCATCGTCTCGAATGATTCGACCGAGATCTCACGCTCGTGCGCGTTCAGAATCTCGACGAAACGCGACATATGCGTGCCCTTGAAGTTATGTGGCAGCTCCACGTACATATTGAACGTCGCGATCGTGTGCTGCACGCCATCGTCCTTGTCGGCGACCCGCACCGGGTGCCGGATCGCCTTGATTCCGACCTTGTCGATGGCCAGTCGGCGAGTATCTTCGCTGTTCTGGACGTCTGGTATGGCAACAGCTTCGGGAGAGTTCATGACGCTTTCGAATAGAGTCGAGTTGGCGAAATTATAGTCCTGCCCAATACCCGAGTAAACTAGTCAGCTAATGTGATCCTTGATCGAGCGCGCGATTCCGGCTGCGTCGAGGCCACACTCGATGATCAGGCTGTGCGGATCACCATGCTCGACAAAGCGATCCGGCAACCCGAGTTGCAGCACGTTGATCGGCCGCTGCATCCGTTCCAGCGCTTCCAGCACGGCGCTGCCTGCTCCGCCTGCAATTACGTTTTCCTCGACTGTAACAAGGACCTCATGCGTTTCCGACAGTTCGCGCACAAGATCTTCGTCGAGCGGTTTGACGAAGCGCATGTTGGCCACCGTTGCGTCTAGCCCCTCGGCAGCCTGCAAGGCCGCTGTCAAAGGCGCGCCAAACGCGAGGATGGCAATGTGTTTGCCTTGGCGACGCACTTCGCCGACCCCAATTGGCAGCGCGGTCATCTCCTGCTTCACCGCAGTTCCGGGGCCACTGCCACGCGGATAGCGCACCGCGGTCGGCCCCTCGAACTCGAACGCGGTGTACAGCATCTGGCGACACTCGTTCTCATCAGAAGGCGTCATTACCACCATTTTGGGTAGGCAACGCAAGTACGACAGGTCAAAGCTGCCGTGGTGCGTTGGCCCATCGGCCCCAACCAGGCCAGCACGGTCGATGGCAAACGTGACATCGAGATTCTGAATGCAAATGTCGTGAATCAACTGATCGTAAGCCCGCTGCAGGAAGGTCGAATAGATCGCAACGACCGGCTTCATACCCTCGGCCCCAAGTCCGGCAGCAAATGTCACCGCATGTTGCTCGGCGATGCCGACATCGAAATAGCGGTCGGCGTACTCTTGGGAAAAGCGTACCAGACCCGAGCCCTCACGCATGGCTGGCGTAATCGCAATCAAGCGCTCGTCGCGAGCCGCCATGTCGCAAAGCCAATCGCCGAAAATTTGCGTGTAGGCCGGCTTGGCAGCAGGCTTGGCTACGATTCCCTCCGGCGGCGCAAATTTGCCAACGCCGTGGTAGAGGATCGCGTTTTCCTCGGCCGGCTGGTAACCCTTGCCCTTACGCGTGACGACGTGCAGAAACTGCGGGCCGTCGAGACCGCGCAAATTGCTCAGGGTCGCCACCAGCACATCAAGGTCATGCCCGTCAATCGGCCCGATGTAGTTGAACCCGAACTCCTCGAACAAGGTTCCCGGCATCACCATGCCTTTCATATGCTCCTCTGCTCTACGAGCGAGTTCCAATACTGGCGGCATGCGGCCAAGGACTTTCTCGCTGGCGCGGCGGGCGGCAGAATAAAAGCGTCCCGATAGCAGCCGCGCCAGATAGTTGTTGAGCGCGCCGACATTCTCCGAAATCGACATGTCATTGTCATTGAGAATGACCAGCAGATTGGCATCCATCGCACCGGCATTATTCAACGCTTCGAAAGCCATTCCTGCAGTCATTGCACCATCGCCGATGACGGCCACGATGCGCCGGTCTTCACTGCGGGCGCGTGCGGCCACCGCCATGCCCAGCGCGGCACTGATCGAAGTGCTCGAGTGGGCGGTACCGAAAGTGTCGAATTCGCTTTCCTCGCGCCGCGGAAATCCAGCCAGGCCGTGGTACTGGCGCAGTGTCGGCATCTGCTCACGACGGCCGGTGAGAATCTTGTGTGAATAGGTTTGGTGGCCAACATCCCACACTAGACGGTCGCGCGGAGTATCAAAAACGTAGTGCAGGGCAATGGTCAGTTCGACCGTGCCGAGATTCGACGAAAGATGTCCGCCGGTCTTGGATACCGTGTCAATCAGGTATTCACGCAGCTCGTGAGCCAGCTGCGGTAGCTGTTTGCGCTCGAGCGAACGCAAATCCAGAGGTTGATTGATCTTTTCTAGCAACTCGTACATTTATTCAGTGACCAACCGCACTCTCATCAGCCGGCGCAATAAGCGGGCATCAGAATTCCCTGTGAAAAATGAAGCGGGTGAGATCACCAAGTCGCTCACCGCCTCGAGGAAATTGCTCAAGCACAGCCAGCGCCTCTTCACACAGCTCACTCGCCAATTTACGGGACCGCTCGACACCGACCGCCGTTACATAAGTCGGCTTGTTGTCCATCGCGTCCTTACCAACGGTCTTGCCGAGCGTCGCGGTGCTCGATTCAGCATCGAGGACATCGTCAACCAGTTGGAATCCCAGCCCCGCCAATTTGCCGAACCGGTCCAATAATTCAAGGTCAATGGCGCCCAACGAGTCTGCACACATCGCACCCAGCTGGACACTGGCACGGATCAAGGCGCCCGTTTTGTGCACGTGCATGAACTCCAGCTCCGGCAGCGACAAGCGCTTGCCAACACTTTGCAAATCTATCGCCTGCCCACCGGCCATGCCACTCGAGCCAGCGGCACGTGCCAGTGTCGCCGCCATCGCCAACTGTCTGGTCGCATCAGCCACCAGCGCATTGTCTGTGAGCGCCTGAAACGCCAGACTGTGCAAGCTGTCTCCGACCAGCAGCGCGGTCGCCTCGTCATATTCGACGTGCACGGTCGGCTTGCCGCGCCGCATCCGGTCGTTATCCATGCACGGAAGGTCATCGTGCACCAGCGAGTAGGCGTGGATGAGTTCCAGCGAACTGGCGACCAAATCCAGGTGTCCCGGTTTGGCAGCGACCAACTCGCCCGCAGCGTAGGCCAACAGCGGCCTGACACGCTTGCCTCCACCGAGTACAGCGTAACGCATCGCCGAATGCAATCGTGCGGGAGCGTGCTCGACGCCAGGCAGCAGGCAGTCGAGGGCCGCTTCCACCCTGCCCTGCCGCTCCAGCATCCAGTGTTGAAACCCGCTAGTCGTCGCCTTCGTCACCAGCAAACTTTCGCAGCAAGTCGGACTCGAGCACTTTCACCTGTTGTTGCACATCTTGCAGCTGGCCCTGACAGAACTGCAACAATTCTGCGCCGCGTTTGTAAGCCGAAAGCGACTTCTCCAGAGGCATCTGGCCACTCTCCATGGTCTCGACAATCGACTCCAGTTCCTCGAGAGCAGTCTCGAACGTCAGTTCATGTTCTGATTTGGCTTTTGGCACGACAGACCTGCAAGTAACTTGGGCTGATAAACTGCCTAAAGTATCCTATTGCTCGGCACAGGGCAACGAGGTGCTTTCGGCGGTACTGTGCAAAGTGCTATGCTGCGCAGCTGCCCGCACGACATAATGCATCGGGCGACACGAGCCCGGGCAGCTCTTGCGTGGCGGTTGGCTTCAGCGGCACCTGTCGCCGCCATCCCTGCGCTTTGACGGAAAAACCATCAATGTCCTTTACCACTCTGATCACAGTAGACGAACTCGACGCAAACCTCGATAACCCGAGGTACGTGACTTTTGACTGCCGTCACGAACTGACCAATCCCGATTTTGGTGACACCGAGTATGCGCGCTCGCATCTGCCGCATGCACACTTCGCCTCGGTCGACCGCGATCTGGCAGCCCCACCGAACGGTAGCAACGGCCGGCACCCGCTTCCGGATGTCGAAACATTCGCCGCATGGCTTGGTAGCAAGGGCGTTACCGACGGTATACAAGTCGTTGGGTACGATAATGCGGCAGGTGTCTACGCCTCGCGCCTGTGGTGGATGCTGCGCTGGCTTGGCCACGACGCAGTCGCCGTCCTCGACGGCGGTTGGGAAGCATGGCTGCGTGCCGGCAAGCCGACGACGCAGGATGTTCCCCAAGCGAAACCGAGAACGTTCGCTCCGCGAGTGCGCGATGTCAACGTGGACGCGCACTACGTGCTCGAAAATCTCGAATCAGAGAAGATGCTGGTGATCGACGCACGCAGCAATGACCGCTTTCACGGTCAAAACGAGACGATCGATCCCGTTGCCGGTCATATCCCTGGAGCGCTAAACCGCCTGTTCAGGAACAATGTCAGTGAAGAAGGACTGTTTCGCCCTGGTGAAGAACTGCGCCGCGAATTTGAGATCCTCATCGGTGGCACGCCGGTGCGCAACGTCGTGCATCAGTGCGGCTCGGGCGTGTCGGCCTGCCATAATTTGCTGGCCATGGAACTTGCCGGAATGAGCGGATCACGGTTATATCCAGGATCGTGGAGCGAATGGATCGCTGACCCTGATAGACCAGTCGCCACCGATTAGGCTGACCGAGGCGCAGCAAGACGCCTCGGGACGCAGGTAGCATTAACGCAGACTAGACGAGTAATGGGCGAGCGCGCCAATTCCCGGGTTCGAGGCGCGACCGCCTGATCAAGAAACTGCTAGCAGACGCCATATTGCTGCTCCACGCACTGGTGGTGACGTTTGTCATCGGCGGGACGGCTTACATCTGGATCGGCGTGCGACGTCAGTGGCCTGGCGTGCGTGCTCCGCTGTTTCGCTATGTTCACCTCGGTGTGATGCTGTTCGTGGCGGCCGAGGCGCTGCTGGGCATGGTTTGCCCACTGACGGTGTGGGAAGATTTGCTGCGCGGCGACGCGCCACGTAACGGTTTCGTCGCACACTGGGTCGGCAGCTTGATTTATTACGACCTTCCCGGCTGGGTATTCACAACGGCTTACGTCACTCTCGCCGTCGCATTGATTATCACCCTGATATTGGTGCCACCGCGGCGACATCGCCACGCCCGCCCGCGCGCCTGAGCAAGGCACCCAGCACCATGGGGTCGTGAATGGCGAGATGCCGAAAAAACCCTAGCGAGCGAGGCGGGTGAAAGGGGCCGCCTGTTTTTGAAAAAATCGTGCGCACGAGAAGAAAACAAACTAAGGTGAGTTTCGGCGAACACTCACCTTTTTGTTTCTGTGCAGCCTCAAGTGGGCGACGCGAACGCTGAGCCGCAATTGCATACTTCATAGACGAGCGCGGGAAGTAAGCAAGCACGCGACACAGCAACCGGGTCTTAGAACCTATCGCACCATCGATCGCACCATCGATCGCGCGCGTGAGTGATGCCGAGATAGGTTCGCGTCGGTTTTCCCCAGTATCTCCTAACCCAGAACGTCGTCCCAGATATTCTTTCCCCACGACTCAGCCATCCGGCCTTCAGCCTTGTTGGCAGCTTCCGACAAACCACCTGCACCCTTGATGGTAACCATAGTACGCTTGTCTTGGTCGTACTGGTGGACAGACGCTACGTGAATGACTTCCTCGTCGCTGACAAAACTGTAGCAAGTGTTGGTAATGAGCGGTGAAGAGTCAGGCTCGCGACCATGCAGCAATTCGATAATCGCTGCCGCGCATACCTTGCCGTGCTGATTCGCCATGTGCCCGGATTTCGGCATGCGCGGCGCGGCCATCACCGAGTCACCGAGCACGTGTACGCCGGCAACCGCGACCGATTCGTAGCTCAGGAAATCCACTTCGCACCAGCGGTCGTTGGCAGTAATCAGTCCGGCATCGCGCGCAATGCGGCCAGCACGCTGCGGCGGAACGACGTTGAGCACGTCGGCCTTGACGTCCTCGAAATCGAGGATCGCAGTTCGCGAGGACACATCGACATCAATCAGCGCATTGTTCGGGCGATACTCGATAATGTCCGCGTAACGGTCCTGCCACGCCGTACGGAACAATCCTTTCTTCGAGACAATGTCCTCGTTGGCATCAAGCACCAAAACTTTTGAGCGCGGCTTCGACACGCTGAAGTAGTGCGCGACCTGGCAAGCACGCTCATAAGGCCCGGGCGGACAACGATACGGCGATCGCGGAATAGTGATCGCATAGACTCCGCCATCGGGCATATTCTCCAGTTGCTGGCGCAGCAATGCCGTCTGCGACCCCGCTTTCCAGGCATGCGGCACAACCTCGCGCGACGCCGGGTCCCACATGCCCGGGATGTCGTCGTAAACGAGCTCTATACCGGGCGCCACGATCAACCGATCATAGTCCAGCTGCCGCCCGTCCCTGAGCGTCACCACTTTGTTTACCGGGTCGATGCCGGTGGCCGTCTGGTGAATAATCTGCACACCACGGCGCGCGAGACCATCATAGCTGCTGGTAATGTCCGACATTTGCCAGGTCCCGGCGAGAACGCGATTGGACAACGGACAAGACACGAACTGCCTGTTCGGCTCGACCAGGGTCACCGCAATATCAGGTGACCACATGCGGATATACTTCGCTGCAGTCGCGCCGCCATAGCCACCGCCGATGACGACAACCCGGCCAATAGTCTTCGATTCACCTCCGCCGCTGGCACAACCAATTGCTCCCGTCAGCACAGCGGTCGCCGACAAGCCCTGGATGAATCTGCGTCGATAACGGTTCACAGCGATCCCCCTTACCTGGGTCTGCGGCTCGCGAAATAATCGCCGAGCGCGTCTATCTGTTCGTCACTCAATCCTTTGGCGTGTTGATGCATGACCGTTGCAGGCTGCGTACCTTCTTGAAACGCTGTCATCAACTCGACGAATTTCGCTTTGTCAATGCCGGCAAGGGCTGGAATCGCTCCCACGCTTCTCCCCTCGGTACCGTGGCAGCCGGTGCAGGCGCCCGACCAGTTGCGACCTTGCACCTTCTCCTGGGCAAAGCCGGATGCTGCCGTCACACATAGTGCCAGCGCGGCCAGCAACGAACCCCTATCAGATCGCGTCACGTGCCCTCCTTTCTTAAATATAGCCTTCCAGAATCGGAGCCAGACTGCGTTGTAATTGCCGTCGTTACCCATGCCTTGTGCCAACTCAGAACAGCGTCCTCGTTCAGCGGCATTAAGGCACAAAAACCGGGGCCTGAGCATCCGGTTTCTCCGATGAGAGCGGATTTCTCAGGCTGGCGCTGTCTCTTGCTGGCGCTTGGCTGCTTCGAAAAGAAGCTGCGTCTTGCCTTTCGCGTCGACGTCAACAGTGACTTTGCCGCCGGAGGACAAGCGGCCAAACAACAGTTCCTCGGCAAGAGCACGGCGAATCGTATCCTGTATCAGACGCGCCATCGGCCGGGCACCCATCAGTGGATCGAACCCGTTCTTGGCCAGATAGTCCTTGAGTGCCTGAGTGAAGCGAATCTCGACCTTCTTCTCATGCAACTGTTCCTCGAGTTCGATCAGGAACTTGTCAACCACGCGCAGTATCACTTCATGCGACAGTGGCGAGAACGAAATGGTCGCGTCGATGCGATTGCGAAACTCCGGCGTGAACATACGCTTGATCTCCGCCATCTCGTCACCCGCGGCGCGTGATGCGGTAAAGCCCATCGACACTTTCGACAGCTCCGCTGCTCCCGCATTGGTCGTCATGATGATGACGGAATTGCGGAAATCGGCCTTACGCCCGTTATTATCGGTGAGCGTGCCGTGATCCATCACTTGTAGCAGAATGTTGAAAATATCGGGATGCGCTTTCTCGATTTCATCGAGCAGTAGCACCGAATACGGTTGTTTGGTAATCGCCTCGGTAAGCAGTCCACCCTGATCAAAACCGACGTATCCCGGCGGCGCGCCGATCAGGCGCGACACCGCGTGCCGCTCCATGTATTCGGACATGTCAAAGCGCACCAATTCAACGCCCATGGTGTAGGCCAGTTGGCGGGCAACTTCTGTCTTGCCAACGCCGGTCGGGCCACTGAACAGGAAACTGCCGATTGGCTTGTCGGGGTTGCCAAGTCCACTGCGCGACATCTTGATGGCTGCGGACAATGCATCGATGGCTTGATCCTGCCCGAATACGACCGCCTTCAGGTCGCGATCAAGGGTCTGCAGCTTGTTACGGTCAGATGAAGACACGCTTTGTGTGGGTACCCGCGCAATCTTGGCGATGATTTCCTCGATCTCATGCTTGCCGATCACGCGCTTCTGCTTCGACTTCGGCTGGATACGTTGCGCAGCGCCCGCTTCGTCGATGACATCGATCGCCTTGTCCGGAAGATGCCGGTCATTGATAAAGCGCGCCGACAACTCTGCCGCGGCCACCAGTGCGGTGACGGTGTATTTCACTTGATGATGCGCCTCGAAACGCGACTTCAAGCCACGCAGGATCGCAACGGTTTCGTTGACCGAAGGTTCGACCACATCTATTTTCTGGAAGCGGCGCGACAAGGCGTGATCCTTCTCGAATATGCCACGGAACTCTGTGTAGGTCGTCGCACCGATACACTTCAGCGTGCCCGTCGACAGCGCCGGCTTGAGCAGGTTGGAGGCATCCAGCGTTCCGCCTGAGGCGGCCCCAGCACCGATCAAAGTATGAATCTCGTCGATGAACAGGATCGTTTGCGGATTCTCGGTGAGTTGCTTGAGTACGGCCTTGAGCCGCTGCTCGAAATCGCCGCGGTACTTAGTGCCAGCGAGCAACGCGCCCATGTCGAGCGAGTACACCTGCGATCGCAACAAGACTTCGGGCACGCTGCCCTCGATGATTCGCCGCGCCAAACCCTCGGCAATAGCGGTCTTGCCCACCCCCGCTTCGCCCACCAATAGCGGATTGTTCTTGCGCCGCCGGCACAGCGTCTGAATAACCCTTTCCAGTTCGCCTTCACGGCCAATGAGTGGATCGATCTTGCCGGAAATCGCCAGCGCGTTGAGATTGATCGTGTAGTTTTCGAGCGCGCCTGAGGACGGTTGTTCCTGCTCGGCTTCGCTGTCCGTATCCTGCTGCTGTTTCGCAGGGGCGGTTTGCGGCAGTTTGGTGATGCCATGCGAAATAAAATTGACGACGTCGAGGCGGGTGACGCCTTTCTGATGCAGGAAGTAGACCGCGTGGGAGTCCTTTTCGCCGAAGATTGCCACCAACACGTTAGCACCAGTGACCTCTTTCTTGCCCGATGACTGTACGTGGAGAATGGCGCGCTGTATTACCCGCTGAAATCCGAGCGTCGGCTGCGTGTCCACCTCTTCGCCACTTACCACCGGGGTATGTTCCGTGATGAAATCACTGAGCAGCTTGCGCAGTTCCTCGACGTTGGCTGCACAAGCTCGCAGAACTTCCGACGCTGACGGGTTGTCGAGCATCGCGAGCAAGAGGTGCTCGACCGTGATGAACTCGTGCCGCTTTTGGCGTGCCTCCATGAACGCCATGTGGAGGCTTACTTCAAGTTCCTGGGCAATCATCTTAGGTTTCTTCCATCACACATTGCAAAGGGTGCTGGTGTTGCCGTGAAAACGAAATCACCTGCTCGACTTTTGTAGCAGCTACATCTCTTGGAAATACACCGCAAACACCCATGCCTTCCTTGTGCACTTTGAGCATAATCTGGGTCGCCTGTTCGCGGTCCATTGAGAAAAATTTCTGCAATACTGACACGACAAAATCCATCGGAGTGTAATCGTCGTTCAGAAGCAGAACCTTGTACAGACTAGGAGGCTTGACCCTAGCCTTTTCGGCCTCAAGGAGCGAGTCTCCGCGAGTTCCTGTCGCCATTATCGCGCTCTCGCTACCCATACTACAGTTTATTGTGCTGATAACGCCAGAAATTACAAGTGCAAAAATTATTTTTCGATTGCACATTGTTTATTCCGAGCCAAAACACATTCAAGCAAAAATCGTATGCGCTCAACGCCCTGCAACTCGCGCCTCAAGCTTGACTTCACCTGGGGAATAGCCTAAAAAAGCGAAGGTTGTTTGGCTTCAAGGTGGCTGTTGTACCGGTTATGCCGATATTGCGGACTTGAATCTCAAACAGAGTCGGCGGGTATCCGACCCGCTTTTTTAGTCGGAGAATGAGGGGTTATGGCAACTGGTACGGTCAAGTGGTTTAACGATGCCAAGGGCTACGGTTTTATTACGCCCGATGATGGCAGCGAGGATTTGTTTGCACACTTTTCAGCAATACAAATGAACGGCTTCAAGACACTGAAAGAAGGGCAAAAGGTGTCGTTCGACGTCACTCAGGGCCCAAAGGGGAAGCAGGCCTCGAATATTCAGGAGGCGAGCTGAGCGGGTCGTCATAACTGCCAGCAGCAACCAACTTCAAAGGATCCGCGACCGCAACCGGCCGCGGAGTTTTTTATTGTATATCAATGAATTATATGCTTCTTAGTTGCCCATCCGTTCGATCATCGCCGCACCGAAACCGGAGCAGGAGACCTGTTCCGCATTGTCCATGAGACGCGCGAAATCGTAGGTTACTACGCGATCCGAAATAGTCGCCTCCATCGACTTGATCACCAGGTCGGCTGCCTCCACCCAGCCCATATGACGCAACATCATTTCGGCTGAAAGTAGTAACGACCCCGGATTCACGTAGTCCTTGCCGGCGTATTTCGGGGCGGTGCCATGTGTCGCCTCGAACATGGCAACCGAGTCCGATATATTTGCTCCCGGCGCGATTCCGATGCCTCCCACCTGTGCTGCCAGTGCATCCGATATGTAGTCACCGTTCAAGTTGAGCGTCGCAATGACGTCGTACTCGGCCGGTCGCAACAAAATCTGTTGTAAAAATGCGTCAGCAATAACGTCCTTGATGACAATGCCATTGGGTAACTTCAGCCACGGCCCACCATCGAGCAGTTTGCCCCCGAACTCCCGTTTTGCGAGATCGTATCCCCAGTCACGGAAAGCGCCCTCGGTGTACTTCATGATGTTGCCCTTGTGCACCAAAGTCACCGAAGCGCGCTTGTTGGCGATGGCATACTGGATGGCCTTGCGCACCAGCCGCTCGGTGCCTTGCCTGGAAACCGGCTTCACACCGATGCCGGAAGTTTCCGGGAAGCGGATTTTTTTCACCCCCATCTGCCCGGTAAGGAAGTCGATCACTTTGCGTGCATCGTCAGTTTCCGCCTGCCACTCGATGCCGGCATAGATATCTTCCGAATTCTCGCGAAAAATCACCATATTGGTCTTCTCCGGGTGCCTCAATGGACTGGGCACGCCCTTGAAGTACCTGACCGGCCGCAGGCACACGTACAAATCCAGTTGCTGGCGCAGCGCTACGTTGATGGAACGGATGCCGCCACCGACCGGTGTCGTCAGCGGCCCTTTGATCGACACCACGAACTCCTTGGCAGCCTCGAGCGTCTCGTCAGGTAACCAGACGTTCTCGCCATAGACATTGCAGGATTTCTCTCCCGCGTACACCTCCAACCAGATGATCTTGCGTTTGCCGCCGTACGCTGCAGTAACCGCCGCGTCGACCGCCTTGCGCATCACTGGCGTGATGTCGACCCCGATGCCGTCGCCTTCGATGTAGGGAATGATCGGACTGTCGGGAACGTTCAGGGTGAGGTCGGTATTGACGCTGATCTTGTCGCCGGTGTCCGGCAGTTTGATGTGCTTGTACATGCTGATCGCCTCGGTCGCTAGGTTTACGTTGACTAATGGAATGTACCGGCCCGTCGCAGGCGACGGTACCTGTCGAAAAGTCGCGATTCTACATAACTGAGCCGACACCGGCGCCCGCCAGCCAGTGCGATCGGGAAAGCCTTCGGTTGAGGCTGGCTCGACATCGCCCCCGTGGAGCGACGGGCCGCAGCATGAAACCTTGAAATTCTTTTTCATTATCCGGAAAACTCCCGCAGCAAGAATATAACATCTTGTTATTACTATTTTTAATTTCTTGGCTTGCCATTGTTGCGTCGCACTATCACTTTCGCTAGCTTTTGTTAGTGACTGCACTCGCTGCGACAGTTACCCTGGGCGGCAGCAAGTCAGCGTGGAAAGCCGCGATCTCCGGTTTTCTTGTCGGTACGCCGGATCGAACCTCTGGCCTCGACGCAGTCATGGGCAGTGTTCCCCTTTGGCATTCAAAGCTGGTGTAGAAACAGCAACCTTGGCCGCTTCGACGTGGACCGTTGTTTGCTCGAGGTGGGCACCAAGAAAGCACGAAGTCAGAGCAGACAAATGAAGGGAGTTACCCGTGAATCGCGACAACGAAATCGCAGAATTGAACAAACAGTGGACCGAGAATCCACGCTGGAAAAACACGACCCGCCCCTATTCGGCCGAAGACGTGGTACGACTGCGCGGCTCGGTGCACATCGAGCATACGCTGGCGCGACGCGGCGCCGAAAAATTGTGGAAGCTGGTCAATGAGGAGCCATTTGTCAATTCCCTCGGGGCGTTGACCGGCAACCAGGCGATGCAGCAGGTTCGCGCCGGTCTCAAGGCTATCTATCTGTCGGGGTGGCAGGTCGCCGCCGACGCCAACCTGTCTGGTGAAATGTACCCCGATCAGTCGCTCTATCCCGCCAACAGCGTGCCGTCGGTCGTACGCCGGATCAACAACACGCTCTTGCGGGCCGATCAGATTCATCATGCCGAGGGCAAGGATGATGTCGACTGGTTTGCGCCGATCGTGGCTGATGCTGAGGCCGGCTTCGGTGGCGTGCTCAACGCTTATGAGTTAATGAAAGCCATGATCGAGGCCGGCGCTGCGGGCGTGCACTTTGAAGATCAACTGGCTTCAGCCAAGAAATGCGGTCACATGGGTGGCAAGGTGCTGGTGCCAACCCAAGAAGCGGTGCAGAAATTGGTTGCTGCGCGTCTGGCCGCTGACACCATGGCGGTGCCAACCGTATTGCTGGCGCGCACCGATGCCGAGGCAGCGAATCTGCTAACGTCCGATATCGACGAGAACGACCGTCCGTTCTGCACCGGTGAACGCACGCCGGAGGGCTTCTTCCGCGTCATGAACGGCATCCAGCAGGCGATTTCACGCGGCCTTGCCTACGCCCCGTACGCCGATCTGATCTGGTGCGAGACAGGCACGCCGGACTTGGCTTTCGCGAAACAATTTGCCGAGGCCATTCACGCCCATTATCCGGAGCAGCTGCTGGCATACAACTGTTCGCCGTCGTTCAACTGGAAAAAAAACCTCGACGACGCGACCATTGCCAAGTTCCAGCGCGAACTCGGTGCCATGGGCTACAAGTTCCAGTTCATCACGCTGGCTGGCTTCCACGCGCTCAATTACTCCATGTTCGACCTGGCGCAGGGCTACGCCCGCGACAATATGACGGCGTACGTGAAGCTGCAGCAGGCGGAATTCGACGCCGAATCGGCTGGCTACAGTGCGACCAAACACCAGCGAGAGGTCGGCACGAGCTACTTCGATGATGTCGTGCAGGTGGTGCAAGCGGGCAAATCATCGGTGACAGCGCTGAGCGGCTCGACCGAGGAAGCACAGTTCGCTTAAGCCGTGTGAACTGAACGATGGCGCGTCCATTCGCGCCAGCATTCTTGGCTCCGTGACCACGCCGCAGACCGGGCAACCGGCTGCGGCGTTATACTTCTGTCATCGCGTAAAAAAGCATTTCACATTGTGGAAGACGCTTGACTCTGCCTTTCTCAATCCATAATCCCGCTGGAGGAGACATGACTCAACAATTTGCCCCACCTGCCGGCATCAGCATCAGCGGCGCGTTCAGGCCTGAATACGCCGAAATCCTGACGCCGGAGGCGCTTGCATTCCTGGCGAAGCTTCACCGCAAGTTCGACGCGCGCCGCATCGAACTGATTGAACGTCGGGCGCTGCGCCAGAAGGAACTCGACGCGGGCAAGCTGCCCGACTTCCTGCCGGAGACAAAGCCCATCCGCGAAGCCGACTGGACTGTCGCGCCGGTGCCGAACGATTTACAGGACCGTCGCACCGAAATCACTGGGCCGACCGACCGCAAGATGGTTATCAACGCATTGAACTCGGGCGCGAAAATGTACATGGCCGATTTCGAGGATTCGAATACGCCGAACTGGGACAATCAGGTCGCGGGCCAGATCAACATGCGTGATGCTGTGCGTAACACCATCAGCTTCACCAGCCCCGAGGGGAAGCAATACAGGCTCGGAGATACTATCGCAACGCTGCTAGTGCGGCCACGCGGGTGGCACCTGAGCGAAAAGCACGTGCTCGTCGACGGTCAGCCCATGTCCGGCTCGCTATTCGATTTCGGTCTGTACTTCTTCCATAACGCCAAGGAACGCATTGCGCGCAAATCAGGCATTTATCTTTATCTGCCGAAGATGGAATCTCATCTCGAGGCACGGCTGTGGAACGACGTGTTCGTATTTTCGCAGAACGAACTCGAGTTGCCGCAAGGAACCGTCAAGGCGACCGTGTTAATCGAGACGATTCTTGCTGCCTTCGAAATGGATGAAATTCTCTACGAGCTGCGCGAGCACTCGGCAGGGCTGAACTGTGGCCGCTGGGACTATATTTTCAGCTGTATAAAGAAGTTCCGGAACCATGAAGGTTTCATGCTGGCGGATCGCAACCTGGTTACCATGACCAGTCCATTCATGCGCGCCTACTCCTTGCTTTTGATCAAGACTTGCCACAAACGGGGGGCATTCGCGATGGGCGGAATGGCCGCACAAATTCCGATCAAGAACGACCCGCAGGCCAATGAAGCGGCGGTGGCGAAAGTACGAGCCGACAAGGAGCGCGAAGCCAATGACGGACACGACGGCACCTGGGTCGCGCACCCGGGGCTGGTTGCGGTGGCGCAGCAAGCGTTTGACGCAGTCATGACCACTCCCAACCAGATCGCCAAACAGCGGCCCGACGTGGAGGTCAGCGCGGCCGATCTGCTCGACTTCAAACCGCAAGGTCCAGTTACCGAGAACGGCCTGCGCATGAACATCAATATCGGCATCCAGTATATGGGGGCATGGCTCGCCGGGACGGGGTGCGTGCCAATCTTCAATCTTATGGAAGACGCAGCCACTGCGGAGATCTCGCGCGCGCAGATCTGGCACTGGATCCGCAGTCCGCTAGGTGTCCTCGATGACGGGCGCAAGGTCACCAAAGAGATGTTCAGCCAATTGGTTCCGGAAGAACTGGCAAAAGTGCACGAGATGTTGGGTTCCGCCTATGGCGCCGGCAAGTACGAAGAAGCTGCAAAGATGTTCGAAGAACTCACACTCGCTGATGAGTTCGTCGAGTTTCTGACCTTGCCCGCTTACGATTACGTGGTCTCGCGTGAAGCGCAGGCTTGGCAAGGAGTGGCAGCTAGCGCGTGACGGCATGTCAACGAGCAGGCCAAGTAGCTTTGCGGGCATCGACAAGGGGGGCTCGCACGCGATGCGTGGCGTGCGGCCCGGCAATGGTACCGAATCGACTCAGCTGTCGTGGCACAGGCTGACATCGCTATATGGTCTGGAAACCGAACGTGACGGTCGCGGCTGTTGTTGAAAGAGACGGCCGCTTTCTGCTGGTAGAGGAAGAAACCAGCAGCGGGCTGCGATTGAATCAGCCAGCCGGCCATCTGGAGCCGGACGAAACAATCGTTGCCGCAGTCGAACGGGAAGTGCTCGAGGAGACCGCGTACGATTTCTTGCCCGAACAGATCACCGGTATTTATCGCTGGAGCAAGCCGGGAAGCGACCTGACCTACTTGCGCTTCGCTTTTGCCGGGCGGCTTGGGCAGCATTATCCGGACCGGTCACTCGATGCCGGCATCGTGCGAGCGTTATGGTTGCGGCGGGAAGAAGTGCTCGACAGTGTCGACCGCCATCGCAGTCCGCTGGTGGTTCGCTGCATGGAGGATTATCTGTCGGGCAGGCGTTACACCATTGACGCTCTGATTGATTGCGCAGAACAAAACCTTGCCGCTCAATCCCGCAACACCGTTACTGGCGGCAAACTCTAGGGTGTTGAGCGTCAATTGTTGATTGCCATCGATGGCCAAGCAAAGAGTCATTATCGGACTGTCTGGCGGCGTTGACTCATCGGTTGCCGCCTGGTTGTTGAAAAAACAAGGCTTCGAAGTCATCGGCCTGTTCATGAGGAACTGGGAGGACGACGACGACGATGAATACTGCAACTCGCGCCAGGACCTGATCGACGCAGTTTCAGTCGCCGACATTATCGGTATCGACATCGAAACGGTGAACTTTTCCGCGGAGTACAAGGAACGGGTATTCAGCAACTTTCTCACTGAGTATCAAGCCGGTCGCACGCCCAACCCGGACGTACTATGCAACGCCGAGATCAAGTTCCGTGCTTTTCTCGACCACGCGATAGAACTCGGAGCCGAGAAGATCGCCACCGGCCACTACGCGCAGGTACGCGAATCGAATGGCCACTTCGAATTACTAAGAGCTGCGGACAGCACCAAGGATCAAAGCTACTTCCTTTATCGCCTGAACCAGGAACAGCTTTCCCGAGCGCGCTTTCCACTCGGCCAGCTCTACAAGCGCGACGTACGCGCGCTGGCCAGAAAGCTCGGACTTCCAAACTTCGACAAGAAGGACTCAACCGGAATCTGTTTCATCGGGGAACGGCCGTTTCGTGAGTTTCTCAGTCGTTATCTTCCAGACCGCCCTGGCGATATCGTCTCGCTCGATGGCGCCAAACTGGGAGAGCATTCCGGGCTCATGTACTACACCATCGGTCAGCGGCATGGTCTCGGTATCGGCGGTAAGGGCGAACCGTGGTACGTGGCAGGAAAGGACATTGGCTCGAATCAACTAACAGTCGTCCAGGGTCGCGATCACCCGGCCCTGTTGTCGGATGGCCTGGTGGCGGCGGACCTGAGCTGGATTGGCGGTGACTCACCCCGTACGCACGTGGTCTATGGCGCCAAAACCCGCTACCGGCAAAACGACGCGCCGTGCGAATTCGAATCGGTGGACAATCACGATTGTCAGGTGCGTTTTGCCAAGCCGCAGTGGGCGGTGACGCCGGGCCAATCGGTAGTGGTGTACGAATCACAGGTATGCCTCGGTGGCGGAATCATCGCGCGCGCCAATGCGCTGAAGGAAAGCCCCCTCACCGCCTTCGCAGCGTAACCGGGAAGGGCCACAATCAAGGTTTCCAACATCCTGGAAGAACACCACTGGCAGTCTTGTGGCGAGAGCCTAGCGGGTGGCCTGCGCGCGAAGAGCCGTACAGTGCACAAAAACACATGCCACGCGGAATAAGCGAGCACGCCACGAAACAACCGGGATATCGCATCGATATCACTGCCAGTTACACCTGCGATGGCAACGATTTTCGTTTACGGCCAGGCGCACGCAACGCCGTTTGCAGGTTGAGAAAGTTAGGCACGAGCCGCGGCTAAGGTTACGGCGCACATTCCGGCCGCGGCGGGACAACAAAATCCGGCCGGAATGATCGCAACGCGCCGTTAACGGCTGAACCGCTGACGGTCGAGCTGCATCCATCCACGCCAACGGCCGCACGGAGGATCGTTACCGGTTATACCGGTGTCACGCACACCACGCCCAGGCGGCTGTCCGAGAATCAGCAGGCGAGCGGTTATCGAAGTGCCGAGCGCTGCCCTGGGGTCCAACGGCAGGTGCACGGCAGCGCGTTCAGGAACGCGCCTCGACCAGCAATTCGGGAAGCCGCACGGTCATACGACGCCAATGACGCACATGCTAAGATTGAAAACTAAGAATAGCGGGTACCCCAATCTCCAAGAGTCAAACTCAAGGTTCCATAACAGCATGGCGCTATCGCCGCTCACCGCATTGTCACCGCTTGACGGTCGTTACTGGCGCAAAGTCGCAGCGCTCTCCGATTACTTCAGCGAGTTCGGTCTCATCCGCCTGCGCGTACGGGTCGAAATTGAATGGCTCAAAGCGATCTCCGCGGCGGCGGCGCTGACCGAGATCAAGCAGCTGTCAGCCGAGTCGGTCAGCGATCTCGACGAACTCGCGCGCGACTTCTCGGTCGAGGATGCTGAATCCGTGAAGGCAATCGAGGTACGCACCAACCACGACGTCAAGGCCATCGAGTACTGGCTTCGTGAACAACTGACTGCCAACCCGGAAGCAGCAGACATTACGCAGTTCGTTCATTTCGCGTGTACGTCGGAGGACATTAACAATCTGTGCCACGCGACGATGTTGCGAGATTCGCGCCGCGACGTGATGCTGCCAGCGATCGACAGTTTGATGAAACGATTGCGCACGCTTGCCCGAGAGTACGCAGAGCTGCCAATGCTCTCCCGCACTCACGGCCAGCCGGCAACACCGACAACGGTAGGTAAAGAGTTGGCCAATTTTGCCTACCGGTTGCAGCGTCAGCGCCGGCGCATCGAGCAAGTGGAGCTGCCCGCAAAAATCAATGGCGCTGTCGGCAACTACAACGCACATCTTGCTGCCTATCCCGACTTCGACTGGGAGGCGTTTGCGCGTCGGTTCGTCGAATACCTGGGCTTCACGTTTAATCCGTACACGGCCCAGATCGAGCCGCATGACGGTATCGCGGAATTGTTCGACGCCTATGCCGGCTTTAACACGGTACTGATTGATTTGGCGCGCGACGCCTGGGGCTATATCTCGCTCGGCTACTTCAAGCAGAGAATCAAGGAGGGCGAAGTCGGTTCTTCGACCATGCCACACAAGGTCAATCCGATTGATTTCGAAAATGCCGAAGGCAACCTCGGACTGTCCAATGCTCTACTCAAACATCTCGGCGAAAAGCTGCCAGTGTCGCGTTGGCAGCGTGACCTCACCGACTCGACGGTGCTGCGTAACATGGGTACCGCACTTGGATACGCGTTGCTTGCCTATGACTCCTGCCTGCGCGGCCTGGACAAGCTCGAGGCAGATCCGCAACGTCTCGCCGACGATCTGGACACAAACTGGGAAGTGCTCGCGGAGCCGGTGCAGACGGTGATGAAGCGCTTCGGCATTGAAGACGCCTACGAAAAGTTGAAGGCCCTGACACGCGGCAAAGGCGGCATCTCACGCGATGCGTTGCACGCCTTTATCCGAGATCTGCCGATACCACAGGCGGAAAAAAGCCGCTTGTTGTCGCTGACCCCCGGCACCTACACGGGGCACGCGGTGAAGCTGGCGCAGCGGGTATCGAGCAGCACGGTCGGGTAGCCCGTGCGGTGCGAGACGTTCAAGCCGGTCCTGTTAAGCGAGATAGCGCCGCGGACCGATGATCAGCACAAACCGATTTGAAGAGTACCGTGATGACCGAAAATGTGACCGAACTCAATGAAAGCGAATTTCAAAATGCTGTCGTTGAAGAATCACGAAAGCGCCCGGTGCTGGTTGATTTCTGGGCACCATGGTGTGGCCCCTGCCGCAGCTTGACGCCAATCCTGGAAAAACTTGCCGACGAATACGCCGGGCAGTTTCTGCTCGCCAAAATAAACTCCGACGAAAATCAGGCGCTGGCCGGCGAACTTGGCGTGCGCGGCATCCCGAACGTGAAAGCGTTTTACGGCGGGCAAATGGTTGACGAGTTCACCGGCGCCATGCCGGAAGGCATGGTGCGGCAATTCCTCGAACGAGTGCTGCCAAGCGAGGCGGAAAAGCGGCGGCAGGCGGCAATGAAGGCCTATGAGTCGGGTGAGGCTGAACAAGCGCTAGCCGGCCTCGACACTGCACAGTTACTGGAGCCGGACAACGATATCATCCGCATGGATCGAGCCGAAATACTGCTCAAGCTCGGGCGCGCTGCGGAAGCTGATAGGCTGCTCAATGAACTCAGCCCACTCGCCGCCATGGAGCCGCGCGCCGAACACCTGAAAGCCGAACTGACTTTTGCCGACGGCGAAGAAGCGACGGACGTTGGGAAACTCGAGGCACGCGTGTCGAACGATCCGCAAGACTTGACCGCGCGTCTGGCCTTGGCGAAACACTACGCCAACCAAAAGCTGTTCGAGCGGGCTTTGCAGCAGCTGTTGGAGATCGTCCGCACCGACCGTACCTTTGGCGACGACGTCGGACGCAAAACGATGCTTGCCTTGTTCGAATTGCTCGGCAACGATCACGAACTGGCCAGCCAATACCGGCGCCTGCTGGCCGCCTCACTGAACTAGGCAACAAACCCTGACCGAGGCCGCGCAGCAGTTGTTCACCTTCCCGTCAGGCGGAGCGCCCACGGTGGCGCAAATACTCGATCACACCGGGCATAATCGACAACAAGATAATGATCATGATGGCCAGCGTGAGGTTGTCGCGGATGATCGGGAGATTGCCAAAGAAATATCCAGCGTAGGTCAGCAGCACGACCCACAGTATTGCGCCTGACACGTTGAAAAAAAGAAAACGCCGATACTTCAAGCGGCCGATGCCGGCAACAAACGGTGCATAGGTGCGCACGATCGGTACAAACCGGGCAATCACGATGGTCTTGCCGCCGTGGCGCTCGAAGAAGCCGTGTGTGTACTCGAGATTAAGCGCGCTTGAAAAAACGCGAATCCTCATACTGCAACACCTTCGGGCCAAGGTAGTGACCAATCGCGTAGTTGACTGAATCACCGACAATGGCGGCAACGATCAGCAACACTGACAACAGATGGACGTTCAGCTCACCGATCGCGGCGATGGTGCCGGCAACGAACAACAGTGAGTCGCCCGGAAGAAACGGCGTTATGACGACGCCGGTCTCGAGGAAGATGATCAGAAAAAGGATTGCGTACGCCCAAAGGCCGTATTCCTGAACCAGTGCCCTGAGATGCTCGTCCAGGTTTACGACGAGATCAAGAAGCCACGATACTAATTCCACGCAAACCCCATTGCGGCTTGTTGAGAAAAGCGTAGCGGGCGACCCGAGCACAGGCAGCCGCGCAGCGAAAACCGAGCAAACAAGCGACGCAAGTTTCAGTACAGACTCAAATGGGCGCAGCTCATGTCATGTCGGCACCACATAGTCGACTGAGACAACGCGAAGTAAGCGAGCACGTGACGTCGTAATCAGGTCGCGCAGTAGCTTCGCTAAACCACCGCCTCTTCGGATTTCTTTTCGGGCCGTAATAAATCTTCCCGCGTTACGCCGAGCCATAGAACCAACGGGCTGGCAACAAATATTGACGAATAGATGCCAAACAGAATCCCGATGGTCAATGCCAGCGCAAAGTAAAACAAAGCCTCTCCGCCGAATAGCAGGATCGACAGCACCATCAACTGGGTACTTCCGTGGGTGATGATGGTGCGCGACATGGTTCTTGTGATCGCATTGTTGATGACTTCACGCACCGTCGCCTTGCGCATCTTGCGGAAGTTCTCACGTATCCGATCGAACACGACCACCGATTCGTTGACCGAATAACCAAGCACGGCAAGCACCGCAGCCAGCACCGGCAATGAGAACTCCCATTGGAACAGAGCAAAGAATCCCAGAATGATGATTACGTCGTGCAGATTCGCAATGATGGCAGCGATTCCGAATTTCCACTCGAAGCGCAACGCCAGGTAAATCACGATACCGATCGACACGACGAGCAATGCCATGGCGCCCTTTTCTACCAGTTCCTCGCCGACCTGGGCCCCAACAAAGTCAACTCTTCGCAGTTCAACCCCAGGATCTTTTGCGCGTAATGCAGCGATAACCGTTTCTGACAGTTGGGCACCACTGAATTCCTCTTTAGTTGGAAGCCGGATCAACACGGTCTGCGAACTCCCGAAGCTCTGAACGACGGCGTCATCCAGGTCGATCTGTTCCAGCGTATCGCGGATCTGCGCGATATCCGCCGGGCCACTGTAGTTGACCTCCATCACGGTACCGCCGGTAAACTCCACACCCAAGTTCAATTTATTTATCGCCAGCGCGCCAACTGCAATCACGAATGTCGCAACCGAGATCAAGTTGAAAACCAGCGCATAGCGCATGAAGGGGATGTCTTTGCGAATGCGGAAAAATTCCATGCTTGATCTTTCCAGTCAGGTGTACTTGTTTCAGGTTAAGTGGCTGGCCGCTGCTTGTACCAGTCCGACTGGCCAATCGGCAGAGTGCCGAGCTTGCGCCGGCTGCCGTAGAAGTAATTGACGATGCCGCGCGACACGAACACGGCGCTGAACATCGACGTCAGAATTCCAAGGCTGTGTACCACGGCGAATCCGCGCACTGGCCCGGTGCCGAACGAGAACAATGCAACCGCCGCAATGAGGGTCGTGATATTCGAATCCAGAATTGTGCCCCATGCCCGTTCGTAACCGGCAGCGATAGCTGCTTGCGGCGTCGTGCCGTTGCGCAATTCCTCACGTATCCTTTCGTTGATCAGCACGTTCGCATCGATCGCCATACCAAGAGTAAGCGCAATCGCGGCAATACCGGGCAGTGTCAGCGTCGCTTGCAGCATCGACAACAATGCCACCAGCAGCATCATGTTGACGCACAGCGCAATCACCGAGATGATCCCGAACATCGTATAGTAAACGGCGATGAACAGGCTGAGCGCGATAAAGCCCATCCATGTAGCACGGAAGCCACGATCGATGTTGTCGGCACCGAGGCTCGGCCCGACCGTGCGTTCCTCGATGATTTCCATCGGTGCTGCCAGCGCTCCGGCACGCAACAACAGTGCGACGTCGCGCGCTTCGGTGGTGGTCATCCTGCCACTGATCTGCACCCGTCCGCCCGGGATCTCACTTCGCACCACGGGCGCAGTCACAACCTCTGCCCTGCCTCTTTCAACCAGCACCATGGCGATGCGCCGCCCGACGTTCTCGCGAGTGGTCTTCTGAAAAATCGTGGCGCCACGCCCATCCAGATTCAGGTGTACGGCCGGCTCGCCAGTTTGCGAGTCGAAGCCCGGCTGGGCGTCTGAAATCCGATCGCCGGTGAGAATAATTTCGCGTTTTAGCAGATACGGCACCCCATCCCGGTCGTATAGCAGCTCGGCTCCGAACGGCACCTGCCCGCTGGCCGCGGCTTCCAGGTTCGTCGGATCCATCTTTTCTTCGTCAACCAGCCGCACCTCCAGGCTCGCCGTGCGTCCCAGGATGTCCTTCGCTTTGGCCGTATCCTGCACGCCCGGCAGCTGCACCACGACCCGGTCCAGACCCGAGCGCTGGACGATCGGTTCGGCAACGCCCAGTTCATTAACGCGGTTGCGCAGCGTCTGGATGTTCTGCTCCAGCGCAAACTCGCGAATGCGCTGCTCCACCTCCGGTCGCAGTGACGCGACGATGCGGTATTCGCCACCCGTGTCAGCGCTGCGGAAGTTCAAGTCGACCACGTTCTGCCGCAGTACCGGGACGGCCTCATCGCGCATCTCCTCGTCACGGAAGCTTACCCGCACCGTCTGACCATCGCGCGCGATGCGCGAGTAGCGCACACCCTCTGATCGCATCAACTGGCGCAGTTCCTGCGCGTAACTGTCGGCGGACTTGGTCAGCGCCGAGTCCATATCGACCTGCAGCAGAAAATGCACTCCTCCACGCAGGTCCAGACCCAAGTACATGGGTAGCGCGTTGATCTCTGCCATCCAGCGTGGCGAATTCGACAACAGATTCAACGCGACAACGTAATCGTCGCCCAGCTCTCGCTGAAGCGTATCCTTGGCACGCAGTTGCGTGTCCGTGTCACCAAACCGAACCTTGACGCCGGTCTGGTCCAGATAGGAGGCGTCGATCGAGATATTGGCCGCAGTCAGGCCGTCCTCGATGCGTGTCAGCAATTCGCTGTTGACAGTGGCCGTGGCTCGCGCCGGCGAGACCTGTACCGCAGGTGATTCACCAAAGAAATTCGGGATCGTGTAGATCACCCCCACAGTCAAGGTGAAAACGATAATGACGTATTTCCAGGCTGGGTAGCGGTTCATGATGGAATGGGGCAGCTGCGCCGTTTGTAACAGATAGGTGTTGGCATGAGTCGAGTTCGCCCCCTCAGGAATTGCCTGCCGACTTCAGTGTCCCCTTGGGCAGAAGCGTCTGAACCGCCGGCTTTTGCACCTTGATCTCGACATTCGGTGCGATCTCCAGAGTCACGAATGGCTCACCGTCGTTGTTAATCTTGCCGAGCACACCACCGTTGGTGACGACTTCGTCGCCCTTTTGCAGTGCCTGCAGCATCGTACGGTGCTCTTTGGCACGCTTTGCCTGCGGTCGAATCATCAGGAAATAAAGCAACACAAACAGCAGGATCAAGGGCATCAGCCCGATCAGATCCATGCCACCCTGTGCGCCGCCTCCAGCCTGAGCATATGCCGTCTCGATCAACACGTTCACTCCCCTCCGGTTACTTATCGCGCTACGTCA
The DNA here is from genome assembly GCA_020346185.1 of Betaproteobacteria bacterium. Taxonomy (GTDB): domain Bacteria; phylum Pseudomonadota; class Gammaproteobacteria; order Burkholderiales; family Eutrophovitaceae; genus SG8-40. The sequence goes on along the minus strand of CP070775.1, from coordinate 1,022,099 downwards.
CGTTGCACGACACGAATTGCGCAATTGCACGAAACGCGCCGTTGGCGCCGCTACTGCCGCCAAAAAAACGTCGTATGTTAACAGCTTGGCGAAACCAAGACCATTTGTGCGCTCGACGCGGGCCGGCTCAGCCATCTGATCCGGCTGCGGGCCGGTATTCATAATTTGTCAGGTGTCTCGAGGCCGAGCGAATCGACATAGTCGTCCAGCCGGGCCTGCTCGATTGCCTCTCGCAATCCGCCCATCAGCCGCTGGTAAAAGCTCAGGTTGTGCAGCGTATTGAGTTCAGCACCAAGCATTTCGTTGATACGCTGCAAATGATGCAGGTAGGCGCGGGTGAAATTGCGACAGGTATAGCAGCCACACTGCGGATCGAGTGGGCCGGTGTCATCGCGATAAGTGGCATTGCGCAGCTTGATAATCCCTTCAGACGTGTACACCCAGCCGTTGCGGGCATTGCGCGTCGGTAGAACGCAGTCGAACATGTCAATGCCGTTCCTGACCGCAGCCACCAGGTCGGCAGGGGTACCTACCCCCATGAGATAGCGTGGCTGCGCTTGCGGCAGAAGCGGTGCCGTGTGCCTCCGGATGCGCAACATTTCCGTTTTTGGCTCGCCGACCGACAGTCCGCCAATGGCATAGCCTTCGAAGCCGATTGCCACCAATTCGCCAAGGCACTCCTCACGCAAGCGCTCATACATGCCACCCTGGACGATGCCGAACAATGCGTTAGTGTTGGCCTCGTGCGCGCGCTTGCAGCGTTCGGCCCAACGAACACTCAATCGCATGGAAACCGCTGCTTCTTTTTCGCTTACCGGATACGGCGTGCACTCGTCGAACGCCAATACGACGTCGGAATTCAGTACCTTCTGGATGCGCATCGACTCTTCCGGCGAGAGAAAGCAAGGCGAGCCATCCACGGGCGAGCGAAAAGCAACACCCGCCTCGGTGATCTTGCGCAAAGCGCCGAGACTGAAAACCTGAAAACCACCCGAGTCAGTGAGTATCGGGCGATGCCAGCCGATGAATTGGTGCAGACCGCCATGTGCAGATATGACATCCAGGCCCGGCCGAAGCCACAGATGAAACGTATTGCCGAGCACGATCTGCGTCCCGATCGATTCCAAATCGGCCGGACGCATGCCCTTTACCGCGCCGTAGGTACCGACCGGCATGAACACCGGCGTCTCAACCACCCCGTGCGCGAGCGACAACCTGCCGCGCCGTGCCAATCCGTCCTTCGCGAGCAACTCAAATTCCATGCAACACCATTTAGCGGTGCGATCGCCTGGCACAACCGGTTCAAACCGGCAGTGCGCCCTCCACGAGCATTGCGTCGCCGTAACTGAAGAACCGGTAGCGCTCCTGGACTGCGTGGCGATAACCACGCATGACGTTGTCCAGTCCGGCAAATGCTGCGACCAGCATCAGCAAGGTGGAGCGAGGCAAGTGAAAATTCGTCAACAGCCGTTGCACCACCTTGAAACGGAAACCGGGACGAACGAACAGGCGCGTTTCTGCACTGCCCGCAACGACGCTCCCGCCGGCAGCAGCCGATTCCAGCGCGCGCAGGCTGGTCGTGCCCACAGCGCAGACGCGCCCGCCTTGCAACCGTGCCCGTTGCAGCGCTTGCACGGTCGCTTCCGGGATACGGTACCACTCGGCGTGCATAACGTGACGGTCAATGTCATTCTCGCGCACCGGTTGAAAGGTACCGGCTCCCACATGCAAGGTGATATAAGCCACGTCAACGCCAATATTGGCAAGGCGCTCCATCATCTGCTGGTCGAAATGCAATCCTGCCGTTGGTGCCGCCACTGCTCCAGGTTGCTTCGCATACACCGTTTGATATCTCACCTCATCTGTCGCATCAGCGCCGCGACCGATGTATGGCGGTAGCGGAACCTGGCCGTAGCGATCCAGAACGGAAAACACGTCCTCCGGAAATGCAAGCACGAAAAGATCATTCTCGCGCGATAGCACCTGCAGCTGCATGCCGTCATTCAGGACGATGCGATGCCCTGCTTTCGGCGCTCGGCTTGCCCGTAGCATCGCCACTGCCGTGCTGGCGTCGAGCACCCGATCGACCATGATTTCGACCTTTCCGCCACTTTCCTTGACCCCGAACAGGCGCGCCTTGATGACCCGTGTATCGTTGAAGACCATCAGATCGCCGCTACGGCAAAACTTCGCAAGATCTTCAAAGCGGTGATCCGAAATTCCGCCGCTCGCCCCGTCAAGATGCATGAGCCGGCTGCTGCGCCGGGCGGGTAACGGTGCCTGCGCAATCAGTTCTTCGGGCAATTCATAGTCAAATTCGGACAATTGCATCGCGAGATTATATCGGCTGGACCAGAGCCGAACCTGGCCAAGGACTTCCTTGCTGTAGTTCGACGCTTTCGGGGATAATTCGAGCCAGGCCGGGATGGCGGAACTGGTAGACGCAGCGGACTCAAAATCCGCCGGTGGTGACACCGTAAGGGTTCGACTCCCTTTCCCGGCACCAGCGCCTTTGTCCCTATCGTGGTATCGTGACCGATAATCTCGTGGTGGCGCCCCTGATTACATATCTCAGCCGGGATTGGCGTCGGAGGCGATGCCCCCGGGGACGTGCCGCCCAAGAGGGCTTCCGGGAATTGGCTGGCACGATTGTCGCGATTCGACGACAGGCGAAATCATGGACGCCGTCCTCGTGCCATGCTTTTGGCGGAATGCAAGCTTGTTCAATGATGACCTCGGCCGGCGCGACCGGTCGTAGATAATCGAGTCTCTGTTTCCAGCCCGCACACCATTTCGATCGCGTGATTTTGGTAATCAAGAAATCAGATAATGATGGCCGGCTCGCCAAGGTGCCGCAGTACCTGACGACGGACTGGACTATCGAAGTCGCCGACGACAAGGACCAAAAGGCGTTCGCCAAGGCGCTGGCAAGTGCCGATGCATGTGTGTCGATGAACTGGGCGCGAGACACGCCGGCGGCACCTCGCCTCAAGTTGCTGCATCTACCAGGTGCCGGCACCGATGAAATCGTCGTCGACGCGGTGCCGGCGCATGCGGCGATCTGTAACGTGTACGAACACGAAATCGGCATGGCGGAGTATGTCATCGCGGCCATGCTCCAGTGGGTAATTCCGTTACATGAATTGCAAGACACCCTTCGCCGCGGCCGCTGGCAAGGTTCACATTTGTTTGGACCGATGCACGGCGAGCTGTTCGCCAAGACACTCGGTATTGTCGGCTACGGCCGCATCGGAAGGGAAGTTGCCGGGCGCGCGCGCGCGTTCGGGATGAAGCTGCTTGCCTGCAGTCAAACGCCACGGCCGGGGGACGGCCTGGTCGACAAAGTACAATCAATGGAAGGTCTCCGGTCAATGCTCGGTGAATCCGATTTCGTGCTGATATCGCTGCCGCTTTCGGACAACACACGCGGCATCATCGGTGCGCGCCAGCTCGCCGCCATGAAATCCACGGGAGTGCTGATTAACGTCGCGCGAGGCGCGCTGGTAGACGAAGAAGCACTATTCTCGGCATGCCGCGATCATCGCATCGGCGGGGCTATCATTGACACCTGGTATCGCTATCCGTCCGATCCGACGCAAGCCTGCCAGCCGTCTCGCTTTGCGTTTCGCGAACTCGACAATGTCATTATGACGCCGCACGCTTCCGCCTGGACTGACCAACTGGCGTCTCGCCGCAATCGGGTGATTGCCGAGAACCTCAATCGGCTGGCCCGCGGCGAACCATTGATCAATGTCGTGCGTAGTGCGACGCAAGAGCGGGTCGGGTAGCAGTGACAGCAATGGTGCATGGCCCCGAAGTTGCTGACTGCAACCCTGGCGCTTCGGAGTAACTGCCTTCGGCAGCACTGGTCATTTTCGGGATCCATACATGAATCAGGAACAAATCTCAGAGTCGGCCGCCATTCTCTGGAAGACCTGGATGCAATCCGGGCAGATTGACGCTCTGCCGAAACATTGCCGCCCGACCAATCGTGAGGAGGCCTACGCGGTCCAGGCCGAACTCGCGCGGCTCTCGGAGCAGCAGACATTTGGGTGGAAGATCGCCGCCACGAGCACCGACGGGCAAAAGCACATCGGCGTAGACGGACCAATTGCCGGGCGATTGCTCTCCGGCAGGGTCGTGCAGTCCGGGGGGAAACTGGTTCTGGGCGAGAACTTGATGAAAGTTGCCGAAGCCGAGTTCGCTTTTCGCATTGGCAAGTCGTTGCCACCGCGCTCAACTGGTTACAGCACACAGGAGGTACTCGCGGCAGTCGACACGCTGCATCCGGCAATAGAGATCCCGGATTCGCGCTACACGGATTTTGCACGCGTGGGCGCGCCACAGCTCATCGCTGATAACGCCTGTGCGTGCTGGTTCATCCTCGGGCCTGAGACCGACGCGGACTGGCGCAGTTACGACCTGTCTGCACATGAGGTCACAGCATGGCGCAACGATGGCCTTGCGGCGCGGGGTACCGGTGCAAATGTGCTCGGTGATCCGCGCGTCGCACTGACCTGGATCGCCAACGAGCTGCGCAGCTTGGGCATCGGTCTGGCGCCGGGTGAAGTGGTCACCACCGGTACCTGCGTGCTGCCGCAACCGATTGTGCCTGGAGACAAGATTCGTGCCGATTTCGGTAATCTAGGCTCAGCTGTCATCGAGATAGGTTGAGAGCAAAACAGCGATGCCCTCGATGAGCATCACTACACGGCGTTTGTCATTACGATGGATTTCATCGGCATTGGCGCCGCGGTCAGCGCATCGCTAGCTCGGAAACGAATGCAGCTCTACTACCCACGTTCATTTCTAAAACTGATACTGACCGGTTTCGCACTGGCTGTGATCCCGCTGGTACTGGCCCTGATCTATAACGCATTTTCAATTAACCGCTTGGCCGACCATAGTCGTCAGACACTATATCAGGCGGTGCAGGCAACGCAGGCAAGCAGGTCTCTCATCGAGCAAGTAACGGCAATGGAACGCAGTGTCAGGCAATTCGTCATTGTTGACGAGCCATCTGTCTTGCAAGGCTATGCCCTGGCGCATGAGCGCTTTGTCGACACTTCGCAGCGCCTGCGCGGCTACGCGCTCGAAGAGGCGCAACGCGCGACCCTTCGCGCCCTGATTGACACCGAAAACGAATTGTTTCAGCGCGTTACCCAAGCAACGACACTGCGCAGTCGTGCCTCGGAGGTAGTAGGCGAATTTGCAAAGCTTTCCCAGACCGCACGTGAGCTCGACAATCAGGGCAACCTGCTGGTTGAAAGAGAGGCAGACACAGTGCAACGAATGGCGGGCGAAACGCGAAAGCTGATCTTGTGGCAAATGCTGGCGTTGCTCCCGGTCGCGGTGTTTCTGGTCCTTGGAGCATCTTTGCTCATCAGACGGCCCATCTCACAGATCGAGTCGGCAATCCAGAAACTGGGGGAAGGCGAGTTCGATGCCAAGATCCGCGTCAGAGGGCCTGCCGACCTCGAGTCGCTCGGCAGGCAGCTCGACTGGCTGAGGTTGCGTCTGCTCGACCTCGAAGAGCAGAAATCGAGATTCTTGCGCCACGTATCGCACGAACTCAAGACGCCACTTACTGCTCTACGCGAGGGCGTCGAACTGCTGGCGGACGAAGTCACCGGGCGCATGACTCAAGGCCAGATCGAGATTGCCCACATTCTTAAACAAAACACGCACCGCTTGCAGCGCCTGATCGAAGACTTGCTCAACTATCATTCAGCCCAGTTCCAGACGGCTTCATTGACGCCGACACACTTCCGTCTCAAGGCGCTTGTAGAGCGTGTAATAAATCAGCACACCCTGGCGATGCGGGCCAAAAACCTCAGCCAATCCCTCACCGCAGCCGATCTCGAGATGGAAGGTGACGAGAAGAAAATCGAAGCCATCGTCGACAACCTGCTGTCCAACGCGATCAAGTACTCTCCGACGGGTGGCACCATTCGCACCCAACTCAGACGCCGTGGCGGTGACGTGGTCATTGATGTTATGGACGACGGTCCCGGTATTCCGCGCGCAGATCGGGTACGTGTCTTCGAACCCTTCTATCAAAGCAGTGCACAATACAGCGGCCCGGTGAAAGGCACCGGCTTGGGACTAGCCATCGTTCGCGAGTTCACGCTTGCACATCGCGGTACCGCCGAGGTGATTGACGACGGAAACCCCGGAGCACATCTGCGCGTGGTATTGCCGTCGCGCCAACTGGAGGTTGCCGCATGAACAGACGCTTCGTCATGCTGCTGCTTGTTGCAAGCCTTGTCGAGGGCTGTGCGCTACAACCTGAAGCGACGACCGATCCAGTGCCAGAGCAGAAAAGCGTCGAAGCGAAACGGACCGATCCAGGCCGCATGCTCAATTACTACGCTTACATCACGAAGTTACAGGGCGACAGATTGGAGCGCGAGTACAGCTTCGTGAAGAAAGCATACAAGACCGGTCGCAACGAGTACAACCACATGCAGCTGATCATGCTGCTCGCATCGCCACGCGCAACCTTCAGGAACACTGAATTGGCGCATGTCATGGTCAAGAAATGGCTGAAAGACGATGACTACCGACATTCCAGGCTGCGTCCACTGGCGATGCTCTATGACAATTATCTATCCGAAATAAGACGCCAGGATGCATTAATCAATCAGGCAACAAAAAAGTTGCGTCAGAACGATAAGCGGTTGCGCCAGGCGAATGAGCGAAGCGCTCAGCAAGCGCTGGAAATAAAGGCGTCGCAACAGCGTTCAGATGAATTGCAGCAAAAACTCGATGCTCTTCTGGAAATGGAAAAAAGCCTGATTGAACGTGAACAGATAACATCACCGGACAAACCATGAGCAACGAAAGCAGAATACTGATTGTTGACGACGACATTGACCTCATAAGGTTGCTGACCTTTCGCTTGCAGGGCGCGGGCTACCGCGTCGAGAGCGCCGACAGCGCCGAGCGCGCACTGGCAAAGCTGTCAGTTTCCGTCCCGCATCTCGTGATTACCGATCTGCGAATGGGCGGCATGGATGGCATGGCACTTTTCCAGAACATCCGCAAGACCCATCCGGCATTGCCAGTGATCATTCTTACAGCCCACGGAAACATCCCCGATGCTGTGGCAGCCACGCAGCGCGGGGTCTTCGGGTACTTGACCAAGCCTTTCGACAGCAAAGAGCTCTTGTCACAAGTTGAAAAAGCCGTCAGCGTCAGCGGCATTGTCCGGGACGGAGAGGACACCGATCAGAGCTGGCGGGAAGAAATCATCACTCGCAGCCCGATGATTGAGAGCATCCTGGCGAAGGCCAAACTGGTTGCGGCAAGCGACGCAAGCGTGTTAATTACGGGAGACAGCGGCACTGGAAAGGAGATGCTGGCACGGGCGATTCATAGCGCGAGCCCGCGGGCCAAGAATCCGTTCATCGCGGTTAACTGCAGCGCAATTCCCGAACAACTGCTCGAGTCAGAACTGTTCGGGCACATGAAAGGCTCGTTTACCGGTGCCGCGCGCGATTATAAGGGCCTCGTTCAGGCTGCCGATACTGGCACCATCTTTCTTGACGAGATTGGCGACATGGCAATGCCGCTGCAAGTCAAACTATTGCGGGTACTGCAAGAAAAGGAAATCCGCCCGGTTGGTTCAACGCGTTCCATTCCAGTCAACATACGCGTTGTTTCCGCAACGCATCGGGATCTCGAGGAAGCGATACACACCGCCACTTTTCGCGAAGATCTCTATTATCGGCTAAACGTCGTTTCCTTCCACTTGCCACCGTTGGCCGAGCGCAGAGAGGACATCCCGGTACTGGCAACCTACTTCCTGAATCAAATCTCGGCGAAGTATGGAAAGTCACTCAACGGATTCTCCGCCGAAGCGATAGAGATGCTTGTCAAATATCCGTGGCCAGGCAATGTGCGTGAACTCTATAACGTAATTGAGCAGTCGGTCGCGTTATCGACCACGCCAATCATCACACCGACTCTAGTCGAAAGCGCGCAGCGAGGGCGGACCGCAGAACTGGCGTCGTTCGAGTCGGCCCGTAGCGAGTTCGAGCGCGAGTACCTCGCGAAGCTGCTCAAGATCACCGGCGGAAATGTGACACAAGCTGCCAAACTCGCGAAACGCAACCGCACTGAGTTCTACAAACTCCTGCAGCGCCACCATCTAAACCCAAAAATGTTCAAGACACCATGAAGCGGTGCTGCATTTACCGCAGATGCCATTTCCGGGCTCGGCGTTTTTAATATTGCAAAACAGAGCATTACCGATCTCCCCAACGGCGACGTCGCTGCTCGACGACGCGGTTACTCAACCAGCATCGCAAGAAACCCCTTTAAGCATCTGTTTCATGGTGCTGATTAACTTTGGCACTATAGTTGCTATGGCTTGTCACACCGAGATTGAGACTTAGATACAAGAAGCTAGGGAATGTCCAAATGAGTCACCAGAAAACCCGCCTCATGCTTCCGCTTGCTTGTTGCGCTATTGTTTCGGTTACCACATTCAGTGGCATCGGCATTGCCGCAATAACCGGCCAGCTTCCGGTCTCTGCAGAGAAAAACCCGTCTTTCCTGGCGAAAGATGAATTGAAAAAGCGTGAAAGCTTGGGGAATCAGGCCTTCACATCGACAATTAGCCCTACCCACGTTGGCCTCACGCGCAGTGCGACGGAAGGCGACAAGCCGATGATTCTGCATTCTGGTCAAACGCTCGCGCCACTATGCTCGACTTGCGGCGTCGTCGATTCGATTGAGCAACACGACCTGCAGATGCCAACATCGCGTGCCACGACACAGCACTTGGCGGCCGCTACGACCGGAATGAGCAACACCGGGCAGGCGTTCGCTGCATCAGTACTTGCCGGCTCGAATCGAAGTGTATATTCTGAGCGCCCTAACCGTGCAGATATTGCAACGAGCTTTATTGTGCGGTTGCGCATGGAAAATGGTAGCCTGCGAACAATATACGAGCATCAGCCGCCAGAGTTCTCTGTTGGAGAAAAAGTGAAGCTAATCAATGGCTCCGTTGTCTCGATGAACTCCTAAGTTTGCCGTTAAACACGCAAATAATGTTGATACTGCTCTTATCGCAAATCCGGTCGAAAGATTAGCGAACAGCGGACCTGATCAAGAAATAACCGTTTTATACAATGCGTGCAAGCGCATTGGGGCGCCCGATTTCCTCCCTTATCGGGCGCTTTTTTTTGCCTGCGTGCGATAGCCAACATCATGGTTTGAGAGCGGTGCGCCAATCTCATACGAAAATGATGACGTGACACATCTCTGCCTTGCGATCCGTTCAGCGACTGAGGTAGCCGCACGTTCCTCTCGCACCTATCGGCCTGGGCGGTCCTGTTCAGTGCTAATGTCGGTCAGTGTTGGCCGCTTTAGCGAATGTCCTCCAGCACAGTCATGTTCCGGTACTTGAGTGTTTCCAAATAGCGTCCGATAGATGCCGTAGCCGGGCCGCGATCGGTATCGGGGCCAGGTGCGAGCATCCAGTAAAGCCCCCCACCGACCTCGCTACGCCGCTTGGTCGCCCGGAGCAGACGCTGCCTCGGATTGTCGATCTTCAGCCTCCGCCCGTTTTGCGGTAAACAGATACAAACGGTGTGTGTTCCTGATGCGCGCCAAAGCGGCTTGGCGGCGGTTGAGCTTGGCCCGCCGTGACTCGCCCCGCATCGGCCGCTTTAGCCAGGGCAGCCTTTAGTCCCCTTGGGGGCGGACCGCCTTGAGCACGGCTACATCCTTGAACTCCCCGCCC
>CP070775.1:988102-1012248 GCA_020346185.1 Betaproteobacteria bacterium | reverse complement strand
TCGCGCGAATGCGCCTGGTGATTGGCGGGATCAAGGAAGAACGCGAGCGGCACTTCAAAGACTTCCTCGACCTCGAATGGGTCCGCCGCAACTCGAATGGCGGTTCGACCCAACCGACGATTGGCGTGACGCGGAACCCGGTCATGATGTCGTAATCAGGAAGCCGGCCGACAATTTCGATCAGGCCGCGATCCAGTCCGGTTTCTTCCTCGGCTTCTCTCAGCGCCGTCGCCTCGCGATCGGAATCGCCCTCATCGACCCGTCCACCTGGAAAACTGATCTGCCCGGCATGGTCGTGCAGGTGCTCCGTGCGCTGGGTGAACATCAGCGTTGGACCTCGAGGACGATTGACCACCGGTACGAGTACTGCCGCCGGGGTCGGGCGGTGCTCCGGTGGGTGCACGAACTGCGGCAACTGCTCATCAGGCAGTGACGCCGGCGGGCGTGCCAGCTGGGCCGCGAGCCATTCGCGGCTGAAAACCGGGCCAACTGAAGTCAAAGACACAGGCACGCCATTCCCTCACACAGGTGTATTCTAATATCAGGGCTGGTAATGTGGCGCGAGCAAGGGCACCAGGGCTGTTCCGGAGGTTTGCCGTCGCAACGCTTCACCTGCTCTGATGAGACAAACGATTTCTGAGATAGATCCATGGAGCTGGGTAGTTGATCACCACGCTTGGGTTGGCTGTCGACAACAGCGCAAGCGCCACGCATTGGCCGCTGGATGCGGGAAAGTTTGATGCGGCCTTGGCCCAGTGTCCGTCACTGTCACCGAGCGATGTTGGGCGTGTGAAGCAATCGTGCACCGAAAGCAAGGCACTGCGCGAATCGGGCAAGTATGGCCAATTAGTCGAAGAGTTCAGCGAAACGATGAAAATTCTGGGAATCTCGTGATGCAAACCAGACAGACAGCTGCTATTCTCGGCCGCTTGCTGCTCGGCGCGGTGCTGGTTTTCTTTGCCAACTTCAGCGCCCACGCCGGCTGTCAGAGCGAGATGCGGATCTTGGCCGACGATCTTGCCGGTGTGGAGCTGACATCGGCGCAACGGCAATCGATTGCCGACAAGATCCTCAAGGCGCGGCGTCACTGTTGGGTGCACCGCGAAGAAGAGGCAATGAGACTGATCAACAGCGCCCGCAGGATCGCTGGTTTGAAAGAAGCTTCCGGCGAGTTCGACTGGGAAACCGTGCCGCTGGAGTCTCTGGAAAAACCGCCACCGAACTAGCTCACACCAACACCGCCGCAAGTACCCAAAGCACGCTGATAGAAGCGTTTGCGATGGTCAAGAACCGGTCGGATTCGCGATTAATGCCCCAATCCAAAGCGTTAGACGCAGCGGCCCACCGCTACCGGGGTACACCTGCTTTACCACGAAGCAAGCCACTGCTCGGCCCACCAAGTGGCAATAGATATAGCAGTCTCGGCAACGGTGTCAACGCTGTGATGCTGCGTCAACCGAACACAGTGCTGCCATGTTGACCAGACGCCGCACCGTCGCAGTCGGCGTCAGGATGTGCACAGGCTTGTCGGCACCGAGCAATATCGGCCCGATGGTGATGCCTTCGCCAGCACACACCTTCAACAAGTTGAAAGCTATATTCGCTGCATCGAGGTTGGGCATGATCAACAGGTTTGCTTCGCCTGTAATGCGCGAGTTGGGGAAAATACGCGTTCTGATTGCCTGATCCAGTGCCGCGTCGCCATGCATCTCGCCTTCGACCTGCAGATCAGGAGCGCACTCCTGCAAGATCACGCGAGCACGACTCATCTTGACTGAAGATCCGTCGCGCGCAGAGCCAAAATTGGAATGCGACAACAATGCGATATTCGGGGTCAGACCAAAACGCTGCACTTCCTCGGCCGCCAACATGGTGATCTCAGCAATCTCTTCGGCGTTGGGGTCAGCGTTCACATAGGTATCACAGATAAAAATAGTCCGCCCCGGCAGAATGAGCACGTTCATCGCCGCGAACCGATTCACTCCCGAGCGCAAGCCAATCACGTCTGAAACATACTGAAGGTGAAGCGAAAATTGCGCGATGGTGCCGCAGATCATGGCGTCTGCGTCACCATGGCGCACCATCAATGCGCCCATCAGTGTGGTGCGCCGCGAGACCTCCCGCTTGGCGTACTCCTCCGACACACCCTTCCGCTGCATAATGCTGTAATAGTCTTGCCAGTAATCACGAAAACGCGCGTCATTGTTCGGGTCGACGAGATCGAAGTCACTCTCCGGCTTGATACGCAATCCGTATTTTTCGATTCGAGGCAGCAACACCTCGGGGCGCGCCACAACAATTGGCCTGGCTAATCCCTCGTCGACGACGACCTGAACCGCCCGCAACACACGCTCGTCCTCACCTTCGCAATACACCACTCGTTTCGGATTCTGCTTGGCGGCGGAGAAAACCGGCTTCATGATCAAACCGGAGTGGTAAACATACTGCGTGAGCTTGTCACGATAGGCAGCGAGATCTTCAATCGGACGTGTAGCTACCCCGCTTTGCATCGCCGCCTGGGCAACAGCGGGCGCAATCTTCACGATTAGCCGCGGATCGAAAGGTTTTGGGATGAGATACTCGGCACCGAACTGCATCTCATGGTTGCCGTACGCCATGGCGACAACATCGGACTGCTCGGCCTGAGCGAGCGCGGCAATCGCTTCAACCGCCGCCAGCTTCATCGGCTCGTTAATGCTGGTTGCCCCAACGTCTAGCGCACCACGGAATATGAAGGGAAAGCAAAGGACATTATTGACCTGATTCGGGAAGTCAGAACGCCCGGTTGCAATCACCGCATCGGGGCGGGCCTGCTTGGCGATATCGGGAAGAATCTCCGGCTCTGGGTTAGCCAGTGCCAGGATCAGCGGTCGGTTTGCCATTTTCTTCACCATCGCCGGCTTGAGCACGCCGCCCGCCGACAGCCCAAGGAAGATATCGGCCTCGCCAATAACCTCTGACAACGTGCGCGCCGCTGTGTCCTTGGCGTAACGCAGCTTGTTGTCGTCCATTTCCTCGGCCCGGCCCTTGTAGACCACTCCTTTGATGTCGGTGACGGTGATATTCTCCATCGCCATGCCGAGACTGACCAATAGGTCAAGACAGGCCAGCGCCGCGGCTCCGGCGCCTGAGCACACCAATCTGGCTGACTCGATTTTCTTACCAACAATTTTCAGACCATTGGTAATCGCCGCCGCGACGATGATGGCAGTGCCATGCTGGTCATCATGGAACACCGGGATACGCATACGCTGCCGCAGTGCACGTTCGACATGAAAGCACTCCGGCGCCTTGATATCTTCCAGATTAATACCGCCGAAGGTTGGCTCCAGACTGGCAATGATATCGACCAGCTTCTCGGGATCGCGCTCGTCTATCTCGATGTCGAAGACGTCGATCCCGGCAAACTTCTTGAAAAGTACCGCCTTGCCCTCCATCACCGGTTTGGAGGCGAGTGGACCAATTGCGCCCAGGCCGAGTACTGCCGTGCCATTACTGATCACGCCAATCAGATTCGCCCGGCTGGTATAAAGCGGTGCCGACGCCGAATCATCGACAATTTCCTGACAAGCCGCCGCCACACCGGGCGAATAGGCTAGCGCCAGGTCACGCTGATTGGTCAAGCCCTTGGTAGGTGTAACGGAGAGTTTCCCCGGTGTGGGATTACGGTGATAGTCAAGTGCCGATATTCTGAGTTGCTCGTCCATTTTGGCTCCGGGTGTGCTGACCAGACCGCGATTATACGGACTGAACCCGGCATTGATATTGCACAACGTCGGTCTTCAACCGCTGTATCTTGATACACACGGCCGCCGAAGCGCGTGTGCTAAGCTATTTGCGCTGCCCGGTATGGATGAGCACGCGGTCGGCGATAAGGAGGCTTTCAAATGGTCCGTTTCGCAAGGCCGGCATTCCGATGGCTACTGGCGATTGTCGCCATTGCGCTTTCGACTTGTCATGCATGGGGACAATCAGCCTTCAGCCCCCCGTTCTGGGAAGTGCGCTCCGGAAACAACACGGTCTATCTGTTCGGTACTATTCACGTCGGCAAAGCGGACTTTTATCCGCTGCCATCAAAGATCGACTCGGCATTCCTCGATTCCGACGTACTCGCCCTCGAAGTGGACCCAGCCAACCAGCAGGAAGCAGTCATGGCGATGATGTCCGCCATGTACACCCCTCCGGACAATATTGAGAACCACCTGGCGCCGGCGTTACTCTCGAGTGTAGCCGAAGTGTCCGCGGGCTACGGGCTTCCGTTTGAGCAGATACGTCAAATGAAACCCTATCTGCTAATGTTTACCTTGACAGCGCTTGAATACCAGCGACTCGGATACAGCGCGGCGCAGGGGCTCGAGAACCATCTATCACAACGCGCGAGGAGCGAGGGCAAACGCGTGGTCGCCCTTGAGTCCATGCTGGGGCAAATGCAAATGCTCGACAGTCTCTCACCCAAGTTGCAGTCGGACATGCTGCAGATTACCGTCGATGAGATCGCTAATGCAGAAGTTGCCAGACTTGTCGCAGCGATGATCGAAGCATGGCGAACAGGCAATGTCGGGACTTTGGAGAACGTATTGACTGTGGAGGAACGCAGGCTTTCGGATAGTATGGCAAACGAGTTTCATGAGCGCTTTCTGACTGAACGAAATGTCAAAATGGCACAGCAGCTAGAACGAATGCTTGCTGATGGCGAACGCGCATTCGTGGCCGTAGGCGCGATGCACATGGTTGGCGACGACGGGATTCCCGCGATACTAGCGAAGCAGGGGTATCAGGTAACACCGCTGCACTAATTGACCACAGCGGGCCGATAGGCGAACGGCTGTTATTTCATCCGAGCCGCGCTGTTGAGCGACGGCCTGCCGGCGACGGAGTTGCTTGCGAGCGCAAGTCTCTTTTATGAATTCAGCAGTCGACTCCTGCCAACGAGCTGAAATCTATCGCCACGTGGAGCCAATCGTATCGAGCCGCCTGGCCTTGGATTCGGTTCAGCAGATGTGCTGGTACGGGAACAGCGACCCCACAGGGCATCCTGGTTCTGTTTTCTGCATGGCGGCGCGAGCACCAGCCAGTTGCACCGGCGCTTTTTTTGATCCCGAGTCCTATCGCATCGTCATTTTCGATCAACGCGGCTCAAGTCGCTCCACGCCGCTTGGCCAGACGCGGGGCAGCACCGCGCAGCACCTGATCGCCGACATCGAGCGCTTGCGCAAACATTTGCCGATGGAGAAGTGGATTATCTTCGGCGGATTTGGGGCAACACTGGCGCGGGCATACGCGCAAGCTCATCCGCAATGCTGCTCGGCGCTGGTTTTTTCACAGCATATTCCTATCCAGGCAAAGTGTAATGGCCTGGTTTGTTCATGGCATACGTTCATTCTTTCCCGATGCCTGGGATAAATTTTCAGGCTTTGTCCCGACGCACAAACGGCACGACCTTCTCGGCGCGTATGCTCGCCGGCTCGACGATCCCGAACCGCAGGTACGAATCGAAACAGCAAGGCACTGGGGCACTTACGAGGGGTCGTGCTCAACCTTGCTCGCCAGCACATCGACCGTAGCCCATTACGCCGATGACCGCTTCGCGCTCGGACTGGCGCGTATAGAGGCACATTGCTTCGCCAATGGTTGTTTTCTCGAGCATGACCAGCTCATTTCAGGCATCGACCGGATAAGCCACCTGCCCTGCAGCGTCGTCCAGGGACGCTGCAAGATGGTTTGCCCTATCGACACCACCAACGGATTACATCATGCCTGGCCGGAGGCTGAGTACCTCGTGGTTTCCGATGCCGGTCACTCGGCCTGGGAGCCCGGGATCTGTGCACAACTGGTTGCGACAATGGAGCGCCTCAAGAACGCAATGTCGGTCTGACAAAGAAATGGCAACATGACACAAAATCGCGCAAACGAATTGGGTAGTGACGGCTTCAGGTCAGTTGCTTGACCATCTTTTGGTGGGGTACCGTCACTTCGATGAACTGTTTACCCACCGCGGCGTAGCCAAGCTTCCGGTAAAAACCGATGGCACTTATGCGCGCGTGCAAGCTCAACGAAGTGTATCCGCGCGCAGCAAGAATCGCCTCCACCTTGCGCATCATGTGGCTTGCAACACCTTGCCGCTGATAGGCGGGGGCAACCGCGGTCTGGCGAATCCTGGCCTCAGTCACCGACAGCGGAAGCGCCGTGACACAGGCGACCAGCTCTTGATCGGCAAGCATTGCGAAATGCAGCTGCCCGGCTTCGCCACGCAGGTCATCTTCACTGAGTGGCAGACCAAGCGGTCGGCGCAAGACCGATTCGCGCAACTGGCGGGCCGATCTGTATTGCTCAGAGCCGAATTGGAGTTCCTGAACAATCACCGGCCAACGTCCAGCCGCAGCCGTTGCGTGTCAGCCGCCTTTCTTGTCGTCTTCTGTCCGTCGGCTCGCAGCGCCGGCATGCTGTGCGCTTTCCCGAAGTGTTTCCAGGGTTGCCTTCTGCATCTCCATCGTATTGATAGCCATCTCGACCATGCCGACGTTCATTTTTAGCCAGCTTTCGACTGCTTTCAACTCGGCAATCTTCTTCTCGATCTCATCCGGATCGAGGGTTGGTTGAACCATTCCCGGAAACGGAAAGTTCATCGGATTCCACATTTTCTGGAACTGTTCGAACCATTCCTTGGAACCGAAATCATCAGACATTGCAGCCTCCAACAAGACACTGCGCCTGGTGTTTAGCCGCAGCGGCGCACATGAAAAATCGTACAGAGGTTGGCTGAAACACGCAGCCAAAGCAGCCCCATGCGCGCCGGCGCAACGGCGAGTTCGACACACTTTTCCGAATCACATGGTCGGCCCAAGGACCCAGGGTGCAAACTCGTCTTCACCATAACCCCATTGCTCGCTCTTGGACTTCTGACCCGACGCGATTTTCAGTATCAGATCGAATATGTCCTGCCCGACTTCTTCGATACTCGCTTTTCCATCAACGATCAAACCACAATTCACGTCCATGTCTTCTTCCTGCTTCTGGAACAATGCACTGTTGGTGGCTAGCTTGATACTGGGAGCGGGTTTGCAGCCATATGCCGAACCGCGTCCAGTCGTAAAGCAGACCACGTTGGCACCGCCTGCGACATGACCGGTGACTGAAACCGGGTCATAGCCCGGCGTGTCCATGAACACAAAACCTTTCGCTGCTACCTGCTCGGCATACTCATAAACGTCCATCATCCCCTGCGTACCACCCTTGGCTACCGCTCCGAGAGATTTTTCCAGGATGGTAGTCAAACCGCCAGCCTTGTTTCCTGGAGAGGGATTGTTGTTCATTTCCCCCCCGAGCCGGGTCGTGTAGTCTTCCCACCACTTGATTCGCTTGACGAGTTTCTCGCCGACTTCACGCGAAACGGCACGCCGCGTCAACAAATGTTCTGCGCCGTACACTTCGGGTGTCTCCGAGAGCATTGCAGTGCCACCGTGCATCACCAGCAGATCGGCCGCAGCGCCAAGCGCCGGATTAGCAGAAATGCCTGAATAACCATCGGAGCCGCCGCATTCGAGCCCTAAGCTCAGATGGCTGGCAGGCAACTCCTCACGCGATAGGCGATTGGCATCGGGCAGCATCTCTTTGATCATGCCAATGCCCTGTTCGACGGTCTTGCGAGTACCACCGGTGTCCTGAATGGTAAAGGCCTTGAGACGGTCGCTACGTTTCAACCCCTGTGCCGCGAGCAGGTTGTTGATCTGGTTTGCCTCGCAACCGAGCCCGATCAGCAAAGAGGCATAGAAATTCGGGTGGACCGCATAGCCGCCGAGGGTGCGCCGCAAGAGTGCCATCGGCTCGCCGTCCGCCCCCATGCCGCAGCCGGTCCGGTGGTGGATCGGTACCACGCCGTCAACGTTAGGGTACTGCGCCATGAAATCATCGTCGAAGTATTTCGCGATCAGCCGGCAGACATGCGCCGAACAATTGACGCTGGAAATCACACCAAGGTAGTTGCGTGTAGCCACGCGCCCGTCATCACGCTTGATTCCCATGAAGGTTGCGGGCTCAGCGGCAAACTCGGTGGGCACGTAATCAGCGCTGAAGGCGTAGTCGCGCTCGAACTCCCCCATTCCCAGGTTGTGGACGTGAACGTGGTCACCCGGACTGATCGGCTGTGTCGCAAAGCCAATGATCTGGTTGTAGCGACGTACCGGATCACCCGCTTTAAGAGCACGCGTCGCAATCTTGTGTCCCGCGGGAATCGCTACCGCGGTGCGTACCTTCTCCTTCATGACCTCGGTGCCCACCGGCAGTTCGGCCCGGGCGATGACAACGTCGTCCGCGGCGTTGAGTCGAATGGTCAGATCAGCTGCTTGAAGCATGGTCGTCCTCCTGGAAGCAGTCCCGGCGACGCGTTCACGGCCAGGCATGCGTGCCCGGCCCGACTTCAAGTCACCCGACGCCGGTTCAGTGCGTCATTATAAGCCTGCCGTTGACGCGGACGCGAGCAATACCCTGCCCGCCGGGAGCAGGATTCTCCTGGGTACGGCCATGACCAACGGGCGTGCCAAAGTTGCGTTGTAAAGCCGGTGGCAAATTGTGACCGGCGCAAACGATTTGACCCGCGAACGAGCCGCTGTCAGTTACTCCTTTACGGCGCCGGTCATACCGGCAACGTAATATTCGACAAAAAACGAGTACATGACGGCAACCGGCAGTGAACCAATCAGCGCACCGGCCATCAGTGAGCCCCAGTGATAAACATCGCCCTCGACCAGCTCCGTAATCACCCCGACAGGCACAGTCTTGTTTTCGGACGCCGATATGAAGGTCAATGCGTAAATGAATTCGTTCCAGGACAGCGTAAATGCAAAAATACCTGCCGAAATCAGGCCGGGAACTGCCAGCGGCAGGACAATGCGCGTGAGGATCTGCCAGCGGGTTGCACCATCGATCAATGCACACTCCTCAAGCTCGAACGGGATGGACCGGAAGTAGCCCATCAACAGCCAGGTGCAGAACGGAATCAGGAATGTTGGATAGGTCAGAATCAGCGCCCAGCGCGTATCGAAAACACCGAGCTGAAAAATCATCGTAGCCAACGGGATGAATAGGATCGACGGCGGCACCAGATAAGCAAGGAAAATAGCCAGACCAAGTTGATGCGAACCTTTGAAACGCAACCGTTCGATTGCATAAGCAGCAAAGACGCTCGCTGCGAGTGACAGAAAAGTCGACACCACCGATATGATGATGGTATTCCACATCCATGACGGATAAGAAGTGTCAATGAACAGTTTCCTGAAGTGTTGCAGCGTCGGTTCCAGAACCCAGAACGGATTGCCCTCGGTTGAGAGCAGCTCCGCGTTGGGTTTGAATGCTGTCAATCCCATCCAGTAGAACGGAAAAAGCAAGAAGAACAAGAACAACAGCAACGGGATATACACCGTCACCCATCGCCTCGGGAACGACTCAAGATAGTGCATGCCTTCACGCTGTTCTGAATCTGCCATCTGTTCGGCTCGCTCGTGCTCTCGACGTCAACTATCGCGACCGCCTTGCTGCCATCTACGCCGCTGTAATCCGAAGTACGAAAACAAAATCGCCGCCAGCAGGAAGGGAATCATTGCCGTTGCAATCGCCGCGCCCTCGCCGAGCGCGCCGCCGGGAATGGCGCGCTGAAATGACAGCGTCGCCATCAAATGGGTAGAGTTAATCGGGCCACCGCGAGTCAGTACCCAGATCAGCTGAAAGTCAGTAAAAGTGAACAACACCGAGAATGTCATGACCACCGCGATGATGGGTGAGAGCATCGGCAGCGTGACATTGCGGAACTGCTGCCACGGCGTGGCACCATCGATCGCCGCCGCCTCGTACAAGGTCGGTGATATTGTCTGCAGGCCTGCGAGTAGACAAATCGCCACGAAAGGCACGCCACGCCACACATTGGCGGCAATGGTCGAGGCCCGAGCCAGATGCGGCTCGCCAAGAAAGTTGATGTACTCGTCAATCACGCCCAGCTTGACGAGGGCCCAGCTCACCACCGAAAACTGCGCATCGTAGATCCACCAGAACGCAATTGCCGAAAGCACCGTAGGCACGATAAAGGGCAGCAAGACGATGGCGCGCAGGAACGACTTGAACGGCAAGCGACGGTTAAGCAGTAACGCGAGCCACAGGCCGAGGCCGAACTTGATGACGCTGGCAACCACGGTGTAAAGAAAGGTGTTAAATATCGACAGTCGAAAAACACTGTCCTCCCACAGCCACTGGTAGTTCTCGATGCCGATCCACTCGCCGCCACGACCGACTTTCGCATCGGTAAATCCCAGCCATACTCCAAGGCCAAGCGGGTAAGTCAGAAACACAACGAGGATCGCGGCCGCGGGAAACATGAACAAAATACCGAGCGCGTTTCGGTTATCCAACCAGCGCCGAATTGGCTGCCCATTCATAGTCCGGCTGCCCGTTTCATAAGCGCTGCCCGGTATCGCTGTCGAACAGACAGGTCTTTCCGCTCTGCGCCGCGAGCCGTATACGTGTCGCCGCGGGAAACAAATGGCGTTGACGCGATATGGCGACCACTTCCTTGCCGGCGACTCTGCAAAAAATCTGCGTGTCGGCACCGGTGGGTTCGGTGACAATGACTTCTGCTTCGATACCGGCAGCATCGTTGGCCGCCATACCGGCCGACTGCGACTCCTTGATCATTAAGTGTTCCGGACGGACCCCCAGTACAACCTGACGGCCGTCCGGCTCCCGCGTCGATTCGATCGAGACGATGCTATCCGGTGCAATACGCACGCCGCGACCCATCGGAGTTGTTACGAGAATGCCATCGAGAAAGTTCATTGCCGGCGATCCGATAAAGCCGGCCACGAACAAGTTTGCCGGGAAATCGTACAGTTCGAGTGGTGAACCGATTTGCTCGACATGTCCGCCATTCATCACGACGATCTTGTCAGCCATCGTCATTGCCTCAATCTGGTCGTGCGTGACATAAATCGAGGTCGTCTTTAGCCGCTGATGCAACTCCCGTATTTCGGTCCGCATCTGTACACGCAGCTTGGCGTCAAGATTGGACAGCGGTTCGTCGAACAGGAAGACCTGCGGCTTGCGCACGATCGCCCGCCCCATGGCGACACGCTGGCGCTGACCACCGGAGAGTTGCCTCGGGTAACGATCGAGATAAGCTTCCAGCCCAAGAATACGAGCAGCTTCGCCGACCCGCTCTCGTTGTTCGCGCTTACCACAGCCTGCCAGCTTCATCGAGAACGCCATGTTTCCGAATACGGTCATATGCGGATATAGCGCGTAATTCTGAAACACCATCGCGATGTCGCGCTGTTTCGGCGCAACAGTGTTGACCAACAGCTCACCGATATGGATCTCGCCTGAGGTGATTTCCTCAAGCCCGGCAATCATTCGCAACAAGGTTGATTTGCCACAGCCCGACGGCCCGACCAGGACGACGAACTCGCCATCCTCGATTGCGATGTCGACATCGTGCACAACTTCGGTCCGACCAAAGCTCTTGCGAACATGTTTCAGGCTAACCGACGCCACGCTTCAATCCACCATGCGCGCAAATCTCATATCAATCGCATCATTATTGCGCAATGCCCGCCCTACCTGGTCCAGACCAGGTAACAGTAGCACTCCTCGATGTGTCACGGCACTTAGCACGCGATGGAACTCATCGGTGATTTGCTTGCGAGCCAGTCTAAAGGAATTACCCGTCGCCTAAAAGTACGCGGCCAGATTGGTCGATGACATGTCCTCGAACCGGGATGACTACATGCGCTGTGGCAGAATAGCGCTTTCAGCATATTCGTTAACGAGTGGCGGGAGGAGCGCCAGATGTCCGGCAGACTGGACGGGAAAACGGCTTTTGTCACGGCAGGCGCACAGGGAATTGGCCTGGCTACAGTGCACGCTTTCGCCCGCGAAGGCGCGACCGTCATCGCGACCGATGTCAACGAGGAGAAGCTGGCCGAACTAGTTGGGCAGGAAGGCATACAAGCACGCCGGCTCGATGTGCTCGATGATGCGGCAGTGGTAAGAACGGCGGCCGAGGTGGGCACGCCGGACATACTTTTTAACTGCGCCGGGTTTGTTCATCACGGCACCATTCTCGGCTGCAGTGATGACGATTGGACGTTTTCGTTCAACTTGAATGTACGCAGCGCTTATGTTGTCACCCGCACTTTTCTGCCTGATATGATCGCCAACGGTGGCGGTTCGATCATTAACGTTGCGTCGGTTTCCGGGTCGGTGAAGGGCATTGCCAATCGGTTTGTGTATGGTGCAACCAAGGCCGCGGTGATCGGCATGACCAAGTCGCTTGCCATTGACTTCGTGAAGAACAACATTCGGGCCAACGCCATCTGCCCGGGAACAGTTGATACGCCGAGCCTGGGGGAACGCATCAGAGCGCTCGGTGATGAAACGAAAGCGCGCGCCGAGTTCGTCGCCCGCCAGCCGATGGGACGGCTGGCAACAGCCGAAGAAATCGCCGGTATGGCGGTCTACCTGGCGTCAGACGAAGCCCGGTTCATCACCGGTCAAACGATGATCATAGATGGCGGCATCACGATCTAAAGCAATATGACGCATATCGCGAAGGGGAGAGGGAAATGAAACTGGTACGTTACGGAGAAGCAGGACAGGAGAAACCCGGGCTGATCGACGCGCAAGGAGCGATTCGCGACCTGTCGGGTGTGGTTAGAGACATCTACGGCAACACGCTCGGTGAAGAAAGTCTCGCCAAGCTACGCGGACTGGATGTCAACTCGCTTCCAAAAGTATCGGGAAGTCCCCGCTTTGGTGTCCCGGTAGCCAACGTGCAGAAGCTGATCTGTATCGGTCTCAATTTTTCGGATCACGCCAAGGAAACAAACATGCCGATTCCGACCGAGCCGGTCGTGTTCATGAAGGCGATCAGTGCGCTGAACGGACCCAATGACCGCGTCATACTTCCCAACGGTTCGAAGAAAAGCGACTGGGAAGTCGAGTTGGCGTTCGTAATCGGCAAGACGGCGCGCAGCGTCAGCGAATCAGAAGCGCTAGACTATATAGCTGGCTACACTATCTGCAACGACGTGTCGGAGCGCGAATGGCAGCTTGAACATGGCAGTCAGTGGTCGAAAGGCAAGAGCTTCGATACGTTCGCTCCGGTCGGACCTTATCTCGTAACCAAGGACGAAATTCCCGATCCGCAAAATCTTGCCATGTGGCTGGAAGTTAGCGGCAAGCGCATGCAGACGGGCAATACCAACACGATGATCTTTGGTGTCCAGAAGCTACTGTCATACCTGTCCTATTTCGTGACGCTGGCGCCAGGCGACATCGTTTCCACCGGCACCCCTCCCGGTGTCGGCGCAGGAATCAAGCCCAAGCCAGTATTCCTCAAGCCCGGGGACACCATTCGGCTTGGCATTGATGGCTTGGGTGAGCAAAAACAATCAGTGACCAGCGATTAACAACTCCCTGGCGAGCTGAACGCAGCAACGGCGCCTCGACGCAGGTCGCGCTCGAAGTCGCGGAGAGGTCGTGCCGCGCTCCGTCCTGAACGCCGCACCGGACCTTGTCAGCGTGTGTCGTTCATTGACTGTGGGCGTGCTCGCGCTAACGCAAGGCCCACAGCACAGTGAACCACACTTTGGTGGTATTGGGCCGTAGGTTGAGAGGATCATCGCCGCTGCGGTAATCGGCAAACTGCAATTTGCCGAGCAAGCCTTTGCGCAACATCCATGTCGCCCCAATATCGGTCTCGTATCCGAACTCAATATTGGCATAATCAGATTGCAATTGATGATGCTCTACCACCAGGGCGGCTGGACCGATGTTGCCGCCAAATGTCATCCACCAATCCCGTATACCTTGCCGTGGCGTAATGACAAACAGATCCGACCAGCCGAGATAGGCGTGATTGTTCGCCAAAGGTGTCTGGAAGGCGAAGACGCCATCTCGGCTTGCCAGCACTTCATAATCCATACGCACGAACGCCCTTGGCCAGATCAGTCCGGCGCCGGCGCGCGCATAATGCGGCTCCAGGTTCACTTGGTTGTTCGCATACGGTCGTTGCTTGGCATAGTCGAAGGTATAGTTCAGCTGTGCGCCCCACGCCATATCGTGCAGGCCATCCCAGCGAACGCTCTCAATACGGTAAGACGTGTCTGGTGCGCCAGACTGCGCCTGCTTGTCGTGCCAATAAGCTGACAACAGCACGCTGTTACCATTCGTCCAGTTCCAATCGGCGCGGACAATGGCAACGTCTTCATCCCGGTTAATGGCGCGCACCGTTGTCCTCCGATCAAAGTACGCTACATACAAACTGAAGTTGCCGAAGCGCGATGCAAACGGCAACGGAAAGTCAATTACTGCGCCGTCGAAAACCTGCATCGTCTGGCGGAAGTCCTGCGCACCGACAAAGCGCGTGCGGTTCAAGCGAACAGCCTGCCGACCTGCCCTGATGGTCGCCGCGTGAGAGTACTCCAGATACAATTCGTTCACATCGGTGTTCTTCGGATCTGCTACAGGTGGGTATTCCACCTTGCCATTTTTCGTGTCGTTGAAATCATCAATGAACTGGCTGACGTCGATGAACTCGACGCGAGCACTGAAGGGAGCACCCGGACGGAACGTGAAGCCGGCGAGGGTACGCACGGTCAGTGCGTTCGCGTTGTTGGAAAAAGAATCCTGATCGACGAATTCGTAGCGAGGCCGGAAGCTAAGACTCCAGTCGAGCTGACCACCATCTTCTTGCGTTGCACCTGCTGTCGGCCAGGCCACCAAGGTAAGTAAAAGCAATCTTTCCGTCTTCATTTGGTCTCGCCCGATCGGTGCAAACCGCTCTATACGTCTTGTCAATCGGATCAGATGCTGTCCCATGGAATAATAGGGGTCTTTACGAGGCTTTATTCGTGAAGCAATCGCCATATCGACTTTGCACCGCACCGATGATGGATTGGTCGGATCGCCATTGCCGGTACTTTTTCCGCCAACTTGCGCCGCACGCGCGGGTGTATACGGAAATGATTACCACCGGCGCACTCATTCACGGCGACGTTGCCCGCCATCTCGATTTCAACCAGGCAGAGCATCCAGTAGTCCTGCAATTAGGTGGCAGTGAGCCAGCCGATCTGGCACGGGCCGCCAAGCTGGGCGAATCCTGGCGCTACGATGAAATCAACCTCAACTGCGGCTGCCCGTCAGAGCGGGTGCAGCGGGGTGCGTTTGGCGCCTGCCTGATGGCCGAGCCACAGCTCGTGGCCGATTGCGTCACAGCCATACAGGATACTGTGGCAGTACCCGTGACAGTCAAACATCGCCTCGGGGTGGACTTCATTGAAGAGTACGATTTCGTAGCGCAATTTGTCGAAACGCTTGCGGCGGCCGGGTGCCGCACCTTTATCGTGCACGCACGTAACGCCATCCTGAAAGGGTTGACACCGAAAGACAATCGTCAGATTCCGCCGCTCAAGTACGACTACGTATATCGCTTGAAATCCGATTTTCCTGACTGCGGCATCGTCGTCAATGGCGGTATCATGACTGCTGCGGATGCACTCGCACATCTGGAGCGAGTAGATGGCGTTATGCTCGGTCGCGTCGCGTATCACGACCCTTATGTGCTGGCCGAACTCGACGGCTCGTTGTTCGGTCATCAGCCACCAAACAGACACCAGGTTGTCGAACGCATGTGGCACTATGCGACAGACGAGGTCAGAACAGGTACACCGCTACGCGCAATCACCCGTCATATGCTTGGTCTGTACCACGGCCAGCCTCGAGCGAGAAAGTGGCGACAGCTGCTGTCCGACCCGGTCCACCTCGCTAGCAACGACCCCGACCTGATTTTGCAGGCGCACGAGCTTGTCGAACCCTCGACAACGGCCGCAAGTATCTAGCCTGCAGAATCACCCAAGATTGGAGGCCACGACACGAATCTGCCGCTCGAGAAGGGAAATTCTCGTTGGAGTGAACGGACAAAGTTTGCTGTCGACCTCGGTCGTGACGGCTACGGGACCGGCAATCCCGGCAGCCTTGGCGCGAAAGGCGCGCACCTTTCGATACTTTTCGCGCGAGACATCGAACAAGCGGCGGATTTTCAACACCAGTTCTCACATGGAAATGTCTCCAATCACGACCACACCAAGCAGCCCATCGTCGGACAACGCGCGTGGCACAATCGACATTGCATTCTCATAGTAGCGACCGATCGCCGCGAAGCAGGCGGATACCTTAGCCATATTGTTTTCTGCGCTAGTCGAAATTTCGAGCACGGGACATCGATAGGAAACAGAGCCGGCCGGTAATGCCGCTAAACAAGTCAGTGCGCCTCAGCTATCCCTATCCCTTTTTGACACTTGAATCAATGTGCGCGTCAAATGCGGCCCCGGCCACATTCAGCATGTATTTCATTTGCCGGGCGTCACCCGCCGCATGTTCGATCACGCCGAGGTCGTGATGAATCGTCTTTCCGTGCGGAATCAGCTCAGCCGTGGCCGCGTAGCTCCGCGGAATTCCCCGGCTACCGGCCCGGTCGTTGCCACGCCCGACCGGAATAATCGAGAGCGTGAGTTAATTTGCTTCAATGGTGCCGCAGCAAAGCTCGCCGTTGGGAACTGCATTGAGCGTGCTATGCCATCATTTGCGATAGCGACTTGAAGCAGCCTTTTTGCGCATTAGAGTGGCGTGGCCCGCATGCGCGCTTACCTCGAACTCATAGGAAATTCCGGCAGTGTCTAGGTCTTTCTCGATACGTCTGCGATTACGAGCGGTTCGCCTGTCGGCTGATTTCAGGTTGTGTTTCGCAAACCACCGCTGTTTCATCTGAAGCGCAGCTTGGTAACCGTACGCAAGCGCGCCGGATCACTGATATCCATGATGTTGGCGAGATCAATATCCGGCTCAACGAACTGAATCTTTCCCGGCGTGCTGACATCGACTTTGGTGTCGATGCCCTTCGGCAGAAAGGCTCTCTCCGCGTGAGCTGGCGGAATAGCCGCGATCACGAGTAACGCGGCTGAACCTACTGCAAGAGTCCTGATCAAAATGCTATCCGTCGTCCTCTTTCCAGCGATCGATCAGAAGCGGCAATTTTAAGCCTCACTGTTGTCTGCTGATCGACCGGCTTAGAGCACGCCGTCATCTACGACCGAGGCACTTTCTGACCACTTCATGCTGCGGAAATCAAATCCGTCTTGCATGCTAGGCTTAATCACCGAAAAATACGGCGAGATGTCGAAATCGCGAGGCGTGAATAGGGTATGATGCCGGCGCTTCCAGGTAATGGCACGCCGCTCTGGCTTGTCGACAGTGTCGTTCACTGGTTCGTTTGCAACGGGAAGAATCGGATACCTGATCGATTGAAATGCCTGCGCGATCACGGTCGAGCATATGGCCCGCGTCGGCTCGCCACTGCCAAGTGAGAGCATACGGCGTCGCCACCGCGTCGGTACCGGTGGTTCTGGCAGCAGATAACGCGCAAGGTCAATTACGTTCTTCAAGTCGTACTCGTCACCGAGGCGCGCGACGACGAAGCGGACGACCTGATCAATGTCGGCCTCGGAAAGGCCGACCGGTCGGCAGATGCGGGTGTGAAAACCCGCGTAAGCGCTCAGTGGCACTGCCCTGACGCCCTCGACGAGGTCAGCCTCAATCAGTACTTTTGCTTCTGTTTCGTCACTAGTCAGCTCTGGAGCGACACCCACGTATAGCGCGGCATGGGACCACGTTGATTGTGTCAGGTACTTGATCGCCGTCGACACGCGCGCGTTGCCTTCTACCAACAAAACATCTGCCGGGCGCAATGAACGCCTTAGTGCGTCGACGTCAACCGTTGCGGGCGGCTCAAAGCCCCGCAGCGGTTCCGACAAATAGCGCGCAAGCGCTTTACCGAGCTTGCTGCAAACAATATCAAAGCCAAACATCATCGTCTCCGTGCCTTAATCCAGCACAGCATCGCAAGCAACGTAAGAGTATCTTAATGGCATGCTTCTCGCTCCGGCACCTTGACGAAACCGGGCAATTATTATGAAGCGATTACGTTTTTTATTCCTCACGTTGGTCGTCTCCGCCATGTGCGTCGACGCCGGCGCGAGCGACAATGTGTTTCGTCAGATCGGTAAGGACGCAAGCAAAGCTGCCAAGCAGGCTGGCAAGGCGGCCAAGCAGGTCGCTAACGGCGTCGGCAGCGAAGCAAAGAAAGTCGGCAAGGCAATCAGCGGCGAAACGCGCAAACTGTTTCGCGACTGAAAATTCTCTTACCGGCGAGCCGCCAACTGTTCACCCCAAGCGCCACTGACTGTAGCTGCACAGATGCTCGAAATTGCACTGGCGCGTTGAACGCCGATTTCGGTTTGAGCCAACGTGTTAAGGCCAATCGAACACCTACTCTACTGATAATTGAGTGGTAACGTTAACCCCACCATGACGGGGACTACTCGACTGTGCGAAAATTCCGGCATCTGCTCACGACGGCCATTTCGCCTGCAATTCTGCAACCTGAGCCGTGTCCAGGACGGTGATTTTGTTTCCACGCAAAAGCAAGAACAGCTTGGCTGTTTCTTCAAGCTCTTCACTCGCGTACACAGCAGCTTCGAGCGTCTTGCCCGCCACGATCGGCCCGTGATTAGCAAGCAGTATTGCATGATGCTTGTCCGCCACCTCGCGCACCGCATTGGCAAGAGACACGTCACCCGGGGCGTAATAGGGCAGCAGCTTGAGCCGGCCAATCTTCATTACATAGTAGGCGGTGATGGGTGGGATCGGTGTTTCCGTGTCGATGTTGCCGAGCATCGAAACGGCCACCGAATGCGTCGAGTGCAAATGCACGACCGCGCCTGCTTGCGGGCGTTGCGCGTACATCGACATGTGCAGAAAGGATTCCTTGGTCGGTTCGTCGCCGCTCAAGAGCTTTCCTTCCGCATCGACCATTGACAGGCGCGCTGGATCGAGCCGCCCAAGACATGAATTGGTCGGTGTCATTAGCCAGTTTCCATCATCGGTGCGTACGCTGATATTGCCCGAGCTGCCAACAGTGAAGCCGCGGTCAAAGAGGGATTTGGCGAGCAGGCAAATCTGCTCCCTGTGAGCGGCCTCGTTCATTCTTCTTGTGTTACAGGTGCATCCGCTTTTATGGTCATCCGGACCAGTCCATCATCCGGGTCGAACGTTACGTTTGGCCTTAACTGCCGCGCCGCAACACAGTGATTGGTCTGCATTACAAGTTTTTGAACGCCAACTTCTCGAAGGCCTTGGTGAAGAAGTCTCTGGTACCAAAGTTACCCGACTTCAGTGCCAACGCCAGCGTCGGCTCGCCGATTGAAACGGTCCATGGCACACCCGGGTCGATTTCCTGGCCAATATGCAACCCCTCGACGCCAAGTGCACCGACAACGGCGCCCGATGTCTCCCCACCGGCAATCACCAAGCGACGAACACCGACCGCCACCAGTTCTCTTGCAATTTTTCCCATTGCTTCCTCGATGAGTGCGCCCGAGTTCCCTCGACCCAGCTCACTTTGCACCGCTCTGACTTGCTCTGGTGCCGCCGTTGAATAGATCAGGACCGGCTTGTTACCAAGCTTTGAACGCGCCCACTCCACCACCTCAGCCGCAACGTCGCGTCCTTTTGCAATCGCGAGGGGGTCAAGCTGAAACACGTCGTGGCTCTTTTGCATGTGAGCGACCTGTTCCTGCGTCGCAACCGAGCAGCTTCCCGATAGTATCGCGCTAGCTCCATCGACCTTCGGCAGAGACTGGGTGGCACCAGCCTGAAGTTCTCCGCTCCGAACGAAATTGGCCGGTAATCCCATTGCCATGCCTGAACCTCCAGTGACCAGGGTAAGATCAGCGCACGCCGCGCCGAGAGTCATCAGATGTTCGTCCGTAATCGCGTCGAGAATGATGTGACGGTAGCCCTGCTTCGATAATTGGGCGAGCTTTTGACGTACTGCTTCGGCGCCGCGCACGATCGTGTCATACTGAATCAGCCCGACTTTGTAGTTGCTTTGTCGCTCGAGCACCCTGACCAGCGATGAATCAGTCATCGGATTGAGGGGGTGGTCGCGCATACCCGAGTCGGAAAGCAGGTCGTCACCGACGAACAAATGCCCTTTGTATACGGTACGCTTATTAGTGGGGAAGGCAGGATTGAAGACGGTGGTTTTGGCGCCAAGAGCGACGAGCATCGCATCCGCCACCGGACCAATATTGCCTTTGTCGGTAGAGTCGAAGGTCGAACAGTACTTGAAGTAGTACTGTTTTGCCTCATTCTTCCGCAGCCAGTCTAGTGCAGCCAGCGACATCATCACGGCTTCCTTCGCAACATTGCTGCGCGATTTGAGCGCAATTACGATGGCGTCGCTGTCGGGCACGGAAAGGTCACGGCGCGGAACGCCGAGCAATTGCACGGT
Source organism: Betaproteobacteria bacterium (assembly GCA_020346185.1). Lineage (GTDB taxonomy): Bacteria > Pseudomonadota > Gammaproteobacteria > Burkholderiales > Eutrophovitaceae > SG8-40. The sequence continues at coordinate 991,856 of CP070775.1, read as the reverse complement.
ACGCATACCCGCTTTGACCAGCGTGCTGGCCAGGTCGGTCGCACCGGTAAAATCATCGGCAACGGAGCCGAGCAATAATGGCATACGGATTAACCTCTTCTTTAACTGCTTGGGCCTTGACTACGCAGAATCAATGGCTGGCGTATCGGTCCACCACTGCGATGATCGTACATCGACGAAGTCGCACTTAGCCGACAACTTCAAGTCTACACCTGCAGCACATTTAAGCACGCGGGCCTTGTCAGGCCGCAGATAGGCATATCGCGTCCCCGTCGGCAATCTTTGCCAGCTGCCGCGGATCACCCTCGACCTCGCCGAGTATATTGACTCGTGTCACTAACCGGCACTCGTCGCCACGGGAAGCGGGCGTCGGCCCGAACGGCAGGGCAAGAGAGTTGCCCTGCACCCAAAAGCACACGGTACCGGCGTCGACCACCTCACGTGCGTCCGGTTCCAGCTCAACCGAAACTGGCGTCGAAAAATAGACTTCCTCGCCCCAAGTGCTGGCACTCGATTCAAATGGCAACGCCAACATCAACGCTCTCGATGTGGGTGTGTCCTGCAATTCAGCGAAAATCTCGCCTTTCGGAAAAGCAATACAGATTCTCATTTGGCCTTCCAGTGCGGCGGATAGGTCTTAGAATAATACGGCAACGATTCAATTCGCTGAATCCAGGCAGACATCTTTGGCCCAATCAGCGATGCCACATCGAGATCCGGTTTGCGAACTGCCATTCGGCGCATCAGTGCGACCAGCGGATAAATGGTGAGGTCCGCTGCGGAAAGTTCGCCGCCATAGTAGTCGCCGGAGAGGTAGTCTTCGAAGGTGGACAACTCCACAGCGACTGCCTCACGGCCAGCACGAATTTGGTCTTCGTCCCATTGCTCTTTGTCGGTGAACAACACCGCCAGGACCAGTTTGCGGCCGGCGGCGTCGAGATAAAGATCGGCTTCATTCACCAGGCGCCTGATATGTGCCTTGCTTCGCGCATCACCGGGAAACAACGACACACCGCTTTGCGGATACTGGTCTTCCAGATATTCGACTATGGCAGCAGACTCGTACAACGAGAAACCATCATCTTCGATCGTCGGCACCTTGCCCCTCGGATTGATGCGTAGGTACTCCGGCGTCTTCAGATCGCCACTGCTGAACGAGATTTCCCTGAGATCGTAGGCCAGCTGCTTGTGCTCCAGGGCCAGCCACACACGCCAGGCAAAGGGTGATCCCGAGCCATAGTAGAAAGTAATCACTGCTGTCTCCCCATTTAACTGCGGCGACGACCTGAACGTGTCGCCTGGCTAATCGCCGCATGTTACCCAAAACGCGCAGCGGCTGCCCTGAGTTAGTCGCACACCGCACAAACTTGACTCTGTATGCCGCTTGTCGCGCTTGGCGCAGCCTCTGATCGTTCCCGCCACTCGCGCTTTGGACACTACAGCCGTACCATCTACACCGAGCATGCAACCAGCCTGATTGAGCGAGTCGCGCCTCGGTAAGTCTCCAGTCGATCATGGCTGCAATTCAAGGTAACCAACAACGAACGCCACGCGTGGACGAAATCGTATTGAAATCAATGGCCAAGTGGCCGAACGTGCCGAACGTGTTTGGCTGGCTTGGCCTCGACCGGCGCGGCAACTGGGTCATCAAGGATCAGCGCATCGGCAATCCTCATGTGGCCGAGTTCATCTGCCGCAACTATCACGTCGATGAGCAGGGGCGCTGGTACTTTCAGAACGGTCCGCAACGCGTATTCGTATCGCTGGCGTACGCGCCGTTCGTCCTTCGGGCATGTGAAAGTTGCGAGGCAGCTTGTCTGCAGACCCATACCGGCGTGGTACTGGAAACCATCACTGGCGCCTGGATCGATGAGGACGGCACCTTGGTCTTGCGCTGGTCCAACGCCGAGCTAGGCTCGGTGAGCGATCGTGATCTGGCCGAGGTCACGACGTGGTTCACCAATGCCGCCGGGCAACCGGCTGACGACGACACGGTGGCAAAGGCAGTTGAATCGCGTGCAGCGCACGGCAGCACTGGACTATGGCTGAGCTACCGGTCGACTCGCCTGCCTGTCGGGCGAGTCATGTCAAAACAGCTGCCATGCAAATTCGGATTCGACCGCTCGCCCCAACCGGCGCCAGGTCAGTCTGATTGTTAATAATCAGCGTACCCGCTTGCGGCTGAAATCCTCTTCCACACGGTCCTGATAGAAGCTGGCAATGGTCGGAGCGGCCATCATACGTCGATGCACTTCGGCTGACACGCCGCTGTACTGATAAACGGAACCATCGCTGTGTTCCACTTCGAGAACGCGCGCGCGCTCATCGTATCCTACCGAGCGGATCTTGCTTGAATTCACTTTGCGTCGTTCCATATCAGGCTCCTCACCAAGACGCGCCAAAAAACCACCTTAGGGCCCAAGCGCTCCTGCTGACGCATCAGCGGCCTTACTTCACCGGCTCAAGACACAGCAGCGACAGTTCCAGCCGACAACATCACAGCGATGCCTCTTCCACTATGGCCTCAAGCAGCGATTCGACCCGACGAAGTACGGCTTTCTGCTCAGGGGCAGCCCGCTCGGTGACCATACGGCGATAGGAAACATAGGTCATCATTGGCTTGCCTGGCAGCGTATAGACAGCGATGCGATAGGGGCAGAATGCCAGCAGGTGCGGGTCCGCTTCGACCATTCTTCGCGACAGGAGCGCACTACAAAATTCAAGGACCTCGGCTTCGGCATATATCTGCTCGGTCTCTCCAAGATCTTTCCCGGTTCGCTCCAACATGGCACCGACCTTGGCAGTATGGTCCACGACCAGCCCCTGACTTTCCACGGCGAACACGACGCGCTCGCGAATCTCTTCGAAGTCACCCTCTAAAGCACGAACCGCTACCACACCCTCCGCCGCGGCATTCTGCGCCATCGTCAACACACAAAAGCCAACTGCTATTAGTGATCTCAACATCCCTAGCAAACGCACCGCGTCAATCGAGTAACGGAAGAAATCCAAATGGTAACGCAAGTAAAGCGACACAGAGAATTCAGTTGACAGCAACAGCAAAGTCTGCCGCCGTTAGACGAGTCCACCAAGCGTCAACGCACGACGAGCCAGGCAATACAAATCGGCACCAATGAGTCAGTAGCGCTATCGGTTGGCCGTCGACAGAAAGTGCGCTACAAGCGACTCACGACCTACTCCAAAGCTTCTCGTCTAATCCAACCCTGGCGAGAAATGAAGGGCAACAATGCTCGCGGCCCAGTGACTGGTATCCATCGCGGACGCAGACTGCCCGCGAGCATTTCATTATCGCTTAGTTCGGGCGGTTACCTGCCACTGGGAACGGCCAAGCCGCCGGTGCAGAAACTGGCTTCGGCGCCGCCGTGGAAACCGAGGAGGTCTTGCGTGCTGCTTTCCCCTTGGCTGGTTTCCTGGCTACTTTTTTCGCAGCCTTCTTTGGCGCCGCCTTCTTCCTGGCTACTTTTTTCGCAGCCTTCTTTGGCGCCGCCTTCTTCCTGGCTACTTTTTTCGCAGCCTTCTTTGGCGCCGCCTTCCTCCTGGCCACTTTCTTAGCAGCTTTCTTTCGCGCCGGCTTCTTCCTGGCTACTTTTTTCGCAACCTTCTTACGTGCCGTCTTCTTACGCGCGACCTTCTTGGCGACCTTTTTCTTGGCTACCTTCTTGGCGACCTTTTTCTTGGCTACCTTCTTGGCGACCTTTTTCTTGGCTACCTTCTTGGCGACCTTTTTCTTGGC
>CP070775.1:915507-988002 GCA_020346185.1 Betaproteobacteria bacterium | reverse complement strand
TGTGTCGTCGCTAACGTGATCGATATGTTTACTCATCAGTATCTTTAACCTCGACAAAAAAGACAAAAAATTAATAAGTTGCGCGTGCGCAGGCTGAATGGCCGAGCTGGGAGAAGTAATGTCGAATGCTAGCAAAAAAACAGCGGCGGGTCGCCGGGGGGCGATTCTTCCGCTGCGTTTGCCTGCAAGCACATTGCTTGCCGACGTCTCGTCGCTGCTCTGATATGCACGGCGATCCGCTCTAACATAGGGTCTTTCACGGAGGCGTTGCACCAGCGCTATTTTGCTAGAATGCCGGCCTTGTGTCCCCCTAAGATGAATGAACGGCTGTGGCAAGGCCGGGACGTGTCGAGACTACGGGATTTCCCAAGCCTGACAGTGGCTGCCGTTGCGCCCGGGCTGAGACATCCGATCAGAGCAACTTAAGGATAGTAATGACGTACGTTGTCGTTGAGAGCTGCATCAAGTGCAAGTACACCGATTGTGTGGACGTGTGTCCGGTTGACTGTTTCCGTGAAGGTCCGAACATGCTGGCCATTGATCCGGATGAATGCATCGACTGCACTTTGTGTGTTGCTGAATGTCCGGTCGAAGCGATCTATGCCGAAGACGACGTGCCGGAAGATCAGCGCGACTTCATCGAACTCAATGCCGAACTGGCGAGGATCTGGCCCAGCATCACGGAGAAGAAGGACGCGCCTCCTGACGCCGACGACTGGAAGGACAAGCCCGACAAGCGCGACTTGCTCGAGCGCTGAGCGGTTGCACTGGCGGTGCGGCCGTGAGTGAAGCCCGGGCCGCCACGATAACTGTCGCGCCGGGAGCAGCACTCGCGCTTGTTGCCCACGATCTGCTTGCCGATTTCGCCGAAACGGCCCCCGACCTAACGGGGGCCGTTGTCGTTCTGCCCAACCTGCATGCAGCCGGCGAGCTGGCCCATGCGCTCGCCAGGCAAGCAGGCAGGGCGCTCATGCTGCCGAAGGTCACCACCCTCGGCGTCTGGGCGGCCGAGCGCCCTTTGCCTTGCAAGCGGTTGCCGGAAGTGGCTCGCGAGGCTGCCTTGTTTGTCGCCCTGCGCTCGCGAAAGTGGTTTGAAGGTGCCGATCTGTGGCCGTTGACGGCGGAGCTTGCGCGGCTGTTCGATGAACTCACTCAATACGGAGTTGCCCTTCCGGAAACGGTGGGCGAGTTCGAGCGGGCGCTCGAAAGCGCTTATCAGGCGAGAGCCGGCGAGACGATGCAACTCGAGGCTCGCCTCGTTTACGAGCTTTGGCAGGCGTCGGCGAAGCCGCTTGATGGCGCCCTTGACGCGGTTGCGTGCTATCAGCTGCAACTTGCAGCGATTGCGCGAGAAGCGTCGCGACCTTTATACGCCGTTGGCTTGCCGGAACTGCCTCCGACTGAGCTAGCCTTCTTCGAGGCTTACGCGCGCCGTTCCACGGTCAAGATCTATCAGATTGCGGGAGATGCCAGCGGGGCAACAACGGCGGCGCGTTTTTTTGCCTCGGTATGGCCGCCGGCCGAGGCAGAGAATGACGTGTTGCGCGCGCGCGCTGCACAATTTGCCGGCTCATCGCCGAGCAGCCCGGTCGAGCAAACCCTGCGTTTTTACGCGGCGCCGAGCATGGAACACGAGGCGCGAGCGGTAGATGCCCAGGTGCGTGTCTGGTTGAACGAAGGACGCAACAAAATAGCCGTTGTGGCGCTCGACCGCTTGGTTGTGCGGCGCGCGCGCGCGTTGCTCGAACGTGCCAACGTCATGATCGATGATGAAACCGGCTGGATTTTTTCGACGACGTCGGCGAGCACGGTGGTGATGCGCTGGCTGGATGCAGTCACGGGTGATTTCTATTACAATGATCTGCTTGACCTGCTCAAGTCCCCATTCGTATTTGTTGGCTTGGAAGGCCGCCGCGAAGGCGTGTACGCGCTCGAACGGGTGATTCGTTCTGACTCGATCGTCGCTGGTCTGGCTGCTTACCGCTCGGCTTTGCAGGATGACCAAAGTCAAGGCGTAACACTTGCCCTGGAAATGCTGGAACGTGTCGGCCGGGCTGCACGCATACTTAATCGCGATCGTCGGCGTCGGCTCCATGAGTGGTTATCCCTGCTGTTCGGAAGTCTGGCGGCACTGGACGTTAACGACGGGCTGAGGAGCGATCCTGCCGGATTGCAGCTGATGGAGTTACTGCATCAACTGGCACGCGACCTGGCAGGCAGTGACGAAATGTTCTCCTTTGCCGAATGGCGGCGCTGGCTCGATCGTCAACTCGAGCTGGCGGAGTTTCGTGACAGCAGCGTTTCCAGTCCGGTCATTTTTACCCAGTTATCTCTCACAAGACTGCGCGAGTTCGACGCCGTGCTGTTGACCGGATGTGACGCATCGCATCTCCCCGGCGCGGATTCGGGTAAGGTGTTCTTCAATCAGTCGGTGCGCGCGCAGTTGGGATTGCCGACGCGCCATCGGCAATTGGCGCAGATCAGTGAAGACCTGGCTGGTTTGCTAACGCGTAGCAGCAGGGCCCTGGTAACCTGGCAAAAGCTGCGTAACGGTGAACCGAACCTGCCGAGCCCGCTATTCGAGCGACTGGGCGTATTTCATCAGCTTGCCTGGAATGCCAGCCTTGAAGAGCGCGAACTGGACCAGCTACTACCGTACGCGCAACTGGCGCCGTGTGAGCAATTTCCGTTGCCCGGCTCGACTGCGTCACCAGCGCCGGTGATGACATCGGAGCAATTGCCATTGCGCATCAGCGCCAGCGGTTACAACAGTCTTGTTGCCTGTCCCTATCAGTTCTACGCTCGCCATATCCTTGGCTTGCGCGAGCCTGACGAAGTTCGCGAAGAAACGGAAAAGCGCGACTATGGCGAATATGTCCACCGCGCTTTACGCCGTTTTCACGTGCGTTTTCCGGTATGCACTAGTGTTGATCGCGAAGAGCTAGAAGCTAACTTGCAGCAAATATCAGACGAGGTTTTCCGCAGGGCAACGCAAGGCAGTTTTCTGGGGCATGCCTGGGCGCTGCGATGGCGCGCCACCATCCCCGCCTATCTCGATTGGCAGATTGAGAGAGAAGAGCAGGGTTGGCGGTTTCTTGCCGCAGAGAGCAAGCGCGCCATCGTGGTGTTGGCCGATGGTGCATCGCTTCACCTCGAGGGACGGCTCGATCGTATCGATGAGCGCAAAGCAGATGCGGTCAGGACATTGTCGGTAATGGATTACAAGATGCGCGCCAGCGCTGATCTGCGCAAATCGCTCCGGGAGCCTGGCGAAGACGTGCAGCTGCCTGTCTATGCTGCACTGCTCGGCGAGGAAACCCGCGAAGCGTTCTTTCTTGCTCTGGACGGCCAGCAGGTGCAGGAGGTCGCACTGGACTCCGGGGCATTTGACGAGATTGGCAAGGCGATTGACCGGCTGGCACAGATCTACGCGCAGATGCGCCGCGGAGCACCGCTCCCGGCCCAGGGGATCGAGGCGGTATGTCAGCGGTGTGAAATGGCCGGTTTATGCCGGAAGCCTTACTGGCGATGAGTACTGAACAGCAGATTCGCGAACTCAACGCAATTGCGCTGGACCCAGCAAACTCGATCGTCATACAAGCGTGCGCCGGTTCCGGTAAGACCTGGTTGTTGGTTTCAAGGATCGTCCGCTTACTGCTGGCCGGTGTGAGGCCATCGGAGATTCTGGCAATCACTTTCACTCGCAAGGCGGCGCAGGAAATGCAGGCACGCCTGCACGAATGGTTGCATTTGTTGGCTACCGCGGGTGATGATGAAGTCAGGCGTTTTATGCGTGATCGTGCCGTAGCACAAGAGCACATCGATGATCTCATACCGCGAGCACGCTCGCTGTTCGAAGAGTTCCTGGTCGATCAGCCCGGTATCACTATCAACACATTTCATGGCTGGTTCTTGCAGCTGTTGACACGCGCGCCGCTGGCTGCCGGGGCCACCATCGATACCAATCTGGTGGAGCGCACGTTCCCGCTCATCGGCAACGCGTGGGAGAGCTTTGCCGAAGCACTGCAGCACAACCCCGACAGCCCTGTGGCGCATGGGCTCAACTGGTTGTTTGAATCGCACGGGCTGGAGAATACTCGCAAGCTTCTGACAAACTTTCTTGCCAAACGTGCTGAATGGTGGGCTCATACGTCAGCTCGAGACGAGCCTGTCGCATCGGTACTGCAAGAAATGCGATCAGAAATGCCGACAGCTCCCGATGAGGATGTTGTCGCGACGCTGCTTGGCAATAGCAAGTTCGACAGCAAGATTCTCGAATACGCGGATTTGCTCGAACGCAATGAAACTGATGCCGATGCCAGTTTCGCTGCGAAACTGCGTGCGGCCTGCGAAGAAACCACTGTGGAAGCCAGTTTCGATCAGATCTGCTCAGTCATCTTCAGGCGCGATGGTAAGCCGCGTACGCGCAAGGCCAACAGTAAGACAAAAACTAGGCTTGGCGCGGATGGGCAGCAAAGATTGCTTGATTTGCATGCCGATATTTGCGACGAGATGGCAGAGGTTTGCGCCAAGCGCGTCGAGCAGCTTGTTTACCGCCTCAACGAAGCCGCCCTTCTATGCGGCACCGAATTGCTGGACCGTTATCAGACGATCAAACGCGAGCGCGGTCTGATTGACTATACTGACGTAGAGTGGCGCACCTGGGCGTTGTTGACCACCGGCGATTATGCCGAATACATGCAATACCGGCTTGACGCGCGCTATAGACATATTCTGCTCGACGAGTTCCAGGATACTAACCCGCTGCAATGGCAGATCCTCAGAACTTGGCTAGAAGTATCCGCCGATGTGCAATCACAGCCGCACGTGTTTCTCGTCGGAGATCCGAAACAATCGATTTACCGATTTCGCCGCGCCGAGCCGCGGCTTTTTGATTTGGCGCGCGGCTATTTGAAGCAGCGCTACGGCGCTCAGGAACTCGAGCAAAATGTTACCCGCCGCAACGCACCGGCGATAGTATCGGTCCTCAACACACTGTTTAGTAGATTGAGCGAAGGATTCCCGAAGCATGTCGCTTACCGCATGGAGTTGCCGGGGGCGGTGCGGATATTGCCGCTGATTGGTGCCGATGCGGTGGCACAAAAGCAATCGCAGCGTTGGCGTAATCCGCTCGATTCGCCGCGCCCAGAAGTCATTGATCGTCGCCGCGCGCGAGAAGCCAACGAACTTGCGAAGCGAATTCTGCGCATGGTGGGTTGCGTGCGGATCAACGATGGCGAGGAGTTGCGCCCGCTGCGATTTGAGGACATTTTTCTGCTGGTTCGGCGTCGTACCCATCTGGATATATACGAAAGGGCATTGCGGCATGCGCAGATTCCTTACATGAGTTCGCGCCAGGGCGGCTTGCTCGATACTCTGGAGGCCGCGGACCTCATGGCGTTGCTACAGTTCCTGGTAGTACCGTTTGCTGATATTCATCTGGTTGCTGCGCTGCGCTCGCCAGTTTTTTCAGTCAGCGATGCGGATCTTTTGTCGGCTAGTCGCGCTGAAGGCAGTTCCTGGTGGCAGCGGCTCAATAAACTGGTGCTCGAAAGTCGCGCCAGCGCGCCTCTCCTGCGCGCGCACAAGCTGCTTGGAAGATGGATGAGACTGATCGATGTGATGCCGGTGCACGATCTGCTCGATCGCATCTATTTCGATGCCGACGTAATGCGCAGATACGAATCGGCGGTACCGACAGCGATGCAGGCCGGTGTCACGGCAAACCTGCACGCTTTCATGGAAGTGGCGTTATCGACTGACTCCGGACGTTATCCCAGCCTACAAGGTTTTCTCCATGAACTGGAAAACATGCGGCGCGCCGCCGCTGAAGAAGCTCCCGACGTTGGCGTCATCGCCGAGGGCTCGAATGCTGTGCGAATACTCACTGTGCACGGGGCAAAGGGGTTGGAGGCGCCGGTCGTATGGCTGCTCGACGCCAATAATGCTTCCGCACGCACTGATAGCTACGACGTGCTGGTCGACTGGCCACCTGAAGCCGCAGCGCCGACGCATTTCTCGCTCTTCGGTCGCAAGGATGAGCGTGGCAAGCGTCGTGGGCCGCTATTCGAACAGGAGATGATGCTTGCAGCCAGGGAGGACATCAATCTGCTTTACGTGGCGATGACTCGGGCGCAGCAGGTCTTTATCGCAAGTGGCAGTGAAACCATCGACCGTGGTGAAAGCTGGTATGCGAAGCTTAGCTACGCGCTCGATACCAGCGTCGATGCCTCGAATTTGCCGCAGGCCTCCGAGGCGGAAACGGTGACATCGCCAGCCTCGCCTTTGGTTCAGGACGGCAGCCGATTCGAATCGCTTCGCAAGCCGCTCAACGTTGGTATGCGAACCGGTGATCTTGTCGACCCGCGACGACGTCAAGGAATTTTGGTACACGCGCTTATGGAAAAGTGTGTTCCGCCAGCAGATACGAGTGATCGGGACTTCTTGCGTCAAACACTCGGCGTGTCAGACAGCGAATTCGATTCCCTGTGGAAAGCGGCGCGCCGCATCATTGATGAACCATCCCTGGCGCATTTTTTCGACGCCAGCCAATACCTGCGAGCATTCAAAGAGCTTCCATATGTGTCTGCCGACGGCGAGCTTCGGCGGATTGATCGCGTCGTCGAGTTTGACAAGGAAGTCTGGGTGCTCGACTACAAGACCGGCGATCCGGCGCGTGTCGATGATTTGGCAACGGCGGCAAGGCCGTACCTTGGGCAGCTCGAGAGTTACCGTGCCGCGATATCCGAACTCTTTCCGGAGAAGCGGGTAAGGTCGGCTTTGATATTTGCTGATGGCCTGCTCTACGAAGCGACGTGATGACTCGCAAGCGGAGCAGCGTCAGACGTTTGGTTCTCATACCAGTGTTGGCAGGCAGCAGCAGCTCGTCTCGGGAGGTCGTAATCAGTAGCGAGACAGCTACAGCGATGAGCGTAACGGGTGAGCCGGCGCAGTACACTGTCGCGACGAGGGTGCTTGAAGAACCCGCGATAGTTTGGCTGGCTCACCCGTCTGGCACGCTCCGTGGGCGGTGGATCAGTCAGTCTTTCCGGAGCGCCTTCAATATCGAATCCGCACAACAAATGGGCAGCGCACGTTCAGTTTCATCGACCATGCTTGCAGCGTTTGATGCCGTGAATTGCTCATTGTGGGCGAGTGCGACTGGTTTGCCGCGTGGTCTTGGCTCGGGTGCCGGGAATGTCGAGACCTCCCGATTTTCGATGGGCACGGCTGCAACCCCTTGCCCAGTCGCTGGCGGCGCTGCCTGTACTGTTTATTGGGCGTTGACTGTGGTGATGGCCAGTTCGGTCAGGCAGGTATCCTGGTGGCGTGCGTCATGGTCTTGCGTTAGTGCGTTTGTCACCAAACGGTCTGGCATTGGCAGCCCTTGGCGGTTTGTGCAACTTGACGGCTGTGGTGGCGGGCCGAGGAATGCACACCATAGCTTCGCGGGCATGCTGTTAGCGGGCGGATCAATGGCAAGGCTGGTGGTGACGTTGCGCTGTATCTCGGCTCGCAGAGCAGCAGCCAGGAGTCGGCAGCGCATTGCGCCGCCTGTGCGGTTGGTTGCAGTGCACGTGCTGACGGCTGGTAGGTGGCCGATGTGCGACCCTCGAAACCGACTTCCGGAGGGCAATTCCGGGCTGTTTATGGCGCAGGCTTGCTATGATGCCGGCTTGAAGACTACGCGCTATCGGGCGACGTATCTGCTTCGGCGTTATCAGTGAAGAGGGGGGAATCAAGTGAGACTTGCAGAAAAAGTAGCGCTCATTACTGGCGCTGCGTCGGGGATGGGCGAAAGTGCTGCCCGCTTGTTTGCGCGCGAGGGTGCCAAGGTGGTTATCACCGACATACTTCTAGAACAAGGCGAAAGCGTTGCATCTTCAATTCTCGAGGATGACGGTCAAGCGCATTTCATGGCACTCGATGTAACAGATGAAACACAATGGCGAGCAGCGGTAGATGCGACCGTGGCGCGCTACGGCAGGCTCGATATTCTCATCAACAATGCAGGGTTGAGTGGTGCGGTACCCGACCGAATGGACCTGGCGTATTTCGACAAGCTCATGGCGGTGAACGCGCGCGGCAACTTTCTGGGAATGAAGTATGCCATCCCGGTGATGCAGAGAGCGGGTGGCGGATCCATTGTTAACATGTCTTCGATGTCCGGAATCGTCGGGCAAGAGTTTGTTCACATGGGATACAACGGCGCCAAGGGCGCCATTCGGCTGATGACCAAATCAGCCGCAGTGCAATATGGCAAGCATGGTATTCGTGTTAATTCTGTTCACCCCGGGCTGATGCCGCCGATGCGTACTTCAATCGCTTCGGCAGATCCCAAGCTGCGAGAGAAGGTCATCGAAACCATTCCGTTGCGCCGTGCCGGGCGCGTTGAAGAAGCGGCGTACGCGTTGCTCTTTCTCGCCTCCGATGAAGCATCGTATATCACCGGCGCCGAGTTGCTGGTTGATGGTGGAGTGGTGGCAGCTTGACCTTTATTGTTTTGCTCGCAGTTGTAAGTAAGGTGGACTCAAGGTAGTGACGGAGAGTAAGCCGCTCGGGGCATTTCGTTGTTTGCGATGTGAACTTGTATCGGCAAACGGCTGTCCTCTGCCGGCACGCGTTGGCGATCCGAGTCGTCAGGAGACGAGATCCTTGTACGCGTGCCATGTCGCGTGACCGATCACGGGTAGGGCAACGATCAGGCCTGCCATGAAGGTGGCGAAACCGATAGCGGTCAATACAACGATGATCCCAGCCCAGACTAGCATCGCTAACGGATTTAGTGCGACTGCTTTGATGCTGATCATGATCGCGTGGCGGGTGCTTCCGCCACGGTCAAAAAGCATAGGTGCGGAGAGTGCCGAAATGACGAACGCCGGGACAGCGAGGACCGCGCCACTGGCGACATACCTGATGAAGAAACCGGTTTCTTGCCATTCAAGGATGGTGCGATAGAAACTGATTTGTACTTCCGGCAAATCCTCACCAAACGCCTGCCGGAACAGGGCGCTTGACAAGATGCCCCACAGTACAGCGATGATTGCCAGGATTGCGCCAAGGCGGGTAAGTGAACCGATGTTCTTCATCGCCGCGTCAAGCGAATCGTCGAACCCTGCGTTCAGGCCACTGGCACGCAAACTCGACAATGCATAAAAGCCTGCTCCTAAAACCGGCCCGACCAACAAGAACACCGATACGGATAGTGACAGGAGTTCAATCTGGGTGCTGCAGATGAAAACGATCAGCCAGCCCATCGCCATCAGAACCAGCCCATGGGAGAGGCTCGGAATCGGGTTGTCAATGAAGTCGTCCCATCCCTTTTCAAGCCAACCGAAAGCCCGCATGACACCGACTTGCCTGACTTGCTCATTTGCCGAACCTGCCTGGCCGGCGCTGACTGCGTGTTCCATTGTCTGTCCTCCTTTTGCGATGAGGCGCGCTGACCTCAATGCAGCCGCCGCTTCTTGATGCTGTCCATTACAGTTGGTTTCGTGAACAATACGAATAGTTACGTTCGCAACTGCCCGTATGGATGCGTCACCAAGGATGGACCGGCCGGGTCACCTGCGTAACACCGCGGTAAGCGGGCACAACGGCGCGAAGAGGGGGAAAGTAAATTGGCGGATTTGTTAAAGGGTAAGACAGCGATCGTCACTGGCGCCGCAGGGGGAATCGGTCGTGTATTGGTCGACGGGCTTGTTCGGGCAGGAGCGAAAGTAGCCGCAACGGACGTGAACGAAGCGGCCCTGAGCGAGCTGGAGAGGGATCTGCGTGGCAAGTACAGGTCATTACACTTGGCATGCGAGCATGTCGACGTTGCCGATTACGCTGCCTGCGAGCAGTCCGTTCAAAGCACCATTGAGCGGTTTGGCGGATTGCAGCTTCTAATAAACAATGCTGCCTTGGGTATGGGGATCATACGCGAGGATCATTTTTCGAGACTGGTCGGCATTCAGGAGATAAAACCGGAACTATGGCAACGTTTCATTGCAGTGAATTTCTCCGGCGCCTGGAATATGACGCGCGCGGCAATTGGTCATCTGCTGGAACAGAAGTGGGGACGCATTATCAATGTCTCCACCAGTTTTTTCACCATGCTGCGTGGCGGATTTCACCCCTACGGGCCTTCCAAGGCGGGACTGGAATCCATGTCCCTCGGGCATGCGCAGGAGTTTGTGGGTAGCGGAGTGACGGTCAACGTGGTGGTGCCCGGTGGTCCTACTGATACGGCGATGGTGCCCAATAATATCGGTGTTGCCCGCAGCGAGTTGATCGCGCCGTCGGTGATGGTGCCGCCGATCGTATGGTTATGCTCTGACGCGGCCCAAGACATCAACGGCAACCGTTATGTGGCGGCGCAGTGGGATACTTCACTGCCCCCGCGGGAGGCGGAGAAAGCCTGCCGCGCGCCGGCGGCCTGGCCGCAGTTGGGACAGTCGCCAGTGTGGCCCGGCGGCAAACCTTCCCGCTGAACACCATAACGTGCTCAGTTTGTCGAGGGAAAAACTTTCACTGCCGAGGGTGCGGAGGGAGCAGAGGCGCGCTGTGGCGCGATTCGATAGTGGTCTCGTAGCGAATTGCCCCCCGCTCGCGCCATGTCTGGCTCAGACACTATCAGTTAGTTGGCAGAGAGGTTTTGCCCTGTCGGCATCGAGCATCCCACTCATCATCGTAGTGTAATGCGCATGTTTGGTTGCGCCAGCGCAGGTATCCGGCGTTGCGCGCCGCGGCGTCCTCGGCTTGCTCGGCGGCGAGAGCGTTTAGCACCGGCCAGTCGCGCGTGATATAGATCAGGATGCGGGATCGGCGTCGAGGCGTACGATCCAGTCTTCCATTCCTTTTTTTGCCACGGGATAGCGCTCCATGACCAATGGGTCGTGTCCCGGAACGATGTGCCGTGGTGAGCTGGCGAGTTCTCGCAAGGTCGCGAACCCTTCCATCATGTCGGAAACGTTATAGACGATCGGGAATGCGCGACCGTGCTCCATGTGTGCATAAAAGTGGCTCGCATCGGAGGCAAGTACGACCCAACCCCTGCGCGTCTTGACCCGGACTGCTTGCAAGCCCTTGGTGTGCCCGCCGATGTGATGCAGCTCAATTCCCGGTGCGATTTCCGACACACCATTATGGAACCGCACTCGCTGATCGTATACGCAGCGGACCATGTTGATGACGTCGGTCACGTAATAGGCATGGCGCATGATTTCGTGACACATGCAGCGACCGGTTGCGAAATCCATTTCCTGCTCCTGCAGATGGAACGTTGCGTTGGCGAACAATGGCAGATTACCGGCGTGGTCATAATGCATGTGCGTGATCACGACCTCTGCAACCTTGTCGGGTTTGATGCCGAGTGCGCGGATACCCTCTTCAACCGGGCGCACGATGCTGCGACCGCGCCGCTCGGCCGCCGCCTGGCCGAAACCGGTGTCGACAACGATAATGCGTGAGTCATTGGAGACGGTCCATACGTAGTAGTCAAGCGGCATATCGGTATTGTGAGGATCGCCGCCGATGAAGTTGTCGGGCGAGAGCCGGTGTAGCCGCGCGTATTTGATGGCGTGAATCTCGTATAGGTCGTCATTCATGTTTGCGTACTCCGGATCGATTCAGGCGGCGGGCGTAGTTTCAAGTGTCGGATTGCTTGAGCTCGGCCAACGCTTCCTTGGCGTTGCGGAAAGAATCGATTCCAGCCGGCACCCCAGCGTAAATGGCGACTTGCAGGAGGATCTCGCGTATCTCTTCGCGCGTTACGCCATTGCGGATAGCGCCGCGAATGTGCAGCTTGAATTCATTCGGGCGATTCAGGACGGCGAGCATGGCGATATTGAGCATGCTGCGCGTTTTCTTTGGCAGTTCGTCGCGCCCCCACACCGCACCCCAGCAATACTCGGTTACCAGTTTCTGCATAGGCATATTGAACTCGTCCGCGGCAGCAATTGATTTTTCCACGAACTCGGGACCAAGCACCGATTTGCGAATACCCAGTCCTTTCTCAAAAAGCTCTTCATTCATATCATTTCCCCTTCTATCGGTGTGTTCAAGAATCGATCAAGCCAGGAATTGGACGAGTCAAGCAGTGGTGACGTCAGGAACTGGCGAAGCCAGCAGTGCAGAAGCAGTGTTATCAAACATGGAGGCACGGAGCTGCGTGCTTTGAGAGTAACGCTGTCTTGATGAGTCCAGTCAGCGTCGCTTCAGCCGCGCACTTCGACGCCGGCCCAAGATTCCACGACGCGACACAATGAGGTGAAATCCGAATCGTCGCCGTACATGGCCCGCGTTACGGCGAGCATCTGAAGCACCGTCGAGCCACACACCATTGGCACGCCAAGCGCGACTGCATCCTCGATGCAGAGGTTGATGTCCTTGAATAACAAGCCGGTGGTGAACCCGAAATCAAAGGTGCCCGGCAGCACTGCGCGAGGAAACTTGTCCTCGGTGGCACTGTTGCGGCCAGTGCTGGTATTGAGCACCTCGAGCATCACCTTTGGGTCGAGGCCGGCCTTGACGCCCATGACCATGGCTTCGGACGTGAGCGCGATGGCAGCACCGGACAGCAGGTTGTTGGCGAGTTTCATCGTCTGCGCTTGACCGGCGATCTCGCCGAGGTGGAATACCTTGCCGAAATTCTGCAGAAGCGCTTCCGCATTCGAGAAAATGGCCTTAGGGCACGCTGCCATGATCGCCAGCGTGCCTTCGCGGGCGCCCCTTACACCGCCGCTGACCGGCGCATCGATATAGCTGATCCGTCGTGCAGCGAGGCCGTCCGCGATATTCTTCGCCGCGCGCGGACCAATAGTAGAAAAGTCAATGACTCGTCTGACGGTCTGGCCTTCGATCAGTCCAGCGGGGCCGAGCGATACGCTTTGCACGATTTGCGGATTGGGGAGGCTGAGGAACACCGTTTCGGCAGTTGATGCGACTTCAGCCGCAGAGCCGGCGCAGTGGGCGCCGAGTTGTTCCATCACCGCCCGTGCGTCGCAGCTCGTATCGAACACGCAGACTGTATGGCCCGCGGTCAGCAAGCGGGTTGCCATCGGTGCGCCCATCTTGCCGACACCGATGAATCCAAGCGTTGCGCTAGTCATGACCTCCCCCTGCTGTTGATGTTGTTTCGTCTCAATCACGTCCGGTGCGTCCGGCTGTTCGCGGGATGATAACCCTGCGTCCAGGTTCCGGCACCTTTTTGTGGTAACGACTGCCAAGTGGTGGCTTCAGAGGGGTCATCATGTCGCGATGCAACATGGCTGTCCGTGGCGAGACACCGAATTTTCTCTGGTCAGATGGCCAATTTGAGCCAACTCAAATTCTCTATGGCGCGCTGTGTTTTAAGCGGTGCGAATGGGATCGAATCTTGCCTTTAGTTTCGCGTAGCGCGGCAGCAGTGCCGTATCGTGGATATCCGCAGTCAGCATGTTCCTTGAAACGACTTACGGGCCGCCGATCACGGTGCCAACGGACATAAATGTGTTGTCAAGGGAGGTAAGATGTCACAGCGAGGCGTGCGCGGTAGCAAAAATGGGCAGAAACGGGCCCAAGTTGAAAAGAACAGGTCGGCTCGTCCGATCAAAAGCAAGCGTGACCACGTACAGGCTGCCGAAATCGTGAACCAGCTCACTGAGCAGTCTGAGCGCGAGACCACCGCCGAATTGCGTCTGAAGGCATTGATTCACGAGATGGAGCGTTACGACGACGGGATAGACGATCTCGATTTCGACGAGGACTTTTCGTTCAAAGACGAATACGATGGTCCGCTGCGTCGCTGGTCTGACGATCCAAACGAACTGGATTGACCTGTCTGGAAGCAGGTCGGCAAGGGCTCACGTCGCAAGCGCTTCGGGATTGAGCACGCGTATCGGATGTCCGTCGAGGTAGGCCAGCACGTTTTCGATCGACTCTGCGTAAAACTGGCGATAGATCTCTCGCGTTCCGTAGCCCTGATGCGGCGTAAGAACCGTATTGGGCAAAGAGCGCAGCGGATGATTTTCAGGCAATGGCTCCCGGTCGAACACGTCGAGCGCTGCGATCAACCTGCCAGCCCGCAGATGCTCGAGCAGGGCCGTCTCTTCGATCAACGGTCCGCGTGAAGTGTTGATCAAGATGGCGTGGTCTTTCATTTTTTTAAGTTCTTCAGCACCGATGGTGCCGCGCGATAGATCGCTGAGCACGAGGTGGAGAGAGATCGCATCGGACTCGCGAAGCAAGGCATCCTTTTCCACCCGCTGTACGCCAGCGCTGCTCGCGGCTTCGTGGGTCAGATTTCGACTCCACGCCAAGACCCGCATCCCCAGAGCCAGTCCATAGCGCGCCATTCGCGAGCCGATTTTTCCAAGGCCGATTACGCCCAGCGTTTTACCCTCTAGAGCAGTGCCGACAGGCAGCTGTTGTTGAAATCGGCCGCCACGCATCGACACATCAGCCGAAACAATATGGCGGGCAGCTGTGAGCAAGAGTCCAAGCGCGATCTCTGCGGTTGCCGCGCTTGCCAGTGCACCGCCGGTGTGGCAAACGGGAATGCGGCGCGCAGTACAGGCGGCGATGTCCATTGTCCAGGTGCGAGGGCCGGTCAATGCAATCATTTTCAACGTCGTCAGTTGATCGATTACTGTTTTCGGGAAAGGGCTGCGTTCTCGCATGGCCACGATGATTTCAAAATTGGCGAGCTGGCGAACAAAATCGGCGGCGTCGCCAAACGGCTTCTCGAAAATGCGCACCTGCGCGCGCTTTTCCAGTTCACTCCAATCGGCGCTTTGTCGCGCTACACCTTGCCAGTCGTCCAGAACCGCTACCTTGGTCATATGTGTGTCACCTTTCGCGAAAGTCGGATCGTGGTTCAGGCATCCGGATAGTCGGCGCTGAGTGTAACCTCTTCCCAGTCGTCGATTGACTGCATCAACGCTGCCAGTTTGGCGCGCACCCGGTCGAGACCATTCTTGCCGAGTATGAGGTTATGTGGCGGTTCATCTGATTCGACGACCTTGATAATGGCGTCGGCAGCCCGCACCGGGTCACCTGCCTGCCTGCCGCTGTAGCCGGTGATTTGCGCGCGGCGCGCGGCGGCAGTATCGGCGTACGCGTTGATCGGATGTTCCGCCTGTTTGAGCGATCGCCCGGCCCAGTCGGTGCGAAACGGGCCGGGCTCGATTGCGGTGACACGAATACCCAGCGGCTCCACTTCTTTTGCCAGCGCCTCGGTCAAACCTTCTACGGCAAACTTGGTGGCGTTGTAAAAGCCGGAACTTGCGGCGCCGACCATTCCACCGACCGAAGAGATGTTGATGATGTGGCCACTGCCGTGCGTTCGCATACCGGGGAGCACTTTGCGTATCAGCGCTGCCAATGAAAAAAAATTGGTCTCGAACATGTCGCGGATTTCCTGCTCATCGCCTTCCTCAACCGCTGCGAGGTAGCCGTAACCGGCATTGTTAACCAGCACATCGATACCGCCGAATTTTTCAGCGGCCTGCGCAATCGCCGCGTCAACCTGGACGTGGTCGTTTACGTCGAGCGCGATCGCAAGCGCGGTCTTGGCATAATCGGCGACGATGTCACTGATCTGGTCAGCGCGACGCGCCGTGACCACTGCACGGTGGCCGTGCTCGAGGACCCGTTGCGCCAATGCCCGACCCAACCCGGTCGAACAACCGGTGATAAACCACACTGCTGTAGATCGGTCTTGTGATGACATACTCGTTACTTTCGTGATTGATTGGTGTGCTGTTACGAAGGCTGTCCTGGCTGTAAATCGTGATTGTGTTCAGAGCCCGAATCGCATCCACTCGAGCCATTGCGGTTTTATTGCAAGCGCGAACCCAAGCAATAGCATTACAGCCCCGCTGATCAGTTTCAGGACCCGGCCGCCGCGCTCCTGCAATTTGGTGATGCGCAATGTCGCAACGGCTGCTGCAAGCAGCAGAGCGTCATCCAGCATGTAGAAGACGTTGTACAGCGCCAGATAAGCATAATACTGCCAGGCGGGCAGGTTGCGTGATGCAAGTACCTGAGTGTATACCGCCGGCAGGCCGCTGGTGCAAAGGAACTCGACCATGTTCACCATTACCGCCAGAACGACTACGGCGCCGAGTGCCGCACTCATGCTCTGAGCGCGCAGCACCTGGCGCACACGGTTATAGATGGCAGGTTTTGCCGAATCCGGGATGCTAAGCGATACGCCGCGGCCAAGCGCAAAATAGTCCTTCACGTTGACCGCACCGATCGCCATTGCAATCATCCCGAGAATCACCTGCGTAACACGTGAAACGCCCACCAGAAGAAAGACGTTGAGCCAGGCAGCCATAAAGGCAAAATACACGATGCCGCTGGTCAGGATAAATGTTCCGCCGATGAGCAGAACCTTGGAGCGGTCTTTGAGATTGACCAGCAGCGACAGTACAAACACCAGAACCCACATCGCACACGGATTGAAACCGTCTAGTAGCCCAATCGTTGCCGTGAACAAGGGCAACCCAAGCCGCGCCGGGTCGATTCCGCCAAGTACCGGATTGTGCAGCTGTGTGTGCCCGGCCGAGACGAGTGGTCGGCCGGCGAGAATCGCTTCAATTTCTGTTGGCGTGTCGGTCGCGTTCCAACCGATCAGGTAGTGATCGCCGACCAGAAAAGCCGGGATCCCGGGTGTTGTAACCTGATGCGCTGCGTTGAGCATGACAAAGCGCTCACGCGCCGCGGCATCGCGCACGACGTCGTAGTAGACGATCTTCGTATCTGGTTGCCGCCTCTGCAATTCGGCGAGATAGTCCTTCGCTTCGGCGCAATAGGGGCAACCCTGTCGGCCCCACATTTCAATTGCATTTGGTGCCGCAGAAACGATTTGTGGTATGGCGGCGATCAGGATTAACAAGGACGCGCGAGCCAGGTTGGTCGTGGCGCGCAATGTTACAAACACCATTATTGACTCATATCTGTCTGCTTGCAGGATGGTAGTCAACATCAATTACGACAGTATTGGATAATGCTCTGCAAGCACAGTTGATACGTGTCAATTACACGCAGCATACACCCGTCAACATGGACACAACCTCAACAGGTCGAAGTCGTTTCGGTGAAACGGGTGGCCACCCTAAGGCAATAGCAAGATGGATACTTTGCTATTCAGCTTGGCAACCGGCTTCGGACTCGGTTTGAGTCCGTGGATTCCCGGCACTATTGGTGCATTATTGGGAGTCCCGATCGTGTTGCTGAGCGCAAGACTGGCATGGTGGAAACAGCTTGTAGTGGTGCTTTTGCTGTGTCTGGTTTCAGGTGTCGTCTGTGAGTTGGCACAGACCAGTATCGGAGCGGATGATCCCGGGCAGGTTGTGGCCGACGAGTATCTGACCCTACCCGTGGCCACTGTGGGCTTGCCGGTGACGAAGCATCCCGTATTGTTGGCAACGATTTTCGTTGTGAGCCGTTTGCTTGACTACGTCAAACCTCCACCAGCACGTCTGATGGAAAGCGTGCCGGGCGGCGCCGGAATGGTGCTCGACGACATCATTATAAACTGTTACGCCTTGCTACTTGGCTGGGCTTTTTTCATCTACGCGCTGCGGCGTAGATCGGACTAACGATGGCCGGAGTTTTCAGCCCTTGCCGAGGTGGAGGCCTCCGTCGACAAGTATGGTTTCGCCGGTAACCTGCGCCGCGCCTTCGAGCATCCACACCGCTACCTCCGCAACGTCATCCGGCGATGCGGCTTTTTCCAGAGGTACCGTCTTTGCATAGTTCGCTTTGAATTTGGCGTAATCTTTCTCGTTGAAACGCGACGAGTGCCAGCGAGTGTCTACCAGACCGGGACACACGGCATTAATCCGGATTTGCGGCCCCAAGGCGCGCGCCAGAGACAGCGTCATTGCATTGAGCGCACCCTTGGACGCGATGTATGCGGTTGACGATCCGAACCCTCGAACGCCGGAGATGGATGAAATGTTGACGATCGCAGCGTTGCCGCGTCGCTTCATTGCCGGTACGCAGGCGCGAATCATCTGGTAGGGGCCAATGACGTTCACCGCATAAAGGTTTTGAAAGTCTTCGGCACCGAGCGCCCCGAGGTCGGAGGCGCGGGCAAATTTGGTGATGCCGGCGTTATTGATCAGCGCATCGATCTGGCCCCACTTGTCCAGTGCCGCCTCAGCGAGTGCACGGCAGTCGGCGTCGTTTGAGACGTCCCCTTTGACCAATAATGCGTCACTGCCAGCGGCCACGCATTGGTCAACCACTCGCCGGGCGCCGTCCTCACTTCGGCTGTAGTTGACGAGCACGCGGCAACCTTTCGCTGCCAGCTGGCTGGCGCAGGCGGCGCCGACTCCAGTACCCGCTCCGGTGACAATACAAACTGCATTCTCGAGGTTCATTTTCGATCCTTTATTGGTTGTCGTCCTTAGAGAAGCGGTTGTCCGACCTGCGTGGCGCCGAGTAGCACAGTGATGGTTGGTCGTGCTACTTATCTGAGGCAGGTTTCTTTCGCCTCTCGATTTGGTTAGTCTAGACCCTCGAACAAGAAGCCGGAATGAGCTGGAGTGATTTTATGGCGCACGTGAAGACCGATGACGGCGTAGAACTCTATTACGAAGACACGGGAAGCGGCATACCCATCGTGTTCGCCCATGAGTTTGCGGGTGATTTCCGCAGCTGGGAGCCGCAGGTGAGGCATTTTTCCAGACGCTATCGCTGCATCACCTACAATGCACGCGGCTACCCGCCCTCCGAGGTGCCGCCAGATGGTTCCTCATACTCGCAACAACGTGCCAGGGATGACATCCTGTGCGTGCTCGATGGTCTGAACATTGAGCGGGCGCACATCGTAGGCCTTTCAATGGGCGCGTTCGCGACGTTGCACTTTGGCATTGCGTACTCACATCGGGCACTTTCGCTGGTGGTTGCGGGATGTGGTTATGGCGCGCATCCTGACCAGTATGAAACCTTCCAGAAGGAATCGAAAGCGCTCGCCGAAACGATTCGCGACAAGGGCATGGAATACGTTGCCGCGACTTATGGTCATGGCCCGACGCGGCTGCAGTTGCGGGATAAGGATCCACGTGGTTTCGAAGACTTCATCCGTTTCTTCAGTGAGCATTCGGGCGAAGGTTCTGCGAATACCATGGAGAACTATCAAGGAAAGCGTCCGTCACTGTATACACTGCGAAAAGAAATGGCCGGCATCACGGCACCGCTGCTGGTCGTGGCCGGCGACGAGGACGATTCAACACTGGAACCGTCGCTGATGATGAAGCGCACAATTGCCACTTGCGGACTCGCGATGCTGCCCAGGAGTGGCCATGTGCTGAATATTGAAGAGCCTGCATTATTCAATCGCTTGCTCGAGGATTTTTTTCACACTGTCGAAGCGGGGCGTTGGACGACTCGCGAAACCGGCACTGAGTGAGTTGCCATGAGCGAAGCACTGTCTCATCTTCGTGTAATTGACCTGACGCGCGTTCGTGCCGGCCCGACTTGTGTCAGGCAGTTTGCCGACTGGGGGGCGGATGTGATCAAAGTCGAGATGCCGGCCACCATTGGCGATGCCTTTGGCTTTGCGAGGGATGGTTCGGATTTTCAGAACCTGCAGCGTAACAAGCGCACAATCACTCTCAATCTCAAAGACGAGCGTGGAGTCGCAGTCCTGAAACGTCTGGTCAGGACCGCCGACATACTGGTTGAGAACTTCCGGCCCGGGGTGAAAAACAAATTGGGTATCGAATACGAAACACTGAGCAAAGAAAACCCGCGCTTGATATATGCAAGCATATCCGGGTTCGGTCAGGATGGCCCCTATTGCGATCGCGCTGGATTTGATCAGGTGGCGCAAGGTATGGGTGGACTGATGTGGGTTACCGGTTTGCCTGGGCAGGGCCCGGTGCGCGCGGGCATTCCGGTTGCCGACTTGAGTGCCGGCCTGTTCGCTGCGATCGGCATTCTGATTGCGCTGCAGGAGCGCAGCGTTTCGGGCAAGGGACAGTGGGTGCAAAGTTCGCTGCTCTCAGCGATGGTATCGATGATGGACTTTCAGGCGGCACGCTGGCTGGTTGAGAGCGAAATCCCCGAGCAAGCCGGCAACGATCACCCGACGTCGATGCCAACCAGCGTTTATCCAACGTCGGATGGTTTCGTCAATATTGCAGCGGCAGGCGATGCCATATATGGCCGGATGTGTAAGGCGCTGGGTATTCCGGAATTGGCAAATCATCCGGATTATGCGACTGCAGACCTGCGCTCACATAACCGCGTCGCACTCAATGATGCCATTGCGCAGCGCTCGAAGCAGCACACATCAGACGAACTGATCTTGCTGCTCAACGATGCCGGTGTGCCTTGTGGGCCGATCTACAAAATGAATGAGGTCTTCGACGATGAGCAGGTTCGGCACCTTGGCATGGCGGTAAACGTTCCTCGTCCCGGGGGCGAGAATCTGCGGCTGGTTGGGCCTGCGATACGCTTGTCACGTACCCCTTCGCAGATGAAACGGGCTATGGGTGCGCCAGGCGAACACAACGAGGAAGTTCTGCGCGAACTCGGCTACGCAGATAGCGAGATCGCGGCGCTACGGTTGGACGAAGTGATTTAAAGGTTAACCTATGAGTGCGGGGATATTACGTGTCGAGCGAGATGGCCCGATTGGCCGCTTGACGTTCGACAATACTGCGAGGCGTAATGCGATCAACGCTGCGATGTGGCGCGCCATTCCGCAGGCTGTGTCAGAATTCAACAACGATGTGGAGATCCGCTGCATCGTGTTGCGCGGCCAGGGAGAGGTCGCGTTTGCTGCCGGTGCCGATATATCCGAGTTCGAAACCAGGCGATCGAGCGACGAGCAAGTGCGTGCTTATGAAGCCGGCGTTGACGCCGCGCATGCCGCGCTCGAATCGTCGCCGAAACCGGTGATTGCCTTGATTCACGGATTCTGCGTTGGCGGCGGTCTTGCCACCGCACTGTCGTGCGACCTGCGTTATGCGGGTAATAGTGCTCGGTTTGCGATTCCGGCTGCACGGTTGGGCTTGGGTTACGGTGTGCACGGTAACAGCAGGCTGGTTGCGACGGTCGGCCATGCGGCAGCGCGTGAAATCATGTTTACTGCGCGGCTCTACGATGCGGAAGAGGCGTTAGCAATGGGCCTGGTAAATCGTGTTATGCCAGACGATGAGCTTGAAGACTTTGTCGAGAAATTGGCGCGTGACATTGCGGCAAATGCGCCATTGACAGTTGCTGCTTCGAAGATTGCCTTCGAAGCGCTGATATCGCCAGTTGGGGACTTCTCGTCTGCGCAAGAGGCAGTCAGCGCTTGCATGGCCAGCGAGGACTACATTGAGGGGCGGCGCGCATTCATGGAGAAACGAAAGCCGCAATTCAAGGGCAGGTAACAGCATAACCCCGCGCCCGGACCTTGCCCGGTGGCTCGATCCAAGAAATGATCAACGCGAAAACCTGGTGCTGCTTTTGGCGCAGTGTCGGTAGCTATGTCGCTGTCGCCCGACGGCGAACTTCGTGGCAAAGCCGATAGTGCGGTCACTTGCTACGGTCCGATTCTTGCAAAAACGAGTGAATCGATTACGTCGCCCATCGCATATACCTTGACATGCTTTGCTGTTGATGCCGAAAAAACGATTTCGAATTGGAAGGCGGTGTTCCCGCAGTTCATTCATTAGCAGATGGTGGACCGACGCCCTGTTTATCTGGAGAACCAGTGAGCATGCACCATGGTACGTTGCTGGGGGCGTAGTGGTCGTTCTGGCCTTGTTTGGGACTTTCATGCATGCGATGATGAAACGTGAGATTAATCGTCGTGAGTTGACCTGCCTTGCGATGAACGTCTATTACGAAGCGCGAGGCGAGCCCATCGACGGGCAGCACGGAGTTGCAGGAGTGACCATGAACCGGGTGCTTGACTCCCGTTACCCCAATTCGATCTGTAACGTGGTGCACCAGAAACGTTGGGACTACCTTCGAAAGCGATATGTAGGCGCGTTTTCCTGGACGGAATTCGACAGCGTCCCTGAGCCTGAGGGCGAAGCGTGGCATCGCGCCGTCGAGGTCGCTGAAGCCGCCATCGAAAGGCGCGGTGAGCCGATGTTGCAAGGCGCGGTGCATTATCATGCGCAGCATATTCGGCCCAGTTGGTCACGCGGAAAGAAGCCGATAGCCAAAATTGGCCGGCATGTGTTCTATCGTTAGTCGCGCGGCCGAGCCAGCGTAGCGTTTGGACACGTTGGGTGCTGCTGATGCATGATTCGCCCATTGGCGTATTTAGGGCGCCATCTTTTCCACGTGGAGAAATCTGATGAAGAATCTGGGGATCGTATGTCTGGCGGGCGTGCTGCTATCGGTTCAATCTGTGTTTGCGATCAGTATTGGCACGCAGGTGGAAGGTCCGCTGCTAAGCGAGCAGCGCGTCCTTGAAATTATCGAACAAAATTTGGATGGGGAGATCACCAATGTCGAGGACCTCGAAGATGGCGGAAAATATCGCTTGTACGCGCGCGTGGCCTCCAGGCATATTGGTCCAGGAAGTTGGTTTCTCTATCTTACCGAAATTCAGCTGCAGCGCCGCGTGACCGAGGTTGAAACACGACGCCACTACTGGGCCTCGATTCGTTCCGCCGTACTTTGGGGTACGGTGCCGTCGGAGACCGAGGTTCGTGAAGCGCTCGAATCGCTGCTCGATGAGAAGGTCAGTCGTTGGCAAACTGACTGAGCAATTGAATTGCAGATTGCGGAAGCGCGATTGAAAAAAGAAGGGTCTGGCTACTCGAAGCCAGTAATATGACTCACCGATCTGAGGTTGGCATCGATCAAGCACTCATGGTGCTCGGGACGGAACACCGCAAGCCCTGACCAGGTGACAACAACAAGGCGTCGTCAGGGCAGCTGGTCGAGCAGCGCTTGCGCCTTGGTGGCTGGGTTGCTGCTTGGGTAAGTGGCGACCAGATCCTCCCATGCACCGCGGGCGCCTGACGCGTCACCCTTCTCGAGATACGCTTTACCGAGCAAAAACATGGTATCCGGGGCCTTTTGGCTGTCAGGATGATCTATCAGCAGTAACACGCCAGTCTCGATTGCGTTGTCATAGGAACCCTGGCGAAGCAACGCTTCGGCTAGCCAGTAGCGGGCGTTTTGAGACAAGGGGTCGTCGCCATGAAGTTGCAGGAATGCTTGGAAATCGAGGACCGCGTGCTCATACTCTCCGGCTCGATATTTCTCTAATGCCGCTTCGTAAATCGTCTCTGTAGTGCTCGCCTCCACGGTTGCCTGCATTGCCGTTGTTACCACCTCGTGCATTGCGGTCAAGGCATCCTCGAGCTGTTGCACCCTGCTTTCCAGTGTGGCAATTCTCGTCTTGTCCTCGTTGGTGTCGACTTCCGGTTTCGCCTCGAGGGTGGCGATTCGAGCGTCGAAGTCCACGGCGATTTCTTGCTGGCTTTGACGAGCACGCCTTGTGCCTTCAAGTAGTTCTTCGATTTGACCGCGTAAATTAGAGATTTCAGCCGATAGAGCCTCGTTTTGATTGAGCAACTGCAGTAGCTGATAGGCGTTCGTATCGTCAGAGAGTGCCGGCACGTCTTGAGCCTGGCACGGTGCCGCGACGAGTCCAAACAGCAATGCGGCGAGTCTGAAAGCATGCCGTAACTCGAGGTTTGATGAGTTCATTTATCTGACCCCATGTTTGGCTTCTGGTCGGCCGGTATTGACCATCTCCTGTCAAGTCCACCGGCTCACCGTTCAAGCCCGTCGTATGTCTTCAGTAATTGAACATTGGGTAGGCGATATCGGCTCGACGGTTCCTTGACCACGCTTCCTCGTTTGCACCGTATGCAGCCGGACGCTCGGCGCCGTAGCTCACTGCTTCGATTTGGCGTGTTGGCACGCCGAGGGAAAGCAGAGCGCGTTGGATTGCGTCGGAACGGCGTTGTCCGAGCGTAATGTTGTATTCAGGACTGCCTCTATCGTCGCAGTTTCCCTCAACGAAGATCTTGACAGTCGGATTCGCGATCAGGAAGCGCGCATGTGCTGCGATGAGCGTCGCATACTCTGGTGCGATGTCATAGCG
The DNA here is from genome assembly GCA_020346185.1 of Betaproteobacteria bacterium. Classification (GTDB taxonomy): domain Bacteria; phylum Pseudomonadota; class Gammaproteobacteria; order Burkholderiales; family Eutrophovitaceae; genus SG8-40. Next base: position 963,959 of record CP070775.1, on the reverse strand, counting down.
GTCGAAATCGAAGTAGATCGATTGCTCGAGGAGGATCGGATCGGCGTCACGCAATTGGTCCTCCGTTACCAGACCGACGAGGCTGGGGTCGTCGTCGTCCTCCAGACGATGCTCACGCAGGGCTTCCATTTGCTTGAGTTCTTCCTGGCGACGCAGTTCTTCTTGCCGGCGCGCCTCTTCTTGGCGTCGTGCCTCCTCTTCCAGACGCAACTGTTCCTGGCGCCGCTGTTCGGCAGCGATTCTTTCTGCTTCGCGCCTCTGCTCTTCCTCTAGTCTCGCCTCTTCCTGCCGCCGGGCTTCTTCTTGTCGGCTGGCCTCTTCTTGGCGCTGTGCCTCCTCTTCCAGACGCGACTGTTCCTGGCGCCGCTGTTCGGCGGCGACTCGTTCTATTTCGCGCCATTGCTCTTCCTCTAATCTCGCCTTTTCCTGCCGGCGAGCTTCCTCTTCCAGCCTTCGGGCTTCTTGCTGGCGACGCAGCTCTTCCTGACGTGCTTCATCTTGGCGGCGCTTCTCTTCCTGGCGGGCCGCTTCCTGAGCGGCAAGCTCGTCGCTGCGCAGTGCGCTCTTGTCCCCGCTCATGCTGGAGCAGGCGGTAAGGAAAATGACCGCGCCCAAAAAAAGTAAACGTTTCATTGTGATGCCTCCACTCGGTGCGATTCGTAAGGTCCCCAGGCGACACCCCGGATGTCGTGCGAATAAGTTGCGATTCCCCATCGCGTGCTACCGTCGATAGAAATTGCTCCCAAAGCTCCGCGTCCCTTCACCTCCGTCGCGTAGAGGATTGCTTTCCCGTTCGGTGAAAACGCTGGCGACCGGTCATCGCGGCCGGAGGTCAGATATCTGATCTCGCCATTCGCCATATTTTGTGCAGCAATACTGAACCGACCGTTCTCCATCCGCACATAAGCAAACCATTGGCCGTCTGCAGCGTACTTCGGCGAAGTGTTGTATCGGCCGTCAAAAGTGACACGTTGCGCGCGGCCGCGGACATCGACGGGAATGCGGTAAATCTGCGGGCTTCCGCCGCGATCCGATGTGAACAGAATATGACGCCCGTCCGGCGAGAAGCTGGGCTCGGTATCACGCGAGCGGCTATCGCTGAGCCGCTTCGCATTGCCACCGTCGGCGTCAATGAGGTAAATTTGTGACCCGCCATCTTTCGATAGGGTGACGGCGAGTTTCTTTCCGTCGGGAGACCAAGCTGGTGCGGAATTGGTGCCGCGGAACTTGGAGACAACTTCGCGCGATCCACTTGCGATGTTGTGCACATAGATCCTGGGCCTTTGGCGCTCGAAGGACACGTAGGCGAGGCGGGTGCCATCTGGTGACCACTGTGGTGACATGATCGGCGAATCGGTCGCGTACACGAGCTGCCGGTTGTAACCGTCGGCGTCGGATATGAAAATCTTTGAACTATGCCCGTCGCGGGCCACGTAACAGATCTTGGTCGCGTAGGCGCCTGAATAACCGGACACAAGCAGATGGACTCTGTCAGCGATTCGGTGGGCTAGCATTCTGGACGCGGGCTTGTCCTCGGTTACGGCTTCTTCGACTAACCGCTTGCGTCTGGCGACGTCAACCAGGGCATATTGCGCTTCAATCTTGCCGTCACGCTCGGATACATTGCCGATCACGACCATGTCAGTGCCCGCCGATGAAAAGTAGTCGTAGTCAACCTGGTCGTTGAAGCCGGCACCCAGTCCGGATGCCTCGACCACTCTTATGGCACTGCTGCGCATCAGATCTGCTGAAATGATCTGGCCAATACGTTGCTCTTCATCCACTGTTTCGTCACCGTGAAAGGAGAGCACGGCGATCGAGATGCGGCTGCCCTCTCCACCGACCACTTCAACGCTGACCTGGGCGGGCGTTGGCCTCGGGATCGTGGCCACAAGAAAGATGATTAAAGCGAGCAGATTACGTTTAGCAAATGTCATGAGTTTCACTCTTTCGGGCGAAAGTTCAATCGAAGATTCTTGAAGTTGGCCTGGAAGAATCGCGGGTCCTCAGGGACGGGCAGCGGCTGTGCGGCAAAGATGGCGCGCTCGATAGCGGCGTCATAAGTCGCCACGCCGCTCGTTTTCACTAAGCGGATTTCAGTGACGGTGCCGCCGGGCAGCAAAGCCACCGTGTAAATCGCTTCCGGATTGCCCTGCAGGTCCGGAGGCAGTATGACTCGCTGGCGAATTCTCGCGCTGATGCGGGCACGATAGTCCTCTGTCATCGCTCGGGTTGCCGCCCCCTTTTCCTCCACAGCCCGCCTTTCGTCTCGCCGCTGCTCAGTGGCGGTGCGAATCTCGCTGAGTTCTTGTGCCAGCTTCTGCTCTCGTTCCTCAAGGCGTTGCTTTTGCTCGGCAGTGCGAGCTTCGCGTTCCTGTTTCAGGCGATTGTCGAGCCGTATCGTCTCTTCTTCGCGCAGCAACTGTGCCAGCGCCAATGCACGCTCTCGTTTCATTGTCTCGACGTCGAGTTCGGGCTGCGGTGCTGAGTGCTCTTCAAGCGGTGTCTCGACCACCCTTGGCGGTGGCTCAACGGCAACGCTGCTGGTCGGATCCGGAATCGGCTTATCGGCCATGTTGCGCTTCGGCACCGAAAGATCGACCGGAGGTGGCTCGACGGAGGCATTATTAATCGCAGTCGGTGCTGTTCGGTCCATCATTTCAAGCGTCGTCGTTTCGAGAGCGACTGGAGGTGGCTCGATGGAGGCGGCATCAACCGGATCCGGGGCCGTTCGCTCGATCGTCTCTCGCTCAGGCGCCGCAAGATCTGCTTGCTGAGGCGGCAGCGTTGTTGCCGGTGGCGCTGCAAAGTCCGGTTGTGCCGGCGGCGCTGCAATGTCCGGTTGTGCCGGCGGCGCTGCGGGCTCGGTCTGCACCTGCACTGGCACCGGCTGAGGCGGATCGGAGGGTACGACTTTGGGCGGCGGGGGTTCTGGTCTAGGTTGGCCTGTCTTTCGGGTCTTGGTCGTCGTTGGCATCGACTGCCACAACTTGACATGGGCAAACGGTTCAATTCGCTCCTGCCAGCTCATGGTCAGAACCAGTATCGTGGCAAACCCGGCGTGTACTGCGACAGTGAGAACAGCGGCCGTGATCGGCCTGGGCTCGGGCATGTCTGCAATGAATCGACCGGCATCTAGCTGTAGCGTGTTCATTGAGCTTGCGATGGTTCGTTTCGTAGGCTTGGTCCGATCAGGTTTTTGGGAGCGCAAGCAGGCCGACGTTTTCGACCCCGGTCTGGATAAGCATATCCATGGTTTTCAGCACCAGGTCGTACTTGATTTCCTTGTCCGCGGTAATAATGACCGCCTGCTGTGGCTTGTCTCTTTGTTTGGCACGGATTACTTCTGCCAGTTCTTTGCGACTGACCGCGCGCGCGTAGCCTGATAGGTCGTGATCAATTACTGAGATCGATCCATTGGCTGCGATCTGTACTTCGATTGGTTCGGCCGGCGGATTGTTTACGTTTCCAACCGAAGGCAGGTTGACGGTACCGGGCGTGATCATCGGTGCGGTCACCATGAATATCACTAACAGGACCAACATGACATCGATGTAAGGCACGACGTTGATCTGGTTTACTAGTCGTGGCCGGCGGCGTATCGCCATTTAAGCTGCCTCCTCGAACGTTTCGGGCTCGGTTTGCAGTGTGTTGGAGAGTTCTTCGATGAAACTCTCGAAGCGTCGCGACAGCCGTTCCAGGTGACGCACGAAATGATTGAAACTAACGACAGCCGGTATTGCTGCGAACAAGCCCATTGCGGTTGCGACCAGCGCTTCTGCAATGCCAGGCGCGACACTGGCCAGCGTCGCCTGACCGGCATCGGCCAGACCACGAAACGAATTCATGATGCCCCATACCGTGCCAAACAAACCGATGTAAGGGCTGACGGAGCCGACTGTTGCCAGGAAAGACAAGTTGCTCTCCAGGCGGTCCATCTCCCGCTGGTAGGTTGCGCGCATGGCGCGTCGCGTGCCGTCCAACTGCGCCGTGCTCAGCGGTTTTCCACTTTTCTTGGTTCGCTTGATAAACTCTCGGAACCCGGAAACAAAAATGCGACTCAGGCTGGCGCTAGGTTCCTGCGATTTGACGGTTGTATCGTACAGGGCTGGCAGATCGGAGGTGGCAAGAAAACCCGCCTCGAAACTGTCAGTCTGTTCAACCGTCTCGCGTAACGCGAACATTTTCCGAAAGATGTACCACCACGACATGAACGACATGGCGAGAAGAATTGCCATGACGCATTGAACCAAAAAGCTGGCGTTACTGATTAACACCAAAAAACTCAGGTTGTGACTGACTTCCATGTTTGATCTCGCTTCTTGTAGTGCAGGCCTTGCTGCCTCGAGTGCCGCGCAGCGACTGCGAAGAGGTTGTGTGCGCCTATGGTTGCCGGCGACATCTCCAGTAGGCAAGAGCAAACTCCGTGCTAGTCGATTTTTCAGACGCTGCAGGTACGTCCGAGGCGACATGACATGCTTGCTTGGCACGTTTGCTACGCGAAAGAGGGTACTGGGCAGGCGTGCCAGATGCCATTACCGGTCCGAATCGGTCAGTCACTGACATTAATCATTTCTTTCAGTGGCTTATATGCGCGTCGGAATGTTTTGTCTTGAGCCGTACGGATGGCCCGCTTGATTTCAAAGGTGCATTCCAGGCCATTTCCGCGTGAGAGCGGTGTTTGCGGCGGAATTCGTTTGCGGTGGTCTAAAAACGGCAGTTGGCGGCCGATATCAGTTCAGTCGCAAGCCTTTGATTTTCATACTTCACCAGATCTTCGCCACTGATCGATAAAATCGAGTGGGCGTCCCAGCCATTGCTGGTCAGCGCGTTGCTCACCGAGAGATTTCAGCCATGCTTGCACACCGCAGACGTGATGCGGAATTACCGTTTACATTAGGGTTCAAGCCCGTACCTTTGCACGGAGAGGGCCTGGCTCTCCAATTTCCACCGGGAATAAGCCAGCGGTGAGCCTATTCGGGCCTGACCTTGCGTGTCTGAGAGAAATTTCTACGTACTCGTATCGTTGGGAGCAGGCTCGATCTGGTTGGTGCAATTAACGCCAAAAGCTGTTTTACACAGCTCGTCAAACCGCAGACTTGGACACTGCCAGTCGCCCTGAGCGGCATCACAGCCGACTCGCTTCGCTGCCTCGAGGTGCGCGTCTGACTCGATGTCGCTCCCGATCACCTCAATATTCAGCGTGTGCGCCATTTGCACCGCTGCCGCAAGCACCGATCGGTTATGTGCGTCGTCGATTGATTTGGCCAACAGGCCCGGAGCCAATTTGATCGTGTTCACAGGCATGTCGAAAAGATAGGTAAGTGCCGATTTGCCGATGCCAAACTCGTCAATGCAAACCCCGAAACCCATTTCCGATACTTCCAGCAGCGCTGTAATCTGCTCTTCCGCCATCGGCATATCCGTCTCTTGAATGGCAAACTGCACATGCTGTGGATCGATCTTTGAGTCGAGTAACAGCCCGTGCAATTGTCTGAGCAGGGAGTCCCGTCGGGCCAATTGTTGTGGTGACAGGCTGTGAACAACGCGCAGTGGCCAGTGTCCCATTGCCTTCCACTTGCGTATCGCCTCGAAGGTCAACCACATGGCGGTTTCACCCAGTGGCGCCGCCATTCCGGTCTCTTCGGCTATGCGCATGAAATCGCGCAGTTCGATGGTCCCGAGCTTCGGATGTTGCCAGCGCAAAAGGCTTTGCACACCGAACAGATCGCCGGAGTCAAACTCAAAAAACGGCTGGAAGTGAACAATGAACTCATCCTTGAATATGGCTGAGCGAAGATCGCTTTCCAGGGTCAGGCGTTGTTTGGCACGCTCGTCTATTTCTTCGGAGAAGAACGAAATGCCGCCACTGTTCGTAGTCTTCGCGTTATGCATCGCAATGCCAGCGTTGCGCAGCAACGCCGCCGCGCTCGGAGCATCGGTTGGAAACACACTGACGCCGACGGTGGGTCGCGGTGCAAAACTGTGTTCACCGATATAGATCGGCGCGCTCACGAAAGACTGAATCCTGACCGCAAGTTTATTGGCCACGTCCGGGTCGCTGAGATTTTCTATAAGGACTGCAAACTCATCGCCTGCCATACGTGCGATGGTGTCTTGCCTGCGGCTGATCCGCGAGATGCGCGCAACTATTTCCCGAAGGTAGTCGTCGCCAGCGTCGCGTCCCAGCGTATCGATGGTTTTGTGATGCTGGCCGGTATCGATAATGAGTACCGCCACGAAGCGGCCCTCAGCCTGGGCGTTGTCTACGGCTCGCCTCACCGACTCCATGAAAGGCACCTGATCGGTGATTTCGTTCAACGGATCGCGGCCTTCGGTTTTTGTTGAATGCGCGTTGCTGTTTTTGCTTGCAGCCTTTCGAAACGAGGCGATCAGGCATGGACCGGCTTCGTCCGAATCGAATCGCTTGAGACTGACCTCGAGCGCGATCTCGGCACCACCTTTGGTGAGTGCGACCGTCTCTTGAACCTGTGAGACGCCGGATAGCTCGTCTTCTTGGGTCATCTCGAAGCAGCGAAGTCGCCACGCCGCATAATCGTTCTGCAATTTACCGGGTGCGAGTTCGTCTGCTTTCTTCGCAAGCAGTTCTTCGGGGGAATAACCGAGCAAACCTTGAATCAATGAGTTTGCAGCGATGATCTCGCCGTTCTCGGCGATCATCATCACTGGATCCGGTAATGATTCGATATGCTCTCTCATGGTTGCCTCTGCCGCAATCGATGGCGGTCTCGGTCACGCGGTGTTGAAGCAGAAAACATGCCGCGGACTGCGGAGTGCAGGGGCCGGCCACAGAGCCGGGAAGCAAGCCAAGGCCTAACAGGCTGTTGAAAAACTACTGCGCGGACTTGATCCGGGCTTGCGTTCGCTCTGCTTCTGAATGGTGCTCGGCCGCCTTCGGCGGTCCGGCCCGGCGATCATAGTCGCCAGGCGCTGCGAGCGGGCACGGCTTTGCCGCGCCATTTTCGCTCTCGCCCTCATGTACGCCCACTTTACACTCCGGTTCCTGCGCACTGGTTCGATAAATACGGTGCGCACCTGGCTCAATCTTGCTCGCAACGTTTTTCAACAGCCTGCTCTAAAGGGCAGTCACACAGTATGTAGTTATCCGGAGTTTGAGCTTGGCACTGCTCGTTAAACGTCAAGCCTGTTCGCCGGCGGCGTCTCACGGTAGGTGTTTTCTTGCGACGAAGCAAAATTGGTGTGACGGACCTGCGCCCCACGCGCTCGATCAGCCGGGAAAGTGTATGCCGCTGTTCGCTAGCGCACGAATGAAGCGCTCGTTCGTGTCGGGCACGGCGCCGATTATCGGCTGTTCTTTTGTGCCCTTACCGGAGCAGACGTCCAGGCAGTGCACCCGTGTGCTCGTCATTGCAAACGATTTCGGTTCCCGCGACGAAGGTGTGCAAGTATCCGTCGGCTCGCTGTACCAGACGCTTGCCGCCGGCCGGCAAGTCATACGCTACTTCAGCGTCACGTAGCCGAAGTCGGTCGAAGTCGATGATGTTGATATCCGCCCGATATCCCGGGGACAGCAAACCACGGTCGGGCAGGCCGTATCCGATGGCGCTATCCAGCGTGTGTTTTTTGACGAGGAATTCGAGTGGCAATCGCGCGCCGCGTTTGCGGTCGCGGGCCCAGTGAGATAGGAGAAAGGTGGGTGCGCCTTCGTCGCATACGGTACAGACATGAGCGCCACCGTCGCCAAGCCCCATGATCGAAGCTTCGTCCAGCAACATCTCGCGCACGACTTCAAGATTGCCCTCCGCGTAGTTCTCAAATGTATGCGCGAGCAGACGTTTTCCTTGATGCGACATCATCGCCTCCAAGGCGATTTCCCATACACTGCGTCCGGCCGCTAACGCCATGGAGGCGATGCTTTTTGTGCTCGACGGTTCATAGTCGAACTGCTCATCCACGACGTAGGTGCGTGGCATCCATTGACTTACTCGGCGCGTGTGCTGGTCGTTCGGCATCTGCGTTACAAGTGCCCGGCGCAACTTGGAATCGTGTCGCAGTCGGTCGAGGCGCTGTGCTGGCGATAGATCTGCCATATCCCGCCACGCGGGATGCGTGGAGAAGGGGTTAATGGTGGTTTCCAGGCCCATCATGATGACAATTGGACGGCAACCTACCTGCGCATTCACGCTCAGCCCGGCGGCGCGTGCTTCATGAATGTGCTGCCGAGTCCTGCGCCACAGCTCAGGAGCATTATTGACCTGCAGCAACAGAATGGAGAGTGGCCGACCTGACAACTCCGCTGCCATACGGAGGATTTCGAATTCGCCGCGACCGAAGTCAGAATTAACTTGCAGCACGCCGCGACCGGCACGCTTCATCGCCAATGCCAGGCCTTTGAGCTCGGCTTCTCCGGCAGTCAGGCTTGGTGTGTTGCGGCCGTCGCGCGTCAGGTGTTTGGTTGTTCTCGACGTGGTAAATCCGAGTGCGCCGGCGTTCAGTGCTTCTTCGAGCAATACACCCATCGACGTGATCTCGCTGTCTGTCGGCTCGCTCGCGTGGTCAGCTCCGCGTTCGCCCATGACGTAGAAGCGCAGGGGCGCATGAGGTACTTGCGCCCCGATGTCGATTGCTTTGGGAGCGTCGTCCAGCACATCGAGAAACTGTGGAAAAGATTCCCAATTGAAGCTCACGCCCTCGGCAAGCACGCTTCCAGGAATATCTTCCACACCCTCCATCAGATTAATCAGGTAAGGAGATTGTTTCGGCCTGACGGGCGCGAATCCGACACCGCAGTTGCCGAAAATTGCCGTGGTGACGCCGTGCCAGGATGATGGAGTGAGGTAGGGGTCCCACGTCGCCTGGCCGTCATAATGGGTATGAACGTCGACAAACCCCGGCGTGACCAGCGACCCCTGTGCATTGATTTTGCGACGAGCTCTACCGAGTTTACGACCAAGCTCCGTGACGATCCCGTCGTTCACAGCGATATCAGTGACGCGAGCCGGTGCGCCACTTCCGTCAACGACGTTGCCTTCTCGAATAATCAGATCGTGCATTGGATTGCTTCGGTGTCACTGCGCAGGACACACCGCACTGCTCGAAAACTTTAAATGTAACTAGTGTAGCCGTGGCTTTTTTAAAAAGTCGCTGCGGTCCGCTGATTTCACTGCAAAACGCAGAACATCGCCCTCTCGGGCAATGGTCAGCGGGATCGTTGTGCCGGCGGGGCCAGTCTGCCAGGCCGTACGAAACAGCTGCGCCAGGCCGCTGGTTCTCCTCCCTGCCACTTCCAGAACCACATCACCTTGTTTGATTCCGGCTTTGGCAGCCGGCCCGTGTTCGGCAACGGCGCCGACGACGAGATTCTCGCCCGATTGTGTCGTGTACATGCCGAGCCACGGGCGCGCAGGCATGCCAGAACGTCCGGTCGTGAGCATGCTCTCCAGTATTGGTTTGAGCAGGTCTATGGGAACTACCATGTTGCCCTGAACAGTTTGACCATCAACGGCTTCCTGCAACAGAAGCGAGCCAACACCGAGCAGCCGCCCGTCATGGTCGACCAGCGCTGCGCCTCCCCACTGCGGATGCGCGGGAGCTATAAACAAGGCCTCGTCGAGTACGTATTCCCAGTAGCCCGCAAACTCGCGCCTGTCGATAAGTTTTGCCTTCAATGCGTGCTGCCGTCCGCCTTGGCCCAGAAAAAAAACGTCGTCACCGGTTTGGCACGCTTTTGCATTGCCAAACTCAAGCATTGGCACGCCGAGTTGACCGAGTGGTTGAATCAGACCGAACCCGGTCGCCTGATCATAGGCCAGAGGGTGGGCGGCAACGACATTTCCATCATTGGTCGTCAGCCAGATGGTTTCGGCCTCGGTAATCAAATAGCCGATAGTTAGTACGGTTCCATCCTCGCGGATTACGATGCCATTGCCAACACGTTCGGTGCCGAGAATCGACGCCGTAAAGGCGTCCTCCGGTATTTCGGCTCGTACATTAACAACCGCGTCAAGAGCGGCGTCCAGATCAAAGCTGACCTCGGCAGTATCCGGCTGCAGATCTTCCGGAAACGACCATTCTTCGACGTCGGACATAGACAAAGCGAGCAGATCCATTTGGATTGTTGCGGTCAGCGCGTTGGTGTGACTGCGCCGGTCGATGGTCAGAATTCTACGCGATTGCACCGCAATCGTCTGTATTGCTTCTGGCGACGCTGGCGATAGACTACGTGAGCTCATCTGCCAGATTAGGCAGATACCGACACACGGTCGATACAAACAATGCTGAAACGTTGGCGAAGATTCCCGGAACGTTTCTTGTCTCGGGCGCTGAACAGTTTGCCCGAACCATCCGTGTTTCCTGCCACGCGCAGCGTGACTCAGCGTTTTGCTCTTGATGCCCCCCGTATGCGCGAAGTATCGAGGTGATGCGCCGCAATCAGGTCTGCAAGCAATTCATAATCGGGTGTCAGTGGACTGCTGCCCCGCATAACCAGTGCAATCGTGCGTGACGGCACGCGGTGCGCGAAGGGTCGCGCCGTTAACTCGCTCCCAACCAGGGCGCCGGCTTTGATGACCATTTCCGGCAGCAAGGCAACACCCATACCATTGTGCACCATCTGTAATAGGGTGAAGAGGCTGGTTGCTTCCAGGTCGCCCTGATGTGCGGCCATGCGCCGTGCCCCGCACGCTTCGATCGTGTGGTTTCGCAGGCAGTGGCCTTCCTCGAGCAAGAGCACGCGCGACGTGTCGATATCCCTGATAGCGATTTCCTTCTCGCGAGCGAGTTTGTCGCCCTGACGCGTAACAAACCAGAATTCATCTTTGAATATTTGGCGAACGATAAGATCACCAGTATCGTAAGGTAGCGCGATGAGCGCGAAATCGAGTTCACCGGATTCGACCCGCTCAATGAGACGCTCAGTCAGATCCTCGCGCAGATACAGTTTTAATTTCGGATGCGCTGTGCGTAGCGCAGGTAACACCATTGGCAGAAGGAATGGCGCAACGGTCGGGATGACGCCGAGCCGGAGCAGACCACTGAGCGGCTCTTGTGAGCCTCGCGCTAACTGAACCAGGTCTTCAGCCTGCGCCAGAATCTTGCGCGCGCGTTCGACTATCTCGTAACCGAGAGGAGTGAAACGTACATTGCGCTTATCACGTTCAACCAGTATTGCGCCGAGCACATTCTCTAGCTCCTTGATCCCGGCCGACAATGTCGACTGCGTCACGTACAGATTCTCTGCCGCGCGTCGGAAATTGAGCGTTTCCGAAAGCGTTATCAGATATCGAAGTTGACGCAACGATGGCAACGCGTTACTCATGCCGCATGTTGTTTAGATTTGTGGTTGTCATTTTGTCGGTCTGCAGCAAACTTGAGAAAGCGGACAGTGCAGGACTTGGGTGGATGCAAGTTCGCGCAAAACAACCGGCAAAGTGCAGCGCGGTGACCCTTGACGCAGGTTCTGTGCGACGAAGCACGGGCGTCCCCGTTGCTGGGTCATTGACCAGAAATTCATGCAGAGACTGGAGGGCCCATGAAGAGCAAGCTTCGTCGGCCCCCTCCCTGCCGCTCTTCAAGGCGGCTACTTTTTTCCTCCCCCTTGTTACAGGTGACTGCAAACCCGGGAGCGAAAGCTTAAGCGGCTTTTACGCTGACGTCTAGTTCGCCACCCGGCAGGGTTGGTACCTCGTTAACCTGCCTTTCGGTCTGCCAATCCTGCGTTCCCCGCGTCGCCGGAACTCCAGTTGCGACGTCAGCGATTAGCTAAGTTGACAAAAAATCAGCGCCTTATGAATCCCCGCCAGCGCGCTTCTGGAACAACGTCTCCGCCAATGGCGCGTTGCAGCACGTTTACCCCTACGTCTGCCGAGCGGTCAGAACAATGTTGTTTGCTGGGTGTTTGCATCGACAACCACCAGAGCCGTCATGTTTACCAGCCGCCGCACGGTAGCCGTAGGCGTCAGGATATGAACCGGCTTGTCGGCACCAAGCAGGATTGGACCGACAGTGATGCCTTCGCCGCCAGCGACTTTCAGAAGGTTGAAGGCAATGTTGGCCGCATCCAGATTTGGCATGATCAGCAGATTGGCCTCACCTCTGAGTCTGGAGTCCGGATGCATGCGGTCGCGAATTGCCTCGGAAAGTGCTGCGTCACCGTGCATTTCGCCATCGATTTCCAAGTCAGGCGCAGCACGCACGATCAAGTCAAGTGCGTTGCCGACCTTGGAGGCCGTTGGTGCATCGTCAGTCCCAAAATTCGAATGTGACAACAGTGCGACTTTTGGCGTTAATCCGAAACGACGCACCTCGTCGGCGGCCATCAGCGTTATTTCGGCGATTTGCGCTGGCGAAGGATTCTCATTGACGTAGGTATCTGCCACAAACAAGGTGCGCCGTGGCAGCAGCAGTACGTTCATGGCGGCGAATATGGATGCCTCACGCTTTCGCCCGATCACGTTACCGATGTGCCGCAGATGATCCTTGTGCCGACCGAATGTGCCGCACAGCAGGGCGTCGCCTTCGCCACGCCGCAATAGCATGGCTCCGATCAAGGTGGTCGATTGGCGCACGTGGGCGCGCGCATCGTCCGGAGATACCCCTTTGCGCCGCATGATCGCGTAGTAGTCCTGCCAGACCTCCTTGTAGCGAGGATCGCTTTCCGGATTGACCACTTCGAAGTCTTTGTCGGGAACGAGGCGTAATCCGGTCCGCTTGATACGCATTTCGATGACTTCGGGACGACCGATCAGAGTTGGTTGCGCAAGTTTTTCGTCGATAACGGTTTGCACTGCGTGCAAAACGCGCTCGTCTTCGCCTTCGGCGTATATGACGCGGCGCGGCACCGCTTTGGCTGCGGCAAACACTGGCTTCATTACGAATCCGGAGTGATACACAAAACTGCTGATTTGGTCGCGATAGGCGCCCATGTCATTGACTGGACGGGTGGCAACACCACTGTCCATCGCTGCCTGTGCTACGGCCGGCGCAATCCTCGTGATCAGGCGCGGATCGAATGGGGTGGGGATGATGTAATCCGGGCCGAAAGACAACTCCTGTCCCTCGTAAGCGGAGGCGACGACGACGGATTGCTCGGCCTGGGCCAGATCGGCAATGGCATGAACGCACGCCAGCTTCATTTCGTCAGTGATGCGGGTTGCACCAACGTCGAGCGCACCTCGGAAGATGAACGGAAAACACAGCACGTTGTTGACTTGATTCGGATAGTCCGAGCGGCCAGTGGCAATGACGGCATCCGGCCGAACTGCCTTGACGTCCTCAGGCAGAATCTCCGGATTGGGGTTGGCCAGTGCGAGTATTAAAGGCTTATCCGCCATCGTCTTGACCCATTCCTGCTTGATGGCGCCCGGGCCGGACAGCCCCAGAAAAATATCGGCGCCAGGCAGCGCGTCGACAATCTTGCGCATGTCCGTCTTGCGAGCATAGCGCGCCTTGTTCGCTTCCATGCCCGGTTCGCGACCCTCGAAAATCACGCCCTTGGAGTCGCACACGATGATGTTGTCGGGTCTTATTCCGAGCGTGAGCAGAAGATCCAGGCAGGCAATCGCTGACGCACCTGCCCCGGAGCAGACCAGGTGCACGTCGCTGATGTCCTTGCCGACGACTTTCAAGCCATTGATGACAGCGGCGCCGACGATGATGGCGGTACCGTGCTGATCATCGTGAAACACGGGAATCTTCAGCCGTTCGCGAAGTTTCTTCTCAATGTAGAAACACTCCGGTGCCTTGATGTCTTCGAGGTTGATTCCACCGAGGGTGGGTTCCAGGGCAGCGATGATTTCGACCAGTTTTTCGGGATCGTTTTCCGCCAATTCGATGTCGAACACGTCTATGCCGGCGAATTTCTTGAACAGGCAGCCTTTGCCTTCCATCACCGGCTTGCTTGCCAGCGGCCCGATATTGCCAAGCCCGAGAACCGCCGTGCCGTTGGTAACGACGCCTACAAGATTCGCCCTTGAAGTAAGTCGGGCAGCGCGTGCCGGATCTGCCTCGATCGCGTTGCACGCGTAAGCCACACCTGGTGAGTAGGCAAGCGCGAGGTCGCGTTGATTGGTAAGCCCCTTGGTGGGCACGACGGAAATCTTTCCGGCGACAGGAAATTCGTGGTATTCCAGTGCGTCAATCTCCAGAGGATTGGTCATGAAGGCTCCTTTAGGTGCGATGCGCTTGGAAACATGATACGCGCAGTAGGTGCCGGGTTTTGAACTGCGATAGGATTTTTTGTATCGGGACACGGTGTGGTTTCATCCTCTTGTCATGCGCCGCGCGTGACCGATGCGCACAACGCGGATCGCGCAGCCCGCTTGCCTGGCTGTGCGCTTCTGCTCTCGGTGGCCCGGACAATGCATGCTTGTCCGACTGTGTGCGATGAATTGAGGGCGGGACATTGAGGCTGGCCGTCGTCGGCGCCGGAATCAACGGCATCATGAGCGCTTGGGCGCTGCTCGAAGACGGTCACCAAGTGGTGTTGTTCGAACAGGCAGACCCTATGGGTGCGACCAGCAGTGCGTCCACCAAATTGTTGCACGGCGGTTTGCGCTACCTTGAGTACGGAGATTTTGGCTTGGTGCGAGAAGGCTTGCGCGCGCGTGCCTGGTGGCTCAAGCACGCCCCCCAACATACGCGGGCGATCGAAATCGCGATCCCGGTCTATCGACATTCGACCCGTTGGCGTCTTACGCTCAAAACCGGGTTGCTTGCTTACGAAATGCTGGCTGGGCGCTACCGGCTTGGCGGTCATTATTGGTTAAATGGCGCCGACCTGTCGCGACGCGTGCCGCGGCTCAGGGGTGATGGCCTGCGTGGTGCGTACCTTTTCCAGGATGGTCAGATGAACGATCATGCACTTGGAAACTGGGCGCTAAGCCAGATTGTCGCGATGGGCGCAGAGGTGATTTCTGCGGTGTTTGTCAACCGCATCGGTACCGATGGCGTCGTTTTTACTTCACAAGGCGAGCGGAAGTTCGACGGTGTCATCAATGCCTGTGGGCCTTGGGCCGAGGCATTGCTTCAGCGCAGCAATATCGGTTCGCGTTTCAGCCTGGACTTGGTTCGTGGCAGCCATCTGCTGGTCGCGCGCCAGTATGAATGCGGTTTTCTCGTCGAGTCGCCCGACGACGGTCGCCCTTGCTTCATTCTTCCCTATGAAGGGCAAACGTTGATCGGAACGACCGAGGTTCGGCATATGCCAAGCGAGCCTGTCGAATGCAGTGATCGGGAGTTTGCCTATCTGTCGCATGTCCATGATGCCTTTTTTGACAACAAGCTTGAGCCGACCAGCGTCGTTGCAACTTTCGCCGGTGTGCGGCCTTTGGTGGCATCGGCGCAGCGCGAAGCCAGCGCCATCACGCGAGAATCTGCGATCGAGTGCCAGGGCCGGACCCTGACTGTTTTCGGTGGCAAGTGGACGACCTCCCGCGAACTGGGCTTACGGGTCGCAGCAACCGTGCGCAATTGGAACCGGCACGGGCCGTTTGAAAAATAAACTGCAAAGCACACGCTGAATCGACCGCGCGGCGGAGCGCGCCGGCAATCGAACGGTGCCGTAGGCGGTCAGTTTACGTCGGCGCCAGAGAATTTTTTTTGACGGGCGCGACAAAGGCGCGTATAAGGCACATTGCAAGATTCTCAAGCTGGGAAATCGTAAAGCCGATGTAAGCCGCCTATGCGGTGCTTGTGCGCTTGTTTGATCTCTCCTTGAAGTTCTGGCAGCTAGGGTGAAAACCCCCACAAATCATTTTTTACCAAGATAGGAAGAGTATTGACATGAGTACTGGTACCGTAAAGTGGTTCAATGACGCAAAAGGCTTTGGCTTCATTACGCCTGATGAGGGCGGAAAAGACCTGTTCGCCCATTTTTCGGCGATTCAGGGAGGCGGGTTCAAGACGTTGAGCGAGAACCAGAAGGTGTCTTTTGATGTGACCACGGGTCCCAAAGGCGACCAAGCGACTAACATAAAGCCTATTGATTGAATTGATGTGCGCCCGCTTGGGGTGCATGCAGACCGAAGCACAAAAGCCCGGCTCAGGGAGATTGTGTAAATAGTCCGGGCCTTTCGAGAAAATACCCGCGGTTGACTGCGGGTATTTTTTTATGCATGTACAGGGGCAGAACCGGTACCAGGCGACGCTGTTTGCAGAGCGGCTCGACGAGCTAATCGGCGAGGTAGGCTACAACGTGCAAAGCACGCTGGAGGGCAAGCATCGCCTGATCGTGGACGCGGTGCAAAATGCCAACGACTTGCAGTAGTTGTATCGCATGGCCGGAAGCAGCCAGCGCCAGTTGCAGCGCGATCGGATGCAGGTGCTGGCCGATTCCGGCTACTGAAATGGTCAGTTGCTACAGCGTCGCCAGGCACATGGCATGATCCCCTACCTGCCGGTACAGCGAGCCATTAACAACCACGGCGATGGGCGCCCATTTGACAATCCGAGTTTACCTACCACGGCGAGGGCGACTGCTACGAGTGCCCGGCCGGTGAGCAGTTGCCAAAGAAGGCCAAGGCGAGCAAGGAGCGCCACTGTCTGTACACCAGTGAGGCTTGCACGAGATGTGACATCAAGGCGCGCTGTACGGTGGGCACACAGCGCTGGGTGACGCGCCACTTCGAGGACGGCGTGCTCAACGAGGTCGCCGATCGCACCGCGGCCAATCCACTCATGATGCAACGGCGCAAGGGCATGGTGGAACACCCCTTCGGCACGCTGAAGCGGCGCATCGAGGGTGGCCGGTTCCTGCTACGAGGCTTACAGTAAGGTCAAAGCCGAGACGGTATTGGCCGTGACCGCCTACAACCTGACCCGTGCAATCAACGTGCTGGGAACGAGGCAACGGCGCCAGGGCACTGGTAACCTGATCCCAAATAAAAAGAGGCCACCTCAAATGAGATGGCCTCCGGGTTTTTGCGCGGCTTCTCAGTCCGGCTTTTTTGCTGGCTTTCAGAGCATGTCTAGGTGCAGACGTGGCGTGTTTGACGTCTCGTTCGAGTCCGGCGGCGGCAGGGCCAGCTCGCGGCCTAATCGTATTGGCCGACAGAGCACTACTGCCTCGAGCTCAGGCCGTTGCTCTGGCCCGGCGTCTGCGCTCGACCGGCGCCGCTGCTTTTTGCTTACGACGGTCCGCGAGTCCGGCACGCGTGATCAGTTCGCGCCAGAAACGGTCGCTATGATCGGACTTGAACTTGATGTAGAGCGATACGTGCTCCGGATATGCGTCGGCCGAACCAAGCCGGCTGAGGTGTTCCATTCTCTTGGTCTGCGACATGGATGGCGCGTTGTCTGACTCCCAAGCACGCATGATTGTTTGCCATAGGGAAATCTCGAATGGATCGTCGTCTTCCTCGAAACCGTACTGCCATTTGAGAAAGGATAGTTCAGCCGCAGAAAGGTCCTGATTGCGGATTTTCAGGCTCATCGATACCTCGCAGATTCTTTGAAGGCTAATGCCTAATAAACCCTTAAAAACTCGCTCTGGACAGGTTTGTGTGCAGTCGAGACGCGACTGTATGAACATACCACGTTGCGTGCCCAGAATCGAATCACGCCCCTTTGGATAAATTGAGGCAAGCTTATTCAGTTTCAAGGTGTGACTCTATGGCGCGCGCAAGGTTCCTGACCGCAGCGGCCTAGTCGTTTTGTATGGTCGGCGGCATACGGTGCTACCCTCCCGAGCGCAGCCTGAAGATGTATGGTAACAGCCAAAACCACTGGATATACCCGAGCAAGGTCGCCCCCAACCACGCCAGTACTTCCGGGCCGTACAGACGCCAGAACGCGGGCGGCACGCCCGCGGCTAGCGCAGCAAATCCAGCCAGAGATTCCAGATTGGAGGCGATCCAAACCCAAAGCAGGCCAGCGGGAAACGCCAGCACGCCCATGACCGCGACGAGGAACTGGCGATATTCAATTCGTTGGCCGGCGCCGTCAACGAACCCCCATCCGAACCACCAGCCGGCCAGTGCCGCCAGACAGAGCAGTAGCCAACCGAACTTGAGGATGCGTCTACACCGCACCATCCAGTGATTTGGTCCTACGTAGTCGCAGGATCTTCTTTTTCGTCGAAACGGCACGGAGGGTCAATGTCTATATTAATCACAACTTGTGGGCGTTGGTGGTGACCAGCCGACTGGATTTAACGAACAAAGCGCGATCGGGCAAACTGTTGTCAAAATTCGCAATGGGAGAGAGTGTGTGTTAGCCGTTCAACAGTCTTATCAGGCTTTGTGCAGGGAATTCTCATGGAATATTCCGGATCATTACAATATTGGCATCGACATCTGTGACAAGTGGGCCAATGATCGTGACAAACTGGCTCTGATTTTCGAGAAAAGCGACAGAGATATACGTCGCTTCAGTTTCCATGATCTGCGCGCTCTGTCCAATCGCACTGCCAATTTGCTCGCTGCTCACGGCGTAGTTCGCGGTGATCGCGTCGCCATCCTGCTGCCACAGCAGCCCGAAACCGCGTTCGCCCACATTGCCGCATACAAGCTGGGTGCAATTGCCGTGCCGCTTTTTGCCCTGTTTGGCTTCGATGCGCTGCGCTATCGTCTTGCAGATTCCGGCACCAAGGCCGTCATAACAGATACCGCAGGAGCGGAAAAGATCGCCCAGATTCGCCATGCTTTGCCGCAGCTGGAACACGTCTTCTGCGTCGACCAGCCGACGGCTGGCAGCGCCGATTTCCATCGGCTCCTGGAACATGCGTCCGATTCTTTTGTGCCGGCTCAGACCGCTGCAAAGGATCCGGCTTTGATTATTTATACCTCCGGAACCACGGGTGCTCCGAAAGGTGCATTGCTACCGCACTGTACTCTGCTCGGACATATGCCCGGCGTGGAACTGTCGCACAATTTTCTTGGTTATGAGGGCGACTTGTTGTGGACACCAGCCGACTGGGCGTGGATCGGCGGATTGATGGATGTGCTGTTTGCGGCTTGGCACCTAGGTGTAGCGGTGGTGGCGCGCCGTTTTCAGAAATTCGACGCGGAAGCTGCCTTTGACCTGATGGCCAGGCACGCAGTGCGCAACGTCTTCCTGCCCCCCACCGCGCTGAAATTGCTGCGTGCTGTGGATAACCCAGCGCGGCAGTGGAAACTGAACTTGCGCTCGTTGGCGAGCGGTGGCGAGTCTCTTGGGATCGAGTTGCTGCATTGGTCGCGCCAGCAGCTTGGCCTGACCATCAACGAGTTCTATGGCCAGACTGAATGCAACATGACCGTATCGTCTTGCTCGGCCTTGTTCGAGGTCAAACCGGGTGCGATCGGCAAGGCGGCGCCAGGGCATCGGGTTGCGGTCATCGACGAGCAAGGCGATATTGTGCAGGCGGGAGAACAGGGAAGAATTGCGGTGCGGGCACCCGATCCGGTAATGTTTCTCGAATACTGGAACAACGCGCCGGCAACGCAGGCCAAATTCATCGGTGACTGGTTGGTCACTGGCGATATGGGCGTGAAAGATGAGCAAGGCTTTTTCACTTTTGTCGGGCGCGATGATGATGTCATTACCAGCGCTGGCTATCGGATTGGGCCTGGACCCATCGAAGACTGTTTGTTGTCTCACCCGGCGGTGCGAATGGCTGCCGTAGTTGGCAAGCCGGATTCGGTGCGAACCGAGATCGTCAAAGCTTATGTTGTGCTGCGCGGCGGCATCGAAGCCAGCGATGGGCTCACGCGTGAGCTACAGCAGTATGTGCGCACGCGCCTGTCGGCTCATGAGTACCCGCGCGAGGTGCACTACATGGATGCCCTGCCTGAGACCGCAACGGGCAAGATAATTCGGCGGGCGCTGCGCGATATGGGCGGCTGATAAGGGGGCAACCAAGCTCCCTGTCGGCTGCCCATATCGCGCAGCGGTCGTCTGTTAGCTGTGGCGTAACTACAGCGATTCGACGAATTTCACCAGTGCCGCCCGGTCTGCGCTCGACATGTGCCTGAATCGATCGCGCGCCGCTTGCGCCTCACCGCCGTGCCACAAGATGGCTTCAGTGACGTTGCGTGCCCGACCATCGTGAAGCAGATCACTGTGTCCGTTGACAGTGCGCAGCAATCCGATACCCCACAACGGCGGTGTGCGCCATTCGCTGCCACTCGCCTCGAAGTCCGGTCTACCATCGGCCAGTTCAGGCCCCATGTCATGCAGCAACATGTCGGTGTAAGGCCGAATCGTGACCTCGGCGGCAGCCTTGATGTCATGCGGCAGTTGGCCGGCACCAGCAGTCTTCAGCTCCGGAACATGGCAGACGCTACACTGTGCCTGCTCAAACAGTTCTCGACCGTGCCTGACCGCGGGGTCGTTCACGTTTCTGCGTGCTGGTACCGCCAGCGTACGCAGGTAAAGGGATATGTTGGTTAACCTGCTCGGATTGACCTCGGGCCGGAAGGTATTTCCCCGGCAACCGCCTTGCCCTCCGCACAACGCGGCCGAGGGTGTGTCGTTACATTCTTCTTGTGCCGCAGGGCAATTTTCTGCCTGGAACAGGTAGGTTGTTGCACCAATATCGCCGATAAAAGCTGCGGCAACCTGTTGTCGCACGCTCGGCTGATTTGCTTTCCAACCGAATCGGCCCATGGCGCGGCGTTCGTTTTCGACGTCCCAAACGTAGTTCGGCCTGCCGCTCACGCCTAGCTTGGTCTGACGCTTGGCGATTGCCAGAAGCGTCTCTTCAGGTACTGCTTCGAGCAGCCCAAGACCGACTAGTTGTGGCGCGACTCGTAGCGATGTCATGGTGGGTTCAGCAATTTCCCCAAACTGCAATTCTGCGAACTCAATGTCGGGTTTGCGCAGTGAAATGACTTCGCCATCGGCCAACTGCACTTCGCGCGCAGCATAGTTGATGATGACTTTTCCTTCCGCCGGAACACGGCCCTCGATGCCGCGGTTTTGAAATTGGTCGCCATAGACCGGATGCGGTGACGGCGCGCCAAACTCGTCCGTGCCGGCAATGCTCAGCCGAACCAGCGGGCCGCGTACCGCTTCGCTGCCATCGGCCACCGCCGGCGAGCGTCCGTTCGCTTCGTGGCAATGCGAACAGCGATCCTCGTTGAAAGTGGGGCCGAGCCCCCATACGCCGGGATCGGGCGCTACTACCCAAGCCTCGTTGAAGGCTTCCCGTCCTGCGGCGAAGCGTCGGCCCTGTTTCTTGCTCAACTGAGCGATTGGAATGCTATACGCCGTATCGCTATGTTCCGCGCTGGTCCAGATCGTTCCCGCTGTGAGCGCGTCCGGATGCATCGTCCCTGCCGCACCGGCCAAAAGCAGGACGGCACAGAACAGCGATACTGTCTTCCCTCGCGACCATTGTCGTCGGGGGCGGCGAATTGCTTTCACGGCCATCAGTGATCGTGATCGTCGTCCCATGGGCTGTGTTTGACCTCGGGAGGAACCCATATCGTCTTGTACACCTTTTGAAGATCGTTCTCCATCGCCAGTTCATCGCTGGGCGAGAGCCTGGCGTATTTTTCCTGGGTAGGACTGGTGAACCGCTTGGTATTCAGGCTCGGTGCCGAGATCAACTTGCGCAACCCTCCCTTGCACTCCCGGCAAGTGTCAGGACGCGCGTCGTTGATGCCGTGCCTGGTTCGGTAAATGATTTTGCATGGATCGCATGCGTACTCGTAAATTGGCACTTCTCCAACTCCATGTGAACTGCCCCGAGTTGATCCGGGGCCGGCAAAAGCCAGCATGATACGCAATTAGAAGGGGCCGACCCCGTTGCCGGAATCGGCCCCCGTCACGCGAGACGGACCTCTTGCGTGTTACGCGTGCGCAGTTGCCATTAGCTCGGCTTTGGCGGTCATGGCGCGCCGCTTGTCGATGTTCCACAGGCGAGCAGCGTTTTCGCCAAAGACCTTGCGACGAATTTCCGGTGTGATCTTCGGATACCCGTGGCCCTCGACCAGTTCATCAGGAATCTGGAAGTTGCGGAAGGCTTCGATCTGCCATTGCGGGTTACCCCACAGCAGCGAGTCGGTGCCCCACAGGACGTAATCCGGGCCGAGATCGCGCAGCAGGGTGCCGATCACATGAGCGCACTCCAGCGGCCGGCTGGTTACCGTGGCTGCAAAGGTTGAGCCGATTTCGCAGTACAGATTCTTCCGCTGTGGCTTGAAGCCTTTCAGTGCCGCCAGCTCATTGTGATACGGCCACGCCGAATGGAAGGCGATGAAGTTCAGGTCAAGGAAGTCATCGGCAGTCGCGTCAAAATCCTCGACGTGTGCGTAGCGTGCGTAGAACTGACCGAATGGAATGCCCTTGTGGCAGCCAATGTTCTTGACACCGAGCTTGCGGCACTCTTCCCAAATCGGATAGGCCCGCTTTTCGTCGTCGAACCACCAGCCCTTCTGGGGCGTGGAGTCAAACGTGTACAGCTTCAGGCCGGAAATCTTGTAATCGTCAACATACTGACGCAGACGGTCGAGAGTGGCACCCACTCCCTGGTTCGGTGTCAAACCACCGGCCAGCATGATGGTGTTGTCTGGCCAGTTGTTACGGACGCCGACCTGATATTCGATGGGAATCATGTCCTGGCCACCGTAATCCTCGCGGAAACCGAAGGGATTGAACACGCCTACCGTCGTGTCGCTTTCCTTGAGAATCATCTTGCCGTAATTCTCGACGTTCATGTCACGTGTTCCATTGACCATCCCGAAGGCTTTGCCGAGATCGTCGAGCAGTTGCACGAACCACATGCCGCGCTCGCTGGTGTTGACACCGAGTTGGTAATGGCCAGGCCGGGTGCACACGTGCGTGTGCACGTCAACGATGAAGTTGTTGCTGGCTTGAGCAAGCTTGATGGCTTCTTTCTTGGCATCGATGTCCGCCGCCTCGGCTGTGCCGACTTCAAAGAACTTCATGCCGGTAACTTCGTTGGCGGCCAGCATTGCCGCCGAGAAGCCCAGTGAGGACTTGATGAAGTTTCGGCGCGACATGCCCGCCGCCTTCGCTTTCTCGTCTATTTTCTCGGAGATCCGCGGCCCCATGTTGCCGGTCAGGAACAGCGAAGTGCCGATCTCATCAGCCTTGAGCGGATCCGTCGGCATTTCTTCCAGGCCCTTGAAGTGACTCAGGATATTGAACTCCATTGTGGCGCTCCCCTCCTTGGGTTGTTTTTTGGTTCTGCGTGTCGGCCAGCGCGTTCTCTGCGACGCCAGCGACATGCCGTTTGTTTTGCATTGCGACGCTTTTGCTGCGATTTTTGCTGCGATGTTTATATCGCGTCGCAGGCGACACATACGCTAATCCCGAGTCGTTCGGTCTGTCAACGCAGTATCGGTGCTTTTTGACACCGTGAGCGCAAAAAAAAGTTTTGCCGGGGTCAATATGGTTGAATTTGGCACTCTCGTCGAATGGCTGCCAGCGATTCTTCCGGGATGTCGCTGAGCCGCTTGTTGCGTTGCCGCATCTCGATGCCGTGTCGCGCGTGTCGCGTCACGCTGTTGGCCGCTCGGGACGAACAGCGTCATGTGCCTGGTGCGAAAGGCGAGCCGTCACTGCGCGGATGATCGGAGCACGATCACGACCTTGCCAAAATGCCTCGCCGCCTGCAGGTGACCGGAGCACTGTAGGGCGTCATCGATGATGAACGAGCAGCCGATGACGGGCCGCACGCCGCTCGCGGCGATGCGGCGGATCATGCGTTCGACCATTGCGATACTGTCAGCGTAGATGCCTTGTACGTTCGGACTTTTTGTCGTGATCGGGCGCGGGTCGACACGGTCTGTGACGCGGCTCAGACGGCCAATTAGGCTCACGTGACCGGCGGTTCCAGCCGCCACGGGGGAACGCTGCAATGTGGCTTCACCGCCGACTTCGATAACCCGGTCGACGCCGGTGCCTTCGGTCAGTTCGGGCACTGCGTGATCCCGGTCGGGCCGCGCCCGGTAATTGATCAGCCCCGATCGACCGAGTTGTTCCATGCGAGCCAGTGTCTCGTCGGTGGCGGGGGTGGCAAGAATCTTGGCGCCGGCAATGGGGGCGAACTGCAATGCGAGTAGTGTGACACCCCCCTGTCCCCAACACCAGCACGGTGTCTGCGGGTAGCAGCGGCGTCTTCTCGAATAGCGCGTGCCGGGCGGTCAGCGCGGCGCATGGTGGCGTTGCAGCACGCAGATATGAATCGTGCATCGGTATCCTCACCAATGCGTGTTGCGGGAAGACACGATGTTCGGCGCGTGGGCCGTCGATACTGCCGCCCAGTGCAGACTGTATGTGCTGAGGCAGACATCGGCCATCGACCCAAATCTGAAAGAAACTGTCCACCACGCGGTCATGTTCCCGCCAGCGGATTACAGCTGTGCCGATCGCGGCGATTTCTCCGGCTCCGTCAGATGGAGGAATCAATGGCTTAGATTGCTGAGCGCTTCCCAGCGAACCGGCTGCGGCGATTAGATCTCGGTAGTTGCGGGCCGCGTGGCGCATGCGGATTTACGACTTCGCCCGGCCGCGGTGCCGGTTTCTCCAGTTCCCCGATGCGCAGTGCCTGTGACAGCAATAATTTATCGGGAAACTGCTTTCATACGGATCTCACTTTTTCTCACAGGTGCCGCCTGTCCGTCGGATGGCGTCTTCGTTCGCCGTGTCGCGACCCAGCCGGGATGGTAACGGGATGATCCATAGAACAAATCTGGCAACCGCCGCATTCGTGCGCGAGTCTCGTCAATACTGACCAATCGCGGCGGCAGGCGTCGTCTCGCGACGACGAACCGAATCACCGCCAAAATTTCATTTTGGCCGTTTTTGGGGGACTTGGCTCAATTTAACAGATAGCTACATGTTGCCCCCTGTTGTCGCCGCACGACTGCTGCCGTGAGCGGATGTATGGCGCGGGGGTTGCAAGGCTGTCTTGTCTGCCCTTTCCTTCGAGCGACAGCCTCGGCATGCCGTACGCACGGTCCAGGAATAACCGTCAGGTTGGGCAAGAATACGGACCCAAGGGGAACAATATGTCGTTAGCAGAAACCATTTTGATCTGGCCCGATAGGCCGGCACTTTCCTTTCTCGTGCTGTTTGTCATTGCGGTGCCATTTCTTTACGTGGCTCGTGCCCCAATACACGCATTGATCGCCAGAATGGTGCGCGCCCTGGTCAACCCGCTGCGACTGATTTCGCGCTGGCTGTCAGAGACTGCCGTCAAGATGCGCGAGCGCAATCGAGAAGTCTTGTTTGCACATGGGAGCCGCGAAGTCCGTTTGTCGATTGAGCGCGAATTCGAACGCGTGACGACCCTCGTTCAGCGCGACCTGGAGGGCTATCCGGTGATGCAGCGCAAACTCATGGATGAGATCGCCAGGGTCGAGGAAGACTACAAACAGAGCGGCGAGGTGCCGCCGCCACCGCCCGAGTGGGTCAAGGCAGTTGACGGATTCGCCAAGATCAAGAACAACGGTGACGGCGTGGTGGAGCGCATACTTGCCGACATCCGTGACTCGATAGACGATATCTACAAGAAAATCATCGCTGCCTACCGGGGTGCCTATCAGGAGCGACACCACATACTCAAGCGTTCCCTGCCATTTTGGCGCTCTGCGAGCCAGACGCTACAGCGCGTCGACAGAAACATCACTGGTTTGCACGACAGCGCAGCGAAAATTGATTCCAATGTCATCAAGTTGCAGGGAATCTTCGGCAAGAGTATCGAGACGGAGAACGCGCTGACCTCATCTGCATCGACTCAGTTCTTCATTTCCGGCTTGGTGATGCTGATCGCTTTCGGTGGTGCGTACGTTAACTTCAAACTGATTTCACTGCCAATGTCCGCAATGGTCGGCGGCGGTGATTACATTACAGCGAATCTGCGTGCAGCAGAGGTGGCAGCGTTGGTGATCATCCTGTTTGAAGCGCTGATGGGTCTGTTCTTGATGGAAACATTGCGTTTCACTAGTCTGTTTCCGCTGGGAAATATGAATGAGAAGATGCGCCGCTATCTGATGTGGGCATCGCTGATCATCCTGGTGATTCTGGCGGGAGTCGAGGTTGCTCTGGCAGTCATGCGAGACACCATTGTCGCCGCCGACGTCGCATTGAAACAATCGCTCAGTAGCGGAGAAGCAGGCGGTGCGGCCGATTCCGGTTGGGTGACGAGGATTCCGACCTTCGGGCAAATGATTCTCGGATTCACGCTGCCGTTTGCGCTGGCATTCGTGGCGATTCCGCTCGAGTACTTCATTCACGCCGGGCGTATCGTGCTGGGTGCGGTCTTTGTTCAGTCATTGCGGGGGTGCGCTTTCCTCTTGCGCCTTGGCGCCAACCTGATTCGCGAGACCGGCAAACTGCTGATTGCCTCCTATGACATCTTGATTTTCGTCCCGCTTGCAATTGAGCGTTGGGTGGCGCGTGCGCGTTCACAGGAGCCCGAGGAGGAAAGCACGGTGCGTGCGGTCCCGGCCTTGGAAAATCAGATGATGGGGAGGTGAAAATGAAGTGGATGCGAGTTGTTATAGGAGTGGTTCTTGCTGGTTTGACTGCGGCATGTGGCAACGAGCAGAACTATCTTCACTCGGTGTACATGTTGGTCGACACATCCGGGACCTACGCCGAACAGGTTGGAAAGGCGAAGAATGTGGTGAACTATCTGCTGGGGACGTTGCAGCCGGGCGACTCGCTTGCCGTGGCTCGTGTCAAAAGCCGCAGTTTCACCGAGCGTGACATCGTTGCCAAGGTGTCACTGAATTCCGATCCGCTGCAGGTGAATTCGCAAAAGCGCGCTTTTGCTGAGAAGATCAATAAGTTTGCCAAGTCGGCGCAGTCCGGCAAAGGTAGTCGCTACACTGACATCAGCGGCGGCATCATTCAGGCGGCAGAGTTCCTGCGTGAAACCGGTGCGGGCCGCAAGACGATCATCATTTTCTCCGATATGCAGGAGGAGCTTGATTACAAGACGGTGCGTGATTTTCCGATCAAGCTCGATGGCATTCGCATCATTGCCTTGAACGTAACCAAGCTCGATACCGACAATATGGACCCACG
Source organism: Betaproteobacteria bacterium (assembly GCA_020346185.1). Classification (GTDB taxonomy): domain Bacteria; phylum Pseudomonadota; class Gammaproteobacteria; order Burkholderiales; family Eutrophovitaceae; genus SG8-40. The sequence continues at coordinate 936,998 of CP070775.1, read as the reverse complement.
GCGATACCTGAGTCGTCTGGAATGGTGGGAAGAGCGTGCCCTTGCTGCGGGAGCGACCGAATGGAAGGTCGTCAACGACATGGAACACCTCGACCGCATGTTTTCCAGGCGCGGCTAGTGTGGGTCACGAGAGTCCACACTAGCCGTGGACGGTGTAACCGGTCAACGGTTGCGCCGCCACAAACTTCTGCCATCGCCGTCGGTCTCAGGCGTCGGTGATGTTGTTGGGTTGTTTGGCCACGGTAGGCGCCTCACCAGCGACGGTTGTTCGGCGCATGTCTCTTACCTGATTGGCGTCATCGAAACGGCGCGCCCGATGCATGGTTCGCCGATTGTCCCAGATCACCAGATCGAACGGCCGCCAGTGGTGCGTATAGACGAATTGAGCTTGCGTTGCGAACTCAGTGAGCTCCTCGAGCAGCACGCGGGCGACCGGCGTCGGCCAGCCAACAATCTGACCGGCATGTGCCGACAGGAACAGTGAGCGTCGTCCGCTGGCGGGGTGGACGCGCACCAGCGTTTGATGCACCGGTCTGAAATTCCTTTCTTCTTCTTTGGTGAAATCTCCGAACCCGAGTCGGCCGCGCGAGTAGAGCAATGAGTGTTCGCAAACCAGTCCGTCGATCTCCTTTTTCAGTTTCGCATCGAGCGCGTCATAAGCTGCACACATGTCGGCGAACTGAGTCTGCCCGCCATGTTGCGGCACCACCCTGGCCGATAGCAGTGAGAGCTTGGCCGGTATTGCGCGGTAGGAGCTGTCAGAGTGCCAAAACCGGTTTCCAAGATTAAACATGCGCTGGCGGCTTTCGCTGTCGAGGATGTTGTGCGCCCTGTCGAGGTTGGAGATGTCGGCCATGAACTTACCGAGGCGGCGATTCTTCGCTTTGGTGATGTTGGTTTTCAGACCCGGTACTTCCAGCGCGCCGAAATGCCGGCTGAAACTCGCCTGTTGCGCGTCGCTGATGCTCTGCTCGCGAAACACTAGCACGCCGTAGCGGTTTATCGCGTTTTCAATGATCTGAGCTTCTTCACTGGTAATCGGCGCGCTCAGGTCGACGCCGGAGACTTCCGCGACGAAATGGGTGTGAATCTGGTGAAATGTCATCGGCATTGCTTACTCTCCGACTCGGTCAATCGCGTGGCTCACGTTGATCTCCAAGCTGTTGGCCACCTTATGTCGCCAGCGCCTTGTCGCTAACGAACGGATTGGAGCGCCTTTCCTCCCCGAAGGTGGAGATCGGCCCGTGCCCGGGGACAAAAGTAACATCATCGCCCAACGGCCATAACTGCGTGGTAATGGATTCGATCAATGCCGGCAGGTCACCGCGCGGAAAGTCGGTTCGGCCGATGGAGCCGTGGAACAGAACGTCGCCGACGAAAGCGAGCCGATGGCCTTGGTGAAAGAATACGACGTGTCCGGGAGTATGGCCCGGGCAATGGCGCACTTCCATTGAAATGTTACCGAAGCTGACGCGGTCGCCGCCTTCCAGGTAGCGCTCGGGGACGAACGATTCCAGCGCTCCGAATCCGAACTGGCGGGCTTGCTGCGCAAGCTGATCAATCCAGAACTGGTCCTCGATGTGAGGGCCCTCGACTAGCACGCCGGCGCGTCTTCGCAACTCGGCCGTTGCCCCGCAGTGATCGATGTGGCCATGCGTCAGGAGAATTTTTTCCAAACGGGCGCCGCTTTTCTCGACCGCGCCGAGAATGACCTCGATATCGCCTCCCGGATCAACCAGTGCCGCCTGTCCGCTTTGCTCGCAGACCAGCAGGGAGCAGTTCTGCTGAAACGGTGTGACCGGAATAACTGTGACTTTCATTCGTAATTTAGCGCCTCCTTCAAGCGCTCGATTCCTGCCGCGAGACGCGCCTCGCTTGCCGCAAAACACCAGCGTACGAAGCCCTCGCCTTCGGCGCCAAACGCCACGCCTGGTGCCAGGCCGAGTCCCACCGAGTCGACCAGCTGTTTGCAAAAAGCCAGGCTGTCGCTGGCCTTCGCCAGCCTGAAGAACGCGTACATCGCTCCGTCGGGCTGACTGGCCTCAACGCCCGGCAAAACCGTAAGATGCTGTACCAGAAAGTCGCGCGCACGTTTCATTCGCACGTTGAAATCCTTTACTGCAGCTTCCCCGGCTTGCATTGCCGTGGCTCCAGCACGTTGCACGAAGCCTGGTGCACAGGACGTGTTGTATTCAATCAGAGTGGCCACAGCGCAAGCCAGTTCTTCAGGCACGACCATCCAGCCAAGCCGCCAGCCGGTCATCTGCCATGCTTTGGAGAAGGTGTTGACGCTGACCAGGCGATCCTGCGGATCGGCAATGTCCAGGAAGGACGGAGCAAGGCCTTCATCGTTGCCGAAAAACAATCGTTCATAGGCGTCGTCTGCGATCAGCCAGATCCCATGTCGGCGGCAATGCTCCAGTATCGTCTGTTGTGATTCGGCATCGATGGTCCATCCGGTGGGGTTGTTAGGCGAATTGATATAGACGGCTCTGGTGTCGGGTGACAGCACGTCCAATAGTCCGGACAGATCGAGCTGCCAGCCGGCTGCCGTGAATGTCAGCGGGAAAGTAACGGGTTGGGCACCGAGGATTCTCGGCATCTCAACCAGATTTGGCCACACCGGTGTCACGATCACGACCCGGTCGCCGGGGCTGACCAGTGCTTGCGTGACGATCATCAATGCCGACATTCCTGAGTTGGTTACCGCTATATTCTGCGACGATACCTCGCGATGCAGTTCCGAGACATAGCGGGCAATCGCTTCGCGCAGTTGCGGGATGCCCAGGTTCTCTGTGTAGAAAGTCTCGCCGGCGTCGAGAGCATCGACCGCTGCGCGACGAATGAAATCCGGGGTGACCTGATCGGGTTCGCCAAACCAGAAAGCCATCACGTCGTTGCGCTGCATGCCGGCATTGGCAACTTCACGGATGCGCGAGATGTTGAGTTGTCGAACCGCATCACGCGCGGCCAGAGAAAAGTTAGGCATTGCCGAAGGTTGATGCAAAGCGCCCTATTGTCGCACGACATGTGGCTCATAATGGCAACAGCACTGCGAGCTATCGCCGGGCAAAAAAAACCGGCTGTGCTGACAGCCGGTCGAATGAGGCGGGATGCCCGCCCTCCAGGAAGCTGGAGCAGCATTTCCCCACCTGTCGGGATTACTTCGGATTCCTCACTGTTTTCTCATTGATACCGATACGGCGCAGGACGATCTGATCCATGCGTGTTGTGCTGTTCTTGACCGCCTCGAGCAATACGTGCCCCGCATCGTCGTCACGCACAGAGCCAGTCTGTTTTTTCTTTATAGCGTCGCGCATGGCTGCAGCGAGTGATCGCTCGGGCATCTTCGTTGTCTCCGTGGCTTTGCTCTCGTTGTGTTGAGGGAAGTGTGGGTGTGTGGGCGTTGCGGGTAAAGCAGTTCGTCGATGGTCGAAGCCGGGTATCCTCTCGGTATCAAATTCTGGTACTTTCAAGCACGAGGGGGAGTTTGTGAATGTCGGAAACAGCCGCCATGGTCAGTGGATTGAAGCGCGTTCTGAAAGCACGCCGCATCAATTATGCGCGGGTCGCCGAAGCTCTCGAACTTAGCGAGGCGACAGTCAAGCGAATGTTTTCAAAGAACGATTTTTCCCTGGGGCGGTTCGAGCAGGTATGCCGGCTGGCTGACATCAGTCTCGGTGAACTGGCCCGGGAGGTAGATAGCGAGAAAAACTACATTAGCCAGCTGACCGAGGAACAGGAGCGGCTCATCCTCGGCGATACCAAACTTTTTATCGTCGCGGTTTGCGTCCTCAACCATCTGACACTCGAACAGATCGTAGCCATTTACGACATATCGGAAAGCGAATGCGTCCGTTTGCTGCTCGACCTCGATCGCATCCGTTTCCTGCAACTACTGCCGAATAATCGCATCAAATTGCTCGTTTCTCGCACCTTCACCTGGCGCGCCAATGGACCGATCCTGCAGTACGTCAAAGCGACCGGAGCTGAAGATTATTTCCGCTCGCGCTTTGACGGACCGGGTGAGCATGTCACTCTGATCAATGCATTGTTGTCACCCAAGTCGGCAGAACAGATCATCAACCGGTTGAAACGTGTTGGTCGCGATTTTGCGGAGATGCACGACGACGACAAGCACCTGCCACTTGGCGAGCGGCGTCCGGCCAGTCTGCTCCTGGCGATCCGACCTTGGGAACCGGAGGCGTTCAAGAAGTTGCGGCGCTCATAGGCGGGCGTATAATGAAAATCATTCGCAATAACCCGCTCATACACTGGCCAATGCCGTCGAACACAAACAAGGCAACCAAACGACTTTCTGACTTGCCCCTCGGTGCGCTGGCGCAGGTCAGCCATGTTGATGACCGTGCGCCAGTGGATCTGATTGCCGCCCGGCTTCGTGACCTCGGTTTCGTCAGGGGTGAGCCGGTACGTATTGTCGCGGCCGGTCCGATCGGCGGTGACCCGGTGCTGGTACAGGTTGGATTTACCCGCTTTGCGCTGCGCCACGGCGAAGCCAGCCGGGTAATGGTCGATCCTGCCGCCGTTAGCTGAGACTTTTGCTTCTCTAGTCATGTCTGTGCAACGCATTGCACTCGTCGGTAACCCCAACAGCGGGAAGACCGCGTTGTTTAATCTTCTGACTGGAAGCCGCCAGAAAGTGGGTAACTATCCAGGTGTTACGGTCGAGCGCAAATCCGGTAGATTGGCAACGCCTTCGGGTAGAAACTTTGAAGTCCTCGACTTGCCGGGTGCCTATACCCTCACAGCGGCGAGCCCGGATGAGGAAATTACTCGCGACATTTGTCTTGGGCGCTTTTCAGGCGAAAAGCAGCCGGATGCAATTATCTGCGTTGCCGACGCGACCAATCTGCGGCTGCACTTGCGCTTCGTGCTGGAGCTGCAGCGTCTTGGTTTGCCGATGATTCTTGCCCTCAACATGAGTGATGCGGCGCGCCGAAGGGGAATTCGCATCGACGTGGCGCGGCTGGAAAAAGAGCTTGGCATCCCGGTGGTTGAGACTGTTGCCGTGCAGCGCGGTGGCGCGGCGGAGTTGATTTCACGAATGGAAAAGGATTTGCCGACCGTCGCTCAGGGGTTGCCGGCCGACGCTGATCTGCACGCAAAGGTCAAGCACATTCTTGACACGGCAGTGGTCATGCCAAGGCCGACTGCGAGTCTTGATGAGGCGATTGACCGTATCGTGCTGCATCCCGTCGCGGGCCTCGTGATTCTCTCGCTGGTCATGTTCTTCATGTTTCAGGCGGTCTTTGCCTGGGCGGCGCCGTTCATGAACGTGATTGACAGCGGCATTGAAATGATCGGCGGCTTTGTCGGCGGCACACTGCCTGAGGGGCCTTTGCGCGGGTTGCTGGTCGAAGGAATCATCGCTGGCGTTGGCAGCGTGATTATTTTTCTACCGCAGATTCTTTTTCTGTTTCTTTTCATCCTGATTCTTGAGGAATCCGGCTACTTGCCTCGTGCCGCTTTTTTGCTCGATCGTATGATGGTTGGGGCGGGCCTGACCGGGCGTTCTTTCATTCCACTGCTTTCCAGCTTTGCCTGTGCGATTCCGGGCATCATGGCGGCACGCACCATCCAGGACCCGCGCGATCGCATTACTACGATTCTAGTGGCGCCGCTAATGACCTGTTCTGCGCGGCTGCCCGTCTACACTTTACTGATTGCCGCTTTCATTCCGCAGACGACGGTACTCGGAATGTTCCACCTTGGTGGTGTCGTGCTGTTCGGCTTGTATATCGCCGGCATTGTAGGTGCGCTGATTGTTGCCTACGTCATGAAGCATTTACGCCGTGACCGTCACGAACATGCGCTGATGCTGGAACTACCCTCCTATCGCTTGCCGCATCCACGCGACATTGCTATCGGTCTCTGGGAACGCGCTCGGCTGTTCATGGCGCGAGTTGGAAAGATAATTCTCTCCATCACCGTCATCCTGTGGTTTTTGTCGAGCTATCCGACGCCGCCTCCTGAGTGGACTGGAACGGCCATTGACTACAGCCTTGCCGGACGTATCGGGCATGCGGTCCAGTGGTTGTTCGCGCCGATCGGATTTACCTGGGAAATTTGCATCGCACTGATTCCTGGGCTTGCCGCACGGGAAGTTGCGGTGAGCGCGCTGGGAACGGTCTATGCAATTTCAGCAGCGGCTGACGATGCGACCTCGCAGCTGCTACCCATTATCTCTTCGCAGTGGTCGCTGGCAACGGGCATGTCATTGATCGCGTGGTACGTGTTCGCGCCGCAGTGTCTGGCAACACTTGCGGTTATGCATCGTGAAACGAATTCTTGGGGAGTCGTGGCGACCGCTGTGGTCTATTTGTTTGGTCTGGCATACCTGGCATCGTTTATTACCTTTCAAGTTGTGAGCCTTGTTACATGAGTCTCTATCCCATTTTTGAGCTCGCTATGGTGGTGCTCATCGCAGCCGTCAGCTTGTACCAAGCCATAAAAGTGTTGATGCCGCGAGCCGTTGGCAGCGCTCGCGCCCGGGTTGCGCTGCGATTGAGCAGCGGGGCTGGTGCGGCGGGCTGGCGTCATGCGTTGGCGGTCAAAGTTGGCAAGGAGGCACCGCAATCGGCTTGTGACACGGGCTGCAGCAGCGGGTGTAACGGCTGCAGTGTAGCCGTGCAGGCGCGAAAGTAAGGTACTCAACGACGTTCCCACTTCGCGCTGAATGGGGGCCGGCGAATTGCCTCACCCTTCTGCGTGTGTCCTCGGGGTGAGGCGGTCTGGCTGCCATTTGACTGGAATGGCGTCCGTTGGCTAGCATCGCTGCCTCAATCAGACAGGGAGACAGCATGGCTACGCAAAAATACCTGAACTACGTCGCTGGCGAATGGGTCGACGGGGCGACAAGTTCGCGCGACATCAATCCTTCGGATACATCTGATGTCGTTGCTGATTACGCTCAGGCAGACAAGGCACAGACCGAAACGGCGATCGAGGCCGCTCGGGCGGCGGCGGCCGGTTGGGCGAAGTTCGGCGTGCAGGCCAGAGCCGACCTGCTCGACAAGATCGGCCAACACATTCTCGCCCGAAGTCAGGAACTCGGGGCGCTGCTTTCACGCGAAGAGGGTAAGACTCTGCCCGAGGGCATTGGCGAGGTCGTGCGCGCGGCGAATATCTTCCGGTTCTTTGGTGGCGAGGTGTTGCGCCACTCTGGTGAACTGGTGCCGTCGGTGCGCCCCGGCATCGATGTCGAGCTGGTGCGCGAACCGCTCGGCGTTGTCGGTATCATTGCGCCGTGGAATTTTCCGGCGGCCATCCCCGCCTGGAAATGCGCCCCGGCGCTGGCATACGGCAATTGTGTCGTCTTCAAACCTGCCGATCTGGTACCGGGCACCGCGCACGCCATGGCGCAGATCATCGTTGAGGCGGGGGTGCCAGAGGGCGTTTTCAACTTCGTAATGGGTCGTGGCAGCGTCGTCGGTGAAACGATTGTCAATGATTCGCGAGTTGACGCCATTACGTTCACCGGCTCGGTCGACACCGGTCGCAAGGTCGCAGCGAGCGCGGTGGCACGCATGGCCAAGTTCCAGCTGGAAATGGGCGGAAAGAATCCACTGGTTGTGCTCGATGACGCCGACCTCAAGACTGCCGTTGAGTGCGCGGTGAACGGAGCGTTTTTTTCCACCGGTCAGCGTTGCACTGCGTCATCGCGGCTGGTTGTTACGAAAGGCATTCACGACAAGTTTGTTGCGGCGATGATCGAACGCCTTGAGACGCTGACGGTGGACAATGCGCTTAACAAGGGCACTGATATCGGTCCTGTGGTCGACAAGAACCAGCTCAACCAGGACTTGTTCTACATTGAAGAAGGCAAGAAGGAGGGCGCCAAGCTTGCCTACGGCGGCAATCAGTTGAAACGTGATACTGAGGGTTTCTATCTGGAGCCGGCTCTTTTCACAGACACTTCCAACGATATGCGCATCAACCGTGAAGAAGTGTTTGGCCCGGTGGCTACCGTGATCGCGGCAAACGGCTATGACGAAGCGCTGGCCATCGCCAACGATACGCCGTTCGGTCTTTCATCTGGGATCTGCACGTCTTCGTTGAAACACGCTGCAGATTTCCGCAAGAACAGTCAGGCCGGCATGGTGATGGTCAATCTGCCAACGGCGGGCGTTGACTATCATGTGCCGTTCGGTGGACGCAAAGGTTCCAGCTACGGACCACGTGAGCAAGGGCGATACGCGCAAGAGTTCTACACAACGGTGAAGACGAGTTACGTGCTCGCGTGATGCAATGGCCAGGGGCAGGGCGCTACCTCGCGATAAGCAGCTGCCCCGTTTTCTGTTACGACCTGTGTCAGCAATTATTGTCGGTGCATGCCGACGAGGAAAGACTCTGCGAGTTTGTCGAGGCGTGCTCTGAATTGTTGGCGCTCGGCGGTCCATTCGAGCCGCGAGCAGTCGAATTGTTCAGACAATCGCTGATTGACCCAGTCGAAGTCTTCAGGACGCCCGATAAGCTGGTAAATCTCCATTAGCCGTAAGTAGGCAAAAGGATACTCATCCGGAAACAGTGTGGCGATCTGCTCAAGTATGGCAGTTCCCGAGTTGAAGTGCTCTTCCTCGAGCAGCGATTCGGCGTCGACCAGCAGCTCCTCGCGTTCCGACTCGGGCGCGGGAAACGTAACTGTTGCTCCGGATTGCTTACGCGCCATTTTGGCGCGAGCCAGGGTGTTCCGCACCGTTTCGGGCAGTAGCTGGGCAACCACTGCGCTGTATTTTCGTTCGCCAACCGGTGTTCTGGCAACTTTCTCGAGTGTTTGGTCGATCGATGCTTCGATCGTTGACGGCGTTGCTTTTAGATCGGCTACCGTCTTTCCCCCGCCGCTGGATTTGTTGCAACACAACTGGTCGAGCTGGTGCCAGACGACCTGGAATACATTTTTATATCGTTCCTCGTGGAGATTCTTTAAGGCCACTATCTCCGCCGCCACCGCCGGCGGAAAGCCCCGCCGTCCAGGTCGGCTGGGAAAGATAAGTTCATTGAGGTACTCCCCGGCCGCTGGCCGGCCCCAGTCCGCGTTGAGCTTTTTCGCAACGCGCTCGAATCGTTTGACAAACTTTTCCGGAAACGGGACCCGCGCTTCCCGGCAGTCCTTGGCGATTCGATCGAATCGCTTCTTGTGGTTGCCGCTCATCTGTTATGCCGTCGCTGCCACTCGATGCAATTGTCAGCGGTCATGGCCAGTCGCCTTGCACCGTAATATTCTGGGCAGGCATCCTACGCAATTGCACGAAAAACACATGAGATAGGCATTGCCGTGACATCGACGGCCTGCTGGCCACCCCGCATGTTGCAAATGAAATCTTGTTCAATCTCCCGATGTGCATGATCTGGCAATCTGTGACTCACCACCAGACGAAATCAAGGCAGAAACTGTGCCCGCTATCTGACGAGCTGCCCGACCGGGGATGCGGATCTCTCTTGTTACAATCATTGGCTCTAATCAACATGGTTGCCGACATCACATGACCGAGCATCTGTTTAGTCCGATAACGCTCAACGAAGTCGAACTGCCCAACCGCATCGTCGTGTCGCCGATGTGTCAGTACATGGCTAACGATGGATCTGCGAACGACTGGCATCTGATGCATTATGGGCAGCTTTCGATGGGCGCCGGCGCGCTGTTGATATTTGAAGCCACTCATGTGGCGCCGGAAGGCCGGATATCTCACCGCTGTCTCGGTCTTTACGGCGATGACAATGAGGCGGCCCTGAAAAGGGTGGTTGAATTCTGCCGGTCGTTCGGTGTTGCAAGACTCGGCGTGCAGCTCGCCCACGCCGGGCGCAAAGGCTCGGCCCGCACGCCTATCGAGGGTGGCAAGCCACTTGGACCGGAAGAGAGTGCCTGGACCACGCTGGCTCCCTCGGCGTTGCCGTTTGCGTCGGGTTGGCCGACGCCGCGCGCGATGTCTGTTGATGATCTGGGCAAGGTTAAACAGCAATTTGTCGATGCTGCTGCGCGCGCCGCTCGTATTGGCTTCGATGTCGTCGAAGTGCACGCCGGCCACGGTTACTTGTTGCACGAGTTCTGTTCACCCATCTCTAACCGGCGTGATGACGAATATGGTGGCTCGCTTGAAAACCGGATGCGGTTCCCGCTCGAGGTGTTCGAAGCGGTGCGCGCTGTGTTACCCGGGACTATGGCGTGCGGTGCGCGCATTACCGGTAGCGACTGGATCGACGGTGGAATAACCGCTGATGAAATGGTGGCCTTTGCCAGTGAGTTGAAATCGCGTGGTTGCGATTTTGTCGACGTCACATCAGGACAGATCGACCCGCGTCAGAAAATTCCATTCGCTCCCGGCTATAACGTCGATTTTGCGCGGCGGGCGAAACAAGAAGCGGGCATTGCCGTAGTGTCAGTGGGCTTGATCACGCAGCCGCAGCAGGCCGAGCGCATCATTGCCGCCGGTGACGCCGACATGGTGGCACTGGCGCGCGGAGCAATGGATGACCCACGCTGGGCATGGCATGCGGCACGCGAGCTGGGAGTGGAAACGACCTACCCCAAGAACTATCAGCGCTGTCATCCGTCTGTTTGGCAACCTTGAGAAAGTTGCACGACTTGCGCAGTCATCCATCGACTGAGGCGCGACGACGAAACTCGCGGCCTTGTTGCCCAGCGTATTGATGCCGCGTAAAAACACGCCCGATAGCGCGCTGGGCACCTTTGGTGGCGTATTTACGCCGAGTATCCTCACCATACTGGGCATTATTCTGTTTTTGCGGCTCGGTTATGTCGTGGGCAGTAGTGGTCTGGTCAAGGCGCTGGCGATTATTCTGCTGGCCAATGCCATTTCCGTTCTGACCACCTTTTCGGTATCGGCAATTGCCACCAACTTCAGAGTCAAAGGGGGTGGCGTTTACTACCTGATCTCGCGCACGCTTGGTCTTAGATACGGTGGCTCGATCGGCGTCGTGCTTTTTCTCGCGCAGTCGGTCTCGATCGGTTTTTATTGCGTCGGTTTTGCTGAAGCACTGATGGCAATAGTGGGCAACGACAATGCGCGGCTGGTACAAGCCATTGCGGTATTCGCTGTGTTGGGGCTGTTCTGGCTGGCATGGCGCGGCGCGCACGTTGCCAACCGCGCACAGTATATTGTCATGGCTGTTCTGGCGGCGGCGATCCTGTCGTTTGTTGCCGGCGCATTGGGTCAATGGGATGGCGGTTTACTGGCTCGAAACATTCACCAGCCCGCTCAGTCACCACCATTTTGGATCCTGTTTGCAATCTTTTTTCCTGCCGTTACCGGATTCACTCAAGGCGTTGCAATGTCGGGTGATCTGCGCGACCCGGGTAAAAGCATTCCGAGAGGCACTTTTCTCGCGGTCGGCGTCTCTATCGTGATCTACGTCAGCTTGGCGATCTTGTTCGCTGCCAGCGGGTCCAACGAGACGCTGGCGGGCGATTACGGCGCTATGCGAAGCATCGCCGCTGCCGGCTGGCTCATTGATGTCGGTGTGGTTGCTGCAACGCTTTCATCGGCGTTGGCGTCGTTCCTCGGTGCGCCCAGAATCCTGCAATCGCTCGCCGGGGATCGTATCTTTCCCTTGCTGCACTGGTTTGCTCAAGGAGCCGGGCCGAGCCGCAACCCGCGCCGTGGCGTGGGCCTGTCGTGCGCAATCGCACTGTCGGTCGTGGCGCTTGGCAATCTCAACACGATCGCACCGGTCGTGTCGATGTTCTTCCTCGTCTCCTACGGCCTCGTTAACTATGCGACCTACTTTGAAGCAACCGCAGCGAGTCCATCGTTCCGGCCAACGTTTCGTTGGTACAACCGGCACCTGAGTCTAATTGGCATGTTTGCCTGTCTGGGTGTTGCGATGGCGATTGACACCTGGTCTGCCATTATCGCGATCGCGATCCTGGCGGCGATTTTCCAATATCTGAAAGCACGGGGCAGTGCTGCCCGCTGGGCCGACAGCCGGCGAGCGTTCTACCTCAAGCAGGTGCGCGAGAACCTGTTGGCTGCCTCGCGGGAAGTCGAGCACGCGCGAGACTGGCGCCCGCATATTTTGGCGTTCTCCGACAGCCCGGCGCGCCGGGCTGGGCTGTTGCGCTTCGCTTCCTGGGTTGAGGGGGGCAGCGGCCTAACAACGGTGGTGCGCGTGCTCGAGGGCGAAGGGGTACGCATGCTCAAATTGCGGGAAGCGGCCCTCGAAGAAATGAACAAGGAGCTCAAGCAGTATGAAACGAATGCGTTTCCGATGGTGATCGCAGCGCCCAGTTTCGAAGCCGCGCTGCCGATTGTGGTGCAAGCTGCCGGAACCGGGCCGATCAGTATCAATACCGTGCTCGCGAACTGGATTGAGGGAAGGTCCGGGCTTGCCGGCGAGTGGGCCAGCGACCGATTCGGGCGTCGCCTGCGCACGGCATTTCGACTCGGCAGTAATCTGCTCATCCTGCATGCTGAACAGGATGAGTGGGACGCCTTGGAAAAAGTGCCGGCGAGCGAGCGTGTCATTGATATCTGGTGGCAGGCTGACAAGACCGGTCAGATGATGGTGTTGTTGGCGTACCTGATGACGCGTAGCGAGGAATGGAGCAATGCGACCATACGCGTGGTCGTTCCAGCGCAGATCGAACGTGCGCAGTCGCATCTCGACGAGGTGAAATCCATTCTCACGGCGGCACGTATCGAGGCCGAAACCGAACTTGCGGCCTACGCCGATAGCGATTCAATCGTGACGCACTCGGCTGGCGCTTCCATTGTGTTCTTTCAGTTCGGCATTCGCGAGGGACACATCATTGATCCGTTTGGTAACGACGTTAGCAACATCCTTCCTGACCTACCGATGGTCGTGATGTCGATGGCTGCGCAAGATGTCGACCTTGATGCACAACCGGACGAGGGCGTTGCCGCGCAAAGTGCTGCGTTGCTCGATCGCGTCAGCGATGTGCGTAAACGCGCGGCGCTCGCCCAGCAACAGGCCGACGAGGCCGCTGCCGCTGCCGGACGTGCTGTGTCTGAGTTGACCGAAGCGGCCACCGGCGGTGCCGTCCGGGAGCGGTTGGACAAGTTGCGAAAGGATGTTGACGCGGCACAGCAGCAGGCGCAGGAAGCGGCACGTCGCTCCGTTTTGGCCGCCGGTCGCCGCGAAGTTGCCGAGCGCGCTGCGCGCGACGCCGGCCTCGACCTGCCCGAGCGTTAGTTGCTGGCACAAACGTAAGGTAGCGAGAGATAATGTTTTGCGATGATGCCCCTGCCTGAGTGGACGCAGAATAGATTACCAGCACGAACCAAAAAGGTGCATGATGAAGCAGATGAGAGTAACCAATGTCCGGCGCCGTACTTTTATCGCCGGTGCGGCTGCCACGCCGTTGATTCTGGCCGCTGGTGGTCTTGCATCCAAGCGAGCACTGGCGGCGACACCCTCTTGTGGTGGTGAATCGACGCCGCCGCAGACCGCTGGCCCGTTCTTCAAACCCGACTCACCCCGCCGCGTCTCGCTAGTCGGCGCTGGGATGCAGGGCGAGCGGCTCAAACTCACCGGCAGGGTACTTTCAACGGCATGTCAGCCGATAAGCGGTGCGCTGATTGATTTCTGGCACTGTGACGCAAATGGCCGATACGATAATAGCGGCTACACGTTTCGCGGCCATCAGTTTTCCGATGCGCAGGGTGGTTTCTCACTTGAGACACTATTGCCCGGAATCTATCCCGGCCGCACACGTCACATTCACGTCATTGTGCAGGCACCGAACCGTCGACCGCTAACAACGCAACTTTATTTCCCGGGTGAGGCGTTCAACAGACGCGACTTCATTTTTGATCCGAAACTGTTAATGACGGTTGAGCGGACCGGGGCGCAGCGCGACGCGCGATTCGATTTCGTGCTGGACTTGGGGCGCAGTGTCTGAATAAGACCTTCGGCAACGCGGGGGTCAGGGTAGCCAGGTACTGGTCTCGGTAACGATGGACGCATTGTTCAACGGTGCTGCAGCTTCGTTCGAGTACCTTGTGAGTTGAGTTGCACCAGCCAGAGACTAATCGCTGGAAAGACAAAACAGCAGGATCACGCGCAGGAAATCTGAGGCGAGAAACGGTAACACGCCCTCGAAGGTGTCGAGCATTGCAACGTCCCGGGAAAGGCTGTTGATGATGCAGATACCGAGCCCGACAGGCGGATGCGCAAGGCCGGTCTGCATCACCATCAACATCAGGATGCCGAATCAGATTGCCTTGTTGCCATACCACCGCGGTAATGCCCCACCAGCGTGTTGCAAAACCTGAGCGCTGCGCGCGACAGAGCGCCTTGGGTGGCGAACTGTCCCGTCAGGATAAACAGCGGGATCACCGACAGGTCGTAGACGGAGAAACGTGCGAGCGCTAATCCCTCGAGATCGTTGAACAGCAAGTTCCCGTCTGCCACCCACCAGTATCCGACTGCGCCTGGAACGAATATCGATGCCGCTATCGGTACACGCAATGACATCAACAGCAGCATGGTGGCAAACAGAGTAGTGCCGATTTGCAGGCCAGTCACTGGCGGCCACCTCCTTCCAGCGCCGCCAGGCGACCTGCGCCATCATGACGGAGACGAGCATGCTGGTGAACGCATCAAGGCGGCTTAGCGTGCGCTTCGGCTCGCGTGCGGGCACCAAGTCGAAAAAGATGTTGCCGCCTGCCAGGTGACACCATGGGAGAAAAGCACCGACCGCAACGGCAAGTGCCACCTGCAACAACTCAAAGTCGCCTTGTGTTGGGCTGAAGTCGTTGGCGCGCAACACGACGCTGGCGCATTCCAGCAGTGCCGATGACACGAGAACCGTGCTGCCGAATAGTGCCGAGACCGCGCACAAAACCGACAGTGGTCTGGACAACGGGGTGCGCCCAACGGGTTGCCGAGTCCGCATGCCGGAACTGACCGATTGATCAGCCGAGCGCGGCAACGCCGCCCAGGAGGCCGAATGGTTGCGCCAGTGTTGAGCGGCTGGAGTTGGTCCATGCTTGACTGTTGACCGCGGGCTGAATCGCCATGACCTTACTCAGCGCAAAGCGTCGGCATCCAGTAAGTCGGGCGGATCGGTGCTGCACTTGTCGAATCGTCGACGATTGCAATGCCGGTCGCGATCAGGGTACTGTCGATATCGCACGTCACGGCACCGGCGATGTCGGTTTCGACCTGATCGCCGATCATTACCGCATTGCGTGTGCCAAACTGGCTCATGGCCAATTCATAGAGTTCGGGATGCGGCTTTCCCAGACGATCGAAAACCAGATCGGGACGCAGCGGGTAGCGGCGTCGTAGCGCTGCTTCGATGATCAGTGCGACGCTGCCCGCGGCAATGCCGAAACGATCGTTGCCGTGCGGAAAAATCAGGTCCGGGTTGGGCAGAACCAGCCGCACGCTGTGGCCACGGTCGACGGAACGAAATAGCCCACTCAGCGTCGCGTCAATTGT
The DNA here is from genome assembly GCA_020346185.1 of Betaproteobacteria bacterium. GTDB lineage: Bacteria > Pseudomonadota > Gammaproteobacteria > Burkholderiales > Eutrophovitaceae > SG8-40. Next base: position 921,554 of record CP070775.1, on the reverse strand, counting down.
TTCGACAAAACGGTATCCGTTTTCATCACCAACCACCAGTACGTCGCATGCTGCGCCCGCTGGCACCACGGTTCCACCAGCTTGCTCGACGTAACGCTTGCTGTCGGTAGTGCCCAGCACTACGCAATCGGCGCCGCGCAAGCGATGCCGTCGAAAATAATCATGCAGCAGAACTCCGGATGAGAGGATGCGCTCGGCGCTGACGTCGAGTCCGAAGCCCTGGTAGCGTCGTGCCGCCACTTCGGGCAGCTTGGATGCGTCGTTGGTCAGAACGGCGTAAGGCTTGTTTGCCCGGTTGAGGCTGGCAATGGTTCTACGCGCTCCGGGCATGGCGCCGCTCGCGTGCACCAGCACGCCGTAGGCATCAAAAAGAAGAAGGTCGTAGCGCTCGATCAGCGCGTCAATCGAGACGCGCGGGACTGGTTGATAGGTCAAGCGCCCCTCTCGACCGGTGTTACCCCGGTTGCGGAACCTCGGGCGTCGAGGTTGCCGAAACAGAAGTATTGCCAGAACGGGATACCACGGTAGGCGTGCCGTGAAGGTCAACGATATAGGAGTGTCGTTTCATCTGGGCGTAAGTCAACTGCGCGCCGAAGGTGGCTATCCTTCCGGCAGTAATTCCCTGATCTTCGCTTCGACTTCGGGCGCGTCCCAGACCAGCTCGCCGAGAACCTGATAGCGAATATTCTGATCTCCATCGATGATGAACGTGGTCGGCAGACCTTTCTTGACCCACAATCGCGATACGCTCATGCCAGGGTCCACCAGGACCGGCACATCCAAGCCGATTTTTTCCAGGAAGGGCTTGATGCGTGTTGGCTTCTCGCCGAAATTAACCGTTAGCAGTGCAAACGGCTCTCCGGTCAGGCGCTTGGCGAGCCTTTCAAAAGCTGGCATCTCCTCGACACAAGGCGCGCACCAGGTCGCCCAGAAATTGACCACCAGCACCTTGCCGCGATAATTCGCGAGTTGGTGCTGCTCGTCATTGAGGTCTTTTAGTGCCAGCGCCGGGGGCTTGCCGCCCGACCAGGGTTGAAGTTTGGACAAGTCGGCAGCTGTCAGTGGCGAGGCGATTGCGAGTAGTGCGGCGCCGAGCAAATGAATCGTTCGCATCCGGGTCATGGTTAAGGGCGACAGGCGCGAGTGTCGAACATCTCTGCTGGCAGCAACAACTCCGGATGCAACATTATTATTCGTCCCTCGTTCAGCATGCACTCGCGCAATACACGTTGCACGGTTGTCGTTGGTGTTTGCCAGACGTCCTCGTCTTGCTATTCGCGAGCCCCTTTCGAGCCAACATGGGGCCAACGCCCGCGTTCAGCGCATCATGCGATCGCTTGTGAGATCGGTTTCAGACATCCCACGGACTGGGTCGCGCTGTCTTGATGCCGTACTTCCTGATCGCCTCGCTCACTTTTTTGCGATCAGTGCTGTCCTCATCTGCCAATGCTTTCAACGTGGCGATGATAACATGATGGCGGTCGATCTCGAAGAAGTCGCGTAGTGCCGCGCGTGTATCGCTGCGGCCGAAGCCGTCAGTACCCAAAGTGACGTAGCGTCGCGGCACCCAGGTTCGAATGAGGTCCGCTACGGAACGCATGTAGTCAGTGGACGCGATGACAGGCCCACTGGTGTCGTTCAAGCAGCGCTCGATCCACGATTGTTGGGGATCCCGTTCCGGGTTGAAACGATTGTCGCGCTCGACCGTCATGCCGTCGCGTCGCAGCTCGGTAAAACTGGTCACGCTCCAGACGTCGGCTGCAATCTGCCAGTCGCTTTCCAGCATTTCGGCTGCCGCCAGCACCTCGCGCAGTATCGCGCCCGAGCCGAGCAATTGCACCGCCGCCAGCGGCTTTTTCGCTTCGCTTTCGCGAATGCGATACATGCCCTTGATGATGCCCTCCTCTGCACCTTCCGGCATGCCCGGTTGCGCATAGTTCTCGTTCATCACGGTGACGTAATAGAAAATGTCCTCCTGCGTGTCGAGCATGCGACGCATGCCGTCCTGAATGATGGTGACCAGTTCATATCCGTACGCTGGGTCATATGCGACGCAGTTTGGCACGCTGGAAAACAGCAGATGGCTCGACCCGTCCTCATGCTGCAACCCTTCGCCGGACAAAGTGGTGCGTCCAGCCGTCGCGCCGAGAAGGAAACCGCGTGCGCGCGAGTCGCCGGCTGTCCAAACCAGATCCCCAATGCGCTGGAAACCAAAGCAGGAGTAGAAAACATAAAACGGCAGCATTGGTACGTCATGCGCCGAGTAAGAGGTGGCAGCGGCAAGCCATGACGACACGGCCCCCGCTTCGGTGATTCCTTCTTCGAGAATCTGCCCGTTCTTGGCTTCCTTGTAGTAGAGCAATTCATCCTTGTCCTCGGGTTCGTAGAGCTGCCCGAATGGCGAATAGATGGCCACTTGCCTGAACAACGATTGCATGCCGAAAGTGCGAGCTTCATCGGCAACAATCGGAACCACATGTTTGCCGAAAGTCTTGTCGCGTAACAGTTGCGAGAGCATTTGCACGAATACCATGGTGCTTGACTGCTCCCGCTCTCCGCTGCCGCGGAGCAGCTTCGAGAACGAATCAAGCGCCGGCACCGGCAAAGCATCGGATTTTTCCGCGCGCGCCGGCAGGTAGCCGCCGAGTGCCTGTCGACGCCCATGCATGTACTTCATTTCCGGGCTGTCTTCAGCCGGGCGGTAGAACCGCAGTTTCTCGACATCGTCGTCCGATATCGGCAGTGCGAACCGGTCACGGAATGCCAACAGCGCGTCGCTTTCCAGCTTCTTCTGTTGGTGTGCCGTCATCTTGCCCTGCCCCCAGTGACCCATGCCGTAGCCTTTCTTGGTCTGGGCAAGGATCACCGTCGGGCGGCCGCGATGATTGACGGCGGCGTGATAAGCCGCGTAGATTTTGATTGGATCATGTCCGCCGCGCTTGAGGCGGTCAATGTCTTCGTCAGACAAGTGTGCAACCAGACTCTGCAGCTCCGGGTACTTGTTGAAGAAATGCTCCCGGTTGAAGCGCCCGTCGGTCGCTGCGTATTTCTGGAATTCGCCGTCGACCGTCTCGTGCAAGCGCTTGAGAATAATGTTGTCGGTGTCACGCGCGAACAGCGGATCCCAGTCCGAACCCCACATTAACTTGATGACATTCCAGCCGGCACCGCCGAACAGGCCTTCGAGCTCCTGAACGATTGAACTGTTGCCGCGCACCGGCCCGTCAAGTCGTTGCAAATTGCAATTGACGACGAAGATCAGATTGTCTAGCCCCTCGCGCGAGGCGAGCGACAAGCCGGCGAGCGATTCCGGTTCGTCCATCTCGCCGTCTCCGACGAAACACCATACCTTGCGATCGTTGGCGGGTTTGATGCCGCGATCTTCGAGGTATCGAATGAAACGCGCTTGATAGATTGCCGTGATCGGACCAAGGCCCATCGAGCCGGTCGGAAACTGCCAGAAGTCCGGCATTAGCCATGGATGGCAATAGGAAGACAGGCCTTTGCCACCGGTCTCGCGACGATAGTTGGAAAGATTCTCTTCACCCAGCCGACCTTCCATGAAGGCGCGCGCATAGACCCCCGGTGCTGAATGTGGCTGGAAGTACACGCAATCTCCGGACTGCCCGGCCCGGAAAAAATGGTTGTACCCGACTTCGAACAAATCGGCCGCCGAGGCGTAGGTGGCGATGTGTCCACCCAGTTCCGGATGAGCGCGATTGGCGCGCACCACCATGGCTAGCGCATTCCAGCGCACCAATGCCGATATTCGGGCTTCGATCTCGGGGTTGCCTGGAAACTGCGGCTGGTCCGCAAGCGAAATCGTGTTGCCATATGGTGTGTTCACGACTGGCGGCAGCGGCACCCGAAGCCGCCGCGCCTGCTCGATGAGCTTCATCAGAATGAAGGTGGCGCGTTGCGGGCCTTCGACCTCGACGACTTGTTTGAGCGCCTCGATCCACTCGCGGGTCTCGACGGGGTCAAGGTCCTGCGGCAGCACGCGCCAGAAAGCGGAAATGTTGAGATCTTGCGCTTCAGAAAGATCGGTCATGGTTGTCACCTGATGTTACGGGATTGGCCCACCGCTACCTCGCGGCAGTCAGGAGGCGGGAAGGTTGTGGGATAGTAACTTTTTTCACGGAGCATGGGGTTTTGTTTGAAGCCGAATTGAGCCGCTCTGGCAGCATAAAAATCTGGCAAAAATGCATATAAAAGCATACGATGCCGACTATGCTGCTCGACTCAATCGACTGGCGAATCCTCGCCTTGCTCCAGTCCGATGCCCGCATGTCCAACGTAGAACTGGCGCGGGCGGTCGGATTGTCCCCCTCGCCGTGTCTGGCGCGGGTGCGTGCGCTGGAACGTGCGGGATACATCAGCCGCTACGTATCGTTGCTCGACGCACTGAAAGTCGGGCTCAAGGTCAGTGTGTTCATTCAAGTCGCTCTCGAAAAACAGGTCGAAAAGGCATTAGAGGTGTTCGAGAACGCCATCCTCGAGAGGCCTGAAGTCATGGAGTGCTATCTGATGACCGGCGAAGCTGATTACCTGTTGCGCGTTGTAGTGCCCGACATTCAGGCGCTCGAGGAATTCATACTGCACTTTCTGTCACGCGTTCCCGGCGTTGGCAACATCAAATCCAGCTTTGCGCTGAAACAGGTCAAATACCAGACAGCGCTGCCGTTGCCAGTTGACCTCGGTGACGTGAAAGAGACCACGAGCAGGCCAGCGAAAAAACAAGCCAGGGTGCCAGCTGCCCGCGCTCGGCACCACAGACGGAATCGGTTGTCATGAGCAAACGCGACGAAGACCAGGACGAAACGAACCGCTCGGAGGCTGACTGGCCCGCTAGCGTCTGCGTCTATTGCGGATCGAGCAGCGGTGATCTTTCCGACTACGCAACGGCGGCACGAGAACTGGGAACGCTGCTCGCCAAGCGAAACGTTCGCCTCGTGTTCGGTGGCGGTAGCGTCGGATTAATGGGTGTGCTTGCCGATGCCGTTCTCGAGGCGGGCGGAACGGTCACCGGTGTGATTCCGAACGGGCTTCGCACCCGCGAGCTGGCTCACGAAGGTGTCACGGAAATGATTGCAGTCGATTCGATGCACGCGCGCAAACAGCGCATGGTCGATCTTGCGGATGCGTTTATCGCGCTCCCGGGTGGCATCGGAACGCTGGACGAACTCTTCGAGACCTGGACCTGGCTGCAATTGGGCATTCACGCCAAACCAGTCGGCTTGCTCAACGTCGCGGGATACTACGATCCCTTGCTTACTTTCCTTCAACAAATGTCCGATCGGCAGTTTATGAGTGAAAAACACCTCGCTTGTCTTTCGATTGAAACGGACGCAGATCGGTTGCTGGAACAGCTGAACAGCTTCCGGACGCCAGGCGAAGGCAAATGGGTGAATGACACGCGATCGTTGCAGCCTTGATCGAGCAATCAACAAGAAATGTAGAGCGCGGCGGTGATCGCTCAGACTTGATCTGACAGACAGTGTCATAGTTGGTCGAGCGTAAAGTGCTCCGCTTCCCGTTAGCGGACCTTCTGAAGTGCCGTTGAACAGTCCACAAACGACCCAAAGCGGTCATCGGAGCCACCTGAAAGCAGACCATCGCGGGCGCGGGCAACCTTTACGATCTTAAATCGTCGAGTAGCGCTTTAGCTTCAGAAAACTGTCTAGCGGTCGTAGCGCCACCGAAGCAAGCGGCGTTCAAGCCGCTCCGCAAGCGCAAACAGTATCACCACGAAAGTCATAATCAGCACGATCAGGGCGATGGACAGTGCGGCGTTGTATGTTGATTGAGCGAACTGAAGCAGGTATCCCAAACCACGGCTTGACGCCACAAATTCGCCGACCACAGCACCCGTGAAAGCAAAACCCACGGCAACCTTCAGGTTACCGAGCACCCAGGCAGTCACCGAGGGAACGTAGACTTCGCGCAAGAGTACCCACTTCCCCCCGCCAAGCGTGCGCACCCGTTCGATCAGTCGATGATCGACTTCCTTGATGCCGTTGTAGACGGCAAAGAAAATCAAAACCACC
>CP070775.1:841382-915407 GCA_020346185.1 Betaproteobacteria bacterium | reverse complement strand
TTGTGGCGGCAGCGTCTGCCGCCGTGTTTGTACTTCTGTTTCTCTACCTCGAAGAGGAGTGGGAGATCGTCGTGCTGGCAGTGGGCCTGATCGCCACGCTGTATTCGGCTGCGCGCTTCGGTTTTCTGGGGCAAATTGAAGCAGCCGCCTCTGAACATTCGCGCACGACCATCCTGGTTAACTTCGTCGCCGCTGCTTTGGTAATCGCGTTGCTTCGTGGCGAGCACTTCGCTTTGCTGATGCTGGCCACGGTGTTCCTCTATGTCACTGTGTGTCTGGGTTTGACTGTGCAGTTTGGCTATGCCGGCATCGTCAATTTTGCCGGTATCGCCTTTTTTGGTATAGGCGCGTATACGACTGCGGTCCTGAGCGCGCATACTCCCGTGCCGCATCTGGTCGTCATCATCATTTCTGGACTTGTTGCAGGTCTGATCGGTTCCGTGCTGATCCTGCCCTTGCTCAGAACACGTGGTCATTACGCGGCACTGGTGACGATCGCATTCGGCATCCTGTTCCGCACGTTTCTCGAGGTCAGCGACATACTCGGCGGGCCGCAAGGGCTCAAAGTGCCGGGTATGCAATTGTTCGGTTGGTCGCTGAATGACAATATTTCCCTCGGCCCATTAGGTACGGTTTCCTTTTATGCCGCCTATGCCGTGGTTGCCCTGTTGCTTGCTGCTGGCGCATACATTCTGGTCAAGCGCCTGGAACGCTCCTGGATCGGATTGAATCTCGATGCCATACGCACCGATGAAACGGCTGCGGCGTCGTTCGGAATCGACGTACCGCGCTGGAAGATATTTGCGTTTACGGTAGGTAATTGTCTGGCCGGCGTCGCTGGAGGTACCTACGCCATGATGTCCGGCTTTATCGCCCCCGCGAGTTTTAACTTTGGCGATTCGCTGCTGCTGGTGTCGATTGTTCTGCTCGGTGGCAGCGGCAATCCGCTCGGCGTTTTGCCAGCGGCGTTGCTGGTTGTCGTTTTGCCGGAGAAACTGCAAATTATCCAAGAGTACCGGTTGTTGTTGTTCGCTGTGCTGGTGATTCTGATATTGCGGTTTCGGCCTGAGGGACTGTTGCCGCGAAAGATGCGTGAGTACTACGCGAGTTGGGGCCGAACATGAGCGCGCCAATTCGGTCTGTAGCGATACTCACGGTCGAGAGTTTGACGGTGCGATTCGGCGGGCTTGTGGCACTGAATGCACTCGATTTCGACCTGCGCGCCGGAGAATTCGTCGGACTGATCGGGCCCAACGGCTCGGGAAAAACGACGTTCTTTAACGCGCTAACCGGAATCTATGCGCCTGCGGCTGGAAGTGTCACGCTCTCTGAAACAGACATCACCGGTCTGCGGCCGCAGCGAATTTACGATGCTGGAATTACACGCACGTTCCAGCGCCTGCGGCTCGCGTCGACGCTATCGGTTTTCGACAATTTGATGATCGGCAACCATCGAAATCTCGACCAGAGCCTGATGACGAACATATTTGCCCGGCGACGCTTGCATCAGCAGATTATGGAGGATATCGAGAAGAGTCGCGTTCTGCTCGAGCAGTTCAGCGCGCCGTTAGCGTCGCGGCTGTTCGACCCGGTATCGCAACTGCCGATGATCGATCGGCGGCGTGTCGAAGTGTGCCGGGCACTCATCAGCAAGCCAAAGATTTTGCTGCTCGACGAACCTTCAGCGGGAATGACTCATGAAGAAACACGTGCCTTGATGGATGATTTGCTGGCGTCACGAGAGCAGATGCCTGGGCTTGCCATTGTATTGATCGAGCATGAAATGGGCGTCATCGAGCGCGTGACCGATCGCTGTGTCGTGCTCAATTATGGTCAGAAGATCGCCGAAGGCAGCTATCGTGATGTCGCAGACGATAGTCGGGTTCGCGCTGCTTACCTGGGTGAGGACTGAGTTATGCGTCCCAAGCGGCGAGGAGCTGCCGGTGAGTGAACCCCTGGTGATCGAAAATGTCGTCAGCGGATATGACCAGGCTGACGTGCTCACTGGTGTTTCACTAACCGTTCCCGAAGGACAGATCACCTGTCTGCTCGGTTCAAACGGTGCTGGCAAGACGACGCTGATCCGAGCCATTCTTGGCCTGACGCCGGCGCGCAGCGGGCGCGTGCGCTTTGGCGTTCACGATATTACCCGCCAATCGACACACCGTATTGCCAGTCTTGGCATAACCTGTATTCCCGAAGGGCGCCGGGTGTTTCCGCGTATGAGCGTTGCCGAGAATCTGAGGGTTGGTGCTTATACCGAAACGAATCGGGAGGCGATCCGGAAGCGTTTTGCGGAAGTATTTGCAATTTTTCCGCGTCTGGAGGAGCGAGCCGACCAACTTGCCGGCACCATGTCCGGTGGCGAGCAGGCCATGTTATCGATTGGCCGAGGCTTGATGAGTGCGCCTAAACTGCTCATCGTCGATGAGCCATCCTTGGGGTTGTCGCCGTTGCTGGTGAAGGAGAATTTCAGGGTGATCAAGCGCATTAATGAATTTGGCGTTACGGTATTGTTGGTTGAACAGAATGTCAGGCAGACGCTCGCTATCGCGCATCGCGGTTATGTCCTTACGCAGGGCCGTATCGTCGCCGAGGGTGATGCGGCGCATTTGCGCGATAACGAGGAAGTGCGCGCCGCGTACTTTGGCGGCTGAACAATAAAGCGGCACGCATAACAGAATCAGGATTGGAGAGTGTCATGACCAAGCCACTAGATGCGGTGGAACTGACCAAGCAAATCGTGCAAATGAATACCGTCAATCCGCCGGGTGACGAGGAAGCATGCGCGCGCGTTCTTGGATCGTTGCTCGAATCAGCTGGTTGCAAAGTCGCTTTTCACAAACTGTCTGAAAAACGGGCAAGTCTGGTCGCGCGAATTGGCGGCAGCAACGACAAAGCACCGCTATGCCTGACTGGCCACATCGATACTGTGCCGCTCGGCGCAGCGCCGTGGAGCAAGGATCCTTTCGCCGGTGAAACCGATGATGGACGGCTGTATGGTCGCGGCACCAGCGACATGAAGTGCGGGGTTGCCGCACTCGTCGTGGCAACCCTTGGACTCGCATCGAAGCTCGAGCGTTCACCCGGGCTCGAGCTGGTGATCACCGCTGGCGAGGAAATCGGCTGCGAAGGTGCGTTTGATCTGGTGCGTGAGCAGGGCGCACTCGATCGGGCTGGTGCAGTTGTCGTCGGTGAACCGACCTCAAATTTCCCTTATGTTGGCCATAAAGGCGCGCTCTGGTTGTATGCAAGAACGCGAGGCGTGACCGCGCACGGATCCATGCCCGACCGAGGTGACAACGCGGTCTACAAAGCAGCGCGTGCTATCAGTGAGCTGGAGCATTTCCAGTTTGACAATCCACCACACAAACTGATGGGCCAGGCAACACTGAACGTCGGCACCGTCCATGGCGGCCTCAACATAAACTCGGTCCCGGACGAAGCGGTCATCGCGATCGACATACGAAGCGTGCCGACATCGCGGCACGAAGAAATCCGGCGCGCCCTGCAACAGAAGTTGGGAACGGAGGTGGAACTGGAAACAATCATCGATCTCGAAAGCGTTTATAGCGAACCGGACAATCCGTGGATCCAGCGGGTGTTTGACATCAGCGAATCCTACGTCGGTTCCCGCCCGGAGCCAAAAGTAGCGACTTACTTCACCGATGCCGCTGCGTTGACACCGGCCTATGGTAATCCGCCCACAATTGTCCTCGGACCCGGTGAGCCGCATATGGCACATCAGACTGACGAGTACTGTGTGATCGAGCGCGTCGAATCTTCAGTGGGCCTTTACGAACAGATCATCGCCGACTGGTGCCATGTCTGATGGGCGCAATGTCTGAATCAAACCGGTTCGGAACAGAAGCGTGACAGAGTTTACCGATGCCCGCCCCGCCTCGCGAAACGTTACCCGCTTCGAAGCGTTACTCGATCCGGGTAGCGAGAAGCTGATTGAAAGCAGGGGCGCACTGACTGTTGTCGAGGGACATTGCAAAGGCCGTTTGTTGCGCCTTGCCCTGACTGATCGCTCGGTTGCGGGTGGATCGCTCGGTGTTGATGAAAGCGATCTTCTGCGCAGTTGCTTTGAGCGCTGTCGCACTGAGAAAACACCAATTTTGCTCGCACTCGACTCAGGCGGAGCGCGGTTGACTTCCGGCCTGGCCGGACTGGCAGCGTTTCGCCGAATGTATCGGTCGGCACTCGATTTGCGTCTTGCTGGCATGCCTATGGTTGCCCTCATTGAACGCGACTGTTTTGGCGGCGCAAGCATGTTGGCAATGCTATGTGTGGTCAGAGGGGCTTTGCCCAGTGCACGGATCGGCATGTCAGGCCCTGCAATTATTGAAACACTTGCGGGCAAACAGGATCTCGATGCATCTGATCGCGAAGCCGTCCGGGCTTTGTTCGGTGCGCTGACGCGTGCCCGGGCCGGAGCAATCGACATCGTCTTCGACGAGCAGGTGTCGCGGGCCGACACGCTCGCGCAACTGCTTGGACTTGCAGCGGACAAGCAGGGCGATGTCTTCGAACAGCACCAAAGACTCAAGCAACGGTTGAGCGACACCGGCGTCGGTATACCGGTGCCGACCTTGGAGAGTGCAACGCGGTTGTTTCGTCGTGGTGTCGCGGTGGGCGCTGCCGAAATATGGCAGCTCGCCGACGCTGTTCTTGGTGCCAGAACTGGTGAGGCGGTCTTGCTAAGAGTGAATTGCCCGGGGCAGGCGGCAACGCGGCGAGACGAATTACTTGTTCTCTCGGAATATGTCGCCCACCTGGCGCTTTGTCTGCGTGTTGCCAGCAGTCGCGGTGTTGAGCTGATCACACGTATCGAAGGAGAATCCGCTGGCGGTATCTATGTCGCGCTCGCCTCTGGCGCGGCGAGCGTCGAAGCGAACCCCGAGGCCATGGTGCGGGTGCTACCTGGAAAGGCAATTCAGGTTGTAGTAAGAGAAACACCACCGACTGAAACACTTGCAGACGCTTTGCGAACTGGTGTGGTTGATCGCGTTGTAGAAGGGGCCGAAAGCTGTGTGGCGGAGAGGGCCGCATCAACAGTGGCCGGGCAGGTCAAGCAATATTAGCAGCCACCGACACCAGAGACGCGCAACAAAATAGACGATGAGCAATAGCAACATGTATCTGGAGATCGCGCGTGCTGTTGCAAATGGTCCGGACCGGATTGCCATCGAAACCGAGGACGGTGCTTCGTTCACTTATGGCGAACTGCACCGCGAAGTGGCGCGCATGGCAAATGCGTTGCTTGAGGTTGGTCTGCAGCCGGGGGATCGCGTCGCGGCGCAGCTGCACAAAAGCGTTGCGTCGTTGTTTGTCTATCTTGCCTGTTTGCGCGCGGGGCTGGTTTATTTGCCGTTGAATACAGCTTACCAAAGTAGCGAACTCGATTACTTCCTCCGCGATGCCGAGCCGGGTTTGATTCTGGTCGAGCCAGACAATGCGGATGCGGTCACAGCCTTGTCGAAGGCTTCAGTTGGCGCGCCGGTGATGACGCTCGCTGAAGACAAAGACAGTGGGCTTGCACAGCGTGTCGCCGAAGCATCGGCACGGTTCGACACGCGCCTTTGCGCTGCGAGCGATCTGGCGGTGATCATCTATACCTCGGGCACCACCGGGCGCAGTAAGGGCGCGATGGTTACGCATGGCAACTTGGTGTCGAATGCGCGTGCACTGACGCAGGTGTGGCGATTCAATAATGATGACGTGCTCTTGCACACGCTGCCCATCTTTCACGTGCACGGGTTGTTTGTCGCCACCCACTGTGCGCTGACAAGCGGTGCGCGGATGCTGTGGCATGACCGATTCGATGCAGCGGCAGTGGTTCGACAACTGAAGCGTGCCTCTGTTTTCATGGGAGTACCGACTTACTACACTCGATTACTTGGCGAGCCGGGCTTGTCCCCGCAAAGCTGTCGGGGAATGCGACTGTTCATCTCGGGCTCGGCGCCGTTGCTAGCGGAAACCCACAGCAAATTTGAACAGCGCAGCGGCCATCGTATCCTCGAGCGTTACGGCATGTCCGAGGCCGGGATGATTACCTCGAACCCTTATGATGGCGAGCGGCGTGCTGGCACCGTCGGTTTTGCACTGCCGGGAGTCGAAGTCCGCGTCGTCGACGACACAGACCAGGTATTACCGGTGGGTGAAAAAGGTGCCATCCAGATCAAAGGCGAGAATGTTTTCAGTGGTTACTGGCGTATGCTGGAGAAAACGAAACAGGAGTTTACTGCCGATGGCTGGTTTCGTACTGGAGACATCGGTGTGTTCGATAGGGACGGCTATCTTTCGATCGTCGGCAGAGCCAAGGACCTGATTATCACCGGCGGCTATAACGTATATCCGAAAGAAATCGAACTGGCGCTCGATGAACTGCAGCAGGTAGTGGAGTCGGCTGTCATCGGTGTGCGACACGCTGATTATGGCGAAGCGGTTACCGGGATCGTTGTCCTCAGAGAAGGCGCTGAGGCTGATGAGGCAAACATTATTGCCACGCTCAAGTCAAAATTGGCTGGATACAAGGTTCCGAAGCGCGTTCACTTCGTCGAGGGGTTGCCGCGTAACGCGATGGGCAAAGTACAGAAGAATCTGCTGCGCGAACGCTTTGGCTAGTTTTGCCTTGTTGACTGGTTGCCGTCCGTTATCCGGAAAAAATTGACCAGAGCATTCTTGCCGCGAGCAGGAACAGAATCACCGCGAAGATTTTCTTCAGTCGCGCAACCGGCATGCTGTGTGCGAAATGGGCCCCGATCGGCACGGTGACAAATGTTCCGATGACGATGCCAATGAGCGCGGGCAGGTAAACGTAACCTAGACTCATTGGTGGCAAGCTCTGCTCGCCGAGGCCGGTGTACGTATAGGCTAACGCGCCGGCGAGCGCGATCGGGAACCCGAGCGCTGCGGAAGTTCCAACTGCGTTTCGCATCTCGACGTTGCACATTATCATCAGTGGAATGCTGACTACGCCGCCGCCGGCGCCGACCAGGCTGGAAATTACTCCAATAATTCCGGATCCGGCAGCCATTCCGGCCGTGCCAGGCAGTCGCCTGGTCGGTTTGGGTTTCACATCGAGCAGCATCTGTGTCGCTGAATAGGAAACAAAAATGACGAATACGACTGCCAGCAAGCGGGCATCGAGCCAGTCCGCGAGAAATGCGCCAAAAACGGTGCCTAACACAAGGCCGGCGGCCGCGCCCCGCACGATGTCCCAGCGTACAGCGCCGCGCATATGATGCGCACGAATGCTCGACAGCGAAGTGAAGACGATCGTCGTGAGCGAAGTACCGAGCGCGAGATGCAATGTCCGCCCAGCGGGAAAATCCTGAGCGGAAAACATGAACACCAGCAGTGGCACCAACAGCATCCCACCGCCGATGCCCAACATGCCGGCAAACAGGCCGACAAACAGGCCCAGCAGCAGATAGGCGGTCCACCACTCCAAGTTTCGCGCCTAGGAATCGACAAGTGACATGACGAATTGCCACTCGGCCTCGCTCACGGGTGTAATCGACAAGCGGTTGCCACGTCGGAGGATCTGCATCGATGCCAGCTCTGAATGCGAGCGCAGCTGCTTAATCCCAATCAGGCGAGTCTTTTTCACCAGAGTGACATCGACGTTGAACCATCGCGGCTCGTCGCGTGTTGCCTTGGGATCGAAATACTTGCTGCTTTTGTCAAATTGCGTTTCGTCTGGATATGCCGTTTTGGAGATCTTGATGATGCCCGCGATGCCAGGCTGTGGGCAGCTCGAGTGGTAGAGGAACGCCAGGTCGCCGCGTTTCATTTTATCGCGCATGAAGTTACGTGCCTGGTAATTGCGTATGCCATCCCAAGGCTCGGTCTTTTTCGGCTGCGCCGCAAGATCATCGACGCTGAATGCGTCGGGCTCGGATTTCATCAGCCAGTATTGCATCGGTCCTCAAGACAGACAAAAAAAGCGGCATAGCCGCTTTGCTGGAGAATACCGGTTTCGCTTTTGGCATCTTCCATTGATAGGGAGCCCCCCGCGTATGCCGTCAGGCCGATATCCTGAACCGACTGGTTCAAGAGCGGCCGCCTCCCGAACGCCGCAGGTGCGTTCCGATTGAACGCGCACAATAGCGTTACTAGAGTCGGCGACCTGGAGTGATTACGTTGGTTCAGAAAAACTACAGCCTAAACGCACACCGCAGGGGACATGTGATCACGGAAGAACTGCCGTTCAGAACAGTTCATCCTGGGCGGAGAGGACCTCATCGATCATCGTCCGCATCTCGCTCATTCTACGCCGCACCTCGCCAAGGTCAACGCCATCAACACGTACTGACATCAGCTCGTGGGCCATGTTCAAAGCTGCCATGATGGCAATGCGCTCGACGCCGATGACTTTGCCGCCGTCGCGAATCTCGCGCATTTTTCCGTCCAGATAGGAGACGGCCTTGAGCAGGTCCTGTTTTTCCTCTTCGGTACAGGCAACCCGGAATTGTCGGCCCAGTATCGTGACATCCATGCCGGCCGCTTCCCTGCTCATTTCGGCTCGTCCGCAATCTTTTCGAGAAGTGTTTCAAGGCGGCCGGTGGCAGCGTTGATTTTCTCGCTCAGATGCTGGTTTTCATTGCGTGCCGTCGCCAGTTGCTGCCGCAGCTGTGAATTGTCATTACGCAATCGCTGGCACATCAGAGCCAACTGTTGAACTTTGTCGTCGAGGCTGTTGATCTCAGCTTCCATGAGGCCACTATATTGAAAAAGTCTGGAAAGTCAACCGCTAACAGAATCTATTGAATGTTGTTTAGCATCTTTAATGCCGAGCCATGCGACTTTAGTGCCTGTTTTCAAAACTCGTCACCGATGTACAATCTGCGACGTTCCGAGGTGCTCTGGAAACCATGAATTTCCAGGGTTAAACGGGAAATCAGGTGACAGTGGCAAGTTTCGCACCAATTTGGTGCGGTTGCTTGTCGCTTAGTCCTGTGCTGCCCCCGCAACGGTAAGTGAGTGCGGGTGCGTCATTGAGGGGATCTGCCCACCTATCCGGATCTCCGGCCACTGCGAGTGGCAGGCACTGTCGGCCTGCGCCGTGGGAAGGCGACGCATCAAGACTCGCGAGCCCGGATACCGGCCCCGAGAACAGCGACGGAGTTTTCGCGAGGGGCGGACGATTGGTCTGGAAGCCACGGTTGTTCCTCGACTGGACCTCCCCTGTTAACCGGACGTGCACGGCGGGTGTGCGCATTACAGGAGTAGGCGATGGCCAGCATTTGCAGGCAGGCAGTACTTATTGGGACCGCATTTCTTGTTGCACAAGCGCTCACATTTGCCCAGGGCAGCGAGGACGGGCCTGGCGAAATCGATTTACGCACCGACGACGTGGTCGTTACGGCGACGCGCTTTCCTGAAGAGCAGGATATCAAGCGACCCGCCAATATCACTGTCATATCGAGAGAGGATATTGAAGCCAGTCCGGCAAGGACGGTGCCGGAGATCCTCGCCGGTCAGGTAGGCGTCGCCCCCAGTGACTTGTTTGGTAACAACGGAACCAACACCAAGATCGACCTGCGCGGCTTTGGTGCCACCGGCGGTCAGAACACGCTCATCCTCGTCAATGGCCGCCGCGTCAGCGATCCCGATCTTTCCGGGGTCAAGTGGTCGGCCATTCCGCTGTCTACTGTCGAGCGCATCGAGGTGGTTCGCGGCACGGGCTCAGTGCTCTACGGAGACGGTGCCGTCGCGGGTGTGGTGAACATCATCACACGTTCGCCATCGGGCGAGAATAGCCGAGGCGATGCCGGTGTGCGCTACGGATCGTTCGATACACGGGAGGCGAGGGTCGATGCGACCTTGCTCAAGGACGAATACGGGCTGAACATCAATGCCTACACCTATTCATCCGATGGCTACCGCGACAACAACGAAACGGACGATTTGGTCCTGAAGCTCGATCTTCAGCGAGCGGGTGTCTCTAACGATGTGTCGCTTCGCGTCGGCGCCGACCGCCAGGACGTCCGCTTGCCTGGCCCCCGGACTGTGCAACCCAGTGCCGGCATTAACGAATTGGAAGATGATCGTCGCGGCACGTCGACGCCGCTGGACTATGCCACGCGCGACGAAGACTACGCGACGCTTGCGCTGGCCAGCCGCCAGGGTTTTGGTCTGATCGATGCGGAGCTGAGCTATCGACAGAAGGAACAGACGTCGTTTTTCGATGGCGGTATATTTCCCGACGATTACCGGGAGGTTGATCTTGGTGTCTGGAGTCTGACGCCCAGGATGAAAATTCCTGCCGATGCTTTCGGCCGCAAGAACCAGCTCGTGGTGGGTCTCGATTTCTACAGCTGGGACTATCAACTGGACCGGTCGAATGATCCTGCCAATATCGGCACGCCGATTAACAAGATTCGTGCAAAGCAGCGCGATTTTGCCTATTACCTGCACGATATCCTGACGCTGACTGACACCTTGCAACTGTCACTGGGCTGGCGCGAACAGTGGCAGCGAATCGAGGCGACCGACGATTTCGACCCGACTGCACCTGGAAGCGGCATTTTTGATTCGGGGGCGCCCGATGGCGAGCAGGACTTGCGCGAAGATGCCTACGAGCTCGGCGCGCGATACGAGCTGGCACCGGAGTGGTCGCTACTGGCAAGCACCGGCCGCAGTTTTCGATTTGCGACCATTGATGAGATCTATAATTTCTCCCCGTTGGGTACACGCGAGTTCCAGTTTCTGCGGCCGCAAACATCGCAAAACCTGGACTTCAGTCTTGAGCGTCGGTGGCGTGCGCAGTTGTTTCGAGCGACCGTGTTCCAGATCGATCTTGAAGACGAGATTCGCCTAAATCCGTACAAGTTCGACAATACCAATTTGCCCCCGTCGCGCCGGCGCGGTCTCGAACTCGAGTCGGCACTGTCCTTCCCGGGTGTCAATCTCGGCGCAACATATGCCTACACCGAGGCCAAGTTTATCGAAGGAACGTTCGACAGTTTCGGCGGGACGGTCGACATCTCCGGAAACACGGTGCCACTGGTACCAAGGCACAAGGCGACCGCCTATGCGAACTGGATGACAACGCCAAACTCGTCTTTCACCGTAACCTTCCGTTATGTGAGCGAGCAGTTCATGGATAACGACGAGGCAAACGACTTCGGGACCAAGATCCCGCCATATGCGGTGGTGGATCTGAAATACTCGCACGAGATCGCAAACTGGCGGTTGGGTGTGATCGTGAACAACGCCTTTGACGAGAAGTTCTTCGCCTATTCGGCGCGCAGCGTCTTTGTTCCGGACCGCTATAACGCGTATCCACTCCCCGAGCGAGCGGTGACCGCATTCGCGGAGTATCGTTTCGGGCAGTAGGGCATCCACCCAGCATCGCAGTTCAATTCAGCGGACGCAAGAAGCCACCAGCCAGGCGCCCGTTGGCAGCCGGGTCGTTTTGTTTTTTACCATGCTCTGCTATGGTGCGCGCCATGCAGCAGACGATGACCAGCACCCAGCTGTATTTACGGCTCTTGCGCTATGTGCGCCCTTATGCCGTCGTGTTCGGTTTATCGATATTCGGCATGCTGATCAGTGCGGCGACCGAAGTGGCATTGCCTGCCGCGGTGAAGCCGTTTCTTGACGGCACGTTTGTCGACAAGGACCCGCTGCTGATTAAATGGACACCGATTGCCCTGGTCTTCTTGTTCGTCTTCCGCGGAGTTGGCAGCTTTATTGGGCAATATGCCAGCGCCTGGGTCGGCAACAAGGTGGTTATGGATTTGCGCGATCAGATGTTCCGTCGCATGCTGGCTCTCCCACTCGGATACTTCTACGACCAGACGACCGGCAATCTGATCTCGCGCTTCACCTTTGACGTTGCCCAGGTGACGGCGGCCGCTACGCAGGTGATTACGGTACTGGTGAAAGATACTCTGACCATAATCGGCTTGTTCGCGTACTTGCTCTACGTGGACTGGAAGCTGACGCTGATCTCCTTATGCATGATCCCGCCCATTGCATTGGTGGTGCGTTACTTCAATATCCGCTTGCGCAAGGCAAGCCGCTTGACCCAGGCGGCGATGGGTGATCTTACCCACGTTGTCCAGGAAACAATTGATTGCAACAAAGTTGTGAAGACATTCGGTGGGCAGACCTACGAGACGGCGCGTTTCAATGACACGAGCAACGCCTTGCGCGGGTACATGATGAAACAGACCACAGCGGCTGCGGCGAACGTGCCTATCGTGCAATTGCTCGCGGCGCTGGCGACCGCGGTCGTCGTTTATTACGTTACGGTCCAGGCGCAAGCCAACACGACAACCGTCGGCGGATTCGTGTCGTTTCTTGCCGCCATGCTGATGTTGACCGCGCCTCTGAAGCGGCTGACCGGTGTCGCGGAGCATCTGCAGCGTGGCCTCGCCGCAGCCGAATCGGTTTTCGCGCTGATTGATGAGAAACCTGAAACCGATAGCGGCTCCGTCGAACTGCCGTGCGCGAAAGGCGAGCTGCGTTTTGAGCATGTCAGCTTCCGGTACCCTGGTGGCAGTCGTCCGGCACTGTCGGATATCAACTTGCGCATCACTCCCGGCGAGACGGTGGCACTGGTGGGCTCCTCCGGTGGTGGCAAGACGACGTTCGCCAACATGGTGCCGCGGTTCTTCCATCCTTATTCGGGACGCATACTACTCGATGGTCACGATATCAGCACACTAACACTGGCGAGCTTGCGCGCCAACATCGCGTTGGTCAGCCAGGAAGTCGCTTTGTTCAATGACACCGTCGCGGCAAACATCGCTTACGGTGTGAATGCCGGTGCAAGCAGAGAGCAAATAATAGCGGCGGCCAAGGCGGCGTATGCGATGGACTTCATTTGTGCCATGCGACAGGGACTGGATACGCTCATCGGAGAGAAGGGCGTGCGGCTTTCTGGTGGACAGCGTCAGCGCCTGGCGATCGCACGGGCCATTTTGAAGAATACGCCGGTTGTCATTCTCGATGAGGCAACCTCGGCGCTCGATTCGGAATCGGAAAAACATGTTCAGGCCGCTCTTGACTCACTGATGAAGGGCAGGACGACAATCGTCATTGCGCACCGATTGTCGACTATTGAGAATGCCGATCGGATTGTCGTCCTCGATGCAGGGCGAATTGCCGAGAGCGGTAGCCATGCCGAGTTACTGGCACTCGGCGGCATCTATGCCCGCTTGCACCAGCTTCAATTCGCGCTGGGCACGGAAACTGCGCAAGTCGACTGAACTCCCGCTTCAGGCACACCGGCCGCGACTAGCTATAGTTCTTTCTTCGTTTCTTGATCAAGGACAGAGACCTGTCAGCATCTGTATTGTTAGACTTTTTAGCGATGGTTGTTTTGTGACAGATTTGTTACGTAATGATTGGATCGACAGCTCGATCTGAAATTTGAGGAGTTGGATTGTGAAAAGAACTGGTAAAGACATCTTTGAACTTTACGCGGAGAATCCGGATCGTGCGGACCGCGTTGTGTTCGGGCGCGAAACCTACCCGGACCGGCGCGGATTTCTGAAGGGCGCCGGGCTGGCGACGATGGCAGCACTGCTGGGTGGTGCGATACCGTTTCATCGCAACATGCCAGGTGGCCTGATTCCTGTAGCGCTGGCCGAAGAAGGCTTGCGCATCGAAAACAAGGATGGTCTGGTGGTGCTCAACGACCGGCCAGTCAACGCCGAATGTCCACCGCATTTGCTCGATGACGCAGTCACGCCTACAGCGCGCCACTTTGTTCGCAACAACGGCATTCCTCCTGCCAATATGGATCCCTCGAGCTGGAACCTGCAGGTCGACGGAGAGGTGAACTCGCCGATGACGCTCCGCATTGACGAACTCAAGCGCCGCTTTGAGGTCGTGAAGCTACAACTGACAATTGAATGTGGTGGTAATGGTCGCGCGTTCTTCGATCCGAAGGCCAAAGGCAATCAGTGGACGCTCGGCGCGGTGGCGTCCTCGCAATGGACTGGTGTGCGCCTGTCGGACGTACTGAAAGCAGCCGATGTCAAGAGCAGCGCCATATATACGGCGCATTATGGCGCAGACGCGCACCTTTCGGGCAATCCTGACAAGAACCCAATTTCGCGCGGCGTTCCGATTGCCAAGGCAATGAATGCCTACAACCTCATTGCTTTTGAGCAGAACGGCGCACCAATGCATTCGATGAACGGCGCACCGTTGCGGTTGGTCGTGCCTGGCTGGCCGGGTTCATGTTCGCAGAAGTGGCTCACGCGCATACGTGTTCGCGATCAGGTTCATGATGGCGCCAAGATGACCGGCACGTCCTATCGCGTGCCCGGCTACCCGGTAGCGCCTGGCGCGAAAGTTCCCAAAGAAGATTTTCAGATTATCGAGGCAATGCCGGTGAAATCGCTGATCACCTATCCCGAGAGTGGTGTAACGTTGCCCGGTTCCCTAATGCTGGATGTCCGCGGTCACGCGTGGGCCGGGGACCACTCGGTGAAGGCGGTCGATCTGTCTATTGATTTCGGGGCGACGTGGACAAAGGCGAATCTGCGCAAACCGGCCAACCCGTACGCGTGGCAGCATTTCTCCGCCCGGCTACGGTTCCCGACCAAGGGTTATTATGAGATCTGGGCGCGCGCCACGGATGACACCGGCAAACAGCAGCCGTTCAGCATTGCCTGGAATCCGAAAGGCTATTTGAACAATTCGATGCACCGAATCGCTGTCAACGTTGCGTAATGAACGGTCGTCCCCGAATTATTGAGCAGCGGAGATCGTGAAGCGGCGATATGCCGCTTCACTGTGTTTGGAACGGACTATGAAACGCAGGTTAGTTGATTGTCATGGGCTGGCGATGTTGGCCGTGTTGCTCATCGAATTGGCCGGGCTGTTTTCCGTGGCGCGGGCACAGGCTACGGTCGAGCCGATCGAGGGACGGCTCGCTTCTGCAGACGTTGCTGCGGGAAAGAACGTTTTTCTGCAGTGCGCGGCGTGTCATGTCGCGAGCCCCGGTGCCGCGGCCACGATCGGGCCTAATCTGTGGAGTGTGCTCGGTCGGGCAATTGCATCCGAATCGGGCTACGAGTATTCCAAATCGCTCCAGCAGGCAGGAGGCAATTGGGACTTTGAGCGGCTCAATGTTTACCTGTTCGACCCGAAACTTCTCGCACCTGAAGGGCGCATGCCGTTTCCCGGTATCAAGTCTGCCGATGAGCGGGCGCAACTCATCGCTTACTTGCGGAGCCTTAGCAATAATCCGGTCACATTGCCCGCTGCCGCATCAGGCTTGGCTGACGGCGGTCTCGCGGGTGCCGAAGATGATCCGGAAAAATGGCAAGGGCTACCACCAGGGCTTGGCCGCGAAGATGTCTTTTACCGCTGCAAGGCCTGTCACTCGCTCATGATTGTCAAGCAGCAGGGGCTCAGCCGCGCCGCATGGGACGAGTCTCTGGAATGGATGGTCGAGGAACAGGGCATGACGCCAATTGAAGAAGCGGTGACGCGCAACCGCATACTCGACTATCTATCGGCACACTTCGGGCGCGAGTAGCCACATCGGTTCTACTGTATTGGCCCCGACCGCGGAAGCGGTTTGACGGAAACGCATTGCGCTGGTGGTGCTGACTTCCCATCATCATACCTGACAAAGGCGTTCAAACAGAGACCGTCGACCACAACGGGCCGGGTCTATGACGCTGCTCAAAGCCGTCATTTCGACCGCATGTCTGGCGCACATCGGTTGTGTTGGTCTTTCCTCGGCACACGCGACCAAGTATCCCATCGTGATCAGCCATCTCTGATTGGAAGACCTTGCTTGCAACGAACTGCATCCGGCGAAGAAGCATGGCGGGTCGATTCTGGAAACGGCCAGGCAAGCGCGGGCTGGTCGTCTGGTTTGGGCAGCTCTCATATCGGCAGGTGCAATGTCACCTTATCTTTCCTCATTGTCGGATTGTGACCAAGCGTTTCTGTTTTAGACTATCTTTTTGCGTGCGCATTCTTTGGCGGTGAATGGCGTGCCGATTTCATGCGAGGTACCCCTAAGGCGGCATTATTCTGCCTTGCACCTTGGACAACGGCAGCGGTTTTGTCCCATTCACCAACAACAAGTACTGATCTGGACGGTCGCCGACATACGGAGTCTGGTCGTCCGTGACCAGGAAAACCCTTCCCATATGGCACCCATCAAAGCGCTCGGTCAATCGGCGTCACCGTTACCGTAGGATGAGGTCATGACTGCCTCACGCGCCGGGCTCGCCGACGCAAGATTTGATGGGCCGAGCGTCAGTCTCGCGTTCAAACTGCCGAGATTGCCGGCGTTACTGGTCCCGGCCACTATGCTCGGTGGCAGCCTCGTTGGCCCGAGTACGGGGACTGAAGTGTCTGCGGTTGCCAACTAGGTACTCGATCCTGATCGGGGCGGCGCTGCGCACGACGGTGCGATTGTCAGGATTGGTTTTGTTTGCTGCGTGCATTAACGTTGCTGGGTTGGTTGGTCACGCGTCGCGGCATTACCCGTGATGCTGTAGCGTGCTTCGCCGGTACCAGCAGCGATTCACTGCTGTAGATGTTGCTCGTTGACGTACTGGTATCATTGCCTGGGACGGCGGTCGAGGTACTGCCGGCGCTGGTGATCGTTGCGCCGGTGCTCATGCCGGCTCGGTTTGGACTTGATCCGCTGCACTTTGCGATGGTGATGGCAGAGACGCTGATCGTCGCCAGCATCACGCCGCCCGTTGGCATGGCACTGATGACGGCGGCACAGATTGTCAGAGTGAGCTATGAGAGGGCGATCCGCTGTTTTCCCCTTTTATCGGAGCTTCATATCGGTCATCGTGACGCTTTCGGTATGGCCGCAAGTTGTCTTTTGGTCGGAGCACTGTTTGACAAGGCGTGCTATAGAAGATCGTGCCAGTTGCCGTTTATTGAGCGAATTGATGTAGCCATCAGGTGCACACCTTAGGCTATATTGCGTAAATCGAACCAGGCCGGAAGTGGCCGCATGCATGCCAAACAAAGAATGACCGGCTCGGATTACTTTTCAAAAACATACGAAATAGCGCGCTCGCGTTTCATTGCTGCGGCTTGTGCTGCCGGCGGGCAAATGGACGAAATCTACCTTGACGCGATGAGCCCGGTGGGTTCACCGTTGGCCATCGAGATTGCCTGGTTTGGACTGGATAACCCTTCACGCGTGCTCATACATTCGTCTGGCATTCACGGCGTCGAGGGCTTTGCCGGTTCCGCGGTCCAGCTCGCGTTGCTCGATTCGGAACTGAAGATTCCATCGGACGCCGCACTGGTGCTCGTCCACTGCCTTAATCCATACGGAATGGCGTGGTTGCGGCGGGTCAATGAACGTAATGTCGACCTGAACCGGAACTTCGTCGTTGATCCTGCCGTGCGCACTGGTGCTGCCGATACCTACCGTCGACTCGACGGTTTACTCAATCCCGACCGGCTGCCGGCGGGTCGCGACCTGTTTTATGCGCGCGCCTTACGGTCTGGCCTGAAATACGGCATGCCGGCGCTGCGACAGGCGGTTGCCGAAGGCCAGTATGAGTTTCCCGAGGGGTTGTTTTACGGCGGCAAGGAGTTCGAAAAAGGCGCACGGCTGTATCTCGCCTGGCTTAGTCATCACCTCAAGACAGTGCGAAGCGTTTTTGCCATCGATGTGCACACTGGGTTGGGTAACTGGGGACAGGAGACACTGTATTTACGGAGCGGCGCTGATCAAACGCAAGAAGCGGCCAAGCTCGGTGATGTATTGAGCCAGCAGGTAATAACCGATGCCCGGGCGCACGGTGCCTACGAGATTCGCGGCATGCTATGCGAAGTGTTCACGATGCTTGCGCCGGAGCCCGAATGGTCATTTCTCCTACAGGAGTTTGGTACATATTCGGGACTAAGAGTAGTGAATGCGCTGCGAGAAGAGAATTACTGGTACCACCACGGCAATACCAGCCCTCAGCACCGGTCTCGACGGCAACTAAAAGAGATGCTTGTGCCAGCGAACCGGGAGTGGCGCGACAGCGTCGTTGATCGTGGCGTGTCGCTGTGCAAGCGTGTTATGGCGCATGTATTCTCCTGAGTGTCTTGGTTGACAATACGCTGGTACCCCTTGCACGGCATCGGGATTATGGGTGTGGGACAAGGCGTATCACGCTGATGCGCGGCGTCTGTCTAGTTTGCGTTCAGGAGCAAGCGGAATGCCAAAGAGGATCGTGATATGCGCCGACGGCACCTGGAATCGCCCCGAGGAAGATCCGGGCAAAGATTTTCCGACCAATGTGCTGCGACTGGCACGCGCGATCAGACCAGCTGGTAGCGGCGCGTGGTCGCAGCAAGTGTTTTACGACTGGGGTGTGGGTTCTTACTATGATCGCGTCGTTGGTGGTGCCACTGGCAGAGGGCTGCACAAAAATATCCTTGATGACTACCGATACATTGTCCAGAACTATGCGCCCGGCGATGAAATCTTTCTGTTTGGTTTCAGCCGGGGTGCATATACTGTCCGCAGTTTGTGCGGGCTGATAAACAACTGCGGCATTCTCAAGCGTCCTGATGCGCGATTAATTCAGGCCACGTTTGATCATTACAAGAACCCAGGCGATGCTTATGTCCCACGCGGCAGTCGATCAATCGCGTTTCGAAAGGCCCACTCACATGCCTCAAGAGAGGTCAAGTTCGTCGGAGTATGGGATACGGTCGGGGCGATGGGGATACCTTTCTCCTTCCTTGGCCTGCTAAATGACGAGGACGAATTCTATGACACCAAGATCGGGTCGAATGTGCGCGTCGCACGCCACGCAATGGCGATCGACGAGCGCCGTGCCGACTTCGAACCGACTGTTTGGTATCCTCGCGACAAGCTTGATCTCAAGCAGGTCTGGTTCTGCGGAGCGCATAGTGATGTGGGTGGCAGCCATTCGCCGGATTCTGGCGGATGGCTGTTATCCGATATCACACTTGCCTGGATGATGCGTGAAGCAAGC
The DNA here is from genome assembly GCA_020346185.1 of Betaproteobacteria bacterium. Taxonomy (GTDB): domain Bacteria; phylum Pseudomonadota; class Gammaproteobacteria; order Burkholderiales; family Eutrophovitaceae; genus SG8-40. Next base: position 896,448 of record CP070775.1, on the reverse strand, counting down.
AAATCCGGGTTAACGCTCGAGCCACATCTGAAGCGGCGGCTCAGGCCGAAAGCGACCGCCACGCTGCACGAATCGCGCCGAAGTTATTACCGCATCCGCAAGAAAGTATTGCGTCCCATTGATCATGGCAAGGACAAGGTGTTGCTTCATCAGTCCGTCAAGCAGCGCTGGGACCGCGACAAATCCTATCGGCCGAAGAACCTCGCAGATTACATCCGTACCAGAGGTTGGCCGTCGAGGCTCGTCGTCTGAATCGGGGATGAACAATGCTTGATCTGGAGGTTGTCAAACAGAAGCAACAGCAAACCTGGGCGACCGGCGATTTCGCAGTTATCGGCTGGAACACTGTGTATCCAGGTGAACTGTTGTGCGAAGCGGTTGACCTGCGCGCTGGTCACAAGATACTCGATGTTGCGGCGGGCTCCGGTAACGTCGCTTTGTCGGCGGCACGTCGCAATTGCGAAGCGGTCGGCATTGACTACGTGCCAGCACTGATCGAACGTGCGCGGCTTCGCGCAGAGGCCGAGGGGCTGCCAGCGAAATTTGAAGTTGCTGACTGCGAGCAGATCCCGTTTGCCGATGAATCGTTCGATCGGGTGTTGTCGCTTTACGGTTCGATGTTCGCGCCGGATCAGGAAAAGGCGGCGCGGGAACTGATCCGCGTTTGCCGGCGCGGCGGTCTTATCGGCATGGGTAACTGGACACCGGATGGCTTCTGGGGACAGACGTTTGCACTTGTCGGGCGGTACCTGCCACCACCAACGGGGGTGCGGCCGCCACCCGAATGGGGCACCGAGAAACGTCTTATTGAATTGTTTGGCGAAGCGACGTCGTCAATGCACTCGGCACGGCGCAGCGCGTTGTTTCGCTTTCGCGATAATCAACACTGGATCGATGTCTTCGGTACCTGGTTCGGGCCGATCATGCGTGTGCGCGAAAATCTCGATGATGGGGGCTACGCGGAATTTCTCACCGAGTTGAACGGTATTCTTGATCGGTTCAACCAGTCCGATGACGACACGTTGCTGGTCAGTGCCGACTACCTGGAGGTCGTGATCGTCAAGTAAGCTAGGGCCTGCTAACACATATTGGGTCGATGCGTTGCTCCCAGAATGGCGCCATGCTGTGTTGCTCGTCGTTTATTTGGAATAGCCAAACCGCACTCCTTGCGCCTTGCCTGCCCCCATTTTGGGAGCAACGCCTTGTCTGAGAGAATCCTGGGACGGGCCCACACCGGTTCAATCAGAACTGGTGCGATCCTGCGTTACAGCTTGCTTATGTGAAATGGCCACACCGCGCTCACTGCGCCTTGTCTCACACCAAACTGACCACCGTCGCGCCGATCCAATATGTGTTAACAGGCCCTAGGCATCTGCCTGCACGTTACAAACGTAAATTGGGCAATACGTTTTGCAGGAGATTGCCTATGCCGGCTAGTTGCATAAGGCCATTTATTTATGGTGTCATTGTGCCCGTGGCGCTGCTCACCCTGTGGTTGGGTGGCTGCGAGCGGGTGTCCGAGCCGGCTCAGGCGCTGGCGGTAGAAAGAGGTGCCGCGGCTCCGCCAAGCCTGGTTGCCGAGTGGCCAAACACTGACTTCTCTCAACGTATCGTTGAACTCGACGAGATTCAGTCTGGCGGTCCGCCAAAGGATGGCATACCGGCGATCGATCAGCCGCGCTTCGTATCGACTGGTGCGGCGGGTGCCTGGCTCAATAACGATGAACCGGTCATTGTCGTTCGAATTGATGATGACGCGCGCGCTTACCCGCTGCAGATCCTGATGTACCACGAGATCGTCAACGACCGCGTTGGTGGCTTGCCAGTGGCGGTGACATTCTGTCCATTGTGCAATGCGTCGATCGTGTTCGAGCGCGAGCTCGATGGGGCAACACTCGATTTCGGTACTACCGGCCGCCTCAGGATGAGTGACCTGGTGATGTATGACCGGCAAACAGAAAGCTGGTGGCAGCAGTTCACTGGCAAGGGCATTGTTGGACAATATGCCGGCACCGAACTAACCGAAGTGCGGTCGCAGATCACCTCGTTCGCTGATTTTCGTGCTGCCTACCCGTCAGGAAAAGTGTTGTCCCGCGCGACCGGATTCAGCCGTCCCTATGGTCACAACCCGTATCGCGGCTACGACAACATCAAGCAGACACCGTTTCTGTTGGACGACCCGGCCGATCCACGACTGCCGCCGATGGAACGCGTGCTGGGAATCTCGGTCGGTGATCAGCATCGCGTGCATCCCTTCTCGGAACTGGAACGGCACCCGGTGATCAATAGTGAATTTGTTGGCGTGCCCTACGTCGTATTCACTAAAGATGGGGTGCGCTCCGCGCTCGATGCTGGCCGGATCGCGGAATCGCGAACCGTACCGGCGGCGGTTGCTTTTCGCCGCAGCGGCAATGAAGGTGTGTATACCTTCATTGTGCGGGATGGCCGGATTTTTGACGAGCAGACCGGCTCGGAGTGGGATCTGTTCGGGCAATCGATCGCCGGACCACGCGCAGGCGAAAAACTCGATCCGGTACCGGGCGGTGTGCACTTCGCGTTCGCCTGGCTGGCATTCAGGCCCGATACGGAGGTTTCCCACCTGCAGTAGTTTCTAAATCGTATCCGGCGTACGCTGCTTCCGAGCCGGTCCGAGTGTTTTCCGGAGTGTTCGAGACGTTAGTCGGGCGTTATCCTTTGTAGCTTTGACACCTTGCCGGTTGCGCAGCGAGCCGGCCAGGTTTTGACGCGGCAAAGGATTCGCATGTTGAAGCAAGCGAAAGCGGGCGTACTCGACGTCGGTTACCAGGACAGTGGCCCGGCCAACGGCAAACCGTTGATTTTGCTGCATGGCTTTCCGTATGACGTGCATGCCTACGACGAGGTGACGCCGCTGCTGGTATCCAAGGGATGCCGTGTTTTGACACCCTGGTTGCGCGGCTATGGTCCGACCCGCTTCCTTTCCTATACCACCCAGCGCTCCGGTCAGCAATCCGCGCTGGGGCACGACCTGATCGCGTTCATGGATGCGCTGCAGATCTCCCGTGCGGTTTTGGCGGGATACGACTGGGGAGGACGAGCGGCCTGCATTGTCGCTGCGCTGTGGCCTGAGCGCGCTCAGGGGCTCGTTTCGGGTGGTGGATACAACATTCAGGACATTCGTGCTTCCAGCGAACCGTTGCCGCCGGAATTCGAGCACGCATTGTGGTACCAGTACTATTTTCACAGTGAGCGTGGCCAGGCCAGCCTGCATCGGTACCGCCTCGAACTGTGCAGACTGCTGTGGCGCCTTTGGTCACCGGGCTGGCGCTTTGATGAGGCGACGTACGAACGCACCGCAGCTTCGTTCGACAACCCGGATTTCGCAGCGGTAGTGATTCACTCTTATCGCCATCGATTCGCACTCGTTGCCGGAGATCCGGCGCTCGAAGAGACAGAAGAGCGGTTGAGCGCATTACCAGCGATCACCGTGCCGACGGTTGTCGTCCATGGAAGCGACGACGGTGTGTTGCCCTCGTGCGTATCGGAACCCCATGACCAGTATTTCAGTGGGCCGTACAAGCGCCGTATCATTCCCCGTGCGGGGCACAACCTGCCACAGGAAGCGCCGCAAGCGTTCGCTGCAGCGGTAATATCGCTCTTGTGAGTGTGGCCGATGGGGCCGGCGCGCCTTCTCTTGAGTAACACGACCTGGAAGAGAGACGATGGAACTCGAACTTCATCCGAGCACGGGTTTTGACAACAGCGCCCGCGATTACGAACACATCGAAGCACTGCCTCTGGCGGCGGCGATGGGGGCAGAAATACGAGATGTGCAGATCGGCAAACTCACCGACGCGCAGTTCGCTGAAATCGAGGACGCACTGTACCGGCACAAGATGATTTTTTTCCGCGATCAGGATATGACTCATGCAGATCAGGAGAACTTCACCTTGCGCTTTGGTGACTTTGGCATTGACGCCTATACCAAAGGTGTACCCGGTCACCGCAACGTCCAACCCGTGATCAAGGAAGCGGATACGCGTATCCGCATGCTCTTCGGCAGCGGCTGGCATACTGACTCGCCATTCATGGAAACGCCGCCTGCCATCAGCATGCTGTTCGGTGCCGATATCCCACCTTACGGTGGCGACACCATGTGGTGTAACACCGTATTGGCCTATAACTGTCTGAGCGACACGATGAGACAGGTGCTGGCACCCCTTAGGGTGCACATGACCGCAGTCGGCGTTGTCAGCGAGCTACAGAAAGAAGCCAAAGCGAGGACAATGGCAGGCCAGGAGACGGGCGGCACCGGTTTCGGCAACATCGAACTCGATATCAACACGAACAAGATGGTTGCCGGTTGGTACCATCCAATCGTGCGCACCCATCCAAAGACCGGCGAGAAGGCGCTGTATGTGGACCAAACATACTCGCATGGCATTCAAGGCATGACGCCCGCGGAGGCTGAAGCGCTACTGCGCTTTCTGAAGCACCACGTATCGCAACCGGCCTTCAGTTGCCGTTTGCGCTGGGAGCCGAAGACGTTCACGGTGTGGGATAACCGTATCTGCGTCCACCAGGCATTCAATGACTATGACGGATTTCGGAGAGAAATGTACCGTACAACGGTGTTGGGCGAGGTCCCGCGCTAGCTAAACCCGTCTGTACTACGGTGCATTGCTTCACGGCTCCCGCTAGACAGCCACGCTCTCATAAAGCGATCTACGAGTGAGGGACGTCACCAGGTAAATGCGACCGATACCGACATGAGGAAAACGCAATGACTAATCCACAGTTGCACAAAGAACTGGAGCAACTTCGTCAGCAGGTAGCAGCGCTTTCAAAAGCACGTGCGGAACAGAAGTCGACGAATTCGCCGGGCGAGAAAGAGTCCAGTTCAACGTCTGAACCCGAAGAGTCTGACGCTGCGTTTAAAAACGAAATCGATGAACTTTTGAAGATGCTTCAGGATGAGGTGCGCGATATGCCCGCAGTCACAGCATTGGTAGTATTCGCGCTCGGTATCCTGATGGGCCGGTTCATGCGTTGAGGTGAGCGAAATGGACGAAACAGTAACGAAGATGAGAATACTCGCGCGAGCCGAGATGACGCTCGCGAAAATCAGTGCCCAGCGTGCTGCTCACCGTGCCGCATTCTATGCGGTCGCTATTGGATTGGTTTTGCTGACAGTTGTCCTACTCAATGTCGGTACCTATCACATGCTCGTCGAGCGTTTGAACGCGGCAACTTCGGCATTCATTCTCGCCGGCGCAAACGCGTTGCTGGCACTCGTAGTGGTTTTTGCCGCCAGTCGCGTTCGCGCTGGACCTGAAGAAAAGCTGGTTCAGGAGATTCGCGAGATGGCCTTGGCCGACCTGACCGAAGATGTGGATGAGGTCAGGAGGGAGTTTGCTGAAATCGGGGAGGGAGTGAAGCGTCTCCGAAGCGGTATCTCTTCTGTGGCGGGCGGTGGCCTCGGCGGCGGCCTGGCGAGCGCTGCAACTCTGGTTACTACAATTATCGAGGTGCTCAAAAAGCACAAGAAATAGCGCGGGCAAGCTGCCTGGCGGCCTGTTGTTGGGTTTCTTCCGAGTATTCAGCTCGCTGTGCGTAGCGGACACGAATCGCAGCGTTACGCCCGCTTACTGGGCGAAAAGTTGCAGGAAGAATGTCTGAAGCAAAAGCAAGCCGCCTGTGTGGCTCGGTGCGGTTCACGGTAGAGGAACTGACGAATCACGTTGACGCCTGCTCATTGTGGAATATGCAGGCGTTGGGGCGGCGGTGCTTTGATGTCGGTTTGTTGCAGGAACGAGATTGTTCTTGAGGAGCAGGAAAATATTTCGGCTTATGACGCATCTGACTGTGCTGAGCGGGGATTGTGCGAGACCTGTAGTGGTCACCTTTCTTATCGACTGAACGACGGCCAAGAGCGTGAAATACCTGCCGGCCTGTTCGAGAAGCAAGATGACTTCAGTTTCGGATTGCAGGTATTTGTCAACATGAAGTCCTCTTTCTACAGCTTTGCCAACGAGACGAAACAAATGACCGGAGCGGAGGTGATAGAAATGTTTACCTCCTGACAGCACGCATAACGAGCGCATGCAGCGGAACCAACAAAGTGAAGCCCGTTTTGTCGGTCGCAGCTTAGGGGCGCCATTAGCTCAACGTTGCGGCGATCTCCCGGATCTCTTCCGGTGTACGTTCGCCCGCAAGCGGCGTTCCAGGCATCAAATATTTCCCCATTTCCATCCCGCCGACCAAAACAGGCTCGTATCCGACGTCGCGTATCAGTGGTGAGGCAATTGCGACAGCGCCAGCGTCATCGCTCGCGATCGGCATGCCGAAGCGGCCTGGCTGCTCGTGTGCCCTGCCCATACTGACGTAGCTAATTGCATTGAAGGCGCGGACAATGCGTGCGCCAGGAAGGAGTTCAAGTGAGGCGAGACCGGCGCCTTTTTCACGAGCCCAGGCTGCGAGTTCTCCGTCACGCCACACGAACGGGTTGCAGGTATCGATTACCACTTTGCCCTTGACCAGATCGCCCACGTTCTCGCGAACGTCGGGCAGCGCGTGGTATGGCACCGAGATCATCTCCACTTCGCCAAAAGCTGCAGCTTCGCGCGGCGTACCGGCATATGCATTGGCGCCGAGTTTAATGGCTAGCTCCCTGTCGTGTTTGATGTGGCGCGATGAGAACATGACTTCGTGGCCTGCTTTGACCCACACGCTGCCGATGGCCCCGCCGACCTTGCCGGAACCAATGATGCCGATTTTGGTTCTGTTGGTAGCGGCAAGCGCAAAAGGCAAACCGTTGAGTGCCAGGGTCGCCGAAGCAGCACCAACAAGTGCCAGGAATCGACGACGGCTTTTCTTTGTGACGTCGTTCACTTTCATAACGCGCCTCCATAAAAGTTGCGGCAAATATCGTTGTGCGCCGTCAAATATCCGATCGCAAGCGACGGCGCCTTCCTGCCGTTTACAGATGTTTTTGCCTTAATGAGCTTATTGACCCTTAGTCTCGTTAAGCGAGATCACAGTCGTCTTATTGAGATCCTCGCTGTACCACGCACGAATTGCCGCTTCGCGCTCACCGAGGTAGCGGACCTTGCCGTCTTCCTGAACCATCGGTAGGTCGTGGCCCGGAATCAGGACGCTGCCCGAGCGACGTGACCAGAAGTCCCAGATTCTCCCGATGGATTCCCGAGTGATCTCCTTGTCGTAGGTCATGTCAGCAGTACGTGACACGAGTTCCGCTCGGTTCTTGCAGGCATCACCGGTAAATACGATGTCGCGTTCGCCCGCCTTAAGCACGAATATGAGACTACCGGGCGTATGGCCCGGTGTCATGTGCGCGGTGATTCCGGGAAAGACTTCGTCACCTGTTGTTACCTCACACAGCTGCGGTGATTGCTGCAGTTCGCGCATATACAGCTCCGGTACGAATGTTTCACCCCACGGTTGCTCCAGTGACCACTTCAACTCGTCCTGGCCAATCACGACGTTGGCATTGGGGAACAAGAGCCAGTTGATGGCGTGATCGTAATGCGAATGGGTCAGCAAGACGTCCGTGATGTCGGCAGGCTTCAGGCCAAGCTTGGTCAAGCGGTCCTGCAACAGCAAGCGTTGTCCGAATCCGCCGACGTCGACCAGGGCTAGGCGATTGCCGTGACGCACCAACGCGATAGTGCTGAAGCCGAGCGGCCCGTGACAGACGCTTTTTCCTGGAAAGCCGTGAACGATTACATCGATTTCGAAGCTACCGATGTGGAACTTTCTGCCGTTTTGCTGTGTATTCATGTTCTTTTTTGCTGAAAGCTCGGCTAGCTTGCCGCATTTCGTAACTATTGCACAGGCATTTCGCGTCATTCGCCGCAGATTTTTGACGATGGTACCCCTACAGTGCACCTACTCGAATTTGTAACTGCAGACAGTAACCTGAAGTACATGCTAATCGAAGAGGACGTATCACCATGTCAGCAACTAAAGCCATAGTTGGAGCCGTCGCACTGGGGCTCACATTTACAGCCGGCGCAGCAGGAGCGGTGCCTCACGCCCGGTTTATCCGCGTTGGCTTTTCAGGGCATGAAGCCGTTGCTCGAGCTGCCGAGCACGTTCATCTGGACAGGCCGGTTGTCTCGAAACATACCGACGGGAAAAAGTGCAGCCATGCGTGTCGCGATCGTAACCAAAAAATTCCTAAAAGATTTTAATTTGCACACGCTGAAGTAACAGAATCCTCGCTGACCCTCTCCCGTATTTATGCACCGCGTTTACCGGCGGTGCGCTTTATTGCCTGATATGGTAGTTCTCTTCACTGTCCCGGCGAGCAGATGGAGCGCTAGTCGTGATTCGCGAAGCCGTACAGGCGTGCCGGGTTGTCCACCAGTATCGTCTTCTTAAGGTTCGCGTCAGGCGCGTAGTCGTCAAGGGCGTTTAGCAGATCACCGTCATTGGGCATGAAATCGGAAAGCGCCGGATGTGGCCAGTCGGTTCCCCAAATCATGCGCTGCGGCGCCGCCTCGATTAGGGTGCGCGCAAAAGGAATTACATCCTTGTAGGGTGGCCCTGCAGAAGATATGCGGTAATTGCCCGACAGCTTGACCCAGCACACGCCGGCGCGCACCAGTTCAGTCAGTATCTGGAAGCCCGGATGGTCGATACCGTGGTTGGTCTTCATGTGGCCCATGTGATCCACTACCACCGGAACGGGCAGCTTGCGCAGCCTTGGCGCCAGCTCCACCAGATCGCGCGCATCGAGCAGCAACTGAACATGCCAGCCCATGTCGGCAATGCGTTCCGCCAGTGGCTCCAATGCATGCAGGCCGACGCCGCCACCGAATAACAGATTCAGCCGCACGCCGCGCATGCCGCCGTCGTCAAGCTGCTGAAGTTCATGGTCGCTCGCGCCGGGATCCACCACGGCAACGCCGCGCGCATTCGGACCGTAGCCGGCAATGCCGTCCAGAGTGACCTGATTGTCGGTACCGTGTACTGACGGTTGGACGATGACTGCCCGTTCAATGCCCAGCACCCGATGTAGGGTCTGATAATCCTTCAGGCACGCCGTGGGCGGTGTGTAGGAACGGTCCGGAACATAGGGATACTTTTTCGGTGGGCCGAGCACGTGCGCATGGCAATCGCATGCCTTTGGCGGCATGGTGAATCTTGGTGGCTGTGGATTTGGATCGGGGCCGAGGCAGGTTTTGGTCATGTGGTTGTTTGTGACGCGGACGATTCAGTTGCCGACGCCGGAATCGGCCTTCTTGTATTCCTCGAGCGGCGCGCTGAAGATATCCAGAATTACCGCGCCACCAGGACCGCCAACAAAGCTATGCGATGCGTTGCCTGGCGTCCGCCACAATTTCCCTGCCTTCACCAAATGTTCGACACCGTCCTGAATACGCCCGCCGTCACCCTCGAGCATGACACCCGGTTGTCGCTCGAAGTGGTTGTGTATTGCACCCGATTTGTTCGGTTTAACCACCACCGAGATTATGACGCTTTCTCCACGAAAGATGCGTGTGCGCAGTTCTTCCGTGAGGTCTCGCGCTATCCCCTGGGAGAGATCATTCAAGTTGAAGAAGTGTACATCTCCCATTGATTTCGAACCTCCTCCTGGTCTTTATGCCCGACAGCGTAGCGACGAAACAGCCGCGATCTTGCTGTAGCGCGTGTGAGCAATACACTACTGCAAACCCTGAACCGGCGCCATCAACGCGGCGCGACTGCCAACATGGTTCTACAATCGTTTGCGTAACGCAGCGAGAAACAGCAACTTGAGGATTCCGGTGTCAGGCATGGTTAATCTGTTCTATTCGTCCGGCAGCCCGTACTCCTAATCTCGCGACGCCAAGGGCTTTGGCGATTGAGACTCATTTCGATGTGTCATGAAATCTGTGGCCGGTGTCGTTACTGGCATTGCGGCAACCGGATCTTTTCAATCCCGAGAATGTCAGAATCGGCTTCGACCTCGACAGTATGGACCAGGCGATTTCCGATCCGGCGTCACATCGCGAGGAAGTCGCGACCAACCAGTGCTACCTCGAGGCATGCGGTTACTGGGGCTTGCCGACATTTGCAATCAACGGCGAACCGTTCTTTGGACAGGGCCGCAGCGACACGCTGCGCTGGCGGCTGGAAAAAGACGGCCTGCAGCGTAAATCCCAAAGTTATCCGCGTCTTGTCACGGTTTTGCCTCTGTGTTCGCAGCGGTGAGAGGGGTCAATGGGCCTGCTCCCAGTTCGGCCCGGCCCCGACATCGGCTACCAACGGTACGTCCAGCTGTGCCACACCCGACATCAGTTCGGGGACCTCCTTTTTCATTATGTCGAGTTCTGTATCCGGCACTTCGAGAACAAGTTCATCATGCACCTGCATGATCATGCGCGAAGCAAGCTTCTGGGTTGCGATCCAGTTGTGAACGGCGATCATTGACAACTTGATCAAATCGGCGGCGGTGCCCTGCATCGGCGCATTGATTGCGGCGCGCTCGGCGGCCTGGCGGCGCTGGTGATTGGATGCCCTGATTTCGGCCAGATACAAACGGCGTCCGAATACGGTTTCAACGTAACCCAGTTCTCGCGCAGTTTCGCGCGTGCGCTGCATGTAATCGGCGACGCCCGGATAGCGCGAAAAATACCGGTCGATGTATTGCTGGGCGGCGGCGCGTTCGATTCCCAGCTGTGATGCCAGGCCAAAGGCGGACATGCCGTAAATCAGACCGAAATTAATGACTTTGGCATAGCGGCGCTGTTCGCTGGTAATGTCAGCTGCTTCGACACCGAAGATTTCCGAGGCGGTATGGCGATGCACGTCAGCGCCTCCGCGGAACGCGGACAGCAAACTCTCATCCTGAGACAAGTGCGCCATGATGCGTAATTCAATCTGGGAATAGTCAGCAGAGACGATACTGCAACCGCCCGGAGCGATGAAAGCTTCACGCACACGGCGGCCTTCGGGCGTACGAACCGGTATGTTCTGCAGATTTGGATCGTTACTGGCCAGCCGCCCGGTATTGGCGACCGCCTGTGCATAGTTGGTGTGCACGCGCCCCGTCTCCGGGTTCACCATTCTTGGCAGCTTGTCGGTATAGGTCGACTTCAGTTTAGACAACGCCCGGTGCTCAAGAATGAGTTTGGGCAGCGGGTGGTCGAGTGCGAGTTGTTGCAGCACGTCCTCGTTGGTTGACGGCTGTCCCCCCGGCGTTTTCTTGATGACCGGCAGTTCTTTATTGACGAACAGAATCTCCTGTAACTGCTTGGGCGAGCCGAGGTTAAATGGTTGTCCGGCTTGCTCGTGCGCCTCTTTCTCGAGGCCGGCAAGACGCTCAGCGAGTTCACGAGTCTGACGCGCCAGTGCCATAGTATCGAGCAATACACCATGCCGCTCCATCGCAAACAGTACGCCCATTACCGGCATTTCGATTGCGTCGTAGACGCTCATCAACTTTTCGTCGCGTTTGACTGCCGGGAACATTTCCTGGTGCAACTGCAGCGTGATATCTGCGTCCTCGGCGGCATATGCACTGGCCTGTTCGAGATCGACCTGGTTGAACGGGATTCGTGACGCGCCCTTGCCGGTGATCTCATCGTAGCTGACGGTCTTGATTCCAAGGTGGCGCACTGCCAGGCTGTCCATATCATGGGAGCGATGGCTTTCAAGTACATAAGACTGCAACAGCGTGTCGTGCGCCACGCCGGCCACCCGGACGCCATGGTTGGCGAAGATGTGCATGTCGTACTTCATATTCTGGCCGAGTTTCTTCTTGTTCGGGTCTTCGAGCCACGGTCTCAGTTTTTCGAGCACGGTTGGCAGGGGCAGCTGCACTGGCGCGCCGGCGTAATCGTGAGCAACCGGTATATAAGCCGCCGTTCCGGGCTCGGTGCTCAGCGAAACACCAACTAACCTTGACGTCATCGGGTCGAGACCGGTGGTCTCAGTGTCTATTGATACCAGGCCGGCATTGTTTATCCGCTCGAGCCAGGCGTCGAGCGCGTCTTCGCTCAACACCAGTTGATAGTTGCGCCTTGCCTTCTCGGTCGTGGCCTCATTGCCCGGCTGGCCAATTCCCAGCGCGGCCCCTCGGCTCTTGACCTCGGTCAGCCACGTCCTGAAGCCGAGTTTGCTGAACAAATCGGTGAGCCGGTCAAGGTCTTCATCGGTTGGTGCCAGGTCTTCGGGTTTGAACGGCAGCTTGAGATCACGTTTCAGTGTGACCAGGGTGCGCGCAGTAGGGAGCCAGTCCCTCGCGGCGCGAAGGTTCTCGCCGACTTTGCCGCCTATTTCGTCGGCATGAGCCATGATCTCGTCGAGGCTGCCGTACAGCGTCAGCCACTTGACGGCTGTCTTCGGCCCTACTTTCTCGACACCCGGAACGTTGTCTACAGAGTCGCCTACCAGCGTTTGGTAGTCCACCATCTGGTCGGGTCTGACACCAAATTTGTTCTTTACACCCTCTTCGTCCAGCGTCTCGTTGGACATCGTGTTGACGAGACTTACGCCGGGTTGCACCAGCTGCACGATGTCCTTGTCACCGGTCGAAATGATGGTTTCGATGCCTCTCTCTCCTGCCTGTGTTGTAAGCGTAGCGATGACATCGTCGGCTTCGACGCCGTTCTCGTTGATCAGCGCGATTCCCATTGCACGTATGCATTCGTGCAGGGGTTCGATCTGCGATGCGAGCTCATCCGGCATTGGCGGGCGATTTGCTTTGTACTCGGGATACAGGTCATCGCGAAATGTTTTGCCTTTTGCGTCGAATACGCAGGCGATATAATCCGCCGCGGTCTCCTTGCGCAAGCGCCGCAGCATATTGATGACACCGTAGATAGCCCCGGTCGGCTCTCCGTTCCGGTTGCGCAGGTCTGGCATCGCGTGAAATGCGCGATACAGATAGGAAGAGCCGTCAATCAGAACAAGTTTTTTCATCGGTGAAGGCTGCACGAGAGCCAAGAATGAGCGAAACGCAGAAAACATTGACCCCGATCGCCCCCGAACTTGTGGAAAAGACTTGGTCCGCGCGCGAGTCGTGGAGAGTCTTTGGAATTATGGCAGAGTTCGTCGAGGCTACTGAACGACTCGCCCACATCCGGCCAGCGGTATCGGTCTTCGGCAGCGCACGGGTACAGGAAGGCCATGAGTACTATGAGCTGACGAGACAGATCGCGCGCAGTTTGTCAGATGCTGGATTCGCAGTGATATCCGGCGGTGGACCAGGCATCATGGAGGCTGCCAACAAGGGGGCGTACTACGGAAAATCGCTTTCTATCGGGCTGAATATACAGTTACCGCACGAACAGGTGGCTAATCCATTTCAGGACATCAGCCAGAGCTTTCGCCATTTCTTCGCGCGCAAAGTGATGTTTGTCAAATTCGCGTCAGCCTATGTCGTTATGCCCGGAGGGTTCGGCACTCTGGACGAGTTGATGGAAGCCTTGACGCTGGTCCAGACCGGAAAAGTTCGCCGTATTCCGATTATTCTGGTGCACTCACCCTTTTGGGCAGGTTTGGTCGACTGGATCAGGGAGCGGCTCGTCAACGAGAACATGATCAGTCCGGAGGACATGAATCTCATCCAGGTACTCGACGAGCCACAACAGATTGTCGATGCGATATTCAGTTACTACGAGAAGCGGGCCTTTGAGCCGTCCGCCGCCGAGCGCGAAGCGCAGCTAAACCTTTGAGGCGCACGCCGGTACTTCAACTTTCGTCCGATGTCGGTCTTTACAACAGTTACCCCGGATCAGGCTCGCGCCTGGCTACGCAACTATTCAATCGGGTCGCTGGTCGAGCTCGAAGGCATTCTGTCGGGGATCGAGAACACAAACTATTTTTTAACCGTCAGTCACGGCCGCTACGTGCTGACGCTTTTCGAGAAATTGACGCCGAAAGAGCTACCGTTCTACCTGAATCTGATGGCGCACTTGAGCAATCACGGAGTGCCGGCACCCAAACCGATTGCCAATTTGCAGAATGAATTCCTTGGAGAATTGAATGGCAAGCCGGCGGCGATCGTCACGCGTCTGCCGGGAAAACCCGTGATGCATCCCACGCCCGCTCATTGCGCGTTGGTTGGCGAACAACTGGCAGACATGCATCTTTCGGGTCTGACCTTCAAGCAGCATCTCGACAACCTTCGTGGTGCCAAATGGTGGACTGCAGTCGCGCCTGAAATCTATCCCTTCCTGAGTGACGACGACACGCAACTGCTGCGATCAGAAATTGAGTTCCAGGCCGGTGTCTCGCGAGAAGGCTTGCCGCAAGGGCCTGTACATGCTGACCTGTTCCGCGACAACGTGCTGATCGATGGCGACATCGTTGGCGGGATCATTGATTTCTATTTTGCCTGTGTTGACTCGCTGATTTATGACGTCGCGATAGCGGTCAACGATTGGTGCTCGAATCCGGACGCAACGCTTGATGTGCACCGCAGCGAGACGATGTTGCGTGCATACGCATCGGTGCGCGAGTTTACCGAACTCGAACGTGAACTGTGGCCGGCCATGCTAAGGGCCGGCGCGCTCAGGTTCTGGGTCTCGCGTCTGTACGATTTTCATCTGCCGCGGCCCGGTGAGCTGACACACGCGCACGATCCCGAGCCGTTTCGTCAGCTGCTCCTGACGCATCGTAATAATGCGCCACAAGCCCTGCCGACATAAAACTCGCCTTCGCCCGTTCGAACGGAAAGGGAGCGTTTTCGCAGGCTCTCACCGCGGATGCGGAGGTGAAGAAACCCCTTAGGACAGTCACAAGTTGCGAAGCGTAGAGACCCAACGAACCCGCGATCGGATTTCTGTTCCGAGACGATGAGGCGCGTGCGTCTTGCCGTTTTTCTCTGCCACCTTTGCGGTGAGCGGTTCGTTAGGCGAACCTCGCAAGCGTCGAACCGCTTACACAGGCAAAAGCTTTGCGTATTCCAAGGCTAGCCATTTCAGCCCGTCATCGCGAAAGTTAACCTGCACGCGGGCATCGCCGCCGCTGCCCTCGGCCTGCACAATTACGCCGGAACCGAATTTCGGGTGCAGCACGTGCTGGCCGATTCGAAAACCGCCGACCGTTACCGGCTTGCCGCGCTGACGTGACATGACTTCACCAGATGCAAAACCCGTGGCAAGTGACGGCACCGCAGCGCCCAGCCGTTTTAACAATTCCTGCGGAACTTCGTCGAGGAATCTCGACGCTACGTTATAACGCGTCTGCCCGTGAAGCATGCGGGTTTGTGCGTGTGAAAGATACAGCCGCCGCCGCGCGCGAGTCATCGCCACGTACATGAGGCGTCGCTCTTCTTCCAGGCCACCTTCCTCGTTGAGGCTGTTCTCGTGGGGGAATAGGCCCTCCTCCAGACCGCTGATGAACACTGTGTGAAATTCCAATCCTTTGGCCGAGTGTACCGTCATCAGCTGCAGTGCATCCGCGCCCGCTGCGGCCTGGTTTTCTCCCGCTTCCAGAGAGGCGTGAGCAAGAAACGCAGTCAGCGGCTCAAGCTCGATGG
The DNA here is from genome assembly GCA_020346185.1 of Betaproteobacteria bacterium. GTDB lineage: Bacteria > Pseudomonadota > Gammaproteobacteria > Burkholderiales > Eutrophovitaceae > SG8-40. Next base: position 880,976 of record CP070775.1, on the reverse strand, counting down.
CCTGTTCATCGGCGTTGGTTGTCGGGGCATTCGCAGAATCGGCCTCGTAGACGGCAAGGCCCTCTTCGGCAACAAACGCCGCGGCGGCGTTGACCAGCTCTTCGAGGTTCTCGACACGGTCCGCGCCTTCGCGTTCCTTGCGGTAGTGATTAACCAGCCCGCTTGCCTCGATCACATGTTCGACGACTTCTGGCAACGGCAAGCCCTCAGTGGCGTTACGCATGCTTTCGATGACCCGGACAAATGCAGCAATGGCCGAACCGGCTCTTCCGGCCGGCGGGTTGGAACACGCACTGTGCCATAGACTACTACCTGAGTTCAGTGCGCCTGCCTGCAATTGCTCGAGAGTCCGGTTACCAATTCCGCGGGTCGGGAAATTGATGACCCGCAACATCGCGCCGTCGTCTTCCGGATTGGCGATCAGACGCAAGTAGGCCAACGCGTGCTTGATTTCCTGCCGCTCAAAGAAGCGCAAGCCACCATACACGCGGTAGGGTATTGCGGCGTTGAACAAGGCATGTTCCAGCACGCGCGACTGCGCATTGGAACGGTACAGCAATGCCATGTCCGAAAGCCCAACGCCATCGCCTTGCAGCGCACGCACTTCCTCGAGGATATACGCCGCTTCGTCGACGTCGGTTGCTGCTTCGTAGAGGCGCAGCGGTTCACCCTTGCCCTCGGCCGTCCACAGGTTTTTGCCTAGCCGTGCGCGGTTGTTGCGAATCAGCGCGTTGGCTGCGTCAAGAATGTTGCCGTGAGAGCGATAGTTTTGCTCGAGCTTGATGACTTTCCCAACGCCAAAATCGTGTTCGAACTCGAGCATGTTGCCCGAGCGCGCACCCCTGAAGGCATAGATTGACTGGTCATCATCGCCGACCGCGATGATGGTGCTCGTCGACCCTGCCAAAAGTTTCAGCCACAGGTATTGCAGTCGGTTGGTGTCTTGGAACTCGTCTACAAGGATGTGCTTGAAGCGGCTCTGGTAATGAGTGCGTAGCAGTTCATTGTTCTGCAACAGCTCGAAACAGCGCAGCAACAGCTCGGCGAAATCGACCACGCCCTCGCGATTGCACTGCGCATCATAGGCAGCATAGACATCGAGCAAATGACGCGAAAAATCATCGACGGCCTCTACTGCCGGAGCCCGCAGGCCTTCTTCCTTGTTGGCGTTGATGAAATACTGCGCCTGACGGGGGGGATACTTCTCATCATCAACGCCGAGGCCACGCATCACGCGCTTGACCATCGACAATTGATCTGCACTGTCGAGAATCTGAAACGCCTGGGGCAGCTCCGCCTCGCGGTGGTGCGCGCGCAGCATTCGGTTACACAAACCATGGAAAGTCCCAACCCACATGCCGCGGGTGTTAATTGGCAGCATGGCTGAAATCCGTGTCAGCATCTCGCGCGCGGCCTTGTTGGTAAATGTCACGGCGATTATGGCGAGCGGGCTGACCTGGCCGGTCTGGATAAGCCAGGCGATGCGTGTGGTGAGCACTCTGGTCTTTCCGGAACCCGCGCCAGCAAGGATCAGGGCCGAAGAATGAGGAAGCGTTACCGCTTCGAGCTGCTCGGGATTGAGCCCTTCAAGAACTTGTGACATCAAATCGGGGAGCTGTCAGGCGTTCGCAGAACCAGTACCGTTCCGCTGCCCGATGGCTGTGGCGGTAGATCATCTGGCAAAGACTCATTATACGGAGGCCTCTCTGAGGAGTCTGCTCTCGTCCACCAGTTCCTTCACGCGCGGCTCCAGAATTAGACGCATGGCGTGATCGAATTCGTCGCCGGGCGCGACCAGCGTGTCAGGACGCGAACGAAAAGCTCCGCCGATTTCGGACTTTAGCGCGTCGAGGTCAGTACCTTCAGGGGTTGCAAAGCGGATCACCACGAAACTCTCTTCCTGGCTGGGAATCGTGACAGCGGCAAACGGGTTTGATGTGTCTACTGTCGGCACGCGCTGGAAGTTGATATGTGTGCGCGAGAATTGCGGCGTGATGTAATGCACGTAATCCGGCATACGCCCCAGGATGGTATCCGTGATCATGTCGAGCGAATAGCCGCGTTCGCGCAGATCGCGCTGTATCTTCTGAATCCACTCCAGATTGATAATGGGCGTAACGCCGATCAGAAGGTCGACATGCTGCGCGATATCGACTGAATCGGTAACGACGCCGCCGTGCAATCCTTCGTACACGAGCAGGTCGGTATTGTCCGGAAGTGTTTGCCAAGGTGTGAATGTTCCCGCGTTTTGCCCGTAGCGGGCGGCGCGTTCCTCGTCGTGCAGATAAAGGCGTGTAGTGCCGGTACCGTGTTCTCCATACTCCCGGAACAATGCTTCGAGATTTTCAAACAGATTCGCTTCCGGCCCAAAGTGACTGATAGCGCGCCCGGCGGTGCGCTCCCATTCATCGGTCAGTCTGCGCATTTCATCGCGTTCGTACTTGTGGAAACTGTCACCCTCCACAAAAGTGGCGTTAATCGACTCCGTTTCGAACAGCGATTCAAAGGTTGCGCGTACTGCGGTCGTGCCGGCACCGGAGGATCCGGTAACAGCGATGATGGGATGTTTTCTGGACATGGTCGTGCTCGGACAGGCCAGCGGGAGATACTACGGCCAAGTCGGCAGATGGTACAACGAAAGGCCGATGCCCACTTGCGGAAAGCGCACCGGTCTCGCCAGGGGCTCCGACCGCATCGGAAAATTCCTGCCCGATTGGGTACTTAGGGCGATTGCCAACGATATAATCAGATTCTTCCCATTAACAATAATTTGCAGCTGCAAAAATGCAAAGTCAGTATCATCCTGCCCTGATCGAGGAACGGGTTCAAAAACAGTGGGCTGAAAGCAAGGCATTCGGGGCGACCGAAGATCCGGATCGCCCGAAATACTACTGTCTGTCCATGTTCCCTTATCCGTCCGGCAAACTGCACATGGGACATGTGCGCAATTACACGATCGGTGATGTCCTGACGCGTTACCACCGCATGCGTGGCTTTAACGTACTGCAGCCAATGGGTTGGGATGCTTTTGGTCTGCCGGCGGAGAACGCGGCGATGGCAAACGGGGTACCGCCGGCCACGTGGACATACGACAACATCGCCTACATGAAAAAACAGCTCCAGTCGCTGGGATTCGCCATTGACTGGGACCGCGAACTTGCAACCTGCCAGCCCGATTATTACCGCTGGAACCAGTGGCTGTTCGTGCGCATGCTGGAAAAAGGCCTGGTCTACAAGAGAACGGGTGTGGTGAACTGGGATCCGGTTGATCAGACGGTACTGGCGAACGAGCAGGTGATTGACGGGCGCGGTTGGCGTACCGGAGCATTGGTGGAAAAGCGCGAGATTCCGATGTACTACATGCGCATCACAGACTACGCTCCGGAGTTGCTGTTGGCGCTCGGGGAACTCGATGGCTGGCCGGAGCGCGTCAAGACGATGCAGGCCAACTGGATCGGGCGTAGCGAGGGGGTGAACATCGCGTTCCCGTACACTCTCAACGGCGAAAAACACCAGCTCAGGGTGTTCACCACACGCGCTGATACCATTATGGGAGTGACATTCTGTGCGGTTGCCGCCGAACATCCCCTGGCGACATACGCTGCCAAAACCAATCCTGAGCTCAGCGCCTTTATCGATGAGTGCCGACGGGGCAGCACCATGGAAGCAGATATCGCGGCGATGGAGAAGAAAGGCCTGCCCACCGGGTTGTTCGTCGAGCACCCAATTAGCGGCGAAGCGGTCGAAGTGTGGGTCGGCAACTACGTGCTGATGACCTACGGCGAGGGTGCGGTGATGGGCGTGCCGGGGCACGACGAGCGCGATTTCGAGTTTGCCAAAAAGTATGGCCTGCCGATTAGGCAGGTGATCGATCTGCAAGATCAAGCTTATTCTACAGACGCTTGGCAGGAGTGGTATGGCGACCAAGGTGTGTGCGTGAATTCGGGACGCTACGATGGGATGTGCTACGCCGAGGCCGTCGAAGCCATCGCTGCCGACTTGCAGGGGAACGGGCACGGCGAGAAACAGGTTCAATGGCGTTTGCGCGACTGGGGCATTTCGCGGCAGCGTTACTGGGGTACACCGGTACCGATCATTCATTGCGGCCAGTGTGGTGATGTTCCGGTACCCGATGATCAACTGCCGGTGGTACTGCCAGAGGATTGCGTACCGGATGGTTCCGGAAATCCGCTCAACAAACGAGAGGATTTTGTTTCTTGTCTTTGTCCAAAATGTGGTGCTGATGCTCGGCGAGAGACCGATACGATGGACACTTTCGTCGACTCATCGTGGTACTTCATGCGCTTTGCTTGTCCGGGCTCGCACGACGCGATGGTTGATGAGCGGGTCGATTACTGGATGCCGGTGGATCAGTACATTGGCGGAATTGAACACGCAATCCTGCATTTGCTCTATTCACGGTTCTGGACCAAAGTCATGCGCGATCTTGACCTGGTGAACGTCAGCGAACCGTTCTCCCGGCTTCTGACCCAGGGTATGGTGCTCAACGAAATCTTCTCGCGCGAAGACGCATCGGGTCGCACCGCCTACTTCAATCCGCAGGATGTCGAAGTGGTTCACGATGAACAAGGCAAGCGTATCGGTGCCAAGCTGATATCTGACGGCAAGCCGGTCGCGTCGGGCGGCATTCGCACCATGTCGAAGTCGAAAAACAATGGTGTAGACCCGCAGGCGCTGGTCGAGAAATACGGGGCGGATACGGCACGCTTTTTCATCATGTTCACGTCGCCCCCGGAGGACACGTTGGCGTGGAATGATGCTGGGGTGGAAGGTGCGTACCGCTTTCTGCGTCGCTTGTGGAGGTACGGAGCGGAAAATGCCTCGGCCTTGCAGGCGGCGAATGCAAGCTTTACCAAGTCAGAGCGAGCCGGTGAGACGTTGCGTGACCCGCGTCGTGAGGTCCACGCTTTGCTCAAGCAAGCGAATTTCGATTATGAACGTCGGCAATTCAATACCGTCGCCTCTGCCGGCATGAAGATGCTTAACGTGCTTGAAAGCGATGCAGTTTCAAAGGCTGCCGACAAGCCGCGCGTCGTTCTGCAGCAAGAGGCGATGGGTATCCTGTTGCGTATTCTGTTCCCGATTGTGCCGCATATAACTCAAGTGCTGTGGGATCAACTCGGTTATGCTGGGCAACTTCAGGATGCGCAATGGCCGCAGGTCGACGAGGATGCGCTGGCGCAGGACGAACTCGAGCTGGTGCTGCAAGTCAATGGCAAACTTCGCGGCCACTTGCGTGTGGCTGCTGGAGCGGATCGGCGAACAATCGAACAGCAAGCGATTACAAATCCAAATGTTCAGCGACATGTAGGAAGCAAGGTGGTTCGCAAAGTGGTTGTCGTTCCTGGCAGGCTGGTCAACGTAGTGGCGTGAATCAACTGATTGAAGGAGAACGAACACATGCGTTTGCCACTGCGGCGCGCTGATATTGCCATCGGACTGTTGATGCTCGTCTCGATTAGCCTTCTGTTGACGGGGTGCGGATTTAAGCTGCGCGGCCAGGCTGATCTTCCGTTTGAGCGTATCCACGTCGAAACCGATGGCTTTTCGCTGTTCGCTGCGGAGTTGATGCGGGTACTCCAAAGCAGCAATGCGGTGGAGGTCGTGGATGGCGCAGAAGAAGCGCAAGTCGTTCTCAAGGTCTTGAATGAGCAGCGTGAGAAGAGAATTCTGTCGCTGCAATCATCAGGCAGTGTCAGTGAATTTCTGTTCGTGTATCGGGTAAGTTATCGTGTCATGGACAGCAACAGGAAGGATCTGGTTGCGCCAGGCGAAATTTTGCTGCGGCGCGCCATGCAGTACGATGATACGGCGATTCTCGGCAAGCAATCAGAAGAAGAGCTGCTGTTCAGGGATATGCAGTCAGAAGCGGTACAGCAGATGTTGCGACGCTTGTCCGTAGTTCTGGCCGGTTCCTGATTGCGCCACGCGGCGCCGGGACGCTGCCTCGCGTGCAATTGGAATAGTTGACGAATGTCTCAAGGCTCGGTTGGGATCGTAAAACCGAAAATGATGCAGTTCGATGAGCCGATCGAACTTCAAGGCCGCGCGCGCATCGATAGTTATCAACTCGCTTACGAGAGTTACGGGGAGCTCAACGCCGAGCGCAGCAATGCCATTCTGGTCTGTCACGCGCTGAACGCCTCCCATCATGTAGCCGGCATTTATGCCGACCAAACGGAAAACGTAGGCTGGTGGGACAATCTGATTGGTCCGGGCAAACCAGTCGACACGGAACGCTTTTTCGTGCTCGGAGTGAACAACCTCGGTGGTTGTCATGGCTCTACCGGACCCTCCAGTATCGATCCGCGTACCGGCAAACAGTGGGGCGGCGACTTTCCGGTCGTAACCGTGGAGGACTGGGTTGAGGTTCAAGCACGGTTGGCTTCGCGCCTCGGAATAGATCAGTTCGCTGCGGTTGTGGGCGGCAGCCTCGGTGGAATGCAGGCCCTGCAATGGACTATCGATCAGCCGGAACGGGTCAGAAATGCGCTGGTGATAGCGGCAGCGCCGAAGTTGTCTGCCCAGAATATTGCTTTTAACGAGGTCGCGCGAACCGCCATTACCTCTGATCCGGAGTTCCACGGCGGCAACTATTATGAGCACGACGTCGTGCCGCGCCGTGGATTGCGTATTGCTCGCATGATCGGACACATTACCTACTTGTCGGACGACGCGATGGATGCCAAATTCGGTCGCAACCTTCGCGAGGACGTTCTGAAGTTCAACTTCGACATTGATTTTCAGATCGAGTCGTATCTTCGTTATCAGGGCGACAAGTTCGCCGACACGTTTGACGCTAATACCTATCTTCGTATCACCAAGGCACTGGATTACTTCGATCCGGCGGCGAGTTACGGTGGCGATCTGACGGCGGCGATGAAGAACTCCAAATCCGACTACCTAGTCGTCTCGTTCACGTCTGACTGGCGTTTCTCTCCCGAACGTTCGCGCGAGCTGGTCAAGGCAATGGTCGAGAACCGGCTCAACGTCTCATACGCCGAAATCGAGGCGCCGCATGGTCATGACGCGTTTTTGATGAACGATGCGATTTACCACAATTTGATCCGCGCTTATCTAGAACGGGTGTCGACATGAGTTCCAGCGTCACACGTGGCAAGCGCACGAGCAGGCGTGACTTTGACACCATTACCGGCTGGATCGGGCATGGTGCTCACGTACTCGACCTAGGCTGCGGCGATGGATCGCTGCTGCGTCACCTCGGACAGGTACGCTATGCCACTGGTTATGGTATTGAATTAGACGATCACAAGGTGCTCGCCAGCCTCAAGAATGGCATTAACGTGTTGCAGGCGGATCTGGAAGCGGGTCTCTCCGGATTCGAGAACGATTCGTTTGATTACGTGATTCTGTCGCTGACGCTGCAGGCAGTTAGGCACACTGAACGAATTGTCGGTGAAATGTTGCGTGTCGGGCGCGAAGCCATCGTGACGTTTCCCAACTTCGGCTATTGGCGGCACCGCTTGCAAGTAATGATGGGGCGCGTGCCGGTCTCGCGCGAATTGCCGTACCAATGGTACGACACGCCGAATATTCACGTGCTCACGATAGATGATTTCGAAATCTTCTGTGCTGGCCACGGCATGCGCGTGCGCGAGCGCGTCGTGCTCAACGAGGCGGGCGACGAAATCAGGATATTGCCCAATCTGTTGGGCGCGCTGGCGGTGTATAGATTTGACAAATGGAGCGCCTAACTACAGACCGTTGGAAAGCTGCTGCGCGGCCTTGATCCGGGCTTGCGCGGTGCTCGGAATCCTCATGTACTGTGCGCGTACACTCCGGATCCTGCGCACCGGGCGCACCCGGTTGAAGGCCGCTCGCCACGTTTTCCAATGCCCTGTCGAGGTGTGAAGGATGTGTGCGTGATCGTGAAGTATTGAGTGATGGATTGCATTGCTCTTAACGCTCTAGCTGCTCGTTACGCTTTCAAGCGCCGCAGTCCGACCAGTGATGCGATTCAAGGCAAGGGCACCCAGCTCAAGACCGCTCGTGGTGTTGTTCAGCGCGCTGTTGGCTTCGCCAGCGGCTAGGTTGAGGAAGGGACGCGTTTCGTGATCTCGCTGCGATCGAACATCGCGACGTTGCGCGCCAGAAAGATCAGCACCAATACTGGTACGCCGAGCAAGGCGGTGCTGGTAAAGAACATTTCGTATCCATACCGCTCGACAAACACACCTGAGCCACCAGCAATGAATTTTGGAAAAAGAAGCATCGCGGAGCTAAACAATGCGTACTGTGTTGCCGAGTAGCGAATATTGGTCAGGCCCGACAAATAGGCGATGAAGGCGGCGGTAGCGATGCCGGCGCTCAAATTGTCCGCCGAAATCGTCAGCACCAGACCGCTGAGGTCATCGCCGCGCCTGGCCAGCCAAGCAAAGAGGAGATTCGTTGCTGCCGAGAGTAAAGCGCCAAGAAACAATGTGCGCACGACACCGATACGTAGACTCAACACACCGCCAAGCCCCGCGCCAACGAGTGTCATGATGACTCCGTAGACTTTCGAGATGGTTGCGATTTCGTCCTTGCTAAATCCCATGTCGTGATAGAACGGGTTGGCCATGACTCCCATCACGACATCGGAGATGCGGTAGCTGCCGATAAGCGCCAGCAGCAGCAGAGCGTCATAGCGGTAGCGTTTGATGAAATCGACGAATGGCAAGACGAAGGCCACCAGAAGCCAGCGCCCCAGTCGGGCCGTTGCCCCGGCAGGAATACTCCCTTTCTGCCGTGACGAATTTCCGCTAGCGCTCGTCGGTATCGGTTCAGAGGAGAGCAGAACGGTGATAATGCCGACACCCATGAGCGCGGCCATGATGAAATAGGTGGCAGCCCAGGGCGTCTGCTCGTAGGTTGCCTCGTTGACATCGAAGGCGGCCGCGATCAACAACGCCCCGGCCGAAGCCATCAACATGGCGCCGCGGTAGCCGGCTTGGTAAGCGGCCGCCATTGCCCCCTGTTCTTCGACCGCGGCCGATTCGATGCGAAAAGCATCGAGCGCTATGTCTTGGGTCGCCGAAGCGAACGCAGTCAGCAGTGCGAGCGCGGCGATTTTTTGCAATCCGTGAGCTGGATCGCTCAGTGCCATGCCGCACAAGCCAATCGCGACGACCAGTTGCGACGCAAGCAGCCAGCTGCGACGCTTCCCCATCTTTCGCGTCAGGAAGGGGATTGGCAGTTGATCGACTAGCGGCGACCAAGTCCACTTGAAGCCATAGACGAGACCGACCAGTGAAAAGAACCCGATGGTCGACAGATCTACGCCGGACTCGCGCAGCCAGAAGGACAGTGTCCCGAACACCAAGAGCAAAGGCAGGCCGGCGGAGAAACCGAGCAGCAGCATTCGGACCACGCGGGGCTGGGTGAATACCTTTAAGTCAGTGAAAAAACCAATGACTCGGTGTTTTACGCGCGATGCATCACTCATGTGCGGGTTGTCGCGGAGGCGGTGACTGTCATTTCAGTCTAATCAGAAGCCGTGATCGTAATCGATCGTCAATGGTGCATGGTCACTGAATCGCTGTGCCTTGTAGATATCGGCACGTCGTGCCCGCGCGGCGATGCGTGGCGTTGCCAGCTGATAATCGATTCGCCATCCGACGTTCTTCACCCACGATTGGCCTCGGTTGGACCACCATGTGTATTGTTCGGGCTCCTGACTCAGAGTGCGAAAAACATCGACGTAGCCAAGCTTGTCGAGAACCCCGGAGAACCATTCGCGTTCCTCGGGCAGAAAGCCGGAATTCTTTTGGTTGGAGCGCCAGTTCTTCAGATCGATTTCCTTGTGGGCGACGTTCCAGTCGCCACAGATGATGATCTGCCGGCCGCTGCAGATCAGCTCATACAGTGGCTGAATCAGCCGCTCCATGAAACGGAACTTCACAGCGAGTCGTTCCGGTGAGCTCGAACCGGACGGAACATAAAGCGATACTACGGACAGGTCACCGTACCGTGCTTCAATATAGCGGCCTTCGCTGTCGAACTCGGGCATGCCGAGGCCGCTGATGACACGATCCGGTTTTTTGCTGGAATATAGTCCGACTCCGCTATATCCGGGGCGATCGGCAAAGTTGAAATAGCCGAGGAAGCCATCCGGACTGTGCACTGCGGGCAAGATGTCCTTGGCTTGCGCTTTCAGTTCCTGCAAGCAGACGACGCTTGCGTCCTGTTTACCCAGCCACTCAAGGACGCCTTTGTTGACCGCAGATCGGATGCCATTTAGATTCAATGAGACGATTCGCAGCATGTTATGAATACGGACTTCAGACAGGATTTCATTCAGTTCGCGCTTGAGGCCAAGGTTCTCCGTTTTGGGGAGTTCAAGACCAAAGCGGGCAGGCTCTCGCCTTATTTTTTCAACACCGGGTTATTCAACGACGGTGCCTCACTGCGCAGACTCGGCCAATTCTACGCTAAAGCGATCAGCGATTCGGGCATCACTTTCGACATGCTGTACGGGCCAGCCTACAAGGGTATTCCGCTCGTCTCGACGACGGCGGTGGCACTTGCAGAGCAGGGCCGCAATGTACCCTTTTGCTTCAATCGCAAAGAGGCCAAAGACCATGGTGAGGGCGGCAATACCGTTGGGGCGCCACTGTCAGCGCGGGTGCTGATTATTGATGACGTGATTTCGGCGGGCACCTCGGTGCGCGAATCGGTCGACATAATCCGTGCCGCTGGTGCTTCGCCATGCGGTGTCGTGATCTGTTTCGATCGCATGGAGCGCGGTCGTACCGAGGTTTCGGCGGTCGACGACGTCCGCGATGCTTTTGGCCTGGAAGTGGTCAGCATATCGACACTGGACGACCTGATCGGCTTTCTGGGCGGGCGGCCGGAATTGGCACGGCAGTTGCATTCAGTCGACGACTATCGAAAGCGATATGGTGCAACCACATGAGGTCCCAAGCGCGAAGTCTGGCCCCAATCATGGCTTTGGCTCTGATGACGGTCTCGACGGCGGGAAATGCCGCTGAAGCGCGCATGTACCGCTGCAAGGACGCGAGCGGCCGCGTTTACTACACTGACCGCCCCGACGTAGCCTGCCTGGGTCTGGAGACCGACGAAATGACCAAGCAAGGCTTGGTACTGGAGCGCCCGGATTCAGCCCGCCCGGAAGAGACGCGCGAAGAACGTGAGGCTCGCCTTGTTCAGGAGCGAAGAGATCGTGCCTTGTTGCAAACCTATACCTCGGAACAGCAGATCGAGACTGCCAAGCAGCGCAGCTTGCAAAGGCCGCTGTTAGGCGTCAAGTATGCCAAGAAGAAGCTTGCTATCTACACCGAGCGGCTCGACCAACTACGAGAGCGAGAAGCCGCGCTGGAGAAGGCGGATCAGCCCGTCCCGCTCGATTTGATCGAAAATATTGACGCGACATTGTCAGATATTTGGAAACTTGAAACGGAGCTGGAAACAAAACAGCGGCGGGTCGATCGCATAGTCGACCGTTTCGAGGCAGACAAGAAACGTTATCGCGAGCTGATGGCGCGCAGGGACGATAAGTAAAGTTCTTTCGCACTGCGCCGGGCGGTTCGATCGTCCCTGAACTGCGACAAACACAAGTCAGAGCATCCGCTCTGCTACTTGCAACCGACAGCGATCAGCAGCTGTCCAGTTTGCGCCTGAGAATCTCGTTTACTTGCGCGGGATTTGCCTTGCCTTTGCTGGCTTTCATTACTTGGCCGACCAGCGCGTTGAAGGCTTTCTGCTTGCCGCCACGGTAGTCGGTGGCTTGCTGCGGGTTCGCGGCGAGTACTTCTTCGACTAGCTTTTCGATGGCGTTGCTATCCGAGATCTGCGTCAGGCCGCGCTTCTCGATTATTTCGTCGGCACTGCCCTCGCCCTTCCAAAGTCCGTCGAACACTTCCTTGGCTAGTTTGGATGACAAGGTATTGTCCATGATTCGGCTAATCAGGCCGGCCAAAGCCGCGGCCGTGACAGGCGATTCGCTGAGCTCTAGCTCAGCGCGGTTCAGCGCCGCTGCCAACTCGCCACTGATCCAGTTGACTATCAGCTTGGCGGTGGCTTTGGTGTCATCCGCGCCAACTGCCGAGAGCACTGCATCGAAGTAGTCAGCAACTTCGCGGCCTGCCACCAGTGACGCGGCGTCGTGTTGGGACAGCGCCAGATCGCTCTGGTAGCGTGACTGACGGGCTGCGGGAAGCTCCGGCATCTGAGCGCGAATGCGCTCGATCCAGTCTTCATCGATCTCCAGTGGTAGCAGGTCGGGGTCCGGGAAATAACGATAGTCATGCGCTTCCTCCTTGGTACGCATGAGCCGCGTTTGTGCTTTGTCCGGATCGAACAGAACGGTGGCCTGCTCGATGCACTTGCCCTCTTCCAGTTGCTCGATTTGCCAGTTTGCCTCGTAGTCTATGGCGTGCTGAAGGAATCGAAACGAGTTCAGGTTTTTTATCTCGCGGCGGGTGCCGAGCTGATCCGATCCTTCGGGCCGCACCGAAACATTGGCGTCGCAGCGGAAACTGCCTTCCTGCATGTTGCCGTCGCAGATTTCGATCCATCGTACCAGGGCGTGCAGTGTCCTGGCGTACGCGACGGCCTCTTCGGCCGAACGCATATCCGGCTCGCTAACGATCTCGAGCAATGGCGTACCGGCACGATTGAGGTCGATGCCGCTCATACCGTGAAAATCCTCGTGCAGCGATTTGCCGGCGTCTTCCTCGAGATGGGCGCGTACCAAGCGTACCGTCTTCTCGGTATTGCCGACTCTGAACGCGACACCCCCGCCGGAGACGACGGGTATTTCATACTGGCTGATCTGGTATCCCTTTGGCAGATCAGGGTAGAAATAATTTTTCCTGGCAAATATTGAACGGCGGTTGATGGTTGCGCCGACTGCTATTCCAAAACGAATTGCTTTGTCTACCGCCTCGACGTTGAGCACCGGCAAGACACCGGGCAGTGCAATATCGACTGCGCAGGCCTGGGTATTGGGTGGCGCGCCAAAGGCGGTCGCGGCTCCCGAGAAAATTTTTGACCTGGTCGACAGCTGAGCGTGGGTTTCGAGCCCAATGACAATTTCCCAGCTCATGACGAATTCGAAGCGATCGGCGATCGGCGTAAATGCCAGTCGGTTTGCTTTTGGTACACGTTTGCTACGTTGAGCATGCGTGTTTCAGTGAAATAGTTACCGATGATCTGCAAACCGACCGGCAGGCCGGCCGCGTCCAGCCCGCAAGGAATCGACATGCCGGGCAGACCGGCAAGATTGGCGGCAATGGTGAAGATATCCGACAAGTACATCTTGACCGGATCAGCGGTGCGCTCGCCAATGCGAAACGCTGTTGACGGTGAGGTTGGGCTCACAATCACGTCGCATTGCTCGAACGCTTGGGCGAAATCGCGTGCAATGAGTCGGCGGATACGCTGCGCCTGCAGATAGTATGCGTCATAGTAGCCATGCGACAGGACGTAGGTGCCGACGAGGATGCGCCTTTTTACTTCGCTGCCAAATCCCTGAGCGCGTGTCTTGCAATACATATCCAGCAGGTTGTCGTAGCTTTCGGCGCGGTAGCCATAACGAACTCCGTCATAGCGTGCCAGATTGCTCGATGCTTCGGCCGGCGCAATGACGTAGTAAGCTGGCACCGACAGATCGCTCGCCGGCAGCCTGATGTCTACGGTGGTCGCTCCCAGCTTGCGGTACTCGTCGATTGCGTCCTCGACGGATTTGCGCACATCGGCCGATATCCCCTCGCCGAAGTATTCTTTTGGCAATCCGATGCGCAGTCCCGCAAGCGGTTCATCGAGTCTTCGCGTGTATGCCTCGGGGGGGCGTTCCAGACTGGTCGAATCGCGCGCATCGAAACCTGCCATTGTGTCGAGCAACAAAGCGAGGTCCTCGGAACTTCTTGCAAGCGGACCCCCCTGGTCAAGACTGGAGGCAAACGCGATCATCCCGTAGCGCGATACCACGCCATAAGTCGGTTTGAGGCCGGACACGCCGCACAGTGCGGCGGGCTGGCGAATGGAGCCTCCGGTGTCGGTGCCGGTTGCCGCTGGCGCCAAAGCTGCGGCGACTGCCGCGGCAGAGCCACCAGAACTGCCGCCGGGCACGTATTCAGTGTCCCAGGGGTTTTTCACTGGACCAAACCAAGAGTTTTCATTGGACGAGCCCATTGCGAATTCGTCCATATTGGTCTTGCCAAGGATGACGGCACCCGCCGCGTTGAAGCGCTCGATCACATGGGCGTCATACGGAGAACGAAAGTTCTCCAACATGCGTGAGCCACAGGTGGTACGCCAGCCCTTGGCGCACCAAATGTCCTTGTGGGCAACCGGTATCCCGGTCAATGGTTGTGCGTCGCCCCTGGCTATGCGCTTATCCGCCGCCTGCGCCTGTCTAAGGCTCGCGTCGGGATCTATCGTGATGAACGCGTTGATCGCCGCGTTGTTCGATTCAATACGGTCGAGATAGGCGCGTGTCAGCTCGACGCTTGAGATTTTCCTCGCCGCCAGGTCTGCGGATAACTGTTTGAGGCTTGAATCGATCATGATCGATAATGCGCCGGGCCGGCCGGGTTCACTCGATGACTCTTGGTACCAGATAGAGTTCCTGCTCGGCCGCGGGTGCGACCGACTGGAACAACTCGTGCTGGTCGGTCTCGGTGACGGTGTCGAGGCGCAGCCTACCCACCGCGTCTTGGGCATGGGCCATCGGCTCGATGGCTGCGGTGTCGACTGACTGCATTTGTTCAATCAGTTTGAATATGCCGTGGAGCTGCTCGAGGATCTGCTCGCTCTCGGTATCAGTGACTTCGATTCGCGCCAACATGGCTACGCGTTGGACATCGTGCAGAGTCAGGGACATGGATCAGAAAAAATGCGAATTTAGGGTTCAAGAGTGGCGCAGCCGCGGTATTCTGCTGCCGGCGCGAGGTGTCTCGCCGATCGCTCGAAAGGCTCTGCAAATGGTAAACGATGTATCGCTGAAAAGCCCTCAGCAATGATTTAGAAGGCACTGTTTTTTTACCCGGTGAAGTCCGATAGGTTATCATAGTCGGGATTCTCTCCGCGCACTCCAGGGGCACACTTCCAAGTACGTTTATGTTCGGATTTCTCATTGGATACTTTTCAAACGACATCGCCATCGACCTCGGTACGGCGAATACGCTGATTTACGTGCGGGGAAAGGGTATCGTTCTGAACGAGCCTTCCGTTGTTGCGATCAAACAGCAAGGCGGCCCGAGTGGCAAGAAAACCATTCAGGAGGTCGGGCTCGCCGCCAAACAGATGCTTGGACGCACACCCGGCTACATCACCGCCATCAGGCCAATGAAAGATGGTGTGATTGCCGACTTCACTATCACCGAGCAGATGCTCAAGCAGTTCATCAAGAAAGTCCACGATAGTCGATTCTTTGCGCCCAGCCCGAGAATTGTGATCTGTGTTCCGTGCGGCTCCACGCAGGTCGAGCGGCGCGCCATCCGGGAGTCGGCCTTCGGTGCCGGAGCGCGTAAGGTCGAGCTTATCGAAGAACCGATGGCAGCGGCCATTGGCGCCGGGTTGCCAGTCGAGGAGGCCACCGGATCAATGGTTGTCGACATCGGCGGCGGCACTACCGAAGTTGGCGTGATCTCGCTGGGAGGTATTGTTTACTCGGGTTCGGTGCGCGTTGGTGGTGACAAGTTCGACGAGGCGATCATCAACTACATCCGCCGCAATTACGGCATGTTGATCGGTGAAACCACCGCTGAAGAGATCAAGGAGGAAATCGGCTCGGCGTTTCCCGGCTCGGAAGTGCGCGAGAAAGAAGTCAAGGGCCGTAACCTGGCGGAGGGTATCCCGCGAAGCTTTACCATTTCGAGTAACGAAATACTCGAGGCTTTGACCGACCCCCTCAACAGCATTGTTTCCGCGGTAAAATCGGCGCTCGAACAAACGCCGCCTGAACTTGGCGCCGACATCGCCGAGAAGGGTATGGTGCTTACTGGCGGTGGCGCGTTGCTGCGAGACATCGATCGTTTGCTGATGGAAGAAACCGGGTTACCGGTGGTCGTCGGTGACGACCCCCTCACCTGCGTGGTTCGTGGCTCTGGCCTGGCGCTAGACAAGATGGACAAGCTAACGGGTATTTTTACGAGTGACTGAGTTGCTCGCGGAGTGATCTTATGCCCATCAGGCTTATCCAGGTGGCTCTGTCAAGCACCTAGCCTGCTGACCCCGCGCTGATGGAATACTCGCCGCCGCCATTTTTCAAACGCGGACCCAATCTCATAACGCGACTCGCGTTGTTCTCGCTGTGTTCACTGGTTTTGTTGTTTGCCGATGCCCGATTCCGCTATATGGAGGATATCCGCGGCATTGTCGGCGCGGTTCTTTATCCGCTGCAGGAACTGGCGGATACGCCCGCCAGGATCGGTCAGCGATTCTCCCAGTATTTTGTCTTGCAGTCCGTGCTGCAGCACGAAAACGCTGATCTAAAACGACAGGCGTTCGTCAATGCGGGTTTGCTGCAGAGACAAGAGGCGCTGGCGGCCGAGAACGAGAATCTGCGCGAACTGCTCAACTTGCGGCCTCGGTTTGAGCCTCTGGCCCAGGTGGCGTCCATCCTATACACCGCCCGTGACCCCTTCGTCAGGCAGGTGGTCGTCGACAAGGGCGCGACAGATGGTGTGCGCCGCGGAGCGCCCGTCATCGACACACTCGGATTGGTGGGGCAGGTCCATCGCGTCTATCCTTGGGCGTCGGAGGTGGCGCTGATTACAGACCGTGAGCAGGTCATTCCAGTACAAGTCGTTCGTAACGGACTGCGTGCGGTGATCTTCGGGCTTGGTTACGACGGTGCACTGGAAGCGCGGTTTATGCCGGTTAACGCCGATATTGAACGCGGTGACCTGCTGGTTACATCAGGTATTGGCGGTGTCTATCCGGCCGGGCTGCCGGTGGCCTTCGTCGACAACGTCGAGCGCAATGCAGCTTATCCTTTCGCTCGCATCATGACCCGGCCTGCCTCCGGAGTGGGTTCGCACCGGCACGTAATGGTTCTGGAAACTGCCGGCGGCTACCCGGAAAGACCAGTTGCGCCGTTGCAACCCGATCGTGGCCGCAGGAGAGCGAACTGATGGCGATTGCGGAGCTTGGGGGAACGCATTCCCATGAAGTGCTAATGCCGGCCAAGCCGGCTTACGTCGCCCTGTCCTTTTTTGTCGCATTCATGCTAAACATGCTGCCACTGACGGGTTGGGTACTGATGATTCGGCCGGATTTCGTGGCAGCCGTGCTGTTGTACTGGGCTATTCAGCATCCCCGCAAGGTCGGATTCACGCCCGTGTTCCTTCTTGGCTTGGCAATGGACGTTGCCGATGGCAGCCTGTTTGGTCAGCACGCGCTCGCTTATTGTGTCCTGACGGCAGCAGGCATCACGTTGCACCGCAGGATTTCGCTGTTTGGTTTGCGTGGCCAGATGCTGCACATCCTGGGAATACTGCTGGTTGCCCAGCTGATCGTGCTCATGGTGCGCATCGCGGCAGATAACGCGTTTCCCGGATGGTGGTACTTCTTACCGAGCGTCAGCGGTAGCCTGCTGTGGCCGTTAGTTTGTCACTTTGTGGCGCTACCATTGCGCTCGCGAGCCAAGACCGATTGACCGTGAGCGCGCGATTCGTCCGATCAGCAATTGACATCAGTGAAGTGACGGAGTGGCGGTGAGACGTTCGGTCGAGTTACGCGATCACCAGCGCGAATTGCACTTGTTCCAGCTGCGCCTGGCGGTTGTCGCTGCCGTGGTGGCGGTGACCTTTTTGGTCCTGCTTTCCCGCTTGTTTTATCTGCAGGTTATCCAGCATGATTATTATCAGCTGCTGGCAGAGCAGAATCGTGTCAACATTGTGCCGGTGGTCCCGCATCGAGGGTTAATTCTCGACCGCAACGGTGTGACGTTGGCCAGCAACTACGCTGCGTATACCCTCGAAATTACGCCGAGCCAGGTCGACGATTTGAATGGCGTCATCCAAGAGCTTTCGACTTTGGTCGAAATCACCCCCAAAGACCTGCGGCGCTTCGAAAAGTTGCTCAAGGAGGAACCCGACTTTTCAAGCATACCAATACGCACGCGACTCAATGACGAGGAAGTCGCCCGTTTTGCCGTGAATCGCTACCGAATACCCGGAGTACAGATCAACGCGCGACTGTTTCGTCATTACCCCAACAAGGAAGTTGCATCGCATGTGGTCGGTTATATCGGACGTATGAGCGAAGCGGATTTTGTCAAATTGCAGGAACAGGGATTTGCCTACAACTACACCAAGTCGGACTACATCGGCAAAGTCGGCCTGGAGCAGTATTATGAACAGGTTTTGCGCGGTGTGACCGGTTACGAGCACGTGGAAACGGATGCCAATGGCCATTCTATCCGTACCCTTCGCTCGATTCTGCCGGTATCCGGCAATAACCTTCTGCTTGCAATTGATGTCCGCTTGCAGCAAATTGCCGAGGCTGCGTTTGGTGACTATCGCGGATCGATGGTGGCGATCGAACCCGATACGGGCGGTGTGTTGGCATTGGTATCGCGGCCCGGGTTCGATCCCAATCGGTTCGTGGAGGGAATCGACCCGGAGCACTGGGCGGCGTTGAATGACTCGCCGGATCACCCGCTCAATAACCGTGCATTAAAAGGGGTTTACCCGCCCGGTTCGACCTTTAAGCCTTTTATGGCTCTGGCGGGGCTCGAGTTAGGCAAAACCACGCCCGGCTACAGCATCAGCGACCCGGGCTATTTCTTGTTGGGCGGCTCAGGCCATGTGTTCCGTGACTGGAAGGCTGGCGGGCATGGTGTGGTCGACCTGCACAAGGCGATCGTCGAATCATGTGACACCTATTTCTACGGGCTAGCCCAGGATCTGGGAATCGACATGATCCACGATTTCATCTCGCAGTTCGGCTTGGGTCAGCGCACCGGCATCGACATTGCAGGGGAAGTCGGTGGTTTGCTGCCGTCACGCCAATGGAAGAAGCGGCGTTTCGAGCAACGCTGGTTCGTGGGTGACACCATCTCCGTCGGGATCGGCCAGGGATACAACCTGGCCACACCGTTGCAGCTTGCCTCGGCAACGGCAATCCTTGCTAACGGCGGTCGCATTTTCCGGCCACACGTCGTGCAGCACATACAAGACAGTCATACCAATGAACTGGAAACCATCGAGCCCTATCCGATTAGCGAAGTACCGCTGCAGCCTCGCCACTTCGATCTGGTGCGCGATGCCATGGTTGATGTGACGCGACCCGGCGGCACTGCTGCGTGGGCCGGGTGGGGAGCAAAATACAAATTTGCCGGCAAGACCGGAACTGCCCAGGTGATTGGTTTGAAGGGCCAGGAATACGATGAGGACGCCATCGATGAAAGACATCGCGATCACGCATTGTTTATCGCTTTCGCACCGGCTGAAGCGCCGAGGATTGCGTTGGCAATAGTGGTCGAGAATGGCGGGCATGGCAGCACCACTGCGGCACCGATTGCACGCAAAGTGATCGACTACTACCTGCTTGGCATAGAGCCGAAAGACCCCGCGCCGCAGCGCCGCGCCGAGGAGGCAGAGGATGATTAATCGATTGTTGGCGTTTATCGGGCGGCATCTCGACCGCCAGCTCCTGGTGCTGGTCACGATCCTGCTGGCGATAGGCCTGTTGGTTTTGTTCAGTGCTTCCGGCGCTAACGCCGAACGAACTGGCGCGCACGCGATTAACATCGGTATCGCACTCACCATCATGTGGATCGCGGCGAATATTCCGCTCTACCATCTGGCAAATGTTGCGTTGCCTTTGTACCTCGTTGGCCTGCTCTTGCTGATTGCCGTCGAGCTGGTTGGTCTCGAGGTCAACGGTGCTCAGCGTTGGCTCAACCTCGGCTTTACCCGCATCCAGCCTTCCGAGCTGATGAAGATCGCCGTACCGATGATGCTCGCGTGGTATTTCGACCGGTATGAGGCAGTTCTGCGTTTTCGCAATTTTGTCACTGCGACGATCCTGGTCGTCGTGCCGGTGCTGCTTATTGCTCGTCAACCTGACTTGGGTACGGCATTACTGGTGGCGGCGGCCGGTTTCTCTGTCTTGTTCCTCGCCGGACTGTCAGTGCGTTTGTTGGTTGGTACTGTTGTGGCCGGAGTTGCCGCCCTCCCCTTCTTGTGGGATTCGCTGCACGAGTATCAGAAACAGCGCGTGTTGACGTTGCTCGATCCGACGCAGGACCCGTTGGGCGCGGGGTACCACACGATACAGTCGGCCATAGCTATGGGCTCTGGTGGCATCCTTGGCAAAGGCTGGCTCAACGGAACGCAGTCGCAACTGGAGTTTCTGCCCGAGCGCTCGACGGATTTCATATTCGCGGTTTATGGTGAAGAGTTCGGTCTGCTTGGTAATCTTGTTCTGATCGTCCTCTTTGCGCTGCTGATCACTCGTGGGCTGGTTATCTCTGCCAATGCACCCACCATGTTCTCGCGGCTGTTGGCGGGCGGGGTCACTTTGACTTTCTTTACCTATGTGTTTGTCAACATGGGTATGGTTGGCGGATTACTGCCGGTCGTCGGCGTTCCGCTGCCACTGATTTCTTATGGCGGGACGGCGCTCGTGACGCTGCTGTTTGGAGTTGGCTTGCTGATGAGTATTCGCGCCAATCGACGATTGGTTCAGACGTGACGATGACGCATTCATGGCGAGCATTGTTGGTGCTATTGCTCATCGCCCTTGTCTTGGCCGGTTGCGGTTCGTTGGGAAACAAATCGGGGGGCTATTACCTTGATGACGGACCCGGCGGCCGGCCGCCGGTTGATCTGGACCGCGTACCTGATGCCGTTCCGCGCGCCGAGCCGATCAATCAAGCGACGACGCGGCCTTACACAGTGCTTGGCCGTTCCTATCGGCCGTTTACCTCGCGCCAGCCTTACCGCGCGCGCGGCATCGCGAGCTGGTACGGCACGCGTTATCACGGCCAACAGACGGCCAACGGAGAAAAATACGATATGTACGCGATGACAGCGGCCCACACGCTATTGCCGTTGCCTAGCTATGCAAAAGTAACCAATCTGAGCAACGGACGTTCAGTGATCGTGCGGCTTAATGATCGTGGACCTTTTCATGACAAGCGCCTTATCGACGTCTCCTACGTCGCCGCTCACAAGCTCGGTTTCGTCAATGACGGCAGTACCTTGGTCGAGGTCGAGGCAATCCTGCCGGGAGACGCAGTTCCGCCATCGGCGCCGATCGTTGCTGTTACCCGGCCGCCACCGCGTGCCGGATCGCTCGAAACGGGAGACAGTGGCATCTTTCTGCAGCTGGGCGCGTTTTCGAGCCTTGACAACGCACAGGTGTTTGTCCATCGAATGCGCACTGATATTGCCTGGATGGGGGATTCGATTCATCTTTACCGCAGTGCGAGCCTGTACAAAGTGCATGCCGGTCCGTATGACAGCCATGCTGCCGCTGAGCGTGACGCGAGCCGCGTGTATCAGATGCTCGGCATCCCACCATTTGTTGTAGACAGATAATTCGTGCCCAACAGAAAGAAGCCAACAACATGAGAACATTGATTTGCGGATCGATTGCCTACGACACCATCATGGTGTTTAGCGATCATTTCAAGAACCACATTCTTCCTGACCAGATCCATATTCTGAATGTGGCTTTTCTCGTCCCGGACATGCGCCGCGAATTCGGCGGCTGCGCCGGAAATATCGCCTACAGCCTCAAGATGCTCGGCGGCGATCCGCTGATCATGGCCACAGTCGGCGAAGATTATCAGCCCTATGCTTACCGTCTCGAGAAGCTGCGTTTATCGCAGGATCACATCCGGAAAGTGGATGGGAGCTTCACGGCACAAGCGTTCATCACTACGGACCTTGATGACAACCAGATCACTGCGTTTCATCCGGGTGCGATGAGCTTCTCGCATCACAATCGTGTACCTGATGCCCATGATGTCGTTTTGGGGATTGTCGCGCCGGACGGCCGTGATGGCATGATCCAGCATGCACGGGAATTCGGCGAGGCCGGCGTGCCATTTGTGTTTGATCCTGGCCAGGGATTGCCGATGTTCAATGGCGACGAGTTACTGGAATTCATCAGGCTGGCCGATTACGTCGCCACCAACGACTACGAGGCGAAGCTTCTGCAGGAGCGAACAGGCAAAAGTGTTGCCGAGCTGTCTCGCCACGTGAAAGCATTCGTCCTGACGCAGGGCGCACACGGCTCGTTGATTTTTGTCGATGGCAAGGAAATCAAGATCCCGCCGGTGCCGCCGACACGAGTGGTCGATCCGACGGGTTGTGGTGACGCTTACCGTGCCGGGCTTCTGTACGGCATTGCCAATGGTTACGATTGGAAAATAACAGGTCGTCTCGCGTCGCTGCTCGGTTCGATCAAGATTGCGCAACGCGGTCCGCAGAACCATGAATTCACCCGTGATGCCATTGCAGAACATTTTGCCGAAGCGTTTGACATGGCTCTGCCCTGACCTGAGTCAGTCTGACGCCATTGCCTTAGCTGGTAACAAAGTGCCTGGACGCCTGTGGCGGCGCTCGAGGTCGAGACTGTTCGATACCATTCGCGTAGTCATTTGAAGCATGGGCCGACGCAGAGCATCAACGCCGGTGCCTGTAAGGGGTGTGCGCTACGGGCGACTTGCCGCGCAACTCGTACTCGGTTTTCTGACCGTCGCGCTACTGTTTCCGTTCTACAGTCGTCGGCGCCGCTGGCGTGCCGTTCAGAACTGGTCACGCCGCGTGCTTCGGTCTGCCGGTGTCGTGGTTCGCGCCGATGGCGAAGTGCCGCAACCGGGAGCCCGTGTCCTTGGTGTGGCGAATCATGTCTCTTGGCTTGATATCCAGGTTTTGCATTCGCTGTGGAACGTACGCTTTGTGGCAAAGTCCGAAGTCCGGCGGTGGCCACTGATTGGCTGGCTGTCAGCGCGCACGGGAACATTGTTCATCGAGCGCGGCAGCAGGCGTCACGCTGCTCGCATCAACCTCGCCATTCATGAGGCGTTTTCCGAAGGTGATCCGGTCGCGGTTTTCCCGGAGGGAACGACCACTTGTGGTGACCAACTGTTGCGTTTTCATGCTTCGCTGCTGCAGCCGGCAGTAGACGAAGAGGCTCTGATCGTGCCGGTGGCGATTCGCTACACCGATGATCAAGGCAATCTCGAGCCGGCGGCGGCCTATGTGGGTGAGATGAGTCTCATGCAATCGTTGGCGGCAATCGTTCGTGCTCCGCAGATCTTTGCCGAAGTGCATTTTCTTCCGGCGATCGGCTCGCGCGGCCGAACACGCCGGGAACTCGCACAGCTCAGCCATGCCCAAATTGCTGCCGCACTCATGCTGCCTGTCTTGGACAGGTGATCTGAAACACCCGACGGTCTTCCAGCCGGACGGCGCATAACTGGCGGCCCCATAAACATCCACCATCGACTGCCAACAGATTCGGTTCGATACGCAATCCAAGCGCCGACCAGTGACCGAATATCATGGTGGCGTTGGCGCTGCGACGCCCAGCTACGTCGAACCACGGCATAAATCCGTCTGGCAGGTTCTCCGGTTCACCTTTGTGATGAAACTCCATCCTGCCCTCGACCGTGCACACCCGCAATCGCGTCATGGCGTTGATGATGACGCGCAACCGGTCCCAGCCCTTGAGCGTATCCTGCCATTGGTCTGGCTGACCACCGTACATTTGACGGGCAAGTTCGACATGTCGCCGGCTCTGCAGCACCTGTTCGACTTCGGCCGCCAGTTCCGCCGCGTGCTCGATGCTCCATTGCGGCAACAAGCCGGCGTGCACCATGGCATATTCATCTTCATGGTGAAAAAGCTTTCGGGAACGCAACCAGTCGAGTAAGTCGGCACGGTCCGCCGCGCCGAGGACGTCTCCCAGCGTGTCGGTCTTGTGAATCCGCCCGAAGCCGGCAGCCACTCTGAGCAGATGCAGGTCGTGATTCCCCAGCACCGTGATCGCTGCGTCGCCTAGATCCCGCACGTAACGTAGGGTCGGCAGTGAGTCTGGTCCGCGATTGACCAGATCGCCGACCAGCCACAAGCGGTCGCGCTGTGGATTGAAACCAACCACATCCAGCAATTGCTGAAACGGCTGCAAACACCCCTGTATGTCGCCGATCGCGTAGGTTGCCACTTTCCTGGGATCCTTTTTAAGTCCGTGCGCCGGCGGGGTTGGCTGTCAGAGTCTTTCCGGGGCCGCGGGCGGCGGCGGTGACGCAGGCGGGGTCAGATCAGGGCGCGGCAAGAGGAGCGGATCGCCGGGGAATAACAGGGTAGCGGGGCCATCGATCATCGCGCGGGCTTCCCGCTCGCAGTCAACCCCACGGTTACTCCGGCACAGTTCGATATAGGCCTGGATGTCCCTGCGCTCTTGAGGTGCCGGGAAAGAAGGTATTTCGTCGGGTGTCCGTGATGTTGCCGCCCGTTTAGCAGTCCGGGCTGGTGGGTTCGTCTCGATGACATTGGGCCGCACCAATACCGGCGTTGGTTTGGCCCACGACGGTGGTTGGTCGCCGTAATGGACACGGCCTTCGCGGTCGACCCATTTTTCGATGTTGGCGTCGGCAATGATGTTGACCGGCAGCCCAGCAGCAACGAAACATAGTATCGGGACAAGCCGCTTCATCGAAACGTTCACGTACGGAATCATCATTTCCGAAGGAAGGGAACCCGACGCATTTTAGCCGTGCTGTGGAATATGCGGAACATTGACCCCAACGGGATCGCTAAGCAAACGACTTCGCAAGATTGCCAAGTCCTCTTGGTCGATGGCAGTCTGACGCCGGTTTACGGAAATCTCCGTCAGGCACGATAATTAAGCGGATGATTGGCAGCAAAAGACTGTCCTACACGTTCAGGTGCTATGTGCGTCGGCTCGGCCTCTTACGTTTTCCTGCAATACTGCTCTGGTCGTTGGCAGCTGTTGTCCAGGCCCAGACGGATGACGAGGCAGCAAAGCAACCGGAAGTTGATTCCGAAATCGCCCAAGCGAGAACTGAAGGGGAGCAAAAAGAAGCGATAGAAGAAGACATCGACGGGTCGCTCGACGATGCCAAAGGATCCGCCGAGGTCACCGAAGTGCAGCGTGGACTCTCCGCGATCTGGGATGTTCGCGGCGGATACAGCGGATCGGACACTGACGAGCGCGAGGGCAGCGCCACCAAGGACGACGTCTGGCGTGCCCGATGGCGCATCAGCGGCACAGTGGGAGTGACTCCGTACCTCAGAACAGAGGTAAGAATGGCCGGTATCTGCTCGGACATCGAGTGTGAACCGAACTTCGTGCTGACCGACTACCTGCCCACTACCAGCAGCATGGAGGATGGCGACATCACATTGGACAAGGCATTCCTGAATTGGTACCGGCTAGAAAGATTTTCCATTGTCGCCGGACGAATGCAGACCAAGTTTGTGGCGTTGGGGGGCGTTTACGCCAAATCGCTCGACCGCAATACCGGTAACAACACGAACGTCAACTGGACCGACGGCGTGCACTTTGTTTACAAGGCTGACAATGGCTGGGCCTCGCATCTGATTGCGCAGCACAATGCGCCGGAAGGTGCTACTGAAGTTCGGCGTGGGCCGCTCGATTTCGAGGTCGATGACGCGCGTGTCAGCTATTTTTTCGCGTTCGATAACAAGCAACGTACGCCGTACTTCCTGCAGAGAGGGTTGGACATTACTTATCTGCCGCAAGCGCTGCTAAAGGATGGCACGTTATCGGGCAGGCGCGAAGATTATTACGGCATTGTCGTGAGGAGCTCGAACCGCTGGCCGGAACGTGACGACGACGTGCGACTCAGGGTTGCTGCCGAGCTTGGCTATGCTCCTGCAACGCCGACGCGTGCGGCGGCGGGTCTCGCCGGCGTTGGTGACGCCGATGGCTTGGCATGGAACTTTGTGCTGAGCCTCATGGATTTCGCACCCGACCACAGCGTCGGTTTGAATTACGGGCAGGTTGGGGCGGGCTGGCTGTTATCGCCCCAGTTCCGCCAAAACGAATCGCTCTCAGAGATACGTTACCAGTGGCGCAGGAGCAGACGTCTCGCCCTGGATATCCGTGTGCGGCGTCGCAAGGAACTTGAGCGGCTGGTATCGAGTTCCCGCAAGCAGGACAAACTGGATTTCTTTGTTCGCCTCACTTGGAGCGGGACCATCTGGTAGCGATCGCACTGCCAGAGGGACCACACAAACAGAAGAAGGCGCAGACGAGCCGCGCCTGGTGGAAGTTTGTCCTTGCTTATTTTGATTTGGCGACCATCAAGTCGACCGCTGCCTTGATATCAGCGTCCGGTGAGCCGGTCGCGCCGCCTTTTGCGGGCATCAGGTTCTTACCGTTGATGGCGCTGGCGTAGAGTACCTCGATGCCTTGCGCGATGCGCGGTTGCCAGGCTGCCGTGTCACCCGTTTTCGGTGCCCCCGCGACGCCGGCCGCATGACAGGCTTGACACACCGTATTGAACACCTGTTCACCGGTACCTGCGCCGCTGGCAGCTGCCTCCGGCGCCGCGGTACCGGCTGCCTCAATCGTTGCTGCGCTCTGTGCGTCACCAACCATGCGGACCTCGCCGACCGGCTTGAGCCGCTGGGCAATGGCGTCCTCGGTCATTGCGGAGCTGTTCGGATCGATGTGCATGTCGCCGGTAATCAGCTTCACGAGCAGCAATATGGCGGCTACCGGAACAATGAACGAGAGCAGCATGACTACGACGAGCTGTTTCGGGGTCTTGATCAGGGAGCTATGCTCCTCGCTGTGTACTTCTGTCATGCAAGAATCCTTAAACAGTGGAACGATGGGAATGAACGTGCGCCGGCGCAACGATCGGAAGGCGCCCGATTATAAGGGAAAAGCACAGCTCTCAAAAGGTAAACGTAGACCAAACAAGTGTTTACGGCTATGCTATGCCTCCTCGCGCCTGTAGCTCAGTTGGATAGAGTGTCGGTCTCCGAAGCCGAAGGTCGTGGGTTCGACTCCCGCCGGGCGCGCCAGTTGACAAATCGTACGCTCGCGAGACTTCTTTCCTTGACTGCCGAGATGCTGCTGCTTTTGACTCGCTGATAGGGTTTCGAGGGCGGCGCCCACCTCATTTATGAAGGTGGCTGTCGCGCAGTGAAATGGCAAATCTATCTGCATGTTTTCCATGCGGAAAAATGGTGAGGGTTGGTTCTATGGCATTGACGGTTTATCTGTCGGGTGAGATTCATACAACGTGGCGAGACGACATTCGTAAAGGCGTGGCTGCCAGTGGCCTGGACGTCAAATTTACTTCACCGGTGACTGATCACGCGGCAAGTGACGCGGCAGGCGATCATCTTGGTGCAGAGTCAGAACCGTTCTGGCGCGATCACAAATCGTCCAAGGTCAATGCGATTCGCACCAAGACGCTGATTCAGGAAGCCGACCTGGTGGTGGTGCGCTTTGGCGACAAATACAAACAATGGAACGCGGCATTCGACGCGGGCTACTGCGCTGCGTTGTCCAAGCCATACATCACCCTGCACGCAGACGACATCGTGCACCCGTTGAAGGAGGTTGACGCGATGGCGCTGGCGTGGGCACGAAACACTGACCAGGTGGTCGACATCCTGAAATACGTCGAACGGCCCTAGCGACGAGAGCCTGCTCTTCGGGGGTAAGCCGGCGTGACTGAACCGGTAGGGCTGGGCGCCCTGTTCGTGAGCAGTTTCTTGGCGGCCACATTGCTGCCAGGCGGATCGGAAGTCGTGTTCAGCGCACTGTTGCTGTCCGGCAGCATCAGCGTCGGCGCGGCGCTCGTCGCGGCAACCCTCGGCAACACCTTGGGCGGCCTGTCAACCTACCTCATCGGACGTCTGATCCCGGACCGTGAAACCGACGCGAGAATGATTCGTTGGCTACGCCGCTGGGGCGCACCAGTGCTCCTGTTGTCCTGGGTGCCGCTGGTGGGTGACGCGCTATGTCTCGCAGCCGGCTGGTTACGTATGCATGGTGTGTACACCACCGTGTTTATTGCTGCTGGCAAAGGTGTCCGTTATTGGGTGCTTGCGCAGTTGCTGCTGAACTGAGGCGAAGCGATACGCTGTGTTGAATGCTGCGGTGCGATAAACTTGTTCCTACGCATCCTCTCTTGCTGCCCCCGATAGTCTGATTCTGATGGAACCGGTCCCCAGCTTTGCCCCCACTAGCGTGCGTCTTCGCGAGATCCCCTACAACTACACCTCGTTCTCCGATCGGGAAATCGTAATACGGCTGCTCGGCGAGCCGGCCTGGGATGTCTTGAACGAACTGCGTGCCGAACGGGTGACCGGCCGCTCAGCCCGCATGCTCTATGAGGTGCTTGGCGACATCTGGGTAGTCGAGCGTAACCCCTACCTGCAGGACGACTTGATAGCGAATCCGAAGCGACGCCGGCTACTCGTCGAAGCGCTGCGTCATCGGCTTCACGAAATCGAGGCGAGGCGGCTCAATGAAGACCAGCGCGTGCTGCATCTGATTACGGCTGCCTCGACCGCAGTTGATGATTTCGACCGGGGCTTCGATACACTGGTAACTCTGCGGCGAAGTGCGATGCGCCGCTTTGGCAAGGTGACGCGTCGAGACAATATTGCTTATGACGGATTGGCGCGTGTATCACACGTAACTGACGCGACCGACTGGCGAGTCGAATATCCGTTCGTCGTGCTGTATCCGGACACTGAAGCGGAGGTGGCGGGTCTGGTCCGGGCCTGCATCGATTTGGGATTGACCATCATTCCGCGCGGCGGTGGCACCGGTTACACTGGTGGCGCCGTGCCGTTGACCCGTTTTTCGGCGGTGATCAATACAGAGAAGCTCGATCGCCTCGGCCGTGTTGAACACCTGCGTTTGCCGGGCCTCGATCAGAAGGTGGCCACCATCGATTGCGGTGCAGGGGTCGTTACCCGCCGGGCCATGGAGACGGCAGAAGCTGCCGGGTTCGTGTTCGCGGTTGATCCGACCTCGGCTGACGCTTCTTGTATTGGCGGCAACGTCGCCATGAACGCGGGTGGCAAGAAAGCGGTGCTGTGGGGCACGGCGGTGGACAACCTCGCCTCGTGGAAAATGGTTACCCCGGACGGAAACTGGCTGGTGGTCGAGCGCGTCGGGCATAACCTGGGAAAAATCCACAATGCCGACGTCGCTCGGTTCAGGCTCAGCCGTTTTACTGCGGACGGCGAAACGCCATTGTCGAAGCCGGAGATCCTCGAAATTCCTGGACGGCGGTTCCGCAAAGCCGGTTTGGGAAAGGACGTCACCGACAAGTTTCTCGGTGGACTGCCTGGTGTTCAGAAAGAAGGCTGTGACGGCTTGATTACCTCGGCGCGTTTCATCCTGCACCGCATGCCGGCGTTTACGCGCACGGTCTGTCTCGAGTTTTACGGCAGCGTCGGTGAGGCAGTTCCGTCCATTGTGGAAATCAAGTCATATCTTGAAGGAAATCAGGCCGCCACGCTGGCGGGACTCGAGCACCTTGACGAACGTTACCTGCGCGCAGTCGGATACGCTGCCAAGGCGCGCCGAAGCGCTCGGCCGAAAATGGTGCTGCTGGCCGATGTCGTTGGCGACGATGACGATGGCGTCGGTGCTGCCGCCTCGCAGGTGGTGCGTATTGCCAATGCGCGTAATGGCGAAGGCTTCATAGCTGTCAGTGCCCAGGCGCGACGCCAGTTCTGGCTCGACCGGGCGCGGACGGCCGCAATTGCACGGCACACCAATGCCTTCAAGATCAACGAAGATGTCGTTATCCCTTTGGAGCGGCTCGGTGACTATTCGGATGGCATTGAGAGAATCAACGTCGAACTGTCACTGAAGAACAAGCTGGCGATTCTCGACGCGGTCGAAGCACTGCTAGGTGGCGAATTGCACATGAGCCTTGAAGATCGCGACAGCGTCGGGGAGGAGTTGCTCGCCGATCGCGGGGATGCGGCGCTCGATGTCGTTCACGAGGCGCGGGCACGCTGGCGCTGGCTGGCGGAGCATCTGGAGGTGCCCTTGGCAGACTATTTGGCGTGGCTTGGTGAATCCGGCCGCAAGCTGCCCGCGCCAGGGGGCGAACGAGCTGATCGGGGCGGCAAGACAGTGTTTCAGGCGCTGCAGGATTACAGCTTGCGCATTTCCTGGAAAAGCGAGGTGCGTGAGCCGATCATGCAACTGTTCGAGGGGCGCGTGTTCGACGTGCTTCGTGCCGATATCGATGACGCGCACCAGGGCGTTCTCAAGAGCCGCGTCTTTATCGCTCTGCACATGCACGCCGGTGATGGCAATGTGCACACCAATATCCCGGTTAACTCAGACGACTATGCAATGCTTCAGGAAGCCAATGCGGCGGTGTCGCGGGTCATGCAGCTAGCCCGCTCGCTCGACGGGGTCATTTCTGGCGAACACGGCATTGGCATTACCAAGCTCGATTATCTGGAGCGCGCTGATTTGCAGGGTTTTGAGGCGTACAAGCAGCGTATCGACCCAGAGGGACGGTTCAACAAGGGCAAGCTGCTCCCCGGCGCCAATCTTGATCGTGCCTATACTCCCAGTTTCAGTCTTCTCGAGCTCGAAAGTCTCATTCTCGAGCAAAGTGAAATCGGGCGCATCTCTGATTCGATCAAGGACTGCCTTCGTTGCGGCAAGTGCAAGCCGGTGTGTTCGACCCATGTACCGCGCGCCAATCTTCTCTACAGCCCCCGCAACAAGATTCTGTCGACGTCACTGTTGATCGAGGCATTCTTGTACGAGGAGCAAACCCGTCGCGGTGTGTCACTGATGCACTTCGACGAATTTGCCGATGTTGCCGAGCACTGCACGGTCTGTCACAAATGTCTCAATCCTTGTCCGGTGGATATTGACTTTGGCGATGTGTCCATCGCGATGCGCAACTTTTTGCGCAAACACGGCAAGAGCAGATTCAACCCGGGTACCTCTGCCGCCATGGTGTTGCTCAATGCGACTGATCCGGCGACTATTAAGCTTGCTCGCTCGCTGATGATTGGCTTCGGCTACAAACTGCAACAGTTGGCTTACCGGATGGCGAAGTGGGGTGGATTGCTGAAGAAACATATGCAGCGTCCGCCGGCGACTGTGGGCAAGGCGCCGATCAAAGCGCAGGTGATCCACTTCATCAACAAGCCAATGCCCGCCGGGCTACCGAAGAAAACGGCGCGGGCGCTGCTCGATGTAGAGGACGCGCGCTTCGTGCCGGTGATTCGTAATCCACAAAAAACCGACGATGATGCCGACGCGGTGTTTTATTTCCCCGGTTGCGGCAGTGAACGGCTGTTCAGCCAGGTCGGACTGGCGACGCAGGCGATGCTCTACGAGAGCGGAGCGATTACGGTTCTACCACCGGGTTATCTGTGCTGTGGTTATCCGCAGACTGCGGCAGGCCAAGAGAATCGCGGCCAGAAAATCATCACCGACAACCGTGTGCTGTTTCACCGTGTGGCCAACACACTTAACTACCTCGACATCAAGACAGTGATCGTTTCCTGCGGCACTTGCATGGATCAGTTGCAGCATTACGAATTCGACAAGATTTTTCCGGGTTGTCGGCTGCTCGACATCCATGAATATCTCCTCGAAAAAGGTTTGCAACTCGAAACAGTGAGCGGTGTTCGCTACATGTATCATGATCCCTGTCATACGCCGATGAAAACCTATCAGCCCGGCAAGGTTGTCAATGATTTGCTGGGAACACAGGTCGAGCCTAGTGACCGCTGTTGCGGTGAGTCCGGAACGCTGGCAATTTCGCGACCGGATGTGTCGACACAGGTGCGCTTTCGCAAGCAAGAGGAATTGCGCAAGGGTGTGGATGCGATTCGCGCACAGCAACATGAAGATGACATCAAGATTCTGACCTCCTGTCCGTCTTGCCTGCAGGGTCTGGCACGTTACCGTGACGACACTGGTGTCGAGGCGGACTATATCGTCGTTGAAATGGCCAGACACCTGCTCGGAGCGGATTGGATGGCGCAGTATGTTGCGCGGGCCAACCGTGGTGGTATCGAACGGGTCTTGTTGTAGCACCATTTGTGGCACTGAAGCTGCCGGGCGGGAGAAAATGAACCGACAAGAGAACTGTTGCGTACTCTGCCGTGAACCGGGCGGCGAAACTGTCTGGTCAAACGCACTGGCACGCGTCGTCAACGTAAACGATGAGAATCATCCGGCTTTTTGTCGGGTCATCCTGCAGCGGCATGCGCGCGAGATGACTGACTTGAACGACTCCGAACGCGTTGAACTGATGCGCATCGTGTTTGCTGTCGAGCAAGCGCAGCGCAAGCTTCTCGAGCCCGAGAAAATCAATCTCGCCTGTTTCGGCAACATGGTGCCACACGTGCACTGGCATGTGATTCCCCGCTTTCGGCTGGACCCGCATTACCCGAATCCGGTTTGGGGAAGCAGGACTGCCGGAAAGTCGCAAATATTGCCAAATGATTACTGGGCTCGTTTTCACAACGAGCTGGCCACGCAGCTGGATTAGCTGGCGACCGAACCCCCAGTCATCAGCGGGTACCTTGCTCAATTATCTTGCGGGCTTGCCGTGACGGGTATGGGTTCCGGTTCGCGCGCTGTGGTGATTCGCGTGGCGGGGAAAGTGATACTGAAGGCGCTGCCCTTGCCGGGCCAGCTATCGACTTCAAGCTGCCCTTGATGGCGATTGGAAACGTGCTTGACGATTGCCAGGCCCAAACCGGTACCGCCCGTCTCGCGCGAACGGCTTTTGTCCGCCCGATAGAACCGTTCCGTCAATCTGCCAACGTGCTGCGGCTCAATGCCGATGCCGTTGTCCTTGACCGTGAACACCGGATTGCCTTCCTTGCGTTCCCAGATCAGCTCGATCATTCCACCAGGCGGCGTATAGCGAACTGCGTTGCTGACCAGGTTGCCGAAGGCGCTCTGCAATTCGTCTATGCTCCCCAGCAGCCAGTCACTGCTCTTGATCTTGGCGGTTACCGTATGGTGCCCGGCGGACAATGCCTTGGCTTCGTGCTGCAGCGATTCAACCAGTCCGGGAATGTTTACCTTGTCTTCATCTGAGCTACCGTTCGTATTCTCGAGCCGAGACAAGGTCAGCAGGTCATTGACTAGGCGCGTCATTCGCTGCGTCTGTTCCGACATTAGCGCGATGCTGCGCTCGACAAACTGCGGATCGCTTGCGTGGGTACCTTCGAGCGTCTCGAGAAACCCCTGTACTACCGTCAGTGGCGTACGTAATTCGTGTGAGACATTGGCGATAAAATCGCGGCGGGTCGTTTCGAGCCGCTCCCAGTGAGTGACGTCACGACCCAGCAGCAATTTCTGCGCGTTACCGTAGGGAACGATTTGCATCGATACGACGCGCTCCCCGGCATTACCCATGAGGCGCAGCGATAATGGATTTGAAGTCTCCCTCGACTGCAAGTAACTTGAGAACTGAGGCTGACGCAGGATGTAGGTGACTTGCGTGCCACGATCGCGCTCCAGCCGCAGGCCGAAATAGGTCTCGGCGCGCGGATTGCACCAGACGATCCGGTTATTGTCACCGAGCAACACGACGGCGTCGGGTAATGCTGCCCCAGCCCGCTCAAATCGCTGGAGTGCTTTGGAAAGCCCGAACTTGCTGGCATGTTGCCGCTTCAGCAGGCGCACCAGGTAGGCAAAGATGTACTCCCAGGAGCCACTGCCCTGCGGTACGCTGCTGGACCCAGGGTCACGAAGCCAAGCTTGCAGCAACGACAGATTGTAGATGTGGTGCAGCAGGACAATAAGCAGTGCCACGACGAGGACACAGAGCACCGCAATATGCCCGAAGATCGGCCAGGAAATGAGCGCACCCGTGCACAGAAGGGTTACGGTCGAAAGCGGTCTGCTCCACAGACGCGTCAAATCGATTTCCTTGAGATGTCGAGCGGTGAATTATCCCAAAAAAGAGTGGCGCTCCGGCAGCCTGGCGCGGTCATGAAGCAAACAGGGCAAGGCGCGTCGCCGCAGCGCGCCTCTCACGCGGCAGACAGACGATAGCCGGTGCCGCGGACAGTCTGAATCAGGCGGTCCATGCGCTCCGGTTCGAGTGCTTTTCGTAAGCGGCGGATATGTACATCGACGGTTCGTTCCTCGACGAAAACATGGTCGCCCCATACGTGATCGAGCAGCTGCGCACGAGAATGCACCCGCTCTGGATGCGTCAGCAGAAAATGCAGCAATCGGAACTCGGTTGGTCCAAGATTGATGCTCTCCCCGTTACCGGTGACACGGTGGCCCACTGGATCGAGGCGCAGTCCGCTGATTTCGACCGCATCGTCAGTCATTTGCGGTGCCCGGCGCCTCAATACCGCCTTGATCCGCGCATTCAATTCACGCGGCGAAAACGGTTTCGTGATGTAATCGTCAGCACCGGTGTCGAGGCCGAGCAGCTTGTCCTGTTCCTCGGAGCGCGCGGTAAGCATAATGATCGGGATGCTCCGCGTGCGCTTGTCGGCGCGCAGGCGACGCGCCAGTTCGATGCCGCTGGTACCCGGCAGCATCCAGTCGAGCAGAACCAGATCGGGCAGGGCATTTGAAACCAGCCGCAGCGCCTGTTCGGCGCTATCGGCACAAAGGGGCTGATGGCCTGCCAGCCTGAGGTTGTAGGCAATCAGTTCCAGTATGGCGGGTTCGTCTTCAACAACCAGTATGGTTGCGGACATTGTCGTGTCTGCTCGACCAGATTTTCCGAAGACTTGCATAGTATGAAGGAAATGTTGCAAATTCGTGACATCCGGCATAGTCGCCTGATCCACCGTTTGGTCCGGCAGGGTCGGTATGATCGCAGTGTGGATGCAGACCTATGACTGGAAACTACAAGTGACTGACGCGTTGACCGGCAATCGCCGCCCCACGGACA
The DNA here is from genome assembly GCA_020346185.1 of Betaproteobacteria bacterium. Classification (GTDB taxonomy): domain Bacteria; phylum Pseudomonadota; class Gammaproteobacteria; order Burkholderiales; family Eutrophovitaceae; genus SG8-40. The sequence continues at coordinate 846,085 of CP070775.1, read as the reverse complement.
TCATCCTCCACCAACAGTCGCGCATTGTGGAAATCGCATTTGACGACGGCAAGCGATTCAGTTTGCCTTGCGAGTTCTTGCGGGTGCTGTCGCCGTCCGCAGAGGTTCGTGGCCATGGTTCAGGCCAGGAGGTGCTGCAGACTGGAAAGCGAGACGTGAATATTCTGTCGGTCGAGCCGGTCGGTAATTATGCCGTGAAACTGGTATTCAGTGACGGACACGACACCGGGCTCTATTCGTGGGACTACCTTTACACGCTTGGCGTAGACCAGGACGCGCTATGGCAAGACTACCTCGAGCGTCTCGACAAGGCGGGTGCCAGCCGCGATGGCTGACGGAAAGGTGTAGCCCAATGACCAAAACTCATTTCGGATTTGAAAAAGTTGACGAGCGCCGCAAGGCGGAGCGGGTAGCCGACGTATTCAGCTCGGTCGCGGGTCGTTATGATCTGATGAATGATCTGATGTCGGCCGGCCTGCATCGGTTGTGGAAGCGTTTTGCAGTGCAATTGTCCGGCGTGGGTGAAGGTGCGCGGGTACTTGACGTTGCCGGCGGTACCGGCGACGTGGCGCGCCTGTTGGCACACCGCGCCGGACGTTCCGGGCAAGTCTGGCTCACCGATGTCAATGCCGACATGCTGTCGCGCGGCCGAGATCGCCTGATCGATGCGGGTCAGGCATTGCCGGCGGTTCGCTGCGATGCCGAGAAGCTGCCGTATCCCGCCGATTACTTCGACTGTGTCAGCGTCGCCTTCGGTTTGCGCAACATGACGCACAAGGACGCAGCCTTGAAGGAAATGCAGCGCGTTCTGCGGCCCGGGGGGCGTTTGCTAGTGCTCGAGTTTTCGCAAGTCTGGAAACCGCTCAAGCCTTTGTACGACGCCTACTCATTCGGGGTTTTGCCGTGGCTTGGCAAACTGGTGGCGGATGACGCCGACAGCTACCGTTATCTGGCAGAGTCGATTCGCGTGCATCCATCGCAATCCGAACTGGCCGACATGCTGCGTAATGCCGGCTTCGATCGAGTCGACTATTTCAACCTCAGTGCCGGCGTTGTGGCACTGCACCGCGGATTCAAGTTGTGATTACCTCACGATGCTGAACGAAATGGTCCTTGCCGTCGCGCACTACCTGCTGCGTCAGGCGCAGTGGGCGCGAATGCGGCTTGCCGAGCACGCCGGGAAACAAATTCGGCTTGAACTGCCGCTGGCGATAGTTGTGCTGCGCATTGCCGCAGACGGTGACCTTGAGCCTGCCGAGCCAGACGATCCCGCCGACCTGGTGATCAAGCTGTCTCCGCTCGCGGTGGCCAAATGGCCAATCGACCGACAGGCTGCCTGGCGCGAAGCCCGAATCGAAGGCGACATGGAACTGGCGCAGGCAACGTCGTACGTCATGGCGAATCTGCGCTGGGATTACGAGGATGACCTGAGCCGTGTTGTCGGCGATGTGGCCGCTCACCGCATCGCGCGCGCCGTGCGGCATCTAGCGGCCTGGCCCGCTGAAGCAGGAGAGTCGCTGGCGCGCAGCGCAGCTGAGTATTTCAGCGAGGAGCGTCATGTGCTCGCCACGCCGTTGAGTGTCGAGGAGTTTGCCCAGCAGGTAGATCAACTCAGAGACGCCGTAGAGCGTCTCGACAAGCGTATTGAGCGACTTGCGCAGCGCGAAGCTCAAGCTCCGCCGCACTGATTACCCTTAGCTGATGCAGCTGCTTCGTTTCCTGAACATACTCCTCGTGTCGCTGCGCTTCGGGCTGGACGAGTTTGCAATGCAACATGGCGGCCTGCGCCCGTTTCGCGGGCCGGTGCGTGCCTTGTTATTTTGGCGTTCACTGAAACGACCACGTGGTGAGCGGTTGCGCATGGCTCTGGAGAGCCTTGGGCCGATCTTCGTCAAGTTCGGCCAGGTGCTATCGACCCGACGCGACTTGATCTCAGCCGACATTGCCGATGAACTGGCGCCGTTGCAGGATCGCGTGCCGCCATTCCCGCCCGAACAGGTACAGGAAATCCTGCAACGCGTCTACGAGGAACACGATGGCGACGTGTTCGCCGAGTTCGATTCGGTCGCGGTGGCGAGTGCCTCGGTGGCGCAGGTGCATTTTGCCAAGCTACGAGATGGCAGAGAGGTTGCGGTCAAGGTACTGCGCCCCGGAATCGAGAAGACGATCGATCATGATGTCGGCTTGCTGATGTCCGCCGCGGCAATGATCGAGCGAGTGTCGGCCGATGGCAAGCGGCTCAAACCGCGTGAGGTGGTCGGTGAATTCCGCAAGCACCTCGATGAGGAACTCGATTTGATGCGCGAGGCGGCTAATGCCAGTCAGTTGCGACGCAACTTTCCTGACTCACCACTGTTGGCCGTTCCGGAAGTCTACTGGGATTACTGTGCGGCTCAGGTCATGGTGATGCAGCGCATGTCCGGCACCCCGATCGGACAGGTCGAACGGTTGCGCGAACAAGGCATCGATCTTAAGCGCCTTGCCGAGGCCGGGGTGGAGATTTTCTTTACGCAGGTGTTTCGCGATGGTTTCTTTCATGCCGACATGCATCCTGGCAACATTCTTGTCGCGCCGGACGGACGTTATGTCGCGCTCGACTTCGGCATCATGGGCACGCTCAGCGATGTGGACAAGAACTACCTGGCGCAGAATTTCCTGGCGTTTTTCCGCCGCGATTACCGTCGCGTGGCGCAGGCCCATGTCGACGCTGGCTGGGTGCCGCCAGGTACCCGCGTCGACGAGTTCGAATCGGCCATCCGTGCCGTTTGCGAGCCGATCTTCGACAAGCCGTTGAGCGAGATTTCTTTTGGCAAACTGCTGCTACGGCTGTTTCAGACCTCGCGGCAGTTCAACGTCGAAATCCAGCCGCAGCTGGTGCTGTTGCAAAAGACGCTGCTCAATATTGAAGGGCTCGGGCGCGAGCTTTACCCCGACCTCGATTTGTGGAAAACGGCCAAGCCCTATCTTGAGCATTGGATGTCGGAACAGGTCGGGCTGCAAGGCCTGATCGCGAACCTGCGGCAGGAAACACCCTACTGGGCATCTTTGCTGCCGCAGCTGCCGCGGTTGTTGCATTCGTATCTGTCGCAACGCGATGCCGACCAAAATCGTGCCGAGCTCGAGGCGACAAACAAAAAATATCTCAAGATCAACAAACTGCTCGCTGTTGTCAGCACTCTGCTGGCGGCCGTCGTGGCCGTGCTGGCCGCTTTGCTGTTGCGATGACACCCTGCGGGGCGGAGATTCACACCGCCCTTCGTGACAGTTAATCAAACTGTCATATTCGATCGAGACAATGCGCGGGTCCGTCGCATGTGCGGGGCAGCGCCCTGCCTGTGCCGACCCGGTCCACGGACCGGATTCAACACTGGATTCTGTTTCTGTATCAGGGAGATTCAAATGCAACCAATGAGTGAAGCGAAGAAGCTCGTACTCACCGCCTCGATCGCTACCATGTTTGGCGGTGCCGCAGCACCGGCGCTCGCAGCCGATGATGAGTTAGTTGACAAGCTGTACGAAAAAGGCGTGCTGACCGAAGAAGAGGCCAACGCGCTCAAGACAGAAGAAGACGACCCGTATGACATGGTGGGTAGTTTCAAGAAAGGCGTTAAATGGGAAAGCGAGGACGGGCAGTTCGGCATCCAGCTGCATGGTCGGGTGCAATTGGACTACCGCTCTTCCGATCTTCCCGACGAAGTCGGAGAGCCGCCGGTCGCCAGAGAAATCGACGAGTTTCAGTTGCGCCGCGCCTATCTCGGTGTCAAAGGCAAGTACCTCAAGAACTGGACCTACGAACTGACATATGATCTGGCCAAGAGCCGCGTCGAATACGCTTACCTGAATTACAAGTGGAGCAATTCGATTCAGGCGCGCGGCGGCCACTTCAAGTTCCCGCTCGGTTTCGCGCAGCTGACCAGTTCCCGCTTCACCGACTTCATGGAGCGGCCGTTTACCGACGAGTATGAGCCGGGCAAAGACCTCGGTGTGATGGTCTACGGCGAGCCGAAAAAGAAAGTGTTCTGGTATGGCCTGGGTTACTCAAACGGTTCCGGACGGCAGAACGCGCCAGAGGTCGACAAGAAAGACACCATTGCCCGCGGCGCGGTGAATTTCGCACCGCTTGCCAATTGGGATAAGGGCGTACTGCACTTCGGCCTTAATTGGCGCGATGGCGCTTTTGACACGGCCGGGACCGAATTCGATCGTACAACCATCCAGTACGAAGGTGTCGGCGCATGGGGCCCGGTCAAGCTCCAGGGTGAGTATGCGGATGTCGACTTCGATGAAGGGTCGGGTTTAGCTGACGCCAAAGCGTCCTATGTCTCACTGGTTTGGTTGATTACCGGCGAGCAATACGTGAACAACTATTCGCTCACCGGCATGAAAACAATCAAGCCGCTCAAGCCACTGCACAAGGGTGGATGGGGCGCCTGGGAGGTCGGCGTGCGGTTCTCCGAGACGGATTTGGGAAGGCTTCCAATCGCCTCCGACGATCCAACGGAAAACAACGTTGAAAGTACAACGGTCGGCATCAAGTGGATCCCGAATCAGTACACCCGCTTCCTGCTCAACTGGGTGGAAAACAAATTTGAGGTACCGTTTACTGACGCCGCCGGGAACATTGTTGACAAGGAAACCCGGGTCGACCTCCGCGCCCAGATCTACTTCTAAGCTCCCGGGAACAACTGGCGCCCCAGCCAGTC
>CP070775.1:810859-841282 GCA_020346185.1 Betaproteobacteria bacterium | reverse complement strand
AACACACACAGCGAGTATTACGAAACAGATTCGACATACAGCGACATTCGCGTTTTCAACTGATGTCACATCATGTGCAAATCGATAGCCGGCGCCAATGCGAATCTCGTTTCGGGAGTACGCGGACAAAAAGCTCGAAGCTCCACTTCCGGTATGCACTTTCGTTAAACACAAGAAACGCATGACTTGTTTAGCAAACATCGTTAACACAATGGATTGCTTGGTCTTTATCGGTTGGGTGACTGAGACAGAACATCTACCCGCCCTGCCGACCAATCAATGAAGTAGCAGTGCAACGTCCTGTTGGGAGGAACAGATGAAATTCTTGAAGGCACTTATACGAGGGATCTGCCCGCTGGCCCTACCAGTCGCACTGATCGGCTCGACAATTGCACAGGAGGGCGCAGTGCTTCTTCATCAGGAGAATTTCAATGAAGTCGTCAGTTTGAGCCGCACCGACGCCGGCCTTCTGCGTAACTTCTATGTGGTCCTCGACAATCTTGCAGACGCGCGATTACAAGGCGCAAGACAGAGCGCTGTCATTGCGCCTTTTTCGACGCCATCGCTGAGTAACTACTATTCCGGCTCGTTTATCGTTAACACAGCAGCGCCGAAGCATACTGAAAAAATGCTAATGCCAGCGGCGCTCGCCGAAGACAAGCAGACGAAGGCGGACACACTTCAGCTATATGTTGGCCGCGCGAACTTCGAAAACGATCGTGCGGTTGACGATCCGCGTGCACCCGATGTCACTCTTTCGGTCGTTGGCTCGCGTCTACCCATCGACACGCTTTCATTTGTCCGCTTTGACATAAAAGAGTGGCAAGTTCTGGAAAGCGTTGTCAGCTACGATATTGATATCAGCTACTGGGGGCCACGGTCTGCTGCAGAGCAAGGAGTGATCGCGAGCCTATAGCGGTACGTCATCAACCCACCTTGATTTCTCTGCGCTTCATAACAAGCCCGACCGCGGGTTTGTGAGCAACGCGCCTACAGAGACTTTTCGGCGCACGGGCGGACTACCGAAATCGGTCCGCGCCTTAATCCGCGTGTCAGTTTCGATGCAATTCTGACAGACGTCCGAAACGGGCGAGACGCCCACCGGCGCGTTGGCTTCCAAACAGCAGCGCAAGAGCCAAATGCTGATAACGACGAGTGCTGCCCGGTGACGCAGGCCGCCCTAAGCTAGCTTTTTCCAGAAGGGTACATACTGCCGGCATTGGGTTCGGGACAGGACGCGGCCGGTACACCAGAGGCTCCTGATGGTCATTACTCGGCGCGTTTCGTCGAATTGCTCAGGCGTCATTTTCGGTGTTTGCGATGATGCTTGAGGCCAAACCAGCGCTGAAATACGGCGCCCGAAGCACGGCACTGTCCGGCCTCGCGCGGGCTGGCATAATGCCGGTCGTGCATTTACTTAGTGTGAAGCTTTCTAGCGCGCAAAGCATACAACCGCTTTGCGCCATCTTTCGGACGCGCCTGTGCGACGACTGATCGTCGGCGCAATCGTGGTTGTGGCACTGGGTGCCGGCGCGGTATGGTTTATCTCCAAGCCGAAGCCGATACAGGTCAGTCTGGCAACAGTCGAACTGGGTAAAGTCGAATCCACCATTTCGAACACGCGCGCGGGCACCATCACCGCCTGCCGACGCGCGCGCTTGGCACCGCGGGCTGGTGGTCAAATCGCCAAGCTCTCGGTCAAAGAGGGTGATCGGGTCAAGAAGGGCCAAATCCTGCTCGAGTTGTGGAACGCCGATTTGTCCGCACGGCTGCGCCTCGCCGAGGATCAGCGAGCTGCCGCAAGAAGCCGCCGCGATGAGGTGTGTCTCAATGCCGATCTCGCTGCTCGCGATCTCAAGCGCGCTCGTCAACTTAAGAACCAGGGGTTTATCAGCGATGAAGCGCTCGACCGCGCTTTCGCCCGGGCACAGGCAGGTCGTGCCGCTTGCGCCGCTGCCGATGCCGATGTCCGCCAGGCCGGTTCACAAATCGCCGCCATGCAGGCAGAGCTTTCCACTTCATATTTACGCGCACCGTTCGCGGGCATCGTCGCCGAAGTGACCGGCGAGGTCGGTGAGTTCACCACCCCGTCACCACCCGGTATTCCGACGCCCCCAGCGGTGGATTTGATCGATGACACGTGTCTTTACGTGACGGCGCCGATGGACGAGATCGACGCACCCAAGATTATCGTCGGGCAACCGGGGCGGATCAGCATTGACGCGTTTCCCGGGCAACGCTTCAGTGGCCATGTACGGCGCATCGCGCCCTATGTACTCGATCGCGAAAAGCAGGCACGCACCGTGGACGTTGAAGTCGAATTCAATGATCCATCGCAATTTCGCACACTACTGGTGGGCTACAGCGCGGACGTCGAAATCGTTCTCGCCACTCGCGAGAATGTCATGCGCGTGCCGACCTCAGCACTGATCGATGGCACCAAACTCTATGTTCTGGATCCTTCTGACGCAACGCTTGACATTCGAGTCGTTGAAACGGGACTTTCCAATTGGGCGCACACCGAGATCGTTTCCGGTTTGAGCGTTTCCGAGCGCATCGTGCTGTCAACGGAGCGTGAGGGACTCAAACAAGGCGTGCCGCTCGAGGCTGAGGAAGGAGTTGCTCCCTAGCAAGAGCACATCTTGAGCAGATGATTTCATTGGCTGGGATCGATCGGTCTTTCCAGGTTGGGGATCAGACGGTAGACGCACTGGCAGACGTCAATCTCGATATCGGTGCTGGCGAATATCTCAGCATCATGGGTCCGTCTGGCTCTGGAAAGTCAACGTTGCTAAACATTGTTGGTTTGCTGGATAGACCGACCGGCGGCGTCTACAAACTGGACAATCGCGACGTGACACGTCTGACCGACGAGGAACAGGCGCGTGTGCGCCGCGAAAAAATCGGCTTCGTGTTCCAGGCGTTTCACCTGGTGCCACGACTCACGGCATTGGAGAACGTCTCTGTGCCCATGATGCTGTCCGGCATCGCAATCAGCGAACGGCGCCAGCGCGCAGCGAAAAGCCTCGAAGACTATGGCCTCGGCGATCGAATGGATCACCGACCCAGCCAGCTGTCCGGCGGACAGCGACAGCGGGTGGCCATGGCCCGCGCCACCATTATGCATCCGCCAGTATTGCTTGCCGACGAACCCACCGGCAATCTTGATCGTGCCTCGGGCCGCGAAGTGGTCGGCTTGCTCGAACGGCTGAACGCGTCAGGCGTAACACTGATCGTGGTCACCCACGACCCGGAACTGGGTCGGCGCGCGCGTCGCCAACTGCACATGGTCGACGGGCGCATCAACGCGGACAACGTGCTGCAGAAATGATGGGGCCAGGAGACGTTGTACGTTTTTCCTTCCGCAGTCTGACCGGGTTCAGAACGCGTACCGCTCTGATGGTCATCGCAATGGCCATCGGCGTCGGCGCCGTGGTGGTGCTGACTGCACTTGGCGAAGGCGCGCGCCGTTACGTCGTCAACGAATTTTCTTCGCTGGGCAGCAATCTGATCATTGTCTTCCCGGGCCGGACCGAGACCGGCGGCAACGTTCCCGGCATGCTAGTGGGACGCAGCCCGCGTGACCTGACTCTCGAGGATGCCGTCGCCGTACTGCGTAGCAGGCATGTCACGCGCATCGCACCACTCAACATTGGTTCCGCCTACCTGTCCCGCGGACGGTTGAACCGGGAGGCGCCGGTTCTGGGCACGACACATGAGTTTCGTGACATTCGTCGTCTGGAAATGGACCGGGGCAACTTTCTGCCCCCGGCGGATCCGACCAAAGCACAATCGATTTGCATCATTGGTCAAACGCTCGCCAAGGAACTGTTCCCCAATGAAGAGCCAATCGGGCAATGGTTGAGAATTGGTGATCGACGATTTCGTGTGATCGGTATTCTAGGCGCCAAGGGGCGCTCACTGGGCTTCGATACCGATGAACTGGCGATTATTCCAGTCGCTTCGGCACAACAGTTGTTCAACCAGCCTTCGCTGTTTCGAATTCTCGCCGAAACACGACATCGCGAGTCGCTGGATACGGCACGGGACGAGATCCGCCGCATCATCAAGGACCGTCACGAGGGCGATGAAGATGTCACTGTTGTCACCCAGGATGCTGTACTGGCGACCTTTGACCGCATTCTTCGCACCCTGACTCTTGCCGTCGGTGGTATCGCAGCCATCAGCCTCGCAGTGGCCGGCATTCTGACCATGAACGTGATGCTGGTCGCCGTGTCGCAACGAACCGCGGAGATCGGTTTGCTCAAAGCGATCGGGGCATCACGCCGACAAATTCGAAGCCTGTTCTTTACCGAGGCGGCATTGCTGTCCGCGTGCGGGGCGCTAGTCGGCTTGCTGTTGGGGGCAGTCGGTATTCTGATCATTCGTCAACTCTATCCGGCGTTTCCGGCAGCTGCGCCGGCATGGGCGGTCGGCGCAGCCGTGTTAACGGCGGCACTGACTGGCGTCGGCTTCAGTGTGATGCCGGCGCGCCGCGCCGCACGACTCGACCCGGTGATTGCACTAGCGAAGCGCTGAGTGGAGCTGGCGACGCGTTGAATGGAACCAGCGAAGCGACGAAGCAGCTAACGGCATGTAGAGTTGAAATTCGGGAAGCGATGATAGACATCAGCCAGGCATCGAGGCGAAAGTAGCGAAGTCATGAAACTGTTGGACATGATACGCATGGGACTCGGATCGTTGATTGCGCACCGGCTGCGCAGTTCCCTCAGTGCGCTTGGAATCGCCGTTGGCATCGCTGCAGTGATTCTGCTCACGTCAATCGGTGAAGGTATCAACCGATTCGTGATCGCCGAGTTCTCCCAGTTTGGCACCAATATCATTACCGTGCATCCAGGCAAGACGCAAACGCGTGGCGCGTCGATCGGCATCTTCGCCAGCGATCGCCCTCTTACCATCGACGACAGTGTCGCATTGCGCAGGGTTGCCTCGGTGTTGTATTCGGTACCAGCAGTTCAGGGAACCGCCGAGGTCAACGCAGAGGGACGCTCACGGCGGGTCACCGTGTATGGCGTCGGGCCGGATTTTCCAGATGCGTTCAGTATCAACGTGGCGAGCGGCAGCTTTCTTCCGCATGACGACCCGGAGCAAGCACGCACCTTTGTAGCGCTGGGGTCGAAAGTTCGTGATGAAATTTTCGGTAGCAGCAACCCGCTCGGCGACCGCGTTGAAATTGGCGGAAGCCGCTACCGGGTCATCGGCGTCATGGAGTCAAAGGGCCAGATTCTCGGTGTCGACCTCGATGACACGGTCTACATTCCCGCCGGACGTGCGCTCGAACTGTTCAATCGCGACGGGTTGATGGAAATAAATGTTGTTTACAGACCGGGCGCCAACCCGGACACGGTCGTCGACGGCATCCACAAGACGATGATGACGCGCCATGGACGGGAGGATTTCACCATCACGCCTCAGCAGGAGATGATGGACGTGTTGTCTTCGGTTCTCGAGGTACTCACGTTCGCGGTTGGCGCACTGGGCAGCATTTCGCTACTGGTCGGCGGTGTCGGCATACTGACCATCATGACAATTTCGGTGACCGAGCGCACCAGCGAAATCGGCCTGCTGCGTGCACTGGGCGCAAAGCGCGGCCAAATACTGTCGTTGTTTCTTGGAGAAGCTATTCTGCTGTCGAGCATCGGCGGCGTGCTCGGCCTGTCGCTCGGTGTCGGACTTGCTCAACTGCTTACGATCACGGTGCCAGCACTGCCGGTCAACACGCCGTGGTTGTTCGCCGTGCTGGCCGAGACGGTCGCCGTTGCCATCGGACTTGCGGCCGGTGTCGTCCCCGCCACCCGCGCGGCCGGACTTGATCCGGTCGAGGCGTTGCGCGCCGAGTGATCAACGCAAAGATCGCTGCGGCATGACGGCAGGGTCGGTCGACGGCTCCACGTAAGACGCCGCATTCGCATCCAGGCGCCGCCACAAGCAGCCCTCTGCAGCAACCTTGTCGATATCGTCGAGCGCGCGTCGATGCTGGTCAAACTCTTCGTCGCTGGCACAAATCACCAGCAGTTCAACGTCACCGCCAAGCGCGCCGCTGGCATCGATGAATGTCTCACTATTCTCGACTTCCATCAGCAGACTCTCCTGTCCCCGGGTCATCGCCAGGTAAACCTCGGCCAGCAAACGAGTGTCGAGCAAGGCGCCATGCAGTGTGCGCGCCGAGTTGTCGACGGCATAACGCTCACAAAGCGCATCGAGAGAACTGCGCTTGCCCGGGTGCAGTTCACGAGCGATTTTCAGTGTATCCGTCACCATCTCGCAAAACTCGGTAATCGGCTCGCGACCAGCCTGCTCGAGTTCCGCGTTGAGAAAAGCAACATCGAACGGTGCATTGTGAATGATCAGTTCACTGCCCTCTATGAATTTCAGGAAGTCGGGCGCAATATCCGCGAATTTGGGCTTGTCAGCGAGGAACTCTCTACTGATGCCATGAACTTCAAGTGCACCGGGGTCGATCTCGCGCTCGGGGTTAACGTAGCAATGGTAATCACGCCCGGTGATCTGTCGACTGACCATTTCGATGGCCGCAATCTCGATAATCCGGTGCCCAAGTGTTGGATCCAGTCCGGTAGTTTCGGTATCAAGAACGATCTGTCGCATTGTCTTTATTCAGCCCGAACGGCACTCACCGCCGACGTCGCTGAGGGCGCTGAGGAAGAGAGGAAATACCAATGGCACCCCACGGAGTCGTGGCGATCGCCCGATGGGAAAGCCGAAGGCGGTCTGCCCAGCGCAGCGCGGTCACAAACGCCAGCACTAACCGCAAACAGCATCACCTCACCAACAATTGACTGCGTCAACCAATGCAAAGTCTCAAACCGTCTCCACACCGCGGTTGGCGAGCGCATCAGCGCGCTCGTTACCGTCGTGCCCGGCATGCCCTCTGACCCACACCCATTCGATCCGGTGTTCCTCAGTGAGCGTATCGAGTTTTTGCCACAGGTCGACGTTCTTGACCGGTTTCTTGTCCGCTGTCTTCCAGCCACGCCTCTTCCAGTTATGTATCCAGGAACGGATGCCGTTGTGCACGTACTGCGAGTCGGTGTGCAAGCGTACCTCCGAAGGCCGCTTGAGCGCCGACAACGCTTCGATCACCGCCTGCAGCTCCATCCGGTTATTTGTTGTTTGCCGCTCCCCGCCATACAGCTCTTTCTCGCGACCGTTCCAGCGCAGCAATACGCCCCAGCCACCAGGGCCAGGATTACCTTTGCACGCCCCATCGGTATAGATTTCGATCGGTTTAGATTCGAATTGCATCGCTCATCAGGATTTGGCATGCTCGTCGCCATTTCTTGCGGCGAGCGTATCTTCCGTGCGTGTGCGCCGCTGAGGCAACACCACCAACCGCTCGCGCGCACGGGTCGCCTTCCATTTTGGCGTAATCATCCGCATTCCCTGCATTCGTTTGATGCCGTGCAGAAAATAGACGCCGCCGGCAAATGGCCACCAACGGTCGCCTGCCTTGTCCATGAATTCGAAGCGCGCGCGCCACTTGTCACTGGCAACCGGCGGCACATAACAGCCCATGCGCCCTGTCGCCACTTCAAATCCAAGCAGCGCCAACCAGTCGCGGATGCGCGCCAGGCCAACGAACTGACCCCGCCAAGGATAATCCGGCGACAGCGTGACCAGTTTTCTGGCGCCCCACAGACTCCACGGGTTGAAACCGGACAACACGACATGTCCTTCAGGCATCAATACCCGTTGAACTTCACGTAACACCTGGTGCGGGTTTTCGCTGAACTCGATTGCGTGCGGCAAAATGATCAGATCTGCGACACCACTGCGAACCGGTAACGCGGCAGAGTCCGCCGCGAAGGTAACCTTGCCCTCTCTGGCTGTGACGCAGCGAAAAGGCATGCGATTGGCACGCAGAAAATCGTGTTCCGGCAGACCAATTTGAAAGGCATTGAAACCGAATACGTCGGCTACTTCCCTGTCGAAATAGCTTTGCTCGACACCTATGACGTATTGACCCAGCGGTGTGGCAAACCACTCGGACAGCGCCGAGCTACGCGTGGAGCTGGAGGCTTCAGTTTCAGCCAGCATGTAGCACCCTGCCACGCGTGAACGCACCTGCTTTACCCGGCGTGGCGGACAACAACGACACTGGCCCGGTGGGCTCTAAACTTCGGCTTTCTGCAGCTGGCATTTGTATCCGGGCCTCAATGGCCGCAACATCGGTAATTCGTCGAAGTATAACGTAGCGATTTCGAAGGCCAGCCGGCGGCTCGAAGACTGCAAACCGCCCCCGCCCCGACTGCGTAGCTTACTGTTGATCGTTCACGAATGGTCCGCGCCCGTTTCGATTTTTTTGCAGTTATCCACCGTTATTGGCACACTTCGCGCATGCGTCCGAGTGCAGTACGAATGGCAGCAACGAGGTTTTTCAGGCAATGCGCGCCAGGAGCGCGCTCCAAGCCCTCAAGTCGCTCCTTAAATATATTTCCCAACCTATTGACTTTATGATGGTTGTTTTACACAATCTGCCCATCCGAAATCACCCCTAAAGAGCAAGAATGAGCCGGATTAGCGCCGTACTGATCTTCGCCGCATTGTTGTCGCCGCTTTGTTACGCCCGTGAACCCGGCGTCGAAACCATGGTACCGCAGTCCTCAGCCCCACCGTGGGTCAATATTGCTGCGCTTGGCAAGTCGACCGATATTGATGCGCTCAATGAGATAACAACAGACACCAGCGCCGAGGAAGCCATCTCCGAGGCCGAAAGGGCGGAAGAAGAGGTTGTCTATTGGGAGTTCCCCGAGCCGGAGATTCCACCCCAGAGCATCTGGCTACGCGTTCGCGAGGGCTTCACCTTCCCGACAGTGAAGAGCCGACGCGTCGGCCAGTTTGAGCGCTGGTACAAGAAGAACCCCGAGTACTTTGAGCGCATGATCGCGCGCAGCGCCCTGTTCCTGCATTACATTGTTGAAGAGGTTGAGAAGCGGGGCATGCCGACCGAGCTGGCGCTGCTGCCGATGATCGAGAGCGCCTACAACCCCACCGCCTATTCGCGCGCGCATGCATCAGGAATTTGGCAGTTCATCCCCTCGACCGGCAAGAATTACGGCCTGGAGCAGAACTGGTGGCACGATGAGCGCCGGGACGTTGTCGCAGCAACCGGGGCCGCGCTCGACTACCTGGAAATGCTCTACGGTGAATTCAACGACTGGCACCTGGCGCTGGCGGCCTACAATTGGGGCGAGAACGGTGTGCGCCGCGCCATCAAGCGCAACAAGCGACGCGGTCTAGCTACCAATTACTACAGCCTGCGCATGCCACGCGAGACACGCAACTATCTACCGAAACTGCAGGCAGTGAAGAACATCATCAGTGACCCGGGCGGAGTCGGCTTGATGCTTCCAGACGTGCTCGATCAGCCATATTTCACACTGGTCGAAGCGCACGAGCACATGGATATAGCAATCGCTGCACGTCTGGCGGAAATGTCAGTAGAGGATTTCGAAATTCTGAACGCCGCATATAACAGGCCGGTGATTGCATCTGACGGTGAACGCAAGATCCTGCTACCGCTGGACAAAGCGGAAACCTTTGCCAAGAATCTCGAGTATCACGATGCGCCGCTGGTGTCGTGGCAAACCTATGCACTGAAGAAAAACGAAAGTGTCGAGCAAGTCGCCAAGCGTTTCGATATGGACCCGAACAAGTTGCGACAGATCAACGGTATCAAGCCTTATGTCCGGTTGCGTGCCGGGCACTCCCTGCTGGTACCGATGCCCAGTGACGTCGATGAATCGAACCTTGACGAGACCTGGAACAACCCCGAATTCAATCGCCCCAACAATTTCTACGGCACACGCATCGTCCATCGCATCAGGCCCGGCGATACCCTCTCCGAGATAGCGCAGCGTTATAGAGTCTCGGTCAGGGGCATCAAGGCGTGGAACGGCATACGCGGCAGTCGCATTCGTGCCGGAGACCGGCTGGTCATTTACAAGGACCTGCGGGTACCGCGCGTGTCGACGATGTTGCAGTAAGCCACTTACGACGTCTGCTGCTGTTTACCTAGCGATAGAGGTGACACGCGACGACGTGCTCGCCTGAGATCGTCGTCTGTTCAGGGTAATGCTGTCTGCACTGGTCACCCGCGTCCGGGCAACGCGGGTGGAAGTGGCAACCCTGTGGCGGATTGGCAGGCGACGGTAGCTCACCCTTGAGCCAAATCACCGTGCGCTGCGTCCTCTCTTCAGTTGTCGGAACAGCAGATAGCAGAGCCCGTGTATAGGGATGACGCGGACTGTTCAGAACCGCATCGCGCGACCCCGACTCGACAATCCGGCCGAGATACATGACGGCTACCCGCTGGGCAAGAAACTCGACCACTGAAAAATCGTGGGTGATAAAAAGGTAAGACAATCGCAGGCCCCGCTGCAGTGACTTGAGCAAGTTCAGGATCTGCGCCTGTACCGACACATCCAGGGCGCTGGTCGGTTCGTCACAGATCAACAACTTCGGATCGACCGCCAGAGCGCGGGCGATGGCTATGCGTTGGCGCTGACCTCCGGAGAATTCATGCGGATAGCGCGAGCGCATTTCGGCAGCCAGGCCGACCTGTGATAGCAGTTCATCGGCGCGCTGGGCGCGCCATCGTGCGTCACCCAGCCCGAGCGCAGCCATACCTTCTTCAAGAAGCTCGGCAACGCGCATGCGCGGATTGAGCGATGCGTATGGATCCTGGAAAACGATCTGCATGTCCTTGCGCCGCGCGCGCAATTGGGTGCGGCTGAGATCACCGAGTTCAACGTTTTCGAGCAGCACCCGCCCTGCCGTGGGCAGCACCAAGCGAAGGATTGATTTGCCGACCGTCGTCTTGCCACAGCCCGACTCACCGACCAGTGCGAGGCATTCACCGGCGCCTATTTCAAGCGTTACCCCATCCACTGCCCGCACCGCACCGACAGTGCGCTTGAACAAGCCGCGGCGGATCGGGAAATGGACCTTAAGCCCTTCCACTTGCAGCACCGGCGCACTCTCGCCATCGCCTGACTGTCCCGCGTGGGGCTCAGCAGAATCACCTTGCCGTGCACGCAACGTCTGGTGTACGTCGGCCACCTGTCTGGTGCCAGCGTAAAGTACACAGCGAACCTTGTGCTGATAGTCGAGCTCGACCCACGGCGCCGGCCGAGCGTTGCAGTCGGATTTGCCAAAATCACAGCGTTCGGCGAAACGGCAGCCGGCGAAAACGCGCGTCATGCTGGGGACGTTCCCCGGAATTACGGCAAGGCTGGCGTCGCCCGTGACACCACGCGGCAAAGACTGGAACAATTTGCGCGAATAAGGGTGTGCCGGATACTCGAAGAACTGCCGTCGCGACGCTTGTTCGACAATCTGGCCTGCATACATGATGCCGACTTTGTGGGCGATCTGCGCAACCACTGCCAGGTCGTGCGTGATCAACAGGATCGACATGTTGCGTCGCGACTGCAGCTCCTTGAGCAGCGCAATAACCTGTGCCTGGATGGTGACGTCCAGCGCCGTTGTCGGTTCGTCGGCAATAAGCAATTCCGGACCGCACGCCAGTGCGGCAGCGATCATGACCCTTTGCTTAAGACCACCGGATAACTGAAACGGAAACTCGTCAAGGCGCCGTTCGGCATCCGGAATGCCGACAGAGTCGAGCAACTCGACACAACGGTCTCTGACGTGCGCCCCGCGTAACTCGGTGTGACGCACGATCACCTCGCCGATCTGGGTACCTACCGTCAGCACCGGGTTGAGGCTGGTGCCGGGCTCCTGAAAAATCATCCCGATACGCTTGCCGCGCACCTCACGCATCGAGGCTTCGGCAAGGCCTAGCAATTCGCTACCGGCCAAATGCACCGTGCCCGAGCGTACCCGCGCATTTTCGGGGAGCAGGCGAGCGATCGATAGTGCGGTCATCGACTTGCCACAGCCAGACTCTCCGACCAAGGCAAAGGTTTCGCCATGGTTGATGGTAAGACCAACGCCGTCAACTGCGCGCACCGGCACATCGCCGCCCATCAGCCAGGTCTGGAGATCACGAACTTCGAGCAAGGGCGTGGCCATTACAGCCTCGTCATTTGGCCAGCACTCATGCCTTGCCCCGCGAAGCGACGGAGATACGCGGATCGAACGCGTCGCGCAACGCATCGGCAAACAAGTTTGCCGACAACACCATCACCAGCATGAAGAAGAACGCCGATGCCAATGACCACCATACCATTGGTTCGCGCGCCATCTCCAGCCGCGCTGCGTTGATCATGTTGCCGAAACTAGTCATCGTGGGGTCGACACCGACGCCGACATAGGACAACACGGCCTCGGCCAATACCAGCACAGAAAAATCCATCACCACCGCGATTACGATGATGTGCATGACGTTGGGCAAAATATGGCGCCTGATCACTCTCGAGTGGGACACGCCGAAGGCATGCGCAGCTTGCACATATTCCTGCTCCCTGAGCTTGAGTGCTTCACCACGCAGCAGTCTGCACAAGCCGGTCCAGCTGGTCACACCGAGGATCAAACAAAGAAACAACAGTCGCAGGTCCTGGCGCTGCTCGATCGTATCAAACAGCTCAGGGTGAGTTGCCATGTACACCTGGATCATCAAAACGGATGCCGCGATCAACAACACACCCGGAATCGAATTGAGCGTTGTATAGATGTATTGAATCGCATCGTCGACCCAGCCCCCGAAGTAACCAGCCATGATGCCGAGCGCAGTCGCGAGCGGCAGCATTACCAGGGTAGCAAGGGTCGCAATGAGAAGCCCCGTGCGAATGCTCTTCAGAGTCAAATAGAACACATCCTGACCGACCTTGTCGGTGCCCAGCACGTGGTACCTGGTTGCCAGCAGCGCCATCGGAGCCAGCAGTAACACGATAAAGCCAGCACTGATCAGGATGGTCCGCCACGGCAGCGGCTCTCGGTGTTGCCAGATAGCGCGCCACGTTTGACCAAACTCTCGACCAGTGTGGCGGGCGAGCACGCCAGTCACCAGCAACGCCAACGCATTCCACAAAATGGCGCCAAGACCCAGACCCGCGGCTATCAGGCGCAACACGTCGGGCAGCCATTCGGTTGCGGGGTCGGAAAGATGCGCGCCGCCATAAGTCAGCCGCGGATAGGCTCGTGTGCGCCCGTCACCGGCAGCCTCAATAGTTTCCTTGGCAAACAGATGGGTCGCCAGCGGTGCCGAATAGGTCTTTTCGGTCTGCGTTCGCAGCGGCCCGACCAGCACGTCCAGAGCGCTCAGCGTCTGTACCCTGTAGCGGCTCTCCTGTGTCGCGTCCGCCGGCGAGATTCGCAAGCGAAAGTGCATCGAATCGAGTAACCCGACCGCCATGAAAAAGGCGAGGAAGACCATCGACCCCATGGCCTGCCTGCTTTGCACGAGATTACGCCATGGCTGCAGCAGGTGCGGGCGTGAGCGCATATGCAGCCACAATCCAACCGCCGCTGCAAGCAGCAGGAACAGCAAGGCATCAGTCCAGAGAATAACGGGCTTGAACGGCATCAGGACAATCTGACTCTGGGGTCGACCAGCGTGTACCCGACGTCAGTCAGGCTCAGCCCGATGATGTAGAGAACCGAGCCAAGGAACACCATCGCACGTACCACCGCGTAGTCCTGATTGTTGATCGCCTCAATCGTGTAGCTGCCAAGCCCGGGAATGGAAAAGAATGATTCCATAATCAGACTGCCGAGGAACAGACTTGGAATAATGACAACAACACCGGTCAAGATTGGAATCATCGCGTTATGCAACACATGCCGAAAAAGAATGCGAGCCTCGGAAAGCCCTTTGGCACGCGCTGTGCGCACGTAATCCTTGCCAATCTCCTCTATGAAAATGGTGCGATACCAGCGAGTGTTCGCTCCAATGCTGCTGACAATGCCAATGGCCACTGGTAGCACCAGAAATTTCAGCGCATCCACGCCATAGTCGAACCCGGAAATCGGCACCAGATGCCAAAGCTTGCTGATCAGGTACTGGCCGCCGATGATGTAGAACAAACTGGAAATCGACATTGCGACAACACAGGCGACAACGCCAGACACGTCAACGTAGGTCGCCCTGAAAAAGGCCAGTATCAGAGCAAACGTGATGTAGAAGGCAAGTCCAATAGAAAACGTTGGCAGCGCAATGGCAAGACTGGGCCACATGCGCGTGCGAATTTCGGTGCCGATGTCACGGCCGTCGTCTGAGACGCCGAAGTCGAACACGAACATGCTGGCCGACTTGGTGAAGAAGATCGTATTGGTAAATCTTGCGTGTCCCTGTTCGCGGACGTTAAAGAAGTGGGGTTTGTCATAGCCTTTGTCACGCTTCCATTTTTCCACTGCTTCCTCAGTAACGCGTTTGCCGCCAAGCGCCAGACGCGCCATGTCGTCCGGGCTGTTGACAAAAAAGAACAAGGCGAAGGTGATGAGGTTGACACCAATCAGAATCGGAATGGCATACAAAATCCGGCGAATGAGATAGGTAGTCACTCGGCAGCCCTAACAGAGGTATCGCCTGCCCTGCCCCGTTCACGCTGACGCCACGCAATGACGGCCGGAGCCAGACCACCAATTGCCAGCAAGGTGACAATGAGCAATGGCGCGAGCACAGGCGTGTTCCATTGATCACGGCGTCGTTCGCGAAGTGTCGGATCAATGCGCTGATACTTCAACTCGTTGTTCGCCATGGTATTTGGTTTGATGTTGTGAACCCAACCGTGCGCGAGATTGTAGTCGGCTGGATGAAAACCAAATGCCCAGGGTGCGTCGCGCTGCACAACTTTCACCATGCGGTCAATGATCTCCTGGCGCCGTGGACTGTTGTGCATATTGCGCATCTGCTCGAACAAGCTGTCAAATTCGGGACTGGTATAGTTGGACGCGTTCTCGCCACTGCCACGCGCGCGCGATTGCGGACCATGCAGTAGAAACATGAAATTTTCCGGATCGGGATAGTCGGCATTCCAGCCGAGAATGTACAGTTGCGCTGTGCCATTACGCAGCTTTTCCTGGTAACGATTCAAATCTGTTGCCCGAACTACCAGTTGAACGTCAATCTTGCGCAGCTGCTTGGTGAACCAGTCGGCCCGTGATTTCGCTTCCGGACCAACCAGCGTCGTGTCGAGAAAGAGCGTCAACGGTTTGCCGGTCTCGGCGTCGATGCCGTGCGGGTAGCCGGCCTCCTCCAGCAGTTTTTTCGCGTACGCAATCGGTTTTCGCCTCGGGCGCCCGTCAAGCCACTCGTACACATACGGATTCATACCTTCCTCGCCGCTACGGTACCCATAGATGCCCGGCGGGAGCGGACTTTGCGCGGCAATACCACGCCCATTACGGAAGATTGAAATCAGTTCTTCCATGTCAACGGCAATCGACACCGCATGTCGAAGTTTGCGGGAACGCTCATCGAGCCCGCCCACGAGCGGGTCGAGCATGTTGAAACCAAGATAGATGGTGCTCGCGGCCACCGAAGTGTGCAACTTTATTCCCCGCTCACTTATCTCATCAGTTAGACCAACCTCACCGTTGGCGCTGACGGCAACCGTCTGGTCAAAACTGTCAGAGCTAATCGCCGACAAATCGTAGTAGCCCTGCAGAAACTTGTTCCAGTAGGGAATACTTTCCTTCTCGAGGTTGTACACGACCTTGTCTATGAAGGGCATCAGCTTGCCCGCATCGTCAAGCAGCCCGCTTTGCCTGTCGCCCGCTTCTCCCGTTGATGGATACGACTCTCCGATGAAATTGGGGTTGCGTTCCAGCACCATCATGCGATGCGGATCGTTGATGCTCAGCATGTACGGACCGCTTCCGACCGGATACCAGTCCAGAGAAATGTTCGCCGGCATTCCTGGCTGCCGATAGAAGCGCTCGGCCTCGTGTGGAACGGGCGCGAAGAACGGCATTGCCAGCCAATACAAAAACTGTGGATACTTGCCGCGAATTTCGATCACGTAGCGATAGCGGTCAAGTACCTTTACGCCCGCAATATCGAAGCGATCCAAATCGAGGTAAGCATCCTTGGAAACGCTTTCAGCGAATGCAGCCAACTCCTTGGCATATTCATCGAGGCCGATGATGTAACCATTCATCAATCCAAAAATCGGTGAATGCAGTGCCGGATGCGCCAGTCGCTTGATCTGGTAGACATAGTCGGCAGCCACCAGTTCGCGCGTACCGGTATGCTCGAAATCCGAGAGGCTTCGGTACTGCGCGAGCCGCGTTTGCGGCAATCCGATGTAGCGCGCCTGAGCATTTTCATCAACAGCAAAAGCCGCATGCGGCTGATAGTAAACACCGGGGCGCACCGTGATTTCGTAACGGCTATACGCTATCTGCGCAGAGGACGCCCGCGCAGACACCAGCGCGCCGTTGCTATCGTAATAAGTCACCTCTGGCATGGCAGCCGCTCCGAATGGCACGAGCTGATAAGGTCGTTTGAGGTAGTGGTATTGCAGCGGCGTCATATAGATCTGCGCCGTGAAGCGGATCTCGTTCGAGAAGTAAGACTGCACTGGATCGAGATGTTTAGGACGCTCGCTGAAGAACGAGTACATGATATTCTCGCTGCGCTCACGAGCTGGATAGGGATTATTCAACGCCGCTTCGTCGCAGCCAGCAATTCCGGACAGAATCAGGAGCGTTGCAAGAATTGCGTCTCTCAGCGCAGTCATGGTCACAAGTCTAACCCGACCGGCGGTCATCTCCGACGTAACAGGCATGCGGTCGTACAGTCGCGTTCGTTATAATTCGCGCTTTAGACGGCGGGGGCAATCATGGGGTTTCTCGACAACAAAAGAATCCTTGTAACCGGGCTGCTGAGCAATCGCTCCATTGCGTACGGCATTGCCAAGGCGTCACAGCGTGAAGGAGCCAAGCTGGCGTTCAGCTACGCCGGCGGGGACAAGATCCGCGACCGTGTCAAGCAGCTCGCCCACGAGTTCAGCTCCGATTTGGTGTTCCCGTGCGACGTCACTGATGATCAGGAAATCGACCAGTTGTTCTCCTCGTTGGGGAAGCATTGGGATGGTCTGGACGGCCTGGTGCATTCGATCGCCTTCGCTCCCCGTGACGCTCTGGCAGGAGACTACGTTGAGTCAATAAGCCGCGAAGCGTTTCGTATCGCGCACGATATCAGTTCCTACAGCTTGGCAGCCCTTGCCAAGGCGGCACTGCCGATGATGGAAGGCCGGCAGGCGAGCCTTGTAACGATGACCTATCTGGGCGCAGAGCGTGCCTTTCCCAGCTATAACGTGATGGGTCCGGCAAAAGCCAGTCTCGAAGCCAATGTGCGTTATCTGTCGCAGAGCCTTGGGCCGCGCGGCATACGCGTCAACGCCATCTCGGCCGGTCCGATCAAGACACTTGCCGCGGCCGGTATCGGCAATTTCGGCAAGTTGCTTGCGTTCAGCGAACGGCTTTCCCCGCTGCGGCGCAACGTCACCACCAACGAAGTAGGCAACGTGGCGGCATTCCTGTTGAGTGACTTGGCGAGCGGTGTGACTGGAGAAATCACCTACGTTGACGCCGGCTTCAATATCGCCGGCGCCGCGCCATTTGATGAGTGAACCGGTCTTGCAACCATCGCAAGTTCACACCCCGTGATTGACGCTCGAGGTAGACGATCGCCGGTGTTCAGAAACCCGCTTGCTCGGGTTGAACGCGGTCTTGTCGCACACTTACCTCAGAGCGCTCGCGCATGCTTGCGACAATGCTGGCGTATTGCTCCTGCTCGGTAATCTGGGACAGCTGCCGACTCGCCGTTTGCAGTTGATCGGGCGAGACGGAATCGACCTCTTGGACCTCGCTGATCCGATAAACCACAAATCGGCCATCGTCGACGGCGACACCTGCGTAAGCGGGAAGCTGGGTGGCATCAGCACTGAACACAGCACGCGCACCCTCGGCGTGCAGTCCCTGGCGCTGCTGTAACGAGACGAAACTCGGCCTCGACCAGTCAAGGCCTTTTATCTCTTCGCCACTTTTGAGCTTTCCGACAATGGCCTCGCCTTCCGTTTTGGCTTCTTCGATCGCGCGCTCGGACTTGAGAAAGTCAACAATATCAGCCGACACGTCTTCAAAAGGCATGTCGCTCGGCGGCTCATGCTCGACGACACGGGCAGACAGCATGGTATTCGGCTGAACCTCAACGGCTTCGGTATTGCGCCGCTCTTCGAGCGACTCGCCGGAAAATACGGCCTCGAGCAACTGAGTATTGTTCAACAAAGGATTCATCCCGCCGCTGGTCGGGCTGACCCAGTCGCTTTGCTGAACTGTCAGGTTAAGTGCGTCTGCCGTTGGTTTGAGGCTGTCGTATTCTGTGTAGACGAGATCGCTGAAAGTCTGCGCTGCCTCCAGATAGGCTTCCTGCACCCGGTCTTCACGCACTTCCTTGAGGAGCTGCTCGCGAACACGTGCGAACGGCGTCGTTTCAACCGCCTTGATCTCATCGATTCGAATAATGTGAAAGCCGAACTGCGTTCTGACGGGCGCACTGATTTCACCCTTGGACAGCGCAAACGCGGCATCCTCGAACTCCTTGACCATGAAGCCGCGCTGGAAGAATCCCAGGTCACCACCCTGTTCGGCCGAGCCCGGATCGCCGGAATTGGCCCGAGCCAGTTCGGCGAAGCGGCCTGGTTCCGCCTGCAACTGCCGGTAGATGTCGCTTGCCTTCGCTTCAGCGCCCGCTTTCTCCTCGTCGCTGGCGTCAGAGTCGACCATTATCAGAATATGCCTGGCGCGTCGTTCCTCGGGCGTCTGGAACTCGGCGATCCGCTGTTCGTAGACCTGCTTCAGTTCGTCGTCGGAAACCGCGACATTGGCCGCCGCCACCTCCGGCGTAAGGACCAGATACTCGAGTTTGGCGCGCTCCGGAATACGGAACAGCGATTTATTCTCTTCGAAGTACTGTTTCGCCTCTTCTGGCGTGACCTCGATTTGGCCCCGGAAGTCCACCGGTGAAATCACCAACTGGCTCACTTCGCGTTCCTGCTCGCGAATCCTCACCAGGCGCTCAACGACCTTGTCCGGCATGAAGGCAGTACCGGCGACCGTGTTGCGAATTCTGCCAAGCAAGATATCCTGCTCAATCTGGCGCTCGAACTGCGCCGGCGTCAGGTTTTGAGCCCGCAGCAATTGCTCGTAGCGTTCGATTGAGAAATTGCCATCCTCGCCATAGAAAGCCTGCACCGAAGCAATCGCAGAACGAAGCTCTTCTTCCGAGACAGCCATACCTGCCTTGGCTGCCTGCTGCAGAAGTACGCGACGCTCAATCATCTCGTCCAGAACTGCCTGCCTGAACTCGGGGGAGTTGAGATAGGCATTCATTTGCTGGCTCTGCTGGCCCTGCGCCTGTGCCCGCATACGGTCCTGCGCCCGCCGCACACTGGTGGCAAACTCCTGAACAGTGATCTTGCTGTCGCCGACAGTCGCCACCTCGTCCGCCGCGGCACCTCCGCCACGGAAATACGCGTCTACACCGAAGAATGCAAAAGTCAGGATGATCAACCCGAGTACAACATATACAAGAAGCCGGTTTTTGGTTACGAAATCGAACATCGCATTACCCGATAAATTACAAACCGATAAAGTAACAGGCCGGTACCACAGAGCCAGCCCATAACCCGTCCTGAATAACAAAAAAGGCGAACTCTCGTTCGCCTTCTCTGGGTCTGGCGGAGTGGACGGGACTCGAACCCGCGACCCCCGGCGTGACAGGCCGGTATTCTAACCAACTGAACTACCACTCCTGAATACTTTGGTGGGTGCTGAGAGGCTCGAACTCCCGACATTCGCCTTGTAAGGGCGACGCTCTACCAACTGAGCTAAGCACCCGTTCGGCGTTTCGGGATGGGGACTCCCCAAATTAGCGTTGCAGCCCCCGCCGCTTTCCAAGGCCGCCTCGCACCCCCCAAATCGGAGAGCGCGCTAGTTTACTGCATCCTTTAGCGCTTTGCCAGCACGGAACTTCGGCACTCTAGATGCCTTGATTTCGATCGTTTCACCGGTCCGCGGATTACGCCCACTGCGCGCGGCGCGCTCCCCTACATAGAAAGTCCCGAAACCGACCAAGGTTACCATCCCGCCTTGCTTGAGCGATGCAGTGATCGCTGAGACGGTACCGTCAAGAGCCCGCTCTGCGGCCGCCTTGGAAATGTCGGCTGCTTGCGCAATGGACTCGATCAATTCAGATTTGTTCACGCGGGTCCCCTTTCGTTATTTCGTTAACGGGAGATGGAAAAATATGGCGAGATGAATGATATGGAGGGCAAGAACCTTACCCGTATGCCCCATAAAGATTTATATCAATTGAAAATTCGCGGTGTCAAGTAATGCCAACGCAAAAAAAATAAAAAGGCAACGCCGCAGCGCTGCCTTCCGTAATACTATACCGAGTCGCAAATGAATGTCAGTGTTTCATTTGGTTAGTGGCCTCTGGCGCAGATTCAATCGCAGGAATGGCAACAGCTTCTGAATTTTCCGCGGTTAATGCCTCCGGTTCCCGTTCAAGCGCCAACCCGAACACTTGGTCGATCCACTTCACCGCATGAATATCCAACCGGTTCTTGATGTTATCCGGTATCTCGACGAGATCCTTGACGTTTTCCTCGGGAATAAGAACCGTTTTGATTCCACCACGGTGCGCTGCGAGCAACTTCTCCTTTAATCCACCGATTGCAAGCACTTCACCCCGCAAAGTGATTTCGCCCGTCATCGCAACGTCAGCGCGCACCGGAATTCCGGTCAACGCCGACACCAATGCCGTTGTCATCGCAATGCCCGCCGACGGTCCATCTTTGGGCGTCGCACCTTCAGGAACGTGCACGTGAATGTCGCTCTTTTCAAATGCGTCATCCTTGATACCCAGTTTTCCGGCTCGCGCACGAACGACTGAACGGGCAGCTTCGACCGACTCTTTCATGACGTCACCAAGCGATCCGGTGCGCTGAATCGCTCCCTTCCCCGGCATGACGATCGCCTCGACCGTGAGCAGTTCCCCGCCGACTTCCGTCCAGGCAAGCCCGGTGACCTGCCCGACCTGATTAGATTTTTCGGCAATGCCGAAGGTGTAGCGCCGCACACCCAGATACTTATCCAGGTTGCGGGTCGACACTGACACACGGCCGTTACGCTTCCCGACCAGCAACGACTTCACCACTTTGCGGCAAATCTTGGAGATCTCTCGCTCGAGCGATCGCACGCCAGCTTCACGAGTGTAATAGCGAATAATGTCGCGCACCGCACCCTCAGAAACGACCAGTTCATTCTCCTTCAGCCCGTTGTTTTTTATTTGCTTGGGCAACAAATAACGCACTGCAATGTTCAGCTTTTCATCTTCCGTGTAGCCGGACAAGCGAATCACTTCCATCCTGTCGAGCAGCGGCGCCGGAATGTTCATTGTGTTCGCCGTGGCGACAAACATCACGTCAGAAAGGTCGTACTCAACCTCGACGTAGTGATCGACAAACTTATCGTTTTGCTCGGGATCGAGCACCTCGAGCAAAGCCGAAGAGGGATCGCCACGGAAATCCATTCCCATCTTGTCAACTTCGTCAAGCAGGAATAGCGGGTTGCGCACACCGACCTTGGTCATATTCTGCAGAATCTTGCCTGGCATCGATCCAATATAGGTTCGCCGGTGGCCACGAATTTCCGATTCATCCCTGACACCACCCAGTGACATACGCGCGAACTTACGATTCGTAGATCGGGCAATCGACTGACCAAGCGAGGTCTTACCCACCCCTGGCGGGCCAACCAGGCACAAAATCGGCGCTTTGAGCTTGTCAACGCGCTGCTGAACCGCCAGATATTCAACGATGCGCTCCTTTACCTTCTCCAATCCGTAGTGGTCGGCATCGAGAACTTCCTCGGCTTTTTGCAAGTCCGAACTCACCTTGCTCTTCTTGCGCCACGGCAAACCTAACAGCGTATCGATGAAGTTGCGCACCACCGTCGCCTCAGCCGACATCGGTGACATCAGGCGCAGCTTCTTGAGTTCGCCCTCTGCTTTCTGGCGCGCCTCCTTGGACATGTGAGCGGCTTTGATGCGCTTCTCCATCTCCTCAAGATCGGCGCCCTCCTCCATGTCACCAAGCTCTTTCTGGATCGCCTTGACCTGTTCGTTCAGGTAATACTCGCGTTGACTCTTCTCCATCTGACGTTTGACACGCCCGCGGATACGCCGCTCGACCTGCATGATGTCGAGTTCGGCCTCGAGCAAGGACAGGAGGTGTTCCAGACGCTTCTTGACGCCGAACATTTCGAGCACGTCCTGCTTTTGCTCTACCTTGAGAGGCAGGTGTGCCGCAACGGTGTCGGCGAGACGTCCAGGCTCGTCGATTCCGGACAATGAAGTCAGGATTTCGGGCGGGATCTTCTTGTTCAGCTTCACGTACTGGTCGAATTGCGACAGCATAGCCCGCCGCATCGCTTCCACCTCGTTGTTGTCTCCAACCTCCGAGGCAATGGTGACAGTCTCGCTAACGTAGTGCGTGCGCTCGTCGGTGATCGATACAATCTGCGCCCGCTGAATACCCTCCACTAGAACCTTGACCGTCCCGTCGGGCAATTTGAGCATTTGCAATATATTGGCAACGCTGCCGATGCGGTAGAGATCCTCCGGTGCCGGTTCGTCCTTCGCGGCCGACTTCTGGGCGACCAGCATAATGTGCTTGCCAGCTTCCATGGCCACTTCCAGCGCCTTGATTGACTTCGGGCGGCCGACGAACAGCGGGATCACCATGTGGGGGAACACCACTACGTCACGCAACGGCAGAAGTGGATACGTTACCGCGTATTCGTGTGACTCAAAGGGCTCAGTCATTGGACACCTGATCGTAAAACCAAATTATAGAAATGGGGGCACAACAGCGGGAATCAAGCATCCGAGTCAAGCACTTCCGCCCGAACCTGCCACTTTCGGGCGATCGGAATAGATCAACATGGGCTTCGCGCCTGCGATAATCATTCCTTCGTCCACCACCACTTTTTCCACATTTTCCATCGATGGCAGGTCATACATGACGTCTAGCAACGCATGTTCCATAATCGAGCGCAGGCCACGGGCGCCGGTTTTGCGGGCAAGCGCTTTTCTCGAGATGGCTCGCAGGGCTTCCTGGCGCATCTACAGTTCCACACCCTCCATCGCAAACATCTTCTTGTACTGCTTGAGAAGCGCGTTCTTCGGCTCGGTAAGGATTTCGATCAGCGCGTCTTCATTCAACTCGTCCAGGGTCGCAATCACCGGCAGGCGTCCCACAAACTCCGGGATCAGACCGTACTTGATCAAATCCTCAGGCTCGACCCCACGCAAAACCGCGCCAATGTCCTTCCCATCGTCCTTGCTGCGAACCTCGGCACCGAAGCCAATGCCGCCTTTGTCAGAGCGCTGGCGTATCACTTTGTCCAGCCCGTCAAAAGCGCCACCGCACACGAACAGGATGTCGGTTGTGTCAACCTGCACGAACTCCTGGTTCGGGTGCTTGCGTCCGCCCTGCGGTGGCACAGAAGCGATGGTGCCCTCAATCAGTTTCAGCAGCGCCTGCTGCACGCCCTCCCCAGACACGTCGCGTGTGATAGACGGGTTGTCTGACTTGCGCGACACCTTGTCAATTTCGTCGATGTAGACAATGCCCCGCTGCGCTTTCTCGATGTCGTAATCACACTTTTGCAACAGCTTCTGGATGATGTTTTCAACATCCTCCCCGACATAACCCGCTTCGGTCAATGTGGTCGCGTCCGCCATAACGAAGGGCACGTTGAGCAGCCGTGCCAACGTCTGGGCCAGCAACGTCTTGCCGGAACCGGTCGGTCCGATCAGCAGAATGTTGGACTTGGAGAGCTCGATATCGTCTGACTTCGGTCCGGTCTTGAGCCGCTTGTAGTGATTGTAGACCGCAACCGACAGAATGCGCTTGGCAGTTCCCTGGCCGATCACGTACTGATCAAGTATCTCGCGTATTTCGTGCGGAACGGGCAGATCCGACTTACCTCCTTTGCCGGACAGGTCCGCCTGGGTCTCTTCGCGAATAATGTCATTGCACAGTTCGATACACTCATCGCAGATGAACACCGACGGACCCGCAATGAGTTTACGCACCTCGTGCTGGCTCTTCCCGCAAAAAGAGCAATACAGCAGTTTCTCACCACCCGATTTGTCAGCCATGGATGCCATCAGTTGTCAGCTTCTCATTGTAGTCGGACATCTTAAACCGCAGCAGATTCCGAGCCAATTCCGTTACTTGCTCCTCTGCGAAGCATTTCGATACCGCCCGGCCGGTCAGGTCGCCTGCGCCGTTTCGGCACGACTTACCAGGACCTGATCAACTAAACCATACTTTACCGCCTCTTCCGCGCTAAGGAAATTATCACGGTCGGTATCTCTCTGGATCGTTGCCACATCCTGACCGGTATGCTTAGACAGCAGTTGGTTAAGCCGCTCGCGCAAATAGAGGATTTCCTTGGCGTGAATCTCGATATCCGATGCCTGCCCCTGGAACCCCCCCATGGGCTGGTGAATCATCACACGCGAGTTTGGCAATGCGAAGCGCTTCTTGGGCGTACCGGCGCCAAGCAGAAAAGCCCCCATACTCGCGGCCTGCCCGACACAAAGGGTGCTCACATCGGGCTTGATGAACTGCATCGTGTCGTAGA
Source organism: Betaproteobacteria bacterium (assembly GCA_020346185.1). Taxonomy (GTDB): domain Bacteria; phylum Pseudomonadota; class Gammaproteobacteria; order Burkholderiales; family Eutrophovitaceae; genus SG8-40. Next base: position 816,613 of record CP070775.1, on the reverse strand, counting down.
TTGCCATTCCAGCCGATACCGAGCCACCCGGCGAATTGATGTAGAGCGAGATGTCCTTTTCCGGGTTTTCGGACTCCAGAAACAGCATCTGCGCGACGATCAGGTTCGCGCTGATCTCGTTCACGGGCCCGACTAAAAACACCACCCGCTCCTTGAGCAGTCGCGAGTAGATGTCGTAGGCACGCTCGCCTCGGCCGCTGTGCTCGATCACCATCGGGACCAGTCCAAGGGCGCGGGGATCGTCGTCCCTGTCTTGCATCCAGTTCATTTCGTGTTCCCCATCAGATCGTCGAACGCAGTGGGTTTTTCCTGGACTTTGGCCTGACCGGTAACCCACTCAACAAGATTGGCCTCGAGCACTACAGATTCCATTTCGCGCAACCGATCCGGTGACTGGTAATACCAGCGACGCACCTCCTCTGGCTGCTCGTAAGCCTTCGCCTGTTCCTCGACCACTTCCTTGATCTGCTCCGGTTTGGCTCTGAGTCCATGCTTGTCCACGACCTCGGACACGATCAGGCCGAGCCGCACGCGACGTCTGGCTTCTTCATCAAATGCCTCGTGAGGCAGCGGGACGTTTTCCGCCTTGAGGCCACGCGACTGCAAGTCCTGTTTCATTTGCTCGGCCAAACGCTCCGCTTCCTGCTCGACCAACGCCTGCGGCAAATCGACCGACGTCGAATCCAGAAGCGCCTTCATCACCTGGTCTTTGACCCTGGCGCTGGTTCGGCGCCCGACTTCGCGCTCGAGATTAGCACGAATGTCGGTACGCATCTTATCGAGATCGCCATCCACAACGCCCAGCGCCTTGGCAAACTCCGCATCAACTTCCGGCAAACGCGGCTCAAGCACCTCGTGGACGCTGATCTCGAACCGCGCTTCTTTGCCAGCGACTTCCTTGCCGTGATAGTCTTCCGGAAACGTCAAATTGAACGTCGTGGATTCGCCGGCGCTAAGTCCGATCACGTTGCTCTCGAAATCGGGTAACAGCCTACCTTCCCCCAACTGCACAGTGCTGCCTTCAGCCGAGCCACCATCAAAGGCCTCGCCCCCGATGGTGCCGCGGTAGTCCATCTTCACTTGATCGCCCGTTGCCGCGGCACGCTGCACCGGCTCGAAAACCGCTCGCTGCTTGCGCAGAACCTCAATCGTCTTGTCGATCTCTGCGTCACCGACCTCAACCACCGGCTTCTCGATGGAAAGCGCCGTCAAGTCACCGAGCTCGACTTCAGGATAGATTTCAAACGTCGCTGTGTACTCGAACTGCCCAGCCGTTTCGTCACCCGATTGAACCTCGATTTTGGGCAAACCGGCAACGCGCAAGTTCTGCTCTCGTACCGCGTCACCGAAACTTTTCTGTATGGCGTCTCCCAGCACCTCCTGGCGAACCTGCCCGCCATACTGCTGCTCAACGATCTTGACCGGCACTTTGCCCGGGCGAAAGCCGTGCATTTTCACGGTCTGCGAAAGCCGCTTCAGCCGATTGGCGACTTCGGAATTGACCTCTTGCATCGACACGGCAATAGACAGCCGACGTTCAAGAGAGCTGATGGTTTCCAGATTTGATTGCATCTACGTGTAAGCCTTCGAAACGGACTGCGCAAGCGAAATTTTGGCTCCCTTCCACAGGGAAAAACGAGGTCAAGCAAGCAGAACTGGTGCGAAAGGAGAGACTCGAACTCTCACGCCTTACGGCGCCAGATCCTAAATCTGGTGCGTCTACCAATTCCGCCACTTTCGCGACTGCAACATTTTATTATAATCCCCCCACTCGCCGCCACTTGGAACTCCCCCTTGAGGGGCTTGCGCTTTTCATTTACCCATTGTTTATATTAGGATAATTTCATCCGCCAAAGCGATGGGCGTAAATCATTACGAGAATTTTCCGGTCGCTTCCGTTCTACTGCCCAGGCAGCTGCGCCGGCCGGTTGCGCTGATTTATGCGTTCGCGCGCAGTGCCGACGATTTTGCCGACGAGGGCGACGATCCGCCCGAGCAGCGGCTGCGCAATTTGCAACAATACCGGCAGCAACTAGACCTCATCGACCAGAACAGAACGCCTGATACGCCGCTGTTCGTCGAGTTAAAGGAAATAATCGGGCAGTATCGCTTGCCAGTCGGCTTGTTTCGCGATTTGCTGTCGGCCTTCTCTCAGGACGTGCTCAAGTCGCGCTACGCCGATTTCACTGAAGTCATGGACTATTGCCGGCGTTCGGCGAACCCGGTTGGCCGCCTGCTGCTGCATCTATTCGGCGCGACCAGCGAAACAAATTTCGCCTATTCGGATAACATTTGCACCAGTCTGCAGCTGATCAACTTCCTGCAGGATGTCGAATCCGATTTCCGACGAAACCGCATCTACTTCCCACTCGACGAAATGGCCAAGTACGGTATCGACGAGCGCCAGATTTCCGTTTCGGACAACTCTGGAAACTGGGCCGCATTCATGCGTTTCGGAATCAATCGGGCCAGTGACATGTTGAAATCCGGGGCACCGCTCGGCAAGGTGTTGCCCGGACGAATCGGACTTGAACTGCGCACCATCGTCTGTGGCGGCATGCGTATCGTGGAGAAGCTGCGTGCAACCGACGGTAATATCTTCCTCCATCGGCCGGTACTGCGTCCTATGGACTGGCTTGCGATACTTTACCGCGCCACGCTCGCCTATTCATGACACCGGACCAGTATTGTCAATTGAGGGCAGCCCGGAGCGGTTCGAGCTTCTATTACAGCTTCCTCTTTCTGCGACCCGAGAGAAAACGCGCCATCACGGCACTTTACGCGTTTTGCCGCGAAGTTGACGACATCGTCGACGAGATCAAGGATACCGAGCTGGCGCGAACCAAATTGGCCTGGTGGAGCAACGAAATAGCCGAGTTGTTTCACGGTTCGCCGCAGCACCCAGTTACACGCGCGCTGGCCCCTGCCGTCAAGACGTTCGACCTGCCGGAATCCAGATTTCACGATGTCATTGCCGGCATGGAAATGGATCTGAGCCGCAACCGGTACAACAGCTTCCAGGACCTCGCGCTTTATTGCCATCGCGTTGCAGGCGTGGTCGGCCTGATGGCCGCCGAGATCTTTGGGCGCACGCGTGGTGCCACGCTCGACTATGCTGAAAACCTCGGCACTGCCTTCCAGCTCACCAATATCATTCGCGATGTCGGCGAGGATGCACGCCGCAACCGGATTTACATACCTCTGGATGAATTGGAACGCTTCAGAGTGGACGCTCGCGACATCCTGCATGGGCGTGAATCAGAGCACTTCGCCGAGTTGATCGCTTATCAGATCGCGCGCGCGCGCAAATTCTACAGTCGCGCTTTTGCTGCATTGCCTGACGATGACCGGCGCGCCCAGCGCCCCGGATTGGTCATGGCGGCCATCTACCAGTCGTTGCTAAACGATATCGAAACCCGGCACACCGATGTGCTAACGACGCGCGTCACCATGACACCGATTCGCAAGTTGTGGATTGCCTGGCGCACCTGGCTGAGCACGTGAGCGAACCGCGCAACGGGACCAGACGCGTTGCAGTTATCGGCGGAGGCTGGGCCGGCATGACGGCCGCCGTCGAGTTGGCAACGAGAAACATCCCGGTCACGGTGTTCGAGGCAGCTCAGACTCTCGGCGGCAGAGCACGGCGCGTCGTGTCGCATGGCGCAAATCTCGATAATGGGCTGCATATCCTTATCGGTGCCTACAGCGAAACAATACGTATGATTCACCGCGTGCGCAGCACCATCCAACGGCAAGACTTGTTGCGCTTACCGCTGCACTTACAGATTGAACCGGCATTCCGCATGCGCGCGTGGCCGCTGCCAGCGCCGCTGCACATCGCGGCCGCCCTGTTTTCCGCAAGCGGCCTTAGCTGGACGGAGAAAATGGCCGCGGTTCGCTTTATGCTAAATCAGCGCTCGAGAAACTTCCGCTGCAAAGCGGGTACAACCGTCGCGACGCTGCTGCAACAGCATAGCCAACCGCGGTCAGTCATCGAGTATCTGTGGCACCCAATCTGCGTTTCGGCACTGAACACCAACCCTGATCAAGCCGCAGCGCAAGTGTTTCTGAACGTTATTCGGGATTCGCTTGCGGGGCCGCGTGCGGCCAGCGATTTGCTGTTACCTCAGGCCGACCTCAGTGCGCTTTTCCCCGAACCCGCCGCTGAATTGGTACGCAGTCACGGCGGTCAGGTTCGTCTCGGCGAAACCGTGACCTCATTGCAGGCGTGCGACAAAGGGTTTGCCGTCTCTGCGACGTCCACCGAGCGATTCTCGCATGTCATTGTCGCTGTAGCACCACACCGCCTGGCTCAGGTCGTGGGACATCTGCCGCAACTTGCGGCACAGCTGGATCTAGTTCGACAGTTTGAATACCAGCCTATTTACTCAGTGTTTTTGCAATATCCACAACCCGTAAGGCTACCGGCACCGATGATCGGAATGCGCGACAGTCCGGCGCAATGGGTTTTTGATCGCGGCGCTTTATGCAACCAACCCGGCATGATGGGCGTGGTGATTAGTGCCTCGGGACCGCATCAGGGTCTCTCCAGAGAGGAACTAGCGCAACAGGTGTATCGCCAGCTGGCCGACCAACTCTCATTGCCCGAGCCAGAATGGTTCCAGGTCATCGCCGAAAAGCGGGCCACCTTTACGTGCTCGCCAGACTTGCGCCGCCCGGCGAACCTTACACCGGTCGCAGGTCTGCTGCTTGCCGGCGACTACACCGAAAGTCCCTACCCCGCCACGCTGGAAGCAGCAGTGCGCAGCGGCTCTCAGTGCGCGCGCCTCGTTACCGATCATCATGCCTGACGTTTGCAGCACTTGATCGACGCCTGAATCAGTCAAACCAACATGCCTGACGCGAAGCGCTACGAAGCCCCCCAGAACTTGCTCGCCGAGCGAGTTGTACTCGTGACCGGTGCATCACGCGGCGTCGGCCGCGCCATTGCGTTTGCCTGCGCAAAACATGGTGCCAATGTCATATTGAACGGGCGCGACGTTGCTCTGCTCGAAGCACTTTACGACGAAATCGTCGCTAATCAATGGCCCGAACCTGCCACTCTGCCGCTCGATCTAGGCACCGCCAATGGCCGCGAATACAGCCACGCAGCTAAGCTCATCGAAACGCAGCTCGGTCGGCTTGACGGCATCGCGCACTGCGCGTCACATCTGGAAAGACTCTCGCCACTGGAAACACAAACGATCGAGGAATGGCAGCGTATGCTTCGGGTCAACCTCATTGCGCCGTTCGCCATCAATCAGGCGTGCGCACGGCTGCTGCGCCAGGCACCGGATGCATCGGTTGTGTTCACCTCGGAAACACATGCCTCGGCTCCGGCGGCATTTTGGGGAGGCTACGCTGTATCCAAGGCCGGCCTCGAGACCCTGGCACAGATTCAGGCCGACGAATGGTCCAACCACGCTGGACTTCGCATTAACACGGTCGTACCGGGGCCGGTTAGCTCGCCGCTGCGCGGCAAGACACATCCAGGAGAGGTTGCCGATACGCTACCGTCGCCGGACGCGCTGGTTCCTCTGTATTTGTACTTGCTTGGTCCGAACAGCCGCGGTGTGAGCGGACAGATCTTCCGCTTTCAGCCCTGAAGTTGCTCTCGCAGCCAGCCCGGTATCGGGCGTGAACGGCCGGACCCGATGTCAATCCAGACCATTTTTGCCTCAACCTCTGCGAAGCGTTCGCCCGGGTCGTTCGCGCGGTAGAGCTCATGCCACATGCAGAAGCTGCTGTTGCCGG
>CP070775.1:800101-810759 GCA_020346185.1 Betaproteobacteria bacterium | reverse complement strand
GGAAGACTGGGGAACTACGCAAGGCAGCGCCCGGTGATGTTCGCGGCGTACTGCGGATTCGCGTTGGCACTGATCGGTGCGATTTCCGGCGGCAGCACTTACGGCACCGGATACCATGAAGCACGCAGTATTCTTGAGGGATCGGGCGAGCTTTCCGCGGCTTACGGCGTTCTCAAACTCGTCGCGACGCTCATTTCTTACGTCAGCGGCATTCCCGGCGGCGTGTTCGCCCCCTCTCTCGCCATCGGTGCGGGACTAGGTGACAATCTGGCGGCTCTGGCGCCTTACGCTCCGGCCGGCGCCGTCATCCTGCTGGGCATGGTGGCCTATTTTGCCGGGGTGGTGCAGGCTCCGGTCACGGCGTTCGTGATTGTTATCGAAATGACCGACAACCATGACATGATCGTGCCACTGATGGCGGCATCACTGCTGGCCGCAGGTTGTTCGCGCATAATCTGCCGCAGGCCGCTTTACAAGGCGCTTGCTGACCAGTTCCTGGGTAAGAGCACGGGGCGTAAAGAATCCGGCCTCGACTGAGGCTGAGGAATCTGCTCAGCGAGCATGCGACTAGTGCCTAGCGGTCGACTTGCAATCAGCTGGTGCAGCCGAGCATGCCCAATGCCATGTCGATCTTGCACGAAGAGATCGCCAAAGCCCCGTCCACTCCGGGCGTTCCACCTGCGGCAGGGTGGTACGATTACGTCTGCCCGATCATGCGCTCGGACGGGTTCGATAAACGCTGCGGTGCGCTCGCGATCGCCTAGCACATAGGCTGACATCAGTTGGACATGTCTGTTTCGTTGGCGATTTCCTCGATGCCGCTTGTCGCCATGACGGAAAGACAGTAGCGACCATTGGCCCGGCTGGCGGAGCGCACAGCTTGCCGTTCGCCTTTACGCGCCACTATTTCGGCCAAACCGGTGGGCGCCAGGGATCAGCGGCGATGCGTAACGCTTGCCGAACAATTCGATGCTTTGGTCGCGTTCTGCGATATCGGTCAGCATGCGCGGCATAAAACGCAACGCAGAGAAGTCGCTTCGATTGGTCGGCAGTGTAATTTCGTCCTGTCAGCTGACATCAGTGAACTCAAACACCGGACGCTGAAGTCGACCCCTTGCCAGTTTGCGCAGATTGTCAATGTTGATGGTGTTCAACCCGGAGCAATCCGGCTCAAGCCTGGTGGTGCCAACGATGTACGCGGTGTTCAAGGACGCGGCGGGTTTTCCCCCCAGAAGATGGGGGTGTCGTAGGAGCGGGCGGCGGCAAGGTCATCGAGGTACAACGATGGCTCCATTTGCCAGGCGTACTCGTTCAGCCGAGCCAACAATGCCTGCACGCGTTCCGGGTCACGTTCCGCCCGGTTGAGCTCCTCCGATGGGTCGTCGGCGACGTTGTACAACTCCAGTCGCGACGGCAGTGTCCCGTAAAGGATCAGTTTCCAGTTGCCGACCATGACGGCACCTCGAAACTCGTCAACATGGACGAGCATTTCGTCGCGCGAGCCGAGTTCACCTCCGGCCATCACCGGCCAGACATCCATCCCGTCGATCGGTTTGACCTGGTTGTCGTTATCCAGCGGCGCTCCGGCCAGATTCAGCAAAGTCGGATACATGTCGGTCACATGGATGCGCTCCGAGATCACTGCCGGCTCGATGCGTCCGGGCCACACGGCCAGTGCGACAACACGGGTAGCGCCTTCATACAGCGAACCACGCCCGTTTCTGAACGGACCGTTGCTGGCTACGTTGCGTGCTACATCGCCATCACCGCTGGGATACTTGTTCTTGACTGCGCCACCATTGTCGCTGTGAAAGACGAGTAAGGTGTTTTCGCTCATCCCTTTCGCTTCGATGGCGTCAGCAATGATGCCTACTGCCGCGTCCATCTCGCTGATCATTGCGTAGTAGGCGCTCAGCTGTTCATCACCGACGTCCCGGTATTTGGCCAGATAATTGGCTGACGCCTGTAATGGCGCACCGGGTACCGGCAGCGAGACGTACATGAATAGCGGCCGCGAGGCATCGTGGTCGGCAATGAACGCCGCGGCGTCACGGGCAATCAGGGAAGTGGCGAAGCCTTTTTCCCGGATCAATCTTTCGCCGCGATGCCAATCCCGTTTGCCGGTCAGATCGACTTTCCTGAAGTGGTCGAGCAACGCATTGTGGCTGCCATAGAAGTAGTCAAAGCCGCGGTGCGTCGGCAGGAGGTCGCGCGAAGCATGGCCCAGTTGCCATTGCCCGAATGCTGCTGTGCGGTAGCCAACCATCTTTAGCGCTTGTGGTAGCAGTCGCTCATCGAGCGGCAAGCCATAACTGCTCCATGGCAGTAGCGACAGCATCTGCAGTCCGTAGCGCATCGGGTAGCGCCCGGTCATAATGGCGGCGCGTGTCGGAGTTGAATTCGGTTGCGTGTAGAACCGTTCGAGGCGTGCACCTGATGCGGCGAGCGCGTCAAGACGCGGGGTAGCCGGTCTGCCGCCGTGATAGCCAACATCCTTCCAACCGAGGTCGTTGGCCAGGATGTATACGATGTGTGGCTTGTCCTTCGCTCCGAGCTGATGTGGCCAGATAAGTACTAGCGCCAGCAAAGCAAGCGCAAAGAATCTGCCGTGCAGCATGGCCATCAGTTTTTCCCCAACTAACGTTTCCCTGCCGAATGTTACCTGAGTCCGCGTTCATCGGTGGCTCTTCGCAAGCGGTTCGCTCGCAGCGGACTTAGTGCTGCGATACAATCGGACCCTGTATGAGGGACCGTGAAGTCATTATTAGTTTGCTGCGAACCGTGGCAATGCGGATGCGCCTTGCGCGTGTGCTCAGTGAGGTCGGGTTCGCACTGTGCGTCGTATTTTTCGCGCTTGCCGCGTTCGAGCTGATACGCGTATCGCTGGCCGGCGCAATCAATGGTTTCTACCAGTCGGTGCTGGGGACGGCACTGGTTGCTTTCTCTTTGTTGGTGATCTTGCGTGCCCTCAAACGGGTATCGATGGCGCAAGCTGCGAGTCTGATCGACGCGCGGTTACCGCTGCACGACGAACTGAAAAGTGCTTACTGGTTCGTATCGCAACAACAGCAGATCGACGACGGCGCGGACTTTGTTCGCATGCACGTGGCGAATGCTGCTCGGACGGCGCAACAAGTGCGTGGCGCGCGCGTCTTGCCCTTGACAGTGCCGCGGAGTTTGTTGCTTGCTATTGTGCCTGCCGTAGTACTCGCTGCAGCGATGTGGAGTGGCCCGAATCTGGTGCGTGCGGGCACCGCGCCGAACGCTGTTTCGCAAGCAAATTCCGATCTGCAGACTGCGCGCGCGCTATTGGGGGCAACAGCGTCAGACGCAGAAGAAATCAAACAACTCGACCGTGCGTTGGCGATGTTCGAAGAAAAAGACGTATCGCCGCAACAATTGCAACTGGCAGTAGATCAGGCGCGTGAAGCGATGGACCAGGTGAACATGCGTGCTGCGGTGGCACGCGAGGGATTGGCGAAGCTGGCGCGGGCGATGCGGGACAAACCGCAACTGGAGCCGATCGCCAAGGCCCTGCAGGAGGGCCGCGCGGGGGACGCGATTGCCATGTTGGAACAGCTCAGGCTCGAGAATCAAGCCGGCGCCGTCGGTGCGGCCGAAGCCGATCGGGCCGATGCGGCGCAGACAACACGCTCGGACGCGGAGCTGGATCAGTCTATCGGGCAGTCGGCGCGCGACTTGGTCAGCATGAGCGGCAAGATCAATGATGAAGCGCTGGCCCGGCTCATTGACAACCTCGACGACATGGAATCCAGCATGCAGATGCAGCAGCGCGTTAACGAGACGCGGGCCCGGTCGAGCAATATGAGCGACATGATGCGGATGAATTCACAACGTAGCTCGCTCACGGCTTCACGCTTTGACGACAGGGAACAATCACCGACGGCGGAGCCTTCGCCGGAAAGTGGCCAGTCAGATTTGCGTGGCGGCACGATGTTTCGGCAGGGCGCACTGTCGCGTGGTGATGAGCCGGAGGCAGACGATGGCAGCACGACCGGTGCGTCGACCGGGCATTCCGCCGCGCTTGCGCTGGAGGGTCGGGCGACACGCCGGCTTGAAGCGCAACTCAAACGCGAGACGGTACGCGTAGGCAGCGGGGAGGAAGGCAGCGAAAAATCAGACGATTCGTCCTGGTTTTACTCTGCCAGCCAGCAAGAGACATCGCAGGCCGCGCTTGCTGATGTCCGAGCGCGCGCTGATTACAAACGCGCTGATGTGATGCAGCCGGGCCGGATCCCGATTCAGCAGCAGCAGGCGGTTCGCGATTACTTTATCAACATTCACGAAGGCAATAACCAATGAACGGCGGTAACGAATGAGCGGCGATGTGGAGCGACAGATAGAGGGGTTTCGCGATCATTTCAAGCGCGTAAGCGAGGAGGTGTCGCGCATCATCGTCGGTAACGATGACGTTATCAACGGGGTAATGACTTGCCTGCTTGTCAAGGGACATGTTCTGCTTGAAGGCATCCCGGGTGTTGGCAAGACCAAGCTAGTGCAGACGTTAGCTGACGTGACGCACCTCAAGTTTTCGCGAATCCAGTTCACACCCGACCTGATGCCGGGAGACATTATCGGTACCAATGTTGTCAGGGAAGATGACGCAGGCGCGAAGCACTTCGAGTTCCAGAGAGGGCCAATTTTTGCCAACATGGTGCTCGCTGACGAGATTAATCGTGCTACGCCGAAAACGCAGTCCGCCTTGCTCGAAGCGATGCAGGAGAACAGCGTCTCGGCGGGCGGTACGACACATAATCTCGATCAGCCGTTCTTCGTTCTCGCGACCCAGAACCCGATCGAGATGGAGGGCACCTACCCGCTGCCCGAGGCGCAAATGGACCGTTTCTTGTTCAAGCTTCGTCTCGATTTTCCGGCCGCTGACCAGCTTTACAGTATCGTCGATCGCACGACGCAGCAGGCTGAACCGGAGGTCAACAGAGTGCTCGAGCAAGAGCAGATTCTGGAGATGCGCGATATTGCCCGCTCAGTACCGGTTTCGAAGCCGGTAATGGAATACGCCATCGCGATCACGCTTGCTACCCACCCGGAAAGTGAAAAGGGCCATGACATGGCGAAGAAGTATGTGCGCTTTGGGTCGAGCCCGCGTGGCGTGCAATCGTTGATTCTGGGAGCCAAGGTCAACGCGCTGATGAGCGACCGGCTACACGTGAGTTGTGAGGATGTTCGCGCCGTTACTCTACCGGCGTTGCGTCATCGTGTGCTGTTGAATTTCGAGGCCGAGGCCGAGCGGATCGAAACCGACGACATCCTTCAGCACATTCTCGGATCGGTTGAAGAACCAGGCGCGTGATGCTGTCAACGTGCCAGTGCCGGGCTAATGTTGCAGGCTGCTTGTTCAGCCGGTGCCGGTAGAAGTCTTTTCTCATGTCGGTCGAACTCAGTGAAGAGTTTCTTCGCCAGCTAGAGAACCTTGCAGTGGTCACGCGTCGTCCTGTGGCTGGCCATCTGCGCGGGCACCACCGCTCGCGTCGCACCGGCGTCGGCATGGTGTTCACCGATTACCGCCCTTACTCACCTGGCGATGACACGCGTAATCTGGATTGGGGCACCTACATGCGTCTCGACAGGCTCATTCTGCGCTTGTTCGAGGAAGAAGCCGACTTGCCGATCTACATCTTTGTCGATGTTAGCAAGTCGATGGGCGTGGGCGGCACGGACAAGCTGGAGTTTGCGCGCCGCTTTGCTGCCGCGCTTGCCTACGTTGGTTTGATCAATCATGACCGCGTCAGCATGGTCGCCTTTGCGGACGGTGTGCTCAGCGAGATGCCGGCGCGGCGCGGCAAGAACCAGATGTGGCGGACACTGCATTTTCTGGAGAAGCTCACACCACAAGGAAGCACCAGTCTGCAAAACGCTTTTCGCAAATTCTTTGGTGCCCGGCGAACGCGTGGTCTGGTCATTGTTGCTTCTGATTTTCTCGACCGGGCGGGTTTCGAGCCGGCGTTTCAGGTGATGCGCCGGTTTGGTCATGACGTGTTTGCCGCGCACATTGTCAGCCCTGAAGATCGGGAGCCGACTTTCGGCGATGATGTCGTGCTGGTGGATTCCGAAGACGGCTCCAGCCTCAAGGCGCATCTCACGCCGGAAATGCTTGATAGCTACCGCAAGGGCTTCGCCAAATATTGTTCCGAGATCGAGGCCTTTTGCCGCAGTCATGGCTGGGGTTATTTGCGCGCTGACACCGATGCGCCCTTTGAGCAGCTGATGTTGCGCGCCCTGCGGCACGAAGGCCTGTTGCGATGAACGCTTTTGCGCTGTCTCCGTTCCTTGTTGGCGGCGCAGTCTTTGCGACGCTTGCCGCGGTCGTGCTTCTGTACCTGCTGCGTCCTCCCGCGCGTCACTTTTTTGTATCTTCTAATCTGATATGGCAGAAAGTTCTGGAGACGACTCGCCGCGTATCGGATCGCTGGCGCTGGTGGCTGTCGGTCCTGATTGCCTCGGTTGCCTGCGTCTGTATCGTGCTGGCAGTTATTCGCCCAGGAACGGAAGGCGCCGCTGGCAGCGGCAAAGCGATCATTGTCGTCGACAATGCGCCGACGATGGCGACCACAACCGCTAGCGGGGCGCAGCGCTTCGAACTCGCCAAAGATCGCACTGTTGAATTGATCAATGGTTTTTCGTCGGCGACCCAAGTGATGGTGGTCGACACGCAGCGGCGGATCGTTACGCCTGCGTTCGAATCGCGCAACGACGCTACCGAGACAGTTTTGTCGCTGGAACTCGGTCAGTCTTTTCTGCCTGTCGTTCCGTCGGCGATCGCCTCGATTCCGGCGCAGAGCAGATACGTGGTGACCGACGGCGTGCTTCTCGGCGCGCCACCTTCAGATTTCGTGACCATTTCTATTTTTGAAGCAGCGCCTAATCTCGGCATCACGGCATTTGATTTCAAGAACGTGCCAGCTGATCCGGCGCAACGCGAGGCTTTTGTTGAGGTGTTTAACGCCGGTAGCGAGCCAGTGACGACGCAGGTCGTCATCAGCAGACTCGGCGAGCAGCGCGTGACGCGCACGATCTCAATCAAGGCTGATAGTTCTGCCGGACACACCTTTGACCTTTCGGCGTTTCCCGGTGGACCAATCCGCGCCGCTTTGAGTTCAACAGGGGACGGCTACGCCGATGATGACGTCGCCTACGGCTATCTGTCCTCTCGCCGTATCGTGCGAGTCACTCTGGTTACGGCCTCGGCTAGCAATTACCTGGTGAAATCACTCAGCGCGCAGCCGCGGGTGCGTCTTAACACCGTGTCACCACGCCGCTACATGGATCAAGTGGTCGCGGGACCAAACCAGACAGACATCTTTGTGTTTGATGGCTTTGTTCCGCCTGAACCGCCGTCCGCCCCGGCACTGCTGATCGGAGCCAAATCGGTTGACTGGCTGCCCCCACGTGCCGGCACAGCGAACTTTCCCGAGATAGCGTCGGCCGACTCCAAGCATTCCGTGCTGCGCCATATCTCGCTGCGCGATTTGTCGATCGAACGAGGCACTTACCTGCAGTCACCGAAAGATGCATCAACAACGGTGTTGCTTCGCACCAATGACGACAAGGTGCTCGGGCTGGCGCACGACGGCGGGCTGCGCTGGGTGTTGTTGGGGTTTGATATCGCCAGTTCCAATTTCGGATTGCTGGCGGGCTTCCCAGTATTTCTTGGAAACAGTATCAATTGGCTCGCCGATGAACCGGAGATCCTGCGCGTGCAGCCAGGCATGGTTACGGTCCCGTTTGAAGGCGCTCGCGTATACGCCATGGACGGCTCCGAGGTGCCGGTGGTAACAGTCGATGGCCGCAGTTTCTTCGACGCGAGGCAGCCTGGCCTTTACACCGCTCTTGGCAGCGATCGCCCGTTGCGAATTACGGTCAATCTGCTCGAGCGGCGTATCAGTGACGTGAATCAAACAGCTATCCCTGGCGCTACTGGATCGTCGGATGCCAATGAAGCGGCGGACCAGTTGCCTCTCGGATTGTCAGCGTTGTTACTGATGCTTGCAGCTGCGCTGCTGTTCGTCGAGTGGCTCACCTATCATCGACGCATCACGGTGTGACTTCATGATCAGTTTCGATACACCGTGGGCGATGGCCCTGCTTCTTGTTCTGCCACTGATTTGGGTGGTGGCATTGCGTACGCGAACCAATCTGTCGCGAAAGCATTTGCTCACCGTCGCGGCACTGCGATCTCTGGCGCTGGCTGCGATCGTCGTTGCGTTGTCACAACCGGTATGGCTTGGCACGACCCGTGAAATATCGGTGGTCTATGCGCTCGACGTATCACGCAGCGTTGCTGCAGATTTTGTCGATGACGCGTTGAATTGGATCGACACGGCACAGCGCGAGCACGAGCCGTCGCATTCGAATCTGGTAGTGTTTGCAAAACAGCCGGCAGTTGTCGCCAACACGCTGGCGGCACGCGGTCTTAACGTGGTGGATGGCCCCACGGAAGGTGATGCCGCCGGTCAGCCGCTTGACGCTATCGTTCAGTCCGCAACCGATATCGAGGCGGCACTGGATGAATCGCTTGGTGCTTTGTCGCGCGACCGGGTCAAGCGAATTGTGTTGCTCAGTGACGGGAACGAAACCGTCGGCGCAGTAGCCAATGTGCTTCCGCGATTGAAATCTGCTGGCGCACGCGTGTTTGCGCTTGCGGCGAAACCCTATGGTGCCGGCGATGTGTGGGTGGATGGTATCGAAGTACCGGATCGCCTGCGCAGCGAAGAGCTGACGACGATCGCGGTGCGCGTGTTCAGCCCGGAAAAAACCCGCGCACAGGTGTCTCTGGCCAGCGGCGGCCAGACACTGGCGAGCAAGCGGACCCGGCTCAACGAGGGCATTAACCTTGTCAAATTCGATACGCGTATGCCGCAACCCGGGGCCGTTAGCTTGACCGCCGAGGTGAGCGCCGAGCGCGACACCGTCGAACACAATAATCGCTTGCAGATCTCGGCGTGGGTCGGCGACAAGGCCAAGGTACTGTATGTGGAGGGCAAGCAGGGCACCTCGAAATACCTGGCAGGTGCTCTGCGAAAAGAGGGGCTGGAGGTTGATGTGGCCGCAGCGCAACGCGTCGCCAGCTTGCAGACCTTGCTGCGCTACGACGCGCTGATCCTGTCCGATGTCCCTGCCGATCAGTTCTCGCCGAAGGCGATGCTGTCAGTCGGATCCTATGTTCGCGACCATGGTGGCGGGTTAGTGTTTGTTGGTGGTGAAAATACGTTCGGTGAACAGGGTTACAGCGAATCACCGATGGAAGATGTGTTGCCGGTGGAATTCAAGGCGCAGGAGAAGCGCAAAGACATTGCCCTGGTGATTGCCATCGACCGCTCCTACAGCATGAAGGGGCGCAAGATGGAATACGCCAAAGAGGCGGCCAGGGCGGCGCTCGATCTACTTGAAGAACAGCATCAGTTCGCGGTGGTGGCTTTCGATTCGCAGCCTTATGTTGCGGTTCCGATGCAGCAGGTGCGCTCCAAGCGTAAAGCCGAGGCACAGATCAGCCGCATTCAGGCGAGCGGGCAGACCAACATCTATCCTGCGCTGGGAATTGTCTACCGCATGCTGCGCAAGGCCGACGCGCGTACCAAACATGTCATTTTGCTATCGGATGGCGATACGCACCCGGCCGATTTCGAACGCCTGCTCGAACGCATGCGCGAAAGAAATATCGTGGTGTCTACAGTCACCATTGGTGAAGGTGGAAATCCCGGCCTGATGCAGGCGATCGCCGAGTGGGGCGAGGGCCGCAACTACCTCGCCGCCAGGGCGGAGTCGATCCCCCAGATTTTCACTGAGGAAACCCAGAAGGTGGTTGGCGCCAGTCTGGTTGAAGAAGCAATCTTGCCCGTCGTCAAACAACGTTCTTACGCACTGGCCGGTGTCGACTTTACCAACGCGCCGCCGCTTGGTGGCCATATTTCGGTGAAGGCGCGCGACACTGCCGAAGTACTGCTGGCAAGCCAGCAGGGGGCAGCATTATTGACTCGTTGGCAATACGGTCTCGGCAAAACCGTGCTGTTTGCCTCGGACGTGAAGAACCGTTGGTCGGCACAGTGGCTCGAGTGGGAAGATTACGGAAAACTGTGGGCGCAGCTGGTGCGCGGCGTGATGCGGCAAGATGGTTCGGAGCTGGTCAGATTCTCGCTGGAGCGCGACGGGGATGATGCTGTGATCGAACTCATGCTGCTCACCGATGAGGGTCGCTTCCGCGATGGCCTGTCACCAGTGGTGCGCACTCAGCGCGGCGCGCAGGAGGAATCGGTGCCATTGCGGCAGGTCGGCCCCGGCGTGTATCGGGCGCGAGTCGACTTTGCCGCGACAGAATCGATCACAGCAACCCTGCGAGTCGGTGGGGGCGTTGACAAAGTTACCGTAGAGCGTGCCGGCACACGCATGATGTTCTCGGGATTTCCGGAGGAATACCGATCACTGCCGCCGAACTTAGATCTGCTGCAAACAGTCGCGCTCGAGACGGGAGGCAAGCTGGGTGCCACGACAGAGGAAATATTTGAAGTCGGCGAAGATAGCGGGCAACGTTCCATGCCATTATGGCCGTGGCTTGCGCTGGTGGCACTGTTCGCTTATTTAATGGACTTGTTGCTGCGTCGGCTGCCGTATGCGTGGCGACG
>CP070775.1:705535-800001 GCA_020346185.1 Betaproteobacteria bacterium | reverse complement strand
GCGTTGAACCAGGGCGCGTGAAAGCCCGCGTCGGTCATGACAACAACCTTGGCAGCAACAGGCAGCAGCGATTGGACCGTGCGCAAGAATCGCCGATGTACCTTCGGATTGCCCAAGTATTTCTGCGCATGCACTTCTTCGTACAGCGTCACGCTACGTCCATCGACCGCCACACTGGCACGCATCAGTTGCCAGTGCTGATCACGGGTCAGATCAGACCAGTCGATTACTAACAAAGTATGATCAACGCCCTTGAGCCAACGATGCGCCAGTGCACGATAGATATCCCGGCGCGCACCTTCAAGCGTGGCGTTGCCAAGCAGCCGATCCACACTCTTGATTCGGTGCTTGAGCCCCGTGGTGCCACTGAGGCTAAGCGCGATACCCGACAGGCTTGCCAGCGCGCCTTGCACCAGTGCGCTGGTTGCGCGAAGCAGTGCAGTGCCTTGGCGTGCAACGAACTCAGACACGGACCGAGTACTCGCGTTACGATTGTGCGTGCATGCATGGTAGGCGTCGCAGTTTTCGTCTTGACAACAAAAACCGTGACGCATGACTACCATGCATGCGCAGTTTTGACCAAACAATAACGCTCAACCTGCTGTTAAACAACAGATAAATGCGGGGAAACCCCAGGGTCAGACTCGATTTTGTCTTCGTGAAACGCGAAACAGCAAAGACACAAACCCGGCGCTTGAGCGCGCCCATTCGGGTGCGCACAATGTCCCGGCGAATGCTCCGCTGTATTTCCTGTTGCATGCTTAAGATCACGTCGCTGTGGTCGTAGAAGATTCGCTAGAACTTGGCGCGGCTTTGCGTACCGAAAAATTTCCGGTCGAAACGCACCTTTTCGCAAACGGCGGGCACGGCTTTGGGTTGCGTTGGGTCGTTGGCAAGCCATTAGAGATTTGGCCCGATTTGTTCGTCAACTGGTCGAAAACCATGAATCTTATTCAGGAGTTTAGTGATGAAAATTAGAACCAGAACTGCACTGATATCGATGCTTGTTTATGGTCTTGCCGCCTGCGGAACACCGGGTGCCGGCGAAGGCATCTAAAGTCGATGCGTCCGGCAAAGTAGCTACAGATCTCGACGCTTTGCCAGCCGGGGTCCTTGCAGCAGCAATGGCATCGCAGCCCGAATTAAATTGAGCGAAGCAGAATACGAAACGCGAGACGGTAACGAACACTACGATGTCGGCGGCAGCTTGCCGGACGGAAGCGAGTTGGAACTTGATATCACGAGAATCGATGGTGTGTGGACTGTTATGGAAACGCAGCGCGATATTGAACTAGAGACAATACCTGAGGCTGTTGCCAAAGCGCTCCACAGAAAGGTTCCAGGATGGAGCGCTGATCGAATTATCGAAAGTGATCAGGCGGATGGCGTAGTTATCTATGAGTTCTTTGGCAAAGACGCTGATGGCCAGGAAATAAAGATCGAAGTTAAATTTGAGGGCGGTCAGGCGGAAGTATTGGTCGACGACTGGGCGCACTAAATGAATCGAGGATTGAAAGGCTTCACCGTGGTGCTTGTGATGCAAAGATAAAAGCCGAAAACATCAACTGGGCTAGGGGATAATGAAGCCGGTGTCCGATGGCAGGCAAGCAAGCGATCAAGGTGATCCTCTCGCACCTGATGGATAAAGCGCGCCCGGTGCAAGTGCTGCGGCTGCCGCCGGGCCGGGGGGCGGCGTTTAGCTAACGCGTTTCAGGCAGCGCCATCAGTTCGACAACGTTTACTGTGATGCCGGGTGTTAAAGTAAGAAACGGGTCAGAGAGCTCTACAGTGCTAAGCAACCTGGCGGAGCAGGCAATGTGAGCGGATTCAGTCTGCACGCTGGTGTGGCAGTGTGGGCAAACCAGCACGGCAAACGCGAACGGCTGTGCCGCTACAGCAGTCGTGCGGCCTATCGGAGCAACGCCTGTTACTGACCACTGGTGGCAAAGAGCGCTACCAGCTCAAGACACTTTGGTGCAACGGCACCACGCACGTTGTGTTGGAGCCGCTGGATTTTCTGTCGAAGCTGGCTACGCCGGTGCCCCGGTCGCAGGTGAATCTTACTCGCGACTACGTTTTCCTCGCGCGCAAACAGTGCGCACTGGCGCGGTTACGCTCATTCTGGATATTGGCTGCGCGCTTAATTTAAACCTGTACTTCGCATGATGTCACGAGCGCATTTACGCGTTTCGCTACAATCTTGTTCCGATGCATCCCGACACTTCCGACATCCAGCGCGTGCTCGAGATACTGGAACCATTGCGCGGCGCACCGGCCGATTGCGTTGAACGCTTTCGGCAAGAAAGCCGCCTATTGCGCGTACCAGCGGGAAGGCATCTGTTCGACGAACAGGCCGCCTGCAACGCCTTTCCGAAGTGCCGGAGGGGGCGGATACGGGTGTCGAAACTCGGACCAGGCGGTCGTGAGATCACGCTCTATCGCGTAACGCCGGGCGAAAGTTGCGTGTTGACCAGCGGTTGCCTGCCGGGTGACATGCCCTACACCGCCACCGCCACCGCCACCGCCATCGCCACCGCCATCGCCGAGACCGATATTGTGCTGCTGGCAATGTTCTTCGTTCTCGAGGCCAATGCCCGTTGGCTGGGGCTGATCGGGCTGGTGCCCAGCCTACGCATTGATTGGCGTCAATACTTGCCCCGTCAGGCAGTAATGACGCAATCCGGCCCTGCTCCCTGGAGTCGGGCTTTCCCCCGCCTTAGGAAGAAAGGGGTTACCCATTACGCTACTGAGAAATCAAAACGGCCTCGTTATTTGACGGGGCCGTTTTTGGTTGTTACTTGATTGTGTCAGGCAACGACTTGTGAACCTCACGCGGCCTTGCGTGCCCACTGCTCCAGATCTTCTGCGTTGCCGATGTGCTGCCCGTTGATGAAGATCTGCGGAACTGTCTGCTGACCGGTCACCGCGCCGATGACCTTGCTGCGAATCTGGTGCTGCAGCGGAATTTCGACGTAGTCGTAACCGAGTTCGGTCAGGGTCGCTTTGGCCTTAGCACAGAAGCTGCAACCTTCGCGCGTGAAAATCGCAACCTGATCGGGCTTTTTCGCCTGCGGGTTGACAAACTTCAGCATTGTGTCGGCGTCGGACACCTCGAACGGATCGCCGGGTTTCTCCGGCTCAATGAATTGTTTGACGATAACGCCGTCCTTGACCAGCATCGAATAGCGCCAGGAGCGCTTGCCAAAACCGAGGTCGGACTTGTCAACCAGCATGCCGATCTGCTCGGTGAACTCACCATTGCCGTCCGGGAGCAGCCGCACATTTTGCGATTCCTGGTCTTTTGCCCATTCATTCATGACGAAGGTGTCGTTGACCGAAATGCAGACGATCTCATCGATACCGTTGGCGAAGAAGGCCGGCGCCAGTTCGTTGTAGCGCGGCAGATGCGTGGATGAGCAGGTGGGCGTAAATGCACCGGGCAGCGAAAACACTACTACGTTCTTGCCGGCAAAAATATCCTTGGTGGTCTCGGTCTTCCATTCATTGTCCTCGCGGATGCGAAACGACACCTCAGGGATGGGACGACCTTCATGATTGGGTAACGACATTTTGAATCTCCTGTTTTTCGGGTGGATATGGCAGATCAAAGTCTGGTGCAGCGGATTATGCTGGGCCGCTATTAATTAATCCAATTAGTTATTTTAGTTTTGTTAATCGATTTATCCGATCATGTAAGGTTCGAGATCGCGCCCTTCAGTGTGCTCCTTGCCGGCGTTTAGGCGAAAATCAATCTTCGGGATTTCGCTTCAGCGCGGAATCTGCATCAGTATCGGTGTTTGCAGTTCCGATTCTTGCGTCGAGAAAGACCCAATGGCATGCGCCTGCTAGCCTCGTGCAACAGGTGCGCGCCGGCCAGCCGGATTGAGACTGTCTGCCAGCGCGCCGTTAACCGGCGCTGCCTTTCGCTTTCTTCCTGGGTTTGGCAGCTCTTTCCGATTTCGCCGCGGTTCGCTTTGGCGCCGTCGCCTTTTCGGCGGATGGTTCCTCGACCCGCGGCGTTGCGCTGGCAGTAGTCTCTGCCTGCGCGTCCAACCTGAAACTGGCAAAGCTTCCCGGCGCATCTTCCAACACTTTCAGGCCGGCGTCACCTGGTTTGCGCGCTGGCACCTTTTTGCCGCCGAACTGGGCGATCCACTCGAGCCAGTCGCTCCACCAGGAACCGGCGTGTTTCTCCGCGGTATCCAGCCAACCGTCAGCGTTATCGGTGAGAGACGGATTGGTCCAATACCAGTACTTGTTGGATTTTGGCGGATTGACGATGCCGGCGATATGCCCGGACCCGCCGAGCACGAACTTGACAGGCCCTTTGAATAGCTGGGCACCTGCGTAAGTCGACTTCCACGGCGCGATGTGGTCCTCGACTGTAGAGATGAAGTAGCTCGGCGTTTCCACTTGTGACAGGTCAATCGACTCACCCGCCAGTGAAATGCCGCCGGGCTCGCGCAACTCGTTACGGATGTACATGTGGCGCAGATAGAACGTGTGCATGCGCGCCGGCATGCGCGTAGCGTCCGAATTCCAGTACAACAGGTCGAACGGCATCGGTTCGCGACCGAGCAAATAATTGTTGACCACGAACGACCAGACCAAGTCGTTGGCGCGCAGCAGATTGAAGGTCGAAGCCATGTCCGAACCTTCTAGGAAGCCGCGCTGCTTCATTTTCTTCTCGAGATTGGCGAGCACGCCCTCATCGACGAAGACACCCAGTTCCCCAGGCTCCTCAAAATCGATCATGGTCGTAAACAAGGTCGCGCTCTTTACCCGTTCGGGCTGCTTGCGTGCTGCCAGCCAACCCAAAGCCGCTGACGCCAAAGTGCCGCCGAGGCAGTAACCAATCAGGTTAAGCGATTTTTCGCCGGTTGCTTTTTCAATCGCATCCATCGCCGCCAACGGACCCTCGATCAGGTAGTCGTCGAACGTTTTTTCCGCCAGCTTCTCGTCGGGATTGACCCAGGAGATGACGAACACGGTAATGCCTTGGTCGACAGCCCATTTGATGAATGAATTGCTTCGGCGCAAGTCGAGGATGTAGTACTTGTTGATCCAGGGCGGCACTATCAGAAGCGGCGTGGCGTACACATCGGGCGTAGCCGGTTCATACTGGATCAACTGCATCAGTTCCGTCTGGAACACAACTTTTCCAGGCGTGGTAGCGACGTTCTCGCCCATCTTGAACGCCTTGTTGTCGACCATTTTGATGGCCAGCTTGCCCTGGCCGCGATCGATGTCGTTGAGCAGGTTGTTCAGGCCGTCGAGCAAGTTCTTGCCACCTGTTTCGATTGTTGCTTTCAGAACGTCGGGATTGGTAAGTACAAAGTTGCTGGGCGCCAAAGCGTCGACATATTGCTTGGTGAAGAACTGGACTTTTCGGGCAGTTTGTTGGTCGAGCCCTTCGACTTCGGCAACGGTATTTTGTACGTCCTCGGCGGCGACGAGGTAGGCCTGCCGGATGTAGTCGAACATCCAGTTATTCCACAAATCGCTGCGGAAACGTGGATCCGATTTGACCTGTGGCGCGGAGGAAGTCGTCTCGGCGCCGGTCACTTGTTTGACCCACGATTGCCAAAGCTCGAACTGGCTTTGCCACATTTTCATACCCGCCTCGGCCAGCTTGTGCGGATCCGACATCATGCGCGTCGCCAGATCCGCGAATGCCTTGCTCACGCCAATCTCGTCGGGGTGCTCCTCGTGCAGTTTCTTGGCTTGGTGCGCAAGATGGCTTTTGACGATACGGTCGCTGCGTAAAGCAATTTCGGCAAGCGTCCGCGCCATGTCTTTCGAGTCAGCTGCTGGTTCCTTGTTTGCAGCTTCGCTGCTTTTCGATGTTTGGTCTGCCATATTCGTCTTCGCCGCGTTATTGAGTCGGCATGCTAGCGCCGGCTCCGGGTATGATCGGCACATCCTTTTGTGCCGGGCGAACTTCCTAAAATCGTGTGAACTATTGAGCTTCAGCCGCAAGCCTCGGCCCGACTATTCTATTCCAAATATTTGATTGTCAAGCTACCCGATCGTGCATCGGGGGTGCTGAATGCATCAGCTTGTCACAAACAGGTTTCAGAAGCGTGATACCCCCTGCTTCCTATGCGTCGTCCGCTCGGTCGGGCTTGCCGTAACTTCTGAATTTTCTGATTACCGTATTCATCTCCCGGACGGAGAGAATCTTCGGTTTTCCGATCTGCAGGGCGCGCCAGTACTGTTCGCAAAGCGTCTCGACTTCCATTGCCAGTGAAAGCGCTTTTTCCAGCCTGGCGCCGGTGGCAATCATTCCATGGTTGGCAAGCAGGCAGGCTTCGCGATCGGCCAGTGCTTTGAGTGCGTGATTCGATAACTCTTGTGTTCCGAACGTGGCGTAAGGGGCGCATCGGATGCTGTTGCCACCGGCGACTGCAATCATGTAGTGAAAAGCGGGAACGTCTTTGCGCAGGCAGGCGATCGTTGTGGCAAAGCTCGAGTGTGTATGAACCACTGCTCCAACGTCGCTACGGTTACGGTAAATATCGTGGTGAAAGCGCCACTCTGAAGAAGGCGCCCACTTTCCGCTGGGCTTACCTGCTGCGTTGACGAAGACGATGTCTGCCGCCCTGGTGTCCTCATAGCGCCGCCCGGATGGCGTGATGAGAAAGCCGGTTTTCCAGCGCGCGCTGACGTTGCCGGAGGTTCCGCGATTGATGCCGAGCGAATTCATCGCCAGCGCCGTGCGGATGATGTGCTTGCGCAGCTGCTGCTCAGTCACGATTACTTGCCGGCGATGGAAGCGAGCCCGTCACGGGTCGCCGGTATCACGCCAACTTCAGTGATGATGCCGGTAATCAGCTCGGCGGGTGTGACGTCGAAGGCCGGATTTGCCACCCGCATCTCATCGGTTCCAACCGCGACGCGGGATATTTGCCCATTGCGGTCGATGCCTTGCACGAAGCGTATCTCGTCGCCGCTGCGCTCCTCGATAGGTATATCACTGAAGGCATCATCGATGCTCCAGTCGATGGTCGGGCTGGGCACCGCTGCATAAAACGGCACCCCGCTCTGCTTTGCCGCCAGGGCCTTGAGATAGGTGCCGATCTTGTTGCACACGTGACCTTCGCGGGTGACGCGATCGGCGCCGACAATTACCAAATCGACCTGACCTCTTTGCATTAGGTGTCCACCGGCATTGTCGGCAATCAACGTGTAGGGCACGCCGTGGGCAGACAATTCCCAGGCAGTGAGAAATCCCTGGCTCCGAGGGCGCGTTTCGTCTACCCAGACGTGAACCCGGATGCCCTCGTCATGGGCCAGGTAGATCGGCGCAAGTGCCGTACCGTAATCGACCGTGGCGAGCCAGCCTGCATTGCAATGTGTCAGTACGTTTACGATTTCGTTGTTTTTGGCGACATCACGAATTACCGGTAAGCCATGATTGCCGATTGAACGGTTCAGCTCGGTGTCCTCGTCGGCAATGCGCCCTGCTTCGGTCCAAGCGGCATCAACCCGAACTGCCGGATCGAGTGGACTGAGTTGTCTGAGCATGCGGTTCAGAGACCATCGCAGGTTTACCGCCGTCGGGCGCGTGTCCGCGAGCATGTCCAGCGCAGCGGTAAGGGTGCCGTCACTGGCGTCGTGTCGCAACGCGAGCGCCAGACCGTAAGCAGCGACCGCACCGATCAGCGGAGCGCCGCGCACCTGCATTGTCCTGATTGCATTTGCCACTTGTTCGCAGCTGCGCAAGCTCAAGGCGTGAAACTCGTAAGGCAAGCGAGTCTGGTCGATGATGCGGACGCTGTCGCCGTCGCGCCAGACGCTTCGATAGCTGAGGTCACCGACCTTCATTGGTTTGTCATGGTGCGCTATCTGGAGAGTACGAATCGGCGCACACCGTCGTCGCCGTGGCCGAGGAACTGGAGTTCGGCCCGATACCAGAGGTTATGAAGATGCGCGATCGATTCGCCCATTGCGAAGAAAAGCTGATGGGTATCGAGCTTGCGGCGAAACAGGATTGGAAGCAGGTCAGCTGCGCAAGTTGGCGATTCGCAGGCACTGCGAACATCCGCCAGCCGTTCGGCGTGATGCTGGCGCAGCATGGTTACCCTGTCGTGCGCGCCCCTGAAGGGAAGCCCATGGGAAGGCAGCACCAGGGTATCGGCCGGCAGTTCGGTGAATCGGTCAATCGATCGCAAAAAAAGTTTCAGAGGGTCGCCGAGGGGTTCGAACGGCCAGACACTGACATTGGTGCTGATCTTCGGCAGCAACATGTCGCCCGAAATGAGCACGCCCAACGACGCACAGTACAGTGCCGAGTGCTCGGGCGCGTGTCCGTAACCGGTGATGACGCGCCAGGCATTCCCGCCAATGTTGATTTCGTCACCGTCGAGAAGCCGGATGTACTGGTGGGGCGGCTCGGAGATGATGCGGCGATAGCCGTTGCCGCGCCCATCGATGGCCGCGCTGCGTTCGACATCGAGACCGTGTTCGCGGAACAACTCGGCGACCGCTCGCGCAGTGTTGCCGGCCTTGTCGTTGTAATTGGTGTGGGCGGACAGGTACTCGCACTCGCTGGTCCACATCGGTATTTTGAATCGCCGCGTTAACCAGCCAGCGTTGCCCATGTGGTCGGGATGGTAGTGGGTGACGATAATCCGCTTCAAACAACCGTCAATTTCTTTAGCCGACAGGGCGCGGTCCCAATTCTGTCTCGTTTCGTCGTTAGACAAGCCAGTATCGACCGCAGTCCAGTGCTCGCCGTCGCGCAGCAGCCACAGATTGATGTGATCGAGCGCGAATGGAAGGCGCATGCGGAGCCAGAAAATACCGTTGGCGACCTCACGCACGGTGCCGGCCTCCGGCACCTCGGGAAACGGGAAGTTGAGCGCCGCGGGCGCTTCGGCCGCCTGCGCGGCTGCGGATTCAGGCATTTTGTCGTGTCAAAAATTTAGTCAGAACGCTGCCAGGCGGGCATAATTCGGATTCTACTTGACGTTTACGTAAACTGCGCCTCAATGGCTCATATTACCTTTACGATTACCGATCTGGCTCGCGAGTTCGGCCTCACCACCCGCGCTATCCGGTTTTACGAAGACCAGGGCCTGCTGTACCCGCGGCGGGTCGGCAGAAGCCGTGTCTACACCAACCGGGATCGGGTGCGCCTGAAACTGACGCTTCGTGGCAAGAGGCTCGGCCTGTCGCTGTCCGAGATCCGCGAATTGCTCGATATGTACGACGCTGCCAAAGGGGGACGTGGACAGCTCGAGCGTTTCCTCGAGGTGCTGCAAAAGCGGCGCAGTGCGCTGGAGCAGCAACGCGAGGATATCGAAGCTGTGCTCGGCGAGATTTCCAGTTTTGAACAGCAGTGCCATGCACTGCTGCAAAAGAAGCGCGGAGCCTCGTTGAATAAGCCAGCCGGCAAGAGAGACTCTGAAGCAACTGTATGATTAAAAGAAAAAACATTGTGGCGACCAAGCTAGATTGACGTTTACGTAAACGTTAATTAGAGTCGCTTCTTGCTCAGTCATATGCGCGGTTCTGACGGGTGCCGGGCATGCCACGGACAACGGGGGCTTGAGAAATGAAACCTGGTGATTCTTTCCTCAAAGAGTTTCCCTCCCTGAATTTCGGCTTGGGAGAGGACATTGACATGTTGCGCGAAGCCGTTAAGGCTTTTGCCTCCGAACAGATCGCGCCACGGGCAGCGCAGATCGACCGCTCGAACGAGTTTCCGATGGACTTGTGGCGCAAGCTCGGCGAGTTGGGCCTGCTCGGCATCACGCTGGAAGAAGAGTACGGCGGTAGCAACATGGGCTATCTGGCTCACGTTGTCGCGGTGGAGGAGATCTCCCGGGCATCAGCCGCGGTGGGTTTGTCTTACGGCGCGCATTCCAACCTGTGCGTCAATCAGATCCGTCGCAATGGCTCAACTGAGCAAAAAACCCGGTATCTGCCAAAGCTCATTTCCGGTGAGCACGTCGGTGCGCTCGCCATGAGCGAACCCAATGCCGGATCTGATGTGGTCAGCATGAAATTGCGTGCCGACAAGCACGGTGAACGGTACGTCCTCAACGGCAACAAGATGTGGATCACCAACGGCCCGGACGCGGACGTGCTGGTCATTTACGCCAAGACCGATATCGACGCCGGTCCCAGGGGCATCACCGCGTTCATCGTTGAAAAGGGGTTCAAGGGGTTTTCCACGGCGCAGAAGCTCGACAAGCTTGGAATGCGCGGCTCGAATACCTGTGAGCTGGTCTTCGAGGACTGCGAAATCCCCGAACAAAATGTCCTCGGTGAAGTAAACAAAGGCGTGCACGTACTGATGAGCGGACTGGATTACGAGCGCGCAGTACTTGCTGGTGGTCCGTTGGGCTTGATGCAAGCTTGCATGGATGTAGTCGTTCCATACGTGCACGACCGGGTGCAGTTTGGTCAGCCCATTGGCGAGTTCCAGCTTATGCAGGGCAAACTGGCTGACATGTATACCACCATGAATGCATGCAAAGCCTACGTCTACGCTGTCGGCCGCGCCTGCGACCGGGGTGAAACGACGCGCAAGGACGCGGCCGGCGCGGTTCTTTATGCAGCCGAAAAATCGACCTGGATGGCCGGCGAGGCGATCCAGGCTCTCGGTGGTATGGGCTACATCAATGAAACGCCAACCGGCCGTCTTTGGCGTGACTCCAAGTTGTACGAGATCGGTGCGGGGACCTCCGAGATACGCAGGTGGTTGATCGGCCGCGAACTTTTTTCCGAAACCAAGTGATCTCAAGCTCTCACTGCCGAGGACGCTGAGGACGCAGAGGAAGAACCAACCCGAAATGGACTTCATCGATCATCGCGCCAAGTGGAGACGCGCTCAAGGCACTTGTATCTTCTTCGACGCCGGTAAGGCACATTCTTTTCATTGCCCTCCGCGTCCCCGGCGGTGAGAGCTGATGGTTTTACGATGACAGCCACAGAAACTAAAACGCAAAATGATCTTGCATTCCTGATTGCACAGGGAATGCTCGACGGCTTTAATCGCCATTACCGGTTGTTTCGCGAAATCAGCCGGCATGGCAAGACACTGTTTGAGAAAGGCGATTGGCATGAGCTGCAACGAATCTCGCGCGAGCGCATTGCCTTTTACGACAAGCGCGTCATCGAGTGCGAGGAATACCTGCGCCGTCGTTACGATACGGATTTGCTCGACGACACGATCTGGCAGCGGGTCAAGCTGCACTACATTGGGCTGCTTGCCAGTCACAAGCAACCAGAACTGGCCGAGACGTTCTTCAACTCGGTGAGTTGCCGAATGCTCCATCGAAGCTATTACCACAACGACTTTATTTTTGTGCGCCCGACGCTCTCGACCGAGCACATCGGATCGGACCCTCCTGTCTACCGCAGCTACTACCCGGCAAAGTTTGGTTTGCGCGCCTCGATCAACCAGATGCTGAGTGACTTTGGTTTACGCAACCCGTTCCGAAACCTCAATCGCGATCTGCGCTTGCTGTTGAGCGCACTGCGCGCGCGGCTGCCGCGACCATTTCGGCTCGAGGCGAATCATCAGATGCAATTACTGTCGTCACTTTTCTTTCGCAACAAGGGTGCTTACGTCATCGGCAAGATCATCAACGGTGATGCCGAGTACCCTTTCGCCATACCTGTTCTGCGCAATGAAGACGGATCGGTATATGTCGATAGCGTGCTCCTGAGAACGTCAGAGCTTGAAGTTCTGTTCGGATTTTCGCGCGCCTATTTTCTCGTGGATATGGAAGTGCCTTCTGGCTACGTGTCTTTTCTCAGCAGCTTGTTGCCGCGCAAGCCGGCCGCCGAGTTATACACGATACTGGGATTACAGAAGCACGGAAAGACACTCTTCTACCGGGGTTTCCTGCACCACCTGCGCCATTCGAGCGACCAGTTCGTGGTTGCTCCCGGCATTCGCGGCTTGGTCATGCTGGTGTTTACCTTGCCGTCTTATCCGTACGTGTTCAAAGTTATCAAGGATGAGATCTCACCGCCGAAGGAGATCACCCGGCAACAGGTCAAGGACAAGTATCTGCTGGTCAAGCGCCATGATCGCGTCGGGCGCATGGCAGATACACTTGAGTACACCGACGTGGCGTTGCCGATTGAGCGTTTCGCGCTGGAGTTGATTGAAGAACTGCGCGCGCTCGCGCCGACCGTGATCGAGGAGGACGGTGACACCTTGCTGATTCACCATCTCTATGTTGAGCGAAGGATGACACCGCTCAACATCTACCTCGACCAAGCGTCGCCGGCGGAACTCGAGCGGGCGGTCGATGATTACGGGCTGGCCATCAAACAGCTGGCAGCGGCGAACATTTTCCCCGGCGACATGTTGTTCAAGAACTTTGGCGTTACTCGCCATGGCCGTGTGGTCTTCTATGATTATGACGAAATCGCTTACATGACAGAGTGTGATTTTCGGCGCATTCCCGAGCCGCGTACGCCGGAAGAGGAAATGTCGGCGGAACCGTGGTACCCGATCGGCCCGGGCGACGTTTTTCCGGAAGAGTTCGGGACTTTTCTGCTGAACAATCAAAAGGTGCGCGCAAGCTTCAACAAGCATCATGCCGATCTGCTCGGTCCGGAGTTCTGGAACCAAACCAAGTCACGCATTCTTGTGGGACATGTGGAGGACGTGTTCCCCTATCCGGAGGCACAACGCTTTCGTAACAGACCAACCCGCGATACCAGTCATCCGGCGCAGCTTCGTCGTTAGGAAAATCCAAAATGGGGGAATCAATGGCAAAAGATCCGGTAGTTATCGTCTCTGCAGTACGCACGCCGATGGGTGGATTGCAGGGTGTACTCAAGGGTTTCGCCGCTTCCGAACTGGGCAGCCATGCGATCAGGGCGTCAGTCGAACGCGCTTCGCTGAAGCCGGAACAGATCAAGGAGGTGATTATGGGTTGCGTGCTGCCGGCCGGTCAGGGACAAGCACCGGCGCGGCAGGCCTCGCTCGGTGCGGGTCTGCCTCTGTCTACGGGTTGTACCACCATCAACAAGATGTGTGGCTCGGGAATGAAAGCGGCGATGTTGGCGCATGACCTGCTGGTCGCCGGCACCAATGACATCATGGTTGCCGGTGGCATGGAAAGCATGAGTAATGCGCCGTACCTGTTGCCGAAGGTGCGCACCGGTTACCGCATGGGGCACCAGCAAGTGCTCGATCACATGTTCTACGACGGGCTGGAGGATGCCTACGACAAGGGCCGGCTGATGGGTAGTTTTGCCGAAGATTGTGCAGAGAAGTTCGGCTTCACCCGCAGTGAGCAGGACGAATTCGCTATCGCATCATTACAGCGCGCGCAACAGGCAAACGAAAACGGCAGCTTTGCTTGGGAAACTATCCCGATTGCAATAAAGGCCGGCAAGGAAGAACGTTTCATCGAACGCGACGAGCAGCCGTTCAAGGCCAATTTCGAAAAGATTCCGTTGTTGAAGCCGGCATTTCGCAAGGACGGTACCGTGACTGCGGCCAACTCAAGTTCCATTTCCGATGGTGCCGCGGCAATGGTCATGATGCGTCAATCAACGGCCGAGCAGCTTGGCGCAAAACCACTGGCGACTGTAATCGGCCATGCCACCCATGCGCAGGAGCCGGGTTTTTTTACGACGGCGCCGGTCGCGGCGATTCGCAAGCTGTTCGACAAAACCGGATGGAACACAGATACGGTCGACTTGTTCGAGGTCAACGAAGCATTCGCGGTGGTCACGATGGCGGCCATGAAAGAACACGCGATCGCCCATGACAAAGTAAACATTCATGGCGGTGCCTGCGCGCTCGGGCATCCGATCGGTGCTTCGGGTGCACGCATCCTGGTCACGCTAATCGGCGCGTTGCGGGCGAGCGGCGCCCGGCGTGGTGTCGCGTCGCTATGTATTGGTGGTGGTGAGGCTACGGCCATGGCGATCGAAATGGCATGACAGTTTGTCGAAAAAGCTACTGCGCAAGCCGATTGCTATGTCACGTGCCCGCTTAGTCCTCGCCTACCTCTCCTGGTATGGCGCGTCTCGCGCTGCGCGGCTCCTTGCACTCGGGCTGCTCGGCACGCTTTTCCCAACAAACTGGGGATTTGCAGTCGCTACAGACACAGGTCTAACGGAATATAGGAAGAAAACGTGACGAAACAAGAAATTGGATTAATCTGCGCCGTCTTGATCGGTCACGCTATGGCGAAGAATCCGAACGAGAAAGATTCTCCGACCAAGGGCTGAGCGGTAGCGTGATGTTTTTCAGGTCGCACCCGACGGGTCATCGCCGAGCGAGCGATGGCTGAGACGCAAACGTCAGAGATGGAAGAGCGGCTCAAGCAAGAGCGCGACGCAGCCATCAGAAAAGGTAGGTTCGGTTCGCCGGTCACAATTGTCGATGGCGAACCTTTCTGGAGCGCCCGCAGGCTGGCGCAAGTTGAAAAGTAGCTCGAAACAGGTGGATTCTGAGAGGGTTGAAATGGTATTGAGGAAAGGCTGCAAGCAATTGGTTGCCGAGGCGAATGAGAAGATTCGCACTATTCCGTTGCAAGAAGCGATCAAGCGACACGGTGATCCTGAGGTAGTTTTTGTGGATATACGTGACGTGCGCGAGCTGCAACGCGAGGGCATGATTCCTGGCGCGGTTCACGCGCCGCGCGGAATGCTCGAGTTCTGGGTCGATCCCGAAAGCCCCTACTACAAGGATGTATTCGGCAGCGGCAAGGAGTTCTATTTCTACTGCGCTTCGGCGTGGCGATCGGCGCTGGCCACGCTGGCGGTTCAGGAAATGGGTCTTGAGCCCGTCGCTCATATCGAGGGTGGATTCAGCGCTTGGAAGAAAGCCGGTGGACCACTCGGGGAAAAAACCGAGAAGGCTGCCGCCAAGTAAGCAGTATTCGCCAGATGCCGGTTATTCAAACTAAACTCAATCATCGCTCGGCCGAATTCAAAGCCAACCGCGACAGTATCAGTGGTCTGGTGGCGGACTTGCGTGACAAGTTCGCGATCGTAAGCCAGGGGGGGCATGAAGCGGCGCGCGCCAAGCACGAAGCACGCGGCAAACTGTTGCCGCGCGAACGCGTGCGCAAGTTGCTCGACATCGGATCGCCGTTTCTCGAATTGTCGCAGCTAGCTGCCTGGAACATGTATGACAACACCGTGCCGTCGGCGGGGATTATCACCGGCATTGGCCGCGTGTCGGGCCGCGAGTGCGTCATCATTGCCAACGACGCAACGGTCAAGGGCGGTACTTACTATCCGATCACCGTGAAGAAACATCTTCGGGCACAGGAGATTGCCTGGCAAAACCGGTTGCCGTGTATCTACCTGGTTGACTCGGGCGGGGGCAATTTACCGAATCAGGACGATATCTTTGCCGATCGCGAACACTTCGGCCGCATATTCTTTAATCAGGCCAATATGTCGGCGCACGGAATTCCGCAAATTGCCTGTGTAATGGGTTCGTGTACCGCCGGCGGTGCTTACGTGCCGGCGATGGCGGACGAAGCTGTCATTGTCAAGAATCAGGGAACCATCTTTCTTGGCGGACCCCCGCTGGTCAAAGCAGCGATCGGCGAAGTGGTGAGCGCCGAAGCGCTTGGTGGCGCGGACGTACATGCACGTACGTCCGGCGTCGCCGACCATTACGCACTGAACGACCAGCATGCGCTGGAGATGGTGCGGCGTATTGTTGCACATCTCAATCTGCGCAAATCGGTTTCGCTCGAGGTGCAGACTCCACGCGAGCCGTTGTATGCAACCGATGAACTGCATGGTGTGATTCCCAATGAGGCCCGCAAACCGTACGACGTCAGAGAGGTGATCGCGCGCATTGTTGACGGCAGCGAACTGGACGAATTCAAACCGCTATATGGCGCGACCCTGGTGACGGGCTTCGCGCATATCTTTGGCTACCCGGTCGGCATCGTGGCGAACAACGGCATTCTGTTCTCTGAATCTGCGCTCAAAGGCGCGCACTTCATCGAGTTGTGCGCGCAACGCGGCATACCGTTGGTGTTCTTGCAGAACATCACTGGCTTCATGGTGGGCGAGAAGTACGAGTCGGGCGGTATCGCCAAGGACGGTGCGAAGATGGTCACTGCCGTTGCCTGCGCGCAAGTGCCGAAATTTACCGTCATCATCGGCGGCAGCTTTGGTGCCGGCAATTACGGCATGTGTGGGCGCGCCTATTCTCCAAGGTTTCTGTGGATGTGGCCTAACGCGCGTATCTCGATCATGGGTGGGGAACAGGCGGCGAGCGTGCTGGCCACCGTCAAGCGCGATGCTATGGAGAAAGCTGGCAAGAAATGGAGCGCGAAAGAGGAAGCGGCTTTCAAGGCGCCCTTGTTAGAACAGTACGAGAACCAGGGCCATCCCTACTATGCCTCTGCACGGCTGTGGGACGACGGCGTGATCGATCCCGCCGAGACGCGCATGGTGCTCGGGTTGGGGATTTCTGCCGCGGTCAATGCGCCAATTCAGGCAACGCGCTTTGGCGTGTTTCGGATGTGAAGACATTGGATTTTGGATTCCAGTACTAGGTTTGATTTGATGCAAGACACCGCATACACCACACAGGAACACGAAGCCTTGCGCGAACAGGTCGCGCGTTTTCTCGAGCGAGAAGTCGAGCCGGTTGGTGAGCAATGGGAAGAGCAGGGTTTCACCCCACGCGAAGTACTGCGTGAGATGGGCAGGCTTGGCTGGCTCGGCATGATGTATCCGTCCGATTACGGTGGCGCGGATGCAGACATCATGACTTCAGTCGTTTTCCAGGAAGCATTGTCGTTGTCGACCTTCGGTGGCTTCATTGTCACCGTGTTGGTGCATACCGACATGGCATCGCCGCATCTGGTGAACGCGGGCAGCAAAGCGCAGATCGAGAAATACCTGCCGTCGATCACTGCCGGCGAAACAATCACCGCAGTGGCCATATCTGAGCCGGACGCCGGTTCAGATGTAGCCGGCATTCGCACCCGTGCGCGTCGCGATGGTGACGACTGGGTCATTGATGGCAACAAGATGTTCATTACCAACGGCGTGCATGCTGACCTGTACTTCGTTGCGGCCAGAACCGATCCAGCCGCGAAAGGATCACGCGGCATGTCCATGTTTATTGTCGAAAAAGGCATGCCGGGTTTCCGTGTTGGCCGTGCGTTGAACAAACAGGGATGGCATTCATCGGACACTGCTGAGCTTGTTTTTGATGGTTGTCGTGTCCCTGCTGAGAACCTTCTGGGTGAGGATAACCAGGGGTTCTATGCCGTGATGAAGAACTTTCAGATAGAGCGCATAGCACTTGGCGCCATGGCGGTTGGACACGCGCGTACGGCATTGCGGTTAACGGCGCAATGGGTGAAACAACGCAAGGCGTTCGGCGGGGTGCTGTTTGACAAACAGGTAATTCGCCAGCGGCTGGCGATGCTGGATGCGAAGACACAGGCGGCGCGGGCATTCCTGTATCACTGTGCATGGCTGGTTTCACAGCAGCGAGAGTGTGTGCGCGAAGTATCGATGCTCAAGGCGTTGACCGGTGAACTGGTCAATGAAGTGATGTATTCCTGCCAGCAGTTTCATGGTGGCATGGGGTATATGCGCGAGACGCCGATCGAGCGTCTGGTACGGGACGCGCGCGTACTAGCGATTGGTGGCGGCGCCACCGAAGTGATGCTCGAAGAAGTCGCCAAACGATTTTATTTCGATTGAGGCCATTTTCAAACTAAGCGATATTGACTTAAACGGATGAGCGCATATCAGAGTCTTGAAATTGAGATGCATCGCGACGTTGCCGTCGTCTGGATGAACCGGCCAGATGTGCGTAACGCGTTTAATGAAACGATGATTGCCGAATTGTCTGCAGCGTTTCATTCACTGGATGCTGACGACGCCGTCAGGGCCGTGGTCCTGGCAGGACGCGGCAAGTCTTTTTGCGCTGGCGCCGACCTGAACTGGATGAAGAAAATGTCCGAATACAGCGCCGAGGAGAATTACGTCGACGCACTGGGCTTGGCGAACATGCTGCACACCTTGTATTCGATGAACAAACCAACCATCGCGCGTGTGCATGGCCATGCGTTTGCCGGCGGCATGGGTCTGGTGTCAGCCTGCGATATGGCGGTTGCAGCATTCGAAGCCGAGTTCTGTTTATCGGAGGTGAAAATCGGATTGATTCCGGCGACCATCGGACCTTATGTGGTCGCAGCGATGGGCTCGCGCACGTGTCGCCGTTACATGGTGACCGGCGAACGGTTCGCTGCTGCCGAGGCGTACCGCGTCGGGCTGGTACACGAGATCGCGCCGGCAGAGAAGATCGACGAAAAGATCGACGAGTTGTTGATTCACCTGGTGGTTGGCGGAAGCGCAGCGCACGCGAAAACGAAATCGTTGATCGATCTGATGACTTGCTCACCGCTGGACCAGGCCTTGATGGAAGAGACGGCGCGACGCATCTCGCAAGTGCGCGCCTCGGACGAGGGCAAGGAAGGCATTCGCTCGTTTCTCGAGAAACGCAAGCCAAGTTGGGTGCCGGGAGACTAACTTGGCGCAGTTAACTCCGCTTGACCGGCAGAAAACCAAGTTACTCGTGTTTTTCAGTGCGCTGGGCCTCGCTGGTTTCATTCTCAATCTTCTGGCAGGCATCGGCCTGTGGTCTCATGCGGATGCAAGCCGGATCGAAGTGCCGACTTATGACTGGTTTGTCAGCGAATTGCGCTATACGGATCAGGCGCAGATTCCGGAGCTGGCCAGATCAACTTTCGAAAACTGGTCGAGGTGCGAATCGCAACGCGCCGGTATGACGACCGTTGCGGTGCATGCACTGGTTACCGGTTCGGTCGCGGGAATTCTGTTTTTCGCTATCTGCCTGGTACTGGGCTGGCAAGTACATCAGAAAGTGAGCAGTGTTGCTGACGTCGGGGCACCGCCGCAACCGCCCGAGTCGGTCGATGACAACTGGCGCTCAGGGCGCTAAATCATCTATTTCAGGACCAGGTCACCGATATGTTTGAAAAGATCCTGATTGCAAATCGTGGTGAGATTGCAGTGCGCGTTGCCCGCACCGCTCGGCGTCTCGGTATCCGTACCGTGGCTGTTTATTCCGAAGCCGACGCCGGCGCCATGCATACTGAAGTCTGTGACGAAGCCTATCTGATTGGTGGCGCAGCGGCGCGCGACTCTTACTTGCACGGCGAGCGCATTATTCAGGTCGCCCGCAAAACCGGTGCGCAAGCGATCCATCCTGGTTATGGTTTTCTCTCAGAGAATGCCGCATTTTCCCGCGCATGCCATGAAGCAGGCATCGTATTTGTTGGGCCACCGGCGTCAGCGATCGAGGCGATGGGTTCGAAAAGCGCGGCAAAGACGCTGATGGAACAAGCCGGCGTGCCGCTGGTGCCTGGTTATCACGGCGATAATCAGGACGATGCGCTGCTTGAGCTTGAAGCTGACCGCATCGGCTATCCGGTGCTGATCAAAGCGGTTGCCGGTGGTGGCGGCAAGGGAATGCGCATAGTCGAGCAGCGCAAGGCATTCCGCGAATCGCTTTACGGCGCCAGACGCGAAGCGAAGTCAAGTTTCGGCGACGATCGCGTGCTGATCGAAAAGTACCTGGTGCGGCCGCGCCATATCGAGATCCAGGTGTTTGCCGATAACAACGGTAATGCTGTCCACTTGTTCGAGCGCGATTGTTCGTTGCAGCGGCGCCATCAGAAAGTCATCGAGGAGGCACCGGCACCCGGTATCGCTGAAGCGCGCCGTCAGGAAATGGGCAAGGTGGCGCTCAAGGCGGCGCAAGCGGTCGGCTATGTCGGGGCCGGCACAGTTGAGTTCATCGTCGATGCGAGCGGCCACTTCTACTTCATGGAAATGAACACCCGCTTGCAGGTCGAGCACCCGGTCACCGAAATGATTACCGGCGTGGATCTTGTCGAATGGCAACTCTGCGTGGCGGGGGGGCAGAGCCTGCCGCTCATGCAGCCGGCGCTGGAACATCACGGCCACGCTTTTGAAGCGCGTGTCTACGCTGAGGACCCAGGGAACGGTTTTCTTCCGGCTGCGGGCATCATTAGTCACCTGCACCAACCGCGCGAATCTGCGCATGTTCGCATCGATACCGGGGTGCGCGCCGGCGACCAAATCGGTATCAATTATGACCCGATGATCGCCAAAGTGATCGCCTGGGACGTCGATCGTGCCTCGGCATTGCGCAGGCTGCGTAGCGCGCTTGCGCAATACCAACTGGCTGGCGTGAAAAACAACATCGCGTTCTTGCTTAACCTGACCTCAATGACTGCTTTCGAGGGTGCCGACGCGGAGCCGTCGTTGCTCGATACCGGGCTAATCGAACGTCATGGCGCCGATTTGTTTCCTGAGGCGCAACCTGCCTCCAACACGGTGCTGGCCCTGGCGGTACTTTCCGAGCTGTTGCGCGAGCGTGAACGAGCCAGAAATCTTGCCAGCGCCAGCACCGATCCGTACTCGCCCTGGCATCTCAGTGATGGTTGGAGGCTTAACGAGGACAACCACCATACGTTCGGGTTTATCGACGATGGTCGCCGGGTTACTGTTACCGCGCACTATCGAGCGGGCGGGTTTCTACTTGTGTTGCCGGGCGGTGAGATGCGCGTGCGGGGAGAGGGCGAGGGCGACAATTACATAGTCGCAGACATCGACGGGGGACGCGTTACCGCAACCGTCGTGCTTGAGGCCGACGCCCTGACGGTATTTGCGTTTGGCGCGTGTCATCGCCTCGAACGGCAGCGACTTGCCAGTGTCGAAGACGAAGAGCCGGGCGGACTACTGGTGTCGCCGCTCCCGGGCAGCGTGGCTCAGGTGCTGGTCGAAGAGGGACAGACGGTCGACAAGGGGCAGGCATTGATGATTGTTGAGGCGATGAAAATGGAACACACCATCGCGGCACCGCATCGCGGCCGAGTCGCGCAGATTTACTATTCTGCCGGTGAGCAGGTTGCCGAAGGCGCGCAATTGTTGGCAATGGAGGAGGAGACATGAAATATCCCGATCGCGTCAAGATAGTCGAAGTGGGACCCCGTGACGGTTTGCAGAATGAGAAGAAGACAGTGCCCACCGAAATCAAGGTCGAACTGATCGACCGGCTTGCTGCAGCGGGTTTGCCCGTTGTCGAAGCAGGCAGTTTTGTTTCTCCCAAGTGGGTGCCGCAAATGGCCGACACCGCTGAGGTGATGAGCCGGATCAAGCGCCGCGACGGAGTGTCGTATCCGGTGCTGGTGCCGAATATGAAAGGTCTGGAAGCGGCGATTGCCGCTGGTGTGACCGAGGTCGCCGGTTTTGCGGCGGCCACTGAAACGTTCTCACAAAAGAACACCAATTGCTCAATCGCCGAGTCCCTGCGTCGCCAGGAAAGCGTATGTCGGACGGCGATCGATGCCGGTTTGCGCGTGCGCGGCTATATCTCGGTCGTTCTTGGATGTCCTTACGAAGGGGACGTCAAGCCCGACCAGGTTGCGGACGTGGCGAGGCACCTGTGGGACATGGGTTGTTACGAAATATCGCTTGGTGACACGGTTGGTATGGGAACGCCGGCGAAAACACAGAAGATGATCGAGGCGGTGTGCGCACATGTGCCGGTCGAAAAACTCGGCGGGCATTTTCACGATACCTATGGCCAGGCGATCGCCAATATCCTGGCCTCGATGGAAATGGGTATGGCGACATTCGACAGTTCGGTTGCCGGACTGGGGGGCTGCCCGTACTCACCGGGCGCAACTGGGAATGTCGCTAGCGAGGATGTGCTTTATATGCTCGATGGAATGGGCATCGAAACTGGCGTCGATATGGATACTCTGCTCGATGCTGCTGAATTCATTTGTATGTATCTTGATCGCCCGACGGTGTCGCGCGCAGGACTCGCTTTGTCGCTGAAGCGCCGCAAAGCAGCTTGAACCAGTGACGTAGCTTCACTCGTTAACCGGCACTGGAGCTGCCTGCGCTTCGGATGCAATTGAAGTAAACGACGTTATGGAACGAATGACAGAGCAAGCCGTATCCCCATGCGTGAACATTTGCCAGATTAACCCGGAGACGGGTTACTGCGTTGGCTGCATGCGCACGATTGATGAAATTGCCGGCTGGCTCGAAATGACGAACGAGGATAAGCGACAAGTGTTGAACCAGCTCGAAGAACGCAGAAAGGCGGCAGCGTGAGCGAGAGTCCGTTGCCAACCCCAGCCCCGCGCGAGCCGCTGCACAGCCGCAAAGTGCAGTGCCAGGGGTACCGGCGCCAGGATGGTCTGTACGACATCGAAGGCACGCTCATCGATGTCAAGAGTCTGGATTTCCATAACATGGATCGTGGTCATGTTGCGCCCGGTGAGCCAATTCACGAAATGTGGATCAGGCTCACAGTCGATATTGATTTCAACGTGATCGACGTCGAAGCGAGAAACGTGTGGGGGCCATATACAATTTGCGGTGACATCACACCGAACTTCAAGCGTCTCAAAGGATTGACGATACAGCGCGGTTGGAACCAGAAGACGCGTGAGTTGCTGGGCGGCACCGAGGGTTGCACACATTTGCTAGAACTGCTGGGACCGATTGCGACGACTGCCTTTCAGACGATCCATGGCGACCGGGTCGAGCGCGACAAGCGGGAGGGCCGAAGGGAAAAACCGGCACTCATCGGCTCATGCCACGCGTATGCCTCGAATAGCATCGTCGTCCTGAAACGGCATCCCGAGTACTACACCGGCCCGAAAAAACAGGCGGACTGATTCTTAGCTCGCTGGAAATGGCCTGGCCGGTTGCTTCGCTATCGGTGTCGGTAACCGAACAACCAATGACTTGTTGTTTGGCCGATATTACGAACGGTGTGCGAGGCATGTGCCGGGATCATCAATTCCTCGCCTGGCTTGGGACGGTAGGTCTCGCCGCTGAACTCGAATTCGACATCCCCGTCGATGACCATGACCACTTCATCGACATCATGGATGAAGTCAGCCCATACTTGCCCGGGCGAGTCGGTCCACACTTCGCAACTGAAGCCTCGTGAGCGCCAGTCAGCTTCCACTTTCGTTGTGTCGAGCGGGGAGGTCATGTTGTCAATACCGATGTAGAGGATCTTGGACAAAATGGAGCGAGCGGCCCGAGTGCAAGCAGCCGCCTGCTTTGAAAGAATCGTGCGCACAACGCAGCAATCGAGTCGCGCAGTAGCTTTTTAGATGCTATTCCGCGTCGATCCAGTATTCCACGGTATACGGATGCCGTGACATCCATACATGGGCAGCAACGTCCGGAGGCAGTTTCTCGACGCTGATCATATAGTCGAGTTCGGTGGCCCATTTCACAGTCAACTCCATCCGTTCTAGGATCTCGTAGATGTGCGTTGCAATCTTCCGCTTCGCTGATTTGTGAGCAACCAGCCAGGCAGTGTCCGCTTCGCCGAGAATATTCCGGGGTTCCTCGAGAATGCGCAACTTCGCCACCTTGTTCAGGTACTGCGGTTGCCACAATGGCATGACAAACCAATTCTGCGCTTCGATGTTCTGATTGAAGTATGCAATCCAGTCCTGCGCCTTACCGGGGGCAAGCTCGTAGCCTGCCTGAGACAGCGCGTACTCCTCCACTAGTGTTTTTGAGCGCATCATCAGACCGGAATCTGCTCCCGGGCCGCGAATGGTCTTGTGCATCTTCGCTGCTACTTCGGACTTTGCCAGATCGGCAACGCTCTTGACGGCGGAGGCCGGAACGTAATCGGGCACCGCCCAGAACAACTTCGCGTCTGAGTACAAAGGTGTGACAAGAGACAGGTTCTCTCCGTACTCCTCCCAGTACTGCTGATGTGTGTTCGGCAGCCACGCCGCAACAAATAAATCGAATTCACCGTCGGCGAGTAGTGGATACATGACGCTATGCGGCCCCTTCTTCAACACGACGTTGTAGCCGGAGCGTTCCAGAGCATGCTTGAACAAGGCGGCGGTGGCCTCATAGAAGGACAAATTGACGTGTCCGATCACAATCGTTGCTGCATTGGCGTTGGAGGCAGCGAGCAAAGCGGCTGCCAGCACAGTGCAGCACAAGCGCGAAGCAAGCTTCATTGGATTGATCTCCCGTGGTTTGCTGTATTGAGAATGTTGTTGTTTGGTATTGGCCTACTTGGATGGTGCCTGACCACGCAGGTTCCCGTGCGTCCGGTCTCAAGTCAGCGGTTTCATAACAGTCTTTTGATAGCAGGGCCGCTGGCACAACCTGTTGAACCAGCTCTTCAGTGCGGCGTATTGCGGACGCTCGATCGGTAGCGACATCCACCGCCATACCGCACAGCCCATCGGAATGTCGCCCATGGTGAGTTGGTTTCCGGCAATGTAATCGCTATCCGATAGGTGTGCGTCGAGATAACCGAGAACTTCAGAACTTCGTGCATGTGAGTGTTCGATCGCGGCTTGATCGCGCCGTTCGAGGGGTGTTCGTACCAGGTTCCAGAACAGGTCCTTGAACGCAGGCCAGTACACCGTGTTCATC
The DNA here is from genome assembly GCA_020346185.1 of Betaproteobacteria bacterium. Taxonomy (GTDB): domain Bacteria; phylum Pseudomonadota; class Gammaproteobacteria; order Burkholderiales; family Eutrophovitaceae; genus SG8-40. The sequence goes on along the minus strand of CP070775.1, from coordinate 775,533 downwards.
CAGTCCATCCAGCGATCGGCAACCGCACGCTCCGCAGGGTCTTGCGGCCAAAGTTCACCGGCGCTGTCCCTGGCAGTGAGATATCGAACCACCGAATTGGATTCCCACAACACGAGACCATCGACTTCGACCGTGGGCACGAGGCCGTTCGGGTTCAGCGCGCGATACTGCGGCGTATTGACGATGCCGAACTGCCCACCGGCATCGACCCGCTCATAGGGAATACAAAGCTCTTCGCAAGTCCACAGAACCTTTTCGACGTTGACCGAATTGCTGCGTCCCCATATTTTCAGCATCGCTTGTCCTTACTTCGCGCTTCTCAGCTCGTCGAGAGCGTCTTCGATGAGCCGCCGTGAAATGCTGATTGTGCCGGGCAATCTCTCGGGTAATTGCTCGAGGCTGAACCAGTCCGCCGCCTCTATTTCACTGGGATCGGGTGTAATCTCACCGCCCGCATGGTCGGCGTGAAACGCGATCATCAAGGAGTGGGGAAAGGGCCACGGCTGGCTGGCGAAATAGCGGATGTTCTTGACTTCGAGCCCAACCTCTTCGCGCACCTCGCGAACGATTGTCTGTTCCAGCGTCTCTCCAGGCTCCGTAAAACCGGCCAGCGCCGAATACATACCCGGTGGAAAGTGTGGTGATCGCGCCAGCAGGAACGCCGGCCCGCGGCGTACCAAAACCATCACCGCCGGCGCGATGCGCGGATAATGTAATTGTGCGCAGCAGGGGCACACGCGAGAGCGTTCGCCTTCCTTCAGCACGGTGCGGGTTCCGCAGCCCCCGCAGAATTGGTGAGACCGGTCCCAGTCAACGATCTGAAACGCCCGTCCCGCCAGTGCAAACAGTGTGTCGTCGAGTGCACCATACGCGGCGCGCAAACCCGACCATTCCATACTTTGCGGGGGCGGGGTCGAGTCTTCGACTTCCGCGGCGAAACAGTGTTGACCGCCCAGCTTGCCGAGGTATTGCTCGCGCAACGTTGTCAGGCCCAACTGGCGGGGATCACGCACAGCAGGAACCTGCGCGCCATGATCGTTGCGTGCAACGAGAATCTGGTTGCCAAGGTAGATGAACCACAGCGCTGGCTCATCTACTCTTTCCGGCGCGCTGTATGACGCGGCGAATCCCTTCGGTGCGGAAAGAATCATCATGGGCAACTAAATGACGCCATAGCAACAGTTCAAAACGAAACAACCTTTTTCGATGCCGCCCTTGAATAAAGAATGCACGCCCTCGCTGCGGCATTGCGACCCAACAGGTTGCCAAAAAAAGCGCAACGAGTGACCCGAATGCGAGGAGCCGCGGAGCGAGGGACGAGACATATCAGATAGATAGGCGAGGACTGAACGAGCACGCGACATCGCAATCGGGTCACGCAGCAGCTTCTTCGACAACCTGTCAGCGCTTTTTCTTTGGCATGTATAGATCAGTAATCGATCCCTCTGCAATTTCTGCCGCGAAGAAGACCGTTTCAGACAGCGTCGGGTGCGGATGTATGGTCAGTCCGATGTCCTCAGCGTCGGCGTCCATCTCGAGCGCCAGTACCGTCTCGGCGATCAGTTCACCGGCATTGGGTCCGACTATGCCGGCACCGAGCAGGCGCTTGGTGTCTTTGTCGAAGAGTAATTTGGTCATGCCCTCGTCTCGCGCGGTCGCCAGCGCGCGCCCGCTCGCCGCCCATGGAAACGTCGCTTTCTCGACGGCAATTCCCTGTGCCTTTGCCTGAGTTTCAGTCAGACCCATCCAGGCAATTTCCGGATCGGTATATGCGACGGAGGGAATCGTGCGCGCGTCGAAGGCCGCTTTGTGGCCGGCGATCACTTCTGCGGCGAGCTTGCCCTCATGGGTTGCCTTGTGCGCCAGCATCGGCTCGCCGACGACGTCGCCAATGGCGTAGATGTTTGCAACGTTGGTACGCATCTGTTTATCAACCGGGATAAAACCGCGGTCATCGACGTTGACACCGGCGAACTCGGCACCGATTTGTTTGCCGTTCGGCCGCCGACCCGCGGCAAGCAATACGCGATCGTAAACTTGCGGATCGGGTGAGTTGTCACCTTCAAAGGTCGCCTTCAATCCACTTTTCTGTGCTGTTAATGAAGCCACTTTGGTCTTGACGTAGAGACCTTGGTAGCGCTTTTCGAGTCGCTTTTGTAGTGGCCGGATTAGATCGCGGTCAGCGCCGGGGATCAGACCGTCGGCGAGTTCCACTACTGATATCTTGGTGCCGAGTGCGTCGTACACCGTGGCCATCTCCAGACCGATGATGCCGCCGCCGATGACGAGCATGCTCTTGGGTAGCTCGTTGAGTTTCAGCGCATCGGTCGAATCCATCAAGCGCGAATCGTCATAAGGCAAATCAGGAATGCGTGCCACTTCGGAGCCGGCCGCTATGATTGCCGAGTCGAAGGAAACTCTCTTGATGCCATCACGCGCGTGAACTTCGATCATTCGGGGGGAGACAAATTTGCCAGTGCCGTTGACAACTTGGACTTTGCGCTGTTTGGCTAGTCCAGCAAGCCCTCGCGTCAGTCGCTCGACGACGCTGTTCTTCCACTTGCGCAGTTTGTCGACTTCAATTTTTGGCTTGGAGAACGCAACGCCGAACTCACTCATCTCCTCTGCTTCGGAGATGACCCGCGCGGCGTGGAGCAAGGCTTTGGACGGAATGCAACCAACATTCAGACACACGCCACCGAGTGCGTCGTAGCGTTCGATCAGTACAACGTTTAATCCGAGGTCGGCGGCGCGGAAAGCAGCGGTATATCCGCCTGGTCCGGAGCCAAGCACCACGACCTGGCCATGGATATCACCTTTGTCCGCGCCCGCCAATGGCGCGTCAGCAGCCGGCTGTGGTGGCGTTGCTTGCTCCTGCTTGGCATGCCTCTGGTCGGCAGCCGCAGCCGCCTCTTTTTCGGTCGCCGCCGGGGCCGCTTGCGCAGCCTTTGCCTCGGATGCCGGTTTGCGCAGAGCCGACTCGTCGGCGGCGTCCATCGTCAGGACCAGACTGCCCTCCGAGACGGTGTCGTCGACTTTGACTTTCAGCTCCTTGACAGTGCCGGCTTCCGGTGAAGGCACATCCATGGTCGCTTTGTCCGATTCGAGCGTGACCAGCGAATCTTCTTTCTCAACGCGATCGCCCGGCTGGACGAGGATTTCGATGACAGGAACGTCTTTGAAATCGCCGATGTCCGGGACTTTCACCTCAATCAGTGGCATATCGTGTTTTCTTCTAGCGCTAGTTAACAAAAAATCAATGACACAAAGTTCGCTCGAGGTTACATGCTTATCAGCTCAGCAGTGTAGCGGCAGTTCGTTGGTTGCGGTCAATCCTCGTGGACACGGCGCATAAAAGGCAATGGTGCCGCCCGTTGCGGCGGCGCTTGTTACTTCATTTGTGCAGCCAACAGGAACGATCGAGTGTCAGGACCGGATATGGCCGTCGCCCAATACGATCCACTTCAGTGACGTCAGACCTTCCAGGCCGACTGGACCACGCGCATGCAGCTTGTCGGTTGCAATACCAATCTCTGCCCCAAGGCCATACTCGTAGCCGTCGGCAAATCGCGTCGAAGCGTTGACCATGACCGAACTGGAATCGACTTCCCGAAGAAAGCGTCGCGCTCTGCTCCAGTCTTCGGTCACGATTGTATCGGTATGTTGCGAGCCATACTGTGCGATGTGATCCATCGCCTGATCGATTCCGTCGACCACGCGAATTGCTAGTGTTGGCGCCAGATACTCCTCGTACCAGTCTTCCTCAGTTGCTGCTTTCATGCCAGCCACAATTGCGCTCGCCGCTGCGTCGCCGCGCAATTCCACGCCCTTGTCGGCGTAGATCTTTGCCAGTGGTGGCAGGATCTTTGCCGCGATGTCCTTGTGAACCAGCAGCGTTTCCATCGTGTTACAGGTGCCATAACGCTGAGTTTTGGCATTGTCAGCGATGCGCACCGCTTTGTCCGAGTCAGCGCGATCGTCTATGTAGACGTGACACACGCCATGCAAATGCTTCAGCACTGGTATGCGAGCTTCATTGCTTACCCGCTCGATAAGGCCCTTGCCACCGCGCGGTACGATGATGTCAACGTACTCGCGCAACGTGATCAGTTCACCAACCGCGGCCCGGTCGGTCGTCTCGACTACTTGCACGGCATGCGCCGGCAGGCCTGCAGTGCGCAGTCCCTCTTGCACGCAGGCGCCGATTGCCTTGTTCGAGTGAATCGCTTCGGAACCGCCGCGAAGAATCGCAGCATTGCCGGCTTTCAAACACAATCCCGCCGCGTCGGCCGTGACGTTCGGGCGCGACTCATAGATGATGCCGATCACTCCTAGAGGCACGCGCATGTGTCCCACTTGAATGCCGGTCGGGCGGTATCGCACGTCGCTAATCTCACCCACCGGGTCGGACAACTGCGCAATCTGGCGTAACCCGTCTGCCATGGAGCTAATGCGACTTTCGTTAAACGTCAGCCGTTCAACCAGTGCGGCTTCCAGGTCCCGGGTCTTGGCGGCTTCCAGGTCCCTGTCATTGGCTTGCAGTAACGTGGCGGCATTGCGCTCGATGGCATGAGCAATGGTCTCCAGCGCCAGGTTCTTGGCGCGGGTCTCGGCGCGCGCGAGTTCACGCGCAGCAACGCGTGCCGCACGACCTACTGTGTGCATGTAAGACTGAATATCCATGCGATACGCGCGCCGATAGTTAGCCGCGATTCTAACTCTAATCTGGGAACTGGGCCCGATGTCGGCTGCTCTTGTGGAAAGTGCAGCGAGTGACCCGAGTGTAAGTAGCTACCCATTCTGACAAAAACCTGCGCATCACGAGAAGACCAGCCAGGCGAGTCCGGGCCAAAACGCACATTGGCGACGAGAATGTTATGTCGAAACGACATATTCAATGGCTTCGCGCGAGGAGTAAGCGAGCACGTGACCCAGCAATCGGAGCCGCGTAGTAGTGCTCCGACCACTCTGTCAGGGCTTTGGCATGAGTGACAAACCCAGCTTCAGCAAAGCGTCCCAAACGTCACCCTTAGCCAGTCCTTTGGCGATGCGATCCACGCGCGCGGCGTTTCGTAGCGCAACAAACAACTGCTTTTGGTCGAGTCTGCTCAGTGCCTGCGGCAATAGTTTCTGACGCGCGCCCCACACGCGTGCTTGTCGCATGGCTTGATTTAGCGAAACGCCATTATCGACCAGGCTCCTGACGCGGCTCAGCGCGCGAGCTTCTTCGGCGACGGCCCACAACACCAGTGGTACAGCAGCGCCCTCATCCCGCAGTCCGTCCAGCGTGCGCAGGAAATAGCTGCGGTCCCCGCGTAGCAGCGTGGCACCCAACTCGAAGACGTCGAAACGGGCGACGTCGAGCACAGCGCTTTTGACGTTTTCAAAGGACAACTCACCCGGCGGAAACAGCAGGGCCAGCTTTTGTATCTCCTGATAGGCCGCCATCAGATTGCCTTCGACACGCTCGGCAATGAATGCCACCGTCTCTCGTGAAGCCTTTTGCTGCTGTTGCGAGAGGCGCTGTGAGATCCACGCCGGAAGGTGCTCACGGGCGACACTTCTTGCGTGCACCGTTTCACCAGCCTTTTCCAGCGCACCGAACCACCTGGAGGCCAATGCGTGACGGTCCAGCGTCGGCAGATTTACCACCGTGACGGTGTTGTCCGGCAGTGATTCGCAGTATTCGACGAGCGCCTCTGAACCGTTCTTGCCGGGCTTGCCGCTGGGTACACGCAGGTCGACAATGCGTTTATCGGCAAAAAGCGACAGGCTCTGGCCGGCCTCGCGCAACGCCCCCCAGTCAAATCCGGCGTCTGCGATGAGAATCTTGCGCTCTTCGAATCCGGCCGCCAACGCGGCCGTGCGTATGCGATCTGCCGCTTCGAGCGCGAGCAGCAGTTCCTCACCGAAGACAACGTACAGCGGCGCGAGTTCACGCTCTAGCCGTCGCGCTAGTTGGTCAGTGCCGAAACGCATCGAATCGAGCCGATCTCATGTTTGGGCAGACGTGCGACGATAAGGCAGGTTCAAACGTTCATTCTCTGGAGCAGGTTCTCGATTCGATCGGAAACATGGCTTCGCAGAATCCTCTGTGTCGTACCGGCTAGGTCCGACACGCCTGTCTTGAGCACAACCTGCTTTACTGCCAGCAGATAGGCCGGGTGCATCGAGAATTGGCGCAGACCGAAGCCAAGTAGCAAACGCGTCAGGCGAGTGTCACCAGCCATTTCGCCGCAAACAGCGACCGGTTTGCCGACCCGATTGGCGCTACGGATGATGTGTGAAACAAGTTCCAGCACCGCCGGGTGTAGGGGGTCGTACAGGTGCGCGACGCTGTCGTCACTGCGGTCTATCGCGAGCGTGTACTGGATCAGATCGTTGGTGCCGATCGATACGAAGTCGAGCTTGCGCATGAACATGTTGACGGACAGGGCGGCCGCTGGAATCTCGATCATGCCGCCGACTTGGACGCTGTTGTCATAGGGGATGCCGCCCTCGTCCAACGATTCTTTGGCTTCCCTAATCAGATGCAAAACCTGCTCGATTTCGTGCATCGATGACAGCATCGGGATCAGGATCCGGATTTTGCCGTAATGTGAAGCTCGCAGGATGGCGCGTAGTTGATGGTGAAACAGTCGCGGTTCGGCCAGGCACAGACGGATGGCGCGCAAACCCAGCGCCGGATTCGGTGCAACCCGGCTCGCATCGGGCGCTTGCTTGTCGGCGCCAAGATCGAACGTGCGAACGGTGACCGGCATACCCTCCATCTCGAGCGCAACACGGCGATAAGCTTCGAACTGCTCGTCTTCACTGGGCAGGTCACCGCGATCGAGGAACAGAAACTCGGTGCGGAATAACCCGATACCCGTTGCGCCGTTTTCTTTCGCCAACGTAACGTCTTCCGGCAATTCGATGTTTGCATGCAGATCGACCTCGATGCTGTCCAGTGTGGCAGACTTGGTGCGCGTGAGACGCTTGAGTTTCTCGCGCTCGAGTTGCCATTGCTCCTGCCGCAGCTTGTACTCGGTCAGAACGGCATCATCGGGGTTGACGATTACCACACCGTGATTTCCGTCAACGATCAGCGTTTCGTTCTCGCGAATCAGTGTGCGCGCCTGATGTAGCGCGACCACCGAAGGGATATTGAGGCTGCGTGCAACGATCGCTGTGTGGGATGTCGCGCCACCTAGATCGGTAATAAAGCTGGCGAAATGGTGTTGTTTGAACACTACCACGTCGGCGGGCGACAGATCGTGCGCAACCAGGATCGCGTTCTCCTCCGGGATGTTACGCACTGTATAGCCAGGCCGCCCCAGCAGAGCCTTGAGGACACGCTCCACGACTTGTTGAATGTCGGCCTTGCGTTCCCGCAGATAGACGTCCTCGACGCGGTCAAATTGCTCGACCAACGTTTCCATCTGCAGTTTCAGCGCCCATTCCGCGTTGCAGTGCATCGACTCGATCAGCTGCTTGGGGACTTCGGAAAGCGTCGAGTCCTCCAGAATCATTCGATGCAGGTTGAGAAACGCCTCGAACTCTGCCGCCGGCACTCCGGGCGGTATATGATCGGCGAGCTCGGTGAGATCTTGCCGAACCTGCGCGATAGCCGCGTCAAAGCGGGCTTTCTCTGTCGTCACCTGTGATTCAGGGATGTCGTAGTGCGCCACCTCGAGCTGGGCGTGAGATACCAGCTGTGCCCGGCCGATGGCAATGCCACCGGAGACGCCTACGCCATGAATGGTAAAACTCATGTGCTGTGTGAGTTTGAGATAAGCGAAGCGCTTAGTTGGTAGTCGACGGACGAAAACATGTCATTCCCCTTCACCGAATTTGTCCTTGATCAATGCAACCAGAGCATCCATTGCCGCCTGTTCGTCGGGCCCGTCTGTTTCGAGTTCAATGCTGCTGCCTTTTGCGGCGGCAAGCATCATGACCCCCATGATGCTCTTGGCATTGACCCGCCGAGAATCGCGTGTCATCCAGACATCACACTGAAAGCTGCCGGCGAGCTGTGTCAGCTTTGCTGACGCCCGTGCATGCAAACCCAGCCGATTAACGATTTCGATTTGCTGACGCAGCATTGCGCAATTGAGAAAACGGAATTTGCATGACACCTTGCGCTCCCCCCGAAAGCGCTTTATCAACGACCGTGTGCAACGGCTCGGTGCGGTAGGTCAAAGCGCGAATCAGCATGGGGAGATTGACGCCAGCCACGCCCTCTATCTTGCCGGGCGCGAGCAGTCGGCTCGCGATGTTACAGGGTGTGGCGCCGTAGATATCGGAAAAAACCAGCACGCCGTCGCCCTGGTCGAGCGTGCGCAACAGTTTGATTGCTTGCGGCAGGATAAGCTCAGGGTCTTCTTGCGGCGTGACACCGATCTGCATGACGTAGGGCGGGCGACCACCCATGACGTGGCTAGCGCAATGAATCAGGCTCTCGCCGAGAGTACCGTGGGTAATCAGCAGTATTCCAACCATTCTTCCTTGTCGCCGACTCGACCTTCTGGTGATTGTACTCCCCGGTCACGCAATGACCATGCTCACCTGATGGCGTTTAACGCGCCGCAGTGTCCGCCGCAGGTTGTACAAGGTTGCGCTCCAGGGCATCGATGAATATGCTCGCAACGTTACAGCCGGTCTGGTCATGTATCTCACGCATGCAGGTCGGGCTGGTGACATTGACCTCGGTCAGGCTGCCGCCGATCACATCGAGGCCGACCAACAGAAGGCCGTGCGCTTTTAGCTCAGGACCGATTGTTTCGGCAATCTCCCGTTCGCGCTCGGTGATGGGCATCGCCACACCGCGTCCTCCGGCCGCCAGGTTGCCGCGATGCTCGCGTGGTTTCGGAATGCGTGCCAGTGTGTAGGGTACCGGTTCGCCATCGATTACCAGTACACGCTTGTCGCCTTCGCTGATTTCTGAAATATAGCGCTGTACCATGATCGTTCGGCTTCCCATTAATGTCAGGGTTTCGATGATGACTCCCAGATTCGGATCGTCTGCGCCGGACCGGAAAATTGACGTGCCACCCATACCGTCCAGCGGCTTGAGAATGACATCGGCATGCTCATCGGCAAAATCGCGAATCAGCGATTCATGGCGCGTCACCAGGGTCGGAACAGTGAATTGTGCGTAGCGCGAAATCGACAGCTTCTCGTTGAAATCGCGAATCGCGGCCGGCCGATTGAAAACCGGGGTGCCGAGCTTTTCGGCCATTTCCAGTAAGTAAGTGCTGTAGACATACTCCATGTCGAACGGAGGGTCTTTGCGCATGATGATGCAATCGAAATCCAGAGGCGACCGAGCGCTTCGTTCACTGGCGTGATACCAGACTTTTTCATCACCGGTTAGCTCGAGATCCTGCGCGAAACAAATCACCTGCCCACTTTGCCAAACCAGATCCTCTTGCCGCATGACTGCAAGATGATAGCCACGGAAGACCGCCTCGCGCATCATCGCATAGGACGTGTCCTTGTACGTTTTGATGCTATCGAGCGGGTCGAGTACGAAAAGAATCTTCATGCGGATTTTGCTGTCTCGCCGTCTGGCGGCGATAAACGTTGCACAAAAGCGCGAGGCAATCGGGTCCGGCTAAGCTTGCGGGAAGGCTGCATTGATTGTAGCAGAGGCGACTTGCGGGCTGCTGAGAACGTCTGTTTCTGGGCCGATACCGCGAAACATGATTTTCACCACTCGTCGCATCACTGCTCCCTGACCATCGTTATCGGAGAAGTAGTAACCCGGACGGGAGCTATCACCGAGGTCACCGAGAGGACTGCTGCCGAGGTGTACGGCGGTCGATGTCATGTTTTGTGTGGTACTGGAAAGTCTTACCGTAGCACCAATATCCGGCGCTAGTTGTACCGCAACGTCTTGTGTGCGGAACCTGAAGTATCAGCTGCCGGACCATGCCGCAGTGCATACAGGAACGGGTGGAAATTGGCGGCACGCTCGCGTGTTTGCTTGGGCGACCCGTGTTGTCGCATTGCTAGCGCCTTGCGCCTTACAGCACAGTTTTTCAGCGAGATTTTCGCGTTTGACCAAGCGCCAAGTCGGGTGTGGCAGGTGAGCGACGTTGATAATAGCGGCGACGCCGTGCCCGCTGGCATTCCACGTTGCGTTTCGTTTGATCCGAATTGACGAAAAAACGGGCGCCCCGAGAGGCGCCCGCAAGGGGAGGAGAGGTATTGCAGGTATTACAGGTGATAAGCGACTTCGCCGTGCTGGGTCGCATCGAGGCCCTCCCGTTCCTCGTCTTCCGGCACGCGTAGTCCGATGACTGCGTCGATGACCTTGAACAGGATGAAGCTGATGATTCCTGTCCAGACAATCGTGACCACCACGCTGACGATCTGCACCCAGACCTGGCCGCCCATGGTCATGCCGTCGCCGTAGCCACCGCCACCAAAGGAGCTCGAAGCGAGGAAGCCGGTGCCGATGGCGCCGATGATTCCGCCGACACCGTGTACGCCAAACACATCGAGCGAGTCGTCATAGCCAAACATCGACTTCAGACCAGTGACCGCCCAGAAGCACACGACCCCCGCGATAATGCCAAGGACGATTGCGCCCATCGGGCCGACAAAAGCACAGGCGGGCGTAATAGCCACCAGGCCGGCGACCGCGCCTGAGGCAGCGCCCAGCGTGGTTGGCTTGCCACGCGCGATCCATTCAATGAACAACCAGCCCAGAACCGCCGCTGCCGTGCAAAGCTGTGTATTGATCAGTACCAGACCGGCGGTGCCGTCAGCGGCGAGTTCGCTACCGACGTTGAAGCCGTACCAGCCTACCCACAGCAGCGCCGCGCCGACCATGGTGAAGGTCAGGTTATGCGGCGGCATCGCTTCCTTGCCGTAGCCGATACGCTTGCCAATCACGATGCAGCCAACCAATGCCGCGATACCGGCGTTGATGTGAACCACCGTGCCACCGGCGAAGTCCATCGCGCCCAATCCGGCGAGATAACCGCCACCCCATACCATGTGCGCGATCGGGATGTAGCAAAGGAACAGCCAGAACACCATGAACCACAAGACGGCCGAGAACTTGATGCGTTCGGCGAATGCGCCGACGATCAGTGCCGGTGTGATGCAGGCAAAGGTGAGCTGGAAGGTGAGGAACACGTATTCCGGAATGGTGCCGCTCAGCGTGTCGGGTGTGATTCCGGACAGGAAGGCCTTGCTGAATCCACCGTAGATCGAGTTGAACGGACCCTCGGTGAACGCCAGGCTGTAACCAAACAGCGCCCACAGGATCGACATCAGCGCGAATACGGCGAAAACCTGCATCAACACCGACAGCATGTTCTTGGCGCGAACCAGTCCGCCATAGAACAGTGCCAGGCCGGGGATGGTCATCATGATGACCAGTACCGTTGCGACGATCATCCAGGCCGTATCCCCGGAATTCAGCACGTCCTCTGCTAAGGCTGGCGTCGCGGCAGAGAATAAGCCCGCCAGCGTCAACAGCGAAAGAATCTTTCTGAGCATCGTAGTTCTCCCTTACAGTGCATCCGCCCCGGTTTCGCCGGTGCGGATGCGAATAACCTGTTGCAGATCGAAGACGAAAATCTTCCCGTCGCCGATCTTGCCGGTATTGGCGGACTTTTCGATCGCCTCGATGGCCTGATCAAGAACGTCGTCTTTCATGGCCGCCTCGATTTTCACCTTTGGCAGAAAATCGACGACATACTCGGCTCCGCGATAGAGCTCGGTATGGCCTTTCTGCCGGCCGAATCCTTTGACCTCGGTCACGGTGATGCCCTGCACGCCAATGGCGGACAACGCTTCACGGACCTCGTCAAGCTTGAACGGCTTGATAACTGCACTCACGAGTTTCATGTTGTCTCCGTGCTTTGATGTTGGGCCCGGCTACAGGCCGGGCTTGAATACGAGCGTACTTTTCCTGTTTTTGAAGGACACCAATTGCGGTGAACCGGCGCCGACAGCAGTGTGCAGTTTGCGTGCCAGCAGGTAATAACTATTAAATACATATAGTTATATAACTTCCTGCTCTGCCTCCAGGGATCTATGCACTAACATAGTGCATTAGCTGGCGATCTCGCACCACACTGGGGCGCTATTCCAATCGAGTCTCGCTGTCAACTTGGGCCGGCGGATAACCGGCTTCTCCGGCAGACCGAGACCGTGCTGCGCAATCTGATCAGGTCGGGCGGGGGAACTGGTCCGCGTTGACATGGACCACAAACGCGTGGCCCGGTCGGCCTGACGTTAGAAGTTCTTGGTGATTGAGAAGTAAACCCGGTCTTTTGCTATCTGCGCTGGGTTATCAATGTCAGTATCGGTCCAGCCCAACTCGTAATCGAGGCCGGTATGGGTGCCGTCACTGTAAGCGACGTAGACTCGGTAGTCGTCGTCGGCCAGGCTGTTCGGGCCAGCGATGGCCGGGTTGTCAACGCTCAGTCTGGTTGCGCCATAACTCGCACCAATAGTGAAGCCCCCGGAAACGTGTAGTCGGCGCCGATCTGCCCACATTCTGAACCGCTGGCAGCCTGAACGCCGAAATAGCCGCTGCCGACAATTCTGTAATAGCTCAGGTAAATCCATTTCCGCGAGCCGGTGCCGTAGACTTCGTCACTGTTGCCGACGCTGAAGCCTGGATAATTGAAGTGGATGTTGCCAAGATCCAGTTCCCCAGTCGCCCCAGCTCTTCTTCCAGCCGAAGTAAACATCGACTTCTGCGGACGATGCCTCGCCATCGCTCCAACTGATGTTCGAAGCCCAGGTGCCGATATGGATTCCGTAATTGGCGCTCCCAGTCGAAGCCACCCTGGATGTCGAACTTCTCATCGGTCTGGGAAATACCGCGGAATATGTAGTCGGTGGTAAACGTCAGGTTGGCGCCGTTCGGTACCCGCGGGTCCTCTGCTAATGCCGCGCCGGGCAGGGCGAGTGCGGCGGCTGTGACCAGGGCAGCTGTCTTATGCGTGGGCACTCAATTCTCCTGTTTAAGTTTGATGACAATGCAGAACAGAAATGTTGCGTCGCCGCATCAAAGTGATACGAATAATCCTGGACCTGCACTGACATCAAGCTGCGGGCGGTGCTCGCTTTGGTTAAACTCGCCGGGGAGGAGACAGATAACTTGGACAGCAAAACCTTTGATGACATCAGTCGCCGGGTCGACGAATTGATGGCAAATACGCCGGTTGAAGATGTGCAGAAAAATCTTCGTGCGCTGCTCTCGTCTTGGTTCGCGCGGCTCGATCTGGTCACGCGTGAAGAGTTCGATGTTCAGCAGGCCGTCTTGCAGCGCACCCGTGAAAAATTGTTGCAAATGGAGACGCGCGTTGCTGAGCTTGAGCGTTCGCTCACCGATAACAACGAAAACTGACTGAACTAAAGCCGATGTCGCTCGCGGTCCTCTATAGCCGGGCGCTCTCGGGCATGGATGCGCCGTTGGTGACAACCGAGGTGCACCTGGCAGCGGGCCTGCCCAGTTTCACCATCGTTGGACTTCCTGAGGCAGAGGTCAAGGAAGCGCGCGACCGCGTGCGCTCGGCACTGATCAACTGCCGTTTCGAATTCCCGGCGCGGCGCATTACCGTCAATCTTGCGCCTGCGGATTTGCCCAAGGAAAGCGGCCGATTTGATTTGCCCATCGCCATTGGCATCCTGGCCGCGTCCGGCCAACTGCCGAAAGACCAACTGGACAGATATGAGTTTGCCGGCGAACTGGCTTTGACCGGCGAACTGCGGCCGATCCGCGGCGCGCTGGCCATGACTTGGCGCGCTCACGGGTCGGGGCGCGCTTTTGTGCTGCCTGTGCAGAGTGCGGATGAAGCAGCTTTGGTTGGTGACGCAGAAGTCTATGCTGCTGGCAGCTTGCTGGAAGTTGTTGCGCATCTCGCCTATCGAGACCCGCTGGCGCGACACCATCGTACACACACAGGATCTGCTGTTGCTGCTGCCGATATGGCCGAAGTCAAAGGTCAGCTCGAAGCCAAACGCGCGCTCGAGATAGCCGCGGCGGGGGGGCACAGCATTCTGATGGCGGGACCACCGGGCAGCGGCAAGACCATGCTTGCCGAGCGCCTGGCCGGTATTCTTCCTCCGATGACCGAGGCAGAAGCGCTCGAGTCGGCTGCAATCCAGTCACTGGGATCGCAGGGTTTTGATATCAGCAGGTGGAATCAACGGCCGTACCGGGCGCCCCATCACACGGCGTCGGCAGTGGCCCTGGTTGGCGGCGGCAGTCAGCCACGACCAGGTGAAATTTCCATGGCGATGCACGGCGTGCTGTTTCTCGATGAATTACCCGAGTTTGCGCGCAGCGTCCTTGAGGTTTTGCGCGAACCAATGGAGTCCGGGCGCATTGTTGTGTCGCGCGCGGCGCGACAGGCGGAGTTTCCGGCGCGCTTTCAACTCGTCGCCGCAATGAATCCTTGTCCATGTGGATATCTGGGCCACTATTCAGGCAAATGCCGATGTACACCGGAGCAGGTGTCACGCTACCGCAATCGCATTTCGGGGCCGTTGATGGATCGCATCGATATTCAGATCGAGGTTCCGGCGGTGGCGGAAAGTGAAATTACCGGTAAACAAAGCGGCGAGCCAAGTGCTAAGGTGCGCGAGCGCACGGCCCGCGCACGAGAGCTACAGGTGGCGCGCCAGGGAAAGCCAAACGCAAGATTGAGCGTGAAAGAAACAGAGGCATATTGCAGCGCCGATGCCGATGGCGAGAAATTGCTTCGCTCGGCATTGACGCGGCTTGGCTTGTCGGCGCGGGCCTATCATCGCGTGCTCAGACTGGGACGCACCATTGCGGATCTTGCCGGCAGCGAACGTGTCACCGCGCAGCATCTTGGTGAAGCGATACAGTACCGGCGTCTCTCGATCGACTAACTTGCGCTCCAGAGAGCGGGCGACAAGATCGGGGTTGAACGGCCGATACATCCGCGCAGGAGGCGCTACAAGATAAAAGGCAGCATACATGGACGCCCTTGAAAGTTGGAAAGAAGAAATGCGTTCGGCCTATTTATACCGCGTGGTTGCCGAATGTGAGGCTGGCACGGCCCGAGAAGGGCTGTTCAAGCAGCTCGCGGTTGAAGCCGAGGGCCAGGCGCAGATCTGGGTTGATCGTATCCGCAAAGAAGGCGCGACGCCGCCGTCATGTTACAGGCCGGATTTGCGCAGCCGCATCGTGGCGGTGGTCACACGGCAGTTTGGACCGCGCTCCACGCGCAGTCTGCTCACCGCAATGAAAGTGCGTGGCATGTCACTGTACGCAGTATCTGACCCACGCCACTTTGTTCCTGGTGCCGCGTCCGGCCCGGAAGGGCGCCACCGAGGACTGTCGGGGGGCGGTAACTTGCGAGCCGGCGTATTCGGGGTCAATGACGGTCTGGTCTCCAACGCTAGCCTGATCCTCGGTGTCGCGGGCGCGGCAGCCGATGCCAATGTCATCATATTGTCTGGAGTCGCCGGTTTGCTCGCCGGCGCTTTTTCAATGGCGGCCGGCGAGTACGTGTCGGTACGTTCGCAGCGCGAAATGTTCGAGTACCAAATCGGGCTTGAAGCTGATGAACTCGAGCAGTACCCGCAAGAAGAAGCCGGCGAATTGGCGCTGATCTATGAAGCGCGTGGCATCCCGCGCGAGACTGCAGAGCGAATGGCGCATGACATCATTGCCGATCCTGAACGTGCACTCGATGCGCTGGCGCGCGAAGAGCTCGGCCTCAATCCCGATGAGCTCGGCTCGCCGTCCGGCGCCGCGACGTGGTCTTTTCTTTCGTTTGCTGGTGGTGCGTTTATTCCATTGTTGCCGTTTCTGGCGCTTGGACATCGTGGCGCTCTCCCGGCGTCAATCGCAATGACGGGTATCGCGCTGTTTTCCGTAGGCGCGTTGCTGAGCCTGTTCATTGGTCGCCGGGCCATTCTCGGTGGTCTGCGCATGTTGGCGATCGGCGCTGGCGCCGGTACCCTGACGTTCCTGATCGGTCGCATGCTGGGCGTGGCGCTCTCCTGAGCGCTATGAATTCAGTGTTGCCAGTCGTTTCTGCTGTCAGTTCCGGCAAGACATCGGGCCTATCGGGCGCCGCTCACTCTGACCACTGACAGCGGCTGGCAACACGCTCACTGACCGGTCGTATGGCAAAGCCTAGCGAGCCATCCGAGCGAAAGGAACGGCCCGTTTTGGGCGAAGCGTGCGCAAGACGAGAAAAGCCGCTTCGCGGGTTTCAGTGAAGGCTCACGTGAGCGATGCGCACGTCATGTCGAAACTACAGCTTCCACGTACTAGCGCGAGAAGTAGGCGAGCAGGCGGCACTGCAATCGGCGCAACAAGAAAAATGGCCGCAGTTTGTATTCAACCAAACTGCTAGGGGATGAGATCCATGGCGCCCGTTGTTTTGCCGCTCTCGAATTGCCGTGTGGCGCAGGCGGACTTCACCGGCTCCGGGGTCGGGGACCGGCCAGTCCTGCCATTGCTTGACCCCGGGCGCCCCGAGTTCTTGAATAACCTGTGCCTTCGACATAGTTTTTTTTCTGTTGCAAGCTCCTTATCCGTGTTGCCGCGTCGCTGCTGGCGCCGTGACATCGCCCTCGAGCCTGACTTACTTCGGACTGCGGCAGGCACGAAACCAATTTAGCCTTCGAACCGCGAAATCGAAATGATAAAGGGGTAAGCAGGTTAGAAGCTTCTGCATGACCCGTTTGCGGGTGACGCTCAGGATCTAATTTGAGCTCGGTCAAAAAGAGCACAGAAAGTCGTTCGAGGCACGTTTTCCGAGTGGTAAGCTTGCTGCAAAGAGTGGTTTTATTGAAGGTGAACTTTTTCGGCGCTGAGCTGTGCCGGTGTGGACAGTGGGATACCATTGTTATGTTGCATAGAAGCTTGTGGTTCTCGGTAGGACTGCTGACGTTTAACTCGGTCACTGCGACGGCGGCGGGCGAGGCTGGCGCCGGATTGACGCCTTGGCAACGCCCCGAAGGCGCCCCGGTGATCACCAGCGTTGATCATGGTTCCGATTGGTTTCGTTACTCTTTGACGGGCATCTCCCGGCCTTATCCTGCAAGCCTGCGTTTCCTTGATGACCAGGGTAATTGGCATACGCCATTCAACCGTCCGGGGATGACCGGCCGCTACGATATCCGTGGTTGGCATCAACGGCACGCCGGCAAGAGCCCGGAGTAGGTGACCCGTTCCAGAATTGCAGCGAAGCTACCGAGCGCCCTTTATTCTTGCAGGAACCGAAGTTAACGACAGTGGCGGCGCTATCGGGGCGTTAAAGCCTCACAAGTTTGGTCGGAGAACGGCAGAGAACGGCGTCGTGATGTGTGTTCCTTGAGGTTGTGCCCGGTTGGCGTTCTTGCCTATTTTGAATTGATACACGTCAAATCTCCACTGGCCGCGGGTTGATACACGTCAAATGCGATTTGTCGCGAGCGAGTATCTTGACTTTGTGTAGTTATGTGGTTAATGCTGGTGCGAGCAGAGGGGGAAGGCGTTAATCCTGAAGCGCGTGGTACATCACCGTCAGCATGCCTGATTTAGTGAGGTCGTGCAGACACGGCGGTTACCTTAATAAGACTGTACAAGCAGAGGAGATAAAAGAATGAAACAGACATCAAAGATCACGCTGGCGCTTGGTCTCGGTGCAATGCTTACGATGCTGAGCGGGGTGGCGAGCGCTCAACCTGAGGGCATGGAAGCCGGCATGGATGCGATGAGCGGCATGGGTGGCATGTCCGGGCGCTACGATCCCAATGCGCCCGAGAATCTGCCCGACATGACGGGCATGTCTGGAATGGAGGGCGTCTCCGGTATGGGTAGCCAGCAAGGCATGGGTGGCATGGGTGGTATGGGCGGCATGTCCGGCGACTATGACCCGAATGCTCGGGCAATGGATGACATGTCCGGAATGTCAGGGATGGAAGGGGTATCCGGCATGGGTAGCCAGCAAGGCATGGGTGGCATGGGCGGCATGGGCAGTATGTCCGGACAGTACGAACCCGAAGGGGAAATGTCCGGAATGGATTGCGGGCCTGGCATGTCGGGCATGGCTGGCATGGGCGGTACCTGCAAAGGGAACCCCTCGTCTACCGCTCCTGCTGCTCGTGTGGACGAGCCGATGGAGGGTATGTCCGGTGGTATGGATTGCGGTCCTGGTATGTCCGGAATGTCAGGCATGGGCGGAGCATGTGAGTAGCCGCTACTAGCGGAGCCCCAAGACTTTTTTACTCGTGGGCACCGGGGGGCATAAGGCCCCCCGGGCTTTTCTTCGAGAGTCAATCGATGCTGAAGTCGAAACTCCTGGTGCAGGTAATAATGCTTATCCTCGGTGCCGGTCTGGACTTGGCATTTGCGGAAGAGTCCGCCGACTACCTGGGGGCTGTTTGGCATCCGATCCACTTTCAACCTCACATACAGAGCGCCACGAACGAGCAGTGTCTTGCCTGTCACCAGGAGGTGCTGGATGACAGGCCGCTCGCGCAATCGCCTGCCGGGATCCGGGCGGATGAGTCGTTGGCCTGGTATCAAACGTTAACTACTTACCAGGGCGAACAGGAGAGCTTCCATCGCCGGCACATGGTCACACCGTTGGCGCAACGCTTGATGCACATGCGGTGCAACACCTGCCATCAGGGGCACGACCCGCGAGAGGAGGCACCGATTCCGCCGGAATCCACCAACGAATCATTCACACTTCGCAAGCAGGTCAATCCCGACACCTGCCTGATGTGTCATGGCCAGTTTGCGTATGAGCTCATGGGCTTGCCGTCTGATTGGCACAGCTCGAGAGACATGTTCGGTAACAACTGCATGCTATGCCATGCGGCGATCCGCACTGAGCGGCATCAGGTGAATTTCCTGAACGCGGCAGAGATTGAAAAAGCGGGAATGGAGAACAGCGACTTCTGCTACGGCTGCCATGGAGGGCGCTCGTGGTATCGCATCGCCTTTCCCTATCCGCGTCATGCATGGCCGGGGATGCCGGAGCAGACACCGAATTGGGCAGAGCAGCGGTCCACCGAATCGCAGCCGCGTTTCCTGATCGAGTAATCGGCGCGGCGTCAGCCAATCGTGACTTTTCGTCAGAGTTACAAGGGTAAACAATATGAACAAGCCTCGAGACTTCAAGTTTCTCGCCGAGCGTATCGACCAGTCACGAAGAACTTTCGTCAAAACTAGCGCGGCCGGTGCCGGCGCGCTTGCCATCAACGGTTTGCTGGATATCGGTACCACCGGAAAGGCGCAGGCATTCCCCTACGAACCCTACCCACGAGACGATGATCTGGAAACGGTGGTCACCAGTTGCGCGCACAACTGCGGTTCGCGCCACGCTTTGGTGGCGCACAAGAAAGGCGACGTCATCGTCCGCCTGTCCTCGGACGACGGGCGTTATCAGAAGGACGGTTTCTACGGCAAAGATACCGAAGAAGAACCGCAGGTTCGCGCCTGCCTCCGCGGGCGTTCGTACCGGCAGCGAATTTACTCAGCCGAACGCCTGCTCTATCCGATGATGCGCGTCGGCAAACGCGGCGAAGGCAAGTTCAAGCGCGCGTCGTGGGACGAGGCGTTGGGTTTTATCACCGAAAAAATGATCGAGTTAAAGACCAAGTATGGTCCGACCTCGATACTCGATCAAAGCTATGCTGGTGCCACCTGGGGCGTGCTACACAAATCGGACCAGATCGAAGGCTTACAAGCGCGTTTCCTCGGTATGTTCGGCTGCCGTACCAACTCCTGGTCGGTGCCGTCTTACCAGGGCACAACATTCAGTTCGCGCATGACCTTTGGCACCATCCAGGACGGCAATGAGGACGATACCTTTGCGCACAGCAAACTGATCATTATGTGGGGCTGGAATCCGGCCTACACTTTTCATGGCGGCAACACCTTCTATTACATGCGGCTTGCCAAGCAGCGCGGCTGCAAGTTTGTGCTGGTCGATCCGCAGTACACGGATTCTGCCGCTGCCTATGACGCATGGTGGATCCCCATTAAGCCCAATACTGACGCGGCGATGATGGCGGCAATGGCGCATTACATTTTCGTTAACAACCTTCAGGACCAGCCCTTCATCGATCGCTTCTGCCAGGGCATGGACGCTGGCACCATGCCGGACTGGGCAAAGGACCAGGAGAACTTCAAGGATTACGTTCTTGGTGTAACTGACGGTGTGCCAAAAACGCCGGAATGGGCCGAGCCGATTTGCGGCGTCAAGGCGGACGACATCAAGAAACTGGCTCGCACGTACGCGACGACCAAGCCAGCAGCACTCAAGGCATCATGGGCGCCTGGCCGTGCCGCCTATGGCGAGCAGTACAGCCGCATGGCGGCTGCGTTGCAGTCAATGACCGGTAATGTCGGCGTTCTCGGCGGCAGTGCGGAAGGCGTCGGCAAGGCATGGCATGCCCAGTCGATTGCCTACCCCTACGACAAGAATGCCAACATCTGGTTTGCCGCGATCAAATCGGATCGTTGGGCGCATTGCGTTCTTAACTATCCGAATGTGCGTCGTGAAGAGATCGGGCTGTGGCCGCGGCCGGACAAGTTCGACGGCACCATCCCCAATATCCGCGGTATTTTCTGGCAGGGATCGGACTGGTTCAATCAGCTGACCAACATCAACAAGGAGATCGAGGCCATCCAGAAACTCGATCTGGTGGTGTGTATGGATTCGACCATCACGCCATCGGGACTTTGGGCTGACGTGCTGCTGCCGGTGGCCACCCATTTCGAGCGTCATGATGTGGCGCTGCCCTGGTACAAGGGCCATTACTACATCCACCGCCCCAAGGTGATCGAGCCGCTGGGCGAGAGCAAGACCGATTTTCAGATCTATACCGAGCTTGCCAACCAGCTCGGCTTTGGGGCCCGGTACAACCCGAAGGCAACGAGTGATTATTTCGAGAACAACGATGAAACCGACGAAGCCTACCTGAGCGAGTGGTGGGAGAAGCGGGTGATGGGCAAGCAGCGCGTGACCATGACCTGGGAAGAATTCAAGCAGCACGGCATTTACAAGTTCAAACTGTCACGGCCGTTTGTCGCCTTTCAGGATCAGATAGAAAAAGGCAAGAAGTTTCGCACCAAGTCGGGCAAGATCGAGATCTTTTCGAGCCGGATTGCCAATGTCAAAGACTGGACCAGAACCCAGTTTGGTTACGAGATACCTGCAATTCCGAAATGGATCGAGCCGTTTGAATCACTGAACAGTGAAAAGGCGCAACAGTTTCCGTTTCACCTGGTCACGCCTCACCCGCGCTGGCGCACGCATTCGATCTTCAATAACTGCTCGTGGTTGCGTGAGACCTACGAGCAGGAGGTGACGATTAATGCGGCCAATGCGCGGGAACTTGGTTTGAAGACCGGCGATGTGGTCGAAATTTGGAATGACCGGGGACGCGTTGTCGTGCCGGTCTACGTGACCGAGCGATGCATGCCGAACGTCGCGGTGCTGCATGAAGGGGCCTGGATGGATCTGGACGAGAATGGCGTCGACCGCGCCGGTAACCCTGATTTCCTCACACTCGATGAACCGAGCCCGGCCGGCGCCTTTGCCTACAACACGATACTAGTCAACATCAAGAAAACAAAGCTGCAGCACAAGCCCGGTTGGGACAGGTTGGCGACCTCGAGGTCACATGTCTTCCGGCGCGATATGTAGTCTGCTCAGCGGCACTCACGGAGCGAAGTCATGGCGAATCAGGTAGACAAGGAAAAGGTCAAGGCAGCGGTACGCAGGCGCAGGCGCGAGACCTACGTACCGGTCAAGCCCGACATGCAGCTCGGCTTTATCCATCACAACGTCGACTGTATCGGTTGTCGTGCCTGTGAGATCGCGTGCAAGGACAAGAACGGCTTGCCGCCGGGGCCGCGTTTTCGTCGCGTGCAGTACATCGAGGGCGGTACCTACCCGGAAGTCTACGCCTACAAGGTCAACATGTCCTGTAATCATTGCGCCGAACCTGCTTGTCTGCCGGCTTGCCCGACCGGCGCGATATGGAAACGCAAGCAGGACGGCATCGTCGACATCGACTCGACGCTGTGCATTGGTTGCCGCCGCTGCGAGGCGGTGTGCCCGTACGGTGCGCCGCAATTCGATCCCGAAGATCGCATCGTCAAGAAATGCAACATGTGTGTCGACGAGATCGATGCTGGTCGCAAGCCGTATTGTGTTTCGGCATGCATGATGCGGGTGCTGGATATCGGGCCGATCGAACAGTTGTGGCGTGGCGAACATGCGACCAAGGCAATGGCGCCAGGCGAGAAACCGGTCAAGGCAGTGAAGAATTTCGCCGATCCGCAGCTAACCAAGCCATCGATTGCGTTCGTGCCGCATAGCAAGGGCAAGGTGGATGAAGACAATGGATGAATCGGCTGAAAAGAACATGCCTTGCGCAATGGACAGCGATCTCGACGCGGCACAGGTGCAGCGGGTACGCAATGCCGTGGCCGATGATCTTCGCGTTTTGGCGGCACTTCACGATCGCGAGCTTGGTCCGGAACTGCTCGCCTATCTGCACGAGAGTGATTTTCCCGCTGCAGTGATGCTGGCTGACTTTTCCCGGCAGGTGCGCGATAGTGCCGCAATACTGGCTGAATCGCTTGCCAGTATTGGCGCCACACCTGAGGCTTGGGTGCTCGATGAGCTCGCCGCCGACTACGCGGCGATTTACCTGAACCACAAATACCGTGCTTCGCCGTGCGAATCAGTATGGCTGGACGCCGAGGGGCTGGCGCTGCAGGCCGCCACTTTCCAGATTCGATCCTGGTATCGCCGCTTCGGTCTTGCGGTTGAGAACTGGCGCACGCGCTCCGACGACCATCTGGTGGCACAGCTGCACTTTCTGGAAACACTGCTTCGCCGCTTTGACGAAGTCGATCTGGGTGAGATCGGGCGGTTCATGGATGAACATCTGTTGCGCTGGCTGCCCAATTTCGCGGCGCGAGTGGCCGAGCGCTGTACAACCGGTTTCTATGCCGGGGCGGCGCTGTTGACTGCCTCCTGTTGCGTGGCCCTGCGTGACCTGATCGTCGAGATCAACGGTGAGCCGAGACCTTCGGCCGAGGAAATCGAACAGCGCATGAAACCCAACAGGGAAACCAACGTCGTTCCGATTGCTTTCCATCCGGGTTTGAAACCGTCTTGGTGATACCACGTAAGAAGCGTGCCACCGGCGCTTGGCGATGAGATTGTCATTGTCTTCAACACGCATCGAAAATACGCAACCGATTTTCAATGAGACGCGTTGTGTTCATGACCGTCTTGCCGGAGCGAGCTGCCAGGCGTGTGCCGTTGTCTGTCCGACCGGAGCGCTCTCGCTCGGGGAGGATGCCCTCGAACTCGATGTGAGCGCCTGTAATGGCTGTATGTTATGCGCGGCGGCATGCCCGCAAGAAGCCATAGATTCACAGCAACAACCAGTTGAATCAGTGGCCTTGCGCGAGGGCAACACTGCGTATTTTGCGTGTGCGCACTCCGGAGTCGGCAAGGTTCACTGTTCGCTTCCCTGCGTGCATGCCCTGAGCTGGCGCGACCTGTTGCGCCTGTACGGGGCGGGTGTTCGAGGTTTGGTCGTGACAGCGGGGGATTGCGGGCGATGCGACCCGCAAACGCTGCGACTTGACCAAACGGTCTTACACGTCAATGAGATGTTGAGCAGTCGTCGCATGCGTGAAATTGAAGTCCGCTATCTGGAAAGCGGGCAATTCAACACCGTAATTCGTGACGCGTCAGCCGCAACGCCCGTCTCTCCCCGCCGTCGTGCGTTCCTGCGGCGCATGGTCGATCCCGGCCACGATCGAGGCGAAGCCGATACACCGGCAACGGTGGCAGCGCTGCTCGGCGAATCTGATTCAAAGGGCGCGGTGTTTCCCGCGGCCCCGCTCATCGATGCCGAACGTTGTGATGGTTGCGATGCGTGTACGCGTGTCTGCCCGACAGGCGCGCTCGCATTGGTCGAGGAGCAAGTGCTTCACTATCGTGCAGATGCTTCGCGCTGCACAGGCTGCCATCTGTGTGTCGATGTGTGCGAGCCAAAGGCGATCTCGCTGTGGCCGTGGACCACCTCACCTCAGCAATCGATCGCTTTGAATTCGCAGCGCTGCTCTGCTTGCGGTGTTGATTACCATGCCCCAACCTCACGGTCGGATGGTCTTTGCACCGTCTGTCTGGCGACATATCATCACCGCAAACTGTTTCAGGTCGACCCTGTGTAAACCGCGTTGCGGTTGATCAGTTCAAAGACCGACCCCGTGTAACGTCGCGCGCCGGTCGCCGCTTACTGCGGACAGCGTTAGTCGGCAAAAAACTCCGGCCATCTGCCCTGGATGTAATCCTGGAACTTCTTCGAAATACCCTCGCTCTCGAGATACTTGCGCGGCACAGGCATCTCGACCGGCCTGAAGGAGGGATTTTCCTCATAGCGGTTTGGCCAATCATGCTGCAGCATTGCCGCTCGGCCAAGCATGATCCAGTCAGCACCGGCATCAAGGGTGACCTCGGCGTCGTGCGGCGTGCGAATCTTGCCGGCGACGCCAAGCCGGGTGTTGCGGCGATCGAGTTCGGTGAAGTAGCTTATCAAGGTGCGGCCCTTGAACTCGTCCTCCTCCGGTTCCTTGAACACGTCCCACAGCGACATGTCGAGAAAGTCGATCCTGTCTTCGCTCATCAGCCGCTGTGCGACCTCGATTGACTCCGCCAGTTTGATGCCGAATCGTTCGGCAGACAGGCGCACCCCCAGCATGAAGTCCTTGCGGCACCGTGCACGGATTCCATCAATTAACTCGAACAGGATGCGCGAGCGGTTTTCCAGGCTGCCGCCATATTCGTCATCGCGGCGGTTGATGTCGCCACTCAAGAACTGGCAGAGGATGTACTGATGCGCACCGTGCAGCTCGACGCCGTCGAAACCGGCCTTCTCGGCACGCACGGCGGCAGCGACGAAGTCCTCAATCAACTGCTTCACTTCGCCGTGCGTAAGTCCCCGCGCGCCGGTCTTTTCGTTGTCTGATGGGCACACCGGTGTCGTGCCGATGACGTCCGCGGGTGAGCGCAAACCGGCGTGATGCAGCTGCGACACGGCGATGCTGTCATGCGAGTGGATGGCCTTAACCAAACGCGTCAATCCGGGTAAGTGTTTGTCGTCCCAGATTCCGAGCTGGCCCGGAAAGCCCTTGCCGATTTCCTGCACGTGCGAGGCGCACGTCATCGTCAGGCCAAAGCCACCTTCGGCACGCATGGTGAGCCAGCGGAATTCTTCGTCCGATATGGTGCCGTCTTCGTGGCTTTGTTGGTTGGTGAGGGGGGCCAGCATGAAGCGGTTCTTCATGGATGGGCCGTGGCTAAAGGTAAGCTGGTCGAGCAGGCTGGTCATGTTCTGGGAATGTCGTTGGTTCTGAGAAAGTCAAAAAAGAAACCCCGGTGCAGACCATCTTGATGGGGCCGGGCAAAGAGCTGCACGCGGCGTCCGTGGTTGCCGCGACACGCAAGAGGCGGAGTCTACCTTAGATCGACTGCACTACGCCTTTGAGGCCGGGGATAGACTGTCCAGCAAGCGTAGGCGGGCGAGCGGGTGGCGACTTGCCGGGGCTCGTCGTGCGCGATCGATCATTCAGAATTGCTGGCATGGATCTCGAGTGGGTTGGAGAGGCGTGGGAATGCCGCTCCGGCAACATCTTGATCGTCCGCTTGGAGGCCAACGTCACTATCAGAAGCCGCAGGGTCCTCGGTGTCAGTCCGGGCTGCCCCAGCGACCGCGAAGACCGACGGCGCGAGAGCACCAATCAAACAGGAGTGCAACAGCACGCATCGAACAGGCAATAGGCCGTTTGATTCCATCGTTCGATTGATCGTTGAGCCTCGTTGGTTGGTTCGTGCGGAGCCGGTTGGCACTCAGCCGCCCAGCCATGCGGCTCCCCGCACGCCACTCGAATCGCCGTGCCGGTTGCATAACAGTGCGGTATCGACGCGATCCGAAAACACCCATCGTGCCCAAAGCTTCGGAACGCGCTGGTACCAACGTGGAATGTTGGACAGGCCGCCGCCGAGTACGATGACGTCCGGATCGAGGATGTTGATCACGTATGCCAGCGCCCTTGCCAGCCGATCCTCGTAACGCTCCAGACTCGCAAGGCTGTGAGCCTCGCCCTGCATGGCCGCGGTTACGATCTCCTGCGTGGAAACGTCGATGCCGGTGTGCCGAGCATGATCACGGCTGAGTGCAGGTCCGCACAGAAAGGTCTCGATGCAACCGTTCTTTCCGCAGTAGCAGGCGGGTCCCGGGCGCTCGTCGTCGCGCGTCCACGGCAATGGATTGTGCCCCCATTCGCCAGCGATGCGGTTGGGCCCGGTGAGCAATTTTCCATCGACCACTACGCCGCCACCGACACCGGTGCCGAGGATCGCGCCGAACACCACATGGTGGCCGGCGCCGGCCCCATCGGTCGCCTCCGACAGAGCGAAGCAGTTGGCATCGTTCTCGATTTGAACGTCGCGATCGAGAAGCTGGATCAAGTCCTCACGCAGCGGCCGATCGTTCAGCCAGGTCGAATTGCAGTTGCGCATGAGGCCGGTGGCGGCAGAAATGGCGCCCGGCGTGCCGATACCCACCGAGCCGCGATCGCCCAACGCGCGTTCCGTCTCCTCAACCAGCGACACGATGCTCAGCAGTGTGGCATCGTAGTCGCCGCGCTGCGTCGCAACGCGTTTGCGCAGCAGCTCACGGCCAAGATCATCCAACGCGATGATCTCGGTCTTCGTTCCTCCAAGGTCGATACCCAGCCTGAGCATGGGTTTATCGTTTGTCGTCCCGGAAAGTAGGGGTTTCACCCGGCTGGCGACCTTGAAAACCGAGCTTTATTGTCTGCCGTCACTTCGCGAAGCTGGCTACCCGCGAGCGCGCCTCTCGTGCTCCGGTTGCCTGTGCAGCACGGCCGAAACTGGAAAGACGAGATTGCAACCGGGCCAGGCGACGATTCGTGGCTTTTGGTCGTGAACCGACGTGATCATGTTTGCTTTGCGTTTTGGTCTTCCGGCCCAACCCAAAAGAACGGATTGTGAGCCACCTCCCACAGGTGACCGTCGGGATCCTTGAAGTAGCCACTGTACCCACCCCAGAAAACTTTCTGCGGTTTCTTTACCAATGTCGCTCCGGCGTCGATAGCCTGAGAGATCACTGCGTCGACCTCTTCTTGCGAGTTCACGTTGTGAGCAAGGGCAAAGCCTTCGAACCCCTCTCCCTTGGCCGGCACGGTTGCATCCTTGGCCAAAGCTTCCCGGCCGTAGAGCCCGAGCCACGTTCCGTTGAGCTTGAAAAAAGCAACCTCAGGCGGTGATTCCATTCTCGGGAAACCCAGCCCCTGCTCATAGAACCGGACGGACGCTGGCAGATCACGAACACCAAGGGTAATCATGCTGATTCGTGGTTTCATTGGCCGCAGTATCCTCGCGCGCATGCGTTAGCAGCAAAGTCGTGTCATTGGGGCGCTGTGCTGTGGGCGTTAGTGTCTCTCAGGAATCCAAGCACCAAATCATTCACCACCTCGGGCCTTTGCAGCATGATGCCGTGCCCGGCGCCTTCGACCGGCTCGAAGCGAAGGTCAGGAATAGACGACCGGGCCTGGTCGATCATGCTGCGACTGATCTCCTCGTCTGCCGTGCCCCAGATCAGTAGGGCTTCACGCGTTTGGCGCCCGACCGCCCGGTATTCGCTACCATAGTCGCCGAGGGCATCGCTTCGCACCATGGATAGAAGCGAGCGCTGAAAGCCGGCATACGTTGTCTGCTCGACAAAGCGTTCTTCGTAGTGTGCCGAATCGGGAACGCCTTCCAGCAAAGCGACAAGCCGTTCCACAAGCATGTCGATGCCGATGATTCTTGCTGCAAATTCTCCGACGATGGGCATTCGGAAGATGGTTGGCACCTTGAAGCGACTGACAAGAGGCGAGATCAAGGTCAGTGTGCGCACTCGATCGGCATGAGTTGCTGCGAAACTGACCGCGATTGCGCCACCGAAGGAGACGCCGATAAGGTCGAATTTTTCCGGCAGTCCGGTTTTGTCGACCAGCTCGATGAGCTGTCGGACATACAAACCCCGGTCATAAGCGACGTCGGGCCGGTCAGAGAAACCGCGGCCGAACTGATCGTACTGCAGAACCCGGTAGCCGGCGCCGGCGAGCGCCTCGACCTGCTTTTCCCAGATCCAACCCGCCACTGTGCCGCCGTGTATCAGTACAACCACTCTCCCGTGTACCGGCCCTGTCAGCTGGTAGTGAGTTACCCCGTTTGTTAACTCGATATAGCTGCCGCCCAAGCGCATGCGTTCGGCTTGATCGAGGATATTTTTCTCGCTGTCGAGCGCGTAATAAGATCCGACCAGCCCTGCAAACGCGCAGGCGGCGAGCACAGCCAGCCACTTTGCTTTCATGCTATCGAAGTTAAACGGTGCCCTTCAGCACGCCTGCCTCTAAATACCCGCCGTGAGCGCAACGCCCGTTAGTCCTCGGTGCCGTGTTTCATTTGCAGGTCCGCGGCAAACCGGCTTTGGTCACAGCGGTTCCACGCTGAAGAATGCGAGCAACTGTTTCGCCACTCATTCGGGCCGCTGTTCCGGAATTTGGTGACCACACCCCTCAATTACGCGGACGCACTCTCGCCTTGCAACACGTTGCCATGCCCCGGTCGCCGCGATACCGGGGGCCGTGTGCCCTCTTCACCACCGTAACACAGCGCCGGCATCTTGAGTTTGCCTTTCTCTGCGCTGGGCATCACGTTCACTATTTTGCCTGAGGATTGTCTATCATCGGACGCCGAGGCTTTCCAGCTTCAATTTTCCCTCACAGGATAATGACGATTTCATGTGCTGTATGAAAAGACAGTTCAGGACAAGTTGCGGGGGGGAATGCCGCTGGTTGACATGCCATATTGTAAAAGCTTGCATAAGCAGAATCCGCTCGTCGTTGAAGCGTCGCGATAGCTTATGCCGCGACTGCTTTGCAGCTTCGGTGCCGAAGATGTACTTATCGGCTGGGTGTAGCAGTTCGGCTGGCCGGGCGCGCCGATGTTCCTATTGTTCGCGTGATGGTGTTGCCCGTCCGTGCATCCTGATTGACAGTCCCGCCCGAAACCATTAGCGTTTCACATTGCGCCGATTTGATTCTCAGCTTGCAGGCGCGTAATAAATATGGCTAAAGCGTGGGAATCAAAACCCGACTGCTTTGGCGGTCGGGTTTTTTGTTTTTCAGGGGTCGGTTTTTTTGGGTAATACGGACAACAGCAAGGTTTTCTTCGAGCGACTCTCCGAGCGCATCCTCATCCTGGACGGTGCCATGGGCACCATGATCCAGGGACACAAACTGTCGCGTGAGCACTATCACGGGGACCGCTTCCGCGAGCATCAGTGCGATCAGACCGGCAACAATGACCTGCTGACGTTAACCCAGCCGGGAATCATTGGCGGTATCCATGACGCCTACCTGGAGGCCGGCTCCGATATCATCGAAACCAATACATTCAATTCCAACTCGGTGTCGATGGCCGACTATGGGCTGACTGACCGGGTTGCGGAGTTGAACCGTGCCGCGGCACAGTTGGCTCGCGAGCGGGCCGATGCCTGGAGCAGGAAGGCGCCCGGCAAACCGCGCTTTGTCGCCGGCGTGATGGGGCCAACCAACGCCACGGCGTCGATATCGCCTGACGTTAACGATCCGGGCTATCGCAATGTCAGTTTCGACGAACTGGTTGCCTGCTACAGCGAATGTGTCGGCGGCCTGATTGAGGGTGGCGCCGATCTGCTGCTGGTTGAGACCGTGTTCGATACGCTCAACTGCAAGGCGGCACTGTTTGCCATCGACGACTTCTTTGAGAAACACGCCGTCGAGCGGCCGGTGATGCTGTCGGCGACGATTACCGATGCCAGTGGCCGCACACTCAGTGGCCAGACCCCCGAAGCGTTCTGGAATTCGGTGTCGCACGCCCGGCCATTCAGCGTCGGCCTGAACTGCGCGCTGGGTGCGAAAGACTTGCGACCGCATATCGAGGAGCTTTCGCGAGTCGCTGGTGTGCATACCAGCCTGCATCCGAACGCCGGGCTGCCAAATGCGTTTGGCGAATACGACGAAACGCCGGAATACACGGCCTCGTTTCTCGAAGAGTTTGCCAATGCCGGATTCCTCAACATCGCTGGCGGTTGCTGCGGCACGACGCCGGCACACATTCGGGAGATCGCCAGCCGGCTCGACAAACTCGCGCCGCGTGTGCCACCACAGATCGAGAAAAAACTACGTCTTGCTGGGCTCGAGCCTCTGAATATCGGCAAGGATTCGCTTTTCGTGAATGTCGGTGAACGCACCAACGTTACCGGATCGCGCGCTTTCGCGCGCCTTATTGTCGCGGAAGATTATCCGCAGGCGCTGTCGGTGGCGCGTCAGCAGGTTGACAACGGCGCCCAGATCATTGATGTGAACATGGACGAGGCGATGCTCGATTCTGAGGCGACCATGACTCGCTTCATGAACCTGATTGCGTCCGAGCCGGATATCTCGCGAGTGCCGGCGATGCTCGACTCGTCCAAGTGGGTTGTCATCGAAGCCGGACTGAAGTGCGTGCAGGGCAAGCCGGTGGTGAACTCGATCAGCCTCAAGGAGGGGGAGGATGAATTCATCCGTCAGGCGAAATTGGCGCGCCGCTATGGTGCCGCGGCCATCGTCATGGCCTTTGACGAGAAAGGTCAGGCTGACACGATGCAGCGGCGCATCGAGATCTGTAGGCGTGCGTATAACCTGCTGGTTGACGAGGTCGGTTTTCCGCCGGAAGACATCATTTTCGACCCGAATGTCTTTGCGGTGGCGACCGGCATCGAGGAGCATGCGAGCTACGGAATCGACTTCATCGAGGCGACCCGCCATATCAAGGAACATCTGCCCTACGCGAGCGTGTCAGGCGGTGTTTCGAATATTTCATTCTCGTTCCGTGGCAACGATGGTATCCGCGAGGCAATCCATACGGTGTTTCTTTATCACGCGGTCCAGGCCGGCATGACCATGGGCATTGTCAACGCCGGCCAGCTTGGCGTCTACGAAGACATTAACGGGGAACTGCTGGAACGCATCGAGGATGTGTTGTTCAATCGGCGCAATGATGCCACCGAGCGATTGGTGGAGTTCGCCGAAGGCTACTCCGCCGAGAAAAAAGTTGCGCGGGAGGATTTGTCGTGGCGTGAAGGCAGTGTCAGCGAGCGGCTGACCCACGCACTGGTGAAGGGCATCAACAGCTACATCGTCGAAGACACGGAAGAAGCTCGATTGGCGGTAAAGCATCCCATAGAGGTCATCGAAGGTCCATTGATGGACGGTATGAACGTGGTAGGTGATCTGTTCGGTGCCGGCAAGATGTTTCTGCCACAGGTGGTGAAATCGGCGCGCGTCATGAAAGAGGCGGTGGCGCACCTCGTGCCTTTCATCGAGGAAGAAAAAGCGAAGTCCGGTGACGCCGGCAAGCCAAAGGGCCGGATTCTTCTCGCCACCGTCAAGGGGGACGTGCATGACATTGGCAAGAACATCGTTGCGGTGGTTCTCCAATGCAACAACTTCGAGGTGGTCAATCTGGGTGTGATGGTGCCGGCCGAGCGCATCTTGCAAACCGCGCGCGAGGTCGACGCGGACATCATCGGTTTGTCCGGCTTGATTACGCCGTCATTGGAGGAAATGGCGCACGTCGCCAAAGAAATGCAGCGTCTTGGGTTTTCGGCGCCGCTGTTGATCGGCGGCGCGACGACTTCACGCGTGCACACGGCGGTCAAGATCGAGCCCAATTATTCTGCGGGGCCAACCGTTTGGGTGCCGGATGCATCGCGTTCGGTCGGTGTTTGTACCAGTCTGATATCCAACGAATTGCGAGATGAGTACTTGAAAAAGGTTCGGGACGAGGCCGCCAGGACGCGGGCGCTGCATCAGGGCAAGAAAGGACAGGGGCCGCACCATTCCATCGCCGCGGCGCGCGAGCACGGCGTCACGACCGACTGGGGCAAGGTGATCCCGCCGGTGCCCGCCAGGCTTGGCTTGCGAGTGCTGCATGATTATCCGCTTGCCGACGTTGCGAAGTACATTGACTGGACACCGTTTTTTCAGACATGGGAGCTGGCCGGCCGTTATCCGAAGATCCTGCAAGACGAGGTGGTTGGCAAGGCAGCGCGCGACCTGTTCGAAGATGCGCAAAAAATGCTGGCTAGTATCATCGACGAGCGCTGGCTGCGCGCCAATGCCGTGGTTGGACTGTTCCCGGCAAACAGCGTCGGTGACGACATAGAAGTTTACGACGATGAGTCGCGCACGAAGGTGCTGAAGCGGTTCCATTTCCTGCGCCAGCAGATGGTCAAACCGGCCGACCGCTTCAATCATTGCCTCGCTGACTATGTTGCTCCGAAGGATACCGGCGTGGCCGATTATCTCGGGGCGTTCGCGGTCACTGCCGGTATCGGCATTGAAGAGCGTGTTGCCGGCTACGAGGCGCGCCATGATGACTACAACGCCATTATGCTCAAGGCTCTGGCGGACCGGCTCGCCGAAGCACTTGCGGAACTGATGCATCGGCGCGTGCGTACCGAATGGTGGGGCTATGCGAGCGAAGAGAAACTCACCGGCGGTGAAATCATCGCGGAGAACTATCGTGGTATCCGTCCCGCACCCGGATACCCGGCCTGTCCGGATCACACCGAAAAAGGCCCGCTGTTCGAACTTCTCGACGCGACAAGAAATGCGGGTATCAGCCTGACGGAGTCTTACGCCATGATGCCGGCAGCCGCAGTGAGTGGCTTTTACTTCTCGCACCCGGAAGCCCGTTAT
Source organism: Betaproteobacteria bacterium (assembly GCA_020346185.1). Classification (GTDB taxonomy): domain Bacteria; phylum Pseudomonadota; class Gammaproteobacteria; order Burkholderiales; family Eutrophovitaceae; genus SG8-40. Next base: position 742,718 of record CP070775.1, on the reverse strand, counting down.
TTTGCCGTTGCTCGCATTGACCGCGACCAGGTCGAGGATTACGCAAGGCGCCGCGGTGTGGCGGTCGAGGAGGCCGAGCGCTGGCTGGCACCCAATCTCGCGTATGAACCAAATGCGGCCGTGACTGCCTGAGTGTTTTTGCAACGAACGGCAGCGCTCCTCGCGTTCGCCCAGCAGGAGCCGTCTGTCGCCATCGAACGGCTCGCCTGGCGGTACGCCGTGTAGAGGCCATCACGGTAACATGTATTCTCTCGATTGCGGTTGACTCTATGAAAGTCTCTAACCGGTATCTTCATGTTATTTCAAGGATTAGTCTTGCTGCAATAGCTGCTGCCAGTGGCCTCGCCCACGCCGAGCGGATACACCGCTACGCCGTTTCGGTCAATCCAGAGCTGACCCGGCTGGCGGTCACAGCCTGTTTCGATGGCCAAGTACCTGACCGGCTGGTGGCTGAGTCGTTGGACGCGTCGGTCGCCTTGATCGGCGTGTGGAACGACAAAACCGGCAAGGAGATCCAGCCAAGCGGTTCGATCCCGTTAAAAACGCTTGCAGCCGATGGTTGCGTTCGCTACGCGGTCGACGTGTCCCGCCCGATCAAGCGCCATGACCGAACCGGCGGGAAGGTTCGGCGCGTTGGCAGTGATGTCGCGGTTTCAGTGGGCCTGTGGTTATGGCGGCCGGAACGTCTCGATCAGGACGAAGATGTCGAGCTGGTTTTCGAGCTTCCCGAATCGATTGGGATGTCGGTTCCTTGGTCGCCAGTCGACGGAACAGACCAACCGACCTATCGCCTTGGCCGCACGCCCTCAGACTGGCCTGCCTGGAGCGCCTTTGGCCACTTCACGGAGAGGACGGCTGAAGTGGCCGGCTCGCAGCTGCGTATTGCTTTACTCGACGGTTCGCCCGCGGTCGACCGTGACGAGATTGGCGGTTGGGTGATCGACGCCGCCGTGATGGTTGGCGGTTTGTACGGCCGTTTTCCCTATCCGAATGCGCAGGTCCTGGTGGTGCCCAACGCGCGTGTGCGTGAACCAACTCCATGGGCGTTTGTGACGCGCGGTGGCGGCCCGGCAGTTCATTTCGTCATTAACCAGCGCCGGCCAATCAACGAGTTCTACGAGGACTGGACGGCAGCGCACGAGTTTTCGCACTTGCTGTTGCCGTTCGTGCGCTCCAGAGAGGCTTGGGTATCAGAAGGCCTCGCAACCTATTATCAGAATGTCCTGCGGGCCCGGGCCGGTCGCCTGAGCGAGCAGACAGTCTGGCAGAATCTGCATGCCGGCTTCGGGCGAGGGCGCCGCGAAGCCCAAGACCTGACCCTTTCAGAAGCGACGCGGCGCATGTATCACAGTCGTTTGTTCATGAAAGTGTATTGGAGTGGAACGGCGATCATGCTGCTGGCGGACGTGCGGTTGAGGCAGTACAGCGATGGTGCGCAGTCACTCGATACGGCATTGGCGGCGCTCAACTCGTGCTGTTTTGAACCGCAACGCGAATGGCGTGCGCGTGAGCTGTTTGCCAAGCTCGACGAGTTGACCGGGACAGACGTTTTTACCCAGTTGCTCAACGAATACGAAGACTCGGAGCAGTTTCCCGACCTCTCGACGGCGTATCGCGAACTCGGTCTTGAACCTTATGGGCGCCGCAGCGTTCGGCTCGCTTCCGATGCGCCGTACGCCGATCTTCGCCGGGCGATCATGAGCGGCAATGGTGCTGGTGCGGGTACGATCCAGGCACCCTCTGCTACATTGGATAGATGATGTCGGTGTTGCTGGCCTATCTACACAGCCTGTCGATGATGGCAATGGCGGCGCTACTGTTTGTCCAACTGCTAAGCATTGACGGATTAGTTGACCGGCAACAAGTCGAGCGCTTTGTGCGTTTTTCATTTGGTGTTGCTGCCGCCGCGGGTGTCATGCTGGTAAGCGGCGTGGCACTGCTCGTTTGGCCAGAACGCAGCGTGGTGTTTTACCTTCGTAACCCGGTCTTCTACATCAAGTTGGCGTTATTTGCTGCGATGATTCTGATCGCGATCTCGCCGGCTCGTATCATCCTGCAGTGGCATCGCGAGGAGAGTATGGGGAAATTGCCTGAGCGGGGGACGGTGTTTTTTGTGAAGCGTTACCTCACCGCGGAAGCAATATTGTTCCTCGCCATTCCGTTGGCTGCATCTTTATCGGCGCGCGGGATCGGCCTGCAGCCGAGCTCGAGTTGAATTTACGCCTCTATTTTGCGGCCATATGTGCCATTGCGTTCGGCCTGCCCGCGAGCGCGTCGCCAGCGCTGCATCACTATACCGTGACGGTTGATCGCGCTCTTGAGCGGTTCGACGTGACGGTCTGTTTCGATGGACCTGCGCCGAGCAGTCTGGTGGCAGACGACACGGCGATGCTGCATCTGGCTAAGATGCAACTGCCATCACCGGGCGTCGGTCAAGTCGAGGTCACTGACTGGCAGGCGGTTCTCACGGATCTGCCTGAAAATGCGTGTGTCGAATATATTGTGCAGCTTCGCCCACAAACAAACGGCGTGCAGCTGGGTGGGCCGGAAACGCGGCGCATCGGCCGTGACTTGCTGACCTCGATCGGCGACTGGCTGTGGCGCCCGGCTGATCTGGCCGAAGGCGAAGACATCGAGGTGCGTTTCGAGTTGCCGCCAGGGATTTCGGTGTCAGCGCCGTGGCAGCAGGTAGCGGACGGCGTCTTTCGCACCGGTGCCACACCACGCGAGTGGCCGGGAGTGGTCGCGCTCGGCAGATTCGAGCCGATCGTCATTGCTGTCGATGGTGGCCGCCTGAACGTGGCAATGGTCGACAGCCCGCCGCCGGCGCTGCGCGACATGCTCAAACGCTGGATTGAGCGTGCAGCGCGGTCATTGGTGACGGTTTACGGTGCCTTTCCCGTCGACCGGTTGCAAGTCGTTATCGCTCCAACGCCGCGCGGCGAAAAACCGGTGCCGTGGGCATATGTTTCAAGAGGTGGTGGCCCGGCGATTCACCTGTTCGCGCAAGGCCGTTACGCGGAGCCGGAATTCATGCGCGACTGGACCGCGGTGCATGAGATGTCGCACTTGTTCTTGCCTTATCTGGAGTGGGGCGATGCATGGTTGGTCGAAGGGCTCCCCACCTACTATCAAAACGTCGCGATGGCTCGCGGCGGGCTGATTCCGCCAGAAGAAGCCTGGCGTCGTATGTATCAGGGCTTCGATTTTGCCAAGGGCATCGGCCATAAGCTCACCGTTTACGAAGCCGGCAAGCGCTTGGGCAGGCGCGGCTTGTATCGTCGAGTATATTGGGGTGGTGCGGCCTACATGCTTGCCGCCGATCTTCGCTTGCGCGAGTTAAGCGACGGAGCGCAGACGCTGGGTGACGCGTTGCATGAAATTCACCACTGCTGCCTGGATGAAATGTACCGATGGCGCGCAGAGGATTTCGTAGCCAGGCTCGACGCTGCGACCGGTACAGCGGTGTTCTCCGAGCTGTTCGAGCAGCAGATCAAAGAACGTCTATTTCCTGACTACGAAGCGCTTTATGAGAGGCTTGGCATCCGCATCCTTGGCGGGCATCCGATCTTTGTAGACGGTGTGTCGGCTGAGTACCGCAATGCCATCATGGCACCGCCTTGAAAAACTAATGCACGGCGTTGATCAGGGCTTGCGGCCGGTTCTAATCGATACGATGCTCACCCGCCTTCGGCGGTTCGGCCCGGCAACATAGTGGCCGGGCGCTGCGAAATAGCACGGCATGCCGCGCCATTTCGCTCTCACCCTCATGTACTTGCTGGGTACACTCCGGTTGCCATGCGCTGGTTCTATCAAAGCGAGTGCGCACCCAGCTCAACGCCGCTCGCTACGTTTTTCTTTCATTCCTTGCTAACCGTATTGCGCGCTGAAGGCCATTTTTGGGAAGGTCGTTCTTGATGTTAGCGGCGAGCTGGGTGACGCAGGAGGCGACGCTATTAGACTAAGGCACGAACGGTCCTGAACCTCAGTTTCTCTCTGCGTCCTTCGCGGCCTCCGCGGTGGTAGGTTTGGGGTGAGACGACAACAGTCACGGGTGGTGCCGTTGACGGGATTCTCACTTGACTTCTGCGTCGGGTCGATTCGAATTGTCGGTTACCATGCCTGGCATGGAACCAAAGGAACTGTGCTTTTTGCCCGCGACTGAGCTCGTGCGGCTGATGCGCGCTCGCGAGGTGTCTGTGCTGGAAGTCATGCAGGCCCATCTCGAGCAAATCGAGCGCAGCAACGGTCGGGTCAATGCGATTGTTACTCTGGTCGCGGACCGGGCGCTTGATGCGGCACGCGACTGCGACGCGCGTCTCGGACGAGGCGAGGACTGCGGCCCTTTGTCTGGTTTGCCAGTGGCTCACAAGGATCTTGCCGTGACCCGGGGCGTTCGTACTACGTTTGGATCACCGATCTTCGCCGACTTTGTTCCTGAACAAGACGCTCTCATCGTCGAACGGCTCAGACATGGCGGTGCGCTGACCGTGGGCAAGACCAACACGCCTGAGTTTGGCGCCGGATCGCAGACGTTCAATGCGGTATTTGGAGCGACGCGCAATCCGTACGATCTGCAGAAAACATGCGGTGGATCGAGCGGCGGTGCCGCCGCCGCTCTGGCGAGCGGGATGATTCCGATTGCCGACGGATCAGACTTGGGCGGATCGTTACGCAATCCGGCCAGTTTCTGCAACGTAGTCGGTTTGCGGCCCTCGGCAGGGCGGGTGCCGAAGTGGCCGACGGATTCAGCGTGGTTCTCGCTCTCTGTGGTGGGACCAATGGCGCGCACCGTTAGCGACGTGGCGCTGATGATGTCGGCGATTGCCGGCCCGGACCGGCGCTCGCCTATCGCAATCGAACAGCCTGCTTCGCTGTTCTCACGGCCTTTGGAACGGGAGTTCAAGGGAACGCGCGTTGCCTGGAGCCGCAGCCTCGGAGGCCTGCCCGTTGACGCGGGAGTCACGCGGGTGCTCGAGGCACACAGACAGGTACTCGAGGACCTGGGTTGCATCGTCGAGGAGGCAGACCCCGCCCTGCAAGAGGCGGACGAAATTTTCCAGGTGTTGCGCGCCTGGAATTTCGAATCGTCGTACGGGGAACTTCTGAAAAGCGCTCGCCAACAAATGAAAGACACCGTGGTCTGGAATATCGAACGAGGGCTGCGCCAGTCGGGCTCTGAGGTCGCTGCGGCTGAGCGCGCGCGCACGCGCTTGTTTCACCGGATGCGCGAATTCATGGACAATTACGACTTTCTGGTCGCGCCGGTGGTGCAGGTCTTGCCTTTCGATGTCAGCCAGCCTTATGTGACTGAGATTAATGGCCAGACCATGGGGACATATATCGACTGGATGAAGTCATGCTACTGGATCAGCGTTACCGGACAACCGGCACTGTCGGTGCCGAGCGGGTTCTCTGCCGATGACCTGCCAGTCGGAATTCAGATGGTTGGGCGTTATCGAGACGATTTCGGTGTGCTCCAGTTTGGACACGCCTTCGAACAGGCGACCGGCTACTGGAAACAACGGCCCGAAATTTTTGGATAGCCACAATTTTGATAGCAGCAAGTTTTCATAGCAGCGATGTTTTGAAAGTCTGGAGCGAAAGAGTTCAGTGAACATGAGACCGACAAAAATATTGACAATTGTTTGTGCCGTTTGCCTGTGCAGCGGTTCTGTGACGGCAATGGCGCAGAATCAACCGCGAGGAGATCGTGTATTCATTTCCGAGCTCGAAGGCATCTGGATGAATGATGCTTATATCAAGGCGCTGAGGACAGTGCGCATGCCCCATCGAGCGGCAAAGCAAGCGTCGCCGGTGGTCATTGCGATCACACGCCAGGGGCGATCCTATCCGTATGTGGCCACGGATTTCGATAAGGCTGCGTTCATGATGATTCTCGCTCTCGAGCCGGACATCAAAGCGAATTCGTACCGCCTGGTTCTGGGAGAGAAGAACGAGCCGACCTCGGCCGAGGACGTGACCTACATCTGGTTCAAGGGGCAACGCGATGCGGACCGCAAGTTTCGCAAGCTGGCGTTTCAGGAAGTGTTCATCATGGACGGAAAGTGGGCCGATTATGAGCACGTCGGAATGGAGCTCGGCCCGGTAATGAACGGCCTCGTTCTGGCCGGACGTTACAAGGACAGTGACGGTCGCGAGTGGTCGTTTACCGAGCAAGGGCAGGCGACCTTTCCGGAAGAGAGTTTCTATTACGAACTCTCGATTAACGACCGGAAAGCGCGATGCGAGTACTTCGAAGCGGAGGATCTAGACGCTCCGGGAGGAATAAGCTACTACGGATATGCGTGGAAAGCAGGCAAGCTGCAGTTGTTCCGCGCTGATATGAAAAACGACCGTGTGCAGTGCGAGGCCGAGCCCTTTGCTGTCTTGACTCCGCACTGATTCTTCTTGGACGAAGTTCAGGTGGGCTAGCCACTAGCCAGACAATGTTTGGCTAAGCTGCCGGATGGGGACAGGTTTGCTGCCGCCCCGGAACAGTTCGGTGTCCCTCAAGCGCATTCGGGATAGGTCGCAGAATCTCGCGGCCAAGAAAACAAGCGGTGCTGACGTCTTATGGCAGACCAAGGAAACGACAGCAAGTACCAACGCGTCGAAAGCGTCCCGGAGGCCGCTGCCGAGGTGCGCGCTATCCTGCAGAAGCAAGAGCTTGTCGAGGGGCTCGTGCACAAGCAGGACATGCCGCGGCAAGATCTGGTCGAAGGGCTGTTGCACAAGCAAAACGTCGCGGCACTGAAGAACAAACTCGATAAGCTTCACCCGGCCGATATTGCAGCGATTCTCGAGCAACTGCCGCTCGATGAGCGTACGAGCGTGTGGAATCTGGTCAAGGCGGATCTGGATGGCGACGTTCTTCTCGAAGCGTCCGACGCAGTCCGTGAAACACTGATCGCGGACATGGACCCGGAGGAGCTGTTGGCCGCGACAGAGCAGCTCGATGCCGACGAAATTGCCGATCTGGCCCCGGACCTTCCGGATGAGGTGATCGCCGATGTATTCCGTTCCCTCTCGTCTGAAGAGCGCGAACAGCTTCGCGCGGCACTTTCCTATCCGGAGAACACGGTCGGCGCGCTGATGGACTTCGAGATGGTGACGGTGCGTGAGGACGTTACTCTGGAGGTCGTACTGCGGTACCTGCTTCGTATGGATGAACTGCCGTCAAACACGGACAAGCTTTTCGTTGTTGATCGTCATAATGTCCTGCGAGGTGTCTTGCCAATCAGTGAGCTGATCGTGTCTGCGCCCGAGAAGCTCGTCTCGGAAGTCATGGCAAGGGACTATCTGACATTTCATCCCGAGGACGAAGCAGACGAGGCAACGCAGGCAGTGGAGCGTTACGATCTGGTATCCGCGCCGGTGGTTGATGCGAGCCAGCGGATCGTCGGGCGTATCACGATCACCGACATCGTTGATTACATTCGGGAGGATGCCGAGCATGAAATGCTTGGCAAGGTCGGATTGCGCGATGAGGACTTGTTCTCATCCGTCTGGAAAAGTGCCAGGAATCGCTGGCTATGGCTGGCAGTAAATTTATGTACCGCTTTCTTTGCTTCGCGTGTGATCGGCCTTTTCGAGGGATCGATTGAAAAACTGGTCGCTCTCGCAGCACTGATGCCGATTGTTGCGGCCATTGCGGGCAACTCAGGAAACCAGACCGTCGCACTCATTGTGCGTGCGCTCGCATTTGGTGAGATCAACAAGGACAACGCGCGCAGGCTGTTAATCAAGGAGCTCGCAATTGCAACGGTCAATGGTTTGATGTGGGGCAGTGTTGCAGGCCTGTTTGCCTGGTGGTTGTACGGAAACGTTGGTCTTGGCCTGGTGATGGTCGGCGCGATGATGCTGAACCTGATGGTCGGGGCCGTGGTCGGAATGCTGGCACCTATGTTGTTGGAGCGCATGAAACGTGATCCGGCGATCGGCTCGTCGGTGTTGCTCACATTCAGTACCGACAGCATGGGCTTTCTTATCTTTCTCGGGCTGGCGACGCTATTTCTGGTGTAACTATATGCGGGGTTGATGCCTGCATGGAGAACGTTGGGGCGCGCAATCGACGGGCGCAAGATTACGAAACTGTAATGTTCAGGCGCTGTAATATGCGCTTTTTCGGTTGGTGGGCTTTCATTGCATCCACCGGGCACAACGCGCCGTAGAAACCGGCAGTCAGAGTTTCCTGAAAAGTGATGCCATGAAGATTCGCAGAAAATCCGATATCCAATCATCGGAGATCACGCCGGAGCCGATTTTCAGGGGCCGTCGGAAATGGATTGCGGCGGCAGCCGCAGTCGGTGCCGCATCAGCGATTCCGATCGCGCGTTTGTTCGACGATGCGCCAGCGGTGCACGCTGCCGCTAGACTTGGCCCCCTCAAAACAAGCAGGTTTTCCACGAGTGAGCCGCGTACCACGTATGAAGCCGTCACGATGTACAACAACTTCTATGAATTTGGCTTCGAGAAAGACGAGCCGGCGCGCAACGCCCACACGCTCAGGACCCGTCCATGGACGATCACCATCGATGGTGAAGTCAAAAAGCAGCGTACCTTTGACATCGACCAGTTGTTAAAGCTCGCACCGCTCGAAGAGCGGGTTTATCGTCTGCGCTGTGTCGAGGCATGGTCGATGGTGGTGCCCTGGATTGGCTATCCCTTATCTGCCCTCATCAAGCAGACCGAGCCGACCGGCAACGCGAAATTCGTTCAGTTCACTACTTTGCATGATCCGCAGCAGATGCCGGGTCAGCGTGTGCCCCTGCTCGACTGGCCGTATGTTGAAGGATTACGGCTGGATGAAGCGATGCATCCGCTAACGCTATTGACGCTCGGCTTGTATGGTGAAGTCTTGCCTAATCAGAATGGTGCACCTGTGCGGGTCGTGGTGCCTTGGAAGTATGGCTTCAAGAGCCCCAAGTCGATTGTGCGCATACGCCTGACCGAGAAGCAGCCGAAGACGACCTGGAACCAAACGGCGCCGACAGAGTATGGTTTTTATTCCAATGTCAATCCCACGCTCGACCATCCGTGGAGTCAGGCCAAGGAACGCCGCATCGGTGAGTTTCTCAAGCGCCAGACGCTGATGTTCAATGGCTACGCCGACGAAGTTGGCGCTCTTTATGCCGGCATGAATCTCAAGAAGTTTTTCTGACCAGCCATCTTGCAGCTGAATGAGCCATGGCTGTCTGTCGATGTTGGCGAGCGTGATTGCGGCCGGTTGCTGATGCTACCGCGTCGGCTCGAAGCAACCCGCATCGCACGCGTCAAAGCGGCACTGTTTATTGTGTGCCTGATGCCGCTTGGGCTGCTGGTCTGGCGCGGATTTACCGGCGGCCTCACCGCCAACCCGATCGAGTTCATCACTCACACTACAGGTTGGTGGGCGCTGTCATTCCTGATGATCACTCTCGCGGTGACGCCGATACGCCGACTCCTAGAAATGCCGTGGCTGTTACGGCTGCGGCGGATGCTGGGACTGTATGCGTTCTTTTACGCGAGCCTGCATTTCCTAATGTGGCTGGTAGTTGATCAGTTTTTCGACTGGGAAGCGATCGTCAAGGACATCGCCAAGCGACCGTACATCAGTGTCGGGTTTGCCGCCTTCTTGCTGTTGTTGCCCCTGGCCGCCACATCGACCAACGCAATGGTTCGACGTCTCGGGGCGACTCGTTGGCAGTTACTGCACCGGCTGGTATATCTCACGGCAACACTCGGCGTTGTTCATTTCTGGTGGTTGGTCAAAAAGGACATTCGTGAACCGGCGGTATTTGCCATGATCCTGATCATGTTGCTGGGCGCGCGGCTTGTTACCCGATGGCGTAAGCGTGCTTTGCCATTGGTGTCGAGTGCGCAGCGCGAGTGACGTTCGCTCGCTGCTTGCTGCCTGAGATAACAGACGCTAAAGTCGGAGTTGGCTTAGCCACGTTTTCTCGCCGGTCAGATTGGCGCCGGTCGACGTTTCATCTGAGACGGTCTTTTATGAAAGTCGGTGTTGCATGAAAGTTGGTGTACCCAAGGAGATCAAGAACCACGAGTACCGTGTTGGTTTGATTCCTGCCGGCGTGCAGGCATTGGTTGAGCGAGGACACGAAGTTTTGGTGCAGGCCGGTGCTGGTGCCAAAGCCGGCTTCACCGACGATGCGTATGTGAGAGCCGGCGCCAAGATAGTGAGCAGCGCCGAAGACGCGTTCGACACCGGCATGGTCGTCAAGGTGAAAGAACTGCAACCCAGCGAGTACCGTCTGGTCCGCCGCGGCCAGATCCTGTTCGCTTACTTGCATTTAGCACCCGATCGGCAGCTGCTCGAGGCGATCCTGAAATCGGGCGTTTCGGGCATCGCATACGAAACGGTCGATCTAGACGGGCGGCTGCCGTTGCTGGCGCCGATGTCACGGGTCGCTGGCCGGTTGTCGATGCAGTTTGCCGCTTGGTCGCTGCAAATGGCCAACGGCGGAAGCGGCGTTTTGCTCAGCGGGGTCGGTGGTGTGCCACCGGCAAAAGTGGTGGTGATTGGCCCCGGTGAGGTCGGTTCCAATGCCGTGCAAATCGCTGTCGGCCTTGGTGCCGAGGTAATGGTGCTGGGCACCAAACCAGACCGCCTTGCACAACTCGATCAAATTTATCGCGGTCGCCTCAAGACCTGCTTTTCCGAGCCGATGGCCATTGCCGAGCATGTTGCCAATGCCGATGTCGTGGTGAGTGGTGTTCTGATTCCCGGCAAACTGGCCCCAAAACTAATATCGCGCGACTTGCTGCGCCGTATGCGTCCCGGTTCGGTTTTGGTGGACGTCGCCATCGACCAGGGCGGAATTGCCGAGACATCCCGCCCGACCTCGCATTCGGATCCGATCTACATTGAGGAAGGCGTGGTGCACTATTGTGTGCCGAACATGCCTTCGGCAGTGGCGCGCACGGCAACACTGGCCTTGACGCATGCGACCTACCCTTACATGCTGAGACTGGCGGAGAAGGGAATGGCAGCCCTTGATGAAGATCCCGGGCTGGCGATGGGTTTGCAGGTGCACTCCGGAGACGTGACCCATAGCGGCTTGGCAGAAGACGTTAACAAGCCGTATAAGCCGTACCCATAGATCTGGAGTTGATCGCTTTCTGGAGAAAAAAACCTTTCACCGCTGAGGACGCTAAGGACGCGGAGGAAAACAAACGACTCAATATGGGTTCGGGGCGTTTGCCCTTGCTCCTCGCGAATGTGTGATTTGTCGTTTGGTTCATCCAGGGCCGGGCGGGGCGCCTTAAGCTAGGGGTCACGCAACGGATAGGTCGGTCTCGCTTGTGTACTGCGTTTCACCAGCATCATCAAGGAAGTATTGGCCTGTGAGCGTGCTGTGTACTTTGGCACTACGTGACCGCCAAGTTTTTTGTCTTTGCCTTTCCTTAGCGTCCTCCGCGGTGAGTGTTTTGGTTTTCGGCGTTTCGTGCTGCGTCCTCCGTGTGCTCTGCGGTGAGAGTTTTGCTTATTCCGATGCGCTCCGCCTTTGCCGCTACCAGTATGCCCCACAGCAGCACCACGAAGCCGGCCAGCTGCAAGGGGACAAAACCTTCGTCCAGTAACCACCAGGCGAGCAGTGCCGAGCCAATCGGTTCGCCAAGAATAGTTACTGCAACAAACGTGGCCGTAACTCGGCGTAATGCCCAATTGAAAGCAGTGTGTCCGAGTAGCTGCGGCCCGACCGCCAACGCGGCTATCATCAACCAAGCGTTGAAAGATATCTCCTGAATCGTGTTGCCGCCCGCGAGCGCGGCGACGATCAGCCCCATAGCCGCGAAAGAGTAAGTCAGCCAGACATAGGACAGCAGTGACAAGCTGCTGCGCAAATTGCGACCGATAAGCAGGTAACCGGACGCTGCGAGGGCACCGATTAACGCCAGGAAATTGCCGAGCATTGGCGAGGCGGCTTGACCACTATGGGACGATTCAGCGAAGAAGATCAGTAATGTCCCGGCGAATGTCAGTGCGACACCGACCAGTTGCGCGTATGCGGGTTTCTCGCGCAGCAGCCAGGCGGAAAGTAGGGCCACCCACACCGGATTGGTGGTAACCAGAACGGTGCTGTTCGCGACCGAGGTATATTCCAGCGAGGCAATCCAAGTCCAGAAGTGCGCTGCCAGTAAAAGACCTGACGCCGCACACAAAAGCAGATCCTTCCGCCTCAGGCGCAGCAGTTCCGGCCCAGCACGCGACAGAGCAATAGGTGCCATGATCAGAGCAGCGATCGTCAGCCTGCCGGCGGCGATGCTGGCCGAGGATGCTTCATTAGCCTGTGCGTAACGAACCAGGATCGATGCAGTGGAGACGATTGCGACGCCGATTCCAAGGACGAGAAACGGCGTGCTGCGGGTCACGGCCAGTCAGGCTGACTGCATCAGGTCTATCTAGTGCACCTGATCGGGAGGCGTGGGAAGCCCCGGCACCGAGTACACGTCGATGCCTTCCTCGCGTAATGCGTCGATGTCGTCGCGCGACGCCTCCCCCCGGATTGAGCGCCGAGGCTTTTCCTCATAGTGAATAGCACGGGCTTCTGCCGGAAATTGCTTGCCAACATCTTCGCTGTTCTTGAGGACGAACTCGACAAACTTGCGATGCAAACTATCGATATCGACCCCCGAAAGCGCCGTTTCTGCATCTGGCTTCTCTTGCGTTTCGACGGAACCGCCGGTGTTAACGTAAGGCGCAGACAGTTGACGCGATATGTTGACGGAGCCACACACGGGACAGGAAACTTGTTCCGCCTCTACCTGCGCATCGAAGTCCTCTGCCGAGGAGAACCACCCTTCAAAGTGGTGCGCCTGGTCACATGCAAGGTCGTAAACAATCATCAGTGAAATCCCGTATGTCGACTGAATCGGCGAATCATAAACGAATCGAGGTCACCTCAAGACAGTGTAGCGGATTCTGTGCCTGACAATGAGACTAAACCGCCAGAATGTAAGTTCCGCGTACATCTGTCTCAGGGCAACCTTGATTCCTTTGCGTACAGATCTTCGATGCGCTCGCGTTCACGAACAAGATGAGCAGTGCTTCCATCGACCATGATTTCTGCTGCACGTGGACGTGTATTGTAATTCGAGCTCATGCTCATCGCGTAGGCGCCGGCAGACATCACCGCCAGCAGATCACCTTCATCTATCGCAAGCGCCCGGTCCTTGCCGAGGAAATCGCCGGTTTCGCACACCGGTCCCACCACATCGTATACGCTGGCCGGTTTGGCGCCAGCGCGCACCGGGCGTATTTCATGATGTGCATCGTACAGTGCGGGCCGCATCAAGTCATTCATTGCGGCGTCGATCACCGCAAAGTTCTTTTCCCGGCCATGCTTCAGGTACTCGACCCGCGTCAGCAAAACACCGGCATTGCCTGCCAGGGAACGGCCGGGTTCGATCATGATCTTGACCTGCCGTGAACCCACGCAGGCCAGCAGCATTCGCACGAGCTGTGTCTGGGGGGGTGGCATTTCGTCGGCATAGCGGATTCCCAATCCGCCGCCGAAATCGACGTGCTCGATAGCAATCCCATTGGTGGCGAGTTGATCGACCAACGCGACGACCTTGCGCGCTGCATCCTCCATCGGCGCCAGGTCGGTAAGCTGAGATCCGATATGACAATCGATACCGGTCACGTGCAGATTGGAGTTTGCATCGGCGTACTGGTACAGGCGTAGCGCATCCTTCACGTCGACCCCGAACTTATTTCGGCGCAGTCCGGTTGAAATGTAAGGATGAGTCCGTGCGTCGACGTCAGGATTGACGCGTACGCTGACCGGTGCGACACGGCCAGCGTCATGCGCAATACGCGCCAGGCGTTGCATTTCCGATTCGGATTCGACATTGAAACATAATATGTTCGACGCAATCGCGTCGCGCAGCTCCGCCTCGCTCTTTCCAACACCCGAAAAAACAACTTTGCGCGGGTCGCCGCCCGCCGCCAGTACACGCTTGAGTTCGCCTCCGGAAACGATATCGAAGCCACTGCCCAGTCGCGCCAGGATGTCGAGTACCGCAAGATTCGAATTGGCCTTTGCCGCATAACAGATCAGGTGCGGGCAGGCGCCAAATTCTTCCTGGTAGGCAAGAAATGTGGAAGTCAGCGCGGCACGCGAATACACGAAGCAGGGCGTGCCGAACTGATTGGCGATGCGGCTTAGCGGCACATCCTCGACGTGCAGCTCTTTATCGCGATCAGCGAAGAAATTCACGGCGTGCTGTCTTCCTCTTCTTCGCGCGTGGACGTGTCTTGAACACCGGCATCCTCAGCCGATCGCGTCTGTGTCGGTGCCTTTTCGGGCAGGTAGAGTGGTCCTTTCGAGCCACAGCCAGTGATCAGGGTCAGAGCCAGGATCAGAGTTGTGTAACGCATTTGTGAGCGTGCTTACCGCAGGGTCGCCGAGTGTAGCACGGGCCTTTTCAATATTCAGATGTCGAGATACCAGTGGCCATGCTCGTTGAGATGCCTTCGCGCATCCAGGTGGCCGGGAAAATGGCGCTGGACAATCGTCCAGAAGCGTTTCGAGTGGTTCATTTCGGTCAAATGAGCCAGTTCGTGAACGACAACATAATCGACGATTTCCTGGGGCGCCTGAACCAGTCGCCAGTTCAACCTGATTTGTCCTTTGGCATTACAACTGCCCCATTGGGTGCCTGCATTCGACAGATACATGTCCGGGACCGGCAGCTGCATTGCCGAAGCATAATGCGCGATTCGTTCGCTGAAGTTGCGAGCCGCATGGCGGCGATACCATTGGATTGCGGCTTCTCGAATCTTCGCTTCACTGCCCGGGTCGGCGACAGTCACTTGCAGGCGGTACGGCTCGAGCAGCACTGCCGGCACGAGTATGGCGTCGGCGACAATCTTCAGCCTCAGGCTGCGGCCAAGAAAAGCGATCTGCTCTCCATCTGCCCAGCATTGCTGTCGTGGTGCGTGATCGGACCATTCTTCCAGCTTCTTGAGGATCCAGTCTGTTGCTTCCCGCATCGAGCATTTGATTCGTGATTCGGGCACGTGCCATGGCGCGAAAACGACCAGTCCGTTGCCATCTACACTGAACGCAATTGTGCGCCGGCGACGTGTGCGCTTGAGTACGAAGGTGATATCGCGATCGCCGAGAACCGTGCGTAGTGGTTGCTCGACGGTATCGACCGGAAACAGGTCGGCTACGAGTGGCGCGCGCTGCCGATACGCTCGACCTCTTGCTCGATCCAATCTTCCACTCCTTTCATCAGCTCTTCCGGTTTGCGCCCGGTTGCGTCTATCGCCGGCCCGATGCTCACCGTAATTGTGCCGGGATACTTGAGGAATGCCTTGCGAGCCCAGACAGTTCCGGCGTTGTGCGCTATCGGCACGACCTTGGCGCCGAGCTGTGCCGCGAGCCAGGCACCGCCGACATGGTAACGTCCGCGTTTTCCCGGCGCCATGCGTGTGCCTTCGGGGAAGATGACGATCCACCACCCGTCCAGTATGCGCTTGCTGCCCTGCTCGAGAGTCTGGCGCAGCGCGCGCACGCCGGCGCCGCGATCGATGGCGATAGGATTCATCATCGCCAGTCCCCAACCGAAGAATGGAATTTTCAGCAGTATCTTCTTCAGTACCCAAACCTGAGGTGGAAATATTTGCTGGAACGCGATCGTCTCCCACGCAGACTGATGCTTGGATAAAACGATGGACGCCTCCTGTGGAATGTTTTCGCGGCCGATGACCCGATAGCGCATGCCGCAAATGACGCGCACCAGTATGATGATCAGCTTCGACCAGGTCGTGATGATCTGGTAGCGCGTGCGCGGACCGAACGGGAAGGTCCATAACGCGATAAACGAAAAGGCGATGGTCAGAGGGAATCGTACGCATTCGAAGGCCAGAGAGCGCAGACGAACCGCCATCATGATCCGGCAATGATATGGCGTACTGCCTCGGCCAGATCGGAAAATACCAGCGTATTCTCCGGCAAGTCGCCGGCGGCTTGCGTCCGCTTGCCTTTGCCGGTCAATACCAGCATCGGCTGCGCTCCAACGGCGTGCGCTGCTTGTAGATCACGCAACGAGTCGCCAACTGCCGGCACGTCCGCCAGGTCGACGTTAAAGCGCTGGCCGATATCGGCGAGCATTCCGGATTTCGGCTTGCGGCAATCGCAGTTGGACTCGGCAGCATGCGGACAATAAAACAGGGCGTCCACCCGGCCGCCGACGTGCGACAGCGCCCGGTACATCTTGTCGTTGATCGCATTGAGCGCATCCATATCGAACAGGCCACGTCCGATGCCTGACTGGTTGGAGGCAATTACGACGCGATAACCCATGTGATTGAGTCTTGCGATTGCCTCCAGGCTCCCTGGAATAGGCCGCCATTCAGCGGGACTCTTGATGAATTTATCGCTGTCGACGTTGATGACGCCGTCACGGTCGAGAATGACCAGTTTCATGTTGCGTGCAATTCCGTCAGCTATTCGCTAAACATTAATCGCGAACGTGGTAACAGTCAAAGCCGGGTGGTCGCTCGAAGTAGGTGAAAAGCTCGTACCGCAGAGATCGCCGAGGAAGCAGAGGAAAACAAAACCTGAAAGAAAGGTAATGCAACCTTGAAGACTAAAGGTGACCTCATGGGCGAGCGAGGCTACAGGCGATCCGATTATGCCGCACTCCAGCTTTATTAATGACGATTTTCTCTGCGCCCTCGGCGATCTCTGCGGTGAAAGTGGTTCCTTTCGGCAATGGGCGAGCACGTCGCATCCACTGCTGCGCGCGTTCACCCCGCGAGCTTGGAGATGTCGGCCACCCGATTCATCATCTGCTCGAGTCGTGCCAGCAGTGCCAGCCGGTTGTTGCGGGTCATCGGCTCTTCGGTCATCACCATGACTTCGTCAAAGAAAGTGTCCACCTGGCTGCGAACGCCGGCGAGGAGTTTCAGCGCATCCGCATAGTCCTCGGCCTCTACCAGTGATGTCACCTGCGGCAAAAGCTTGTTGACTGTGCCGAACAGATTCTTCTCGGCAGGCTCTTGCAACAAAGCCAGCTCCGGCGCGGTGCCTACGTCTTGCGTCTTCTTGAGAATATTGCGGATGCGCTTGTTTGCGGCGGAGAGGCTCTCGGCTTCGGGAAGCTGGCGGAATTCCCTGACCGCAGCAATTCGCGGCATCACCAGGTCGATCCGCCTCGGCGATTGGCAAAGCACCGCTTCAATCTCGTCGGCCGAGAAACCATGCTCTCGCAGGTATCCACGCAAGCGATCGAGCATGAACAGATGGACGTCAACGGCAACACTGTCGGCCAGCATTTCCCGTGCAAACTGTGCGTGCGCGAGCTCGAGCAGTTGCATCAAATCGAGCGGAAGCTGTTTCTCGATCAATATGCGTAACACCCCGAGAGCCTGGCGTCGCAGTGCAAACGGATCTTTCTCGCCGGTGGGAACCAGACCAATGCCGAAGATGCCGACGAGGGTGTCGACCTTGTCGGCCAGCGCAACTGAAGCTGCGACATTGTCTTCCGGAACGGCATCGTTGGAGAAACGCGGACGGTAGTGTTGCTCGATTGCATCCGCGACTTTCGCATCCTCGCCGTCGTGCAAAGCGTAGTAACGCCCCATGACGCCCTGCAGTTCCGGAAACTCGCCGACCATATCAGACACCAGGTCTGCTTTGCACAGCCACGCAGCGCGCTCGGCGGCATCTACATCGGCGCCCAGGTGCTCGGCGACCGAGCCGGCCAGTTTGCGGATGCGCTGTACGCGTTCGAGTTGCGTTCCGAGGCGGTTGTGGTAGATGACGTTAGCCAGTTTCGGAACCAGTGTCTCGAGTTTTGATTTCCGGTCGGTGTCGTAAAAGAACCTGGCATCGGCTAGCCGCGGCCGCACCACGCGACGGTTGCCGTCGACAATGTTGGTTGGGTCTGGAACCTCCATGTTGCTCACCAACAGGAAGCGCTCAGTCAGATTCCCCTTGCTGTCAAACAAGGGAAAATACTTCTGATTGGTGCGCATGGTCAGTATCAGGCACTCCTGCGGTACGGACAGAAATTCCTTGTCAAAGTCCGCCGTGTAGACGACTGGCCATTCGACCAGCGCAGTCACCTCATCGAGCAGCGCCTCGTCATGGTGAAGTGTGCTGCCAAGTTCCTTGGCTTTGCTCTGCAACTGGTCTTCGATCGCTTTACGCCGCGCGTTGAAACTGGCGATGACCCTGCCTTTGTCGAGCAGGGCACTTTCATAGTCATCGGCATGCGCCAGGGCGATGTCGCGCCCGCCAAGGAAACGGTGTCCGTGAGTGACGCTGCCGCCAACCAGGCCAAGCGCTCTCACTGGCAGCGCCGTGCGTCCCCACAGCGCAACCAGCCCGTGCGCCGGACGAACGAACTTAACGCTCTCGGTACCGCCAGCGACTTGATAGGTCATAACCTTGGGGATTGGCAGTCGCTCGATCGCTTCATTCAGCGCTTCTTCGAGACCTACTTGTATCGGCTGACCGGCAGCGACCGAGGGCAGGTACAGCATTTCGATCTTGCCGTCGTCGCGTCGCACGATGTCGTTGACAACAGATTCGTCGCGTCCAACTGCAGCCAGCTTCTTCAGCAGCGCGGGCGTCGGCTTTCCATCCTTGTCAAAACCGACTCTGGCTGGAACCAGCTTCTCGTCGAAACTTCGGTCCGGTGATTTATCGTGCACCTCGGTTAGCCGTGCGGCCAGTCTGCGCGGCGTCGCGTACCAGGTCATGGCACTACCTGTATGCAAGAGGTTGCGCCGCGCGAGTTGCTGGTGCAACTCGGTGGCGAATGCCTTGCCGAGTTGCTTCAGGACCTTGGGCGGCAACTCCTCGGTGAACAGCTCCACCAGCAGCGTTTCGGTCATTGTGAACCTCCGGCAGAAGTGTTCGCTGACTTTCGCATGGCGAGCAGATCTGGCAGATCGTCAGCCGGCAGGAAGGCTTGCAGCGCTGCATCTTCAGCGCGCTCGAAGCCACGCTCGCGGCGTGACGCGTAATAGGCGTGTGCCGCCCGCCTGGCCAAAGCACGAACGCGACCAATGTAGGCGGCACGCTCGGTGACTGAAATGGCGCCGCGTGCGTCCAGCAGGTTGAAGGTATGCGAGCATTTCATCACCATTTCGTAGCCTGGCAAGGCCAGATTGGCGTCGAACAGGCGGTTGGCTTCGGTTTCGAACTGGACAAATTGCTGCAGCAGCACTTCGGTGTTGGCGTACTCGAAGTTGTAGCGTGATTGCTCGACTTCGTTCTGATGGTAAACGTCACGATAGGAAACACCCGGTGCCCACTCCAGGTCGAATACGCTTTCCCGGCCCTGCAGATACATGGCGAGACGTTCCAGGCCGTAGGTGATTTCGCCCATTACGGGCTTGCAGGCAATCCCACCGACTTCCTGGAAGTAAGTGAACTGGGTGATTTCCATTCCATTCAGCCAAACTTCCCAACCTAGGCCCCAAGCGCCCAGCGTTGGGGATTCCCAGTCGTCTTCAACGAACCGCACGTCGTGCTGTCTGGGGTCGATGCCGATGGCGATCAGTGAACCAAGGTACCGATCGAGTATGTCGGCCGGGGAGGGCTTGAGCACAACCTGGAACTGGTAATAGTGCTGCAGGCGATTGGGGTTCTCGCCGTAACGCCCGTCCTTCGGCCGGCGCGAGGGTTGAACGTAGGCCGCATTCCAGGGCTCGGGGCCAAGGGCACGCAGGAAGGTCGCGGTGTGAAACGTACCGGCACCTACTTCCATGTCATACGGCTGGAGGATCGCACAACCTTCTTCCCCCCAGTACTGCTGCAGCGCGAGAATGATGTTCTGAAACGATTGCATTCGAAAAGTGTATGAAAATTCAGGGCTTGCGGGACGCCCTGAATTCTACCGGGTTTCGCTGCAGGCAAGCTCGATCATGGGCCAAGCCGCCTTCGGGTGGGGCCGCGCGCCGGTCGATTCGAACGCTACTGCTGCTTCTGCTTTGCTTTCAGTGTTGCGATCTCGCCTTCGAGCGAGTCGATCTGCATCTGCAGCGAGCGGATCATGCTGTTGACACGACCGACGTCGAAATAGGTGACATTTTCGACCGGAGCCTCAAACGTGTTGCCATAGGCCAGCCATGAGGAATCGTAGATTCGCACGTTGTTGAAGCCCAGTTGCTGCAGGATCACCGCGGACTCTGCGGCCCGCCCGCCGCTCTGGCAATAGACAATGGTTTCCTTGTCCTTGTCCAGCTGCGCGTACATCGCCTGCAACTCATCACGCGGCTTGAGATTCATGCCGTCTTTGTTGTCAATTTTCTTGCGCGCCAGTTTGCGTGGCGTGTCCGGGTCCACCCAGTTCGTCTGGTAAGGGATGTTGACGGCGCCGGGTATGTGTCCGCCCCGCAGTGCCCGGATGTCCTTGCCGGAGTACTCATTGACAGTTCGCGCGTCGACGATCTGCACCGAACTGTCGCCAAGTTTCTCAATCACCTCGCTGGTGGTCACCAACTGGCTCGGATCGGGCGTTGCCGTAAATGTCGCGGGCGGCAACTTGCTCGGAGTCGTTTCGACAGGTTTACCAGCCGATTTCCAGTCGTCGATACCGCCGTGGTAAACGGTGACATCGCCGACGCCGAGATAGCGCAGCGTGATGTAGCCAAAGTAGGCACTTGGGCGAGCTTTGCTGCCGTACACCACGATCTCACGCGAGCCGTCGATACCGGCTTCTCCGAGGATTCGTGCGATCTCGTCAATGGGGATGTAATCCTTGGTGCGACTGTCGCGCAACACACGGGTGACGCTGCCAACGTTCACTGCCCCTGGAATATGGCCGCGCAAATAGTCTTTTTCACTGCGCACATCCCAGACCAGTGCACCGCCGTCAGAAATGGCGTCCTCGACGAAGGCTGTATCGACGATGATGCGTTCCTCGGCACCTGCGGTCGGGCTGGAAACAATGCCAGCTATCGACAGTGCGGCTACAGCAGCAAAACGGGCGATCAGCGGGTTCTCGAACATTGTGTACTCCTCGGACTTTCGTTGATATCGCGTTAGTTGATATTGAATTCGGTCATCCGCAAGTTCTTGCAGGATGGACTATATGCTCTGCACTGATGCCGGCGCTTTGACTAATGTCAGCCCGGATGGCCGGGATCTGTTCCAGCAGCCGGTGCAGCATGACGTTTACAGTCTGGCAATGCTGCCCGGAACCGTCAACGCGCTGGCGTGTGCTTGATTCGCGCCAAGCCGAGCGTTGCGGTGATCATGATCAGCGCGATGACCAGAAACGCGTGGTTGCCCCAGCGGGAGTAGGGCGTCGCGCCGGAATGGCCCCAGACCTCGGCGACAATGGCTGTTGTTTCGAATTCGGGTGCCACGGCTTGCAGCCGTCCGCGGTGGTCGATGACCGCCGTTACGCCGGTGTTAGTCGCGCGCAGCATGCTGCGGCCGGTTTCCAGTGACCGCATCTGGGAAATCTGCAAATGCTGGCGCGAGGCAAGTGACCGTCCCCACCAGGCGTCGTTGGTAAAGTTGGCGAGAATCGTTGCCTCCGGCAGTTGCCGGATGATTTCCTCGCCGAACACGTCCTCGTAGCAAATGTTTACCGCAATTCGCTGGCCGGCGGCGGCGATCGGCCGCTGATCGGCATCGCCACGCGAGAAATCGGACATCGGGATGTCCACCATTTCCATGAACCAGCCAAACGCCCAGCGCATCGGGAAGTAGTCGCCGAACGGCACTAGATGCACCTTTCGATAAGTTTGTGGCGGCGATGTGCCGAGACTGATCACGCTGTTGTAGTAGACACCGGTGCCGGCAAACTCGGGGATGCCGGTGAGGATGTCACCGCCAAGGCTGCGCGCATGTTCGCCGAGCGCGTCGAGATAACCCGGCGGAACGTTGACGTCGAACATCGGGATCGCCGTTTCGGGCAGCAGGATCAGTCTGCTTTTCGCGGAGCGGGCGAGTTCGAGATAGCTGTTCAAGGTGTCTCGTGCTTTTTCGGGCCGCCATTTCAGTTCCTGCGGAATATTTCCCTGCACCAGCGTCACGGAGGCCGGTCGCTCGCCATGTGGTCGTGTCCACTCGATGCTGCCCATGCCGAGCCCGCACAACACGATCGCAACAGCCAGCAGGCCCGGGGCCCGGCCTGTTCTCAGCAAGCGCTTCAGACGCGGCGCGGGCGGCTCACCGCTGCCGCTCGCACTGTAATCCGGATGCCCGCCAGTCATTCGCAGATAAATGAGTGCCAGACAGGCGGCGGTCATGGCCGTGGCGAGCGAGACACCGTAAACCCCCAACAGTGCGCTGTATCCCGCAAGCGGGCCTGCTGGCGCTTGTGAATAGCCAAGCGCCAGCCAGGGAAAGCCGGTGAACAACCAGCCGCGAACCCAGTCTGACAGTGCCAGCAATGCCGGAAACAGGAACAGCAGCTTCAGATCGGTTCGCACCGACAAGCGGTGGAAGATGGCGCCGGCCACGGCCGGGCAGACGGCGTAGATGGCGTTGAAGATCAGTGTCGACACTGCGGCCACCGGCATCGGCATGCCACCGTAGTCGTGCAGGCTGACGTAGGCCCAGCTGGCACCAGTGACTAGCAGCCCCAATCCAAACGCAAAACCGACGGCGGCGGCCTGGCGCGTCGAGGCGGCGCGCACGAGAACGATCGCGAATGCTGCGACCGTGATGACTGGTAGGGGATAAAGATAAAAGGGTGCGAACCCGGCAACGGTTGCCGCCCCCAGCACGAAGGCGGCGAGGATTGACTTACCCGCCACCGGCCTCACTTTCGGCCTCGAGTCTTTCGATCAGCAAAGAGTGCAGGCGCCGGCTATCGGCGCGCAGGATCTCGACTTCCAGGTCACCGATTTTGAATTTCTCACCGCGCTTGGGTAGTTTGCCGACGTGCGCCAGTACCATGCCGCCGATGGTATCGAAATCGTCATCGGAAAAGTTGGTTCCGAACGTCGCGTTGAAATCGTCGATTTCAGTGATCGCCTTGACTCGGAAACGGCCGTGCCGGTCGCGCACGATATTCGCCTCGGTCTCGTCGAAGTCGTATTCATCTTCGATGTCGCCAACGATTTGCTCGAGGACGTCCTCAATCGTGACCAGCCCGGCGACACCACCGTATTCGTCGACGACGATGGCAATATGATTGCGATTGCTGCGAAAGTCTTTGAGCAGCACGTTGAGCCGTTTTGACTCGGGGATGAAGACCGCCGGGCGCAACGTGTCGCGCAGGTCGAACTCCGCGGGTTTCTGATAGTAGTGCAGCAGGTCCTTGGCCAGCAGGATGCCGATGACGTCATCCTTGGACTCGCCAGTGACCGGAAAGCGTGAATGGGCAGTGTCGATGGCGGTCTCGATGATCTTTTCCATCGGATCCTGGACATTGACCATGTCTGCCTGGGCGCGCGGCACCATGATGTCGCGTGCCTGAAGCTCGGAGACCTGCAGCACGCCTTCGATCATTGCGAGTGCGTCGCTGTCCATGAGATTGCGTTCGAAAGAACTGTGCAGAAGCGCGATCAACTGCTCGCGGTCTTCCGGTTCGCGCATGATCAGCGCGCCGAGCCGTTCCAGCAAGGAGGGTTTACTATGAGGTTCGTCCATTGATGTTATCGAATAAGGGATTCATCTGGATCGCGCAGCGGCCGAGCCGCGTCATGCCGATGTCTCCGCATAGGGGTCAGCATACCCCAGCTTTGAAATGATTTCTGTCTCCAGGCCTTCCATGAGCTCCGCGTCCTGGCTGCTGTCATGATCAAATCCCTGAAGATGGAGCATGCCGTGCACAGTCAGATGCGCCAAGTGGGCTTCCAGAGTCTTTCCTCGCACTTGCGCTTCTTGTTTCACCAGCGGTGCGCAAAGCACGATGTCGCCGGACAGCGGCCGCGTTTCCGAATACACGAAAGTCAGTACATTGGTTGGTTTGTCCCGCTTGCGGTAGGAGGCATTCAATGCCAGGCCTTCCGACCAGTCGACCAATCGCACGGTTACATCGACATTGTCGATCAGGGCGGCCCGCGCCCAGCGGCGAAATCGATCCGCGCTCGGCAGCCCTCGGCGTGAAACGCCAAACTGCACATTCAGTCTGAGCCTTGGCCAACTTTCGCGACGCCGGCTATTCGTCCGGCTGACGATGGTGGGACTCGTAGGCATTGACTATGCGCTGAACCAGCGGATGGCGAACTACGTCCTCTGACAAGAATTGCGTGAAAGCGATGCCGCGCACTTCGGCGAGAATCTTGGATGCATCGACCAGCCCGCTCTTTTGTCCCTTTGCCAGATCAATCTGCGTGACGTCTCCGGTTACAACAGCACGGCTGCCAAAACCCATCCGCGTCAAGAACATCTTCATCTGTTCGGGGGTGGTGTTCTGCGCTTCATCGAGGATGATGAAAGAATGATTCAGCGTTCGCCCGCGCATGTAGGCCAGCGGGGCGATCTCTATGGTGCCGCGCTCAAATAGTTTGCCGACTTTTTCGAAACCCATCAGGTCGTATAGTGCATCGTAGAGCGGACGCAAGTAGGGGTCGACTTTCTGCGCCAAATCGCCCGGTAGGAAACCAAGACGTTCACCGGCTTCGACCGCTGGTCGGACCAGTACGATACGCTTGATTGCGTCACGCTCGTAGGCGTCAACAGCGCAGGCAACGGCAAGATAGGTCTTGCCGGTGCCCGCCGGGCCGATCCCGAAAGTAATGTCGTAGTTCTGGATTTGCTGAATGTATTGGACCTGGCGTGGCGTCCGCCCGTGCAGATCGCGTCGCCGCGTGTGCAGCACGGGTGCATTGGGTGCCGGCACTGCGATATTGCTGCCGCGTAGCACTTCAATGAGACCGAGCTGAATATCCTCGACACTGAGATGTTGCCCTGCCTGCTCGTAGAAATGTTCGAGCGCTTTGGCTGCAAAGCGGCTTTGCGGCGAACTTCCATTCACACTGAAATTCTCGCCCCGGCGCACGATCGAAACTTCGAGGGCAGTCTCGATCTGCTTGATGTTTTCATCGAGTGCACCACACAGATTGGCGAGGCGCTCGTTATCAACGGGGGAAAATGACAGCTGGACTGGTTTCAAATTGCTCCTTTTCAGGCTGCTTGTGAGAGCCTCTCAATACCCGATGCGATGCAGGCGGCAGTCGTTGTCTTGGTGCGGGGCAAGGTGCAGCGGGCGCGGTGCGCACAGATGTCACATGAGTGCGCGGTAACGAGAGATCGTGTCAAAGTGGCACCGTCCCTGGGGTCGCCTCCCAGATGGGGGCATGCTGTGTTGCTCGCCGCCTATTTGGAATTTCCAAACTGCTCTCCTCGCGCCTTAACTGAATCCATTTGGGGGCAGCGACGCATCGATGCAATAGGAATTAACAGGCCCCCCTGACAATTTCACCGCGCAGCGAGTGCGGCAGTGCCTGCGTGATCGTTACATCGATCAATTGTCCAACCAGGCTTAACGGCGCAGCAAAGTTGACCACGCGGTTATTGCTGGTACGACCGGAGAGTTCGGATGCGTTCTTCTTCGAGGCCCCTTCTGCCAGGACCGTCTGTACGCTGCCAACCATACTCTGGCTGACGGTGTGACCGAGCGCATTGAGCTGCGCTTGCAGGCGCGCCAGACGTTCCTGTTTGATCGGCAGTGGCACCTGGTCGGGCAGGGAAGCAGCCGGGGTGCCCGGCCGCGGGCTGTACATGAAGCTGAAACTGGCGTCGAATTTGACGTCCTCGACCAGCTTCATGGTGTCCTCGAAATCAGCGTTGGTTTCTCCAGGAAAGCCGACAATGAAATCAGAAGCAATGCAAATGCCTGGTCGTGCCGTGCGCAATCGACGGATAATGGATTGGTAATCGAGGGCGCTATAGCCACGCTTCATCGCTGACAGGACGCGGTCGGAGCCGGACTGCACCGGCAGGTGTACGTGGTCGACCAGCTCGGGCAGCTGCTCGTAAACGTCGATCAACCGTTGCGTAAACTCGCGCGGGTGCGAAGTTGTATAGCGAATCCGCTCGATCCCGGGGATTTCGGCAACATATTCCAGCAGGAGTGCGAAATCGGCGACTTCGCCGTCGTCCATGCTGCCGCGGTACGCATTGACGTTCTGCCCCAGCAAGGTGACTTCCCTGACGCCCTGAAGAGCCAGTTCCGCGACCTCGGTGAGGATGTCATCGAAGGGGCGAGAGACTTCCTCGCCTCGTGTGTAGGGCACGACACAGAAACTGCAGTATTTACTGCATCCCTCCATCACCGAAACGAACGCCGTGCAGCCATCGACGCGCGCGGGCGGCAAGGCGTCGAACTTCTCGACTTCGGGAAATGAGATGTCAATTTGCGCTTGACCGGCCTTGCGGCGCGCCGCAATCAGGTCTGGCAAGCGGTGCAGCGTCTGTGGCCCGAATACCACGTCGACAAACGGTGCGCGCGAGACAATAGCCGCACCCTCCTGGCTGGCGACACACCCGCCAACGCCGATGATCAGATCCGGTCTGTCCTGTTTCAGGTGGCGAACGCGTCCCAGATCACTGAACACTTTCTCCTGTGCCTTTTCCCGCACAGAGCAGGTGTTGAACAGTATCACGTCGGCCTGTGCCGGATCATCGATTTTTTCGTAGTTTTCGTCCGCTGCCAGTATGTCGGCGATCTTGCCCGAGTCATACTCGTTCATCTGGCAGCCGAAGGTGCGAATGTAGACTCTTTTCACCACAGGCTTCGCGTCCTCTCTAGCGTGGGCGATTGCCTTGCTTCGGGTTGAGCGCAGCTTCCTCCCGGGTCAAAAGCCAGATTTCGGACAGATAGCCTTGAAAGTCGATCCGGTACATGACTTCTGCCTTCCTGTCTGGCAGCGAGGCAGGCATGACGATCAGGTTCTGCTCATTGAAGATGCGCCCCCCGGCTCCGAGCCGGTAAGTGGTCGTTCCGATGCGGTAGTTCGGATATTGATGCGCGTTCAGCGTGCCGCGGCGCGCATCTTGGGGGAAGTCGCGCGCTGCCTGTGCTGGCGTTAAAGACAGCAGCCAGGCAAGCAGCACGAGGACAGATAAGGTTCTACCCATGTACAGGTTGCATCGACAGCAATACTCGGCACGCTTCGGCAGACATGACAAACGATACACAACTAGGCGTCAAAGGGAAATGGTGGCGAATCAGGGATTTGAACCCCGGACCAACGGATTATGATTCCGCTGCTCTAACCGCTGAGCTAATTCGCCACGTGTCGCGTCCAGCAGGGACCGGAAGGTTACTGAGCCGCCCATTCCTTGTCAAGGCAAAAGCCTCGATGAAACAGCAGCTTCGGGTGCGTGTACACTAGCCATGTCGATACCGATTGGAGCGTCGCGTCAGGTGCAGGACGAGCCGGGCGCCGGGAATACAGGCCCATCTGAATGAGCTTGATCGCCGTATCTATATACTGCAATGAGCAACGAGTCATCAGGCTGCGTGGTGAGGACATGTCGTGGAGGCAAACACGCCACTCGCTGCGCGATGAGCGGGTGCTCCAGAACACGGCGAGTTTTTCGCGGTGCCGGCGCACGTCGGCGCGGCCAGCGTGCGTCTTCCCGTCGCGCTCTCGGAGGGACCGGGCCCCGGGCGCTGCCGATTGCCTGCGACGGCGTCGCTTGGTTCATGTTCGGGCCGGCGAAACGGTGTCGCTCGCGCCAAGCCGAGGATTGACACCATCGCACGCTCTAACGACGGTGAAACAGGCGTTGTGATGAACTCCGATGCGGCGATTATCGGCGCTGGTCTGGTCGGCGGCAGCCTCGCTGCCGCGCTGGCTGACAGAGGTGTTGCGGTCACGCTAGTCGATGCCCGCGCCGCTGCACCGAGCGCCGCCTCGCCCCGCGCTGGTGGTGACTTCGACCGGCGCGTGTTCGCCATTCGACCAGCAGGCCGGGAATTTCTCGAACGGTGTGGTATTTGGCAACGCATTGACGAGTCCCGCGCCGCGCCGATCACCAGGATGGTGGTAACGGGAGATGACGGAGTGTCGCGGCTGGTTTTCGACGCTTATCGAAGCGGCATTGCCGAGCTTGCCGTCATTGTTGAGGACGCCGCGCTGCAGACAGCGGTTCGGCACGCGCTTGACGAGCGTATTTTGGTCCGCAGGATTGACGGGCGGCGCTGTGAGGCTTTGCGCTGGAGCGAGGATGCCGTGGCAGTTGGTCTTGATGATGGTCGGCAGATCGATGTGCAGCTGGTGGTGGGTGCGGACGGCCCAAGCTCGCGCGTTCGGGAGCTGGCGGGGATTTCGATCAGCGAGTCGCCATATGGTCACAGCGCGGTGGTCGCCAATTTCGATACGACCGCCGATCATGGCGGCACAGCCTGGCAGTGGTTTCGGCCCGACGGTGTGCTGGCTCTGTTGCCGTTGCCCGGCCGGCGGGTGTCGATGGTCTGGTCGACGCAGCAAGCGCATGCCGATGAACTGATGGCGTTGGATGTCGGTGAACTTGCTGAGCGAGTCAGCCGCGCGTCCAATGCGGTGCTCGGAGAGTTGGCCGCGACAGGCTCTGCAGCAGCGTTTCCGTTGCGCTTGATGAAGGCAGCGAGTGTTACGGGAACGCGCCTTGCTCTGGTTGGTGACGCTGCCCATAATGTTCACCCGCTCGCGGGACAGGGGCTGAATCTCGGACTGGCGGACGCGCGTTCTCTGGCTTGCGCGATCGCCGCGCGCGGACCGGAGGAAATCGGAAGCAATGCGGTGCTGGCGCGCTACAGAAGGAGTCGTGCCGAAGAAATCATGGCCATGCAGCTCGCGACAGACGGGTTGCATCGCTTGTTTCAGTCATCGGCTCCCGGTGTAGCCTGGCTGAGGAACACCGGGCTCAGGCTCACTGAGCGATTGTCACCACTTAAGCGTCTGTTGGTGAAACAAGCGACCGGTTAGGCGGTCGAACCACAGCAAACACTAAATCGAAGGAACATCTCATGATGCGGCTCCGGCTTCTCACTTACTTCATCATCTTAAGCGGCATCGCAGTATCGTTGGCCCATGCCGGCGACGACGAACTGCGTGCGGCCATCAAGGAAAAATTCCCCAATGCCAACGTCCAGTCGATATTGGAATTGCCTGCCCTCGGACTATATGAGCTCGTTATAGACGGGTCGGTCTACTACTCTGACGCGAAATTTGAACACCTTATCGATGGCAACATCATCGAGATCAAGTCGATGCGCAATCTAACCAGCGAGCGCAAGCGAGCGATCGAGGAAGCCGAATTGAGGAAGGTAGCCATCGCGTTTGACGATCTGCCACTGGCCAACGCGTTCAAGAAAGTCTACGGCAATGGCTCGCGGCGGATGGCTTATTTTGCCGACCCCAATTGCGGTTATTGCAAACGCTTCGACCGCGAAACGCTGCCGAACATCAACAACGCGACGGTTTACGTTTTTCTGTATCCAATCATCGCTGCGCAGTCCGTGCCAACATCGAAATCAATCTGGTGTTCGGCTGACCGTGAAAGAGCCTGGGATGAGTACGTGATCAAGAGCGTTGCGCCGAAGGCGTCACCGGATTGCGACAACCCGGTAGACGATATTCTCGCCTTCGGTTACAGCAAACGCATTCGAGGCACGCCGACGCTGTTCTTTGCAGACGGCTCTCGAATCAGCGGCGCGTTGACACTCGAACAGCTCGAGCAACGCCTCGTCATGGCAGAAGAGAATCTTGCCAAGACGAACGGCGCGGGCGGCAGCTGACCTGCGGTTGATCAATGGTCGTGTCGGGTCGCATCGGTGCAACGTATCGACCGCAGCGATCCTGACGAATACGCCGCCGGGCAGCGCCTGATTCTCGCGCTGACAATGTCAGTGCTGTTGCACGGCATGGTGCTGTGGATCGTACCCGACTCCGGCATTGAGCCGGCCGTGACCGATGTCTCGGCTCTGACTGTCGCACCGCGTCCTCCGGAATGGTCCGCCACGCTGCGACCCGGCGCGACGGCAATCGATGCGATCTCGAGTCGGCGCGAGGCGGCCCGCGACGCGATCAGCCACGTCGACAGTCCCGATCCGGGCTATTACCCGGTTGCCGAACTGGATGTCCTTCCGGCGCCACGTCAGCCACTGCGTCTCGGGCGAGAACTGCCGGCGTCGCATCGATTGCGGCTGCTGACTTACATCGACGCATCCGGTCGCGTGACCGGGGTTTCGGTGCTCGAATCCGATGTCAGCGAAGAGCGGAATCTGGTGGCGCAGAGGGCGCTTCGTGAAGCAGATTTCAACCCGGCCCGCAAGGACGGACGCGCGGTTCGTAGCGAGGTGGTGATCGAACTGGCGGCCGGCTCCGATAGAGACTAGGCGTCGAACGCTCGCCAGGCATGCACGGGAGAGCAACATGCTCGGTGTCAGGTGCACCGACAGCGGCGGGGGATCTGGTTCATTTCGCGGCGAAATCTGTTCCCGGCTGAGCCGAATGCGTCGAGCTGCGGGGCAGCGAGACATCTTCATCTGCTTGGTAAACCTGCTGGGTTCACCCGCAGGATCGCTTCTGCGTCCGCGGTGAATACTATGTGCGCTTATGCTCGTAACTGCCTTGCCTGCGGCAGGCTGTCAATCGCGCTCGTGTGCCGATGTCGTGATCGCGCTGGGCAGTAGCAGCCACATCTGGCCGGATTGGCGCATTCGGCCGGCAAATTCACCGGCCTCGTCGCCGAAGCCCCAGAAGAAGTCGGCGCGCACCGCGCCTTTGATAGCGCCGCCCTTGTCTTGTGCGAACATCAGTCGGCTCAGCGGTTTGTTTGAATTGGGCCATGATGTTGCGAGGTAGACCGGCGCGCCTAGCGGCACGCTCTTCTCATCCACCGCGATGCTTCTACCAGGTGTGATCGGTACGCCCAGCGCGCCGATCGGTCCGATTGCGTCGGAGGGCAGTTCGCGAAAGAATACGTAAGCCGGATTTTCTGCCAGCAACGGTTGAAGTCGGTCCGGATTGTCGTGACCCCATTGCTTGATGCCTTGCATTGAGGCGCTGGCGATGGTCAGCTCGCCGCGGTCGATCAGAATGCGTCCCACCGATCGGTACGGATGTCCATTATGGTTGGCATAGCCGACACGCACGACTTCACCGTCTTGCAAGCGCACGCGACCTGATCCCTGAATGTGCAGGAAGAATAGTTCGACAGCGTCGTCGACCCAGAGAATCTCGCGCCCGCGCAGCGAGTCGATGCCTTGCTCGATTTCGCCGCGCGTGTAATAGGGCACTACATGTCCATTTTCGCGGCGCCCGCGTACGCGCTCGCCCTCGAGTTCGGGGAACAACTCGTCGACTTGGATGGTCAGCAAATCGTCGGGCACGCCGTAAATCGGAAAGCGGTAGGTCTGCGATGGCGTGCGACTACCGCGCAGCAAAGGTTCGTAGTAGCCGGTCACCAGCCCGCTGAGAGTACCGTCAGCATTGAGGATCCGGTAGGGCGTGAACCAGGATTCAAAGAAGGCCCTGAGGCTGGCATCATCATGGCGATCCATGCGCGCGGCCGCCCAGCAGGGCGGCTGCCATCTGGCCTGTGAACTCAAGGCCATGCAAGTGCGGATGAACGCCGGCCACGCCTGTCGCAGTTCGTCACGGCCCCAGTCAGGCAGTTCGTCCCAGCTCGCTGCCTGCAGATAGCCCGTCTCTTTCGGCGGCGGCTGCACCCACGGTGATGGCGTCGTTGTTGCCTGCGGCACTGTCGGCAACGGCGTCGTCGGCGCCGCTACCGCGGGAGCGGTCGGGGCCTGGCCGGTCGCTGGAGCCGTCGGCGACGAAGTGACCTCTGATGGTGCCGATTGCGGCGGCTTTTCAGTTGGCGGCGGCGGTGTTGGTCGGCTCGATGTCGCGCACGAGGCGATGACTGCGCTGCTCGCCAAGATGGCGGCACTCAGGCAGACTCTTACATTGATCTCGAAGCGGCGCATTTTGACTTTAATCAAGACCTATCCGATGTTCTGGATCTTTCTCGAGCTTGCGTTGGGACTGGCTTTGTTCGTGTTCCTTGTGTGGTGGACGCTGCCAAGGAAAAACCGCGACGACGAAGGGCCGCAGCGTTGAGCAGACTCGGCAATCAATGAAGCACCCTTGGAATACTCAGTGTGAATTCCGGGATCTCTGCTTCGAATCGCGTACCGTCTTCAGCCACCATTTGATAGCTGCCGCGCATGGTTCCGACCGGTGTTTCGAGGGCAGCGCTGCTGGTGTATTCGAACATTGCACCCGGTTCAAGCTTTGGTTGTTCGCCGACGACTCCTTCGCCGCGAACTTCCTCAATTCGTCCGTTTGCATCGGTAATGATCCAGTGACGGCTGATTAGCTGTGCGGCGACTGTGCCGGCGTTCTTAACCTTGACTGTATAGGCAAATGCATAACGTGGCGCATCCTCGTCCGATCTGTCGGCGAGATAGACAGACTCGGCGGCGACATCAATTTTATACGTTGGTATTGTCATGCTCGCAATTTGAAACGAAACACGCCGATACTGCAAGTCCGCGCACGTTTGCATGTTCGGCGCCTCGTGTTGGCGCCCAAGGCGCTGACGCGGCTCGTGCGTTGCCGTTTTGGCTACAATTCGGCTTCGCCAGGCAAACAGGTATCAGAGCATGAGCACCTATCGCATTGCGCCGAGCATCCTTTCTGCCGATTTTGCGCGGCTGGGTGATGAAGTGCAGTCGGTGATCGCGGCCGGAGCGGACATAGTCCATTTTGATGTGATGGACAACCACTTTGTGCCCAACCTTACAATCGGGCCGCTGGTTTGTGGGGCGATCCGGCCGTTGACCGACGCGCCAATCGACGTGCACCTGATGATCGAGCCGGTGGACCGGATCGTTCCGGACTTCGCCAAGGCGGGTGCCGACATTATCAGCTTTCATCCGGAAGCCTCGTCGCATATCGACCGTACCATTGGCTTGATCCGCGATAACGGCTGTATGCCGGGGCTGGTGTTCAACCCGGCCACACCGTTGTCCTACCTCGACTGGACGCTCGACAAAATTGACTTGGTTCTGATCATGTCGGTCAACCCCGGGTTTGGCGGTCAGCGTTTCATTCCGGCTGCGCTGGACAAACTGCGCGAAGCGCGCAGGCGCATCGATGGCAGCGGGCGCGATATCTGGCTCCAGGTCGACGGTGGCGTCAAGGTCGACAATATTGCCGAGATCGCTCGTGCTGGCGCCGACACGCTGGTGGCCGGCTCGGCCATTTTTGGCAGTGATGACTACGCGGCAACGATTGCTGCCATGCGAGCACGGTTGGCAGAGGTTTGATTGCTGATCATTCTGTTGATCGCCGGGGCAATCCGGTGTGGAGTGTGGCGGCGTGAAGTTCCCGATTGACATATCTGCCGTCGCTTTTGATCTCGACGGCACGCTCGCCGATACGCTGCCCGATTTGTATGCCTCGGCCAATCTGACCATGCGTGATCTCGGGCTCGAGCCGGTCGACCGTGAGACGGTGCGCAACTATATCGGTCAGGGCATTGATCGTCTCGTGCAGCGCTTGCTGGCAGGCGCTCCCGATGGCACTCCTGACCCCGACGATCTGGCAACAGCCGGCAGTATCATGCGCGGCCATTATCGGCGATTACTGACCAATGAATCCGAGCTGTTCCCGGGGACGGAAGCAACGTTGCGCGAATTGAAAGCGCGGCGTCTGAAACTGGCGTGCGTCACCAACAAGACCGAAGCTTTCACCCACCCACTGCTCGACAAACTTGGTGTGCTCGCGCTGTTTGACGCGGTCATCTGTGGCGATTCGCTCGAACGAAAGAAGCCCGACCCGTTGCCCCTCACTTACTGCGCCGGGCAGTTCGGCATTGAGCCGGTAACGCTGCTGATGGTTGGCGATTCACAGACGGATACCTTGTGCGCCCGTGCCGCTGGTTGCCCGGTTGTCTGCGTGCCACATGGTTACCGCTCTGGTATGGAACTGCACGAACTGGACTGCGATGCTATAGTACCCACCGTTTCCGATTTGATCGAACTTATTCGAACAAGCTCCTGATTCGGCCCAACCTTCATGACTTCTGCAAGACGTGCAAATCCGGGACATGGTGTGCAGCCGCACCGCTGGTGGCGGTGCGCGTGCTGGCGTCGTAGCTGACGCATTCGTTCGTCCCGTTTTCACTGTTTTCCGGAGTCAGTCGTGACAGAAGAAGAGTTCAGGCAACTCGCCGCTGAGGGTTTCAACCGCGTTCCCGTGGTGCTCGAGACTTTCGCGGACCTCGATACCCCGCTGTCGGTCTATCTCAAACTCGCTAACCAGCCTTATTCCTACTTGCTCGAATCGGTGCAGGGGGGCGAGCGGTTTGGCCGCTATTCATTCATTGGCCTGCCGGCGCAGACCCGATACGAAGTGCGCGGCCGGCTGTGCCGTGAGTTGCTTGGCAACGAGGTCGTGGCCGAATCGCAGCAGGACGATCCGCTGCAGTGGGTTGCCGAGGTGCACTCGCGGGTGCGTGCCGCTCCGCGCCCGGAATTGCCGCGGTTTCTTGGCGGACTGGTCGGCTGTTTCGGCTATGAAACCGTCAAGTACATTGAAAAACGTCTCGCCACCAGCGACAAGCCGGACCGGCTTCAGACTCCGGATATTTTGCTGCTGTTGTCGGAAGAGATCGTTGCCTTCGATAACCTTTCGGGAAAGCTATACCTCGTGGTTTACGCTGATCCGGGGCGAGACGAAGCGTGGCGGCAGGCGCAAAAGCGGCTCGAGGCGTTGCTGAGCCTGTTACGCGAGCCGGTAGTGGTGCCCCCGGAAACAACCAGCAACGCAGCACAGGTCGAATCGGAGTTCGCTCAGCCTGATTTCATGAAGGCGGTAGAGCGGGCCAAGCAATACATCTACGACGGCGACATCATGCAAGTGGTGTTGTCGCAGCGCATGAGTGCGCCGTTTTCAGCGCCGCCGCTGACTCTTTACCGTGCCTTGCGATCGCTCAATCCGTCGCCGTATATGTTTTATTTTGACATGGGCGATTTTTACATCGTTGGCTCGTCTCCAGAGATTCTGGTGCGCCTTGAGAACGGCATGGTGACGCTACGGCCGATCGCCGGTACCCGGCCAAGGGGAGCCACCCGCGAAGCCGACCTGGCTCTTGAAGAAGACCTGCTATCCGATCCCAAGGAACGTGCCGAGCACGTGATGCTGATGGACCTTGGGCGCAACGACGTCGGGCGTGTCGCCGAGATTGGTTCGGTCAAGGTGACTGAGAGCATGATCGTCGAACGCTACTCGCATGTGATGCACATCGTGTCGAACGTCGAAGGCAAGCTCAAAGTCGGGCTCGATGCGATGGCGGTGCTTGAGGCGAGTTTTCCCGCGGGCACGGTCTCTGGCGCACCCAAAGTCAGGGCGATGGAGATCATCGACGAACTGGAGCCAACCAAGCGCGGCATTTACGCCGGCGCGGTGGGTTATCTCGGTTTCAGTGGCGACATGGACGTCGCCATTGCTCTGCGCACCGCGGTGATCAAGGACGGCACGTTGTATGTGCAAGCCGGTGCGGGCATCGTTGCTGATTCGGTACCGGAAAATGAATGGGTTGAAACGCAAAACAAGGCGCGTGCGCTGCTGCGTGCGGCGGAAATGGCGCAGGCTGGACTGAACAGCCGGCTGTCCTAGCGCACAATGCAAGAATTGGGGGGGCGGCGCAAAGACGGCTCAAGCTTGAGCTCGTTGCCGCCCCGACGTTTGCATGCGGTCTTTGCCGGCGCGTATTGCGCGGATTTCATTAGCTCTGGCCGGAAGATGATCGCATCGGATTGAAGGAAGGATTGTGGCGGCGTGACACGCGAACGCGTAGCAGTCTTCGCCTGCTTATTGGCCTTGCAGGCCATAGCGATGGCCGCGGAGCTGGTTCCGACCGATCGTGCCGAGGCAACGGCGACCCCGTCAGCCAACGGTGCAGCGAACGGTGACCCCCAAGATGCCGAGGAACCGGATCCGGCGTCGGAAAGAGCGCGGGAGGAAATTGCCGAGGAAGTGAAGCTGCGCGCGGACGAAGACCCGTTGGCGCAGCAACAGGAAGCGAAGCAACTCGAAAAGAAGCAGGCCGAAGAAGCTGCCGAGCCGGTACCGGAGCTCGAAGAGGGGTTAAGCGGCAGTGCCTACGGCAGTGCCCGTGTGCGTTACCGTTACACCGACAGCGACAATCAAATTTGGGGCGATGGCGGCTCCCGCGTCGGTCTGCGCGGGCGATGGGTTTACGGGCCCGAGAATAGTCTGTTCGGATGGGTCGAGTACGGTTTCAATCTGCTGGATTCGGTCGATCGCCTGTTCAATCCGGGCGGAACCGGCAGCGAGCGCGCCAGATCGGGGTCATTCTTCCCGCGCTTGATCTACCTTGGCTGGGAAACGCCCAATAATATCCTGACTGTTGGGAAGAACTGGTCGACGTACTACCAGGTGGCAGGCTGGACCGACCTGATGCAGGGCGCCGGAGGCAGTGCACTGGGCGTTTACAACGCCAACACCGATGGCGGGCCGACCGGTACCGGACGTGCTGACGGCACGCTGCAGACCCGCCTGAGCATCGATTTCCTGCCCGAGGCCTGGTTCGAGCCATTCAAGCTCAACGTGCAGATTCAGAACGGCCGGCCGATCCCGCAAACCGAGTCACTCGATTACGGCTGGGCGGTCGGTGCAAGCACGATTCTTGAGTTGGAAAACAACTATTTCGCGG
The DNA here is from genome assembly GCA_020346185.1 of Betaproteobacteria bacterium. GTDB lineage: Bacteria > Pseudomonadota > Gammaproteobacteria > Burkholderiales > Eutrophovitaceae > SG8-40. The sequence continues at coordinate 706,104 of CP070775.1, read as the reverse complement.
GACTGGCAATCAATTACGCAGAGGTCAGGGATGTCGGCTCACCGCAGGCGCAGGCGGTCAGTCTGCGCGGTGATGCACAGGCCTATCTGTTAGGGCTGCGTAAGTTCAGCGATGACTGGTACGTTGCGTTCGGTGGCGCACGACTAGTGAATCACGAAACGACTGACCAGGGAACCTATTTCGACGGCTGGGGCTGGGAGTTCTATGCCCATCGCCGGGTCGCAGAGAAAGTCTGGTTCGGCGGCGGCTTCAATTCGTTGCAACCAGATGCTGACCAGGTTCAGGCGCAAGATTATCGAGTCGCATACGGTCTGGCTGAACTTCGCTACACGTTCCGCACCTTCAGCCGCATGCTCTTCCTGAACTACCGTTTCGAGCGCGGCTCCCTGCAATCCGGAGAGAAGATCCCCAACACCCTGACGGTTGGTATTCGCTGGGATTTCCCCTAGACATCGCGGTCGACTGCACGTGGTCTTGCCAGCGCGCGGCGCTACTACTTTGCCGTGACGGCATATGACGCTTGGTACAACGAGAGTGCTTACTCGAACGAAGTGTTCAAGGACATGCCT
>CP070775.1:688963-705435 GCA_020346185.1 Betaproteobacteria bacterium | reverse complement strand
TTTTCCAATGGTTGCGACCTGCATTAACCGTCTGGCCGTGGAATTGTAAGTCTCCGAATAGAATAGTCAATCGCACCATTGACAGTGTAGTCACCTAGGATCAAGCTGATAAAGGAGGGCGGTTACCTAGGATCAAGCTCATATAGGAGGGTCAAATGCACGATGCGTCTTGCTGCGGACCTGGTTACGCCTCGCCTGCCGAGGCAATGCGAGCACCGCGCGAAAAGCTACTCTACTCGATCGCGATCTACACCGGCACCGGCATCCAGAAGCCGGACTACCTGGTCACCATTGATGCGGACCCCGAAAGTGAAACCTATAGCCAGGTCATCAGCCGACTTGAGATGCCCGGCATCGGGGACGAACTACATCACATGGGCTGGAATGCGTGTTCGTCGTGTCACGGTGACGCATCGATGGAGCGGCGATATTTAATCGTTCCTGGTGTGCGTTCTACCAATTTGCACATAGTCGATTGCGGAACTGATCCGCGCAATCCGCAACTGCACAAGGTAATCGAAGGCTCGGAAATCAAGGCGAAGACGGATCTGAGTGCGCCGCATACTGTGCATTGCCTCGGCAGCGACATCATTATCTCAATGCTGGGAAATGCGCAGGGCAGCGCGCCGGGCGGTTATCTGCACCTGAACAAGAACTTCGAAATCGTCGGCCGCTGGGAAAACTCCATGGGCGATATCAAGTTCGGTTATGACTTCTGGTATCAGCCACGCCACAATGTAATGGTGAGTTCCGAGTGGGCAGCACCGAACACATTCATGCCTGGCTTCGACCTGGAAGAAGTCGGGCACTTGAAATACGGGCGTGAAATCCACCTGTGGGATTTTGCGAAGAGAGAGCCGAAGCAAACGTTCTATCTCGGCGAAGACGGACTGATTCCGCTGGAGGTGCGCTTTCACCATAACCCCGACAGCAGTCACGGATTCGTTGGTGCAGCACTTAGTGCCAACATTATTCACTGGTGGAAAGACCATATGGGCACGTGGCAATGGGAAAAGATCATCGATGTAGAAAACCAGCCGCACCCAGAATGGCCGATTCCCGTTCCGGGCGTGATTTCGGTAATCCTGCTGTCGATGGATGACCGCTTCTTATATCTCTGCAACTGGCTGCACGGTGATATTCGTCAGTACGACATCACTGATCCGCATAAACCCAAGCTGACCGGACAGGTCTGGATGGGCGGGCTGTTGGGACGCGCGCCCGAAGTGAACGGCCTCAAAATCACTGGCGGCCCGCAAATGATCCAGCTCAGCCTCGACGGCAAGCGTCTCTATGTCACAACGTCACTCTTTTCGACCTGGGACAACCAGTTCTATCCGGAGATCCGTACCAACGGCGGTTGCATGCTGATGGTCAATTGCAATACCGAGCGAGGCGGAATGGAGATCGACCCGCGCTTCGTCGTCGACTTCGGCAAGGAACCCAATGGCCCCAGCCGCTGCCACGAAACCCGCTATCCGGGTGGCGACTGCACCAGCGACATCTGGATATGACGATACGCAAGATCATTATTGCGAACCGAGAAGATGCCACCTATCTGGTCGATGACCGCGTACCGCTGCTCGACAGTCTGCGCGCACAAGGCGTGGACCTGCCTTACGGCTGCCGATATGGCGGCTGCATCACCTGCGCGGCGAAACTCAGTAAAGGCACGGTGGATCAAACCGCGCAGGTAGCATTGAACAACCGGCAACTGAACCATGGCTATGTCATTCTCTGCGTGGCACGGCCGATGACCGACTGCACAATCGAGATCGGCGTTGAAAGCCACGACAAACTCTATCGCAATCCGTTTCTCGACCCGCTCGCTCCACATGAGTTGAAGGCCGATATCGCAACCCCGAAAGGCGGTTAACCATGGGCTACATGAACCACAATGAAGACTATCCAGAACAATATCTTGCCGACATCCTGAAATCGGTCAACACCATCGCCATGCTCGGCGCCAGTCCGGACCGCACCAAGTTTTCATATGGTGTGCTCCGGGTTTTGCACGAAACCGGATACAACATGATCCCGGTGAACCCCGGCATGGAAGGTGAGGAAATCCGTGGGCTCAGGGTTTTTCCGACACTGGCGTCGATCGATCAACCTGTCGACATGGTCCAGGTGTTCCGCCGCGCCGAGGAATTGCCGGCGATTGCCAGCGAAGCCGTTGCGATCGGTGCCAAAGTGCTGTGGGGGCAGATCGGCGTCTTTAACGAAGAAGCCGCGCGGATCGCCGAGGACGCCGGGCTCAAGGTCGTCATGAACCGCTGCCCGAAAATCGAACTGTTCAGGCCGTTCTGGAAACCCAAACTACACCTGACTATATAGCTCCCGTTCGCGTAGATTGCGCTCTGCTGCCCTTGCTGCCTTACGCGCTCACAGCGCTTAAGAACCAAATGGCCGCGTTAGAATATGTTTCTTTATTCAAGAAAATGAGGATTAACAATGGCTAATGAAGGCTACCACGAGCCGATCGGCGAACTCACTGACGAAACCCGTGACATGCACCGGGCAATCACCTCGTTGATGGAAGAACTGGAAGCGGTTGACTGGTACAACCAGCGCGTCGATGCCTGCAAGGACAAAGAGTTGAAAGCGATTCTTGCGCACAACCGCGACGAGGAAAAGGAACACGCGGCGATGGTGCTGGAGTGGATCCGTCGGCAAGATCCGACTTTCGACAAGGAACTGAAAGACTACCTGTTTTCCGACAAGCCGATTGCGCACAAGTAAGCCGCATTAAGGTTTGACCAACTGGTCCGTAACGTTTTTCCGGCATGCAGAATGATCGTAAGCTCGCCGCCATTCTGAGCGCCGACGTTGCCGGTTACTCCCGCCTGATGGGAGACGATGAAAACGCCACACTCGCCACGTTGACCGAATACCGCGAGGTGATGCGCGAGCAGATCGCCGCCCATCACGGTCGTGTCGTCAATACTCCGGGTGATGCAATGCTCGCCAAATTCCCGAGTGCTGTGCAAACGGTCGAATCGGCGATCGAAATCCAGCGTGCGCTGGCGGTACGAAACGCCGAGCTGCCCGAGCATCGACGCATGCGCATGCGCATCGACATCAACCTTGGCGATGTCATCGAGCAGGAAAGCGCTCTGTACGGGGATGGCGTCAACATCGCTGCCCGTCTGGAAGCGCTGTGCGAACCCGGCGACGTGTGCGTATCGGGAACTATTTTCGACCAGGTCGAAAACAAGACATCGGCAGGCTTCAAGTACGCCGGCGAACAAACGGTAAAAAACATTGTCAAGCCGGTGCGCGCCTATCACGTGCGGTTCTCGGGCGCAGGTTCACCGGCTCGCAAGCAGTCCGCACGCAAGGCCGCTTTTATCGTCGCCGGGGTAGTTTGCGCCGTGCTTGTCGGGTTGGCTATCTGGATGACAAACAGCCGCCAGGACTGGCCCGATGCCGCGCACGATGCCTTATTGGAAATGCCTACCGGGCCGGTGATCGCCGTACTGCCCTTTACCAATATGAGCGGCGACTCCAACCAGGATTACTTCAGCGACGGTCTTACCGAAGACATCATTACCGAACTCGCGCGGTTTCGCGAGATTTATGTGCTCGCCAGAAATACGACTTTTCAATACAAGGGGCAGTCAGTCGACGTGCCCGCCGTCGCGCGCGAGCTCGGTGCCCAATACGTACTCGAAGGCAGTGTTCGAAAGTCAAACCACCGCGTACGCATTACTGCACAGCTCATCGATGCAAGCACAGGTTCACACATTTGGGCAGATCGCTTTGACCGCGATTTTTCAGACGTGTTTGAAATTCAGGATGAAGTGACACAGAAAATCGTTGGACTTGTTGCGGGCGGCCACGGCGGCCTGATCCAGGATACGGAAAAAAGAAAGGTAGAAAGAAGACGCTTGACCAGATGGAAGCTTACGAGCTTGTTCTCAAATCCAAGGCGAGTTTTTATACACAAGACTGGTATGACACGAGTAAGGCCGCTCTGGAAAAAGCTATTGCCATTGACGCGGAATACGCTCGCGCGAGGCATGAATATGCCTGGTTACGAATGATGGGATGGATATTTCGTCTTGATAACTCGCCAACACCCCCCTCCGAGATTCTTGAGAACGCGGTCAAGGCGGTTCGCCTCGACCCTAGCGATGCTTACGCCCATCGGACCGCGGCGTACGGCTATTATTTTCGCAAACAGTTCGATGCATTCGAAGCCGAAGCTTTGGAAGCGATTAGACTGGCACCTTACAACGCAGAGATCTATGCTCAAATTGGAATGTTGTTCGCGTTCAATGGACAATGGGAGCGCGGTACCAGACTCGTAGAAAAAGCCTTCGCCATTAATCCGATTTCCGCAGCGGCCTGGGGACACAGCGCCTTGTACTATAACCACTATCGTTTGCAACAATACAAAAAGGCCCTGAATGTCATGATGTCACACCCCTCGACGTTCTTATGTGAGAACCAGATGAAGTTCGTCGCGGTCTACGGCCAGTTGGGGCGACCGGAGAAAGCGAAAGAGCATTGGGCGAATTGCGAGAAAACAGTCGCAAACGTATCGGCAGATTTGTGGGCTCATGTAATGCGGGTCTGGAACTTCCAGAAACCCTTCATCGAGCACTACGTGCAAGGCATCGAAAAAGCCGGATACCCGTGCCGCTCGACACCGTGTGGATTGCAACACTCAGAACAGGCTGGTAAAGAACAAGGATAAGGAATCAGAGAATCAAATGGTTGAACAAGGAAAACGCGGCCATCGTGCTGAAATGGGTCTGCCGTCAGGACTCCATGCTCGACAAAGCGCTCGAAGACTTCCTGTTCAATGCGCGAACGAATAGCAGCACCAGGGGCAGCGGCAAACCAATCGTGTCGGGATGATCTGGGCTACCCCCCGTTGCCCTGGCGCCACCTCAGCAGGCGGTCAGCGACCGAGCCCGGTGAGCTTATCCACCAAGGACCTTGCTGATACTTCCAAGCGCAGCGGTTAGTCCAGGATTTGATCTGGCACTTTCGCGACTCTCCATGCCGTCGTACCAGGCGCGCAGCTTGGAGTGAGACTGCGGAATCTCAAGTTCTGAGAATAACGCGAAGTCAATGACACACATGGCGTCGATATCGGCCAACGTCAGGGAGTCTCCCACGAGGTAGGGTGACTCACCCAAGCGCTTATCGAGATGTCCATAGAAACGTTGTACGCTCTGGCGGCCACGTTCTACGAGTTCGGGGATCTGCGGCACGTTGCTGGTGCCGGCGATTCCACGATTCTCAAAAGGTGGAAAGCGATTGCGAAAATTGTCGGCGACCCCGAGCATGCCCTCAAAGTCCGCGCGGCGTTCCCACATTTGCACAGCCGCCTTCTCGAACGGCGTCGTGCCCAACAAGGGCGGTTGGGGGTGTAGCTCCTCAAAGTAACGGCAGATCGCGGCGCTTTCGCTTAGATGTCTGCCGTCATCTAATTCCAGCCCTGGTAACTGCCCATTTGGATTCACCTCGAGATAATCGCCCGAGATATTCTGACCCCCGATAATATCGATCTCCACACCCGGCACATCGATGCCTTTCTCTGCTAGAAAGACGCGCACGCGTCGACAATTTGGTGCGATTGCGTTCTCATACAATTTCATGTTCGCCTCCTTCCATTGTTGTTTTCCACACACTTGAAGTGTTGAGCCAAAGTAACGCCTACCCAGATAGTGGACTAATCTTTACCTCTGTGTACATGGGTCTGATTACAATGCGCCAGTCTCCTGACAAATGCAACCACGTCGCCTCATTGAGAAGCGAGACGACTCGCGCTGCGCGCACAATCGGCAATTCTACGGTTCGAATCTCGACGATCGGAACCAACAAATTTCTAGAGTGTTTTTCTGACGGGCCGGTCGCGCACGGATAGCCCAAGACGGCAGCCATCGGCTGCCAAGCCGGCATTCATGCCGGAGTAAACATGGTCATGAGCTTACGGTTTGCCAGCTTTTAGCCGCGCAGATTCGAACCCATCCGGCGACAAGCCTCTCCAGGAAAGAACAGACCGGAACCGATCACCCGATCGAAACCCGCCCGCAACGGCGATGACCCCGGGACATCATTGCGAAATAATCCACGGCCTCTTCGTCGGAAACGTCTTTGAACCATCCGGCGCTTTCACAGCGTCTTTTGCCGGTACTGCAGCAACTGCAACCGGGGTCATGGCGCGAGTGCGTGTACAAGCCGCTGAAATCGCAGATTGATTTTTGTTCTATCGGGAAGTGATCAGTCAGGAAACCACCACTTTTGTTTTTGGCGAAAAACCCGTTGAACCCCAATGGCTCTCCGGCAAGACGCCGACGTCGAGCAAATCGACCACCAGCAAGTCGCCCGGCTTGGCCCCTTTGACGTGAAAGGACCGGACAAAAAGTGCACGATCGACGGATTCATGTCGCGCACGTGGCCGGCCAAATCGTTGTGCTTCACAAAGCCACCGGTCCAGTCGTAGGCTTCGACGACTGTGATACTCCAGCTCAATTCAACACGGCTCAATCGAGATGACAGGTTTCCGCTTGTTACTGCGACCAGCGCACCGGAGAAAACAATCAGCAAAATTCAAAGTGTTTGCCTATTTTGTGCCATTCGCTATGCGTCGGGGTCAAAACCGCACCGTACGGTCGCCAGTGGTTGCAGGCATTGCCAAAAGTACTCCCGGGGCGGCGGTTTCCATCTCGATTGGGGCTCCCGAAAAAATCCTCAGAAGTCACGGACTGATTCCATCGGTCTATGAAGACAAAAGCTCGAGTGGGTTTGTTGTTTTGCGAACTCTTTGCCCAGACTGCGGGACGTCGCTCTTCACTGAGAACGGCTCAGAGCCGATACTAATCCTTGTCAACGCAGGAACGTTGGACGATGATGCCTCTGTGCAACCCCGGGTCTTCCACAGGGCCGCGAAGTATCAATGGCAAGGTCGATTGGCGCGACACGAAAGGCGTCCTCCGCAGATCCTCGGGTGGCCAGAAGATGAACTGCCCGTGAAGGCTTCATGTGTGCGCAATTTCAACAGTCCATCTGCCCTGCCGGACGCGAACGCGCGACTGTGAGTTGCAGTGGAACGTTGCTGCTGAACGTCAGCTTTTCGTTCCCAACACGTTGAAAGCCGGCACCGGTTTCTGAAATCCCTTGAGCGAAAGCTCTCCGGCCGGCTCGACTTCGAGGGCGTCTTCAGTCGTTGCCAGAACCCGTTTTGAAATCAAGATCTGGCCTGCCTTCGCCTCCCCGCACAAGCGCGCTGCCAGGTTTGTGACCGAACCGATCGCGCCGTAATCCCAGCGCCCTTCAAATCCGATCGCCCCAATGGTGGCATACCCCTGCGCGATACCGATGCCCAGACCAAGTTGGTAATCGAGCTTGCGCCACTTTTCGACCAGCTTAGCCACGCGCTCCCGCATGACAAGTGCCATGCGCACCGCCCGCTCGCCCGGATTCGGCAGCGGGACCGGATCATTGAAAAAGATCATCATTCCGTCACCAGTAAAGCGCTCGAGCGTGCCCTCGTGCTCGAGGATGAGCTTTCCCATCTCGGCGTGATACTCGCGCAACACACCCATTACTTCTTCTGGTTCTGCGGTCTCGGCGAAAGCCGTGAAACCACGCAGATCAAGAAAACACACGGTGATGTCACGCCGATGCGTTTTCAGCGGGTCGCCCGCGCCTCCTTCGACAATCAGTTCGGCCAACTGCGGCGAGAAAAACCGTTTCAATTTTCCAAGCCGTTCGACCAGCTCGACTTGCTCTTCGACCCGCTGCTCGAGCGTGCGATTCCACTGCCTGAGTTCGGCGGTCTGCTCTTGAACCTGATCTTGCAACGCCTTTATGCGCAGCATCGATTTGACTCGCGCCACCAGCGACGCGTGATCGACCGGCTTGGTCAGGTACTCATCTCCGCCGGCCTCCAGAGCCGCGACGACATCTTTCGGGTCGGACTTTGCGGTCACCATAATAATAGGAACGAATGGCATCGACTCATCGGCACGCAGTCGACGGCACACCTCAATGCCGTCGATCTTGGGCATCATCACATCGAGCAAAATCAAATCGGGCAAATGCTTGCGCGCGGCCGCCAGTGCTTCCTCTCCGTCGGCCGCAGTCACAATGTCATAGTCATTGGCCTGCAATCGCGCTTGCAGGATATCGACGTTTGCCGGATTGTCGTCGACGATAAGGATGCGAGGGGGCGTGTGCATACGGATCAGAAGTAGCGCGTTCTCAGATCAGCACCAAGTTGCAAAGTTCAAGCGGATTTCTGTTTTCGATTTCTCGCGGCACTAACTCCACACGCCGCAACGCGAAGCCAGTTCGCAGACACGGTCACTAGACATCACGCCAGGAACTCCTTGATCTTCGCCAGTAACTGGCGCGGGCTAAACGGTTTGGTCACATAGCCATCGCAGCCAGCCGCAAATGCCTTTTTGTCGTCACCGCTCAAAGCATAGGAGGTTACCGCGATAATGGGTGTTTCCTTAACATCGGCGTTGGCCTTGATCTGCCGCGTTGCTTCGTAGCCATCAAGACCCGGCAGTTGGATGTCCATTAGGATCAGATCCGGTTTCTCCCGCGCCGCTGCCGCGACACCCTCCTCTCCTGTCACCGCCTCGATCACCTCGAAGTCGTTGGCAGCAAGCAAGTCGCGGATGATGGTGCGGTTATCTTCCTGATCCTCTATTACCAATATGCGTTTGCTCATTGCCTTGCCTCCTCCTCGGGAACGTTGACCGGCAAGCTGAACGAAAATGTCGAACCCTTGCCCGGTTCCGATTCCACCCAGATCTGTCCGCCATGCAACTCGACGATGCGCTTGGCGATAGCGAGGCCGAGCCCGGTGCCGCCTTTCTTGCGTGTCGACGAACTGTCGACTTGCTGGAATTCTTCGAAGATCATTTCCTGCTGTTCCCGGGAGATCCCGGGCCCGGTGTCGCTGACCGAAGTGACGAACGTCGAATCCGGTGCTGTCACCCGCACCGATACCTCGCCCTCTTCCGTGAACTTGATTGCATTGCCCACCAGATTCATCAGCACCTGGGCGAGGCGGCGCTCATCGCCTCTTCCAACCGGGAGTTCCGGTGCCAGATCGGTCACGAGCTTCAGTTTCTTCTCCGCCGCCAGTGACTCAACACCGGAAATGACACTTTGAACAATGTCGCTAAACGAGTATTCGTCTACCGACAACTTCAGCTGCCCGGCTTCGATCTTTGAAAGATCCAGAACATCGTTGATCAGTCCGAGCAGATGCTGTCCACTTGCCTGCACGCGCTCCATGACGCCACCGATCTTTTCCGGCACATCACCGTAGATGCCGTCGCTGATCAGTTCGGTGTAGCCGAGAATCGCATTGAGCGGCGTACGCAACTCATGACTCATGTTGGCGAGGAACTGCGATTTGTGCTGGCTGGCGATTTCCAGTTCGTGGCTCTTCTCGGCGATTTCGCGGAACAGGCGGGCATTCTGTACCGCCAGAGTCGACTGGGCGGAAAAAGTTTGCAGCAGTTGGATAATCTCGGGGGAAAACTCACCCGGCTCCTCACGAAAGACGGCAAGGCTTCCAAGCACGCGTCCCTCGCGTAACAGCGGCACCGCGAGCAGCGAACGGAATCCGGCCTGATCTGTCACTGCCCGGAGGCGTCCGCTGTACTCCGGGTCTACTCTGAGATCGGGAATCTGCGCCGGTGCACGAAGCGTTGCGGCCCTTCCGGTCGCGCCCTCACCAGCATGCAACGGCATTTCTCGCATCATATTCACTACCGATTCCGCCATCCCATAAGTCGCCCGCAAACGGAAGCCGCCGGCTTCATCTTCGCTCGCCTCGAAGATCGCGCCGCCCGCCGTTCCGGATAGCTCTACAGCATTCTTGACGATCGTCGACAACACTTCCTGCAGATCCAATGTCGAGTTCACCGCCTGGCCCACTTCCGACAGCAAGCGCAATTGCTCTACGGAACGCGCAAGTTCCTGGGTGCGGGATTGCAGCTCGTTAAACAGTCGGGTATTCTCAATGGCGATCACTGCCTGGTCGGCAAAGATTTGCAACAAGGCAATGTCTCGCTCGGAGAACATATCCGCCTCACTACCGACCGCAGCTACAATCCCGATCACTTTGTGGTCACGCACCATGGGAACGCTGACGATGCACCTGTACCCCACCCCTTCAGCTGCATCCTTAAGATCGTAATCAGGGTCCGCACGCACATCCGGAACGTAAGCAGGTGCTCGGGTCAGTACCGCGCGCCCTCCTGCCGAATCGCGACCGATTGGCCTTGGGAACGCCCTCATCATGGCATCGAGTTGGTCCTGATTTAGGCTGCTACCAGCAACAAAATGGATAACGCTCTCATCCACGATACCCACGAATCCGCTCATGCTACCCGAGAGTGAACGCGCATTCACTGCTATCGCATCGAACACCGGCTTCACGTCAGTCTGAGACTGGCTGATCACCTGCAGTATCTCGGCTGTCGCAGTCTGCTGCTCCAGAGCTTCGGTTAGTTCGTGGGTACGCTCCTCTACCTTGTGCTCGAGGCCCGCGTAGTACTCCTGAAGCTGTCCGGCCATGTTGTTGAATTCGACGGCGAGAGCGCTCAACTCATCGTTACCCTTGACTTGGATACGATGATCGAGCCCTCCCGCGCCAATGCGCGCGGCGCCTGCCTGCAGCGCCTGGATAGGACGCACCATCCGCCCGACGAGGTACAGACTGGCCAGGCCAGCGATAGCCAAGCCTATCAGCAACAATACCAAGGTGCGTGCAATCGAAGCATAGATCGGCGCAAAAGCTTCCGCGACGGTTAGATCGACAAAGACGTGCCAGCCAAGCGTTCCGATGGTGGCCGACGCCGACAGGACGTCTTTTCCATCGAGGCTAGAACCGAGTACGGGCTCTACGGATACTTCTGTACTGCCCGCAGGATTGCTCAAGGCAGAGGCTACTTGAGGCAAATCCGAGACATCAATCTTTTGCAGTACCAGGCTGATATCAGGGTGCGCGATCAAGCGTCCCTGCCCGTCGACAACGTACGCCCAGCCACCTTCGCCGACCTCAATTGTAGACACCACGTCGAGGATGAACTTGAGGTTGGCCTCCACAGCGACAGCGCCTGCATCTTCGCCAATACCGGACAGCGAGATCGTCATGTACGGCTCTGACTCCTTGCGGAAGTAGACCGGGCTGAAATACGACTTGTGCTCGATCGCTTCCTTGAACTTCGGATTCTCGGAAAAATCGATGCTGCTGCCCACTACGTCCATCGCCAGCCGAGACACACGTAGTTGCTCATGACCGGTCGGATCATAGTGACTGACCTCCGTTACCGCAGGCGCGTGTCGCAACAACCGGAGCGAATCGAGTCGCCGTTGGTCGAGCGTCACTCCTCGCGCTCCCCATGGTGTTTGCGCAATCCAGGCCAATTGCCGCTCGAGCTCGCGTACGAACTGCTCGATGCGTTGCGCGGCAGACGATGCTTTCTCCCGCTGTATTTCCGCGAGGGCTGCCTTGTTCTCCTGGAAAGAAAAATAAATCTCGACCAGCGCGCTCACCGCCAACGCTCCGCTAACAAGCAATACGAGCGGGATGGCGTATTTGAAGAAAAGACCGCCGCGGCGCATCAGCTAGTTACTTTACGGGGGCTTGATGCAATGGCCGCCATTGCAGCAGGCACATCTTGTCTTGCGATCCACCTCCGTGCTGCGTACAACCATTGCGACACATTATTGGATCACCTCATCTGCGCGCAGGAGGATTGACCTCGGGATCGTGATGCCCAGCGCTTGGGCTGTCTTGAGATTGACGATCAGTTTGAAACGCGACAAGCGCTCCATCGGAAGATCCGCTGCCTTGGTGCCTTTCAACAAACGATCGATGAAGTACGCAGCTCGCTCCCAGTTGTAATATCGTTCAGAGCCGTAAGAAAGCAGACCTCCCGAATAAACAATCGGCGTCAGTTCGGTTATTGCCGGCAGTCGAGACTGCAGCGCCAATGCACCGACGCGGCCTGCGTTTACGTAGAACAAAGGTGACCACAGTATCAGTAGCGCGTCCGCCTGTTGCGTTTTCGCCGCCTTGAATGCCCTTTCGAGATCATCAGGCCCGTGTACCTCGATCGAGCCGATTGTGAGGCCCAGGCCTCGAGCCGCTTTCTCGACATTGCCGAGTTGTCGACGACCATAGCTGTCCCAGAAAACGGCGACACGCGACAAGCCTGGCAGCGTGTCTTTGAGAATTTCGAGGCGCTTGGCCGGAAGCTCTGCATCAAGCGAGTAAATTCCGGTGACATTCCCGCCAGGATGTCGGTAGCTGTCGATCCACCCAAGGGCGAGCGGGTCGTCGGTGTAACCAACCAGCACAATCGGGATTGTGCTGGTAGCTTGCATTGCTGCCCGCGCTGCCGTTTCATTGACGAGCACGATTGCCTCGACTTTCAGCCGCACCAGCTCCTGGGCAAGCGCCGGTACCCGCTCCAGCTCACCCATTGCAGTGCGCACCACAACCCGTATGTTCTTTCCGTCCTCGTAGCCGTATTCACGCAGCCCCTTGCGCAGTGCATGCACGACCGGGTCATCGGCAGGCGCGTGAGTAATGAGAACGCCGATGACAGGCATGCTCTGCTCTTGCGACCAAACGAACGCCGGGCAAAGAAGCGCCACAGTCAGCGCAATGATGGCGCCTCGCCTGGTCACTCAATCACCTCATCCGCACGCAGAAGGATTGACCGCGGCAGGCTCACACCGAGCTTTTCGGCCGTCTTCAGGTTGACGATCAGCTTTAGCTCGGAGAGCTGTTCTACAGGCAACTCGTCCGGCTTTGTACCTTTGATCAGTCGATCAACAAAATATCCAGCCCTCTCAAAGGCAGGGCCTGTTTGAGAACCGTAAAACATCATGCACCCTTCGTAGGCAAGAACATCCTGACTACCCATCGTTGGCATGCGATGAGCCAGGCCAAGCTCCGCAGCCTGTCTGCGTTGCAAATAAAAAACTGGAGACCAAAGAAACATCACCGCGCCAGCGCGTTTTCGCTTAGCGGTCTTGAATGCGCCCGGAAGGCCATCACCATCTCTGACCTCTATGACCGCGAGTTCCACTGCCAGCAACTTCGCCGCCGCTTTCAACTCGTCCAACTGACGGTATCCGAACACGGGATCCCGGAACACGGCAACCCGTGACAGTTTTGGTAGCGCCTCTTTCAGCACTTCCAGCCTTTTTGCGACCAGATTGGCATTGACGTTGAAAATTCCGGTTACATTTGTGCCGGGTCGTCGGTAACTGTCGATCCAGCCTTCCACGACAGGGTCGTCCGTGAACCCGACCATTACGATTGGGATGGTGCTCGTCGCCCCCTTCACCGCCTTGAGTGCGATCTCATTTACAATGACGATGACGTCTGCGGGGATGTTTACCATTTCCTCCGCCATTTGCGCTACTCGATCGAGTTGACCCAATGCGCTGCGCACCTCCAGCCTGATGTTGTTTCCGTCGATGTATCCATACCTGCGCAGCCCATTTCGCAATGAGTCCACGACGGGGACGTCGATCGGCGGATGCGTAATCAGGAAACCCACCACAGGTACGCGGTCACTATTTTTCGCAATTCCCAGCAGCGGTTTTACCAGCAACCCGGCCGCTATCGCCGCAAGTGCCTCTCTTCGGTTCACTCAATTACCTCATCCGCTCGAAACAGAATGGATTGTGGCACAGACACGCCAATGGCCTTCGCCGTCCTCAAGTTGACAACAAACCTCAGTTTTGAGAGGCGCTCGACCGGCAGGTCGGACGCGCGAGCACCTTTCAATATCCGGCTAACGTAATAGGCGGCGCGCTCAAACGGATAGATGACATCAGAACCAAGCGAGATCAGTGCGCCAGCCTCAACGATCGGGTGTAAGTCACAAATCGTCGGCATGTTCAGCTTGAGTCCGAGTTCCGCAATACGCGCCCGATGCAAATAGAAAACCGGAGTCCATACCAGGAGAACTGCATCATATTTGTTGGCAACTGCCGCCTCGAAGGCCCCACCTATGTCTTCGGGACTATCAACGACAAGCGGATGCAGCTCCAGCCCGAAATTAGGCGCCACCTGCCGCAGCTCCTCGAATTGCTCCCCACCGAAAGAAGGATCCCACAACACCGCGATGCGCGATGCCTCCGGGAGCAGTTCCTCCAGCATCTCCAGCCGCTTGGCGCCGAGCGCCGAATTGACGTTAAACAAACCGGTGACGTTACCACCGGGCCGCCGATAACTGTCGATCCAGCCTTTTCTATGGGGGTCATTTGTGTAACCCACACTGACGATCGGAATCGTGTCGGACACTTCAAGCACGGCACGCATCGCCACATCGTTGACAAGTACGATCACATCAACAGGCAATTCAACCAGTTCTCTTGCCAGTGCTGCCACGCGATTGAGCTGTCCCGAGGCAGTCCGCGCCTCGAGCCTGATGTTGCGCCCATCCTTGTAACCGAACTTTGCCAGACCGTCACGCAGCCAATCCACCACCGGATCGCTGAGTGGAGGATGGGTGATGAGGAGACCCACGACGGGTCGCCGGCCCGACTGCTGCGCGAGGCCCCAAACCGGCGAGAGCATCAAGCCACTGACGATTGCACAGAAAAAGTCGCGTCGTCTCATTCAATCATTCCCCTGCCCTGGACGACCGATAGTTTCAATCGTTTTCCAGACAGGCGTATCGCCTACACTGCTATGCCTGAACCCTCGGGAAAGCCACATCCGACTATGAACACCGGACAGGGAGCCGTCAAGAGAATAACCTTATTCCAAACAGTTTCAAGCGCCTGAGCGTGCACTTGCTGGAAAAGACTCGAACGCAGAGGCGCAAACCGCTACCATTGCAGCATGCATAGACGAAGACGTCACTGCCTGTTTCTCGTCGCTGCATTGTTGATGACGGTAATGGCGAGTGCAAATTATGGCTGGGCGCAAACCAACCTGCCGCGCCTTGGGATCATCGTGACCGGAACTGCGCACGACCCGCCTGGCCGTGGGGTTCGTCTGAACGCCATCCGCCGTGCACTTGCCAGCCACGGCTGGATCGAAGGCCAGAACATCGAATTCGAGATTCGCAACGCACGGGGCGACCTGACGCACTTCGCTGAGCTCGCCGCCGACCTCGTAAGAGCCAGACCCGACGTCATTTGGGCTGATAGTGCGCCGGCGGCTCGGGTTACTTATGCGGCGACACGCACTATCCCGATTATGGCTTTTGACTTCACCACCGATCCAGTCGCCGCGGGCTATGCCGAAAACTATTACCGCCCGGGTAAAAACGTCACCGGTGTCTTTCTGGACGCGCCCCAGTTTGCGGTGAAGTGGATCGAATTCCTGCAGGCCATCGTGCCGGAGCTGACCAATATTGCAGTGCTTTGGGACCCCAATCCGGGCGATGCACATGTTCGGGCGCTCGAGAAAGTCGCTCCTTCATTCGGCATCGGATTGCAGGTCATCGAAGTGCGCGAGCCACAAGACATTGACGCCGCCGCATCGAGCTTCAAAACACGCCCTGAAGCGCTGATCACGCTGCCATCGCCGATGATGCTCGCAGAGAACACCAGACTGGTCAGGCTGACGAAGAGCTTGCGATTACCGTCAACATCAATCTTTCCGTTTTTTGCCGAAGCGGGGGGATTGATCGCCTACGGTCCCCAGCGAGATTCTGCAAACGACCAGGCTGCTGCACTCATTACCAAGATCTTGCGCGGCGCCGATCCCGGTGGACTGCCAATCGAACGAACCGGCGTGTTCGAGCTCGTTGTCAATCTCAAAACTGCCAAAGCACTTGGCTTGACCATTCCGGGTGATGTCTTGGTTCGCGCAGATCGAGTAATCAAGTGATCAACATCGCGCCGATACGGCGTAGCGTTTTCTCTCGTTCCATTTTCGTTACAGCGTTGGTCGCCTTGGGCGTTTTTTCCGGCACTGCAAGCTCGCAAGAAAGACTTCCGCGGCTCGGGATACTCGCCATATCCGGCGAAGAAAGTTCCAGAGCATATGACGCTACTTTTTTTCAGAAACTTGAAAGCCTTGGTTGGGTCGAGGGGAAAAACGTCGATTTTGTCTTCGCCACTGCGCAAAATGATCCGTCACGGTATACACAGGCTGTCGCCAGATTACTGCAAGAAAACGCAGACGTCATCTACGCCGATAGCGCGCCGGCATTGCGCGCAGCGCACGCCGCCACGCGCACTATTCCAATCGTCGCCAGCGACTACACCGCTGATCCGGTTGCCGCAGGATACGCAACGAGTCATGGCCGGCCCGGTGGAAACGTTACGGGAATTTTTCTCGATGCACCTCAGTTCGTTGGAAAATGGATCGAGTTACTGAAGCGCACGGTGCCACGGCTGTCACGAGCAGTCGTGCTATGGGATCCAAGCCCCGGGGACGTGCACCTTCGCGCACTTCAGGCAATAGCCTCTTCCTTTGAATTACAGCTCCAGGTTGTCGAAATACATAA
>CP070775.1:636001-688863 GCA_020346185.1 Betaproteobacteria bacterium | reverse complement strand
CTCCTCTTCGAGCCGGCGCTTCTCTTCCTCGGCGCGCTTTTTCTCCTCTTCGAGCCGGCGCTTCTCTTCCTCGGCCCGCTTTTTCTCTTCTTCGAGCCGGCGCTTTTCCTCTTCCTCCTTAAACCGTTGCGCTTCGGCGAGGCGCAGTTTTTCTTCCTCGGCAGCCTTCAACTGCTCCTGACGCCTCAGTTCTGCTTCACGCTCTTTACGCTGTTTTTCTTTCAACTCGATATCCACCGGGCGCGGCGCTGGAGGCTCAGCCAACGGCGCAGCCGGGGCCGGCTTGGCCGACGGTCTTGGCGGTTCAACCGCCGCCTGCGTCGGTACCAGCTCGGGTTTGGCACGCTCTGGTTGTTGCTTGTCGGGAGGCACTTCGCGTCTGACCGGCTTAGGTTCCGGCTTAGGTTCCGGCTTAGGTTCAACTTTTGGCGCCGGCTTCGGCTCTGCCTTTGCTTCGGACGGAGCGGCCTCCCAGTACTCGACAAAAACCGGATTGATCGGATCCTTCTGCCAACTGATGCCAAAGAACAGCAAGCCAAAAAAAAGGGCGTGAACGAGGACGGCGAGCAGACCTGAAACCACTCGTCCCGGCTCAGGTACCATGCGCATCAGCGTGCCGGCACCGCCATGAGTCCAACCCGCCGCACCTGCAACTTCTGCAGCAGATCCATCACTTCCATCACCTTTTCATAGCGGACGCTTTTGTCCGCAGAAATGAGAACCGGCTGTTCCGGCTTCTCCTCCTGCTTGGACTGAATCACCTCGCCAAGTTCCTGCTTGGAAACGGCACGCGACGCACGCGAATGTTCACGGTCGATATAAGAGAGTGTGCCGTCGGCACGAATAGTGACCTCGAGTGGCCGAACCGGTGGTCGCGATGCCTCGCCGATCGTTGGCAGCTCAACGACGCCGGGATTGAGCAGGGGAGCCGTCACCATAAAGATGACCAAAAGAACCAACATGACGTCGATGTATGGCACCACATTGATCTGGTTCATGAGCCGGCGTTGTCGACGTACCGCCATATCAGCTATCTTCCCATTCCATGTCGGAGCCCTGTTGCATGGAGGGCAAATTCACCTGCCGTTGGAGAATGTTCGAGAACTCTTCCATGAAACTTTCGTAACGTGTCGATAAGCGCTCGATGTGGCGAACGTAATGATTGAACGCGACCACCGCAGGTATTGCTGCGAACAAACCCATGGCAGTTGCAACCAGCGCTTCAGCGATTCCAGGTGCGACTTGAGCAAGTGTGGCCTGGCCAACATTTGCCAGGCCACGAAATGCGTTCATGATGCCCCAAACCGTCCCGAACAGTCCTATATAAGGGCTCACCGATCCGACCGTTGCCAGATAAGACAAGTGCGATTCAAGATAGTCGAGTTCACGCTGATAGGTGGCGCGCATAGCCCGGCGCGTTCCGTCCATCAACACGGGTAAACCAATACCCTGCTGCTTGCGTAACTTTACGAACTCGCGAAATCCGGACTCAAATATCCGTTCCAGACTTCCGGCGTCCTTGCGGCTTGCCGCCTGGTACAGCGTGCCCAAGTCGGCACCACTCCAGAAGCTGCGCTCGAACTCGTCGGCGCGGCGCAGCGCGTCCCGCACCACAAACGTCTTCCGAAAAATAAACCACCACGACACCAGCGACATCCCCAATAGCAATGCCATAACCAATTGCACGAGCACACTGGCATTGGTGATCAAAGACAGCAGTGACATATCTTCGCTGACGGTCATTACTTTGATTCCCTCATGATATTGTTGATGTCATTAGCTTTGCTCAGCGCCGCGCCGATCTCCTCTGGCAAAGGTTGCGGACGAAAATTCCCGCTCGCGACACAAGCCAGATTGACTCTTGCGAGCACTAATGTCGTGCCGTGGCAACTCACCTCTTGCAAAAGAGTCATCTGCGCACGACCAAGCTGCGTTATGGCAACACTCACGTTGACCAGGTCGTCGAGCCGAGCCGGGCGCACAAACTTGAGTTCGATGCCACGCACAACGAACAATACGCCAAATTGGTGTTTGAGCTGTTGCTGTTCAAATCCGAGATGGCGAAGCCACTCGGTCCGTGCCCGTTCCAAAAAATTCAGGTAAGTACCGTGGTACACAACTTCGCCGGCATCAGTGTCATGGAAGTAAACCCGAATAGCGATCGAGAAAGCGATCTCAACTCTCCTGCCATAATTCGCCGCTGGCTCCGGATGCCGGTGCACATAGTCCAAAATGGCGGTAGGTCACTGCCGTTGCGATGCGACCACGTGGTGTTCGCTGCAGATACCCCTGCTGGATCAGAAACGGCTCTAGTACATCTTCGATGGTGTCGCGAGCCTCACCGATCGCGGCGGCCAGGTTATCGATTCCAACCGGACCTCCGTTGAACTTCTCCATGATCGCCAGCAACAGTTTTCGATCCATGACATCAAGCCCGAGCACGTCAACGTCTAGCATGCCAAGCGCCGCATGTGCCGTCTCGCGATCCACCCTGCCGCTAGCTTTCACCTCGGCATAGTCGCGGACACGCCGCAGCAAGCGGTTGGCGACGCGAGGCGTACCACGTGAGCGCGACGCAATCTCCACTGCTCCCGCGTGACTGATTTCCACTTTTAGCAGTCCCGCCGACCGCCGCACGATCTGCTGTAATTCTTCGGCCGTGTAAAACTCCAGCCGGGCAACGATCCCAAAACGATCTCGCAGCGGATTTGTCAGCATGCCGGCGCGGGTAGTTGCACCAACCAAAGTAAACGGCGGCAGGTCTAGCTTCACCGATCGCGCTGCTGGGCCTTCGCCAATCACGATATCGAGTTGGTAGTCCTCGAGTGCCGGGTAGAGGATCTCTTCTACCGCTGGCGACAATCGATGAATCTCGTCAATGAACAGCACGTCATTGGGCTCGAGATTCGTCAACAAGGCGGCGAGGTCGCCTGGACGTTCGAGTACCGGCCCCGAGGTCTGGCGCACATTGACGCCCATCTCGCGCCCGACGATGTGCGCCAGCGTCGTCTTGCCGAGTCCCGGAGGGCCGAACAACAGTACGTGGTCCAGGGCTTCCCGCCGTCGACGCGCCGCCTCGATAAAGATCCCAAGCTGGGAGCGGATCTTTTCCTGCCCCACGTAATGATCGAGCTGCTTTGGGCGTAGCGCCCGTTCCATCATCTCTTCGTCAGAAGAAACTGGCGCTGGAGCGATGAGACGATCAGTCTCGATCATTACTGCGGTGACAAAGTTTCGCGCAAGCAGAGAACGTCAAGCCGATTCACGCTCGAGCCCCTCCAAAAAATGGCCGCACTATGCCTCCATCCAGCTGCACCTCGCCCGGTCGCAACCCATCCGCACTGGAAAAATGGCGATCGACCTCTTGCATAATGCTGGCGAGCCGCAGCCGCTCCGTTGGCAGCCACCAGGGGGCATCAGGTTGCCAGCTGTTGTCCGATTGCTCGTCAAGCCCGAGCTTTCCAAGATACGATCGTACCGAAACAAGCGAATACTGCTTGATATAGCAGTGTCGAATTGACACGGTTGTGTCGAGATAGTGCAACGCGATCAACTCTTGGATTTTTGTATTAGATTGGCCGGCAACGAAGGCAAACAGACAAAATGGCCAGAAGAAAATTGCGATGACTACTGTCGAAGAAACTGCCCGCATTTAGCCCGTTGTCTCCTCATCGCGGCGAGCCCGCCCTGCGCAACTCACCCTATGTTTCCGTTCCCAGAGACGGAAGCATCGATGAAATTTTGGCAAATTATATCCTAGGCGCTTGGCCGCGTAACACGTTTCTTTGCAGGGATGCTTTATTTGAACATGGGTGTCACCGCGCGGCGACAGGCATGTCACAACAGCGTTAACGACCGCAGTTTGATCGAAAGCTGCGTGAGCGAAAGACTCTGCAGAAAATGGCGCAGTCGATATTTCTCGCCCACCCTCACCGCAATAGACGATTAGTACTCACGAGGATTTTGACAACTGTTTGAGCGCGTGACGAATCGCCTCCGAGACGGTTAACTCCTTGGACACTTCCGACAAAGCTGCGTTAGCTTCCTTTTCGCTATAGCCAAGTGCAAGGAGCGCACGCAGTGCGTCGCCGCGCGCCTTCGATACAACCGCTGATTGTTCAGTCTGAATGAGCCCGGTCAGCCGGTCTTTGAGCTCAAGCATAAGTCGCTCGGCGGTTTTTTTTCCGATCCCGGGTACGACAGTAAGGCGCGAGGCATCCTGCGTGGCAACAGTCTGATGCAGTTCGGCCACTGACAGCCCGGACAGAACAGCGAGCGCGGTACGCGCCCCCACTCCACTGACCCGCAGCAACTGACGAAACAGCTGCCGCTCGTCGTCTGTAGCAAAGCCGTACAATAGGTGAGCGTCGTCGCGGACAACAAGGTGGGTAAAAAGTGTCATCTTGTTGCCGGTTGCCGGCAGCTGGTAAAGCGTACTCATCGGCACGTCGAGTTCATAGGCCACGCCTTGCACATCGAGCGCGATCATCGGCGGTCGTTTTTCGAGCAGAATCCCGGTCAGGCGGCCAATCACACGAGTCTCCCGCGACGCATCCGATAGCCCGCGGTAGCCAGCGGGCCCATTCCCATACCACCGTGGGCGTGACAAATGGCGCAAGCCAGTGCGTCGGCGGCATCGGTGCCCGGCACGGCCGGCAATGAGAGCAGTCGTCGCACCATCTCTTGAACCTGCTCCTTCTTGGCGTGCCCGTTACCAACCACTGCCTGCTTGATCTGTAACGCCGTGTACTCGCTGACCGGCAACCGCCTGCCAACTGCAGCACAGATGGCCGCACCACGTGCCTGGCCAAGCAACAAAGTAGACTGCGGGTTGACATTCACGAACACCTTCTCGATGGCGACCTGGTCGGGCAACTCTTGATAGATAACCTCTTCCAGGCCCTCGAGAATCGCCTGTATGCGCTCCGGCAACTGCGCGTCCGGCGTGCGAATGCGCCCGCTCGTCACATAATCCAAGCTCCGGCCTGACTGCTCAACCAGTCCGAAGCCAGTTACGCGCAAGCCTGGGTCAATACCGAGGATTCGCATGTCGTTTCCAGCAGCCCGCCTCGCGGTTCACCGCTGCCACAGTGACTGCGTTTTCATTCGCTATCGATCATCGCTGTCGTGTAAACCTCCTGCACGTCATCGAGCGCCTCCAGAGCATCAAGGAGTTTTTGCATACGGACAGCATCATCGCCTTCGAGCACATTTTCAATGGTCGGCTTATAGGTCACCTCCGCATATTCCACGTCGAGGCCTGCTTCTTCAAGCGCTTCTTTAACGCTGGAAAGATCACCTGGCCCGGTTATCACCTCAACCGAGCCATCATCGTTGGCGACAACGTCTTCGGCGCCGGCGTCGAGCGCCGCCTCCATCACCGCCTCTTCATCCGTTCCCGGCGCAAACACCAGTTGACCGCAGTGCCGAAACAGAAATGCGACTGAGCCGTCAGTGCCAAGGTTCCCCCCGTATTTGGTAAAGACATGACGCACGTCAGCGACGGTGCGCGTGCGATTGTCAGTCATGCAGTCAACCATCACCGCCGCCCCACCAATACCGTAGCCCTCGTAGCGTATTTCCGCGTAGTCAACGCCCGCAAGATCGCCCGAGCCTTTCTTGATGGCACGTTCGATCGTGTCCTTTGGCATGTTGCTGTCAAGTGCCTTGTCCACAGCCAGACGCAGACGCGGATTGGAATCAGCTTCGGGGCCGCCTAATCTGGAAGCAACCGTGATTTCCTTGATCAATCGGGTGAAGATCTTGCCGCGCTTTGCGTCAGCAGCCGCCTTCCGATGCTTGATGTTCGCCCACTTGCTATGACCTGCCATATTCTCGTCCGCAAATTGGAGCTGACGTCGAGTCCAATGACCGCAGCTCGTGTCAGGGCACCGACCGCCCGAAACCATGTCAGCACAAACATTCCCCGCTCCAGGCAGCTTCGCTTCCGTCGTCGCCAAAGCGTCCTAGGCTCTAGGTATCGCCTGATACCGCTCGCAGCAGCTGTCCCGGCGCCGAAGTCTAGCATAGCGATATTTGCGACTTCCGCACTCGATAAAGGCAGAAATGCAGCGCTGCGCCAGAAACAGATAGACAACCCGGACTGCCACTGCCTTGTCTAAACGTTGAAACGAAAGTGCATGACATCGCCGTCATGCACCACGTAGTCTTTGCCTTCAACCCGCACTTTGCCCGCCTCCTTGGCGGCTGTTTCTCCCTTCAACGCGACGTAGTCTTGATAACTGATCACTTCGGCGCGAATGAATCCTTTTTCGAAATCGGTATGGATCATGCCTGCCGCCCGCGGCGCCGTGTCGCCTTTGTGAATGGTCCACGCCCGAACTTCTTTCTCGCCCGCCGTGAAGAAGGTCTGCAAGCCCAGCAAATCATAGGCCGCGCGAATCAGGCGATTCAGGCCCGGCTCTTCGAGCCCCATATCAGCGAGAAACAGCTTTTTGTCCTCTTCGCTCATATCGAAGATTTGCGCCTCGAGTGCAGCACTGATAGCCACAACCGGCGCGCCCTCGCAAGCTGCGGCCTCTGTCACGGCCTCGAGCATCGGGTTATCCATAAAGCCGCTCTCGCTGACATTGGCTACGTACATGGTCGGTTTCATCGTGAGTAGAAACAGCGGCTCGATCACTGCGAGCTCTTCCTTGGAGAGGTCGACACTGCGGGCAGGCTTAACGCTACTAAGTGCCGCTTCGATTTTTTCCAGCACAGCCACCAATCGTTGCGACTCTTTGTCGCCGCCAGCGCGCGCCTGCTTGGAGTGTCGAGCCAACTGCCTTTCGACCGCAGCCAAGTCAGCCAGGGCGAGCTCCGTATTGATCACTTCGACATCCGACAGGGGATCGACCTGGCCACCTACATGCACCACATTGTCGTCAACAAAACAACGCACGACATGTGCAATGGCATCGGTTTCCCTGATGTTGGCGAGAAACTGGTTGCCAAGTCCTTCGCCCTTCGATGCACCCGCAACTAGGCCGGCAATGTCTACGAACTCGACAACAGCCGGAATGGTTTCCCGCGGCTTGACCAGGTCAGACAGAACGAACAGCCGTGGATCCGGCACCGCGACCACACCAACATTAGGTTCGATAGTGCAGAATGGGTAGTTTTCCGCGGAAATCGCGGCCTTGGTCAGTGCATTGAATAGGGTCGACTTGCCGACATTGGGCAAGCCCACAATTCCACATTTCATGTTCCGCTCCCTGGGCGCGTAACTTGGCAGCTGCCCGATGGTATCAATGAGTCGATGGCGGTCGTATCCAGGCTCTAAGCACGGGTATGCAGTTTGAGCATTGCGTCCTCGAAATCATCGCGCATCAATTGCGGCCAAACGGCCAGACTGCGCTCCAGCGCCTCGCTAATCAACGCGGCTTCTTCCTTGCGCGGTGGCGCGAGCACATATTTCGCCACTTCGTCACGTACCCCAGGATGCCCGATGCCGATGCGCAGACGCCAGAAGTCCTTGCCCATGTGCGCTGCAATATCACGCAAGCCATTGTGCCCGGCGACACCGCCGCCTCGCTTCAACTTGATCACGCCTGGGGCGAGATCAAGCTCATCATGAACAACCAGGATGTCTGACGCCGAGAGCTTATAGAAATCGCAAAAGACCCTCACGGCGCGTCCGCTTTCGTTCATGAACGTCGCCGGCTTGAGCAACCAGCAATCGAAATCTGCACGGCTATACCTGCCAACCTCTGACTGGAAACGAGGTTCCGAAGACAAGCCGACCCCCAACTCATCCGCTATCGAGTCCACCCACCAAAATCCGGCATTGTGACGCGTCGCTTCGTAACGACGCCCGGGATTACCAAGTCCGACCAGTAGTCTCATCATTGACCACGATTACGCCGCGTGATCCGAAACACCGCCCGGCCTACACCCGTGTCTGTCGCCCGGCAGAAGCGCGCAGCACAAAAGTGTGTAACCTAGTCCTCCTCGGTGGCAGCGGGTGGCCCTGCGGCCGGCGCTTCCTGGGCGCCCTCGACTGCTTCCTCGGCACCCTCGGCTGCTTCCGGTTCTGCCGCACGCCGCGGAACCTGCAAGCTGACAACCACTGCGTCGTCGCCACGGCTTAGCTGGACCGACTCGACACCGTGCGGAAATTTCACGGCCGAAAGATGGATCGAGTCCCCAAGCTCGGCCTCAGCGAGATCAACTTCGAGAAACTCCGGAAGGTCGGCCGGCAAACAACTGATCTCGATCTCGGTCATGACGTGGTTGACGACGCCGCCTCCAACTTTGACGCCGGGCGCAATTTCCTCATTCATGAAGTGTAACGGCACACGCATGTGGATCTTTTGCTTGGCGTCGACACGCTGAAAGTCAACGTGCAGCACCTCATGCTTCCATGGATGCATTTGCACATCACGCAACAACACATTCTGACTGTTGCCGTCGATGTGCATCGCCAGGATCGAGGAGTGGAATGCCTCGTGGCGCAGCTGAAGCAGGAGTGCCTTGTGATCGAGTTCGATGCCCTGAGCTTCATCGCCGGCGCCGTAGAGGATTCCCGGCACCTTGCCGGCTCTGCGCAAGCGGCGGCTCGCACCCGTACCTTGCGCAGACCGGGAGGCTGCATTTACTTCAATAGTTGCCATTCTTTATCTCCAGTCAATCCGCAAACAGCCGCGACCAACTGCTTCCGGCGTCAAAAAAAGCGCAAACTTTACCGCGCCACCTGTTTGGCGTGATCCGCATTTTGACTAGCCACGGTACGCCAGCAACTCGTTACCACCTCAATCCATGAATAACGACGATACCGAGTCCTCATTACTGATACGGCGCATCGTCTCGGCCAGCAGTTCCGCGATCGACAGTTGCCTTATCTGCGGGCAATCGCTGGCAACATCCCGCAACGGAATAGTGTCAGTGACGACCACTTCGTCGAGAGAGGAATTTTCGATCCTCTCGATCGCATTGCCCGACAGCACCGGATGGGTACAGTAAGCGAGAACTTTTTCAGCACCGCTGCTCTTCAGCGCGCCCGCGGCTTCACACAAGGTGTTTGCCGTATCGACCATGTCGTCCATGATGATGCAGGTTCGGCCTTGCACCTCGCCGATGATGTTCATCACCGTCGCAACGTTGGGTCGTGGTCGGCGTTTGTCGATGATTGCCAAGTCTGACTCCAGACGCTTCGCCAATGCCCTTGCTCGCACCACACCACCGACATCGGGTGAAACTACCACCAGTTCGCGATAATCCCGTTTCCAGATATCGCCGAGCAGAATCGGAGCCGAGTAGACATTGTCCACCGGTATGTCGAAAAAACCCTGAATCTGGTCAGAGTGCAAATCCATGGTAAGTAACCGATCGACGCCTGCTGCCTGCAACATGTTGGCTACGATCTTCGCGCTGATCGCGACCCGTGCCGAACGCGGCCGACGATCCTGGCGGGCGTACCCGAAATACGGGATGGCCGCGGTTATTCGTCCTGCCGATGAGCGCTTGAGCGCATCGACCATGAGCAATACTTCCATCAGGTTGTCGTTGGTTGGCGTGCAGGTCGATTGCAACACGAAGGTATCTTTGCCACGCACGTTCTCAAGCAGCTCGACCATCACTTCGCCATCACTGAATCGCCCGACGGTAGCCCGGCCGAGCGGAATATTGAGGTGCTTCACAACGTCTGAGGCAAGTGCTGGATTCGCGCTGCCGGTGAACACCATCAAACTGTCATAGGCCATTGCACTGCTCTCTTGCCGCCATTTGATACGCCCTGAAAACGCGACACGCCGCACAAGCGGCGTGTCGCTTTCGCTACGAAACTCACCGGAAGCTTGCCTGCGGTTTACTCGCCCCGCTCAGTGTGTCTCTGGCTGGGGAGGAAGGATTCGAACCCTCGCATGGCGGAATCAAAATCCGCTGCCTTAACCAACTTGGCTACTCCCCAAAAAACTGTTTGCGCTAGGCCTGTTCATCCTGCACCGGTGCGACGTACAACGGGTGACGATCCAGACCGCGCGCCACGAAACCCTCCATCCCTGCCGGCATTTGCTCCAGGGCCGCCAGCGCAGAGCGCTCACTGTCGAACGCGCTGAACACACTGGCTCCGGACCCACTCATCGCTGCTTTGCCAAATTGTTCGAGCCATTCAAGGCTGCGCGCGATTTGCGTATACCGTCGGCAAGCCACTGGCTGCAGATCGTTGTGGCCTTGGTCGACCGAAAAGGCCGATATTTTGATTGCTTTGGTATTGCGTGTCAATTCGGGCGCAGCGAAGATTTCTGCTGTGGAAACCGCGACTTGGGGGACAATGACAAGGTACCAGGCAGGCTTTAGGGGAAGCTCGAGCAGATGTTCGCCGATTCCCTCGGCGAAGGCGCTACGACCAAATATAAAAACCGGTACATCGGCACCCAACTGCACCGCCAGCGCTTGCAGTTGATCCACTGACAAACCAGTCGACCACAATCGGTTCAGCGCGATCAGCGTCGTGGCGGCATCCGAACTTCCGCCGCCAAGCCCGCCACCGAGAGGCAACCGTTTCACTAGGTCGATCTCCACCCCCAACGGACAACCACTGGCCTGCTTCAGCAGGCAGGCAGCTTGCAAGGTCAGATCTTGCCGTTCACTAACCCCGCGTACCGGGCTCACTCGGCGCACCGTGCCGCCTCTTGTTACGCGCAGACCGACCTCGTCAGCATAATCGATAAAGCGAAAGACGGTCTGCAACAGGTGGTAACCATCTGCGCGCTGCCCGGTGACATGCAGAAACAGATTCAGTTTGGCCGGTGCAGGAAAGTACGAAAAGCCCGCCTTCATCGTTCCAGCAAGGCGACGTCCCAGCGGTCAATCAGCAAACGGATGCGAAGATCTGCAAAGCGCAGAGTTAAGGACGAAGGTAATGCCTCGGACTCACCGTAGCCAGCGAATGCAATTTCCCATCCGTCCTGAACCAGTCGCTTGATACGCTGTTGCTCGTCCCGTTCAATTTCTGTTGCTGGCGAGTCCGGATCAACCTGCCCAAGCACCCAGTATTTCAATCCATTCAGCGGCAGATCCCAGCCGAGCACATCGCGCGTCAGGGTTTGCACGTCGGCCGATCGATAGGTCTTTTTCTTCGACGTCACCAGGGTCGCAATTTCCCGGTCTGAATACAGTGTGGCGATGGTCGAACCAAGCGGCGAGTAAAGCCATATTGCATCAGAGTCGACATCGTGCAGCCAACGCATGCGCGCAGAGTGACCGCGTCCATCCAGTTTCACTGCGACACGCCCAGTGAGCTCGAAACGGTCTAGCTGCGGCGCGACGCCCGTCGGTGCAACCGGTGGCTGAGTGGCGCATGCCGTCAACAAAGCCAGTAGCCCTCCGAGAATGTAACAGCGGAACACGCGCACCAGATTACGGGCCAAGATACTTGCGCACAGCCTGCTGAAGCGTTTCGTTATCTGGATGTTCTTTGGCGGAATCGATCCAGATACGCCGCGCCTCCTCCTTGACCCCCATGATCCAGAGCACTTCGCCCAGATGTGCGGCAATCTCCGGGTCGGGCTGCAGTTCGTAGGCGCGGCGCAAATAGCGAATGCCGTCCTCAAGATTTCCCAACCGGTATTCGACCCAACCCATACTATCGAGAATGAACGGATCTTCCGGCGCGAGGGCCAGCGCCTTGGCGATATACTCGCGCGCTTCATCGTACCGCTCGGTACGATCGGCCAGCGTGTAACCCAGCGCATTGTAAGCCTGCGCGCTTTCGGGTCTGAGTTTGATCAACGTCAGCAGCCGACTCTCCGTCACGTCAAGCCGGTCGGTCTTTTCCGCTGCGAGCGCAACATCGTAGAGCAGCGCTGGATTATCCGGGCGCTCATCAAGCGCGCCGCTCAAAACCTGATACGAAAGCTCATAATCGCGCACCTCGCGGAGCATGTGTGCCTCAGCCTGGATCAGCTGCACCCGCTGCAGGTCATCAGCGACCTCCAGAGAATGCAAATAGCTTCTCGCCTCATCGACACCGTCGCGACGCGCCAATAACAGAGCGTAGCGCGCCTGCGCTGCTATGAACTGCTCACCATCTTGCACGGCCCGGTACCAACGGGCCGCTTCCTCGTATCTTTCGAGTTTTTCATTGACCTGACCAAGCTGAAAGTAGACTGCGTCCGGGTCACCATAGCCAAGCGACAATGCGTTCTTGAACTGTTCGTCGGCAGCAACCGGATCGTCGATCTGTGCTGACAACAGACCCAGAGTAAACGCCAGGTTTGCGTTCTGGCTATTCGTATCGAGCAACACGCGAAACTGTTGTTTGGCCTCTGGGTAGCGTCTCTGCGCGACCAACGCGCGCGCATAATTGAGCCGTAGTTGTTGCGCATCAGGATGCCCCTCGAGGAATTCGGCCATGTAGGCGAGCGCTTGCTTACCATCCTTCTCCCTGAGCAGAAGTGACTTCAGCAAGGCGCCTTGCTGCCAATCCGGCCGTAGTTTCATCGCCTGCTCAGCGTGGTGCAGCGCCTGCTCCGGATCACCGTCGGCATATGCCGCTTGCGCCAGAACGAAGTATGACTCTGGCAAGCCGGCATAGGGTTCGGTCAGATCACGTACCAGCTTATGCACGGCTCGCTTGTCTGGATGCCCGGCACACAACTCATACAGCTGCATCAGGACCGGCTGCGGGCCGCCCTGCGAGGTGGCAAGCACTTCAGCAAGCAATGGCTGGGCCGAGCTCAGGTCGCCACTCTTGATCAACAGATCGGCGAGGGTGCGTCGCGCTGCCTCGGAATTCGAATCCGCCCGAAACCAGATACGCGCGGTCTCCAGCGCCACTTCATCGCGCTTGGCATACAGCGCGATCTCTGTCGCCCGACGGGCGACGCGCCCATCGCCGGTGATTCGTGCAAGCTGCAGATAGGCATCGCTGGCAAAGTCGATATCACCCCTCTGACCAGCGATCTCCGCCATCAAGAACTTGTACATCAAATCCGTATCCAGATGACTATCCGGTGCCATCGGCGTCTCGCCAAGCGCCCGCCGGACGCGCTCGTCCAGGGCCTCTTGCTGCTGCGCACGCGTCTGTGCGTCGGCGACACGCTGCCGATCAGCAGCGTTGTGAGCGCACGCACTGCCCAACAGCCCCCAAGCTGCAACGAGCAACATCAGCAGGCGGTGCTTGAGTACTGGGCAATAAATGGTCTTCATGGGGGAAGCGAGCGGGGCGCCGAACTCCAGAAAGTCTAGCAGTCCCATGCCGGGGGTTCTTCAACCGCCTGAGTTTAGGTATATTTGGCAGCCATCACAAGAGACCCCTGTGTCCAAACTTAGGTTCCGCCGCGTCGAGGCAAATGAGCAAACAGCGCCGATGTCGGCACAGAGGTACTACAGGACCGAAATCCGATTTCCCGGTATGAAAGAACGAGATTAGCATGAAGGACACGGCAAGCCCTGAAGTCACTCTGGCCGGCGTCGGATTGTCACGCCGCTACGGCAACAATCTGGCGGTCGATGACGTATCATTGGAACTCAAGCGCGGCGAAATCCTCGGTTTGCTTGGCCCTAATGGCGCTGGCAAGACAACCGCCATGAAAATGATTACTGGCAATCTGGCGCCGAGCGCGGGATCGGTCAATGTTTGCGGCATTGATTTGATCGACAGACCAACTGCGGCCAAAGCCAAAATCGGCTACCTTCCAGAGATTCCACCACTGTACAAGGAACTGCGTGTAGATGAGTATCTGCGACTCGCCGGGCGATTGCACCGGCTGCCCGGGTCGGCACTGGGCGATGCCGTGCAGCGCGCCAAGCGTCGCGCCGGGCTGTCTGATATGGGCCAGAGACTGATCGGCTCGCTATCCAAAGGCTATCAGCAGCGGGTTGGCATCGCGCAAGCCATCATCCATGACCCAGACGTCGTTATCCTGGATGAACCGACAGTCGGTTTGGACCCAAACCAGATCCGCGAAATTCGTTCCCTCATACGCGAACTTGGCAACGAACACAGCGTCATCCTGTCAACACACATCCTTCCGGAAGTAGAAGCGATCTGCGACCGGGTGCAGATACTTCATCGCGGCAAGGTGGTGTTTGCCGACGCCATTTCGGGCTTACGTGCCTTTCGCGGCGGCCACTCGCTGCAGGTGTCGTTACGCCGCCCGCCGCAGCTCGAAGACCTGCAAAAAGCAGTGCAGCCAGCTCAGGTCGAACAGGTCGGTGAAGGCGTATTTCGTGTCATCGCACCGCCGGGCCAGGACTCGACCGACCAACTGCTGCGAGAAAGCCTCGAGCGAGATTGGGGCCTGTACCAACTCTCGCCCGCACAGGCCAGTGTCGAGGAGGTATTCGTACACCTCACGCGCCAGGACGACGCCGGCGCGGTGATGACCGAAGATTCCAGAATGGAGACACCAGCTTGATTCTTACAATCGCATTAAAGGAACTGCGCTCCATGTTCGCCTCACCGCTCGCTTGGGTAGTGCTCGCCTTCATGCAATTCGTCCTGGCGCTGATATTTCTCAAGCAGATCGATGGCTTTCTACAAGTCCAGGCGCAGTTGGCCCGCACCCCAAACGCGCCGGGGTTGACCGAAATCGTGGTAGTGCCGATGTTTAGCGTTGGCTCCATGCTCTTGTTGATGTCGACACCTCTGTTGACCATGCGCTTGATCTCCGAGGAGCGCCGCAATCAGACGATGGCTTTGTTGATGTCGGCACCGATATCGATGACGCAAATCATCATCGGCAAGTTCGTCGCCATGATCGTTTTCCTGGCCCTCATCAATCTGCTGATCCTGGTCATGGCGTTATCGTTATTGGCCGGCGGGATACTCGACCTCGGACTGCTTTTTGCCAACCTGATCGGTTTGACACTGCTGGGTTGCAGTTTCGCGGCAATCGGTCTTTTTATCTCCTGCCTAACCGCACACCCGGTGGTCGCAGCCATCCTTTCACTTGCGGTATTCCTAGCACTGTGGATCATCAACGCCGCAGCGACTGATCCGCAAAGTTCTCTGCATCTAATCTCGCTACTGAAGCGTTTCGAAGGATTTCTCAACGGCACAGTCGCCACTACTGATCTGGTGTTTTTCGCCTTGCTGACCACAACTTTTCTCATTCTCTCTATTCGTCGCCTCGATTCGGAGCGACTCCACGCATGAAAATCAGTCCCCGGCTTCGTTTGCACATTCTCTTCCAGAACAGCCTTTTTGTTGTTTTACTGATTGGTATCGTGGCGGCTGTGATCTTCCTCACCAAGGATATTGATACCACCTGGGATCTGACGCAAAGCAAGCGCAACACGCTCTCGCAAGCCTCGATCGATGTGCTCGAGCAGATTTCCGAGCCGATTTCGGTCACCGCATTCGCGGCACCCGACGCCGAGGAAGATGTGCGGGGGGCGATCCAGAATTTCATCGCACCGTTCCAGCGCGCCAAGAGGGACCTGTCGCTTACTTTCATCGACCCGCGCGAGGATCCCGTTGCCGCCAAGGATGCTGGCGTGCGTGTCAACGGCGAACTGGTGATCACCCTGAGCGAGCGCACTGATAATCTGCGTACACTCAGCGAGCAGGAAATGGTCAATCTGCTGTTGCGCTTGATGCGATCGTCGGAGAGCCTCATCAGCACTATGGACGGCCATGGCGAGGGCAAGCTGGAAGGGGTCGCCAACTTCGATCTCGGTGATCTCGGCACCCAGCTGCGCGACAAGGGCTTTCGCATCAGCACAGTAAATTTCGCGGTCGCCCAGGACGTGCCGCACAACACCTCGGTGCTGGTCATCGCCGGCCCGAGAGTCGACTTATTGCCGGGCGAAGCCAACCGGGTAAAACGCTATCTGGAGCAAGGCGGCAACCTGTTGTGGCTGGTCGATTTCGATTCGCTGCGGGGTCTGGACGTAGTCGCGGAGTATCTCGGTCTCGATCTAATCGATGGTGTCGTAATTGACCCTTCAGCCTCGGCGCAGCGCCTGCCGGCATCGTTCTCGCTGGCGTCTGCTTACGCCGAACACCCGATAACCGATCGCCTCGACAGCAATACGGTGTTCCCCTATGCACGGCGGATTGAATCGCATGAGGAATCGGAGTTTTATTTCACGCCGCTGGTTCAGGCAGCAGCGGGAGGTTGGCTCGAAACCACCGGTCTGCGCAATGCCAGCTTCGATGAAGACAACGACATAGCGGGTCCAATCACAGTGGCTGCTGCACTTGAGCGCGACGTCCGCGACAAACGACAGCGCATTGTGGTCATCGGCACAGCCAAGGGTCTGTCCAATCAGTACATCGGGCTGCTTGGCAACATCGACCTGGGCATCACGACGATGAGCTGGCTGGCTGGCGACGATTCCCTTATCACCATCGAGCCGAAAACGCGCATCGACCTGGCGCTGGAACTGTCCCGCACGAAGATGGCCGTAATTGGCTTTGGCTTCCTGATCTTCCTGCCGTTGGGTCTGCTTATCAGCAGCGGCATTATCTGGTGGAGACGGCGCAGAGCATGAAGTCGCGACTGATACTGAATCTGGTTCTGTTGCTGGCGCTGGTCGCTCTCGGGCTGTATGCATACTTGCGCCCGGGCGAGCAGCAAGAGCCGGGTATCGCTGTCTCGCAACTCGAACGCGGCGACGTGGTTCGCGTGACGATCAAGCGCGGCACAACGATGGATGTTGAAATGGCGCAGCGTGACGGCAGGTGGTTGATGTTGCGCCCCTACCAGACGCGCGTTGAGCCGCTGCAGCTGGCCCGCGTGCTCGACCTCGCCGAGGCAACTGCCTCTGACGTGCTGCCAGCGGACAACTTGCCCCGTTACGGCCTGGATCCGCCAGCTGCGCGCGTGACGCTGAACGATCAGGCGTTCGCTTTCGGTGCCATCAATGAGATCACCAACGAGCAGTACCTTGCCAGTGGCGATCACATTTACCTGGTACGCACTTTTCTTGGCTACAACATACCGCTCGATGTCACCAAACTGCTTAGCCACAAGCTACTTGGAGAGAGCGAGAAGCCGGTGGAGTTCAACTTTGGTGACTGGCAGGCAGTGAAGAACGACAAGGGTGCCTGGTTGCTGCGGGGCAATTCGCCAACGGCGGACGACGATGCGCCAACGCCGGACGAACTCAACGTCTGGGCCGCCGAGTGGAACCTTGCCTCGGCGCTTTCCGTGGAACCTTACCAGGGAACGCCGCGCGGAGAGCGCATCACTATCCAGCTGGGCAACGGCACCAGCGCCACGTTCCGGGTAATGTCGCGGCAACCAGAAGTAAAACTGCTACGCGTCGAGGAGAACATGCTGTATCGGCTCGGAGCCGACGCGGGCGGACGATTGCTCGACCCCTATCGCGTCGCTGCCTCCTGAGTCTGCCCAGCGTGCCGGAATTGCCGGAGGTCGAAACGACACGCCGCGGGCTAGAACCACATCTCAAGGGCCAGCGTATCGAAAAGATCGTCATTCGCGACCGCCGACTACGCTGGCCAATTCCAGCGAAATTGAAACAGCACGCTACCGGCGCCACCATTCACAATGTCGAGCGACGCGGCAAATACCTGCTGATAGGCTGTGCTGATGGCTGGATCATCGTGCACCTTGGCATGTCAGGCCGGCTGCGCGTGTTGCCGAAAGACATCCCGCCTGCGAAGCATGATCACTACGACTTGGTGTTGTCCTCGGGAAAACTGGTGCGCTTCACCGATCCTCGCCGCTTCGGCGCCCTGCTCTGGACATCCGAACAACCTTCGCACCACCCGCTGATGCGTAACCTTGCGCCAGAACCACTGGATCCATCGTTTGACGCGCGATGGCTGTATGAGCGCACGCGCAAGCGCAGCATCGCGATCAAGCTAGCGCTCATGACCAACGACATTGTCACGGGCGTTGGCAACATCTACGCAAGCGAAGCACTGTTTCGCGCCGGCATCAATCCCAGAACCAGAGCCGGTCGCCTGAGCATGCAGCGTTGTGAGACGTTGGTACATGCGATCCAGGACACCTTGCGCGCTGCGATCGCCGCCGGTGGCAGCAGTTTGCGCGATTTCTCTGGCGCCGACGGCGCGCCGGGCTACTTCCAGCAGACATACAATGTTTACGCACGACAGGGCCAGGCATGCAGGGTGTGCGGCAGGCCAATTCGCAGCTGCCGTCTGGGACAGCGTTCAACGTTCTATTGCACCCGCTGCCAGCATTGACTGGCTTGGCGTCTGCCGCACGACGGACAGTTTGCCTTCTGTGAGCCCGCCCCGAGCGCCAAATCCGATTACTTGTTCGGCCGCCGGACAGCGAGCAAGCTCTGCTCTCACGGGCGGCTAGGTCGCCGACTCGGCCTGCTTGCGTTTCATCAATAAGCGATATTTGGCAAACAATTGCTCTTTTGACTCGATTCGCTGAGGGTTGACCGGAATACAGTCGACCGGACACACCTCCTGACACTGCGGTTGTTCGAAGTGACCAACGCATTCAGTACATTTGTCCGGTTCAATCTCGTAAATTTCCTCGCCCTGGTAGATTGCCTCGTTAGGGCATTCCGGTTCGCAGACGTCGCAGTTAATGCACTCATCGGTAATCATCAACGCCATACGCTTTTCCTGCCTAACGTCCCAGCCGTTTTTCGATGTGATCGAGCACCAGCGGGTTGACAAACGGAGCGACGTCGCCGCCCAACACAGCGATCTCGCGAACCATCGTTGCCGATATGAACATGTACTGTTCAGCCGGAGTCAGAAACATTGTCTCAACGTCCGGATACAAATTGCGGTTCATACCCGCCATCTGAAATTCGTACTCGAAATCGGAGACCGCGCGCAAGCCTCGCAGAATGACCTTAGCCTGGCGCTGCTTGATGAAATCCATCAGAAGGCCGCCAAATCCTTCAACGCTCACATTCTCGTACTGCGCCAGCACTTCGCTGGCAATGGCAACACGCTCTTCCAGCGAGAACAAAGGCTGCTTGGCGCGACTGTCGGCAACCGCGACAATGACTTCTTCAAACAAGCTAGCTGCGCGACGCACGAGGTCCTCGTGTCCGCGCGTAAACGGATCGAAAGTGCCCGGATAAACCGTCCTATTGAATCTCGCCACCATTACCGTTCGATTCTAACAGGAGATAATTCACCTGCCCGGCCCGGGAGCGGCGAGCGATATGGTAAACAGGCGGGATTGGCGGCAAGTCGTGCGCTTCGAGATAAACGAGCGCACCGGCTGCCAGGTTCGGAACGATCTTCGCCAGCAGCTGAGGCAACAGTGCTTGCTGATAAGGCGGGTCGAGAAAAACAATATCAAAGGCGCGCCGGTCTGAATTCAGGAACTTCAATGCGTCCTGGCACCGCACTTCGAGATTGTCTGCCTGTAGCGCCCCGACATTGCCCAGTAAGGCAGCACAGGCAGCGCGATCGCGCTCCACCATGACCACCCGGCGGGCACCGCGCGATGCCGCCTCGAAGCCGAGCACACCACTGCCGGCAAACAGGTCAAGACAATGTTTCCCCTCGAGGGTCTGGCCCAGCCAGTTGAAAACGGTTTCGCGAACCCGGTCGGGTGTCGGTCGCAAATCAGCAGCAGGGGGAAATCGCAGGAGCCGACGGCGCCACTCACCGCCAATAATTCTCACCTGATTATGTTGTTTAGCCACTTCACGGTCTTGCCGTCGGGCCAACGACCACCGTTACTGTCCTCGAGGGCGCAAGACGGCGCTGCAGCGCGTCACGCACATCTTCCAAAGTAACTTTACCGATTTCATCCGGAAACCGGTCTATGTAATCCAAAGGCAGCTGATAAAAACCGACCATTGCCAGGTAACCGGCCAGTTCCGCATTACTGTCGATATTCAGCCCGAAGCCGCCGATGAGATACTGCTTGGCCGCCCTGAGCTGCGCCTCGGTCGGCCCATCGGTGACGAATTGCTCGAGTGTCGAGAGCGCCACATCAAGCGCATCCCAGGCCTGATCCTGGCGCGTTTGTAGGGTAATCACAAACGGGCCACGGCGAAAATATGGTGAAAAATAACTGTAGGCGCTGTAGGTTAGCCCCCTTTTTTCGCGCAACTCAGCGTTCAGCAGCGACGTCATGCCGTTGCCGCCGAGGATCTGCACTGCAACCCACAGCGGATAATAATCGGGATCGCCACGCCGCACACCCGGCATGCCAATACGGACATGAGCCTGACTGGCCGAATGCGGAATGACAACCTCGGTGCTCTCAGCCGGGTGCGTTACAGCGGGTAACTGCAGCACGGGCTCACCGGCTCGCGGCAAATCAGCTGTCAGCTCGGAGGCGATGCGCCTCGCCTCATCGGTGGATACGTCTCCGACAATCGTCACAACAGCCTCATCGGACACAAAATAGCGCCGATGAAAGGCGAGCAGGTCATCGCGCGTCAGAGCCGCTATGGTCTCCGGTTCGCCGGCTCCGGTTGCGGCGTATGGGTGGTCTCCGTAAAGTTCCTTTTGAAATGTCTGAGCGACAATGACATTAGGGCGTGTTTGTCGCTCCTCGAGGAACGCAACATTGCGCACCTTCTCGCGCTCGAGCACTGCTTCCGGAAAGCTCGGTGACGCCAGGATGTCTCGCAACACGGCAAGGGCGACACGTCGGTCATCGCGGTAGGACAAAGTGCGCAATGCAAAACCGCTACGGTCGAGGTCGATGTTGCCAGAGAGCTGGGCGCCGATGCCGGCGAGCTGCTCAGAGATGCGATGCTCGTCCAGCTTGCGGGTTCCTTTCTTCATCAGCGCGAGGGTCATCCTTGCCAAGCCTTCCTTGCCTGGCTCATCCCGACCGGATCCGGCCGGAAATTCGACGTTAACATCGAGGATCGGCAGATTGCGCGACTGAAGGAACAGTACTCGTGCGCCATTTTCGGTATGCCAGCTTTCGATCTCCAGCCCAGCCCAGGCCGGTGGCGCTATCGCCAGCATCGAACCGACAGCGACACAAAAGGCCAAACCGAAGGTGAGCAAACCGCGCCCTGTTCGTGACATGTTCCTCATTAGTTTCATTTGGCGTCCGCCTCACTATATCGCTCACTGCCCGCCTGTCCTGCAGGTATTTGTGGATCGAGAACGGCGATCGTCAGATTGTCGTCGACCAGATACTTGCCGGCCACCGCCGCCACTTGCTCCGCTGTCACCTCACGCAACTTTTCCGTCATGCGGGACGCGGCATCGTACGCCAATCCGAGCGAGCGCATCCTTGCAATGCGCGCCGCCTGTCCGTACACGGAATCCTCACCGTAAACTTGGGAAGCGATAACCTGCGCTTTGACCCGACGCAACTCTTCTTCCCTCACACCCTTTTCAATAAGTATGGCAAGCTGTTCTCGCCAGACGTGCTCGACATCGGCCACGGTCTTTCCCTGACCGGGCGTCACGCTGACATAGAACACTCCAGGGCCACGCCGCAGACCGTCATAATCGGTGCTTACGGAATTTGCAACCCGTGTCTTGCTGACCATTTCGCGCTCCAGGCGCGCCGCCGAGTATCCATCCAGCACGCCGGCGAGAATCGACAGCGCGTAAGGTTCCCAATCGCCCTCGACGTCATTCAGAGAGGGAGCATGGTAAGCCATCGTCAACGATGCCAAGCGTGCCGGTGCTTTGACGACGATACGACGCGTGCCTTTTTGCTCCGGCTCCGCTTGTGGCTTCCTGACCGGTAATGGCCGGGCTGAAATCGGTCCGAAGTATTTGTCCGCGAGCGTAAAGACATGCTGCGGGTCTACGTCGCCGGCAACGACCAGCACCGCATTATTGGGCGCATACCAGTTGTCATACCACTGGCGCGCGTCTTCCACGCGCATGTTCTCCAAATCGCTCATCCAGCCCACCACCGGCTGCCGGTACGGATGCGCCAGGTACATGGCCGCATTCAACCGTTCGAAAACCATGGCGCGCGGATTGTCATCGACGCGCTGGCGACGCTCTTCCATGACGACACGCAGTTCCTTTTGGAATTCTGCTTCGTCAAGCTTCAGATTGGCCATGCGATCAGCCTCCAGGCGCAAGGCCAACTCGAGGTCGGATTTATGAAGTTGCTGATAGTAGCCAGTGTAATCAGAAGAGGTAAACGCATTGGAACGTCCGCCGACTTCCGAGATCATGCGCGAAAATTCGCCAGCGGCAATGCGCTCGGTGCCTTGAAACATCATGTGCTCTAGCACATGCGCGACGCCGGTCGTACCACTTTCTTCGTCCATGCCTCCGGCGCGATACCACAGCATCGACACCGCCACCGGAGCACGCCGGTCTACCTTGACGAATACCTCGAGACCGTTGTCCAAAGTTGTGCCATGAACGCCGTTCGTGACCGGCTGCGCGGCGTGCAGTGCACCGCCCCAAGAAGACACACAGAGCATAAGCAGCCAGCCAAGGCACTTCACACTGTTACGATAAAGGCACCGGGCGCAGTCGCCATAGTTACCGATCAGGGCAGTTCCCTTTGGCGGGACGGGCCGAGCGCGCAAGCGTTTCAAACCGAATAGAATCATGCGTTGCATAATTTTGGATGGTGTCCTGCTATTGTCCGAGCTGTAGCCAAATGGACAAATGTGACAAGCAATAGCTATGTTTAGTTTCCTGAAGACTGACGAGGTTTCTGAATTGGATAGCGCAGAGACAGACGAGAAGCGCCCGCTTGGTGAGCGGCTAAAGCAGAGTCTGGCCGCCACACGTGCGCGGCTCGGCAAGCAACTCAAAGCACTATTTGTCCCCGGCCGAGCCGTCGATGAAGAACTGTATGAAGATCTCGAGACCATTCTGCTGACCTGTGACGTTGGCGTAGAGGCCACTAACCACCTCGTCAAAGCCACGCGCGAGCGCGTAAAGCGCGAAAAAATCAGCGATGCCGCGGGGGTGCGCGATGCGCTGAGGAGTGAGTTGTCGCAATTGCTCACTCCGCTTGAAGAAGCGTTGAACGTGCATACACACAAACCATTTGTTATCTTGCTGGCGGGGGTAAATGGTGCCGGCAAGACGACATCGATCGGCAAACTGACCAAGCAACTGGTTGACGCGAGTCTGTCGGTGGTGCTAGCCGCCGGTGATACCTTTCGCGCTGCCGCCGAACAACAGTTAAGGGTCTGGGGTGAGCGCAACCAAGTTAGCGTGATCGCGCAGGAGGGCGGCGATGCAGCAGCCGTGATCTTCGACGCCATCCAGTCGGCAAAGTCGAAGAGGGCTGATGTTTTGCTGGCCGATACCGCTGGCCGCCTTCCGACCCAGCAGCATTTGATGGAGGAGTTGAAGAAAGTAAAACGCGTCATTGCCAAGGCAATGCCGGGTGCACCCCACGAAGTACTGTTGGTAATCGACGCCAATACTGGCCAGAACGCGGTGAACCAGGTCAAATCTTTTGATGAGGCGCTTGGTATCACCGGCCTCATATTGACCAAGCTCGATGGCACCGCC
This sequence comes from Betaproteobacteria bacterium, assembly GCA_020346185.1. Classification (GTDB taxonomy): domain Bacteria; phylum Pseudomonadota; class Gammaproteobacteria; order Burkholderiales; family Eutrophovitaceae; genus SG8-40. The sequence continues at coordinate 665,528 of CP070775.1, read as the reverse complement.
AAGGGTGGCGCCATCGCGGGTATCGCCCGCTATCGGGGCATTCCCGTACGCTATGTCGGCACTGGCGAAGGGATCGACGACTTGCGACCGTTCGATGCGGCAATGTTTGTTGATGCCCTGTTCGCCTAACCGGTCGCGGCGCACGCAAACGGGCTCACGGTAGCTTTGGCGAGCCTTGAGTCGAGCCCATGATCACCGTCAGCCACGTCTCAAAACGTTATCCGGGTGGCTACGAAGCGCTGCGCAACGTCTCATTGCGGGTCGAGCCCGGCGAGATGGTATTCGTCACCGGCCATTCCGGCGCTGGAAAAAGCACTCTCCTGAAGCTCGTTGGCGGTATTGAACGTCCAAGCAGTGGCAGTGTTGTAATCAATGGCAAGAACATCACCAGCATGGGGCGGGCTTCTCTGCCCTTTCTGCGCAGGAATTTTGGGTTTATCTTTCAGGATCATAAGCTGCTTTTCGACCGCAGCGTCTACAGCAATGCGGCATTGCCGCTGATTATTTCGGGCTTTCCCCGTCGCGAGATTGCGCGCCGCGTGCGTGCCGCGCTCGACAAGGTAGGCTTGCTCGACCGCGAGAGGGCGCGTCCGGTCGCGCTGTCCGGTGGCGAGCAGCAACGCCTCTGCATTGCTCGAGCCATTGTCAACCGTCCAGCGATCCTTCTCGCCGATGAGCCAACGGGCAACCTTGATGCCGCCTATGCCGCTGAAATCATTACCATGTTCAAAGCATTTAATCAGGTCGGCGTAACCGTGGTGATCGCCACCCACGATGTCGCGATGATCGACGAATTGGGTGCGCGTACGGTACAGCTTGATCACGGAGCGATCGCATCGTGAGCTGGATCTTCGCTCACTTCGACGCCCTCCGCGACAGTATGCGCCGGCTGCTTCAACAGCCTTTCGCCACCGCGCTCAACGTTGCCGTGTTCGGAATCGCGCTGGCGCTGCCCTGCGGTTTCTACATCGCGCTGGACAACGTGGCTCGCTTCTCGCGCGAGCTCACCAGCGAACCCCAACTAAGCCTGTTTTTGACCGTGAACGCCGATGCCAGTGACGTGAAAGCAGTTGAGCAGCGCCTGACCCGCCACCCTGCCGTGTTGGAGTTCCGGTTCGTCGATCGCAGCACCGCCCTGAAGGACCTTAAACGCGCCTCAGGCATGTCAGATGTGCTGTCCGAATTGGAGAGCAATCCCCTACCACACGCCTTCGTTGTAGCCGGCCGCTCGGCGGACCCGGATTTGCTTGAAGCGTTGCGAGACGAGGCATCACGGTGGCCCAAAGTCGAGCACGTGCAACTGGATTCGGAGTGGGCACGAAAACTCGATGCCGCGCTCAAAATAGGGCGTATGCTGGTGACTCTGCTGGGGGTTTTGCTGTCGTTCGCCCTCGTCGCTGTCACCTTTAATACTATTCGACTACAAATTCTTACGCGACACGATGAAATCGAGGTCTCGAAACTGATCGGTGCAACCAACCACTTCATACGACGGCCATTCCTTTACCTCGGCGGTCTGCAGGGTTTGCTTGGCGGGTTCGGCGCCTGGTTGATCGTGGCCATCGCTGTACGCATGCTTAATCACGAACTGGCATCATTCGGCGGCTTGTTCGGTATGAGCCCATCGCTCGGTCATATGACGCTGCAGCAGATCACCGTGCTGATGGCGCTCGCCGCTCTTATCGGGTGGCTTGGCGCATGGATGTCAGTGAGTCGTCACTTATGGCATATGGATCCTCGATAAAGGGCTTCTCTTCCAGCACGGGAACTTTTTGCGGTATCTGGCACTCTTAGGCCAGGAGTGCTAGTATTGTCTGAGAAACGGAGGTGAATTGAATGTCACAGGCGTTAGCCACATTGTCTCTACCCTCGGTTGCCAGCCTGGATAACTATATTCAGGCGGTGAACCGCATTCCGCTGCTTTCGCAAGAGGAAGAAACCACGCTCGCGACGCGCTTTCAGGAGCAGCAAGACCTCGCGGCTGCGCGTTCCCTGGTGCTGTCACATCTACGCTTGGTGGTCGCCATCGCTCGCGGCTATCGCGGTTATGGTCTCGCCTACGCTGACCTGATTCAGGAAGGCAATGTCGGGCTCATGAAGGCGGTCAAGCGCTTCGACCCGACACGAGGCGTGCGGCTGGTGTCGTTTGCCATGCATTGGATCCGCGCTGAGATCCACGAATTCGTGTTGCGAAACTGGCGCATCGTGAAAGTCGCCACGACCAAGGCGCAGCGCAAGCTGTTTTTCAACCTACGCAGCATGAAGCCTGGTTTTGAGGCACTGGGCGCCGATGAGATCAAAGCGGTTGCAAATCAATTAAACGTCCGGCCCGAGGACGTAGTGGAAATGGAAACCCGCATGGGAGGGCATGATGTCGCGCTCGACCCTCTCACTGAGGATGAGGAGGAGAGTAACTTTGCTCCAATTTCCTATTTGACTAACAGCGACGACGATCCGGGACGCATTCTCGAGCATGAAGATGGTATGCGTAGCCGATCGGAAGGTCTGGCACAGGCGCTGGCCACTCTCGACGCGCGCAGCCGTCGCATCATTGAATCACGCTGGCTGCGTGAGGAACATCCCCTGACCCTGCATCAACTCGCCGATGAGTTCGGCATTTCAGCGGAGCGCGTCCGGCAGGTCGAAGCCCAGGCGATGAAAAAGATGCGACTGCTGTTGGCTCCGCAAGACGGCTGACCTGCATCCGCAAGAGCTGACTACAAGAAACCCGCCGCATGGCGGGTTTCTTGTTCACCCAATGTTCAACCAGCGTTGAGTAAGCGCCCGATGTCGCTGGCTATGGCCTCGCTGCCCTGACCATAGGGCGCGTACAAACGGATGCGCCCTTGCTGATCGAAGATGTACGTCCCGGCAGAATGATCGACTGAATAACTACCCGGGCGCGAACCTTCAACTTTGCGGTAGACAATCCTGAACTCCCGTGCCACTTCGGCGATCTGATCAGCAGTTCCGGTCAAACCAAGGAAATCGGCGTTGAATGCAGTCACATACGAGCCGAGCACCTCCGGCGTGTCTCGTTCCGGGTCAACAGTGACGAAAAGTATCTGCACACGCTGCGCCGCTTCGCCAAGTTCCTCGAGCGCCGCATTGAATTCGACCAAGGTCGTCGGACACACATCCGGGCAATGCGTAAAGCCAAAGAACATCACCACGACCTTGCCGCGAAAATCTTCCAGGCGACGAAGCTTCCCCGAGTGGTCAATAAGCGTGAACTGGCGACCGAAATCAGCGCCGGTGATATCAGCCGACTCAAACGCCTCGCTTGCGCCTTTTTGTTCACATCCGGCAAACGAGAGGCAGACCGCCAGCAACAGCGCCACGAGCAAGCGGCACGAGATCGCCGGTGCACCAGTCATGGCACGGGGGCCGGCGGCAGGTAGTGATCCAGCAGCAATAACGCGAACAACAAGAACAGATAGACAATCGAATAGCGAAAGGTGTGGCGTGCCAGCGCGTCGCTGTAGTCAAGCCAGATGCGCAATGCATAGAACAAGAACACCCCGCCCAGAATCAATGCACCCACGGCGTAAAGCCAGCCGCTCATGCGCACCGCGAATGGCAACATTGAAACAGCAAAAAGAATAATCGTGTACAGAAGCACGTGCAGGCGAGTAAATTTGTCGCCGTGGGTAACCGGCAGCATCGGAATTTCCGCTTTCGCATATTCGTTCTTCCGGTACAGTGCCAAGGCCCAGAAGTGTGGCGGTGTCCAGGCGAAAATAATCAAGAACAACAACAAGGCTTCATGGGAAACCTCGCCGGTGACAGCCGCCCATCCGAGCACCGGTGGCATGGCACCAGAAGCGCCGCCGATGACGATGTTCTGGGGTGTGAGCGGCTTGAGTATGACGGTGTAGACGATCGCATACCCGACAAAAGTCGCCAGCGTCAACCACATCGTCAGCGGGTTCACCAATACATACAATAGCGTCAAACCGACCCCGCCAACTACGCCAGAGAACACCAGAGTTTCGGGAGTCGAAACCCTTCCCAAAGGTAATGGTCGCGCACGTGTACGCGCCATGAGTGCATCGATCTTCTGCTCTACCAGACAGTTCACTGCGGCCGCCGCACCCGCCACCAGCCAGATACCGATCGATCCGCACAACAGAATTGTTATCGGTACCGCCTCATCCGTCGCGAGCAACATGCCAATAGCCGCCGTGAACACGATCAGGGCGACAACACGCGGCTTGGTGAGCTGCAGATATTGCTCGAGGCGAGAGACCAAATGTGGTGAATGGGTGGATACCGACATTTACCGGGTCGACTCCTGAAAGATGGCGAAGTTTAGCATCACCACCGACATCAGTAACAACGCAGCGCCAACGTTGTGAGCGAGAGCAACGGCAAGTGGCAACATTGCCAGTATGTTTGTGATGCCGAATAGCAGCTGTATTACCAGTACGGTCGCCAAAGCCATTGCGTAAACGCGCAAACCGGTCATCCTGAATGCAACTAAAGTCACCGCGCCAAGGTACGCCGCAACCACGAGCGCGCCAATACGATGCGTCCAATGAATCGCGTTTAGCGCAGCGTTGGACAACGGTGCACCAGCTTTCGTCATACCCAACTCGCGCTGTAACTGGAATGCGTGGCCAAAATCCATGTCCGGCATCCACCGGCCATGACAAGTCGGAAAATCGATGCAGGCGAGCGCAGCGTAATTGGTACTAACCCAGCCGCCGAGCGCAATTTGGATCATCACCAACACCAATCCGAGCAACCCCAACGGGCGCAGCAAACGCGCCTCCGCCGGTCTTCCCGCAGCCGGCGGCCTGAGGTGCTTCGCACTTAGCCAAGTCAGCGCGGCAAGGATCACCATTCCGCCCAGCAGATGCACAGTCACAATGGCCGGTTTAAGTAATAACGTAACGGTCCATTTGCCAAACAAGCCCTGCAGCACAACCAGTCCGAGCAACAACAAGGGCAACCCAAGCGACAAATCGGGTTGCTCACGACCGCGCTGTACCCGTTGGCGCATGTACAAGACTTTCAGGACGATTGCCGTAATCATCGCACCGACCAGCGACGCAAGGTAGCGATGTATCATTTCCTTCCATGCCTTCGGCGCTGAAACGGGACCGGCCGGAGACAGCCTCTCCGCATCAAGGATTTCAACTTCCGCATGGAACGGCGAAAGCTTTCCGTAACAGCCCGGCCAATCCGGGCATCCCAACCCAGCATCAGTCAGACGCACATATGCGCCCAGAGCCACCAAAAAAAGTGTCAGCAGCGTTGTGGCATACACCAGTTTGCGAAGCTCGAAGAACTTGACAAAGACGACCACGGCAACAACCAAGGTGGCAAACCAGCCCAACGCGTGCAAGGCTTGCAAAGAGAACTGCCAGATCGGATCAGACATGCTGTTCAGTTCGGTCAACGCTGAATACGGCGCCAGCCACTCGATACACGCAACAGTTTGGCGACATCTTTTTTGAGACGGGACGGATCGACTTCTAGAGGGAAACGCATCATCAGGTTACCGATTGGGTCGATGAGATAAATATAATCCTCGCGACCGCTGTCAGCTGGAAACAGGCTCAGCGACTGCTGCGGTGACAACAAGATCGTCCTCATGCCCGGGTAATCCCGCAGCGTATGCGAAGCTGGTTGTTTTCCGTCATGCACCAGCCACACCCTATCGATGCGATCGGAGTCTTTTCCTTGCGTCAAGCGAATCTGTCGCATCAGGTACAGCTTTCTGAGGCAGTTTTCGTCGCAGGCGGCATCGTCGACTGACACAAATGCCCACTGTCCACGAAGCTCGCTGAAACCGAACTCGCCTCCGTCGGCGCGTGACAACGAGACTTGCGCCAACGGCACTGGTTCGAGCAGTTCTCCATGATTAACGAACCGTGTTGGCGTCCACAAGAAATACAACACCGTCGACGCGGCAATCGGCAGCACACAGATGGCAAGAATCAGCCACAACGTCCAGTTACTTCTGCTGGTCTGTTTTATTTCGGACAAAGCCATAATAGACGTAAAGGAACACAATCAAGGCAGCAAACAGCAACCATTGGACAGCATACGACCGATGGGTTTCGATGCCAAAGCCCGGTGCCGCCCAGTCGCGGCTGATGCCGTCGTCGCGATCGGATTCTTCCTGAACAACGAAATCGAGCACGTTTAGCTGGTGCTTGTTGCGATAGCGGGCCAGGTTGAGGTTTTGCCAGATGCGGCCTTCGATAACTTCGTCAGACAACTCGAGTGCGCCTCGACCGGGCAAGTCCGTGGTGCCGGTAACGGTTACCGTGCCGGAGGGCGCGTCAATGGCCGGCACTACAGTGCGATCGCGACCGCGTTCAATCCAGCCGCGATTGATCAACAGATACTGACCGGTTCGGGAAATCTGCAGCGGCACGATGACCTCGTAGCCGGCCGCACCGCCGCGAATTCGGTTATCAAGCAGAATCGCCTTTTCGAGGACATATTGTCCCTCTACACGCACCCTGCGGTGAACGAGCGCTTCTTTGCCGGGGATTGACGCGTTCAGATTGTGCGGCGCCATGGCTTGGCGCGCCAAGTACTCTTGAAGCAATTGCGCTTTCGTTTCAGCTCGACCAAACTGCCAATAGGAAGCCGAAAGCGTCAAAGCAAACCCAAGCAGTGCAGCCATAGTGGGAACCCAACCGGGTCCAGATGTCTTACTCTTCATGGACAGATACAACGTTCCAATGGCAACCGCCATTGGCAGACCCCAAGGCTGTTCGCTAAACTGAAATCGAGGCTTGGACACATATGAAAATCGTCATTCTCCTCTTCCTGCTGGTTATTGTCGGCAGCCTCGCGTCCGCGCTGTTCTACCTGATGCGCGACAAGGGAACTTCGGATCGCACTGTCAGGGCATTGACGCTTCGCGTTGGCCTGTCAGTCACGTTGTTCGTTCTTCTGATGCTGGGTTACTACTTCGGACTGATTCCGCAGCAGGGCCTGTAAAAAAAGTCGCCGCTCGACATTTGCCGGCGGCGCCCTAGTAGGCCCCGTTTTAACGGGGCTTTGCTTCTCGCTTATTGTTCTTGGTATGCCTTTGATGCCCTGCCTTCTATAGCCAATAGACAAACACGAACAAGCCCAGCCAGACCACATCAACAAAGTGCCAGTACCACGCCACCCCTTCGAAACCGAAATGATGCTCCGGAGTGAAGTGCCCCTTGAGGCACCGTAGCCAGATGACAATCAGCATAATGGTGCCAACGGTGACATGAAAGCCGTGAAAGCCGGTGAGCATGAAGAATGTTGCACCATAGGCACCACTCTCCAGCGTCAGATTCAGGTCAGCATAGGCATGGCCATATTCATAGATCTGGAAACCGATAAAGGTCAGGCCCAGAGCGATTGTAAGAAACATGAACCAATTAAGTTTGCTGCGCTGATTATTCTTGAGCGCCCAGTGCGCGATGGTGATGGTCACCCCGGAGGTGAGGAGGATCGCGGTGTTCAGCGCTGGAATCCCCCAGGCACCCATCGGCTTGAACTGATCGGCGATGGCAGGGCCAGAGGCGGGCCAGTCGGCTGAGAAGCCGGGCCACAACAGCGCCCCCGTGTCGGCCTCGGAAAGCCATGGCACCGACAATACACGCATGTAGAACAGCGCACCAAAGAAGGCAGCAAAGAACATTACCTCCGAGAAGATGAACCAGCTCATGGCCCAACGGAATGACACGTCGACCTGTTTGTTGTACTTGCCTGATTCGCTCTCGCCGATGACGGTGCCGAACCAACCAAACATCATATAAATGAGAATGGCAGCTCCGGCCAGCAGAACAATCGTTCCGCCACTAGCGTCGTTCATGATGAATACGCCACCCAAGGCCATCAGGAACAGCGCGACCGACCCTATGACAGGCCATAACGATGGCGAAGGCAGGTAATAACCACCCGGTTGCGAAGTCATAGCTTTACTCCCCTGTAAAGTCTAGTTGATTTATTCTGCTGTTATTCAGGACGCGATATTGCGCACCACCGTAATAATCACTGCAACAAAAATCGCCGCACAAACCACTCCCGCGACGATCACTTGCCACGGGCGCAGCGTTGCCAGGTCATGCTGCAGCGCCTTGCCCTTGCCAATCCCGGTGAATGCCGAGATCACCGCGCGGAATGCGCGCAGCGTTCCGGCACTTTGAGGTTGCTGCTGCGCTGTCAACTCTTCTTGCCCCCGGCCAGCCGGATCGACGCCGAGCGTTGCTCGGCGCCCTCGATTTCAAACATGGTGTAAGACAATGTAACCGTATGCACATCGCGTGGGATCGACGGTTCGACCACCAGAACGACAGACAACTCGCGATTCTCGCCGGCAGCAATCTCCTGCTGAGTAAAACAGAAACAATCCAGCTTTTTCACGTACAGTCCAGCTCGCTGTGGTCCATAGCTGGGAATAGCCTGCGCCAGCACCGGCACATCGCTGGCATTCTTGAGGTCGAACACTACGTGTACCAATTCGCCAGGATGGACTCTTTTCTTGCGCTCCCGCGGGATCAGTTGCCAGTTAATTTCACCACGCACATTGGCATCGAATTCCATGACGATAGTCCGCGAGGTATCGACCTGGGTGTTAACAACCTCGTCTGGCTTGACAAGATTATTGATGCCCGTGACTTCGCAGATCTTCTCGTAAAGCGGCACCAGCGCGTATCCAAACCCAAACATCAGCAGGGCGATAATGGCAAGTTTACGCAGCGTCTCGCGATTACGACTGGCAGCTGAATCGGTCATTGAAACAACAGCCGCCGAAATACGAAACCGAGAAAGAAAGCGGCGGCAATCGTGGCAAGTACGATTCCGGTCTTCCGGTTTCTTTTGCTTTGCTGTTCAGGATAACCGTTCGTCATCGGAATGTGGGACTGGACAGCGGCATGTGCGCCACTGCCCCGTCGCGTGCTAGTCACTACTTTACCGTCGGTGGCGTCTCAAACGAGTGATAAGGAGCCGGCGTCGGCAAATGCGTCCACTCGAGCGTGTCGGCACCCTCCCATGGCTTCTCCGGCGCCTTTTCTCCACTGCGAATGGCCTTCACCAGAATGTAGAGGAACAGTAGCTGAGACAGCCCGAAGCCGAACGCGCCGATCGACGAGATCATGTTGAAATCGGCGAACTGCAAGGCGTAATCCGGAATACGGCGCGGCATGCCGGCCAGCCCGGAGAAGTGCTGAACGAAGAAGGTGACGTTGAAGAAAATAATCGACAGCCAGAAATGCAGCTTGCCGAGTTTTTCGTCGTACATCTTGCCGATCCACTTGGGCAGCCAGAAGTAAACTCCGGCAAAGGCCGAGAACAACGCGCCGGCAACCATGACGTAATGGAAATGCGCCACGACATAATAGGTATCGTGCAGCTGAACGTCTACCGGTGTGAGGGACAAAACGAGACCGGTAAATCCGCCCAGCGTAAACAGGAAAAGGAATCCAATCGCAAACAGCATCGGGGTTTCGAAAGTGAGAGACCCCTTCCACATCGTCGCCACCCAGTTAAACACCTTGACCCCGGTTGGAACCGCGATCAGCATGGTCGCAAACATGTAGTACAACTGCGCCTCAACTGGCATTCCGACCGTGTACATATGGTGTGCCCACACCAGGAATGACAGGATGGCAATCGATGCCGTGGCGTAGACCATAGACGCGTATCCAAACAGCGGCTTTCGTGAGAATGCCGGCAACACTTGGGACACCACGCCAAACGCCGGGATCGCAATAATATATACCTCTGGGTGACCAAAGAACCAGAAGATGTGCTGGAACAACACCGGATCGCCCCCGCCGGCAGCGTTAAAGAAGTTGGTTCCGAAATGACGATCCGTCAGTGTCATCGTTACGGCGCCCGCCAGTACGGGCATAGCTGCAATCAGCAGGTATGCGGTGATCAGCCAGGTCCAGACGAACAGTGGCATTTTCATCATGGTCATACCGGGGGCGCGCATGTTCAGAATCGTCGTAATGATGTTGATCGATCCCATGATCGACGACATGCCGAGAATGTGAACAGCGAATATCACCAGATCCATCCCCATGCCCTGTTGCACTGTTAGCGGCGCATACAGCGTCCAGCCCACGCCGGCGCTACCGCCCGGCACGAACATCGAGATCACGAGCAGCATTGCCGCCGGCGGGAGCAACCAGAAACTCCAGTTGTTCATCCGCGGGAAAGCCATGTCAGGCGCGCCGATCATCATCGGGATCTGCCAATTGGCAAAACCCACGAATGCCGGCATGATCGCGCCAAACACCATGATCAGACCGTGCAATGTTGTCATTTGGTTGAAAAACTCTGGCTCGACAACCTGAAGGCCAGGCTGGAACAATTCGGCGCGGATAACAAGGGCCATCACGCCACCGACCAAAAACATGGTAAAGCTGAACCACAGGTACATCGTGCCGATGTCCTTGTGGTTGGTGGTAGTCACCCAGCGCATAATGCCCGACGGGTGGTCATGGCCGTGGTCGTGTTCGTGTACCGCTTCCATTTGCCTCTCCTTACAAACCTATAGTTTCTTGTCCGATTTCGGGCCGGGTTATTTGCGCGCCGCCGCAATCGCGCCGGGCTGCACTGCATCGCCCAAAGCATTTCCCAACGCATTGCGCTGGTAGGTGATAACCGCCGCGATTTCCACATCGGTCAGTTGCGGGCCCCATGCCGCCATCATCGGGTTTTTCTTGCTGCCGTTGACAACGATATCTATGTGGCCAGTGGTCGGGCCGGTTGCGATCTTGCCCCCTGTGATCGCGGGGAACGTCGGCGGCATGCCGCCGCCATCTGTTTGGTGGCAAGCAACGCAATGGGTGTTGTAGACGCCTTCGCCGGTGGAACGCAGTTCGGCAACCGAATAGGTCTTGCCGGGATCGAAGGCCTTTACCGCAGTGCCTGCTTTTTTCGTCTCAACCCAGCCTCTGTAGTCGTCTTCACTAACAACTTTGACAACGATCGGCATGAAACCGTGCTCCTTGCCGCACAACTCGGCGCACTGGCCGCGAAAAGTGCCAGTTCTTTCGGCGCGGAACCAGGTATCACGAATAAATCCGGGAATGGCATCCTGCTTGACTGCCAGTTCCTGAACGAACCAGGCGTGGAGCACATCATTCGCCGTGGTGAGGATACGGACCTTCTTGCCAACCGGCACGACCAGCGGATTGTCCACTTCCAGCAAGTAGTTCTCGCCCTTTTCATCGTCGCCTTGGATCTGCTCACGCGGTGTGGCCAAAGTACTGTAGAACTGAATGCCGTCGTCGAGATACTCGTAACCCCATTTCCATTGATACCCGGTAACCTTGATGGTCATGTCAGGAGCCGACGTGTCACGCAGTGTCAACAGCGCCTTGGTCGCCGGCCAGGCCATGCCGATGAGAATGAAAACGGGGATTACGGTCCAGATGATCTCGACCGTGGTGCTCTCGTGAAACTGTTCCGCCTTATGTCCGACGGATTTGCGATGCTTCACAATCGCGTAGAACATGAAGCCGAACACGCCGATGAAAATCACCGTAATGATAATCATCACCAGCGTGTGCAAGTCGTAAATGTCCCTACCGATCGCCGTTGCGGCTGGCTTCAGATTCAGTCGCCACTCCGCCACGGCGACTGCTGGCAGGAGCAACGCCGCGCCCGACCCAAGCAGACGCAGAAACGCTTTCAACCTCATACTTCCCCCGAATGTCATTTTAGTTTCGTTATGAATCAACCGGCCGAGAAAGTTGCTCGCGCAGCCGCTTGGCCAACGACAACCTCGCGTCATCAACGAGCAGTCTACCAAAATCAACCTCCCGCCCGTGGACACGCAAGAAGACGCGTACGCGCCCGCCCGGACTTTCCTCGGTGACAACCTGAGCCCAGTGCCGGTTGAGTTGGTGGCGCTCGACTTTGCTGCCGTCTCGAGCTTGCACAACCACGTGGTCGGCGTCTATTGTAATCAGCTCGAAATCATCATCGTGGCTCTGCAACCAGCGATAGGCCAGGAACAGGGCGACACATTCGATACCGGCAAATGGCATTACCGGCCAGGCGCCGATCAGTGCAAACCCGATCCCCACCGACAGCGTGAACAGTCCGAGGGAGCCAAAAACGAGTAGTCGGGCATGCTGCGAACTTGAGTTGTTTCGGCGGGACACGATTGCGAATTGCGCCCCCTCCCCCGCTGCGACCGTCCACATGTCGAACTTGTCCTTGCTAGCTGAAACGGCGAGGAAATGTAACATAGCGAGCTGAGGCGAAGCAAGGAAACCGCAGCAAAATCAGCAGGAAAAGTGATGCCGGAAAAAAGTCTTGGCATTGCCGCCGGCCACGATTGCAGGCGACAAGGCAGCATCGGACCAAGCTTTGGATCCGTCTTTCAGACCGGCTTCGAGCGGATATCGATGACGCGCTTGCCGGTCGGGGACAGTTTCGGTTGCGGCTTCCAGGCATGACCATAGATCACCTCGAGAGTCGCCGGTATGCGCTTGTCGTCGCGCCTGAACTGCTCGTAACGTGCAAGCATGCAAAGATAATTGCGCCGGCTGCCGAGATCTTTTCGCTGTGGCACCACCAGGCCGATCGATCCATGCGCTTTGAGATCACGTAACAGTGCGTGTACATCCCCATAAGTCAGAGTGATTTTTTCCATATCCATGACAGGATCCGCGTAGCCGCACGCAACCAGCATGTCGCCGATATCGTGCATGTCAAGATGCGGGTTGACGCGAAACGCGTCACCCGCCGAAGCAGCGCGCAGTTCCTGCAGCGTGTCCGGGCCGAGCATCGAAAACATCAGCAGCCCACCAGGGCGTAATACCCGGTGTGCCTGCGAAAACGCAGCAGAGAGATCTTCCACCCAATGCAATGCCAGATTGGACCAGACCAGGTCGACGCTCGCTGCAACGATCGGCAGCTGCTGCATATCGGCACAAACCGCGACGCGTCGCGCCGACAGCCCAGTCAACGGCCAGACCCACTTGCGGCGCGTCGCCCCATGCCGCAACATGGATTCCGACAGATCCAGTTCGATGATATGCGCGCCAGGGTAGCGTTGGCGCAACAAACGTGTGCCATAGCCGGTGCCGCAGCCAGCGTCCAGCGCGCTTTGCACCGGCAATCGAATCAGTGCCAGCCGCTCGCGCATCCGGTCGGCAATCTCGCGCGGCAGCATCGCGACGCCATCAAAGCTGGTGGCAGCAACGCCAAATGAGCGGCGTAATCGGGCACGACGCTCGGCTGCCGCCTTCACGACAAGGTCCGCCCGATGTAGCGCATTCGGCTGGTGCTCAACTACTGCTGCCCGGTCCGCCAACAAATCCCATCCGAATAGTCACGACGTAGCGCCTGCCGGCCGCCTGCAACTAATCGGCTGGCACGCCGTTGCTGGTTGATGCTTCGATACCCAGTCGACTGAATAGACGACGATCGGACGCGGCCTGGGGATTTCCGGTCGTCAACAGTTTGTCGCCGTAAAAGATGGAGTTGGCTCCCGCCATGAAACACAGTGCTTGCAGCTCGTCGGACATCTGCTCCCGGCCGGCAGACAGTCTAACCATGGCGCGTGGCATGGTCACCCGTGCGCAGGCAACGGTACGTACGAATTCGAACGGGTCGATCGGCGCGATGCCATGCAAAGGCGTTCCCTTTACCTGCACCAGATTATTGATCGGCACACTCTCTGGATAGGGATCCATGTTCGCAAGTTGCACGATGAGTTCGGCCCTTGTCTGCCTCGATTCACCCATGCCAACGATGCCACCGCAGCACACGCTCAGGCCGGCGGCACGCACGCGGGTCAAGGTTTCATAGCGTTCATCTTGCGTGCGCGTCGAAACCACCCGCTGGTAGTGATCGGCCCCGGTATCGATGTTGTGGTTATAGTAGTCGAGCCCGGCCCCTTTGAGTTGCTCTGCCTGTCCCTCTCTGAGCATACCGAGTGTCGCGCAGGTTTCCAGTCCCAGCGATTTTACGGCTGCAACCATTTCGGCCACTTTGTCGAGATCGCGCTGTTTTGGTCCGCGCCAGGCTGCCCCCATACAAAAACGCGTCGCTCCGTTCTGCTTGGCGGCTCTAGCTGCTGTCAGCACCTCACCAACGCTCATTAGGTCTGAATTGGCGACGCCAGTGTGATAGCGAGCCGCCTGCGGACAATAACCACAGTCCTCAGGGCAACCGCCAGTCTTTATCGAAAGCAAAGTCGAAAGCTGGACGCTGTTGGGCTCGAAATGGCTCCGATGTACCTGCTGTGCCTCGAACACGAGGTCGCCAAACGGCTTTTCAAATAACGCCATCACCGCGTCAAGCGTCCAAGCGGGGTCAAGGTTTTCGAGCAACGATTGTTCGGCAGCCGTCAAAGCGGTGTTCATTACAATTGAGCTCCGGTAAGTCAGTTCAGTCACCGCATTATAGGTCCATGCCATTCATATTCGTACCGTGCGGCAACAATCCCCAGCATCGTCGCCCCCAGTTGTCTGTCTGCTGACATGCTGACTCATTTGATCCGCCGAATTCGGTCCGTCATGCCGCGCGCCTGTCTGCTCTGCGGCGCATCGGCCGAAGCTTTCGGGCTCTGTGATGGCTGCCAGGAGGCCCTACCAGAGCCAGCAGGCCCGCGTTGTCCTCGATGCGCATCTCCGACGCCGACCGCATCATTGTGCGGGCGCTGCATCAGGCATCCGCCGAAATACGATTATGTGATCAGCGCGCTTGACTATATCGCCCCGGTAGATTTTCTTGTTGCCGACCTGAAATACTCGCATAACCTTGCGGCAGCGCGCACCCTCGCTGCCCAGCTTGCGCTGCGCCTGGAGTCGGAGCCTTATCCGGACATCGTGTTGCCGATGCCCATCGCGGCATCACGCTTGCGCGAGCGTGGCTTCAATCAGGCGGCAGAGATTGCGCGCCACGCGTGCGCCGCGTTCGGCCTGCGTTTATCACCTGGCATCGCGCAACGCGTATCGGCTGGTGTGTCACAAACAGCGCTACCGTGGGCCGACCGCGCCAGAAACGTTCGTGGTGTGTTTCGCTGTCGGGTCGATCTGGCCGGACAAACCGTCGCCGTCGTCGACGACGTCATCACTACCGGCGCAACGCTCAACGAGCTGGCGAGCGTTTTAAAGCGCGCTGGTGCCGCAAAAGTCGTCGGTTGGATTGTCGCCAGAACGCCGCCACGGCATTGACGCGAGTCAGTTCACCAGGATTGAGTAAGCCGCCTGGCCTTAATTGACTGCGTGTTGCAGTTCTCGCTGCCGCCGCTCGACAAACGCCTGCAGATCCGGATTCAAAGTTCCCATCGCAGCCGCAGCTGCGAAAGCCTGTAATGCCTGCTCGCTCTCGCCCAACTCGCGCAAGCTGATGCCGAGCCCCATCAGCCAGACGGGATTTCCGGGCATCAGTGCCAGCGCATTGCGATATCGAACGACGGCCTCCTCATGGCGCTGCGCGCGCTGCAGAACGGCGGCCATGAACGACAGAAAATTGGCATCGGTGCCCGCATAGACGCTCACGCGATCCAGCGTCTTGACCGCCGTTTCCAGATCGCCGCGCTCCACCCGAAGTCTTGCCAGCACCATTGCCAGCGTCGGTTGTCGCGGATTGAGCTCTAGCGACTGATTCAGCACGAACTCGGCGTCCTGGAGGCGCCCGGCATCGATGAGCATACCAATGAGCGCCTGCTGCGCCGCCGCATGCGAGCGACCTTCATTCATTGCCAAGCGAAACTGTGACTCGGCCTCGCCCAACCTGCCTCGTCGAAGACTGTCAACGCCGCCTCGAAAAGCGACCTCAGCACGCTCGTAGGCGGTGAGTTCGTGGGCTCGTTTCTCTAATTGACTCACTGGAAGGTCGGCCGAGATGACGATTTGTTCGAGCGGCTCTTCCTGTACGACGGGCATTTTCGCGATGTCGCCTTGCGCTACCGGGCGCAGCTTCGCGACAGGTTGCTTCTTTGCCACGATTGCGGTTTGCGTCTGCGTCAGAGGAGTAGAGGACATATCGGAGGTTACCGCTTTTGTCTGTGACCTATTTATCGCCGTTCGCGCCGGCGTTTTCTTTTCGGTCGCCGGCCTGACGTTGCTCGACGTGGACGGCGATCGCGCCGCGTTGGTCGGCAGTATCGTGAGTACCGTCGACAACTGAAAAACTGGCACCATCAGTGCTGTCGCTACCGTCTCCTGATCTGGCTCAACAGGCCGAGGTTGCCCAACCGGTATCAGCGGACTCGTCACACGGGGCGAATTGTGGTGTTGAGCCCAGTGTCGCTGCGGAAAATCCTTGAACCGGTCAACGCCCGGCCATACGACCAGCGCGACGAGCACAGCCCCACACACAGCAAGCAGCCAAGCCAGTTGTCTTCGCCGCCTGTTGCTTGCCTGTGCTGCGACCGTCCGGATATCACCAGAATATTGCGAGTCCCGCGATGGTTTAGCGCCGCGTTGATCGAGGTCCTGCAATACTCGGTTGATCAAACTCATGCAACGTAGAGCCAAGCGGCAACGCCCGCGAACGCCGCCGAAACCAGAGCCAGGCCACCGAACAACGGATTGGTTACCCGAATCGCTGCCGGCGTGTCACATGCAGCGCGCTGCACGTGCCGGCGTGATACTCGCGCTGTGCCTTCACCATAGGCAGCAAGTAATGACTTGTGGGCGACAATATTTACCAATCGAGGTACGCCGCCAGTGTGCTTGTAAAGCGCAGCGAGTGCGCCACCAGTGAATAATTGTTCACCAGCGTAACCGGCGACCCGCAAACGATGGGAAACATACTGACTGGTTTCGTCCGCTGACAAACCGCTGAGTCGGTGCTGGAATGCAATGCGCTGGTTCAACTGCCGGATCGAAGGCTGCGCCAGCGTCTGATCCAGCTCCGGTTGACCGAACATAACCACCTGGACAAGCTTGCGCTTTTCAGTTTCCAGATTCGACAACAAGCGCAGCGCTTCGAGCGTTTCAATCGGCAGCGCCTGCGCTTCGTCGATAAAAATAATCACTCGCTTGTTCTGCCTCGCGCACCTGAGCAAGGCATGGTTGACGTTCTTGATCAAGTGGTGCTGGTCAGCCTGCCGGTCGACACCTGCTCCCAGTTCGTCCGCAATGGCCAGCAGCAAACCGCGCAAATCAAGCATCGGGTTTGGAATGTAGGCAGCGACCGAATCATCCGCCAGTGTCGACAAAAAACGGCGGCATAGTAGCGTTTTGCCCATGCCAACGTCACCGGTGATCTTGATGAAGCCTTCGCCACTTGCGCTTGCGAGCAGCAAGACATTGAGTGCCTCCTGATGTGACGCACCCGAGAACGCGAAGGCAGTGTCCGGAGTCAATCCGAACGGAGGCTCACGCAGGCCAAAATGAACTCGGTACACTCCTCGCCTCTCTTTCGCTTGACATGCTGGTGGCCGCCGACCCCAGCGCGCTCATGGCGCGCTCGTCGTTGCACCGTCGGGCGCAGGCCGTCGCGGGAAACCGTCAATACGCTGCCTGGTTTCCTCTAGATCATTCTGCCAATCGGCAGCGGTCTTGATGATCGTCGGTTTGACCAGAATGACCAGTTCCGTTTTCGCTTTTGCACTCTGCGAATTGCCAAACAACGCGCCAACTACGGGCACGTCGCCAAACCCGGGTACCTGCCGGCGGTTGCGCGCCGTCAATTCTTTCATCAGACCGCCAATCGCAACGATCTGGCCGCTGTTGACCCGCACGATCGTATCCGACTCGCTGATGTCACTCGAAGCCAGCGGGATCCTGAACTGGCCGGCGCTGCCCAAATCGAGATCCTTGGTAATTTCCTTTACCAGACTGACAGACGGGTGAATGTGCAAGGTGATGATGTCGTTATCGTCGATCTGCGGCGTGACGTCCAGCGCCACACCGGAGAAGAACGGTTGAGTGGTAATGGTCGGCGATTGCGTGCTGGTGGTACCGGTAAAAGTGACGTTCGATGTAACGTTAGTTACGAAAAACTCGTCAGTTCCCACTTTGAGAACCGCTTTCTGATTATTCAGGGTCGCAATGCGCGGACTCGATAGCACCGACAAGTCGCCCTGGGTCTCGAGGAACGAGATGAGCGCCGCAAAGCTATTGGTCTGGAACGCCAAACCGAGTAACGTGCCAGGTATTCCCTGGCCCGCATCGAAGAATCCCGGACGGCCCGGTTGAGACTCCAGGGTCGAGTTTGCCTTGAGCGTGCCATCGTCATTGCGCGCGGTAAAGGCACTGATTGTGCCGGTTGTCGAAAGAGACGCGCCGGGAGTGAGCACACCGCCCGCAAAGTTACTGTTGTCGCCGCTATCAAATGCCGCCCAGTTGACACCGGTCTGCGAACCATCAGTCAGGCGCACCTCGATTATCTTGGCTTCCAGCATGACTTGCCGTTCAACCACCACGGCCATGATGTCGAGCAGCTCTGCAACGTTGCGCAACTCAGCAGGAAGCGCGCGCACCACGATGACCCCGGCCTGAGGACTGACAACAACGTTGCGACCACCCTCCGAACCAATCAGCGCCTTGACCGCCGTTGCGACTTCGGACCAAAGGTCATTGTCCAGTGAGGTCTTTACGCTGCTGCTCTTGAGTGATTCGCTGGTCGCACCGGCTATAGCCGCCACTGTTGTTCCGCCTTGCATGCCACCACGGGTCGTGTCCGAAACGGCGCCGGAACTGATCCGGACCTCGGTTTCGCCTTTGCGTTGCGACACCAGATAGTTCACCTGATACACGCGAGTCTGAAGACCGATCGGCTTGATCGTGATGCGCGTCCCGGCCACGCCGTATTCGTAACCATAGACCTCACGGATCGTCTCGAGCGCTTCGAAAACGGTGACATTCTTGAGGTTAATCGAGATCGGCTCCCGCACGTCAGGATGCACCACCATGCTGTATGGGGTGCCTTCGACGAGGGCGAGAAAAACCTGATTGGCCGGTGTCTTGCTCACCTGCAGATCAAAAGTGGGTTCGATGGGCCGACCATCGACCCGCGGCATCTCAACCGTAATGGGCGGCAGTAATGCGTCGCTCACCGCCTGTGGCTGTTGCGCCGGCAGTTGCGATGCGACTGCCTGATCCATCTGCTGTCGGGCCGTCTCGTATTCCAGTGGTGGTGGCTCGATCGCGGCGCATGAGGCCAAAGCAACGATTGCCGCCGCGAACAGCAAGTGGCGACCTGTCGGGCAACAGTCAAGCAGTCTCTGCCTTGACTTGCTCATTCGCGACCTTTCGTCTTTTCTGGCTTCGCCGCCTGCGTTGCAGCAGCCTTGCTTACGCCCGGGTACAAACGTAATGTCCGCGTCCCTTTCGAACCTTTCATCACCACTTCGGATTCGCGAATTTCTGCGAGCCGATAACCGTCAATCGTGTCGCCGAGTGACATGACTTTTCCGTTTATGACTGCCGTGCGCCGCTGTGGCGAAATCAACACCGTCTGCAGCGTCATCGTCTTGGGCGCGACCGATTTGGTCGTTGCCTTGGTCGCGGCGAATGCGCCAGGTGGTGGTCGTGTCGGATCCCTCAACCGTTGCGCCGCCGATGTAAGACAAAACAATGCAAGTGTCAGACCAGCAGTCAAAAGCGTCATCACTCGCATCACACGACCAACCAGTCTTCGTCCAGCGAGAGGGTGAATACGGTGACTGTGATGCGTACCGCTGGATATTCCTTGGCGTCCATTCGCGCCTGTGACCAGAACATTTGCCAAGGCAGCCCTTCGAGCCGGTCCAAATATGCCAGCATGTCGAGATAGCGACCCTGTAAGGTCATCTCGATGCCGTGCTTGTAAACGTTAGCGCCATCATCGGGCTGTTTGCCCGCAATCAGATTCGAAACCGGCAGGGTTTTCAGCCCGACCAGCTTGATCCCTCTGTCGTGCGAGAGCATATTCTGCAGAATTTCCGCCATCTGTTGCGGCGCCACAAGCCCGCGGTTGAGTCCCTGCATCTGCGCCTCGAGGCGGCGTGTTTCTTTTGACAGCGCCGCAATGCTCGCCCGTGCCCGGG
Organism: Betaproteobacteria bacterium; assembly: GCA_020346185.1. Classification (GTDB taxonomy): domain Bacteria; phylum Pseudomonadota; class Gammaproteobacteria; order Burkholderiales; family Eutrophovitaceae; genus SG8-40. Next base: position 645,568 of record CP070775.1, on the reverse strand, counting down.
CATCAGGGTCCTCGGCGAGTTGGCGCACAATTGCTTCCACCCGCGCCTTGGTCATTGCACTATCGCTCTGCACCCTAACGATACGCTCGGTGAGCAGTCGCTGCCGGGCCAGTGACGAGTCAATGAGCGAAAAACCAAGGATAAGAATGACGGCGAGACCGCCCCCGAGCAATACGCCCCGCTCACGCTTCGTCAGACTGGCAAAGCGTTGCTTGAGCTCACGCCATTGCTGTTTTAGCTGCTTCATCCCCCACCCTCGCCGCCGGCAGCAGCAACCAGCGGCAATGTCGAAATTCGGAACTCGATGTAGTTGGCCGATTCCTGTACGGCCGGCCTTGTCGATTCAGGCTGTCGCATTTCCAGCTCGGCGAACGCGTGTCCACGCATCACTTCCTCACGGTTCAGGCGACGCAAATAGTCTGGCACCAGCTCGGGACGTAGTGCGCGCCCTTCGAGTACAACGTCCTGCCCAGCGTTCGCGATTCTCAGGCTAGTCAGCCACAGCCCGACGAAAGACTGGCGCGCAAAAGCCGTCAGATGCTTCGAAAAGCCGTGCGTATTTCCGATCACACCTCCCCGCAAAGTCGACATCACCTCCTTACGCCCAGCCAACTCAGCCGCCAGTCGCTGTACCTTGGCAGTCAATTCGGGATTCGCTTTGCGAGCTGCGAGCTGCCCCGCGAGTCGCGTCAGATCGGCTTGTGCGGCGTCGCGCTCGGCAGCGGCCCGCGCCAAGTCGTGTTCCAGATTGCTGCTGCGCAGCGTCATAGCCAGCATCAATCCAACCACCAGGCCAAGCGCGGCGCCCCAGGTAGTTATCGCTCCAGCAAAAGACAGCAGGTCGCGCTTGTGCTCAAACGCAGCGTTATACAGATTGATTTGTTGACTCAAACCGACATCTCTTCTCGAAGTGCAGCGCCGATGGTCAGAAACTGCTGGGACTGCATGACACTGGCGGCGAGTTCGGGCAGCTGCGAAATATCCATGCAACTCTCCAGTCGCACCTCTTCGATCTCGACAGAGAGGCTCTCGGACAATTGGCCGTGCAGTCCGATGTCTTCCGGCAGCGGTGCCAGGACCAGTTTGCTGACTGGTAGATAACTGAACTGCCGGTCAAAATGATCAAGCGACCTTTGCACCTCAAGCACAACGCGCTCCAGCAACTGATTGCGCAGGTCTCCACCACCGTTTTGCAGCTGAGCAAGACCAACATCTATCGACCGGACCAGATACAGCTCGCCGCCAGCGGTGAATGTGAGCAAGCCGCGCTCTGGCGTCAGATGCAACATCGCCAGCGCTCGTTGGGGCGTCTCGTACATGGCCGCGATATTTCGCTGAGCCATTTCCGGGATATCAATTGCCTTGAGAGACAACTTAGCTTCGGAAAACATCGCGATGCGCTTGGCAATTACTTCATTGCGCGCGGCCACCGCGTAAACGAACCTGCCGCGGGTAGGCGCATTCGGGTCACCCGGCACCGAAATGACGTCGACGGTGGCAGCATCGGGTGAATACTCCAGCGCGTCCTTGAGGCGCCAGCGCACGGCTGATCTGAGTTCCGCCTCAGGCACGGCAGGGGCCTGCATCAACTGCAACTGATAATCCAACACCGGCATCAGGGTCACGCAGGGGACGCGCGCCAGATGGTAGTCGCGCCTCAGGCGCGCCAAGGTCTCCGCGTCGGTATCTTCCCGGGGTAACGATGCCCAGAGGTCGAGCACCGGTTGTGCATCATGATTGCGTTGCACCCGCGCGACGTCGACCCGGCCATTTTGGAAGCACACAGCAACAGCGCCGCGTCGGCCAGCCTGTTTTCGCTTCATGATCGAGCCATTCCAGAACTTCTTAAACAACACGAAACTAACTCAATAACTCATTGTTGTCAATGAAGAAATATTGGACACAGCTGGCTCAATAGTTCTCTTGCAGATAGAGAAACTCGCTGGCATTTTTGTAGATACCGAAAGTCGCCCTGGCGCCGGGGTCCTGGTCCCAGGACGCAGAGCCCCCCCAGTTGCCCCGCAGAAAATCTAGCGCCGTGAAGGTGGCGGGTGCTGAGGCGCCACCGACAGCGGTGCAGGTGCTGCCGCCAGCCGCAGCGAGGTTGATTCGCAGATCGACGCTACCGCCATTACCGATACCCGGAGCGGCCAACTGCAATCCTCCCGCCAGCCCATCGGTGAGCACCACGGTGCCGCTCGGGGCCACCGCCGTTTCGCAGGCGACGAGATTGGTCGCGGGAACAAATGCCATGGTCTTGTCAGACCCGCTAAAACTGGTACAACTATCGTCGCCATTCCTGACGAAGCCGTTTGCCGTGTAGAACTCGGCCTGGACCCTCAGTGGCAGGGTCAGCCGAGCGGTGCCGGAAGCGTTGAACATGCGTAGCCGGCCGAACCGCATCTCCCGCGGTGTCTTGCCCGCGGTCACCGCAGTCCCGGAAAAAACAATGCCGTTGCCAGCGGTGGCTTGCCCAAAATGAACCGGGTTCGAGCCGGTAACTGTGTCGATCAGTGCCACCGTCGTGCCGTCGGAATCGTTGACATTGATCGCCAGCGCGATATCAGCGTCAAAGGCCACGATCGGCGTCGTGCGTACAAATTTCAGACCCCTCCCGGCACTAAAGGTCAAAACACCAACGCCCCGCGGCGGCGGCGCGGCAATACCGTCTCCGTTGTAGCGAATCATCGGATCAGTTCCCGACAGACCCGCCAGATCGAGTGACCCGCTCGCCGCTGTATAGGACTTTCCGGTCAGCGATGCCGAAGTAATGTTGAAGAAATCGCCGCTGTAGTTCTGTGTCTTGCCACCGGTCTTGTTGCGGGCCGTCACCGTGATCACCGGCGCTGTCCGGTAGACAAAGGGTTCGCCAATGTAAGTAAATGCGTCCTTGCCGGCGACACTGCATCCGGCCTCGAACAGTGGCGCGTTACGCGTCACGGCAAAATCAAACGGCACGAACCGTCCGACGTTACCGCTCGGGGTTCCGGTGACATCCCCGGCGCCGAGGTAATTGCCGTCGGCAACACTCGGTGTCAGCGTGATAATGCCGACCTCGCCCCAGCTGAACGTCGTGCCCGTCGCGGTTCCGTTACTGAACGCAGCAAAAGATGACGGATTGGTCAGAGCCGGGTTATTCGTCAGCCCCAATGCGGCAACCAGACTTGGCGTCAGCAGCACCCCTTCAGGTACCATCTCCCGCCCATAGTTCGGTGTCGCTGCGCCGACTTGGTTAACTGCCGTCACGGTGACAGTAAAATCGTCGCCAGCTCGAATAAAAAAAGGGGCGTCGGCGGCCGTGGTGGCTCCCGGATTGACGAATCCGTCACTGGTACGCTTGATCTCGTTCGGCGCTGTTGACCCAATAACAAAACCAAATGGCGACACCACGAAGCTGTTGCTCTGACCGGTCATCAGATTGCCCGACGAGCTGCCGTCTTGCAGCAGGATGTCATGCTGAGCATGCAGCGAGATGGCACCGACATCCGAATAAACCATGTCGAATGCTGCCTGGCCATTGGCACCGAACAGTAAAGTCTTGTTAATCCAGTTGGTTACACCAATGGAAGGATTGGCGGCGATGGCGGTGCTGCCACTGTTGACGATGCTGACCTGTTGCCCCGCTTGGCAAGTCGTCGGGTTGTCACAGGTGAACGCCAACTCGATGTCGACAGTGGCACCGTTGCTGAATGCGGTTGGCACGGTACACGCGCCGATGCATGGTCCCGGTGTAGTGCAACCGCCGGCACCGGTCTGGATCGCCTGCAGGTAAAACGGCCCATTGGTTACGCCTGCGACTTGGTTCGGTAGGTTGCTGTTGGCAGCGTCGACGAAACGGAAACCGGCGGGAACGAACGAAAGATCCTGGTTGTAGCCGGCGTCAGCCGCGGCCGTGCCACTGGTATCGGTCGCCGTCCCATCAGTAACGTCCATGTTGACGGTCTGCACCCAGGTATTCTTGTAAGCGAGCACGACCTGCACCTCGGAGGTGCCGAATGCATAGGTTGCGACACCATCGTCGGCCGTGCCATTGTTGAAGGCTCCGGTTCCTGTCACAAGCGCGAAATCACCACGGTTACCAGCCGCACCCGCGACCCGCGCAGCGGTAATCGTGATGATGCGCGACTCTGCGTTGCTCGCTAAGTGGTTGACGTCATGCGCCGTGATAGTGATGGGCTCCGCCTGGCAGTTGACACCGCTGGCTGCGTGCTGCACGTAGTAATGATCGACGAACGACAAACACGGTCGGGTGGTGTTTACGATTACCATGACATCAGCCGCGGTTAAGGTCGCGGCGTGAATCTGGACTTCGTCAATGAGACCGCGCCAGCGTCGTGAGCCACCGCCGAAGCCCTGGTCTTCTCCAATCTGCAGTGGCAGGTTGTTGGTTAACAAGGTTGCGTCGTCCGTGCCGCTCGCACTGGCAACGCCATTGATATAGATGGTTTGCTGTCCCGGCGCGAAGGTGAGCGCGATATGCGTCCAGGCGTTGAGCGGCACTGCACCGCCGGCGGTTGTCAACTGTGCAGTGCCGGTATTCCACCGCCAGTTCAATTGACCAGTTGGAGTGATATAGAAACTGTAATTGGTGCCTTTCGATACCACCGCCATCAGCCCGCTCGCCGGATAGACCGACGGATTGACCCATGCGGTAACCGTCAGGGCATCAGTGATATCCAGTAACGGATTATCCGGCACCTCGACATAGTCTGTGAGCGGCTCTGGCGCAATGTTCAGTCGCGCGCCGTTACAGACCCGTGCCGGGGTTGCAGTAGCACCGCCAATCGCGGTGCCATTGAGACCATTCGGAGAGCTATCCAGCACTTCACCAAGCGTACCATTCCATGAAAGCTCGTCCAGCCGGTACTCTGCCCGCAGGCCACATGGGTTCGGCACGTCGCGATCGGTCTGAATCTCCTGCGCTGTCTGCTCGAAACTGTAGACGCGCAACTCATCGATGACGCCATTGGCGGAGTTGGGCGTCGAGCCGTTGCCGCCGTAGTTAACTCTGTTGTCTCCGATCAGCAAGTTACCGAGCCCTGGCGACAGGTCCCGCTGCGAGGTGCCCGCTTCACCCGCCAGCGTTCCATCGATATAGACACGAATCCGATTGCCGGGGTCGGAGGCAAGCTGCCACGTGAAGGCGACGTGCACCCAGGTTCCGGCAGTGATGCTCTGCGGTGCAGAGCTGACCAGGTGTTCACCATCATTGACGTCTTTCAGCGCGAAGCGAAGCGCACCGTTGCCCTGGACCGCCGCGAAGAAGTACGGATCCGGGCCTGGCAAGCGTGCCGACGCATCAAACAACTGTCGAGCCATTCCGCTGTTCCAGTCGGCGGCAGCCTGATACCAGAAGGAAATCGTGCCACGATTCCCAACGCTGTTGATATCGAAGCCGCTATCGATGCCGTCCTGCTGCCCGAAGTTGTCGTTGAACGGGATCAAGGCACCGCGGCAGACTCGGCCGAAAGCCGTGGGCTGCACCAGGCCGACCACCGTGCCATTCCTCCGATTGCCGCTCGAGTCTATTACCTCGCCGGCGGCACCGCTCCAGGACACTTCCTCCATCCGGTAGAACACGAACGGGGCGCCGGGCGCAAGCGCTGCCGCCTTGATGGCAATGGCCTGGCCAACGTTGTTGTCGCTGCGATTGGACGTCGCAACGTAGTTTGGCGTGGCGCCGCTGCCGGCGAATTGCGTATCGGCAATCTCCATGGTCACGCCGTCATTTGTGCTGCCCGTTTCGTAGTTGTTGATCCGCACCGTACTCGCGCCCGGTGAGATAATGGTGCGGTTGCCGGCTGCCTGTCCGAAGGCAAGCACCAGCAGTGGGCCAGTCGAGTTCGGCGTGACCGAGGGTGCGGTAATCTGCGTGCCGCTGCCGAACTGGCCACCACTAACATCGATAGGGGCCCCGGCAAGCGTGTCGACTCCACGGTAAACCAGCATCGCACCGACGGCACGCTCTCGACTCCAGCCATTCCAGGTGAAGCTACCGCCGACATCAGCGCTCTGGACGACGCGCCAGTAAACCGACTGCGCCAAATTATTACCGTTGTCTTCGCGATGCTCGAAGTTCCAGCCCGCCGGAGCCTCGATGGTCTGGCTGGCGCCGCCGCGCAAACTAATTACAGTGATCAGCAAATCGCCAACTGACGCCGTGCCGGGAACGCTCAAAGTAATCGCAGCCACGTTGCCACGATCGATGTCGCTCGCAATGAATTTCACCTGCGCAAGGCCGTCTGCCGACCAAAGCAGCGCTGCAAACGCAGTCAGCAATATGCGAAAGTAGATTGGCACGTTGGCGCTAGCAGGATCACCCGTCAGGGCGTTTGAAGCCTATCGTTTGACCTGATCTACCAGTGCCTGCAATTGGCGTTCCACATAAAATGACCCCATGGGGCCGGGACAAGCCCCTGCCGCCGGACGGTTACAGGCCGTCGCCACAATCGAATAGACGTGTTTCACGGTAGCATCGACTTCCGTGTATGGCACGTCAACACACCGGACGGTGACAGTGAAATCCGACAGGTCTCCCGCCAGGCCGAACGAAGCGCTGCTCGCGCAACTGTTGTCGCGCAATGCCCGATACACTCCCCATTCGATGCCGGCGCGTGCCGACTGAAAGGCACGCGCACCTTGCAGGTCCAGGGCAGCGGTCGAGTGCTGCAGCCCTGACACGCGCAACAAAAAACTGATCAGGCCGGCAATCACGACCAGCAGAAATACGGCGGTGACGAGCCCGACGCCGCGCTGGCACTCACGGTACATTGGAAACATGTACCTGGTGGAACAAACCGAGTGTTTCGCCGTCACGGCTGATCTCCAGCGACATGGAGATCAGCCCGGCGCTGCGCGCCACTTCCCGCGTCGAGTAGGTGAAGTTGCAGGAGGTGACGGCATTTGCCAGCAGCGAGGTGCGGCCGCCCGGCGGGACCGGCTGCGCCACGGAGAATCCGTAGCCACTGTGACGCACGAGCCTCCCTTTGCCGGGGGCCGGTGTGCACGCATAGCTAACCGGTGTTGACACGATGTGGAAGCGGCGGGCCGGCGATTCGAATGGCAACGCACTGGTTGATGTAAACCTGATGGCCGATACGCTGCCGCTGCCTCCCCCATAGGGCCGACGCACGTCACTCGCCGCCGAGTCACCTGAGTATGCGCTCGCACCAGGTATGCCGAGGTTGTAGACCACCAGCCACAAAGGCGTGGCCGGTAATGTGATGTTCGGTCCAATCAGGTCGAAAGCCGTGTCGGTGTCGTCGGTGAAGTCGAGCGGATCGCCGCTGCCTGATTGATCGCGCTCAGCCCGATAACGGCCACCTGCAATGACCGGCACATATTCGAGATAACAGGGCGTTGTCCCAGTACATGCACCGGCGACACGAACGCTGTTGGGCAGGGCACGTCGCAGGTCACGCCCGATGCGCCGCAGCGCCGCATCTGCCGTATCGGACAGCTGCGCCCGTCGCGACACATCGAAATACGCATCGATCGGGCCGCGAATAAACACCGCTACCACAGCGGAAATAACGCCCAGGATCACGATCACGATGACCGTTTCGGCAAGGCTAAAACCGGTCTCGGCGCGCCCGCGATGCAGCGCGTCAAGTGATTCGTCGTATGCGCCGTCACGGCACGGCATTGGGTGCATACCTTGTGCGGTAACCACTGAGCGAAACGCTGTCGCCGCCAGGCGCGGTCACGGTTACGGTGACCAACAAAGCCTGCGGCGCACCATTGCCATCGGTCGCCGCAATGACCGAGCCGGCCGGGCCGAGCGCCTTAGCAGTGGCCGTCAAGAACGCGCTGTATCCGGTCAGGCTGCCAATTACGGTGCCGGCGATGTCGGCAATGCCGGCAGGCAGCGCTGTTGTCGTATCAAAGCCGGCATAGTCGTTGACATTATCAAACGGATTGGCTGGGGTATAACGTGATTCGCCTGCTTCCGGTCCGATCGTCTCGATGGTGCTTGCACAGTTCCCCGCAGCCACCGAGGCAGCAGCGGCTGTAGCCGCAGCAGCGTCATCGGGATCACAGTAGGTGAAGGGCATTAAAGCGCTTTCTTCCAGCATCGCCTCGGCGACAGCGAGCATTTGCTTGCGAGTCACCGGGTCAGCGCTGTAGCGAACCGTGTTGACATAAACCAGCAGAATGCCTGTGAGCCCGACGCCGACGACAAGGATGAACATGACAAGTTCGATAAAGGTGACGCCTCGCTGCGCTGCGCGGGGCCCCATTCGGGCCCGCCCGGCAGTTCGTTGAAAGCGGCGTGGCGAGCAACTTGAGTGCAACGAGCCGCCTGGTTCGATAGAACCCTGCGCACGAGAACAAGGCCCACTCTGCGGGTCTCGGCAAAGACTCATATGGGCCAAAGCCATGTAGGTCGAAGCCCAAGCCGAAGAGAATAGGCGAAGAGTAAGCGAGCTACGCATTAGCCTTTTCAACCAACTGTTAGTCGTGGACATAGCCGGTGTCTTGCTCGATAACCAGGCTTCGGGTCATTCCGCCCCCGTTTACGGTAATGGTGCCGCCCGGAGTCGCGCTCCCCAAACCGTCGAAACTGACTGAAGCCGGTCCGGAAACCGAAACGCCGGAGGGGGCCGACACCCTCATCGCCCGCCCGGTCGTCGGATCGGTTACCGGAGACCCGCAGCCGGGGCTGGTGTAGCAAACACTGACACTGGTCGCGCCTACCACAACGACAACGTTGGTGCGTTGCGCCACCGCAAGCTTCTGCGCAAAGCGCACCGCCGACTTCGTCGAATCGAAAAAGGCCTGAACCTCAAATGCGTCCACACCGGTCAGTCTCGCCGCCGCCACCACCAACAGGATGCCAATAATGACAATGACCACGATCAGTTCGATGATGGTGAAGCCGCGCGCCGCCGACCGAACCGGTTCAGCAATCATCACGATAACCGATCAGCAAGCAAGAAGGGCCACGCCGTTGACGGCATGGGCCACTGATGCAAGACGGAACGCCTGGCCGGGTGATTACTGCGCGCAGATGTAGCTGACTTGGGCCGTGAAACTGGTATCAGCAATATCCTCAATGGTGCAAACGCCAGTGAGACCATCGGCATTCACCGCGCTGCAATCCTGAGTGCCCACGGTGCCGTCCAGTGCATACTTGGCGGTCGGGAAACCACCGGTCATGACCGCGCCCAGTGTGGCGCTGGTGCATGGATCCGCCATACCGACTGCCACATTGCCCGCTGCGCTGGTCTTGCGCGCGGCATAGTTGATCGCAAAGCCGGAAGTTGCCGCTGCCGCGACGCCTTGGACCGCAGCCGCGCGCGCGCTGTCCGACAAGTCAATGAATCTCGGCAGTGCCGTCGCCGCCAGAATACCGAGAATGACGATCACTACCACCAACTCAATCAGTGTAAAGCCGCGCTGTTTCATTACTGTCTCTCCAACAAAATTCAGAACCAAAGAAATTCAAAACCGAACGCTTCCCGGAAAACCTGTTTCGCCACGTCAATAGCCGGCGGTGTTAGAGCCAACCCCTGGCGATCTATCCGCCGCTGCAGATGTCTGATCAGTGACCATGCACGATCCCGC
>CP070775.1:634798-635901 GCA_020346185.1 Betaproteobacteria bacterium | reverse complement strand
CGAGCTGTTGGAGACAGGCGTCGCCATGTCGGAACCGCGCATTCAGATCGCCGGGGCGACGTACGCAGCGGCAACGTCACATTACCTGGGTATGCCTGAGCAGTGCGTCAGTCATGCGGGGATGGTCGTGCGGTGTTACCTGCCCGAGCGCGACGCGAGCCTGATTGACAATATAACTCACAATCCGAAGTGCTGGGCGCTTTGGGCGGCAAGCTATTCTTTTTGGGAACTTGGCAGGTATCGGGAGGCACGAGCGGCAAGTGCAGAGCAACTGGAGCTGGCGCGCACAATTGCCAATCCGTGGAACTTGGCATGGGGTTTGACCGGCGGCAGCGATGTCATCAGCTTCCTCGGCGACTGGAGCCGCCACCTCGAGCTGATCGCGGAAGCGCGAGTGCTTGGTCAGCAGTACGAGTTGCCATTCCTGGACTTCATTTGTGACTTCCACGAGGGCTTTGCGCGGATCAGCGCGAAGGAATTTGCGGCCGGTGAGAGATCTCTGAGGCAGGGACTCAATGCGTGGGAGGAAAGTGGCGGCACGGGCGAGCTAACTCAGGGTTACGCTTTGCTGGCGGAAGCCCTGACGGGACTCGGTCGCTATGACAGCGCACTGACCGACGTCATCAAGGCCGGCGAATGGATCGACAAGACGGGCGAGCGCCACTGGGAGTCGGAGATCTATCGGGTGCGGGGCGAGATTGACCTGTTGAGAGAGGGCGGGAGCGCGGAGTTGGCAGAAGCGGGTTTTCGCCGGGCGCTGGATATTTCCCGCGAAAAAAAGACGAAGACCTGGGAGCTTCGGGCGGCTACTTCGTTGGCAAGGCTGTGGCAGCGGCAAGGTAAGCATCAAGAAGGGCGTGAACTGTTGACGGCGATATACGAGTGGTTTCAAGAAGGCATCGAGACTTCGGATTTGAAGGAAGCCAAGTTCTTGCTCGACGAACTGTCGGCGTAACGCCAAGCGTTCTACCACGTTCGGGTGCCGGCGGGTGCTCACGCACGTCTCATTACCCGCATCTGGTATTTCCGCACATTCTCGCTGCGACATCATTCGCAGCTTTCAAAGCGCCTGACCCGTAATCTGTAACCACTCGCACGGTTAA
>CP070775.1:633574-634698 GCA_020346185.1 Betaproteobacteria bacterium | reverse complement strand
GCGACTTTGCGAATCGCGCAACAGCGCTTGCGAAGGTCAACGCTCTCGAAGAAAGCATTGGTCCCGTTTGCGGCAACGAACGACTCGAGTTCATTCTGGTCGGGATAAAGTACACGTATCGGTTGGCCATATCGTTGTTTGGCGCGTTCGATCAACTCGTGTGTTTCCCCGTGCAAGCGTCCAGTGTCCAATGTGAATACTTCAACGTCGAGATCGAGCTTGCCCAACATGTCGAGAATGACCATGTCTTCCATGCCGAAGCTCGACGCAAAGGTCGCGGGATGGTGCGCTGCGATTACTTCCCGCAGTCGCGAAGTCGCTTGCTCGACAAGTACCTCCAGACTCATGCCGCATTCCTTTCGGTGCGGAAGCGTCTTTCGAACAGCGGGCCACGATCGGCCGCCGCCTGATAAGCATCGGAGAAATCGTCGAAAGCACGCAACGCTTCCGCCGGATCCTGATCTTCTCGCAACAGAAAACTGTCGAAACCACAGCGGGCGAGTTCATACAGCTGGTCACGAAGGATGTCGCCGGTTGCGCGGAGCTCGCCTGCAAAGCCGTATCGCTGGCGCAGCAGGCGTGCTGTGGAGTAACCGCGACCGTCGGTGAATACGGGAAAGTGCACCGCGATTAACGTCGGCATCGCCCCGATGTCGGCCGGGTCGTCAGCAGGATCCAGCGATACGCCCGTCAAACCGTCGCGCTCACTCAACTCCTGCGACTGTTCACCCCATACAGACAGCGGCACAATCACGTCGCCCACTTCGGGTATCGGTTCGTCAGCTTCAAGTACGCGCCAGGTGTCGCAAATGATTTTGCGGTCCTTAATGAGTGCCATAAACCCGCTCCTTGAATGGTTTGATGCCAAGCCTGTGAACGACGTCGACAAAACGTTCAGCATCCGACTCGCGATGAACAATGTAGGTTTCGATGAGACGCTCGACAACGTCGGGCACTTCGTCGCGAGCAACCGACTTGCCGATCACTTTACCGAGCGCAGCGTCATAGCCCTGTCGACCACCGATGCTGACCTGGTACCACTCCTCGCCGTTCTTATCGACGCCAAGAATGCCGATGTGCCCGACATGGTGATGGCCGCAGGAATTCATGCAGCCGGAGATATT
>CP070775.1:632345-633474 GCA_020346185.1 Betaproteobacteria bacterium | reverse complement strand
AAACCGGCACCGCGTCGCAGGAGTCGATGAGCGACGATTTCCTCTACATGGCTAGGGCGCTGCGGCTGGCTGCCAAGGGAATGTACAGCACCACACCCAACCCGAGGGTGGGCTGTGTCATCGTGCGCAATGGAAACGTTGTGTCGGAAGGCTGGCACGAACAAGCGGGTAAGGCGCACGCTGAGGTGATCGCCATTGAAAGTGCCGGCGATGCTGCCAAGGGTGCGACGGTCTACGTGACGCTCGAGCCGTGCAGCCATCAGGGACGCACCGGTCCGTGTGCCGACGCGCTGGTGCGGGCCGACGTCGGGCGGGTGGTGGTCGCAATGCAGGATCCCAATCCGCAGGTGTCCGGCGCCGGCATCAGCCGCTTGCGCGAAGCCGGAATTGCCGTTGATTGCGGCGTACTGGAATCGCAGGCGCAAGAGTTGAACATTGGCTACGTATCGCGCATGAAGCGGGGACGGCCATGGATGCGCGTCAAGATTGCGTCTGGCATCGACGGAAAAACGTCTTTGGAAAATGGCGCCAGTCAGTGGATTACCAGCGAAGAGGCGCGACGCGATGCGCATCGCTGGCGCGCGCGCAGCTGCGCCGTCATGACCGGCATTGGAACTCTGACCAGTGATGATCCGCGTCTGACGGTTCGTAACGTGGAAACGCCGCGCCAGCCGTTGCGCGTCGTCGTTGATAGTTGGCTGCGCATCCCCCTTGGCTCGAAGATATTCGAGGGCGGCGGCGTGCTGATCGCCACGGCTAACGATGACGCGACAAGAATCCAGCAGATTACTGACCTGGGAGCCGAGGTGGCAGTGTTGCCGGATCAACGAGGCAAGGTCGACCTGGGCGGCCTGGCTGATTTGTTAGCCAAGCGCGGTATCAATGAAGTGCTGGTCGAAGCCGGTATAAACCTGCATAGTGCGCTGTGGCGTGCGGGCGTGATAGATGAACTGTTGATCTACTATGCGCCCAAGTTACTCGGTGATCGGGGGCGAGGCATGTTTGATCTGGGGGATCTGGGTGACATGGATGCGGTGCCTGCGCTTGAAATCGAGGAGTTGCGCCAGGTCGGTCCGGACTTGCGGATACTTGCGCGGCTGAAGAGCTAGAACCTATCTCATAATCGATC
>CP070775.1:631112-632245 GCA_020346185.1 Betaproteobacteria bacterium | reverse complement strand
GCCAGATGCACAATGAGCAGCAAGACGTTAAAACGCTGCGCACTTCTTGAGCGCGAGACCTCAAGGCCCATGCCCACTCGCAGGTTCTTGGTATCGCGAAACGACTGCTCGATACTCATCCTCTGGCGATACAGCGCAACAATGCCTTCGGCTGCCATGTGTGACAGCGCAGGACTGGTGGCAAGCAACCACGGCTCGCCCTCGCGCCGTGCGTTCTTCTTGCTCTTCTTCGAGGCCGCTTTGTTACCAAATACAGTGAACTGGTGGCGTTGCTTGTCCTGGCGCTTGGCCAGCACCACACGAACATCGACCGAGTTGGAGCGCACGTAGCGGCCTTGTCCCAAGTCAAGCACTTTGCTCCCGGCTAGCCGGTACAGCGCGCGGGCCGGGCGCCAGAATGGCTCGTGTTGTAACAACACACGATTGCGCCCGCGCAAGCGCCCAATGAAACACCAACCGAGCTCGCTCACGGCGTTGAACCAGGGCGCGTGAAAGCCCGCATCGGTCATGACAACGACCTTGCACGAAGCAGGCAGCAGTGATTGGACCGTGCGCAAGAATTGCCGATGCACCTTCGGATTGCCCAAGTATTCCTGCGCATGTACTTCTTCGTACAGTGTCACACTACGTCCATCGACCGCCACACTGGCACGCAACAGTTGCCAGTGCTGGTCTCTGGTCAGATCAGACCAATCAACCACTAACAAAATATGATCAACGCCCTTGAGCCAGCGATGCGCCAGCGCGCGATATATCTCCCGGCGCGCACTTTCAAGGGCGGCGTTACCAAGCAGCCGATCCACACTCTTGATTCGGTGCTTAAGCCCCGTGCTACCACGGAGGCTAAGCGCGATACCCGACAGGCTTGCCAGCGCGCCTTGCACCAGTGCGCTGGTTGCGCGAAGCAGTGCCTTGGCGCGCTTGGCGTGCAACGAACACAGACACGGACCGAGTACTCGCGTTACGATTGCGTGTGCATGCATGGTAGGCCTCACAGTTTTCGTCTGGACAACAAAAACCGTGACGCATCACTGCCATGCATGCGCAGTTTTGACCAAACAATAACGCTCAACCTGTTGTTGAACAACAGTTAAATGCGGGGAAACCTCAGAGTCTGACCCTCGTTTTCAGAA
>CP070775.1:629868-631012 GCA_020346185.1 Betaproteobacteria bacterium | reverse complement strand
CTCCCATTCAGGGTGCCCCAGCGCTGACGCAATGACGACGTCGTCCGGCGGCAGCATTCTCATCTCGCCAAACTGGCTTTCTTCGGCGAACGCGCCATTTTCAAGCACGGTTTGTAACGAGGTGCTTCCGGCGGTGTAAGGATACTGATCAGCATGCACGTCCTCCCCACGGCGCTGAGCCTCTTCGATCAGTTTCACAGAGTCCTCTACCAGCCCCCAACTTTCACGGCCGCGCGCTTTGTGGTGAGAAATCTGGACACCAACGCCGCCGCGGGCACCGATCTCGATGGCCTCCGACACAGAATCAAGCAAGCCACTGCCTTCATTGCGCATGTGAGTCACATACAGCCCACCGGTGCCACGCATTACTGACACCAGCTCCACCAGTTCATCGGTTCCGGCATAGCGCCCCGGGTCATAGATCAGCCCACTGGAGATTCCGAACACGCCGGCGTCCAGCGCTTCCTGCAAAAGCGCCTTCATGGCCGACATCTCCTGGTCAGTAAGCGTCCGATCAACGCTGCCGACCGCCGCTTTGCGAATCGTGCCATGCCCGGCGAGCACACCAATGTTCACACCGGGCTTGTTCGATTCGAGAGCTGCGGCATATCCGGCATATCCCTGGTACGGCGTAATCTGCTCGCTGGGAACAAGTTTGCCCAGCATTTCAACGGCTTCAGCAAAAGGTGCTGCCCCGAAGCCGCAATTGCCAACGATGCACGTTGTCACGCCACCACGGGACTTGAACCCCATGTCGGGATGCAGCAAGGCGGCAAAATCATCGTGCGTGTGCACATCGATAAACCCGGGCGAGAGAGCCAGCTTGGTCGCATCAACCTCGAGCTCTGCAGAACAGCCATCGAGGCTGCCAATCCTTGCGATGCGATCATTTTCCAAAGCAACATCCGCTTGGGCTGGTGGCCCACCGCTACCGTCGTACACCCGCGCATTGCGAATCAGAACATCGTAGGCCTTAGCCATTTCACCTCACTCCTCAGAACCAAAACCTCTCACCGCTGAGGACGCGGAGAACGCAGAGGAAAACCCAAAGCGTCACGCAACACTTGGTCGACTGCGATTCGCCTCACACCTCGGCCTCCACAGAAGACTCGCGACCTTCCGACGAACGGATATACATCTCGTA
>CP070775.1:628584-629768 GCA_020346185.1 Betaproteobacteria bacterium | reverse complement strand
GACCACGCATAAGCAGGTCTATCTTTACGGTTCACTGGATACTTCAGAGACGGTACTGGACAGAACCTATGGCATGGCCTGGGGTGTCGGCGGCTGGCTGGTGCTAAATTTCCTCGCCCGCGTGGGTCCGCAAAAAACACAGGAAATGCGCGAACGTGTTGCGCAGGAGATCACCACAACGTTTGCGAGCCACTACACCCGGGAGATTTCACTGGCTGAGGCGCTGGACGCGGAAACTGCTCGGCGCTATCAGCGCAAGGCAACGGGCGAGAAGTATCTGCTGAACCCCAACAAGGGGTTGTAAGTCGCCCCCAAGGGGTAGTCTCAAAAATGGCCGACGGGCAAAGCTCGCTCGAGGAGCCGTGTACAGCGACCGGCTAAACTGCTCAGTAAAGGGGACTGCCTCCTTTATTCCATCTTCCTCGTCAGCCACCTTCGGCCACGACGAAAGGGGCCTCTCCCTTTTTACTCTGCCCCCGCTAATCGCGAATAGCAGCAGGGATTTCGACCACCACCGTATCGCCCACTAACACCAACTCGCAGTCACAATCCGAGACTCTGTACCGCGTCCTCATCTGATCGCAGCCCTGTACTGCCACTCGAATCGCTCCTCCGTTTCCCGCCATTGAATAGGAAAAACCAAGCGCCTCGAAGATCCCACCGTCCAGAAACGCATCGTCGAGCCGCGCCCACGGTATGCAGGCCACACCGGCCTTGCGCGACGGTATCTTGCTGTAGTCGTATCGCCAGTGAGACATCGACCGGTAGAACACCGCGCCTATTCGCTGCTGCAGTTCTGGGTCGCCGGTATGTACATTGGCTTCATCGTCAGCGGCCGCACACGGCAAAACAAATATGCCAGCAACCAATATCAAAGCGAACGCGATCCTTCCCGCGTCGACTTTTCTCGACGATAACCTCATCATGAAACTATTGCTTCCGCCTTTCAAGAGGTCTTCCCCCTTTGCCCGGTCAGCACGCCTTAGACCGGCGACTTCGGATCGAACTTCGGCTTACGCTTTTCGAGATGCGACGCAAGGCCTTCACGCACCTCCTGTCCGGCGAAGCCTGTACGTCGTCAGAACTTTTCAGACTTTCCGTAACCTGCATTAAGAGACACTTCAGCTCATCAAGTTCTGTGTTTGTGCCCGTTTATCGTAATGCGTCCTTCGCCGCCTGGCCAA
>CP070775.1:627293-628484 GCA_020346185.1 Betaproteobacteria bacterium | reverse complement strand
AGTATAGGTACAGCCGTAACCCACGCAATCGCCCGGCTGCAGGTCCTGAGTATCATTCAGGCGCGAACGCAGAGTCATGACGGGGTTAAGTCCCAATTGTGCTGCGTTGACATCTTCGAAAGGCGACGCGCCGTAGAGCATGATGCCGGGGCGCACCCAGTCGCCGTGGGATTGCGGGTAGCGCAGTAGTGCCGCCGAGTTCGCCGCGCAGACCTTTGTTCCGAGCGACTCGGCCAATTGCATCAGCGGCTGCAACTGCCAATCCACGCCGCGCTTGCCATCGGCATCGGCAAAGTGCGTCATCGCCACGACTTCGCGGACATTTTCCGATGACACCAGCCGCGCATGCAGTTCGGCGACCTGCTCCGGCATAAACCCGAGCCGGTTCATTCCGGTGTTGATCTTGAGATACACACTGAGCGGGTGCGGCAACCGGGCGGCGAGCAACATCTCGATCTGTGCTGCCTCGTGCACGGCTATGTACAAGCCATGTTTAGAAGCGTCGACAAGTTCTTTCTCGTCGAAAAACCCCTCTAGCAATAAAACCGGTCTGGTGATTTCACAGTCGCGGATGCAAAGTGCCAAATCCAGTTCCACCACGGCAAATCCATCGGCAGCTCCAAGCGCCGGGAGAATGCGCGCCAGGCCATGCCCGTAACCATTCGCCTTCACCACGGCAAACACCTTTGCGTCACCAGCGTGGCGTTTCGCCACCGCAACGTTATTGCGCAGTGCCTGCAAATTGATAGTCGCTTCAACAGGCCGCGGCATCGACCTCACCAGCCATGTAGATCAATAGTCATATCTGTGCGATCCAGGCGCGTAGAAAACCGATCCGATGTAATTTCTCGTCGCACTCATTTCCGGGCGCCCTGCGCATGCGTCAGGCCTGACATCTCGTCAACCGCAAAACAAAGATCTTCCCAGGCCTTGGCTTTGTCGGGCAAACTGCGCAGCAGGTACGCTGGGTGATACGTCACAACCAACGGGATTCCGCGGTAAAAGTGGGTCGTCTTGCGCAAGCTGGCGAGTGTTGCATCCCGCCCGAGCAGTCTGCGCGCTGCGACTTTTCCCAGCGCCACAATCAGGCGTGGCTGAATCAGATCAATCTGACGATCCAGAAAGACGGCGCACGCTTCCGCCTCCTCGAGCGAAGGTGTGCGATTGCCCGGCGGCCGGCACTTGACGACG
>CP070775.1:625981-627193 GCA_020346185.1 Betaproteobacteria bacterium | reverse complement strand
GGAGAAATTTACCGCCGGCGCGGCCTACAACCATCTGCCTACCAGAGAGTGGGCATAGATGAGTATGCGAAGGGATTCCGCGCCGGGTTTTTCCAGCAAGCATTGCACGCCCCTATGGAATCCAAAGAGGCCAGTTCGAACCATTCTTAATAAATGGGCGCTCGACGCGCTCTCCGCTGTCAGACGCACTTTGGTTTAGATTCCGGCTAGTAAAACTGGCTCCGATTTCGCTATTCGTGGGCTGATCTTCAAGGCAAGCGGTCCGGCTAGGGCCGCTGGTGGCTAGCGGCGCAGGTCGCCTTGGGTCAGCACCTCCTGTAATCGGCGTGCACGTTCCCAATGCGCACAATAAGTTGAGCCGCGCTTATTCACCATTGCTCGTTCAGACACTCATTACGCGAATGGCCGTTAATTAACCCCAAACGGGTGTTCAATACAGGCTTGGCGAGCCCGATGAACTATCGCTTTGCGTCTTGTTTGCGGGCCCAAATCGCCCTGGTTCGAACGCAGAATTTTCATCTGCCATCTGGACAAATCAATTCGGCAAGCCATCTCTCTCGCCTGACCTTATCCATTCGGCACGCGGCCGACATCAACATCCGAGATCGCAATATTCGGTCAAAAAAATGAGCGAGAAGAAATCGACCCGTGGAGTACCTGTTTCGCGTACAGGGCTTTTGTCGCAACGTTGCGTCATAGCGCCGCACCTCGTTTACCCGAATGTATCGAGCTGTTAGTCTGGTGTTGGCATCTCCTGTGTTTGGCCGGGGTTCGCCTCCCTTCCCCGGAGCTTTTTGGTGGGCGTAAGCCGTTGTCCTGCACGCCGCCAGCGGTGAATCTGGCCTGCTTTTCTTGGCCACCCAGCTTCCGGAGGGCGATTCCCCTGATCATCCCTGCGCCCCCTTTATCCCCTGCGGCGCGCGACAAGGACAAGGATACGTGCGCCGTTACCGGATGCTCAATGCTCCCGTAAAGCTAGGGACGGCCCTTCTTGTTGGCGTAGTAAGCGGTGTGTTGTGGGTCATCTCACCAGCTCGGCGAAAAGCGTATAGAGTCGGGCTGGTGTTTCGGACGCACCGTCATGCTGCTTGTCAAGGCGATGTCATCAGTTAGGGACCGGCAAGGGCTTTAAGAACAATCGCAAGGAGAGGTGGTTGCATCGCTACACAAGTTCGTGAGCCGATATTTGGTGTGAATATTCCTTGCTGACGT
>CP070775.1:624663-625881 GCA_020346185.1 Betaproteobacteria bacterium | reverse complement strand
AGACTCTGTTACACCTTACTTCGTGGAGGCCCTGCACGCCTCCAGGGGTCGCATCCCCGCAAGCGGGGCCCCTGCTCTGCCCTTCCGCCGTGCTCCCTCACTGCTCACCGACTCACTCGTCACCCGCCATTGGCGCGCACTTGATCCAGTTGGCCACATAGCATTTCTATCCCTTCCAGCATACGGGGTCCAGGGCGGGTCAGCAGGTTCGGGTCAACTGAAATCACCTGCCTGCCTCGGTGCCCTGACAGCGACTGATACGCGCTCCACCTAGACTGCACTTCGGCCGCCATCATTCCTGTGACCGAGAGAATTACGTCCCCACTCGCTGCCAGAACGTCTTCCAGTGGCACCGGGCCGACCAGCAACGGGTAGTCAGGCAGCGCGTTGCGCGCGCCACAAACGCGCAGAGCATCACTGAGCATATGCGCTTCGCCGACCGTGAAAAGCGGTTGATGCCAAATTTCCACGACAACATCGATGGTGCTGACGTTCGTATAACGCTCGCGGAGCTGTTGCAGCTCGCCCTCGATGCGAGCAGCGGTATGCTCCGCGACAGCTTGAGTCGCGGTGAGTCTGCCGATCATGCGCAAGTGCCGCGAAATATCGTTCAATTCGCGCGGCTCCATCACAAACACGGGCGCGGAGCCCGACGCCAGTCGATCGAGATCCGCCGGCTTGTTGCCACCGCCCCACGCCAGAATCAGGTCCGGCTCAAGTTGGCGAATACGCTCGAAATCGACGCCAGCCGCATCCCCGACACTCGGAAGCGCCAGAACATCCGGCGGATAGTCGGCGCCACGCACAGCCGCGATCAGCCACTTGCCGGCGCCGGCTGCGTAGGTCAGCTCAGCGAGGTGAGGTGCCAAGGCAATGATGCGGCGCGCCGGCTCGGTGATCGTGATTTGTTCGTACTTGTCGTCCAACATCGATATTTCAGCGCGACACAATGCCACGCAAAAAAACAGCATCGAGGTGGCAACGAGCAGTCTGGCCGGGGCTGTGCCGACTTGCAAAATACCAAAGAGGCAAACGCGGTCAGCGTTCGAGGTAATGCAGCAGGTTGGAACTGGTCGCACGCAGACGCTGCGAAAGAAGAGTAACCAGCTTGATCAGTATTTTTGACCCTAGCGCCGGCTCTTCAAGAATGATCCTCACCATGTTGGCGCGCGAAAGAACCGTGAACACCGTCGGCTCAAGCACAACACAGGTCGCGAA
>CP070775.1:623298-624563 GCA_020346185.1 Betaproteobacteria bacterium | reverse complement strand
CCTATGTCGGCGCTCTGTCACCTCTCGTACTGGGACACCTTGAGCGCATGCAGGTCGCCGTCGAATTCCTGCCATTGCATGCCAGCGACAATATGCTGGGGCAAGACTGGGGCTACTTCTCGACATCCTTCTCCGCGATGCGAGAATGCTACGCGCTTGATGAAGGCAAAGTGAACCAGGAAGTCATGGCGGTTGTTGATGCCATGCACGGCCGCGGAATACCGGTCCTGCTCGATGTCGTCTTCAATCACGGTGCCGAGTTGTGGGTCAAAGCGTGGGGCGAGGATGTCGTTTACCGCAAACACG
Source organism: Betaproteobacteria bacterium (assembly GCA_020346185.1). Classification (GTDB taxonomy): domain Bacteria; phylum Pseudomonadota; class Gammaproteobacteria; order Burkholderiales; family Eutrophovitaceae; genus SG8-40. Next base: position 624,257 of record CP070775.1, on the reverse strand, counting down.
ATAATGGCGATTTGTGCCACGGATCGGGTTGTGGACCGACAGTAAGTACCGAGAACCCTTTCATACGCGAAATGATGATAGAAACACTGGAACAGTTGGTGAAACGTTATCGCTTCGATGGTTTTCGTTTCGATCTGGGCGCGCTGCATGATAAGCAGACCATGCTCGAGATAGACCGACGGTTGCCCAAAGATATCTACCTGATAGCAGAACCCTGGGCATTGGGCGGTACCCAATGGGGCAAGGGGGATATGGCGGGAGATTTCGCCAGGACACGCTGGGCCGTGTGGAACGACGATTTTCGGGAACCGGCCAAGACGTTTCTAATGGGCAGCGGCGATCATCATAATCGCGATCGCCTGATGAGCGCCATTAGAGGAAATCACGTAAGTCATGGTGGTTGGGCGGTCAGGCCGCAGCAATGCATCAACTATGTCTCCAGTCACGATGGCAAGACCCTGGCCGACTATGTTGACGGCGATGAGAAACGCGCGTTCCTGGGCATGCTGATGGTGCTGACCGCGCAGGGTGTACCGATGTTGGGTGAGGGTTCGGAATTGCTGTTCTCCAAGAAAGGGCATGACAACAGCTATGATCGACCGGACCTCAATCAGATTGACTGGACCAACATAGAGCGTCACAAGGACCTCGTCGAAGCGGTTGCGCAGCTGATTGCGCTGCGCAAGCGCTTTCCCCATTTTCGCTATACGAAGCAAGTCAGGCAACGCCATGGAAGAAGCCCGCGATGGGACATCGACTGGATTTTTCCGACAGGGCACCCTGACCACGACAACGTGAACGCGATCGGGTTCGTGCTCAAACCTCCGCCGGCCTGGTATCGCTGGCGGCGCTTTCGCAAATCACTGGTGGTCCTGCTCAATGGTAGCGATCGGGCTGCGGATTTTCACTTACCGAAAGGACGCTGGAAAATGCTGGTGGATGGGAACGCCATCGTCGTC
>CP070775.1:621911-623198 GCA_020346185.1 Betaproteobacteria bacterium | reverse complement strand
TACCTGGTCATGGCGTTCTGGGCTGCAGTGGGTCTGACGTTCAACACACGCTTGTCGTCGATGATGGCGCATTCACTGGCGCCGACCGGCGCGCTGATGACATTCCTCGCGTTATGGACCGGGTCGCTGTGGGGCAAGCCGACGTGGGGTACCTGGTGGGTGTGGGATGCGCGTCTGACATCCGAGCTGATCCTGTTGTTCTTGTATATCGGCTACATGGCGCTTTGCGCATCGATTGACGACGTGCGGCGTGCCGACAAGGCTTCAGCGGTGTTGGCGCTGGTCGGTGTGGTCAACGTGCCGATCATTTATTGGTCGGTGAAGTGGTGGAATACGCTGCATCAGGGCGCCTCGGTTAGTTTGACACGCGCGCCGAGCATGGCGCAGAGCATGCTTTTCGGCATGCTGCTCATGGCGCTTGCATTCTGGATGTATTCCATCGCGGTTTCGCTGATACGCGTACGTGCGATTATCAGCGAGCGTGAGCGTGGTTCGGCATGGTTGCAGGAAGCGACATGAACGTTTCGGCGTCGCAGCGTTTACGATCGCTTGTTGTTAGTGAACATGAGTGAAGGAATTGACAGTGAATTGGGGTAGCGTTTCTGAGTTCTTTGCCATGGGCGGTTACGGCCTGTACGTGTGGGGCTCTTACGGTGTGACGGCGCTGGCGCTTGCCATGGAAATAGTCCTGGTGTTGCGGCGGGCAAGAACTCCAGGTCGGGTCACTGGTCGTAGCGTCTGATGTCAGGGGCAGTGAAAATACGCGGAGTGGGAAAATGAAGTCGCGCCATAAGCGTTTCGCGATGATCGCCGGCGGCATCGCCGCGCTCGGGATTGCACTTGCACTCGTGCTCAACGCGTTTCGCAGCAACCTGGTTTTTTTCTTCACACCAAGCGAGATCGTCGCCAACGAAGCACCACTGGCGCGAAATTTCCGTGTCGGTGGTATGGTCGTTGCGGGCAGCGTGGAGCGTCAGCCTGACGGGGTTTCCGTGCGCTTCTTGGTGACCGACACCGCGCAGTCGATACCGGTGGTCTATGCCGGCATTCTTCCGGATCTGTTCCGCGAGGGTAAGGGCGTTGTCGCCCAGGGAAAGCTTGGTGCCGATGGTGTGTTTCAGGCGGAGCAGGTGTTGGCAAAGCACGACGAAAACTACATGCCGCCAGAGGCTGCCGAAGCCGTGGAACGTGCCAACAAGGCAATGCGTGACGCGCATCGCTCGGCCGTGAGCGGATCCTCCGAACAGGGGGCTCAGCGGCAGTGAAATTGGCGCCGGCCAGCGAAGC
>CP070775.1:620497-621811 GCA_020346185.1 Betaproteobacteria bacterium | reverse complement strand
CGGGCGGTTCTGGAGCGTGAGACGATTCACATCCCCGATTTGAAAGAGTTGCCCGATGCAGAGTTTGCCTGGGCGAAAGACGCCGGGGAGAGGTTTGGGTACCGCGCCATGCTCGTGGTACCGATGCTGCGCCAGGACGTTGCGATCGGCACGGTTGGTGTTCGCCGCCGGGAGCCCGGCGCATTCTCGGACAAGCGCATCGAGTTGCTCAAGACCTTTGCTGACCAGGCGGTGATTGCGATGGAGAACACGCGTCTGTTCAGCGAGCTTGAGGCACGCACCGCCGAGTTAGGTCGATCAGTCGAGGAAATGAAGGCGCTCAGCGAGATCGGTGCCGCGGTCAGTTCCACGCTCGATCTCGATACCGTGTTGACCACCATTCTTACCCATGCCATTGAACTCGCAGACGCACGGGCAGGACAGATCTATGAATACGACAAAGTTTCCGCATCGCTTGTCCCCAAGGCGATCTCGGGTTACTCGGATGACCTCATCGAGTACCTGCATCGCGACCCGCTCAGGAAAGGAGAGGGCACGGCCGGCGAGGCGGTGATGCAGCGCCAACCGGTCCAGGCGCCGGACATTGGTATTGGGTCTTCGCTGCCGGGCCGTTTACGTAACCTGATGATTGCGGACGGATTGCGGGCGGTGCTTTCCGTGCCGATGATCCGGGAGGGGCGGGTGTCGGGCGCGCTGACTGTGGCGCGCAGCCAGCCGGGCGAGTTTTCGCCAGAAGTGATCGATGTGCTCACCATGTTCGCCACGCAGTCTGTGCTGGCGTTTCGAAACGCGCAGCTTTTCGAAGAGGCGCAAGAAGCCCGTGCCGCGGCCGAGACGGCCAACGAAGCCAAGAGCGCCTTCCTGGCGACCATGAGCCACGAGATTCGCACACCGATGAACGCCGTCATCGGCATGAGCGGGCTGCTGCTCGACACGCCCCTGAACGACGAGCAACGCGACTATGCCACCACCATCCGCGACAGCGGCGACGCATTGTTGACCATCATCAACGACATTCTGGATTTCTCGAAAATCGAAGCCGGACGCATGGATGTCGAGGTACAGCCGTTTGATCTGCGCGAGTGCGTGGAATCGGCGCTCGACCTGATTGGCGCACGGGCAGCCGAGAAGCGCTTGGACCTTGCGTACCTGTTCGAGGGCGAGATCCCGCACGGCATCAGTGGCGACGTCACGCGGCTGCGGCAGATCATCCTCAACCTGCTGGTAAACGCGGTGAAGTTCACCGAAAAGGGTGAGGTGGTGCTCAGCGTGACGGCCTTACCCGTAGCAGATGGCGAAGTAGAGCTCCAGTTT
>CP070775.1:619018-620397 GCA_020346185.1 Betaproteobacteria bacterium | reverse complement strand
GCCCCACGAATCGCCTCGTGAGTACGCGCCACCTTCAGTTCATGGAGGATCACAAGGGACGTGAGGGTGCTGAACGGGTCGCCGACGCCGAGCCGACCATCGGCACTGGCCCAGTAGTCCGCGCCGTTGTCATGCCGTCTGGCAAGAACGGCGTCGACGTCGGGGATGTATTTCTTCCTCACCACTTGGAACTTCTGTCCATCACTTAGGCGCCACGTAACTTGGGAATAACAAGATTTGGCCGCTGGCTGGATGTGCCGGCGGGTACGGGCCCGCTCCGTTGTCGCCATGCATGTCTTGTCGGTGACTGCATTAGAAACGGTCGCCAGGGTCCGCTCAAGACACTGCCCTTGCCGTCCAGGAATACATTCGATGACCGAGCGCCTTATCCGACCGGCGGTGAGGTCATTTGGGCGGTGCAGGATGTGCCAGGAAACGCACAGGACGGGTCGCGCCGGCGCCGCTGTGGCGCCCTGGGCGGCCATCGGCGCGGAAGCACATCACGCCGACGTCGTCCGAGATTTGAGTGGTTTGATGAGACCTATCGCGTACCGTCGTTGGCCTTCGCCTGCGATAACAGCGACTCGGCTTCCAGGACCTGCCATTTCGCGTCCAATAGCTCCAGGTATCCCACTTCACCTTGGTCGTATCCTTGTTTGGCAAGCGCTTCCATCCTTTTGACCCGGAGTAAAAAAGCGTTGATTGCGGCAATTCGGTCGGCGTCCTTCTCACTCATCGCCATTTCGGCTTCCATCAGTCGGCGGGACCACCGGTAGACCTGCTCGGCACTAGCGATCTCTCGCATCTTCTTCAGAGCCTTAAGCGCATCATTCGCCTCCTGGGCCACCTTGAGCCGCTGTTCGGCTAGGCTCCGCGCGCCTTCAGAGTCTGGTGGCGCCGAGACGGCAACTCCAAAACCGACCAAGACCAAACATAGAAGCATCAGCTGAAGTATGCGTCGGCGATACATGGACAGGCTCCTCTCTACGTACAAGAAGGATGGGGAAATGACGGCCAACAAAGCGAGCGTAACGGCAGCCAATGACTGGTGGAAAGGGTGCAGATCAACTGAGTATTCTACCAATCCCACTGCCATCTGCGCCCAACCTGCTGGCAGGGTGGCCGTTGGGCATCGACCTTGGCACAATTCCATCCGAGATTTCGGTGGTTGTTCGGGACACGCGGAGGGAACGGGACCCAAGCCCGTCAAATCATGAGTTCAGCGCGCTACAATCTCGCCGGTCGCTCGCGTGGCCATTGCCCGCCGCGTCGCGAGGTCGATTGTCTCGGAGATTGACTGGACCGACCCATCGACGTTAACCACGTTTACAGCACCGGGTTGATAGCTACGTGATGTGACAATGGCATAGCTCGGACGT
>CP070775.1:617500-618918 GCA_020346185.1 Betaproteobacteria bacterium | reverse complement strand
TGTACAACGCGCGCACGGCGCTCATCTGTACCTTGGCGATGCCCGTCTCGTTGTTGTCGGCGGTGCTGGTTCTCGACTATTTGGGTGTTTCCCTCAATGTGATGGTTATAGGCGGGCTCGCCATCGCGCTTGGTGAAGTAGTTGATGACGCCATCATAGACACCGAGAACATTTTCCGTCGTCTGCGATTAAACCGCTTGGCGACCGAGCCGCGCGACGTTGCCAACGTGGTGCTCGATGCTTCAGTAGAGGTGAGAAGCTCGGTCGTCTACGCGACTTTCATAGTTGCGCTTGCGTTCGTGCCGCTACTGACCTTGTCGGGGATTGCCGGCAAGCTGTTTGCGCCGCTTGGGCTTGCTTACATTTTCGCCATTCTCGCGTCACTCGTCGTTGCGGTTACCCTGACCCCGGCGCTGTGTTACCTGCTGTTGGCGCGGCGCGAGCTGTCCACGGCTGATCCACCCGCTGTGGCTTTTATCCGGCCGTATTACCTTGCGCTGCTGGAGCGCTTCGAGCGCTATCCGGGGCGCAATATCGCGGTCACATTCGCTATCATTGCTGCCGGCATCGGAGTATTGCCGTTGTTCACCGGTGAATTCATCCCGGCGCTGCGCGAAGGGCATTACATTGTTCACATGACAGCAGTGCCGGGCACCTCTGAAGCGGAGTCATTGCGCCTTGGAAGTCGTGTCTCGCAGGCCATTGGCTCCGTCGAGGGTGTGCAATCGGTTGCGCAGTGGGTCGGGCGTTCCGAGAATGGCGCGGACACCTTCGGCACACATTACAGCGAGTTCGAAGTCGAGATTGGTCCGCTCGGCGGCGAGGAGCAGGCACGCGTGCTGCGCGAAATTCGGGAAGTGCTGTCTGGAGATCGAGGTGTAACGTTCCCTGGCGTATCCTTCGGCGTGAATACCTTTCTCACCGAGCGAATCGAGGAGACGATTACCGGTTTTGCCGCGCCTTTTGTGGTCACGCTCTACGGTGCCAATCTCGATTCGCTTGACCGCGATGCGCTCGCGGTGGCGGGCGTTCTTGCTAATGTGCCGGGCGCCGTCGATGTTCAGTTGCAAGCGCCGCCGGGCACGCCGCAGCTGACTGTGCGCCTGCGACACGAGCGCATCGCTGCACTGGGCATGACGCCAGTGCAGGTGCTGCAGGCGGTCAGTACCGCGTATGACGGCGCACTTGTTGGTCAGATTCACCGCGGCAATCAGGTGGTGGACCTGGTGGTTGGTCTTGGCCCGGAAGAGCAGAGTGACATTACCAGCGTCCAGGCACTGACGCTGCGCAATCCCGAAGGGCAATTGGTGCGTCTCGCTGAAGTGGCGGACGTGCGCGTAACCGGGGGACGCTACAAGGTTCTGCACTATGGCGGACGACGTATTCAGACGGTGACAGCGAATTTTACGGCACGTGAT
>CP070775.1:615966-617400 GCA_020346185.1 Betaproteobacteria bacterium | reverse complement strand
GATGCCCACAATGAACAGGGTTTGCTCGGGTTGCCAGCCGGTGCCGGATGGTAAACCGACGCCATCGATGGTGCGCCACCCCGCCTTTTCAAGTAAAGATTTCAACTCGGCGTTTCGCCGCGCGTTGTCGCGGTCCGAGAGCGCCTGCGAGCGCGGGTTGCTCGCCGTGACGAAGGCCCATTGGTGCGCCTTGATTATCTCCAACAACTGATCGAGCGAGAGGTTTGCCTCGCCGATGCGAATATCGATCGGCTGCGGTCCGCTGCAGACCCGGTAGACAGTATCCAAATACGCCTGACGCAGCCCTTTGTCGATGCTCATACCATCTGGTTCCACATCGCGCTGTTACACATCGACCGCAGCCGCATCATCAAGGCACCAACGTCGGCCAAGCCACGTAACCGAGGTAATGCTTTGGACCGATCAGCACCACAGCATCTTTCCTGAGTTGCCGTGCTATCGGTGTGCGGCCGCGACGAAGGTACGCCTGCAGCGCCGCTACCGGATTATCACCCGGCCGGCAGTCGATGGAGCGCCCGGTAAGCCGGACACGTCTGCCCGTGTAAGCCACCTCTGCGCCGGCCCGGCCGAATTTCGGGCTGCCAAAATCACGCAAACTCGTCCAGCGATGCGGAAACGCAGCTTCGGCGTGCGCCGCGAAAAACAAACAGACGTCGAATTGCACCACGCCGACGCTGCCGTTGCAGCAGTGCGTGGCGCTGCGCCCGGTCAGCGCCGCGCACAGCAGGCGCCGCCCGTACAGCAATCGCCAGTCGGGCCGACGTGCGAACAAATCTTCGCGTTCCTCATCGGCGATTCGCGCGAGACGACGCAGGTCGGCTCTTGAAATTTGCTCGAACGATACCCCGGGCAACGCTTCACTTTCTCACAAGGCCAATGCCTGCGCGGCGCAGGCAGCATTCGAGTTGCATTTCAGTTGACCCGATAACGCCGCAACGTTTCCGGCACCAGTTCGATACCCAGTCCCGCAGCGTCCGGAATCCGCACCACGCCATCGGTCAGCTCCAGCGGTTCGGTGACCAGTTCTCGCCGGAACGGGTGTGACGAGCGGTCATACTCAAGAATTGGTTCACGCGCAAACAAGGAGTAATGGCTCACCGGCAAGGCAGCAATGACCTGCAGCGACGCAGCCTGCGCAACCGCCGATCCCCACACGTGCGGGTTGACCTCAATACCGTGCGCTTGACCCAACACGGCAATGTGCCGCATCGCACTGATCCCACCACAGGAGCAGATGTCCGGTTGCGCGACGTCCACCGCCCGCCGGCTCAGCAACTCGCCATACCCGTATAGGGTGTGCTCATTCTCGCCGCCGGCAATTGGCGTGCGCAGTTTTTTGCGAAGTTCGATGTAGCCATCGACATCCTCCGGCACCACCGGTTCCTCGTACCAGCGCAGGTCGTATTCATCCAG
>CP070775.1:614375-615866 GCA_020346185.1 Betaproteobacteria bacterium | reverse complement strand
CAGAATGGCGGCTTTGTTAGGTCGCTCTCCACAGCAAACGCAATCGGCGCCATTTTTTGGTCACTGTGTCCTCAGTCAGCCTGGACAAGGTAGCCGGGATTATACGCTGCGCGGTTGCGGCCAGTATCACGGTGCTTTGTAAGGCGAGCGCACCACCTGCTTGCAATGATTCGATAGAATCGTGGCGGTGCGCATTGCCAATCCATCCGTCAAGATTCTCGCCCTGGAAACGTCGACCGATTTCTGTTCCGTGTGCCTGCTTGTCGGAGAGGATATTCATAGCACTGGTGAGAACGCAGGCCAAAGGCACTCCGAGTTGTTGTTGCCTATGGTTGACGAGTTGTTGCGTGGTGTCGATCTGAAGGTATCGGATCTGGATGCGATCGCCTTTGGAGCGGGGCCCGGCTCGTTTACCGGTCTGCGCATTGCTTGCGGTGTTGCCCAGGGATTGGCTTATTCGGTCGACGGTCGTTGTATTCCGGTCGGTTCCCTGGAAGCGTTGGCCCAAGCGAGCGGTGCCAGTCGCGTTGTCGCATGCACCGATGCGCGGTTGGGACAGGTCTACCGCGCTGCTTTCGAGCGCGACGGGGCGGGCTGGCGCGAAGTAATGCCACCCAGTCTGTGTTACCCCGACGATCCAGCCGAGCTTCCGGAGGGCAACTGGCTCGGTTGTGGTAGCGGTTTCGATCGCTATCCACAGATCGTGGACGGGCCTTACCGTGGCAAGTTAGAGCAGGTCAGACGCGGCATGCTGCCACATGCGCGCGAGATTGCGCTGCTCGGCGCGCAGTACCTGGCGGCTGGCCGCAGTGTGCCCAGTGCCGAGGCTGCGCCGATCTACGTACGCAACAAAGTGGCTCTGACCATTAAGGAACAAGGGTGAGCGCGCTCGCAGACAGCGTGCCGCGTATGCGGCCAATGAAAAAGACCGATCTCGCGCGGGTAATGGCGATCGAGACGGCGATCTATACGCACCCATGGACGCGTGGCAACTTTGTCGATTCGCTGAAGGCGGGCTATACGTGTCATGTTATGCAAGTGTCGGGAAAGGTCATTGGCTACGGTGTCATGACGGTCGCGGCCAACGAAGCGCATCTGCTCAACCTGAGCATCGCTGGCGAGTGGCAACGTCAAGGTTACGGACGCTCTCTATTGCTGTATTTTATCGACACGGCGCGGCGTGCCGGCGCGTTGCAAATGCTGCTTGAAGTCCGCCTGTCCAATTTCATTGGCCGCAGCCTGTACTTCTCGATGGGCTTTTACTCTGTGGCAATTCGACCTGGCTATTATCCAACCCAACAAGGGCGCGAGGATGCAATCATCATGGGACTGAATTTGTGACCAGCCGCGACGACATTCTCGCGGAACTCGGGCTCAACCCGTTGTGGCTGGATCGCAGCCGACTCGAACAGCAGCGCAAGGTAGCAGCCTCCGCAACGCAAGATTTGGAATCGAGACATAAATTGGAGTCCGGAGAACGCGGCAGGAAGG
>CP070775.1:612772-614275 GCA_020346185.1 Betaproteobacteria bacterium | reverse complement strand
GAGATAACGGGCTCTTCAGTATATGGGTTCGAACACCGGTAATTTTCATAACGCTGAGATGCGGTGTGTTGTTGGTGGGCTTGACTGACAGAATATCAAGCGCATGATGGTGCATAATGATCTGTGAACACAAGGGGCGACTATGTACCGCCGCATTCTTATTCCGACTGATGGCTCCGAGCTTTGCCGCAACGCAGCAAGCAAGGGCATTGAATTCGCACGCGTGAACGGCGCAGAAGTAGTGGCGTTTCACGCTATCCCGGCAACTTCCTACATGCTGTACACCGAATCCGGCCCGAGCGATCTGATGGTCGAGCAATTCGAGAAAGAAGCGCGTGCCCGTGGTGAGCGCCTCACCGGTGAAATCGCAGAGCTAGCGCAGAAAGCCGGAGTCAAGGTCGAGACGCTGTGCCTGGCCAACGATCACCCGTGGGAGGGAATCATCGAAGCAGCCAACAGCAAGCACTGCGACCTCATCTTCATGGCTTCACACGGGCGCAAGGGGCTGACTGCCTTACTGCTGGGCAGCGAGACTACCAAGGTACTGACACACACCAAGATTGCTGTATTGGTGTACCGCTGACGGCGCCCCGGCAGCCAACGAAAAACGCGGGGCAAACCAGGCGAGGCCGGCCTGAGAGCACCATCTCATGACTGTTTGGATGCTACGAAGACTGCGGATGATAGACGGTGGCCAAGCTTGATCGATCCCGGCCGACTTCAGCCGAATGAGACATGACCTTCTCGACTATTGGAAATCGTGCAGCAGCATGGCTGCCGAAGCGACTCGGGCCTTGCTTGAGTGCATGCGCTGGCAAGGGCGAGCAAGTGCGCTGAAGAATTGATTGGCAAAGAAATAATTTGGGCGGGCGGACGCAGTGTCAAATGAACGACCACCACTTTACAAGCTAGCCAATCAGCCAAAAGCACAAGCAAAAGGGGATGACCACATCAAAACGGTTCGTTTTGCCGAGTTGCTTTCGATCACGGCTATCGATCCAAAGATGCACTCAACGCACGGACTCTGCCATCGCCATCGACGACCTGGATCGTCACGTAATCGCCTTTTGGCACTGAAACCAATAAACAGGGACTCGTGATGACCTGCGCTAAAACTGCATCAGCCAGCGGTTCAATCCACGAAACGACCAATGTCAAAACACCACGCTCTTCCACTTCCGCGTTTCGGGATGCCAGACCGAGCCCGTAGCCAGCGGTTGGCCGCCTGCCCATGTAAACAGCAATCACACCCTGTCGCGCAAAATCGACAAGCGGAGGCTTGCTTGCGTCACCCACGATATGCTGTTGTGTTCGGTTGTACGCAGAAGCATAGGCTTCACCATCGGCTATCCATTCCACTGACGCCTCGCTGCTTTTGTTTCCGCACTGCGTGCTCTGCGTTAGCAAATTGACTTCGGCGGTTACCGTTGTGGTTTCCGAAAACCCGTTAAGCCCGCACGCCGCCAGCAAGGCCAGAAAGCCAATCGAAGGCCATGCCTTAGC
>CP070775.1:611005-612672 GCA_020346185.1 Betaproteobacteria bacterium | reverse complement strand
CTGCGGCCTGGAGAAAAGCTCTACGAGGAGTTGCTCACCGATTGCGAAGTTGATGTTGTTACCCAGCACCCGAAACTTCGTATCTCTCGCGCGCGAGCGGTGGATGCCCGGTTTCTCGCTCAGCTTGACGCGCTCATGAGGCGCCGCGACACGTCGTTCGGAGAGGACTTGCGAGGGCACATGCTACGCTGGATACCTGAATATCGGCCGGAGGGTAAGTGGGCGCCTGACGAAGAGGCAGGGCACCGCTTGCATGAACCACTCGATGTTGTCGATGCCAGCAGCGTGATTCGGGTTTCCCAAAGTGGAATGCCAAGTCTACGGCAAGAGGGATAAGTGTTGGTTGTGATGTCACGAAATAGGCCGGATCAAACTTTGTTCGTCTCGGTGCGCAGATCTGTGGTTGCTGTAAGCAAGCTACAGTTTCGGGGTGCTCGGCGCTAATCAGGTTGGGGTAATAGACAACTTGCTCCCAAAATGCGCACCTTGACTGCATCCCCAGGCAGGATGGTCAATGGTTGGTAGCGTCGGACGGTATAGCCGGTATTATTGCTACGCTTGAGGAGCTTGTGACGAGGTGGGAAACGGATATGGGCTAAAGGATTCGGGCAAGTTGTTTGGACATGCCGCGCGATCCGCTGTGGGACGGCCAATAAACTGAGCCAATGATGCCATTGCGCAATGTGCGCCCGAGGAGCGCTTAGTGCAGCCGGTTGTTTTGAAGACCAAGTATGCGTTTCATCTTCTTGTGTCTTTCCTGAGACCGCAGGTGATCCTCGATATTGGGAGCATGGATGGCGCTGATTCGAAGCGATTTGCTCGACTCGTTCCTGGCGCGCAAACCGTTGCGTTCGAGGGTAATCCAGACAATTACCGTGCAATGTGCGCGGACGTAGAACTCGCGGCAATGTCGATCCGGTTAGAGAACGCGCTGGTTTCGGATGTGCCCGGAAGCACCAGCTTCTTCGTGCAGAAACCCGAAGCAGACATGACAGGCTTCAACAGAGGAACCAGTTCTACGCGGCAGCGATCGCTTGAGGGGGCGAGCACGGAGGAGGTGGTTCTCGATGCAGTGCGCATAGACGAGTTCGTGACTGGCGAGTACCCCAATGTTTCGCGCGCTGCTGCATGGGTCGATGTTGAGGGACATTCGTATGGCGTTCTCAAGAGCATGGACGGCGTGGCCGGCAAAATTAAACTGATCCACGCCGAAGTCGAGACAGAGGAAATCTGGCCTGAACAGAAACTCGAAAAAGAGGTTCTCATGCTCGCCGAGAGTATGGGCTTCGTCTTACTTGCCCGCGGTCCCGGTAAGGTACAGCGCGATGTGATTCTGGCAAACAATCTCTGGTATGAGCAAAATCGAAAGGTGATCCAGCGGATTCTCTCTGTGGCGCGACTTATTGGTCCTGCGGCGTCGCGCATTGTTGAGTCGCGTGGCTGGCAAAGCATTTTTGGGCGCCAGTCGCCATGACGATGAAACACCGCTGGGGATCGCCTTGGAACTCGCGGACAAGATTGTTGTGCGCGGTAGCGCGCGGGGTCCCCTACCGCTGAGTTCAGGCTAGCGCGGCGCGCGCGGTTCAGAGCCCACTTGCGAGAAAGTTATGGTAAAGGCCAGCTCGCCGATTCGTACATCAGGTGTGATCGGTCTCGGTTTGAGCGCT
>CP070775.1:609232-610905 GCA_020346185.1 Betaproteobacteria bacterium | reverse complement strand
AACGTGCTGAACAGAGCCGAGCTTCCACTTGTGACTCCAGCGACGCGAAACGCGAAATCGGAGACGACGAGAGGGTCACCGGGCTTCAATCCAAACCGCTTGCTCAATCCCAGGTCAATAATCGCGTCACGACCCTCTTGAATCGGGGTTCCTTCGATGAGATGCGTCGGACCGCCAAGCGTGTCATATACCAGCAGCAGAAGGGGGAACTTGTTTCGCTCCGGGCCGTAAATAACCCAGAATCCCGTCATCGGATGTGCCGAAACAACGCCGTCTATGCTCTCGACCTGTTGCCGGGTCAATTGCGGTAAGGATGAGCGAACAGCGAGAAAGTTTGAAACTCCTGCCTGAGCAAGTATCAGTTGTCCGCCGCGATCAAGCACCACCTGTTCGGACTGTACGTACAAGCCTTCTTCAAAACCGCGCAGGATCAACGTGACGGCAACGGCAGTGCTGATTGCCAGTGCAACGAGAGCCGCATGAACCGGGTCGAATCGTAGCTGTCGCAGCGCAAGATTGAGCATCGTCATCAGAAGTGATACGCCAGCTCCAGTTGCAGATAATCGTCCTGGCGGAAGCTGTAGAACGGATCGTCCGGCTGGAACTGCTCGAATACACGTGCCTCAATGCTCAGCCGGACGTTGTCTGTCAGTCGTCGGCTGGCTTCGAGGTTGTAAATCCGCGCAGGTGTGTCCAGGTCGGTGATGACTGAAAGTAGAAACAGGGTGCCTTGTACATCGTTCGGTCGCAGACGCAGCCCGAGTAAGATGTCATCCTCAAATGGCGTCAGTGCTTTATCACCGCGGCTGTCGTACAGATACTCTGCGACTAATCCGATATCCAGCGAGGTTTCGCGCACAGCGAAGAAAGTGTACTCGAAGCCGGTTGTCATAGCGCCGAATATGTCGGTATTGCTGGAACGGCGGATCGCTTCGAGCTTCAGCAACCAGTTTCCCAGTGCTGCCTGCACATCCGCGCCTGTCTGGTGAATCAATTCATAGAATGGCAACAGTACCGGTTCGCCCCCGGATGTTGTCGAGAGTACTGGCAGTGGATCCCGATTTGTCCCGTAGAAATGGGCGACTCCTAGATCCCACGCGCCAAATGTCTGCGACCATCGCAGGGCGTAATCGATGTGATACTCTTTTCGACTGCTCTCGTACAAAGCATCCGCGTCAGTGTCGACGCGTGGCTGCGTGCGAAGACGCCCGGCCGCACCGGGAAATGTGCGTTCCCGAAAGAAAGGAAGAACGAACAGATCCCAGGTGCCCACAGACGTATGGACTTTGGCACTGAGCATGGGCTGACCGAGTAAATCTTCCTGGTCCGGGTTCTCTACAAGGTCAATCTGATTGATGATATTGACCAGGTGCTGCGATTCGGTGACGCTCCAGTTCACTCTGTTAATTCCGAACGACGTTTCAAATCCGTCGCCGACATACAACCAGTAGAGTTCACGTATATCTCCGTGTGTGCGGTTATCGTCGTATCGATCCCAGCGATAGAAAGGTATAGCTACAAGGGATTGTCGACCCTCATCCCAGTCAAGGTAGAACTCCGGTTGCATCATGATCGAGGGATATTGATTTCGTTGTCTCGGGTCCAGCGGGTCGTTCGGAAAATAGCGGTACTCCGCGGCGAACTGGCCCCGCCATGTGACCTCCCCCCAAGCC
>CP070775.1:607420-609132 GCA_020346185.1 Betaproteobacteria bacterium | reverse complement strand
ACGACCAACTCCTGCGTAGCCGTGATGGAGAGCGGTCAGGCCAAAGTCAACGAGAACGCCGAAGGCGCGCGTACCACACCGTCGATCGTCGCTTACACCGATGACAACGAAGTGCTGGTCGGCGCACCGGCAAAACGCCAGGCAGTCACCAACCCGAAGAACACGCTGTTTGCCATCAAGCGCCTGATCGGCCGCAGGTTCAAGGACGCCGAAGTGCAAAAAGCAATCGAGCACTCACCGTTTGCCATCGTAGAAGCCAAGAACGGCGACGCCTGGGTTGAGGCACGTGGCAAGCAAATGGCTCCGCCGGAAGTATCGGCACAGGTGTTGATGAAAATGAAGAAGACCGCCGAGGACTATCTCGGTGAGCCGGTGACCGAGGCTGTGATTACGGTGCCCGCGTACTTTAACGACTCACAACGCCAGGCCACCAAGGACGCCGGCCGCATTGCAGGGTTGGACGTCAAGCGCATCATCAATGAGCCAACTGCCGCGGCACTGGCATTCGGTATGGACAAGAAGCAGGGCGATCGCAAGATCGCGGTCTACGACCTCGGTGGTGGCACCTTCGATATCTCGATCATCGAGATTGCAGAAGTTGAAGGCGAACACCAATTCGAGGTGCTTTCCACCAATGGCGATACCTTCCTTGGTGGTGAGGACTTCGACCAGCGACTGATCGAATACCTGGCCGACGAGTTCAAGAAGGATCAGGGCATCGACCTGCGCAGTGACGTGCTGGCGTTGCAGCGTCTCAAGGAAGCTGCAGAAAAAGCCAAGATCGAATTGTCCTCCAGTCAGCAGACCGAAGTTAATCTGCCGTACATCACGGCGGATGCGTCGGGACCGAAGCATCTGGCGGTCAAGATCACCCGCGCCAAACTGGAGAGTCTGGTCGAAGACCTGGTCGAGCGCACCATCGAGCCATGCCGTACCGCGATCAAGGATGCCGGCATCAGCGTTTCCGACGTTGATGATGTGATCCTGGTCGGCGGACAGACGCGCATGCCGAAAGTACAAGAGGTCGTGAAGGGCTTCTTTGGCAAGGACCCGCGCAAGGACGTCAATCCGGATGAAGCGGTTGCGATTGGCGCCACCATTCAGGCTGGCGTGCTGCAAGGTGACGTGAAAGATGTCTTGTTGCTCGATGTCACACCGTTGTCACTCGGCATTGAAACACTGGGCGGTGTCATGACGAAACTGATCCAGAAGAACACCACGATCCCGACCAAGGCACAGCAGGTGTTCTCTACTGCCGACGATAACCAGACGGCAGTAACGATCCACGTGCTGCAAGGCGAGCGCGAAATGACCGGAGACAACAAGTCGCTTGGCCAATTCAACCTCACCGATATCCCGCCTGCGCCGCGCGGTATGCCGCAGATCGAGGTGACCTTCGACATCGACGCCAACGGCATTCTGCATGTTTCGGCCAAAGACAAGGCAACCGGCAAGGAGAACAAGATCACCATCAAGGCGAACTCCGGGTTGTCGGAAGACGAGGTGAGCCGCATGGTCAAGGACGCCGAAGCGCACGCTGAAGAAGACCAAAAAGCGCGCGCGCTGGTCGAAGCGCGTAATCAGTGCGATGCACTGGTGCACGGTGTGAAGAAGACACTGAGCGAGCATGGCGATCAGGTCAGCGAAGAGGAGAAGGGCAAGATCGAGCAGGCACTGAAAGACGCCGAAGAAGCGCTCAAGGGCAACGACAA
>CP070775.1:605575-607320 GCA_020346185.1 Betaproteobacteria bacterium | reverse complement strand
TCAGGCGCCCAGCCGCCGCAAGCGCTGGTCGAAGCAATGGAGGAGGCCGCCTCTCAACCCCCTGTCGAAGCGAATGCATGACAATCGGGTGACGAGCTGACGATATCGCCTTACCCAATGCTGCTGTTTCCGGGAATAGGCAAAGATCGCGCGCCTGCTGAATATCTCGCCAAAGAGACCTGCTCACACTGAAAGACGCTTGACCTTCCCTGCTCAGAAAAAGCTGGTTGTTTGGAGACTTGCGCGCGCACTGTTCGCATGCCTGCTGTGCACATTCGCCACACAAGCTCGGGCGCAGACCGAACCACTGTTCGATACGTTGGAACTGACCGGTGACGCCGGACTTGGCATTGCATTTCGATCATTCACCTCTCCTTATGACGGCGTCGGTCAGGTGAACGACATGCTGCCCCTGTGGCTATACGAAGGGAAGCTGTTCTACCTGGACGGGTACCGGGCCGGTTTTCGGGTTCCAGCATCGCACACAGTGAAGCTCGATGTTTTCATCGCCCATCGTTTCGAAGGCTATCCCTATGAGGAAACGCCTGCCAGTCTGGCAGGCATGGAACAGCGCAATCCGGGAGTGGATGGCGGCATCGGTGTGCGTTACAGCGGGGCTGCCGGCAATTTCGCAGCCGAGCTACGCCAGGACATCTCTGTCGAGTCGAACGGTGCCGAGCTACGCCTGGGTTACGACTTCAGATGGCGTAATGGTCCCTTCCACTGGCGCCCCTACGCGCTACTGTCTTTCAGGAATTCAAAACTCAACGACTACTACTACGGGGTACGACCTGAAGAGGCGACCCCGCAACGTCCGGCCTATGCGCCTGGTGGGGGATACAATTTTGAATTTGGTCTCGAAGGGCAGTACAACGTCACACGACGCTGGCGCCTGCTCGCCGGGATTGGTGCTGTGCGGCTATCGTCGGAGATCCAGGACAGCCCGATTGTCGACAAGTCGTGGCAGGTCACCGGCTTCCTCGGCGCTCTCTACGATATCGAGGACGAACCGGTGTTGTGGGCCGAGCCTAAACCGGTTTTGGTGAGAGTGTTTTACGGTGCCTCGACTGATTGCATTCTCAACCAGCTCATTACCTTTCGCTGCGCATCGATCGCGACCGAGGATGACAGCCGCATCGCCGGTGTGCATCTGGGCAGGACCTTTGTCGAGCGCATCAACGATTGGCCCTTTGATTTCGTCGGCTACGCCGGAGTTCTGCACAGGAACGACCAAGGGCTGCAACCAAATAGCTGGCAGATCGACGCTTACATTAAGCCATATTGGCATGGCTTCCCGTGGTCGGGCACCTTGCGCACCCGCATCGGCTTCGGTATTGGTTTATCGTGGGCGTCGCGGGTGCCCTACGTCGAGCAACGCGACCAAACGGCCAAAGGGCAGAACACGTCGAAGTTGCTCAGTTATCTCGACCCAAGCATTGAGATCAACACCGGTGACCTGTTCCGCGCCAAGCGCCTCGAAGACACCTGGCTAGGCGTTGGTGTCAGCCATCGCTCGGGCGCATTCGGCAGCTCGCAGCTACTCGGCAACGTCGACGGCGGGTCGAACTACATTTACGCCAGCATCGAATCCGCATTCTGAAACTTGGCCAGCAAGCCAGGCTCAGAAAAAGTACTTGCCGTAGATCAAGACTCCGGTGAGCTGAAACTTGAGCTCGCCGTTGAAATCGATCTCGGAACCCGGATCAACTTCGATACTGTAATTGACGTAATTAAACCCGGCTCCG
>CP070775.1:603707-605475 GCA_020346185.1 Betaproteobacteria bacterium | reverse complement strand
ATGATTGGGTTTGCCGCAGGCATTTACTTGCTGCCTATCCTGATTGCGCCGCCGGCGCCGGAGGAATCTGAAGTGATGGCGGTGGCGGCAGACGCCGTGTTTACCGGGGAGTTTCGCAAGGATTTGAAGGACAGCGACGCGTTCCACTGGGGCGAGGGCACGGTTTCGGTCAGCCGAACCGCGGTGTCACTGAAAGGAAATCTCGCACCTGGTCCAGATTACAAACTGTATCTGTCGCCAGAGTTTGTCGAGACGGAAGCCGATTTCATGCGCTTGGAGCCGAGCATGGTACGCCTCGGTGACGTCAAGACCTTTGAAAACTTCGTGGTGACTCTGCCGGAGTCGGTTGACCCTTCAGCCTACAACACGGTCATCGTCTGGTGCGAGTCGTTCGCACAGTTCATCACCGCCGCGCAATACCGTTAGAAATCTCCGCACTTGTTTGGATGAACATCGACATTGCAAAGGGCCAAAAAAAGCCGAGACGATTGGACGAATCACCGAGCTTCATGGTGTGTACTATCGGGAGCACGCTGGTTTCGGTTTGATTTTTGAAGCCCGCGTAGCCACTGAGCTTGCCGAGTTCGTTCGCCGTTGCGATCGTGCGCGGGATGGCATCTGGTTACTGCTCTCGGTTGGCCGCATAGAAGGCTCGGTGGTAATTGACGGCGCCGATGCGCAAGGAGCGGGTGCAAACCTTCGTTGGTTCATTTTTTCGGACGCTCTTCGCGGAACGGGATGGGGTACAAGTTGATGCGAACCGTGCTTGATTCTTGCCGCGAGTGGCCTTACACGAAGATCTTTCTGGATACTGTTGCCGGACTGGATGCGGCGCGGCATCCTTATGAAAAGTTCGGTTTTCGAATGGTCAGCCAGCAGGAAGGTGAGGAGTGGGGCGCCCAAGCCATTGAACAGGGCTTAGAGTGTCATTTGTAATGATGTCTAAATTCAATGCTGACGAGCAGCGCAACCTTGTTGGAGGAGATCGTGTCTGACAAGTTTTCCGGTGGCTGCGCCTGTGGTGCTATCCGTTACACTTGCACTGCGGAGCCTCGCTATATGGGCAATTGCCACTGCCGCGATTGCCAGCGTGCGACAGGTAGCGCTTACTTTCCCGCAGTGCTGGTGCGTAACTCCGACTTCACTCTCGAAAAGGGCGAGCCGAGCTGGCACGAATCACCGTCGGACAGGGGCCACATGATGCGGCGCGGATTCTGCTCAATATGTGGTTCGCCGTTGTTACTGAAGAACGGCGCTAACGAAAGCGTGACCGTCTTGTTTGCCGGAAGCCTCGATGACCCGAGCTGGTATCAACCAAGTCGCGACATCTTCGTCAAGAGCGCGCAGCCGTGGGATCTGATGCACCCGGACATTCCGAAACTGGACGGCATGCTAGAGTAACAAGCGCGCGATTCCCGAGTTCTTTTTGCATGCGCCCGTGAAAGAGGTCAACGTCAAGCAAGCAACAACTGAAGAAGATTTTTCTGCGGCGAGAACGCTGATCGCGGCGTATGCGGCGGAACTCGATGTTGATCTTTGCTTTCAGGATTTCACCGAGGAGATCGCTGATCTGCCCGGGATGTATGGTCCGCCGGGCGGCTGCCTGTTACTTGCCAGTGCCGGCGGAAAAGTAGTTGGCTGCGTCGCGATCCGAAAACTCGATGCCGGTTCTTGCGAAATGAAGCGCCTCTATGTAGAGTCGCAACACCGTCGGACAGGATTGGGACGACGCTTGGCCGAGATCGCTATCGCAAAGGCAGCAAAACTG
>CP070775.1:601794-603607 GCA_020346185.1 Betaproteobacteria bacterium | reverse complement strand
ATGAGAGGACTGGAGGCGATCGCATCGCCGCGTTGATGTTTCAGTGCAGACTCACGCGCGCAGCGCGTGATGTCGGAACTAAAACCGCTGAGCTCTCGGTGGGGTTGATATCCCTGATGCTCTCCAACCCTACATGAGAGGACTGGAGGCGATCGCATCGCCGCGTTGATGTTTCAGTGCAGACTCACGCGCGCAGCGCGTGATGTCGGAACTAAAACCGCTGCCCTCTCGGTGGGGTTGATATCCCTGCTGCTCTCCAATCCTACATGGGAGGACTGGAGGCGATCGCATCGCCGCGTTGATGTTTCAGTGCGGACGCATGCGCGCGGCGCGTGATGTCGAAACAGGAATGTCAGCAAAAGCATGGACCGGTTGCCGTGCCTGGTGCACTGCAATCTCATATGCGCGATGTCGAGTGATCAACGCGAATCGCTGAAGGCGAGGCGCTATTGGTTAACGTCCAGTTCAGGAACGGACGTAGTCTCCGCGGCAAGCGAATCGATTGTGATGGTGTGCGGCTCTTCGTAACGCTGCAGGATGTCGTAATAGTTACGTACGTTTTCTGTAAGGACTACCGCTTCGCCGCCGCGGGCATGTCCGTGCTTGAGTGTCTTGTAGTATTCAGAGCGAGCCAGCAAGGGCAACACCTTGCGCACATCCACCCATGAGTCGGGATTTAGTTTCTTGCGCTTCGCGAGTATTCGCGCGTCCCTGACGTGACCGAGGCCTACGTTGTATGACGCCAGCGCCATCCAGGTCCGATCCGGTTCCGGGATGCTGTCCGCTAACCTTTGCCTGATCGACAGGAAGTAGCGTCCGGCCGCGAGAATGCTCTCATGTGGATCAAGGCGATTTCTCACACCGAGATCATCTGCCGTTGCCTCGGTGAGCATCATCAAACCTCTTACGCCTGTCGGGCTTGTTGCCAGCGGTTGCCAATGCGACTCCTGAAAGCCGAGCGCTGCAAGCAGCCGCCAGTCGACTCCGGTGAGTTCCTGCGCTTGCTTGAAGCTAGGCGCATATCGCGGCAAGACTTTCTCGCGGCGCTGCAGAAAATGCATGATGTCCAGCTGGTTGAGGCGCTTGACGTGGCCGAAGTAGCGGTCGATGAGGATGCGCAGTCTGCCATCGCTCTCGATGCCATCGAAAAACTGATTGACCTGATTGACCAGCTGCGGGTCAGCTTCTTTCGGAAATGCCCAGGCGATTGGCTCGACTTCGCCAAACGAGAAGGCCAAACTGATGTTGCTGTAGAAGTTGCGCGTCAGTTCGATTACGTGAGAGTCGGTAACGACATAATCGAGTTTGCCTTCTGCAAGCAGATCGAGCAGCTGATCGACGTCGGGCTCGTTGAACTCTTTCCATTTCAGGCCGGGAATGTTCTCTGCCTCCGCGCGCAGGGCCGCGGCACTACTGGAGCCGCGCAACACGCCACCGCGTTTGCCAACCAGGTCTGCGAGCTTACGCGGCCTCCGAGTGTCCGTGTTGTAAGCAACCGTCTTGCGTGCGGTCATATAGTCCGGACCGAATTTGATGTACTCCTCGCGCTCTTCAGTCACGCTCAGGCCTGCAGCGGCAAGGTGTGCGACACGTTCCTCGACGGTGGGAATAATTTCCGAGAAGCGCCTGCTCTCAACGACCTTCAAGCGCAGATTGTTTTCCTTGGCGAACAGTTCGAGCATGTCCTGCTCGAAACCGGAATAGGTTCCGTCCGGGCCAATAAAACGCGTGGTTGGGGCAGAGCGCGACACCACGACGAGTTCGCCGGTGATCGCAGGTGGCAACAAAGGACGCTGAACAAGCTTGCCGGGGT
>CP070775.1:599877-601694 GCA_020346185.1 Betaproteobacteria bacterium | reverse complement strand
GACGTGTGCGGAATCCCCAGGAAACGGTAGAATCCGCCCTTTCCATGAAATGAACAGGAGAAGGTTCGTGACACGTCTCGGATTAGTGGTAGCTCTGGTCACTTCACTCGTAGCGCTCTCGCCCGTGCATGCCGCAGAGGATTACAGTGCGACCATCAAGATCTTCAAAACGTCGCCGGTGGTGCAGCCGTATTTCGAGACTGCTTATGGTTATGCTGTTTTTCCGACGATCGGAAAGGGGGGTGTCGGGATTGGTGGCGCCCACGGCAAAGGGCAGGTCTATCGGGGCGGCAAGGTTACCGGCTACACCTCAATGACGCAGCTTACCGTTGGTCTGCAACTCGGTGGGCAGGCGTTCAGCCAAATCATCTTTTTCGAGGACAAGCGCGCCTATGACACCTTTACCAGCGGCAATTTTGAGTTTGGCGTGCAGGCTACCGCGGTCGCCATTACTGCCGGCGCAACGGCGCAGGCTGGCACGGGCGGCGCCGGCGCCAGCGCCACGGCCGGTGGTGGCACTGCCGGCAAGCAGGAAAGTCAATACAACAGTGGGATGGCGATATTTACCTACGTCAAGGGCGGCCTGATGTACGAAGCATCACTTGGCGGACAGAAGTTCAATTTCAAGCCAGCCAAGTAACGAAAACCAGCGAATACCAAGCGTCATTGAGGCACCGCGGCCCCATGGAGGGCGGCGGCGCTTTGTTTTGCTCGGCCGTTCCTTTCCCTCAGCGACTTTGTTCGCATGAACGGGATCGCCCTCGCATTGTGGGTTGTTTTTCGCAGCACCCTTCGTGTTCTGGGGTTGGTGATTTGGCGCTGCTCCCACAAGAATAGCGAGTGTACGCAACCGTGCGAACGACCCCCTCGGGTATAATGCGCCGCTGCTTCCTACCCTCCCATCATGCTAGAAGCCAACGAAATTTCGTGCGTTCGCGGTAACCGCAAACTTTTTCGTCATTTGTCGTTCGGTGTGCAAGAAGGGACCGCACTCAGAATCCGCGGAGCCAATGGCGCCGGCAAGACCAGCCTGTTGCGCATGATTGCAGGCCTGTCTCCGATTGACGAAGGGCGCATCGCCTGGCGTGGACGGGTGCTGGCTGAAATCGGCGATGATTATTCACGAGAGCTGGTGTTCGTGGGCCACGCCAGTGCGCTCAAGGCGCACCTCTCGTCCCGCGAGAACTTGCGATTGGGCTTGGCGGTGCAGGGTATCGCAGTCAGCGACAGCGCCGTTCGCAAAGTGCTTGACGAGGAAGGACTCGCTGCCGTTGCCGACGTGCCCGTGCAATGGCTATCGGCTGGTCAGCAACGCCGCGTCGCGCTGGCGCGCACCAGCTTTGCTGCCTCACGCAAACTGTGGATTCTTGACGAACCGTTCAGTTCGCTCGATGACGATGCGGTGGCACGCTTTTCTTCCCGCCTCGCGAAGCACGTGACAGACGGTGGTGTGGTGGTTTATACAACGCACCAGAATGTCGGCATTGACGCGCCCACCAACTTCCTGGAGCTGGCGTGAGCGCGGGATTGTGGCACGCTGTCGCTGCAGTTACGTTTCGCGACCTGTTACTGGCCGTTCGTTTGCGCACCGACGTGCTCACCATCGTGTTCTTTTTTGCGATCGTCGTGAGTCTGTTTCCCCTTGGTGTCGGTACCGAGGCGACGTTGTTGCGCTCACTGGGTCCCGGCGTGGTTTGGGTCGCGGCGCTGCTGGCGTCGATGCTGGCACTCGGGAGGTTGTTCGCCGCCGATTTCGCCGATGGCACGCTCGAACAGCTGGTTCTGGCAGGAGAGCCGTTGCCGTTGCTGTGCCTGGC
>CP070775.1:597929-599777 GCA_020346185.1 Betaproteobacteria bacterium | reverse complement strand
AAAGTAATCGAAGAGCACTTTCCACAAACCAGAGACACCGAGCCGGAAGTGTTGGCTCATCACCTCACCGCCGCAGGAGAAGCAGAGGCAGCGATTCCGCTGTGGCAGAAGGCGGGTGAGTTGGCGTTGAAGCGTATGGCGTTGACCGAGGCGATCTCGCACCTGAACAAAGGCATGCAGCTTATCGACGCCCTGCCGCACACACGCGAACGGGATGAAAGCGAACTTGCGCTGCGTGTCCCGTTGGGGACGGCGTGGATGGCGCACAAAGGCTGGGCGGCTCCGGAAATCTGGAGCAGCCTTCACCCGGCACTGGCGCTGGCGAAGTCGCTCGGGCGCGACGACGCGCTGCTCAGGATCCTAACCGTGCTGGCCTCCAACGTGCTAAGCCTCGGGCGCCCCACCGAGGCGCTGAGGTGGACGGAAGAGCTGCTGGCTGCCGCGGACGCCGCGGGCGATCCGCAATTCAGCCTCAGAGCACACGCCTCGAAAATGGTTAGCTATTTCTGGCTGGGCCAGCTCACCGCGGCGCGCGAGTGTGGCGAACAATTGCTGGCAGTGCTTGCGCAGACCGGGAAAGACGCGACGATTTTCGAGTCGAACACCCACGTGCCCGAGACCATCTGGGGATGCTGCGCGGCCCAGTGGACCTGGATGCTCGGCTTTCCCGATCAGGCGGTGCGCATCTGCGAGCAGAACGATCGCAATGCGCGCGAGTACGACAATTCATGGAACCTCGCCTTTGCGTTGGGCGGTCTCGGCTCCTGGCTGTTCGAGTACCGTTGCGAGCCGGAGGTGTTGTTCGCTCGCGCCGACGAGTGCGAGCGCATCGGCCGCGATTACAGCCTGGCGTTCTTCGTCACCGTGCAGGCCCCACGCACGCGCGCGGTGGCGCTGATCCGCGCTGGCGAGCTGGAGCGCGGCATTGCAGAGCTATCCAAGTACCTTGATCCACCGATGACCACGCGTGACATGCGCCCGTATCTCGTCACCCTGCTAGCCGAAGCCATGTCCCGGACGGGCGAGCACGATCGCGCGGTAAAACTGGTCGACGAGGCCATCGCGCAGGCTGAAGCGCCGGGCTGGCGGGGCCACGCACATTACGCGGAGTCGTTGCGCGTCAAGGGTTGGATCATGCAGCGGATGGAGAACTACGCGGAGGCGGAGTGCGACTACCAAAGGGCGCTCGACTGGGCGAGAGAACAGCAGGCGAAGTCATGGGAGCTGCGCACCTCCACCAGCCTCGCTCGCCTGTGGCAACAGCAGGGAAAACGAAAAGAAGCGCATGATCTTCTCGCGCCGGTCTACAACTGGTTCACCGAAGGCTTCGATACCAAGGACCTGAAGGAAGCCAAGGCCCTGCTCGACGAACTTTCGGTGTAACGCCCATCGTTAGTCCAATTTCGGGTGCCGCTGGCTGCGTACCCGTATCCGGTATTTCCGCACATTCTCGCTGCGCCATGCTTCGCAGCTTTCAAAGCGCCTGACCCGTAATCTGTAACCACTCGCACGGTTAATGATTCAAGCGAGATGATTACCAACCCTTTACTTTATTTTTCAGGAGATACCACCATGATCAAAACCGTTATTACCGTCGCTCTTTTCGGTCTGTCGCTTAACGCCGTTGCCGCCGTTAGCGATCTTTCAAACGTCACTCACGGTTCGCAAGCCGGTCAGGAACTCAAGGTCGGTGAAATCACCCAGCCGAACTGGAGTGATCGCAATGCGATGAACCCGCGTAGCGAAGCCAAGCCGTTCGCACGGTCGGCAGGCAAGCACCGCTTCGGTGACATCAACTCGGTCACGCATAACTAAGCTCTTCGGTTGATCTGATCAACCGTGCGAGGG
>CP070775.1:595964-597829 GCA_020346185.1 Betaproteobacteria bacterium | reverse complement strand
CATCTGGGGCGTCGTCGGGCCGCAACCGCGCATGGCTCATGCGCTGATCAACGCCGTCGCTGTTCTTATCATCGCGTGCCCCTGCGCTCTTGGTCTCGCCACACCGATGTCGATCATGGTAAGCACTGGGCGTGGCGCAACCAGCGGCGTGCTGATCAAGAACGCCGAAGCTCTAGAGATCATGGAAAAGGTTGACACCCTGGTCACCGACAAAACCGGAACCCTGACGCTGGGCAAACCGCAATTCGTGTCGGTGGTCGCCCATGGCGGTTTTCCCGAGGATGAGATCCTGCGGCTCGGCGCAAGCCTCGAGCGCGCCAGCGAACATCCATTGGCGGCAGCAATCGTCGCCGGTGCGCGCGACCGGAATGTTGAGCTCGCCGAAGTCGTCGGGTTCGAGTCGTATACCGGCAAAGGTGTGCTCGGGCGTATAGACAGCCGCACAGTGGCAATCGGCAACATTCGGCTGATGGACGGGCTGAACATAGACTTCACACCACTTGCAGACCAGGCAAACGAAATGCGTATCGGAGCGCAAACGGTGATGTTCGTGGCAGTCGATGGCAACGCTGCCGGCTTGATCAGCGTCGCCGACCCAATCAAGGATACTTCGACCGAAGCGGTTCGCGATCTACATGCTCAGGGCCTGCGCATCGTGATGCTTACCGGCGACAACCAGGCCACCGCTGAGGCTGTGGCGAAGAAACTCGGTATAGACGATGTGATCGCGGGCGTTTTGCCAGAACGCAAGACCGAGGTAGTCAAACAGTTCCAGTCTGACGGCCATATCGTGGCCATGGCGGGTGACGGTATCAACGACGCCCCCGCTCTGGCGCAGGCACATGTCGGCATCGCGATGGGAACAGGCACCGACGTCGCGATGGAAAGCGCTGGTATCACGCTCATCAAAGGAGACCTGCGCGGCATCGTACGCGCACGCAAGCTGAGTCAGGCAACACTGCGTAACATTCGGCAGAACCTCTTTTTCGCGTTCATCTACAACTCGCTTGGCGTGCCCATTGCCGCTGGTGTTCTGTATCCTATCTTTGGTGTGTTGTTGTCGCCCATGATCGCCGCAGCCGCGATGAGTTTCAGTTCCGTATCAGTAATTTCCAACGCCCTGCGGCTCAGTAGATTAGAGTTATAGAAACGTTCTCCGAAGATACCGCGGGCCGAAGGGACCAAACATACCGGCGGCGGCTTCGAGTCGTTAGTCTGGAAGAGCTTCTTCTTCGTTCTGATCTCGAGCGGCGGCTACGGGTGACATTTTGCTCTGTTGTTTGTACCCCTCTACAACTTTATCCTCACAAAGCAACACAGATAGAGAAACAGGGATTTGTCACGATCCATCTCATGGTGGGACAGTCGCGCTCGGGAGCTCACCGAAAGCAGCGCCAAGAAAACAAACGATGACCAGAAACGTCTTGAAAGCGACGATCCCCGCGATGTTGGCTGCTTCGCTGCAAGCGGCCTGCACGCCAGCCGATGAAGAAGTGTCGGGGCGCTGGCATACAGAGTCCCAAGTCCAACGTGGACGAACGATATTCATGGCGCATTGCGCGCGTTGCCACGGCAATCGTGCCCAAGGCACACGCGATTGGCGAGTGCCCGATTTCAGAGGCGAGTACCCCCTCCACCGCTGAACGGTTCAGCACACGCTTGGCATCATTCGTTGCCAGTGCTCATGCGTGTCATTGAAAAAGGCGGCATACCGCTCGGCGGCGTCATGCCAGGCTTCGCCCAAACACTCGACCCAGATCAGATACGCGACACGATCGCATTCTTTCAAAATTTCTGGCCTGATGAAATCTATGCGCGCTGGTCTGAAATCAATGAAGGTTGAATGGACCCATCTAGGCAAAATA
>CP070775.1:593974-595864 GCA_020346185.1 Betaproteobacteria bacterium | reverse complement strand
AAATATCCTCGATGGCAAGAAATTCACCACCGACATTGAAAACCGCAATCAGGGTACCGTCGACATCGATTTGTGCCCACTTCCCTGGCGCGATCGCCGCCTGGTCTGCGACTTCAATCCAGTCACTCATCGGCTCAAGCGTCCGAACATCGATGGAAAACGGTACGTTGACAGTCGCGATGGCGCCCGCTGCTCAAACTGCGACGACATCGAGATCCGGATCGATCTGTCGCACCAGGCCAGTGATGCCGGCAAGCGTGCCGGAGAGCGAACTGGGGCAACTGCCACAAGCGCCCTGATAATGCACCTGCAGGACATTGTCATCGAGGCCGACAACATAGAGGTCACCACCGTCACTTTGTAGAAACGGACGCACACGCTCGTCAAGAAGCTCATTGATCTGGATCAGCTTGGCACGATCCGTTTCCGACAACTGCGAGTCGTCACGAGAAAGCCACTCGGCGGCCTTGGCAAATTCCCCTGACTGACTCTCGGCCGCTGGCGCCTCCCGGATAGGGCCAGCCACCGCGCGCATCAGTTCCTGCCAGTCTGCCTGCCCATCCTGGGTAACCGTAACCCAGTTATCGACATAGAAAACGCTGGTTACATGATCGATCGCAAACAGCTTTGAGGCCAACAGGTCGTCGGCCGCCTCCGCTGTATTCTCGAACGATTTCGCCACGCCATAGGTCAGGGGTTCCTTGAGTATGAACTTGCGCGCGTTGGGGTTCGGCGTAACTTCCAAGTCGGCTATCTTCGGCATTGCTCTACTCGATCCGTTCCGTCCGTTTCAGCGCCCTGAGGTTGCAATCCCCGAACCGGGAACCGGATCTTCGTCACCTTCGGTCGAAGTACTTGTCTCGGCGTGCAGTGCGGCATGCAAGGTGTGCCAGGGCAGAACAGCGCATTTGACCCGCGACGGCAAGTCCTTGACGCCTTCAAACACAGTCAGATGTCCGAGATGATTCGACCCCGACGCATCGAGCGATCCCGTCGTCATCCCGCGAAACTCCTCGACGAGCTGCTCTGCTTCGTCGACACTTTTGCCTTTGACCTTGCTCGTCATCATCGAAGCCGACGCCTTGCAGATTGCGCAGCTTTCACCCTCAAACGCAATCTCCGCCACCCGACTATCAGCGACGTTCAAACTCACCCAGATATGGTCGCCACACAGCGGATTAAGGCCTTCTGCCTTGTGACTGGGAGCATCCAGATGACCCCAGTTACGCGGCTTCTTGTTGTGATCCAGGATAACTTCCTGATAAAGCTGCTTCGTCTTCATACTCTGTCGCCCGGCGTGGGCCTCTCAACCAAAAATTTGCTGCACGCGGCGCACTGCTGCAACCAGCTGATCGATTTCCTCGACGGTGTTGTACAAGTAAAATGAGGCACGCGCCGTTGCAGGCACGCCAAAGCGCTGCATCACCGGCTGCGCACAGTGGTGGCCCGTGCGCACCGCTACGCCCTCATCATTGAGAATAGTGCCCACGTCATGCGCATGAATACCTTCAATATTGAATGACACTACCGCCGCCTTGCCCGGTGCCCCGCCGTAAATGCGCACGCCATCGATGTCAGACAGCGCCTCGGTCGCTTGTGCGGTAAGGCTGTGTTCGTGCGCCGTTACTGCGTCCATGCCAATGGACTCGAGATAGTCCACCGCCGCGCCAAGGCCGATTGCAGCTGCGATCGGGGGGGTGCCCGCCTCGAACTTGTAGGGTATGGTGTTGTAGGTGGTTTTCTCGAAGCTCACCGAGAGGATCATGTCACCGCCACCCTCGTACGGTTGCATCTTCTCCAGCCACGATGCCTTGCCGTACAAAATGCCAATGCCGGTCGGGCCGCACATCTTGTGACCAGAGAAGGCATAGAAGTCGCAATCAAGATCCT
>CP070775.1:591711-593874 GCA_020346185.1 Betaproteobacteria bacterium | reverse complement strand
AACAGCGTGCTCTGGTAGCGGTTCTCACCCTCAATGAAGCGCTTCATCGACATCACCATGCAGCCAGGACTGCTGCATTATAAGGGTCTTTTCACACAGCCTCGGCCGTTTGCTGCCCGTGGAGTCCTCCCTAAACCAGCCATTCAGATGGCCGCTTATTGCATCAAGCAGCAAGTCACGTTTCCCAAGAAAATGCCTAGATTGACCTGCTGACCGATGGGCAAATGGGTTTCATTCTGGGGTCATGCTTGCCGAAATCTACGTGGAGGCCCTATTGGCCGTTGAGAAACTGGCGGACCTGGTCTGGGAGCTGTGGGACGCAGGGGTGATCCCGGATGAATTGGCGATGTGGGCTTGGCTGATGATCGCGACAACACACTGACAGCGTGTGCGCAAATCCTTCAACTAAGAACCCCTAAGTCGCATTTCTGGCATTGCTGGAAGCGATCTCATTGAGGGGTATAAGTAGGGGCATCATTAGCCCGGGAGTAGCCGGATAACCTGGAAAATTAATAAGTTAACCTCGGCATTCGATTGACTCAGCTCGCCTTAGGGCGAGCTTCGCCCTTCGGGCGCACTTCGTGCGTCCTGATTCGCTTCGCGAATCGGTCCGCCCCTGGCCACCATCTATCGAGCTATTCCTGTTCATCTAATGACCCGGCTCGGTAGTCGCCCAGTCGCTTCATCAGCCAGTCGCCGGAAGGCATCTTCTCTATGCCGTCGCACTCGACATAGTACAATTTCTTGCTTATAGAGCTCTTACTGGCCAAACGCTCAATGAATTTTTCGCTGGTTGGTGCGTAGCGTTTGCCTCTCCGGTATTTCATACGCAGGTGATCCTCAGCCGAGCGAGAATCGTAGCGCTTGCCATTGCGAATGAATGTGCAGTCGCTGCTACCGATGGACCTGAGCAGGTAGTCTATTTCTGCAGGGACTGTGTCGTCCGCACTTGCGATTGATGGCAGCACGCATATTAGGAGTACTGAGAAAAAAACTCTCATCTTCTGATTTCCACGATTGCAGTGTCTTCGTTCATAGACGCAGGTGTACTGACATCGGGTTATGGTCCGATGAATTTACCTGGAACGTCTTTGCCTCGAGCACCTCGAGGCCCCGGACGTAGATATGGTCCAGGGGCTGGCCCAAAAAGCGTTTGCGATGATCCTCATCATAGTCGAGCAATTCCAGGCCGAGACTGTCAGTCATTTCCTTCAAGACTTCAGACCGCCGCGAGTGCCAGGTGTTGAAATCCCCGGACAGCAGAATCGGGCCCGTATGCTCGTTCAAGACGGACAAAGCCTGCCAAAATTGCTCATAAAAATCACGAGTGCCAAACGTGAAGTTTACGGCGTGGATGTTGACGACCAACAGTGTCTGATTAGTGTTTGTTAGTCCGTACTCGGTGATCACCGTAGCCTTGGGCGAACGAATCCAGGGCTCTACGCTCACGAAGTTGCACTGCGTCAGCGGCTTTGCGGCGCTAACGGTCATAACTCCTGTCAGCGATTGCCGTGTGCGATAGCCTGGAGAAAAGGAGTGATATTGGTCGGCGGTTAGCACGCCCCAGGCGTTCGATTTGAGCGGGGCTTCCTGCAGGACGATCAGGTCGGGATCGCCCTCAAATGTCGCGAGGTCGGTTGTCCACAGAGGGTCGTTTCCTCTCTGAATATTCCAGTTCACCAATCGAATACTTTCGGAGTCGAGTTCACCATGAGCTGACCGATTGCTGCCGACGAGCTGCCTCGAACATGCCAGCGCATCCGTATGGATACGTCCGGTCAACACACTGGCACTTTCGTCAAAAGAAGCGCATCCCGTCAGGGCCGCAACAGCGGCCAGTGTCGCTGTCACTCTAACGCCAATTCCCCTTGCGTTGACGGAAACCACTTAAAGGCTCATCAGGCTGGTGAGAATCGTGTATGCGCCGATGACGAAAAGAGGGCAGACGATAAGGGCGAAGAAAAGTCCGATGATTGCGTAGGCAATCTTGCGCGCGGTCGTGCGTGGCTTGCTCTCAATCGTGTTTGTATTCATGGTTTGATCGCTTTCATCGCGACGTGTTCGAGTCAGCAACCACGAGGTTGGTGCTTTTGCGTAGTCGAGCAGCGCGCGACTGTCCAGTAAGCAGATGGCATCGATCACGACGCCGCAACCGCGAAGAAT
>CP070775.1:589399-591611 GCA_020346185.1 Betaproteobacteria bacterium | reverse complement strand
AAACGCGCAATCGAACGTAATTTCGTCTGGAAAGTTCACAAGGTTGACGGCGCCGGACAACCTTGCTGTTCCCCTGACATGCTTGAACTTCCTGTCGCCGTAGATCACGTTATTATCACCCTCCTGCGGAATCGCGCCGGTGATATGCGTGAAGTCGGGAGAGCCGTGCAGCACGGGTTGCACGGTCGTCAGTCCGCGAGTCACCACGGTTCCGCCCCTGAAGAAAAAGAAGGTCGTGCCGGTCAGTGCAACACCAGGGGCACCGGATTCCGCATCAATATCTGTCAGACAGTCCGTCGCTGAGCCGATGATCTTGCCATTCCTGACGTTGACCAGATCGACGTCGTAACAGAGCGCACCTTTCGGCTCCAGGCCGAAATCCTCGAACAGTTCGTCGCCAATAAAGAGTTCCGACGTCCCGACCAGGCGCACCGCGATGTTGTTGCCGAATCCGCCGGCGTGTGCCGCGACTCCCGTGAACACCAGTGCCAGCACCAGTGCGTGAAAGGAAAGTTTGCTGAGTTGCTTCATTCGTGCCTCCTCAATTTTGGAATCAAGTCATGAGCCATTCGAGGTGGAACAGCTGGCCGGATGGTCAGCCAAGGAGATTGCGCACTGCCTCGTCAGTCGTCCAGAGAGCGTTCGCCACATAACGGAAGTTGGTGAGTGCGGCTGCGTAACCGTCGCCTTCAGGAAGACGTGCAGCTGCCGTCGCGTCCTTGACCACAGCGACTTCGAAGCCTTGTTCGAGCAGTTCCCGCAAATGGCTTTCAACGCAAAGGTTGGCCGACATTCCAGCCAAAAGGACCTGGGAGACGTTGTTCTTGCGAAGCTGCAACACCAGGTCGTTGGACTCCGGGCCGTATACCTTATGCGGTGACACGACGATGGTTTTGCCGTCGAGTATGTATGACTTGAATTGTTCCATGAAGTCGGCGCCCGACCCCTCGAAGCCGTCAAGGGTGTAAGGTCCTTCTCGGTTGAACATGCCGATTTTGTGCATGAGTTTTTCAATGCCGCCTTCGAAACGCCACCCTTTGTCAGTGGGGTAGTAGTAATGTGGGGACACGGCGGTGACAATTCCGCTTTGCTTTGCCGCTCTGAACAAACGCTCGAGGTTCTCGACGGTGTTGTTTTGGGTGACTGATTCACCGACAACTGGCCAGGTCACACCATTCGGGCTGAGGAAGTCAATTTGCGGATCGATCACGACCAACGCGGTCTTGTCCAGCTGCAGCACCATGTCGCTCGGCGGCAATGCCGGATTGTCTGGCTCGGCATAAGGGTCGGGCGTCGCTGCATGCACTGTCCGGACACCACCTATAGCCGCAGCAACAGTGGTTGCTGCGGCTGCGGCTAGGACTGATCTGCGTGAACGATCTACGTCATCCTCGGCGACGTTCGCTTGGTCATCTCGTGGTTCGCTCATTTCGGTTCTCCTGCGTCGTTTAGGGAAATATTGGTCCGAGCTTTTGCTCGTGACGCAAGTGCATCCTAGGGGAAAGACCTAAGACGTATTGGTACAATGAGTGTTTATTTTTGGTACTTATCGTACACATTAGGTGTACGAACGGTAGGAGCACCTCATGGATCGAAACCGGTATGTCAGCGTTGAATGAATTACTTCGCAGCCTGGAAGCGAGGGGCAGCACATATTTCTGTGATCGCCTCGAACATCCATGGAAAATGGACTTCAAAGATCGGGATGACCTGAGCTTTCATTATGTGAAGCAAGGCGAGTGCTGGTTGCACTTCAAGGGCAAGAGCGAGCGGCTGGTGACCGGAGATCTGGTATTTGTCGGACAGGCCGATGATCACGTTCTCGCCAGCACGCCGGCGCGCAGTACCAGCAAGACCTTCGGTTCATCGGCGCTGCTACTGTGTGGCTACTTCAAATTCGGTGCCTTTTTCAAACACCCGCTTCTGCGAACGTTGCCGAGGATCATGATTGTTCATGAAGAGGATTTGTCGGCCCGGGGTTGGCTCAAGCACATGCTCGATCAAATGACTGTCCTGTATCGTCAGTCCTATCCGGGCTCTGAGGTGGTGAACGACAAGCTAAGCGAGGTGTTGCTTGTCGAGTTGATTCGCTTGCACGCGGAGCAGTCCGGTTCACGTTCCTTTTCTGCAGCGCTACACGACCGCCAGATCGGCCGGGCCCTTGAACTCATTCATTTATCACCGGAAAAGCCATGGACGCTGGAGTCGCTCG
>CP070775.1:587074-589299 GCA_020346185.1 Betaproteobacteria bacterium | reverse complement strand
CGATCTGAGCGCCGCTTTGAATCAAAGCCCGCGAGCAGTGGCAGAACTAATTCTCGGGCAGGCGCCGGGAATGACCGTCGTCATGCACATGATGAGTGAAGACGACGTGCAGTTCGTGCTGCGGCATCCGTCGACAATGATCGGCTCAGATGGCATTCCCACGCTCGAAGGCAAGCCACACCCGCGCTTGTACAACAGCTTTGCGCGGGTGCTGGGACATTACTCGCGTGATCTCAAAGTAATAGATTTGTCTACCGCAATCTATCGCATGACCGGGTTTCCGGCGCAGAAGTTTGGACTGCGCGATCGCGGGATGGTGAAAGAGGGCGCCTATGCGGATCTGGTCTTGTTCGACCCGGCGACCGTGATCGACAAGGGCACCTATGATGATCCGAACCAGTATCCAGTGGGTATTCGGCAAGTGTTTGTCAACGGCAGCAGAGCGGTGCTGGATGACGTGGTGCAAGAGCGGCGGCACGGACGGGTACTGCGGCGGGGCCGGTGACGAGTGACCAGTGACAAGTGACGAAGTAACAAGTGACGGGTGAAATAAGGCCGGTGAGGCGGACGACAGTCGGGAAAGCACACCAAAAGTTCTTGGTTTCTGGTTTTCCTCCGCGTCCTCTGCGTCCTTAGCGGTGAGAGGTTTGAGGCGACGGAGTCGCCATTGACAAGTGACAAGGAAGAACCGAGTGCATGACGAACTGAAGAAGAACATTGCTGCTCTGCTGGCCGAAACCGGAAAAGCTCACCATAAGGCGTTCCAGGCAACGGACGGTGCCGATCCGGATTGGCCGATCTGGTATGCGGAATACTTGCAGGAACCGCTTGGAAAATTGCTGCAAACCTCGTTCAGCAAAAGCCAGATTGTGTACTGCCTGATGAACGCCGACCTTGAACGAGACGCGCTGGCCCGCGAGAGCAAATGGCACGAGTTCTACGCCGGCCATTTCATGGAGCATTTCGCACCGGCTGACACACCCGCCAAGGACAAGCTCGCGCTATATCACTTCGAAGGCTGTCCCTATTGCACGCGCGCCCGCACAGCAATTGACCGGCTTGGCGTGGAAGTCGAATTGCGTGACATCTTTGCGGACTCGAATCATCGCGACGACCTGGTGCAAGCGCAAGGACGTGCCACGGTGCCGGTGCTTCGCATCAGTTCGCCGAACGGCGAGGAGCGGTGGATGCCGGAGTCGGCTGATATTGTGCGCTATCTTGAGGCGACATATGGGTGACAAGGCGCGGGATGCACTCGGGCGGTAGCAGTCCGCGGCGCAAGGGCCCTGACGAGGAGCAATGACGACAAAAACCATCGACTTGTATATCGATTACAAAAGCCCGTACGCCTATCTGGCGGTTGCGCCGGCGTGGGAGCTTGAACGCGACTTCGACGTGAAGCTCGATTGGCTGCCATACACGCTCGATATCCCGGATTTTCTTGGCAGTGCAAAAGTTGCCGACGACGGTACCGTTATCGAGCAGAACCGCACGCAGCATCAGTGGCGGCGCGTGAAGTACTCGTACATGGATGTGCGGCGCTACGCCAATCTGCGTGGCATCACTGTAAGGGGGCCAAAGAAGATCTGGGATTCCTCGCTTTCCGGCATCGGCATGCTATGGGCGAAAGAGCATGGCGGCGTACGCAAGTACAACGACATTGTCTACGAGCGCTTCTGGAAACGCGAACTGGATATCGAAGACCGGAGCGTGATCGAGAGTGTTCTGCAAGAGGCCGATATCGAGTCTACTGGTTTCGCGGACTGGGCTGCTAGTGAGGGCCGGGAACTGCATGACAAGATCCGCGCCGAAGCTGAAGAACGAGGCGTATTTGGTGTTCCGACTTTCGTGCTCGACGATGAATTGTTCTGGGGTCGTGAACATCTTGCGCTGATCCGACTTCGCTTGTTTGAACTGGGGTTGGCGCGGCCCGGAGTGAAGAGCCCGCTGGAAGCGAGCCATGCCTGGGTGCCAACTAGTGAACAGTGACAAGTGACGGTATTAGGTGAGGCGTGGGGCGCGCTAAAGAAGTGACGGGTGACGAGTAAAGAGGGTGCAACAAGCCAGCCGTGATAGAAGTGGGCACGACGAGATGCAAGAAGGATTGTTGAGGTCAATCGCGCGATCAGTACGCAGAGTCCTTGTTGGCATCTGCGTCTATCTCTTTTGTGCGACGACTGGTCTGGCCGCGGTTGACATTTGCGATCGTCCGGTTACTTCTTCGC
>CP070775.1:584672-586974 GCA_020346185.1 Betaproteobacteria bacterium | reverse complement strand
GTGGTGCGATCGCACCACTTTGCTGTACCGGCCCATGGATAATCGCTACGTCACAATCGGTGAGGTGGTCTATCACCTTCTGGATGGGCACCGAGGTGATGAAACAAAGATCCGCAGAGCCCGGTATCGCATGCTGCGATTTGGGTTCGAACTCGTTGCCCTGCTGGTGTAGGTTGATTTTCATTGACCCGAAGCGCAACGCCTTGCGGCCCTCACCGAAGCTGACGGCCTGCATGCCGAGCACTTTGGAGTAAAAGCCGATAGTCGCTTCAACGTCGGCACAAGTCAGCACCAGATGGTCAAGTGAGTCAATTTTCATGGTTTGTCCGCCCGAGTGGTCCAGCAATGTTATCTGTGATACCACATGGCTGACAATTGGCGGGTTTCAAACTAACCGCGAAAGCTAAGCCGGTACAATCGCTCAGGGAGGATTATCGATGAGCGCATTCACCGAATATGAAGACTTTGATGCCCTGGGTCTCGCCCACCTGGTGGAGCGCGGCGACGTTATAGCTGAAGAACTACTCGAAGCCGCTATTGAACGGGTAGAGGCACGTAATCCGGCGATCAATGCAGTCACCATGAAACTCTACGACTATGGCAGGCAAGCCATAGCCGATGGCCTGCCGGATGGTCCCTTTCGCGGTGTGCCATTCCTGATCACGGACCTCACGGCATCGATTGCCGGCGTAAAGTTGACGCGCGGATCGATATTCTTCGCCGATACGCCGCCTTCTCCAATCGACAGCGCTCACGTCAAACGACTCAAGCGTGCCGGTTTGGTGGTATTCGGGCGCACCAACACCTGCGAACTCGGTTTGTCGCTGACCTGCGAGCCGCAACTTCAAGGGCCCACACGCAATCCATGGAACACCGAACACATCTCCGGCGGATCGAGCGGCGGTGCTGCCGCAGCAGTCGCGGCGCGCATGCTCCCGCTTGCCCATGCATCCGATGGTTTCGGCTCGATCCGCGCACCGGCAGCGTGCTGCGGCCTGGTTGGGCTCAAACCAACCCGCAGCCGCAATACCTTCGCACCCATCCTTGGCGAAGGTCTCGGCGGTTGCTCGACCGAACATGCCGTGAGTCTCTCCGTGCGCGACAGCGCAGCACTGCTCGACGCCACCCACGGTCCCGGTGCAGGTGATCCTTACGTTGCACCGCCATCGGCGCGTGCCTATCTTGAAGAAACGCGAACCGCGCCCGGCCGACTGCGAATAGCCTGGACGTCAAAAGCCCCGAATGGCGTGAGCATCGACCGGGAATGCCTGAACCTGCTCGAACAAACGGTACAGCTTTGCGCGGAGCTCGGTCATGATATCGAGGAATGCGATCCGGAAGTTGACGGAGGTGACATCGTGCCGACGTTTCTGACGCTCGCCGCAGCAAACACGGTCGTCAACCTTGCAACGCATCCGACCAAAGGGCGGTCAGCGCACGAAGACGAGGTCGAGCGCATTACCTGGCTGACCGCGAAGCTGGGTGAGAAAACCAGCGCACCCGATTACGTGAGTGCAACACAGACTGCTCATCGTCTCGGCCGCCAGATGGCAACTTTTCATTCGCGCTGGGACGTGTTGCTGACGCCGGGCCTCGCTTCGCCGGCTGTAAAACTCGGTTGGCTCGACATGATGATGGATGATGTCGATGAATACTGGCAGCGGGTGTTTCGCTTTTCACCGTTCACCGTGTGGTTCAACCTCACCGGACAGCCGGCGATGATGCTGCCGCTCGGACACAGCCACAGCGGGTTACCGCTGGCAGTACAGCTGGTGACGCCTTTCGGCGATGAAGCAACACTGTTTCAGCTCGGTGGGCAACTCGAGGCGGCGCGGCCGTGGTTTGGTCGCAAGCCTGTGCTTGCAGAATAATTGCTAGGATCTCGCCGTCGAAGCGCTCTTACCTGCGACGGGGTCTGGTCACCTGCGGCAACTGGCACTGTAGTGCCTGAAGCCGGGTTTCGAGCGCTCGTATGCGCTCGACCAACATCAAGGCGACAGACAACGCGTTCGCATCCAGATCGAAATCCCCGCGCAGCCGGCTAACGGTGCGCACGGCGACCACGCAATCGGCACTGAACCGCCACTGAACCGGCTGCGCTTCGGCCTGTGGCTCGACTGGAGCAAGCGCACCATAGTCAACGAGTTCGACCAGCAGTTCGGATGGCAAGCCCGACAGCTCGACCAATTCTTCCAGACTCACTTCAGCGCGTTCATTCAACCATTGGGCATCGGTGATTTCGATTTTCATCTGCCACCTCCTTCGGCAAGTGCCGCGCGCGGATCAAACTGCGAGGCATCGG
>CP070775.1:582202-584572 GCA_020346185.1 Betaproteobacteria bacterium | reverse complement strand
CGGGTCCAGCGCCGGCGGGGACGATGACGGTTGTACTTGGTCCGGGGTGGCCGGGGGTTTTGCTTCATGAGGCGATCGGCCACGGGCTGGAGGGCGACTTCAATCGCAAAGGCAGCTCTGCCTTCACCGGGCGCATTGGTGAACGCGTCGCAGCACCTGGTGTGACTGTGGTTGACGATGGCACGATTCCCGGACGCCGTGGTTCGCTGACCGTCGATGATGAGGGGAACCAGACGCAGCGCACGGTGCTGATAGAAGATGGTGTGTTGCGCACCTACATGCAGGACGTGCTCAACGCGCGGTTGATGCAGGTGCCGCCGACCGGTAATGGTCGCCGCGAATCGTATGCCCACATTCCGATGCCGCGCATGACCAATACCTACATGCTCAACGGTGGCCGTGAGAGCGGTGAAGTCATCGAGTCGGTGGACAAGGGCTTGTACGCCGTGAATTTCGGGGGTGGTCAGGTCGATATTGTCAGTGGCAAGTTCGTATTTTCTGCCTCCGAGGCGTATTTGATTGAGAAGGGCAGGATCACACAGCCGGTGAAGGGTGCAACGTTGATTGGCAATGGCCCGGACGTGTTGACGCGGGTCTCGATGATCGGTAATGACATGACGCTCGATCCGGGGGTTGGAACCTGCGGCAAGGACGGGCAGAGCGTGCCCGTCGGCGTGGGGCAACCTACACTTCGCGTTGATGGTCTGACAGTGGGCGGAACCAGCGCCTAAGCGCGCCGTCTCCGCACCGACCGTGGTAACTACCGAGAGAAAGAAAGCCAGTGATTTTGATACTCAGTGAGGGCACCGATCCGCAATCTGACGGATACCGGCAGTTGATGGAGCGGCTGGCTGCCCTGCCGAACATCAGGTGTCGCGAACATTTGATCAAGGGCACCGAACGTTCCGTTACGGAAATCTATTTGATCGGCGATACCAAGGCATTACAGCTGGAAGACATGCAGGCGCTGCCCTGTGTCGAGCAGGCGATCCGGGTATCGGAGGAGTATCGGGTCCTGGGGCGTCACAAGAACGACAACCGGCCGTCCCATTTCGATTATCACGGCCTGCGGTTCGGTCAGGATACGCTGCATGTGTTTGCCGGACTCTGTGCCGTGGACACCCCGCAGCACGTCGAGCAGATGATGCGTGTGCTCAAAGACAATGGCCAATCGTGTACCCGCATGGGAGCCTACAAGCCAAGAACCAGCCCGTACTCCTTCCAAGGCCATGGCAAATCCTGCCTGCCATGGGTGTTCGAGCTCGCCGGCAAGTATGGCATCAAGGTAATTGCCATGGAGGTCACGCATGAATCTCATGTTGCTGAAATACGCGAAGCGCTCGAGACGACTGGCAAGCCAACCGGCGTGATGCTGCAGATCGGCACGCGCAACACCCAGAATTTTGAACTGCTCAAGGCGGTAGGGCGGCAGACCGAATATCCAGTGCTCATCAAACGTGGGTTCGGCATTACGCTAGATGAGTCGCTCAATGCTGCTGAGTATCTCGCCAGCGAGGGCAACAGCAAGGTGATCTTTGCGCTGCGCGGCATGAAGACTAATCTGGGAGATCCGCACCGAAATTTCGTCGATTTTGCTCATGTTCCGGTCGTCAAGCGGCTCACCCGCATGCCGGTCTGCGTCGATCCGAGTCATTCTGTGGGCACGCGCAGTGCTTCACCGGAGGGAATAATGGACTTGCTCCACGTCACAGCGCAGGCGGTCATTGCCGGAGCCAATATGGTCCTTGTTGATTTTCATCCTGACCCACCGAAAGCCCTGGTTGATGGGGCCCAGGCGCTGCGTCTGGAGGAGCTGCCTTATTTCCTGGCGGACGTTACCATCGCGCGAAACGCTTATCTGAAGCGTGCCGAGTTGGGCAAGCAGTTCCTTGCCCGGTGTTGAGCGTTGCTTTACCGGCTGCGCCGGCTCGCGCATAATGGGTTTCGGTTAGCGATCTGGCGGCCCTGATAAACGCAAACAAGACGACGCAGTTACCCACTGCAAAGGCAGGACATGACCGAACAACAGAATGCCCAGGTGCAAAATGCTTTGCTACAAACGCTGCAGCGTATTGGCGACGCAGAGTTGATGGTGCAGCAGATTTTCGAAATGATGGGGCATTCGAACTTCCTCTCCGATTTCACTCGCGAGGATGTTGAGCATCTGGCCGCGTTTATGCAGTTATACCGCGCTGACAAGGGCGAGGTCATTATTCGCGAAGGTGAAGTGGACGATTATCTGATAATGATCGTGGACGGTCGGGTAGAGATTTCGAAGGCCGATTCCAAGGGCGAATTACGATCGATGACGACCGTTGGCCCAGGGGCCACCCTTGGAGAGATGTCGATGATCGATGGTGAACCGCGTTT
>CP070775.1:579667-582102 GCA_020346185.1 Betaproteobacteria bacterium | reverse complement strand
GTTATTCAAACTGAATATTCTTGTCGGCACCATGACCGGCATCGCGCAATTGGTTGCGCAGGAAATCGAGTTGCGGCTCGACGCCGAAGGTATCGAAGTGAACACCATGGAAATGGACGAACTCGATCCGACGGTGTTTGACCGCGACGGCATCTTCATGATCTGCACCTCCACCTACGGTCAGGGTGACGTGCCCGACAATGCCAAGGACCTGTACGAGGCGTTGTGCACGCAGCGCCCGGGGCTGTCGCACGTGCGCTACGGAGTGATTGCGCTGGGGGATCGCACCTATGCCGAGACTTTTTGTTTCGGCGGCAAGCGGTTTGATGAAGTCCTTGGCGAACTTGGCGCACAACGTATTGGCGAGGTCATGCTGCACGATGCCAGCGCCGGCACGCTGCCTGAAGACGAGGCGGCGGAGTGGATTGAGGGCTGGGTTGAACTGTGTAACGAGCATATCGGTCGGGAAACCGTGCTCGACACGGCGCAGAGCTGACCTCAGCCGTTAAACTACGTTCTTTATGACCCGCGCAGCCGCAAGAGCTGCCGGATACCGACTAATCCTGGAGGAGCGTTTGTGCCCGCACTCAGCTCGGCGGACCAATCAACCAGTCCGCCGGTCATCTCCATCCCGCGTGACTACAATGCGGCGCATGACCTGATCGAGCGCAATCTTGCGGCCGGTCGCGGCGACAAGATCGCCTATATCGACGACGCTGGTTCATACAGCTACGCGGCTCTCGCGGAGCGCGTCAATCGGGTCGCCGACACGTTGACATCGCTGGGCCTGGAGATGGAGTCGCGGGTACTGATCTGCTTGCTCGACACGATCGACTTTCCGGCGGTCTTCCTCGGGGCAATCAAGGCGGGAATTGTGCCGATTGCGGCCAACACCCTGCTTACTACCGATGACTACCGATTCATGCTCGAAGACAGTCGCGCGCGTGCAGTGGTCGTGTCGGCGGAGCTGATGTCGAAGTTCGACCCTATCGTCGACGACCTGCCGTTACTGGAACATGTCATTGTCGCGGGAGCGGACTCGGGTGGACGGCTACACCTGCAGAAGTTGATGAATGATTCGGCGAGCGAGTTCCAGCCGGCGCCGACGACCTGCGACGACGTGTGTTTCTGGCTGTACTCCTCAGGTTCGACCGGAACTCCAAAAGGTACAGTCCATCTGCACTCCAGTCCGATCCAGACAGCAGAACTCTATGCCAGACCGGTGCTTGGCATTCGTGAGGATGATGTGGTCTTTTCTGCGGCCAAGCTTTTCTTCGCCTACGGTCTCGGCAATGCGCTGACGTTTCCTCTAGCAGTCGGTGCAACGACAGTGCTGATGGCCGAACGGCCGACACCTGCTGCCGTGTTTCAGCGGCTAAAGCAGCATCAACCAACCATTTTCTACGGTGTGCCGACACTGTTTGGCGCCATGCTGGCCAGTCCCGACCTTCCGTCGCGCCAGGACGTGGTTGTTCGCGTATGCACGTCAGCGGGTGAGGCACTGCCTGCCGACCTCGGTCATCGTTGGAGTGAACACTTCGGCAGCGAGATTCTCGACGGTATCGGTTCCACCGAGATGTTGCATATCTTCATTTCCAATCGCTCCGCTGATGTTCATTACGGAACGACCGGTCTGCCGGTGCCGGGCTATGAGGCACGGTTGGTAGATGAACATGACCAGGCGGTGAAACAGGGCGAGCTTGGCGAACTGCAGGTCAAGGGGCCGACCTGCGCTTCGCATTACTGGAATCAGCGGGTCAGGTCACTGCGAACGTTTATCGGCGAATGGACCCGCACCGGTGACAAGTACAGCATCGATTCGGACGGTTACTATGTGTATGGTGGGCGTTCCGACGACATGCTAAAAGTCAGTGGCAT
Source organism: Betaproteobacteria bacterium (assembly GCA_020346185.1). GTDB lineage: Bacteria > Pseudomonadota > Gammaproteobacteria > Burkholderiales > Eutrophovitaceae > SG8-40. Next base: position 580,224 of record CP070775.1, on the reverse strand, counting down.
GTATGTTTCGCCGTTCGAAGTCGAAGCAGCATTGATGACGCATGCTGATGTTCTGGAGGCAGCTGTCGTCGGCGACTTTGATGAACAGGATCTTATCAAACCGCGCGCATTCATTGTCACCAGGCAAGGCGTCGCGGCGTCGGCCGAACTGGCCGATGCGCTGAAGAATCACGTCAAGGAACGGCTCGCGCCTTTCAAGTATCCTCGATGGATCGATTTTGTCGAGGAGTTGCCGAAAACCGCAACCGGCAAAATTCAGCGATTCAAGCTGCGCTCGCGCGGGTCGGCGGCTGCACAATAACAAGCAACACAGGGGGAAGAGGAATGACTCAGGGGGTACCGAATGGTCAGTCACGGCGCGATTTTCTCGCTGGCGTGGGGGCGCTGGCCGGCGTCTCGCTTCTGCCGCTGGCAGGGTGCGCCAGATCCGACAAGGTGCGTGTCGGTTTCATGCTGCCCTACACGGGAACCTACGCCCAGCTCGGCGTTGCCATCGAGAACGGTTTCAGGCTGGCGCTGGCTGAGCGGGGCGGTACGCTGGGTGGTCGCGAGGTCGA
>CP070775.1:577121-579567 GCA_020346185.1 Betaproteobacteria bacterium | reverse complement strand
GCCATGTAGAGGAAATCGTCGCTCATCGACTCCTGCGACGCGGTGCCGGTTTCTTAACTTCCTTGACGGCGTCGCTAAAATCATCCACGTCCTGAAAATCCTTGTAGACCGACGCAAACCGGATGTAGGCAACCTTGTCAAGTTTGTACAGCTCTTTCATGACCAACTCACCGACGCGGCGTGACGGCACTTCGCGCTCACCGAGCGACAACAACCTTTGCTTGATGCGCCCGATCGCGTCTTCGACCAGATTGGTCGGCACAGGCCGGCGGTGTAGTGCACGCATGAAACCGGTGCGCAGTTTGTCTTCCTTGAACTCTTCGCGGTAGCCATTGGACTTGACGATCTGCGGCAGGCGCAACTCGACCGTTTCGTAAGTCGTAAACCGTTTCTCGCACTCAAGGCAGCGCCGACGGCGGCGAATACTGTCGCCTTCCTCCGATACACGGGAATCGACCACCTGCGTGTCGGGACAATTACAGAATGGGCATTTCATAATTTTGGTGAGGCGTTAGGGGTGAGGGGTCAGGGGTGTACTCGTTAGTCCTCACTCCTTTCCCCTCACACCTTACCGGTTCCTACTCACTCGTAACGAGTGCCGGCTCGCGGCCCAGCTCGGTTGCGTAAACCGGCAGGCGGTGACACAACTCGGTCACAGCGCCGCGCACGCGGTTCAGATTCGCTGCATCATGCGGCGCGTCGAGCACGTCTGCGATGAGATTGCCAAGCTGTTCGGCCTCGGCGTCAGCGAATCCACGCGTTGTCATTGCCGGTGACCCGATACGCACGCCACTGGTCACAAACGGCTTCTCGGGATCATTCGGGATCGAATTCTTGTTCACCGTGATATGCGCGCTGCCGAGGACAGCCTCCGCGTCCTTGCCGGTGATCTGCTTCGCCCTCAGATCGACCAGAAACATGTGACACTCGGTGCGCCCGGAAACAATGCGAAGGCCGCGCTTTTGCAGCGTCTGCGCCATGATGCGTGCGTTGCTCAGCACCTGCGCCTGGTAATCCCTGAACTCCGGCTGCATCGCTTCCTTGAATGCAACTGCCTTGGCGGCAATCACATGCATCAGTGGACCGCCCTGCGTGCCGGGAAAAATAGCCGAATCGATCGGCTTTTCAAACTCGGCATTACCAAGGATGATGCCGCCGCGAGGACCGCGCAGTGTCTTGTGTGTGGTGCTGGTGACGAAGTCAGCGATACCGATCGGACTGGGATAGTGGCCGGTTGCAACCAGCCCCGAGTAGTGCGCCATGTCGACCAGCAAGTAAGCGTCAATACTGTCGGCAATCTCGCCGAAGCGCTTCCAGTCGATCACCAGCGAATAGGCCGACGCACCCGCCACGATCATCCGCGGACGGTGCTCGTGCGCAAGACGCTCGACCTCGCCGTAGTCGATCTCTTCGTCCTTATTGAGACCATAGCTGACCACATGAAACAGCTTGCCGCTGAAATTGACCGGGGAGCCGTGCGTCAGATGCCCACCATGCGCCAGAGACATGCCGAGAATGGTGTCGCCCGGCTGCAGCATTGCCAGATAAACGGCGGCATTGGCCTGACTGCCCGAGTGCGGTTGCACGTTGGCCACGTCGGCATTGAACAACTGCTTGATACGCTCCCGGGCGAGAGTCTCTGCCACATCAACGAACTCGCACCCGCCGTAATAGCGCTTGCCCGGATAGCCTTCCGCGTACTTATTGGTCAGCACCGAACCTTGTGCCGCCAGCACCCGCGGACTGGTGTAGTTCTCCGAAGCGATCAGTTCGATGTGGTCCTCCTGACGGATGCGCTCGGCTTCCATCGCTTGCCACAGGTCGGGGTCGAAATCCTTGATTTTGTCGTTTGCAGTAAACATGGCTGGCAGAAACAGGAAATGCGCGCAATTCTAGCACCTTGCGGCGCAACATCCGTATTGTTCCGGCGCCAATGTCGTGGCGACCGGCAACGCTGGCGGACCCGAAAACACCATCAAGGGGCGGTGCAAGGTGCCGCCTGATATTTTCCTGATTATGGCTCAAGGGACGGGCCTCGCCTGCCGTAATTCGGACGTGTCGCCGAGGGTTCCTTGCCGGCGGCGATAGTGCATCCGGACTAACCCGGCGCCCGCAGCCGCTCCGCCAAAATTGCCCGGTCACGCCAACCCACCATGCAGAAGATCTACATCGGACGCCAGCCCATCCTTGACCGAAAACATCGTCTGGTGGCGTTCGAGTTGCTGCCGCGCCTGACACGAGAGCGGCAGGCGCCACGGGGCATTTCCGAAACCACCGATGATGGCGCGACAAGCACAATTTCCACCTCGGCCGAAGTGGTGATGAACGGTATGGCCGGCTGCGGTAGGCAGCAGATTCTCGGTACCGTCCTCGGCTACCTCAACGTCGGCCAGCAGTTTCTGATGAGTGACCTCGTTAGTACCTTGCCGCATGAACACGTGGTTCT
>CP070775.1:574557-577021 GCA_020346185.1 Betaproteobacteria bacterium | reverse complement strand
CAGTCACGCCGCTCACATACGCGGCAGCGTTACGCCCGATTGCTTCTGGTATTTGCCACCGCGATCACGATACGAGGTCTCGCACACATCGTCCGGCGCCGACTGGAAGAACACCACCTGGGCAACACCTTCATTGGCGTAGATCTTTGCCGGCAAAGGCGTGGTATTGGAGAACTCGAGAGTCACGTAACCCTCCCACTCCGGCTCGAACGGCGTGACGTTCACAATAATTCCGCATCTTGCATACGTCGATTTGCCCAGACAGATAGTGAGCACGTCGCGCGGAATCCGGAAGTATTCAACCGTGCGCGCCAAAGCGAACGAATTGGGCGGAATAATGCAAACGTCGCCCTTGAAATCGACGAATGAGCCGGCGTCAAATTGTTTCGGATCGACAATCGTCGAGTTGATATTGGTGAAGATCTTGAATTCGTCGGAGCAGCGAATGTCGTAGCCGTAGCTGGAGGTGCCGAACGACACAATGCGCTGGCCGTCGATCTCCTTGACCTGCCCCGGCTCGAACGGCTCGATCATCTGGTTCTCTTGCGCCATACGGCGTATCCACCGGTCAGATTTGACTGTCATATTCTGTCCTCTATGTACGGCGCTGATTCACCGTGAGCGAAGTGCGAAAGGCACCCGACGGTGCACCCAAAGTAAGCAGGCTGTTGAAAAACGTCGCGAGCGGCCTTCAGCCGGGTGCGGCAGGAGCGCAGGAACCGGAGTGTACACGTTCAGTACATGAGGATTTCGAGCACCGCGCAAGCCCGGATCAAGGTCGCGCAGTAGTTTTTCGATTGCCTGCTAAGTGTTTTGGACGACTATTTTTGGAAACACCCCGCCATAATCCTTCTTCTGCATGGCGATCTTCGCCGCCGCCTTGCGCGCGACCTCTTTGTAGATCTGGCTCGCGCTGCCGTCCGGATCGGATACCAGCGTCGGTTTGCCCGAATCCGCCTGCTCACGAATCTTGATGTCCAGGGGCAACTGGCCGAGCAGATCAATATCGTAGTCCTGACACATCTGCGCTGCGCCACCCTCACCAAAAATGTGTTCCTGGTGACCGCAGTTCGAGCACACATGGATACTCATGTTCTCGACAATCCCCAGGATCGGCACACTCACCTTCTCGAACATCTTCAGCGCCTTGCGCGCATCAATCAGGGCAATATCCTGCGGCGTGGTAACAATGAGTGCCCCCGTTACCGGGACCTTCTGCGACAGCGTCAGCTGGATATCACCGGTTCCCGGTGGCAAATCGACAATCAAATAATCGAGTTCTTTCCACTGCGTATCACGCAACAACTGCTCGAGCGCCTGGGTCACCATGGGACCACGCCACACCATGGGCTGGTCAACATCGATCAGCACACCAATCGACATGCTTTGCACACCGTGGTTCTCCATCGGCTCGATGGTCTTGCCGTCGGTCGATTCGGGCCTGCCGCTCAAGCCCATCATCATCTGCTGGGACGGACCATAGATATCTGCGTCGAGCATGCCGACACGCGCACCTTCCGCCACCAACGCCAGGGCCAGATTCGCTGCCGTGGTCGACTTGCCCACGCCACCTTTACCGGAAGCAACGGCAATCACGTTCTTGATGCCGGGCAACAGCTTCAAACCCGGCTGGGCGCCATGGGCAACGATGTTGACGCCGACCGATACCGTGACCTTGCCAACGCCGGGTAGCGCGCCAAGCTTCTCGGTGATTTCGCGCTCGATATCTTTTGCGATGCTCTCTGCCGGATAACCCAGCACGATCTCGACCGCGACGTTATCGCCGTCGACCTTGACGGCCTTGACCTCACCGCTCGCCACGTAGTCGCGCTCTGTTGCACTGTCGACCAGCTGCGCCAGTGCTTCGCGAATGCTCTCCTCAGTTTGTGCCATGCCTGACTTCCCTTTTCGAATGGCCGCCAATTCTAACGAAATCCCTTGCGGTCGGACACGCCCAACACGTTGCGCCTGTCATCGCCTTGCTATCCCATCCCGCTCATCGACAAGCGCCCCTTGATCAGCCGAAAAGCCGCCCGCGTAGTAGGGTTTCCGCGGCAACAGACTGTTAGAATTGCGACTTTTTAGCGCTCCGAATCTTTTCGGCGCACCAGTTCTTACGCACAACCCATGACGCGCAGAATCCTCGTCACCTCGGCGCTGCCCTACGCTAACGGCAGCATCCACCTCGGCCACCTGGTTGAATACATCCAGACTGATATCTGGGTGCGTTTTCAGAAAATGCAGGGTCACAAGGTTCATTACGTCTGCGCCGACGATACCCATGGCACGCCGATCATGCTGCGCGCCGAAGCCGAAGGCATCAGCCCGGATGAGCTCATCGAGCGCGTGCATGGCGAACATACCCGTGACTTCGCAGCTTTCCTCGTCGCCTTCGACAACTACTACACGACCAACTCGGACGAGAATCGCGCCTTCTGCGAAGACATCTACCTGCAGCTCGACT
>CP070775.1:571988-574457 GCA_020346185.1 Betaproteobacteria bacterium | reverse complement strand
CACATCGACAAAGCCGCTGCTTTTCCCGTGGCGGACGACAGGCTGGGCGAGAAAGTCTGTCTCGCTGTTATCGGGCAAATCGAGCCCGATGAATGTTTGAGTCATTTGGCAGCCGAAGGACTTTCGAAGTACGACATGCCCGAATATTTTCTGCGCTTGGACATTTTCCCGCTCACTGCCAGCGGGAAGATTCTCAAGCGCGAATTGGTTGCCATGGTCAAGCGCGGCGAAATCGAACCGATGCCGATTCGGTATCAAGCCTCGGAGGAGACTGCTTGATGGTTGTACAAGTTTCGCGTCGCGAGGAAGCGGCGCTGATTACTCTGAACCGTGCGCAGGCGCTCAACGCGCTGTCGTTCGCCATCCTCGATGAACTTGATGCAGCGTTTGATGAAGTGGCCAGTTCGGACGCGCGGGTGCTGCTGATCACCGGTGCAGGAGACAAGGCGTTTTGTGCCGGTGCCGACATTAAGGAACTACGTAACCGGGATACGTTGTCGCAGAAGCGGGGTGCGGAGAAGGGCCAGGCCGTGTTCTCCAGGCTGACAGCGTTGCCGATGCCGTCCGTCGCGGTGATCAACGGCTATGCGTTCGGCGGCGGTCTGGAATTGGCAATGGCGTGCACGTTCAGGGTTGCTACAGCAAATGCCCGGATGGGCTTACCGGAAATCAAGCTTGGGCTCATTCCTGGCTACGGCGGCACGCAACGTCTACCGAGATTGGTTGGCGAAGCGCGCGCACTGGAAATGATCATGACCGGCCGTGCGGTCAAGTCCGACGAAGCTGAGCGCATTGGCTTGATCAACCGCATCATCGACGGCGATCCGATCGAGAAGGCACTGATATTTTCGCGTGAGTTTACCGGCTACAGTCTCCCGGCACTGGGCTTTGCACGCTCGGCGGTCATGCGTGCGCTGGACCTGCCGGTTGCCGAAGGCGTGAAGATCGAAGCTGATTTGTCGACACTGGCGTTCGGCATGAAAGACGCGGAAGAAGGTATGGCGGCGTTCGAAGATAAGCGCAAGCCGGAGTTCCGTGATGAGTGATCCGCTCTACGTTGTCACCGGCGCCAGCAAGGGTATCGGTGCCGCTATCGCTCGTGAACTCGCTGCGCGAGGTCTCAGTGTGGTGTGTCTGTCTCGCACCGGTGGCACGCCGGCGGGACAAGGCGTGGTGTGCGACATGGCCGACGAGCAGCAGGTCAAGGAAACCTTCGGGCTCATAGCCAAAGTTGGACCGATTGCCGGCCTGGTGAACAATGCCGGTTTGCAGCGCACCACCGCCAGTGCCAAACTCGAAACGGGGGAATACGAACGCGTCATGCATCTCAATGCGACATCGCTCATGGTGGCTTGCCGCGAAGCCTACCCTTACCTGAAAGCCTATGGTGCCGGGCGCATCGTCAATATCGGTTCGTTCTTCGACAAACTTGGCGTCAGCGGCAACCTCGCTTACTGCGCGTCGAAAGCGGCAGTGGGTGCGATCACGCGTTGCCTTGCAGTGGAGTGGGCCGTAGACGGTATTCTCGTCAACAACGTCGCACCCGGCTACATCGAGACCGATCTGAATCGCGACTTCGTAAACCGGGACAAGGTCAAGTCATGGTTGGGCGGGCGGATTCCGGTCGGGCGCATCGGTCAACCGAACGAGGTCGCGCAGGTTGTTGCCGCGCTGATGACCGGGTCAATGACATTCCTGAACGGAGAAACCATTTACGTCGATGGCGGGCATGGGATAAATCACTGATGAAACTGTTCGAACAACTTTCGCGTCAGCGTAGCTGGCCTGACGAGGAGCGCCTCGTGCTCGATCAGGTGCAGAAGTTGGCATGCGATGTCATTGCGCCCAACGCGGCACGCTATGACGAAAGCGGCGAATACCCATCGGAGAGCGTGGATGCGCTGATGGCACTCGGCATGAATGGTGTTTTCGTTCCGGCCAACTACGGCGGCACGCCGATGTCGTATGCCCTGTACCTGGAGTGCGCCAAAATCATCGCCGCGGCTTGCGCCTCGACGGGTGTGATCTATGCGACCACCTTCAACGGCGTCAAACCGCTGGTGGACTTTGGCAACGAAGAGCAGAAACAGCGTTTGCTGCCGCGCATCACGCGGGGCGGCATCGGCGCGATCGCCATCACCGAGGCAACGGCAGGATCGGACGCCACCGGCATGCAGACGAGTTTCACGCCGGATGGTGACGAGATCGTGATCAATGGCTCGAAAATCTTCATCAGCAACGGCAACGTGGCAGAGCTGGTTTTGCTGTTCGGAAAATGGTCGGAGATTGACGACCGCAGGGAAGCGATCTCGGCAATCATCGTCGAGAAAGGCGCGCCGGGCTTCAGCGTGCTGCGCACTGAAAGAAAGATGGGTCACCGCGCCGCGCCGACCGTGGCGCTGTCGTTTGAGAACTGTCGCGTACCCCGTGCCAATCTCATTGGTGAGCCGGGTAGCGGGCTGGCAACGC
>CP070775.1:569389-571888 GCA_020346185.1 Betaproteobacteria bacterium | reverse complement strand
GGCATGAAACTGACGTTTCCGAGTGCAACGCCCGCCGCATCGCGAAACTTTGAATTACCGGTTGCTGCCAACGAACCGCCACTTACACCGTGGAATCCGTTGGTAAACGAAATGACATTGTTGCGCCCTTTGTACTGGCGTGCCAGCTTGAGCGCAGCCTCCACCGCATTGGTGCCGGTCGGGCCAGGAAACTGGATCTTGTAGCGCATGTCGCGCGGACTGAGAATGACACGGTTGAAGGTTTCGAGAAACTCTTTCTTTGCCAACGTGGCCATGTCCAGTCCATGGATCAGGCCCTCGGACTCGACGTATTCGAGCACCGCCTCCTTAAGCACCGGATGGTTGTGCCCGTAATTCAAGGTGCCAGCACCGCTGAAGAAATCGATGTAGCGGTTGCCCTCTTCGTCCCAAAGCTGGGCGCCGCGCGCCCGGGTAAACAACACCGGAAAGGCACGTACGTAACCTCGCACCTCCGATTCGAGCCGATCGAAAATCTTTAAATTCATTACATTACCTCTCTCAATGTGCCCGTATCGAACGGACCTATTTTCAAAAGTACTTCCTCCTCGTGATCTTGTTGGCCAAAAGCGTCCCGATCGAACAGCATCTCTTGCTCCACGGCAGCGCGAAGCAAGCAAGCGAAACGCTGGAACATGCGCCGCGATGCCGCATTAGAGGGCGAGACAGTAGTTTCCATGAAGTGCACCGTTTTCGCGGACTCACGTTTCATCAGGTGTTCGAGCATCCGCGCTCCCAGCCGGGCGCCACGCGCCTCTGGATGCACGGCGACCTGCCAGACAAAGAGCGTGTCCGGGTCTCTTGGCAAGACATAACCGGAAATAAATCCGACCAGGTGATTGCCGCTGCGAGCTACAACGCAGGTGTCCGCATGGTGATGGCAAAGCAGCAGGTAAGCGTAAGTCGAATTGACATCCAGTGGCCTACAGCGCGAAATCAGTTCGTGTATTTGAGCCGCGTCTGCGGGCACCGGATTTGTTATTACAATACCGGCGGTCTCATACGGCGAGTGGTGCTTTATGCCGGCTGCCCGCGCAGCTCGCAAGGCATGTGGCTTCATGCCATTCCGGACGCTGCAAGGACACCTTGCACGAACGTGTCCTGAAACACACTCATGCCGGTTCGTTCTTGTTTGGCTTTACGATGGGCCCGGTTTCCAGGATCGGGGCAGCGTCGATATGCTGAACTTCCATCAGACTTACCACCCGCTCCAAAGACTTCGCGATTTCCACCTGTTCGGATTCGGGCAGCTTGTGCAGAGCTTCGGTGAGAGTGTCTTGTAGCGGCGAGGGTGCGGCTTCAGCAACTTGGCGTCCCTCGTCGGTGACCGTCACTTTGACCACGCGTCGATCCTCTCTTGCGCGCTGCCTTTTGACCAGACCTTTTTCCTCGAGCCGGTCAAGAATACCGACGATAGTGCTCGGACTCAGGAATACTTCTCGGCTTATTGTTGTCGCCGTCATCGGGCCCTTTTCCACAAGCGTAAGCAGGCAAACCAGTTGAGGCGAGGTTATTTTGGCCTTGCTTGCTAATTCACGCGAATACAAATCTACACTGCGAATAATCCTGCGCATGGCACTGAGCACACGCAGGTCCACTCGTTCGTCAACGTGACGGGGATCGAGTGGAATCGGACTGGCGGCTGAGGAAGCTGTGCGATCACCTTCGCGGGAATCGCCTCGCGTTACCATAGGCGTAACAGGCGTACTATCGGTGTCGGAAGGAGAAGGAATTTTTGCGTACCCAAATCATTCGAGATCAAAATAATAGCACTCTAAACATTAAAGGGCAAGCTGGTAGGCCAAACGACCAAGCTAAGCTTCGCTGGAGATCAACCTTTCTAGTGTTTACCGATGATTGTCTTCTATTGCATTGTTAAACAAGTTGTTTATCCCGCTACGAAACAGTTGATCAGGATATCCAACAGCCTTGGCAATGGCTCGTTATGATAGCGGCTCCTGGTCGCAGGGTTCGCTAAGCCCGAAATATAGAACAATGCGTTGATGCCAATGGAACCAGTTTGGTGCCATGGCTTGAAACACGCGAGCGACGTGTTTTTTCACTGTCTGGAATCACTTGACAGACTAGCGTAACAGGGCGAAAAGAAAATTGGCGGCTGTGGCATTGTCGACAATGCGCACCATTGTGTCTTTAAGCGGGATAAGTCCGCCAGCGTAAAGCGCTGGTCCAATGCCTCATTGTATGCGCTCTGTTCTCCGTGGACATGCCGATGCCGAGCACGTGCTGCGCGGCGCGGTCGCGCTGGCAGTCCGAGATAATCGCTCGGTATAGTCTTTATCGAGGCGGGTTATAGGCGTCCCAGCGCTTGGTCGAGGTCGGCGATCAGGTCGTCGGCATCCTCGAGACCACACGACAGCCGCACCAGACCGTCCGTGATGCCCACTTTCTCACGCTCGGCAGGATCCATGTCCGCGTGAGTCATCGTGACCGAGTGGGTGACCAACGACTCGACCGAGCCGA
>CP070775.1:566744-569289 GCA_020346185.1 Betaproteobacteria bacterium | reverse complement strand
CGATCACGCGATGTCCCGAGCCTCTTTCACGAAACCGCGCACTTTAAACTGCTCGATCCCGAGCGGCAAGGGAAAATCTCGGCGGTGAAACAAGTGTTGACATGGCCCAACGGTGATGTTCAAAAGGTGAAATTGTGTCCACAGATGCTGTGGATAACTTTGTGGGTAGTTTGCAAAGTTGCACCGTAAGTTGTCATTTCGACACGTTTTTTCGCCTAAAGATGTTTTTTTGGTCAGTGTAAAATATACTTTAAAACAGATAGTTAAACATAGCTCTCAGTGTTTATGCGACTTTGCGGGTGGTTATGATGCAACGGAACGACATTTGTGGATGGTTTCATCAATAATTTCGTGTGTTTGTCAAGGCTGAGTTTCTTACCGCGCAGAGAACATTTTTCTGTTGTTTGTCAGACGGTTCGAGTTAGTGTCCGATTGAGTAGGTTGAATTCAGATAAATGAACGAAAATTCTCGTCAGATGGTGGTGATCAAGGTCAGCGAACTCAACCGGCGCGCCCGGGAGATCGTCGAGGGTGGCTTGCCGCTGCTTTGGGTGTCAGGCGAAATATCCAATTTCACGCGAGCGGTGTCCGGTCACTGCTATTTCTCGCTGAAGGACGAACGTGCCCAAGTTCGCTGTGTGTTGTTTCGCCATCGAGCCGCGCGCCTCGAATTCGCACCGGACAATGGCGTACAGGTTGAAGTTTGTGCGCTGCCGACGATTTACGAGGCGCGCGGCGAGTTCCAGCTTGGTGTCGAGACTATGCGCCGAGCCGGTCTCGGCGCCTTGTACGAAACTTTTGAGCGCTTGCGCAGGAAACTAGCCGCAGAAGGTTTATTCGATGCGGAGCGAAAACGTGAGCTGCCTGCCTTCCCTAGTTCGGTTGGCATCGTTACCTCTCCGGCAGCTGCCGCATTTCGCGACGTATTGACGACGCTGAGGCGGCGTATGCCATCAATACCCGTGGTGCTTTACCCGGCGCCGGTTCAGGGTAAGGGCGCTGGTGAAAAACTTGCCCAGCAAGTTCGCGCCGCATCTTTCCGCTCCGAGGTCGATGTTCTCATTGTCTGTCGGGGCGGCGGCAGCATCGAGGACCTGTGGGAATTCAACTCGGAGGCGCTGGTACGTGCCGTGGCCCAATGTTCGATCCCGGTAGTGTGTGGCATTGGACACGACACCGACTATACGTTGACCGACTTTGTTGCCGACCTGCGTGCTCCGACACCGACGGCGGCTGCCGCCATGGTGACACCGGATCGTAAAGAGTTGTTAGGGAGGCTGTCGAACATTGTGGACGCGTTGGCGCTGACCGCGCGCAGATTGATTGAGGATCAGATGCAGCGTGTTGACTATCTGGGCAAGCGGCTGGTGCATCCGGGACAACGCGTCGAGGCGCGTCTCAATCAACTGTCGCAGATTTGTTCACGCTTGCTAAATGCACAACGAAACCAGCAGCGTAGCTTGATGTTAAGACTGCGCGCGTTACATTCGGGACTGCGCTCGCAGCGGCCCGATCTGCCGCGACGGCATGGGCGTTGTGAGGACCTTGCGCTACGGTTGAGAAACGGGGGGCGCAGTCTGTTGGACAGCAAGCGTCGCACGCTGGAGACGCTCACCGCACATCTGGAGCATCTCAATCCCGAGGCGGTCCTGTCGCGCGGCTACAGTATCGTGACGCGCCAGGACGGTCTCATCGTGCGTGATTCCTCCGAACTCGATATCGGTGCGACGGTCGAGCTCAAACTGGCACGTGGCCGCGCGGGCGCGAGAATAGAAAACAAGGGCTGACGGCATTGTCAGCTGCGCTCCGCAAGTTGGGCGGCGAGGCTTTTGTGCACCCGTTGTGGCATGTCGTCGAGCAGGCAATCGAACTCCAGCACATCGTTCATGCTGCGCAGCCAGGTCAACTGTCGTTTGGCAAGTTGGCGCGTCGCGGCGATCGCCTTCTGGCGCAGTGCCGTCAGGCCGAATTCACCGTCCAGATACTGCCAGACCTGGCGATAGCCGACGCAGCGCATTGAGGGCATCTCTGCGGTCATGGCAAACACCTCGCGCAATTGGCGAACCTCGGAAAGCAGGCCGAGTTCGAGCATCTCCTCGAAGCGCGCGGCGATGCGCTCGTGCAATCTGACACGGTCGGACGGCAGCAATGCAACTTCAATCACCCGGTAGGGCAGACTTTGTCGCGGGCTTTCAGCAATTAGCTCGGACATGGTCTTGCCGGTCAGGTAATGCACTTCGAGCGCGCGCTGAATGCGTTGAACGTCTTTGATGTAGATTCGCTCAGCGGCTTGCGGGTCGATGCGTTCGAGTTCCGCGTGTAGTGCTGGCCAGCCCGCCTCCTGCGCCATCATCTCGATTACGTGGCGGATCGTTTCATCGGCCGGTGGCAGATCACTGAGTCCCTCGCGCAAGGTCTTGAAGTAGAGCATAGTGCCGCCGACCAGTAGTGGGATGTGTCCGCGCTCGGTGATATCGGCCATGAGTGGCAGGGCGTCGTCACGAAACTGCGCTGCCGAATAGGTTTCGGTAGGATCGATGATGTC
>CP070775.1:564091-566644 GCA_020346185.1 Betaproteobacteria bacterium | reverse complement strand
TTCGACACCACCCGCGCTCAACAGCTCACGATAGATGGGACCGAGCACGTCCTGCCGGGCAATCTGGGCCAGCTGCGCGCTGACCACGTTGGGACTGATGACGACATCGTCGACTCCCAGGCCCACGATCAGATCGCGGTTGGCCTCGTCCATGAGTTCGACCACCGTGTGGGCCGGCGCCTTGTCATATTTACGCAGGTCTGAAAGGCGCAGCAGAATGCGCAGCGTGCGCGTATCGACGTCACCCTTATCATCCCAGTCGTCGGCAAGCACCACGATGCTCTGATAGCTGCCGAGATCGATATGTGAATACACCGCCGCTTCGGCCGCATCGCCTTCGATGAAATCCAGGCTCAGGTTCTGCAAGCCTTCATCCTGGTGCTCTTCAATGAGTTTACCGGCCTGTTCAGCTGTCTTTCCGGCCAGAATACTGATCTCGCTGCCCTGCAAGGCGTGTGCATTCAGTTCCAGCAAGATGTCATGGATCATATCCGACCAGCCGATCAGCAGGATGCGTCGGGGAACGCGGGTATGGCCGCCACCCTCGCGAGCCACTTGGGACTGGTAGCCCGATTCGGATGCAGCATAGTGAACGGGCAAGCCGCGCGCGAGCAACACCAGTTTCTCATCATCGGCAATTTCGTAATCCGGTTCGGGATTAAGCGCCGCAGCGTGCCGAATCTTGCCATCCTGCTGCTTCGCCCAGGTAATGCCGACAGGTATGGCATCCGCTATCCGGTAGGCGATATCTTCAATGGCGACATCGCTGCATTCAGGGACCTGCTGAACATAGATGCCGTTGCCGGCGTGTGAAAACAGTTCGTTGTAGATACTGGATAAGCCGGGATTGCGAATCGCCTGCACAATGACTTTACTGATAACCTTGGCCGAAGAAACGATCTGCAGCCTGTCGCGGGAGGCAATTCGGGCCAGTTCGTAGTTACGTTCGTGGGCGATTTCCGATGTCAGCGTCGGTGGCTTGCCCGGCCAGTCATCCTTGGCCGCCAGTAGCACCATCGACTTGATGGATTCGCTGTCATCGGCACCCGTCGACAGCATGATGACACTACTTGCGTGGTCCAGGGCGACACGTTGAAGTTCGCTGCGGTTGCTGGGGATACCGCTGCGTAGAATGACGGTGATCGGCTCACGCGCTATACCCGCGACCCGTAATTTCTCCTGCATGACATTGATTTCCCGCGGTGCCAGAATGACTGCTTTGAGACCCGGTTCCAGGCTGGCAAGCTGGCGCAACACCGAATAAACCTTGTTGTTCCATCCCAGCACCAATACATGGCCGCGCTCCAGGACCGGCGTCTCACCGCTGCGCAGCGCTTCTATACGGCTGCGCATGGTATTGTTGATCAGCGATATCAGAACACTGAATACCACCAAGCCCATGAGCGACAGGAAAAATGCATAAGCCAGCAGCACGGCGCTCGCGCCGTACATGCGCTCAAAGCCACGCAGGCGGAGCACCTGATTCAGCGACCACCACAGCGAATCCCAGAACCCCTTATCTATATTGTGGGGTATGCCACTGATGTTGGCATTCTCCTCCGAGAATAAACCAAAGAAAACCGCCGTCATGCCAATCAGGGTAACTGTCACCACCAGCACAAAGAACAGCAACAGCTGCCCGGCAAATTCGCGGGCGAATGCCCGATCGATCAGGTATCTGAGGCGCGCTTTGAGTTCTATGAGCGTTTTTAACATGATGACTAACCAGGTCCTGAAAAAGGTGTGCATGTTGCCACAAATGAGCACACATGCAACGCGCCAATAGCCCAAAAGTGTTGTTGTCTCTGCTACGCGGCGAAGCCGGTCGACGAAGTCGAATCCGTCCATGACGGGCATCGTCAATTTGCTCCGAGCATGTCCCACGCGTTCGCCTCGTCTTAAACCATCAGGACCTTGCCTGCGGTATTGACCTGCCGGCAAAGTCTGAGACTCTCAGAAAGTCGCCCGCGGTTTACCGGCTTGGACATCAACTCGGCGGCGCAGAGCGCTTGGGCCAGCCGGTCGTCACGGCCTTATCCGCAATACGCGCCGGGAGGACGATGCTGAACGCGGAACCGACACCGGTCTTGCTCACGACGCTGATGTCGCCACCCATCATGCGGCAGAAACGTCGGCTGATCGCCAAGCCTAGGCCGGTGCCGCCGTAAACTCGGGTCGTGGATTCGTCCACCTGGGTAAACTCGTCGAAAACGCTCTCCAGACGGTCCGGCGGAATACCGATTCCCGTGTCGGAGACATCGAATCGAACGCGGTCGTTTTCGACGTCGCGGGTGACCGTCAGCGTCAGCATCCCGTGCTCGGTGAACTTCGCGGCATTGCTGAGCAGATTCACGAGCGATTGCCGCAGTTTGGTGACATCGGCGTGCATCTCACCCAGATCGTCCTCGCACTGAACCACCAGCTCGTTGGCATTCTTCTCAACCAACGGCTGCACGGTAGACACGATGGTCTGCACCAGTGGTGCAATTTCGAAAGTCTCCGGGCACAGATCCATGCGTCCAGTCTCCACTTTCGACAGATCGAGAACGTCGT
>CP070775.1:561368-563991 GCA_020346185.1 Betaproteobacteria bacterium | reverse complement strand
GGTACCGGCCAGCTCTTCGCGCAGGTTGTAACCATAGCCAGTCACACCCCATTTGGTTGCACCGTAAACAGAGCCTTTCAGCGTGTTTCGCCCTGCCCGCGAACTGGTGATCAGAAAATGCCCGCGATTCTTCCTGAGCTCATTAAGGCAGACCTTGGCCGTGAGGATGACGCCGTAAAGATTGGTGAGAACCATGTCGCGCCAGTTCTCCGGGTCACCTTGCTCCGTGCCAAAGCCCTTTGAGCCAATACCGGCATTGGCGAACGCGACATCTATTCGACCAAATGCCTTGAGTGTCTGCTCCACCATCGCCTGCTGTTGCTCGTAGGACGTCACATCACACTGAATTGCAATCGCCTCGCCTTCGCCACCGAGTTCGCTAACAATCTTTTCCAGCTTGTCGAGCGAGCGCGCTACCAGCGCGACGCGATAACCTGCCTCCACCGCCATCTTGGCCGTTGCCTCACCGATACCGGTCGACGCGCCGGTGATCAGCATGGTCCTTGTTCCAGTCATCTTTGTTGTCGCTTCTCGATAACGCTGATTTTCAATGACACGCGCGAGATGGTTCAAGCACGCGCGCACTTCCCCACTGCGCCTGGCCAATGCCGAGGCGCATCATCACTTCGTCAGCTTAACTGAAAACAGGAAAATGGGGTTCGGAGAGCGGCTATTTGTTCAGGCGCTGGTCGCTGCGCGAGAAGCTTGCCGGCCCGTTGCCCGTCGCGCTGTCGTTGCCACGCGGTCAACGTCTGCGACGCAAATACAGTTGCGCCCATTGCTCTTCGCACGGTAGAGCGCGCGATCGGCATAGTTCATCCACTCGCGGGAGTTCAACACCTGCGACGACAATTCAGCAATACCGATACTCACAGTAATACTGCTACCGGGTTTCTCCGAAACGCTGACCGCCGCCAACTCGCTTTGAATCCGCTGGGCGACCTTCACTGCGTTGCCCAGTGGTATCTCGGGCAAGATCAGTCCGAATTCATCACCACCATACCGGCCAACGAAATCGACCGCACGCGTTTGCGCATCGAGCAATCCTCCGATGAGACGAATCACCTTGTCGCCATGAAGATGACCGTGCGAGTCGTTGATACGCTTGAAGTGGTCGATATCAACAAGCAGAAGCGTAGCCGACCGGCCGTAGCGTCGCGCGCGGGAAAACTCTTCCGTGAGTCTGATCTCCCAGTAACCACGGGTTGCCAGTCCCGACAGCGCGTCGCGCTGACTGAGTGCCTCAAACCGGCGCTTTTGGTGACTGAGCTGCTGCGAAAGCTGGTGGCTGATCACACCAACGAAGACCGGACATATCATCATGAACGGAATGCTGGCAACAACGACGTAAAGGCTCGAACTCAATTCCAGATAACCACCGAACAACGGCCATGCCACAAACGCACCGATTAACTTGGCGGCCCACCCTCGGACCAGCAGGCGCATGCCTCCGATAGAGGCATTGTTCATGTTGAGCATCGTCAGCATCAGCACCGATGGCACGGGGTTCAAACCGATAGCGACCAGCCAGAATCCGCCAGTTGCCGAATCGAATAGCAGATTGCGATGTTCTGCATGGTACGGGCTGTCGCTGCGCATTGCGCAAATGTAGGCCGCCTGAGGCCAGACAAAGCCACTGAACAGCAGCATTATCCAGGCCCAAAAGGGTGCGCCAACCTGGTTGAGAGCAGCGCCGACCATGATCATGGCCAGCCCCATCCCGACCATGCGCGGCCAGTACAAACGCTTCACGAAACCGCTGCCGCGTGGTGGCGTCCGGTCGGGTAGGGAGGCCGGGGCCGGCCCAGCCGTCATGCTCTGCTCTGGTGTGGACATTTGGGCATCATTTACGCTTGAATCGAGGCGATGTACCGGGTTGTTCGCTGTTGACTGAGCCTACCATGCAAGGAACTGGCCAGTTCCCACCCGGGTTCACGCCTGTCGCCTATGCTCCGGCAACGTGCCCCCGATAACGGTGGGGGCAACCGGACTCGGAGTGGGCCTGCTATTGGGAGTGTCGCCGCGGTCCTTACCCGCCCTGTGTTGCCCGAATCAGCCGCGCCAGCGCGCGCAGACCATGCACATAGGAGTCGATTCCGAGGCCCATGACCATCCCGTCGGCTGCAGGGGCGGTAACCGACTGCATACCGCGGCGCTCGAGATTGGTCATATGCACTTCGACGCACGGCAGCGACACCGCCTTCAGACAATCACGCAATGCATAGCCGGCGTAGACGAACCCCGCCGGGTTGAACAGCAGGCCGTCCACACCTGACGCGTCGGCCTCGTAGATCCAGTCGATGGCTTCGCCCTCGACATTGGTATAACGAATATCGAGCGACACGCCAAGTTTCCCAGCCTCATCCAGAAGCATCGCGTCGAGTTCCGCGGCCGTGGTGGTGCCGTACAGTTCAGGCTGTCGCTTCCCGAGCGCCACCATGTTGGCGCCTTGTAGTAAGAGTATTTTCATTTTGCAAGCATCGACATTCAAAATCTCTCACCGCCGAGATACCGTGTTCCCTGTAAACTTTCCGTCACGCGCCCAATGCAGCGCAATCAGCCAATCAAATACATCGAAAGACGGCCTTCAGCGCAGAGGTCGCCAAGAACGTAGAGAAAAACC
>CP070775.1:558570-561268 GCA_020346185.1 Betaproteobacteria bacterium | reverse complement strand
CCCCATTTGGTCACCATGTTGCGCGCCAGCTCGGTGGCCCGTTGAATGTCGTTGGAAGCGCCGGTGGTCACCATGTCTTTCCCGAATATCATCTCTTCGGCGATACGGCCGCCGAACAGGCTGGAAATCTGGCTTTCCAGGCGCTGCACGCTGAAGCTGTAACGGTCCTCCTCGGGCAGGAACATGGTCACGCCGAGGGCGCGCCCGCGAGGAATGATGGTCACCTTGTAGACGGGGTCATGCGACGGCACCAGGCGTCCGACAATGGCATGACCGGCCTCGTGATAAGCGGTGAGCTTTTTCTCCTCCTCACTCATCACCATGGAGCGCCGCTCGGCCCCCATCATGATCTTGTCCTTGGCCTTGTCGAGGTCTTCCATATCGACCAGGCGCTTGTTGGCGCGCGCTGCAAACAGGGCGGCCTCGTTCACCAGGTTGGCAAGATCCGCGCCCGAGAAGCCCGGTGTGCCGCGCGCAATCAGGCTGGGTTTGAGCTTTTCGGAAGCCGGCACCTTACGCAGATGCACTTTGAGGATCTGTTCGCGCCCGCGGATGTCCGGCAAGGGAACCACGACCTGTCGGTCGAAACGCCCGGGACGCAGCAAGGCAGGATCGAGCACGTCCGGACGGTTGGTGGCGGCGATCACTATGACGCCTTCGTTGCCCTCAAAACCGTCCATTTCGACCAGCAACTGGTTGAGAGTCTGCTCGCGTTCGTCGTGCCCACCACCGAGCCCGGCGCCACGATGACGTCCCACGGCATCGATCTCGTCGATGAAGATGATACAGGGCGCATGCTTCTTGGCCTGTTCGAACATGTCGCGCACGCGCGACGCACCGACACCGACAAACATTTCGACAAAATCGGATCCGGAAATGGTGAAGAACGGCACCTTGGCCTCGCCGGCGATGGCCTTGGCCAGCAAGGTCTTGCCGGTACCGGGTGAACCGACCATCAGTATGCCCTGGGGAATCTTGCCGCCCAGTTTCTGAAACTTGCCGGGATCACGCAGGAACTCGACCAGCTCGGCCACCTCCTCCTTGGCTTCCTCGACACCGGCCACGTCGTTGAAGGTGACCTTGACCTGATCTTCGCCCAACATGCGGGCACGGCTCTTGCCGAACGACATGGCACCCCGTCCGCCACCGCCACCCTGCATCTGACGCATGAAGAAGATCCACACGCCGATCAGCAGCAACATGGGGAACCAGGAGATGAAAATCTGCATGAGCAGGGAATCCTGCTCGGGCGGCTGCGCCTTCACCTGCACACCGTTAGCCAGCAGATCGTTGATCATTTCGGGATCGTTCGGCGTGTAGGTCGAAAATTTCTCGCCGCTGGCCAGCTGGCCCTTGACGGTGCGCCCGTCGATGACCACGGTCTGCACACGACCCGCTTTCACGTCGGCGATGAAGTCGGAATAGACGACGGATTGCGCCCGCGGTGTCGGCGGTCCGAAATTGTTGAAAACGGACATCAGGACGACTGCGATAATCACCCAGAGAAGAATATTTTTCGCCATGTCGTTCAAATCGGATACCTCGTAGCTAGGGACGGCGATGGACAGCTAGCGGAATAGCTGAAAGGCATTGTGCAGTAAGGCGTTTCGGCCTGATGGACTGTTTTCTGAACCATACTATATTTTGCGCCCCCTCGCCAGCGCATAGACCTCTCGGCTGCGCGCTCGCGACGACCTCGGTTTACGGATGACAACCTTTTCGTACTGGCTGCGCAACTCCTTGAGCAATGCATCAAATCCCTCTCCCTGAAAAATCTTCACCAACAACTCTCCGCCCGGCCTTACTACCCGCTGAGCAAATTCCACTGCCAATTCCGCAAGATACATTGCTCTGGGTTGATCGACCGCTCCCACACCACTTATATTGGGGGCCATATCGGACATTACAAGGTCCACGCTCCGCCCTTCCAGGTCTTGCAACAATTGCTCCAGTACGGCGTCTTCACGAAAATCACCCTGCACAAAGCTCACGCCCGGTAACGGTTCCATCGGCAGGATATCCGTCGCCACCACTTTTCCTTTACGACCGACGAGAGCGCAAGCGTACTGACTCCAGCTCCCGGGAGCCGCGCCCAGATCCACAACCGTCATACCCGGCTTGATCAGGCGGTCTTTCTGCTGAATCTCCTCCAGCTTGTACACCGCACGCGACCGGTAGCCATCCCTCTGCGCTTTCTTGACATACTCGTCGTCGAAATGTTCCCTCAGCCAGCGCCGACTGCTCTTACTGCGTGCCATACATTACCCTGAATACGGTATACTGTTACGTTCGTCCAGACTGCCAGGCCGGTTCTTGCTCCGCCTCATCGACACCATCATGCCCCTGACGGAACTACAGAAGAAAAGACTACGCGGACTTGGTCACAAGTTGAAGCCGGTTATCACTGTGGGTACTGGGGGATTATCTGACTCGTTGCTGGCGGAGTTCGAGCGATCCCTCGCACATCATGAGCTGATGAAAGTCAAAGTGACCGCAGGCGACCGCGAGGAGCGCGATGCAGCCATTCGGGCACTGTGCGAGCACAGCGGCGCGCTGTTGATACAGCGGGTCGGCAACGTGGGACTGCTATTCCGGAAAAGCGCAAAGGACTCTAAATTCGCCGCTCTTTGAAGCCATCTTCAACGCTGGTCAGGCCGCTTGCGGGCTGCCGACAGCCGGTCGGCCCAGCCAGGCTGCC
>CP070775.1:555730-558470 GCA_020346185.1 Betaproteobacteria bacterium | reverse complement strand
TCGGGGCGACGCCAAAAGGCAACAGAGCGAGCAGTACCCAGACGGATCTTGAAATCATAGCCCTAAAGAAACGGATCATCCAGACATTGGCCGCGGCCGAACTGACATATCGCCAGCAAGAACTCGACAATCACCGCATTCAGAAACAAGATCACGCGCTCTCGTTCCGGTTGCATTTCTTCTCCTGCGGGAATTGTCCGGCCAGCGATGCCCTTGTCGTTCTCGGCGCATTTTTTGGCACCGCACGAGACAGGCAGTGCAGGTTCAATCTTTCCCGAAAAGACGTACGCCAACTCCCGAAACACTCGACGGCATGTCACGGCACCTGCCTAATGATACGACATTCAACACGAACCGGATGGCGCATAAATTTTCACCAACGAACCAACCGTTGGCATCATGCAGGGTTTAACAGAAATACAGCCACACCAACAATAAAGAATGGCAACTGCCAGTTTGCCGGTCCGCCAGGTAGACCTCGCGATCGCGCTCTGTGCATCAATCGAGCGCAGAGAGGACAGTATCCATATTTTGCCCATTTCACGGTAGGCGTGGATAGTGGCGACGATGCTGTACGCAAATCCACCGATAATGAGCAACGCGGTCAACGACATGTGTTTGTGTTCCCGGCCCCGAACAGGATCACAATCACCTCAGCTGGGTAAGGACACGAGGGCATATTGACTGACGTTATGGCTCCCTCTGACCGGCCGCCGAGTCAACTCCGCTCGCGTCGATTTCTGACAATTCGTCTTTGAACATCTGTCCGTAAATCGTCAATGCGGTCAGGAAAAAAGCGGCTATAACCGGCCCAACTACCAGACCGAGCGCGCCGAACAAACTGAGCCCACCCAGCGTGCTCACCAGAATCAAGAGGTCGGGCATTTGCGCTTCTCTGCCCACAAGACGAGGCCGCAATACATTGTCCACGGTGCCGACAACTGCCGCACTCCAGATTGTCAAGCCGACAGCGGCAAGGGTCTGGCCGCTGATCAACAAATAGATTACCGCCGGCACCCACACCAGAGCCGTTCCGACACCGGGGATAATCGACAGCACCACCATGATAGTGCCCCAGAACGCGGCACCTTTTATTCCGGCAACGGCTAACCCCAAGCCGCCCAGCGCACCCTGAATAATACCGATCACCAGCGTGCCCTTGATGGTGGCCCTGCTCACAGACAGGCCAACCCTGGCAAGATTGTCCTTGTCAGAACTCGAAAGCGGCAGGTATCCCATCATGGTGCGAAGCAACCTCGGCCCGTCGATCAGAAAAAAGAACATCGCGTAGGACATGACAAACAGGTTGATGAGAAAAGCCGCGCCGACCTGCGTGACCTTTGAAAGACTACCGACCAGATATCCGCCGGTCCTTCTCGCGAGGTCTGCAACTCTCGCCATGATTTCAGTGCTATATTTTTCGAGCTTGTCGGCAAATGGCACCCATTCTGGCAACGCATCCTCGCCATTCGCCGGACTTTGCAGCTGACGCTCGACCCAGGGCGCAACAACCTGGGATACTTCCACCGCCTGCGCGACAACGATGCCAAAGAACAGGATCACCGGCACGACAATGGTGCCGAGCACCAGCAGTAGAGTTGTAATCGACGTCAGGTTTTCTCGTCCTCCAAAACGCGCCAGTATCCACCGATAAACCGGATAGACGATGCCAGTCAAAACGGCGGCCAGAAACAAGGCCGCAAGGTAACCCTTGATGGTGGTGAAAAACGCGATGGAGATCAGAAGCAGCATCAGCAGGACGAAATTCCGGCGAAACTGATGCCGCGTTGCAGTCTGTGAGGTCATGGGTGGGCTGATTCGCGTTTTAGGGGCGATGCGCTTCTTGGCAGCCGTAAGTTTGTACCCTGGCGGCATCGCCCGCAAGCAGGTTTGACCATGCGCTGCCCGCCGCAGCCCAGGAACACAATCAAGCGTTGTCGGTCAGCCCGCAACAGGCAAAACGCGGCAAACGGCCCCAAGGGCTAACGCGTCTTCACCGGTGAGTCAAACCGATTTGAAAGCAACGTGATCAGAGCAAATGGGCCGACCGAAACTCATTACCTTCAATCTGCCCACCGGCGCAGACGGACCGCGTTGGATAGTCACATTTTCGGCGTGCTTTCGTGCGCGTACAACCTTTCGCGCTGTTGCTGGCATCGCAGACAACGCTTCGCCGTTGGATAGGCCATCAAGCGATCGAAATCAACTTCGGTTCCGCAATCAATGCAAATCCCGAAATGCCCTGCGCCAATTCGCTGCCTCGCGGCCTCGATGTCGCGCAACTGATGGACGTGACGGTCAACCATTGCAACGTTTAGATCTGCCAGTGCATCGGCAAACGAGAAGTCAGCGCTATCCGCTGGCGTTCGACCCAGAAGTTCCGCCATCTGCTCATTCTCACTGGCCTCGAGTTCATCTCGCACCTCTTCGAGTAACGCTGCATGGAGACGGTTTAATTCATCCCTCAGCTTCTTGGTCTGCGTCCGCGTCAATGCCACAGTATCTCCCTTTCCTGAACATCCTCTGAATTTTCAACCCTATTCTCAGCGCTCGCTGGCCGCGGCGCCTTGATCTGGCGCAAGTTGGCGCCGCAGGTTGTGCCCCGTTTCATTGAGGCGGCGGCAGGCCAACGCGCAATGACTGCAGATCCTCCTCACTGAGCGTTTCCTTCTCCAGCAGCAAACGCGCGCCGCTCTCGAGAGTGAACCGCCTGGCCTCGAGCAACGAGACGGCGGTCCTG
>CP070775.1:552776-555630 GCA_020346185.1 Betaproteobacteria bacterium | reverse complement strand
AAGGTGAACACAGGTTACAACTGGCTGGCGCATCCGTGCGA
Organism: Betaproteobacteria bacterium; assembly: GCA_020346185.1. Lineage (GTDB taxonomy): Bacteria > Pseudomonadota > Gammaproteobacteria > Burkholderiales > Eutrophovitaceae > SG8-40. Next base: position 555,589 of record CP070775.1, on the reverse strand, counting down.
CGATGGTTTCGCGCACACGGCACCAGTCGGGACATTCAAGCCAAACCGGTTTGGTTTGTACGACATGCTCGGCAACGTTCGGGAATGGGTAGAAGACTGTTATGGCATGTACGTCGACGCACCCGCTGATGGTTCTTCGGCAACCTTCTCTGGCTGCGAACAACCGATTGCGCGGGGTGGTGGCTGCCTGGATGGTCCGACCTGGGTGCGCTCGGCCTACCGCGATCCGCATCCACCCGGCTATACAAACTACTCAGTCGGGTTCCGTGTCGCGCCGGATCTACCGTAGGTTACGCGCGTGCGTTGAGGGGATCGACGGAAAGGTTCTGAAATCCCTGTGTCTTCGAGGCAGTCATGTGCGCCGCGTCAGACCGTTCTGCTCCAGGCGCCATTGCAGCATCTCGAACCGGTCCTGGCCGAAGAACGGCTCGCCGTTGAACACCATCAGCGGTGTGCCCCAGTGACCGACGGCTTTCTGGGCGTCCTGGTTGGCAGCAATGATCGCGTCGTAATGGTCTGGGTCCGCCGTAATGGCGGCGTCCAGTTCGTCGAAGTCGAGGCGGGCGCGGGCAACCGCGTTCTTTAAGTGATCGCCTTGGTTCCAGCCGTCGACCGTACCGTCGAAGATCAGCGCGCTAACCTCTCGCACCAACGCAAAGCCATGGCCCCGCTCGCTGCCGGCGGCGGCGAGACGCGTCAGGGCCCGGATGTGGGGCTGGTCAGCAGCGATCGCCCCGGTCTTCAGGTCCTGCACGATTGGATCAGGCCATGGCCGACCGAACGGGACGCCAAGAAATTCAGCGGTGCGCCGTGTGTCCATCACGAAGTAGGACAGCCACAGCGGGTTGATTTGCTTGAACCAGTCGGGGTCGCGCGCTGCAATGGCGTAGACCGGCCGGGCAGTGATGTCGACGTCATAGGTCTCGGCAAGCTTGGTAAGGCGCGGGGTCACGAGATAGGAATAAGGCGATCGCATCGAGATGTAGAAATCAATAGCCAATGTCGTCATGTATTGGGCACCTTGTTGGTTTTCGGTAAGCGTTATAAAACCCCGGGAACGCAGCAACGGGATCGGACCACCGCGTTTATCAGTTGCTTGTTAACCGTTACTGCTTTGTCGCCTTGGCGGCAAACATACAAAACTCGCAATTGCGGTTCAACGCCGGCGGTGCAAGGGCCATCAGCGTTTCGCGGATCTGCAGCAGTGTACCGCCCACCCAGCTGTCATCGCCGTCATAGGCAATCAAACTAATTCTGAACTCGAGCTTGCCGTCGAAGGCGGGCAGGTCACGCCGCCCGTTACAGTAAACAAACCAACCACGGCGCGATACTGCGTGTCCTTGCGCGCGCAGCAGCCATTGGTAGAACTCCATCTGCCGCTTGTAACTGATTTGCCAATCGGCATCGATGCCAACCTCACCGTTCTTTGAAGTGGCTTTGTAGTCAACCACCATCAGCTCGCCGGTATCGACGTCACGCCACAAGTCATCGATCGCCCCGAAAACCTCTAGGTTGCTCGCTTCATGAAGTGCGCGTACGCCCCTGAAGTTGTTGCGCCACGAATTGAGGTTCTCATGTTCGTGTGGCACTGCCCTCAAGTCCGCCTCGACCATTAGCGGGTGCGGCTCACCTTTGTTCCGATACGCGTCAAACTCCGTCTTCAGCAGCGTATCGACAGCGGAATTGAGGTTGAACGGAAACCCCGCCGGCCGCGAAATACCCAGCCGCCGATCCAGATAGAAACAGCGCGGGCAGTCTATGAACAACTCGACCTTCGACCGGCTCAGTGCAAAAGGCGTGTCGGATTCCGGGGAGAAGAGTTTTGCTTTCGGCATGCGTTGATTCCAGTGCTCACGGACGTTTCTTTGGCCGACTACATCCGTGTCAAGCGGACGCCTGCCTTACCGCTTGCTACGGCGTGGGGTCATCACGCCGTGACCCGACTCATCGATGCTTGATGAATTGCCGCATATTTTGCGGGATCGTTACGGAACGTTGTCCAGCATCCGTCGCAGCAAAAGTAGTAACACACGCCTTCGTACTCTTCTGTGTGCAACGGATTCTCGGTGCTCACGGCTACGCCGCAAACCGGATTAATGAACTTGCCCGCGTTCGCTTCGCTGCTGGGCATGGCGTCCGAACCGGTGCTCGCAGCCGCCACTCTCCCATCCTGAATGGCTCCGGAGACGAGTTGCTCCCGCCCGCGCAACAACGCGAGCACCGCGACGATCGCAACCAGTGCAATTTCACCGGGCGTCTTGGCCCCGGCGTCCGGGCCGGCCGGTGCGTGCAGGCGTGCAAATTGGGATTCGTCGATGCCCCGGTTGCGCATTACCTCGCGCAGCCTCTCCGCTTTGCGCTGGCTTGCAATCAAAAGTACGTGTGATGCGGGGCTACGCAGAGCCGATTCGAGTGCTTCCTCGTCGCTCTGACCTTGTGTTGCAACCAGAACGACGGGCGCTTCATCCGGCGTATCTGTGAGCCTGATTCTGAGCCGTTCTGCCAGGAACCGCGCTTCGCTCGCAGCCGGCGTGCTGCCCAGCACGCACAGTGCGCTGCGCACGCTATACGGCTGTATGAACAGCTCGACTGTGCCGTTGCTGGCGCACGACATGGCGTAGTGTTCAACGTCGTCTTCCGGGTAGGCTTTGTCATTACTGATGCGAACCAGTTTCGGCGCGCCGCTCTCAATCGCATTCCGCGCGGCGTTGACGACCACGCTTTTGGCACAACCGCCGCCGATCCAGCCGTGCAGCGTGCCATCGGGGAGCACGATTGCCTGGGCGCCGAGGTAAGCCGACGTTGGCGCGATG
>CP070775.1:549797-552676 GCA_020346185.1 Betaproteobacteria bacterium | reverse complement strand
AAACGTGATCGCATATTGCACGAGTTGATGATTCGAAGAAATCACCCCTTAAAGAGAGGCCAAGTTTTTCCCAGAGCGCACATTCGTCCTGCTTGCCTGCCTTAGAACACACGGCTGAAAAGAAAAGGGGCAGCGAAAGCTGCCCCTTGGTCCGGTCTCTCCGAATTGTTAATTCGATTTTCTCTGCGTCCCTCGCGTGCTCCGCGGTGGAGCGTTTTTTTGCGGTCAGTCGAACATATCTGGGTTGGTCGCCACCAGTTCCTCGTATACGGTCTGGAAGTGCAGCCAACCGATATATTCACTGCCGACATGCTGGCGGCTGTAACGCGCGCGGTCGTCCGGCACCAGGATCGGGTCCGCCCCCGTTGCCCGCAGCGCCAGTTCCTGCTTGCAGCAGCGCTCCAGCGCCATGAACCAGAACGCGGCGGCCTCGATGCTGTGGCGGCTTAGCGACAGCAAACCGTGGCTTTGGTGAATCACCGCTTTCACACCGCCCAGTGACTGGCACACGTTGAAGCCAGCATCTTTCTCAACCGCCACTTGGCCGGCTTCTTCCAGCACCACTGCGTGATCTTCAAAAAACGCGCAGGCATCCTGACTGATTGGCGCCAATGGTTTTCCAAGTGCGGCGAAAGTAGTGCCATATTCAGTGTGCGCATGGCACATCGCAACGATATCCGGGTGCATTTTGTGCGCCGCGCCGTGCAGCACGAAGCCGGCTTGGTTGATGGCGTGATCGCCTTCGACCACGTGACCTTCATGATCGGCAAGGATCAGGTTCGACATCTTCACTTGCGAGAAGGGCACGCACATCGGATTGGTCCAGTACAGCTCCGTGTGTTCGGGATCACGCACCGTCAGATGCCCGGCAAACCCGTAATCAAAGCCCCAATGCGCAAAGGCGCGGCAGGCCGCCACCAGCCGTTCCTTGCGATGCTTGCGCACCTCGGCCGGGAAACCCGACTCGAACTCACGCGGAAAAATCCGCCCCTCTTGCGCCGGCTGATAAACCGACTTACGGGTACCCAGATCCATTGGCTTGTTCATAACGCAACCACTCCTCATCAACTGCCGTCAGGCGCGCGTTTTCGTGAACACGCCACCCGCGACCACGCGGCCAGCCAGGCCACCCCAAAAACCGCCCCGGTGGGGGCCGGAAACGGGCCGCATGATGCCCCGCAACAGCGCCCTTGGCAAGTCATACCCGGTCAGGCCATTCCCGCGCGGTTGTCTCGGCCGGACGAACCCCGTAGCATCGGATTGGCGTCAGCCGTCTAGCTAATACAATGCCTTAGCCAATGCAACTCACCGCGGGCAAGAATCACTGCAGCCGAGGATATCTGCGGTCACATGCCCAGCAAGTGGCGCCGTGGCAGCTGATCAACAGCAATGCTTGAGCCGAGGTAAACCTATGCCCCAGGGCCCGCTATCCGGATATCGCGTCATCGACCTGAGCCAGGTGCTCTCCGGGCCCGCCGCGACCATGATGCTGGCCGACCAGGGTGCAGACGTGATCAAGATCGAACCCTTTGACGGTGATATCACCCGCGCCATGGGCGTGGGCGAGAATGGCATGACCGCCTTCCACCTCAACATCAACCGCGGCAAGCGCGCCATGTCGGTTGATCTCAAAAGCCCGAAGGCGCTGGAAATCATCTGCCAGCTCATTCGCACCGCAGACGTGTTGGTGCAGAACTTCCGCCCCGGTGTCATTGAAAAACTCGGCCTGGGCTACGAAGCGGTCAAGGCCATCAATGGCGATATCGTCTACGTCTCCATCAGTGGTTTCGGCCCAAAGGGGCCGTATTCGAACAAGCGTGTGTATGACCCGGTCATCCAGGCACTCTCCGGCATAACCGATATTCAGGTTGACGTCGGCGAGGACCGCCCGCGCATGATGCGCACCATCATCCCGGACAAGACCACCGCACTCACCGCCGCGCAGGCCATCACCGCGGCATTGCTCTCGCGCGAGCGAACAGCACCCGAAGAACGCAAGGCCCAGCACGTGGAACTGGCAATGCTCGACGCAACGATTGCCTATCTGTGGCCCGAAGCCATGATGAAACTCACCGTGTGCGGCGATGAAGACACAATGGGTATCGGCCAGGTCACGCAGGATCTCGTGTTCAAGACAACCGACGGCTACATCACTGTCGGCGTGATGAACAACGCGCAATGGGTAGGCCTTTGCAAGGCACTGGAACGCGAAGACTGGCTCGAGGACGAACGCTTCAACACACCGGCCAAGCGATTTGAAAACGCCCGCGAACGCCTCGCCGCTACCGAAGCCGAGCTTGCCACGCGCAGTTCAGCCGAGTGGCTGGAAATACTCGATCAGAATGGCGTGCCCAGCGCACCGATCCTGTCGCGCGTTGAAGTGCTCAGTCATGAGCAAGTCATCGCCAACGAACTCATTCACGAATACGAACATCCCGAAATGGGCCGGGTGAGGCAACCGCGCCCGGCGGCGAAATTCGAACACGCCGAACCTGAAGTCAATCCGCTGGCACCGCGCCTGGGAGAACACAACCGCGAAATTCTCACTGAGCTTGGCTACGATGACGCTGCCATCGAGGAGCTGCTACAAGCCAAAGTCATTGGCGCCTTGCAGCCTTGAGCACTGCGCTAAGGCAATCTCGCCAACAAGGGCAGCGCGCCCGAGCAAGCTTGCACGCCCTTGCAGTTGTCGCGCCATACATCCAGCTTTGGGTGAACGTGCGGCCCCGCTCCCAATCCCGCCTCCACCATCAGCGGATGCGACTCGCCTGACTCTCGATAACCGTCGAACTCGGCCTGCAATTAAGCATCGACGGCAGAGTTGAGATCGAGTAAAAGGGGGACAGCCCCTGAGGTTTCCCCGCATTTTATAGGGCAAT
>CP070775.1:546743-549697 GCA_020346185.1 Betaproteobacteria bacterium | reverse complement strand
CAACAACGACGTGATTCGCGCAGTGGAGGCCGGCGTCGCAACGCCGGCCGACATTGACACCGCAATCAAGGCGACACTTGGCTACAAAATGGGGCCGTGTGAACTGCTCGACCTGATTGGTCTCGACACGCAGTTGCGCTTGTGCGAGGCGTTTTATCCGGTGACGCTCGACGTTCGCTCATCGGCTCCGCCGCTGCTGCGTCGCATGGTGGCTGCCGGTCATCTTGGGAGAAAAACCGGGCGTGGATTCTATACCTATGAGGGATCGTCGATGTTTGGTGGTTAATTGGCAACGATGATCATTACACTGCAATGAAATATTCGATAGTCAAACAAGGCGAGAGCCGCTCCTTTCGCGAGGGCGATGCATTCACTACAGATGCCACAAAAGAGGCGGGCGTCGTTGTCTACCTTGGTGCTTTTCTTTCACCCGGTTCACATCAAGTCGATGAGACGAAACAAGCGATCCTCATTGAACTGGACATCGAGTGTCTCGGTCTGCACACCGGAGAGAGTGCCGGCGACGAGGGGTCCAACATTGTCGGCTTTGCCCGTTACCGCAACGGCAACGATGCGCCGTCGGATCTGGTTGAACTGGTGTGTCAACCGCACACAACCGAATCAGCAATCGACGCGGCACGCGAGGTTTTTGAAGGCGCCGGCCTCAAGGTCGTCGTGAGCGCCGATCAGGCGGGCCGCATCATCGACCGGCTGGTGCGGCCGAAATACAACGCCGCGTTGCGCTTCCTGGACGAGGGGCTGGCCAGCGCCAAGGACATGGACCTCACTTGCCGGCTTGGACTTGGCTATCCTGATGGCCCGATAGAGCGGGTCGAGCGAGGTAATCTCGCCCGACATTACGAGATCACGCAAGCGTTGTTCGAGACTTACGGTACACCCGGCTTTGCGCCAGCGCGCCGGGCGGTAGTGGCACACGAGCGAAAGCGGAGAGTAGAGGACGACTGATGGCAGGGCCTCTTAGCGGCGTAAAGGTACTCGACTTCTCGACACTGTTGCCCGGTCCGATGGCAACATTGTTTCTCGCCGAAGCGGGCGCCGAGGTTATCAAAGTCGAACGGCCTGGCACTGGCGAGGACATGCGTCATTACAAACCATTCTGGGGGCGTGAGAGCATCAACTTCTCAATGCTCAATCGCGGCAAGAAGAGCATCACGGCTGACCTCAAAGATGCGGCAGAGCGCGAACGCCTTCGACCACTGATCGAATCGGCGGACGTGCTGGTCGAACAGTTTCGTCCTGGCGTCATGCAGCGACTGCAACTCGACTACGCCACGCTGTCGCGGATCAACCCGAAACTCATTTACTGCTCGATTTCCGGCTTTGGCCAATCCGGTCCGAAAGCTAATCGTGCCGGGCACGACATCAATTACATCGGCGATGCCGGGCTGTTGTCGCTTAGCCTGGGCACCACTGATACGCCAGTGATCCCGCCGGCGCTGATTGCCGATATTGCCGGTGGCTCCTATCCAGCGGTGCTGAATATCCTTCTGGCGTTGCGCGAGCGTGATCTTACCGGCCAGGGAACTTATCTTGATATCGCCATGACCGATGGTGTGTTGCCATTCATGTACTGGGCGATTGGTAACGGGATGGGCGCAGACAAATGGCCTGAAAGCGGTGCGGAACTGGTAACCGGCGGTTCGCCGCGTTACCGGCTTTATCCGACCGCGGACAGCAGATTCGTCGCCGCCGGCCCGCTGGAAGACAAGTTCTGGGCCGCTTTCACCGAGGCCATCGGACTTGAAGCCGAATATCGTGACGACAGCAAGGACCCGGCAGCGACGGCGAAGCGCGTCGCGGAGATTATTGGCTCGCACGATGCTGCGCACTGGGAGCCGCTGCTGCGCAAGGCGGACTGCTGTTGCACCATCGTCAAGACAGTGCGCGAAGCGATGGACGATGAACAGTTCCGGCACCGCGGCGTGTTCCGCGCCAGGCTGGTTAACGAGAAGGGCGATGCGCTGCCGGCGACACCGACGCCGATTGTGCCGTCGCTGCGCGCCCATGGTGACGACGAGCTTGGTGCTTCAACACTTGGCGCGCACAATGACGACTTGCTCAAATGAGACGAGTGACTGTCGGTCCTCGAGCACAATAATTGCGAATGGCAGCCATGGACACAGGAATACTGGCAATCTGGAATGATTGCCTCTCGGCAGTCGAGAAACAATATGAAGACTGGTACATGGGACAGCATCTTCCAGAGCGGGTGAGCGTGCCGGGTTTTCGGATTGGTCGGCGCTACCAGGTCGTAGCAGCCGATCTTCGCTACTTCACCTTCTACGATACTGAAACGCCCGAAGTACTGTGGTCGGACGCTTATCGTGAAAGACTCGCCAATCCGACGCTGGAAACGGCGGAAATCATGCACTCGTTTCGCAACATGAATCGTACTGTCTGTCGCCGTGTGTCGCAGATTGGCCAGTTTGTGGCGGGACACGCTGTGACTGCGCGACTAAACACATTGCCCGATGACGCAGGCGAGATCCAGAGTACGCTGCTGAATGCTACGGGGGTCACAGGCTGTGAAGCCTGGCAGGCGGTCGAAGTTCCTGATGCAGGGGCGACGGTTGAATCGAAATACCGCGACGGCCCCGACGAGGCCATCGGTGCAGCGTTGGTATTTCACGTCATGCGCGAACAAGACGCGCTTGATACCTGCGACGCGCTGTTCAAGGTGCTCGGCGATCAGGCACAAATCGGCGCCTATCAGCTATTGTGCGAATTGCGCGCCGAGTCGTTGCAGTAAACGACCTTTTGTTTGCGTCGAGTTTCGAGATCGCTGACAAACGTTATGGCATGAGCCGTGTCGCTAAGAATTTCCTGTTTGTTTTCCTCTGCGGTGCGAGGCTTACCGTTTTGGCGCTATTTGCGCGCACAATCCCTCTTGGTCGTCGGGCATAATCATCATTCATTGCGTTTATTCCAGGATT
>CP070775.1:543679-546643 GCA_020346185.1 Betaproteobacteria bacterium | reverse complement strand
CTCTGCGTACTCAGCGGTGAGCGCTTTCAGTCAACCCTTGAATGTTCGACCGTTTCGGCCGGAGATGCTTCCATGATTTGGTCTGCTTGCCATCGTTGCCTGATACTTGGTTGCGCGTTTGTAATACGTGTAACAGAAAATCAACTCGGTCACCTTGCCTGGGTTTCAATGAGCCGATCCGAATGAACGAGCCTCTGGATATCGCGGCAAAAGCGCAATCACCGTTACAGGTGTCTGCGCAAAGTGCGGGACTCAGTAGCCATGAAGCGCGAGCCCGGCTTGCGGAATATGGGCGAAACTGTCTGCCCGAGCCTGAATTGCCGGGTCCTGTGGGCATATTCCTGCGCCAGTTTCTGAGTCCGTTTATCTACATTCTGCTGATTGCCGCCGTTGTCTCACTCGGGCTCGGTCAGTTGCCTAACGCGATTTTTATATTCGCTGTACTGCTGCTCAATGCGGTGATTGGCACTGTGCAGGAATACTCTGCGCAGCGATCGGCCGTGGCACTGCGCGTCATGGTGAAAGGCGAGGCACGCGTTATTCGCGACGGTTCGCCGACGCGTATTGATGCAGAAGAAGTGGTGCCGGGTGATCTGATCCTGTTGTCTTCGGGTGACAGGATTCCTGCGGACGTTCGGTTGCAAGCGAGTTTCAGTCTTGCTGTCGACGAATCGTTGCTCACGGGCGAATCAACCGCGGTGACAAAGAACGCCCATGCCGACGTCGAAGACAATGCACCGCTGTCTGAACGGGTCAACCGTTGCTTTGCCGGTACCATTGTTACGCACGGACGCGGCAGGGGTACGGTCACCGCGACCGGTCTTGGCACGGAGCTCGGAAGCATTGCCAATCGCGTCACCGCAGAACGGATTTCCGAGCCGCCGCTGATGATTCGTATCCGCCAGTTCACTTATCAAGTTGCCGGCGCAATTGCTGTTGCCATTGCCTTGCTGGTGGCCGTCATGTTGTGGAGGGGCGGCTATGGCGCCGAGAGCATGGCGATGATGGCGATCGGACTGGCGGTATCAACGATACCTGAGGGTTTGCCGGCAGCGCTCACCGTGGCGTTAGCGATCGGCATGCGGCGAATGGCTGCTTATAATGTGATCATTCGCAAGCTCGTCGCCGTAGAGTCGCTCGGCTCCTGTACCTTTGTTTGCTCCGACAAGACCGGCACACTCACCGTGAACGAACTCACCATCCGTGAGGCGGTCTTGCCGAACGGTTCGGTATACAAAATCACCGGCGAAGGTGTCGCGCCCGGTGGCAAGGTGCTGGGTGATCGTATCGACTTGTTACGAACGCTCTGCATCACCGGCATGCTCGCCAACGAAAGCCACCTCGATTACTCGGGGGGCGAGTGGGTGTCCGACGGCGACATTGTCGACGTCGCCTTCCTGGTTTTGGCGAAGAAACTTGGCCTCTCACTCACGGAGCATCGCAACGGCTATCGCCAGCTCGACCTCATACCCTATGAGTCTGAGCGTGCCTTTGGCGGCAGTCTCAACCTCGATCAGGAGCAGCCGCACCTGTACGTCAAGGGGAGTCCCGAAAAGCTGCTGACGATGTGCAAATGGATGGAGTGTGACAGTGGCCCGGAGCCAATCGATTCCCAACTCATTGAAAGGCAGTTCGAATCTCTTGCACAGCGTGGCTATCGAGTCCTCGCGCTGGCTCATCGGCCGGCGACAAACGGTGACGCCATGTCACAGCTCGGAGAAATGATCTTCATCGGAATGGTCGGAATGATTGACCCGGTTCGCCCTGAGGCAAAGAACGCGATTTCCCGCTGCCGGCATGGCGGTATCGACGTCTCAATGATTACCGGCGATCATCCTGCGACGGCGCGCGCGATTGCGGCCGAATTGGGGTTATGCGGTCTCGATGACCGCGTCGTCACCGGCCCGATGATCAGAGACGCGACGGCGCAAGGGACGAATGCGATGGATGAACTGATCCACTCGTCGCGGGTGTTCGCCCGGATCGAGCCGCGACAGAAGGAGCAGATTGTCGAGACGCTGATGCGGGCGGGTCATTTCGTGGCGGTTACCGGTGATGGTGTTAACGATGCACCGGCCATGCGGCGGGCCAATACCGGTGTGGCGATGGGAAAACGCGGAACCGATGTTGCCAAGGAGACGGCCGATTTGATCATTACGGACGACAACTTTGCCTCGATCGTATCGGGCATCGATCAGGGGCGAATCGTCTACAACAACATCCGCAAGGTGATCGCGTTGCTGATTGCGACCGGGTTTTCGGCTTTATTGCTGTTTTTCTGCACCGCGTTTGCCGGACTGCCGATGCCGCTGACGGCGGTGCAACTGCTGTGGCTCAATCTCGTCGCCAACGGGCTGCAGGATGTCGCGCTTGCGTTTGAACCGAAGGAAGGTGGGGAACTGGATCAACCTCCACGGAGCCCCACGCAACCCATATTCGATGCTCGAATTATTCAGCATGTGCTGATAACCGGCACGGTGATGGGGCTGCTGGCATTTGCTGTTTTCGCATACCAGATCAGGGTGGGCTCATCAATCGAGGATGCGCGCAATCTCACGCTCTTGCTAATGGTGCTTTTCGGCAATATCCATGCGCTGAGCAGCCGATCGGAAACACGTTCCATCTTTTCGATGCCATTCTTCTCCAACTTGTTTCTGGCTGCCGCGGTGCCGTTCGCCCAATTCGTTCACATCGCTGCCATGTACACGCCGGGCCTCAACGACGTGCTGCAGATCAAACCGGTGACCATTAGCCAGTGGCTCACCCTGGCTGGCGTCGCGCTGATGTTGCTGGTGGTAGAAGAAATTCACAAATGGTGGTTACGGCACAGGCACGGGTGGGCGGAAAGTAGCCGGCAGGCTCACAGCACAATTTGAAGCGCGCATGACAAAGACTCTGATCACCAGAATACGTAGAAGAAATTTCTTGGGTTTTCCTCTGCGTCCTTAGCGTCCTCAGCGGTGA
>CP070775.1:540601-543579 GCA_020346185.1 Betaproteobacteria bacterium | reverse complement strand
CCACGCAACAACTCGTCAACCATAGGCAACAACAACTCGGAGTGCCTTTGGCCTGCGTTCTCACCAGTGCAATGAATATCCTCTCCGACAAGCAGGCACACGGAACAGAAATCGGTCGACGTTTCCAGGGCGAGAATCTTGACGGAGGTATTCGCAATGCGCACCGCCACGATTCTATCGAATCATTGCCAGCAGGTGGTGCACTCGCCTTACAGAGCACCGGGATACTGGCCGCAACCGCCCAGCGTATAATCCAGACTATCTTGTCCGGGCTGACTTAGGACACAGTGAACAAAAAATGGCGCCGATTGCGTTTGCTGTGGAGAGCGACCTAACAAAGCCGCCATTCTGATCGTCGATCACACCTGTTTTTGTCGGTAGTCGGCAATGCCTGCGCACTCGGCGAGGATTGCGTTTCGAATCTCGGGTCGGCGGCGCCGTGAGGGGCCGGCCTGGAATTTCATGGACGGCTATTGCCGCTGTATACACGAGTCCAAATATATGGGAGCAACGAGTATGGAGATCTCGCTAACAGGATTGCGCGTACTCATTACCGCCGGAGCCGGTGGTATCGGCCGCGCAATGACGGATGTTTTCCATCAGGCCGGCGCGCGCGTGCACATCTGCGACGTTTCTCAATTGGCGCTGGATGAAACCACAAAGGCGTTTTCCGAAGTCACAGCGACGCGCGCTGACGTTTCCAGCCTCGACGATGTCGATCGGCTGTTCGCCGATGTGCGCTCACAACTGGGTGGTCTCGATTGCCTGATCAATAACGCGGGTATCGCTGGTCCCACCGGCAAGGTTGAGGAAATCGACGTCACCGAATGGGAGCGCTGCATTGCCGTCGATCTAAACGGCATGTTTTATTGCACTCGGCTGGCTATTCCCATGATCAAGCAAGCTGGCGGCGGCTCCGTCGTCAATCTTTCCTCCACCGCCGGGCGGCTCGCTTTCCCTTACCGCACGCCGTACGCGGCTGCCAAATGGGGCGTCGTCGGTTTCAGCAAGAGCCTGTCGATGGAACTTGGTGAGGACAAGATTCGTGTCAACGCCATTCAACCCGGCGTAGTCGAGGGTGAACGCCAGGATGAAGTCATCGCAAACAAGGCCAAGGCAGTCGGCATCAGCTTCGAGGAACAACGCAAGATTTCCCTCGAACGCGTGTCAATGAAGCAGATGGTCAGCCCATACGACATCGCCAACATGGCAATGTATCTGGCCTCACCGGTCGGCGCCACCATCACCGGCCAGGCGTTATCCGTCTGTGCCGGCGTCGAGATGCTTGGTTAACAGAATTCCTTAACGAAAACATAACGCGGCAAACGCACACGGAGACAAGATGGAAAAGATTGCAGTCATCGGATCAGGCTTGATTGGCCGCGCCTGGGCAATAGTGTTCGCTCGCGCCGGGCACCCGGTGAAGATGTACGACAATACAACAGGGGCGGTAGACAAAGCGCTCGGATTAATTGATGAAGGCCTGGGAGAGCTGAAAAACGCCGGCCTTATCGAAGACGCCCCGGCCACCATCATGGGACGTATCGCTGCGGCACAATCCCTTGAAGATGCCGTCGGTGACGCCGACTATGTTCAGGAAAACACATCGGAAAAAGTCGACGTCAAACGCGAGGTCTACCGCATGCTGGACGAAGCCGCGCCCGCGCATTGCATCCTGGCCAGTTCCACTTCCACCATCCAGACGTCGCGTTTCAGCGAGGGGCTAAAAGGAAAACACCGTTGTATCGTCGCTCACCCGGTCAATCCTCCCCATGTCGTACCCATTGTTGAAGTGTCTCCCGCACCCTGGACTGCGCCCGAAGTGATCGAGAAGACCCGTGCCTTGCAGGAAAAAGTCGGACAGGTTCCGATTACCGTGAAGAAGGAAGTCGAAGGCTTCATACTCAACCGGCTGCAAGCAGCATTACTGCTCGAGTCGTGGCGGCTGGTTGGCGAAGGTTACGTGTCGGTTGAAGACCTCGACAAGACCATTCGCGACGGGCTCGGATTGCGCTGGGCCTTCATGGGGCCGTTCGAGACGATCGACCTGAATGCGCCGGGCGGGGTCAGCGACTACGCAGCCCGTTTTGGCCCGGCCTTCGATTCAATGATGAGCGGTGTCGAGTACAAACCGTGGGGCCAGGAGTTGATCGCGCGCATCGAGGCCGAACGCCGTAAAATGATGCCACACGAGAAACATGCCGAACGCGAAGCCTGGCGCGATCGCCGGTTGATGGCGTTGGTGGCCCACAAGCGGGCCCAGGATGCGCTAGACGACTGACTGAATCTCTATTTTCCAATGCGTCAGGATTACATTCAGAAGGGAACTACATGCCCAACAAAGTCATGATCACTTGCGCCGTCACCGGTTCAATTCATACTCCTTCAATGTCGCCTCATCTGCCGGTGACTCCGGAAGAGGTTGCTGAAGCGGCCATCGGTGCCGCGCAGGCGGGCGCAGCCATTGTTCATCTGCACGCACGCGAACCGGATGACGGCCGTCCGACCCAGGACCCGAATATGTTCCGCAAGTTCTTGCCGACCATCGCGTCGAAGAGCGATGTTGTCTGCAACCTGACCACCGGTGGCGCGCCGACGATGAGTGTGGAAGAACGCCTGCAGCCGGCACTACAACTCAAGCCCGAAGTGGCCTCCCTGAACATGGGTTCGATGAACTTCGGACTCTATGAGATGCTCAATCGCTTCAAGGACTTCAAATACGATTGGGAGAAACCCTACCTGGAAACATCCGATGACCGCATCTTCAAGAACTCGTTCAAGGATATCGCCTACATACTCGAATCCTGCAGCAACAATGCAACGCGTTTCGAGATCGAGTGCTATGACATTGGTCATCTGTATACGGCATCACACTTTCTCGATCGCGGCCTGATCAAACCACCGTTGCTGATCCAGTCAGTATTCGGCATTCGCGGCGGCATTGGCCCGCACCCGGAAGACGTCATGCACATGAAACG
>CP070775.1:537513-540501 GCA_020346185.1 Betaproteobacteria bacterium | reverse complement strand
GGTCGAGCCAGGCAATGCCGGGAGTGGTCGCTTTTGCGGCGAAATCCTCCTGGTGATTGCAGAATGCCACCATGGCAAATTGCGCCCGCCTGCATTCGGCAAATGCGGGGGAGAGTGCCTCAACAAGGTTGGCGCCGGCACCGGCCCACTTCATTCCGGCTGCCTGCAGATGCTTGATCGAGTCGAGCAGCCCTTTATCACCGAAGTCGAGTGCATGATTGTTGGCAAGGCTGACCAGGGCGATTCCGGCTGAGTCGAGCGTTTCCACGGCTGCCGGGGGCGCGCCAAAATAGAATGCCTTCGGCGCGCCTTGAAATATGTCAGTCGATTCGGTAATGGCGCACTCGAGGTTGGCGATCGCCAGGTCGGCATCGCGAAAGAAATGCGCGATTGGTGCCAGTGGGTAGTCCGCGCCGTTTTCATCGATCACAGTAGCGACGTTGCGCCCCAGCATGATGTCACCGCCGAACATGACGCGCAATGTTTGCATCAACGTTTACTTTGGCCGCACGAACGGGAACTGTTTCATTAGCTCGCGCGTCAGCAGGCAGACACCACATTCGTTGCCGATGGTCTCGGCCGCAACGACAAAGTCGGGGTCTTCGAAATCAGTCGTCAGCTCGATGTCCTTGTCGTCGGCTAACGAGACAAGGTGCGCGGCAACCGCTTGCTCGACTTCCTGGCTGGGTATTTGCCCTGCCATGCCGCGGCGCTCGAGACGAAAATAAAAACGGCCGCTTTGCATTTCTTTGACCAGTGGGGCAACCGCTCGCTTGAGCTGCTCAGTCAAACTATCCGCTGTGAAGAAAAAGACGTTTTGTACCGGGATGACGCGGCCGATCATGTGTGACCATCGTTTGTCTTTTTCGCGCGCCTCAGTAATGGCTTGTAACAGTGTTTGCGTATCGTCGGTCCAGCCAATCAGCACATCACGGAACGAGGTCAGCCAGAAATGACCGAGATAGCCAAGTGAGCTACGCACGTCGTGGATGTGGTGCGGTCCCGGTACAACAGTGACAATCAGGTTCCATTGCTGCACGAATCAGCACTCCTCGTCGCCTTGCGACCGATTACAATGCAGCCGATCATCTGTTGGCCGCTACTGATGGAGACAACCATGAACACACAGACTGCTTCGACTGAGAAACCGCTTGCACGCCGACTGGTTGTAGCCGGTTCTGTCCTCGCCCTGGTGTGCGCGTTTGCCGCCGTGTTTTCCGGAATTGGCTACCAGCTGGAGCTGTGGCAGTTCCGTACCGGCTTCCAGATTATCAGATGGTCGTTCATTGCAGCAATTGCTGCAGTCCTATTGTCGGTGTTCGGCCTGGCAATATCGCGTAAGACGCAGTCACTCGTTGTCATGAGTGTGATTGGCATTATCGTTGGTGGCATCACGGTCTATATTCCTCTGAGCTGGAAAAAAACACTTGATGCCCATCCGTATATTCATGACATCACCACCGATCTGGAAAATCCACCGCAGTTCTTGGTGGTCGAATCGATTCGTGGCCCGGATGATCACCCGGTGCTGTATGACGGGCCGGAGGTCGCCGCGCAGCAGCGCGAGGCATACCCCGATCTGCAACCGCTGATTGTTGAGGCATCTGCCGCCACCGTGTTTGAAGTTGCAACAAGGGTCGTTGACAACATGGGTTTGGAGTTGGTTGACGCGAGTCAGACAGATCTTCGCGTCGAAGCAACCGATTCCACTCTTCTGTATGGCTTCAAGGACGACATCGTAGTGAGAATTGTCGCGCTGGACGGCACGACGAAAATCGATGTGCGCTCCAAGTCACGCGTCGGGCGCAGTGATCTTGGCCAGAATGCAAAGCGCATCAGAGAATTCCTGGCACTGCTCAAGGCCGAACTGGCTGCCTGATCGACCATCGGGCGCGGTGCCTCCGCCCCCCGGCCAGCCACATCGATGCTAAATCACATCGGTTCTGAATGACATTGGCGCGCGTTCAAATTGGTTCGATGATGAGCGGTTCGCGATTGGCCAGCGCCACCCAACCGCGGGCAATGCGATAGATTACCCACAGACCGACCGCGACGATAAGCAGCCATGAAAACGGGATGCCGACAATCGAGATGAACAACAGGATCGATACCAGCGACCACAAGGCGGCAAACCAGAAGGTGCGTATCTGCCAGCGAAAATGTGACTCCAGAAAAGTGCCACGGGCCTCGGATTGCATCGCGTAATTGATGATCACCGCAATAATGGACGGGATACCGAAAACGAAAGCGCCGACTATCGTGGCGATACTGCTAGCACCGATCAGCACACTGAGGGCGTGCAGTCCGTACACAACATGGGCCGTGGTGACCAGCGAGTCCGAAGGTCGTCTGTTGCCTGACGCTGTGGTCTCAATCACGCGTGAATCTCCACTCATAGGTTTGGCTAGGGCCTGATAACGCCTCGACCCAATATGCGTTAACAGGTCCTAACCGGTTGGATTGTCTTCGCGGATAAATTCCGCGGCCCGTTCGGCGATCATCATCGTAGGTGCGTTGGTATTGCCGGACGTTATGCGCGGCATTGCCGATGCGTCCACAACGCGCAGGTTGGCGATGCCGTGCACCCGTAGCCGATCGTCGACCACGGCCATTTCGTCATTACCCATCTTGCAGGTGCCCACCGGGTGAAAAATGGTCGTGCCGAGGTCACCCGCTGCCTGCATGAGCTGTTCTTCGCTTTCGACCGCCGGTCCCGGCAGGAATTCCTCGGGCTGGAATCTTTCCAGGGCTTTCGCCGCCATGATGCGGCGCGTGAAGCGTATCGAATCGACTGCGACCTGTTTGTCTTCGTCGGTGGACAGGTAGTTGAGTTTGATTTCCGGGTGTTGATAGGGGTCGGGGCTCTTGATGCGAACGTAGCCGCGACTGGTCGGGCGAAGATTGCATACTGACGGCGTGATGGCGGAAAACGGGTGCAGCGGTTCACCAAACTTGTCCAGCGACAACGGCTGCACGTGCCACTCGATA
>CP070775.1:534293-537413 GCA_020346185.1 Betaproteobacteria bacterium | reverse complement strand
CACCTCAATGCGGTTGGCCTCGGGCGTCGCAACTGCCCTTGTCGCGTCCATCATGATGATGGCATCAACCGGCTTCGCGCAGGAGGACCGCGACACCGGCACCGTCGTCACCGCACCCGACGTCGAGGTAACCGCCTACCGCTTGCCGATTCTGGTTTCGGAGACTTCGCAGGGCGTGAGCGTGGTTACCCGAGAAGAAATCGAAGCCCGAAATGCGTCTACCGTCGTGCAGTTAATGCGGGAAATCCCCGGACTGTATGTCGATCAGGTCGGTGGTCCGGGCGGTGTCGCCAACATCCATATCCGCGGCAGCGATCCGGAACAGGTACTGGTGCTGATAGATGGCGTTCGCGTCAATGATCCGATGCTCAGCCGCGGCGGCTCCTATGACCTTTCTTCACTTGATCTTGTCGACGTCGAGCGCATCGAAGTCATCCGCGGCTCGGGCTCGGCAATATATGGCGCCGATGCCATGGGCGGTGTAGTCAACATCGTAACCCGCAGGGGTAAGGGGCCGGGTGCGCAGGCCTCGGTCGGCATCGAGGGCGGTGGACAGGACTACGGCCGAGCTACAGGTACTGTCAGCGGCGGCTCGGAGAAGGTGCGCTTTAGCGCAAACGCGTCGGCACTGCAGGACGGCAAGGACGAAGATGGCGGCAGCCTCGATCTGAAGACCGTATCCGGATCGCTTTCATACAATCCATCCGATGGCAACGGGATCGGGCTGTTTGCCCGCCACAACGAGCGCGAAAGCAGCTCATTTCCCGATTTCAGCGGCGGCATCCGCCTCGCCACGAATCGGGAACTCGAGCAACGCAAAGCGAAGGAAACCGTTTATGGCGGTGACATTACACTGCGCCCTCAAGACACGCTCGATCTGAAGTTCATGCTCTCGCGCTATGAACGCTCCGAGGACATCACTTCTCCCGGTGTTGCGTTTGGCCCCAACCCACCCTTTTTCATTCCTGAATCGGTATCGAGTTCCGACTTCACTCGCGACAGTGCTCTGGTCAGTGCAACGGCATTCCTGCCGCTCGATTCAGATCTGATGCTCGGCTACGAATACGTAAAAGAAGACGGTGTTAATCGGGGCATACTCGACCTCACATTCGTGCCGCCGTTCTTCAGCCTCGTGCCGACAGATTTCGATCTGGTACGCAAGACCGATTCAGTGTTCGCCGAACTCAAAAGCAGACCGGTGCAATCTCTTACGCTTCAGTTTGGCTACCGCCATGATTCTCCTTCCGACCTGGAAGACGAAAGCAGTCCCAGCGCCGGCATACGCTACGACTTCGTGACCACTGGCACGTCACTCAAGGCGCACTATTCGGAAGGATTCCGGCCGCCGAGCTTCTACGCCCTCGGCGATCCGGTAGTCGGCAATCCCGAACTGAAATCGGAAACCAGCAAGGGGTATGAGGTCGGGCTGGAGCAGGTGCTGACAAACGGCGCGCTGCGTTTCATCCTGAATGCGTTCTGGACCGATTACAAGAATCTGATCGACTTCGATCCAGGCACAAATTCGCTGGTGAACCGGGAAGAAGTGGAAATCAACGGGGCGGAATTCGAAGCTCGTTGGCTTGCGCTTGCCAATCTCGATCTTGGTTTTAACTATACCTACGTCAAGAGTGAGATCGTCAACAGCACCGACAAGTTGCGCAACCGGCCTGAAGACAAAGTCGCGTTCACTGCACGCTATTTTCCGACTGAGGCGTGGCAACTGGCCTGGACAACTTTGTACATCGGCGAGTTCTTCGATTCGTCGATTCCGACCGGCGATATCAAGATGGACAGCTACTCCCGTACAGATATCTCGGCGGCTTATACATACAAACAGGTTATGCTGACGTTCGCTGTCGACAACCTGTTCGACGAGCGCTACGAACAGTACGTTGGCTTCGTCGATCCCGGTGTTCGCGCCCGCGCCGGCATATCAGCCCGGTTCTGAGCCGCGCCGCCTCTGATCAGAAAAGCAAGGCGGTGCGCTGCGGCTGACTATATCCAGTCCGGCTTCGGGTGGATGCGACCGCCTGTTGGTCGCTTGCCAACGAACACGAGCGATCCCCAGTACCATCGTTTCATCAAGTAACTTGCCGTTGATCAGCATGTCTACGGGTAGTCTAGCCTTGGTGAATGCGCAGCTCACGGTCAAGGTACACAGGTCCGGTACGCTGCCAAGGGATGTATTCCGCAGGTACACGAGACATCGAGGACCCGGCAGCGGCCTCTCAGGTCAGCAATTTCGCAAAGTCGTTTTGATCTTCACCCCATAGGCTAACCAGCTGCATTGAGAGTATTGGATCATATCAGGCAGCTAGCTACTCGAAGATCTTCGGCGGCAAATAACCCAATGAACTGTGCGGGCGCTGCTCGTTGTAGTGCTCACGTCAGGCATCGATGATGGCTCGTGCGTCATGGATGCCACTAAACCATTGCTGGTTCAGACATCCGTCACGAAACTTGCCGTTGAATGATTCTATGGAGGCGTTCTGCGTCGGCTTGCCTGGCTGGATGAAGTGCAGTTTGATTCCGTGGCGCCGGGCCCAGAAGAACATCGCCTTGCTCGTCATCTCCGGGCGGTTGTCCAGAACCAGAGTCGCTGGCAGCGCCCGGGATTGAGCTAATTGATCGAGATAGCGCACCATACGCTCACCCGAGATCGACAGCTCGGTGAGCTGACCGACGCACACGCGGGAGAAGTCATCGACAATATTGAGCACCCGAAAGCGCCGCCCATCGGCCAGTTCGTCGTGCACGAAGTCAGCTGACCAGCGTGCATTGGCGTTGTTTGGCACAGCCATGGGCACTCTGGGCCGGGTCAGTTTTAAATGCAAATCAACAACAATCGCATCCTCGCCCTGGTCGAGAATGCCTTGTACGAGGTCGATCGACAGAGGCGCCTTGCGAGTGCGATCTGCCGTTCTGTTTGATGCGCCTGCCAAGCGGGTCTGTTTGTCCGAGATGTTGCACTGAGTAATGACCGAACGAAAAAGGACCCAACTCAGCACGTAGTTCTTGATCGCCCGGTCCTTACCCGGTTTATGCAGAGCCGCAACCGGCAGTCACGGGCGTTACCACTTTCGACTTTCCTGGCGAGGGTAGCCGGAAGACTTTTCCGGG
>CP070775.1:531071-534193 GCA_020346185.1 Betaproteobacteria bacterium | reverse complement strand
CGCGATGGGGGATGCGGTCGTATTCCAATGCATCGAAATTCTCGAGCCCGATCGTATCGGCATCGAGCGCGGCGAGTACGTCACGTGCCGAAATCCGTGGTCGGCCACCGACCTGTTGAACGCGGATTTCGTAAATGCCGACACCGTACGGCTCTCAGCTGACACGATTCTGCGCGCTATGGCGAACTCGGGGGCGGATTCGGAAACACCCTCCATAATCGGGTTTGCCATCAGCGGGTCTCACAATGCCGCGGAAAGTGCCAATTCGACCAGATCTTGTGCCCGGTACAGGAATAGTGTGCCGGTCAGCCCTGCAGCAACGCGTTAAAAAAATCTTTCATCGGTTTATATTAGGTGGGCATCGGAACTGCAGTTACAGTGGACAGGAAGCGTACCCGCATTTTTCGACTTCACGACCTGGAAGCTCAAAGAACAAAAGGCAGTCGAACCTTGCTGGCCGACTGCCTCTTACTCCGTCGTATCAGTCCGATTGTTCGAACCAATTGATCGTCTGTTAAGTGCCCGTTCGGCTCCGTATAACTGAAGTCTTTGAATGGGAGCTTCGCGTCGTCTCCACTTAGTTGGCGGGAAGCACGACGCTGTCGATGACGTGGATCACCCCATTGCTGGCGACGATATCAGTCTTTATTACGTTGGCGTTGTCGATCATGACGCCGTCACCAACCGTTACTGTCAGGCTGCTGCCTTCAACCGTCGGCACCTGGCCCGGATTGACATCGGCGGCCATCACTTTGCCAGACACAACGTGGTAGGTCAGAACCTTGGTCAGCATTTCTTTGTCGGCCAGCAGGGCGTTGAGCTGGTCTTCGGGTATCTTGGCGAAGGCTTCGTCGGTCGGCGCGAAAACTGTGAATGGACCGTCGCTCTTCAAAGTGTCGACCAGCCCGGCTTCCTGAACTGCGGTGACCAGCGTATTGAATGAACCGGCGGCAACAGCGATGTCAACGATGTCTTGTTGCGGCGCTGCTTCGGTTCTGTTCATGTCATTGTTGTAGGTGTTCGCGCACGCTGCCAGAGCTGCGGCGAAAGCGAGTATTGCAAGCAATTTGACAACTTTCATTTTGGACCTCGTAAAAAAGTGTTGGAATTGATGGTGCTACTAAAGCGCGGATTGGTTTAATACCTGCTGTTCGACGCTGGCCGACTTGCGCTTGTGCCTGGCTGCTCCTGTTGCACCGGGCGCTAGCCGACTTGGGCCGAATGCCTGCGCTGAACCATTACCGCGTATCTCGAATTCCTGCGCTGTTGCGAAGTCTCTAGCGCAGGACAGTGTTGGTTGCGCAAGCGGTGCGCATTTTAACGTCGACGGCGTCGCTGAAATCTAGTCGGCCGACGTTCTTCTGATTCCAGACCAGCTGACCTGTTGCCGGATTGCCATCGAACGTCTGCCATTCGCCCACGACGAGTCGGTTGGCATCCCAGTCGACTTTGTAGGTCAGCGTCACCGAACGGTGGGGGCACATCGGAGTTCCGGTTTTCGCATTGCTGCTGAAAGTTATGGTCTCGGCGAAATTGCGTAGAACTTGTTCGTCAAAGTACTGCACTTCATTGTTGACCGCGGCCCTGTTGACAAAAGTGGTGTCTGAGTTGCTGCCGGCCAATGCCACCCGTTCAGGTGTGGCATGGACAGAAACAGATGCTATCGCGAACAGCGTCGCAATAATGATTCGTGCGAATTCGTTTATCTCCTTAAGAGAAAAAGACAAGAAAGGCTTGATGCCGCTCATGGCTTGTCCATCCGTATTTCAATAATTGTATTAGACATAATGTTAGAAAAACATACACATAGTGTCAATAGTAATAAATCACCGGATTAAAGCTATGGACAGTTTATAGACATCGCGGTTTGGGTCGGCGGACTGCGGGGCAGGCGCGGGGCATGCGCCGCAATGGGGCAGGATTGAGACTCGGCGCGAAATGGTCAGGCTAGCTCAGGTCAATGCCTTCGAATTCCGCGACCCGCCGCAGCGCAGCCTCGATCAGGGCACGTGCCTGAGCAGTTGTGGCGTGAAGAAATGCGTGTATCTCGGCGTCCTTGGCATTCTTGTCTTCGCATTCGAGGCAGTAGGTCTCGAAAGCGGTCAGGCTGCTGATGAGGTCCACCAAATGATGTGGGCATTCGCAAGCAATCACTGGAGTTGTGACCGAAATGCGCGCCAGCTGCTGCGGCGTAAACTGTCGCGGCGGTATTGCCGCCGCCTGAACAGTGATTGACGGCAATGGCGTCGAACCGGGTTCGGCGCGCGCACGAATGCATGCACTCTGGATCTCAGCGACGCTGGCTGGGGCGTGCAGGCATGTCACGCCGGCAGATTCGAGATCGTTCAGGGCCTGACGTGCGCCAAAGCGATACGTGATGACTGCTTTGGCCGCTCCGCACAGCGCCAAAAGTCTGCGCAGATCGCCAACCGTTTCTTTTTGCACGGTTGCATACTCAGCGACAAGAGTATCGGCTTCGGGAAAGCTGTCCCGGCTCTTGAGTTGTTCCTCTTCATCGAATGCAGCCACTATTTTGAGCTCGGAGGCATCGCTCTTGGCTGCCGCCAGATTTGCGCGCAATGCGCTGCCCACCAGAATAATTCGGCAAGGGGCGGTTTCCCTTACGATGGTCCTGAGCGCCTGCGGCGAGGTCGCCTCGAGGCGCTTTTGCAACTGTGCCATTGACAGTGGTGCGACGATGCTGATCTGGTGCCCAGCATCGACCAGCGTTTTGATCAGCGACAGGCGGCGGACATCATCATCGCTATAGCGGCGGCTTCTGCCTTCGGAGCGGTTGGGTTTAACAACCTCGTATCTGCGCTCCCACATGCGGAGCGTTTCCGGGTGGATACCGGTCAGTCTCGAAACTACGCCTATCGAGTATCCCGGGTCTGTCGTGGTGCCTTTCCTGGTCGCCATGTTGAATGTCCCGTGGTCTGTTGCGGAAGCCGAAAGCGGCTGGGCTTTCAGGCGCCAATGGTATCTCGGAATACGGGGTCTGTACAAGATCTGTACAGAAAGGCTAGGCAGGGGCTGAACTGGTCAACCCGCTCACGCCAGCGTATGTTTGCGATCGGGTGCCAACCTCAGGGGAGAGCTGGTGATTGCCGGTCAAGCCAGCA
>CP070775.1:527839-530971 GCA_020346185.1 Betaproteobacteria bacterium | reverse complement strand
GAACCACCGAGCATCGGTGCGCGTTCGGTTTCATAGGCTACGTGGCCAAGCTTCTCCACCATGCCAAAACGCGTGACCATACTGCGTGCAATATTGGTGACCTTGGCCAAATCATCGACAGCTCCAGTGGAGAGATGTCCGAACACCAGGTGTTCGGCCGCACG
Organism: Betaproteobacteria bacterium; assembly: GCA_020346185.1. Lineage (GTDB taxonomy): Bacteria > Pseudomonadota > Gammaproteobacteria > Burkholderiales > Eutrophovitaceae > SG8-40. The sequence goes on along the minus strand of CP070775.1, from coordinate 530,807 downwards.
TCCACCCAGCAGCACCGCCATCTTCGTCTGGAGTTCCTCGCGCGTCATCAGGAAACGGTCCTCGGTGGGCCGCTGGATGGTGTAACCGAGTGAGCCGATGCCACGAGGGATGATCGAAACCTTGTGCACCGGGTCGGAGCCCTTGAGCGCCAGCGCCACCAGTGTATGACCCATCTCGTGATAGGCGACCACTTCGCGTTCGCGTTCGTTGAGGATGCGTGTTTTCTTTTCTAGACCGGCGACGATGCGTTCAACGCCATTAGTGAAATCCCCCATCAACACGGCTTCGGCACCTCGTCGGGTAGCCAGCAGTGCCGCTTCGTTGACCAGGTTGGCAAGATCAGCGCCGGAGAATCCTGGAGTAAGCGCAGCAATCTTCTCCGCATCGACGTCACTTCCCAGACGCACCTTCGTCAGATGCACCTGCAGAATCTGCACGCGGCCGGTCTTGTCAGGACGATCAACCAGCACCTGCCGGTCGAACCGTCCAGCACGAAGCAGCGCCGGATCGAGTATTTCAGGCCGGTTAGTGGCGGCAAGCAGCACCAGACCTGAACTGGGATCGAAACCATCGAGCTCGGCGAGCAACTGATTAAGTGTCTGTTCCTTCTCATCATGCCCGCCGAGCGAGTAAGCGCCACGCGCACGCCCGAGTGCATCCAGTTCATCGATAAAGATAATGGCCGGCGCCTTTAGTCGCGCCTGCTCGAACAAATCACGCACGCGAGCGGCGCCAACCCCGACGAACATTTCGACGAACTCGGAGCCGTTGATGGAAAAAAAAGGCACGGCGGCTTCGCCCGCGACAGCCCGCGCCAGCAAGGTTTTGCCCGTGCCGGGCGGGCCGACAAGCAGAACGCCTTTGGGTACGTGCGCGCCGAGACGGCCATACTGCTGCGGGTCTTTCAGGAAATTGACGACTTCACGAAGCTCCTCTTTCGCCTCATCGACACCGGCCACGTCATCAAACGTAACCTTGGTATCGGTTTCCATGTAGACTTTCGCCTTACTTTTGCCGATCTCCAGAAAACCGCCACCGAGTCCCTGGCGGGTGGCGACGCGTCGCAGCACAAACATCCAGATGGCCACAAAGAACACCGCCGGAAGCACCCACGACAAGACGTCGCGCAAAACCGTGCTTTCCACGGCTTGCGAATAGTCGACACCGTATTTGTCGAGCTGCGCGGCCATGTCAGGCTCGACACGCGTGGTTACAAAGCGACTGCGGTCATTTACCGGCTGGGTGAATTCGCCCTCTATGGTATTGGCCCGAATGAGCACTTTCCTGATGCGACCGTCCTCCAGGTACTCCTGGAAATCACTGTAAGGAATCGCCTCGACCTGCTGCATCTCAACCCAGACGCCACGCAGGTACAGTACCGCGAGGATGGCAAGAAGCCAGTACCAGATCGCAAACTGGCTAGGTCTTTTTACATACATAGGCGCGTATTCAACACCGAGCCGGGCTGCCGAAGCAAACCGATATTCCTTGACCAGCGAGTGCTGCCGATCAGACTCCCGCCGGAAACACGATAACGGGAAGCATTACGGCGTTTGAACAAGTTTATGGCAAAGGCATCACCAGAACTTGATCTCGCGCAAAGGATAATTCATGCGCGGCAGGCAGGATATATTCTGCCATGAGCAGAATCTTCGATTCCCGGAATGAGGCCGCACGTAAGCTTGCGGAGGCATTGGGCGATTACCGCGGCCGCAACCCCTTGGTGCTCGCCATTCCGCGTGGCTCGGTGATGATGGGCAAGGTGTTAGCCGACGAGTTGGGCGGCGAATTGGACGTAGTGTTGGTGCGCAAGCTGCGATCACCATGGAGCCCCGAGCTGGCCGTCGGCTCCATCGATGAATCCGGCTGGGTTTACACTGCTGAACACGCGGCACGGTCCGGAGCGGACGAGGCTTATCTGGAACGCGAACAGCAGAGACAGCTCGAAACGTTGCGCAAACGCCGCGCCCAGTACACGCCGGCGCACCCACCGATCGACCCGAAAGACCGGATCGTGATCGTGGTCGACGATGGGCTGGCAACCGGTGCCAGCATGATCGCGGCGCTGCACGCAGTTCGCAGCCGAGAGCCGCAACGACTCATCTGCGCAGTTCCGGTGGCCGCGCCCGCAAGCCTCGAGCGCGTCAGGCCACTTGCCGATGAAGTCGTTTGCCTCGAAGCGCCCGCAGAGTTTTATGCCGTCGGCCAGTTCTATCGCGATTTCCCGCAGATCGAAGACAACAAAGTGATTGAGACTCTGCGCGAGTATTCGAAACAGCACCCAATGAGCCAGACATGAACGGTATCGAGCAGATCGTCTCTATCCCCGCCGGGCCAGTCTCCCTCGAAGGCGCACTGCACGCGCCAAAAGGAGCAGGCGGTATTGTCATCTTCTCCCATGGCAGTGGCTCGGGCCGCCTGTCGCCCCGCAATCAGTTCGTCGCCGCGGAACTTCGCAAGCTGGGATTGGGTACCCTGCTACTGGATCTGCTCACCGAGGAAGAAGACGTTGATTACGAACTTCGCTTCGACATTTCGTTACTGACGCAACGACTCGGGTATGCCGTACGTTTCATTCGCGATAACGCCGACACCAGTACCGCGCCGATTGGTTTGTTCGGGGCAAGCACCGGCGCGGCATCCGCCTTGCGCGTTGCCGCTTCCATGTCAACAGATGTCTCGGCAGTGGTATCGCGCGGTGGCCGCCCCGATCTGACCGGCGCCGACGCCCTGAGCAAAGTGCGTTCACCAACGCTACTGATCGTTGGCGGCAATGACTTTGGCGTTATCGAACTCAATGAGTCGGCGCGGGAAGGACTCGTGGAATGCCAGTGCGAATTGGTTATCGTTCCCGGGGCAACACATCTGTTCGAAGAGCGAGGCAAGCTGGAAGAAGTCGCGCGCCTGGCCGGAGACTGGTTCTCGCGGCACCTGATGTCAGCTAACACCAGCCAGGAGTAAGCGACA
>CP070775.1:524567-527739 GCA_020346185.1 Betaproteobacteria bacterium | reverse complement strand
ATGCGCGAACCCGTAGGCGAGCGCCGCAGCCAGAACAGCAAGCGCGGCAGGGCTGACCACCGCAATGCCGGGCCGCAACATGACCAGCACGCCGGCGAAGCCAATGGCTATTGCGATTGCCCGCTGCCGGCTGATGTGCTCGCCGAGCATCAGTGCAGCGAAGATCGCCGTCCAGATCGGCATGGTGAACTCGATCGCAAATACCTCGGCGAGGGGGATCAGCGCGATGCCGTAAAACCATCCGTACTGTCCGCCATAGTGAGCAACGTTGCGAATGACATGAATAGCGAAGTGCTTGGTTTTCAGTTGCCACCAGCCAGTGCGACTGAGCAGCACCACCATCAGAACAAAACCGGCGAGGCTGCGAAAAAAAAGAATTTGAAACGTTGTGAGCTCAGCCGAGAGTTCGCGCCCGGCGATCGCCATCGTCGAGAACGACACAATTGCACCAAACATCCAAAGCGTGGCGCGCACGATCGGGGCAGGAGTGCGGAGCGACATTCAACAAGAAACCTGGAGACTGGCTGACCCAGGCAGTTCCCGCGTCGTCAAAAGCGCTGACCAATGACCAGGTAGGCAGTGCCTTGACCCAGGCTCGAATGTCCGTAGCCGATTGAAATCGCACCGAGAATAGTGTCAGCGCCCCAAAATACCGATCCCGCGGACACCCAATCCCAAGGGCTTTTCATCAGTGGATCGTTGATGCGCCCCCCTTCGACGGTAAACCCGACGTAGACTCCGCGGCCAACTTGCGTTGGCATCTCGCCGACGCGTCGATAGGAGGTAATGGTGCCCAGGTTGTAGCGGGTGCCGGTAAGCTGATCCAGAAACAGCCCGGACAGCCTTCCTGGCCCACCCAATTCGAACCGTTCGTAAGATGGCATGAGCCCCGACGTTCTCTCACCCCACTCGACAAGCGCCGTGAAACTGTTCTTGCCGAAGCTCTTGACGCCTCGAAGCACCACCTGAGCAACGCCAAATTCGTCGTCCGACCCCCAATCCTCGTCTGTTGCACGAAAATTGATTCCTGCGAACCAACCCGAACTCGGAAATGAGACGCTGTCGAGATAGTCTGCCACGGCCACCACATTAAAACCGACCTGGGTTGCTTCGACCATCGGCAGTTGCGGAGAAACAATCCCAAACTCCGGATCGGTGCGAACACCTTTGACATAGGGACCCAGTCGCAGCTCGCCAATATTATCGGTAAGCCCGAGGTCCAGCCCACCTGACACTGTGGTCACGCGTAGTTGGCCGAGACGCAGCCCCTCCTCGTAGAACTGCGTATAGTTGCGTCGCGCAATCGCAAACGGTGCCAGAAACACACCGTCACGAACCTGCAGAGGCTGCAAGAACTCGGTCCCGAGGTACGAGTCGTAGCCAACCTGACCGTCAACACGCCACTCCGCCCCGAGTGAATTCACCCATGTGCGCCGGTAGCTCGCCGCGAGATTGGCCTGTGTCGGGCTCTCGAAATCGGTACGGACTTCGACACCAAACTTCAGGTAGCCCGGGCCCCAGCGTTTGGCTTCCGCGTCGATTAGCACTGTGCCACCGTCGTCGCCCGAAAAAACCGAATAACCAAGGTATGAGAAGTCACCCCGGCCATACAGGCGAGCCAGGTCATCGTGAAGTTCGTCATGAGAGAAGCCTTCACCGGTCTCGACCTCGAGATCGCGCTCAACTGCTTCGGCACCGAACCTGTCACTCTCCGGAATCTCGATGCGGGCAATTTTCGGCGCCGGTAAAACCCTGCTTTCGCGGGCAGCGAGCCACTGCCCATAAGTTTCCTCATCAACCGAAAAGCGGGACAGCGCCTGCGCCTTATCCTGCGCCGCTGCAATACCACGCTCGATAATCGGCTCGACTGCAGCAAAATCACTCGAAGAGAATCCGTCGAGGTTCGGTTCAATCAGGATGTCCGCTTCGGTCAGTTCGGTCAGCGAACGCTCAACATTCTGCTCGGTCAGCAAGTTAATCGATTGCCCGGCCACACCGATCACGCTCTGTAACTCCTCGAGTCGTCTCAGCGGCGTGCCAAGATTGACGGCGATCACGACGTCGCCGCACAGTGCCCTGCCGACATCCACCGGCAGGTTGCGCACCAGTCCTCCGTCGACATAGGCTCGGCCGTCGATCTTGATTGGATCGAGAATAGCTGGCAAAGACATGCTCGCACGCATGACCTTGGCAAGATCGCCACTTTCGAATACTTTCATCTCACCGGTTCCGAGATCGGTTGCCACGGCCCTGTACGGTGTTGGTAAATCGTCAAAGTCGGTGCCAGCGACTGAGGCTCCGGGACCAACCAGCTCTCTAAGGAAGAGTTCGACCTTGTAGCCTGCCGATGCGCCTGTCGGAAGCTGCACGCTGCCACCATTAAACCCAAACTCAATGTTGAATAGCGGCTTGTAATCGTCGCGTTTGATCCGATGTGGAATTTGCGAGCGCGGTGGCAAATCAGCGAAGAGCGCGTCGATGTCAGTCACAGCCAGCAACTCGCGACTCCGTTGTGGTCGCACACCTGCCGCGTACGCTCCTCCAACCAGCGCACCCATGCTGGTCCCGACCACGCAGTCCACCGGCACCCGCAATTGCTCAAGGACCTGCAGCACACCAACATGCGCCAAGCCGCGCGCACCACCGCCGGACAGGACCAGGGCCACCCGCGAACGATCATTCGCGAAGGTGTCATCAGACTGGGCGAGCGCACTACACGTCAGGCCAAGCCCGAGCAATCCGGCCAGTAGCCGACAAACCTGCAAGCTGGTGAAACAGCCTCGATACGAAAGAGCACGTAGCGTCATTTGCTGCTACTTTAACCTGCCTGTTCGATTCGCGTAAGGCGCCCCTTCGCTGGCGCAATCAAATCAGACATCAGCTGGCGTGGCAATTTGCGTATATTTACGGAATGTTGCAGATGGAGGAGAGCCATGACCGAAAACCGAGAAGCGTTGCTCAACAGACTCGAGACCGAAGCACGCAAACTAAGACGTAACGTCTGGCGGGCCCTTCGAGCCGGCGGCGGCGGACACGCCGGCGGTTCTTCCTCGGCGGCGGACATACTTACCGCACTGTATTTTCACCGCATGCATCTGAGGCCTGCCGAGCCCGACTGGCCGGATCGCGATCGTTTTGTGCTATCGAAAGGACACGCCAATGCCGCGCTTGG
>CP070775.1:521244-524467 GCA_020346185.1 Betaproteobacteria bacterium | reverse complement strand
TCATTGTTCATCGCCAGACACATCGAGCATCCCGGCTGTCGCCACTCAAAGCCGGCTTCGGAAAAAATACGGTCGAGGCCTTCCTTTTCCGCTTGCTCTTTGACTGGCCCGGAACCCGGCACCACCATCGCCAGCTTCACGCTCGACGCAACGCGCCGGCCCTTGACGACCTGCGCGGCGGCACGTAAGTCCTCGATTCTTGAATTGGTGCAAGAGCCAATGAAGACCTTGTCGATTTTGATGTCGGTCGCCGCCATGTTCGGCTCCAGGCCCATGTAAACCAGCGCGCGCTCCATTCCTTCGCGCCGCGTTTCATCCGTTTCCTTTTCCGGGTCGGGAACACGCCCGTCGACCGGGATCACCATCTCCGGCGATGTGCCCCATGTCACCTGTGGCTTGATCTCAGCGGCGTTGAGACGCACGACGAGGTCAAACGGCGCGCCGTCATCACTCTTCAAGGAGCGCCAATAGCCAACAGCGCGATCCCACATTTCCCCTTGCGGCGCAAAGGCGCGACCCTGCAGGTAATTGATGGTGGCCTCGTCAACCGCCACCATACCGGCGCGCGCTCCGGCCTCGATCGACATGTTGCACAAAGTCATGCGGCCTTCCATCGACAATGCGCGCACCGCGGCGCCGCCGAACTCGATGGCATAGCCGGTGCCGCCTGCGGTGCCGATCTTTCCAATGAGTGCCAGCGCAATGTCTTTCGCGCTGACACCGGCACCGAGGTTTCCTTCGACCTCGACCAGCATATTTTTCATTTTCTTTTGCACCAGACACTGAGTGGCGAGCACATGCTCCACTTCCGAGGTTCCAATGCCGTGCGCCAGACACGCGAACGCACCGTGGGTGCTGGTGTGCGAGTCACCGCACACTACGGTCATGCCCGGCAGCGTTGCGCCCTGCTCCGGCCCGATTACGTGCACGATGCCCTGGCGCCGGTCGAGAAACGGGAAATACGCTTTGGCACCGAACTCGCGAATATTCGCATCGAGTGTCTCCACCTGCAGGCGCGAAATCGGATCTTCGATGCCCTTGTCCCAGTCCGTTGTCGGCGTATTGTGGTCCGCCGTGGCCACCACCGAACCCATGCGCCATGCCTTGCGATGCGCGAGCTTCAGTCCCTCGAAAGCCTGCGGACTGGTGACCTCATGAACGAGGTGACGATCGATGTAGATGAGCGACGTTCCGTCGGCTTCGGAACGAACCAGGTGGCTGTCCCAGAGTTTGTCGTAAAGAGTCTTGGGCATCGTTGTTATTCGAAAACGTTTTTACGGAATTACCGGCTACAGAAAACGTCCTGCAGGGCATCGGTTCATTCGAAATCGGTTCATTCGAAACTGGGCAAACCGAAATTATGACATAGCGCACCTATGATCTAGGGCGCCTACGAAATGGCGCGCCTGCGATTCCGGTACCCGAAATGACCGGCCCGGTCAGTGTCAATGAAACCAGCGTCAACGAAATCAGTATCAATGAAAACGTGGCAAGCTGTTGCGCACCGCCAGAAGCGCAATGAGTGCCGCCGCCGCTGACAGCGAAAACGTGACCGCCCCACCGACGCTCTCCCAGGCGTAACCGGCGGCGAGGGTGCCGACCGCGCCCCCCGCCCCATAACCAAGACTCGAGTACAAGGCCTGACCACGCGATTGCAGTTCACCGCTGAAGACCCGGTGCGTCGCGGCGACACCGGCGGCATGAAAAGCACCGAAGGTCATCGCATGCATTAGCTGCGCAAGCACCAGTATCGGCAAGCTGCCAACGCCCCAGGCAATCAGCAGAAAGCGCACAATCGCGAACCAGAAACAGGCCAGCAGAATTTGCTCGAGCCGCCAGCGGCGCATCAGCTGCGGCAGCCAGAAGAACAACACGATCTCGGCAATCACGCCGAGCGCCCATAACCAACCGATCGCCGTCTTCGAGTAACCCGATTCAGTGAGATAGATCGAGTAGAACGTGTTGTAAGGCGCGTGTGCCACCTGCATCAGGAAGAAGCCGGCGATCAGGCCGACCACGCCGGGTTTCGCAAATGCGGCGCGCAGCGAGCCTTTTTCAACCTGCGTCGTCCTGCTGCGGTCGCGCGGCAGGGCAAAGACCGTCAATGCGGTCACCGACAACAGCACCAGTATCACCCACTCGAGCGCGCCGATGCCGATGGCGTCAAACAGATATCCGCCCGACACCACCACCACGATGAAGCCGATCGAGCCCCACAACCGGATGCGCCCGTAAACACCCATGCGCGCGCGCAACACGCTCATGGTGCTGGCCTCTACCAGCGGCAACAGGCCTGAAAAGAACAGGCTCCACACAATCAGCAAGCAGAGCATGCCAACGAACCCTGGGTGCAGCAGCAGCCCCGCGGCAATGAAAGGCGTGATGAACGCCAGAGATCGCTGAATGCGTCCGCGCGCGCGATAGCGATCCGCCATCCAGCCCCAAAAATTGGGAACGAAAATCCGCGCCACCGGCCCGACTGCCATCAGCACGGCAATCAGAAATGGCTCGAAACCGCGATCCTGCAAATAGAGAGCGAAAAACGGTCCGTAGGCGCCGACAAAGGCGAAGAACCAGAAGTAAAAATTCGACAGCCGGAAATACAACGAAGCGCGCATCATCGCTCATCACCGAACTGATCAGCCCGCACCGTCGCGGGCGCTGCGTCGGCGTCAGGCTTCGTCGGCGTCGGGATTTTCCAGTGAAACAGCGGCGCGCAGCTTCTCAATCGCCTCTTGTGAGGCCTGAGCCGGGATCTCCGGTGTGCTGGTGGTGACGTCGGCATTCTGCGCGCGGTGGCGCAAGGCGTGATCAGCAAGAACCAGCGCCAGCATCGCCTCCGCGATCGGCGTTGCCCGAATACCCACACAAGGATCATGGCGTCCATGCGTATTGACGATGACCGGGTTGCCGGACTTATCGATCGAGCGCCGATCGAGGCGAATACTTGAAGTTGGTTTGACTGCAATGCTGGCGACAATGTCCTGTCCCGTCGAAATACCGCCCAGTATGCCGCCGGCATTATTGCTGAGGAAACCTTCAGGCGACATCTCATCACTGTGCTCGGTCCCCTGCTGCGAAACAGCCCCGAAGCCGGCACCGATTTCAACGCCCTTGACCGCATTGATGCTCATCAGCGCGTAGGCAATATCGGCATCCAGCTTGTCATAGACGGGCTCACCCCATCCCACCGGTACGCCCGAAGCAACCGCCGTAATGCGTG
>CP070775.1:517895-521144 GCA_020346185.1 Betaproteobacteria bacterium | reverse complement strand
GAGGCAATACGGTTGCATCCGCTACGGATAGACCAATGCCAGGCCCGGCCAGCCACTGCGACCGATCTCGAGTTCATCGTGCCGCGCATGCAGTCGATGTGCAAACCTTTCGGCACCAGCATCACGAAGACCAACGGTGTTCTCCAGTTACACTGGCCTGCCACTACAGACTAGCGCCGGGCTAATTCCTCGTGCAATTCCGCACATGCTCAGTGGCTGCGAAGACTGACCAGACATGAAGGCCACGTTCTACGCCCTCGCCGGCGCTGCCTTTATCTCCGGGGCAAACATGCGGCTGTTCGACTCTTTGCTGCCGACCATCGCCGACGATTTTGCCGTCGCGCCGACAGTCGCATCCGTAGTGGTTACTTCTTTCACACTGGCATACGGACTGTTCCAGATCGTGCATGGCCCGCTTGGCGATCGCGTCGGACGCTTGCGAACGGTGGCGATTGCCATGTTCATTGCCTGCCTCGGTTCGTTGGGCTCCGCCATTGCGCCGACGCTGCCTGAGCTTACAATGCTGCGTTTCATCACTGGTATTGGCGCGGCCGGCATTATCCCGGTCGCAATGGCCTGGATCGGTGATCACTCGACTTATGAGAATCGCCAGGCAACACTCGGTCGCTTCATTGGATTCACACTGACAGGGCAAATTGTCGGGCCTGCGCTCGGCGGGGCGCTGGCCGAGTGGCTCAGCTGGCGTGACGTGTTCTATTTATTCGCCGCGGCTTTTTTGTGTGTGAGTCTGGCCCTTCTCAAACTCGATCACGACGAACGCAAACAAGCAGCCAGCTCCGAGGATGGGCCGCGGCCGATGCGCTCAAGCAAGAACGTTCTGCACACTTATCTGGAAATTCTGCGCGCACCATGGGCGCGAATCGTATTGCTCACCGTGTTTATTGAAGGAATGCTGTTCTATGGCACCTTCGCCTATACCGGCGCCTGGCTCAAGGAAACGTTCGACCTTCCATATTTCATCATTGGCGCCACGCTCGCCGGATTCGGGCTTGGCGGTGTGTTTTACAGCTTCTCTGTGCGTTGGCTGTTGAGGCGGCTGCGCGAACCCGCTTTCGTACTTGGCGGCGCCCTGGTCCTGCTGGTGTTCTATCTCTGCCTGCCCTTCTCACCCGTCTGGCATGTTGTTGCGCCGCTATGTGTGGCAAGTGGATTCGGGTTCTACATGCTGCACAACACGTTACAGACAAAAGCCACTGAAATGTACCCCGCCGCGCGCGGCACGGCGGTATGCGTCTTTGCCTTGAGTTTGTTCTTGGGGCAAGCGATGGGCGTCGCTCTGTTCGGTCGTACCATCGCCTCGTTTGGCTATACCCTGAACTTTGTCGCTACCGGTTTCGCCTTGCTACTTCTCGCCATCTGGTTTGCAAGAAAGCTACGACATCATCCACCATAGTCACTGAAGCGCCGATGTTGGCCAGGACTGAGTCACACGACTCACTAAATCAGCGCGTTTTCGCCAACTTGACCCGCGTACGTTGGGGTCAAGTTGAACGGTGAAGTTGGAGTCAACTAATGCCTTCAACGATACGCATGTCGCGTACTGCAGCATCGCCCATTACTTTCAACGCTTCCTGGTAACCAGGGCTGTCGTGCGCCGCAATCGCCTGTTCGACACTGTCGAACTCGACCATCACAGTTCGCTCGTCGAGCCCGGACTCGTAGACCTGTGTCGGCATGCCCCGCACGAGAAAGCGGCCGCCCGCAGCCTCGATCGCCGGACGCGCGAGCTTCGCATATGCCGCCATTGCGTCTGGGTCTTTTATTGAGTGATAGAACGTAATCAAGTAGCCCTTGGCCATATCATCTCCTCGTTTGTCCGCTTGTACCATTTACCTGCTCGTAGCGGGTGAATACTGGTACCAATGAAATCATATTCGATATCCGCCGGCGGTTAAACCTGCACGCACATCGGCAGCCTGCGGTAAGCTAGCTGATATGGTCAAAGCAATCGCACGCAAGCTGCTCTACGCCGCGGCTCTGATTTTCGTCGGCGCAATGTGCGTCGTCGTGCTCGCCTACACGCTAATGCTTCGTAGCTTCCCCGATCTGAAACCTTGGCATGAGGTCGATCTAGAGGGAGACTTCCACGCCGACATGCAGGTCGATACACTCGCGGAGTATCTCGAAGTCGAAGCGCGTGCCTTTGCCGATCTGGATAGACAGGTGCTGGATCAGATCGGCTCGCAAGACCACTCTGCCTTCAACCGCTTTACCCGCGGCAGCTTTTCTGATCCCGAACAAGTACAGCCCAACTGGAACCGAACTTTCGAACTGAAGCAAGCTGCCCCCCGCGGCGGTGTGTTGCTGCTGCACGGTTTGTCTGATTCGCCGTACAGCTTGCGTAGCGTGGGCAAGCAGTTGTACCGGGATGGTTGGTTGGTGCTCGGCATGCGTATGCCTGGCCATGGCACGGCGCCCAGTGCCATGCGCAGCTTCAATCGAAACGATGCTCGCGCCGCGGTGCGGATCGGGGTGCGGCATCTGCGACAGCAAATCGGGGATGATGGTCCGATACTGATCGTCGGGTATTCCAACGGCGCTGCCCTGGCGACTGACTACGTTCTAAAGGCAATCAATGATTCCGGCCTGCCGGCCATCGATGGGTTGATACTGATGTCACCCGCGTTTGCCGTGGCACCGATTGCTGCATTTGCCGTTTGGCAGGCACGCATCGGCGAACTGCTCGGGATCGACAAGCTCGCCTGGCAGACCGTCACACCGGAGTTCGATCCCTACAAGTACAATTCGTTTGCAGTTCGCTCGGGCGATCAGATGTATCGCTTTACTCAAGAAATTGACAAGGAATTGCTGGCGCTTCAGAAAAGCAATGTCGCCAACACCTTTCCGCCCAGCCTCGTGTTTCAGTCCGTGACCGATGCAACGGTGCGGCCGTCGGCTGTTGTGACCCGAGTACTCGACCGGCTTTCAGGGAGCGGCAGCGCACTGGTGCTCTATGACGTGAACCGGCATAGCGACACGGAAGCGTTGTATGCGCCAAACGTCGGTGCCTGGGTACAGGAAAGACTGGCGAACCCCACGCCCTACTCGGTGACGTTGCTGACCGACCGTTTGTCTGAAAGCGACGAAGTTGAAGCTGTGACGCGGGACGCGGGCGCCAGCGGCGTTGTTCGACAATCTCTGGACCTGGCTTGGCCGATAGGCGTCTTCGCGCTTTCTCACGTCGCGATCCCGTTTCCACCAGACGACCCGATATACGGAACCGGTGAC
>CP070775.1:514403-517795 GCA_020346185.1 Betaproteobacteria bacterium | reverse complement strand
GCGCTTCGTCACCAGCGTGGCGATCTCAATCGAGTGGGCATCGATGACAAGCGGTAGCTCTAGCTCTTCTGGTATCTTGGGCGGCGGCGCAGGGGCGGCTTGCGCTTGGTCGATTTTGGAGGTGAAGTGCAGCGCCTCGATACTCAAACTGCTGATGTCGAGCCGGCAGGCGGCGAGCGGCCACGCCGACCAAGCCAGCGCGATGGTGCGCGCCTCGACGTGATAATCAGCAGTCTCACAAGCGAGGTACTCCACCCGAACCGGTTTCATTAGACCGTCCTGCAGCCCCTCAACCGTGAGTGCGCAGGGCAATAATGGTGCGAATCGGTCTATTCCCCAGCGTAGTACCGTTTCGCTGCGGCTGGCCCAATAGGCAGCCGCAGCAACCATTAGCAGTACTGCAACCAGTGCAGCACTCGTCCAGATCAGTACGCGGCGCAGGGTCATCGGAACACGAAACCGGCAAAGAAATGGATGCGGTACTCGTTGACCTCCTCGCCGTACGCGACATCGAAGTTGAGCCCACCGATCGGGCTGTACCAGCGTACTCCGACGCCGTATCCGGCTGCCGCTTTGAAATTGGAAGTCGTGTCAACTGCGTTACCAGCGTCGTAGAACACGGCAGCACCCAATCGCTGCGTCAGCCACTGGATGTACTCGACGCTGCCAACTAGTAGATGACGTCCGCCGACATCGGCGTCTCCTACCTGGACGCCGAGGCTCTGGTATTTGTAGCCGCGTACTGTGGTGTCACCGCCGGTCCGGAACAGGTACGCAGATGGGATATCGCCGCGGCTGTCGGCGATCAACCACCCAGTTTCCATCCTGAGCGCGAGCGTGCCGAATGTTTTCACTGGCAGGAAGTAAGATGCTTTGCCGACCACCCGGCCGAACGATGCATCCGACACGATGTCTTTGCTGGAACCACCGACCTCAAGCCCGAGAAAATAGCCGTCACGCGGTGCGAGCACATCGTCAAGGCGATTCCAGTCCCAGTTCTGCGCGAGGTACAAGGCGATGATGTCTTCTTGCGACACATTGGCCACACGGCGGTTCTCTTCGAGCAGTTGCAATGATTGCCGCGATAAATATTCTTCGATCAGGTAGGCATGCGTGCTGGTCACGCTCCAGTCGGTGTGTTCTTCGTTCTGGATGTCCTGTCGTTTGTATCCGGTGGCAAGGCCGTAACGCCAGTCGCGCTCGTTTCTTGGCAGCGTCAGCCCGGCAACCACTCCTTCGCTGAGTTGGTCGATCTGCACCCGGGCATCGAATTGCAGCGCACGATCAAACGTATTCTGATCAATGTAGCCGGCGAAGCCGCGCAGGCCGCGGTTGGTGCTCATGCCAGCACCCAGCTCTACGCGGCTCGACTTGCTCTCCACCACGTTGACAAAGATCGGTGTTGCATTCGCTAGCTGCGGGTCGCTGCCGGCGTACACAATGGCGCTGGCGAAATGCCCGCTGGCGAGCAGCCGTTTCTGAAACTTCAGCAATTGCGCTTCGTTGTACGCATCGCCGGGCTTGATGGGACTGATGTTGCGTACCAGTCGCACCGGGTATCGTTGTAAGCCGTTGACCTGCAGTTCGCCGAAAGTGAATGGCGGCCCGCTGTCGATCTCGACGCTCAGTTACGGCTCGAGCGCTACCGGGTCGATTTCCGCTTGGCTGTTTACGACTCGCGCCGCCGCATAAAGCTTTCGGTGCAGACTGTGTGTCGCACCTTCTTTGCCGGCAGCCCAGTCCCTTTGCCGGAATACCGCGCCTTCCTCGAGAATAAACTCGGCGCGCGCCGCGGCGATTCGCTGCGCTCGCTCAGGATCTTTGTCGATCGCACCCGTGATACGGAAGTCGACCGATACGACGCGGGTTGGCTCGCCGGGTTCGATGAGTAACTTGACCACCCACTCGGGTTGCGCGCGATCGATCAGCGCTTTCGACTTGGCAGAGAAATAACCTTCGGTCTCGAGCAGCCGGCGCGCCTAATCTGGTGCGGTTTTGACGAGTTGGCGCAATTGCTCCTCGTCGACGTCATCGCGTCCGGCCCAGCTAACGATGTCAAGGTTGTCCCTCAGTGCGGCGGCCAGATTGTCGGGCGCTTCGATCTCGACTCTGTAACTGATTGTTTCGGCCGCAACCGGCAACGCGATCAGCAGCGACGCGGCAAGTGCAACAAATTCGCGCAAGCAATCGCGAGTTGGCATGGATGAGTCGCCGCTTATGTTGTCTGGACGCTTACTGAGGGTCGCGGGCGCGCTCTCGCCCGGTCAACGGCCTGCGTGGCGCGGCAATGCCAGCCGTGACAAAGCGGTGCATGCGCGCACGGCAGCGTCGACGCCGTATCATACGAGAAACTGACGGATCAGCTTGCCGGGTTTGCCACATTCGGAAACCGGCCCGTTCTCATCGACGATGCGCTGCCCGTTGACCCAGACACCCAGCACGCCTCTGGGAGGGATGTTGACACGACTTGCACCAGCGGGGAGATCCGACACGTGATGCTTTTCGCCGCGGCCAACGGTAGCTGGATCGAACATCATTATGTCGGCGTGTGTGCCGGCAACAAGACGGCCTCGATCGGGTATGCGATAAGCATCGGCCAGACGGCTCGTCAACATCTGTACTGCCTTTTCCAGAGTCAGGTCACCGCGTTCGCGCACCCAGTGGCCCAACAGGTGCAAACCAAAACCTGCGTCACACAGAAATGACAAATGTGCTCCGGCATCACCCAGCCCGAGTGCCGCGTACGGGTTCACCAGTAACTCACACACGTGGTCATCGTCGATATTGAACAGCTTGCAATCGAACATGGTGTCGATGCCACCGTCCAGTGCATGATCAAACCACCAGTCGAACGGATCTTTCCCCGCTTTCTTCGCCAGATCAACTACGCGTTTGCCGACGAGATCGGCGAACTTCGGGTCGGCGACTTCCTGCACGCGCATCAGCTTGAACGAGTGATAGGAGAATCGCACCGGTACGCTGGTTGTAAGCGCTTCTGCCTTGACCGCTTCGCGAAAAGATTTGTTCGCAAACAGTTCCAGATATCGTGGCGTACCGATGGCTTCCATTGCCGGTCGCCATGCGAGCAACGCATGCAGCGGGTAAGGCAATGCGAGAGAGAATTCCATTCCGAGCGGATAGCTTGCCACCTG
Source organism: Betaproteobacteria bacterium (assembly GCA_020346185.1). GTDB lineage: Bacteria > Pseudomonadota > Gammaproteobacteria > Burkholderiales > Eutrophovitaceae > SG8-40. The sequence goes on along the minus strand of CP070775.1, from coordinate 514,643 downwards.
TCCCCACAACTCATGGCCACGCGTGCGCGCTTGTGCGATCTCTTCGAATTCACGATCAACGCGTTGCGGGTCGTTTGGGTCACTGAACATCGCGCAAATCATTACCGGACGGCCGTTGCGCTCGGAAATTTTCTCCAGCCATGGCACGGTGCTGGTCATACCCTTGGTTCGCGTCAAGGGCCTTAGGGTTTGTCAGTTCCATGGGAGGTGCTCTTAAAGGCGGGCTTGAGGACATGCGGG
>CP070775.1:510903-514303 GCA_020346185.1 Betaproteobacteria bacterium | reverse complement strand
AAGCGCCGCTGGACTTGCGCCCAAGGCGGTGGTCGGCGCGGTGATGCGCAAACTGGTGCATCTGATCTACGGCGTGATCAAGTCCGGCAAGCCCTTTGACATCAACATCGCCATGCCGCCCCTTGACTGTCAAGACGGTATCTGACGCCTCGCACGCGGCAGAGACACCTCAACTGATTCTGCACTTTCAATGAAAGATCTCGCACCCGACATAACGCGACTTCGATTACTGGTAGAAGGCTACTATTCCGGACCAATGGACGAAGCCCGTGTCAAAGCTTATCTATTGGGCGTTGCCGATGAATTAGGGCTGAGGGTCTACGGAGAGCCGACCATTCACTCCCCAGCTGGTACCGGATCAGCACACAATCAGGGATTTGACGCTTTTGTTCCATTGATTGACTCGGGTATTTCCTTGTACGTTTGGTCCAGGCAGTGCTTCTTCTCGACGCTCCTATATACCTGCAAGTCATTTGACATCGACACGGCATGCAGATTTACGCAGTCATACTTTGGAGCACACGAGGTCGAACACTCTGCCTTTTAACAAAACGCAAGATCTATGGTTGGGGCGGATCAATTGGGCGTGTTTCCTCGTCCGATACAGGACCGACCGCTATTTGTGAAGAAGGCGACTCTCATGGCATGCGCCGTGCCGCTTTATCGCAATCCGAAATATCAGACGGTCCTGTAACGCGACACCAAGTTTATTTTCGGCCGATGAATATAGAAGACAAACTACATGTTATCGAGGAAATCCTCGGCTTCCTTCTCGATGCCTTATTTATGGAAACGGCGAGCGATTTTTCATCCCCTGAGGGTGTGATTGAAGATTGGCACCTTACGGCAATCGCGTTCCGAAGCGTTCGTGACAAGCATAAGATACCAAAAGAGTCGAGCTTGCCACTCACCGCCGGGAATTGCACTGCGACCCCCAGCGGCCGAGAAAGGAGCGCGTCATAAAATGAATAGACGCGGCTTCCTGAAAGCGACCAGCTGCGCCCTGGTTCCATACACGCTCGGCAATGCCCTGTTGGCACAGAACGTGGCGGCAGCGTCCTCAAGCATCGATCTCACGATCGCTGGGTACCCCTTCGAACACATTCGCCGTCTCATGACTGGCAAAGTCAAGATCGAAGGCTGCGATGTTCAATACCAAGTCGGAAAGATTGGGGATCTGAACACGCACGTTTTCTCGGGGCCGCGAACACTCGACGTCACAGAGATCGGCCTCATTCCATTTATTCTCGCGTATGCGAACGATGACTTTCGTGCGTACTCACTAGTTCCTGTGTTTCCACTGCGAATGTTCAGACACAGAAGCATCTTTGTTCGCTCCGACAGCGGAATCAACCAGCCGGCCGACCTGAAGGGTAAACGAGTGGGAACTCCCGGTTACTCCTCGACATCGCTGACCTGGATTCGCGGCATGCTACACGACGAATATGGTGTGCGACCTGAAGATATCCAATGGGTTGTTTCAGCCAAAGACTCTTCGACCAAGGACGCGGGAAAAATATCGAAACAGGAAAACGTGATCCCCGATGGTATTTCAATCAGCGTCGGGCCCGAAGGTAAAGACGAGTCCGATCTGCTGATTGACAGAGAAGTCGATGCGCTCTTTCATGCCGCCGAGCCACGCGCTTTCATCGAAAGGCATCCAAAGGTCACACGCCTGTTCAAGAATGTCCGGCGTACAGAGCAAGACTATTATGCAAAGACCGGGGTGTTTCCAATCATGCACGCGGTGGCAATTCGCAACAGCCTTGTCGAGGAACATCCGTGGCTACCGCGTGCCGTGTTCAACGCGTATTCCGAGTCCAAAGCACAGGCATATGCTGACATGCAGGAAAAATGGTTCCTGCGTACGTTGCCATGGTTTGCCCAGGAACTGGATACCACGCAGGCACTCATGGGCAGGAATTTCTTCACTTACGGGATCGCACCCAATCGGAAGACGCTCGAAGCTTTGTTGAGATATGCACATGAACAAGGTCTTGCAAGGCGTAAACTGGCAATTGAGGATTTGTTCGAGCCATCCACACTGGGACTCATCGACCACAAAGATTGAGTTGCAAGACCGAGTTCGCCCAAAGAAAACCAATTGGCCATCTTCGATTTCTTTAGAGCAGACCCGTCTTCGACCTGGCCTGAGCAGCAGGCACAGCTACTGACGCTTGATCTGTGGAAACTGTCACTCAACGGGATCTCTTTGGGTGATCCCGCGAATAATCTCTCTCGACTCGGCCGGCCAACAAATAAGCGACCTTTCAGAGCGGAACAATTTATCTATTCGAAACTCGGCTTCGTCGTCGAGATCGACAATCATCAGGTGTGTTATTTCGGACTTCCGGTCCGACGGCGAGAATTTGATGAGGTTGGCCCCTGTGAGCTGCAAATCCACTTCCCGGACCGCTCCACGCACCTCGTCACTGAAACAACAACGGCCGACGATTTGCTCTCTAAACTGCCAAAACCAAAGGAAATCGACCGCGACGAAGACGAGACGGTGTATTTTCTGACTCTGTGTGGCAAGACGCTGGAGTTGGAGTGTTTGCCTGACGGCAAGGTGTGCCGCATTAATGTTTTTCAGGCAACATCCTCCCAACTCAAATAGGCGAAATTTCTTCGAAACCTGGAAACTGAAAATGCCAACGCCCGTCAAATTCTGGGACCGAATCGCCGAACGTTACTCGCGCCGCCCCATCGCTGACGAGGCCGCGTATCAGAAAAAACTGGAAGTCACGCGACACTACCTCAGGCCGGACATGGAGGTGCTGGAACTGGGTTGCGGCACCGGCTCGACCGCCATCAAGCATGCGCCTTTCGTCCGGCACATTCGCGCAGTCGATATCTCATCGAAAATGATCGAGATCGCACGCACCAGGGCCAACGGAGTCGCAAATGTCACCTTCGAGCAGGCATCTGTTGAGGATCTCGAAGTCAAAGAAGGCAGTGTCGACGCCGTGTTCACACTGAGCCTGCTACACCTGCTCAATGACAAAGAAAGCGCCATCGCGAGAATCAAAGAAATTCTAAAGCCAGGCGGAATCTTCGTGAGCAGCACAGCATGCCTTGGCGACACCATGAAGTGGTTCAAGATTGTCGCGCCGATCGGGCAGTTTCTCGGATTGATCCCGACAGTCAACACATTCACGGTGCAGGAGCTGGTGAATAGCCTGATCGACGCCGGCTTCGAAATTGACTGTCAATGGCAACCCGGGCCGGGCAAGGCAGTCTTCATCGTCGCAAAGAAACATGATTAGCCCGCCACCCGATAATGCGGCATGGACAGCCTACCCAGAATTCGATTAATGCTATTGGGACGACGCGTGTTAACGTTTGTGCCTTGAGCAAGTGACTCGTACGGGTAGTTATGACCGCAGATTCGAGTATCATT
>CP070775.1:507386-510803 GCA_020346185.1 Betaproteobacteria bacterium | reverse complement strand
ATCGGTATCGAGGCCGGTGATACCCGGATACTCGCGCAACCGCGACATGACCTTGTTGACGTGGCCCTGCAGTTCCTCGTAGCTGTTTCCGTAAATAACGTACTCGACCTGTTTAGCGAGGAAACTCTGACCGAGCGAGAGCGGATCCTTGGCAAAAGAGATCACGCCTGGCAATCCGCCGAACAACTTAGGAGTGAGTTGCTTGGTAATCTCCAGTTGGCTACGTTCGCGCTTATCCCAGTGCTTGAGTACAGCAAACCCGATGGCGAGATTAACCGGGTTTGGTCGTTCCAGGCCGGGCGCGACCACCTCAAACAGCGTGTCAATCTCCGGCACACCATCGAGTACGCCGGCTACTGCGCGCATGTAGCGGTCAGTGTACTGCATGGTCGAACCTTCCGGTGCTACCGCAAATGCCATGAACACGCCACGGTCCTCGACCGGTGACAGTTCCGGTTTGAGCTGCATGAACAAGTAGACCATCATGGCGAACGCCGCAAAGAAAACCAGCACGATCAGCCAGCGTACTTTCAACGCGCCAGTGAGCAGCTTCTTGTATCCCATGTGCATGCCGATAAAGACGCGCTCGCTCCAGTTAAACAGCCGGCCGTGGCCTTCGTGCTCCTTAAGCAATTTCGAGCACATCATTGGTGTTAGCGTCAGCGCCACGAAACCGCTGACGACGACCGCGGCGACAACCGTCAATGCGAATTCGACGAACAACTGACCGACTCGGCCGGTCATGAACACCAGCGGCGTAAACACCGCCACCAGCGTGATGGTCATCGCTACTACGGCAAATCCAATTTCCTTGGCACCCATCAGTGCCGCCTGGTAGCGCGGCATCCCGTCTTCGATGTGGCGGTGAATGTTTTCCAGCATGACGATAGCATCATCTACGACGAGACCGACAGCCAGCACGATTCCGAGCAGCGTCAACACGTTGATCGAGAATCCCAACACATACAGGAAGAAAAATGCGCCGATCAACGAGATCGGGATGGTGACGACCGGGATGATGGTGGCGCGGACGCTGCGCAGGAAGATGAATATTACCAGCACGACCAGCGCCAGAGCCTCGAGCATGACCTTGTAGACGGCGTTGATGGCGGCGGAGATGAATTCTGATGTATCGACCGCGACGTCAATAGACATGCCTTCTGGCAGTCCTTTGCGCAACTGAGGCACCTTCTCACGCACCCCTTGTGCGAGTGCCAGTGTGTTTCCGGTGGATTGCTTGACAACTCCCAGCCCGAGCGCCTCCTGACCACTGACACGTACGATTTTGCGGTTCTCGTAGGGACCCGGTGCCGCATAGCCGACATCACGAATGCGGATCGGATAGCCTCCGACTTCGCGAATCACCATGTTGTTGAACGCCTCTGGGCTGCGCAAGTCAGTCTCGGCAAGCACTGTCAACTCGCGCTCGTTACTCTCGATTCGGCCGCCGGGGGAGTCAAGATTCTGGCTTCGCAGCGCCGCCTCGACATCCTGCGGCGTGAGGCCTCGCGCGGCGAGCCGCTCGCGATCGAGCCAGACGCGCATGGCGTAGCGGCGCTCACCGCCGATGATGACGGTCGCTACACCGGGTACGGTCTTCAACGGGTCAGTGAGATAGCGATCGGCATAGTCGGTCAGTTCCATCGGCGAATGGCGGTCACTTAGCAGCGCAATCCACATCACCGGCCATGCGTCGGCCTCGATCTTGTTCACGACCGGGTCGTCGGCCTGCTCGGGAAGCAGTTTCCTGACACGGGCGACGCGGTCGCGCACGTCGTTGGCGGCCGCTTCGACGTCCCTGTCCGTGACAAAGGTGACTGTGACTTCACTCACCTCTTCACGGCTTTTCGACTTGATGGTGTTGATGCCTTCAATACCCGACAGGGCATCTTCGATCGGGGTGGTAACGACGCTTTCTACAACCTGGGCAGTTGCTCCAGTGTATACGGTTCGCACCGATACAATCGGTGGATCAATTTTCGGGTACTCGCGCACCGACAGGCGATCAAACGAGATCATCCCCAACAGGACAATAAGCAAACTGAAGACGGTGGCGAGCACTGGGCGTCTTATCGAGATATCGGAGAGAATCATTCGCCAGCCTCCTTTAAGTCGGCGCCATCCAGGTCTGTCAGCCTGATTGGCTGCCGCCGTCTTGCGCAGTGGACTGTTCGGACGCAGGCGGCGCCCCCATCACCATCACCGGCGCACCATCGCGTAGTTTGATCTGCCCTTCCGTCACAACCACATCGCCCGGGACAAGTCCTTGCTTGATTTCAACCTCGCCAGGCCGGCGATTACCGAGCTCGACTTTGGTGAGCATGGCTTTGCCGTCGACCACCTTGTAAACGAAGTTGTCCCTGCCCTGCGGCCACAGCGCCTGCTCGGGAACGGTGATCGCATTGGGTCGCGTCGACATTGTCAATGCGACCCGTGCGAACATACCCGGCTTGAGCCTGAATCCCCTGTTCTCAACGCGGGCGCGCAACAGCACTGTTCGCGTCTCCTCGTCAACCACCGGATGGACCGCATAGACACGGCCTTCGAATTCCTCGTCCGGAAAAGCGTCGAGCCGCAGCGTAACCAGCTGTTCACGGCCGACTTTCGCCAAATAGACTTCCGGAATGCGGAAATCGACCTTGATCGAGTCCAAGTTCTCAAGAATGACGATGTCGTCACCGGCCTTGACGTAAGCGCCCGGACTTACCTCACGCAACCCGACAATGCCGGAGAACGGCGCGCGCATGACAGTCTTGTCGACGCGAACCTGCGCCTCCTTCACGCGTGCCTCGAGCCGGTCGACTGCTCCGGCCTGCACATCCAGTGCTTCCTTGGTGATGAATTTCTGTTCGTGCAGTTCCTTGGCGCGTTGGTGGCGTTGCTGTTCAGTTCGCAGCTCGGCCTTGACTGCAGCGAGCTGCGCTTCATACTCGCTCGAGTCCAGACTGAGCAAGCGCTGACCGCGCTTGACCGACTGCCCTTCACGGAAGTTCAGGCTGGCAATGCGCCCATCGATTTCGGGTCGGATGATGACCGATTCTTCGGCCAGCAATGAACCGACCGCCGTGACCTCGTCGATCACGGCACCCACCCTGACTGTTTCAGCCTTGACTGGCAAACCCATGGGTTTGGGTGGGGCGGCAGCCGTGCGCACCGGTTTGACGGCCTGATTGCCAACCTCCGGCTCCGAGCCGCATGCTGCCAATAACAGCGTGGACGTCAATGCGCCGAGAGCGAGTAAAGATCCGCGACTCGTGTACAAGGGGATACCTCTTGCAAGCTGTCCGGGCACCTAAAGGCCGGCCCGGTGAACAAAGCTGCCAACGCGGTGCACAGCATCGGCTGGCTTCATGGTCTTGTCTGCGACGTTCTTAACCGACCCTGTAGTTTCTGACTGACGGGTCAGTTATTGTCTTC
>CP070775.1:503557-507286 GCA_020346185.1 Betaproteobacteria bacterium | reverse complement strand
GCACTACCCAATGCCATCAATCGCTTCATTTGCTTTCTCCTTTCCTTATTCAGACCTAATAGTCATATGAAAGTCGTTTATTTGACCTAATTTGCAATCACGATTCCATTTACATCTGGAATTCAACTGATTAGTCGTCAGTCTCCTCCTCTGCTAAACGCCGGGATGGCTTCGTGAAAAACACTAGCAGAGAGAGACTTACAATTCAAATAGGTTACTGATGGGCGGCATCAATCCCAGGCACCGCGGTCACTGTCAGGTTTGTGCTATGTGAAATCAGTTTCGGCGGGGTCTCTTATAGCTACGAGGCCATTCCCCCGGCGGTATCGGATTGTTATCACGCCACAGTCCAACCCTATCCGCGGCAGCACGAGCCTCTGCGGACAGGTATTCATCTTCGTGACCGGTTGGTAGTTCTCTTAATCATATCGGGGTCGAACCACGCTAAGTTACTTTGGGCTGCGATTGAAAGCTACGAATCTACGAATCTACGAATCTTGACCCGCCTCCTTGCGTTGATTGTGCAGGAGTGGCATTGTGAATCGGCTTGATCGAAGAACGGACAGGTTAAGCGACTGAGAAATTTGCCGTCGAGGGCCCGTGTTATTTGTCAGCCATAAAGGCTCCAGCAAGTCAGGCCCAAGGAGGGTTGTCCCACGATGATTCCCCAGACTCACTACGCCAAATGCGGTGACGTTAGTATCGCGTACCAGGTGTTTGGGGAGGGCGGCATCGATCTTGTTTTTGTTCCTGGCTGGGTATCGAACGTCGAAATCTTCTGGGAAGAGCCCGCTTACGCCCGGTTTCTCAAGCGGCTGGCAACATTCTCTCGCGTCATCTTGTTCGACAAACGTGGTACGGGCCTTTCCGATCGCGTGTCGGAGATGCCAAACGTCGAAACGCGCATGGATGACGTGCGAGCCGTTATGGACGCCGTGCAATCCGAGCACGCCGTGCTTTTCGGTTACTCGGAAGGCGGTGTTCTTTGTGCGCTGTTTGCTGCCACATACCCGGACAGAACAACTGCGCTCATCATGCATGGTTCGTACGCGCGCCTCACGCGCAGGCCGGACTATCCGTGGGGGCCCACCGACGAGGAGCGAGCTGCTTTCAACGAGGACGCCGTGCGTCATTGGGGCGAAGCGATTGGACTTGATCAACGAGCGCCTAGCATGGCGCACGATCAGCGTTTCCGTGACTGGTGGGCACGATATCTGAGATTGAGTGCGAGCCCGGCCGCATTCGAAATGTTGAGCCGCATGAATATGCGGATCGACATCCGTAACGTCCTGCCGGCGATTCGCGTTCCGACGCTCGTGTTGCACAGCGTGAACGACGAGACTCTACCGGTAGAAGGTAGTCGATATATCGCCAGGCAAATTCCTGATGCCAGATTAGTTGAACTGGCCGGGTCGGACCACGTTCCCTGGCTCGAAGATGCCGAAGCCGTGTGCGATGAGATTGAGGAGTTTCTCACCGGAGTGCGGCGTGGCCCAGAAACCGACAGGGTACTGGCGACGGTGTTATTCACCGACATTGTTGGCTCAAGCGAGCGAGCTGCCGAGCTGGGCGATCGCGCCTGGCGGGACTTGCTTGAAAATCACCATTCATTGGTACGTCGGGAGCTTGAGCGTTTCCGCGGCCGCGAGATCGATACGGCGGGCGACGGGTTTCTCGCGACGTTCGATGGTCCAGCTCGTGCGATTCGTTGCGCGATGGCGATCTTGGAACAAGTCAGGTCGCTGGGGATCGGGGTGCGCGCCGGACTACATACGGGAGAGTGCGAGAAGATGGGGGAAAAGCTCGGCGGGATCGCCGTTCATATTGGAGCGCGCGTGATGGCATTAGCCAAACCTGGGGAAGTAATGGTGTCGAGCACGGTGAAGGATCTCGTTGCGGGCTCGGGCTTGTCTTTCGAGGACCGTGATACTCACACTCTAAAAGGCATCCCCGGAGAGTGGCATCTTTTTTCGGTGCGGTTTTGATGTGTTGGGACGATTCTGCGGAGTATCGGGGGCAGTTCTTTACTTTATGGCCTTGTCCGACCAACACTAGCAGGGGACAAGCCCCTTAGAGCGGGACTTGTGCTTTTGCTCTAAAGGAATTGGATATTCCAGCGTCAATAAGCGGTGTTAACCTGCGTCCGCATTGCTAGTCAGCCAACACGGCTGGTTGCAGGCGGAGAAGGAGTCCACGATGACTTATCAATGCCTTCTTTGCATTCCTTCGAATCTGAGCGGCTCGTCGATGGCGCAACCGAGGTCTGATTTCAGGTCAGGCCACGCTGAGCCTCTGTTTACCTGCCGGCTTTGAAGTGCTGGTCGAGGTGTTAAAGGCGATTGGATCGCCGGAGAGTGAGCATTGAATCCAACCCCGCCATTTAATTTCAGGCTGCTGCGGTAGAATCGTTGCCAAGAGAGGCTCCTCCAGCAATCCAGTGCAGATGCAATCGATTTCCGAATGGCTGCAGTCACTTGGTCTTGAGCAGTACGAACAAGCTTTCATCGATAATGACATCGATGTTGGGCTGATTCCCGATCTGTCTGACCAAGACCTGGAGAAGATTGGCGTTCCCTCCCTTGGCCATCGCAAGAAGCTGCTCAAGGCGATATCGCAGTTGGGTGAACAAACCGCTTCCCCAGCGACGGGAGTCGATCAATCTCTTGCCACTGACACGGCCGAACGCCGCCAGCTCACTGTCATGTTCTGCGACCTGGTAGGCTCCACCGAGCTATCGCAAAAACTCGATCCAGAAGCTTTGCGAGAACTGATGGGTGAATATCAGAGGACCTGTCGTGACCTGATCGGAAAGTACGATGGCCACGTCGCGCAGTACCTTGGCGACGGACTGATGACCTACTTCGGTTGGCCGCGCGCGCACGAAGACGATGCCGAACGCGCGATTCGCGCCGGGCTGGAAATCGTCGAGGCGGTCAAGCAAGTGCAATCACCCGAACCGCTGCACGTGCGGGTTGGCATTGCCACAGGCCCGGTGGTGGTCGGTGAGACCGGCGAAGGCGATGCCTCGGTACCCAAGCTCGCAGTCGGCGAAACGCCCAATCTTGCTGCGCGCGTCCAGGGACTCGCTGATGCCGATCAGATCATTGTCGGGTCCTACACGCGCCGCCTCGTTCGCGGCACGTTTGATATGGATGACGCCGGCAAACATGCTCTTAAGGGCATCGTCGAGCCGGTACGCGCGTGGCGCGTGAAAGCACTCGCACAAGCCGAAGGCCGCTTCGATGCCGCACACCGTGAAGAACTCACCCCGCTGGTCGGACGCGAGGAAGAACTTGGCATCCTTTTGCGCCGCTGGCAACTCGCCCAGGATGGCGAGGGTCAGGTGGTGTTGCTCTCGGGAGAACCCGGCATCGGGAAGAGCCGTATCCTCAGCGCACTGCGCGATAAACTGGAAAGCGAAGGCGCAAAGGCCATGCGCTTCCAGTGCTCGCCTTATTACATCAACAGTGCCTTCTGGCCGAGCATTGACAACTTCGAGCGCGCACTCAAATTCGAACGCGACGAATCACCCGAGTCCAAACTCGACAAACTCGAAGCGCTCATTGTTGGTCACTATCAACGCCCACTGGCCGATGTGCGCTTCGTCGCATCGATGCTCTCGATTCCCTGTGATGCGCGTTACGGTGAGTTAGTGATGACGCCGCAGAAGTTCAAGGACGAGACGCTGCGCACGCTGGTCGATCTGACCGAAGCCGCGGCGAGGAAACA
>CP070775.1:499663-503457 GCA_020346185.1 Betaproteobacteria bacterium | reverse complement strand
CCGTCGCAAGTTATACCCGACAGATCACCGTATTCTGGTGTGGCTTTTTCATTGCCATGGCGATTGTGTCAGCGTCGCTGCTGGTGTTTGTCTCGGCCGATGCGTGGCTATTCTTTGCCAACGTTCTCAATCTGCCACTTGTCGTCACGGCATTTGTCGCCGAATATGTCTACAGGTCGGTGCGCTTTCCCAACGGCCCGTATCCGTCGCTGGCAGCTACCGTAGCTGCGTTCCGACGCTTCCGGGAGACAATCAGGGAATAATTGCGATCGGGCCTTTGGTTCAAGAACCTTTCCGCCGGGTATCGAACGCTTCAAGCACGACAAAAGTGTTTCCGCTCCTTGGCCATCGCGATGACGCGCAACCGCTCGCCTGGCACCGGGATCGCTTCGTCAGCGTGGCAGAATTTCTCGCCGACGTGGAAGCGCTCGCCGAGCGGCTGCCGCGCCATACCCACACCGTCAATCTATGCCGCGACCGCTATTGTTTTGCGGTGGCATTCGCGGCGGCCATGGTGCGCGGGCAGATTACCTTGCTGCCCGCGTCGCAGGCCGTTGAATCGTTGCGCGAGCTGCAGCGGACGTACCAATCCCTGTACCTGCTGGTAGACGACGAGCAGGTCAGCGACGAGGGCGCGGTACGGGTGCAGGCCGGCACTGGACGCGCGCAATATGCGCCAGACGAACTTTCGTTTGCATCGGAGCGGGTCGCTGCCATTGCTTTCACTTCCGGGTCGACCGGCAGGCCGGTTGCCAGCGCCAAGAATTGGGGAGCGCTGGCCCTTGGTGGCAGCAAAGGAGCGTTGTGTTTGGGCCTGCTCGATCATGCGCCGAGCGTGATCGTCGGCACAGTGCCGGCGCAGCATATGTATGGACTAGAGGCGACCGTACTGATGGCGCTGCGCGGTGGACTCATCATGCATCATGGTCAGCCGTTCTTTCCGGCCGATGTGCGTGCCGCCTTATCCAGTGTCGATGCCGATCGGGTATTGGTTACGACTCCGATTCATCTGCGCGCCCTGCTGGCAAGCGGCATAGAGCTGCCGGCGCTGCGGCTGGCGATCTGTGCCACAGCGCCGTTGTCAGCGGAAACCGCGCGTGGCTTCGAGCACCGCTTTGGTGTTGAGGTGCACGAGGTGTATGGTTTCACCGAGGCCGGTATGGTGGCGACACGCCGTACGCTCAATGGTCCGCGGTGGCGGCTTCTTGCGGGGCTGACCATGCGTCAGGCGGGCGGCCGCGTCTTGTTTAGCGGCGGGCATGTGCCCACGGAAGTGACCTCGGCTGACGTGATTGACGTCGTAGACGATGCGCATTTCATGCTTCGCGGCCGTGGGGCTGATCTGGTCAATATCGCTGGTAAGCGCACGTCGATCGGCTATCTTGATCATCAGCTCGGTGCGATTGACGGTGTTGAGGATGGCGCCTTCTTTTTGCCAGACGACACCGGCGAAGAAACAGCGAGATTGACTGCCTTTGCCGTTGCGCCCGGAATGAAGCGCGCGCAATTGCTCGCGGCGCTGTCGCGGCGCGTCGATCCGGTATTTCTGCCGCGCCCCCTATATCTCGTTGCGTCCTTGCCGCGCAATGCCAGCGGAAAGCTGCCGCGCAACGAACTGATAAAGCTTGCAGAACACTGCGCTGCTGGCGGGTTGACACGGCCCGTGTCGCTGAGCCGCAGCGTCGAACCGGTTCATCCGGCATTTGCCGGCCACTTTCCCGGGGATCCGATCTTGCCGGGCGCGGTCCTGCTCGACGAAATTCTCGATGCACTATGCGGCGAACTCGGTGCGTGCAGCGACTTTGCCGCCGTGCGCATCCGCTCTGCCAAGTTTCTGCGTCCGGTGCGTCCGGGTGACAGCCTGCAAATCAGATTAAGTCAAGGCCCAGATGCATCGCTGCGGTTCGAGTGCAGTGTTGCCGGCGAAACGGCGGTCAATGGCGCGCTGACGTTGGTCGCGCCGGGCCATCAATGAGCCGTCAGTGGCTCAGTGCGCGCGAGCGTTCCAACATTTTCGCCATTCGAGTCCTGGTATGGATTGCCTTGTCACTGGGAAGGCCGGTGGCGCGCGCGGTACTCATCCCGGTGGCGGCCTACTATCTGATTTTTGATGCACGCGCACGTCAGGCGTCGCAAGATTATCTGCAGCGCGTGTTGCGACGCAAGCCGTCATTGCGCGAAGTATTTCGACATCTCCACACGTTTGCGACGGTCGCGCTTGACCGCGTTTACTTTTTGTCTGACCGGTGGTCCATGTTCGACATTCGGTTGCACGGCGAGGAACGGCTCATCGAACAATTGAAGAACAACAAGGGTTGTTTTCTGGTCGGTGCGCACATCGGCAGCTTCGAAGTGTTGCGCAGCATCGGCCGGCGCCGACAGGTAACCGTCAATCTGGTCATGTTCGAAGAGAATGCCAACCGCGTCGCCCGCGTGACACGTGCCATCAACCCGGCACTCGAGGATGACGTTATTGCGCTTGGTACGCCCGACTCGATGCTGCGGGTCATGGAGCAACTCGACAAGGGCGCGTGGGTGGGCATGCTGGCTGATCGTGCGATCAGTGAAGGCGGCACGGTGGCGGTGCCGTTTCTAGGCGCTACGGCATTGTTCCCGGCCGCGCCGTTTCGTGTCTTCGCGCTGACCGGCCGGGACGTGATCCTGATGCTTGGCGTTTATCGCGGCGCAAACCGCTACGACCTGCATTTCGAGACACTGGTCGAGGCGCCTGTCTTGCCCAGAGCCGAGCGCGACCAGATTGTTGAACGCTGGATACGACTCTACGCCAGCCGTCTCGAGTATTACTGCCGTGCGGAACCTTTTAACTGGTTCAACTTTTACGATTTTTGGTCGAGCGATGACAAGGTTGGCTAAGTGGCGTCTCTTGTACTCGGTTTTCGCCGGGTTGCTCTGCAGCGAGGCGGCACACGCGGCGGATTGGGGTCTGGAGGTGCTGATGGACGAACTGGCGCAGCGCGGCTCCGGGCAGGCGTACTTTTCCGAAACCAAACATCTCGCCGTGCTCGACAAACCGATCGAACAAACTGGCACGCTTGCCTTTGCGCCGGGCCGGCTCGAGAAATTCACGCAACAGCCGCATGCGGAACGGATGACTGTCGTTGGCGATGCCCTGACAGTAGATATGGGCCCGGCGAGCAGGAAACGCCAGCTGAGATTGCACCGATATCCGGCTCTGCGGGGCTTTATTGAAGGCCTGCGTGCCACGCTCACCGGTGATCTCGACGTGCTGCGACGCTTCTACGAGATCGAGCTGCACGGCAGTGCCGATGACTGGGAACTGGTTATGGTCCCCAACAAGCCGGAAATGGCGGCCCTGGTGCGCCTTCTGAGCATTCGCGGTGGACTTGGGCGGATCACCGTCATCGAAGTGGTTCAGAACAGTGGCGATCGTTCGGTAATGCAGATTACGGAGCACGAGCCGTGAATCGCGCGGCGCTGGCGACGCTCGCCGCGTGGCTGGCATTGGTGAGCGCGAGTGTGGCGATTGTAGCCCGATCCAGTTTGAGCACCGATCTGCAGGCGTTCCTGCCCGGCGCGCCGACGGCCGCACAGCAGGTGCTGGTCGATCAACTCAGGGATGGCATCGTCTCGCGGCTGATTCTGGTTGCCATTGCCGGCGATGAGCCGCGCGTGTTGGCGGACTTGAGCCGTGACGTTGCTCGGCGCCTTGCCAACGCGCCGGAGTTTGCCGGTGTCAACAATGGCAGCGAAGACGAGTGGCAGGCGCATCGAGCATTCCTCGTTGAGCACCGCTATCTGCTCAGTCGTGAAGT
>CP070775.1:495664-499563 GCA_020346185.1 Betaproteobacteria bacterium | reverse complement strand
GCTGCGCTACCGGCGCGCCCTCCGTAAACGAACATCCACCACGCTGCAAGCGGATAGCCAATGATCAGCAAAAGGACCAACAAACTCCGCAGCTTCGACGGGTGTCGTCTCGGTTCAAGCGGCGCGCTGCTGCTGGACATGCTCATTCAAGCTGCGCAGCGAAGAAAAAATCTGCACGTTATTCTTGGCGTCAGAACGAATTTGAACGCCATAGCGCTTTGAAACGGCCAGGGCGATCTCGAGAATGTCGATCGAATCGAGACCGAGACCTTCACCGTACAGCGGCGCATCAGGATCGATGTCCGTCGCCGGATTATCCAGGTTGAGCGCGGAGACGATGAGCTCCGCCAGTTCGCGCTCCTGGTCACTCATCACTGCTACGACGTTCATGCCTGATACAGGGAAATCATGGTTGATCTTGCGTTGCCTGATCCGAACAGCGGTCAAATCACTTCACCTGAATTATAACCATACCGATCGCCGACAAGCATTTAACGGACCTGTCGGTTAGAATGATCTATCGTTTGCATTCCACGAGTTCGCGCTGCCAGCAGCGACAAGATATAGCTGGATCTGAAATCAAGCTGCTGCACTGCAACGATGTCCAAACCAACGTGCAACGTTCCAATCAACCTCGAACGTATCCGAACACTCGTTCCACATGCGGGGAAAATGTGCCTGCTGGAGAGGGTTGTCGCCTGTGACGGGGTGTCCATACGCTGCGAAACACGCAGCCATCTCGACCCGACCAATCCGCTGCGTCGACACGGACGCCTGTCCAGCGTTTGCGCAATCGAGTACGCGGCCCAGGCCATGGCGCTGCACGGCGCACTGACTGCGCCTGGAGATAACAGCGCACTGGCTGGGTCTGGTGGTAGCGGTGCATTGAACGCGCCCGCACCGGGCAACGACTCCGAGAGCACTCGACAAGGTTATCTTGCCAGTGTTCGCGAGATGCACTGTCACACACGATACCTAGACGAATACACTGGTGAGCTTGTTGTCGGCGCGAAGCTGCTATTCAATGAATCAACACGCATGATCTATTCGTTCACCGTCGCGGCTGGTGAAAGCGACTTGGTCATCGGTCGCGCGGCCGTGGTGCTCGCTTGAAACAGTCAGTCCGACGGCAACATGCGGCAATTCCGCTAATATTGGACCTTGTGACACGATCGCAATCAGTTCGCGGTGAAGTGGCCGACCGGTGTCGGACAGCGTGGCAGGAACAATAGCGAACCTGCACGGCCAACGTGCTCGCGCTCCCATTGCGCCCCTGCGTATTGGTGCCTTCACGGCGACCTCCGCAGCCGGGCGCGGCAACGCCGCAATTCTCGGCGTGCTTCGTTCGCGCACCAGCGGGCTGTCTCGAAACGACTTCGGCGCCAAGCCGATAGACACTTATATCGGCCGGGTAAACGGCATCGAGGATGAACCGCTGCCAAAGAACTTGGCGGAGTGGGACTGCCGTAACAACCGGCTGGCATGGCTCGGATTGAACCAGGACGAGTTCATGCGTGCGGTCAACGCCGCCCGGCAACGCTACGGCCGGCAACGGGTGGCGATCGTGCTCGGCACTTCGACATCGAGTATCGGTGCCACAGAAGAAGCCTATCGCAGTCTCGACAAGGACGATCGCTTCCCGCAACACCTGCTTAATCCGTTCCTCCATACGCCGCATTCGACAGGTGACTTTTTGCGGCACGCCCTGTCACTCGATGGCATTTGCGTTACTGTCGGCACGGCGTGCTCATCAAGCGCCAAGGTCTTCGCACAGGCCGAGCGGCTGATCAGGAACGATCTCGCCGATGCCGTGGTGGTCGGCGGTGCGGATAGCCTTTGTGGCAGTGTCTTGTTCGGATTCAACTCACTGGACTTGGTCTCGCGCGAAAAATGCCGTCCTTTCGATGTCGCCCGCGATGGCATCAACCTCGGCGAGGCGGCGGGATTTGCGCTGATCGAGCGCCAGGGCAGCGGGCCGGCGCTGCTCGGATATGGTGAGAGCAGCGATGCCTTTCACATGTCGTCACCGCATCCACAGGGTCTCGGTGCACGCAGCGCCATCGCCGAGACACTTGCCCGCGCCGGGCTGTCGGCCGAAGCGGTCGATTATGTCAACCTGCACGGAACCGCGAGCCGCAAGAACGACGAAATCGAAGCAAAAGTGATCGGCGACCTGTTCAGCCCGAACACGCTGGCAAGCTCTACCAAAGGCTGGACCGGACATACTTTGGGCGCTGCCGGCATCCTCGAAGCGGTGATCACCCTGCTCGCGCTGGAGCATTCGTTCGTTCCGGGAACATTGAACACAACCCGGCTCGATCCCGCCTGTAACGCCCGAGTGTGCATCGAGAACACGGACGCTAGCCTGCGAACCGGCATGAGCCTGTCGTTCGGCTTTGGCGGCAGCAACTGCGCTGTGTTGTTTGGCCGGAGCAGCTAATGGCCGCCGACACGGCTTACATCGAGGGTGTCGGCATCTGGTCGGATAGACTACCCGGATGGAACGCGGCACGTCGCATACTGCGCGCTGAGACAGCAGCGCCGGACGAAGTCTGCCAACGCCCGTCACCTGATTTGTTGCCACCCAACGAGCGACGCCGCGCACCGGACACGGTTGCCATTTCTCTCGCGGTCGGCAGCGAAGCCTGTGCGCATGCTCAGCGCGATCCCTCGACCTTGCCGTCGGTGTTTGCATCCACCTATGGCGACCTCGCCGTCACCGACTACATGTGCAAGACGCTGGCATCGACACCGGAACTGGTGTCACCGACCCGCTTCCATAATTCCGTACACAATGCGGCTGCGGGGTACTGGGCGATCGCGACCGGCAGCATGCGACCATACACTGCTATCAGCGCCGATCGCTACTCATTTGGCAACGGACTTCTGGAGGCGTTGGTGCAAGCAAAGAGCAACGCGGAAAGCGTTGTGTTTGTCGCCTATGACATCGCGGCGCAAGGCCCGCTCGCCGACGTTGTCAGTAGCGCCGGGCGATTCGGATGTGCCCTGGTGCTGGGTGACCGACCCACGGAAAACGCGCAATACGTCTTGCATTGGCAACTGCGCGAAAAAGAGCAGGAGCCGCACAACGGATCGAGCACAAATAATGCATCACTCGTCGCCGGCAATGCAATGGCACCGGCGTTGCCGATGTTCGAAGTGATCGCCCGTGCGCCTGGCCATGTCGTCTGCGCGCTTGGGCCAAAACTGAGTCTCGTGCTGGACCTTGCGCCCGTGAACGAACACGCTCATCGACCCGCTCCGTGACCGCCCCAAATCCACGGCCGTTACAGATCCGTGACCGTTTCCAACTCCGGGCAGCGATACAATGTCACTCCCGTGGGTGGCGGACTTACCAGACCTTGCCTCGCGCTGCACCTGAGAATCGAATTGCCGTTGAAAGATATGCTGATTGTCGAAAGTCGCCGGCACGCCGACCGGCGTTTACGAGCGATCCTTCATGCCGTTATACGAGAGCACGCCGTCGCATTACACGGACCAGCCTCCGATGTTTGGCGATCTGGCCGTCTCCGCGCTGAAGATCATCCGGGATTACGCCTGACATTGAGGCATCTTGTGCCAGATCGTCTTGCAAAGAGAATGGACCGACATGGCCACACTGGGCTCTGCAAGCAGCGAACTCGAGAAGTGCAAGACGGTCCTTTTCGTCATGCCGGCGTTACTGCATGACCGGTCAAAGATGGCCCGCAGAAACAATTCACCGATGATGGTCGATCACACAAAACTGAAATGGCTGACGGAACTCGACAGCGATTTCCTTGATGAGTTGGACGAGGTCGACTGCGTGCGGCCGCATTGCCACTTATACACAGCAGCCAAATATGCTCGCACTGAAATTCTGAGAAGCACGCAATCGAAGTCTGCCGGACTCAATGCAA
>CP070775.1:491497-495564 GCA_020346185.1 Betaproteobacteria bacterium | reverse complement strand
CAGCGCTGCGCGAGGGCCGCATTGTCGCGGTGAAAGGCATTGGTGGTTTTCATTTGATGGTCGAGGCCGGCAACGAAGCTGCCGTCAGCCGACTGCGTGTCGCCAAAGGCCGCGACGAGAAGCCGTTCGCGGTGATGTTTCCAACACTTGCCGATGTGCATGCCTGTTGCCAGGTCAGTGCGGCGGAAGCCGCGCTGCTGTGCGAGCCGGCGCGGCCGATTGTATTGCTACAGAGAAGTGTACTGCTACAGAAAGATCGCGGCACAATCGCACCGGCCGTGACCGCAGGTGACGTTCGCCTGGGGGCGATGTTGCCGTACTCGCCATTGCATCACCTGTTGTTGCACGAACTGGCCATGCCGATTGTTGCCACAAGCGCTAATCTGACTGACGAACCGATTGTCGCTGACGAGATGGAGGCGCTGGCGCGGCTCGCCGGCATCGCCGACTTGTTTCTCGTGCACGATCGGCGGATCTCGCGCCCGCTCGACGATTCTGTCGCGCAAATGGTGCTGGGTGAACCGCAGATCCTGCGGCGAGCGCGCGGTTACGCGCCGGCTCCGGTGACAAAAACCACAGCGCCCGAAGGCATATTGGCCTTTGGCAGTCATCTCAAGGCCACCGTTTCGGCGACCTGCGGCGCTGGAACGGTACTGAGTCATCACCTTGGCGATCTGGAAACGGTGGCCGCGCGCGATGCGTATTTCACTGCGAGTACCGACATCGTGCGTCTGTTCGCAGTGCAGCCGCGTGTTGCAGTACGCGATATGCATCCCGACTATGCCTCGAGCCGGGCGGCGGAGCTATCGGGCTTGCCAGTGGTAACGGTTCAACACCATGTCGCACACGTCGCCGCCTGCATGGTCGAGCATGCGCTTGCGCCGCCAGTCCTTGGCGTTGCCTGGGATGGTGTTGGCTATGGCACTGACGGCACGATCTGGGGCGGCGAGTTCCTGGCGATTGAAGATGCGGGTTGGCGACGCGTTGCCCATCTGCGTCCATTCCGTCTACCCGGTGGCGAAGCGGCGGTGCGTGAACCTGCCCGCGCTGCACTCGGGTTGTTGTTTGCTGCCTATGGCGAGGACGCCCTCGATATGACCGATCTGGCGCCGATCGCTTACTATACCTCCGGGCAGCGTGCCGTGTTGCTCAGAATGCTCGATCAAGGCATCAACTCGCCAGTGACGAGCAGTGCCGGGCGACTGTTCGACGCCTTTGCGGCACTATGCCGACTGCACCAACGATCAAGTTATGAAGGTCAAGCTGCTGCCGCGCTCGAGTGGTGTGCAGACCGGGCTGCGGAAGGTAGGGCCTATTGTATGCCGCTGCGCGAGGTGAATAACGATTGTTTGCAGGTTGATTGGGAAGCTGCGTTGACCGAGGCGATAAGCGATCTGCGAGCGGGCCAGTCGGCGGGTGCAATCTCGACATCACTGCACAGCGCGTTGGCGAACGCCATCGCTGCGGTTTCGAAAAGGCTTGGCGCGTCCCGCGTTGTGTTGACCGGTGGCTGTTTCCAGAACATCCTGTTAACCGAGAACACGGTTGCTGCGTTGCGCGCGGATGGCTGTGAGCCGTTCTGGCACCAGCGAGTTCCACCCAACGATGGTGGCATCGCACTCGGCCAGGCGGCGTGGGCTGCGCGGTCGCAGGCCGCACGGTCAGAAGCCGCTCGACCAAAACTGGCGCGATCAAAACAAGGGGAGCAAACACCATGTGCCTAGCGGTTCCGGGACGAGTTATCAGCACTGCCGGAGATGATGCGCTCGGTCGGATCGGGCGCATCGACTTCGGTGGTGTGATCAAGGAAGTCAACCTGATCTATGTGCCCGAGGCCGAGGCAGGCGACTATGTGCTGGTGCACGTCGGCTTCGCCATCGCTGTGATTGACGAGCAGGAAGCGGCACGCGTGTTCGAACTGCTGCGACAGATCGATGAAACGGCGGGCGCGCAAGGAGCTGCAACTTGAAATTTCGCGATGAATACCGCGACTCGGAAGCAGCCCGGCGCATGGTTGACGCGATCGCCCGGACCGTCACCCGTCCATGGACGCTGATGGAAGTATGCGGCGGTCAGACGCACTCGATTGTACGGTTTGGAATCGACCAGCTGCTGCCCGAGAGAATCACATTGCTGCACGGTCCCGGCTGTCCGGTGTGCGTAACCCCCGTTAGCTATGTTGATAAGGCAATCGAAGTTGCCTCGCGTCCGGGCGTGGTTTTGTGCTCCTTCGGCGACATGATGCGCGTACCGGGCACGCATGGCAGTCTGTTAACCGCCAAGTCACGTGGTGCTGATGTACGCCTCGTCTACTCGCCCACCGAGGCACTCGAAGTGGCACGGAGCGAACCGCAGCGCGAGGTTGTTTTCTTCGCCGTTGGTTTTGAGACGACGGCGCCCGCCAACGCCATGGCGGCCATCCAGGCACGCCGCGAGGGCCTGGGCAACTTCGCCATGCTGGTTTCCCAAGTGCTGGTGCCACCGGCAATCATGGCGATACTTGCGGCGCCGGAAAATCAGGTTCAGGGCTTTCTTGCCGCCGGCCATGTGTGCACGGTCATGGGCTATCAGGCGTACCGCCCTATCGCTGAGCAGTGGCAGGTACCAATTGTGGTCACCGGCTTCGAACCGCTCGATATCCTCGAAGGCATCTACCGGTGTGTAATGCAACTCGAGCAGGGGCGGGCTGAAGTAGAAAACCAGTACAGCCGCGTAGTGCGCCGCGACGGCAACGCCGCCGCCCAAGCGGCAATGCGTGAAGTATTCCGGGTGACGCCGCGATGCTGGCGAGGCATGGGCGAGATACCTGAAAGCGGACTCGCTTTGGCCGATGCGTTTGCCGATCTGGACGCGGAGCACCGGTTCGGACCGGTCGCGGCGGAGCAGGAAACCGGCAGTGAGTGCCTGAGCGGGCTTGTTCTGCGCGGCGAACGCAAGCCGCCCGACTGCCCGGCGTTTGGCAAGCAATGCACGCCGGACCATCCTCTTGGCGTCACCATGATTTCGTCGGAGGGGGCCTGTGCCGCCTACTACCGCTATCGCAATCACCAGCGGCAAGTTGCTGTTGGCAGCGAGCAATGACAGAAACCAGTGCGACCGGGCTGGTGTGCCCGCTGCCGGAATCGGACACAGAAACAATCCAGCTTGCCCACGGCGGTGGTGGACGGATGATGGACCGGCTGCTCGACGACGTTATTCGTCCGATTTTCGACAACGAACAATTGCAACGCCGCCACGATGGTGCTGTGCTGGATGTCCACGGACCAGTTGCCTTTACAACTGATTCGTATGTCGTGCGGCCGCTGTTTTTTCCCGGCGGCGACATTGGTACTTTGGCGGTCAATGGCGCTATCAACGACCTCGCCATGTGTGGTGCGCGTGCGCAGTGGTTGAGCGTCGGAATGATTCTGGAGGAGGGCTTTCCAATAGCGCTGTTGCGGCGTATCGCGTTGTCCATGCGCGGTGCCGCTGATCAGGCAGGCGTGCAACTGGTAACGGGTGACACCAAAGTCGTCGACCGAGGGAAGGGTGATGGCATCTATATCAGCACGACTGGTGTTGGCCGCATCGTCGCGCCGCAGCCGATCGGCCCCGAGCGTGTCCGTCAGGGAGATGCCATCATCGTCAGTGGCGATATCGGCAGGCACGGTATCGCGGTGATGGCAGCGCGCGAGAAACTCGGGTTCGAGACGCCGATTGTCAGCGATTGCGCACCATTGTCCGAACCAGTGCTGCAACTTCTTGACAGCGGTATAGAGGTGCACTGCCTGCGCGACCTGACACGCGGGGGGCTGGCGAGCGCAGTGGTCGAAATCGCCGAGACAACTGGCGTGTCGATCGTGCTTCGGGAAGGCGCCATCCCTGTTCAGGACGATGTCGACTCGGCCTGTGAACTACTTGGCCTGGATCCGTTACACGTCGCAAACGAGGGTCGTTTTGTTGCCTTTGTCGCGCCTTCAGATGCCGCGCAGTCAATTGCCTTGCTGCGCAAGTATCCAGTTTCTTCGGGAGCTGCCATTATTGGTCGAGCAGAAGCAGGCCCGAGGGGTAGTGTTTCGTGCTTCGGC
>CP070775.1:487327-491397 GCA_020346185.1 Betaproteobacteria bacterium | reverse complement strand
GGCGTCTGCCGCCACCGCCATCACTTCAGATTCCTCCGGCGCCGGCGGCGCGATCAAGATAGGCAGCAAGTAAATGCCTGCGGCAAACCCAATCATCCCGACAAAAGCATGCGTGAAAACCAACACAAGCAGTTTCTTCATGACATCTCCAACGAAGTTCGAGCCAACATTGTCGAACGAGCCATAACACCGCAGTTTCCTCTCCGCGAGGCACTTGCCCTCACAAGAACGACACATCCATGTCCCAAACGATCCGAGGCATTAGCCAGATGCTGGAATTCGGCCTACTGATGGGACTTTCAAAAGCGAAAGCGCGCGTTGGTCAGGCGCCATGCTGGTCGAGAGCGTCCTGCTTGACAATAGCTGACCACCAGAATGGAATTGCGGCAATGGCAATAGCAACAAGAAGTAGTGACACCAGGATGGACTCACCGGGCGCACCAACAAGAAGCCGGCCGATGCCCACCAGCATGAACAGCAGCGAAGCCGAGCCGGTTGCCACCAGGATCACATCGCGACGAAACCGAATTAACGGGATGTCACTTTCCTCGTTATTTGCGATCGCCGCCTTACGCCACCACCCGACTGGCTTCACACGCCGGTAAAAAGCCGAAAGCACATGTGGATCGGTAGCTGGCGTGAGAAAGGTGATACCCACCGCGGCAACAGTACTTAACAAGGCCATCAACGCCAACCGCAGCCACTCTTGATCCGGCTCGGGAAAGAAATGCAGAAGAAAACCACTGGCAATCAGCGCCACCACAATAGCTGCCAGCTCCGAGTAGAGATTGATACGTTCCCATAGCCACCGCAAGACGAGCACGGATCCTGTCCCGGCACCCAGCAACAGCGACATCTTCCAACCCTGCTGGATCGATCCCAACTGGCTCATGATGATCAGCGCCAGCACCAGGATCAGCACGTTGGACCATCGGGCGACCCACACCAGCTCCCGATTTCCCGGTGTGCGCTTCAGCCAGGCACGACAAACCAGGCGGTCGTACAAGTCGTTACTCCAGTAACTGGCACCCCAGTTCAGGTGCGTATCGACGGTTGATGCCAATGCTGCGAGTAATCCCGTCAGCATCAATCCGCGCAATCCGGGTTGCAGCAAGTCATCAATGCCCTGCACAAACAAGATCTCGCGGGCAGCGATGAAGTTGTCGCTGTGTGCCGCCTGTGGATCAAACGGATAGAGCACCAGCAACCCAAGACCAATGACGATCCAGATCAGACTGCGAAGAACAATCTGCAGCCAAGAGAATACCACCGCCGCAACGCGTGCGTCGCGGTCAGTGCGACAGGCCATCGATCGTTGCGCCAGATATCCGGTACCGTCGCTGTTCATCTGGAAAAACCACTGCAGTGCAATGATCACCAGAAATGGCAACAACAACGCTTCACCGGTTGGTGAAAACGAAAGCAGCTCAGTCGCTTTCGCCTGCCCATAGATCTCGACGATGCGCTCGCTAAGTCCGGATAGACCACCAGTCGCATTTACCATGACGAACGCATATGCGAGCGTGCCGATCATAGCCAATGTGAACTGCACGACGTCGGTAGCAATAACTGAACGCAAACCACCCGTGGCGGAGTAGAACAAGGTAAAACTCATCAGCGCGACAATACTGATGAGGTTGTTTGTCGTGGAAACATCCGCATCCAACCCCGTCGCAGTATTGCCAATCGACAATCCCGTTGCGCGGGTCAACTGGAGAAGGCTCTGATACAGATCAGCATTGAGCCATTCGTGCCACGGCAGAAATACCTCGGCAATGCGAACGGCAGCAACCAGCACAAATGCCAGCACGACACAGTTGATTAAAGTGCCGTAGTAAAGCGCCTTGACGGTGCGCAACGCCAGCGCACCGCGGGCGCTGTAGCGCAACTCGGTGAACTCCGCGTCTGTGAGCACGCCGGCCCTGCGCCAGTGAACAGCAAACACAAAGCCCATCATCAGGAACGCGATACCGTAGACCCAGAGCTGCCAGATCAGAAAAATGCCACCGGAAGCAATCAAGCCCACCACCAACAGCGGTGTATCCGCAGCGAACTGCGTAGCCGCCATACTGACCCCGGCGCGCCAGCCCTTGATGGTTCGCCCCGCCAGGAAATATTCCTGCAAGCCAGTGGATGCCTTGCGACGCGCTGACAGCCCAGAGTAGATCGCGTAAGCGACGAAGGCCGCCACGATTACCAGATCGATCATGGGTACTTGTCTAGCGCTTGCCGGTTGGCCATGTCAACCTGCGAAACGCGAAAATCGTTGCGGAGCGGACCGCAGACATCATCAGGACCTCAAACGGCGCTACCCGATGCCGAGCATGTTGCACCTGCTCTAGGCTCTGGACTCATAACCAAAACAATACCGTTGCCGCGAGAGCGATGGCAGATAGGAACACCATAGGACATCGTTCGTAACGGGTGCGACCCTGCGCCAATCCTTCAGCCGTCCAAACATGTTCTCAATCTTGTGGCGGGCCCGATAAATCTTGGCGTCATGCGGGATAATGTCTTTGCGGTTGCGGCGCGACAGAATGCAGGGTTCAATATTCCTTTCTTTCAGGCCGTCGCGGAACCAGTCGGCATCATACCCTCTATCCGCCAGCATCCATTTTGCATCCGGCAATGATGCAAGCAGTGCCCGTGCTCCGATGTAATCACTGACGTTCCCTGCGCTCAGAAACAGTGTTATCGGACGACCCAATGCATCGGTGACAGAGTGAAGCTTGGAGTTCATTCCGCCTTTGGTGCGACCAATCAGGCGGCCTCGCCCCCCCTTTTTGAGCCCCATGCTGGACGCTGTGCGATGGGTTTTTCGATGGGTGGCGTCAATCATCAGGGTGCCTGTCGCATCGCCTTCAGAAGTCAACTCGGCCAGGATATTTGCGAAGATGCCCATTCGGGCCCATCTGGCCCTTCGGTTATAGAGCGTCTTATGCGGCCCGTACTCGGCCGGAGCATCCCGCCAACGGAGGCCATTTCGAATGACATGGATGATGCCGCTGAGAACCTTTCGGTCGTCAGCAAGCGCTATCCCCCTTGGCTTTGGGAACATGTGCTTGATGCGGTTGAGGCGCTCTTGGTCGAGCCAGAACAGATGCGACATGGACAATCCTCCTGTCGCCTTGAATCACGATGCCGCAAAGAATGGAATCGACCATACCAATGTCCGCTCGCTATGACCAACCGGTCATCCGACAAAAATCTTCAGATGACCGCCTTGAGCCCCGAGCGGTCATCATGTATCACTTGCGAAAAGTGTGGACCCGTCCCTTTTCGCGGCGGTAGCGTGAGGTTCGTTCAACCCACGAACAGCTCAGACGTTGCTAGAGGTCGTAGATATTTCTGGAACTGTTGCGTCGGGTCGACGGCGAAATACACGATGACGAGATCGCGATCCGGCGAGACGTAGATGCCCTGCGTGTTCAAGCCACCCTTGAAAAAATCGCCGTCTTCCCAGATGGCGTCCCACTGGCGACCGGCCCCGCGCACGGCATCGTCGTCGAGGCGCTCCATGAACTTCTCGGCCGAGGGCCCGTTGCGGTACCACTCTGCCGTGCGATCAAATGAGCGGGTACGTTCGAGTATCTCAGGCGTGACGATCTCGGCAACCGTTACCTGATCCTGGCTGGGCGTGAACAGCATGCCATAGCGGGCAAGGTCGCGCAGTCCCATTGACATGAACCCGTGGGCGAGCGCGATCCCGTCGGGCGTCATGTGAGCTTGCACCGGACCGTCCGACTTCACTTGCGCCCAGATGCGGCTGTCAAAGACCTGCGCCCATGGTTCTCCGCTCGCAGCCTCGGCCAGAAGGACAAGCGCCTGCGTCGCGGTCGATGAGTAAGTGAACCCGGCACCGGGATCGTCAACCGGCTTGGCTTCCAATAGGACATCGAGCATCGACTCGTCGGAATCGCCCATTTCGGCAGTTAGCAACCGCGCAGAGATGTTGGTCGGGTCCGCAAAATAGGCCGGGCCATCGATGGCGTTCAAGCCAATCGACATATCCAGCACGTCGACGACCGGGATGTTTTCCCATGCACTGTCCACAAACTCCCCAACATAGC
>CP070775.1:483142-487227 GCA_020346185.1 Betaproteobacteria bacterium | reverse complement strand
GGCTTTCAGTGACCGGATGTGCTCGAACACGGCTTCGACCTGATGGCGATCGAGTGCGGCGGTCGCCTCGTCGAAGATGATGATGCGCGGCTCGGCTGCCAGGACTTTGAGGATTTCGACCATCTGGCCCTGGTCGGCCGACAATGACGCGACTGGCGTTTCGGCGTCGATGCCGTCACCAAGCACTCCGCGAAATTCGGCAAGTGCTTTGGTCGCCGCCTCGTTGAGCTCGTCCTCGTTAACCAGACCAGCCTTTGCAGTTGGTTCTCGCCCGAGAAAAATGTTCTCGGCAACCGTCATTTGGGGAATCAGGCTGAGATCCTGATAGAAGACGCCGATGCCGGCGTCGGCCGCGTCCTGTGGCCCGGAAAAACTGACAGATTGTTTGTTGAGGGTGAGCTGGCCCTCGTCAGCTGCGACGGAGCCGCCGATGATCTTGCACAGCGTACTCTTGCCGCAGCCATTGGAACCAACAAGGGCGTGAACTTCACCGGCTTCGAGCGAAAAATCCGCTCCGGCCAGCGCAGTTACGCCCCCGAATCGCTTTTGAACACCGCTCGCTTCCAGAACGCGCATTGGTGCGAATTTCCTTGACGAGCGGCGTTAGTTCTTGTTAGCAGCGATGCTTGTTACTTGAAGTACCGTCTCTTCGCCTGCTGCGGTGTGACCGCCGTGCTAACGGAGATGTAGCCGGCTTCGTCTTTCCACTTCTCGTAGATTGAGTTGAAGTTTGAGCTGTCAATCAACGGGATCGGAATGTAGATCGCATTGCCGTACTGGCCCTGAAAAATGCCGTCCTTGAACTCATGGCCCTGCAAGCGCAGCACTGCGACGTTCAACGCGCTCGCCATGCAGCCCGGAGGATTGACCGAAGCGCCACTGTTGAAGTTGTTTTCTTTCCAGGTCTTGAGAAAGTCGACACGAATCTCACCGGTCGCAGCGATGTCCGTGCGCCCGGCGTCTTGCAGTGCGCGCCAGGCACCGGCAGCCATGCCGTCCTGAACCCACACGCCATTGATGGACGGATAGGTCGCGAGCAGGTTCTGCATTGCCTGCTGGCCCTGCGCTTCATCCCAGTTGGCGTTTACTTCGTTGAGGATCTTGATGTCGGGGTACTTGGCGAACACTTCGCGGTAGCCGGCAACACGCATCTGATTGGCCGGATGACCGGCGACACCGTTGATTGCCACCACGTTGCCCTTGCCTTTCAAGGTCTTCGCCAGCCATTCGGCGGATTGCATCGCCCAGCCTTTCTGGTCGATGCCGACATAGATTGCGTCTTTGGAAGACACTTCAGCGTCGGTCGAGATGACCAGAATGCCCCTGCGCTTGGCCTGCGCAAAAATCGGGTCGAATGCAGTCGGGCTGTTCGGGTTGACGATGATTGCGTCCACACCGCGGTTCATGAAGTTACGGATCTGGGCGATCTGGCCCGGCACATCAACGTTACTGCTTTGTGCGATGACCGTCACCGCGACGCCGCGCTTGCCCCATTCTTTCGCCGCGGCTGTCGCCTCGTCGATCATCTGGGTGCGCCACTCGCTGCCGATCCAGCCGTTGCTAAGGCCAATGACGAACTGGTCCTGGCCGTTTGCCGCGGTGGTCAGGCCGGCGCCGAGTACGGCAGCCAGTACTATTGTTACAAGTTTCTTATGCATGCTTCCTCTCCTCCCGGGGCAATTATTAGTGTTGCGCTGCCGCATACCGTGCTTCCCCGTAACATCGGTGCAACGAGTATAGTGGACCGTACGCGGTCCGTGTAGCGTTAACGTTACAACGGCACGTGAACATCCGGTGCCTTGGTGGCCACTTCAGGCGTATGTGAAACGAGAATGGTGGACGAAGAACAATGAAGATCGGTTTTATTGGTTCAGGATTTATCGCTCACTTTCAGGCGGTGGCAATCAAGCAGGTGCGTGGCCTGGAGATCGCAGGCCTGACTCGCCGTAGTAACAGTGAAGCGACTGCGAAATTCTGTCGCGACAATGGCCTCGGTGAAGCGAAGATTTACGACAGCATTGCCGCGATGGCCGATCACGTTGATGTGATCGCTATTTACGCTCCCAATTACGCGCGCATCGAGGTAATGGAAGAAATCGTTGCGGCGGTCAAGGCCGGTACGAAACTCAAAGGTGTGGTGGTTGAAAAGCCGCTCGGTCGCAACATGAAAGAAGCACACCGCCTGGTCGAACTAGCGCGTGAGGCGAAGCTACACACCGCCTACTTCGAGAACCAGATATTCATGAAATCGATCCAGACCCAGCGCGAGCAGCTGGTTGGCGTCACCAAATCCATGGGTCCGCTGACACTGGCGCGCTCGGCCGAGGAACATGCCGGCCCGCACGAACCCTGGTTCTGGGACCCGACCCGCCAGGGCGGCGGTGTGCTGGCCGACATGGGATGCCACAGCATCGCAGTTGGGCGCTACGTGCTGACACCACCTGACAAGGACTTGTTGTTCCTGCAACCGCAGAAAGTCACGGCTGACGTCGGGCTGCTGAAATGGGGTCAACCACAATGGCGCGAAAAACTGCTCAAGGATCGCGGCGTCGACTATGGCAAGACACCGGCAGAGGATTTTGCGACCGGAATGATCACTTATCGCAATCCGGAAACCGGGCAACTGGTCAAAGCGCAGTTCACCAACTCGTGGATGTTCGAAAAACAGGGCCTGCGTCTATTCATGGACGGGGTCGGGCCGGGTTACGCCTTCGAGGTCAACACGCTGGTTTCGCCATTGAATGTATTCATCGGGGACGAGGCCGCAGAAGCCATCGCCGACCAGGAAAGCGCCCTGGAGAAATCGACATCCAGCCGTGGTTTGCTTGCGGTGCAATACAACGAAGCTGATCTGTACGGCTACACCGATGAGAATGTGGACATGCTTGAGGCCTTCACGGCCGGCCGTGATGCGATGCTTTCGTGGGAATACGGTCTGGAAGTCCAGCGGCTGGTCATGGCGAGTTACATGTCAGCAGAACGTGGTGAAACGATTGACCTCACAGATCCGAACGTGATCGCCGAGCTCGATACGTATGTCCCATTGATACAGCAGGGTAAGGGACGCGATCAGTTGATGTAAGCATGTTCTTGCGGGCGATCGACTTGATGGTTTGCCGATGACTAACACTGGAAAAAAATCCGGCACCATCTATGTTGCCGGTAACATCGACGTCGATCTGATTCTCGGCCCACTCGCGCAGTGGCCACAGGTAGGCACCGAAACCGTGCTGCCGAACTCCGACATGCGCGTCGGTGGTCAGGCCGGCAATACAGGTCTGGCGCTCGCTGCGCTCGGTGCAAAACACAGCGTGATTGCCAACATGGGTGATGATCCGCTCGGAAATTGGCTGCGCGAATCGTTTCCTGAATCAGCGCCGCACTGGCCGCACTCTTCTGCGGCGGCAACGGTGACCGTCGGCATAACCCATCCCGACGGCGAACGGACCTTCTTTACGACCACTGGCCATCTTGAAGGATTCACTTCGGAGCATGTGTTGCATCAATTGCCGGAGCAGGCCGCAGAAGGTGACATCGTTCTGGTGTGCGGCGTTTTCCTGAGTCCCTTGTTTGTGACCGGTGGCGAGGAGCTTTTACGTACTCTGAATCGGCGGGGATTCACTGTCGCCTTGGACACCGGTTGGCCAAACGAAGGATGGGATGCTGTGCGCGCGCAAGTTACGTTGTGGCTGCCGCACGTCGATCACGTCCTGTTCAATGAAATGGAGACGACAGGCTTGGCAGGATTCAAAGAATTGGACGATGCCGCGCAATGGTTTCGCGCGCACCTGCCATCCAACGCCACCTTGGTCACAAAGTGTGGCGCCGAAGGTGCAGTCGCGTGGCAAGGCGAAGAGCGCGTGGTTTGCCCTGCGAAGAAAGTCGAAGTTATTGACACAATCGGTGCCGGAGATGCGTTCAATGCCGGTTATCTGCTGGGACTCGCTACCGGCTGTAACCTGTCTGACTGCCTGCAGTCGGGTGTGAGGACGGCGTCCTTCGCGATATCAACTACGCCGCGCCGATTCTGTTAACAGTGACGGGTGACGAGTGACAAGAAAGCGGTGAGGGGAAGATCAAGTGAG
>CP070775.1:478761-483042 GCA_020346185.1 Betaproteobacteria bacterium | reverse complement strand
GCGCTTGTCAAGTCTTGACTTGGCAACTCACGCATACCGGTGTAAAGCATGTACTGTGAACCGTGTGTTGCAGGCGACTTTGGTCAAGTCAGATCAGCCGGCGCTGGAATGTTTCGGGAAGCCCGACGTCAGAAACGGAACTTGGCGGGGAACCTGAGCGCAGATGGAAGTCCCCATGTTGCACGCGCGTCACGTGGCCCGTCACTGATAGCTTGTCACTCATCACTATTTACTGGTCGCTCTTGACCCTCACCTTTCGTGAAACGTCACATACGCGTCGAGCGGCTCTCGAACGGTCTCGAGCTTGTTGACCTCGGCTGTAGTGTCTTCATGGCCCAGGCTCATTCCGCAATGCACTAGCTGCTCCGAGGGCAGTCCGAGGTGTTTTTCTATTACATCGTGGTAACTGCCCCAGGCTGCCTGGGGGCAGGTATGTAGATCCTGCCCGCGCGCCGCAATGCAGATATTCTGCATGAACATGCCGTAGTCCAGCCAACTCATCCATCCCATGTCCCGATCGATCGTAAATATCATTCCGACGGGCGCATTGAAGAACTTGAAATTCCGGGAATGGAACTCGCGCGTCTTCTCATGCTCTCCCTTTCTTATTCCCGCCAGGCCGTACAAGTCCCAGCCAACCTTGCGGCGCCGCGCGAGGTACGGCTCGCGCCACTCCGTCATGTAGTGCACCCGATCGTTCTTATGTTTCTCCGGTTCGTTCCAGAATGCATCCAGCACGGCATCGCAGAGCGACTTCAGTGCATCACCGATAAAAACATGCACGTGCCAGGGCTGAATGTTGGTGCCGCTGGGCGCACGGCTTGCAACTTCGAGGATATGCGCCACGGTTTGGCGTGGTATTGGATCCGGTTTATACGCCCGCACCGACCGGCGGCTGATAATGGCTTCATCAACATTCAACATGTATCCCTTTCAATTCTCCAATGATGGTCGTCCGACCTCTGTGGGTCCAAATTGTATCCCCGCGCGGTCTTGCGTGAGTAAATGGATAAGGCGCGAACTCGCATAACGGGCGGTACGCGCAGGACAATCCCCGGTAGTTTCGTGGGGTTGATCATCGGGCGGTACACTGTGAAAGTGTCAAGCCACCCGTGTGGGTAGTGAAATAGCTGCTAAATACAACGCCTGGAGTTGAAAGTGCAACCGAACATGCGCGACTACGACGAGACCTGTGCAAACTTCGAGTGGGAGCGCCCCGAGCGCTACAACTTTGCACGCGATGTGATCGATGCACTAGGTCAGGCGGACCCGGGCGCCCAGGCCTTGGTGTGTGTTTCCGAAGACGGCACGGAAGAACAGGTGTCGTATGCCGCACTCTCCGCAGCATCGCGGCGGCTGGCCAACGTGTTGAGTGCAGCGGGTGTTCGCCGGGGCGACGTGGTGATCCTGGTGCTTGGCCGTGATCGCTCCTGGTGGGATGCAATGACGGCGTGCATACGCATGGGGGCGATTGCCTCGCCCGGCACCAGCCAGTTGAGTGCAAAGGATCTGGCTTATCGCTTCGAAGCGTCCAATGCGCGTGCAGTCATCGCATTAGCGTCCGTAGCGGACAAGGTCGATACCATCGCCGATCGCTTTCCCAATCTCGTTGCAAAGCTGCTGGTCAACGAAACGCGCGCGGGCTGGGCCGACTGTCGCGCGGCGATGGATGCCGCGAGTGACGCCTTCGCCACAGTGGACACGGCAGCGAACGAGCCGTCCATGTGCTACTTCACTTCCGGCACCACGAAAAACCCCAAGATGGTGCTGCACGACCAGACCACTTACGCCATCGGGCACGAAGCCACGGGCCGTTACTGGTTGGACCAGCGCCCGGGCGATCTGCACTGGAACATAAGCGACAGCGGCTGGGGCAAGGCCGCCTGGAGCAGCTACTTTGGCCCGTTTCGATGTGGTTCCACAGTGTTCGCCGATCAACGCGATGCGTTCGACCCGGCGCGCACTTTGGAGCTTTTGCAACGCTACCCGATAACGACATTCTGCGCGCCGCCAACCGTCTATCGCATGCTGGTTCAGGAGAACCTCGCGAGTTACAACTTCAAGACGTTGCGCCTTTGCGCGGGCGCCGGCGAGCCGCTCAATCCGGAGGTGATCGCTCGCTGGCAAGCCGCCACCGGGCTCACCATACGCGAGGGCTACGGCCAGTCGGAGACTGTTCTGGTCTGCGCGAACTTCCCCAGCATGGAAGTGCGTCCGGGTTCGATGGGCAAGCCCAGTCCGGGGTTTGACCTGCAAATCGTTGACGAGAACGGCAATATTGTTGCGCCGGGCGAGGAGGGCGACATTGCAGTGCGGGTGAAACCGGAGCGCCCGGTGGGGGTGATGATCGAGTACTGGCGCGATCCGGAGAAAACGGCTCAATCGATGCGCGGGGACTGGTACATCACCGGCGATCGCGGTTGGCGCGACGAAGACGGTTACTTCTGGTTTTCCGGTCGTGCTGACGATGTGATCACTTCAGCAGGATACCGCATTGGGCCGTTTGAAGTGGAGAGCGCACTGATCGAGCACCCGGCGGTGGCTGAATCGGCGGTGGTGTCGAGCCCGGATGAGATGCGCGGCGCGGTCGTGAAGGCTTTCGTCGTGCTCGCCGCTGGTTTCGAAGCAAGTGATGCCCTGATCGAGCAGTTGCAGGAGCACGTCAAGCAAGCAACCGCGCCTTACAAATACCCGAGGCGCATCGAGTTCGTAGCCGAGTTGCCGAAAAACGCCAGCGGAAAAATCCGCCGGGTCGAGCTTCGTAAACGGGAGTGGGGCTGCTAGTTTCTTGTCAAAGATCAGGGGTACGCTTCACGCGTCACTGGTCGCTTGCGATCCGCAGCTCGCTCGTCACCAGATGATCTTATTTGGATCGCCTTGATAGAGGGAGCGAATGTAGGCAATGATCTTCCATATCTCATCGGGGTTGAGTTTCTTCGACCAAGCTTTCATCGTGGTACCTCTGCGACCTTCGGAAATGGCCTTGTACAGGGTTTTGTCGGTTGGCCTGAATACCCATTTGTCATCAATAAGGCTGGGGCCAACGCCCCCTTCGGCGACACCGCCATGGCAGGCGTAACAGCCGGTCTTGCGCCACAAACTCTTTCCTTCCTCGATAGCCGCCGCATCGCCGGTATAAGGGTTGTGTTCCCGGCTGACCGCAGCCGAAGAGCGCGCATCGTCAGCGGTATCAATATCACCCGCACCGGCATGGACGATGGGTCCAAATAACGGCAAAGCCAGGGCAAGGGAAACAAAGCAAAAAACAGTTCTTCCGATCATGTCTCGGTCGTACCTCTAAATCGGCCGGTCGCTAGTGTCCGGCAGTTTCGTGGAAATAAGCCCCGGGAAGAACGAGACTTCCCGAGGCGATACTTCAAGCGGTCGAGTTACAGCGACCGTTGACCACAGACTGGATCAGGGCAGACCGAAGCCGATGATGATTCCACCCTTGCGGCTGTCCTTGAGCCATGGTGCACCACCCTCCCCGAAGTGGGCCCAGCCGGTCCATCCACCGAAGCCCGACGGCACGGCGATGAACTGCTTTCCATTCACCATGTAAGTTGACGGGCTGCCGAAAATTCCGGAGCCAGTCTGGAACGACCATAGTTCCTTACCAGTTTTCTGATTGTAGGCGCGGAACTCGCCTTCCGGCGTGCCCGCGAAGACCAGACCACCGCGAGTCGACATCAGGCCGCTGGTGAAGGGGGAGCGGTCCTTGACTGTCCACATTTTCTTGCCGGTGCGACCGTCGAATGCAACCAATTGGCCGTAGCCGGTGCGCCAGCTGATGGTACCGATTCCCCAATAAGGGTCACCATAGGTGCGCACGTCGGGATTGAGGCCCTCGCCAAGGGGCGCACTCTTGATATCGACGCAGATTTCACGACTCGGCACGAACACCCAGCCGCTCTCTGGATTGACCGTCATCGGGTTCCACCA
This sequence comes from Betaproteobacteria bacterium, assembly GCA_020346185.1. Lineage (GTDB taxonomy): Bacteria > Pseudomonadota > Gammaproteobacteria > Burkholderiales > Eutrophovitaceae > SG8-40. The sequence continues at coordinate 479,100 of CP070775.1, read as the reverse complement.
CTTGCCGCCTTCCGAAGCCGGACAGATGTTCTTGGCCTCGTACTCGTAGGTGGGCACTTTCTCCATGTTCCAGATGGGGCGGCCTTCGGGTGTAAAGCCGGTAGTCCAATTGACCTTCGAGATTGGCACCCCATAGCGGAACTTGCCGTTGGTCCGGTCAATCTTGTAGAGAAAGCCGTTGCGGTCGCCGTGTAGCCAGACTTTCTCGTTGCCGTAGTCGACCAGAACCGGCTCGTTGTTGCCGTCGTAGTCCCAGACGTCGGCCGGTGTGTACTGGAAGTAGAACTTGATCTCGCCGTTGTCCGGATCCAAAGCCAGGGTGGCATTGGAATAGAGATT
>CP070775.1:474350-478661 GCA_020346185.1 Betaproteobacteria bacterium | reverse complement strand
AATTAGAAGCCCAGCATCCCGGTCTCAAAACCTACTTAAGCGGACTGGTCATGTTATCCGGCGCGTTCGGGGAATCGGCGGCACAGGATGGGCAAACGCTTGTTCCGCTCATGTTTCTCATCGTCATAGCGACGATCTGGCTCACAACCCGCAGTCTGAGCGGCATGGTAGCCACACTCGTCGTTTTGATCTTCTCAATTCTCACAGCACTTGGAATAGCAGGCTGGCTCGGTATTCAACTTGACGTGCTCTCCGCTTCGGCGCCCACCATGATCCTCACACTGGCGGTGGCAGACAGCATCCATGTCCTGGTGACCATGCTGCATGCGATGCGCAACGGGGCTTCCAAGCATGCGGCGATTGTAGAAAGTCTGCAGATCAACATGTTACCGGTGTTCCTCACCAGCCTGACGACGGTCATTGGTTTTTTGACGCTGAACTTCAATGACTCGCCACCTTTTCACAGCTTGGGGAATATTACCGCCATTGGCATTGCTGTGGCGTTCCTTTTCGCCGTGTGCACTCTGCCCGCTATCATGGCGGTCCTGCCGGTCAAAACAAAGGTGGCACAAGCTGAAAGATCGAATGACTTGTGGATGGGTTACTTCGTGGAGTGTGTCATTCGCAATCAAAGGCGGCTGCTCCGGGCGGCGGCGTTGGCAGTAATTTTCGTAGTGCCGCTTTCCTTTATGAATGAGTTGAACGATCAATGGGTGGAATACTTCGACCACAGTATCTCTTTTCGGGCTGACACTGATTTCATGACCGATAATCTAACCGGCATTTATAACATCGAGTATTCGCTGTCTTCCGGTGAACCATATGGCATCAGCAATCCCGTCTATCTGAAGACGCTCGAAGCGTTCGAGCTGTGGTTCAAATCGCAGCCGCATGTGATCCACGTAAGTTCCTTCGCGGAAGTGATGCGGCGGGTGAACAAACCCATGCACGGTGATGATCCGGCATACTATCGAATTCCCGGCACTCGCGAAGAGGCCGCGCAGTACATGCTGCTATACGAAATGTCTCTCCCGTACGGTCTGGATTTGAACAATCAGATTAATGTGGATAAGTCCGCAACGCGGATTACTGTGATCGTTGAGAATCTTTCCAGCAAGGAATTGATTGCCCTGACTGAGCGCGGCGAGCGCTGGCTACAAGAAAATGCACCGGAGTCCATGTTCGCGCACGGCGTCAGCCGTCCATTAATGTTTGCGCACTTGGGGAAAAGGCAGATAGATGGCATGTTGAAAGGCGGCGTCTTCGCCATAATGTTGATCACGGGCGTGTTGATCTTTGCTCTGCGCAGTCTGAAATACGGGTTATTGAGCCTGCTTCCCAACGTGACGCCGATCGCACTGGCATTTGGATTCTGGGGCGTGATCAGCGGGCAAATCAATAGTGCTGTTGCCGTGGTGATTGGCATGACGCTGGGAATCATCGTTGACGATACGGTGCATATCCTGACAACGTACCTGCGCGCGCGGCGTGAACAAAACAAGTCACCTGACGACGCGGTTCGCTATGCTTTTGCCACCGTGGGCCGGGCGGTCATTGTCACTACTATTGTGCTGGCGGCCGGATTTCTGGTGTTGTCTCTTTCAGCCTTCGAGATGAATGCCGGCATGGCAAAAATCACCGCCCTGACTATCTGTTTGGCGCTGGTGACCGATTTGCTGATGCTGCCGGCATTGTTGATTGCTGTAGATCGTAAGAAGGTGGCAATAACCCGTGAAGAAATCAGAAGCCTGAAAACAGGCATTAGTTGAGCCGGTCCACCGACTTCGTTAGGAAAGACAGAATTTTTCATGATGAGGTCATATAGGAATGAAAAGGCGTCCCCAAGCCAAGGTGTGAACTGCTTGACGCCGTCTTCATTTCCAGCGACGTAGCGAAGGCAATGCCTCAACGGTGTCGCGCAGCACCACTCCTTGATTCTGCACGTACGCATTATTCCTTGCCGGAAATCAATCGCCCGGGTCTGATTGCGGTGCAAACACCCGCAGAGGTTCGCCAAGCGTTCTGGTCAGGCCCTCCATTCGGCCAACTTCGTTCGCGGCGCCGCCGATGACCGAAAACTCGATGCGAGAAGGCATACCGATATTTCCGTAGAGCACCTCGCCCACATGCAGCCATAGGCGCCTCCCCTTTCGGGTTGACCCACTCGTGAGACTGAATGACCCAACCCCTTCGCTCCACCCGCATTACCGGGGTTCCTCACACGGCATTGAAAAGACCTCCTATCTCTATTTCGTGCCTCGTGGCACACGCTGCATCGCATAAGACCGGAGGTTTTCACGCAAACGCGCTTCTGGTTGAATCCCACCTTGGCTTTGATCGAGACGGCAGCGATGGCACAACAATTTATCTACTTGTCCGCGGATACGCTGGATGGACTAGGAATCACCGCACGCGAATCGCGCGACTGCATCGAAGAATTGGTGCGCGGCCTGGATTCCGAGCAGGTATGGGCCGCTCCCAAGTCGGCTATGTACATTGAGGATGGCCGCTACTTCATGGCGACATTGGCGGTCGCTACGAATCCGCCCGTGTTCGCGGTCAAATCGTTGGTACTCAATGCCGAAAATCTCAAGCGCGGTTTGCCCCAGATCAACGGTGTGGTCATCGTACTGGATGCCGACACCGGTTTGCCCCTGGCGATCGTCGACGGTAATTGGGTCACTGCAGTGCGTACCGCAGGGCTCAGCGCCGTAGCCGCCAGACACCTCGCTCGCGAGGATTCCGCGGTAATCGGTTTCATCGGTTGCGGTGTGCAGGCACACAGTCATCTGGCTGCATTCAGTGAGCTTTACCCAATACGCGAGATCCGCGCGTTCGGACGCGGTACGGCGAATCGCGACAAGTTGTGCACCAGCGCCGAAGCGCGCGGGCTCACGGCCATTGCCAGCCGTTCGGGGCAGGAGGCTATCGAAGACGCGGACATCGTGGTCACCTCGGTCACGTTATCGCGCGAAACCAGACCCTTTCTCGATGCCGGCGGGCTCAAACCCGGCGCTTTCGCCGCCATCACGGATTTCGCCGCGCCGTGGCATCGCGAGGGCATGCGGGCCGTCGATCGCATCGTGGTTGACGACGTTGCCCAGGAAAATGCCTCGGGTGCACCGATGGTCGAACCGGACCTGATCAAGGGCGATTTGCGCATGCTGGTCAACGGCAAAACCGCGGGCCGCAGCGGCCCGGAGGAGACGACGGCGTTTGTATTTCGAGGCTTGGCCATCGGCGATCTGGCCCTCGCGAGCCTGGCCTGGCAGAAAGCGCATCAGGTCGGGGCCGGCACTCCGATCGGCTGAGGTAGTGCGCCTGTCTTGGCGCATATCCTTGTTGGCGCGTCACGGTGCATCTGTCGATAGTCATCCCGGACTGCGTCGCCACCGCCATGGAACGCTGCCGACAAAACGGGAAACCTGCGTAGGGCGACCATCGCCGGGCGGGTGGCTCGATTCGTCAGTTGGATTCGGGAGGAAAGCAGCCATTCCCTGAGCGTCGATTGCGGTCTCTGAAGCCGACATTGCCGACTTTTCGGAAGAGCGCAGCATCCAGAATATGCTGCGCCGCACAGCGTAGAGGTCGACTGAGAACCGACGGTCGAGCCAAGTTCGCTCCGCTCGCCCCCAAATCTGAGCACGGACACGCTACAGGAAACTGAACTTTGACTGCATAGCGAAGGACGGCAGCGTGTGTGCCGACCGGTTCCAGAGATAACGGTATATAGCCTCGGCGGTCGCGCCACGATCCAGACGATAGAATTCAATGGTGACTGCGTTGAATGAAGGTAATTGCGAGTGAGCGGGATGTTGGGGCAATGATAGCGTCACGACGTCGCCTGATATCTGGCGACGGTGTTCTATTCCCGGCTATACGGAAATACTTGTCGACTGGGGGTACTCCGTTCAGCATTGGCAGCGGGGAGTTCTTCCGCTTCGCCGGCAAAACGTACGCACGGTCGTGGTTGTTGCGGCGCACTACGTGACTTCAGGATTCGGCCACTTTCGGACCTTCCGGGGCCAGACAACACGAGCACTTCGGACAACCGCGGAACGGTTTACCAACACAGGTCCGCAGGAGTTTCTGAACGACAACAGGCAGTTGAGCGTTTCCTGTACCGCGTATCCCGTCCACGTAAAAGAATCTCACAAAGGGAAACACCCCTTGCGCTTGTTCGAATGCCGACCAAGTCACTTGGGGGGCTCGTAAGGATCGAGCGTTCCGGTCGGAATCGGTGGATGTTCTTTAAGCGAAGCAAGGTGCTCGGCATACTGGGTCAGACCGGCTTTGGCAACCCAGGAATCT
>CP070775.1:469920-474250 GCA_020346185.1 Betaproteobacteria bacterium | reverse complement strand
GCCACCGGCATGGTGGTGGTCGCCTCGGCCGAGAAAGGTGCTGTTGGTGAGACGATGAATCTCGCTTCCCGCCTGCAGAGCATTGCACCGGTGAACACGGTTGTGGTCAGCGAACGGGTAAAGCAGTTAACTGCGGGTGCGTTTGACTATGAAGACCTTGGCGAGCAAACACTGAAAGGTATTTCTGCGCCGACCCATGCCTACCGTATTCTGCGCATCAGCGATACCGCGAGCCGTTTTGAAGCTGCGCACGGTGAAAGTCTTACGCCGCTGGTCGGTCGTGATCTCGAATTGGGCATGCTGATGGATCGCTGGGCGCATGCGCAAGAGGGCGAAGGGCAAGTGGTGCTGCTCTGCGGCGAACCAGGCATTGGCAAGAGCCGGATTTTGCATGAACTGTGCACGCGTATTGAGACTGAGCCCCATAAGCGACTTCACTACCAGTGCTCGCCTTACCACACCGGCTCCGCGCTCTTTCCGGTGATCGAGCAATTGGGCCGCGCAGCAGGATTTGGTGCGGATGACGATGATGACACGAAGCTGCACAAGTTGGAGGCCTTGGTTTCGAGAGAGGGCAAGGCGCCGGCCTTATTTGCTGCACTAATGGGGATCAAGACCGGCGAGCTTTATGAGCCGCTCAACTTGTCTCCGCGCAGAATGAAAGAGGAAACCCTTCACGCGATCGCCTCGGAGATCGAAAGGATGAGTCTCGACAAGCCAGTGCTGATAGTGTTCGAGGACGTTCATTGGATTGATCCGACGACGCAGGAAACGCTCGACCTGATTGTAGGGCGAGTCGCCGAGCGAAAAGTGCTGCTAGTGATCAGCTATCGACCGGAATACTCGCCCCCTTGGTCGGCCGATCACCGGCACATAAGGTTACTCGACCTCAGCCGCCTTGAGCATGAGCAGGCGACGGCTATGATCGGACGCATTACGATCGGCAAGACCCTACCAAGCGTTATAGTCGATCAAATCGTCTCCAAGACGGACGGCGTGCCACTTTTCGTGGAGGAACTCACGAAGACGGTGCTCGAAAGCGGCATCGTGGTGGAGGAAAATGGCGCTTACCGGCTCACCGACGCCAACGCTTCGCTCATATTGCCATCGACATTGCAGGACTCCCTGATGGCACGCCTTGATCGGCTGTCTTGGGCCAAGGAGGTTGCACAGATTGCCGCCTGTATTGGTCGCGAATTCGCCTATCCGTTGCTGGCCTCCGTGTCGGGCTTATCTGAAAGCCGAATGAATGAAGCACTCCCGAGGCTGCTGGAGTCCAAGTTGTTGCATTATCGTAAAGACCCATTCGAGACAACATACGTATTCAAGCATGCCCTGGTCCGGGACGCCGCCTATAGTTCTTTGCTCAAGAGCCGACGCCGCGACATCCATGCCGCAATTGCAAGAACGCTGGAGCGGGAGAAGGTGGTCCGAGAGGCCAAGCCAGAACTGATAGCACACCATTTCACCGAGGCTAAATTAATCGAGCAAGCTATTCCGTATTGGTTAGAGGCAGGGAAACTTGCAACCGCCCGGTCAGCGAACTCCGAAGCCTTGGAACATCTGAACCGGGGCCTATCGCTGACATCGGGTCTGGCCGACTCCCCCGGACGCAATCGCCGCGAGCTTGAGTTCCTCGTGGCCAGTACGACTCCGATCATCGGATCTTTGGGTTGGGGCACGAGCGAGCTGGACGAGGCGACGTCAAGAGCCATGACGCTTTGTGAGACCGTACAGGATGTGCCGTTGGTGTCACGATCGTTGTACATGCAGTGGGGATACGGAACCTGGACGGGCCGCCATGTGTTGGCGCGGCAGGCAGCAGAGAAACAAGTCCGGTTAGGAAAAGAAGCTAAAGACGAAGTCGCGCTCCTCGTTGGATATGGGCTACTTGGGCGGGTCCAATGCTATCTCGGCGAGCTTGAAGCCGGCAGGCGCAACATGGAGCAGTCGCTCGTTTTGTATGATCCTTCCCGGCATGGTTGGTTGGCCCTGCAATATGGGCAGGATCCGGCAATGGCGGCTTACGGCGGGTTGGCTTGGTGCTTGTGGGTACTCGGATGTCCTGAGGATGCCCATGAGGCGAAGCAGAACTGTTTGCGGATGGCCGAGATCTCCGAGCATCCACACACGCGCTGTTACGCGTTGGCTGTTGTCGCATCGTTTTACGGATTTTTCGCCTTGTCAGCCGATGAGCTGGAGTCTCTGGCGACGCGGCTGCAAGAGATCATCGAGCAACAAAGCATGTGGCATTGGGCCGGTGTTGCTGATTGCGCTCTGGGTAAGGCGCAAGCCGACCGCGGGGACTTCGACCGCGCGTTACGGCTCATGAACACTGGGCTTAGAAAGTCTCGGGCAGCGGGTATGGAGCAACATCAGGCACTGTTGTTGAGCCAAATAGCAGCCGCGTGTTTGCATAGCGGACGCATGAGCGAGGGCTTGGACGCTATCGATGAAGCGTTAGCGCGTGGGAGGCGTGCGGGCGAAAGATGTTTTGAGCCGGAACTGCTCAGGCTGAAAGGTGAACTACTGTTGAGAACGGCACGCAGTCCATCGCAGAGGCGAATTGCGGTTTCGTTCTTTGAACATGGGCTTGAGGTATCCAAGCAAACGCGTGCGGGGATGCTATCGTTGCGCTGCGCGTCGAGTTGGGTGAACGCCACGCGTGACTGCCGTGAAGGAGAAGAGGCGCAAAAAGCTTTGGACCTCGCTTGCCGTTGCTATCCCGGCAACAAGAATCATCCACAGTATCTGGATGCAAGAGAGTTGTTGCACAGCGTGCGGAAATCTTTCAATCTCCCGGGAAATCTTGATCCGCAAGATCACGCGCGATGAGGTGGACGAGTTTGTCACCTGGTCGGCGCGCCGCTCCTCGGTGCTCAACGTGCCGCATTGCACATCATCAAAACCTTTGAGCCTGTAAATAATTCTGTGTAACTGCCCGCGCCACAAGGTTTCCGCCTTGCCGTCCGGAAATTCAATCATAAAGTGTCGTAGTCGCGACGACCTGATCTGACAGTTACCGGTCATTGGAGATGACGATCCGGCGATATTGCGACCACCACAAAACATGACTCGCGGTCTATTGGTCGCAGCGGAGATGACCATAGCATCCGAAATGTGAGGCGCATGGTCCGCGAACTGTTCTTGTACCTTGTCTTGCTTCGTCGGCCCTTTTTTGTAAAAGGGAAATACCACAGTTGCATCGGTATGCTATCGGTAAGCACCGGCGGTGTACCTTGTATCTCGAGGGCCGGCGCTTCAGGCATGTGGAAACACACATGTATACGACGGCGGCCTTCGTGGCACTGCAGTGCTAGACAAATGCGCCAGGTTGGTGCAACCGAGGGCTCGTTACCTGCGTAATGGGTGCAGTTACTTTTCTCTATACAAGGAGGTTCCATGAGTCGAGCATTCAGGACAGCGTTTTTTGCCCTAATTCTTGCAATAGTTACTGCTCCAGTGCATGCACAGCAACTTCCGAAGTCTGGAACGTTCACCGTGCATAGCGGTTGGAAGCAGATTGGGGAAACCACTGAGACCGCCGATGGCCGTTTGTACGGAGCAGGCATGTTCTGGGGAATCACGTTCAACGACAAAGGCTCGGGGCCTCTCCACAACGGGGCAGCCGTATGTCCATATACCTTGGAAATAATCTCTGGCGCGCTGACCGCGCAAGGACAGTGCACCTGGTCTGACGCAGATGGAGACAAGATCTTTGTGGACTATACGGGAGCCGTCGATGCAGAGGGGGTTTTTGTCGGGATGAATCAGTTGACCGGCGGGACCGGTAAGTACACCGGAATTCAAGGAACGGCCCCCTTTAATTGCTACACTCTCAACGACAAGGGCCAGCTTAGATGCACGCAGGAGTTCAGGTATCGGCTACCTTAGGCGCAGAGCTTTAATTCGGCATGCACCGGGCGCCCCAAGGCGAAAGCACAGCTGTGGGGCGCCGCTGATGCCGACTGTTCTGAATCTTCCCGCAGGGTTAGCGCTTTCGACATCGAATTAGTACGCCTGCTGTCCTTGCATTAGCTCAACCAACGACGCGGCGGCGTGGCCGTCGTGGGAGCCTCGGAGAGTGTTTATCCCGACAGGCCGTGCAAATTGAAGAAAGGTAGCTGGAGAAGCGCATCAGTGCGTGCGCCAATCGTAAGCAAAGCGTCGCGCACAAATGGTTCGTGCGGGTAATGGCAGGGAAGCGGAAATCAGTTACCGCGAATCGCTAACTATCGGATCGGCTCGCGAGCACTCTACATTTTCGATCAATACATTTCCGGTCAGTCTTCTCTTCTCCCAATGCCGGCATGCGGCATTTCCGCACATT
>CP070775.1:465440-469820 GCA_020346185.1 Betaproteobacteria bacterium | reverse complement strand
CGGTCATCTGTCTGATTGTGGCCTCGATCACCTATGTCATCGGTCAGATGAAAGGTATCGGTGTTGCGTTCTCACGATTTCTCGAGACGAGTTATGAGGCCGGCCTGTACAGTGGTATGGGTGTGGTGTTCATTTACGCCGTCCTGGGCGGCATGAAAGGCATTACCTATACCCAGATCGCCCAGTATTGTGTGCTCATCTTTGCCTATACCGTCCCCGCGATCTTTATCTCCTTGCAGCTGACCGGCAACCCGTTACCGCAACTGGGACTGGGTGGTTCGTTGAGCGATGGAACGCATTTGCTGGCGAAACTCGATCAGGTCCTGGTCGATCTCGGATTCGCAGAATATACGGCTAAGAAAGGCACTACGCTGAACATGGTGGCATTGACGATGTCGCTGATGATCGGCACTGCCGGATTGCCGCACGTCATCGTTCGCTTTTTCACGGTCCCCAGAGTACGCGATGCGCGTGCTTCTGCCGGCTGGGCGCTGGTGTTCATCGCGATTCTCTACACCACTGCGCCAGCGGTGGGCGCCATGTCATTCTTCAACCTCATCAATACCATCCAGCCCGGCGAGATTGGTTCGGAAACAGGAAACCTCGTATACGAGGAGCGTCCGCAGTGGTTCAAGAATTGGGAGCGGACAGGGTTGCTGGCATTCGAAGACAAGAACGGTGATGGCCGCGTTCAGTACTTCAACGACAAGGATGCCGAGTTCCTGCTCAAGGCCGAATCCGAGTTTGGCTGGAACGGCAACGAGATGACCAAGATCGACCGCGACATCATGGTGCTGGCCAATCCGGAAATCGCAAAGCTTCCCAACTGGGTCATCGCACTGGTGGTTGCCGGCGGTTTGGCAGCGGCATTGTCGACCGCGGCCGGCCTGCTGATGGCGATTTCCTCAGCGGTCTCGCATGACCTTCTGAAAGGCGTGTTCAAACCTGATATTTCCGAGCGGGCCGAGTTGCTGGCAGCTCGCATATCGATGGCAGGCGCCATTCTGGTTGCCGGCTGGCTTGGTCTACATCCACCGGGTTTCGCCGCGCAAGTGGTGGCGCTGGCATTCGGACTGGCGGCGTCGTCGATATTCCCGGCCTTAATGTTTGGAATCTTCAACAAGCGCGTCAATGCCGCTGGGGCGATTATTGGCATGCTCGTCGGCCTGAGCAGTACGCTTATTTACATCTTCATGTTCAAGGGCTGGTTGTTTATTCCGGGCACAAATACCTTCCCCAATACGCCGGATTACTGGTTATTTGGCATCCAGCCGGAGGCATTCGGGGCGGTTGGCGCACTGCTCAATTTCGTGTCTGCCTGGGTCGTCTCGAAACTGACCTCGCCTCCGCCGGAGCATATCCAGCACCTGGTTGAAGACATCCGCGTGCCGCGCGGCTCCGGAACCGCTGCAGCGCATTGACGCAGTGTTTGCAGCTCGAGAAAAACCCCGCTGCGGCGGGGTTTTTCTTTTCCGGGTATTCACTTTAAGGTAGCAATACGCGGCATCGTCAAATGCGCTAGCCTGCCGATGGCTGAAACGAATAGTCGAGCCGAGCATATCCTCACACTCCAACGGCTGAAGACCGGATTATCTTTCGTCAATCAATGGATATTGAGTTAATCGAAATCAGGGAGTTTCTCGCCGCGCATCATCCATTCGATGCGCTGCCGGCTGATGTTCTCGATCGCTTGCCAAAGATGCTCACTGTGCGCTATCTGCGGCGCGGTACGCCTGTGCCGCCGCAGGATGTCGGCCGGCGCGATCTATTCATTATTCGCCAAGGTGCTGTGGAGACTCGCGACCAGCGGGGCGAGCTCATCGACAAGCTGGGCGAGGGTGATGTGCTAACGGCTGCTTGCACAAATGGCAACGAGGCGCGGATGAGCAGCGTCACGGCTGAGGATACCTTGGCTTACCTGCTTCCCTGTGAACGTTTCGACAGATTGCGCAGCGCGTATTCCGATTTTGCCAAACGCTTCGACGCGACACTGACCGAGCGCCTTCAGAAAGCCATCGAGGTACTGCGGCAAATGCCGCAGCGCGGTTCGGGATTATTGACTGTCGCGGTCGGTAGCCTGGTCAAACGGCCTCCCGTATTCGTTGGCCCGCAAGCGAGCATCCGTGATGCGGCACAGCGCATGAGCAACGAGCGCGTGGCTTCGCTGCTGGTAATGCAGGGCGGCGATCTGCTGGGGATGGTTACGGATCGCGATCTGCGCAGCCGCTGCGTCGCGGCGGACGTGGGGACCAACCGACCGGTGACGGACATTATGACAACGCGGGTTCATACCGTCAGTTCCGAGATGGCTGGCTTCGAAGCGTTGATGCGGATGACCCGACTCAATGTGCATCATTTACCGGTAGTTGACGGGCGGCGTGTGGCAGGGATGTTGTCAACAACCGATCTGATCCGTCACGAAAGTGCCAACGCCGTTTATCTTGCTGGTGATGTTAGCAAAGCGAGCTCGGTCGAAGCTCTGGTTGAGATTAGCCACACAATCCCGGAACTGCAAATCCAGCTTGCCCTGGCTGGCGCCAGCGCGCGTCATGTTGGTGAGGCGATATCGACGGTCAACGACGCCATCACGCGACGCTTGCTGGATTTGGCTGAGGCGAAGCTGGGAGCGCCACCCGTAACTTACGCTTGGGTCACAGGTGGCTCGCATGCACGGCGCGAGCAGACATCGCATTCTGATCAGGACAATGCGCTGATCATCTCTGACGAATTCACGGCGGAACATGAAAGCTACTTCGAGTCGCTTGCGCGGTTTGTCAGCGATGGTCTCAACAGCTGCGGCTTCGTCTACTGTCCCGGCAATGTGATGGCTAGTAACTCACAGTGGCGCCAGCCGCGAGCTGCCTGGCGGCGCTACTTCGATACCTGGATCAGCGAGCCGGAACCGATGGCGCTGATGCTCTCCAGCGTGTTTTTTGACTTGCGAGTGGTTCATGGCGACGCTTCCTTGCTCGAGAGCCTGCAAGGGGAGAATCTCGACAAGACCCGCAGCAACGGGATTTTCCTTGCCTACATGGTAAGCAATGCCCTGACACACCGCCCGCCGCTCGGATTCTTCCGTAACATCGTACTCATTCATGGCGGCGAGCATGACAAGACATTCGATATCAAGCTACGCGGTGTCGTGCCGGTGGTTGACCTGGCGCGAGTTTACAGCCTTGCCGAAGGTCTCTGCGACGTCAACACGCTGGACAGATTGCGTGCTGCCGCAGGAACCAAAGTCTTGAGTGCCGAGGGTGCACGTAACCTGGGGGATGCCTATGACTTCATTGCGACGCTTCGCGTCCAGCACCAGGCGCGCCAACTGCGGGCCGGCGAGAAGGCTGACAACTTCATTGCCTCCAACGAGTTATCGGCGCTGGAGCGGCGGCATTTGAAGGACGCATTTGGCATGATCGCGACCATGCAAGAAGCCATAGAGCAGCGTTATCAATCGAGCAGGCTACGTTAGTTGTCGAACATGTGGCGACGGTTTCTCCCCCTCGACTATCGCCGCCGACAGCTGCTGCGTGATGCACCGGCGGGGCCGTTACGCGATTACCTGACCACACCATTTGCCGACCGTAGCGTCGACTACCGGCGCATCGAGTTCGTCGCGCTGGATCTCGAAACAACCGGGCTTGACCCTGCTCATGATGTGATCCTGAGTGTCGGAATGGTCTCGCTGGTTGCGGCCGGCATTGACCTATCTACCGCGCAGCATTACCTGGTTGCGCCGGAGCGCGCCGTTCCAGAGGGTTCTGCTGTTATACACGGAATCACCGACGATGCTGCTGCGCGTGGCGACGCCATCGCCGACGTCATGCCGCGGTTGCTCGCCCGCCTTTGCGGGCGCGTCATGCTTGGTCATCATGTGAAAATCGAACGCCAGTTTCTCGACGCGGCTTGCCGACGCCTGTACGGGACCGGCTTCCTGGTTCCTGTAGCTGATACGGAGACACTGATACGGCGTTGGTTCGAACGGCGCGGCCAGTTGCTTGGCGGTCGCGATTTGCGCTTGCACGCGCTCAGAATGCGCTACGGACTGCCACGCTATAAGGCGCACGATGCGCTGGCGGATGCATTGGCAACTGCCGAGTTATTTTGTGCTTTTGTCGCGACTGCCAATCTCGAATCCAAAGTGCCACTGAAGCGGTTCCTAGAGCAGCAGTAGACAAGCGCGATAGTGCATCCGCACAAGTTTGGTGGGCGCAGATTTTCTACGTATAATTCGCCGCTTCGCGAAGGGCGCCAGCCTGGGTGCGACTGCTCCGCTTGTCCGATCGGGTCAAGTCTTGCAGGAAGTGGCCAAGTAGCTCAGTTGGTAGAGCAGAGGACTGAAAATCCTTGTGTCGGTGGTTCGATTCCGCCCTTGGCCACCAT
>CP070775.1:460938-465340 GCA_020346185.1 Betaproteobacteria bacterium | reverse complement strand
GGACTGCGCCGCTGTCGCCACCGATCGAAATAACAAGGGAACCCAGCGACAGCGACAGCATATCCGGCGTGATACCGGGTCCGAATTCCAAGCTGTTGATCTCGCTAGCCGTTGTGCTATCGGCGATCGTGTCGACTCCGTCTCCCAGGTTGTATACGTAGGTGTCACTGCCGAAGCCACCAAGTAGCAAATCATTGCCGCCGCCGCCCGCGAGGAGATCGGCGCCACCAGCGCCATAAAGCGTGTCGTTGCCACCGCCCCCGGACAACGTATCTGCGGAAACGCCCGCCGAGATGATTCGATCGAGATAACGCACATCAAGGTCAAAACTTTGAGACACACTCGCCGCCGAGCTGTCTGTCGCCGTGACCGACACATTGAGCAGGCCAACATCGTCCGCCAGCGGCGTTCCCGAGAAGCTGCCTGTGAGCGCATCGAATTTCAGCCAGTTCGGCAGCGGCAAACCACCGGCAAGCGTCGCACTCAGAGTCAACACTTCGCCTTGGTCGATATCACCGAATGCCCCCGTCGGAATGGTGTAGGCGAAGGCGGTCTCTTCGATTGCCGTTTGGTTATCAAGCGGCGTAACTGCGAACGGCTCATCGTTCACTCCCGCCAAATTAACCGTTACCGTCGCCGTTGACGTTTCCCCGAAGTCGTCTGCGATCGTATAGTTGAAGTTGTCCGTTGCTACCGCGCCTTCGCGCAGAGCCTGAAAAAACGTACCAGGGTCGTAAGCGATGCTGTCACTCCCGAGGCCAACCGACGCTCCTGAGGCAGCGACCGAAACAGATGTAATCGTCAGCGTATCGCCGATGTCAGCATCGCTGTCATTAGCCAAAAGATTCGCGATCGGCACGATCACCACGCCACCATCTTCTTGCGCGACAATCGCGTCTCCAATAGCGATCGGCGCAGTGTTAATGCCGTCACCGGTGCCATTAATGGTGATAGCAACCGTCTGAGAAATCGCACCACCCGGCCCACCGTCGTCAATCCAGACATCGTAGTTCTGCGTAAAGGTTCGGCCCTCAGATAGAAACGCAAGATCGGCATTGCTTACGGAGAAATTCCACTCGACGCTGCCAGATCCGGTTCCGGTACTGTCTTTCGTCAGTTGCGCATCGAAGGCTCCGAGATAGCCGACATCGCCGCTCGTCACGCTGACGCTGTGTGCGTCAGCCACATCCAAATCCGAAAAATGAATAACGCCTTCAGTGGTCTGGAACTGCGGAATGACCAAAACCTTCTCAGTCGCCCGCAACGTGACATCGTCGACGTACCATCCATCTGGTGCACCATTTAGCAGTCCAATGACCAGCGCGTTCTCTGCACCACTGCCGGTCAGTTCGAACAGGAGCCGCTCATACTGCTCGAAATACCCGTCAGTAAGAGAAAATAGCGTCTCTTCTCCCCAATCCACGCTGAACGAGATTTCAAATCCAAAAGGAGCAAGCTCAGGCTGTAATCCGCCCTGTAACGATAGTTCGAGGACATAGGATTCTCCGGGGTCAGTCACTACCTGCTGCTCGACGAACTCGACATAGCCTCTCGAGTTCCCGACGAGGGCATGAGCACCAGTGCGCGGGTTCAAGGGTGCAACAGCGGTTGATATGTAGAAGGGGTTCGTTGTGCTTATTGTCCAGCCGGTTGAATCTTTGGTTTCGAATCCGCCGTTCACAATCAGCGATTCGCCAACCGGCACCCTCATCGTCTCGCCGGCGTCCTCTGTCACCGAGCCGGATATGTCTGCCAGCACAATTTCCACAATGTCATTCTGGCCGACAATGTCGATGCGCAATGAGGCGTCTGTACCCGTGAGCTGATCATCCTCGACTGAATAGGAAAACACATCGGCTGCAGTCTCGCCTTGCGCGAGCGATTGCCCGAAATTACCGTCAAGCACATACGAATAACTGCCGTCTTCACCCAATGCCAAAACGCCGTAGGCACCCGCGTACTTTCCCGGGTTGGTAATACTTAACGCAGCGCCCGCTTTGGATGAGAAGTCGTTTCCGAGAACATTTCCCGATACCGATCCAACGCCCTCCAGTAACGACACCAGGTCATCTACCGCTGTCATCGTGCGATCAGACGCGGCGATCATTGCGGCTTCATCGAAAATCGTTCCATCATCAAAGACAATCTGTTCCACTCGGTCAGGTAACCCAAACCAGTTATCGAGGGTCATGCGGTCAGCACCGCCATTGAGCCCGAGCGTCAGATCATGGCCGTTGCGCGCCAGCGTCAGATCGGTAGCTGCGAATCCGTTGGCGACGCGAACCACGTCCAGCGCGCCACTTTGTTCGTAAACCAAGTCCTCTCCGGCGCCTGAGCCAAAGAGATAGGTATCGTCACCGGCCTCTCCAGACAATTCGTCACTACCTGATCCACCGTCGAGCGCATCGTTTCCATCGCCGCCGTACAAGTAATCGTCGCCATCACCGCCAAACAGCTTGTCATTGCCCTGCCCACCATACAGGTCATCGCTTCTGCCACCGCCGGAAAGCGCGTCGTCACCTTCATCGCCGTAAAGGATGTCCCCGAAAGCGGCACCCAGGATCTGGTCGTTACCCTTTCCACCGGAAATCTCGTAGCCACTGTCGGGTGAATACACATGTGCATCGGCCGCCGTGACCTCGATGACGTTGTCCAGATTCTGCGGATCGAGACCTTCAGCCGGGACCAGTAAAGCATCGAGCAGTTCCCGGATACTCAAAGTGCTGCCATCTGCAAAACTGAACCACTCGACGCCACTGCCGAGACTGTCATCGGCGTGGGGGATGACGACCAAGGCCGACTGTCCGGAATTGATCGCAATGTCCAGCGCCGCGTACGTTTCGATGCGAGCAGTCTCCGGGTTCTCCAGAAGGATTTCGACGAGACTCGTTGCGGCAATCAACGCGTCAGACGTGATGCTGTCCGGTAACGCGAGATGATCCGCGGCACGCAGTACACCGCTGTCATACAGCGGCAGTAGCGCCGCATAGTCATTTGCACCGCTAACAGGTAACGGCGGCAGCGGCTCAACGTAGCTCAACAGCGACAGATCGGCCTGCACATCGTTCTTGGTGTCGAACCAGGCGTTGATCTCGTAGCCAGACATCCACTCATAATCCGGATGGCTCCCGATACTTGCGGTCGGATCCAGCAGCCAGTCTGCCACCGACTGCTCAACCGGGAAGTCGTCGCTGTCAAACCAGTAACCGGCAACCGCATAGCTTCCACCGAATTCGTCACGCACCTCCCAGTCGGGAATGTCTAGCTGCGCGTGGTAGTACCAGGACTTGACCGAGTACGTGTAATCAGCCCTGTCGACAATCAGGTCTCGCCCCGATTCACCATCCAAAAACACAAAGCGGTTCGACTCATCGAAACCGACCAGGTAATCGTTCCCATCCCCCCCGCCGAGCATCCCGGCATTCGCCAGGATGTCAGCGCCGGTGCCACCAAACAGCGCCTGACCGCCGCTCATGTTGTCGTTGCCGTCACCGCCGTATGCCACTTGGGCACCAACGACGGTATCGTCGCCGCCACCGGCATCGACGATCGCGCCATCAATTATGTAGTTGTCGGAATCGCCGGCAACCACTTCTGAATATCCCTTAACGGTCCATGTTGTGGTGCGCTCAAGCTGTTGCTTGTCAGGATAGAGCTTTGTGTAATCTGGATAGGGGAAGCTCTGTCCGGGGTGCAAATCCTCCAGAACACTGGTCGCAGCACCGGTGGTCGAGAAAGCCTCGTAAACATTTTCAACTGTTCCGGTGGCAACGCCACCCGTTCCATTAATGAACCCACCTGAAGACCATACGGTTACTGTAGACTCTGGAGTTCCAACCTCCTTCCAGTCGATGCTGGCCCAGATATGGTCGTAACTCCAATCTTGATCTGTACCAACGAAACCTGAAATCAAGCCATCATCACTGACGATGACTTCCTTGCTAAGAGTAACGGTGTCATCGCGTATTTCACCGCTGTCTTCGTAAGACCAATTATTCAGCGAATACGTAGCGACAGTGGTCGTGGGATTGCCCGGATTGCTGAATAAGGTAGTCGTGGTTGTTGTTGTCTGCGTGCCCGCCACGTAGGTTGCAAACGCCGGATCGAACTGGCGCCGGAACAACGTCGGGCCTCCCGTCAATTGGTAGCCTTGCGCCCGGTAGTTAGCTAGAAACTGTGCTTTTAATGCTGCCTCATAGTCGGCCACCGCCCGCTCGAATTCACGCGTGCCCAGTTCTGCAGTTGCCGTTAGAAGACCTGGAATATTTCCCGGCTCCCCGTGCGCGCCCTCGATCGACCATGCTTCGGGGGCTTCGAAGTACCCCGAAACCAGAATCGAATCAGTGGTGCCCCGAATTCTCAAACTGAGACCACTGTCTTGCCGAAAAGCGTCTACCTCAGC
>CP070775.1:456403-460838 GCA_020346185.1 Betaproteobacteria bacterium | reverse complement strand
AGACAAGAACGCCCGAAGCCTTGCCATTGATCATTATTGCCATTTCGCGCTCTTGCTCGGCAATATCGAAAAACGTATGCGCTGCCGCATTAACAATGACGCCGGACTCGTCCTCACCCAGGCGGACGATAACGCTCCGGTAGTGAATCAACCAGCGCCGCGTCACGGCTATCACCATGTACGAGTACGTGGCGCTAGTCGTACTCCAAACCAGATAGGTTACAAGAATTCCCACCGTACGTGAGCTCGTCCAGATTCACGACCATGCCGCTTTCTGCGCCGAGCCAATATCTTACAAAGCTGCTGCCAATAAAGTCGGCTCCGCTGGTAACCAACATCGCCCGGGTGTTCATTTTGTCACGGCGCTAGAGGCGGGCGATTTTTAGCGCACGTATCGTAAGCGAGACGAATGCCCTCCTGGAGACTCACGCGCGGGCGCCATCCGAGCGCAAACAACCGGCTGACATCGAGCAGCTTGCGCGGCGTGCCATCCGGTTTGGAAGTGTCGAAGCGCAGGGACCCGTCAAAGCCGACCACCTTTGCCACGGTTTCCGCCAGCTCGCGTATGGTCGCGTCAACGCCGCACCCGACATTGATGAGAGGCGGGTAGCCGCAGATCAGCGTGTCAAATTCAGCGTCTCCAACCAACATCAGCTTCAGGCAGGCATCCGCCATGTCGTCGCTGTAGAGAAACTCGCGCCGCGGTGTGCCAGTGCCCCATGCCGTGACCTCGGCGTCGCCTCGCTGTTTTGCCTCGTGCATTTTGCGAATCAGGGCCGGCAGTACGTGGGAGGTCTCGAGATCGTAGTTGTCGCCCGGGCCGTAGAGATTGGTTGGCATCGCCGCAAGAAAGCGGGTTCCATATTGGCGGTTATACGCCGAGCACATTTCGATGCCGGCAATCTTGGCAATCGCATATGGCCGGTTGGTGCTCTCCAGAGGACCCGTGAGCAGATACTCCTCCTTAATCGGCTGCGGGCACTCCCGCGGGTAGACGCAGGATGACCCAAGGAACAGCAGGCGTTTTGCCTTGACACGCCAGGCCTCATGTATGACGTTGGTTTGTATGGCAATATTCTGCTGGATGAACTCTGCCGGGTAGGTGTCATTCGCGACAATTCCGCCCACCTTGGCCGCAGCAAGAAAGACATACTCCGGCTTCTCTCTCTCGAAGAACGCGTGTGTTGCCTGCTGGTCGGTCAGGTCCAGTTCGGCATGTGTGCGCTTGATTACTTTCCTATAGCCGGCCGCCTCAAGGCGCCGAACGATCGCCGATCCCGCCAGCCCACGATGCCCGGCGACATAAACCCTGGACTCCGGGCGCATCGTCACTCGTGATAATCGTAGGCGGAAAAGCC
This sequence comes from Betaproteobacteria bacterium, assembly GCA_020346185.1. Lineage (GTDB taxonomy): Bacteria > Pseudomonadota > Gammaproteobacteria > Burkholderiales > Eutrophovitaceae > SG8-40. The sequence goes on along the minus strand of CP070775.1, from coordinate 459,480 downwards.
GTGACGCTTAACCAACTCGTCACGTTCTGCCGACTTCAGGTCTTCGCGCACCATTTCCGCGACAAGCTCCTCAAAGCTTACCCGCGGCGACCAGCCCAGTTTGTCGCGGCCCTTGCTTGAATCTCCCAGCAGGGTCTCGACCTCGGTCGGGCGAAAATAACGTGGATCTACTTTAACAACGCATTTCCCTGTCGCGTCGAGACCGCGTTCCTCGACGCCCGAACCTGTCCATTCGATATCCATACCCAGTTCAGTACCGGCCACCGAAACGAACTCGCGCACGCTGTACTGCTCGCCGGTGGCAATGACGAAATCCTCGGCTTTATCTTGCTGCAGTATCAACCACATCGCTTCCACATAATCCCTGGCGTGTCCCCAGTCCCGCCTGGCGTCGAGATTGCCGAGATAAAGACAATCCTGCAGCCCGAGTTTGATGCGAGCCAATGCACGAGTGATCTTTCTCGTCACGAACGTCTCACCGCGTATCGGCGATTCATGATTGAACAGGATGCCGTTGCAAGCAAACATGCGGTAAGCTTCGCGGTAGTTCACCGTGATCCAATAGGCATAGAGCTTGGCGACCGCGTACGGCGAGCGCGGGTAGAACGGCGTTGTTTCCTTCTGCGGCGCCTCCTGGACAAGACCGTACAGCTCTGACGTGGCAGCCTGGTAGAAACGCGTCTTTCTTTCCATGCCGAGAATGCGGATTGCCTCGAGCATCCTCAGCGTGCCAAGCGCATCGGAATTGGCTGTGTACTCTGGCTCCTCGAACGACACGGCGACATGGCTTTGCGCGGCGAGGTTATAGATCTCGTCGGGCTGAACCTGCTGGATGACCCGGGTCAGGCTGACCGAATCGGTCATGTCACCGTAATGAAGAATGAACCGCCGATGATCGACATGCGGGTCCTGATACAAATGATCGATACGGTCGGTGTTGAACAAGGAAGTACGGCGCTTGATGCCGTGAACCGTATAACCCTTGCCGAGCAACAGCTCGGCGAGATAGGCTCCGTCTTGTCCGGTTATACCGGTCACGAGGGCAACTTTCGTCATGCTGTGCAGGGCTGCCGGTTAGGTATACTCACGGAACTTCAACTTGGGCGGACCGAAGAGAAGCTGATCTCCCGGCCATGTTGAACGCTGGATGGGGTATGTGCCATTTTCCGCTCGAACCACGATAACTCTGAGGGGATAACTGCCCGATTGTAGTCGATTCACCCGGGGCCCGAAAACGTCCCGATTGTGCCTGAAATCCTTGTGTCGTTGAATTTCGCAGCCAAATGCTGATTCCAACCATTTTGTCGGGTGGCTCCGGAAGTCGTCTGTGGCCGCTGTCGCGGACGCTGTTACCGAAGCAATTTCTGCCGCTGGTGTCGGACTCTTCGATGCTTCAGAACACCGTTACCCGCCTGCGCGGGCTACCCGATCTTAGCGCGCCCATCGTCGTCTGCAGCAATGAGCACCGCTTTCTTGCCGCCGATCAATTGCAGCGCATCGGTGTCAAGCCGCTGGCACAGATACTGGAGCCAGCCGGTCGTAACACTGCACCGGCGGTGGCGGTTGCGGCCATGGCAGCCATGGAGCAGGCCGCTGATCCCGTGCTGCTGGTGCTTCCCGCCGATCACCTGATTCGCGATGAGACGGCATTCAACGCCGCAGTCGAACGCGGTCTGGTGCAGGCGGAGTCCGGCAGATTGGTCACGTTCGGTATTGTTCCCGACGCGCCGGAAACCGGCTACGGCTATATCGAACGCGGCAATGGCGGCGGCGGCTGTTTCGAAGTGGCGCGTTTTGTCGAGAAGCCGGACGCCGAGCGTGCCGAACAGTTTCTCCAGACGGGTCGCTTTTACTGGAATAGCGGCATGTTCATGTTCCGTGCTGCACGCTACCTGGAAGAGCTGGCGAAATTCAGACCCGACATCCTCGAGGGCGCCGCCAAGTCCTGGCAGACCAGGCAGCAGGATCTTGATTTCTGCCGACTGGGAGAAGAAGCTTTCGGCGCCTGCCCCTCCGAGTCGATCGATTATGCCGTCATGGAAAACACCAGCGACGCGTCAGTGGTCGAGGCCGACATTGGCTGGAGCGATATCGGCTCCTGGTCATCGCTTTGGCAGGCGACAGATGCTGATGGCGAGGGCAACGTGGTGGTCGGCGACGTCCAGCTCGACAGCGTGAGAAACTCCTACATCAGGGCCGACAGCCGTCTCGTAACTGCAATCGGCGTCGACGACATGGTCATCGTCGAAACCGCCGATGCCGTACTCGTCACGCCCAAGCGGCACGCTCAGCGAGTCAAACAATTGGTCGAGAAACTCAAGTCAGCACAGCGCGACGAATACCTGGTGCACAAGCGTGTCTACCGGCCGTGGGGATATTACGAAGGCATTGATTTGGGTGAGCATTTTCAGGCCAAACGCTTGATGGTCGAACCGGCCAAAAAACTCTCTTTGCAAATGCACAATCGTCGTGCCGAGCATTGGGTTGTCGTTTCGGGCCAGGCCAAAGTCACGTGCGGCGACGAGGAATTCGTGCTATCGAGGAATGAGTCCACCTATATCCCGGTCGGAACGCGCCATCGGCTCGAGAACGTTGGCACGGAACGGCTATACGTGATCGAAGTGCAATCGGGTGACTATCTGGGTGAAGACGACATCGTGCGCTTTGAAGACGACTACAAGAGAACATGACGCGCGGTGGACATGCCAGATCGCCGGTAATCCTCAAGTGTAGCCGGCCCGAGGGCAATCCCCGCGTTCTGCTCGTCAAGACATCGTCTCTTGGTGATGTGATTCACAATCTGCCGGTGGCAAGTGACTTGCGGCATCACTTTCCCAATGCCGACATTCACTGGCTCGTTGAAGAGCAATACACACCTGTTGTCCAGATGCACGGCGCAGTAGATACCATCATTCCGATTGCCCTGCGCCGCTGGCGCAAGGCGCCATGGTCAGTCGACAACTGGCGCGAGTTCCAAACTGCGCGTCATGCTCTGCGCCGGTTCAGATACAACGCCATTATCGAGACGCAGGGATTGATCAAGAGCGCCTTGTTTGCACGCATCGCCAAAGGCCCGC
>CP070775.1:451860-456303 GCA_020346185.1 Betaproteobacteria bacterium | reverse complement strand
CACCATGATCGAGGGATATTCGTTTCTTTGTCTCGGATCCAGCGGCTCGTTCGGGAAATAGCGATACTCCGCTTCGAACTGGCCTCGCCATGTCGCCTGGCCCCAAGCCGGGAGGGCAGCCAGGCAGATCAGAACGAGTGCCCCACTTGCGAAGTGTTCTCCGGTTCGGTTCATGCGTATTGGCGCACAAGCGATTCAATTCGTCAGCGCATGCGCGACAGGCTCGTCGGTCGAAAATCCTGAGCGTTTATATTCTGGCGGAACCGGTAGTTGGCCCAGTTCAATACCGATCGCTTTCCGCTCTGATGATTCTCCATATCCATGCCGGTAGCACGCCAGTAGCGATCGAGATATTGCTTGAATCCGCTCGAAACCAGCGTCTTGAGCTTGTCGCCTCTACGGTCAAAGAACTCGATCTTTAGCGCGACGTAACGATCCCGGTCCACCCACACGAGTTGCCGGCTATAGCCAGAATGTTTGTCCACGGGGTAGCGTTCGAGCAGAAAAGAGGGTCGGCCCGCCGCGGCATCCTCGCCAAGATAGTTGTACGTATACTTCTCCACTTCGGGCGACGCGAGGTCCTCGTAGCTGAACTCGCTGCCCATGAACGGTGCTGTCTTGTTCGCTGGAGCGATTCGCTTAACGCGCTTGAGCGAAGGCAGGTATAGCCACTGATCGTCCGGCTTTCGGATATGAGTATGGCTCAGAAACGCCGCTCCCTTGACGTCGGCCGGCGCGTCAAAGATTGCGAGGTTCTTATCACCGTCACCCTCAACTTCCAATACCTTCACGCGTAGGCGGCGAAGGGATCTCTTGCCGTTGGCGCTAATCAATGTCATTTCCATGTCTGCGGTGAAGTTACCGAAGCCACGATCGCGCTCACGCATGGTTTTGGCAATCTCCAGTCCGCGATCGGCATCCGCATAGCCAGGAACTTGTACAACGCCAAACAACAAAATTGCGCTTAGGAGGCGCATCATCTTGAAGATTGGCCCCTTGCGTTTGAGAAATGGGGGTGGGTTCACAGCGCGCTTCCCTTTGGCTTGGTTCTGCGCTGAACGGGCGTCAGATGGTGACGTGGAAGTGCGCGACCAATGTCTTGAAAACCAGACTTTGAATACCCGTAAGCGGACATCGCACATGGTTCCGTTTCCTACACTTGCAAAACTTAGTTTCGAGGTGATGCCTGGCACAATTTTGCTCCCGGTGATGCCATCTCGCAAGTGGCTTACCCTTTCGACGCTCGAATGTGTCTTATGCTCGTTGTGGGCTGTCTGATGTGGCAGTGACCTGCGTATTGGCTGGTGCGCACGCGAATTCGCCGCTGAGCTTTCAATGGGTCGAGAGAAACTGTCCCTGGACACCAACCCCATGCACGTAGGCGAGAGTGCCTCCGTAGTGGCCGGTGATGGCCACAGCCAGGGCAGACAGTAGAAGCAAAGCGCATAAGCCGGCCTTGACGATACGAATCGGCTTCCAAATGCAGGTCAGTGCCGCGAGGCTGCCTGCAAGCGTCAGCCACAGCGTTCCGTAGGCAAAGTAATCGTGTTTTTGCAGCGTGACGCTCGCCGCTTCGGTAAGGCCGGAAGTATGCGGATGCAGGGGAAAAGCGGCTATAAATCCTCCCAATAGTCCGACAAGTGCAAACCCTAACGTTAGCCAAACGAATGTCCGATGCGCTAGAAATAGATTCAATAGTGAAAACAAAAAGGCTATGGGGATGAACGTAACCGGAATGTGTACCACCAGCGGATGTAATGTCGGAAAGTCGGATAAGGACAAGTCGCTTGCGAGATCACCGAATAGCCGCAGGGCATTACCTCCGTTCGCATCTGACGCTGTGGTGGCAGTTGGTGGCATCGAATTGGAAGCTGACTCGCCCCGGTAGGGTGTGCTCTGCTTCGATGTCGATACCTGCTGCTCAGCACCGGGTTTCTCATCATGTGCCTCATCACCATGCGCATTGGTCAACAGGGGCAGTGCCAACAATGTCAGGGCGAGAACGTAGTCAAGACAAAGACGCATTTTGTTCCATCGTTTCTGATCTGGTTACATTCGGTTCTCAACCGTAGTCGGGACAAGCCGGCGTGGGGCCCTTTTCGCTATCCGGCTACGCTGATCCGGTCATCATAACGCCAGCTTATCCGGCCCTGTATAGATTGCCATGGATTTGTTGAAGCTACGGCTTACCCTGGCAATCAGAGGCGAACGTATTTATATGCGTTATTGAACATTACCGTTGGTATGCGGATGGCGATAACGTATCGGGGAATTTTCGGGCAGTAACGCTGTCGGCGTACTTGCAGGCAGATTACTTTTCGGTAATCTTGATGTCTTCTGGACCGCGTATCCGCTAAATTACTGGTTGCCTTGCGGGCGCACTGATTCGCTGAATGAAAATCCTGATCGTAGAAGACGAAGTCAAGACCGGTGAGTATCTGAAGAAGGGTCTTCGGGAAGCCGGTTTTACTGTCGATTTGTCGCGCGACGGAATAGATGGGCTACACCTTGCGACGACAGGTCATTACGACGTCATCATTCTGGACGTCATGTTGCCCGGCCTCAGTGGCTGGGACGTGCTGGAGCGCATGCGTCATGGCGGGCGTGAGTTGCCGGTGCTGTTCCTTACGGCGAAAGACGACGTCGAGGATCGTGTCAAGGGACTCGAACTGGGGGCCGATGATTACCTGGTGAAGCCATTTGCGTTCTCCGAACTTTTGGCACGTGTTCGTACCATTCTGCGGCGGGGCCGATCGCGGGAACCTGCAACGTTACAGGTGGGAGACCTTGAACTAGATGTCTTGCGTCGAAGGGCAATCAGAGCTGGACAGAAGATCGACCTGACGCCGAAGGAGTTTTCCCTGCTCGAGTTGCTGCTACGCCGGCGTGGAGAGGTATTGCCCCGCTCACTGATTGCTTCTCAAGTGTGGGATATGAATTTTGACAGCGACACTAATGTTGTTGAGGTGGCCGTGCGTCGCCTTCGCGCCAAGGTCGACGACCCCTTCGGCCGCAAGCTGATCCACACCGTTCGCGGTATGGGATACGTGCTCGAACTACGGGACCAATAATGGCGCGCCATTCGATCACGCGGCGGCTGACGCTATTGTTTGCCGGGACCCTGAGCGCTGGATTTCTTATTCTCGGTTGGTATATGTCCAGCGAAATCGAGCGCCACTTCGTTGAACTTGACCAGGCATCGCTGGACAGTGCCGTGCGTCGCGTCATTCATGTCATTAACAACGAGCTGAGCGGGAGTGACCTTGACCGTCTGCACGCGTTGCTCGACAGTATTCTGGCCGGGCACGACCGTATATCTTTGTGGGTTACCACCGATGCGGATGAACCATTGGCTACCGATTCGGAGATCACGTTTCCGAAAGAACCAACGGAAAGCGCCATGTCCAGAGCTGCATCGGGTGCATCAGTACTATTTGACTGGGAGCAGGATGGAAGCCACTACCGGGGTCTTGCTAAGCGAGTACATGCCGAATCGTTCTCCCCGAAGCCACTGAAAGTTGCTGCGGCCATGAATATCGACCATCACGTCGAGTTCATGGCGATGTTTCGTGGAGCGTTGTGGGTTGCGGTCGCGGGTGCGATCATAGTTTCGGTGCTGATTAGTATCGCAATTGCCCGCGCCGGGGTGCGACCGCTTCTGCAGCTGGCGCAACAGATAGACGAGATCTCGAGCCAGCGACTTAACCAGGCGCTGGCGACCGAGAATGTGCCTGTAGAACTCATCAGTTTGGTCCATGCCTTCAATGCAATGCTCGCGCGGCGGGATTCGTCTTTCGTCCGGTTGTCCCAATTCTCAGCCGATATTGCCCATGAGTTGCGTACGCCTGTCAGCAACCTGCTGACGCAGACTCAGGTTATGTTGTCAAAAGAACGCAGTGTTGAAGAGTATAGGGAAGTATTGGCGTCAAATGCTGAGGAGCTCGAACGCATGAGCCGGATGGTTGCTGACATGCTTTTCCTTGCGAAGACGGATGATGAGCCAAGTGTCATATTGGGAAGCACGGTGGATGTGGGCAGTGAAGTGGGCGACTTATTTGAGTTTTATGAGGCGCTGGCTGCGGAGCGCTCGGTCGGGCTGGAATTGAGCGGCACACTCATGATCGAAGGTGACCGTTTGATGCTTCGAAGGGGAATCAATAATCTGTTGTCCAACGCGATTCGCTTTACCCCGGCGGGTGGCACTGTCCGCGTTTCACTCGAGAGCACCGGCAACAAGGGGATTATTAACGTGACCAACCCGGGCGAACCCATTCCGGAAGGAGTTCGCGAGCGCTTGTTCGAGCGCTTCTATCGCGCGGACGCGGCCCGATCGCGGGACACGGAAGGAGCCGGCCTCGGGCTGGCGATCGTCAAAGCCATCGCCGAAGCACATGGTGGTGGCGTGGGAGTTACCAGTTCGGAGAGCGGCAATACCTTCACCAT
>CP070775.1:447294-451760 GCA_020346185.1 Betaproteobacteria bacterium | reverse complement strand
TGCAATACGGAGCCCGCTGTGCCGCGGCGCAGCATCCGCTGCGGGTCGGACGACTATTGCGATGCATGAGCGAAACAAGCTTTAAACCAAAGGCAAACCACCATGGTGCAGCACCAAGAACAGTTTGATCAGCAACCTTTGTTGCGGCGCGGGCCAACATGGCCAAATGAGTGAGCTAACTGGAAACAACACAACGCAACGCCCGCGGGTCGTAGATGCCCGGGCGGCAAAGGCAGAACATGGCACGGTATGACACCACCCGGGTCGAAGAGGCCAGGCAAGAGTTCGCACCCGACGGATCGCGGGTCCGGCCGCTGTTGTCTCTCGAATCGGGATCAATGGCAGAGTTTGAACTCGGCCCCGGGCAGGTATCGCGAGCAGTCAGACATCGCAGCGTATCGGAGATCTGGCTGGTTCTTTCCGGGCGTGGGCAAGTATGGCGACAGCAGAATGAGCGGCGGAGCATTGTTCGGCTGGCACCCGGCGCGTGTGTGTCGATCCCGGTCGGTACCGCCTTTCAGTTCCGCTGCGAAGGAGGCGAGCCATTGCGTATTGCAGCGGTAACGATGCCGCCTTGGCCGGGAGACGACGAGGCCGAGTTCGTATCTGGCGAATGGTGATCCGAATGCGGTCGCCGTCAGTTTACGGGATCATGTTCGGCGGTCGGGGCACGCGCCTCGGCGAAGATTCTTTCTCCCTCGAAGCCCTTGGCGTCGAGACGGCCGACATCTTCGGTTGAGCACAGTTCTAGCGGCTTCGCGCCATTTGTCGAGCTCACCGATGGGCATCATGTTGACGCTCTCCCCACGCTCGGCAGCGCGTTTGCGTGTTGCTTCGGCACCTTGATCAAAGTGCTTGCAGATCGAGGCCGCCACTTCGCAACCACTGTTCGCGCTCAATACCTGTTTGAGATCGTCAACCAGACCACGGTTGGAGTTAGGGTTCATCAATGGAAACGGGATTTCAGCTCAAGGCCATGAGCCGTTCGCCGATGCCTCGGTATGTGCAATGACCAGTTAGCCCCAGCCCGAGGGTTGCCAGACTGCAACGGGACAACAGCACGGCGTCGACGCTTGCGGGAGGAAATCGCTTTGACGGTTATGATTCTCCTGTTACCGCATGCCATTGCAGACCTTGCTTGCGCCGCGTCACTCGAGAAAGGCTTCTGTATGGCGAAGCTGATGGTTGATACTGATTGCATTGGCATTAGTTTGGAAATCTGCCGCATCAAGGTTAAAAGGGTCAATGCATAACTTGTTCCGATGGGTGGACGGGTTCATTGCGTAAGACGGTGCTGTGGCTATAAGGTGCGGCTTGTCGCTGCGTGAGGTGCCGGTCACGGTCTGGTAGGGGCGAAGATGGAGAATGTCGAATCGATTCTGCAGTTCTGGTTCGGAATGGCAACTGATGATCTTGCGGTAGCCGAGCAGCGCGCCGAGATTTGGTGGAAGAAGCGTCCGCCAGTGGATGCCGAAATTCGCGAGCGCTTTGCTAGTGTGGTCGATGGCGCGGCGAGCGGGCAACATGATGCATGGCTGGCCGATCCTCGTGGCCGGCTGTCGATGATCATCCTGACAGATCAGTTCTCGCGCAATATGTACCGCGATACGCCGCGCGCCTTTGCCTTTGATCCGTTGGCGTTGTCATGGACCAAGGAAGGAATCGCGTCCGGCGCGGATCAGGCGCTGCGTCCGATTGAACGAATTTTTTTCTATATGCCGCTCGAGCATTCAGAGTCGATCGAAGATCAGGAGCGTGCGGTCGCCCTGATCACCGATCTTGCGGCACACGTATCTTCGGAGAAGCGAAAGTTATTTGAAGGTTTTGTCGGCTTTGCCAAGCGCCACCGGGACATCGTGCAACGCTTTGGCCGCTTTCCACATCGCAACACAATTCTGGGTCGAAGTTCGACTCCAGAAGAGTTGGAATTCCTCAAGCAACCGGGTTCGTCGTTTTGAGCTCAGAACTGGACCAGGTTATCAGTAGGGCAATCGATCATAGTTTTCTGCGAGCATTGTCTGCGCGGTACGGGACTCGAACAAGTATTCCAGTTCGGTTCGCTGTAGCCACATGCCGATATCGCCTTGTTCCGGTAATTGATGAAGCATCGCTGTCCTCCACCATGAAAATCGTCACGGCCGGCAACGAAGCCGCAGTCGATTTCGTTTGTTCGGCCATTGTGCCAGAAGCTGACGCGGGGACGCGTGCAGTCGAAGTCAGAACTTTCAACGTCAAGCGCTCAGTACATCGTCGCGGCTGCGCCGTTCGAGAACGACCGTGTCAATGCCGGCCAGCTGAAGCAGCGCACCGAGCAACGGACCAGAAGACCTCGCCCCGATGATCGCAACCTGAGTTCGCATACCTCTGTCCTTGTTATTTGGGCTCAGCTGGAAGCGTAATGGCACTGACCTTACTTGCCAATGTAGAAGCTACCGATTGAACAAGCAAACCGAGGTGGATGTGCGTATGGCGATGCCTGGCGGCCTTGTCTCGGAGCCGCTTGCTTATAATTCGAAGAACGGAGCGTATCAAAGCCGGGCTATGTCACAGGACCGCAGAAGGAGGCGGATGGAGTCACTTCTACAACTCTACGGTTTGGCGATGGTGGTGCTGCCGGTCTGCGGTTTTGTGTCGCTTCGCAAGAAGATTCGCGATGACGGAATGCCAAAAAGTGCGGCGCTCTTGCGTTACATCGGTGTCGTTGTTGCTCCGATCGCCGGCTACGCATGTCTGTTTGGGCTGGCGCTGGGCGTTGAGGCGGTGACGCCGTTCGAAGCGATCTCCGACGAGGCTGTGCAAACGTTCGTGCTGGCCATCGTTCTCGGGATGGCGGTGTGGCTACTGGCCACAGCGGTATTTTCCTTGGGCCTGTTGTTTGTACGAGATCTGCGCAAGCTGGACCTGCAGTGACAGTGAATTCATGCTAAACGCTAAAGATCAGACAGAAAATGACCTGGACTCTCACCTTCGCATTGTGGCGTTCGAGCCCTGCCATGCGAAAGCGTTTCGCGCCCTGAACTTGGACTGGATTGAGGAGTATTTCGGCGTCGAGGAACTCGACCGTCAGCAACTTGACTTTCCTCAGGAAAGCTTCGTCGATACCGGCGGAGCAATCCTGATGGTGGAGTTGGATGGGCGCGTCGTGGGCTGCTGTGCGTTGCTGAAGCACGGCAACAGTGTCTACGAAGTTTCGAAAATGGCAGTGATGCGCGAGTACCGGGGGGCGGGCATCGGAAAAAAACTATTCCGTGCAGTGATCGAGCGTGCACGTCTGCTCGGTGCGCTGCGTCTGGAAATCATTTCCAGCACGCGTCTGCCACGGGCGATTGGACTCTACAAGCAGGCCGGCTTTGTCGAGGTGCCGCTTGAAAGCGACGCCTATGCGCGCGGCAATATCGCTCTTGAACTGCGGCTGACCGGGGCAGATTGATATCCAGGCAGGTGAATATCGATCTGAATCGATATGGTGCATACTTGTCAACTGATTCTTTTGCTGGAGATTGCGCTTTAATGGAACATACTGGCACTCGGCACCGGATCATTAAAAAGGCTCAATTTGTACGCTGGATGTTGCTGATTGGTGCTGCAGCCGTCGGCTTTTTTTGGCTGCTGAGCTGGGCGACGACGAAGTATCTCGATCAGCTGGAACAAATGTCGCGCACTGATGCCGCACTGGCAGCGCAGCGCGTCTCGTCCACGGTTCAGGCGGTCTTTATTAGTTCCGTCGTGTTCGCTTTGCTGGTCGGATCCTTCCTAGCCTGGTACGGGTACCGAGCGGTGCGCAGTGAGTGTTTCCCGCCACCCGGCGCATGGGTCATCGAAGGGCGGCCCGTATACGACGGCAGCAAAGCGCGACGGCGCGGTTGGGCGCAAATCATCCTCGGCGTCGTCATGGCTGGTGTGGCTTGTGCGGTGGTCTATCGCAGCTGGTCGCTGTTGCCTTAAAGATCGTTGAACGCTGAACCGCGCAGAGCCGAGTTCGAGGGGTTCTTTGAAGTCGTGAGCTGCAAGAACCGGATAGTCGGCAGACTTTGCGCTATATACAATGCGCGACGCTGAATCCAAATAGAAGGTGGCCAGAGGTGACTGCAGCCATGAGCGAACTGGACATGACGAGCCGCGTTGACGAACCGGTCGTCCTTGCCTGCAGGCTCATTGAGCAGTCTGATCCGGCGCCCTCGCTTGACGAACTGGCCGCCGAAGCGGGCATGAGCCGCTATCGCTTCTACCGGATGTTCATTCGGGCACTCGGAATCACCCCAAAAGCATATTCGCTGGCGCTACGGCGTGAACGGTTGCAGAGGTCGTTGCGCGACGCCTCGGGTGTGGCCGAAGCGGTGTTCGACGCTGGATTCGGTTCGGGCAGTCGAGTCTATGAGAAACCGGATGCTTTGCTGGGGATGACGCCGGGCGACTACCGAAAAGGCGCGCCGGGCGTGCGGATACGATCTGCAATCGCTCACAGT
>CP070775.1:442610-447194 GCA_020346185.1 Betaproteobacteria bacterium | reverse complement strand
ATCCGTTACCCACGGCTCGCAAGCCGGCCAGGAATTGAAGGTTGGTGAAATCACCAAGCCGAACTGGAGTGACCGCAATGCGATGAACCCGCGTAGCGAAGCCAAGCCATTCGCCAAGTCCGCTGGCAAGTACCGCTTCGGTGACATCAACTCGGTCACGCACAACTAAGCTCTTCGGTTGATCTGATCAACCGTGCGAGGGGGCTGTCAGGCAAGAGCTGTCTGGTGGTTTCCTCGCACCTTTGGAAATTCACTGTGTCGTGATCTAGGTCAAGGCATCGGTTTTCTCGTAATTACATTCGCAATCAGCCCATCATTTTGTCTCTGGCGTAACACGACCTTGTCCGGATAACGGTTTGGTGGCGTTACTGATCGAGGTGGACGAAGCACCTTGGGGGCCAAACATATAGGTGATTTCTCGATAGGTTAGAGATCGAGATTCACTGAATCTTGCTACGGTTTGCTCTGGCCGTGTTCTTCATCGGGACCGGCAACCCGGAGTGCGTCAGGTTGGTACGATGGCGCTGCTCATTCCTTGCTCAGCTTCCACTCTCGCGCCAGACGCTTTGCTTCGGCGAGTTGCTCGCGCGTCGTTTGCTGTTCGACAATGCCGAGGGCACGGCGACTGCTGTCATCGCCTTGGGCAGCCGACAGGCTAAACCAAAGATACGCTTGGACGTAATCACGCGGTACGCCTTCCCCGTTGGCGTACATCGCGCCCAAGTTGTGCTGCGCTTTTGCAACTCCCTGCTCAGCGGCCTTTCTATACCAGTAAACCGCTTGCTCGCGTTCTTTCGCTACGCCTCGGCCTTTTTCGTACATTACGCCCAAGTTGTACTGCGCGGCCGCATACCCCTGCTCAGCGGCTCTGGTCCACCAGTACAGCGCTTGCTTGTCGTCTTGCGCGACGCCTTGGCCGATCCGGTATATCAAGCCCAGGTTGTGCTGCGCCCAGGCATTGCCCTGCTCGGCGGCTTTGCTCCACCAGTAAACCGCTTGCCTGTAATCCTGTGGTACACCGCTGCCGTTGAGGTACATCCAGCCCAAGCTAAACTGCGCGTCTGCATTTCCCTGCTCAGCCAACGGCTTCCACCTGGAAAATGCAGTCTCGTAATCGCCCCGATCATAGGCGGCAACGCCGTCCACGAAATCATCAGCAAACGTGCTGGCGGATGCCAGCAACAGCATCAGTATGAATATTATTCGTTTCATCGCCCCCCTTCGGCTCGACCGTGAGGCAACACTTTCCGCTAGGCACCCTCCGGTATTCAGTCGGCCAGTACCGCGACAAGCACTCCTTGATCATGGTCGAAACTAACCGATCCTCATGAGGTTGCGATAGCAACTGAGTCACTATGCCGCAGTACACCGGCAAGGAAAGAATGCGATCATGAAAACTCGCAAAAAACGGCGTGGAATATGTCCTCGGGCCAGCGCTCGAGAGTTTGGCAGGCAATGGGAGGCGCGGGATTCAGTCTTCCTGCTCGCCTGACAGCGCACAGCTGAATGAGCGCAACAGCACGAGCGGGCCTCGCCAGAACGCAAGACGAGACTATAGTCATGTTATACGTACCAGGCGAAAGCGCCGAACTTTCGGACGCGCGCCGCTACAAGTTCTACAGGACGCTTCTCGAGAAACTGGAGGGGTCGTTTACAGTCACTGTAGAAGAAGCCAGAGAAGACTCGGTTATTGCGCGCCTTGTTCGGGAAGGTCGAGTCCAGATAGGATCCCAGCGGCCACCAACCCCGGAAGAACCCCCTTCGGAACCGCAGCCTCGGCGGCGTCGAGGCCACCTTTCTCTAGTACGTCGAGAGCCTTGAGTTACACCTGCCGGTCGTGCAGCGGCAGCCAAGCGTTTACTAGTCATTCGCTTGCGGCGAGCGAGAGCTATTTCTCAAATGGCACCTAGGACAATACCAACCATCGAGTGCGGGCGGTATGTTGGAGCGCCTGAGCTGATAATTTGAGGGTCAGGCTGGCTTCTCTGTGAGCTTGAAGACAGGGCGAGGCGTGATGAGGAAACGAAGAACGAACTACGATCTTGTATCGTACCCATCGTCGCCAAGCAGACCTTTCCGAATTGCCTGCGCTATATCCAAAAGATTCAATTGACCGGGCTATCGGTGCGTCGAGCTCCGGCTATATGCCGCCACTCGCTCCGGGCTTCATCGGTGGCAGGGAAAAGCCTCTTCCAACGCGGCTTTCACCAAACTATCCGCAGAGTAGTGGCGGTCCTCAGGGTGGTCTTCAAGCCACTTGATGACAATGGCGGCCACTTGACCGACCGTGACGTTAGCAGAGGGGCAGAACCTGACCCCAGTAAACACATCGGAAACTGCCTCTATGTAGCCGAAAAATCTTCCAACGTCATAAAAGCTTGCGTTGGGTTGGTTGGCGGCAGCCTTTTCAACTTCTCTCGCTGCATCCATCAACTCATGGCCGTTAACAAACCCTGCTTGTACAGGTAAAGCCAGCATCGCCCCCGCGATCATTAGAATAGCCGTTAGTGCTTTCAAAGCCGTCCCTTGCAGTGGCATCGGGCTGTTTATAAGCAACTAAGGTACCCGCAACAGCTTCACGGCTTGTCCTTTCGGTATCGCCTATCTGGCGCACCTGCTGCGCCCCGGGATCCTGCCCACCGGGTATATCCAGCCGCCGGCACACCGGGCGCTGCGCGACCCGCTCACGGTTTAGTGACCACAATACTCACCGGCTGTCCGTCTGCTCCGAGTGGATCGGTGACGGTCAATGCAACACTGCTCGTTCGTTTTCTGATGCCCGAGAGGCTGACAACGCACTGTCCGTCATTGACTGTGCAGTTTGCCGGGTCGTTCGTATTCCAGCTGCCTGTGACCAGTACGCCATTTTCAGCGGGGCCGGTTCCGTCGCTTACCGTGATCGTTACTGTCGCCATCCATGTGGACCCGCTGCCAGACGATGCTCCTTGCAAGGCGACAATATGATTTCCGTCCGGTGGCGGTGGCAGCAGTCCACCGCAAGTAACGGCTCCGTACGCACTGAGACGACCGTAACGGCTCCAGATACGCATGTCCTGACCCATGGCACCTATCTGATCGGCACAATCTCTTAGCCGCCAGATCACTTCATCACGATTGGCTGAGGACATGGTCGGATCGGACTGCAGAACCTGACTCCAGACTAACGCAGCGACCCCTGAGGCATGTGGGGCTGCCATTGATGTACCCCGTAGCCACTGAAAGCAATCCATTCCGTCTGCACCGCAAAATGCGCCCGGGACGGTAGATATGATCGGATCGCCGGGCGCAAGAAGATCGACCCAATCGCCCGGGGATGTAGCTTCGTCTTCCCGGCTAAAGCTGGAGAATGAAGCCCGGTCATCGACCGGATTCGTCGCCCCAACCGACACTACGTTCGCATACGCTGCTGGATATACCGGTAGCCAATTTCCCGCATTTCCGGCCGCAGCGATCAACACGATACCGCTGTTGAACGCATCGTTTAGAGCAGTTTGCAGCACGGGCGATGACCCACCACCGAAGCTCATATTGATCACATGGTAATCTCCATGCGTGAGCACGCTGTCGACGCCATCGACAATATCGGAGTCCGCGCAATTCGAGCCAACGACGATGTCCAAAAGAGTTTCGGCATAGCAGACCTTGAAGCTGCCGATCCTGGTGTTCCACCCGATCCCGGCACCACCGCGCCCATTGTTCGTATCCATGCCGATGATGCCGGCAACGTGCGTGCCGTGGCCAATGACATCGGTATATGCTGGGATGGGTTCGCCAAACGAATTGAATGTTGCGCTCACATGGTGCTCAATGTCGGCACACTTCTCCATAAGGTCAGGGTGGTTACAGTCAACGCCACTGTCCAGCACCGCAACCTGTACATTGGAACTACCCTGGGTTATGTCCCAGGCCTCCGGAATGCCAATATCCGCATCAGCGCGGATTGATGGCCACACCAATGTTCCATAATTCGGGTCCGTGTAAGTCTGGAGTGTCTGCCCGACATTATCCAGACTCCATTGCTCATCGAAGACATCCAGACTTGGCGAGAAAGTGCCCTCGGTGGGAATAATCAATGGTCGGAGGTAGTTCGGTTGCACGATTTTGACATTCGGATTGCGTCGATAGGCTTCAACCTTCTCAAGAACGGTACCTTGCGCAACCTTCACAACTTCGAGTCCAAACCGCGGGATTGTTCGCGTGACTTGTCCGCCCACGCTTGCATGCACCGATGCGATATCTCTTGCGGGAGTGCCCGGCTCGAAAATCACCAATACTTCATCAGCCCGGAATTCCATCTCCGAGGCGGCGCGAACGGGATTGGAAAACGCATTAAGAGAAAATAGTGTGGCGCCGATCAAAGCGTAAATGAAAAGATGAATGGCTCGAAGCATCATGGCTTGGCCGGCTGAATCCGTACTGGTATTCACAATTCCGTCCTCATACTGGTTTGATTTGAGTTCTGAACTCTCGAGCCTTGGAACAGCAATAAACGTGCGTCGGCCACACGGCTTACGCCTGCGCGTAATGCAGCGCCAGATATGGTTCGTAGAAAAAGTTTGATCCGCATCAACAAGCTGAAAAAGT
>CP070775.1:437920-442510 GCA_020346185.1 Betaproteobacteria bacterium | reverse complement strand
TTGTGCTCTGTCATGAGGCGCTGCATTGCGCCCTGTCGCACTTCGCGCGGCGTGGCCATCGCCAGAGACATCTATGGGACATTGCCTGTGATCTGGCCATAAACCCAATCCTGGTCCGGGAGGGACTGACTCCACCGCCGGGGTCCCTGCTCGAACCTGGCTATGAAAACATGAGCGCCGAGGAGATCTATCTCTACCTTGCCGACAATCCACCTGATGAAGATACGCTGGATCAGCACCTGTACGATACCGATCCACAGGAGCAGTCGAATAACGAGCTGCCGCTCGACCAAAGCAGCGAACCGCAGCAAAACGACGGTGCTAACGGCGGGCAAGGTCAAGCCCGGGATTATCGTCGAGAGCCTCGACCGTTGGACAGCTCGGAGCGAGACGCACTCAGCATCCAGTGGCAGCAGCGGGTTGCCAGTGCCGCTCAGCAGGCTCGCCAGGCTGGCAAGCTGAGTAGACATCTCGCGCGGCTGGCGGATCACCTGCTGCAACCCCAACTCCCGTGGCGCATGTTATTGGCCCGTTACATGAGCGGCTTCGCCAAAGAGCAACACAGCTACGCGCGCCCCTCGACACGACGTGGTGACCCCGCCATCTTTCCGAGCTTACGCGGGAGCCAGATCGAGCTGGCCCTGGCCCTGGATGTGAGTGGCTCTATCTCGGTGGATGAGTTGTCCGGGTTCGTCGCCGAGGTGAATGCCATCCAGGGGCAGCTCAAGGCGCGGGTCACGGTGTTCGTCTGCGACAATCGGCTCCGTGATGATCCCTGGATATTCGAGCCCTGGGAGACGCTGGAGCTACCCGATGAGCTGCCTTACGGGGGTGGCACGGACTTTCGCCCTGTATTCGACCGGTTGCATGCCGCGGACGTGCCCCCGGACGTCTTGGTCTACTTCACCGACGCGCAGGGTCAGTTCCCCGAGTCGGCGCCCCATTACCCCGTCATATGGTTGGTCAAGGGCACAAGCCCGGTGCCCTGGGGCGATCGCATTCAGCTGAACTGAAGGTCATGCTCCGCTCGGAGGACAGCCTGCGTCTCCTGAGTGCGCGAGTCGGTTCGTTGTCCTTCCTGGCACATGGCTCACGATACGGTTCTGAGACGCATTATGCCGGACGAGGGCGCCGGCTTCGTCGTCAGCTTGGAAGATTAGTGCCCATCTCGTCACCACCCCAGCAGCCCTGCAATGTACAGCCGATATTGCCACCTGTGGCAACATATCTAGTCACTCGGGCCATGACAGTTCAAGTAGCGCATGAGGTGACTGTTTACTATTGAACATTGCCCTCGCGCGGTGACGATAATGGCTTATCAAGGCCTCAAAAATGGGACTGACGGTAGTCGTTATGCTGTTATTAGGTCTGCCCAGCGATATTCGACGAAAAATGTTGCTGTCAGCCAGCACCTCCACTTCACGAGTTCTCGTGAGGTGGAGGTGCTGTGCCGCTATGCAGTTACCTACTTTAACGTTTCGTCAAACAAGCCCATTATGACCTTCCAGGCCCGGGCATCGGCGCGCTTGCTGTATTTTAGATTCGGGATGCCCCTGCTGTCGGCCTGTGGCGTGGTGAAGCTGTGGCGGGTGTTGGAGTAGACGATCAACTGATAATCCATGTCGACACCGGAGCTGCCTGCGATGAATTTTTGAATTTTTTCAGCAGGAGCGGATTTATCGTCGGCACCAACAAATACCAACATCTTGGTTTTGACTGATTTCGTACCCTCTGGCGGCGGCTGCATGAGGCTCGTTGTAATGCTGGCTGAGGCCTTGATGTCGTGGCCCCAGTAAGCCATTTTCATCGCGGTTATGGCGCCGAAACTGGAACCCATCGCGCCGAGCCTGCTGCCGTCAACCTTGTTATCTCCCTTGAGAATATTCAGTCCTAACTGTGCGCGGTGACTCCATAGTTTCTCGTCCGAAATAACGGCTTTCATCCACATGCCAGCCGTCTTCGGGTCATCAGTTGTCTTCCCATCTCCGTACATATCAGCAGCGAACGCGACGTAACCGGCCGCAGCCAATTTTTTCGCCGTATTCTTGGCCCAATCAGTCAGCCCCCACCATTCGTCGATGACGAGGATACCTGGGCGCGGTCCGGAATGACTGGAATCCCAGGCCAGATGACCTTTCAACGTGAGGTCTCCATCTTTGTAGCTGATGGGTTTTAGCATGACTTCAGCCAATGCATTACCAGATGCGGCAATACAGGAAACTGCAAACAGCAGTACAGCGGCATAATGGGTTAGAGAAAGGGTGTTGCGTTTCATAGTTTGGACCCTCCACTGAGAGTGCGCGGTGAGTGTCTTGGCGACTGCCAAGACATGGTGGGCATCATACCCTGTCACCTAGCGCGATTGTAGCGATAGCCAATCGACAGAAGGCAGACCTACCGTCAGGTGGACCGGGGACCCGTGCTGTGACGGAAAATGCGGGACACCAAGGTGCGGACGAAGCTAATCTGGGGACTCGGTGGGTGGTGCGGGACTCGACGCTTTGCTTGGGAAGCTGTGGATGTACCTGAGCTGTCTGGTGCTGCAATGCAGAATCCAAAAAGCGGCCGTACCAATCATCCGATGGTTGGTCGATTGACTGAGGTCAATAGAACTTGTGCTCTGTCATGAGGCGCTGCATTGCGCCCGATCGCCTGTCGATCTACGTCATGCCCAGCTTACGCATGATACGCGCTACGTTCTTTCGAATACCCGGGAGATGAGCAATGCTTGCGTAGGACTTCAAGTATTCGTTCACGGGCTGCAGCGGATGGCCACCGAACGCCTTCCCCGGCTGATCGATGTCCTTGAAAATCGCTGCCAGCGCCGTGAATTGCATGTTGTCGCCCACGGTAACGTGATCGACGATGCCGGCGCGTCCACCGAACACGTTGTTGTCGCCGATAACGACCGTTCCGGCGGCGATGAAGCCGGCCGTGATGAGGCAGTTCTTGCCGACCCGAATGTTGTGAGCCAGATGGATGTGGTTGTCGATCTTGGTCCCGTGCCCGACAACCGAATCGATGAAATGCCCGCGGTCGATGTTCACACCGGAACCCACATGAACGTCATCCTCGATTACCAGCCTGCCGTAGTGCACATGCCGATAGTGATTGAACTGCTCGTCATGGGCGTAGCCGTAACCCTCGGTGCCGAGCGAGGACATCGGATGAATCTCGCAGCGCTTGCCGATGACCGTGCCGTGGGCGATGAACACGTTCGCATGAATGTGGCTGTGATCACCGATTTCGGCACCGGTCTCGATGGTCGTATTCGCACCGATGATGCAACCGACACCGATGCGCACATCGGGACCGATGACGGCGTTCGGGCCGACGATGACGTCGCCTTCAACGTGGGCGGATTCGGAGATGACGGCCGAAGGATGAATACGACTGCCGTCGAATGCTTTCCGATCGGTGGTTACCGGGAAGAAAGCCTCCGCCACGAGTGCGAGTGCGAGTTCTGGACTGGGGCTGTGCAGGAGCGTCTGCGGCGCGTGCTCCAGCGCCTCGTGACCGACGTCCGCATCACTGACGACCAGAACCGATGCCGGGCTGGTCACCGCATCCTCGATGAGCCGGCGCTCGTTGAGAAACAGAATGCACCCGGCCTCCGGAGCCGAGGGTGACCGGGGCCGCGAGAACTCCGTGGCCGCATCGCCCTTCCGCAATTGCAGAAGCGTTGGAAACTGTTCGATGATGTCATTCACTCTTGCGGTCATGTTGTCTCCTCCGGGCCCTGCGCGGTCCAGTAAACGCTCTCGGTCGATACCTGTAACAGTAGCGCGCCCACGCAAACCGGCTTGAGAGCATAACGATCCGCCAGATGGCCGACCCCGGTGCGGTTTCGTGCGCGTGTGAATCGAACAATCCGTTTAGCGCTGCACTCCACGGCCTATGCTCACTGAACGCCGCGCTGGCATGCAAAGACCATGAGCGCGACAGACTCGAGCATCTTTGCCGCCACGTCTCGCGCGGGCCCATCGCACTCGGGCGGCTGAGCATCGACGAAGACGGGCTGGTGGTCTATGCACTCACGCGTTCGTTACGCGACGGTACCACTCATGGGTGCTGTACATGGTTGCACGAATGCCGCGGACGGTAGGATTCCGGGTGCCGCCTGTTCGTACCGCGCGCCTTCATCGTTCGTCTCGCCGCCTCACGCGCTCAATTGGTGCACTACCATGGATTGTCCGCGCTCAATGCTAAACATCGCCACCTCATTTTCCTTCCCCTTTGATTTTTCTACCGGCTCCGAGCCCGTCGAGCCCGTGGCGCAAATCGACTATTGCGGGACCATACCCCGATCGACGGAACGGTGCGAGCAGTCACCACGTCGATGTCGCGAGTGACCGAGCGGTCCAAGGAGGTAAGCCATTGAAACGATGGCGCGCCCGACGGGACTCGAACCCCCGACCAACTCGTTCGAAGTCACAAGGACTAGTTCAACTCTTTTGCTAGAACAGTCACTTGCGACGCTTGCCGCATCCGCAAGCCCGACGTAACTCGTTGATCTCCTGTTTCAGCAAACGTCACAGTGGCACGAATTCGGCACACGTGACTCTTGCCAGATTTGACAGACGGAGTCAG
>CP070775.1:433228-437820 GCA_020346185.1 Betaproteobacteria bacterium | reverse complement strand
CCGCTGATCAGCCGCGCCGAGGAAATTGAGCTGCTCGTGAAACGTTGGGAGCAGGCCAAGGATGGCGAAGGCCACATCGTGCTGCTTAGCGGTGAGCCCGGCATCGGCAAGAGCCGAATCACACAAGCGATGACAGGGCGCATCGCGTCCGAGCCGCACGTTCGGCTTGATTATCAATGTTCGCCCTACCACTCCAGTTCAGCGCTCTTCCCCATGATTGAGCAACTCGAACGTGTCGCCGGCATTGCCCGCAACGACGGAACAGATGCCAAACTCGACAAGATGGAGCGCGCCCTCAAGCCAGGGACATCATCTCTCTCGGAGGTAGCGCCATTATTCGCGGCGATGCTGTCGCTACCGACCGAGCGTTATCCCTCGCTAAAGCTCTCGCCAGAGCGTCAAAGGCAAAAAACCGTTGAGGCGCTGGTCGATCAACTGGTCGTGTTGTCGCAGACCCAGCCGGTGCTCATGATCTTTGAAGACGTCCACTGGATCGATCCGACCACACTGGAAACTGTAAACGCGATGATCGATCGCATTCAGAGCATACCTGTCTTGCTAGTGATCACGTTCCGGCCTGAATTCGAGCCGCCATGGCGCGGCCACGGCCATTGGACGACGCTTACGCTCAGTCGCTTGAGCAAGAGGGACTGTAAGGCGATGGTCGAACGCATGACCGGTGGTAAGCAACTACCCGCGGACGTGCTCGACCAGATCGTGGTAAAGACGGACGGCGTGCCGTTGTTCATCGAGGAGCTAACGAAAACGGTTCTTGAGGCTGGCTTCCTCAGAAAGGCCGGCGATCGTTACAAACTTGATGATCCGCTGCCGGCGCTCGGCATCCCGTCTACGCTGCAAGACTCATTGATGGCACGACTTGACCGTCTCGCCCCGGTTAAAGAGGTGGCGCAGGTTGGCGCCTGCATCGGGCGCGAGTTTCCTTACGATTTGCTCGCAGCCGTGTCGTCGCTGCGTCGCGGCGAGCTTGCGCACGCCTTGACTGAACTGATCGACAGCGAGTTGGTCTTTGAGCGCGGCGCGGCGCCGAGCGCAATCTACACCTTCAAACACGCACTGGTGCGAGACGCCGCCTACATGTCGTTACTCAAGTCACGAAAGCGCGAGATCCACGGTCGAATAGCTCGCACGCTCGAGGAGAGCTTCCCAGACCGCGTGGAGACTGATCCGGAGCTGATCGCGCATCATTGTACTGTGGCAGGACTGAGCGAGCTCGCTGTGCGTTACTGGCGCAAGGCGGGAGAACGTGCGGCGGCGCGCTTCTCTCATGAGGAAGCTATCAAGCATTACACACACGGCCTTGAAATAGTTCAAGCGCTACCCGACTCCAAAAAGCGAGCCGCCTGCGAGTATGGCCTCCTGACTGGAATCGTGAATAGCCTTCGAGTACTGGGCCGCTTTGATATGGCGCTCGAAGCGCTCGAGACAGCCGCAAGAATAGCGGCGCGTCGCGATAATCCGCGCGAAAGAGCGGAAGTTCACTACCTGCGCGGCAACATGTACTTCATGCAAGGCAAATTCGAGGCGTGCCTGCAAGAACACGAAACCGCCCTCCACTTTGCCGAACAGTCCGGTTCTGTTGAATTCCAAGCGCGCGCTTATAGCGGACTTGGAGACGCCAAATACTTGCGTGGACAGATGATTTCCGCCTTCCGCTACTTCGACCGCACCGTCAAGCTCGCGGAAGAGAACGGATTCGCGGAGATCGAAGCGTCAAACTTGCACATGCGAGGCCTGAGTCGCTATTACCAGAATCAAATTTCAACCAGCATCGACGATCTCCGTCGCGGCAGCGAAGCAACTTCAAAGCAGAGCCAGTTCCGGTCCGAGGTGAGCGCGCGTCTGTCCGCGGCAACCCCGCTTATCGAATTGGGCGATTTGGAAGGGGTCAAGGAGACCTCTCGCGCAGGGATCGACCTCGCGAGAAGACTGGGCGCACGGCAATTCGAGCCCTTCGGCGAGATTTTCCTTTCTATGGCATTTGCTGCAGAAGGCGACCGCAGCACGGCAATTACCGCGGCTCGTCGAGCATCCACGATCGCTTTAGAAAGTGGGCGAAACTTTAACGGCGCATGGGCGCTCGGAAACCTCGCCGTTCTGACCGATGATGAAACGGAGCGTGTAAACGCGCTTCGCCGAGGTGAGGAGATCGTGCACGCTGGCAGCGTCGGTCACGCGGTGCTTTGGTTCTACCGAAACGCAATTGAGGCTTGTCTCAATAACTCGCTATGGGAAGACCTCGAACGTTATGCGGAGGCACTCGCCGATTACACGAAAACCGAACCGCTTGCATGGAGTGATTTTTTTATCGCCCGCGGTCGTGCGCTCGCCGCCTGGGGCAGCGGACTCCACGACGACGCCGTGCGAAACGAGCTTCTCAGGCTTCGGGATGACGCGCAAATCTGCGGCCATTACGCCTCAAGACACGCTTTGGACAAAGCGCTCGCGGCGGACTACCCAACACCGCTCTCCTGAGCATTCGTGCGGTCAGCCGGAGAGCGTTTGCCAACCAAGCGAGTCGCGTCGATTAAGGATGCGTCATCAAGTCCTAGAACGATAGCCATACCCAGTCGTTCTCCAGGCCGAAGATCAGCCGCCCGGCCGTCATATACCGAGGACTGGACTTGTCAGAATGTTGCGTCAACACCTGTGAATCGCGCAGGTAGCGTTCGAACGGCTGCGTCGTGCGGATCGAAGACGAGCCAGCGCCGTCGCATACCAGCCTAACTGCTTCAGCACAAACCTCAGCGGCGAACGACACCGCAAGTTGGAGACGAATCTTGGCGGCCCGCGAAAGCAGGGAACCGCTTCTTACGTCCTCATAGGCCTCTTCCGCCGCACGGCATAAGGTGTCGCGCGCCGCTTCGACTTTTGCTTTGGCCTTTGCGACGAAGAACTGAGCAAGCTGCTGTTCCCGCAACGGAGTCGTGTTGTAAGCCGGCGTCTTCGTTTGCGCAAGATTAACCAGCGCATCCACTGCCGCCGCCGCGACCCCCACTGACACCGTGGCCTCACCCAGGATGGTCAGCCACGGCACCATCCGGTACAAAGGCCCTTCGAATCCAGGCGCCGGTCTCTCCAAAGGCTTGACTACAAACGACCGCCGGTCCGGGACGAAGAGATTCTCAACGACTATGTCTGCCGAGCCTGTGCCGCGCATGCCGACGGTGTGCCATGTATCGCGGATTTGGGCCTCTTCTCGAGAAAAGAAAATGCCGAACGGCGCCGGCTCGCCGGTTTCCGGATCGACCTTCGGCTCATCGCCATCCATTTCGACCGCCGGAATCGCCAACCATTTCGAGTTTGTGCAACCGGAGGCAAAGGGAACCTGACCGGTTACCCGCCATCCGCCGTCGACGCGTGTTGCCGGTTGGTTGGGAAACAAAGCGCCCGCTGCGGTGGTCGGTCCGTCTGCGAGAATCTCATTCGCGCCGTCGGCCGGCAGCCAGGCGAACCAGCCCGTAATTGCTCCGTTCATCGCCAGGTTCCAGCCGGCAGCCGAATCGATGCGGGAAACCGCCTCCCAAACGAGCATCGCCTCAAACGGGTGCAGTTCGAGCCCACCATACGCTTTCGGAGTCAACATCGCATATAGGTTCGCGTCGAACATTGCCTCATACACTTCCTTCGAAAGCTGTCGTTCGCTCTCTGCCTTGGCATTGTGCTCAGCGATCAAAGGTTGAAGCTTTTCAACGGCACGAAGCAAACTCGCCGTCGTCTCGGTTACTGTCATCATCAGCAGCCTCCGTGGCCACACCCGGGGGCAAGTCCGGCAAGAACCAGACATTTGTCCGCAGGGTCGGCTTGTTGCGAGATTCTAGGTAACTCCATTCTACGCCTCGTACTTCTCGGCGAATAAGAAATCCAACCTTATTACTCGTCACGAGACGGCGCAAGGCGACGTCCGACCCGATTGGCACTTACTCTTAGAAAGGAGCTAATGTTCAGTGGATTGGAGGGTCATTGATGCCTCGAAGACCACGATTACAAGCACCGGGTTTGCCGGTGCACATCATTCAGCGCGGCAACAACAGCCAGCCATTCTCCTTCTACTTACGAGGACGCTCGGGTTTTTGTAGAACATCAGGCCAAGCTGGCCAAGTGCTTTCGCTGCGCGCTACCACGAACCTTGCATTGCTCTGGCGCAGGCAAGGCAGCGCAGAACGACCCCTTAAGCTTCTCGCCCCCGTTTACAACTGGTTCACCGAGGGCTTCGACACCAAGGATCTGAGGGAAGCCAAAGCCCTGCTCGACGAACTGTCGGTGTAACGCCAAGCGTTCTTCCACGTTCGGGTGCCGACGGGTACTCACGCACGTCTCATTACCCGCATCTGGTATTTCCGCACATTCTCGCTGCGACACTATTCGCAGCTTTCAAAGCGCCTGACCCGTAATCTGTAATCACTCGCACGGTTAATGATTCAAGCGAGATGATTACTCACTTACTACTTAATTTTTTCAGGAGATACCACCATGATCAAAACCGTTATTACCGCCGCTCTTTTCGGTCTGTCGCTTAACGCCGTTGCCGCTGTTAGCGACCTCTCTTCCGTCACCCACGGCTCGCAAGCCGG
>CP070775.1:428470-433128 GCA_020346185.1 Betaproteobacteria bacterium | reverse complement strand
ATTTCTGCGGCATGGCTGGCTTCCCCGGATGTATCGACAAGTTCAACTGCTTCCTTGACGAGGGAGAGCGCAGCAGGGATCTCACCTCTTTCCGATAATGCCTCTGCACGTAGAGCCCTAAAGTAAGGCACCACGAGACCACTTCCTATCTCAGCGTATTGAACGATTGCGCTTTGGAACCGTTCGATATTCTCGTCGGTAAGATCACCAGTTTTCGCGCGATTCCAAGCGCACCAGAATTGCGCTTGACCTTCGAAATGAGGAAATCCAATTTGTAGCGAAAGCTCCCGTCCTCTCTCCACCTGTAAACGGTGTTTATCCAGCTCACGGCAATAATGAAACACGCCAGCGCCCCAGGTATACGCGAACGCAGACATGAAAGGGTTATCGAGGTGATTTGCCCAAGCATCAAGCAGTTCCTTGGTGCGACGGGCACGATCAGGGTAGCCGAGCATCCACTGAAAATGGCTCGCATAGATGAGGTTGGTTATCTTCATGTCGAAAGCATAGGAGGCGATAAGACTCACATCTAAACCTTCGTCATACAAGTCCAAAGCTTCCTCGTAATAGCCTTCTGCGACCTCAAAATCACCCATCCAAAAATGAGCATCCATCATTGCAGTTCTTGCCACCAATTCTGCTTCGCGCTCGCCTTGCGTTTTCGACAATAGTTGTTTCGCGATCTCAACCGCCGCTCTGGGCTGTCCCGCAATGAGCTTTACGACGAAGATGCCCCACATTATGGGCGCCAGCTCGTTAGGGCGACTACGCAGGCCACTCAGTTTGAGCGCACGCTTGAACGCGACATCCGCCTCTGGAGACGCAAGGCCTTTCGCCTGAATAAGCGTATTGCCCAGACATAGCTGAGTGTCCAACTCTATCCGGTCCCGCGTTTCTCCCGCGGGAAGCATTTCTATCTGATCGATCCCGAAGCCAAGTTGGCGCATCGCCTCAGTCAGTGCGGACCTGCCGTACGAAGCTCGGCCTGCAGACAACCAGTACACGCTGGCTTGTCGGGCAAGGCCTGCTTCCGTGTAGTGATGCGCGAGCACTTCGGGCTCAGTTTCCTTGATCTCTGGAAAGCGTTCTTCGATTATTTTGGCGATCTTCGCATGCAGTTCCTGTCGCCTGCTTCTGAGCAGCGAGTCATAAGCGGCATCCTGTACCAGGGCGTGCTTGAAGGTATAGGTCGCCTCCGGTGGCGTGCCACGTCTGAATGCCAGGCCCGAGTCAGTGAGTTGGGTCAGTGCATCGTCGAGTTGGGCCTTTGATAGTGGCGCCACGGCTGCGATCAGCTCGTAGCTGAAATCACGCCCAATGGCCGCCCCGATCTGGGCGATCTCTTTCACCGGCATGAAGCGGTCGAGGCGCGCCATGAGCGAATCCCTGAGGGTTGACGGGATGTTTACCTCATGAGCAGCACCGGCGTATTCATAACGATCGCCTTTATCGGTGAGTTCACCGGATTCGAGTATCGATTTGGTCAGCTCTTCGACGAACAAGGGCACGCCGTCGGTCTTGACGAGAATCGCTTCGAGCAGCTCCGGTGGCAGCGCTTTGCCGGCTGCTAACCTGGATATCATCGACGCACTCTGTGCACGGGTCAGTTTGGATAAGTTAAGACCGGTGACGTGACCGTGATCGATCCAGCGATTTTGAAACTCCGGCCGGTGCGTAAGTACGATCAACAACGGGATAGTCTTGACCCGATCAATGAGCAAGTCGGCAACCTCAAGCGTGGTCGGGTCGGCCCAGTGCAAGTCTTCGTAGAGCATCACACTGGGTTGTTTCCTCGCCGCGGCTTCGGTCAGATCGACCAGCGTGCGCAGCGTCTCGTCCTTGAACTTCTGCGGCGTCATCACTAACTCACCGTAACGCGGCGCGGTGTCGATGTGGTGGTTTATACCGTACTCGAGCAGCACCTCGAGCGAGGCGTCGGCTTGCGCCTGCGTGGCGCCGTTCATGAAGGCGGCGCCGCCAAACACGGTAACGTGTGCTCTCATGGCCGGTGCGGCCGAACGGGCGCTTTTCGATCATCTCACTTTCCTGAAGTAAAAGATTGCCGTTATCGGATGCTCGTGCCAATCGTAGTCTACGTTAAGGCATCAGGATTGAGGTGCAAGGGCTCGCAAGCGAGCAGTGGCATGTGACAGCGCTGGGTGCACCCCGATGCACAACGCCGGTTCTATGCCATGCGTCGTGTGTAGTGTTGTGAGGTCGACGCTTGCGTTGTATCGCTCGAGCCGTTTGATGCGCGCGTCAGTTGTGCTGCCTGGTGACCACTGCGAACACATCGGCAGCAACGCTCTTGCCCTTGAAGGTCACAGCGCCCAGGGCGTCGGTGGGAACACGGTGTTTGAGCGCGCGTTGCGTACGCCCATCGATCAGAATGCTGCGTCGCGCTAGCTTGGTGTGCGCCTCCAGACGCGCCGCCAGGTTAACCGTTTCGCCAACACAGGTGTACGTGGCGCGCTGCTGCGTACCGGTGTAGCCAGCCACGACACCGCCACTGGCGATACCAATTCCGATGCTGATCTGCGGCTTTTGCATGGCACTGCGTCCCTGGTTGAATTGGTCGATTAACTCGATCATTTCCAGTGCCGCAGCGACCGCGTTGCCGGCGCAGTCGTCTAGTGGCAACGGCGCACCGAACAGCGCCATCAACCCGTCGCCAACCATCTGGTTAACCACCCCGCCGTGACTGCTGATGGCCTCGAACATCAGGGCGAAATAATCATTGAGCAGTTCAATCGTGTCTTCAGGTGTCTGACTCTCGACCAGCGGCGTGAAGCCACGGATGTCGGCAAACATTACCGATGCGTTCACGCGCTTGCCACCGAGCGCAAACCCCGATTGCTGCAGGTCCTGCGCCACTTCCGAGGTCGCAAAACGGCGCACCAGTTCTTTGAGCTCGTCACGCAAGCGCTTCTTTTCGAGGCTGGCGTCAATACGCGCCTTCAACAAAACCGGATTTAACGGCTTTGGAAGGTAGTCCTCAGCGCCAAGACCAATGCAGCGCACGATGTTTTCCACCCCTTCGACTGACGAGGTCACGATCACCGGCAGGTCTTGCAAATCCGCGTCGGTCTTCATCTGCTCGAGCACCCCGAAGCCGTCCATGACCGGCATCTCAATATCGAGCAGCAGGAGGTCAAACGCTTCGCGCCGAAGCATTTCCAGTGCGGCTTTGCCGTTATCCGCCTGTGTAACGCGGTGGCCCTGAACCTCGACGCTACGCGAAAGCAGCAACCGGTTGACTTTGTTGTCTTCGACGATCAACAGTCGCGCGACCGCTTCAGCCACTGCAAAGCTTCCTCAGAGCGGCCGCTGCGCGTGCGTACGCCGCATCGAGCTTTGCCAACGCGTCGAGGTCGTGCGCCGGGTCGGCATTGAGGCCGGCGAGTTCGAGTTCGCGCGCGAGTGCAGCGAGACTCACAGCGCCAAAGGTGTTGCCATTGGACTTCAACGAATGCGCCGCGCGCCGAAAACACTCCGCGTCGCCTTGCGCCCGTGCGCTGCGAAGATCGGTCAGCATACCGGGCGCTTCTTCCAGAAAGGTGTCCAACAGCTCGGCTGCAAATTCGGCACCGGCCGTGCTTTGCAGCTCGGCGTAGACGTTTTGGTCGATCACTGATTCGCTCATCGTTTTACCCGGTTCCCGTTCTTGTTATTGCCGATTCCGATCACTGCGCGAGTACCGGCACGCGCCTCAATGCCTCCATCAACTCGTTCACGCGGATCGGTTTGGTCACATAGTCGTCCATACCGGCAGCCAGGCACATTTCGCGATCACCGTGCATTGCATTCGCGGTCATCGCCACAATGCGCGGGCGCTTGCCGACGGGCCATTTCGCGGTGATGCGCCGTGAAGCTTCGAGGCCGTCCATTTCCGGCATCTGCACATCCATCAAAACGACGTCGTAGGTCTGGCGCTGCACGGACTCAATGGCCTCGATACCGTTGGATGCCAGGTCAGCGCGATAGCCCGCCTGCTGGAGCAGGCGCATCGCGAGCTTCTGGTTCACCAGATTGTCCTCGGCGACCAAAATGCGCAGCGGGTGGCGAGCGGCCATCCCGGGTTCCATGGCCGGTTGCGTCGGGGCAGAGGCAAGTTGCGGCGCTTTGTCTTTAGCCAACATTTCGACCAGCGTGTCGAAGAGCTGCGATTGGCGCAGTGGCTTGCTCATATAGGCGCTGAAAAGCCCCTCGGTATCGCTTGCCTCGCGCCGCCCGAGTGAGCTGAACAGCACCAACGGCAAGCCAGCATTGAGTTCCCTGAGTTTTCTCGCCAGGGCGGTACCATCCATCTCGGGCATGTGCATGTCGACGATCGCGAGGTCGAACGACTCACCCGCTTCCACCCAGCACAGCGCCTCGGCCGGAGACTCGGTGTCGCGCGGCAGCAAACCCCATTTCGCCATTTGCAAAGAGAGCACCCTGCGATTGGTGGCGTTGTCGTCAACGATCAGCACGCGCCGCGCCGCCAGCGCCGACTGCTGGCCGGTGAAATCACGCCGGCTGCGCTGCGGCAGCTCGGCGATTGGCGCGCGGATGGTGAACTGGAACGTTGCCCCCTTGCCGACGCCGTCGCTGACGGCCCACATGCGACCGCCCATCAACTCGGACAGGCGCTTGCTGATGGCAAGCCCCAGACCGGT
>CP070775.1:423689-428370 GCA_020346185.1 Betaproteobacteria bacterium | reverse complement strand
CCGAGCCGACCGGCACCACAACAGCCATGACCGTAGCCAACAACAACGAACGCGAGGCGGTTTTTCACGTCGACAATATTTCCAAGGTCTACCAGATGGGCGAGGTGGCAGTTCACGCCTTGCGCGGGGTCGACCTGAAGCTGTATGCGGGCGAGTTGGTCGTGTTGCTTGGCGCATCGGGAAGCGGTAAGTCGACCCTGCTCAACATTCTTGGCGGGCTCGACGTTCCGACCACGGGACACGTGCAGTACCTGCATCACGCCCTGACAACCGCAAGCGAGGCAGAACTCACCGAGTTCCGCCGCGAACACGTCGGCTTCGTCTTCCAGTTCTATAACCTCATCCCCAGCCTCACCGCTCTCGAAAATGTCTCGCTGGTGACCGAGATCGCTGAGTCGCCGATGGATCCCAAGGATGCCCTCAAGCTGGTCGGGCTGGACGAGCGGATGAATCATTTCCCGGCACAATTGTCAGGCGGCGAGCAGCAACGCGTGGCGATCGCCCGTGCTGTGGCGAAACGCCCAGACGTGTTGTTGTGCGACGAACCCACCGGGGCGCTCGATTACACCACCGGCAAGCTGGTGCTCGACGTCCTGGTGCGGGTCAATCGTGAACTGCACACCACCATCGCCGTGATCACCCACAACGCGGCAATTGCCGACATGGGCGACCGGGTGGTGCGAATGAGCAGCGGGCAGATCGTCGAGATCAGGCGCAACGAGCGCAAACTCTCCCCTGGGGAGTTGAGCTGGTGAAAACGCACAGTCGGATGATCGTTCGCGACATGTGGCATCTGCGCGGTCAACTTATTGCCACGGCGCTGGTGGTGATGTGTGGCGTTGCCTCTTTCGTTTCGATGCGCTGTACCTACGACTCGCTGCGCATTGCACAGGCTGAGTACTATCAGAGCTACCGCTTCGCCAATGTGTTCGCGCAGCTCAAGCGCGCACCGTTGAGTCTTACACGGCAGATTGCAGAGATGGAAGGCGTGGCCGGCGTGCGCGCCCGCGTGGTAATGGGCGTCACTCTCGATGTTCCGGGCTTGGACGAGCCGGCCTCCGGTCGACTGGTGGCAGTTCCGGAACGGCGTGCACCCATGATTAACGACCTTTATCTCACGCGGGGCCGCTACGTCGATCCGAAGCGGCCGGAAGAAGTCATCACCAGCAAGGCGTTCGCGACGGCCAACAATCTCGAGCTCGGTGACACGCTCGGCGCAGTCATCAACGGCCGCTGGCAACAGCTCACCATTGTCGGTATCGGCTTGTCGCCCGAGTACATCTACGAGGCTGGCGGCGGCACCATCTTTCCGGACAACCGCCGCTTCGGTGTACTGTGGATGGGTGAAACGGCGCTGGCTGCCGCATTCAACATGGAAGGCGCATTCAACGACGTTGCGCTGACCTTGTCTGCCGGCGCCATGGAAGCCGAAGTCATCGTCCGACTCGATGACATTCTGACGCGCTACGGCGGCCTCGGCGCCTACGGCCGAGAAGAGCAGCTCTCGCACCGCTTCATATCGGATGAAATTGCGCAGAACCGCATATCCTCAACCTACCTTCCGGCAATCTTTCTCGGCGTCGCCGCATTTCTGCTGCACATCGTCTTGTCACGGCTGGTCGCACTGCAACGAACCGAGATCGGTTTACTGAAAGCGTTCGGCTACAGCAACTTTGATGTCGGCATGCACTATCTGAAATTGGCGGCAATTACTGTTCTGTCGGGTGTCGCGGTCGGTGCGGCCGGCGGGCTCTACCTCGGCGCGGAGCTGACCACGCTTTACCAGCACTACTACCGCTTCCCTACCTTGCCCTTTGCTGTCACGCCTGAAGTCATCGCCATCGGCGTGGCGGTGAGCCTGGCGGCTGCGACTGCCGGAGCGCTGTCGGCCGTACGCCGCGCAGCAATACTCCCACCCGCCGTCGCGATGCGCCCTGAGCCCCCACCGACTTATCACGCGAGTGCCCTCGAGCGCAGTGGGCTGTCGCGGCTGCTGCCGGCATCGGGCCGCATGATCGCGCGCCATCTGCTCAGACGCCGCTGGAATTCCTTCATGTCCACGTTTGGAATCGCTTGCGCCGCCGGCATCCTGCTGGTCGGTGGCTTCATGCTGGCTTCCATCACGCATCTGATGCGCATGCAGTTCGAAGAGGTGCAACGTGAAGATGTGATGATCGTGTTCAACGAACCCGCGTCGGCCAGTGCGCGACTCGAAGTCGGCCGGCTGCCCGGTGTCCTGTACGCCGAGCCGTTTCGCTCGGTGCCGGTTCGGTTCCGCAGCGCACATCGAACCAGGCGCGCCGAGATCATCGGAATCGAGCAAGGTTCCCGATTACGGCGCCTGGTCGATGCCGAAGGCCGCACTGTCGATCTGCCGCCCGATGGCCTGGTGTTGTCGCGCAAACTGGCGGAGTTACTTGGCGTGGTCGCCGGCGACACGCTGCAAGTGGAGGTCCTCGAAGGCGCACGCCCGGTTCGCTCGATTCAGATTGCTCGTCTGGTCGACGAACTGATCGGGCTAGGTGCATACATGGAAATCTCGGCACTGAACCGAGTCATGCGCGAAGGACCTTCGATCTCCGGTGCTTATCTGGCAATCGACGATCGGCACGCAAGGGACTTGAACAGAACCTTGAAAAGCCTACCAGCTGTGGGTGGCGTCGCTTTTCGCGAAGCCTTGCTGGAAAGCTTCCAGGAAATTCTCGACCGCAGCGTTGTGACGGCAACGTTGATCAACATTATTTTCGCTTGCATCATCGCCTTCGGCGTCGTCTACAACGGTGCGCGCATCGCACTTTCCGAGCGAGGAAACGAATTAGCCTCGCTACGGGTGCTGGGTTTTACTCGGCGGGAGGTTTCTGCGATCCTGCTGGGCGAGCAGGCGGCGCTGACTTTCGCAGCCATCCCATTGGGATTTTCGTTCGGTATGCTCCTGAGCTGGCTTCTTTCACTTCAACTCGACACCGAGTTTTATCGTATGCCACTTTTGTTCACCTCGAGCACGTTTGGCCTGTCACTGATTGTTGTGCTGGTGGCCGCAGCGGTATCAGGCGCGCTGGTCGCCAGGCGGCTGAACGAACTCGATCTGATTGCAGTACTCAAGACACGGGAGTAGCCGCAGCGCATGAAAGCCAGAGCCAGGAAGATTGTCTACGGTGTCATCTTGCTTGCCGCAGCGGCCGGCATTACCTATCTTTTTATGCCGGCGCCTATAGACGTTGATATTGCCCCCGTCATCACCGGCCCGATGATGGTGACTGTCGATGAAGATGGCGAGACACGCGCTCATGACCGCTTTGTGGTCAGTGCGCCGGTGGCGGGACGTGTCAGCCGTATCGAGTTGCACGAGGGCGACGCAGTGAAACAAGGACAGGTCGTCGCAGAAGTCTGGCCGCTGCCACTGTCGGCGCGCGAGCGTGACGAACAGATGGCACGCATTGCCTCCGCGCGGGCGCTCAAAAAGGAAGCAGACGAGCAGGTACGACGAGCAGAAACCGTACACGATCAGGCCATGCGCGAACGCAATCGCGTCGCCAAGCTGGTGCGTGACGGTTTCGTCTCGCCACAGGCCGCCGAGAAAGCTATCGTCGCGGAAATCACCAGTTCCAACGCGCTGGACGCGGCGCGCTTCCGGGCACGGGCGGCGGCGGCCGAGTTACGCGCCGCGCAGGCAGCGGAGCTGGCCATCTCGGCCAAGCCTGGCAGCCGCGCCTCGGTCAACCTCGAATCACCCGTGTCTGGCAAGGTATTGCGCATTCCAGAGAAGAGTGAGCGTGTTGTTGCTGCCGGTGAACCTCTGCTCATAGTCGGAGACGCAGACGATCTTGAAATTGTCATGGACTTCCTCTCTACCGAGGCGGTCAGGATCAGACCCGGTATGCCAGTACTCATAGAAGGCTGGGGCGGAGACGAACCGCTGCAGGCGGAAGTCCGCGTCGTCGAGCCATACGCCTTTACAAAGATCTCCGCTCTCGGGGTTGAAGAACAGCGAGTGAATGTCATCGCGGATTTCATCGGATCGCATGCCGAGCTTGCCGATGCTTACCGAATTGAAGCGCGCGTTGTGATCTGGCAAGCAGACAACGTTCTGAAAGTTCCTGCCAGCGCCCTGTTTCGTCGTCAGAATGGCTGGGCGGCATTCGTGCTGGAGGATCGCCGTGCCAGGCTTCGCACTGTCGAGACGGGCCGGCGCACGGCGTATGACGTCGAAGTATTCGCGGGGCTCCAGGCCGGCGAACATGTCATCCTGCATCCATCGAATGACATCAGCGACGACACACGGGTGCGCGTGCGGGAAACCCGATAGCGGGATTGCAAAAGACCGGATCGCTAAGGCCCGAAAACGATGAGTGAAGAGACTTTATACCTGGACCCGTACCAACCGGCTCAGATTGCCAGGCGGGTTGCGAGCATGGGCGGTGTCGAGGTATTCACCAGTAACAACCTGCTGGCAATGGCATGGGCGAGCCAATTGCTCAGCACGCGGCAAGTATTGCGCAACTGGCTGCTGGTCGCAGGCGTCTACTGGCTCGCTTACTTGCGCGGAACTGCTTAACGCATACTCATTTTTCTCTACCTATCAATATGAAAATATTACTTACGGTGTTTGGTGTCATCTTTCTTGCAGAACTTGGAGACAAGACGCAGCTTGCCACCCTGTTGTTCGCTGCAGACAAGGAAG
>CP070775.1:418856-423589 GCA_020346185.1 Betaproteobacteria bacterium | reverse complement strand
CCATATGGGATTTGGTGTCGGGCAGAACGTCACTAAGTACCTTGCGCTGAAAGTCTTTGATTAGTACCTCAACTTCGAGGCCTGGTGTCAGCGACTCGGCGAAGATGTAAAGCGTATGACCCGCCTTGAGATGGACAAGCTCATGCTCGTAGAAGTCTCCCGGAGCCTCCAGCGAGCCGCGCAGTTCCTGAACCGCCAAACTCGGATGCGACCTTTCGATGTCGAGCGTCGCGAGGGACCCAGCGGGTAAGGCGTCGGTAGACGTTCGCTCAACCGTGAGCGCATACTCTCCGAATGTCGCGTCCTTGTACGGAAATATCTCGATGTCGTAGGTTCCATTCTGCGGTGCGACAAATTGGACGACAGCATCTGAGCCGGCGCCTGAATCATCGTCTTCGACAGAAAACTTTCCGAGGCTAACCCGCAAGAAGGGATCAAGATTACCGCTGACATTCGTCAGGCTAATGCGGACGTGTTCTCCAGCCCTGATCTCGTGAAGGTCATAATGATATCGGTCTTTGGGATGCAGATAGCCGTGGTAGACTTCCTTCCTCGTCTGAGCCTCTTCTGCTGTGACAAGGACCGGTAGCATCAACAAGAATGCCAGCAAGATTAGAACCGTCTGCATGGTGTAATCCCGCCGTCTCGACAAGTTACAGCATCTCACTATGAATTCACGGTATTTTGAGGTTTCTCCCAGTTGGAAGGCTTGACCAGTGTCAATTTGTTCGTCGGTGTAGACGAATCCGTGCTACAGCGGTCGGTACGGACCCGAAATGAAGGTTTTGCCTCCACTGTGTGAATGGCGGAATCTGGCCTCATTCGGCCGCTCAGTAGCCCCTAGGTCCATTCAAGGCCTGAATATCCCGTGATGACACAAACCGCAGATTGGCTCCTCGGCAATATCAAACCCCGCCGAAGCGGGGTTTGCAAATTTGGAAGTTTTCCTGGCTGTCAGTCATCGTCGTCATCGTAACCGTAACCGTAACGGTAACCGTGACCCTTTTTCACTTCACGAAGCCGGAATCGAAATTCGAGATTGCGGGCGCCCGATAGGTTCCTGCCAAGCAGTGTTTCTCGCGCCTCTCCGGTGGCACCGGCGAATCTGCCCGTTCCGCCGACAACTGCAAGCACTCTCGAGACATTATCGTTGTCATCGAGCGTGTGTGAGTTCAGTCCCATCACAATAAGCATGCTCTCTGCACGGTCATATCCAGTCGGCTCTAGCTGGAAATAGTACGTGACCGCGCCGGTCAACGGAAAGTCTTGGGATGGATTTACAAGAGGCATAGGAAGGAGACCAATGATCGGAGGGGGAAGCGCAACAGTATTGAGCCCGGTGAAATGGCAGCGCCACGTGCCAATGTTCCCATCGCTCGTCGGGTCAAAATCATTGTCACCCTTCCCCAATGTTCCCTTGGGGTAGATGTTGCCATTGAAAACGCCGACGAGGGCGCGCCCGGATATGCCACCGTCCGGCAAATTGAACCCGCCCAAGGCGCTATTCATGGCTACTTCCAAGGTAAACTTGCGACGGGAGTCCGCCTCCGCGTCGGTGCTCCAAATTGCTGCCAAGGACAGCATCCCAATCAGCCCCGCGGTAAAGAGTACAAAAGGTAGCCTTTTCATGTCTTTTTCCTCCCAAGTGGATTTCCGCACATTCCCCGCTTTACACGAGCTTTCACGAAGCAAGGCGAGCAGGAATTGGAACTGCTCTGGAAATTCAACTCATCAAGAGTTGCGGAATTGTTCGGTGGCTGCAGAGTGCAGCTTAAACAAGGGCGACCGTGAGCCCTCGAAGGTGGCAGGAACGCGTTACTTGATGACGCTTGCCGAGACTATACACCGAATATGTTGTCGCAACAGTGTTCAGAATGGACGTTCTTATCGTGGCCGTTTCCAGCCGTTGAGACGCTTACAGCTCGCTCCAGCCGCCGAATGGCGGTCTCCGACCCAAAGCAGACGATCGATTGACAACACCACTGCACCGCGTAGCATGATTTTCTTCCAGACCGAGGAAGTAGGATCCCCATGGCCGCCGAGCCGTTGGAGCGCAAGCTCGCCGCGATCCTCTACGCCGATGTGGCTGGTTATAGCCGGCTGACCGGCGCTGACGAGGACGGAACGCACCGTGCCTTGAGGGCCTATCTCGACACCGTCACCTCCCATATTCAAGCTAGCAGCGGGCGCGTGGTGCACTACGCTGGCGATGCCGTATTGGCTGAGTTCGGTACGGTCTCGAATGCCCTGAGCTGTGCCGTTGACGTGCAGCGTGACCTCATAGCACGGAACCAAAATCTGCCCGACGATCGCAAGGTTCAGTTCCGGATTGGCATTAATCTCGGCGAAGTCATTGTGGATCAGGACGAAATCTACGGCGATGGCGTCAACGTGGCCGCACGGCTGGAAAGCTTGGCCGACCCAGGCGGTATCTGCATCTCGGAATCGGTGCGAGCAGCGATTGGCAAGAAGCTACCATTCGGCTATGAGTCACTGGGCGATAAGGTAGTGAAGAACATCGAAGAACCCGTTCGCGCTTACAGGGTGCGCTTCGACGGTCAGACAACCTATTCTCGTAGTCCGTCCGCCGAGGCGACGACGAAGCCCTCTCTAGCCGTCTTACCCTTCTCAAATATGAGCGGCGATCCCGAGCAAGAGTACTTCTCCGACGGTATCACTGAAGACATCACGATCGCACTGTCCAATACAGGCTGGTACGATGTCGCGGCCCGCCACTCTTCCTTCTCTTATAAGGAAAGGGCAATCGATGTGCGTCAAATCGGAAAAGAGCTTGGCGTGCAGTACATTTTGGAAGGCAGTGTGCGAAGGACGGGCGAAAAAGTTCGTGTTACGGCGCAGCTGATTGAAACAGCGGGTGGGAAGCATATTTGGGGTCACCGATACGACGGTACTTTAGCTGACATCTTCGATTTTCAGGACCAGATCACAGAGACGATCGTTGGTACTGTCGAAGGGATGTTCCACCGCGCCGAAGCCGAACGGATCGGTCAAAAACGCCCTGATAACATGGAGGCCTATGATTACCTGCTCCGCGGCCTTGCCTATATGAATAAGCTGACACCGGAGGATACGCAGACCGCCCTGCAATATTTCTACAAAGCGATCGAGAAGGCCCCTGGCTATGGTCGCGCCTATGCCTATGCGTTCTGGTGTTACCGCCGGGAAGTGCAGTTAACAGGCGTGATGTTGTCAGACCAGGAACGGGCTGAAGCCATCCGCTTGATGGAGGCGGGGCTGAAGGCCGACAAAGACGATCCCATTGTGCTTTGGCAAGCAGCTACATTGAAGGCCTATTTTGAGCGGGACTTTGAAGGGGCGCTTGCCCTGCTCGAGCGATCCCTTGCAATCGATCCCAATTCTCCGCGGGCATGGAACACGAGCGGTCTCATTCATGGCGCGATGGGGCATAGCGACACGGCGCGACAGCATAGCGAGCATGCGATACGTATTAGTCCACGGAACCCGACGCATTGGGTCGCTTATACGCACATCGCCGAAGCAAACCTGCAAGACATGCGCTACGAGGAAGCGGCGGACACCGCTAAGAA
Organism: Betaproteobacteria bacterium; assembly: GCA_020346185.1. GTDB lineage: Bacteria > Pseudomonadota > Gammaproteobacteria > Burkholderiales > Eutrophovitaceae > SG8-40. The sequence goes on along the minus strand of CP070775.1, from coordinate 420,020 downwards.
AGCTTTACAGCTGAACAATTATTTGGTTCCCGCGCATCTGATTCTGGCAGCAAGTTGCGCCCATCTTGGGCGGATGGATGAAGCGCAGGCGGCAATAGTTCGGGCTTTGGAGCTCAATTCCAAGCTCACCATCGGGCGATTATGCGAGCTCTTTCCAGTCGCCGGATACAAGAATCTCGATACCTACCTGGACGGCCTGCGCAAGGCGGGATTGCCGGATTGAGAATCTCATTTTCAAAGAACTCGGTTGTCCGAACGTTCGTTCATGGCCGATCATCGCCGTTTGGGCGGTGACACGCCGGTCTGTCGGCTTAAAGGCGACTTCCGACCCACAGCGGAATTGCCGCGGCGTTCGTGCTAGAACAGCTCAATTGCCTAAAGCGGTCATCTTGCGGTGATGAAGCAGTGTGTCGTTGTGGGCTATTACGAACTTGTCGATCTGGAGGGTCCTTTCCAGCAATGGCGCTTCCGACACTTAGAAACGATTGGCCGAAACATCGGCATGCGCCGTGGCACCCTTGGTACAACCGGCGTAAATTACCTGGAAAATGCATAAGAGGGTCTATTGAATGACATATCAACATAAAGGCCGTTGCAGCTGCGGTCAGGTCAGTCTCGAGTTTCATTCCTCCAGAGATCTTCCCGACCAATCGCCAAGGCAATGTGATTGCGATTATTGTGCCTCCCACGGCAAGCCGATTTTGTTAAGCGATCCAGCGGGCCAGCTGGTTGTTACCAGCAGCCAAGCGGTCGCAAAAGAAACCCAGGGATCAGGCCAGGCGCAGATGCTATTCTGCCCCGGGTGCGGAAATATGCTGGGTGCCAGTTTAGAAAATGACAGTCAGATCATTGGCGTAGTGAATGGGGCCTTGCTGGATGAGGCTAACCGATTGCCCGCCTGTCAGATTGTTTCTCCAAAGAAACTTTCAGCGGAAGAAAAACGCACCCGCTGGCTTTCCATATGGACACCCACCAAAATCATCGTTAGAAGCTGAGCCGCGTCGCACGATTGCACCGCCACCTCACCGCTAGAGCCTTGAGATAGAGCAGTGGCAAAAGTGTGAATTCGGGCCCTCTAGCCACGCTGCAACTGTCCGCTTGAGTTCGCAAGACGAGGATGATCGGACTCACCGGTGGGTCGGGGACCGCGCCCAGCTCGCTCTG
>CP070775.1:413951-418756 GCA_020346185.1 Betaproteobacteria bacterium | reverse complement strand
GGCACGCATGATTTCGTAGGTTTCGCGATGCTTCAGCACGCCATCCTGGTGAATGCCGGACTCGTGGGCGAACGCATTCGCCCCAACAATCGCCTTGTTGGGCTGGACCGGAAAGCCGGTAACGGCCGAAACAAGTTTTGACGCGGGAACGATCTGTGTGGTGTCAATACGGGTATCGCAGTTGAAGAAATCCTGCCGCGTGCGCACCGCCATGACAATTTCTTCGAGGGATGCGTTACCGGCACGCTCACCCAACCCGTTGACAGTGCACTCGATCTGGCGCGCGCCGGCCATGACCGCGGCAAGTGAATTGGCAACCGCCAAGCCCAGATCATTATGACAATGTACTGACCAGACCGCCTTGTCGGAGTTGGGGATACGCTCGCGCAACTGGCGGATCATCGAAGAGAACTGCTCCGGCATGGTGTAACCGACCGTGTCCGGGATATTTATGGTGCGCGCACCAGCATCAATGACTGCTTCGAGTATCTTGCACAAATAGTCGATTTCCGAGCGGCCGGCGTCTTCCGGGGAGAACTCCACGTCTTCGCACAGTGAACGTGCCAGCTTCACCGATTTGACCGCTTGTTCGATCACTTGCTCGGGGCCCATGCGCAGCTTGCGCTCCATGTGCACCGGCGAAGTCGCAATAAAGGTATGGATGCGTGAGGCGTTGGCCGGCTTCACCGCTTCTCCTGCGCGCCGCACGTCCGAATCGGACGCTCTGGCCAGCCCGCACACAATGCTGTCCTTGACGGACTGAGCTACAGCCTGCACTGATTCGAAATCGCCGTTGCTGGCGGCGGGGAAACCTGCTTCGATGACATCGACGCGCATGCGTTCGAGCTGCTTGCCGATACGCAGCTTTTCTTCCCGGGTCATGGATGCACCGGGGCTTTGCTCGCCATCTCGCATGGTGGTATCAAAAATGATCAATCGATCGGTCATGTCGTTCTCCACTATATGAGTCTTTAGCCGTGCCCGATAAACCCCGGGCGACAGGCGCAATTCGGGTGTCTTTGCTTGTTTCGGGTTTTTTCAGGAAACCCGCAAACTGTTTGGGAAATCGGAGAGTAGTTAGCGCCTGAGGCGCAGGAGCACGGCTCGCCGCAGAAGGCTGGCAATAAGAAGGGTCGTTTGGCCGTGCTGATTGTCACTCATGCCAAACAATATATGAGTATTTGCCGTGAGCCGCAAGCCCCGGCGGGCCAATAGGCTAGCTGCTTCCCGGCTCTTTGCGCCGCGGCACAGTTACCTTGTCACGGCGTTTCATCAGCCGCGAGATCCACATGACATAGCCGGAGAGCGCGTAGACGAGGAAAACGGCAAATAGTAGTTCCGGAAGGTTATCGGCCATTTGCACAATGATGACGACCGAGAACGCGATCAACACCACCACACGGAAAGGCACTGCTTTGCGCAGGTTGATTTCCTTGCCGCTGTAGAAGCGAATGTTGCTCACCATGGTGAAACCGGCGATCAGCGCCAGCAGCCAGGCCAGCCATGGCAGCCCGCGCACATCATAGGCCTCCATCGCCCATACGAAGCCCGCAATCAGACCGGCAGCAGCGGGGCTCGGCAAACCCTGGAAAAAGCGTTTGTCGACGCGCCCCACGTTGGTGTTAAAGCGGGCTAGTCTTAATGCGGCGCAGCCACAGTAAACGAATGCGGCCAACCAGCCCAGCCGACCCATGCCTTTTAGTTCCCACTCGTACAGGACCAGCGCGGGAGCCGCACCAAACGCGACCATGTCAGCCAGCGAGTCATACTCAGCGCCAAAATCGGACTGGGTTCGGGTCAAACGGGCGACTCTTCCATCCAGCCCGTCAAATAACATCGCAGCAAAAATGCCCATTGCGGCGAGTTCAAAGCGCAGGTTCATCGCCTGAACAATGGCATAGAAGCCGGCGAACAATCCGCAGGTGGTGATCGCATTCGGCAGCCAGTAAATGCCTTGGCGCCGCAGCGCATTTCGCATCTGCCATTTCGGCTGAGGATCGGGGTAATTCATTTGCCGCTTGATCCGGTCTCCAGTTCTGCCAGCACGGTTTCGCCAGCATACACTTTGTCTCCCACGGTGACACAGGCCCGCGCCTGCGGTGTCAGATACAGGTCGACACGTGAGCCGAAGCGGATGAATCCGAAACGCTCGCCTTTTAGGAGCCGATCACCGGGGCTGACGTAACAAAGGATACGGCGCGCAACCAGGCCGGCGATTTGCACGCAGGTCAGCTCGCCACCGTCGTTCATGCGAATTTGCAGCACATTGCGCTCATTCTCCAGAGACGCTTTGCCCAATGCCGCATTGAGGAACGTGCCATGGTAATAGTTCACGCCAACGACCTCTCCATCGACAGGGGCTCGGTTGGAATGGACGTTGAACACGTTCATAAAAACACTAATCTTTAATGCGGGACGACGCGCAAAAGGGTCTTGCGTCTTCTCGACCATCACAATACGCCCATCCGCGGGCGCACATACCAAGCCGGGGTCGGCGGACACTCTGCGCGGCGGGTCTCTAAAAAATTGCAGGACGAACAACGTCGCCAGCCATAACGGCAATGACCACCATATGGAAAACCACGAAACGAGAATCGAAATGGCCACCGCCACCGCCAGAAAAGGCCAACCTTCTCTGGCGATAATCGGGTGAGGATAGGACGATTGCATTCCCTACGAGAGTTCCGCTTCGCCGAACTGGGCTCCGGGACCTGTCGACAATCCGCTAGTTTTTAGACTTGTCAACGAGACGATTGGCCTTGATCCACGGCATCATCGCCCGCAAGCGCTCACCGACCACTTCGATCTCGTCCTCTCGAGCAATGCGGCGCATAGCGGATAGTTTTATGGCTCCAGTCTGATTCTCCAACAGGAATTCCTGAGCATAGGTGCCACTCTGAATCTCTTTGAGGATACGGCGCATCTCGTTCTTGGTCTCTTCCGTGATGATGCGCGGACCACGCGTGATATCGCCGTATTCAGCATTGTTAGAAACCGAGTAACGCATGTTGGCAATACCGCCCTCATAGATCAGGTCGACAATTAGCTTCAGCTCGTGCAGGCACTCGAAATAAGCCATCTCTGGCGCATAGCCAGCTTCCACTAGAACGTCGAAGCCGGCCTGAATCAGCGCCGTAGTGCCGCCGCACAATACGACCTGTTCGCCAAACAGGTCCGTTTCCGTTTCTTCACGGAAATTGGTCTCGATCACACCGGCCTTGCCGCCACCAATTGCCGCCGCGTAAGACAGAGCCACATCGCGTGCTTTCTTGCTCGGATTCTGATGAACTGCAATCAGGCAGGGAACACCTCCACCCTGCGCGTAGGTCGCACGCACCGTGTGCCCCGGCGCTTTTGGAGCAACCATCACGGTATCTAGGTCGGCACGCGGCACTACCTGTCCGAAGTGAATGTTGAAGCCGTGAGCAAATCCAACCGCCGCACCCTTCTTAATGTTGGGCTCGACGTCCTGATGATAGACCTGCGCGATGTGCTCATCAGGGAGCAACATCATTACCACGTCCGCACCTTTGACCGCCGCACCCATCTCCCTGACCTCAAAGCCGGCTTTTTTGGCCTTATTCCAGGACGAGCCGCCCTTGCGCAGCCCCACCGTGACGTTGACGCCCGAGTCCTTGAGATTCAAAGCATGGGCATGCCCTTGGGATCCGTATCCCAGAATTGTGACTTTCTTGCCTTTGATTAGACGCAGATTTGCGTCCTTGTCGTAATAGACTTTCATGTCTGCCTCTTCGTCGTTATGCTGCGCAGTCAACGCTGATCCCGTAGAGATGCTCGGGCGCATCTGCGCTTGATCTACTACACTTTCAGAATGCGGTCGCCACGTCCGACACCGGAAGCGCCGGTACGCACCGTCTCAAGTATGGCGCCCTTGTCCAGTGCTTCGATAAAAGCATCGAGTTTGGCGCCGGTTCCGGTCAACTCTATTGTGTAGGTCTTGTCGGTTACATCGAGAATGCGTCCGCGGAATATATCGGACATGCGCTTCATTTCCTCGCGATCCTTGCCTGCTGCTCGCACCTTCACCAGCATCAATTCACGCTCGATATGGGTTCCTTCAGAAAGATCAACCACTTTGACAACGTCAATGAGCTTGTTGAGTTGCTTGTTAATCTGCTCGATCACATCGTCAGAACCACTGGTGACGATGGTCATCCTCGAGAGAGACGGGTCCTCGGTTGGCGCTACGGTGAGCGACTCGATGTTGTAACCCCTGGCTGAAAAAAGCCCCGAGACGCGAGAAAGGGCACCCGCTTCATTCTCCAGAAGCAGAGAGATAATGTGACGCATGTTTGTGTGTACTTGTAAGTGAAAAGCCCGTTGCGCCGCTCAAACGAGGATCATTTCGGACAGACCCTTACCGCCCGGCACCATGGGGAAAACGTTCTCCGTCTGGTCGGTCACAAAGTCCATAAATACCAGATCGTCTTTGCGCGAGAACGCCTCTTTAAACGCGCCGTCAATGTCTCCGGGCTTGTCGATTTGCATGCCAACGTGCCCGTAGGATTGTGCAAGCTTAACAAAGTCGGGCAGCGCATCCATGTAGGACTCCGCGTAACGATTACCATGGAAAAACTCCTGCCACTGGCGCACCATGCCCATGTACCGGTTATTAAGATTTACGATTTTCAAAGGCAGCCGGTACTGTTTTGCAGTGGACAGCTCCTGGATGCACATCTGGATGCTCGCTTCGCCCGTGACACACACCACCGTTGACTGGGGGTGCGCAAACTGAGCACCCATTGCATAGGGCAGCCCCACCCCCATGGTGCCCAGGCCGCCGG
>CP070775.1:408968-413851 GCA_020346185.1 Betaproteobacteria bacterium | reverse complement strand
GTTTGTCCCCCTTGTATTCCAGCACCACGCTCTTGAACTTGTCGACCGCGTCGGTCACGCCGTTTTCTTTGTGAAAAGCTTTTGTATATTCGGGCGCCAGCTCCTTGGGTATAGCTCCGGTGGCATCAAACACAAACTCCAGCTCCAACTCCTGGGGTGAGATTTTTGCGAACTTCAGATCGTTGGCGCTGGTCCCGGTGCCTTGCTTTTTGTCGTATTCGATCTTGTGCTTGAAGCCGTAACCCTGAGGGTTGACCTGCACGACAAACGTATCTTCGGCGACCTCCTTTTTCATCTCGGAGTCGTCGAAGGCGATGATGCGCAACTTTTTAAGCTGGCCGGACACTAGCGTTCCCTCTTGCGTTCAAGAATTTCCAGCACTTGACGCACACACTCTTCGATCAGCTCCTCCTGCCTCACCGTCGTGTCCACCGGCTCCACCGATGCCGTCGCTTCTTCCTGCGGATGCCCGAATTCCGCTTTAATCACCAACTCTTTGATCTCGACCGGCATAGCTAACTCTGGGTAAAGTAGAGGTACTGCAGCTCGAGCGTCTCGATGACAAGCGCGCTGTTGTCTGCATTGAATTCGGAGACCGACCACTTTTTCGGCCAAGCATGCTTGACGTCCCAGGTCATCAGCGGCGCATGGGTTTCGTCCAACAGACTCACCTGCATGTCCAGCGGTTCTATATCGAGGTTCTGGATCGCGCGCTTCACCCACGCCACGAGATCGGAGCCCTGCAACAAACCCCGGTTCAGCGTCAGCGTCGAGAAACTCGTCTTGGTAGGCAGCGCGTACTCGAACCGGTTCTCACCGCCTTCCCGCACGCTCTCCGTATCGACGGAGACCTCCAACCCGCCAACCGACTGAAAGCTCGACTCGTTCTGGCCGAAAGGCTGACCGGGAAAAGTGACGCGAAAGTGGAACCCTGGAATTAGCGGATAATCTGGCATGCGTCGCTACACATTCTGAATAACGAGCCCTTCGTGCACGAGTTCCATGCTCTCTATGGCAACTTCGTTGCCGTCCGACTTCAGATCCGTGGCGGTGACCTTGATAGGCCAGGCCCGTTTCACCAACCAGGTCACAACTGGCTCATGGTTTTCGTTCAGGAGGCTGATCGATACATCTCTGCGCTCGACGTTGCCGAGCATGGCACCGGTCTTCCACCAGTCGAAAAATTCGTTATCCGAGGCAAACGTACCCCGCTTAAGAGAAATGTTCGTATACTTGGTGAGCCCGGCGGTGCGCAGCTTGCTGTACTCGGGACTGTCGCCGTGCCGATACTCGATCATCTCGGTTTCGACCTCGAGACCAGTCACCTCGGAGAACCCCGCCTTGGATCCGTTCCAATCCACGCGGAAGTGAAATTTCGGTAATGGGTATTCGCTCATGACGTTTCCTTAAGTTGTATGCGGGCTTGGCCTATGAAACCGGCATCTTGTGGCTGAAACGCAGGATAATGAATTCGGCCGGCCGCACCACTGCCATGCCGATCTCCACAATCATTCGCCCTTCCAGCACATCCAGCGCCGTCATGGTTTCACCCAGGCCCACATTGACGAAAAACGCATCCTCCGGCACCGCCCCCTGCAGCGCACCAGCGCGCCATTGCACCAACAGGAAGTTCTCGATCATGCCGCGCACCTTAACCCAGGTGTTTTTGTCGTTCGGCTCGAACACAAAGCGCTCCGAGGCGTTCTTGCAGGACTCTTCTACCATATTGAAGAATCGCCGCACGCTGATGTAGCGCCACTCATTGCTGTTACCGTCAAGGGTTCGCGCACCCCAGACCAGCTTGCCGCGGCCCAGGAAAGGGCGGATGGCGTTGATGGACTTGCCAGCTAGCGCGTCTACATTGAGTTCACCCTGCTCTTCATGGCTGATGACGCGGGTGAGCCCGGCGACGTTGTTGAGGCTTTCATTCGCCGGCGCTTTGAACACGCCCCGAGCACCGTCCACGCGGCTGTATATACCCGCCATGACACCGCTCGACGGTAACGTAGACTCTGCCAGGGTCACCTCACGGATCACGTTTCTGATCTGGGGCGCAGCATCGAGACGCTTTTCTTCGGCCTTTGCCTCTGCTTCATTTGCTTCGGCTAAAATCGCCGCCGATGAGCGATGCACTGTTTCAAATATGCCGAGCACCTGCTTCGCCGCGTGTACCATATTGCGCCCCTGGGCTCTGCGCAGCACACTATCAGCGAGGTTCTGCACGTCGTTCGGGTAAATGGCCGTCAAGTCGGCACCGGTTGGTGCTTGCAGAGTCGCGCTGTACGCATTGCCCCAATGGGCGTTGGCGGCGCCGACTGCAAAGTTGGCATCCGTGTATCGTCGCACGAAACTGTTTGGCGTGCCCGCTACGTTGGTGGCATCTACTGTCATGCTGTTCAAGCGCCGAACTTCCGCTCGCATAAACGTATCGATCTGAGTTCGTGCAAAAGCTCGCAAGCTTGTGTTCTTTAGCGCGTTGTTCGCATTTGGAATAGCGTGGGCGTCAACGGTTTTCTGGATAAGCAGGTAGGTCAGGTCGAACAACGTCTGAAAGGCTGCGCCCGTCGTGGTCAGTTCGTTGTTCGTCGCGTCTCCGGTAAGCAGAGCTGTCGATGCATTGCGAAAATCGTCGTAGGCGGCCACGAACACCTCATCGATGGTCTTGATCGAATTGTTTGCTCGATTGCTGCTCACGTACGCGGATATCGCCGTTCTAACCGTAGCAACGTCATCTATCGCGCTATTGACCTCCGTCAAGCTCGGGTCGGTCGTTCCGTCCTTGAGCTTAGGCACGAGATCACCGGCGTTTACCTGCTGGCCGAGTTTTTTCAGGCTGTTTCTTACGTTTCGAAACGCTACCGTCTTGGGCAGATTCACTCGCAAATGAGGCACATAGGCCGCCCCGTATTTGAGGTTCGAAGTACCGATAGCCTCGCGAAAATCGTCGCGGCTCTCCTTCAGGCTGAGCGCAACATCATCCTTGAACTCGAGAAGATCAAAAATGGCGAATCGGTCGAGTAGCTTGCCGCATTGCTGGAGTGCGGCCTGCTGCACCCCGTAGATCCGGTCGTCGGCCAGCGTGATGGCATCCGGCATGACCAACATCGTGATCTGATCCTCCAGTGCGGCCGCACCGAGGCCCGCTTTGAGCGCGGAGTCGCTGACTTCATCGTCGAAGCCACCCACCGAAACGACAAAGCATTTCCCACCTCCGTTCGCATAGAACATGCGCAGAGAGTCATAAAGGTAGTAGTCCGATTCGAGATCGACATCGAGCACCGCGTTGTCCGGGTCGAGGTGCACCGCCTCCACATTAACCTCGGGGCCTTCACCGTACTTCTCGCGGAATTCAGCGATCGAACTGATCTCAAAGGCTTTCATCCGCAGGTCGTTTTGTGCTCGGTTTTCAGCTTTCACGGTATAACCGATGAAAACCGGGACAGCAGTTTCAACCGCGGCAACGGAAGGTGGGAACAGCGAGATTTCCTCTCGATATACGCCTGGAGTTCTCTGTACGCTTGCCATGCTAGGTCCTCTTTAGGTCACGTTTTGTGCGTCAGGTAAATGGGTGAGATGAGCCTGCCGGTACTGCGTTCGACCGCGATGCCGGTTTGCTCCGTAGGGTTTGGCAATAATTTGCCCGTGTTCAGTCTTTGCAACTTTACAAAGCCGCGGTCTAACGCCCGGGCGTCGCGGGTAATGATCCGGTCCGGGGAACCGCCCACAGGTTGGAACTCAGCGCCGATCTGGCCTTGTTCAGCGGCTGTCAGCGGTTTGGGAAACGTATAACTCCAGAACGTAGGGCGGCTGGGAATGCGTAACAGGAAGGTCGGCGATGCAACTGTCTTGTCGGCCTTCAACAACTCGTAGCCGATGCTGTCGGACTGGATTTCAACGACCGCAAACGCATTGAGCGCGATTGCCTCCGCATCAACGTAGATCTCCTGATCTGCCTGAGCCAACACCTGCCCGCTTTGACGCAACAGCCTCCCCGCCGCATTACGCAATGTGATTCGATGCAAGCCGATGGAATGCTCGCCCAGGTCTACGTGTACAGTTTTGAGCGGATTCTGGGGTGCGCCGCTCATTTCGCCACTTGCCACAATACGGCCTGCTCGATCGGCCACGTCGTGGGCAACAAACACCGGACTCGCCGAACTCACGTCCACATTTAGGAAGCGCCCGCAAAGTGTCTTCTGATCTGCCTCATTGGCGGCTTGAATACCCGGCGCGAACAGGCGCTGCCATTGGGTCGCGTCGCTTACGTCCACACCCGGACTGTTTACCTGGGCCTCGTATACTATGCCTTCCTTTCGCGCCCGGTCGCCCGTGGCGATGTTGTTCGCGACTGCAGCTGTTAGCTTCGGCGGCAGAGCGGGTGTCGCAAGCCACTCAGTAGAGCGACGATCCGAGCCTTTACCCACGTCCATTACCGCCGTAAACCGTCTTGTCGCATCATCCGCGCTATCCACAACCTGCGCGCCGACGGCGTAATTCCGCTCACTCGTGAAGGCCGCCAGTGGGCGCGACAGATGCAAACCCTCGGCGTCCTCGTTGGCAGCTTCGGTAGTAAACAGATTTATCTGACGCTCGGCACCGCCGAAGCCGACGTTGGAGACATCACTGAATCCCGGGCTGCTCGCGACCAGGTGAAACCGAAACAGCTGGTTTCCGGCCAGGGGAAAATCCATGACATCGTCGGTCACCGACGTGTAGACGGCAAAACCTCCGGCATCCTGCCGAAACAGCAGCCGATGGCGTTGCAGTCCGCGCACTGTCTCCGCTGCCGGTCTGATACTCAGCGTCTGCCGCAGGTCATAAGCGGCCAGTACATCCTTCTGCTGTGTAGGGGGCAGGTACTCGAACTCCTTGGCACCTCTGTT
>CP070775.1:403983-408868 GCA_020346185.1 Betaproteobacteria bacterium | reverse complement strand
CGATCTTGAAGCCCTGAGCGCGACCATTTCGCGCGTCAAGGCCGAGATGGGTGCGCCCAAGGTCGTGGTTCACAACGCCCTGCGCTCCACTCGCGGCGGCATCCTGGAAATGGATCCGGAGGATCTGGAAAGGAACTTCCGAGTCAATGCCACGGCACTGCTTTATCTCGCTCGCGAAACCTTTCCCGGGATGCTCGAAGCAGGCGAAGGCGCGCTTCTGATTACCGGCAATACTGCGGCCACGCGGGGCAAGAAAAATTTTGGTTTCTTCGCGTCAACCAAGGCGGCACAGCGCATACTGGCTGAATCGATGGCCCGCGAGTTCGGTCCGCAGGGCATTCATGTCGCATACTTTATCATCGACGCAGCGATCGACACGCCGCGCACTCGACCGCTACTCGCGCCGGACAAACCGGACGAATTCTTCGCCAAACCGTCGGCAATCGCAGAGGAGATGTACTACGTCGCCCATCAGGACCGCTCTGCTTGGTCGTTTCGCGTCGAATTGCGTCCGTTCGGTGAAGTCTGGTAGCAAGGCACTAGCGCCGGTGGGGCAGGCGATGTTTCAGACACGGCTTAACCGATTACTGATTGCACGACATTGATCGAGCAGGTGTCTCGCCATCCCCTTGTTGATCCGGTTCACACGATCCGAATCAAAATGGCGTCGGGCCGCTTGGGCAGCTATACATTTATCATGCCGTGGCCAACGCTTATAGCGAATAGCGCCCGTACAGTGAGAGTTGCGCGGCTTCGAATTCGATGCCCTCACCGATATCTTCGTCTTCCATGAAGTCGAATTCACCCGGCAGCGCCTTGGACTTCAGCACCTTTCCTTCCGGACCATGGAGAAGATCGTTGGTGGGGCCATACTCGGCTTCCAGTTTGGCGACTTCTTCCGCCGTGAGTTTGGTCACCGCACACGGGCATCCCTTCAGGTGTGGCACGCCTTGTTCTGCGTCCACCAGATCGAGGCCCTCGTCCGCGGCGAGCTGACCGTCGCTGAAAGACCACAGACCTGACAGATGGTCGCCTCCCTGACGTGACTCTGGCTTCCACCAGCCATGAGGAATGCGCACCAATCCCTTCGGCATGCTTGAATGGGCGAACACACGCCCGAGCATCTGGCCGGTGCTGGTTTCAAGACGCACCCATTGGCCCTCGGTGATATCCAGCTCCTGCGTATCTTTCGGGCACATGTAAAAGATCGGGTCCTCGGCGCGTTTACGCAACTCCGGGACCTGGCGGTGCCCGGAGCGGAAGAACTCATCCTCGGGCCAACCCACGAACGAGCTCAACGGATACCTGTCACTCGTCTGCATCGCCTCGCGGTAGTAGGGCAACGGGTCGAATCCGAGGTTCTCCAGCACCTCGGAATACAGTTCGACTTTGCCGGATGGCGTAGCAAAACCGGTCTTCAGGTACTTGCGTTCGCCATCATGCTCGGCTTGCCCCTTGTGCAGGTTGGGTGGCCTGCCGGCCGAGACGACATCCGCCCACTTCTTGCCCCCCGGTTCGAGGCGGTAATCGAACATCTCTTCCGGCGTCGACCATGGGAAGTGTTTACCAAGGCCCATGCGCTTCGCCAATTCGTGCCAGAAGTAAACGACATTGCGGCATTCACCCGGCGGCTGCATGGCCTGCTCGCTGATCCCCGCCTGCATGCTGGGTCGCTCGAGCCACGAATCTCCCGGCAGCACGTAATCGGAAATCTGTGCCGTCGGTGACATCGCATGTTCAAACGCAACAATCAGGTCCTGCTTCATCATTCCCGCATAGGCACGCCGGGAATTGGCAAAGGCTGCCAGCACATTGTTCGCCATCGCAAACAATGCCCTCACAGGGTACGGGTCGCTCTCAGCCATCGCCTTGAACAACGCCATCGGGTTCGCCATGTAGCAACCGCCGACGAGGTTGGCCCAACGAATATTCCAGACTTTCTCGGATGCGTCGCTAAACACGCCAGTGCCGCGATACGTGTATGCCGGGAACTGGTCCGATCCAAGCTGTTTTGCTTTCTGCTTCGGAGACAACGCTTCATGGTTCTCAATCTCCGAATCGGAACGCACTGCTGGGTTAAAACCAACCAGCTGATCGCCGCCTTCAACGTCCAGATATCCGCAAATCGCGCGCAGCATACACTGCAACCGAATGGCAGACGTGCTCGATACCTGCTGATCTGTCACCGGCGTCCACGGAATGCACGCTGGGCCACTGGTCGCGTACATGCGCGCAGCTTTGGCAATCAGATCCGGTTGGACACCGGTAAGCAGCGATACGCGATCAAGCGGATACTCTCGTGCGCGCTCCACCAGCTTGTCGAACCCGACCGTCCAGTTCTTTACGAACTCCTCGTCATACAGCTTTTCCTCGATGATGACGTTGAGCCAACCGAGCAACATCGCGGCGTCCGTGCCTGAACGAAGCGGCAACCATAGGTCGGCACGTTCGGCGTTTTCACTGCGGCGCGGGTCTAGCACGATCAACTTGGCCCCGTTGAATTGCGCCATTCGGATCGCCTTGTACTCCATGGTCCAGCTGTGCCGGCGCGGATCGTGCCCGATCAGCACGATACATTTGGAATTCAGAATATCGGCACGCGGAAACCACCCGTAAACGTAACGGTTGATCGCCGCAGTATTGCCAGCGCAATACGACACGCCGCCGATCCAGTTGGGTGAACCGACGTAGTTCATGAAACGGCGGCACAATCCGTTGTCACCCAGTCCGGTAGCGCCGCTCTGTGCAACTGCAAATGCTTCCGGCCCGTACTGTTTGATGACCTTCTGCAGGCGCATGGCGATGTCATCCATTGCCTCGTCCCAGGTAACACGCTCCCACTGACCGCTCCCCCGTTCGCCTACGCGCTTCAATGGGTACAGCACGCGATCAGGATGAGAGAAATGCTTCGGCGCATAGGCGCCTTTCATGCACAGCACACCCTTGAACATGGGGTGGTCGCGCGTTGTGACCTTTACGACTCGACCATCTACCACCTTGGCCGATACCGGACAAAAGCCGTCGCAACTGGTACATACGACTTGCTTGACGCTCTCGCCTGAATTCACTTCAGGCACTGTAGTGCCCGGTCGGTTTTCAAGATTCAGCATGCACTTCGCCTCCTTTTAGCGCAAAGCAGGTAAGGCGGTTACTGGAGAACACACGCACTCAATCATCTTGCGGGTTATAGACTCCTCAAATGCAAAACTCCGGCGAAGCGGAGTTTCGCTAGCGAAGTCGTGTCCGAACCAGCCAACCCACGGCTCAAATCCTATTTGCACATCTTGGCGATTTTAATTGAAACCTGCGCAGAGCCAGTGCAGGCGCTACTACTTGCCCGGGACTCGGTAAGCAGGAGTCTTGCTCGCGGCTTGGTCGAGCTCTTCCGCGGTCAAGAGGACCGTGGTGCGCACGGCGGCCGCACCGCTCCCGGCGACAGTGAGGGAGGCCGCGGCAGCGGTCGCGTGATCAGGCACGTCCACGATTGCGTAGGCGTCAGTCTCACCCTACGCAAAGTACATCGATTCAATCTTTCCGCCAAGCGATGTTGCCATTTGCTCCGCCGCGGCGCGACGCTTCGAGCCGCCTTCCTTGGCGAGCCCTTTGGCACCGTCAGCAGTATAGCTAATTTGATAAAGATACTTCGGCATTTTGATCTCCCTCTCATTCGTCGAGTTTGTCGAGATTGCTTTACGACACTACGCAACGCTCAGAACCGCCAGCTTTATTACGTTTTCATCGAACCAAGCGGAGCTATAACCCAAAGACATATATCGGTTGGGATCTGAGGTCGGCGACGGACGCTGTTGAAATTGGGAATCCATACACAGTTTTATCAGCAAAGGAGTCCACCGTGAATGGAGCAAGATACGATTGTTTCGATCGCCAGTCAAAGCGCGGCGAAAGATCAGTTGTCGGCGCTTCTCAGAGCGAGACCGGGTGCGCCGCTGGCGATGGCGGTCGATGCGAAGGAGCAGGACTTACTGGATCAATATACCGATTTGTGCGGCATCAGCAGCCATTCGGGCGTCGAGCGTAACGGTTTTGCAACCTAGCGCGAGATTTTTGCCGACGTTGGGCCAGTTATGATCAAGGTGCTGCCCGATCGCATCAAGTTGCGATGGTCGTTGTGTTCAATCCAGGCTCGGCATCCACTCTCGCGCCAGACGCTGTGCTTCGGCAATTTGCTCGTGGGTCATTTTCTCTGCAAGAATATCGAGCTTACGGCGACCGCCTTCATTCCCTTGTGCGGCGGATAGGCTCCACCACATGTAGGCTTGCACATAATCACGCGGTACACCTTTTCCGACGTTGTACATCAAGCCCAAGTTGTACTGCGCGCTCGTGAGCCCCTGCTCAGCGGCTTGGTTGTACCAGTAAATTGCTTGCCGGTGATCTCGCACGACGCCCTGGCCGAGTCGGTACATCAAACCCAAGTTGTATTGCGCCCAAGCATTCCCTTGCTCGGCACCTTTGCGATACCAATAAACCGCTTGCTTGTCGTCTTGTGGTACACCTTTGCCATTGAAGTACATCCAGCCCAAGCTACATTGTGCGTCTGCATCTCCCTGTTCAGCCAACGGCTTCCACTTGGAAAAGGCTGTGGCGTAATCACCCCGATCATAGGCTGTAACGCCGTCCACAAAGTCATCAGCCAAGGTGGTGGCGGATGCCAACAAAAGTATTAGCATGAATCCGAGTCGTCTCATCGTTCCTCCTTCGGCCCGACCGTCAGGCAACGCCCTGTGGTCTCCTCGCCGTATCCTGTCTGGCAACAAGCTACGAGTTGGCGCCGGCTATCGATTTGCACATGATGTGACATCAGTTGAAAACGCGAATGTCGCTGTATGTCGAATCTGTTTCGTAATACTCGCTGTGTGTGTTA
>CP070775.1:398901-403883 GCA_020346185.1 Betaproteobacteria bacterium | reverse complement strand
CCGGTAAATTCGATGCGCACATCCTGCTCTGTCAGGCCAGACAGTCGAATCATGTCTCGAGCCAGATCGACGATACGAACAGGCTCACCCATGTCGAGAACAAAGATCTCACCACCCTTGCCCATGGCGCCGGCCTGGAGAACCAGTTGCGCAGCCTCCGACACCGACATGAAATACCGTGTGATCTCGGGGTGCGTCACGGTTATCGGACCACCTTGCGCCAATTGTTTTCGGAACTTCGGGATCACACTGCCGGCACTCCCAAGTACGTTGCCGAAGCGAACCAGCAAGAATTGAGTCTTGCCCCGCGACTGCAAGGCCTGACACACCATCTCTGCCAGCCTCTTGGTGCCGCCCATGATGCTGGTAGGATTTACGGCCTTGTCCGTCGAGATCAGCACAAACTTGTCGACACCGCAGCGCAAAGCTGCTTCACCCACCGTTCGCGTGCCGACCACGTTATTGCGAAACGCCTCCCCGGCATTTTCAGATTCAAGCAGCGGCACATGCTTATACGCAGCCGCGTGAAATACTACTTTTGGTTCGTAACGGTAGAAAATCGCCTCAACCCGGTCGCTGTCCTTTACGTCACCAATCAATGCAACAATCTCAAGGGTTGGAAATTGGTCGAGAAATTCCTGTTCGATGCGGTATAGCGCATATTCTGAAATATCGAACAAGATGAGTTTACGCGGACGAAATCTTGCAATCTGTCGGCACAGTTCCGACCCTATCGATCCACCAGCTCCGGTAACGAGAATGATCTGTTGATCAATGAAACGGTGGAGGGTCAATGTGTCTAACGTTACGGGGTCTCGACCCAGAAGATCATCGAGCTCAACTTGACGCAGGTCAGATACAGCGACTTTGCCACCCATGAGGTCATCGAAAGACGGCACCGTCAACACCTTGACATCTGATTGCTGACACAGATCAACGAGACGCTTGCGCACGTCATGTGTCGCGGCAGGCATCGCGATAATTGCGTGCTTTAAACCATACCGTTCGACGATCCCGGGAAGTAGGGTCGTTGGTCCGAGCACGTTGGCCCCGTGTACCTCGCGTCCGCGCTTTCTCGGATCGTCATCGAGCAATCCCACCACACGCCACTCAGCGCTGCGAGACAGTTCCTTGAGAAGGGAAACTGCTGCATTGCCAGCACCAAGGATTACCACTGACTCGCCGTCTCGACTCGCCCGTTTGCCGGCACTGCGATCCTTCCAGGCTCTATAAGACATTCGACTCCCACCCATTATTGCCACGAGCAGCAGCGGGTGCAGGACGTATACAGACCGTGGAACAACCAACGCGGGATGCAGTAATGACAATGCTGCCGGTACAACCAAGGCCGCCAAGCCGATCGCTGCTAATAATCGCCGCAAGTCGTGAAGACTGGCGTAGCGCCAAATCCCCCGGTAAAGCCGGAAGGACAAGAAGAGCACAGCGTCGATCAGTACTACCCACCCGATAGTCCAGTAGAGTGTATCTACGTAGTTTTCGGGGATTTCGAAATTGAATCGCAGCAGGAACGCAAGAGTCCACGCGACGCAAATTGCGATCAGATCATGAACGACAACCAGCATCGCTCTCGGATTTGGCACCTGTATATTCACGCGCTTTCTGTCTGTTATTCAGGCATCACTGGTCAATACGGCCCGCGATCTCGATCAAGCCCAACGTGGCGAAAGCAGCTGAGTTTCGCCGGCCCTCTTAACGTCGGATTGCCCCGATCCTCAGTCACATCGCACTAAAGGCCACATGCCAGAGTGGATCTCCGGTGTGGCTAGCATGCGGATCGACGAGATCACATTACACGCCACATTATAAGACCGATTTTGACGCGATGCCCTTAGCTCGGCAGGGCTGCCCGAGCAGCTAGAATTGGCGACCTTGCTCCCGATCCCTATCATGACGGACAGTCACGGGAACGCCTGAGCTCTTTTCAACTGGCAAGACATCAAGAGAAATCGATCCGCTCGACGTTGAGATGGGCGAGCAAGACCGTGACTAGTCAGGAGCTCTGTCTCAATCTTTGTGAAGCCGGACTGGTGTTGGAATACGAGCGACCAGCCGAGCGCTGACGGCGTCGAAAACGTCTTGCCAAGCGCGGCCAACGCCATGACAGCACCGACGAGAGCACCAGCAAGGCAACAAACCCGAAGAAAAGCCAGTACTCGGGCACACCCGCGCGCCAAGCGAAGAATCCTGTTGCGGCCAGCGCCAAGCCGAGAAAAAGAACCAGCAATACCGCAGCCCCAGGCGACATGCCCGCTGCAATCAACATGTGGTGCAGGTGATCTCGCCCAGCCCGAAAAGGACTATGGCCGCGTGCCAGGCGCCGGGCGATGACAACACCCATATCGATCAGCGGCAAGGCCAGAAACCAGACTGCGGTGATCGGGTAGATGCCGCCGCGGCCACGAGCCAACTCAATGCTGAACCACGTTAGGAGCGCACCTAGGATCATGCTGCCCGAATCACCCAAAAAGACCTTTGCATGTGGCTGCCAGGGAAAACGCATATTGGTGGCCCAAAACGCCAGCACGACTGCGACGATGGTAAACAACAGCGGCGCCGAAACTGTGCGCCCAGTCAGCACAGCACTAACCGCCAAAAACACCAATGCGATCAGAGCTAACCCCGACGCCAGGCCGTCCGCACCATCTACCATGTTGATCGCATTGATCAAACCCAGCAAAGCTATCAAGGTAAACGGGATAGCCCAGTAGTCGGTCGAGATACTGTCAATTCCCAGCAAGTCTCCGAGGCTGACGACAGTGTGGTGGCCCCACCAGACCATGATTCCGCCCGCGACGAGCTGAGCCATAAACTTCTGGGTCGGCGTCAGGTCGCGCAGATCGTCCAGCAAACCAGCGATCAGCAGGATGGCAAGTGCGGCAAACAGTGGACGGTACGGGTAAAGCGTGTCGGTGGTGAACAAAACGCCAAATGCGAGCCCGGCAAAGATGGCCGGCCCGCCAATCAGCGGAACTTCGCCACGATGCCGCTTGCGTCGGCCCGGGTAGTCGACCAACCCCACCCGTACCGCCAACCGGGCCAACAGGCGCAGCAAGAACAGCGTACCGAAGAATATCAGTGCGTACTGCATGAGATGCCATGTCATGAGCGCGTGATCTGCTCCACCTTTAATGAACAGTTGCAGGGCTTACCCGACACCCGACTTGGGTCGGCGAAAATACTGGCCGACACGATAGCTGAGCTTGCGCGCCACCCAAACCGGTGTCTGGCCAACGTTAAAGCGGCGCGCAATCTGCAACGATTCACGATTCCCCTTGTAGATGTTTCGCAACGATCGAGTCGATTGCCCGCCGGTGCGCATGCGCACCAGAATTTCCGGGATGTGTACCGAGGATATTCGGCGTTGAACGAACAGCCGCACCATCAAATCGAAATCGGCGTGGTAGCGATAGCGCGTATCAAAACCACCCATTTCCCTGAGCAGTTGCGTCTTCACAAACAAGGTCGGGTGAGCCGGATGCCAGCCCGCCTCGAACATACCCGTCACGTACGGCTTTGAGCACCAATAGCGCACGATCCGCGATGGATCATCGCGATGCACGTAAACCAGATCGGCGTGGGTCGCTTCGGCGTGACTGGACGAAAGCGCAGTAGCGATCGAATCGAGAACACGATCATTGTGGTAAACATCATCGGAATTGAGAAAACCCAAATAGTCGCCAGTTGCAGCAGCAATACCCTTGTTCATCGCGAAATACAAACCACGATCACGCTCCGAGATGAGCGTCGTGATACCGGAACGGTATTGCTCAAGTATTTCTAAGGTACCGTCCTGCGACGCACCGTCCACGACGATGTGCTCGACGTCCGCAAACGTCTGACTGTGTACCGATTTGACTGCCTCGGCAATGGTTTCGCGCGCATTCAGGCAAACGGTGACGACAGACAGTTTCACGACTATCAGTTAAGAATCCCGATCGTTAAAAACAAAGGCAACATAGGGTCGGATTCAAGCAGGATTCGGGCGCACCCAAGCGATGCATGTGGATTCCTGCGTTGCGGTCCCGCGCTTGTGTCATTGCCTCTTCCCTGACTCGATAGCCTCCTCATACAAAGCAAGGTGCTCACGAGCAACCTTTGGTGCCGCAAATGTATCCGTGACCTTCTGCCGGGCCCGGGCTGACAACGCCGCTCTGCGTTCGTCGTTCTGAAGCACCCATTCCAGACCATGGGTCAGATCGGCGGTCTCAAACGGCCGCACCAGGTAGCCGTTGCCACGGTGTTCAACCATATCCGGCATGCCACCGATGTCGAAAGCCACGACCGGAGTCCCGCAGGCCAGCGATTCCAACACCGCATTGGACAGGTTTTCCTGGATCGAAGGCGCCACAAAAACGTCGGCAGCTGAGTAGGCCAGGGCGAGGGATACGTCGTCTGACAACGTGCCCAGGAAAATGCTCTCCATCCCGAAGTCGGGTGGCACGTCCGGTTGGCTTGCGCCAACGATGACCGCCAGCGCGTCACGACCAGGAATAGTAAAAGAAAGTTTCTTCAATGCTGGCTGCAATAAATGATAGCCCTTCCGTTTCTCACTCGTGGCGCGCAACGCGCCGAACAGTATGATTTTGCGTTCGGGAGGCAACCGCAGCTGCTTGCGCGCTTGCTCTTTCCCGGTCGGTTGATAGACATCTGGGTCGATTGCGTTCGGGATGACATGGACCGGGAACTGACCGAGCAGCGGACTGGAACGGGCGAGATTTGCGAGCCATCTGCTGGGCGTCACTACATTCAGGGGGACGCCTCGATACGCGCTGTTCTTGCGGCGCCAGCCCAGCGAAGAAAGATCCAGCTCGTGTCTCGACCCGAGTACCGGGCAACGACCGCAGTGCGCCGCGTAGCGCCCACACCCGTCGTCGTAATGGCAGCCTCCGGTAAAGGCCCACATGTCGTGCAGTGTCCAAACCAACGGTATCCGATAGGCACGCAACGAATTAACGTTGACG
>CP070775.1:393746-398801 GCA_020346185.1 Betaproteobacteria bacterium | reverse complement strand
CCTTTAAGTAAAGGGGGAGGAGACCTGTGTGCTTTCACGGGCTAGCTTTCGCTGCCCTGCCCTTGCAATACGCCTCTGTTGGCGTCTGGGGCGGCTGCCCTTCTTGAGGACAACCCTGTATCCGTTTCGTGACTTTGTTGCGTCCTTCCTCGAGTTTTTTAGTAACCGGACTCAAAGGTTTTTAACGCGCTTGCCTTGACTCGTAGCAGATTTTGTGCCTGTAATTCGCGCAACCCAAGGAAAGCGGCCTTTATGCTTTGCGACAAACACAAATGGCCTGCAGCAAAAGCTGCGCGTTGATCGGCCTCTTGACGCGGCCGATGCAATGCTTTTGCGATGCGACATATATGGCTGTTCCCCATTTCATTCATAGTCTCCTAATTTAAAGAATTAAATTACCCTAAAGTAGCGAATAACCGGGCACTATTTTGTGCATCGCAACACCGATATTATCCACGCCGGGACAAGCGGCTGTCAATGCCGGATATACCGCAATGCAAGACAGACTGTTCGGCCGCGTTTTCAGATGGTTATAATCTTCCCTCATGCAACGCGACACAACATGTGATCTTACTCACCGGTCCCCCATGCCGCTTGAGCCGAATCGCCACAAGACAACAGACCAGCCTGTTTTGGAGGGGTAATCGATGGTTGATGAAACCCGACTTATAAAGAAGTACCCGAATCGGCGGCTCTACGACACCGCAACCAGTAGTTACATCACCCTCGCAGATGTCAAGCAGCTGGTGCTGGACAACGTTATTTTCAAGGTCGTGGACGCCAAGACTGACGAGGACCTGACTCGAAGCATCCTGTTGCAAATCATTCTCGAAGAGGAAGGATCGGGCGCGCCGATTTTTTCCTCGGAAATGCTGTGTCAGATCATTCGCTTTTACGGCCATGCGCTGCAGGAAATGATGGGAAACTACTTGGAAAAGAACATTCATACGTTCATGGATATTCAGCGCCGCCTGCAGGAGCAAAGCGCCAGCAAGATAGGTGAAAACCCCATGCTGAATCCGGACGCCTACTCACAGTTTGTCAAAATGCAAGGGCCGGCCATCCAGGGCTTGATGTCTAACTACCTCGAGCAGAGCGCGAACGCCTTCCTGGACATGCAGCAGCAGATGCAACAACAGGCGAGAAACATGTTTGGCAATTTCCCGTTTGCCGGCATGCCTGCATCAGATACGAAAGACGAGAGCGCGGCAACCGGGCAAACGGCGGCCGAAAAAACCTCGTCAGAACAGAAATCGAGCTAGCGGTTCGCATCCACGCGTCCGATTGTCCCCGGCACGCCTCGCACCGCTTGTTCAACACACGCCAGGTAGCCGCAATGAAGTCCACCGCACTGTCACCATTTGCCATTGTCCAACCAAACTGTCGATAAGTTGCCAACCGTCGGCTTTGTTTCGCTGGGTTGCCCCAAAGCACTGGTTGACTCGGAACGGATCCTGACCGAACTGCGGGCCGAGGGATACGTTATTTCGCCGACCTACGACGATGCCGACATAATCGTGGTGAACACCTGCGGATTCATCGACGAGGCTGTCGAGGAATCGCTCGATGCCATCGGCGAAGCTCTAGCTGAAAACGGCAAAGTAATCGTAACCGGCTGCCTGGGAGCGAAGAAGAATGTCGTTGTTGACGAGCATCCCAGTGTTCTCGCCGTGACCGGTCCGCATGACCTCGAGGCAGTCATGGCCGCGGTACACAAACATCTGCCTAAACCTCACGACCCCTTCGCCGACTTGGTGCCACCGCATGGCATCCGGTTGACTCCGAAGCACTACGCCTACTTGAAAATTTCTGAAGGATGCAATCATCGCTGTACCTTTTGCATCATTCCCGCAATGCGCGGCAATCTTGCCAGTCGCCCGATCGGCGACGTCATGCAAGAGGCACAAAGATTGGTTGACGCCGGCGTTCGCGAATTGCTGGTGATTTCGCAAGACACAAGTGCCTATGGAGTCGACCTGCGGTATCGCACTGGTTTCTGGGGCGGCCGCCCGATCAAGACACGGCTCAAGGAACTTGCGGGGGCACTTGGCGAACTTGGTGTGTGGGTCCGCTTGCACTACGTCTACCCCTATCCTCACGTCGACGACGTGATCCCGCTAATGGCCGAGAACAAGATCCTGCCTTACCTGGATGTTCCGCTGCAGCATGCAAGTCAGCGTATTCTCAAACTGATGAAGCGACCGGCCGAAACGGACAACACCCTCAAGCGCATACAGAGCTGGCGCAGCCAATGCCCCGAGATCACCATCCGAAGCACATTCATTGTCGGATTTCCCGGCGAAACAGAAGCCGAGTTTGAACAGTTGCTGGACTTCTTGACTGAGGCCCAACTCGACCGCGTTGGCTGTTTTGCCTACTCTCCGGTGGAGGGCGCCGCTGCAAACAACCTGCCCGATCCCGTGCCGGAGCAGTTGCGCGAGGAACGCCGAGCGCGCTTCATGGAACACCAGCAGTGCATCAGTGCCAAAAAGCTGCACAGGAAAGTCGGCAGTGTTCAAACCGTCCTGCTGGACACCGTCGAGAACGAGAACGCGATTGGTCGATCAAGCGCTGATGCGCCTGACATCGACGGTGTAGTTCACGTTTCTGGTGCCAGCGGCCTGCGTGACGGTGACTTCGCCCGAGTGCGCGTCACTGATGCGGGCGAGTACGACCTGTTTGCGAGGCCGATCTGAGGCATGTGGGCGGCGCTAAGAGACTGGGCGGCGCGCGTCAGGCGAGACACCTATGCTTTGTGGTTCGCCGTACGGGACCAACGCACACCTTTGTGGCTGCGCGCGCTTGGTTACCTCATCATCGCCTACGCTCTGTCGCCAATCGACCTGATACCGGATTTCTTACCAGTCATTGGCTACCTCGATGAATTGATCATTGTGCCCGCCGGGTTGTGGCTGATGATCAGATTGATGCCAGCGTCACTACTCAACGAGTGCCGCAGCCGCGCCGACAATTGGATCGCGGAAGGTCAGGAGCGGCCACGCAGCAAACTCGGTGCAGCCATTGTCATCGTCATATGGATCACCGTCGCCTGGTGGTTGATATCCATATTCTCCTCCCCGGCGATCGCTTAACGGCTCCGCAGTCGCGCCGTCAACGTATTTCACCTAGGCCGCACTGTAATCCCAGTTGTGCTCACGCTGCGCTGCCGGCACCCGAGTCGAGTTCGCGTAGAAATCCGCATACCTCTTCGGCGTCACGCGTACGTCGCATCGGCGGCAAGCTCTGCCAGATACGCCGCCCGTAGGACTTGCCAATCAACCTCGGATCGCAAATCATCAACACACCGCGGTCGCTTTTATCGCGAATCAGTCGTCCGGCGCCCTGCCGCAGCGTGATGACTGCCTCGGGTAGTTGATATTCCATAAACGCATTTCGGCCACCCCTATTGATCTTGGCGATACGTGCCGCCAGCACCGGATCGTCGGGCGGGGCAAATGGCAGCCGGTCGATAATCACCAGAGACAATGCGTCGCCACGCACGTCGACGCCTTCCCAAAACGACTGACTGCCGAGCAAGATCGCGTTGCCGAGGCTTCTGAAGCGTGCCAGCAGTTCCGAGCGAGAGCCCTCGCCCTGCATCAGCAGCGGCAACGCCAGCTCCTTCGCCCGCATCAGGCTGGCGAGCAACGTTCTAGCTTCGCGCATCGCCCTGAGGCTGGTGAACAAGAAGAACGTATGC
Source organism: Betaproteobacteria bacterium (assembly GCA_020346185.1). Taxonomy (GTDB): domain Bacteria; phylum Pseudomonadota; class Gammaproteobacteria; order Burkholderiales; family Eutrophovitaceae; genus SG8-40. The sequence goes on along the minus strand of CP070775.1, from coordinate 395,101 downwards.
CCTCCGGCTGCTTCGATAGCCGGTAGCGCTTTGTCGACAACTGCCTGCGTATATCCAGCGCTGTTCGGATCCCGCATGCCCTCAGGAACGTACAACAGCGACTGGTTCTGGTAATCGAACGGGCTGTCCCAACTTTCTGTCGCAGCCGCCTCGAGCCCCATCTGCTGCTGGTAGTGAGAAAAATCCTGCCGCACCGAAAGGGTAGCCGAGGTGAATATCCATGCTTTCGGATGGCCCGCAAGTTGGTTCCTGAATGCATCGGCTACCGACAAGGGTGTCGAGTTCAGGTGAACGGAACCGGCAAAGACTTCGATCCAGCGTACATGATTCGTGTCGGCCTCATTGAGCCAGCGCTGCAGCGCGTCGGCCAACTGTGTTGCCCGCTCCCAACAGTGATGCAGACCCTCAGAGCGTGCCGCATGAATTTCGAGTTCGCCAATGAGTTCGCGTAGTGTCTGCTCGGCATAATCGAGCGCCGCGACAAAGTCGGCGTTGGCAGAGACCTCATCGTAGGTCTTGCGTCCCATCTCGCTCGAAAACAGCAGCCGCAGATCGCGCGCGGCTTTTTCGATGCGTTGCGCCTGTTGTTGCAGCTCAGTGGCATCGGCCGCCTTCGCCGCCAATTCCAGTCGTACATCACGCCCCAACTCTACGAGCTGGTTGGATGAGAACTGCTCGCCAAAAAACATGCTCGCCGTTTCCGGTAGCTGATGCGCCTCATCGAATATCACGGTATTGCAGGCTGGCAACAACTCGCCGACGCCCTCGTCACGCAGCACCAGATCGGCAAAGAACAGATGATGATTGACAACGACGACGTCAGCTTCCAGCGCCTGCTTGCGCGCTTCGAGCACAAAGCACTTCGAGTGGTACGGACACTCACTACCAAGACAATTTTCGCGCGTCGACGTGACCAAAGGCCAGATAGAGGCGTCCTCCGGCACCTCAGCTAGACCGCTCCTGTCACCGCTGGCCGATGCGCGCGTGTAGCTGTCGATGCGCGCCAGATGGCCCACGTCATCGCGCGAAAGGAAACGCCCGTCATTTTTCGCGCGTTCCAGATGGTGATGGCAGATGTAATTCGCGCGCCCCTTGAGCAAGGCAATCGTCACCGGGACCGAAAGGACCTTGCGCAGCAACGGAATGTCACGATCAAACAGCTGATCCTGGAGCGTCTTGGTGCCCGTTGAAATGATGACCTTACCCCCGTGGAGCAGTGCCGGAGCCAGATACGCCAAGGTTTTTCCGGTCCCAGTCCCCGCCTCGGCGATAAGCACGGAGGCTTGTTCGATCGCCGCGGTGACCGCTTGCGCCATTTCGAGCTGTTGCTCACGCAGGCGATACCCGGGTATCGC
>CP070775.1:388304-393646 GCA_020346185.1 Betaproteobacteria bacterium | reverse complement strand
AATGTTGCGCCCGGTACCTGCGCGACCTGTCATAACGGCAGCACGGCGACCGGCAAGTCCGCCAACCACATTTCGACAACGGACTCATGCGATACCTGCCATCGGACCACGGCATGGACGCCGGCGACGTTTTCGCACGTAGGCGTAGCACCGGGCTCATGTATTACCTGTCATAACGGCAGTACCGCGACCGGCAAGAGTGCCAATCACCTGGTAACGAGCGCATCGTGCGACACGTGCCACCGCACGACAGCCTGGACGCCGGCGACGTTCTCGCACGTCAATGTGGCACCGGGTACGTGTATCAGCTGTCATAACGGCACTTCCGCGTCCGGTAAATCGGCCAACCACGTGCCGACAAGTGCGTCGTGTGATTCGTGTCACAGCACAACGGCATGGATTCCGGCGACGTTTTCGCATGACAGCGTCGTACCTGGAACTTGTGTTACCTGCCACAACGGTAATACGGCGACCGGTCTGAGCAGCGGCCACTTCGGTACAACGCGCAGTTGCGACGCGTGCCACCGCACCACGGCATGGACTCCAGTGCTGACGTACTCACACAACAGCCCGTTCTACCGGCCGCACAGTGCTGGTGTTCCATGTCGTAGCTGCCACACTTCCAACAGCGAGACCATCAACTGGCCATTCCCGGCATACATGCCGGATTGTGCTGGTTGTCATGCGAATGACTACGAACCAGGCGAGGGGCCGCATCGGGGGTTGAGTCAAGACCGCAACTGCGGTGGCAGCGGTTGTCACAGACCCACATCCGGTGGGTGGGATTGACACTCTTAGGAGGTGAGTATGAGTGCCGTTCGCCGGTGTCGTATGAGGTTTCTTCCGCTACGTCCGCATGCGCAAGTCTGGCTGTTGGCGACAGCTGCAGTACTGGCATCTGTCAATGCACGAGCCGAGTTGATTGATAACATTTCCGTCACACGGGTCGGTGACAATGCAGAAATCGAGGTGCGCTTCAGTTTGCGCGTCCAGTACTTGCGACACTTTCCAAAGTCCGAGGGAGACACTCTTCGGGTGAATGTGTCGCTGGTGCCGATCAATGGCATTATGCCGCTGGTAGAGCGCGAGATTCGCAGATCGCCTAAGAACAATCTTTTGCCGCCTTTTACGGTCACCTACCCGGACCAGTCTGGCGCCGTTTTGATCCAGTTCGCGGAGGCGGTAAAGTTCAGGGTTGGACCTGGAAGCGACACCCGTTCGATTCGCATACGCGTAGCGTTGCCGCCGCAAAAGCGGGTGCCGGAAAAAGGGGAACCTGGTGCCGATAAGCCGGCCGCGGGGATTGCATTGGGAAGGCCAAGTCAAATTGCACCGGTGCCGCCGACACAGATCCCGGCTGGCGAAACGACGCCAGCGAGTGACGTCGATGCAACGGCACAAACGCTGATGATGCGGGCAAGAGCGGCTATTGACATCGAGGATTACCCGACCGCAGTTGATACGCTCAACCGTTTGCTCAATTTGCCGCCCAATCGCTTTTCGAAGGAGGCGCAGGAACTGGCGGGGGTGGCGCGCCAGCTAAACGGGGAAGTGGCAAAGGCGCGCGCCGAATATGAGCTTTACCTCAAGCTCTATCCCGAGGGTGAAGGATCGATCCGCGTTCGGGGGCGGCTTGCCGGCCTTGCCGCGCCCAGCGAGGAAGAGCGAAAGGAGGTGGCAGTAAGTGAACCAAGCCGCGTCGAGAAAATGTTGTATGGCAGCCTGTCGCAGTATTACTACAGCGGGGCAACCAAAATCGACACCGTCGACAGGGGTACGTCGTTGCCAAATGAGCAACAGCTATCTTTCACTGACGAACGCACACTGATTAGCTCGATTGACCTAACCGGGCGTGTGCGTCGCAGCACCAGCGACACCCGTGTGGTCGTCCGTGACACCTATAGCGCCGACTTTCTGGCGAATGGCGAAGATGTGAACCGGCTCTACGCTGCCTACCTCGAGCATGAACAGAAGAACTGGGGACTTCTGTTGCGTGGGGGTCGGCAGTCACCGCCAACAGGTGGACTGGTGGAGCGTTTCGATGGTGGCTATATTCGCAAGTCTCTTGGCCGGTGGTTTCGGGTCCTGGCCCTGGCCGGTGAGCCAGCGGTCTACGATATCGACTCCGAGCGCTTTTTTTACCAGGGCGGTCTAGAGGTAGGGAGAGAAAGTAGTCCGTGGGGACTCACTTTGTACGCGTTCGAGCAGACTATCGACGGGATAACGGATCGGCGCACTGTGGGTGGCGAGGCGCGCTATTTCAGCAATGGTTCCTCCGTCTACACCCTCGTTGACTACGACATCCTGTTCCAGGAACTAAATATCTTGCTGGCACAAGGCAACTGGCAGAACTCGCATCGCACCAACGTGAACGTCATTGTCGACCGGCGCAAAACGCCAACGTTGCAGACAGCGAATGCCGTGCTTGGGGAAACCGCTACGTCGATCCAGGAATTACTGGACAGCGGCTTGACTGAGGAAATGCTGCGTGAAAACGCTGCAGCCGTGACTGCAGAGTCGACATTGTATCTGCTCGGCCTGACCCAGACTCTCAACAGTAGCTGGCAGGTGGGCGGCGATGTGCGTGCTAGTCGCGTATCTTCCACGGATGGAAACGGTGCGCTGCCGCCAGCCCCAGACACTGGCTGGACCTATATCTATACCCTGCAGGCAACCGCGACGGCCATATTCAGTCGCGCCGACGTCAATGTGCTTAGCGTCGGATTTATCGAAGCGCCCACGTACACTGGCCCGCTCGTGTTGTTGAGTAATAGTACCCAATGGCGCAACTGGCGTCTTGAACCGGCACTTCGTTACTTCGGCCAGGATGACGAAACGGGAGGCAAACTCACTCGTGCCAATGCCGCGTTGCGACTGAGTTACCGGGTGCGAGACAGCATCAGTCTCGAAGCCGAAGCCGGATACGAAGTGACCAAGACCAGTGGTTTCTTCGCTGAAGACGAGACGCGGCGAGAATTCTTCTCGCTTGGTTACCGTTGGGACTTCAACTAATCCAGAAAGCTCGCTTGCGCGCACCAGTCACCGCATCGCCGTGTAGCCGATGTTCGAAGCGCTCGACATCCGGCCATTGACGAGAGTGCGGCCGCGAACCATTGCCGCGGCTGCTATTGATCTCCGATACGTACGTCCGCTGACTGGCAAGAATGCCCGGCTTCGATACGCCCTACAGCGCTGATTTCCACGATGACGACATTCGCGCCATGTCTGTGCGAGATGATGTTCGTGTGGTTATGTCGCATCGCCATGGTGACCACGTAGCAGGCCTGAATCATCTGCTGAAGGTGGAAAAAAGGCAAAAATTTATAGGCCGAAAAAGAATTTCGTCTTCTGTGCCCAATTAGCTGGAACTTTCTACCGTAGAGACGATTCACTGCCCGCGGAAATGCCGTACTAAGATGGCAATCCACCGAGAAGCATGCATTTCGGCACGCCTTGGCCACAAGGCAATTTCACCCGGATGACGGAGACGATGGAGATCTTGCCGGGCTTTCACCCGATCTTGCTGAAAGGTCCGTGGGACGTTGATCTGGATGTGATGGAAATCCCCCTGGCGATAGAGACACCGGAAGGCATTGTGCTGGTTGTTAGTTGCAGTCCCCCGATTATTGAAAAATTGTTACCACTGGGACTCAGACTCTTAAAAAGCCAATTCATCTGGTGATAGGCGGCACGCATTTGTTACCGGCCAAGGACGATGCAATCAGTGAAGTTGCGGCGTCATTGCACGACAGGCGGAAAGTGGCCTGGATTGCTCCCGTTCACTGCACAGGAGAGCCGGCATTCGCGATCTTGAGCAAAACGTTTGGCAGCCCCTATCGTTACGCGGGTCTGGGTACGACCTTGATGATCGGCCGACAGGTTAAAGCGGTTGACGCAATGGGTTGCGCCTTGAAGCAGTTGATGGACGAGATCGAATTGCAAGGCTATCGGGTATTACTCGAACAGCAGTTGCCTGAATTCGAGAGCGAGCACTTGTGGTATCTGCAACACCTGCACCCTGACGGCTTGCAGTTCGGAATGGCTCTGTAGCCTGACGCTAGTAGTCGCGGCCTGAATGGCGAACCTGCAATCCAGACAGGCCGCGTGATACTCCGGCTATTCGACTATTCTGCGAGGAATTCGAGTAGTGCGTCGTGAAATCGCTCGGGTACTTCCAGCTGCGGTGCATGCCCGGCGTCACCCCACTCGAGTAACCGGCTTCCCTTAATCGCGGCATGGGCCTGACGGCCGAGCTGCGGATATTGTCCGAGCGTAGCGCGCGCCGCATTGCTCACTCTTGCCTTGCCGAGCGCGGTGCGGTCCTGTTGTCCGATGATCAGCAAGGTTGGTGTACGCAGCAGTGGAAATTCGTATACCACTGGTTGCTCGTAGATCATCTGTGCAATCTGTGCACGAACACGAGCGAACTGCGGAAACTGGGCGCTATCCTGCATGCGCGCATGAACCATGACGTACTCGTCGTACTCGGGCTTCCACTCCACATAATAGGACTCATGGTAGGCGCGTATATTCGTCTCCGTTCGCTTTAGCATTGCCTGATAGATGCGCTCGGCCGGAATCCACGGCACTTTTACGCGGTAGTCCTCGAGGCCGATCGGGTTCGCCAATGTCAGCCGCTCTACTGTTTGCGGATACATCAGCGTGAAGCGTGTCGCCAGCATGCCGCCCATCGAGTGCGCCACCACGCTGGTTCGCTGAATGCCGAGTGAGTCGAGAAGCGACTTGGTGTTGGATGCGAGCCAGTGGAAACTGTAGGGGATGACTGGCTTGGATGATTTGCCGAAACCAATCTGATCCGGCACTACCACGCGGTAGCCAGCCGCCGTCAGAGCCCCGATCGTGCGGTGCCAGTAGGCGCCAAAGAAGTTGGCCCCGTGCATGAGCACCACGGTTCGGCCATTGGCGTTTGCTGGCGGCGGCACGTCCATATAGGCCATGCGCAAATCGTCTCCAAAATAACTGACTGGATGAAACCGTACCGGATGCGGATAGGGGTAGCCTTCGAGCGCTATGCCGAGGGGTGTGGTGTCGCCAGCGGCATGCAGCGGCATTGCATAAGAAGCGGCTAACAACAGAAGCAGAAGTGCAATGGTCGATCGGGTTGTCATGGTTACTTTCGTCGTCGAGGTTGGCGGACGGGCCGCCGTAGTCTGATATGGGCAGCCTGAGCCGATAAAAGAAACATCAACTGATACTATCTCATCCATCGTTGTGTCTCGTGCGTTATGTGGGTTCTGCTAATGGGCCCCGGCCCGTGAATACGCGTTATAGAGTATGAAAATCTTTTGATAAGACAGGTGCCGGCCATGGCCAAGTCTCCA
>CP070775.1:382822-388204 GCA_020346185.1 Betaproteobacteria bacterium | reverse complement strand
AGGTCGAAGCCAACAACGGCATGCAGGTCAAACTGGTCCGGCCGCTCGATTTTCTGGTCGTATCCGACCACCCGGAGTATCAAGGGCTAATGCCGGTTTTGCGCGGCGGCGACCCGGAGCTTCTGAAAAACGAAGTCGGCAAACGCTGGTACAACTGGTTCAAGCAAGGCCCCGAAGGCCAGTACAAGGTGTTTCTTGAATTCGCGGAAGACCTGAGTGCCAACAAGGCGCGCATTCCCTTTGACAAGATCGCTCGCTCGACGTGGGATTTCATGGCAGACATCGCCGACGATTACAACGATCCCGGCAAGTTCACGGCGCTCATTGGTTACGAATGGGCGTCTACGCCTGGAGGCAACAACCTGCACCGCGTGGTGCTTTTCAAGGATGGCGCCGATAAGGCGACCCAGGTCGTTCCGTTCTCCTCGTTTGACAGTGCCGATCCCGAGGACCTGTGGAAGTACATGGCCAAGACTGGCGGTCGCGTGATTGCCTTACCGCATAGTGCCAACCTTTCCAATAGTCTGATGTATGACGCCAGGACGCTGAGCGGCAAGCCTTTGACCCGGCAATATGCCGAAATGCGTTCGCGCTTCGAGCCGCTGCATGAGATGACGCAAATGAAGGGCGACAGTGAAACTGACCCGAAATTGTCGCCAGACGATGAATTTGTCGATTACGAAACCTGGGACAAGGCCAACCTGACCGGAGAGGCCTCGCCGACCGACGAACAACTATCTGGTAACTATGCCCGTTCGGCCTTGAAACGCGGCATGGCGGTGGGAACGAAAATTGGCGTCAATCCCTTCAAGCAGGGCTTCATCGGCTCGACTGATTCGCATACCTCTCTGGCGACCGCCGGGGAGAACAACTATTTTGGCAAGGCATCCATGCTCGAACCCGGGCCGGAGCGCTGGCAGCACGTGCTCATCAAATCACAGGTCGACGAAAGTCTGACTACGTACGCTACGGAGACTTCGGCTTTGGGCCTGGCCGCGGTGTGGGCGACGCAGAATACCCGCGCCGCCCTGCTCGAAGCGATGGAAAGGCGCGAGACCTACGCCACCACCGGGCCGCGCATCACCGTGCGTGTTTTCGGTGGCTGGGACTTCAAGCCTGACGATGTGTATCGCACGGACTTCGCTGAACACGGCTATTCCCAAGGTGTCCCGATGGGGGGCGATCTAAGCAAGGCGCCGAGAGGTAAGTCGCCAAACTTCGTTATCCGTGTATCCGTGTCTTGCGTGATCCCGACGGGGCCAATCTGGATCGTGTGCAGGTGGTCAAAGGTTGGCTGGATAAGACGGGCAAGCAGCGCGAACGCGTCTACGAAGTCGCATGCTCAGATGACCGCAAGATCAGAAGCGGTCGCTATAATAAACTCGTCTGCAGTACGGTGAATGTTACCAAAGCAGCCTACACCGACACCATCGGCGATTCGTTGATGATGGTCCATTGCAAAGACCCGCACTTCGACCCGAAACAGCGTGCCTTCTACTATGTTCGTGTGATTGAAATTCCGACTTCGCGCTGGACGGCATTCGACGCAAAGATCTTCGGACTAAAAATGCCGGATACTGTCCCGATGGTGCATCAGGAACGCGCTTACACTTCGGCGATCTGGTGTACCCCGTAACAGACAAACGAGTTCAACGGGCTTGCCTCGAGGCAGAGTAGCGCAAGAGCAAGCTTGCTTCGCCGCTCTGGGCGGCAATACAGCAAGGAAATAACAAATGGAGAGCCATCAATGAGCGTCAAACAACTATGTGCACTGATCGCAGGATTGGTGATTTCGTCAACTGCTTTTGCGCAGGGCAAGCCGAACATCCTTGTCATCTGGGGTGACGATATTGGCCAGAGCAACATCAGTGCTTACACCTTTGGGCTGGTTGGTTACCGCACGCCGAATATCGATCGCATTGCCAGAGAAGGAATCATGTTTACCGATTATTACGGTGAACAGTCGTGTACCGCGGGTCGATCCTCTTATATTACCGGGCAAAGCGTTTACCGCACCGGGCTGTCAAAAGTTGGACTGCCGGGTGCAGATCTTGGGCTGCAGAAAGAAGACCCGACTATTGCCGGTTTGCTCAAGGCACGCGGTTACGCGACCGGACAGTTTGGCAAGAACCACCTCGGCGACAAAGATGAGCATCTTCCGACCAACCACGGCTTCGACGAGTTTCTTGGCAATCTATACCACCTCAACGCCGAGGAAGAACCGGAGAACGAAGACTATCCGAAGAATCCTGAATTCAAGAAACGCTTTGGTCCGCGAGGGGTAATTCACTCGTGGGCGTTGCCGGGTGGGAAACAGAAAATCGTCGATACCGGCCCTCTCACCAAGAAACGGATGGAGACGGTCGACGATGAAACCGTTGCAGCGGCGCTCAAATTCATTGACAAGGCGCACAAGGCAGGCAAGCCCTTCTATGTGTGGTGGAACGGGACCCGCATGCATTTCCGCACCCATGTCAAAGACGAACTGCGCGGAATTTCAGGTCAGGACGAATACGCCGACGGCATGGTCGAACACGACATGCATGTTGGCCAACTGCTCAAGAAACTGGATGACCTGGGTATCGCCAACAACACCATCGTGCACTACTCGACCGACAACGGGCCGCACATGAACACCTGGCCGGATGCAGCCTGGTCGCCCTTCTTTGGTGAAAAGAACACCAACTGGGAAGGCGGCTGGCGTGTTCCCTCGATGGTGCGCTGGCCCGGCAAGATCAAAGCCGGCAGTGTTTCCAACGAAATCATGCACCACATGGACTGGCTACCTACTTTCATGGCGGCTGCAGGTGAGCCGATGATAAAGGAGAAGTTGAAAAAGGGTGGCGTCGATGCGATCGGCCGCACCTATAAAGTGCATCTTGATGGCTACAACATGCTGCCACATATCACTGGTAAAGAGGAAAAGTCGCCGCGGAATGAGATTTTCTATTTTGCCGATACCGGCGAGTTGACTGCTCTGCGCTATGGTGACTGGAAGGCGATCTTTCTCGAGCAGAAGGAATATGCCACTTTGCGGGCCTGGATCGAGCCGTGGACGCCGTTGCGCGTACCGCTGATCACCAATCTACGGCGGGACCCGTATGAGCGGGCGCACGTGACCTCAAACACATATTACGACTGGATGATCGACCGAGTATTTTTCCTGGTTCCGGCGCAGGCCTACGTCGCAAACTTTCTGAAAACGTTTAGGGAATTTCCGCCTCGTCAGAAACCGGCGAGTTTCAGTATCGATCAGGTGATGGATATGCTGCTGACGACGGGTGGGTCGAAATAGTCGGGAAGTCGGTCATGCGCTGAGGCCGTGGCGATGCTGCAATCGCTGTGGCCTCTTTCGTTAGAAGCAGTGCGGTCAGCTGATTGGCGTGGGTTCGGCGCCCGAGAAGGCCAGAATACACCGGCTAGATCTCGCGTACGTCCTCTTTGATTCGACCATGTTCGACCGCATCGTCGGCCTGATGTTCTTTCGCAGCCTCCTCGCGCTCTTCATAGGTCTCGTCCCGCGGGTCCAGCTCCATCAATGCCGGAGTGGCTACCGGAGTCACGGCAACAAACTGCTCCTGGTCCTGCACGGGAACCTGATCCCGCGTTTTCCAGTAGTGGATGGCAACAAGTGTAAGTACGCCCATCACGGCGGCCATAAACAGGAATAGCCCGGGCGGGCCGATCAGCCAAATTGACGCGGCGGCGCCTAATGGCCCGGCGATTGTGCCAACGCCGAAGCCAAGCAGAAGCGTTGCGTTGGTGCCGACGATTTCCTCATGCGGCGTTTGATCGTGCGCCAGTGCCAGGCTAACGGGATAAACCGTGGAGGCGAAGCCAACGTACAGCGCCGCCGAAGCGAATAGCAGCCATATTGACCACTCCCCCCAAAAAGCTGTAAGCACAGAAGCAAACAATCCGGCGATGGCGAGACCCAATACCACGCGGTTGCGTGGCACGTAGTCAGACATTCTGCCAATTGGCCATTGGAACAACATTGCGCTCACGACCGCAGCGCTCATGAAAAGCGAGAGTTTCGAGGTATCGAGTCCCATTCGGGTCGCATAGATCGGTCCCATCATGTTGAAGGCGCTCATGGCCACTCCGCTGAGTAGCGCGCCCATCACCGCTAGGGGCGCTTTCTCCAACACGTCCCGGATGCGCACGCGTGTTGCCTCTGGTAGCTGGGGGGCGACCGATCTGGTCAGTGAAAGCGGTACCAATGACAGTGCCACCAGAATCGCAGCAAAGCTGAACAGATAAAACTGCCGGGCATCCCCCAGGCCGATCATCAGCTGCCCGCCGGCGGCTGCGAGATAAAAGAAAATCAGATAGAAGCTTAACAGCGTGCCACGCGTTTTCGCTGTGGCAACACCGTTCACCCAACTCTCGACGATGAGCAGCAGGCCGGCAATGGAGAAGCCGACCAGCAGACGCAGGACAATCCACAGGTCAGTGTGCACATACATCGGATGCGTCAGAATGGCGGAGCAGGCGAGTGCGCCGAATACCGCAAAGGCGCGAATGTGACCGACGCGGCGAATGATGCGCTCGCTGTACAGGCTGCCAAGCACGAAGCCGACTGAATGAAACGCGAGTATCAGGCCGGTACGCGCTGCCGTATACCCCTCAAATTCCAGCCGCAGGCCGAGCAACGTGCCGAGCATGGTGCTGCCGCTCGTTAGCAGCACGAGGCTCAGAAACAGGGCGGAAACAGAAGTGACGGTTTGCAGCATAGACGGCCGTTTATCAGTGACCCAGTGCTCCCTGACGCGGAAATTCGCCAGGGGGCGTTCTCCGCCGTGCGGAAAGTGGCGCAGGGTACACTCACGCAAAAGCGATTCCAAGTGGGAGCAGGCTGCTTTGTAATCGATTATGATTCAACAGCGCATCAGCAGACGCTCGTGGTTGATGCAGGTCATGGAAACCGTCTGCGAGCGGCGCTGGTTTTGTCTACAGACTCGCCGTAGCGATAACGCTTTCAGATAGAGAGCGTTTGTTCCGTTTGCGCATCTTGCTACGAGCAAACGAACAAGCGCTTACCAATGGCCAAGTACAGGAGTAATGGGATGGAAACACCGATTCAGATTACCTTCCACAAGGTTCCTCACTCGGACGCCGTGGAAGCGCATATCCGCGAGAAGGCGGCGAAGCTCGAGGAATTTCACCCGCGTATCACCAGTTGCCGCGTGACGGTGGAAGAACAGCGAATGCATCATCATCAGGGTCACCACTTCAGCGTCAAGATCGACGTGCGCGTCCCCGGCAAAAAAGAGATTGTCGTCAACCGGCAGCATGATGAGGACATTTACGTGGCATTGCGGGATGCTTTCGCTGCGGTTCAGCGTCAACTCGAGGACACGGTTCGCGAGAAGCGTGGGG
>CP070775.1:377188-382722 GCA_020346185.1 Betaproteobacteria bacterium | reverse complement strand
CCTCGAAGAACGGGTAGATCAGAGCCACGATTACGGCACTGGCAAACAATTGCGGATAGAACTTGGCACGCTCGGCAATGCCACCGGAAATAATCGCCGGAATCGCCGCGGCAAAGGTCAACAGGAAAAAGAACTTGACCAGTTCATAGCCACTCTGCTCAGCAAGCGACTGCGCACCGACCAGAAATCCGGCGCCGTATGCGAGTGTATAACCAATCAGAAAATAGAAAATCGTGGAAGCCGAAAAGTCGCAAATAATCTTGACCAGCGCGTTGACCTGATTCTTCTTGCGTACCGTTCCCACTTCCAGGAAAGCAAATCCGCCATGCATTGCCAGCACCATGATGGCGCCGAGCAGTACGAACAGCACATCCCCCGGGGTATTCACCGCCTCCATGTCGCCCCCTCCTCTCTATTTATTGATGATTTACAAGCTTATGCAGCATTGCGGGTCAGATTTTGACACATGAACTGATCGGCATTAAGGACTTATTCCAAATCAATTCGAGCTGTGCGCGATCCGCCGGTACCGGCCGGACGGCTGAAACAAGGCAGCCAGCCAGGTGAGGTGCTATGCGATCAATTTTGCTTGCCGGTGCTGATGTCCATGCCGCCGGATGCAGTCCGGGCCACCACACGACGTGACCAACAAACAGGCACCTGCCGACAACGCCGCCCTTTGCGGCATACGCGCACAATTTCAAGCAGTATCTGCAGTGACATGTGGCCAGCTATGAGGCCAGCTGGCGATCTACCAAGTCATGAGGACGGGAAATGGCGCGCGCGAGCTGAGCCGCGATAATACCGATGTCGAGGATTAGAGCCAGCAGGGCTACCGCGAGGGCATCAAGCCACTGCGAGTCAATGGTGCCCTGAAGGTTTTCCGCCGGCGTCACAACCCATAGAGGAGGTTCTCGATGTGACAACACCGCGTGCGGCGCCGCGGGCATGCCAAGCGCCATGCTCAGTCATCTGACATGTCTTGCGAAGCCCCTGTTTTTGATTAGAGAATGACCGACCCCGAGAACAATCCGCACAAAGACTAATCAATGCGATGAAAGACACTCTGCGACCCGGACTAACCCACCAGCATCAGTTCACCGTTCCCGACAACAAGACGGTTCCCTACCTCTACCCCGAATCCGAAATGTTTCGCGAGATGCCGGCAGTCCTGGCCACCGGATTCATGGTCGGCTTGCTCGAATGGGCCTGCATCGAGTTGATTCGCCCACACCTCGATTGGCCGGCCGAGCAGTCGCTCGGCACCGACGTGGACTTTTCGCATCTGGCGGCCACGCCACCCGGGCTCACCGTTACGGTCGACGCCAAACTCGAATCAGTCGAAGGGCGTAAACTGGTCTTCTCGGTTCAGGCACACGACGGCATCGACACCATCTCGACCGGCAAACATGAACGCGTCATCATCGACCGAGCGCGTTTTCTATCGAAGCTGGCATTGAAGCAGCCCTGAGGGCCATTCGGCGATCATCGTCATGGCGAACTGCATGGCAATGGATGCCCTGACAGTAAGGTGTGAAGGCCGGGTACCAGCTGCCGTTTCTCGATGCGATGACTGTGAGCAATGCCGGGGGGACTCGTGTCGGCAGCCGTGCTGCCGAACGCGCGCTCAGGGCGCTTTATAGCCGCCCACCACCCGGCTCAGGAGATCGCGGGCTAGCGAGACAACGCCCGCATGGCGCCTTCGAGTCCCGCCAACGTCAGCGGATACATGCGTTCTTGCATCAGTTCGCGGATCATGGCGATCGATTCGTAATACGGCCAACGGTCCTCGGGGGTCGGGTTGATCCATACCGCCCTCGAGTACACATCGAGCATTCGCTTCAGCCAAACCGCACCCGCCTCTTCATTGTGGTGCTCGACGCTGCCGCCGGGGTAGGCGATTTCATAGGGGCTCATTGCCGCATCGCCAACGAACACCAGCTTGTAGTCATGGCCATACTTGTGGAGGATTTGCATCATCGGGATGCGCTCACTATTGCGCCGCCGATTGTCCTTCCACACCGACTCGTAAACGAAGTTGTGAAAATAGAAGTGCTCGAGGTGCTTGAACTCGCTGCGCGCCGCCGAGAACAACTCTTCACACGAGCGCACGTAATCGTCCATAGATCCGCCGATGTCGAGAAACAGCAACACCTTGACCGCGTTGTGCCGCTCGGGAACCATTTTCAGATCGAGATAACCGGCGTTGCGCGCTGTAGAGCGGATGGTGTCATCGAGATCGAGCTCTTCGGCAGCGCCTTGGCGGGCAAAGCGGCGCAAGCGCTTCAGGGCGACCTTGATGTTGCGTGTCCCCAGTTCCACAGAGTCGTCAAGATTGCGATACTCGCGCTTGTCCCACACCTTGACCGCACGCCGATTACGCGAACCTTCCTGCCCGATGCGCACGCCCTCGGGGTTGTAACCATAGGCGCCGAACGGCGATGTGCCGGCCGTACCGATCCATTTCGATCCGCCCTGGTGACGACCGCGTTGTTCTTCGAGACGCTTCTTGAGCGTTTCCATGAGTTTTTCCCAGCCGCCCATCGACTCGATCAGTTGCTTCTCGTCGTCGGAGAGGGAAAGCTCGGCCTGACGTCGCAGCCAGTCCAGCGGAATATCGGCAAACAAATCGTCGGGCATTGCATGAATGCCACGAAAGTAGTCGCCGAAAACGCGATCGAACCGGTCGTAATGGGACTCATCCTTGACCAGCGACGTTCGCGCCAGGTAGTAAAAATCATCCATGCTTCCGGAGGCGACACGCTTTTGCAGCCCCTCGATCAGGGTCAGATACTCCTTGATCGATGCCGGCACGCCACCGGCGCGCAGTTTAAGGAAGAATTCGGTCAGCATGCACAGAAGACCGTCAGCGGCCGGGCACTCCTACCAAACCGAACCAGCCGCAAACCTGGATCAAGTCCGCGCAGTAGTTGTTCAACATACCGCTAGCGCGCACGGCGCGACATGAACACCAGGCGTTCGAACAGATGCACATCCTGCTCGTTCTTCAGCAACGCGCCTGCCAGCGGCGGGATGATCTTGCGCTCGTCCTGGGAGCGCAACACGTCGGGAGAAATATCCTCGGCCATCAACAGTTTCAGCCAGTCAAGCAACTCCGAAGTCGAGGGTTTCTTCTTCAAACCCGGCACGTCCCGAATCTCGAAGAATACCTCGAGCGCTTCGCGCAGCAGCATCGTCTTTACGCCCGGATAGTGCACGTCGACGATCTGCGTCATGGTGTCCCGGTCCGGAAAGCGGATGTAATGAAAGAAGCAGCGGCGCAGGAACGCATCCGGCAGCTCCTTCTCGTTGTTGCTGGTAATGATGATCACCGGCCGGTGCTTCGCTTTCACCAGCTTGCGCGTTTCGTAGACGTAGAACTCCATCCGATCAAGTTCGCGCAGCAAATCATTCGGGAACTCGATATCGGCCTTGTCGACTTCGTCGATCAGCACAACCGAGGGCGTCTCGGCTTCGAAAGCCTCCCACAACGGCCCGCGCACGATGTAGTTGGCAATATCGTGCACCTTGTCCTCCCCCAACTGCGAGTCGCGCAGCCGTGACACGGCGTCGTACTCGTAGAGGCCTTGCTGGGCCTTGGACGTGGACTTGACGTGCCATTGGAAAAGCGGGCGACCAAGCGATTTGGCAACCTCGACGGCGAGCATGGTCTTGCCCGTGCCCGGTTCGCCCTTGATCAGCAGCGGCCTTTCGAGTGTTACGGCAGCGTTGACCGCCATCATCAAATCATCGCTGGCAACGTAACTATCGGTTCCGGTGAATTTCATTAGCGCGTTCATGACTGTTGAGAACCGGCATTATACGGTCCGCAGCAACCGGCACCGGCCAGGCCGTTTATAATTCGGGTCTGGTCACGACCGTGGCTTGATATTCCGTTTTGGACGCAGCTCGACCCGCCCCCCAGATAGACGAGGACGCAAGTGCCCAAGCTTAATGCCAATCTTTCGATGATGTTCAACGAGGTCGAATTTGCCGACCGTTTCGATGCCGCTGCCCGGGCCGGTTTCAAGGGCGTCGAGTTCCTGTTTCCGTATGGCTTTGAAAAAAATCTGTTGCAGGAGAAGATCCAGAGTAACCAACTTGAAATGGTGTTGTTCAATATGCCGCCCGGCGACTGGGATGCAGGCGACCGCGGCATGGCGTGCGACCCGCTGCGCAGCGGGGAATTTCAGGACAACGTGGCGCAGGCGATCGACTACGCGCTGGCGCTGAATTGCAAACAGTTGCACTGCATGGCAGGACTGAAGCCGCGCGGCGTGAGCGAAGAACAGATGCGCGAAGCCTACCTCGCCAATCTGCGCTTCGCCGGCAAGGAACTGGCAAAACACAACATCACCCTGCTTATCGAGGCAATCAACAGCCGCGACATTCCGGGTTTTTACCTGAATTACTCGGCGCAGGCGTTTGATATCATGCACTACGCGCATGTGCCCAATCTTGCTTTTCAGTACGACATCTACCACATGCAGATCATGGAGGGCGACCTGGCTCCGACGATCGAAAAGCACCTCTCGAAAATCGGCCACATGCAGCTCGCCGATACGCCGGGGCGGCACGAACCCGGCAGCGGCGAGGTCAACTATCCGTTCCTGCTCGATTTCATAGACCGCATCGGATACAAAGGCTGGATCGGTTGCGAGTATCGGCCAGCCGGTAACACGGAAGACGGTCTCAGCTGGGCGAGACAATACCTGTAGTCTTTCGCGGGATTTAGTCCAGAGACAAGCATCAGGCCAGGCCGCGGCATTGTGATCGGAATGGCGAATCGAAAAAAGGTGATACGGCATGCCGCTGTTGGCACTGCTTGGCGACGTGTTTTACAAGCATTCATTCAGGGAGTGACAAGTGAACATTGGATTCATCGGGCTGGGCATCATGGGCAAACCCATGGCAGGACACTTGATCAATGGCGGACACACGCTGTACCTACAATCGCGCAGCGGCGTACCCGAAGAGTTGACCGAGTCCGGCGGTATCGCCTGCGATTCGGCTGCGGATGTCGCAAGCCACTCGGAAGTGATCATCACCATGGTTCCCGACACGCCCGATGTCGAGAAAGCGCTGTTTGGTGAGAACGGCGTTGCCGCCGGCCTGTCGGCCGGCAACATTGTCATCGACATGAGTTCAATCTCGCCACTCGCCACGCGCGACATCGCTGAGCGTATCAAGAAACTCGGCAGCGATTATGTCGATGCGCCGGTATCGGGCGGCGAAGTTGGTGCCAAAAACGCTGCGCTGACAATCATGGTCGGCGCGGCCGAGGACACGTTCGAAAAAGTCAAACCCCTTTTCGAACTGATGGGCAAGAACGTCACGCACGTTGGCGACATCGGCGCCGGCCAGGTGTGCAAGGTCGCCAACCAGATCGTTGTTGCGCTGAACATCCAAGCCGTAGGCGAAGCGCTGCTGCTCGCGTCCAAAGCGGGCGTCGATCCGGCCAAAGTGCGGCAGGCCCTGATGGGCGGATTCGCCTCGTCGAAGATTCTCGAGATTCATGGTGAGCGGATGATCAA
>CP070775.1:371530-377088 GCA_020346185.1 Betaproteobacteria bacterium | reverse complement strand
CGAAGCCCGGGGTGTACGATCGGAATGTAGCTTCGGTTTGACGAGGTTTGCTCGGGCTTCGAAACGCGCGTCAACTTGATTGCGGACATGCTGGATGGGGCAAACACGCGACTGCCCGTTAGGTCCTGGAGGCGAAGGTGGCGTTGTTGTTGCTTTGTCGTGTTTCCATGGCGGTCTTGCTACCACTATTCTCGTCGTTGCGTGCAACGCTACTGACCTTGTCGATATTGGCATGCTTGATCGGTCTCAATTTGTTGGTGTTGGTCAACAGCAACACTGTCGTGCCTCTTGCCTTCGGCATGGCGGCGCCGAGATGAATGAAACGATACGTCGACTGAAGCTGGCTGTTAGTGCCAGTAACTGGCGCGAGAGCGAGACGGGCATCGCTGCCAACAGTAGTGAAAAAGTCACTGTCGGCAGTACGCGCTCAGAACTGCGTGCGACGCATAAGCTGACGCGTGGCTTGGACAAACTAGCATCGCCGCTGGAGAGACATACCAGACATCGCGGTATGCCAATGATTGTCGACCATCAGGAGCGATCGCTAGCGCCCGACGGCATTTGTCAGGCAATAGACAGAGCCATAACCAAAGCTGGCGATCGACCGTTTACCATCGACAAGCCGATCGGTCGGCTGAGAGAAATCGACGCGACGCGATGGATCCACCCACTGGTTGTGGAACGTATCTCAGCGTTGCGTCGCGACCCGCTTGTTGCGCGTGGGGATTGCTCAACACGTTTCGAGGCAAAATAGGCAAGCCATGCAGCTCAGGATTCTCGGGTGTAGTGGCGGGATCGGGGGAACCTTACAGACTACCTCGATGCTTCTCGACCGTGACATATTGATTGACGCCGGTACTGGCGTGACGCATTTGACTTTGTCCGAGCTCGAGCAGATTGACCACGTCTTCCTAACCCATTCCCATCTCGATCACGTGGCGGCACTGCCTTTGATTGTCGACACGGTGGGGCCCATCCGTGAGCGGCCTCTCAATGTGCATTGCCTGCGGCAAGTGAAAGAAAGTCTGCAGGAGCATATCTTTAACTGGAAGATTTGGCCGGACTTTGGCCAGATTCCTTCCAAGGAAGAGCCGCTTCTGCTGTGGCACAGTGTCGAAGTCGGCGACACGGTCGATGTCGATGGACGCAAGGTGACGGTTCTTCCAGCCAACCACACTGTGCCAGCAGTCGGTTACTGGCTCAACAGTGGTTCAGCCAGCCTGGTGTTCACCGGTGATACAACTTCAAACGATGCGTTGTGGGAGGTGGTGAACAAGATTGCTGACTTGCGATACCTGATTATCGAGACCGCCTTTCCGAATACGGAACGTGAGCTGGCGATTCAATCAAAGCATCTTTGCCCGAGCCTGCTTGCTGATGAACTGGGCAAGCTCAAGGTTCAAGCACAGGTATTTGTCACGCATCTGAAACCGGGGGCAGGCACGCAGACGATGGGTGAGATCGAGGAAGATGCCTCAAAATTTTGCCCTCGCATGCTGGCTAATGGACAAGTATTTCGCTTTTGATTCGCGGTAGTTTGATCGAGCATTCTTTTTTGAGGCGAGCTGTTTTGGTAGCAATGATCGGCATCGCGCGACTAGGGAAAGTGTTATGAGTACGGCCTTTGGATCCAAAGTCAAGACAGGCGACAAGAACGTCGAGGAGATCTCCTCGCAGCTTGAATTTCAGACCAAGTTACAGGCAGTCACCAACCGCATCCACGCGGCGCGCAATACCGAAGAGCTTATGCTGGAAATGAGCAAGGATATCTGCGACTTGTTCGATGCGGATCGCCTGACGCTCTACGTGGTTCCCGAAGATCGGGCTACCATCGTCTCCAAAGTCAAGACCGGATTGGCCTCCTTCAAGGACCTTAAGCTTCCGATCAACGAGCAGAGCATCGCTGGCTATGTTGCGTTGACTAAAAAGATTCTCAATATCAGAGACGTCTACGATGAGAAGGAGCTGCGCTCGCATCATCCGCAACTGCGCTTTTTGGTCGAAGTTGACCGCCGTACCGGCTACCGTACGACACAGATGCTGGCGGCGCCAATCTTGGACACGACCAACAACGATCTGATCGGCGTCGTACAACTCATCAACTCAAAGCGCAAGAAGCCATTCGATTCGCTGACTGAAAAAGGTGTGACTTACCTCGGCGAAACGCTTGGTATCGCCCTGAAGCAGCTCAACAAGTCGACCGGGCCATTGCGCGGCAAGTACGATGCGTTGATCACCGACGCGGTACTGTCTGCCGAGGAGATGGAACTTGCGACGCGTTCGGCGCGCCGCAAGAACATTGACATAGAAGATGTGCTCATCGATGAATTCCAAGTCAAGCCGAGCGCCATCGGCGGTGCCTTGGCGAAGTTCTTCAACGTGACCTACCAGCCTTTCGAGCACGAGCGCGTGAAGCCGCTGGACCTGCTGAGAAACCTGAAGCGCGATTTCGTGGAGAGCAGCTGGTGGATCCCGCTCGAAGAAGGCAAGGGCGGAGTGGTGGTGCTAACAATCGACCCAGAAAAAGTTCGCTCCTCCAAAATTGTTAACAACATCTTCCCGAAAAAGCGCGTCGTCTACAGGGTCTGCACCAAGCGTGAGTTCCAGGCCACAGTTGATCATTTTTTTGGTGCGGGCGGTGACTCTGCTTCAATAAGTGAACTGATCCATGGCTTGGAGGAAGACGGCGAAGATGACAGCGCCAGTACTGACGAGGTGTCCCTCGCTCAAGACAACGAAGTCGTCAGGTTGGTCAACAAAGTCATTGTCGATGCATATCACCAGGGCGCGTCGGATATCCACATCGAACCCTATCCAGGTAAAACCAAGACCGAAATCCGCTTCCGTAAGGATGGAACGCTGCAGCCATACATTTCGCTGCCGGCGAGCTACCGCAGTGCTATCGTCGCACGGCTGAAGATCATGTGTGATCTGGATATTTCGGAGAAGCGCAAGCCGCAGGATGGCAAGATCAAGTTCAAGAAGTTCGGTCCACTGGACATCGAATTGCGTGTCGCGACTGTCCCGTCCGCGGGCGGCGTGGAAGACATTGTCATGCGTATTCTTTCCGCGGGCGAACCAATCCCAGTCGACAAACTGGGCTTGTCCAAGAGGAATGTCAGCAAGCTCAAAGACACCATATCGAAACCCTATGGGTTGTTCTTTGTATGTGGCCCAACCGGTTCTGGTAAGACCACCACGCTGCACTCCGTACTCGGTTATCTGAATACGCCCGAGACGAAAATCTGGACTGCTGAGGATCCGGTCGAAATCACCCAGAGAGGTCTTCGGCAAGTGCAGATTAACCCCAAGGCAGGTTTGACGTTCGCCACGGCCATGAAGGCGTTCCTGCGCGCCGATCCGGACATTATCATGGTCGGTGAGATGCGTGACAAGGAAACGACGTCGACCGGTATTGAAGCATCATTGACCGGTCACCTAGTATTCGCGACGTTGCACACCAACAGTGCACCCGAGTCAATCACGCGACTTCTCGACATGGGGATGGATCCGTTCAATTTTGCCGACGCACTGCTTGGTGTACTTGCCCAGCGTCTCGCGAAACGCCTTTGCTCGAAATGCAAAACGCCGTATGCAGCATCCAAGGACGAGCTCAAATCCCTCTTGGAAGAGTACTGCCTCGAGTTGCAGAACACCGAAGCATGGAAGAAAAACCCAAAGGCCTCGTTTGAGGCGATCTACCGCGAGTGGACCCAGAACTTCGCCGACGACAAGCAACAGTTCACGCTGTACTCTGCAGTGGGATGCGAGGCATGCAACGGCACAGGTTACAAAGGGCGAGTTGGCCTTCACGAATTGCTGCTCGGTTCCGACGGTATCAAGAAGCACATACAAGAACACGCGCGCGTCGCTGAAATCTTCTCAACGGCGATCGGCGAAGGCATGCGGACGTTGAAACAGGACGGAACCGAGAAAGTCTTGCAGGGCATTACTGACATACACCAGGTCCGGGCAGTGTGTATCAAGTAACCGCCTTCATGGGATGGACGGTATGAAATGCCCTCCGAATTTGGGCCTACCTCACAACAACGAGCTAATGCTCCGCTTGGAGGAGCTCACGGCCGTCGGTATTTCTCTGTCGCGGCAGAGAGATACGCCCCGGTTGCTGGAGGCCATTCTCGGTGCTGCCAAAAGAATAACCAACGCCGACGGTGGTACGTTGTACCGTGTCGACAGCGAATCGAAGCAGGCGCTCTTCGAGATCCTCCGTACCGACTCACTCGGTATCGCCGTTGGCGGAGCGACCGGGGCTGAAGTGCCGTTTTATCCCGTGCGGCTCTACGACGAATCAGGGGCACCAAACAATTCGATGGTGGTTGCATACTCGGTGTTGCACGACCAGGCCGTCAACCTTGCTGACGCTTACCAGGCAGACGGATTTGATTTCAGTGGAACCAGGGAGTTCGATAAGAAGACCGGATATCGCACCAAATCCCTCCTTACGGTTCCGATGAAGGATCATGAAGAAGAGATCATCGGTGTATTGCAGCTGATCAATGCCAAGGATCGAAGGACAGGGGATATCGTAGCGTTCTCTGAGGCGGAACAAAAGCTCGCCGAATCCCTCGCTTCGCAGGCCGCGGTAGCGCTTACCAACAGGCAGTTGATCGATCAACTCGAGAAGCTGTTTGAATCCTTCATCAACCTCATCAATGCGGCCATCGACGACAAATCGCCCTATACTGCGGGTCACTGTCAACGGGTACCCACTCTGACAATGATGTTGGCCGAAGCTGTTAACGAAACCACGGATGGCCCGTTTGCCGATTTCTCGATGACCGACAAGGATCGCTACGAGCTCAGGATTGCCGGTCTTCTGCACGATTGCGGCAAGATCACCTCGCCGGTTCACGTAGTCGATAAGTCTACCAAGCTGCAGACCATTTACGATCGGATCGGCGTCATCAACACGCGGTTCGAAGTAATCCGGCGTGATGCAGAGATTCGCATGCTTAGACAAAAACTTGCTGCGCCCGATAACCTTAGCGGTGAATGGGAGCAGGCCGAGCAAGCGTTTGAAGCCAGCTGTCGGCAACTGGAACGCGACCAGGTGTTTTTGCGTTTTGCCAATGTCGGTTCCGAGAGAATGCACAGCCAAGACCAAAACAGAGTGCATGAGATCTCTCGCAACTACCGCTGGATCGATAGCGCCAGTGAGGAAGAGAATGATTTTCTGACTGACGATGAGCTGGCAAATCTGACGATTCGCTCCGGAACTCTGACGCAAGAAGAACGGGAG
The DNA here is from genome assembly GCA_020346185.1 of Betaproteobacteria bacterium. Classification (GTDB taxonomy): domain Bacteria; phylum Pseudomonadota; class Gammaproteobacteria; order Burkholderiales; family Eutrophovitaceae; genus SG8-40. The sequence goes on along the minus strand of CP070775.1, from coordinate 371,828 downwards.
ATGATCAATCGTCATATTGATGTGACGATCAAAATGCTCGAATCCCTTCCCTGGCCGAGGCATCTGCGTAACGTGCCTGAGTATGCTGGGGGGCATCACGAGCGCATCGATGGTAAAGGTTATCCACGTGGTCTTACCGGCGATCAGATGTCGGTGCAGGCGCGTGTAATGGCGATCGCAGACATATTTGAAGCGCTGACTGCCGGCGACAGGCCGTACAAGAAAGCGAACACGCTCAGCGAGTCGCTCGACATTCTGCGCCGCTTCAGAGACAAGGGCCATATTGACCCGGACTTGT
>CP070775.1:365729-371430 GCA_020346185.1 Betaproteobacteria bacterium | reverse complement strand
ACACCGGGAGTTGACGGGATTACTTCTGCGACGCGTCGAAGCCGGAATGCTCTCTGCTCGTGAACTCGGCCGGGAGCGCACCGCGCTGGCCACGGCACAGACACAACTGGCGCTCGAGCGATCCGCCTACACGGGAGCATACGGCGATCTGGCCGGCGCCCTGGGGTTGCCACTACAGACCGTGCAGTCGCTTACAATCGCTGAAGATGCTTTCCAGCAACCGACCAACGTTCCGGATAGAGACACTGCGCGCGGCACAGCCTTGCGTAACAGGCTTGATGTGCACGTGCGCCTGCTGGAATTCGGTGCCGCTGATGCCGAGGTCAAGCTGGCAGTGGCCGAGCAATATCCGCTGGTCAGGATCAGGCCGGGCTTCTTCTGGGATCAGGGTGACAGCATATGGTCGCTTGCCAGCGTGTTGATACCACCCGTTTCAGCGCAGGCAAAAGTGCGTGAAGCAGAGGCACGGCGTGAATACGCGGCTCGCCGTTTCACAGCGCTGCAGATACACGCCATCAGTGAAGTCGAGAGCGCCCGGGAAGTCCTGCTGGTCACACGCAAGAGCGTGACGGCGGCACAGGGTATTGTCGATCAAGCCGAAAAACAATTTGAGCGGGTGCGCCGCTATTTTGAATCGGGCAGTGGTAACCGGGTCGAGCTTGTGACCGCGCAACTGAACGCGGTACAGGCGCGGCAGCACCTGCTCGATACGCAGATCGCTTGGCACAAGTCCGCCGCTCGCTACGAGGATGCCGTACAAGTCCCCGTCTTGGGCGATTTCCTGAAACTGCCCGACGAGCCCAGCATGGCTGGTGCAGCACCATGAAGTTCAGCGTTAGCCACATCATCATCGCGCTGATGGCGCTCGTCATTGCGGTATTGTCGTGGACGCTGATCTACGTCTCGCGCGACGAACTGCGATTACACGGCGAAGAGATTGAAGAAGAGATCGATATTGAGTCGGCCGCCTTCGTTGAGGATGGGCGTGCCATAGTCCGTGTCGACTTGCAGAGCCAGATGGCGAGCGGAATCCTTACTCAACCGCTTCGCTCGGCGCAGTATGAAACATCACTTTATGTTTATGGCAGCGTCGTTGATATCGCTTCGTTGCTTGATCTGCGCGGCCGATATGTCGCGGCAATCGGCGAGCGGCGTGCGCTGCGCGCGACCGCGTCTGCGGCAAAGCTCGAGTACCAGCGTGCGCAGTCGTTGTACGCCGATGACCGCAATATTTCGGAGCGGGCTCTGCGTGAAGCCGAGGGCCGCTATCGTGTCGCTGAGGCGCGACTCACTGCGGCCGAGTCCAACGAGTCGGTTTTGCGGGACTCGCTGCTTACTGCCTGGGGCCCGGTGATAAGCGATTGGGCGGTGCAAGCTGACTCGGCCTCACTGGCCCCGCTGTTGTCGCGGCGTGCGGTGCTGGTGCAGTTGGTATTCCCTCATCAGTTGGCGCGCAGTGCTGCCCGGCCAACATTAATGCTGACGCCGGTGACAGCGCGAGCCGAAGCAGTCGAGGGAAGTTTTGTCTCGGACGCACCGCGAGCCAGCGCAGCACTGCCTGGCAACACTTATTTCTACATGGTGGAAGGGGCGGATCTGCGTGTCGGCGCGCGTGTGCTGGCACGCGTTGCGACTGATGACGCCAGCTTTGACGGCGTCATCGTGCCCAACGAAGCAGTGGTGTGGCACGCGGGCAAGTCATGGGCCTATCGCAAGCATGATGCTGAAACATTTGGCCGTTATGAGATCGCCACTGACAGTCAATTGGGTGAAGGCTGGTTTCAACAAGGGCTGATGAAGGTCGGCGATGAGGTGGTTGTCAGTGGCGCGCAACTGCTGCTCTCCGAAGAGCTGAAATTCCAGATTCGCAACGAAAACGAGGATTAGTCAGCTTGTTTACACCGGGCTTAGTACGCGGCTCGACAGAAAGTAACCGTGCAGCAGCTTTCTCTACGCGACCCTGAGCGGTAATGATTGCCGCTCTGGTCCGCTTCTCGATTCGTTATGCCGGGGTGGTGGTTGCGCTTGCCGCGACCGTTGTTGCTTACGGCATCTACACCTTGTCGCGTGCCAACCTCGATGTGTTCCCGGAGTTCTCCCCGAGTCAGGTGGTACTGCAGATCGAAGCGCCAGGCTTCTCCTCCGAATTGGTTGAGACCCTGGTGACGCAGCCAATTGAAAACGCGCTGGCAGGTCTACCGGGGTTGGACGGGATTCGCTCGCAATCGATTCCCGGCCTGTCGGTCATCACCACCATCTTTGAAGATGGCACCGACACCTACCGCAACCGTCAGGTCGTCGGTGAGCGCCTTGCCGCCCTCGCAACCCAGATGCCGCAGGGCGTGGACGCGCCAACCATGACGCCGCTGACATCCTCGGCAAGTACCGTTCTGGGGGTTGGCGTGACTTCGGAGACGCGTTCGTTGATGGAGCTGCGCACGCTGGTGGATTGGACGATTCGTCCACACTTGCTTGCAGTCCCAGGTGTTGCCGAAGTAAACGTATTCGGCGGTGACGTGCGCCAGTGGCAAATCCAGGTCGACCAGTTGAAGCTGCAACAAGCCGGCCTGTCTCTGGGTGAAGTGGTCGAAGCGGCGCGAAACGCGACCGGTATCGCCGGCACCGGATTTATCCAGACGCCTAATCAGCACATCATCATTCAGGCCGAGGCTCAACCCGGCCAACTCGCCGATGTCGGCAGCCTGGTTGTCACTTATCGCGACGGCCAGGCGATTCGCTTGTCGGACCTGGCGCGCGTGGTCGAGGGCGCGGCGCCATCGATCGGCGCGGCGGCGATTGATGCCGTGCCCGGCGTGTTTCTCATGGTGCAGGGCCAGCTCGGCGCCAATACGCATGCCGTGACACAGGATCTCGAACTGGCGCTGGAGGAACTCGGGCCGCTGCTGGACGCAGAGCAGGTGACGCTGCATCCGGAACTGTTTCGTCCGGCCAACTTCATCGAAACGGCGGTGCGTAACGTGCGGCGCGACGTGCTGATTGGTTCCGCGCTGGTGGTATTGGTTCTGTTCCTGTTTTTGTACAACGCGCGCACGGCGCTCATCTGTACATTGGCTATGCCGGTGTCCCTGTTATCTGCCGTGCTTGTTCTCGACTATCTGGGTATTCCCCTTAACGTGATGGTGCTTGGTGGGCTTGCAATCGCGCTTGGTGAGGTCGTCGATGACGCCATCATCGACACCGAGAACATTTTTCGGCGGCTTCGGCTTAACTGTCTGGCAGCAGTGCCGCGCGACGTTGCAGACGTCGTGCTCGACGCTTCGGTGGAAGTGAGAAGCTCGGTCGTTTACGCGACATTCATTGTTGCGCTGGCGTTCGTGCCACTACTGACCTTGTCAGGGATCGCCGGCAAGCTGTTTGCACCGCTCGGACTTGCCTACATTTTTGCCATTCTTGCTTCACTTGTCGTTGCCGTTACTTTGACCCCGGCACTGTGTTATTTGCTGTTGGCGCGGGGCGAACTGTCCAGCGCCGACCCACCCGCCGTGTCTTTCATAAGGCCGTATTACCTGGCGCTGCTGGAACGCTTCGAGCGCTATCCGGGGCGAAATATCGCAGTCACGTTTACTATTATTGCGGCCGGAATTGGGGTGCTGCCGTTGTTCACCGGTGAGTTCATTCCGGCACTGCGCGAAGGACATTACATTGTGCACATGACCGCGGTGCCGGGCACCTCTGAAGCGGAGTCATTACGGCTTGGCAGCCGTGTCTCGCAGGCGATCGGCTCCATCGAGGGGGTGCAATCGGTGGCGCAATGGGTCGGACGTTCCAAGAATGGTGCCGACACTTTTGGCACACATTACAGCGAGTTCGAAGTCGAGATTGGTGCGCTGGGTGGCGCCGAGCAGGCACGGGTGCTGCGCGAGATCCGCGAAGTCCTGTCCGGAGAACGAGGTGCAACGTTTCCCGGTGTGTCTTTCGGCGTGAATACGTTCCTTACCGAGCGTATCGAGGAGACCATTACCGGGTTTGCTGCGCCCTTTGTTGTCACGCTATACGGTGCCGATCTCGATTCGCTCGATCGCGACGCGCTCGCTGTGGCATCTGTTTTGGCCACCGTGCCGGGCGCTGTTGATGTTCAGCTGCAAGCGCCGCCGGGCACACCGCAGTTGACGGTGCGCTTGCGACACGAGCGGATCGCCGCGCTGGGCATGACCCCGGCGCAGGTGCTGCAAGCGGTGAGTACAGCGTATGACGGCGCACTTGTTGGTCAGATCCATCGTGGCAATCAGGTAATCGACCTGACGGTCTCACTTGGCCCCGAAGAGCAAAGCGACGTCGGCAGTGTTCAGAACCTGATGCTGCGCAATCCCGAGGGGCAACTGGTGCGCCTTGCTGCCGTCGCGGACGTGCGTGTCACCGGTGGGCGCTATAAGGTGCTGCATTATGGCGGACGGCGCATTCAGACGGTGACAGCGAATTTCGCCGCACGCGATCTGGGCAGTTTTGAGCGCGAGGCGCGTGCTGCGATTAACGATCAAGTGTTGTTATCGCGCGGCAACTACATGGTCTTTTCCGGCACTGCCGAAAGCCAGCGTCAGGCGCGGACAGATCTGGTTGTCCACTCATTGCTGGCCGGCATTGGCGTACTTCTGTTGCTGTACATCGCGTTCAACCAGCTCCACAACATGGCGATTACCTTCCTCAATTTGCCGTTCGCGCTGATCGGGGGTGTGATTGCCGTGCTTGCAACCGGCGGTTGGCTTTCGCTCGGTTCCCTGGTGGGATTCGTCACATTGTTTGGCATCACCTTGCGCAACTCCATTATGCTGGTGTCGCATTATCACCATCTGGTGGAAATGGAAAATGAGCCTTGGAACCTTCAAACCGCCCTGCGCGGCGCTGCCGAGAGGCTGCCGTCAATTCTCATGACCGCGCTGGTCACCGGCCTGGGACTGATGCCGTTGGCACTCGGCACGGGCGAGCCGGGAAGGGAAATCGAGGGTCCGATGGCCACTATTATCGTTGGCGGGCTGGCAACCTCGACGCTGCTCAATCTTCTGGTTCTGCCGACGATTCTTTTGCATTTCGGCAAATTCGAACCTCGCGCCTAGGGATTTTCAGAATTGGCGGTCTGTCAAACCCGACTGCAGTAGCGACACGGTCGCTGGTACACTAAAGATATCTGCAGCATCGACGGCACAAAAAAACGGTGCGACTCGAGCTGCGCGATCTCATTTCATTGTCGTTACCGGAAAAATTGACTGGAGCCCGCCATGGCCATCGTGCATATCACCGAAGACAACTTCGACGAAGTGGTTAACAGCAATGACGTCGTTGTTATTGATTTTTGGGCAGAGTGGTGTGGGCCGTGCAAGACATTCTCGCCTGTTTTCGAGGCTACATCGGCGAAGTACCCCGATGTTGTTTTCGGCAAGGTCGATACTGAAGAGCAGATGGAACTCGCCCGTAAGTTTGATATCCGGTCGATTCCAACCCTGATGGTGGTACGGGAAAAGGTCATTCTGTACAGCAAACCGGGTGCGGTGCCAGCCCGGTCTCTGGAGACCTTGGTCGACAAGATGCTAGCGGTGGACATGGTGCAGGTGCGTGACGAGATTGCCTCCGCTCAGGCAGAGCAATCGCATAGCTGAAACGGGCTGTAAATGTTGTGATCAGGCGCTACATTTTCGTAGCCGACCCACCAAAAGTCGTTTATCATCAGGAGACAATAACTGACCCG
>CP070775.1:359682-365629 GCA_020346185.1 Betaproteobacteria bacterium | reverse complement strand
CCGCTCACGCCGTTATCCTCATCGTTTCATGATTTGCTGCTCGGAGCCATGGAACAGGCCGGCATTTCAAGCCAGGCAGTCTCAGCTCATCAGTAGCGTCGATTCGTGGATCGTTAACATTACGGAATGACACGGATCACGGATATTTTTGTTCACTTGCCAACGAAATTGCCGCAACGTTTTAGTGTCGGCCTTGTCGAATCGGCGGTTGCCACCTGCTGTGGTCTTGCCAAGTATTGACGCATAGATGAAGAAGCAATTCCTGACTGGCTTCACGGCGATCGCACTGATCGCCCTGGTGGGCTGCGCCTCGGACCAAAGCAAGGTTGATTACAAGTCCGCCAAGAGCCTGCCGCCACTGGAAATTCCCCCTGATCTGACGACGCCAGAGACCAGCAGCCGCTATGTGGCTGTCGAGCAGGATGGTGCAACCTTCTCCGACTATACCCGGGCGCGCTCGGTGCGCGGTGCCGATCCGATGCAGGTACTCCCGGCGCAGGAGCGCATGCGCGTCGAGGGTGAAGGCAACTTTCGATGGCTAGTGGTTGATGCGGAACCCGAAGCCCTTTGGCAGCCGTTGCGTGAATTCTGGCAGGAAAAAGGCTTTCTGATCGCCCGCGAGTCGCCGGCCAGTGGTGTAATGGAGACCGACTGGGCGGAAAACCGGGCCAAAGCACCCAATTCCTGGTTCCGCAGAACTTTTGCTTTCATGGGGGCTGACCGGGCGTATTCTTCGCCCGAGCGTGACCGCTTCCATACACGCATCGAGCGCGGTGCCGAAACAGGTACCAGCGAGATTTTTATCACTCACCGTGGCGTTTACCAGAAGGTGGTCCAAGACGTCACCATAGCGCGCACCCGATGGGAGGTCAGGCCACGCGATCCCAACCTCGAGGCTGAAATGCTCTATCTCCTGATGGCAAGACTCGGCGCTACCGACGTACAGATTCAACAAGCCAAGGCGCGACCCGCACCGCCACCGCGTGCCGAGTTGGCGAGTGGCCCAGGCAAACTTGAGTACCTCGAGCTCGACGACTCGTTTGACAAGGCCTGGCGTCGCGTCGGCCTGGCGCTCGACTTTATCGGGTTTACCGTGGAGGACCGCGACCGTTCACAGGGCGTGTATTTCGTGCGTTACAACGACCCCGATGCCGACTCCGAGAAAACAGGATTGGAAAAGCTGGCTTTCTGGCGCGACGCAGAGCCTACCGACCAGACGTTCCGGATTCAGGTGAGCGAGGGCGAGGACGCCGGCAGCGAGGTTCATGTCCTTGACGAACAGGGCGCTGTGCTGGTGAACTCCACGTCAAGCCGTATTCTCGCCCTGTTGCGCGACGAACTGCGATAGAAACCCGGGCGAAGCGATGCCTGATAATAGCGAACATGTCAGGGCTGCGTTTCGCTAGCCTTGGCAGCGGCAGCGGTGGCAACGCCATGTTGATCTGCACCGGCGATACGGCGGTCATGCTCGACTGCGGCTTCAGCGTTGCGGACACGACGCGTCGTCTGGGGCGTATCGGGGTGTGTCCTGAGCAGCTGGACGCCATTGTTGTCACACACGAGCACGACGACCACATTGGCGGTGTCGCGCGTCTTGCCAGGCGCTACGATGTGCCGGTGTGGATGTCTCACGGTACCTGGCGTGGTCTTGAAGGCATCTTCGACGACGTGCCAATAAACTTGGTTGAAGGCTACACAGCCTTTTCGATTGGCGGACTACAAGTAGAGCCATTTCCTGTTCCGCACGATGCACGTGAACCGGCACAGTTCGTTTTCGGGGACGGTGTGATGCGTCTCGGGGTGCTCACTGATACTGGAGAGAGCACACCTCACATCGAAACCATGCTGAGCAATTGCGAAGCTCTGGTTATCGAGTGCAATCACGACTTGGAGATGCTGGCGCGCTCGACCTATCCACGCGCTTTGCGTGCGCGCATTTCGAGCCGGGTCGGTCACCTCGATAATGGTGCGGCTGCGGATTTGTTGTCGCGCGTTGCGGGGCCAGGACTGCGACACGTGATTGGCGCACATCTGTCACAGCACAACAATTCTGCGTCGCTTGCCCGGTGCGCACTGTCGCAAGCGCTTGGTTGCGATCCGCAGTGGATTGGGATCGCCGATCAGGACAACGGCTTTGATTGGCGCGAATTGCGCTAACTGAGGTGATCTCGCGGGTCAGTTTATTGTTGTCTAGAGTGACGGCCGTATCGGGTGATGTCTCTCAAACGCGGCTCATGCTGCAGCCTGCCTGATGAACTAAAGGCCCAGCGTGTTGACCGTTACAGCCGGAGTCGACATTTCCCAGATTTCTTCGAACCGCTCAGCCAGCGTGGCCGCCTCTATCGGGTCGTTCCTGGCAAACAGGCCGCGCAGGTCATCGAAGTGAAAGCGTCGAACCGAATGTGACTCATCGGCTAGCACGAATGGATCGTAAACACCCTTGGCTTGTTGCTGAGTTTCGTGGATTGTTATGGCATGGTTGAAAGCGCGTAGAAGTTGCTTCATACGTGGACAACTGCGCTCTAAGGTAGCTGAATCGTGCACCACGATTCGAATCTTGTTGCGCCTGCTCGCAAGCAGAAAGTGACGAAAAGCGTCGTGGCGCGCTGAGGCGTTGTAGCCGATTCCGAGCTGTTGCTCAAAAACGCGCAGCTCATGTTTCGCGAGTGCGATCACCTCATCGACATAGTCCTCGTATTGCCGCTTGCCGGTGAAGTTGGTCCTCTCTGGCAAAGGTTCGTTGCTCACTTCGGGTCCCCGTTTCCAAGAGTTACGTAGCCATTACCATACCAGCCGTGAAGTATTGGTAGAGCCCTTCGGGCGCTGCGTGCCTGTTTCGCAGTTAGACGGCGCTCATTTGCGAGCGAGGTAATTGCTTGCTCACTGCCTGACTTCATAACCAATACGTCTCCGTTAATAAACGCTCGCTTGCCGTGGAAGAGCAGCGGGAGCGCAGGATGTAGGTCAATGCCCTCGACCCGAGCACGGCGAGAAAATTCCTGAAAATCCAGGTTCGGCTGCTTGGCGAGCACGATGTAGGGTTTTGGCTCGGAGAGGTAGCGGCCGAGAAAGCTTGTCACGTCGGAGCGGTTCCAGCGTATGCGGGACATGACAGCGGCGACCTGGGTGATCATGTTGTTATCCAAGTGTGCCGGTCGCCGCGTCGGCTTCACTCCCGGATCCTGGTATTGACCGGCAATGTGAAGGCAGTCGTCCAGATGGGTTAGAAACCGTGTTTTCAGCTCCTCGTGAGTTGGTGCGCGGAAGCCGATCGAGTAGGTCACGCAGCTGTCCAGGGCAGTACCGTTGTGTGCAAACCGCGGCGGCAGGTAGAGCATGTCGCCGCAACTCAGAACGCAACTGCCCTGCGGTCGGAAGCGCCTGAGTATTCTCAGGTCAGCGTCTGGCACCAGATCGAGGTTGCTCTGGGTACCCACTTCCCACTGTCGTTGCCCGCACCCCTGCAACAGAAACACGTCGTAGGAATCGAAGTGAGGTCCGACGCCCCCGCCGGGCGCAGCGTAGCTGACCATGACGTCATCAAGGCGTGCATAGGGCAGGAAGGCGAAGCGGTACAGAAGATCGCGCGCTTCGCGACAGACGTGGTTAACACCCTGAACAAGCAAAGTCCAATGCTTTTCCGGCAGGTCACGAAAAATCCTCGGAGAGAAAGGTCCAAACAAGACCTCGTAATCGTCATTCTCGGAGATGACGAGACGCGCTTCGCATGCCTCACTCCTGGAAAAGGCCATAAGCTTTCGCAGAGTCAACGGATCCCGAAAGCCGCGAACTGCGCCGCGTATCAGCAATGGCTGTTTCTGCCAATGACGCTTGAGGAAAGCTGATGGCGCAAGGCCACCCAGTAACGTGCGATCCATATTGCTGGATTATAGTTCGCCTGGCTATGTGCCGGCTGCCGCGCGCGATAATTCAGTTAGAATCGGGCCAGCATTATGCTGGAGTTGTTGCCATGCTCAAGGTCGGTAAAGCAGCGCCTGTTTTCGAGATCCCTGACGCGGACATGAACATGGTCCGGCTGTCGGATTTCCGTGGCAACAATAATGTCGTCGTCTATTTCTATCCGAAGGACGACACGCCCGGTTGCACCACGGAAGCCATCGAGTTCAGCGATATGCAGGATGAGTTTGCCGGTCTCGATACGGTTGTTCTGGGGGTCAGCCGCGATGACGTCCTTACCCATTGCGCTTTCCGAGACAAGCACGGGCTGAGCGTGTCGTTACTTGCCGATGCCGATGGCGAAGTTTGTGAGGCGTACGGGGTAATGATCGATCGGGAAGTAGAAGGTGTCGGAGCGCGACGAGCCCTGTTACGCTCAACCTTCATTATCGACAAACAGGGTGTGTTACGGGATGCTTTCTATGGCGTGAACCCGCGCGGACATGCCCGAGAAATACTCGATAAGGTCAAGGAGCTCTGAGTGCCATGCAGATTTCGCGAGATACAGTGGTATCGATCAACTATGAACTGTCGTACTTGTCCGGCAAGCTAATCGAAAAGACGTCGTCCCCGATGAGTTATCTGCACGGCGGTTACCAAGGAATATTCCCTGTGGTCGAAAGCGCTCTTGAGGGCAAGCGGGCGGGAGACGCATGCGAAGTCTTGATGGAACCCGAGGACGCCTTCGGCGACTATAACGAGCAATTGGTGATTGTCGAACCGCGTGAGCGTTTCCCGGGAAACGTATCCGTCGGCATGCACTTTGAAGGGGCGCCGGAAGGCTCGGAGCAATACCTCATTTATACCGTGACAGACGTCGCCGATGATCGCGTTGTCGTCGACGGCAACCATCCATTGGCAGGAAAGTCGCTGGTGTTCAATTGCACCGTGACTGAAGTGCGTGAGGCCAGCAGCGAGGAGTTGGCGCATGGACACGTGCACGGCCCGGGCGGGCACCACCACTGATTCCACCTGTTCTCAAGTGAACTCTATCGCGGCTTAGTCGTGGGGATTTCGTCATGATAGGCGTAGCGAGCGGTTCGAGTGCAAGAAGCCGCCAGTATCAAGCGAATTGTGCGCACAACGAGACAACGAGCCTAGCGAGTTGCGGCGGAGACTCACATGGGCGGGGCGGAGCCCATGTTATCTCGAAGCCACATATTCAAGAAAGGAGCGCGCGCAGGAAGCGAGTACGCGACACTGCAATCAGACCGCGCAGTAGTCCGGTTTGAGAAACTGCTATCCTCTCTTGCCGGTCAGGACGTGGATCATCGGCTCATAGGCTGACTCTCGAGAAAAGCGCCAACTGGAGATCACGATTGCCACCAGCGTGAAGCCGACCAGTACCAAGATATCGGTCGAGCGGCTGAAATCCGCGGCCATCGTGGCGGGGCCCAGCGTGGCGTGCTTGAGCAGGTCGACGCCATAGGTATAGGGATTGATCGTGGCGGCCCACCAGAGTATTTCGGGAAGGTTCTGTACCGGATAGAGCGAGCCGCTGAGAAAGAAGACCGGAAAGATTACAAAATTCATGATGGCCGCGAAGTTGTCGAGCGTGCGCGTGAACGATGCGGTCAGCATGCCGATACCGGCGCAGGCAAGCGAGGTGATGAGCAAAGCGAAGGCGAGCAGAGCGAAATCCGTTTCAGCGCTGATAAATCCGAGCAGCGCCAACAGCGCGATCAGCAGCAAAGCCTGAAGTATTGCCGCCAGTGCAGCCGAGAGCACCTTGGCAATCACGATCCAGAAGTGTGGCAGGGGCGCAATGATCATCATGCGCATGACGCCTGACTCCTTGTCGTAGACGGTCGTCAGCGCTGCCAGCATGGCGCCAAACAGCATGGTCATGCCAATTACGCCGGGAATCAGAAACGATTGATAGGGAATGCCGCGTGGTTCGCCAATGACGGTGCCGAAGCCGGTGCCAATGACGAGTAGCCAAATCAACGGGCGCACCATGGCCGAGACCAGCCGCGTTTTCTGACGCAGC
>CP070775.1:353397-359582 GCA_020346185.1 Betaproteobacteria bacterium | reverse complement strand
GAGGGGGGCAGGCCGGTATCCGTTCCGAACCCGGTGTCGACAAAGGCGGGCGATTTGTTGAATTCCGGTTCGGTGAAAAATCGAAATCCTGCTTTCATATTCGAGTAGCGGTAACCAAAACCAAGGTGAAGCAGATTGCTCTCGTCTTCGGAACGAAAAGGTGCCCAGGTCAAACGGCCGACGAACTGGGTCGCGCTTTCGTTAACGCTTTGACCTTCGTCTAGCCCAGGGTTAAAGGCGCCGAAGGCCCAACTCGAATAGTGTTCTGGTGCACTGCCGCTCCACACAACCCCGACGTTACGCGAAGGCAGCAGTGCATCGGCAGCGGCGGAGCGCTCCTGCCAGGGCAGAAACACCATACCCATTAGACGCTCCATCGAAATGGGCTCTTTCTGTTTGCCGATACTCATCGTCGTGTCATAGAAAAATGGAATGTCGAGCCGCCAGTCAAACAGCTCGAAGCTGTCCATTTCCTCGACTTCAAAGCCCTTGTCAAAGGCGTGGGTGGCGCCCGCGAGCGCATAGACCCATGGTTTGTCGAAGTTGATGGTGCCGAATACACCGGCTCGAAGTGCCCTGATCTCTCCACCGTCGAAACTCGATAGGTCGCCAAACTGCGCGTAGTTGGTGTCACTTTGCGATACCCAGTTCATTCGGTCCAGCGCCAATGCGCCCGTGACGATTCCTGAAATCCACCTGGACTCGAAGCGGTTCCACTTGCTGGTGTCCCGATAGTTCAACGGCACGGCTAGTGGCGGAGGTGTGTAGGCCAGCCAACCGCTTCTCTTGGGTTCTTCCGTGACGTCGTCTGCGAGGGGTTCGAACAGTTCGTTCTTGACGACTTTGCCTTCATGGAGCGCAAAACTTGCCCAGGTTTTCGTATCCAGCAGCACTTCAAAATTGGTGCGAGGGTCCTCGCGCAAGATTATGATGTTCGGTGCTTCGCCGACCACAAGCCGGCCCAGCAGGAAGCCGCCGTTTGCATCGACGACAATATTGGCTTCGCTTTTGGCGATCTTGTCCTCGGTAATGATTTCCAGCTCGCCTCCCCGAATCAAGACGTTTACGAGGCGGTCTTCCGCTCCTCCGCTAGGATCAACCAGCGTTACGTTTCGAATCAGGATGCTTTGCTCTGCTACCGCTTCCTGTTCCTGCGCGTTTGTATTGGCTGCACTGGAAATCAGAGCCAGCAACACAAAGGCCCGCAACAAGCCACTGATGGCGATCCTCCACTGTGCGAAATAGTTGACCATCAGTTTTCAGTTCGTGAGTATTTGCCTTCCGGTCGAAAGCGCCGATAGTCGTGGGCTTGTTGACACCCGCTTGGAGTGGCCGTTCCCGGCATCGAACAAGGCCGATGCGCAGTCCCGTTCCTATGTGGTGATGGCTGCCGGAGCGAGGTGATGCGTCTTGTGGGAACCTCCATTAGAGGGGAATAGGCCCCGCCGGATCTATCGAGAAGAATTCATCACAATGAATTACCGCCGCTTGTGACCTTGCCCGGCGAAATGCGCATCGTTGGCGCTGGCCGGTACGTGGGGTCATTATCGCTAACAACCGTGTTCTTGAAAATTTCCCCGTCCTTCATGATGAACTCGAGCGTGTTCTCGTCTTCGATGATCTTGATGTTTCGGGTCGGATCCCCTTTCCATAACAGGATGTCGGCGTAGGCGCCTTTCTGAATTACGCCAAGTGGCCCCTCGCGGTAAGGATTTCTCGCCGGGCCCGACATTGCCAGAACCTTGCCTGCATTACCGGTCGCGTGTCGCAAAGCGTCCACAGGGGTGAATCCGAACAGCTCGACTTCGATGGTGATGTTTTTCTTGCTGATTGGCCATTGTTCGGCAAACATGTCCGAGCCGCTGATAATGAAGAGCTTGTGCTTGCGTGCCCATTTCACCATTTGCAGTGTACCGGTATGAACCTGTTTGGCTTTGCGTATTTGCTCATCCGTGTACCACGGGACTTGCTCTGGATGTGCAAACGCGACACCAGCCATAAAGCCCTGCAGCGACAGGATGATGTTTTCTTTTGCCATCCGTTTGACGGTTTCTTCCGATACCAGGAAGTTGTGTTCAATGACCTTCACTCCTGCATCGATGGCACGGTTGACTGCGTCGTCGCGGTAGGCATGGGCCGCCACGTAGGTTTTCTGATCTTCGGCAATTTCGACTGCCGCTTTCATCTCGTCCAAGGTAAGGCTGATGACCTCGAGTGGGTCATACTCTGTTGATACGCCGCCACCTGGCATGACTTTCAGAAATGCCGCGCCCTTCCGAAAATTCCAACGCGCTTGCCTGATGACTTCCTGCCTACCCGTGACTTCCGCAAAATTGGTCATCAAGACTGATTCATCTTCGCCTTTGTCCTCGTTCCAGCCACCGATATCAGTATGACCACCAAGCGGTGCGATAGCGGGTCCGGCAGAATAAACGCGAGGTCCGGTGATCCACCCCATTCTGACGCCTTTGGCCAGCCCGAGCGAATTACCGGCGATATCCCTGACCGTCGTGACCCCTTTCATCAAGAGGTGCGCATACATGTTCTGGGCAGCAATGGCTCCAACCGTGGCGAAATCGAGACTCTCTCCCGATGAGAACAGACCGTCAGGCCCGCCCAGCATCAGATGCTGATGCATGTCGATCAGACCGGGGGTCATGGTGCGCCCGGACCCGTCGATCACAATGGCGCCCTGACGCGCTTTCAGATTTGTGCCGACGTATTTGATCAGCTTGCCCTCGATCAGCACGTCCTGGCCAATCGCAACCTTGTCACTGACGCCGTCAAAAATGCGCACGTTCTTTATCAGAACCTGCGCTTGCTCTTTCTCTGCCGCCTCGGCTTCGACAACGAAACTCGTTGACAGGGTCAGGGCCATTACAAGGAACTTTACGCGTTTCATCTGATTACTCCTTCCATGACGTCGAGAAAAGACCTGTGCATGTATGCTTGACACTCAGTATTGCTGAGTATGCAATGGGTTTGTCCGAGAGTGTGCACGTTGGTAACTATAATCGCCAGCACCACGATGGAGATTGCGTTCCCGAATGCCTGCATCACTTGACCGATCTTTCAAAAAAATTCGATTGCCGAGCGTCCGTAATCTGGAAACTTCTTGGCGAAGCCAGCCTACTTACTCATTGAGCCTAGTCCTTCGTCAGCGAAATCAACGGGCGCCAATAAGTTATCGAGGTAGGCTTTCTTCTCCAGGGGCTCGAACCGACCTTTGGACTCTTCTGCAAATCGAATAGGCTGACCGGGGAAGACGCCATTAACGACCTTCGAGTCTTGCACCGTTACCGTGCCATTGACCAACACGTAGGGAATGCCAGTCGAAGGCAGCCCGTTCTCGCCCACTGTGTACTTGCCATTGTCGGTAACGTTTTCGGGGTCGAATACAACAATGTCGGCGACCATTCCTTCCTGCATTCGGCCGCGTTCTTTCATCGCCTTAATGCCGGAATCCCCCAGGTGTTTTGCTGACCAATAGCTGTTCTGCGCCAGAATCTGCATGAGCGGCACACCATGCTCCCTTGCAAGACGTAGCGTCTTGGCGTGCGTGCCAACGGTCCGCGGATGGCCGTTATAGGCCTCATACGGATCATCCCAGGTCAGTGAGTCGCCAGCCTCGTTAACCGGTGGCATCTGGTCGCCGGCAACAGTCATATGCGGTACTTTCAGCCACATCGGCAGCCATTCCTCGCGAGCCGGAATGCACAGGATGATGACGTATGCGGGATCTCTGGCAACAATCTTGTCGTACTCGGTACGATTCATGTTTCTGCCGGTGCGGGGATCAATCATGTCCGTATAGTCGAGACCAAGTGCACCGATGTTGTCGGGTTTGATGAATTCGGATCCGATGGTCGAAGATCCACAGGTGTAGGGGTAGTACTCGGACCAGACGTTGTAGCCTTGTTCACGCAGCAGCTGCAGGTGCTCCTCGACTTCCCACCAGCCGAAGTTATTGTTGTGGCTGAGCAGAATTGGCTGATTCAACGCGACTCCGTTGGCGATTTGTTCGAAAGCACCGAGTGTGGCCTCGGTCGGCGGATTCGAGTTGCCGAGCAACCGCACGTGAGACGCGTACACGCGACCATAGTTGGCAGCTGCCTTCTGGACGTTGAACAGCTCGAGCGTGGTTACGCCCTTACCCATATAGCCTGTCGTTGATGCAACACCGAGTGCGCCGGCACGAAGCTCTTCGTCTATACTGGCGAGCATCTCGTTCAATTGGTCGAGCGATGCCTTGGTAACGGCCCAGTCGGGCGTGTCGTCGGCTTTATAGGATTCATTTCTAAGGCGCGCGAAGTCGTTGCCGTCGGCCGGTTCGGAGATCGGCATACGGTCAAGCACACGCATGCGGTGAAACTCATGTGACGCCGCGGCACCATAGTTTACGGCCCACTCTCCTTCTCGCTGCGCGTACCAGGCGTCGATATTGATTGTCCCTAGTTCGAGATCCAGTGGCGTCGTGACGCCGTCACGCAAGCTCGCTTTCACACCCCAGGGATTTCCGGCACCGTGATGGTGGGTGTCGATGAATCCTGCCGTCACAACGTGGCGGGTTGCGTCGATTGATTCGCTTCCTTCGATCGCCTCTTTGGTAATCGTGACGATCCTGCCGTCTTCGATGCCAACATTGCGTACGGCATCGAAGTTTGTTTCCGGGTCCATTACCCGCCCATTGAGAATGACCACGTCGTAGTCATCCGAACTCGTTGTGCCGCTGCATGCAACCAGGGTAAGTGAAACTGTCACCGCCAGAATGGCTACCGTCATCCGCTGTGCGGCGGCGGCGCACGTAGAGACAAATGAATTCCAAATCATTCTTGGTTCTCCTTGTCGCTTTCGCGGGAAGTGACGTTTATTCGGCCTTTGGTTGACCACTTGGTCGGAGTCGTGTTCATGGCGGATGCAGTTACAAAACACGGGGCGCCAAAGCGCCCCGGAATTCCGTTACAACGTGTTCTTGTAGATCACGCCGTCTTTCATGATGATGCGCATGGTATCGATGCCTTTGCCAAGCGGCCGTGGTTCGGCGTCGAACCACTTCTCGTTGCCGCCAATCAGGGTGATGTCTTTCAGCGGGTTGCCGTCAACCAGCAGGAGGTCGGCATACGCGCCTTCCTCGACGACGCCGAGTTTGCCCTCCGGATAAGGATCGCGAACCTCACCAGACAGCTTGAGAATTTCACCGTTTACCGAGGTGAGTGCTTTCAGATAATAGTGGTTGCCAAAGAACCGGGCGCCCAGATAAATCTGGTGGTCGGTCTGAGCGTTGCAGGCTGTCGGCATGCCGACGCAGTCACTCTGGAAACCGAGTTTGGGCCGGTACTTTTTGACGTTCTTCACATAGTCTTTAAACGCTTCCTGGGCCGAAGCTGCTTTTCTGGCCGACGCGGGGCTGGCAGAGATTGCCGAGACCTGACCAAGCGCCGGCGAGAAAGCCTGCATATTGGTCGTCATATAGGCGCCGACTTCTTCCATCTTCTTGGCAATCTCGCCATCGAACATGAAGCCGTGCTCGATGGTTTTTACACCGTTTTCCAGACAACGCATGATCGATTTCTTGCTGTACGCATGCGACATGACGTAGGTGTGGTAAGCATCGGCGACTTCAACGGCGGCGCGGATTTCCTCGGCCGAGTAGGCGTCGAGCTGCCAAGGGTCGAACTGTGACACAACGCCGCCGCTCGACATAATCTTTATCTGGGTCGCGCCCTGCATCATGTTCTGCCGTGCGGCTGCCTTGATCTGATGGATTCCATCGGCGGTCAGGCTCATGCCGAGTCGACCGACGTTTGTCGTCGGGCCATACAGGGTTTCGTTGGGTGTCGTCAGGGCTCTGAAGTCAGCATGTGAGCCAGAGGGCCCGATGAATGCCCCCGAAGGATAAATACGCGGCCCGACGACCAGGCCTTCATCGATGGCACGCTGCAGCCCGGCGGCCATGCCACCTGCGTCGCGCCATGCGGTAAAGCCCGACATCAACGCATTCTCTGCATTGACGGTAGAGCGAATCGCCAGATCCTCCCAGGTTCGGTTGTTTTCGATGTCGGCAATACCTGTACCGTTCATCTGCAGATGGCCATGGCCTTCGATCAAGCCCGGCATCAGCGTGCGGCCACCACCGTCGATGACTTGTACCTTGACCTTTTTCTTGACAGTCTTGGTGCCACCTT
>CP070775.1:347029-353297 GCA_020346185.1 Betaproteobacteria bacterium | reverse complement strand
AATGTCATGGACATACGAGACGGGCTGGTCGAGAGCATAGGCAACACGCCGCTAATCAGGCTCAGGAAGCTGTCGGAGCAAACCGGCTGCGACATTCTGGGCAAAGCCGAATTCATGAATCCCGGCGGGTCGGTCAAGGATCGCGCTGGGCGCTACATCATCGAGGACGCCGAGAAGAAAGGGCTGCTCGGACCTGGTGGCATCATTGTCGAAGGCACCGCGGGCAACACCGGTATCGGTCTGACGGTCGTCGGCAATGCCCGTGGCTACAAGACCATCATTGTCATGCCGGATTCACAGTCGCAGGAGAAAAAGGATGCGCTACGGCTGTTGGGTGCCGAGCTTATCCTGGTTCCCGCCGTGCCTTACAGAAATCCCAACCAGTACCAGCACGTCGCCAAGCGTTTGGCGGAGAAGTTGAAGAACGAATCGGATGTCCCGGTTCTCTATGCGGACCAGTGGGACAACACCGCCAACCGCGATGGACATTTGGCCAGTACCGGCCCCGAGATCTGGCGACAAACAGGCGGGAAAATCGATGGCTTTATCTGCGCAATGGGAACCGGCGGCACGCTCTCAGGCGTGAGCGAGTATCTCAAGTCCAGCAACAAAAACGTGACCATCGGGCTTGCAGATCCGCTCGGGGCGTCGATGTTCCATTACTTCAAAGATGGCGAGCTGAAGTCGACCGAGGGCGGTTCGATCAGCGAGGGTATCGGTCAGGGGCGTGTCACTGACAACGTGGCCGGCGCCATCGTCGACGAGCCTTTTGCGATCCCTGACGCCGAAGCCCTGCCCGTTCTGTTCGATGTGCTGCAGCACGAAGGCCTGTGCCTGGGTGGATCATCAGCCATCAACCTCGCCGGCGCAGTCAAGCTCGCCGAGAAACTGGGGCCCGGGAAAACCATCGTCACCATCCTTTGTGACGCAGGCTTTCGCTACGCCAGCAAACTGTGGAATCCGGACTTTCTGAGGCAGAAGAATCTGCCGGTGCCGGCTTGGCTAGAGAGCCAAACGTCCCGGGATATCAGCGACGTGCTGGAACGTCCCGGCTAACCGGGACCACGGGACCACGGTATTCATCCAGCGCCTGGCGCCGCTAGATCGCCATGAGCCAGCGCGCGGACCGCTCTGAACCACCTCATGCAAGGCGTCGATCTCGTCGTCCGGTCCGTAGACAAAGATTTCGTCGGCCAGTCGCACTTCTTCTGAACCATCTGGCAGGCTGACGAACGTGCCGTCCTCGCAAGCGACCCCGAGCACCGTGACGTTTTCTTACGCAAACGCACGCGGTAGTCGGCCCTCGAGACCACTCTCCCGATGCGTGAGTGTTCAAACGATCCCGTTCGCGACAGACAGTTGCAGCAGTCGCAGCGGCGCGCGGGCGCCGAATCCTTCGCTGCGTTCGAGCACCCTGGCAATTCCCGCGCACATGATGCGGTCAGCCGCAGCACGACAGCGCCAGCACGAACGACGAGTATGGCAAGCATAAGTACGAACAAAAGTGTCAGTGCAGCTAACAATTCTTCGGCAGCGCGATCAGAGCCAGATTCGAATTTTCGTCCAAGCTGCATGAATCTTCGGTCAGATACCAGCCCCGATTAATGGCCAGCATGCGTCGCTTTCCTGCCACGCAAAATCGACTCAATGCGATGGAGCGCCTTGGCAAACAAGCAAGCAGCGCATAACTTGGCTTATCTGAAACCTTCGACAACGCACTTGCCGCTGCCGAGGTGAAGCCTGGAATAAAGCCAACCCGGAGTGCTGCATGGCGAAGCAGCATCCGGGCTGTCTGAGGCGTCAAACGATTACTTGACTTCGACCTGGATGTCGACTTTCACGCCCTGCGTGAGTGTGTTGAGCACAGGCGAGAACGTCGTCAGTCGCTTGAGCCTTTCCATATTGTCGACATCAGCCTTCACCTTGAAGTTGACGCGGATGTTGGTAAAACCTTTCGGAACGTCGTCTGACAAGCCGAGGAAGCCGCGAAGATCGATGTCGCCTTCGAGTTCGGACTCTATTTCTTTTATTTCTATTCCCCGAACCGCCGCATGCGCAACCATGCTGGTGGTAACGCAGGAAGCAAGCGCGTTTAACAGGTGCTCGACCGGATTCGCTCCGTCGTCGTTGCCCGCAAGAATCGCCGGCTCGTCAGCGTGCAGCACGAACTTCTGCTTGTGGGCGATCTCCTGTTTTGCGCCGTAGAACCCGGTAACCGTGGTGCAGTTATGGGCACCGCCCATCCACGTGTTACGAGCGCGGAATTTACAGGCACCCAGCTCCGGATCTTGCGCGATCGCGGTCACGGTCCCTTGCAACGTTTCCATATGAATACCGTTCACGATTCCGTCGTTGGTGGTCTGCAGCTGCTTGGCCATTTGGTCAGTCATGTCATTTCTCCTTGAAAGTTTGGGTCACTGAATGGGTCGCCCGGACAATGCACTGCGTAGAGGCGACGTGGGATGAACGATAGGGCTTGACAAGTGACCGCATAAGATGGAATTTAGACAAAAACAGGGCATTCGTGCCACTAATTGGAATCGAGTCATGAATCAACGGCATCCAAGACCGGTGGAAGTACTGATCGTCGCCGTGCCCGAGACCGCCGGATCGGCGCTTTACGGCATGGTCGACGTGCTTTCGGCGGCCGGAAATATCTGGCAAACGCTGGCGCGGACTGACTCCGCGCAAACACTGTTTCGGGTCCGGATTATTGCCCCCGAGCGGAAGCCATTTGTCTGCGGCAATGCAATCCCGGTGACACCCGACTGCGCCATCGCTGACAATCCAAAGACCGCGGTCGTCATACTCCCGGAGCTTTGGCTCGGACCGGACGAAGACATCCACGGGCGTTACCCGCGACTAATGGATTGGATTCGCCGCAAGCATGAGGAAGGTGCCACGCTTTACTCGGCTTGTTCCGGCGCCGTGATGCTCGCAGAGACCGGCCTGCTAGACGGATGCGAGGCCACATCGCACTGGGGCTATCAGGATCTGTTTCGCAACCGCTACCCCAAAGTGCGATTTCGGCCGGAACCAAATCTTGTCTTCGCCGACCCGGCTGGTCGAATTGTCACGGCCGGCGGGACGACCTCATGGCACGACCTGGCGATCCACATCATCTCCCGTCATTGCAGCCCGGGAGAGGCATTGCGCATTGCCAAGGTCTACCTGCTGAAATGGCATGCTGAGGGCCAGCTGCCTTACGCGACGCTGGTACGAAGAAGTCCGCATGCCGATGCGGTGGTACGGAAATGCGAAGACTGGTTGAACGAACATTTCAGGGAAGCTGACGCCATCAAACAGGTTGTCGAGTTCGCGAAAGTTCCGGAACGAACGTTAAAGCGCCGCTTCAAAGCGGCGACCGGCACCACACTGATCGACTACCTGCAAAACCTGCGTGTCGAGGAAGCGAAGCGCTTGCTCGAAGAAGGACACTTGCCGGTGGAAGAGATCAGCGTTGAATCCGGTTACGAGGACCAGTCCTTTTTCCGCAGACTATTCAAACGTCGTACCGGCCTCAACCCCCGGGATTACAGACGGCTGTTTCAGCCGGTCACGAACGCCTGAAACCGCCGCTGGACCAGAATCGTCATCGCGGATTGGGGATTACCCCGACATCAACTCAAATACTACTTCGCAGGAGCCATCCCCATACCATTTGCGCAAAGCCAGAGACTTGCCAGATTCCCTCACAGGCGTTATACGGATGCTTCTCATCTGTCCAGGAAAAGAAAGATATTCCCGTGAAACTATATGACTTCCCGCCTGCGGCCAACGCGCAACGTGTGCGGGTATTTCTGGCCGAAAAGGGCCTGGAAGTACCGACCGTCGAACTCAACGTTCGTGATGGAGAACAATACAAGGAACCCTTCGCGAGCATGAATCCGTTCAACTGCGTTCCGTTCCTGGAACTGGATGACGGCACCGTCATTGCGGAATCAGTCAGCGTCTGCCGTTACCTCGAGGAACTGCACCCGGAGCCTTCCCTGTTTGGCCGCAACGCTGAAGAGCGCGCCATCGTTGATATGTGGAATCGCCGCATCGAAATCGACGGTTTTATGCCGATCCTGCATGCCGTACGCAATCATGTGCCGTTTTTCAAGGGCCGGGTGATACCCGGTACGCGCAGTGAGCTGCCACAACTGCCGCCCATCGTTGAGCGCGGCAAGGACATGCTGAAAGTGTTGCTCGGGCGAATCGACCCGAAGCTTGCGAAGTCGGAGTTCATCGCGGGCCCGGCAATCAGCATCGCCGATATCACGGGATATTTCATGATGAACATGGCAAAGGCATTGGAGATGGATATCGAAGGCCCGTATCCAAATGTCTATCGCTGGCATCAGGCACTGTCTGAGCGCCCAAGCATTCAGAATCTCTGAACGAAGAGCATCAAAACATTACGAAATGGTTCGGTCCAGGAAGAATCGAGTTTGCCGTGAAAAAGTCTTGTCTGTTCGTGTTGCTGCTGACCGGATGTGCCGCATCTGCGCCAAAGAATATCGAGCTTGGAGAGCCTGTTGCGCAGTTTGAGAGCGCGAAGGAGTCCAAAACGGTCCTGAATTGCGTTCGTCGAGAGTGGGTAAACATGAAGTGGCGAACATGTTCCGCGGCACAACCGATCGTGCTCGACACAGAGCAAGGAACAGACTTGTATGCGCAAATGGTCGTTGACGGTTCGTGGTCGGTGATCACCGGCATTGACCACGAACCAGGTTCAACCATCGCGATACATATCGACAAGAACAGCGCCATGGGTTGCAACGTTCAGACGCCCTTCGAAGAAGCGATCCGTCGCTGCAAATGACCTCAGACACCGATTCGAAAGCCTGATGGGCGACGGGAATCGATTTCTACAGCTTACCGGTCTTCGCTCATTTGGCCAGCAGCAGCCCAATTTGGCGAACACGCGCAACGACCGCACCCCTCGAATCCCACAGCGTGCCGGTTTCTATCATGCGACCCTTGTGAAGGTCATCGCATTCATACCTCGCTCGCAGCCAACCCGCTTTCGGCGCTCGCCGGACATGGGTCGTTAACTCGATCGTAGGCACCCATCCGGTATTCCCCACGAGCGCGGTGAGTGCCGGCGGAAACGTATCCGCCAGGCATGGCAGCGATAACGTCGATGCAGCAGCACCGTCGGCGAATCGAATCCATCCCTCGATGACCGCGCTCTCACCTGGCCCAACGCAAGCCGGATCAAGGGCGCATTCCACGCGAGACAACAATGGCAACTCGACGCCTTGATCCAGCTCGCCTCGTGGAATGCAATCCTCGACTGGTGGCAGTTCGGGTGGTGTGGGCCCAATCTCGGGGCCGATACCAACCTCCGTTTCGACATCACCAAATGCCGCCATGACGACGAGCCTCTCCTTCCCGTCGACGGATAACGCGCCACGTGCCGTCGCCGTTGTCCGACCCGCTCTAATCAACCTGGCTTCAATGCGCCCAATGCTGCCGCCTTGAACGGGACGAAGATAATGCGTTGTGACCGAGATCGGATCTGGCTGGCCGGTCAGCTCGCGCAGCGCTCGAAGCACGGGAGCCATTGCGTATCCCCCGTTACTGTTGGCTCCTATGTTCCAGTGAGCGGAAAGTTGAGCTTCCCAAACGCCCTCACCGACGCGCGTGATCGATGTTTCTTTGTCAAACAGTGACACCAGGCATCCTCGCTGAAAATCCAATAGCTGCATTGGTAATGCAGGCACAGATTAGTATACGGAATAGATTCAAGCGATTGCGAAGGAGCACACGAGCGATGGGCTCAAAGTTTCTTGTTCAGTTGGTTTTCTTGCTACTTGCGTTTTCTGCGACAACGGCATCTTCTCACGTTGGATGCCTCAACGACTCTGTTGGGAACCCCATTTGTGCCCCACCAAACGGAGGAATCATGATGACCAATACCGGCCGCATCGTTTGTGGTTACGGCCAATGCATGGAGAGCAGTAGCGGAGTAATCGTCTGCTCTTCCCAACGCGGCGGCTTCGTCACAAAAGATTTGTTGAGCAGAGTCGTATGCACTGGCGGATGCGTGGAAGGCTCTGCTTCGTTGTGCCAGGTCCCGAGATAGCGACGAGTTGCATTAACCGAACCCTGACACGACAGCCCGGCTCGGCCTGGCATGTCTTCCACTATTCACCGCTCACTGCTGATCGTTTACCGTTTATCATTCTTGATTAACCGTTCATCAACTACCGTTCAGTGCAAACATGTCTAGAAAGCAACGCCGATCTGGCAAGCATCGATCCGGGGACAAGAATTCAGG
>CP070775.1:340549-346929 GCA_020346185.1 Betaproteobacteria bacterium | reverse complement strand
GCAGATAGAGATGATCCCTGCCCAGACGCGCACCCCGGAAAGCCCTTATTACAAGATCAACCCTTCTGGACGGGTACCCTATCTTATTCGTGACGACGGAGTTGCGATGGAGGACTCCGCGGTCATTTGTCGATTCCTCGATCATCTCACCGGACCACGCTTGTTCGACCTTCCAACGGGTGAGGACGAATGGGAAGCGCTAAGATTACAGGCGTTAGCGGGAAGTCTTCTGGAAGGCGTGTCTGTGTGGGTTCGCGAATTGAAGCGCCCTGCCGACGAACGTTCGCCGACAATTTTGGCGCATGAACGCAATCGTAGCGAACGAATGATCGATCTGTGGGAGGATGAGATCAGTCATCCGCTCATGCACGGCGAACTCACGATGGCGCAGATTTTGTTGGTTACGGCCTTGCAGCTCGAGCTGCAGATCGCGGACTTCATTTGGCGGCCCGGCCATCCGAAGCTCAATGATTGGGCTGACTGGATTGGCCGACGTCCGTCAATCATGGCCACCTCGCCATTGAAACATTGAAGACCCGTATTGATGACGCGAGCAGCCTAATGATTCAAATCCGTGATATCGATCATCTGGTGTTGCGCGTCACCGACCTGGAGCGCATGCTGCGTTTTTATTGTGACGTTCTCGGTTGCACCATTGAACGCCGGAAAGACTCTATCGGGCTG
Source organism: Betaproteobacteria bacterium (assembly GCA_020346185.1). Lineage (GTDB taxonomy): Bacteria > Pseudomonadota > Gammaproteobacteria > Burkholderiales > Eutrophovitaceae > SG8-40. The sequence continues at coordinate 346,245 of CP070775.1, read as the reverse complement.
GTGCAGCTTCGCGCCGGACACTCGCTCATCGACCTGGTTCCCGTCGATGGTCAGCTTGGCAAATCGGGTGGCGCACCACCGGGTAAAGAGGGACGCAACCTTGATCACTTCTGTTTGCGTATCGAGCCATTTGATGAAACTGCGATCCGCAGGCATCTTGATAGAAATGGCGTGCAAGCCGGAAAGCTTGCGACGCGCTATGGCGCGGAGGGCGAAGGCCCGTCGATCTATATCTCGGATCCGGAGGGTAATGGCGTCGAGCTCAAGGGACCGCCGGTCGACTGAACACCCGAATGCAAGCCGGCGGCGTAGATGGCAGTTTTTTACGGACCCGACTTTCTCACCGTTCAGTTTACGCAGTAAAACGCTTTATCGATCATGTCTCGGCCTTTTCAAGCTAACAGTTCTCCTGCCATTCACGCATTCCCCGACAAAGCTTCAACCCTTACCTGCAACAGAATTTACTCCGCACTTATCCAGTTGAAGTCAAGCGCGCGCTGGCGATGCGACTTTGCAAACTCCAAGCCGAAGTGATGCAAACACATTTACGACGACCTACGACGACACCCGGGCGATAATCCGTCACGCGGACTGGGCCGGTGCAGGGGGTTCGACCCTCATGTTGCTCCGTCTGGCGCCATTTCAGCCATTGGCCCAATGTGCTCGCCCTGTTCACTTGCGCGCACGCACCCGTGCATGCCGGCACAGCGATCAGATGATCGGACTGGCAAAACGGGAGAGCAAACGGATGGCACCGTGGCGCAAACAGAAAGTCGTGATGTCCGACCAAGCACGTAACACCCTGACCGGTTATGTCAGCTCAGCCGGCCAATCGGCCGGCATGGTGACGAACGGTCACGCGATAGCACGTTGGCTGCCGCGCGGGTAGGAGCTGCACGTCGGTTACCGCGCCTTGAATTCGTGATCCGCACCATGCGCCGCCTGCGAAAATCCGTCTCGCGATGCAAGGACACAAGTCGCCAGTATGTTCTTACCTAGCCGAGAAGGGGCAGTGACGGCCAGATACAATTGCATAGTTCAGAAGCGACATCCACCATAGGTAATGCAACCAGACCTCGTTGCCAACCTCTAGCAGATCACCTCCGGAATGCCGGGAATGCCAGCCGAAGCGGCCGAGCTAACGTTCCGTGATAATCCCTAAGCTGCTCGCTGGCGCAGCGGCCATTGATCCACAACCTCACTGGTTCGCGGCACCATTCCGCCGGGCTGCGAGCAACCGCTGCGGGAACAGCTTTTGAGAACCATTGGTGACATGTGGTGCAGAATTTGCGGCTGTAGCGAAGACGAAGTTGTGGTTTCTGTGATCGACAGTGATTACGTATCCACGATTGACTGATTCGTGAGAAGGGCCAGAGGAGAGGAGTAATATGCCTGCCTATGCTTGTTGCATCCACCCGCTTGATGCTGTCTGGATGAGAGCGCGCGAAAAGGTTGCCAAGGCCATTACCGATGTTCGCTACCGGAATACGGGCGGGCGCGGCATCCTCCGGCTTTGACAGGCTCTGCTGTATAGATGACGTGCCGTTTGATCAGATTGGAGCGCGGACCAGGGGAACGCCTGCCTGATGGGTCACAGACATTGGCGACATTCGTCTCCAACCCGGGAAAGAATGCGAAAAACGGTACGCATCCAGGACTTCCTGACAGAGGTCCCATCAATGGGGACTGTGCGAGCGGGTCGCCGTCGTATTCCAGGGCCGCAAAATCGTGTAGAGCTCACCATTTGCTTTTTTGTTCGCATTTGTCGTGTTGGCGTCGCGCACCTAGACTGAGGGGGAACAACCGAAAGTCATGCGGTTCCCGCCCTGCTTTTCCGATTCTTCGATTCACGACATGAGGCGAAATCGCATGACCGATTCGGCCAGCCGTTACGCTCTGCTTGCCTGCATATTTGTGCTTTTTCTCCTATCGGGGCAATCAACGAACGCGCAGCCCGAAGCCGAGATTCGCGCTGCGCCTGAGCAGCTTTGCGACAAGGTACTCTGCAGGACGCCAGCAACTATACGGTTGAATATGCCCGAGGGCCAGCTCTTCGAGATGACGCCGTTACTACCCACGCCGATTGTGGTCGGCAACCTTTTCACGGTGTATGCGGGGGAAACAGTCAGAATCGAGGCTACCGTGCAGAACCAGCGCCTCACCAACTTCAGAGCCGTCAAGAAGGTAATCGATCCTCAGCGAACCCTAATTTTTTATTTCAAACAAGAGCCAGGCATCGGTGACGGCACTGAAATGATCCTCCAAGTCCAAAGTCCGTTCGCCGGTGTGCTCAAGTACCGGTTGGGAATGATGCTGCCCACCGGGGATGCTTTGTTCCAGACGAGCGCCTGTCCGTTGCATGGAGGCATAACAGCTTACGAGCATTGGCGACACCCAATCTTCCAGATCGTGGCTGCAGACTTCCGTTTCGTAGACCCTGATTCCGATGCAGCAACCACCTGCGAATAGCCGGTTGCTGAAAAGACCGAGGACTCCGGTTTCATAACCTTGTAATTACAAGCCCGCCAGCTAGTAGCGACCGCCACAGCAGATCACCTTACTCAGGTGAACCCGCCATCAAGCATCGCCCGCCCGGTTTTGAAGTAATGCCGTCGCGTGTCATGTGTGCGCGGAGCGTTGCCGATGAGCGACACAAAAGCACGAACGCAATCGTTCAAAACAATCATCTCGACCGTTTAGCGTCTTTGGTTTCTCTTACCAAGCGAAAGTGATTCTTAATTATGGATTCAACCACCACTAATTCCAGACGGCCATTCCACAGCGCCCCGGGCGCAGCGGCCTAGGCAAATCTTCTTGACCGTAATCTTGCCCTGCACACTGCCAAAACGGAACATCACATTCGTAATCGCAATAGCACCACCATCACATAGTTCTGTACTTTCTCGGGGCATAGTTCATGCATTGGCGTCTCACCCGGCCACGCGGGGCTGCGAGTGACGTTACGACAGTCCCGCTGTGAGCGTCGTTATCAAGGAGACGAAAATTTGAAGCGTCCTGAAGCAGGTCTGGTCGCATTGGCGGCGCTGACCTTGCTGGTTGGTTGCGCCGAAAAACCTCCGGTCGATTCACAAGGCAAGACACCCCAGCAAGTTTTGATGGAAACCTACCACCTCATTCTAGACGGACAATATGCTCGGGCTCGGGAGAATTTCAGCCCGCATTTCATAGATGCATTGATAACCAATAACAACGCAACATTCATTGACTACTGCGGACACGTCAAAGGGTGGCGTTCGGACCAGCTGAAAACAAAACTTATGGGTAACGACTACAACGATAAGCTTTGGCGTGTGAAACTTATCCAGGATGAAGGCAAGGGCGAGCCCTCTCGCCAAGGTATCTTGCACGACCTGTACATTGTTGACGGTAAGTGGACGATCGTATTCTGGGGCCATTATTCAAAGTCATAGCAAAATCACTTCCTAGCGCAAGTGGTTCAAAACGCTACAACGACATTTCCCCGCGGCGGAACTTGCTGACAGTGCATACAGCGATACCGCCTGTTGCATCCATGCTGGCCATCTCTGCTCGATGGTGTACGATAGACGGCAACGCACCAGACTAGGTGAAGGAGCAAGCATGCAGATTGCGTTGTTGCTGATCTTCACGTTCTTCGCCTCAATATGCGCGGCGACCGAACCGGAGGACTTCCTTGCCGTCTACGCCAGGATAGCCAAACAATCCGACCCGAATTTCGACGGCTTCTCGGCCGCGCGCGGGAAAGGCTTTTATTTTCGCAGTTATAAGCTCGATGACGGTTCAGAACTCTCATGCGCCTCATGCCATCACGCCGATCCACGAAAGTTCACCGTTGCCCACATCGATCAGGTTCCTTGTCGGGCCTGCCACGTCACACTGCATAAAGGCGCACGGGGGCGCTCCGCCATCAAACGGGAGATCAAGCCGCTGGCACCGCTGGTCAACCCCGATCGATTCACTAACGAGTGGCAGGTCGAGTTCTGGTTCGACTGGAACTGCGAGCTATTGCTAAGACGACAATGTACCCCACTGGAAAAGGGTGATTTCATCACTTGGCTAATGACAATCGAAGCAGACTAATACGCTAGAAACCGGGATGTACTGCTCCGAACGCGATGGGTCACATATTGAACTTGGAAGTGCCGCCCCGTACAATTTCCAGATCGACTTTCAGCCGATCTGGGCATATCTGGAGGCATTGACATAGTCAGTAAGCATGCATTGCCTCACCGTATGGTGCGCCCTTCTCGATCCCGATCTACAACCGTACTCGCACCGAAGCATGGCATGGCAAGAGATCGACGAAATGAAGTTGTGCCGCGAGCGATCCCGGCGCAGGCACAACGACCATCACCTTGTCGACTTTGCGGTCGTATGCAAACCACTTTTCAGAGCGCTTGCAAGAAGGCGACGATATTGTTCCGGCAAGCTGCGGCCACAGCGTTCAACGAAGCGAGGGCGGGCAAAGCATTTTTGCCACGACCGGCAGCCGTTGACTCGACTTAAAATCGAGACTAAGAACCTTGACACAAGTACTTCACGAACATGAAACATATCCTCGTTTACTCGGATTCATTGACTTGGGGAATCATACCCTCGACCCGCAAACGGCTGGCATTCGATGAGCGCTGGCCCGGCGTTATGGAGAACGAGCTCAACACAGCCAGCCCGCAGTTCAGAGTGATAGAAAACTGCCTCAATGGCCGAAGAACTGCCTGGGATGACCCTTTTAAACCGGGACGCAACGGGCTTGAAGGAGTGCAACAAGTGATCGAAATGCACTCCCCGCTCTCCCTGGTGGTATTGATGTTGGGAACCAATGACTTTCAGTCAATGCATCCGCATAATGCCTGGCATGCCGCACAGGGTATTCGCTCCCTGCTTTCGGCAATCCGCCAGGCACCGATCGAGCCGGGCATGTCGGTACCTCGGATCCTGCTGGTGGTACCACCGCTGATTCAGGCGCCGAAAGGGCCGATTGCACCGAAGTTCGCCGGCGGTGAGGTGAAATGCCAGGGGCTGGCCAAGGAATACCAAATTGTTGCTGAGGAAATGGAGTGCTCGTATTTTGACTCATCGTCGGTGACAACATCTAGCAAGGTCGACGGCATCCATCTCGATAAGGACCAGCATCACACGCTGGGTAAAGCTTTGGCGGGAGTAGTCCGCGAGCTTACCGAGTAAAAACAAGGCCAGACACGCGTATCGCCTCTGCCCCGTCGATACGCGTACCAGGCTCGCCGCGTGGCAAAGTAGCCCGTGCTTAGCCTATTTCTTTAGCTCCACCAGAATTTCATGGTAGCGGTGGTCGTCGACATTTTTCGCGTCATGGGTGTCACCAGCTTTGCGGTAGTAGACCTCGCCGGTCTGTAGCGTAGCGCGCGTTGCGCCAGTGGAGCGCGTTACCTCAAGCGTTCCGCCCTCAATCGGATAAAAAAAGTAATCCAGTTTGTGGTGATGTGATCCGGTGCTCTCGCCCGGCTGCAGCGTGAATTCCCAGATACGGACTTGTTCGTTATCGAAGATCAGTTTGGTCCCTACCTCTGCCATGCCAGCCCTTTCGCAAAGTAACAAAACAGCTATATTCCGGCGAAGCCTCGGCGGCACTCGTCGAACCGTATGCTTGCCGTACCGCTTGACATGCCGTCACGATTCCTGCTCTGCGGGGTGGTGAATACCTCCACTTTCGATTCATT
>CP070775.1:334011-340449 GCA_020346185.1 Betaproteobacteria bacterium | reverse complement strand
CCGCTGCCGGTCGTGGTTGTCGGCAACCTTAGCGTCGGCGGTACCGGCAAGACACCGGCCGTCATCTGGCTGGTAAATGCGTTGCGCACACGCGGTTACAAACCAGGCGTGATCAGCCGCGGTTATCGCGGTGCTGAAGAGTTGTGCGCCATCGCGGTCGATTCCTCTCCCGAGATTGCCGGTGACGAAGCCGTTCTGATCGCCAGACGCGCCCAGTGCCCGGTGTGGGTCGGCCGCGATCGCAGCGCCGCAGCTCTCCGACTGATCACCACGAATCCGGAAGTGAATGTGGTCATATCCGACGACGGTCTGCAACACTACCGGCTGCACCGCGATTGTGAGCTGGTCGTAATCAGTGCCGGCCAGCGGTTCGGCAACCGGCTGCCGTTGCCTGCCGGGCCATTACGCGAACCGATAAGTAGGCTGCGCTCGGTTGACGGTGCCATCATAAATGGGGGTGATTTGCCGGGACTGCCAGTCAACACCTATGCCATGCGACTCGAGGGTGACTCGTTCTGCAATCTCGCTGATCCGGCAACAACCGCGTCGCCAGCAGACTTCGAGGGTATGCGACTACATGCGGTTGCAGGTATCGGTGACCCGCAACGTTTCTTCGCACATCTGCGCGGGCTGGGGTTGACATTCACCTCGCATCCGTTCCCTGATCATTATGCTTTTCGCCCCACGGATCTCGACTTCACGGATGCCGACGCGGTGCTCATGACGCAAAAGGATGCGATAAAATGCGCGCGCTTCGCGCGTAAAAACTGGTGGGCGCTGCCGGTCGAGGCCGATATCGACGAGGCGCTCGTAGATGTGGTCAGCCGCAAGATTGGCTCTGACACTGGAGAATAAGTTTGGATCCCAAATTGCTGGATGTACTTGTTTGCCCGCTGTGCAAGGGCCCGCTCGTTTATCGAAGAAGCCAGGTGGAACTGATCTGCAGCCCCTGTCGGCTCGCCTATCCGATTCGCGATGACATTCCGGTGATGCTCGAAGAAGAGGCGCGCAAGCTACCTGCCGAAGAGGAAGTGTGAGGCTATCCGCTTCGTAATACGGCGCGCGCCGATTGACACGTGAAGAACCCGCCGCCGATTCCATGACATCTTTCGTGGTCGTTATCCCGGCTCGTTACGCATCGACACGCTTCCCGGGCAAGCCTCTGGCCGAGCTCGATGGCAAGCCGATGGTGGCACACGTGGTCGACCGCGCGCACGAATCGGGCGCAGATGAAGTCATCGTCGCCACTGATGACGAACGAATCGCTGATGCCGTTTCAGCCAGCGGCTGCGCGGTCGCGATGACCCGCACTGACCATGCCTCCGGTACTGACCGAATCGCTGAAGTGGTCAAACAACGTGGGTGGAACGATGACACGATCGTCGTCAACGCTCAAGGTGACGAGCCGCTGATGCCGCCGGAGATTATCAGCGCCGTGGCGAGCAAACTGGACGAATGCCTGGACGCAGCAATAGCAACCGCCTGTCATCCGATCAGCGAAGTGGTGGAATTTATGGATACCAACGCAGTGAAGGTGGTGTTCGACCGAAGCGGCTATGCGCTCTATTTTTCACGTGCACCGATACCATGGGCACGTGATGATTTTGCTGTCGACCGGTCGCGGTTGCCGAATCAATTTCCGGCCTATCGCCATGTCGGCATCTATGCCTACCGCTGCGCTTTTCTGCGCACCTACAGCGCTCTCTCCCCGGTCAGATTGGAGCAATTTGAATCGCTCGAACAACTGCGCGCGTTGGTACACGGATATCGGATCGCGGTGAGCGTCACGGATCAGGCACCCCCACAAGGCATAGACACTCGGGAGGATCTCGAGCGCGTGCGCAGCAAGATCACACAGCTATAATCCGGTCACGACTGGATTTGCGTTGACCCGTTTGGAAGTAGTTACGAAACGTCTCTAGTTTTGCTCTGCTTCTCCGCGACCTTGCGGTGAGGGGTTCGGAGTGAGGGGCAAGGCACCAAAGCAGTAACGACCGGCGAAGTAACTGGGTATGGTTTATTCGTCGCCCTCGCGAGGAAATCCGAAATAGCCATCTGTCACAAACAGGGAGGAAGAACAGCATGATGAAACTCATATTGCTCGGCCCGCCGGGCGCTGGAAAGGGCACCCAGGCGGCATTCATCACCGACAAGTACGGTATCCCTCAGATCTCCACCGGCGACATGCTACGTGCGGCGGTCAAAGCCGGCAGCGAACTCGGCCTCGTAGCAAAGGATTTCATGGACGCCGGGGCGTTGGTTCCCGATGAGGTCATCATCGGCTTGGTGCAGGATCGCATCAAGCAAAGCGACTGCGCCAACGGGTTTCTGTTCGATGGCTTTCCGCGCACCATTCCGCAGGCCGAGGCGATGAAGAATGCATCAGTCGATCTTGATTACGTGATCGAGATCGACGTTGACGACGCTGAAATCATCAAACGCCTATCCGGGCGTCGCGTTCATCCGGCATCGGGCCGCACCTACCACGTAGTATTCAATCCGCCGAAGAATGACGGAACAGACGACGCAACCGGTGAGCCATTAATCCAGCGTGACGACGACAAGGAAGAGACCATCCGCAAACGCCTCGACGTCTATTACGAGCAGACGCGCCAACTCGTTGACTACTATTCAGATTGGGCAAAAAGCGAAACGCCCGGCGCACCCAAGTACGCACGCATAGCGGGTACTGGCTCCCTGGAGTCGATTCGCGACCGCATTTTTGAAGCACTGCAATCTTAATCGTTGCGCACCGTACGATCCGTCTAACTGCGCCAACGGTATTAACCTTAAAGGCCGCGGGCTGCGACGCCGGCTCGAATCAGATGCAGTGCGAAACAGATGCTTTTAGAAAACAACTTTTTCAGGAGGAGTAATGTCAGCAAACAATGCGTTCTATGCTCAGTCAGGCGGCGTCACGGCCGTCATCAATGCTTCCGCTGCAGGGGTAATTGAAACGGCGCGCAAGAACAAGAGCAAGATCGCAAACGTTTACGCGGGACGCAATGGCATTATCGGCGCCCTGACAGAGGATCTGATCAATACCGGCAAGGAGTCGGCATCGGCAATTGCCGCGCTCAAGCACACGCCCGCCGGGGCGTTCGGCTCGTGCCGCTACAAACTCAAGAGCCTGGAAAAGGATCGTACACAGTACCAACGGCTCATTGAGGTATTCCGGGCGCATAACATCGGTTACTTCTTTTATAACGGCGGCGGTGATTCCGCCGATACCTGTCTCAAGGTATCGCAGATATCCGAATCGTTGGGCTTCCCGATACAGGCGATTCATGTCCCCAAGACGGTCGATAATGACTTGCCCATTACCGATTGCTCCCCGGGGTTCGGGTCGGTGGCGAAATATGTTGCCGTCTCCACCCGCGAGGCCAGTCTGGATGTCGCGTCGATGGCGAAAACCTCGACCAAAGTGTTCGTCCTTGAAGTCATGGGACGCCATGCCGGATGGATTGCCGCGGCGGGCGCGCTTGCGGCGGAGCAAGAAGGTACTCTGCCGATCGTCATTCTGTTCCCAGAGGTAGTATTTGATCGGAAAAAATTTGTCGACCGGGTCGCCGCGATGGTCAAGAAATTTGGCTACTGCTCAGTCGTCGTCTCGGAAGGCGTGAAGGCACCTGACGGAAAATTTCTCTCGGATCAGGGATTGCGCGACGCTTTTGGCCATGCGCAACTCGGTGGCGTTGCACCGTTTGTCGCCAATATCGTCAAGCAAGAACTGAATCTCAAATATCACTGGAGCGTTGCCGATTACTTGCAGCGAGCGGCGCGCCACATCGCCTCCAGGACCGATGTTGAACATGCGTACGCGGTGGGCAAAGCGGCTGTCGAGATGGCACTAAAAGGACACAACGCCGTCATGCCGAGCATTGAGCGCAAATCGAACAAGCCGTACCGCTGGTCGATCGGCATGGCTGATTTGCGCAAGGTAGCCAATGTCGAGAAGAAAATGCCGGCGAGCTACATCAGCCGTGATGGCTTCGGTATTACGGCCCGCTGCCGACAATATTTGACCCCGCTGATCAAGGGCGAGTCCTATCCGCCCTACCGCAATGGCCTGCCGCAATATGTCGCGCTGAAGAACGTGGCTGTACCGAAAAAGCTTCGTGACAGTTTCACAATTTGAAAGCGAACATTTAAGCGTATAAATTGCCGGGCAAATTTCGGGTACAATCGCGCGCTGTCCTCGCCGCCGCGCCCTCCTGCCCGGGCATGCCGGCGGAATGTCGGATTTCGGGTTAAGGGCCGGCCCATCTCGGCCTTTTAATAATTTAGGGAGGACTTCATGTCTTCAGGTCTGATTTTCGCGCTGGTTTGCGCGATCATCGCCATCGTCTATGGGGCGGTTTCTATTCAGTGGATTCTCGGCAGACCCGCCGGCAATGCGCGCATGCAAGAAATTGCAGCGGCGATTCAACAGGGCGCCCAAGCATATCTGAACCGGCAATATTGGACAATTTCCATTGTTGGCGTTGTGCTGTTTCTGGTGCTAGGCGTTGTGCTGGACTGGTTGACAGCGATCGGCTTCATCGTCGGCGCCGCGTTTTCAGGTGCCGCTGGCTACATCGGCATGTTCATTTCCGTGCGTGCCAATGTGCGCACCGCAGAAGCTGCTAATAGCGGCATGAACGCGGCACTGAATGTGGCGTTCCGGGGCGGCGCGATCACCGGCATGCTGGTAGTCGGGCTTGGCCTGCTCGGTGTTGCCGGTTACTACGCCGTGGCGACGCAATTTACCGACAGTGACGGTGCGCTTCATGCGTTGATAGGCCTTGCCTTCGGCGGCTCGCTGATCTCGATTTTTGCGCGTCTTGGTGGCGGCATCTTCACCAAAGGCGCCGACGTCGGCGCCGACCTGGTCGGCAAAGTCGAAGCCGGAATTCCGGAAGACGATCCCCGCAACCCAGCGGTTATTGCAGACAATGTTGGCGACAATGTCGGCGACTGCGCCGGTATGGCAGCCGACCTGTTTGAAACCTACGCAGTCACCATCGTCGCCACCATGCTGCTCGGCGGGCTGATGATGCAGGACTCAGGAACGGAGGCAATTATCTACCCGTTGGTTCTCGGCGGCGCCTCGATCATAGCTTCGATCATCGGAACCTTCTTTGTCAAGACCAGCGAAGGCGGCAAGATCATGAATGCCTTATACAAGGGCGTCATTATCTCGGGTGTAATCGCGGCCATTGCCTTTTTCTTTATCAGCAAGCAACTGATGGGCGATCAGGCAATGCCCCTGTTCTACGCGTCGCTGGTCGGGCTGGTGCTGACAGCCCTGATGGTGGTTATCACCGAGTACTACACCGCTACCGAGTACAAACCCGTCCAACACGTCGCCGCAGCGTCGCAAACTGGACACGCCACCAATATCATCGCCGGCCTCGGTGTTTCGATGAAAGCGACCGCACTCCCAGTCCTGGCAGTGTGCGCAGCCATTTGGGCCTCGTACGAGCTGGCTGGCCTGTACGGCATTGCCATCGCAGCGACCGCGATGCTGTCGATGACAGGCATGGTGGTCGCACTCGATGCATATGGTCCGATTACAGATAATGCCGGCGGTATCGCTGAGATGGCAGAGCTGCCGTCGAAGATCCGCGATATCACCGACCCCCTCGATGCCGTCGGCAACACCACCAAGGCGGTGACCAAGGGTTATGCAATTGGCTCAGCCGGTCTGGCTGCGCTGGTGCTGTTCGCAGACTACACGCACAACCTGGAAGCAGTCGGCAAGCTGGAAACATTTTCGCTGTCCGATCCAGCAGTCATCATTGGCCTATTCATCGGTGGCCTCGTTCCATACCTGTTCGGAGCAATGGCAATGGAAGCCGTCGGCCGTGCTGCCGGCGCGGTGGTCAATGAAGTACGTCGCCAGTTCCGCGAGATTGCCGGAATTATGGAAGGCACCGGCAAACCTGATTATTCGCGCGCCGTTGACATGCTGACCAAGGCTGCCATCAAGGAGATGATGATTCCGTCCTTGCTTCCGGTACTGGTCCCGATCATCGTCGCCTTCGGGATGAACTGGTTGATGGGTCCGGGTGCGGGCGTCAAGGCACTGGGCGGGTTGCTGATTGGCACCATTGTGACCGGACTGTTCGTTGCCATCTCGATGACCACCGGCGGCGGTGCCTGGGACAACGCCAAGAAATACATCGAGGACGGCAATTTTGGTGGCAAGGGCTCGGAAGCGCACAAGGCTGCCGTGACTGGCGATACCGTCGGTGATCCTTATAAGGATACTGCCGGGCCGGCTGTCAACCCGTTGATCAAGATCATCAACATCGTCGCGCTGTTATTGGTACCGCTGCTGTAGGGAAGCGAAATGAGCTACAAAGAACGGTCCCCAAAGCGGGGCCGTTTTCTTTTGTGGGGCACTCCGGACACCAGTGCCCCGGTCACCATTCTTAATGTTGGTCCTCGCCGGGT
>CP070775.1:327336-333911 GCA_020346185.1 Betaproteobacteria bacterium | reverse complement strand
CCCGGGTCGACCCTGAAGTATTGCAGGCCATTGTGCAAGGCTACGAAGACATTTGCGCGGCGGCAATTACTCACTACGAGGGCTATGTATTCCAGCGGCTCGGTGATGGCATCGTTGCTTTCTTCGGTTATCCACTGGCGCATGAAGGCGAAGCTGAGCGAGCTATACGCGCTAGTTTGCGAATCGTTAGGGCTCTGGCAACGCGTGAGATCCCTGATGCGGGGCGTCTGCAGGTACGCATTGGAATTGCGACCGGCTTGGTTGTCGTTTCGAATGCAGAGAAAGGGGCGGTTGGGGAAACGATGAATCTCGCGTCACGTCTGCAGGCTATCGCAGGCCCGGGGACTATCGCAGTGAGCGAGCGAGTGCGGCGTCTCGCCGGTGGCGCGTTCGAGTACGAAGACCTCGGTGAGCAGAACTTGAAGGGCATAAGCCAGCCAACGCTTGCTTTCCGAGTTCTAGGGGTGAGTGATGCAGCCAGCCGATTTGAAGCCGCTACCCATGAGGGTCTTACTCCCATGGTCGGGCGGGAGCAGGAAATCGGCTTGTTGCTCGAGCGCTGGCAACTTGCACAGGATGGTGAAGGACAAGTGGTGGCGCTCTCTGGTGAGCCTGGCATTGGTAAGAGTCGTGTTCTGCGCGCACTATGGGAGCGTCTGCCTGATTGCAACGTGCAGGCGATGCGGTTTCAATGTTCGCCTTATTACGTGAACAGTGCGTTCTATCCGCTCATAGATAACTTTGAGCGCGCGCTGAAGTTTTCTCGCGATGAGTCACCTGCTTCCAGGCTAGACAAATTAGAAGAATTTGTGGTGGGCAATCATGGCCGTCCGATTGGTGACGTGCGTTTCATCGCATCGATGATGTCAGTACCTTGCGAAGAACGCTATGGCGTGCTTCCCATGACACCCCACAAACAGAAAGATGAGACGCTGCGATCGCTGGTCGATGTGATTCGTGCGGCCGCGAGCCTGAGTCCCAGTGTGATCCTGTTCGAGGATTTACACTGGGCAGATCCGACCACGCTTGAAGCCCTGGACCTGTTGATTGACAGAGTGCGCGACTTCCCGCTGCTGATCGTGCTGACCCACAGGCCTGAATTTCCACAGCGCTGGTCACACTTCGGGCATGTGACTTCACTCAATCTTGCAAAGCTGACGCGAGCCCAGAGCGGAGCACTGATCTCGAAGATTGCCCGTGGCAAGCCTCTGCCGTCCGACCTGTCGGAGCGCATAGTAGACAAAACCGATGGTGTACCGCTCTATGTTGAGGAACTCACTCGAGCAATTCTCGAATCAGGCCAGTTGCTAGAGGTTGGAGACCACTATGAATACACGGGGACGGCTGGCGATATCGCGATCCCCACCACGCTCCGCGATTCATTAATGGCGCGCCTTGACCGCCTCACGCCGGTCAAGCAAGTCGCTCAGATTGGCGGGACTATCGGCCGCGAATTCAGTTACGAGTTGATTTCGGCCATTGCTCCCATGGAGCAAGCGCAACTTGACGACTCTCTTGCAAGGCTGACCGAATCGGGCTTGGCGCTTCGCCGCGGCACGCCGCCAGACGCCACCTACACGTTCAAACATGCGCTAGTGCAGGATGCGGCCTATGACTCGCTGCTCAAGAGGCGTCGCCAGGAACTGCACGGCAAGATCGCGCGGGTGATTGAACAGCGGTTCCCGCGGATTATGGAGATCGAACCAGAGGTGCTGGCTCATCACTACACCGAGATGGGAGTTGCTGAAAAGGCAATTCCGCTGTGGTTAAAGGCTGGGCAGCGCGGTGTCGCCAGATTTACTCTTGCAGAAGCGATTTCGCATCTCAATCGCGCTTTGTCGCTTCTGGAGGGATCGGACTCCAGTGAGCAGCACGACACTTGGGAGATCGAGGTGCGCAACACATTGGGCTTCGCTTATCTCGCTCAGAGTGGATGGGGGGCGCCGCAAATTCAGGTAATGGCGCGGCCAGCACTGAAATTATCGGCGAGGAGGGAATGTCCTGATCAATGGCTGGCGGCGTGCTACCTCCTCGTTGTCCATCTGATTACGACGCTTCGCTTCGATGAAGGACGTGACCTCGCGATGGAGGCTCTGACGAAGGGACAAGTTCTTGACCTCGACAGTCATGTCCTAGTGGGACACGGATATCTACAATGGATCAATGGACAACTTGGAAATTTCGAAATTGCGCGTGAGCACGCTAAGGCATTTGATGCTGCTTACGTGTCGGAGCGGGACAGCCAAGTCCCAGTTCTAAACGACATGAAAGCTTGGGTCGACGGCTGGAAAGCTCACCACTTGTGGATCATGGGCTGGCCAGACCAAGCCAGACAAGCCTTGTACGATGGTATTGAACACGCGCGCACGATCGGCAATCCCCTGAACTTGATCTTCTGCCTTGCGCACGGTGGCGCAATGTTTTATTACCGCCGCGAAGCCGATGCTTTGAGCGATTGTGTAAACGAGGCCTCGCGGCTGGCCAAAGAAAATGCACTCGGTTTCCTCGAAGGCATGTTGATCGGCGTATGGCGGGGGAGTTCACTGATGCTAGGTGGAAACTTCAAGGAAGGCTATGAGGTCATGACAGCTGCGACGAAGCTTTCGCTTGAGTCTAACCTGCCGATCATGATCCCGTGTCACCGACTCATGACGGCAGAGGCTCTGGCTGGACTTGGGCGCAATGACGAGGCGATCGCCATGCTGCATGGAGAGATTGAGACCATCGAGAAGACTGGCGAACAGATTCACCTGGCTGAAATCCTGCGCTTACGTGGCGCGCTGACCTTGTCCCGCGATTCGTCACAGTCTGACGAGGCCGAATCATTTCTCCTGCGCGCGCTCGAGTTGAGTCGAACCCAGAAAGCCAAGGGATGGGAGTTGCGAACGGCAGTGAGTCTCGCTCGCTTGTGGCAAGACCAAGGCAAAGTCAAGGAAGCACACAAGCTGCTTGAACCGGTGTATGACTGGTTCACCGAAGGCTTCGACACGAAAGATCTGAAAGAAGCGATAGCATTGCTTGAAGAGTTGGAGGTCGTGGTGTGAGTGACGTGCGGCAGTGGCTCGCCGGTTTGGGTCTTGGAGAATACGCCGAAGTCTTCGAGGCCGAGCAGATTGAGTTCGAGGATCTTGGGAAACTTGATACTGCAGATCTCAAGGAGATGGGATTGCCGATCGGGCCGCGCAAGCGGGTGCTCGAAGCGATTGATGCAATCAGTTCATCGGACCACGACCAAACCGGTTCAGGCAAAGACGGGGTGCTTTCTGCAAGCGCTCTCCAGCGCGAAAGTGAGCGTCGCCAGCTAACGGTGCTGTTCTGTGACATGGTGGGATATACCGAGTTGGCTTCCAGACTCGATCCTGAGGTCCTGCAAAGGATTGTCCGTGCCTATGAAGACACCTGCGCGGCCGCGATTACGCGCTTTGACGGTTACGTGTTTCAGCGTCTCGGTGACGGCATTGTCGCGTTCTTTGGATACCCCCTTGCACACGAAAGCGAAGCCGAGCGCGCGATTCGTGCTGGGCTGGATATTCTCGATGCGATGTCTGCACTCAAAATTCCGGAGGTGGATGGACTTTCCGTTCGTATCGGCATATCGACCGGGCTCGTAGTAGTCGCTTCAGCAGAAAAGGGTGCCGTCGGCGAAACCATGAACCTGGCTTCACGGTTGCAGGGCATTGCGAAAGTCAACACGATGGTCGTGAGCGAGCGCGTGCGGCATCTTGCCGGTGGTGCGTTCGACTACGAAGATCTTGGCGAGCAGACGCTCAAGGGAATTGCCCGGCCGACACACGCTTATCGTGTAACCGGTATAAGTGCGGCTGCGAGCCGGTTTGAGGCTGCAACCGGTAGCGGGATCACGCCGCTGGTGGGTCGAGAACATGAGTTCGGACTGCTGATGGATCGCTGGCAGCTTGCTCGCGAGGGAGAAGGGCAAGCGGTACTTCTTTCTGGCGAGCCTGGCATTGGCAAGAGCCGGATTCTGAATGCGTTGCGGCAACGCCTGGAAGGGGAATCGCATCGCTTGATGACGTCGCAATGTTCCCCCTTTCATGCAAACACGGCGTTCTACCCAATTGCTGTGCAATTGTCGCGGGGAGCAGGTTTCGAACGTCACGACGATGCAGAGGTCAAGCTAAACAAACTGGAAGACCATCTTTCGAGTTTGAGCTTCAATCAAGCCGAAGTCGTGCCACTTTTTGCTGCGGCCCTGTCAATTCCGGTTGCGGGCCGTTATCCGGCACTCAACATCAGCCCACAAAAGCAGAAGGAACGTACCATTGCGGCGCTGAGCGAACGGGTAATGATGACTGCTCGTGAGCATCCCCTGCTGTTTGTCGTCGAGGATCTGCATTGGGCCGATCCGACGAGTCGCGAGGTACTCGGCGCTGTCATCGAAGCGGCACAGCGCGCCCGCGTCCTTGTCGTCTGTACATTTCGACCGGAGTTCGAACCGCCTTGGCCAGAGCATGGCCATGTCACCACTTTGAAGCTGGCCAAGCTTGCTCGGGCGCCGAGCCGCGAGATCGTTTCGACGTTGGCGGGCGGAAAGGATATGCCGCAGGACCTAGTTGAGCAGATCGTCGAGAAAACAGACGGCGTTCCTTTGTTCGTAGAAGAGGTCACGAAATCAGTTCTCGAGTCCGGTGTGTTGACTGACCGTGGTGATCGCTACGAGTACACGGGGGACGCTGAGAGCATGATCGTCCCGCCCACGCTGCGGGATTCGCTCATGGAACGCCTCGATCGATCGTTGCAGGTCAAGGAGATTGCCCAGATTGGCGCAGCGATTGGTCGCGAGTTCAGCTATGAACTGGTTTACTCGGTTGCATCCCTGCCGCAATCCCAACTCGAAGATGCGCTGACGCAACTGACTGATTCCGGGCTCGCGTTCCAAAGGGGTGCGCCTCCACAGGCTGTCTACACGTTCAAGCATGCACTTGTGCAGGACGTCGCATACGATTCCTTACTGAAGAGCAAGCGACAGATACTCCACCAAGCGATCGCACAATCGATAGAGGAATCGTTTCCCGATATGCGGGAGAACGACCCCGAATTACTGTCACGCCATTTTGAACGGGCGAATCGCGTGGAAGAAGCCATCGCATACCGGCGGCGGGCGGGCGAGCAAGCAAGGACCAGATCGGCATATCGGGAGGCACAGACCCAATTCAATGAAGGCCTTGAGCTGTTGAAGTTGCTGGAAAAGTCAGACGCCTCCGACAGAATTGAGCTCGAGTTGCTCACAGTGCTCGGGCCTGTGCTCATGGCGACTGAAGGGCAGGGGTCAGACAGTGTCAGGCTGCTCTACGAACGTGCACGTCAACTGTGTGTCAACATCGGCGCAGAAAAGACGATGTTTGGCGTCACGTTCAACTTGTGGACGAACAAGTTCCTGTCGGGGAAGTTACCGGCTGGACGGGAGTTATCCGCAGAATTGCTGGCAAGCGACGCGGCGTATGGTGATCCGGGTTTAATGGTGCAGGCGCACCATACATGCTGGTCAACACAAACATGGAGCGGCAACTTCCGCCTCGCGATCGATGCGGCTGACGAGGGACGGCGCCTGTATGATCCCGTGCGTGATGAGCATCACAAGTTTCTGTACGGCGGGCATGATCCACGATGTTGTGCCGGCTCGTTCCGCTCGTTTTCTTTGTGGTGTCTCGGATATCCAGATTCAGCTGCCCGTGCGCGCGACGAAACGTACCAGGAAATGGTTGAGCTCGATCATCCATTTACTTCGGCCTTGATCGGCACACTGGTAATGCAAACTTTCTTCCTTGAAGAGAATGTTGACAGATTCGCTCAAGGCGCCCGGAAGGTGTTAAACATATCCGAGCGGAACGGCTTTCCGGCCACACTTGCATGGGCCAATGCGTCTATCGGCTGGACGATGGTGCATCAAGGAAATGCGGAAGGGCTTGAAGTGATGGAGCAGGCCATCCGTGATATCCAGAGGATGGGTTTGCATACGCAGCTTTCGTTTTATTTGGGCCTCAAGGCAGATGCCTTGAGGAAGCTGGATTTCCTCGACGATGCGCTCGCCTGTGTAGACGAAGCTTTGACGATGGTTACGAGGAATGATGAGCACTATTTCGAGCCGGAGCTTTACCGGATAAAAGGAGAGATGCTGCTGCATAACGGGCAAGCTCAACCGGATGCGGCAAAGGAAAGCTTGTTCGAAGCGATCAGGGTCAGCAGACAACTCGAGGCGAAATCTCTGGAATTGCGAGCCGCCACCTCGCTTGCCAACGTCCTAAAGGTGGAGGGCAAACGCCAGGAAGCGCATGCTCTTGTTTCGCCTGTTTACGACTGGTTTACGGAAGGGCTCGCTACAAAAGATCTGAAGGGAGCGAAAGCCTTGCTCGATGAGCTAGGGCTTGCAGCGTGAGTTGATCGCTCAATGAATCACCCGATCTGCCTGCGTCACAATGGCGTCGGGGATGGCGAGTCCGAGCGCTTTCGCGGTTCTCAGGTTTACCACGAGTTCGAACTTGGTTGGAGCCTCGATGGGCAGATCGCCCGATTTGGTGCCGCCGAGAATTTTCGTGACCAACACCGCGACGCGCTCG
>CP070775.1:320489-327236 GCA_020346185.1 Betaproteobacteria bacterium | reverse complement strand
TGAGGGGCGACATTGACCTCGAACGCCTCGGCAGCATTGGCAATCTTCATTGATTGCCAGACGCCGTTCCATGGCGTATCCACAATCGCTACATCCATCGCCTGCTCGCGGAAGTAAGGAAGGAACTCGCGCAGCCCAAGCAGTGTTTCGCAGGAACTGATCGGGTGCGGACTGAGTCTCCGGATAAGGCCGAGAGCTTCTGGATTGAAGCTGTCAATCTCGACCCAGAAAATGTCAAGGTGTGCAATGGCGCGCAGGATCTTCAGGTAGCCCTCGGTCTTGGCGTTGAAGTTGAGGTCGAGCAGGATGTCAACATCCGGCCCGGCGCCATCACGCAGCGCTTCGAGATGCATCACCAGATTTCTCAACACATCTTTCTCAACGTTGAGTTCGGGTTTGAACGGAACACCAAAGCCGGGTCGCCAGCCTTCGGGAGACGTGCGGTCGGCTTTGTAGGTGAAGATATTGGTCTTCAGACCGGTGAAGCCCTTCTCGCGCACTTCGCTGCCGATCGCCTTTACACCGTCGAGATCGGTGATCGCTGGCTGATAATGAGTCGGATGATTGATCCGCCAGGTTGCGCAATGCGACCAGTAGACGCGGATGCGATCGCGAATTTTGCCGCCGAGCAATTCGTATACAGGTACACCCAGCGCTTTGGCTTTGGCATCCAGTAGCGCGTTTTCGATTGCGGCCATCCCGAGCGAAACGACACTGCCGGCACCGGGACGGGTCGCGCAATACAGCTCGGCGTAGATGCGTTCGTGATCACTGACTTCCTGACCGATTACCCTCGGCGTCATCCGCTCGATTACGGCACTCACACCCGGTGCGCCGAATCCTTCGTCATACTCACTCCAGCCGACGATGCCACTATCTGTAGTGAGTTTGACGAAATGATAGTTGCGCCAGCCGGCGTCGGCCGCTAGCAATTCAATGCTTTTTACTTTCATGGAGTTCTCCTCAGCCTGGCCGAGTGACCGCAGCTGGCAGTGCTGCCATTACTCGCGCCGCCACAAGCGACCTCCCAAGTAACAGCGCCCTTGCGCCGGTCACTAATCAACTATTCGTTATTGCTCCAGATTCTGTTCCACACAGCTATTAGCGCGGCAGGATCGATGCTGGCGGGCATTTGCTCTGGTGTGATGTCGCGCCAGTGCGGGTTGCCGCGATAGGCCACTGCGTGGCTGAATATGTAGGTCGGTTCCACACCCATGCGCAGATCCGTGATGATGAGTTTGTCGTCGACCACCTCAGATTTCACGAAGTCGTGCGAGAACCAACGCAGTCGCCTCACTGCCCAGACGTTGCTCGCTTCATTCAGCGCGGCATCATCCGATTCATACTCGGTAAAACGCATGCTGCCCTCGTCCGCGACCAGCGATCTGAAGCCTTCCAGATAGCCGCCGTCCTTCATCACCACCACGCGCCACAGCAGGGTATTGAATGGTGTTGGTATCGAAAACCGCGGCGCGTCCTCCAGTTGCACCGTCTGGAGTGCTTTCTGCGCCTCGCGCTCAATCAACAATTTCGCTCCCCATGACCAACCGAGGTAAGCGGTGCTCAGCGCGAGACCAGTGGCCAGAGCAATGCTGCCAGCCCGTGGCCTGGGCACCGCTAATGCAATGAGCACGCCAATCAACAATGGTAGCGTGTAGGCGGGATCGATAATGAATAGTGTTGACCACATTACCGGTGGCGTGGTCATCGGCCAGAGCAGTTGAGTGCCGTACACCGTATGCCCATCCAGCAGGGGGTGCGTGACCAGCGTCAGCATGATCGCCGCCAGCCAACGCCCCGGTGCATCGCGAACCGTTGCCCACCATCGTCGCAGTATCAGCCACAACAATGCCGAAAACGGAAACAGCACGAACAAGGAGTGGCTGAAGCCACGGTGGTAGGTGAAATTCGATACCGGGTCGCCGTAGTCGATCAGCACATCGAGATCGGGCAAGGTACCGAGCGCGGCGCCGAGTGCCATTGCCTTGCGCCGATGTTCTTTCGGTGCACAGATGCCGGCGACACTGGCGCCGAATACGGCCTGGGTGATTGAGTCCAAATTGATGTCCGAAAACAGCTACAAATCATACTCTAGCAGGTCCTGGAGAACGCTCGAAACTAACCATCGCTCTGCAATCTCGCACGTTTGTTGGTGAGGTTAAGAACGGCTACCTGCCAGGCTAGGCGACGGTTCTGCGATTGTCTTCGATGATGGCGCGCGATAGCATCGGTGCCGCAAACGGCATGTGCCGGACCAAGAGGGAAGATGGGCGTACTTGGATTACTGCTGCTTGCGTTTTCGAAGTGGCGATTCAGGATGCTTGGTCTGGCGACGATAAAGGACATTCCGACGGACGGGTTCAATGCGCTGGCCGAGCAACTCATCGCATCGGGTTGGAAAAAGACCGGCGAGTATATCGGCTTCGATGCCTGGATAGATTACCGTCGCATCAAATTACGCAAGGACGGAATCAAGCTCAACCTTGAGTGGGACAATTGGACCGAAGGCAGTGTCGAAGGACCGCGTTCGATTATCGAAGCGATCGCGCAGGACACCGGATATTCCGTAAGCTACCAATGGCGCTGGAGCGAGTATGACGACAATTGATTCGCTGTTCCGGTATCACCGCCAGAGAAACTCGAATCGAAACTTCTTCTTTTACGCGTGGCAGCGCCCGGCTGATTCCAGTCATGACTGAGTCCAGACAATTCGATCCGTTAACGGATGTCGAAGACAGCGCCATCATTCTTGACGATGGCGGGTGGCCGAACTTTCACGATGCCGAGGTTCACAATCTGAATATCTGGCGCGGCGATATCCGGCCGGAGGACAATGTCTGGATCGGCCCGGTGATCGAGGTCACGTTCGAGTTGTGCGCGCTAAAGGATCCTTACCTCGTGGTTCTGAAGTTTCATGATTGCGATGTCATACGCATGCAGCAATTCAATCATCAGAATGCGATCTACGATTTGTCGTTCGCGTTCAAGGACCGTGGGATGAATGAGAAGACGGGCACGCCACTGCCGCCCGCCATTTCGGTGCGATTCGAGCAGGCGTTTGGTGTTGCGCTTACCTTCGAATGTTTCCGCGTTCAGGCCGTTGAGCGAATAGAGATGAAGAACGCTCGACGCGCGTAAAGGTCGAAACGACGCGCATCGGCGACATGACGCAGCAAACCTGAGTGTTCCAGACAATGACTGACGTCCAAAACAAGATTCGCAACGCCAACGGTGGGGATATCAGTGGTATTGCCGCTATGGTCCAACGATATTGGGCGTTCGAGGGAATCTCCGGTTTCGATCACACGAATGTTGCCCGGCAGCTCGAACGTGTCGCCAGTGGTCGAGATCTTGGCAGTGTCATCGTCGCGAGCGATGGCGAGAAACTGATCGGTTATCTGATCACTGTGTACGTGTTCAGCCTGGAGCACCTCGGACTGACTGCCGAGATCGACGAGTTTTATGTCGAGCCGGAATACCGTTCTCGCGGTATTGGCTCATCCTTACTTAACGCGGCGGAACACGCTGCTGGAGATGCAGGCTGTACCAATCTGTCGCTACAGCTTTCTGACGATAATCACCGTGCGCGCGAGATGTATCTGCGTCACGTTTTCTCGCCGCGAAGCGGCTATTCACTTCTAGAAAAAGAGTTGGAAACTTCCTGACTCTCGGCGGCCAACATGCCGAGCTACTTGTCGGCTGGCACCCAATCCGGCAGTGGTGTTCCGCCGGCGTAGTGATTCATGGCCGGATTCTCCCGGTACAGCAGGTAAATATCCTCTGGTTTGACCTGTAGCTCGTCATAAAGCACGGCAGCGATTGCATTCGCTAGCGCCTTCTTGCGTTCGACCTCGCGGCCAGGGCGCAAGTCAACCTCGATTACCGGTAGACCGTCGCCAATCTCTCCGAACGCTTCACGGACGGCAACGTAGTCGTACTTGGTCTCCTTGGGTGCCAGCGTCTTCAGTATCGCCTGTTTGACTTGATCACGAATCTTCTTCTTCGACTCGGTCGCGGTGCCCTCCGGTACTTCAATTCGTACGATCGGCATCAATCTCTTCCCTTTGTTGGCTGGACTTCCTTGTCAGTTGCGGCATCACACTGTTTGGCGTGCGATGCTTGATATTGCTGTTGATTATCGCCGAATTTTCACAACGGCTCATCGTGTACGATGTCGACCCTCTTTGTTTAAGTGCTATTTGTTTAACTGCGATGAAGAAGTGGCGTACCTACTTTACATTCTGGTAAGCGCCGCCGGTGGATTGCTCGTTGGCGTGCTTGGCACCGGAAGCAGTTTGTTGCTGCTGCCGTCTCTGGCGTTTATTTTCGCCGGGACCTTTTCTGATACCGATTCGCTGCGGCTGGCGGCGGGGACGACCATGGCAACGATGGCGGTTGGCGCTCTCGCCGGGGCGTTGACGCGATATCGCGCCGGCGACGTCGATTTGCGCTTGCTGCGGTTAATGATGCTGCCGTATATAGTCGGCAGCCTGATTGGGCCGTGGATCAGCCGTTCGTTGCCGACCCAGGTTCTTGGGATTTACATCGGCCTGATACTCTCCGTCGTCGCTTTGCGTATGCTGTTGGCAAATCGGTCTGTCGCTAGCGTGTCGCGCGAATATCATGGCCGCGAACTCGAGATCAGCATTGTGCTCCTGGCAGTGGGAATTTGCAGCAGCGTCGCCGGCGTCGCCTCAGGCGTATTTGCAATCCCATACCTGGCGCGATTCGCGCTGCCCATGCGCACCATCATTGGCACCTCGACGGCGGCAGCCGCGATCTATTCGACGTTTGGTGCTATCGGATACGTGAGCGCCGGGTGGTCAGCTACCGACTTACCTGCAGGCTCGTTCGGATATGTTTACTTGCCGGCCTTTGCGATCCTGGCGCTCACCGCTGCCGTCTTCACG
Source organism: Betaproteobacteria bacterium (assembly GCA_020346185.1). Classification (GTDB taxonomy): domain Bacteria; phylum Pseudomonadota; class Gammaproteobacteria; order Burkholderiales; family Eutrophovitaceae; genus SG8-40. The sequence continues at coordinate 322,326 of CP070775.1, read as the reverse complement.
CCACTTGGCGTCCGATTGGCGCACCGCCTGAATGACAAGATCCTGCGCAGATTCTTTGCGCTATTTCTGCTAACTGCAGCGATCGTAATCGTTTTCCTCTGACGATTCTGCTCAACTGCGTTGCCTTTGTGCGATGCGCGTGCCTACCAGGTGCGCGACCAATATAGCGATGTAAAGCTGTCCCAGCACCGCCTCCAGTGAAGCTAACGTTCGTGCCATAGGTGCCAATGGTGTGATGTCCCCGTAACCGAGCGTCGACAACGTGACCAGGCTGTAATAAACGAGAAAGCGGAGGTCTCCGAGGATCGGATCAGCCTCCGCAATTGACGCGAGTGGACCGAACGTGAATGCGTCCGGCACCAATAATTCAACCATGGCATAGAAGAACGCCCAGGTAATACCAATCAGAAAATAGGCGCTCATGGCGCCATAGATCGTATCCGCGTCGACTTCTTCGCTAGTTACGACTTCGCGCAACAGCACGACCACGATGTACAGGAAAAACATGGCGGAGAAAGCAAGCCCGATAAAAGTCAGCAGAGTTGATTCGTTAACCCGGCCGCCCACCCAGAAAGCGGTTGTCGGCAACGCAAGCACGATCGCAGTAATGAGTACCCTTCGTTCATGACTCACCGCATATGCACTGAATATCAGCACGCCAAACAAAAGACAATCAAGGAGTAATGTACCTGCATCGGATTCGGCAAGCAGAGGGAAAGTTAGAAAGAAGCCGATTAGAGCGAAGAACAACCAGGCCAACCCGGGATTGTCGCCAAGGAGCGTCCGCCATATGCTCTTTGTAGGGTGTAGCATTATTGGAACCTCCTTCCTCCCGCAACTGGGTGGCTAAAGACAACCTCAGTAAAAACCTTATCAGAATCACGGATTTTCGAGTAAGCGGCGCATGCGGTGGTCTGAAGCAGGAAGCAGCGGCTCGGTGTTGAAAAGTGTCATCGAGGTCGAATACGATAGGTTTGCATTAGCCAAAAAATGAAAAGTGAAGCGGCCGTAATGTCCGCCTCTAATCAGCTGGCGTATCAGGGTGAAGTCAGACCGTGCAAAGGAGAATAGATGCGGACCAGATTAGCTTTCCTCGCCATATGTTGCTCGGTGTTCTGCTGCGCGGGCGCAGGATTGGCACAGGATGAGGAGAATGCGGAGTCAGATTCCGCGGCGCAATCCGAAGCGGCACTATCAGCCGGAGCCCAGGCGAACAATCCGTTGGCCGACTTCAGGGCGTTCAACTTGCATAACTACTACATTCCGGAGTTCTCCGGGCCTATTGAGGAGACTGGTAACAATTTCATATTGCGCTACGCCCAACCTTTCGGAAATTGGTTGATGCGCGCTTCATTACCGTTCAAACGCTGGCCCACCGGGATCAACACTACCGAGTCTGGGGTTGGCGACCTCGATGTCTTCTTTGCCTACCTGATGGATACCGGTAATCCGGCCCGCAGTTTCGGCCTCGGGCCAGCGTTCTCGTTTCCCACGGCATCCAAGGACGCCACCGGAACCGGCAAGTACCATGCGGGTTTCGCCACCGTGTACTTTGATGCGACTTCACCCGCCTTTCAGTGGGGTGGGTTGGTAACCTATGTTACGGATTTCGCCGGCGACGACGATCGTGCTGACGTCAGCGTGTTTGCCGCGCAGCCGTTTTATTTCCTCCAGCTTGGCAAGGGTAACTACGTGCGCGGTGCGCCGATCCGGGTGTTCAACCTTGAGAACGACACCTATCACGTGCCGGTGGGCCTTGGCATAGGCAGGGTGATTCCCTCCGGGAACACTGTCTACAACATCTTCATCGAACCGCAGTTCACCATCCTCGACAAGG
>CP070775.1:313072-320389 GCA_020346185.1 Betaproteobacteria bacterium | reverse complement strand
CCGAGCCGAGCATGGTGTCTTCTGACAGCTGCATCGCCTCTGATTCGACCATTAGGACCGCTTGCTTAGTACCGGCTACGACCAGGTTGAGCTGCGTTTCCTTCATCTGGCTCAGCGTCGGGTTGAGCACATACTGGCCATCGATGTAGCCGACGCGCGCCGCTCCGATGGGACCATCGAACGGGATGCCGGAAATTGCCAACGCTGCCGACGCCCCGATCATGGCTGGAATATCCGAGTCGATTTCATTGTCCGAGGAGACGACGGTTGCAATGACCTGCACTTCATTCATGAAACCGTCGGGAAACAGTGGACGAATCGGCCGGTCGATTAGGCGTGATGTTAGCGTTTCTTTCTCTGAGGGGCGGCCCTCACGCTTGAAGAAGCCACCGGGAATTTTGCCGGCAGCGTAGGTTTTCTCCTGATAGTCAACTGTGAGCGGAAAGAACTCTTGTCCTGGCCTGACATCCTTCTTTCCCACGACGGTAACCAGCACAACCGTGTCGTCCAGGCTCACCATAACCGCTCCACTGGCCTGGCGGGCAATCTCTCCAGTTTCGATCGTAAGTTGGTGATTGCCGTACTCGATACTCTTGCGAATAACGTTCAAAATCCTGCCCCCAAATATAAAAGTGGCGCGGGTAACGGTCCCGCGCCATAGCAAATCGGACCATGAGTCGTCCGCGAATAGGTGTGGAAGTTTTGAGCTGTCGCTGCGTAGCCGGACACGGCCCTGTTATCTGCGCAGCCCGAGGCTTTCGATAATCTTGCGGTAGCGGTCAACATCGGACTCGCGCAGATAATCGAGCAGCTTCCGACGCCGGCTCACCATTCTGAGCAAGCCGCGACGGGAATGGTGATCCTTGGCATGAGACCTGAAATGCCCAGTCAGAACATTGATGCGCGCAGTGAGAAGTGCGATTTGCACCTCTGGAGAGCCAGTGTCGCTTTTGCCTCTCTGGTAACTGGTCACCAATTCAGCCTTTTGGGCTGTTGTTATCGCCATTACAGTGTGTCTCCGCAAGAAAGGCGGCGATTATACCCGCCAGATGGCGCTTTTCCAAGCGCTTTTGCTCAACGACGATCGACTAAAAAGCCTTTGAAATAAGCCGTTTCGGCTTGAGCAGGCCTGCCTCGTCGACCTCCCCTAAACCCAGAAAGCGGCCATCCTTGGTGTAGATCCGTGCTCTTTCAAGCGGCGCAATATCAGCGTAACCCGGAATGGCTAGGCCGTGGCAAAGCTGACGGCTGTTGTGCTCATTCAGACGCAGCGGACGCACATCCTCGAGTAGCAAATCCAAAGGCTGGAGTAAAGCTAACCGCTCGCTCATGCTCGCAAATTCGAGCCATTCAAACCCGACCGCATCGGATATCTGCAACGCGCCAATCGACACGCGACGTAGGCCTGCCAGGTAGGCACCGCAGCCAAGCTGCTCTCCAAGGTCTTCCGCAAGGACGCGTATATAAGTCCCTTTGCTACATAAGGCGAAAATCTCAAGCGTCTCTCCAGACCGGCGTAGCACGTCGAGCTGGTAGATATGGACACGGCGAGCGTCCCGTTCGACATTGATACCCTTTCTGGCAAGTGAATACAACGGTCGGCCTTTGACCTTTATAGCGCTGTACATTGGTGGCACCTGCTCGACTGCCCCGGTCAAAGCATCAATGGCGCGGTTCAGTGCCTGCTCATCGAAATCGGGTGCCGCAACCGCGCTCAGTTCACCTTCGGAATCGCCAGTACTGCTGTGCCACCCCAGACGCAACGTCGCCAGATAGGCTTTTCTCGCCTCGAGCAGCGGGTGTGAAAATTTGGTGGCCTCCCCCAAGCAAATCGGTAGCAAGCCTGACGCAAGCGGATCGAGTGTCCCGGTATGTCCTGCTTTGACGCGCCAGAACAAACGCCGCACCTTTTGCAATGCAGCGTTGGACGTCAATCCCGACGGCTTATCCAGCAGCAGTACACCATTGGGCCTCGGATGGCCATTGTCAGACGCGGCTTCACTCGTCTCGGACAAACCGTTAGTCTTCGTTGACGGGCTTTCCAACAGCCTCTTCGATCAAACGTGACAGACGTGCGCCCCGCTGAATCGATTCGTCGTACTCAAAATGCAGTTCGGGAACGGTTCGTATCCGCAACACCTTGGCGAGCCGAGAACGCAGAAATCCGCTGGCACTGCGTAAACCCTCGAGCGCGGGGCCAACGGCATCTTCACCATGCAACGTGGTAAAAAAAACCCGCGCGTGCGAATAATCGGCGCTGACTTCAACTCCAGTGATCGTCACCAAGTCGATCCGCGGGTCTTTCAGCTCGCCGCGTATCGCCTCCGCCAGGTCGCGTTGTATTTGCTCGGCCAGCCGTCCGCTGCGCGTAGCGCTTTTCGCCAAAAGGACCGTACCCCCGTACTGGGCTGCTCAACTGAATTCAGAGCGTGCGTGCCACCTCGACGACTTCATACACCTCGAGCTGATCACCCTCCTTAATATCGGAGAAATTCTTGATCGATAGTCCGCATTCGAAACCCGATTTCACTTCGCGAACATCCTCCTTGAAGCGCTTAAGTGAATCGAGTTCGCCATCGTGGATAACCACGTTGTCTCGGAGTACACGTACCGAGGCGCCGCGCTTCACGGTACCTTCCTGGACAAAACAACCGGCGACGGTACCAACTTTCGAAATCCGGAACACCTGCCGCACTTCCACCAGCCCGAGCACGGTTTCTTTCTTCTCCGGCGCAAGCAAACCTCCCAATGCAGCCTTGACCTCGTCTACCGCGTCGTAGATGACGTCGTAGTAGTGAACGTCAATGCCATGCGCCGCGATCAGCTTACGCGCCATCGCGTCTGCGCGCGTGTTAAAGCCGATCACCACCGCATTCGATGCCAGAGCCAGGTTCACGTCCGACTCGGTAATGCCACCCACCCCCGAATGGACGATATTGACCCGGACTTCGTCCGTCGAAAGTCTACCCAGCGCGTGCGCCAGCGCTTCGCTCGAACCTTGCACATCGGCCTTGATGATCAAGGCAAGCGTCTTGGTCTCACCTGCTTTCATCTGATCAAACATATTGTCGAGCTTCGCCGCCTGTTGCTTCGCGAGTTTCACCTCGCGGAACTTTCCTTGTCGGAACAGAGCAATCTCGCGCGCCTTGCGCTCGTCACCGAGAACTATGACTTCTTCTCCGGCTGTCGGCACGTCGGAAAGCCCTTGAATTTCGACGGGAATCGAGGGACCAGCATCCTGAATTTGTTTTCCGTTTTCATCGAGCATCGCACGTACACGCCCGAATACCGCACCGGCCAGCACAATGTCACCACGCTTCAGGGTGCCCGCTTGTACCAGCACACTTGCAACCGGACCACGCCCTTTGTCCAGTCGCGACTCGATGACAACACCACGCGCCGGTGCATCTTTTGCGGCCTTCAGATCTAGCACTTCTGCCTGCAGTAAGACCGCGTCGAGCAGTTGATCAATGCCCTGCCCGGTCTTTGCGGAAACGTCGACAAACATCGTGTCTCCACCCCAGCCCTCCGGCACTACTTCCCGTTGCGCGAGTTCCTGCTTGATGCGCTCGGGATTCGCTTCGGGTTTATCTATTTTATTTACTGCCACGACGATCGGAGTATCGCCCGCCTTGGCGTGGTGGATCGCCTCAATCGTTTGCGGCATGACTCCATCATCGGCAGCAACGACCAGAATAACCAGATCTGTCACTTTGGCACCGCGCGCGCGCATCGCAGTAAATGCTTCGTGGCCGGGTGTATCGAGGAACGTCACCATGCCGCCTGGTGTATCCACGTGATACGCACCGATATGCTGGGTGATACCTCCGGCTTCGCCGCTTGCCACGCGGGAACGACGAATATAGTCGAGCAACGAAGTCTTTCCGTGGTCAACGTGGCCCATCACGGTCACCACTGGCGCACGTGGCTCCACAAGAACGTCCGGTTCGCCGCCTTTCTGTTCAAGAAAAGCCTCCGGGTCGACTGTCTTGGCCTTCTTAGATACGTGCCCCATCTCGTCAACGACAATCATTGCCGTTTCCTGATCGAGCACCTGATTGATAGTCACCATCTGACCCAGTTTCATCAGCGTTTTGATCACCTCGGCGGCCTTGACTGACATTTTGTGGGCAAGTTCGGCAACGGTGATCGTCTCTGGAACCAGTACCTCCCGAACGATAGGCTCGAAAGGCGTTGGCGTATCCTGCGCCACTTGCTCAGTCTTTGTCTTGTGCTGACGCCGGCGCGTATGCCAGCCCTCGCCGCCAACCGACACAGCCCCATGAGTTTTCATGGTTCGGCGGCGACCTTGATCTTCCCTCCATGGCATTGGTGTGCGTTTGGCGGGCTTCTTCGTCGACGGCCGTCCAGCCGGCTTGCGCAGAGTCCCTTCGGTCGCAGTCTTTTTCTCCGCCGTTTTCTGTTCTTTCTCCTTTGTCGCTGCCTCTTTCTGGACTTCGGCAGCTTCTTTTTCCGTTGCGACCGGCTTGGCAGCCTCTTCTTCGGCCTTGCGCTCCGCCTTGCGCTTGCGTTCCTCCTCCTTGGCTGCAAGATCGGCCGCCTGCCGGGCGAGCAACTCGGCCTGTTTGCGCGCCTCCTCGCTGCGCGCAGCTTCCTCCTCATGATCCACGGCCAAATGCACCGCTCCTACCTCGGCTTCCTGCTCAGCAGCTGCGTCACGCTTGACGAGGACGCGCTTCTTGCGGACTTCCACCTGGATCGTTCGCGCCGGCCCACGTCCATCCGTCTTGCGAATCTGAGACGTCTGACGCCGTGTCAACGTAATGCGCTTCTTGCCCTCGCTCGCCCCATGCGATTTACGCAAATACTCGAGAAGCTTGGTCTTGTCACCCTCAGTAAGAGCAGTCTCATTGCTCAGCGTCTTCTTGACGCCAGCAGCCTTGAGCTGTTCAACCAGCTTGTCTATCGGTAGCTTCAACTCAGTAGCGAACTCAGCGACGTTTACTTTAGCCATGTAGCGCCCCCTACCCCTTAACTTTCCGCAAACCACGGCGCCCGAGCGGCCATGATCAGTTCCTTGGCATGCTCGACGTCCATACCCACCATTTCAACTAGATCATCTGCCGCAAGATCGGCAAGATCTTCCTGCGTGGTGATGCCTTCGGCCACCAGCCTGCGCGCCGTCTCGGCATCCATTCCCTCGAGATCCAGGAGATCTTTTGCGACGTTTTCCATCTGCTCCTCACTGGCAATCTCCTGCACCAGCAGGGAATTCCTCGCTCGACTTCGCAGTTCTTCTACCGTTTCTTCATCGAAAGCTTCAATTTCCAGCATTTCGCTCACCGGGACGTAAGCAACCTCCTCCAGTGTCGAGAAGCCCTCTTGCACCAGAACATCGGCCAACTCCTCGTCCACGTCGAGCTTCTCCATAAAGAGGCCCCGCAGCTTCGAAAATTCTTCTTCGCTTTTTTGCTGCGACTCATCCTCAGTCATGATGTTGAGTTCCCAGCCGGTGAGCTCGCTGGCAAGACGCACGTTCTGGCCGCCTCGGCCGATAGCCTGCGCTAAGTTTTCCTCATCAACCACGATATCCATGCTGTGCTTCTCTTCATCCACCGTGATTCGGCTCACTTCCGCCGGTGCAAGCGCATTGATCACAAATTGAGCTGCTTCGGGTGACCACAGCACGATATCAACCCTTTCGCCTGCCAGTTCACCTGTGACCGCCTGAACCCTTGAACCGCGCATTCCGACACACGTTCCGATCGGATCGATGCGCTGATCATTCGACCTCACTGCGATCTTCGCGCGCGAGCCAGGATCGCGCGCTGCAGCCTTGATTTCCAGCAACCCTTCCTCGATCTCCGGCACTTCGAGTTCAAACAACTTCTCCAAGAACTCGGGAACTGTTCGAGACAATATTAGTTGCTGGCCACGCGCGGCACGGTCGACTTTCAGCAAATACGCGCGCACGCGATCCCCGACCCGAAGATTCTCCTTCGGAATCATCTGTTCACGCGGTAGTACCGCCTCGATACGGCCCGATTCGATAACGGCGTTGCCGCGCTCCATGCGCTTGATGCTACCAGTTACGATGAACTCATCGCGCTCCAGAAAATCGTTCAGAATCTGCTCACGCTCAGCGTCGCGGATTTTCTGAAGAATGACCTGCTTGGCTGCCTGGGCGCCAATGCGCCCGAACTCAATCGGCTCTAGCTCTTCTTCAATGTAACCGTCGAGTTCAATATTCGGATCATGCTCGCGTGCTTGCTCTAATGTCATCTGCCGGGCCGGCTCTTCGAGTTCCTCGTCGGGCACGACATGCCAGCGTCGAAAACTTTCGTAGTCGCCGGTCTCCCGATCGATGGCCACGCGGGCGTCGGCGTCTTCCTTGAATCGTTTCTTCGTCGCAGACGCAAGGGCAAGCTCCAGCGAGGTAAAGACGATCTCCTTTGCTACATTCTTTTCCCGCGCTAGCGCGTCTACCAGCATCAACAACTCGCGGCGCATTCGCTTCTCTCCAAATCTTAAAGTGCAGGTACCAACCGAGCCTTGCGAATATCCGCAATTTCCAGCGATACCGTGGCCCCGTCGATCTCCAGTTTCAAAGTGTCCGCATCGGCACCCCTGAGGATGCCAATAAAATTCCTTTGCCCGTCATGGGCCGTGTTCGTCCGCACCGAAGCCTTTTCGCCCTGGAAGCGCTGAAAATCCGTCACCCGTCGCAATGGACGATCGAGGCCGGGAGACGATACCTCCAGCCTTTCGTAGTCAATGTGCTCCACTTGAAAAAGGTGGGAAAGATGATTGCTGACCAGAACACAATCATCCACGCTGATACCTTCCGGTTTGTCGATAAACACACGAAGCAGCTTGCCGTGGTTGGATCGCTCTACATCCACTAGCTCATATCCGAGCCCGGGTAGCGTCCGATCGAGCATTTCGAGAAGATCCATACTCAGCAGCGTTACAAATAAAAAATGGGCCCTCGGCCCATCGTTGTTTTTACGGCAGCGAATTCTAGCAAAGAGCACCGCTAAATTAAAGTCGATAAAGGCGTTTTTGGGAATTCCAACAATTCCCACTGGCCTCTTCGAGAAAAGGACACGAAACCTCAACATCTTGCCCAATGCAGGAACCACTATCCTTGACGGCCCCTTCAACACGCTGCCCGCCCCATTGATATGGGGGCTAGCTGCTGTCTTTTAAAGTCACGGGTCGGCCCTTTTCTTGGGGCAGGTTTTCATCTGGGAGCCTGGCGGTGTCCTGCTTTGCCCCCACTAACCGGTTGCGCATGCAAGTGCGCCGTTTCTCAAGCAGGCTGGTCAAATAGCCGATAAAAAAGCCCACCCCTTG
>CP070775.1:305532-312972 GCA_020346185.1 Betaproteobacteria bacterium | reverse complement strand
GATGCTTGCTCGATGAGCTGCGTTTTCCATTGGGTGATCTGGTTCGGATGCACCTCATAGCGTGCAGACAGCTCCGCCAGGGTCTTCTCGCCCTTGATCGCCTCCAGTGCCACCCTAGCCTTGAATTCGGAGCTGTGGTTTCGTCTCGGTCTTCTCATTGCTGCCTTGCTCCTCTTCTCAGCGGTTCCCCCGCCATGGGGCAAAGCCTACACTTATCGCACCGTCCTAAGAACCGGGACCATTTCTCTCGCAAGGACGGTCCCAACATGTCAATGCTCTATACAAACCCTAGACATGGCGTGTTAAGAGGTAGGCCCCAGGGGCCGGTCAGCCGCTAATCTGGCCTAATGGGCGCATCTTTTGCTCTTGAGAGAAAGCGGCGGCGGAAAAAAATGCATCCTAATATCTGCAGTAGGCAATGCAGTTATGCGCGAATTCGGGAAAGGAAAACCAAGTGCGATCCTATGTCTTCAGCGCCTGTATCTTAATGTCATTGCTCATTGCCGGATGTGCTTCGGCACCACCATGCGAGAGCGTGCAGTGTCGAGACGAGAGGGCGAGGCAACGAGAAGCGCATATTAGCGCGCAACAGTTAAAAGATCAGCGCCAGCATCATCGAGAGTACGCTTGCCTGCGCCCGAGTGGCGAGAGCGACAGTCAGGGGTCAAATTCGTGCGATAGACCTGTCCAATACTACATGCCTCAAGATCTGATGATTGTTAGGTAGACGGGAGCCGTCAGCTGAAGAGTTTCCGGGCTCCACTGGCTTGCCAACAATGCAATGGTGTGGTCCGCTGTCGACTAGGGCGTCTAGCACAATACTTCTCGACAGAAGATCGTGTTGGCACAGTTACGGTGCAAGCAGGCGCAGCAACTCCGGCGACCGCTTGATTTTGTCTGCTGGTCCCTCCAGCGAGATTCGTCCGCGGTCCATGACATAGACATAATTAGCAATAGACAGGGCGAGCTCGAGATGCTGCTCCACAATCACCAGCGCGATATTTTTGCGCAAATTTGTGAGCCGATCGGCGATTTCCTCTATTACCCCCATCCACACGCCTTCGGTGGGCTCGTCGAGCAGCAGTAATTTCGGTCCACCAAGCAATGCGCGGCCGATTGCCAGCATCTTGCGTTCGCCCCCGCTAAGTGTGCCGGCAATTTGATCGAGCCGGTCGGCTAGCTTGGGGAATAGGGCGAGGCTTTGGTCGATGGCGTGCGAATCGGAGTTTGCAAACGCGCCAATCGTGAGATTTTCTCTGACGCTGAGGCCGCTGAATACCGACTGCTGCTGCGGCACGTATCCAAGCCCACGCCCCGCGCGTCGTTCAGTGGGCAGGTGCGTACAATCCTCGCCATCAATCACGATCCGTCCTTTGCGTGGTCGCAGTTCCCCGGCAATGCTTTGCAGCAGGGTGGTTTTTCCGGCGCCATTGCGCCCCAATATCGCGATCGCGCCGGTAGGGGGTACCTTGAGAGACATGTTGAACAGCGCCTGACTGCGGCCATAGTAGGTGCACAGATCCTGCACTTCAAGCAGTGCTCGGTCAGACACGAGTTAGATAGACCTCGCGCACTTTATCGCTGTTCTGGATGTCGTCGACTGTGCCGCTGTCGACCACGGTACCTTGGCTCAAGACGGTCAGTCGGTCGCACAGGTCGCGAATGAAATCGAGGTCGTGCTCGACAATCACCATGGCGCAATGTTCACGTATCGGCTGCAAAATTTCGGCGGTGGCCCGCCTTTCCTCGGGGCTCATTCCGGCGGTGGGTTCGTCGAGCAGCAAAAGTCTTGGCCGGCGTACCAGCGCCATGGCAATCTCGAGCCATTGCTGCTGGCCATGGGACAGAATGCCGGCTAGATCATCGCTGCGGGCGCTCAAGCGAAACCGCTCGAGGTTGTCGCGGATCCGCCCGTCATAGTCGCGCCGGGTCGCTGATCGTACCAAATCACGCAAGCGATCCCCCGCTTGAAGCGCGAGCAGAACATTGTCGTAAACGGTAAGGCTCGGCATCACGCTGGTGATCTGAAATTTGAGACTGATGCCGAGCTTCGCCCGACGCGCCGGTGGCAAGGTCGTGATATCTCTGCCCGCGAAACGGACCACCCCCTGGGCGGGAATTTCGGCACCCGCAATACATTTCATCAGGGTCGATTTGCCTGATCCATTGGGCCCTACCAAGCCATGAAACTGGCCATCGGAGACCGCGAAATCGACCCCGTCAAGCGCTCGGAGGGGGCCATAACGCTGTACAATGCCGGCGACTTCAAGCAGGGTCACGTCTTCTCTCGGCTCTTTTCGGGCCGGCCGAAACTGCCGAAACGCTCGCGTTCGGGCACAAGCAGGCCGATCAGACCGCTGGGTCGGAACATGACCACGATCAATAATATTGCACCGAGGATGATCGGCCATATATCAGGGTATCGATCTGCCAGTTCGAACCCCGCGTACTCGATCGCACCAACTCCAATCAGTGCCCCGATCAAGGTGCCGGCACCACCAAACAGGACAAAGATGACCGCCTGGGTGGACAAAATAATTCCGATCGCGTTTGGCCAGATGAAGCCGTCGTGAAATGCGAGCAGGCCACCGCCGAGCCCAGCGATGGTTCCGGCCAGCGTAAATACGATGGTCTTGTAGGTCTGAACCCGGTAGCCGAGGAAGGTGAGGCGAGTTTCCTGCTGACGGATCCCGGCTAGGACCAGCCCAAACTGGGAGCGCACCAGCCAGCGACACCCCAGGTAAACGATCAGCAATAGCCCTAGCACCAGATAATAAAAGGAAGTGCCCTCATATAGAGCATAATCGCCAATCGTCAGCGGCGGGATCGACGGTATGCCATTTTGGCCACCCAAATAATACCAAGACAGCGCTAACCGTTGGCCGACATAAGATGCGGTCAGCGTTCCCAAAGCCAGGAAGATAATGGTCGGCGGAAATCGGGTCATAAGTAAGAACCAGCCGACAAAGAAGGACAGGATAAGGCCGACAAACATTGCCAGCGGTAGAACGACGAATACCGAGGTTAGGTCAAGGTCACGCGCGACAATTGCCACTGCATATCCGGCCGCGCCGAAAAACAGCGCCTGACCGAAACTCATGATGCCGGCATGCCCCCAAACTAAGTCGAAGCTGAGAGCGAGCATGCCAAGGATCATTACTCGGGTGACGAAAATCACCCAGAAGTGATCGAGCCCCGCGGGCATCACGAGCAGCGCGGCCAGCATCGTTAGTTCCAGGATCGGAATAACGCGCCAGCCGCGGGCTGTCAGTGTCATCAGTTTTCAGACGTCACAGGCATTCACCAGGCTCGATCATGCCGTCGCTTTGCTGGACGACCTCGTAACGCCCACCCTTGGATACTGCGATGTACATGTTCATGCGGCAATGACGGGTGCCGGGTACCATTTCGGCGGGTCCGCCGGGGCCGTTTTCGATCCGCGCGTGGTCGAGCGCGGCGGCAACATCGTCGCGGTCCAGGTTGCCGGCTTCTTTGACGGCGACTTCCCACATTTTAAGGCCACGATACATGCCGGTGCTGGCGCTACCGGCGGCAAAGCTTGGGCCTTCGGGGAACATCGTGTCATAGCGGGTATGGAGATCGGCGCTGAACGGATGTTTGCCAGACTCGGAAATAGCGTGGAAATAGTCGAGACAACTCGCCAATCCCTCCATTTCGTGCGCCGGATGGAAGTTCAGCAGGTTCTCATCGTAATAGACGCAGGACAGCCGTCCGCCGGCATCCAGGTAACCCGCTTCATACATCTGTTTAACGAACGGTCCGAGACCGGGCGGGATCACCGTGAAGAACACAACGTCGATGTTCTCGTTCATGATCTTGCTGATCGTGGCGCTATATTCGATCTGATCAAGCGGATAATATTCCTCGAAGACCACCTCGCCGCCGTTGGCTTCGACCACCTCGCGCGCGTATTCGTTGAGCACATGCGGCCAAACATAGTTTGCGGACGGGAATGCGAAACGCTTGCCGCCGTTAGCGATCAGCCAAGGGATCAGGTCGTCGCATTGCTGCGCCGGGGTCGGTCCGGTGCAGAAAATGTGGGGCGTGCATTCGCGGCCTTCGTATAGCTGCGGGTAGATGTAGAGCGTTCGCCCGCGGTTGACGATCACATCCTTGATCGCGTTGCGCATCGAGCTGGTGATACCGCCGAGGACTACATCGACCCGATGGCGTTGCACCAGTTTGCGCACGTTGCCGACAGCGACCGACTCATTTGACGCGGTGTCTTCTATATAGAGTTCGAGGGGCCGGCCCAGCAGGCCGCCCGCGGCGTTAATTTCTTCGACAACTAAACGCGCGGTGTTGGCATTGGCATTGCCGGCGAAACCGATTGCGCCCGTGAGATCAGTTGCGATGCCGACCTTGATCGGGTCGGCCGCGCTTGCCCACTTTGCCGGAATGACCCAACTTCCTAACCCGGTGGCAACCGCTCCCGCTGTCCAGGCGGTGCTGGTCAGAAATCGGCGGCGCGAGAGAAATCCCAATTCACCGCCTTTAGTGTGACGTTCACTCATGCTAAACCCTCCTCTTGATGAACAAGCCTGTAGGCCTGAAACGAACTGCAATGATTGCCAGGACAAATACCATGATGTCTGCCAGCACCGGGTTCATCACCCACGGAAAACCGGCGGTGGTGACGCCGATGATCGCCGCACCCCCGATGGGTCCTTCAAACGTACCCACACCACCGAGCATGATCGCAAGAAAGCCTTGAATCAGGAAGCGCACTCCGAGATCGGCGTTCAACGAAAATGCAGGCACCATCAGGGCACCCGCAAGACCGGCCAGCGCGGCGCCGAATGTGAAAGTGAGTGCATAGATCCGGCCAGTCGAAATCCTCGAGCTGCGTGCAAGGCCGGGGTTTTCGAGAGACGCGCGTATTCTTAGACCAAGCGACGTGCGTTTGAGCAGCCAGTAAGAGCCGTAAACCACAATGACCGTGATCAGAATGACAATCAGGCGCCATTTGGACACGCTGATCTCGCCGATACTAATCTGTCCGGGGAGCGGCTCGGGCACCGAATAATATAGGCCGCCGATCAAACCGCGCACCGATTCGCGGATCATCACGCCAATTGCATACGTACCAAGCATGGCAATGATCGGTGCTGCATAAAAGCGATGAATTATCGTTCGCTCCAAAATAAGGCCGATCAACGCAACCGCGAATGGTGCCACCGCCATGCCGAGCCATATTGGCAGGTCCCAGACATCGAAAAGATAAACCGTATAAGCGCCGAGCAGCACAAATTCGCCATGGGCGAAGTTGAAGATGCCCATCATGCTCGCGATTATGCCGAGCCCCAATACGACCAGCACAACGAACGAGGTGAAGCTGACGATATCAAAGGCGGCATCGATTAGCATGCTTGTATCATTCTGACATCACACGTCGGGTGCCCGTTGGCGCCAATTGGTTAGCGACTCATAGGCGCATGCAATGCGCAAGATGTCGGCTTCCGCGAACGGTCGCCCGATGATCTGAATGCCCACCGGCAGGTCCGCCGCCGCGTAACCGCACGGAACTGTAATTGACGGCAATCCTGTCAAGTTTGCAGGGCAAGAATGGCGAACATAAGCGTTGGTTATTGTCTCTTCTGATCCATCTGGCCAAGTGAAAGCGTCCTGCCCGAGCGCCGCCGCGGGTGCCGGCACGGTCGGCGCCACCACTGCATCGATGCCGGTGCCAGGCGTCATCAACGCGGCCCAACCTTGTTTTATCTTCTCGCGCACGCGCAAGGCTCGAATGTAATCGGTTGCCGGGATCAGTTCGCCCGCCTCGAGGAATGAACGAACATCGTCTTGGTATATTGACGCGCGCTCGCGAAGTGTCTTCTCGTGGTAGGCGCTGGCCTCCGGCAGGCACAGTCCGTATTGCACCGCCATATAGGTTTCGACCATCGGCAGTTCGACGGAGAGAATCTCCGCGCCCGCGGCACGCAGTTGCTCGATGGCAGCTTCGACCAGGCCTTTGGTGTCCACGTCCATGTGATCGAAATAGTAATTCGTGGGAACGCCAATCCGCGTCCCCGCGATACCGTCTCTTATGCCGTTCGTATAATCTGGAACGGGCACATCAACGCTTGCCGGGTCGCGTGCGTCGTAGCCGGCGAGTACGCCAAGCATCAGAGCCGCATCCTCGACAGTGCGAGCAAGTGGTCCAACATGGTCGAGCGACCAGCTTAGCGAAGTTACACCGGCACGGCTGACCCGCCCGTAGCTTGGTTTCAGGCCGACCACGCCGCACAAGGCCGCGGGAATGCGAATGGAACCGCCGGTGTCGGAGCCGACACCGGCAAAGCAACCGCAAGCAGCGACCGTGGCGCCGGTTCCGCCGCTCGAGCCGCCCGGAATATGATTCGTGTTCCAGGGATTACGCGTTGTCGGAGTCGATATGCCGTACGCGAATTCGTGCGTGTGCGTCTTGCCGACGATGACCGCGCCTGCCCCTTTCAATCGTGCGACGACCGCCGAATCGGCTTCGGCGAAGTGGTCGTGTCGCACCTTTGAGCTGGCTGTCGTCGGAAGACCGGCCATATCGCACAAGTCCTTGATGCAAACAGGAATGCCGTGCAATGGGCCGCGTAAATTACCGGATGCGATTTCCGTTTCCGTCGTTCGCGCCGTCTCCATGGCGAGTTCGTCGGTTACCGTCACATAAGCGTTGAGCGCGGGCTCATTCGCGTGAATTCGGCCGAGACAATCTTCCGTGAGGTCGACCGGCGAAAGCTCCCCGGCGCGCAATTTCGCTGCGGCCTCAGTCATTGACAGCATATTTGTGGTCATTGGTCGCCTTCACGTGCCCGGCATTTAAACGTAAGAGCTGGGGAAATTTCGCCCAAGTCGACGGCCTTTAAACTGTCGCAAAGGTCAAATATCAGGCTGACCATGGGCTGAAGGATTTCAGCGCGACCTTGGTCAATCCGCAAATCCACCGCTGCTGCCATGTCCGCGACTGCGTCGGGAGTTGGTGTCGGTCGTCGGTGTTCATTCATTTGGTGCGTCCTTCTCCATGGAAACTCGGAACGAATCTACAATCAAGCAAAACGCAATGGGCGACGATTACGCGTGGTAATCAATGATTGAAGAAGCCCAGAGCAGCAACGAAAGCACGCACGGCGAGCGTCTGCCTTCTCCCGTGGCTCGCTAATTTCTTTCGACGAAAACGCTCATTGAGAACATACGCCGGACTTGTGTGTCAATCCATCGAGTCCGGCGATGTCTGTTCGCGACTAAGGCTTTGTCACGGGCGCCGCCATGGCGAACGTGCCGTTTCGGAATTCGCCCGCCCAAATAACTTTAGCGGGCACAAGTTTGGCGAACACGTCGCCTGCCGGGGCTACCACCTTGAACGACACAAGCTCCGCTGCGCACCAATCGCCCGCAAAGGGTATTTGGTTAACCGGCATCTTGCCCTTC
>CP070775.1:297765-305432 GCA_020346185.1 Betaproteobacteria bacterium | reverse complement strand
TTCATTCCCGATGGTTCGAAGCGATAAGCTGAAGTTTGGCGTTAGCTGGGGCTCGCCGCCGGACAACGCTCGGCGCAGTCAGACTGTCGTCGAGATCCTCTATCGCTGGCATCTGACACATAACATCACTTTCTCGCCGGACTTGCAGGTGACATTCAATCCTTCTTTCAAGGAAGAGAAGGATACGATTTACATCATCGGAACGCGATTTCGCTATAACTTCTGAGGCCGGTTGCGCACAAGCGTCCCACTCGCAAGTTTGGCTGGTCACAGATTGAAAACAATCAGGCGCTGCTCGGTCATTTCCTCGATGGCGTAGCGCGGCCCTTCGCGGCCGATGCCGCTTGACTTCACACCGCCATAGGCAAGCTGGTCCGTACGCCACGTTGACGTGCCGTTGATGATCAGACCGCCAACGCGCATTCGGCGAATCGCCTTGAAAGTCACTTCATTTGATTTGGTGAAGATTCCCGATTGCAGTCCGTAAGGACTGGCGTTGATGGCATCGATTGCCTGATCCAGTGTGTCGACCGGAATGATGTTGATCACCGGGCCGAATACTTCCTCGCATACGACCTTCATGGTTTGTTTGACGTCGGTCATCACCGTCGGCTCGAACGCAGCACCGTGGCGTTTGCCGCCGGTGATTGCCTTGGCGCCTTCGGCGACAGCCTGCTTGACCCAGTCCTCGACGCGGTTGGCAGCCTGTTCGTCTATCAGCGTGCCCACGTCTGATTCAGGATCGAGCGGATCGCCGAGTTTCAGTTTGCGCACTTCCTTCTCCACCAGCGACACAAAGCGGTCGTAGACGCTGCGCATCACGTACACGCTTTGCACAGAGATGCAGCTTTGCCCAGCCAGGCGCATCGAATTGCGCGCGCACACCGCTGCGGCGGCTTCGAGGTCGGCGTCGTCGCAAACAATCGTCGCACCGTTGCCGCCGAGTTCGAGTGCGACCCGCCGCAATCCACTGGCGGCCTTGATCGCTTCACCAGCACGGCTCGATCCGGTAAAGGTGATGAACTCGACTCGCGGATCGGCGACCAGTGCAGCACCGATGTCGGCATCGCCATAGACCGTGTTGATCATTCCTTTTGGCACGCCGGCTTCGTTGACCAGTTCAACGAGCTTGTGAACGATGATAGGCGCTTGTGGCGGCGGCTTGAGCA
Source organism: Betaproteobacteria bacterium (assembly GCA_020346185.1). Lineage (GTDB taxonomy): Bacteria > Pseudomonadota > Gammaproteobacteria > Burkholderiales > Eutrophovitaceae > SG8-40. Next base: position 304,263 of record CP070775.1, on the reverse strand, counting down.
CCAGCGTGTCGCCTGCCGCAATTGCCGGTGCGATCTTGTGCGCAGCCAGATTGAACGGGGCATTGAACGGCGTGATCGCTGCCACCACTCCAACCGGAAAGCGCATCAGGAACGCCATCTTGCCCGCGCCCATGGCGCTGCCATCGAGCGGAATGTGGCGGCCTTCAATGCGAATTGCTTCTTCGCCTGCAAGCGCAAAAGTCTCCAGCGAACGCCGGATCTCGCCTTCCGCATCTTTGATCGCCTTGCCCGTCTCGCGCGCCATCAAACGCGCCAGCGATTTGACGTCGCGCTCGGTTAGTTGCGCGATTTTCTTCAGCAGTGCGGCGCGCTCGTAGCCGGGTAGGGCAGCCGCCGCATCGCGCGCTTCGACCGCAGCATTCAGTGCATCATTCAGATCGCCGGTTGTCGATAGCGGCATGACGCCGACGACATCGCCGCGATACGGATCGCGTATCTCTCGTGTCTTTTCAGACGAACGCCACTCGTCACCGATCAGTGCACGGGCAGCAATTGGCGCTTCTGCCGGTGCGTTCATCAGGTGATCACCGGTTTGCCGAACACCGGCTCCGTGTAAGGAATCGGCGGCAGCTGCCAGGTACCAGTGCTGGGTGGTTTGACCTTGTCGTCGACATGTACGTCGAGCAAACACGGCTTGCCCAGCGCCACAGCGTGGCGCAACGCATCGCCAAGCTGATCGCTGTGCTTGACCGAGATACCTTCAACGCCGTAACTGCGCGCCATCGCCGCGAAGTCCGGGTTGTACGGTTCACGATTCGGTCCGGCGTAAAAACCGGTGCCGATCTCGCGACCATCGAACAGACCGTACTGAATGTCGCGGATTGCGGCCCAGGAGTAGTTGTTCCACACCAGCCATATTGCCGGGATGTCGTACTCGACAGCGGTGGCCAGTACATGTGGCGTCATGGTGAAGCCACCGTCGCCGCAGATCGACATGCAGACACGATCCGGCGCGGCGAGCTTGGCGCCGAGTATGCCGCTGACACCAAAACCCATTGCCGAAAAGCCCCAGGAGTTGAGCATGGCTTGTGGTTTTGATGCTTCCCAGAACTGCATGTACCAGTTGTGATGTACGCCGCTGTCGAGCGAAATGATGGCATCGTCGGGCAGTGCGGCCCGTGTTTCCGTGACCACGCGTTCCGGGCGCAGCGGTGAACCACTGTCAGCGAAATGCGCCCGGGTGAATTCATCCCACTCTCGACGCCAGCTATCGATCGCTTCGAGCCAGGGGGCAAAGCAATCACTCTTGAGTTTGCGGTTGAACGCCTCGTCGTGTAACTGCCCGAGAAACACTTTGGCGTCGGCAATGATTCCCAATTCGACCGGATAGTTACGGCCGATCTCGTTCGGATCAATGTCCACGTGAACCAACTTGGTCGGCGGAATGTTCCATGAGTAGCCCGGGATCCATGACGACGACGAACGATCATCGAAGCGCGCGCCGACGGCGATGAGCAGGTCACAGTACCGTCCGGTCTGATTGGCATGATAGGTCCCGTTGCGACCGATGAAGCCAAGTGCAAGTTTGTGCGTAGTGGGGAGTGTTCCGATTGCATTCGGCGAGGTAATGACCGGGATGTTCAATAGTTCCGCAACGCGTGTGAGTTCTGATCCGGCTTCGCCGAGGGTGACACCGTGGCTGACATAGAAAGCCGGGCGCTGTGCCGCCTCGATCATGTCAACCAGCTTGCGCACATCCTCCGGCGCCGCACCGGGTCGAGCGAATCCGGCTTTCCGATCCGATGGCAATAACTCGACGTCGTCTTCTTCCTGGAACAGATTGAACGGCACATCGAGATTCACCGGCCCGGGGCGGCCGGTCATCATGAGGTTAAAACTCTGGCGCAACGCCAGTGGCAGCATGTCGACACGGGTTGGTTGGAAGGTGCGCTTGACGTAGGGGCGAAGCACAACCGGAAATTCGGCGGCCTGATTGCGGTGACTTTCCTGGAACGGGCCGCGGTTGAATTGCGACGTTGGCACATTTGCCGTGATGGCGTAGAAGGCCGACGAATCAGCCGACGCGGCGGCGGTGGCCATCACCACGTTGCACGACCCCGGGCCACACGAAGTAAGTGTCGCCACTGGCCGGTGTGCGATGCGGTAATAAGCATCGGCCATGTGCCCGGCAGTCTGCTCGTGGCGCGGCGAGATGAGTTTGATCTTGTCCTGCCGGTCCCACAGCGCGTCGAGCAGACCGACGTTACCGTGGCCGCAAATACCGAATACGTAAGGGACTTCTTCCTGAATCAGAAAGTCCGAAATGAGGTCTGCGCCTTTCATGCGCGGCATGTCAGTTCCTCCTCAGTCAGTTTGTTATGCTCGTGTGCCGCCGCTTGAGTGTCGACGCCAGTCTTGACACCCGCTCGAATCGCAGCAGCCTGCCATAATGTGACTATAACGCGTGGTGTAATCCCCGGGGGCGAGCAGTATCGACGGCTCCTGGCGAATACTGAAGAAGAGGAAAACAATGCTGCCGGAACAATGTGATGTCGTGATTGTCGGTGCCGGAAACGCCGCCATGTGTGCCGCGCTCGCTGCACGCGAACACGGCGCCAGCGTGGTCGTGCTCGAGCGTGCATCGGAAGACGAGGCCGGTGGCAACACCCGCTTCACCGCCGGTGCGATTCGCGTCGCCTATGACGGCATCGACGATTTGCGCCAGTTGATGCCGGATCTCACCGAAGGTGAGATCGCCCGCACCGATTTCGGTTCTTACACCGAAGACCAGTTTTTTGACGACATGGCGCGCGTCACCGAGAACCGTACCGATCCGGATCTGGTGGAGTTGCTGGTGCGGCGCAGCCGTGATTCGTTGATGTGGTTGCGCTCAAAAGGCTTTCGTTTCGTACCGATCTATGGCCGTCAGGCGTTCAAGGTCGATGGCCGCTTCAAGTTCTGGGGCGGTCTCACGGTGGAAGCGTGGGGTGGCGGTCCCGGACTCGTCGAAGCGCACATGAAAGCCGCCGAAAAGAACGACATCAAGCTTTTCTATGAGGCACGTGCAATGTCACTGATCCACGACGATGATGGCGTGCACGGTGTCAACGTGCGCTACCAAGGCAAGACGCGATCGCTACGAAGCAAGTGCGTGGTGCTGGCAGCAGGCGGTTTCGAATCCAATCCCGAGTGGCGGACGCGCTATCTCGGGCCGGGATGGGATCTGGCAAAGGTGCGCGGTACTCGCTTCAACACCGGCGACGGCATTCGCATGGCGCTCGATGCAGGCGCGTCTCCTTGTGGTAACTGGTCGGGTTGTCACGCTGTCGGTTGGGATCGCAATGCGCCCGAGTTTGGCGACCTCGCTGTCGGTGACGGCTTTCAGAAACACTCTTATCCATTTGGCATCATGATCAATGCCAATGGTGAGCGCTTCGTTGACGAAGGCGCGGATTTTCGCAATTACACCTACGCAAAATACGGCGCTGTGATTCTGGGCCAGCCGGGGCAGTTCGCCTGGCAGATTTTTGACGCGAAGGTGACGCACCTGCTGCGCGATGAATACCGCATTCGCCAGGTGACGCGCGTCACGGCGGACACACTGGAAGATCTGGTGGCGCGGCTCGATGATGTTGACCATGAAAAAGCGCTAGCGACGATTCACGATTACAACGCCGCGGTACACACCGAGATCGAATTCAATCCCAACGTAAAGGACGGTCGCCGTACCTATGGACTTGATGTCCCGAAGTCGAATTGGGCCAACACCATCGATACATCGCCATTCGAAGCCTATGCAGTTTCCTGCGGCATTACGTTCACTTTTGGCGGGCTGCGCATCAACACCGAGGCGCAGGTCTTGGACACGGAGGGCATGCCCGTTTCCGGGCTCTACGCAGCGGGTGAATTAGTCGGGGGCTTGTTCTATTTCAATTACCCGGGTGGCACCGGGTTAATGTCCGGAACGGTGTTTGGCCGGATTGCCGGGACCAGCGCCGGACAGGCGGCGCGCTCCAGCTAAAGGTTCGGCGCAAGTCATCATGCATCAAGAGGTTTTTGACGTTGTGGTAATTGGTGGCGGGGGTTCCGGGCTTGCCGCGGCGATCGAAGCACGGTCGGCCGGCGCGCGCGTGGTTCTGCTGGAGAAAAACCAAAAACTCGGCGGGTCCACCGTATGGTCGGTCGGTTCTATTACCACGACTGGCAGCCCGCAGCAGCAGCGTCTTCTAGTTTACGACACGCCCGACGACCATTTTCGTGACATGCCGCTTTTCGCCGGTGACATTGCGCACCGTGATAATGACGAACTGCGGCGTATTCTTTGTAATGAAGTTCCCGACGCATTTCGCTGGTTGCTGTCTCTTGGAGTACGTTTTTTCGGTCCCATGCCAGAGCCTCCACACTGTCAGCCGCGCATGCACAACGTCTTGCCCAATTCGCGTTCGTTTATTCACCACCTGGAAAAGCATGCAAGCAAAATTGGCGTGCAAATCCGTACCGGCGTGCGTGCGCACAAGCTGATTAGGGACGGGCGCGCTGTCCTCGGTGTTGAGGCTGATGGGGGAAGTTTTCGCGCCATGAAAGCGGTGATTCTCGGTGCTGGCGATTTCACCAATGATCCGGTACTGAAAGCGCGTTACATGGGTGAGCGCGAAGCCAAGGTCGAAGCTGTCAACGAAACCGCCACCGGTGACGGTCAGAAAATGGCACTCGAGCTTGGTGCCAGGGTGATCAACGGCGATCTAGCGCTTGGACCAGAGATTCGTTTCATGGCGCCGCCGAAAACGACGTTTTCGCAGCGCTTGCCGCCCTGGCCAATGCTGGCGCAAGGCATGGCGTGGTCGATGGTGCACATACCGATGAGACTGCTGCGCCCGTTCATCATGAGTTTTATTACCACGGCTCTTGCACCGTCTCTCGAATTGTTTCGGTACGGCGCCATTATGATCAATCGCGAGGGCAAGCGATTTTGCGACGAAAATGATCAGCCTGCTTATGCGCTCGCCGAACAGCCCGGCAAGCGGGGCTATATCCTCATGGCGGGTAGCGTCGTGCAGCAGTTCTCGAAATGGCCGTATTTCATTTCCACTGCGCCGGGTGTCGCTTATGCCTACATTCAGGATTATCGGCGTAACCGTCCTGATGTTTTCAACCAGGCGGATGATCTTTCGCAGCTTGCGGCGGAACTTGAGCTCTCGCCCGCTGTGCTTGGGGAGGCAGTTTCAGGTGCGTCGGGTTTCGATCAGCCGCCGTTTGTCGCGTTGGGGCCGGTGCACTCGGTATTCGTGCACAACGAAGGCGGTCTCGCCGTCGATAATCAACATCGTGTCCTGCGAGGCGATGAACCGATTCCTGGTTTGTACGCGGTGGGGTCGACGGGGCAGGGCGGACTGCTGCTCAAGGGGCACGGGCACCATCTCGCCTGGGCGTTCGTTTCAGGCCGGCGGGCGGGGCGCTTCGCCGCGAAAAATTGAATTGCACCTAGGCGGATATCACGCTAAATGTAAGTGAAATGTTGGTTCTCCTCGGATATCATGAATCGCGCGCGTCTGGAGGTCGCACTATCTCGACAAGTTCAATTGAAACAGCCCAGTAAATGCGATTGATTCGACGTGCGGTGCGCGAAATTGGAACTGCGGGGTTTGACTGCACCGCGAAAAAGCTTAGCGTTGCACTCGAAGGTCATGCTATTCCGAGCAAACTATAGGAGACAATTATGCAGAACGACGAAACCACCAAGAAGCGCCGTGACTTTCTCGCATTGGCCGCAACTGCCACAGCCGGTCTTGGTGCCATGCTGCCCATGGCGGGCACGGCCACGGCTGCGCCTGGTCCCGGTACCGACTTCACCCGCTTTATCGACAGCGTTCCCGGCAAACACAGGCAGGTCACCGATTGGCCGGACCTCAACAAGGGTATGGGTCTCGCGTATACCCTCTCATTCTTGATGACGGCACCGGCAGCCTATGGCGTACCGGAAAGCGATATCGGCGCGTTGCTCGTCATTCGCCACGACACGATTCCGATCGTTTTGAAGGATCCAATCTGGAAAAAGTACTATCTGGGGGAATTATTCAGGATTGACGACCCCGAGACTGGAAGCCCTGCCCAACGTAATCCGTATTACGAAGAACCCGGCGCGCTCCCCTTTCCGGAAGCCGCACTGCAAAGACTCATAGAAAATGGTGTCAAGGTCGCTGCGTGTGACCTGGCGCTCACTTTTTATAGTGGTCTCATGGCCAGCAAGATGGGGCTGAAACCCGAAGATGTGAAGAGCGAGTGGGTGGACGCGGTGCATGCCGGTATCAAAGTTGTTCCTTCCGGCACCGTCGCCTGCAACGCCGCGGTGGCAAACGGTTGCGGCTACGTCTTTGCCGGCTGAGCTGGTTGTCGTGACCGCTGCCCGGGAGTGCCCGCTTGCGCTCCCGGCAGCGCCCGCTGGCGGTAGTAACAGTGCCTGGATCCAGAACGGAAATGATGGACTGGTACCGCGTTAGGGGGACGGCAGGATCCGTCATTTGCCGGCGCAGGGCGACG
>CP070775.1:289858-297665 GCA_020346185.1 Betaproteobacteria bacterium | reverse complement strand
GTCTTCGCCGAAACTCGCAAAGCGCAATTGGCTGCGACATAACATGGGCTTGCCCATGTGAGTCTTCGCCGAAACTCGCTTCACTCGTTTTCTCGTCGTGCGATGCGCGGCTCCTTGCACTCGAAACGCTCGCGACGCTTTTTCAGCAAACCGCAAGCCCAGGCGTCAGCCTGTGTATTGGGTGCCGCCGGCTAAGCTCAGGAGTCAACCCCCCGAATAAACAAATCGGGCGAACCACAGAGGTCCGCCCGATTTTGAAGTGCCTGAAGTAACCGTTAACTCAGGCCGAGAAGCGTAGCTGCGTCGGTTTCCCTCCAACATGGAAGTGCCTCGATGCGATTCATCCATGCGACCAGATTCGGATGCTGGTCAAGTGGCAGCCTCTGCCACTTGTGAAGATGCATTGGTGCAGCGACAGCGATATCAGCGATCGTTACCTTGTTGCCACACAGGAACGGCTGCTTTTCTACTGATTTGTCGATGATGTCGGCAAGCTGGTGAAATTTCGGTGTCGCATTCTCCAGAATCTGCATGTCGGGTTGTTGTTCGAGAAACGGCTTGACTACGTACTCGACCAGCCATGTGTAGCAGCTAGGGAACCACTGGTTGGCTTCCCACAGCAGCCAGCGATTGACGTCGGTTCGCGTCTTGAGGTCTTTCGGGTAGAACTCCTCCTTGCTGTCCCTGTCAGCTGCGTACATCAGAATGGCGTTGGACTCCCAGACGATGAAACCGTCATCGACCAGTGCCGGCAGCGACTGGTTGGGGTTGATCGCGGTGAATTCCGGGCTTTTGAACTGACCCGTGAAATAATCCACTTTCTCTTGCTCAAAGTTGGTGCCCATCAACTTGAAACCGGCGAGCACCTTGCGGCAGTTGACCGTAATCGGATCTAGATACAACTTCATGGTCATGATTTCCTCCACATAGTGAGTTGGTGTTTTATGTAACCGGCGCTATCCGTGATGCTCAAAACCTGACGGCCGTGCCGTGGCATCTTTTCACCGGGCGATGCCAGTCGAATTTCTCATAATCGCAACCCGCGACTGTAACAGCATTGGATCGATGTCACTATACTTGCGCTTCTGCAACGGGATTTGACAGGGAGAGGCATGGAACTCGGACTTGGTGGAAAGACTGTAGTTGTCACCGGAGCGTCGAAAGGTATTGGCCGGTCAATTGCGGAAGGCTTTGCGGCCGAAGGCTGCAATCTTCACATCGTTTCTCGCACGCCGGAGATGATTGAGCGCGCGGCGCAAGAAATACGGTCCGAGCATGGTGTCAGTGTGACTGCACACACTCTGGATTTGTCGAAGAGCGAAAGTGTAGCGCCTTTGCTCAGTGCCGCCGGTGATGCGGACATTCTGGTGAACAATGCAGGTGCAATCCCGGGCGGAGACTTGCAAGCGATTGACGAGGCGCGCTGGCGAGAGGCCTGGGATCTCAAGGTCTTTGGCTATATCAACTTGTGCCGTGCTTTCTATGCTGTGATGCAGAAGAAGCGCGCCGGTGTCATCGTCAATGTGACGGGACTGGCGGCTGACCGGCTCGACACCGACTACATTGCGGGATCGGCCGGAAACGCCTCACTCAATGCCTTTAGTCGTGCGCTGGGCAGTAACAGTTTCAAGGACGGAATCCGAGTACTGGCGATAAGCCCCGGTGCTGTCGAGACGGAGCGTTTGGTAACGCTGCTGAAGACGCGTTCCGAGAGCCAGTTCGGTGACCCGGAGCGCTGGCGTGAACTCGTCGCCGGTTTGCCTTACGGGCGGCCTGCCACTGTCGAAGAGGTTGCCAATGTCGTGGTATTTGCGGCATCCGCCTGTGCTTCTTACCTGAGCGGCATCGTCATCAATGTTGATGGCGGGCACAATGCTCGTGGCGGTGCCTTCTAGGACTGCATGCAGAACGAGGCGCGATGGCCGTACGCGAGACGCGAAGCGCCTTTACCAGTCGCGCTGATCGTGTCAGTATCCCGGCGAACGACGTCACAAATAGAACATAACGAGGAGACGGTTCACCCGGGTGGTTTTGCCTGCGTCGGGTGGACTGGAAAAGAACCATCATGACCGCGGCCGAACCGGCCACAGATTCTGCAGCGACCGCAATGCCGCTTAGCGATTCCGTGCTGTTGCGCGTGTCGGGTATAACCGTGCGTTTCGGCGGCATCGTTGCGCTCGACAGTGTGTCGTTCGATGTCCGGCGCGGCGAGATTGCCGGGCTAATCGGTCCCAATGGGGCCGGCAAGACGACCCTGTTCAATTGTCTGTCGCGACTTTATCAATGGCAGCAAGGTTCGATTGAGTTCGATGGCTCAGACCTTGCGAGCGCGCAGCGGCACCGTATTGCCGAGCTTGGTATCGGTCGAACCTTCCAGAACCTGGCTTTGTTCCGCACGATGAGCGTGCGCGACAACATCATGGTCGGCGCCCATTGCCGTAGCCGAGGCGGCTTTCTTGCGAATTCACTGCGGCTGCCCATTGTGCGCCGTGAAGAACCGCGCGTGGCCCGTCACGCTGCCGAGTTGATCGAGCTGCTGGAACTCGAATCGGTGGCAGGTCTGCCTGCGGGCGAATTGCCTTTTGGCACACAAAAGCGAGTCGAGTTGGGGCGTGCTCTTGCCGCGACACCGTCATTGCTATTGTTGGACGAGCCGGCTGCGGGCTTGAATCATGGCGAGGTCGAGACATTTATCAGACTCATTCAGCACATCCATCAGGAACTGTCACTAACGATATTGCTGGTAGAGCACCACATGAACCTCGTTATGCGCGTCTCTGACCGGGTTGTGGTGCTCGATTTCGGACGCAAGATCGCTGACGGCACACCCGACGAAGTTCGACAGAATTCCGACGTTATCAGTGCCTACCTGGGGAAGGCTGATTGATGGCCTTGCTCGAAGTCACGGGGCTTACCGGCGGATACGGTGTGACCGATGTCCTGCACGACGTCTCGTTTTCTGTCGAGCAAGGTGGCATAACAACCATTCTGGGCGCAAATGGTGCCGGTAAGACCAGTGTGTTGCGAGCGCTATGCGGCATGCTGCGCGTATCGGGTGGAACCATTCAGTTCGCCAGCGACAAGCTCAACGGCCGGGCTACAGAGTCGATTGTGCGCTTGGGCATTGGGCATGTGCCGGATGGCCGGGGCACTTTTCTCAATCTGACGACGGAGGAGAACCTGCGCGTTGGGGCCATGACGCGCAAGGACAAGGCCGGCATTAGCGAAGATTTCAAGCGTGTCTACGGCTATTTCCCCCGCTTACAGGAGCGTCGCCATCAACAAGCCGGCACGCTCTCGGGTGGCGAGCAGCAAATGCTGGCAATTTCGCGGGCACTGATGTTGCGGCCGCGGCTATTGTTGCTCGACGAGCCGTCGTTTGGTCTGGCACCGCTGGTGGTGCAGGATATTTTCCGCATCATGCGCACCATCAACGATGAGCAGAAAGTTGCCATTTTACTGGTCGAGCAGAATGCCAGCCTGGCGCTGGAACTGGCAGACTCGGCTTATTTGCTGGAAACGGGCAGGGTTGTCATGTCCGGGCCTGCTCGCGAACTGCGCGAAGCCGAGTCGGTGCGACGTTCTTATCTAGGCTATTAGACGGCTGAGCATGGAAGCGTTTCTTCATCAGGTTTTTTCAGGACTGGCCAACGGAGCCATCTACGCCAGCCTGGCGCTGGCGTTAGTGATGATTTACCAGTCGACGCACCACATCAATTTCGCGCAAGGCGAAATGGCCATGTTCTCGACCTACCTGGCCTGGGCCATGATCAACGCGGGGATTCCCTACTGGATGGCGTTTGCGCTGACGGTGATTGCGTCGTTTTTCATCGGGCTGACCATTGAGCGCGTCATTGTCCGGCGTGTCGCTGACGCACCGGTGCTGACACTGGTGGTCGTGTTTATTGCGCTTCTGGTCATCCTCAACAGTATCACCGGCTGGATATTTACCTACACCATCAAGGTATTTCCCAGTCCGTTTCCGGAGCAGCCTTTGTTCGGCCCGTATGTCTCTTCGCATGAGGCGGGCGTTGTTGGTGTTTCGCTGATCGTGCTGTTGTTGCTGTTCCTGTTTTTCCGTTTTACTTCGCTCGGCTTGGCAATGCGTGCGACGGCCGAGAACGCTGTGTCCAGCCGGCTTTCGGGCATCCGTGTCGGCTGGATGCTCGCTCTGGGTTGGGGTCTGGCTGCGTCGATTGGTGCGATTGCCGGGATGATGGTTGCGCCAATTGTCTACCTCGATCCAAATATGATGTCGGGGATCCTGCTGTACGGCATTGCTGCGGCATTGATGGGCGGCATCGATAATCCGTTCGGCGCCGTCGTTGGTGGTTTAATTGTCGGCGTCCTCGAAAACCTGATGGGAGCCTATGTCGTCGGAACCGAGCTTAAGCTCACAGTGGCACTGATGTTGATCATCGGCGTGCTGATTTTCAAACCGACCGGCCTGTTCGGGCGATCTTTCGTGACGAGGGTCTGATGGACGGTATGCACGTAAACAAGACACGCCTTATATTCATTGGCATGGTCGTGTTGGCTGCTTTGTTGCTGCCATTCGTGGTTGGTAGCTACCGCGTTTTCCAGTTCAATCTGGTGCTCGTCTACGCGATCGTCCTGCTGGGTTTGAACATGCTGACCGGTTACAACGGGCAGATCTCGCTCGGGCACGGTGCGTTTTACGCCATTGGCGCCTACGTTGCGGCAATTTTGATGGACAAGTTGGGAGTGCCGTACTGGGCAACAGTGCCGGCGGCAGGCGCCGTTTGTTTCGTAGCCGGCTTCCTGTTTGGTTTTCCGGCATTGCGATTACACGGGCATTATCTGGCGTTGGCGACGTTTGCGCTTGGTATTTCGATGCCGCAGATTCTCAAGTACAAGGGCCTGGAACAATGGACCGGTGGTGTGCAAGGCATCGTCATCCTGAAACCGCAGGCGCCGTTCGGCCTCAATATCAGTCAGGATCATTGGCTGTACCTGTTCACCTTGTTCATCGCTTTGTTAATGTTCTGGTTGGCGTGGAATATTCTGCGCGGGCGCGTCGGCCGTGCTATGGTGGCGATTCGCGACCATCCCATCGCTGCCGAGGCAATGGGCATCAACGTTGGCGCAGTCAAGACGCTGACCTTCGGTATTAGCGCCTTGTATGCCGGGGTCGGCGGCGCGCTGGGCGCAATCGTGGTTCAGTTTGTGGCGCCAGATAGTTTTGTTGCGCTGGTTTCCATTAGTTTACTGATCGGCATTGTGATCGGCGGGCTCGCATCGATCAGCGGCGTTATCTACGGCGCGATCTTCATCCAGTTCGTACCGAACATTGCCGACGAAATTTCCAAGGCCGCCCCGTGGGCGGTGTACGGGCTATTCTTGCTTGCATTTGTTTTCCTTGCGCCGAAAGGTGTTGCCGGTTTGGTGCAGCTTCTGTGGGGGAAGGCAGAGGCCAGTTGGAAACGGGTGCGAGCTCAAAAGGCAACATTGCAGTCTTGAATGGAGGCGACGATGGCATTTAAGAACATCTACACGGTACTGGTTATTGCAGGATTTGTTGGCGCAATCGTTACGGGCTGCGGTGAGCAGCAAAGCGCTGGTGACCCGGGTGTAACCGACACCGAGATCAAGATTGGCAGCACCAATCCGTACAGCGGGCCAGCATCCGCCTATGGAACAATCGGTCGCGCCGAGTCTGCCTACTTCGACATGATCAATGAACAAGGTGGCGTCAATGGCCGCAAGATCAACTTCATCAGCCTTGACGACGGCTACAGCCCGCCGCGTACCGTGGAGCAGATTCGCAAGCTCGTCGAAGAGGAACAGGTGCTATTTCTCGCCGGCACGCTGGGAACGCCGACCAATACTGCGATTCACAAGTACGTCAATGCGCAGCAGGTACCGCATATCTTCGTGAATACGGGTGCGTCCAAGTGGGACAATCCCGACAACTTTCCATGGACCATGGGCTATAACCTCAGTTACCCGAACGAAGCGAAGATCTATGCCATGTATTTGCTGGAGAACAAGCCTGACGCGAAGATCGCCATCCTTTATCAGAATGATGATTACGGCAAGGACTACGTGCACGGTCTGAAAGACGGTCTCGGTGACAAGGCCGACTCGATGATTGTCGCCGAAGCAAGTTACGAGGTTACTGACGCGACGATCGACTCGCAGATCGTGTCGTTGCAGGCATCGGGTGCCGATACCTTTTTCAATGTAACAACGCCGAAGTTTGCAGCGCAGGCGATTCGCAAGGTCTATGACATCGGCTGGCGGCCGTTGCATATTTTGAACAACGTGTCTAGTTCAGTGGGCTCGGTACTCACACCGGCCGGACTGGAAAAGTCGGTTGGCCTCCTGACGGCGGTTTACTTCAAGGACCCAATAGACCCGCAGTGGGCCGATTCACCAGACGTGAAGGAATACAAGGAGTGGTTCGAGAAGTACTACCCAGAAGGCAACATTAATGACGTGTTCAATGTAAACGGGTACATGATCGCCTGGGGTGTGGTCGAAGTGCTCAAACGGACCGGTGACGAACTGAGTCGCACCAACGTAATGAAACAAATGGCTTCGATCAAGGATTTGGAGGCGCCGATGATGTTACCTGGTGCCAAATGGAATACCAGTGCCGAGGATTTTGCGCTGATCGAATCCGGACAATTGGCACGCTTCGACGGCGAGAAATGGGTGCTGTTCGGAGACGTGATAGGCAAATAGGCAACGTTCGAGTCTGCGCGATCAGTGTTTTCCCGCAGGCTCCTGCTGAAATATCTCCGGCGATTAATGCGCCGTCAAAGCGACTCCAGAAACGCGATGAGCGCGTCGCGATCCGCATTGTCCAGGCTCGCGTAGCTGTCGCGTGATACCTCTGCCTCCCCGCCGTGCCACAGAATGGCCTCTTCAAGCGTCCGGGCGCGGCCATCGTGCAAAAAGTTGTGGGCGCTGTTGACGACTTTCGACAAGCCGATCCCCCACAATGGCGACGTCCGCCAGTCGCGACCCCCGGCCACGTAATCGGGGCGATTGTCGGCAAGCCCTTCGCCCATGTCATGCAACAACAAATCGGTGTAGGGGCGGATCACCTGATTGGCCGCCTGCGGGAACGTCTCGAAGTCACCGGTCCTCAACTCCGGTACGTGGCAAACTGAGCAGCGCGCCTGATCAAATAATTCTTCGCCACGCATGACCTGCGGGTCGTCGACGTTACGTCGTGCCGGCACCGATAATGCGCGCAAGTACATCTCCGTTCCCGCGAGTCGCCGCTTTGTAATCTCGGGACGGGCAAACAGCATTTGTTCTTCACAGGCTTTCTGAATTTCCGGGCAGTTCTGTTCCGGATAGAGCGGGCTGCTGAGCCCGATATCGTTGAAGAACGCTACAGCAATCTGTTCGCGCAAGCTGGGATGATTGGCTTTCAAACCAAACCGTCCGGGCACGGTCTGCTGCGTTTCAGGATCCCAAACGTAATTGACACGGCCCTTGATGCCATCGGGTTTGTCCCGTGCTGCCAGTTCGTCAATTGTCTCCTGCGGAATCGCGTCGAGCAATCCAAGACCGAACACCGGTGGCGATCGGCGCGCGCCGATCATGGCGCCGTCACCCAGCGGACCGAAAGCCAATTCGGAAATCGCGATCTCAGGCGAGCGCAGCGTTACCTGCGTGCCGTCGTCGAGTGTGACTTCGTGCTCTTTCCAGGAAAATTCGAAATTCGCCTCCGCCGGCACCACGCCTTTGACACCGAAAACCTGCAGCTGGTCGCCATAGTGCGGATGAAAGCGCGGTCCATTGTGCTCATCAGTGCCGGGCAGGCTTACCC
>CP070775.1:281871-289758 GCA_020346185.1 Betaproteobacteria bacterium | reverse complement strand
CAGTCGCCGCGCTTGCTCATTAGTGAAAGGGGAGTGATCCCCGGTACACGCGCGCTAGCAGCGCTGACGGTTGCATTCCTGCAGCCGAGCAAGTCGAAAAGGCTGGAAGCGCAGAAACACATGTCGTTCGACCAAAGAACATTCGGCACTGATGGCAGTCGCACAACGTGGCCACAGACGATGACTGCCGTCATCTGGTGCGGTGGTAATGACAGCGATCAAGCCGCTTTCCAGTAGCTGATCTCCAGAGGATATGAAGAAGGGAACTACGAAAATGATGCGAAAAATGCTGAGCACATGTGCGATTTTGCTTATTGCGGTCCTCGGGACCGGCTGCGCCTCTACCGAACTGATCAATAGCTGGCGCGATCCGGATTACACCGGGTCCGTGACCAGCCTTGTTGTTCTGGGGGTCAGCAAACAGGCGTCAGTCAGGCGTGTATTCGAGGACGAATTTGCGGCCCAACTGCGTACCAAAGGTATTCGGGCGATCCCCAGTTACACGCTTATCGCAGAGGACGGACCAGTCGACGAGGAGCGCTTGCGTGCCGCTATCGAATCCGCCAAAACCGATGGTGTCATCATTACCCGTTTAGTCAACATCCAGAACAAGACGACCGTTACGTCGACGGCGGCGGTGGGAAGGCCTTACTACTATGGCTATTATTCGCGGGCCTGGGTCGGCTATTACGAGCCGCTTGTCCATCAATATGAAGTAGTCACGGCGGAAACGACGATATTTGCGCGAGAGCGTGGCGAACCCGTATGGTCGGGCACGACGGAGACATTCGCGCCTGAGAACTTGAAGAAGGAGACTGCCATCTTCGCCAAGACGGTGATAAAAGCACTGGAGAAAGAAGGTTTGATCTAGTCAATCAGTCATCGTGGAGGGTGCCAGCCAACCTTTCCCGAGTCTGAAGTGATCGTTACGAGCCAGCGCCAGCAATTCAAAAGACGAAGGATGTCGTTGGTCCGCACGTTCAGGTGATGTCAGTGCCCTGACGATGACGTTCGCGAGCTATCGAAAATGCTTGCGTGCAATAACTGCGGCGCGATAGCCGAAAAGCACCAGCGCTCAGAACGGCAGCGAGGTAAATATGCGAAAACCGCTGACCTCGGCGGAGGTCCGGATCGCAATGCCGATTCGGTCGACATTGATCCCCAGAACCCGGAACGGCTGTTCGGCGAGGAGACTGACCGCAATTTCACCTTCTTCACGAACGCTATTATCGGGATCAGTGATTTCCGCAAAGTTGAGCTTTCTGAAATAGTAATAATAGATCGGCAGCACACTCACTACGATTGGCCGGCCGAAGAGCATTTTTCCAGTAGGCGCCTCGACATCGAAACCTATGGCAAAGAGACTCAGGCTCTGGCGCGCCTCGCCGCTCGGTTTGAAGCCGGCGAGACTGAGCCAGTTCACCAGGGAGAATATGGTTCCGCGATCATCACCGAGGCGAAAGCGGCTACGAACTCCCGAGTCGTAAATCCAGGCAGACTCCTCGCCGCCCAATTCCCAGCCGACTCCGGCAGCAAGGTACGGTCTCAACAACCAACGGGGTGTGATGTACTTATCCAATTCGAGTCCAGGCAAAACGCTAATTGTGCCGACGCGGTCGGGCAAACCCTGGTCGACCAAATCACCAAACTCGAAGTCGTAGAAGCCCAGCGACACAGGCAGCTTGAGCCGCAGCCCCCACTGCTTTTCACTTCGTTCGCGTAACGAGATAGACAAAGGCAGCTGCAGTACAGCGACGGTCCTGTCTCCGGCCGAGTAGACTCCCGTGCCGAAAATCGCCGCGTAGTACCAATTGAAGAGCTGCTGGTCATCCTCGACAGTGCTCGTCTGCGCATCGACATTGCAGACTGCAGCAAGAAACAATCCGATAAAGCTGAGTCGCTGCCGCCACATTGCCTGGCGTCTATGCTGCCGAATTCCTCGCCGGCGCCAAAGCTAATTAATCGGTTCGATGCGGTTTTGATTCACCCGCACGCGATCGCCGATACGCAGGTTGGAGACATCCCTGACCTTGATCAGAGTAAAACGGTCATCGTCGTAGCGAACGACCACTTCATATTCTGTCTCCTGCAGTTCCTTCCGCATTTGACTGCTTCCCATCACACCAATCTCGGCTTGCGCATTCGGCTTGCGCGTAAGCGGGATGTTGATAAACGGTCCGGCCGGCGGTGCGCGTTCCTCGAATGTTCTCGCAAATTCGCGCTCCGATCTAATTGCCTTGATCTCGAAAATCGTGCCGCATTGCCTGCACTGTTCATCGAGTGCTGATTCGGACACAACGCCAGCATCCTGGCCGATAACGAGCGTTGCGAACAAAATACTAAACAGAGCAAGCGAGGTAAAACGCAAGACAGCCATTAGATAGCCGGGGTCAGAAGGGGCATATGAACAACGATAGCAACATAACCGAGCATACCGAAACCATCAACAATGCAAGAATGCTGATCCGTTGAATAAAGGCCGGCTTGATCGAACAATGGTCAATCGAAACCTGCACAGGACACCTTACCCTAGAGCTGACGGCCACACAACTTAAGCCTTGGGATTCTCCAAACCACCCACATACATGCGATTCCACGTCGGGCTGATGATGAGCTGGTTGATGCATGCTCGCGCCGGCATCTCGGCAACAAAGCGGATGGTTGCACCCAAGTCTTCCGGCTGCAGCATTCTGGCGCGATCCTCCGCCTTCGGCGGCACTGGACGGCGGTCCATAATCGGGGTTGCGACTTCAGCCGGACAGATGGCGCAAGCACGAATGCCGTTGGTCGCCTCTTCCATGTTGACTGTCTCCGTCATCGCCACAACAGCGTGCTTGCTGGCATTGTATGCCGCACCGGTAAACTTGGTGTGATATGCGCCGGCCCACGATGAGATATTGATTATCACGCCGTCTCTACGCTTCCGCATGCTCGGCAATACAGCATGAATGGTATAGAACGAGCCGTCCAGATTGGTCCGGATCACGTCGTCCCAACCTTGCGGAGTCTGATCCTTCCAATAGCGGTGCGGCACATTGATGCCAGCACTATTCACCAGAATGTCGACCGCGCCATGACGGCTCACAATGTTCTTTGCAGCCGATGCGGCCGCCGCCTGATCCGCTACGTCGAATGGCTCGATATCAGCGTTGAATCCGAGAATGCGCAGTTTCTCGGTTTCTATCTCCAGCACCTCCTTGCGCCGTCCACTCATCACCACCGTGGCACCAGCTTCCGCAAGTGCCTTTGCGCCGGCCAGCCCGATGCCGCTCCCGGCGCCAGTAATCCATGCCACTTTTCCATTCAGGCTCGACATTTGTGGCCCTCCTCCCATTTAGTCTGTCTTACGAACGGCGATACATTTCAGACGGTAGCGGCGTTTGAGAACGCCTCGCGCAGCATGGTTGCGCTTTCCGATACGGCACGCCGCGAAGCGTCGACCAAGCCACCCATAAGATAGAAGCCGTGTACCATGCCCTCATAGTTTGAAAGGCGAACCCGATTACCCGCGTGTATTAATGCCTCGGCATATTCGACACCTTCATCACGCAATGGATCGAAACCTGCAATGATGATCAAGGCTGGCGGCAGCGAGGACAAGTCATCGGCTTCGAGCGGCGCATAGCGAAAATCCTTGGTGTCATTGGAACTGCGAAGGTAATGCGTGAAAAACCAGGTGATGGTTTTACGCGTCAGGAGATAACCCTCGGCAAACGCGTGGTGGGATTTGGTCTCTGGTTCCGGAGCCGTGACTGGGTAGACCAATAGCTGAAAGCATATTCCTGGAAAACCGTCGTCGCGTGCCAAGATTGATGCCACCGTCGCCAGATTACCGCCGGCACTGTCCCCTCCGACGGCAATTCGTGCTGCATCGGCATTAAACTCGGTCGCTTTCGCTGCCACCCACTTCAGCGCCGCATAGCAGTCTTCAACCGCCGCAGGGAATTTGTGTTCCGGCGCAAGCCGGTAATCGACCGCGACGACAATGCAGTCCGCCTCATTGGCAAGCGCTCGACATACCCAATCGTGTGTGTCCAGATCGCCGATGACGTATCCGCCACCGTGATACCAGACCAGAACTGGCAGTTTTTCCGTTACTGCCAGTGCACGAGGCGTATAGATGCGGACCGGAATGCGTCCGCCCGGGCCATCAATGTCTCGGTCTTCAAAACGGTAAATATCCACGTCGGCCTTGAGACGGTTGGTACGGCGCACATACTCAGCCCGTGCATCGTGCGGTGTGAGCTGCCAGAGTTCAGGAAGATTGGCTTTCTGCGCGGCATCGAGTACTGCTGCTATCTGTGGGTCGAGTGGCATATATATTCGCTCCCGATGCGAGGATATCGAAGTTCGAAGGTGGTAGCGGCCTGGGCGAGTAAGCCATTAACTACGCTGCGCATCTGCCCGCCCCAAACCAACCAGCACCATTGACCGCATGGTGCCTCAAATGGATGTGTAGCCGCCATCAACAGCGATGATCTGGCCTGTCATATAGGCCGAAGCATCAGAGGCGAGAAGCGCGGTCAGTCCTTTGAGGTCCTCCTCACCTCCAAGCCGCTTCATCGGTGTCTGCTTCATAATGTACTGCTCGGCATGTTCGATCATTCCCTTCGACATTTTCGACGGGAATACGCCTGGGGCGATTGCATTCACGGTGATATTGTGAACCGCCCATTCCACTCCGAGGGAGCGCGTGAAGTTCACGACGCCACCCTTGCTAGCGTTATAGGCGATGGTTGGCATAAAACCGGGCTCAGTTCCGACCAGTCCAGCAATCGACGCAATATTGATAATTTTCCCGTACTTACGCGGAATCATGTCGAGTTTTCCCACTGTCTGGCTCAACAAGAAAATAGCCGTAAGATTGAGATTGATCACTTTGTACCATGCATCGAGCGGGTGCTCTTCCGCTGGTGCACCCCAGGCCGCACCAGCATTGTTGATCAGAATATCGATCTTCCCAAATGACTTTAGCACGCTCAGCACCATCGGCTCGACCGAGCCCGCAACCTGGAGATCATTGACCACAGTGAGTGTTTCGATGTCCATCTTTGACAGGTGCGCAGCCGCTTCTTCGAGTTCTGGCTCCTTTCGAGCAGTAATCGCGACCTTCGCCCCCATTTCGCCGAGGGCTTCCGCCATTTGTAATCCCAAACCGCGCGACCCGCCCGTAATCAAAGCGGTCTTGCCTGACAGGTCAAACAGTTTCTTGACACTCATACGTTCACTCCCAAAGTTTACTCGTGCTACACGCGTGACTCATTGCGAAAGCCCTGCGCCCGCTCCCGCCAAAATGTTGGCAACAGGCATCATACCGGTGACGGCAAATCGCTGCGTCCAGCCGATGATATCTCTTAATCTGGCTCGATTCGACGAGCAATGCAACGTTTTCGCCGGTGCCCAAAGGAGCAATAGGACTGCACGCAGGGTTAAAGCGGTTGATCAATCGGCGGACTCTGGTCTCTACCAAAGAACCACACAACGTATGCCGGCAAACCACGCGTGATGGCGAGTCGTTTCGCCTCGCGCTTCTCGGCAGCGGCTTTCATGCCGCACCCCGTATCCTGTTGCTTGCGACGCTGCAAAAATGAGGAAGCGTAGCAGTTGCCCTCGAAAATACATCAGCCAAAGCAAGCCGCCGAGTTTCCTGAATATCAGCAACATCTCCTCACTCAGCAAAGTGATGGTGACGATAAGCAAGAATGCGACTGCAATTGCGATATCAGAGTGTAACGGGTCTCTGTAACGAATTTCTTGCACGAGCAGACCAACACCGCTCAATGCCTGCACAATCAGCACGCCCGCTATTGCAGAGTGATAGCAATTACGGGTAAGGAATCAAAATCGGTCACAAGTCTACTGCCGGGCAATGCGGCAAGTGCGAGAGCGGTGACCATCAGCGGGATTCTGGCGAGTCAATGTTCGAGTTGACTCGGCCGTCGCACCAAGGTGCCGGCAGGGACGAGCATGCGGCCAGTAATCGTAAGCGCGAAAATATGAGCACCTGCGCCAGATCCAACTCTGGTCGAACATACGTCAATTTGTGCGACTGACGGTTATCTCCGGCTTGTCTTGTACGTCAGCCATGTCGCGGACCGCTCAATTACTCAAGCCACCTTGCTGCCTGTATTGCATCGGCGTGTTAAGTCAATATCTCGCGTCAGTCAACGTTATTGATCAGCTGTCTCTATACCTCAAATGATGTCGCTGGCGCGGTCACAACGTTGAGAGGACCCACGCTTTGTTAACTGATGTCGCACCAGGAGTACCGAGAGAAAAAGGCGTCGAAGAAGCGGTCGCGTCTGTCGCACCACGATCGAAGCATATTCGGCAAGGTCGTTTCAGACGAATCCCAAAAAATGAAACTGCCTGCCGCTGCTGGCAGCGAGCTCGATGAAGACGACGAACAGTAAAGATCGAGCGGCGTATCGCTAGACCGTGATCTCTACTGTGTTGCCCTCGGTATCCAGGACCACGCTCTCGTAATACCCGTCACCCGTCATCCTGGGCCCATCCAAAACCTGAAAGCCATCTGCCTTCACTCTGTTGGTCAATTCGTCAACCTGGTCCCTTGAACCGACAGATATGGCAAAGTGTGCCAGCCCCGTATAGTTCTTCGATGGGTCTTTCGTACCCGACGAAACACTCGCCATCTGCATAATTTCCAATCTTGCGCCAGAATCGAAACGCAAGAAGTACGACTCAAAACCCGTCGCAGTGTTCTGGTACTTTCTGCCGAACCTGGCATCGAAATAGCGCACATAGAAATCTTTGAGGCCTTCGATGTCCTCCGCCCAGATTGCAATGTGTTCTATTTTCACGGCACCCCACCATGGGCTTGACGACTGTCTTCGGGCGCGTCCGCACGCTCTCGCAGCCCATAGTCACGCACCACGGTCGCAACTCGCAAGCGATAGTGCGCAAATATGCCGCCACGCCCGCTCGACTGTGCTTTCCTGTGCTGGTCCAGATTGCGCCACGAGCGAACCGCATCTTCGTCTTGCCAGAATGACAAGGACAAATACTTGCCCTTTGTCGTCAAACTCTCAAAGCGCTCAACCGATATAAAGCCGTCGACTTTCTCCAGATCACTGCGCAGGGACGCTGCCAGATCGAAGTATTGTGCCGCTTTCCCTTCGGCTGGCCAAACCTCAAAAATCACTGCTATCACGGCAGGCTCCTTAAAATAACACCTTGGTTAGCAATCGCACTTGGCATCCATTGAGAAAGGTACTCGTTTCGAGTGCTTCCTGGGCTGTCAAGTGTCGAGCCAGGCATAATGTCACGCTAGGACTTATGCTTAGTCGTAGCACAATCGGCGTAAACACCGTTAGCAACACATTCATCCCGAAGCGCGGTATCAATTGAATTACCGCTGCCAGATGCTTTAGGGCGCCAAAAAACACCACCGGCCCAAGCATCATCGGAACAAGCGAAACATAGCTTGCCTCGGGGTGATCCACCAACGCACCGCACCCACCGCTGAACGGCGTTTTCACTGTCTTGGCATCCAGACGAGTTCGAAAGTCAAAGTACGCTTTGAAGGCGTTGACGCTGACACGAGCGGACACAGCGGCTTGCAGCACAAGGAGCAATTCGAAAAACGGAATCTGCTCTGAGAACGCAAACGATGTACAAAAGCCCAAGAAAACACTGACAGGCGTCAATACAAGAAACGGTATTCGGGCCGATCTGAGGAGCACCGCTAGTTGATGTTTTTTCATTCACTGAGCGGCAGCACGAATAGCCGATGGCGTGAGCAGTGCGACCACTACCATGCCGTATTCGGTTGCGTGGCGGGTCACGGCCACCGACCTCTCATCGTTTGGTGCGAAACCGCTCCAGGGCGAGCAGTCCACCGCCAATCATCTGATTTGCAAGAAAGAC
>CP070775.1:272664-281771 GCA_020346185.1 Betaproteobacteria bacterium | reverse complement strand
CCTGCTCGAGGTGGTCGATGGCGCATCGCAGATCAGCGCTTCGACTCAGGGTGCGTTCGATGTAACCGTCGGACCGCTGGTCGATCTCTGGGGATTTGGTCCCCAGTTTCGTACCCGACGCGTTCCGCATGACATTGTCATAAGGAGGGCGCGAAAAAGTGTCGGCTACCAGAACGTGCAAACCGACCCGTCTGCCGGTGCGATCCGAAAGACACACAGTTACGCCCAAGTCGATTTGAGCGCCATCGCGAAAGGCTACGGTGTCGATCGCGTGGCGATGATTCTGGATCACCTGGGTATTGACGACTACCTGGTGGAAATCGGTGGGGAGTTTCGGGCCAGGGGCACCACGGCGACAGGACGAGGCTGGCGGGTTGCTATCGAGAAGCCGATCTACGGTCAGCGCGACCACGGCGAAACCTTTGGCAAAAACCTTGGAGCGACCCTGGGAGAAATCGTCGCTCTCGAGAATCGGGCGATTGCCACATCCGGCACTACCATGGACTTCTTCGAGCAGGGTGGACGGCACTATTCGCACAGTATCGATCCCAGAACGGCGCGGCCGGTCGAACATCCGCCTATGGCGGTGAGTGTGGTCGCGGATACGACCATGGAAGCTGACGGATGGGCGACGGCGCTGCTTGTCCTTGGACCGGAGCAAGGGTACTCGCTGGCGCAAGCGCGCGGTCTCGCGGCCTTGCTCGTGACGGCCTCCGATTCGTCATTCAATGTCCGTGTAACTGACGGGCTGCGTGCCCACCTTGTCGCCTAGCATGCAGTTGCCATTGTGCCGGCATTACAAGCACGCGGTTTCGGCGGTGTTTTCTTCGGTTTGGGCTGTTGGGGTGCTTGCCTTCATTGTGTGTCTCGCGCTTCTCGGCGTCCCGGGATTCGTGCATGCGGAGGCGCAGCTCGACTGGTTGAACGACGAGACGGTCAAGCGCCTGTTCCCGAAGGCGATCTACACCGACCCGCCATCAGGTGAGCCCCCACTCATCGACGTTCACAGCGCCGGTAGCCACATCGGCTATCTGTTTTCGACCGCTGAATTGACAGATGTCGTTGGCTTCTCCGGCGCGCCGTTTAACTTCGTGGTCGGACTGGATCTGCAGGGGGAGATTGTTGGTGTCGTTCTCGTGGAACACGCCGAGCCGATTATCGACTACAGCTCCATGGGGGCACAGCTTGCGCATTTCGTCGAGCAGTACGCCGGTCTCGATCTGAGCGGCTCAATTTCAATTTCGGGCCAGGGTATGAAGGGCGATATCGACGGCATCAGTTCGGCGACCGTGAGTGCAAGGGCGTTCCATCATGCCATTGTCCAGAGTACTCGCATGGTGGCCCGCTCTCATGGGCTCATGGCTGGCGGCGAGTCAACCGCCATGGTCGATGTCTGGAAGTTCGAACCCTTGTCCTGGTCGGAACTCATCGCGGCCGGCGCGGTAGAACAAATCCGCATACATAAAGCCGGCAGGGCGGACGAAGACAGAGAGGATGTAGCACTCGAACTTTTTGCGGCCCTGGTTAATCCCGCCTCGATCGGTCGCAATCTTCTCGGAAATATGCGCTACGGCGGATCCGTAGCGACACACAGTCCGCAGGATCTCATCGTGCTGCTCATGGGGAAGGGCAGCTATTCGTTTGTCGGCACCAACGTGTTCGATACTGGGAAGTTTGACCGGATTCGGATCGAACAGGGAGAACGCACGTTTGCGCTTGAGCGAAAGCTCCATCACTACAAGTACCTGCCGTTCGTGTCGGCCGAAGGAGCACCGAAATTCGACGAGGTCGGACTGTTCCGAATACCGGCTGAGAGTGGGGTTGATGTTCTGGCGCCTTGGAAGCTGGTGTTAACGGTACAGGGGGAAGGCGCGGACGCAGGTGCGCAAGCACGCGAGGTCGAACTCAGTTACAGCTTGGCCTCGCAATTCGTACTGCCACCGGCCGAGCCGTCTACTATGGAGTCGCTCGAGGCACCGTGGCGAGAGAGTTGGCGCGCACAGACGAACAACATCGTCGTGTTTGTCTGCGCTCTGCTGGTTCTCACAGTGTTGCTTATCGGCATGCACAGACTGACCCGTCACGCGCGCGTCTATGAGGTATTGCGCATTGGCTTTCTTCTGTTCACGCTTGTGTGGATTGGTTGGATCGCGGGGGGGCAACTCAGCATCATCAACGTGTTCGCATGGTTGCAAGGCTTTATAAGCGGCAACGGCTTGACTGTTCTCCTGGGTGACCCGTTGCTGCTCGTGTTGCTGGTGTTCGTGGTCGTAAGCTTTGTTGTCTGGGGACGTGGCGTGTACTGCGGCTGGTTGTGCCCGTTCGGCGCACTGCAAGAACTCCTGGCCAAGCTCGCGCGCGTTGCATCAGTGCCCCAGTGGTCGCTGTCGCATCGGGCTCACCGCATGTTGTGGCCCTTGAAGTACGTGTCGCTCGCAGTAGTGGCCGTCGTCTCCTTGTACGGACTGCAGGCCATGGCGGTCGCGGCTGAGATCGAGCCGTTCAAGACTGTAATCACGCTGAGAATGGAGCGAGCCTGGCCATTCGTGGTTTACGCCTTGGTGCTACTCGTTGTCGGATTGTTCGTCGAACGCGCGTTTTGCCGGTTTCTCTGCCCGCTTGGCGCAGTGATGGCGATAGGCGGCAAGCTGCGTTGGTTCATGCCGTTGAAGCGGCGCCCGGAATGCGGCAACCCTTGCCAGCTGTGTTCAAAGCGCTGTCCGATTCAGGCAATTGAGCCGAGTGGGGCAATCAATATGGACGAATGCTTTTATTGCCTCGACTGCCAAATCATCCACAACGATGCGACGGTGTGTCCGCCACTGGTGAACGAGGCAAGGCGTAGCCGCAAGCTTGATATTTCAACGTCGGCCGGGGCTGCCGCGGCCGAATGAGATCGGCCGCCGTGCCAATCTTGTAGGGGTGGCGTTGGAACGGGTGGATCGAGGTGATTTCAAGAGCGCGCCGAAGGCTCGCTGAATGCATCAGAATCATGTGGGCAGTGTTTGCGCCAATCGGTATTTAGCGTGTCCCATGCGCCGCGCTTCTGGAAACGACGGTCTGTCTCGGAAACCCTGGGCGTTTTTCGCTTGATTGTTGCCTTAGCCAACGCGGACAGGGCTTGACACAGATCATGATCCTGGATCAGTCAGTTGATCTAGAATTTTCCTTTGGGAGAAAGAACAAGAAGGGAGTTTGTCATGAAACGAGCATCGTCGATTTGGGCAATTTCTCTGACGCTCACCCTAGCATGTGCTAGCTATGCCAGCGCTTCAGACGTGGAGGAAGGTGGACAACTCTACGCCACGCAATGCGAGCAATGTCACGGCGTAATGTCCGGCGAAGAAACAGCATTTCGCGAGCCCCATAGTTCACAACGAGGCATTCACTTGGCAATGCTGAATTCCTCCACCTCAAATGCAGCACATCTCGTATCCCGGCTCACTGCGGCCGCCAGTGCGAAAGAGGCTCAGTCGAAATCGATGCGAGTACGCGAGGATCTGGCCGTTGCGTTCCCCCATGGCCCTACCCTGCGCGGCATCGTTGGGCGGCCCGCCGCGAGCGTCGAGGGTTATCCGTACTCGAAGTCTGTGTTGGAAAAGCTGAAAGGCGTGGTGTGGTCCGAAGAAAAGCTGGACCGCTGGATCACCAATTCACAAGCGTGGGTGCCGGGCTCCTTCATGTTCTACAAGCAGGACGATCCGGAAACCCGGCGCAAGATCATTCTGTTCCTCAAGGCGAATCCTTGATCGGCAAGTGCCCGCCACGCGGCACATGTCTTTGATTGTGGACTGTTTCAAACAGTCCTGTTCACTACACTAACAAGGGTCGGACCAACGCAACGCTCTGAATCGCAATGATTTGAGCGTTAGTTTGTCCGCAAGAAGAGTCTTGGGTTGTCGATTTGGCCTGAAAATCGACCCTCTAAGGAGCGACGAGCGCGTATTGACTCCGTTTCGTATACTCTGCTCCGCGAATACGTCGCTGAAAGTCGGAAAAGGAGATACGAATGCAGATAACTCTTGACGGGCGAAGCGCGCTCGTCACGGGAGGCAGCCTAGGATTGGGGCGCGCCGTCGCGGCGCAGTTCTGCGCCGCCGGTGCGAACGTCGCCATCGTTGCGCGCCGTCAGCAGTTCCTCGACGAGGCGGCCACCGCCATTGGCTCGTCTGGCAAGGGACGCGTCGTTGCCGTCGCGGCCGATGTCGGCACCGCAAAGGGCTGCGAGGATGCGTTTAAGGCGGCGGAGCAGGCTTTCGGCCAGGTGGACATATTGGTCAACAATGCGGGGACGTCTGCGCGCGGCGTCTTCGAAGAAATCGGCGATGAAGACTGGCAACACGATTTCGACCTCAAGCTCTTCGCTGCCATCCGACTGTCACGCCTGGCGTTGCCCGGGATGAAGCAACGCCGCTTCGGGCGCATCATCAACACGCTGAACACCGGCGCCAAAGCACCTCCCGTTGGCGGCGCACCGACGGCGGTGACACGGGCGGCTGGCATGGCACTGACCAAAGTGCTTGCCAATGAGGGTGCGGCGCATAACGTGCTGGTGAACGCCATGTTGGTGGGGCGCATTCGCAGTGACCAGTGGGTGCAGCGGGCGGCTGCAGATGGTCGTGCACTCGAGGACTACTACGAAGAGTTGGGCAGCACATTGCCCATGGGGCGCCTCGGTACGGAGGAGGAGTTCGCCTCTCTCGCCTGCCTGCTTGCATCAGATCAAGGCGGCTACATTACGGGAACTGCCATCAACGTCGACGGCGGTCTTTGCCCTGTGGTCTGACTCACCTTGCGTGAAACCTTTGATGCGCGCAGGATTAACTACGCTCACCTCGGAGTAATCGGGGTCGGACTGAGCCTGAGGTTTTGCGAGCTTTCATGAGAAAGCGGAAAAACAAATGACAAAAACGCTGATTGTCTATTACTCTCGCACCAACCACACCCAAAAAGTTGCGGAACTAATTGCGCAGGGTGTTGGCGCGAACATCGAGCGAATTCTCGATGTAACAAGCCGAGAAGGCGCTTTTGGATATATGCTGTCTGGTCAACAGGCGATGTTACAACGCCCCGGCCGGATACAACCGGTTAAAGCAGATCCTTCTCACTACGATCTGACAATACTTGGCGCGCCAGTCTGGTCATGGAGTCTTTCTCCCCCGATGCGCAGCTATGTGATTGCGCAAAAACATAAATTCAAGCGGGTCGCCTTTTTTTGCACCGAAGGTGCCTCTGGCGGTGCTCGTTTGTTTCGCCAGTTGCAAACGCTCTGTGGCAAGACACCGGTGGCTACCCTGGAGGTCACGGAAGGCGAACTGAAATCCGGTGATTACGCTAGCAAAGTCCAGGAATTTATCCAGCAAATCTCAGGCGTTACTACGAGTGCAGTCCCGCAATCCGAACATAAAGGGCTCTGACCCAATTAAACGCATTAATCCGCACAACTTAGACAGGACAGATCAGGACAGGACAGATCACAACGATGAAGATAACCGATGTAAAGCTACGCCAACTCCAGGGCACGATGGAGTATCCCGGTGTCTTGTGGGAAGAACGCGGCGCGAAGCCCCTTGATATCTATCCGGCATATCGCAAGTTGAGCGTAGAGGAAACGATGAGCCGGGCATTTTTCGAGGTGGGTGATGGTCGCTACAAAGTGACCCAGACGTTTCTCAATATTGAAACCGACGAGGGAGTGGCGGGCGTGGTTGGTCCGGTAACAGGGGATGCCACTGCGTATTACCTGGCGACGCAGCTGCGGTCACTGCTCATTGGTCAGGACCCGCTCGCGCACGAGTATTTGTGGGATGTGATGTACCGCAACGCCCCTAATGGGCGAGGCGGTGACAATATGATCGCGATCAGTCACGTCGATTACGCGTTGTGGGACATCAAGGGTAAGTTGCTCGATCAGCCGGTGCTGAAGCTGTTGGGTGGACCTGTCCAGGAAAAAATTCCCGCCTACGCGAGCACCGCAGGATTGTCTCTTGCGCCGGCCAAGGCGGCGGAGCGCGTGGCGATGGTTCGCGAGCAGGGGTTTACTGGAACCAAGTGGTTCTTCCGTCGCGGGGTTGGTGATGGATTAGATGGCGAGCGTGCAAACATCGAGTTGATGGAGGCGCTGCGAGACGCCGTGGGGCCGGACGTGAAGTTGATGATCGACGCGTGGGCCAACTGGGGGGTCGACTACACGCTGCGAATGGCGAAGTTGCTCGAGCCATATGATCCGGCGTGGATCGAAGAGCCTGTGCAATATGCCCTTCGTGACAGCTACGCGTACCTGAAGAATGCATGTCCAATTCCAATTGCTGGCGGCGAACACGATTTCACTCGCTGGGCCGTCAAGGAAATGCTCGATCAGGACATGTTGGACGTGTATCAGTTCGAGCCGATCTGGGCCGGTGGTTTAAGCGAGATGATGAAGATCAACGCGCTGGTTTCCGCTTACGACGTGACGTTCGTCCCACACGTGTATGCGCCTGCCGCGAGCGCGCCGGTTGCGTTTACCCTGAACGCGATGACGACGCCGATGCTGGAGTACCACTTGATTCTCGGTGAGGTCTATCAGTTTTTCCTGCAAAAACCGCTCAAGCCGGTACAGGGTTACTTCTATCCTCCGGATGCCGTCGGCCTCGGGCTCGACGTGGATGAGGACAAAGTCGAATCTGAAAAAGCAATCACGTTTTCGTAGACCTTTTTTATAGTCTTCCGCAATAGAACTGCATGACTCGCAGCAAACCTACAAGTGAATAGATCATGCCTGAGATGACTGGAGCGAAATACCTTGCCGATACCGTACACGGTCACGGCATCACGCACGTGTTCTTCATGCCCTACATCGTTCCAAGAGCCTTGATGGAGATGGAAAAGCTCGGGATAAAGCGGATCCAGACGCACGGTGAGAAGGCAGCTGCATACATGGCTGATGCGTATGCGAGAGTTAATCGGGCCCCCGGGCTGTGTATGGCCCAGTCGGTGGGCGCTGTCAATCTGGCTGCCGGGCTGCAGGATGCCTTCCTGGCGTGTTCTCCCGTGGTGGCGATTACGGGTCGAGAGACGCACAACAGCCTGCAACGTCACGCGTATCAGGAAGTCAACCACGTCAATCCGTTTTCGGCTGTGACGAAGTACAGCGCGGACGTCTCAACTACTGCTGAGCTTCCCGTCTATCTGCGCCAGGCGTTGCGGGCCGCGACAACCGGCACACCGGGCCCGGTGCATCTGGATCTGGACGCGCTTCACGGGGGCACCGTCGTCGATCATGAGGCCGATCTGGAAGTGACAATTGAGAATGCCTTCTCTAGGGTACCGGCGTTTCGGCCGGAGGCAGAGGCCGAACTCATTTCCGAGGCGTTGAGTTTGCTCGTTGCGGCGAGTCGTCCTGTGATAGTCGCAGGGGGCGGTGTCACCGCTTCCGGGGGCCGTGAGGAGTTGATCGCACTGGCCGAACGCCTGTCAATTCCGGTGGCGACGTCTTTGAATGCGAAAGCGATGTTTCCGTCCGATCACGAACTGGCGCTCGGTTCTCCGGGTAACTACTCCCGAAAGTGTGCGAATCAGGCGTTGTGTGAAGCAGATCTCGTGTTTTTTATTGGCAGCCATACGGGTGGTCAGGTGACCCATCAGTACCGCATCCCTCCGCAGGGAACCCCGATCATTCAGCTCGATATCAATGCCGAAGAGCTCGGCAGAAACTATCCGATCAAGCTGGGTCTGCAGGGCGATGCAAGAAACACGCTGCGACGCATGTTGTCGCAGGCCAAGCAGGTTGAGCGCCGCACGGAATGGTTAAGGCGAGTACACGCGCTGATCGCCGAATGGCGAGCAGGTGTCGAAGAGCACGTAAACTCCGAGGTCCTACCTATGCGACCGGAACGGTTGTGTAAGGAATTGTCAGATTACCTGCCGAGTGACGCGATTCTGGTTTCCGACACAGGACATGCGGGAATCTGGACCGGTACGATGCTCGATTTCAAGCATCCCGATCAGACTTACGCACGATGCGCGGGCTCACTGGGATGGGGATTTCCGGCCGCGCTCGGTGCGAAGTGCGCCCAACCAGACCGACCTGTGATCTGTTTCACCGGTGATGGTGGAATCTGGTATCACATGACCGAGCTCGACACGGCGATGAAGAATGGGATCAACACGGTAACGGTGGTGAACAACAACCACTCGCTGAACCAGGAGCAGGGCGGCGTTGAAGCTGTCTACGGCGGTCGAACATCGGGCTCGGATGAGTTGTGGCTTTTCCAGGATGCGGACTTTGCGGCGATGGCGGAGTCGATGGGGTGCCTCGGGATTACAGTGGATAAACCGAGCGAACTGGCCTCCGCACTCGATCAGGCATTAGAGTCCGGCAGGCCGGCTGTTGTGGATGTAAAGACGCATCTGGAGGGGATTGCGCCGCAAGCCTGGCTTCCCTCGTAGATACGAGCGGGTACGCACCACCCGCTCAGTGATCGTGGCCGCCCTCGCCGTGAGCATGACCGTGCGCGATTTCTTCTGTTGTCGCGGCACGTACACTGTCTACCGTTACCTCAAAGCGTAGTGCCACACCAGCCAACGGGTGATTGCCGTCGAGAAACACTTCCTGGCCTTTTATTTTTTTGACCTCGAACACTCGCTCGCGCCCTTCCTTGTCCCGACCCCTCAACTGACCACCCACTTTCACTCCGGGTGGAAACTGTGATTTGGAAATGGTCTGCACCAGTTTCTCATCACGCTCACCGAACGCATCCTCGGGCTGCAATTCAAGCGTAATCTCGAAGCCGGCGGTTTGCCCTTCGAGGGCCTCTTCGATCTTGGGTAGAACGTTGCTATAGCCACCATGCAAGTACGCCATTGACGTTTTGCCGTCCTCTAGCACCTTGCCGGTCAATTCCGTGGCTTTGAAACGCATCGTGACAACTCTGTCTTTTTCGATTTTCATGTGTTGACTGAAATATTCGCGAAGGCATCATTATGAAGGCTTCCATGCAGTGCGACACAGGGATTCGACGCGGTCGGACCCCTTTAACTATTAAATCCAGGGGATAACGATGATGACGGGGACGGTCGGAGATTTCGGAATGATGGACGCAACCGCCATGGCCGCGCTGGTGCGT
>CP070775.1:263323-272564 GCA_020346185.1 Betaproteobacteria bacterium | reverse complement strand
TTATTGTTGGTCGACGCGGTCGAGGGGCCGATGCCGCAGACCCGCTTCGTTACCCGCAAAGCGCTGGCACTGAGGCTGCGCCCCATTGTGGTGGTAAACAAGGTAGACCGGCCGGGTGCGCGCGCCGATTGGGCGGTCAACCAAACTTTCGATCTGTTTGACAAACTCGGCGCAAGTGATGAGCAACTCGATTTCCCCATCGTGTACGCCTCAGCGTTGCATGGTTGGGCAACGCTCAATCCAGCCGTCCAGGGCGAAGACATGCGGCCCTTGTTTGACACGATTGTTGAACATGTGCCAGTGCGAGACGTCGACCCAGAGGGTCCGCTGCAGTTGCAGATCTGCTCGCTCGACTATTCCAGCTTCGTCGGTCGAATCGGCATCGGTCGCATTGCGCGTGGGCGTATTCGCTCCGGCCAGCACGTTGCGGTGATGCATGGCCCAGGTAGTGAACCGAAGCTTGCCAAGGTGAATCAGGTGCTGGTGTTCAAGGGGCTCGAGCGTGCGGT
The DNA here is from genome assembly GCA_020346185.1 of Betaproteobacteria bacterium. Lineage (GTDB taxonomy): Bacteria > Pseudomonadota > Gammaproteobacteria > Burkholderiales > Eutrophovitaceae > SG8-40. The sequence goes on along the minus strand of CP070775.1, from coordinate 272,055 downwards.
CGTCGAGGAGGCTGAAGCAGGCGACATCGTGCTGATAAACGGTATTGATGAAGTCGGCATCGGTGTGACACTGTGTGACTCGGCCAGGCCGGAGGGCCTGCCGATGCTCAAGGTTGACGAACCGACGCTGACAATGAATTTCATGGTCAACACGTCGCCACTGGCTGGCCGTGAAGGCAGGTTTGTTACCAGTCGCCAGATTCGCGAGCGGCTGGAGCGCGAGTTGCAGTCCAATGTGGCGCTGCGCGTCGAGTTTGCCCAAGACTCCGACACCTTCATCGTGTCCGGGCGGGGCGAGTTACACCTCACCATCCTGCTGGAGCATATGCGCCGCGAAGGCTACGAGGTGGCGGTGGGCCGGCCACGCGTCGTGTTTCGCACAATAGACGGCGTCAGACAGGAACCCTACGAACTGCTGACGGTGGACCTCGACGAGCAAAACCAGGGTGCGATCATGGAGGAGTTGGGCCGTCGCCGTGGCGAACTGCAAGACATGCAATCGGACGGCAAAGGTCGTACCCGGCTCGAGTACCGCATTCCAGCGCGCGGTTTGATCGGCTTCCAGGGGGAATTTCTCACGCTCACGCGTGGCAATGGCATCGCGAGCCACGTTTTCGACGCGTATGGCCCGGTCAAGGGTGAAGTCGAGGAACGCCGTAGCGGTGTGTTGGTCAGCCAGGTGGACGGTGCTGCTGTGGCCTACGCGCTATGGAAGCTGCAAGACAGGGGTCGCATGTTCGTCTCTCCGGGCGATCCTGTCTACGAGGGAATGGTCATCGGTATCCATACGCGGGATAACGATCTGGTGGTGAATCCCATCAAGGGCAAGCAGCTCACGAATATCAGGGCGTCGGGCTCGGATGAAGCGGTGCGGCTGATGCCGCCGATTGAACTGACGCTGGAAAAAGCGGTGGAGTTTATCGCCGACGACGAGCTGGTCGAGATCACGCCGCGCTCGATACGCATTCGCAAGCGCTGGCTCAAAGAGCATGAGCGAAAGCGGGCCGGGCGCCAGCAGCAGGCCGCCTGAGCGGCTGTCCGAGCGCTCGGCGCGCCTGATCAGCAACGCCCGGTAACTGAAAGATCGGCACGCTGACAATCGGCGCTGCATGGTGTGGCGCTGGGCTATACTGAATTCATGCCGGATCTGACCATAAATTTGGCGCTTTCCATTGCCGCCCTGGTAGTCGCGTTGGTAACCGTTGGCGTCGCTGTCGCCTTGCTGTTTCGCGTGCGGAGTCACCCTGCCGGGCTGGCACGAACGCTCGAAGAAAAACACCTGGAGATGGTGCGCGATACCAATTCCGCGCTGAATGAGCTCGGTGATCGCCTGTCAAAGCTTCAATCCGGTGCCATCGGGCAATTGCGCGACACGTTGACTCAGGAACTGACCCAGACGCGCAGCACAGTGGGCGCGCTGCAGGTCAAGCAGGTGGAAGAGTTGTCGGCGACGCGCGAAACGACCTCGCAGCGTTTATCCGAAATGAGCCGTGACATGCAGTCCAAGCATGATCTGCTGCGCAGCGAAGTCGTCACCAAAGTGCTCGAGACGCTGGCCGAGCAGAATCGCGCCGAGCAGGAGATGATTCAGATCAGCCTTCGAAATGCCTCGGCGCAACTGGCGTCGTCGGTGGAACTGCTGACCAAAACGACCGACTCGCGGCTCGAGCAGATCTCGGGCAAGGTCAATGAACGACTCGAGGAAGGTTTCAAGCAAACCAACGAGACTTTCGTCAACGTCATGCAGCGATTGGCGACGATAGACGAGGCGCAGAAGAAAATTGACGGACTGACCAGCAATGTTGTCAGTCTGCAGGAGTTGCTCGGCGACAAGCGCTCGCGTGGCGCGTTTGGAGAGATTCAGCTCGAAGGACTGGTACGCAACATTCTGCCGCCGTCGGCCTTCGATTTTCAATTTTCGCTATCGAACGGTAATCGCGCCGACTGCGTACTCAAACTGCCGGCGCCAACCGGCATGGTCGTGGTCGATTCGAAGTTCCCGATGGAGAACTACCACCGCATGTTTGAAATGGAGGTAGGGGATAGCGACCGACTGCAGGCGCGGCGCCAGTTTCGCGCCGACGTTCGCAAACATGTCGATGACATCTCGAGCAAGTACATCATTGCCGGTGAGACCAGTGACGGTGCCGTGATGTTCGTCCCGGCGGAGGCGGTGTTTGCGGAGATACACGCCTATCACGCCGAGATTGTCGACTACGCCATGCAGCGGCGCGTCTGGATCGTTTCACCCACCACGCTGATGGCAGTGCTCAATACGTCACGTGCCGTGATGAAGGACGTCGCAACGCGTGAACAAGTACACATCATCAAGGACGAGCTCGGTAAACTGGGCAAGGACTTTGCGCGCTTTGATGAGCGGATGCGAAAACTGGCCGATCACATTCGGCAGGCTCACGAGGACGCCGAGAAAGTCCGCATCAGTAGTGACAAGATCAGCAAGCGCTTCAGTGAAATCGAGCGTGTTGAGCTCGATGCGCCCGAGCATCTACAGCGTGTCAAAGCTGGTCTCGTCACTTCGCAATCGGTCACACCCGACCCCATCGAACGCGAACCCGGTAATCCCGTTTCACTTGAAGTGGCGCGTTCGGGTCCCGCCAAGGGATAGAAGGCCGCTGTAGGGCCTATTTATTCCCACGTGATCAGCGCATTTCTCTCCGCAATGAGACCAGGCGAGGCACGAGGAGGGCAGTTTGGTCTGTCCAAATAAGCGCCGAGCAATACGGCATTTCCCCATTGCGGGGGGCAACACGCAGGGATGGGACTGCTTTGGCACGATACGGCGTTGCAATTCGCTCCTTTGGAATGGCCACACCGAGCTCGCTACGTGTTGTCTCGCACCAAAGCGGCCGGCGTCACGTTCATCAAATGGGTGTAAATAGGCCGCAGTATGCGAAGGGCGTATCGAACCTGGCGCCGGCGCCGCATACTCGACAAACATCCGCTGGATGCCGGATTGTGGCAGAGGTTATCGTCACGTCTTGGTTTCGTTTCGCGCCTGACCGATCAAGAGCAGACCCGCCTGCGCGAGTTGTGTGTACTGTTCTTGTATGAAAAACAGATCAACCCGGCAGGTGATTTCATTCTCGACGAGGAAATGAAGCTGGGCATTGCCATTCAGGCATGTATCCTGATCTTGAACCTTGGTCTGGATTCGTACGACGACTGGGTCGAAGTCATTGTTTATCGTGACGAATTTATGCCGCGTGAGGAATACATCAACGAGCACGGGCTGATGCAGACGGATCATCATGCCTACGCGGGCCAGGCTTGGCTACGCGGCCCGGTGATCCTGTCCTGGAGTAACGTCGAGACGGCCTGGCGGCACGACGGTGCCAACGTGGTGATACACGAGTTTGCTCACAAACTGGACATGCGCAATGGTGGTGCTGACGGCTATCCGTCGCTGCACGCCGGCATGAACCGGACGCAGTGGACACTGACGTTTACGCGGGCCTACGAGGACCTGCGTTGGCGGGTGCGGCGCGGCGAACCGATGGAGCTGGACGACTATGCCTGCGAGTCGCCGGCGGAGTTCTTTGCAGTCGTCTCCGAAGTGTTTTTCGAGTGTCCCGAAGTGCTCCTCGAGCACTATCCGGAAGTCTACCGCCAGCTCGCGATGTTCTATCGTCAGGATCCCGTCGGTAGGGAAGCTGCAGGGCAGTGGAAGCCTGCATAGTAAAAAGACTTTTCCTGTTCTTGTTTTCGGCATAGGCATGCTTGTTTGCAGCTACCATCTGCGCCGCGCAAGCCGGGGTGCAAGTCTCTTCACAGGTCGTTGTGCAAGAGATGAAACACGAGGCCATCGAACTCCACACGCGCCGTGCCGACGACATGGCGCAGTTGCTCAAGCCGAGGCTCGCGTTACTATTGCATCCGACACATCGACTGTTACCTCATCGGGTACGCTGGCTAATGCAGATGGCGCAAATCGCTTTCGGATACGAGTTGAATCGACGTAGACGCAGGTCACGGGCAGCACGGTGCAGGCAATTGAGGAGATCCAAGGCGCAGCGGCATTCATCGCGCTCGGCGAGTCGGTCCCAATTCGCACTTATTCGGTCGGCGTCGGCGTGGTCGGTTTCGCTGCGGGCGAAACTGTCGAATACCGGCATGTCGAAGCGGGGTTGTTTGCAGTTGCCTCGAATGCGCGGGCATCAGGTCACGGTGCAGGTATCAAGCAGCGCAGATGTCGTTTTCAGCCGGCGAACCGGCGTGGCGCAAACCGAGCGCGTCTCTTCGGTGGTGTCGGGCCGTGCCGTAGAGTGGTTGCAGCTCGGCTCGGTGACGCTAAACGCTTATCGTGAGGAGGCTGGCATCATTTCCCATCGGAACAAGGCGCAACGCGATCAGCGGCCTACCTGGATCAAGGTGGGAGAGATTCGGTAACAGTAGAACCGGTAGAAATAGAACCGAGATAAGAGAAAGTCCGATGAGAAACGATTCTATAAAAATAGACCCTACAAGCGATGGCAGCAACAGCGCAACTGGAAATGCGTTTGGCCATTTTCCGCAATGAATCTAGCTCACATGAAATCGATTCAGGCGGCGCACCGGTGAGGTCGACCTTGCCAAAGTCAGGCAGCGATAATTCAACTCGTTGGCTCGCCACTTTGCTGGTCAGTTTTGTCGCGATCCTGATCTGGTCGGGTTATGCTCCTGCCGATCGTTTTATCTGGATACTGGAAGCTTCGCCGGCAGCGATCTATGCGGCCGTGCTGCTGGCCCTTTATCCGCGCGTCAGGCTGACCATGCTCGTATATGGCCTGATCTGGCTGCATGCGGCCGTGTTGTTGGTCGGGGCGCACTGGACTTACGCGGAAGTGCCCATTTTTGACTGGCTGCAGGACGAATACGGGCTGGCGCGAAACTACTATGACCGCGTCGGTCATGTGTTTCAAGGACTGGTGCCAGCGATGATCGCGCGCGAAGTTTTCATCCGTGCCGATGTGGTGCGCGGGCCTGTATGGCTCTACTCCATGGTCTGTTGCGTCGTGTTGGCGATTTCGGCTTTCTACGAACTTGCTGAATGGTGGATCGCAGTTGCCTCCGGATCAGCCGCCGACGCGTTTCTGGCGACTCAGGGTGACGTATGGGATACCCAGTGGGACATGTTCCTCGCGCTATCCGGTGCGGCCGTGGTTCAGCCGCTGCTGGGCCCGTGGCATGATCGCCAGCTGGTAGCACTTGGCAGGCAGCATCAAGCGGTGACATAAGACCGGTCAGCTGGTTTTCAGTTGTCTGAGCAAATAGATCACAGACCAGGCGAGAAACGGTATCGCGACAGCCGCGAAGAGAAGAAACTGTGCTTTTGCCGGCGTGAGTGGCTCCGCCACTAATGTCATGAGTCCGATCAGCGACCAAAGTGCTATCCCGGCCACCTGAAACAGCCCATAAACGATCATGACAACGCTCGCCCAGCCGTAGCGCTGGAACAGGCCGAACGCGAGCAAGCCATGCAGGCTGCCAACGCACAGGTAGAGCAGGGCGCGGCCGCCGCTGTACTGCGGAAACATGGCAAGCAGAGCCAATGCGGCCAAAGCATTCACCACGACCAGCACTTTGGTACCTGTCGGGCTGTTTTCCGGTCGTGCTGATTGATTGTTGGCCGCGTCTTGTGTGCCAGGCATGGGGCTTAGCTGGCCAGCGCTTTCTCGCCGCCTTCTGGTCCGTAGAACACGACCCAGGTTGAGAAATCGTCAGTGTACTGCTCAAAACGGTGTTCTGTGCCGGCCGGAACGAACAGCATGTCACCACTTTGGAAGGGGTGACGTTCAGCGCCGTTGACGAACCAGCCTGAGCCATTGACCACAAAGTAAACCTCATCGCGGGTGTGCGGCGATTGCATGTCTTCGGTTCCCGGACGATACATCTTGACCTGCAGCGAGCCATGCTCGAAGACGGTTGCTGAAGGCAGTTCGCTCTTGACTTTGCCGATGGCATCAAGTGCATCCGACACGCTGACCCGGCGGCGGTCGCGTGCGCCAGCGTGGTTGCTCTCCGGTTTCATCTGCTTGTTGTTCATTGCGGTTTCCTTCCTTTGACGAACGCTCTGCGGCGTGGTGTTCTGCGGCGCAAGTCATTTTCTCGGATCGCGCTTGCTAGGTCTGTAATTCCCGCCAACGAAAACATTCCCTGGTGTGGTCGTTAACCATCCCGATGGCCTGCATGAATGCATACATGACGGTGCTGCCCACAAACCTGAATCCGCGCCGCTTCAGGTCCTTGCTCAGCGCGTCGGACTGTATTGTACTGACAGGCACCTGCTCAGCCCGTTTCCATGCGTTCTGTATTGGTTCGCCATCGACAAAACGCCAAACATAGGCGTCGAAGCTGCCCGACTCGGCCCGTACCTCGAGAAACTGCCTTGCGTTGGATACGGTTGACTGAATCTTCGCGCGGTTGCGCACGATACCCGTATCTGCCAGTAACCGTTCGATATCTCGCTCGCCAAATGTGCTTACAACCACCGGATCAAAGCCGGCAAATGCGCGACGGTAGCCTTCGCGCTTGCTGAGGATGGTCGACCATGACAGGCCGGACTGCGCGCCTTCGAGTATCAGATACTCGAACAGCAGCCGATCGTCGTGAACCGGCACGCCCCACTCATGGTCGTGATAAGCGACATAAAGGTCGTTGCCTGAAGGCACCCATTGGCAACGCGTCGACATGGATTCAGGCGAATTAGTGTCAGTCTTTGTCACGCGCTCGCCGAGCGTTGCAAGCAGGCAGTCTCGTTGACGATATCCATGGATTGGGTCCAGCCGTAGCGATCTGCAATCCGTCCGTACTGGATATCAGTCAAGATATCGAATAGACGCTGCGCCACCGGACCAGTTTGATTGTCGTTGATAACATAGTCTTTGTCCTTGTAGCGGAATCGTCCGACCGGCCCGATAACGGCGCCGGTACCCATGGCGAACACTTCAGTGATACGACCCGATTCGATATCTGCGAGCATTTCGTTCACGTCGATACGGTCTTCAGTCGCCTCGAATCCATGGTCGGGCGCGAGGCGCAGTATTGAATCTCGCGTAACGCCCGGCAAAATGCTGCCGGAAAGGGCCGGGGTACTGATGCGCTTGCCATCGTAGACAAAGGCGATGTTCATGCCGCCCACTTCCTCGACCAGACGCCGCTCCACGGCGTCGAGCCAAAGTACCTGCTGGAATCCTTTCGCACGGGCTTGTTCGGTGGCAAGGAGGCTTCCGGCATAGTTGGCCGTTGTTTTCGCCTCGCCGGTTCCGCCGCGCACCGCACGTACATAGTCATGCGAGATGAACACCGGCACCGGGCTCAGGCCGCTACCAAAATAGGGCCCGACCGGGCTAAGAATGATGAAATGAAGGAACGTCTGGCTTGCCCGTACCTCCAGGGTCGTCTCGCTGGAAACCATCACCGGGCGAATGTAAAGCGCCGCGCCCCGCTGCGACGGGATCCACTCGTGTTCCAGGCCCAACAGCGCTTTGATTGCTTCGATGTGCAACTCTGCGTCGATGTGCGGCATCCCCATACGCGATGCCGAGCAGTTGAAGCGTGCCATATGCTGGTCGATTCGAAACAGGTTGATTCTGCCGTCCGGTCGAAGATAGGCCTTAATCCCTTCGAACACATCTTGTCCGCAATGCAACACCGCCGAGGCGGGGTCGAGCGCCAGAGGCTGGTAGGCAGTAATGGCTGCGTCGTGCCAGCCCTGCTCAGGCGAATAACGCTGTGTGAACATGCGATTGGTGAAACGGCGGCCGAAACCAAGAGCTTCCGGCAAGCGCGCAGGACGGGGATTGGCCAGCGGTTCGATGCGGATATTCAGACGGTTGATTGGCATGGTAAGCCTCGATCTTGACCGATGCGCTCTTTAATCAGTGCCCAGGTGGCCTTAACAGGGATAGTTTGCCAACTTGTTGACCGGCCATTAGCGGCGGACCGCTTAAGGGCGAACGTCAGCTGCACAAGTTTACTAGACTCTGGCAAGCGGGCGGTTCGGGCTTTGCGGGAAATTGGCTGAAACGCCACCATCACATCGGGAGCCCGCGGGATCGGGGGTTAATCAATCGTGAGGCAACGTCTGTGCTCACCCGACCGCTTGCGATGCCCGCTTTTGAAAGTCGATGATCGCGAGGTAAATCCCGGCCGCGTACAACAACGGCGGGAGCAGCCAAGGCCAGTGGACTGCACCGTCACCACCTATTGCAAACAGGACGTAAATGGCAAATAACACAGACAGATGAGCGGCGCACAGCAGGCCCTGCGCTGCGACAGAGCGAGCACTGGCAGGGCTGGTACGCGACGCCATGGAAACGGCTTCGAGCCGGATCGTTGTTTTTGCGACGATGAGAACTGTCAGCATCAACGCCACGAGGATGTACGCTGCGATAAAGTAGGGAACCAGAGGCGGAGCCAGTGCCTCGACAATCTCGACAAGCACGAGCCGCCCGCCGAAGTAGAAAGCGAGTAGTGTCAAGATGGAAAACGCAAACAAAATATTTATTCTCGCAAGCATGAGACCAATACTATCTGCTTTTGATCGAAACGGCGATGACCCAGATGCCGGGTTCGTTCCGGCAAATGAACTGACGGGCTTCGAGCGGGATGGCAGTTGCTAAAAGCCTATCGTCCGGCAGCACACTTCATTCGGCAGTCGCCTCAAGACGATGCGGCTGAATGACCTCTTTGCCGATGGTGGTCTGCTGTCGCAGGCGATACCCGGGTATCGC
>CP070775.1:253816-263223 GCA_020346185.1 Betaproteobacteria bacterium | reverse complement strand
AGTGCCATTCATGCTTGACGGCTTTGCCGACGATCGCGCTTTGTTCCAGGATGATGGCATCCATCCGACCAGTGATGCCCAGCCGCTCATCATGGAAAATATTTATGGCCAACTGAGGCCGTTGCTCTAGAAGCTATTTCGTGGCGGTTCTGGTTCTTAAGCGACCTCGATCAGAGGATCACCGGCAATCAGCTGTCCGATACGGGTCGCCGCGTGAAAACCGCCTTGGCGAAATACCTCGATGACACTTCTAGTCGCTTCGCGCGTACAGCATACCAGCAACCCACCGCTGGTCTGCGGGTCGGTCAGAAGATTTCGTTTCCATTCCGCAAACCCATCCGGTAACTGTGCACCGGCGCCGTAACTTTGCCAGTTGCGTGCCGATGCTCCGGTCACAGTTCCGGCTTGGGCGTGCCGCAGCGCCGGCTCGAGGATAGGCAATTTGTCAAACGCAATACGTGCCGCAACCTTCGAACCACGACAAATCTCCAGCACGTGCCCGAGCAGACCGAAACCCGTCACGTCGGTGATGGCATGCACGTCGGCCATCGTCGATAACTCTGTGCCCGGGCGATTGAGGCGCGTAGTAAAGTCAATCATCTCGGCATATTCTGCCGGCTCCAGCCGGCCGCCCTTCAGCGCAGCAGACAAGATGCCCACGCCGAGAGGTTTGCCAAGCACCAAGTCGTCGCCGGCGCGAGCCTCGGAGTTGCGTTTAAGTCGGTCAGGATGCACCAGTCCCAGTGCGACCAGGCCATAGATCGGCTCCGACGAATCAATCGAATGCCCGCCGGCAATGGGAATCCCAGCCCCGCGGCAAACCGCTTCCCCACCGGCCAGAATCTGCCGAATGACCTCGACCGGAAGTTTGTTCACCGGCATGCCGACAACCGCCAGCGCCATGACTGGCGTCGCACCCATGGCGTAAACGTCGGAGATGGCATTGGTTGCCGCGATGCGACCGAAATCGAATGCATCATCAACCACCGGGGTAAAAAAATCGGTCGTCGCCACCAGCGCCTGCGAATCATTCAAGCGGTACACGGCGGCGTCATCGGCGTGATCGTAGCCGACGAGCAGCTCGGGAAACATGCCACCGGTTGCCGACTGACCGAGCAACTGTGACAGCGTTCCCGGCGCAATCTTGCATCCGCATCCACCGCCATGAGCATATTCAGTCAGCCTGATTTGCATAAAGTCTCGTTTGAATAGATTCGGTAGGAGAATCAGCCGAATCAGACGTAGTACACTTACACTTGGTAGCCGCTTAACGGTGCCGGTAACCGATTATTGCGACCCCGCTAGCCGATTATTGTGACTCCGGTAATTGATTATCGTGCCCGCCATTAAAAATGAATCAGGACGCGGTCAACGTAGCACAACTGGAGGAGTTTGACGAGATCGTGGACGTGCGCTCGCCGTCCGAATACGAACTCGACCGTGTCCCGGGCGCGATCAATTGTCCGGTGCTGTTCGACGATGAACGCGTGCGCGTGGGCACAATTCACGCGCACGAATCATCGTTCGCCGCAAAGAAAGTCGGTGCAGCATTGGTGGCGCGCAACATTGCGCGGCATCTGGAAGACGCGTTTGCCGACAAGCCAAGAAGATGGCGCCCACTCATCTACTGCTGGCGCGGCGGGCAGCGCAGCGCGTCAATGACCAGCGTGCTGCGCCAAACCGGGTGGGATGCAAGACGGCTCGAAGGCGGCTACAAGGCCTTCCGTCGCCACGTCATCACTGACACGGATCACCTTGTCGCCCGGCTTTCCTTCAACGTGGTCTGCGGGCTAACCGGCAGCGGAAAGAGTGCGCTCCTCAGAGCGCTCGAGGATGAGAATGCACAGGTGCTCGATCTCGAACGCATCGCCGAGCACCGTGGGTCCGTTCTTGGTGCCATACCCGGCAGCGCGCAACCGAGGCAAAAGATGTTTGAGAGCCGTGTCTGGCAAACGCTGAAACGCTTTGACCTATCACGCTGCGTGTACGTAGAGGCCGAGAGCCGAAGAATTGGCGATCTGCGTTTGCCCGAATCCGTGATGGACGCGATGCGGGCATCGCCGTGCGTCACGCTGCAGACTACGACGGCCGTTCGCGTCCAGTTGCTGTTACGCGAATACCGGCATCTCGTATCCAACCCAGCTGGACTGACTCCCCGACTCGACGCACTGGTTTGGCTTCACGGACGCAGGCGCGTAGCGCGATGGAATGCGCTCGTGTCGGCCAACGACTGGGAATCACTCGTTCGCGAGCTGCTGGAGCAACACTATGACCCGGCTTACCGCAAATCGTCGACGACGAACTACGCCGAAATGCCTCGCGCGACGGCATTGAAGGTAACTGAAGGAAGCCCGGATGAGTTCGTTGCATTGGCACAATGCCTGATTGCTGACGAGCCAGCGCGCCGAAACAGTCCCGACGCACGCGCCAGGAACGTGGCGTAACACATGACTCGCCATGGCACTGTGGATGCCGCACGCATCGCCGTGACAGCCGCTCGGGTGCGAGTCAGCATGGCTTTTTCCCAGTGAAGCTGGCGATCAAGATCGACGTCGACGGCATCAGACCGGCGCTGGTCGGTGCGCCACGGCTCGCTCACGCTCTGAAAACAGCTGCAGCTGGAGCTAGTTTCTTTTTCAGCCTTGGCCCGGACCGCAGTGGACGGCGTCTCGGGCGTCTGTTTCATCGCGGCATGCTCAGGCACTTGTGGCGCACTCGAAGCATACGTGATTATGGTCTGCGCACTTACCTGTATGGCTCGCTTCTGTCGGCGCCGGACCTCGGGGTCAAGGCCGCGGCGACTCTGTGCGCCATTCATGAGGCCGGTTTTGAAACCGGTGTGCGCGCGTACGACCATATTGAATGGTGCGAACGTGCAACGCTCAGCAACGCGGTCTGGATTGGCCAGCAAATGGCGCTGGCCCGCGATCGCTACGAAGACATCCTTGGCGAGCCGGCCTACGTGCATGCCGCCGCAGGATGGAAGATGAATCGCCACGCCTACCGTTGCACTCAACGGCTCGAGTTCGCATACAGCTCTGATACCCGCGGCACGCATCCCTTCATTCCGGTTTTTCGGGCCGAAGTGATCTTTTGCCCGCAGTTGCCAACAACGCTGCCGACCATGGAAGAGCTCTTAGCTGACTCAGGTGTCCCCGCTCAGCAAGTGGTCGCTAAGCTGCTTGCCTTGACTGAGAAACCCGGGCCGTGGGGACACGTATTTTCGGCCAACGCCGCCTTTGAAGGCCTCAAGCTGCTAGCTCAGTTCGAGGAGCTATTGAACGGCTGGCGGCAGCAGGGCTATGAGATCGTATCGCTTAGAGACTACATGCTTTCGATCGATACGCGAGAACTACCGTATCACGAAGTGATAACCGGTACCGTGCCTGGACGACCCAGCACCGTCGAACTGCAGGGCAAGGAGTTTCTGAGTTGAGCATATGATGATGAGAGCTGAAGAGCTATCCTCGCCGATCGGTTTCCCCCAAAACGCGACACCACTTGGAGATAAATAATGAGTGACATCCTGACCGGACTCAAAGTCCCCGACTTTTCAGCGCCGGCTTCGGGCGGCAAGGAATTTCGACTGACCGCACTTCGCGGCCAGCCGCTAGTTCTGTACTTCTACCCGAAAGACAACACGCCTGGGTGTACCGAAGAAGGCCGTCAATTTGCCGCGCTCTACGGCCAGTTCCAGAAGCACAAATGCGCCATCTACGGCATTTCGAGAGACAGTTTACGCTCTCACGAAAACTTCAAGGCTAAGATGCACTTTCCTTTCGAGTTACTTTCGGATCCCGACGAACATCTGTGCAACATGTTCGGTGTCATCAGGATGAAAAACATGTATGGCAAGAAGGTTCGCGGCATCGAGCGCAGCACGTTCGTAATCGATGTCGATCAAGTGTTGCGGCGCGCCTGGCGCGGCGTCAAGGTGCCGGGTCATGCCACCGAAGTCCTGGATTTCGTAAAGTCACTTTAGAGTCGCGGATCACCACAGATGGTGCCAAGTCGGTGCCAAGTTTGACGGCCGCAGGAGCTGCACGGCGGCACGACGCGACCGTTATCATTTGGCTGACAAGGTTTTCATCAACCAATAACTCCAGACCACATGCCTGACAGCGAATCGATATCTGTAGTCACAAAACTGTCGCCGCATGCCAAGCTCTTTGTACTCGACACCAACGTACTGATGCATGATCCCAGCAGCTTGTTCCGCTTCGAAGAGCACGACATTTATATTCCGATGGCAACACTGGAAGAACTCGACGCGCACAAGAGAGGCATGTCGGAAGTTGCTCGCAACGCGCGCCAGGCCAGTCGCTTTCTGGACGCCATCGTTAGCAGTGCACCGAACGGAATCGAGGAAGGAATTGAACTTGCGGCGACCGTTAACGCCCGGGCCGAGGGACGCCTGTTCCTCCAAACGGCGCCAATCGCCCAAGACCTACCGAGCCATTTCGCACCAGGCAAGGTCGATAACCAGATCATCGGAGTCGTGAAACATTTACATGAAACGCTTGACAAGCGCGACGTGATTCTGGTCAGCAAGGACATCAACATGCGCATCAAAGCGCATGCACTGGGTCTGGCTGCAGAGGACTATTTCAGCGACCGGGTACTCGAAGACACCGATCTGTTGTATGCGGGCGTTCGCGAACTGCCTCATGACTTCTGGGAAACCCATGGTAGGGACATGGAATCGTGGCAGGAGGCAGGCCAGACCTACTACCGTATCAGCAGTCCCCTGTGCTCCAGCCTGCTGCCAAATGAATTCGTGTTCCAACCCGGCGAAAAAGCCTTCGAGGCGCGCGTTATAGTACCCGAGGCGACCAGCGCGGTGCTGGCAACGGTGAAGGACTTCTCGCACGCCCGACATGCCGTTTGGGGGATTGCCGCACGCAATCGCGAACAGAACTTTGCTTTGAACCTGCTGATGGACCCAAGTATTGATTTCATCACCTTGCTCGGACAGGCTGGTACGGGCAAGACGCTGCTGGCACTTGCTGCAGGACTGACCCAAACACTTGAGCAGCAAATCTATTCGGAGATCGTCATCACGCGTGTCACCGTGTCGGTAGGCGAAGATATCGGGTTTTTGCCCGGCACAGAAGAAGAGAAAATGACACCCTGGATGGGCGCCCTGGAGGACAATCTCGATGTGCTCAATAATATGGACGAAGAAGCCGGCGAATGGGGACGGGCGGCCACACGGGATTTGATCCGCTCTCGCATCAAAATCAAGTCTCTCAATTTCATGCGCGGCAGGACGTTTATTCGCAAGTTCCTGATCATTGATGAAGCACAGAATCTGACGCCCAAGCAGATGAAAACGCTGATCACCCGCGCGGGCCCTGGCACGAAGGTTGTATGCCTTGGCAACGTATCACAGATAGACACGCCCTATCTCACCGAGGGCAGTTCTGGACTCACCTACGTAGTTGACCACTTCAAGGGGTGGACACATTCAGGGCATGTCACCCTGCTCCGCGGTGAGCGGTCCCGGCTTGCAGACTACGCGGGCGAGGTCTTGTGACAGCACGACTCTGAGCGCAATTTGCGCGGCCAGCGCTCGCTTGCGGCGGCTAAGCGCAGGCGCTACACTGCGGCCACAAATTATGCTCTCTGGACGCTAAGGAACCACAATATCTAGTATCCGAATTCGCCTCCTCGGCACACGCGGCCTGACGTCGCTGGCGGCAGCCGGGATCATGTTTGTCCTCTCGCCAACACCCGGGGCTGGCCTCGAGATCGGCCGGGTTACCGTAAACTCGAAGCCGGACGAGCCTCTCGACGCGATGGTACCCATTGTTCTCGCGCCTGGAGAAAAACTCCACGCCAGTTGTCTCTCGGTCGCCAGTCAACAAGAGTTTTCCACCCCGGAGCATACTTTGCTCGGCGATGCGAAGCTAACGCTGCTCAGCGATCACGGACCGATTCGCATTACCACTTCCACACCGCCAACCGAGCTGGCGATGTCGTTCGGTCTGCGTGTGCAATGCGACCCGGACCGTATCAGTGTTCGGGCGGTGAACTTGTATCTGCCGGGATACTATTCAATTGAATCGGCAACGACCGAATCGGACTTGCTTGGTACAACCATCGTCGTCAGACCAGGCGACAGCGTCTACAAGCTGTCACGCCTCATTTATCCACACGATGAAACAGCGGTGGCCAAACTTGCCCAAGCAATCATTCTGGCAAATCCGGCATTATTTCCCGATCGTCATGGTCGCCCACTTGAGGTCGGCGAACGGCTAATCATCCCCGATCTGCGCAGCGTCGGGCGGATTGTTGGGGGATCACGAGCGTCGCTTGTAACTGCTTCAGCACAGCCGGCATTGGCTCCTCGAGCAGCACCTGCCGCGGTGGCAACGCGCAAGGCAATGGCGAGAGGCAAACTAAGACTACAACTCACGACCACTCTCGATATCAGTCACGCGCGCAACGTGACAAGGCAACAGCGAGCGGCACTGCGACCGCGGGCTGGCATCGCAGGCTTTACCGGGCCACGTGCGAATACACTAGCGCAAATCTCCGCCTTATCGTCCCAAGCTGATCGAATGCGTCAGTTACAGGACAACATCAATGCCCGCCTGGCACGCCTCGAAGCCGCCGCCACGTCGCTGAAAAACGCCTTCGGCCAGGCCCGGCGTCCACCCGCTCTCGCAGCGATCAGGCCTCGCGCTGCAAGTCGAACAGAACCACCCAGGGTGCCGACTACGCTGCCGACGAAATCGGCGAGCCAACCCTCGACGGTGCCCGCAAAGCGCCCCCTCGCAACCCAATCGAGTCCGGTCGAAACGCAGCCGGCGGCCCCAACGGTAGGGCGTTCCTATGCCGGATTCGTCTTGTCGATTGTGCTGGCGATTGCCCTCGTACTCGTCGGACGCGCATATTTGGCGCGTCGTGCGCTATACAAGCAACGCTCGCGCATCGATGCGATTCTCCATCAGGCACGCTCGGCGGCATCACCATTGCTCGGCGCGGAACCCGAGTTTGACACCGACGATACTAGAACTGAAAAACGCGCTGGCCCATCTCCTGCAGAACCAGAAGTGTCTGCAGCCGTGGAGCAAGTCATTGCTGAGGATAGGGAACCGAAGATTTTCCATCCGTCCCAGGAAACGTCCTTTGTACGCATTCCGTCTGGCCCACCGCCCACCGCCAAAAGTAAAGACTCAGCAGCGGAAGAACTGCCGGCAAAGTTGCGCGCCGAGATGGATGACGCAATGGCAGCCACGCGCGCGATGTTCTCCGACGTTGACCGATTTATCAGCTTGGGTCGAGTCCAGGATGCGATCAGCCTGCTCGAGGTTCAGATCAAGCGCGAGCCCACCGATCGCGATTCGTGGATCAAGCTGATGGCGGTATATCGGCGTGAAGCCATGGACGACGATTTTGATCGCACCTACGTCGCCTTCCGTGATCGATTCGGCTAAAGCCTGTATTTTTGAATCAGTATCGCGTCGGATCAGCGAAGTTCGCGAAGCGCGTGTGCTCACCCTGAAATGTGAGCACCACTGTGCCGATCGGGCCGTTACGCTGTTTGCCGATGATGACTTCAGCTCTTCCCTTGTCGGGCGAGTCAGGATTGTAAACCTCGTCCCGGTAAATGAACAGGATCAAGTCGGCATCCTGTTCGATGGCACCGGATTCGCGTAAGTCGGACATCACCGGACGTTTATTCGGCCGCTGTTCGAGCGATCGATTCAGCTGAGACAGCGCCACCACCGGAACATTGATCTCCTTTGCAAGCGCCTTGAGCGAGCGCGATATTTCTGAGATCTCGGTCGCCCGGTTTTCACCTTGCGTAATAGGCGACATCAACTGCAAATAATCAACAATAATCATACCCAACTGGCCATATTGCCGATGCAGACGGCGTGCCCGCGCGCGCAGCTCCAGTGCGTTAAGTGCCGCAGTTTCGTCGATATGGATTGGCGCCTCGCTTAACCTGCCGACAGCACTCGTTAATCGCCGCCAGTCGTCCTCAGCCAGCCGGCCCGTGCGAAGCTTGTGCTGGTCAAGTCTGCCGAACGAGCCGAGAAGCCGCATGGCAAGCTGCGCTGCCGACATTTCCATGGAAAAAATACCGATCGGTAACCCGGCATCGAGCGCCACGTGCTCAGCCATGTTCAGCGCCAGTGCGGTCTTGCCCATTGATGGGCGGCCAGCAACGATAATGAGATCACCGGGCTGCAAGCCCGATGTCATTCTGTCCAAGTCGGTGAAACCGGTCGGCACGCCGGTTACGTCAGAAGGATTGTCGCGGTTGTAAAGCAGGTCAATTCGCTCGACCACCTGTGTCAGAACAGGCTGCATATCAATAAAACCTTGCCTGCCGCGCGCACCTTGTTCTGATATAGAAAAGATCCGGGACTCGGCCTCGTCGAGAAGTTGCGCCGGCTCACGCCCCATCGGGTTGTAAGCTAACTCGGCGATATTGCTTGCCGTTTCGGCAAGCTTGCGCATGATGGCGCGCTCACGAACAATCTCGGCATAACGCCGTATGTTTGCGGCCGACGGCGTGTTTTGTGCCAGCGCTCCAATATAAGCGAGTCCGCCAACCGACTCGAGATCTTTGGTACTTTCCAGGCTTTCGGCGACCGTAATAGCATCGGCTGGCCGGCTGGCTTCGATCAGACGTGTGATGTGGTGGTATATCTGGCGGTGATCGGCGCGATAGAAGTCCGCTTCGGCGAGAAAGTCAGCAATCCGATCCCACGCCGAATTGTCCAGCAGCAAGCCGCCCAGAACCGATTGCTCCGCCTCCACCGAATGCGGTGGGAGCTTGATCAATTCAACTTCGGAAGTTTCAATACGTTGAACCGAAGCTTGCGCCATATTCTATCCCCCGTAAGTCGCCGCACTGCCGCGCGATTCGAGCGGTTCAAGTTTAGTAAAAATCCTCAGCGCACCAAAGCATTATTTTGCGGGAGCGTGGAACACTTTGAATGCCAAGACGCTCGGGCGAGACGGGACAGACAGAACAATCCGAATTTAGAATCTGTATCGCAAGTTGGCTCAACCGCTCACGTCGCTGCGGGCATTCCGCGCCACTGCCACACTGGAACAAGGCTGCAAAGCCCGCCCAAAGCATTTCGTGCGACTCAACCCTGAGCGAGCGGTGTGAGGTTCGGCACCGAACACTGGTTCACAAGCCAACGGCGACTCGAAGTGCCGCTCGTTTGTGTACGGGAATCACGAGCTATTACTGCTCAGCGACCACCATCACATTAATGGTCGCCACAGCGTCGGCGTGGAAATCGACCGTAATCTGGTACTCCCCTACTTGTTTGAGGGGGCCGCCAGGCATTTGGATCTGACTCTTCGGCACTTCATGGCCCTGCGCCTGAAGCGCGTCGGCGATGTCGTGATTAGTAACAGAGCCGAACAGCCGCCCG
>CP070775.1:243688-253716 GCA_020346185.1 Betaproteobacteria bacterium | reverse complement strand
GGCAGCTTCCACGACGAACCAATAAACGGTGGTAGCCAACCCACAGATATGAGCATGATTCATCGTCGCCGCTTTATGCTTGCGGTCACATCACCAGATCGAGCTCGAATGCGCTACTCATTGACAGTTGCGGCCATATGAGCAGTTTGTCGCAAAAGAAAATGCGCCGCTCGATTGCCGGGTCGCGTGCTCAGCCGCGAATGCGTCGGACGAAATCGGCGATCGCCGTGCCGATTTCATCCGGACTGTCCTCCTGAATGAAGTGCGTGCCTTTTACCGTGACCTCGGTCTGATTCGGCCAGGCACGACAGATTTCGCGTTGGCGGCCCACCAGTATTGATCCCGGTTCAGCATTGATGAACAGCTTCGGCAAATCGCTTTGCGCCAGCCAGCGCGAGTATTCCTCGACCACCTGGACCACATCAGCCGGCTGGCCTTCAATTGGGATCTGGCGCGGCCATGATAACGTCGGCCGGCGACCCTCTCCCGGATTGGCGAACGGCTTGCGATACACCGCCATTTCTTCGTCTGTGAGACCGCGCATTACCGCATTCGGCAACACGCCTTCGACGAACACATTCTTGGTCAACACCATTTCTTCGCCTGCTTCAGAGCGAAATCCCTGAAACACACGCTTGGCGTTTTCCGGCCAATCCGCCCAGGTGAGCGGTGTGACGATGCCTTCCATGTAGGCAATGCCCTGCACGCGATCACGGTTGCGGTTGGCCCATTCGAAACCCAGTGCCGAGCCCCAATCGTGGATCACAAACACGACCTTGTCGCCCAGATCGAGTTTCTCCCACAGCGCGTACAAATACTCCCGCTGCTCGGCGTAGCCGTATCGATCACGGCCGGAGTTGTCGAGTTTGTCGGAATCACCCATTCCAATCAGGTCACAAGCGACCAGGCGGCCGAGGCCCTCGCAATGCGGCATGATGTTTCGCCACAAGTAACACGAAGTTGGATTGCCGTGCTGAAACACAATGGCATCGCCCTCACCTTCTTCAAGGTACGCCATGCGCTTGCCGTTGATCTCGGTAAATTTCTTTTGTTTATAGGGCTTCTCGGAAACCGGCATATTGCTCCTGTCCTCGATGAAATGTGATGGATCTATTCGCCGCGAAACGCCGCTATTTCTTACTCGCCGCTAAACGCGGCCTTGCGCTTGGCGACGAAGGCTGCGATGCCCTCGCGCGCATCCATGGTTGTAGCCATCTCGGCAATGACGCGCGTTTCGCGTTCCATCTGCGATTCCAGGGTGTCGTTCGGCGACATCATAACCAGCTTCTTGATCCCGCCGTAAGCGCGAGTTGGACCGCTGGCCAGTTCGGTTGCCAGCTTGGTCACCTCGCTCATCAAATCGGCAGCCGGGACGACACGATTTACGAGCCCCCAGTCGAGCGCTTCTTGCGCTGAAAGGACACGGTTGGTCATGTACATCTCCATCACACGCCGCCGGCCCAGTATTCGATTCAGGAAAAACGTCGAACTACCGTCAGGTGTCAGTCCAATCTTGGTGTAGGCACTGGTGAACTTGGCGGTGTCAGCCGCGATCGCCAGATCGCAACAGGCAGCAAAGCTCAGCCCGGCACCTGCGGCAACGCCATTCACAGCGGCGATCACCGGTGCCGGCAACCAGGCCAGTCTGGAAATACCAACGTGCAACTCGCCGGTCATCTCGCGGACCAGCGAGTCCACTTTGTCGCCTTTCTCGGCAAACTCGGCAACATCGCCACCGGCACAAAATGCCCGATCACCGGAACCTGTCAGCACGACAGCGCGCACCGACCGGTCGCCACTGACGCGATTGACGATTTGGTAGAACTCGCGTGTCGCCTGCGCGTTGATCGCGTTCAACGCGTCGGGCCGATTAAATGTGATCCACGCCACGTTGTTCCGGACCTCATAGCCCATTGTTTCATAACCCATCAGTTCGCTCCTCTTCAATTGCTTCTTATTGATTCAGGCCGCTTGCGCTTCGAGCGCCTCGCCGACAAATTCCAGCCGGTCCTGACCAAAGAACATTTCATCACCAATAAAGAATGTGGGCGCACCGAACACTCCCCGCTTGACCGCGTTGTCTGAATTTCCTTTGAGCTTGTCTTTGACCTCCTGCTCACCAACCATGACAAAGATCTTCTCCGGATCGAGACCCGCGTCTTTCAGCACCGCCGCCACTTCGGAAGGGTCACCGAGATTGCGTGGCTTCTCCCACATTGCCTTGAACATGGCATCGACGTAGGCGAGGAACTGATCGGGCATTTTCATTTGCATTGCAACCGCACCGCGCATCAGCGCGATAGTGTTGACCGGGAAGTTGGGATTCATTTCGAACGGAACGCCATAGCGTTTCGCCCACTTTGCAATGTCCCCGAACATCCAGCGCCCCTTCGCTGGAACAAAAGCCGGACTCTGATTGCCGCTGGCTTTGTGGACTCCTCCCAGCAATATCGGCGTCCAAACGATTTCAGCGCCGTGTTTGGCCGCGATCTTCGGTAACTGGGTGTATGCCAAATAAGCTGTCGGGCTACCAAAATCAAACAAGAACTCTACCTGCTTGCCCATTCTATCTCTCCATATGTTTGCTATTTGCGAATGCCTTTATTGAACTATGCGGTTTGTGATGACACCGGCTTGGAGCCGTTTCCGTTCAGCAGACCGCATGTTCGAGCTGGCGTCGTTTCTCATCGGCCAGTAATGTTGTGCGGACCGAGGCAAGGATTTCTTCCGAGCCACGCTTGCCGTTTACCGCCCGCGCCAGTATCAACGCACCTGACAACGAACTGATAACCGAAAGTATGTGCGCCCGGCGTGCGCTACGCGTGCGTTCCGGCGACAGTTTCGCCAGCAACCTAATCAGTTCATCGAAGCCTTGCGAGAAAACGGCTTTGGCGTCTCCCTCTTCGCGTCCGATTTCTGCGCCGAGGGACGCCAGCACACAGCCGCTATGCGGATTATCCCGGTGCTCGGCGGTGAGGTAACGCTTGATCAATTTCGCGTAACCGGGTGTGTCCCCCGTCTTGAGCGCGCTCAGATAGATACGGTGCGCCGATTGCAACAATGCAAACCGGACCGCTTCCGCCACCAGTTCGTCTCGTGAACCGAAATGGGCGTAAAAGCCGCCATGGGTCAGCCCTGCCTGGGCCATCAGCTCCGCCACGCTCACGTTGTCCAGGCCCCGCTCGCGAAACATTGCGCTTGCGCCTGACACGATACGCTCTCGCGTCTTCGACGCTGCTTCTCTAGATTTTCGCATCAGCTAGCCAGATCAATCGCCAATTGGCATTTTAGATGATGATCATCATATAATCTGGCGAAATTAGCAATAAAGGCGCTAAGCGTGAGGTGCGCTCAGCACCGGCCACAGACGGGGGAAGTACATGGCTGATCCAGTATGTCTAATCACGGGAACCGGCGACGGAATCGGTGCCGCGACCGCACGCCGATTCGCGTCGGATGGATATCGCATAGCGATGCTGGCGCGCACGGAAGAGCGCCTCAAGCGTCTTGAGAAGGAAATACCCGGCTCGCGCGGGTACGTATGCGACATCAGCGATCTGGACCTGCTGCGAAAAACTGCGGCTAAAGCGCGCGAAGAACTCGGCTCGATCTGCGTAGCTGTACACAATGCCGCGCAGGGCGCATTCGAAACCATTCTCGACGCCGACCCGGCCCGCTTCGAAGAACTGTTCCGTATCAATACCACGGCTCTGATGGTGCTCACGCAAAGTGTTGCCTCGGACATGCTCGAACAAGGCAAGGGTGCGATCATGGTCACGGGAAACACTTCGGCGTGGCGCGGCAAGCCGCGCTTTTGCATGTTTGCACCTACCAAGGCAGCGCAGCGTATTCTCGCCGAAGCCATCGCACGCGAACTCGGGCCCAAAGGGATTCACGTTGCCTACATCACCATCGATGCCGCCGTAGACACGCCGTGGACCCGGCCGCGGATCTATCCAAACAAGCCCGACGATTTTTTCGCCAAGCCGTCGGCGATCGCCGACACCATATATCACGTCGCGCATCAGGACCCGTCGGCATGGACGTTCAACGTCGACGTACGACCGTATCACGAATCGTGGTGATCGGCTGCCGTTGAAGCCGGTGATCCACCTCAAACTCAAAACAGAAGGAAAATGAGAAATGAAAGTGATTGTGGTTGCAACACGCAAGCAAGACGCCAAACCCGAGGAGTTTGCTCCCTATCTCGAATCCGAGGCCAATGTGGCGCTCACCATGTACAAAGACGAATACGTTCGCGAAATCTACAGCCGGGAAGATGGCAAGGGTGCGGTTGTCGTGTTCGAGGCCGATGATGTTGAACACGCCAAACGCCTGTTCCGACAGCTACCGTTGGCGAAAGCCGGGCTGTTGGAAGCGGAGTTCTACGGAACCAAGCCCTACCGCGGCATCGTTGCTCAGGTTAAATAGTCGCGCACGTGAAACAAGCTTGTCAGCCTTTTCGGGCGTGTCAACGGCGAGAAATCGCGCGCGACATGGCTGAAGTTACCAGGGGCACAGCGTGCTGAGTTTTTATTACACCTTGCGATCACCCTACGCGCGCAAGGTGCGCATACTGCTCGATGAACTCGATACGCCGCACACCCCTGTCGAGCTTCAGCCCGGGACCATGGAACATGGCAGCCTGTTCGGCGAGGAGTACGAAGAAATGGTGCCGAACATGCGGGTGCCGAGCATCAAGGACGGTGATCAGGTGGTGTTCGAATCGAATTTCATCCTCGCCTACCTGTTGCAGAACTATCCATTGCAGGGTCCACCCAAGGGTCCACCGCCGCTGGCTCCGGAAATGGTGCGCGCATCCCACCAGTGGCAAGACAACATGGTGCTGGCGAGCATAGAAACGCTGCTCAACAGTGCAATCAACCTGGCTTTTCTGGGCCGTTTCGGTGTTAACGCGGAGGACGTGCCGTATCTGCGGCGCGAGCAGGTAAGGTGTCAGTCATGCATGGACTGGCTCGAACAGCACGCCACCAGCGAAGGTTTCGTACCCGGCGTATTCTCGATCGCCGATCTGAATATTGTTTGCGCACTGCAGTGGATCGATGAACGCAATATCATGCCGTGGCACGGTCGCAGCAGACTCGAGGCAATCGTGGCACGTTACGCAGACCGGCCATCAGTAAAAGCGAACGCGTTGGTTTACCCAGCCTGATTTCCTTGTCACTCAATCGGGTATGAAGAAGCTGCTTGAGACTGAGGAGCACTGACGGCCGCGTTACCCTTTCGAGCCGCAAGACTGGAACGCCACATGGACATACGCATATTTTCCTACCTGCCGAATCCACGAATCTGGAAGGCGACCATCACGGCACGATTGTGCGGCGTCGAGATCGATATTCGTGGCGCAGCCCCTCACAACCTCCCGGATTGGTTATGGGATTTCGATGCACACCCGCTGACCGAAGCTGAGCGTAATGACAGCAGCCTCGCACGCGAAGCGCGCACCGGTTTTGGTGGCAAACTCTACAAAACAGATGCTTTTCTGGAAGCGAATCCATTCGGGACCGTTCCCGCCGCGTTCAACCCTGACGGAAAAGTTGGCATTTTCGAATCCAACAGCATCATGCGCACCGTCGCGCGCCTCGGTGCGGATCGCGCGTCGCTGTACGGGAACGACCCCTACTCGGCATCACGCATCGACAGTTTTCTCGATGCCAGTCTGGTATTCGCGAGGGATTCGCAGATCTATCTGTTGTCTCTGACACGCGGCAAGGTTACCGAGGAAATCCACCAGCGTGCCCACGATGCGTTCCACACTTATTTACGCGGGCTCGAGCAAGCCCTGTCGCCGGATTGCCGATACCTCGTTGGAGACCGCCTGAGCATTGCGGATATCTGTGTCGTAGCGGAACTCGCTCTGTTTTCCAGGGAACGCAATTACGCAGAGAAGCTGGGCGAAATCGATCGCGAGTGCGTAACGGGGTCAGAGACCGACGAGATGTATCCACGTGTTAGCGCGTTTTTCGAGAGTCTGTGCCAACACGAAGCGTTCGCGCCTGACGTGTTGCCTTACCTGGAGAAAACCAGGGCCAGTGCCTGAGCGCAAACGCCAAGCAATCCACAATGAACTCTGTAATCCCGCAACTTGGTGAGCGCAGCCTCGGCTGGTTGCGTTTTCTGCATCGCAAGGCGGTTACGCCGGATGACTGGCGCCGGCACGGCGAACCACATGAATGGTGGGACAACAAAAGCACACCGCCGGTGCTGAACTTCCACCGATTTGATCTAATCGAGTCGACCTATGCGCTGAACCTGATGGCCGACATCACGCCGGCATGGCGTGAGATCTACAGCAACATTCTCGATCGGCTGATCATGCGCTATCCAACGTTCTGGGGCGCGTCGGACTGGTTGACCCAGATTGGCGATGATCCCGACCGCGAACATTATCCTCGGGATTGGCTCGACACCTGGATACCGGAACACTTGCGCGGCAAGTACAACACGCCGGGCTGGACGGCCAATGGTATTGAACCATGGGGGCTGGATCCGGACCCGATTGGCGCCAAAGGCAATCTGTTCTTCCGCGGCAACCTGAGCCTGATGTTAAGTGCCTATCTTTACATTTCCGGAAACCGCAAGTGGAACGAGCCATTCGCAGTCACCGGTTACGACGACAAAACTTTCAGCTGGACGCATGACGGCGTGGTCGACTATCTCACCAGCGACTGGCAAAGCAAGCCGGAAGGACCGCACTGCGAGAACACCAAGATATGGCCCTATTGCCTGACCATGGCAGGCCTTGGTTTGCATCAGTACGACACCATGCGCGGCGGCAAACGTCACGAAGTCTTTCGCGAGTGGCTCGACTTCGCCCGCAAAAACTACATGTCGGTCTCGCAGCATGGCGCGCTCGAATGGCTGGTTGCCTACTACGATCCCATCGTCAACCATATGCACAAGGGCGGGCCGACCTCGGGCCTCGGCATGGCTTTTTATCTGTTGCCACAGGAGCGAAAACTTGCCGAGAGCTTCTACTACACTGCGATAGAGAAAATCGGCTGGAACAATTCAAAAAAGCCGGTGCGATCACTACCTGATCCAAGATTGATATTGCTCGGTGCTGTGCTGTCGCGCGAACTTGGCGACAAAAATACCTACAACAATCTATCAATTTATATTGAACAGAATTACCAACCCGTTTTTCACCCGGAGACCGGCGAGTTCGGTTGGGGATTTGGCTTTGGCGAGCCGTATCCGCGCGGACAACTAAATGCCCTGCTGATCATGGCCGAAACCGGCCGCGAGAATTCCTGGTGGGAGGTGTACAACCGGCCAAAGCTGTCCAAGTATGCCGAACCCACACTGGAAAGCGTGGACTTTCCAAGCCTCGGCATTCGCAGCGCCTTCTACGACGCCAGCCGATCGACACTGCATATCGCGACCAGTGTCGGCACGCCAGGCGGACGAGGAGCCAAGACATCTTTCCGCGTTACGCAATTAACACCAGACGCGACGCCCCGCGTACGATGTGAAGGACGAAATTATCCGCACTGGAAACAGATCTCACCGACCAGCATTGAGATCGATTCGGAAGTCGCCGACCGGTCTTTCCAGATTTTGACCGAAGTCGGCCCGCGCGTACACAACGATACGGATAGAAAGAAGTCCGATACGAAACTTGGGTCCGTAACGGCACAACACGCACCGAAAACGCAACACGCACGGGCAAGCGGACGCAGCAATGCCATCCGACGCGCGAGCAGCCAACTGGTTCCACGGCCACAAGGTTGTCCGTGCTGCAGCGTGTGACGACAGGCGCTTAGCTAGCGTCACCGGCATTATCGGCTGACCTCGTTTGGATGAGCCATTTGCTTGAAAGGACTCAAGATGACACGCAACCGACAGATCTTCGTTCGTGAACTACCTAAGGCCGAACTGAGCGAAGAACATTTCGAGATGCGCGAAGGCGACATGCCGTCGGCCGGCGACAACGAGGTTTTAGTGCGGACGATACTGATCTCAATTGATGCCGCCAATCGCGCCTGGATGAAGGGACCCACTTACCGCAAGGCAGTCAAGGAACGCGATGTGATGCACGCCTACTGCATCGGCGAGGTTGTCGAAAGTAATGATGGCGCCTTCAAAACGGGCGACATCGTTGCCGCCGAAGCGGGCTGGGCCGATTATTCGGCAGTAGCAGCGGCCGATGTTCAAAAGCTGCCTGACATCCGGCCACTGTCGCATCTGCTCTCCGTTCTTGGCATTGCCGGCAAAACCGCTTACCACGGCTTGGTTGGCATTGGTCAGCCGAGAGCGGGCAATACCGTCGTTGTCTCGGCGGCCGCGGGCTCGGTCGGCATGTACGTTGGACAGATCGCCAAAGTACTCGGCTGCCGGGCGGTTGGCATTGCCGGCAGCGCCGAAAAATGTGACTGGGTAACTGGCGAGCTTGGTTTTGACGCCTGTGTCAACCATCGCAGTGACAATCTGTTCCGCGAACTCAAGGCTGCCTGCCCTGACGGCATCGACATTTATTTCGACAACGTCGGCGGCGCGGTTCTGGAAACCGCCCTGTTCCAGATGAACATGAAGGGGCGCATCGTGTGTTGCGGCGCTGCCAGTCAATACGATATAGAAGACACCACCGGCCCACGCAATTTGCCGGGCATACTTGTGGTCAAGCGATTGCGCATGGAAGGCTTTATCTATTTCGATTTTGCAAAACAGGACGAAAAGGCCGAGCAAAACCTATCCACCTGGCTCGAGGAAGGCAAGATCAAAGTGGTCGACGATATCGTTGGCGGACTGGAAAACGCGCCGCACGCCTTGGTCGGTCTTCTCGCCGGCGAGAATCGCGGCAAGCGCATGGTGCGAGTGGCGCCTGACCCTGCGAAGACCGGTAGATAGCGGCCACATAGAACACAGAAAGAACGATTCAAGGAGGCAACATGAAACTATATAACCTCAGCGCCGGCATGAATCCAAGACGGGTGCGGATTTTTCTGGCGGAAAAAGGTGTGAGCATTCCATTGCACGAGGTCGATGTCGCAAAGAACGAAAACCAGACGCCCGAGTTTCTGGCGATCAACCCGATGGGAAAGCTGCCGGTGCTCGAATTGGATGACGGCACCATTCTCACCGAGTCGATCGCTATCTGCCGCTACATTGAAGCGCGGCATCCGGAACCGAATATGTTCGGCACTACTGCGCTGGAAACGGCGCAAATCGAAATGTGGGCACGACGCGCCGAACTGGAAATGGGCTTGCAGGTTATGCATGTGTTTGCGAATCTGCACCCGTTCTGGGAAGGACGCATCAAGCAAGTCAAGGAATACGGCGAACTGGCCCGGGAGAAACTGCTGCAACGCATGGACTGGCTCAATGCCGAGCTCGGAAACCGCGCCCCAGAAGATCGCGAATTTCTCATCGCGGGGCGCTATACCATTGCGGATATCATCCTGCAGTGTGCATTGATCGTTGGAAAGGCATGTCAGGTGAGGATTCCGGACGAGCATGAACACCTGGCGAACTGGTTCGCCGGCGTCACATCGCGCCCGACCGCGCGCGCCTGAGGCACTGAAGCGGCCAGATTGAGCATGCTGCAATGGTCACGGCTGTTTAGCGGAATACTAGCCGGCGACCACCGAAGAAATGGCGATGGCCGACTGGTATGCGCCCCACAGCGACAACACGAACAAGGCCGCCATAAGGCCGTTCTCCCATACGCTGTTGCGCCAGGTTTCACCAATGCAGCGTTTGCGCGCGGTGATGTACCACAGACTGCCGGATAACACCGGCAGGACGATTACCGTTCCGGCATTGGCAACGACGGTCAAAAAAACGAAACCCGGCATGCCGGGCAGACTCCAGATCAACGGCGAAAACAGACCCCAGGCGACGACGAGTCGATAAACCGACAACTGGCTGACGATTGCACGGCGCGCTGGCAATGGGCTTGACGGTCGCGACACATTGACAACGTCCACGCATAACAGGCCGTAGCCGGTAGCGTTACCGATTGTCGAACTGTAGAGCGCAGCGAACACACCGAGATAGAAGATCGG
>CP070775.1:232823-243588 GCA_020346185.1 Betaproteobacteria bacterium | reverse complement strand
AGCTCTCGGCATCGATCACGACGTAACCGTCCTCCACGATGCCGTTGCCGACTGCGCGTAGTGGCACGCCGAACAGCTGCACACCGTCGGAATTGACGTAGTGGTCGAGATGGCTGACATCGACCAGAAAGCGCAAATCGCCTTCAGCGCTGTCGGATGCCAATCGCCAGGCGTTCTCTGCAGCGCCGGACCCGGACGGGGCCAACAAGATTGTGGCTCCCAGTGTCAACAAGGCAGCCCCGCCAATTGCCAAGGTATGCATGGCTCTCGCTCCCATTTGCATGCTCCTTGTGTTGTCATATCGATGGCTGCAGTATCGGTTTGTGCAGTGACCGGCGCTGAACCGAACGCGCCGGTCATTTGACCGGTCGCGACAATTAACCGTATGAGGGTCTGGAGTGGTCGTATCGGAGGCAAAAATCGCCAAGAAACCGCCCAATGGCGCAGGGGACACGCTTGAGCAAGCGCAGCGCAGGGGCCGGGGTAGAGCCGGGGCCAAAGCGGAAAAAAGCGATACAAGCCTGGCTTCAATCGGGCAGGTTTTCCGCGGTGTTTTGGAGATGCACGGCGTGGACGCGGTGGGTATAGCCAGTGAAGTGGGGATCGATCTCGCAACACCGCCCACGCCAGCCGCCCGTATTGATGCGAACAAGTTCGATGCAATCATGAAGATAGCCATGCCGCTCATCGAAGACCCCGCTTTCGGCTTGCAAGCGGCGCGATGTTGGCATCCGGCAAATCTGGGCGTTCTCGGGCACGCCTGGCTTTCCAGCTCGACACTGCGGACCTGCCTCAGGCGACTGGGTCATTATCATCGCATCGTCGGCGAGCGAGCCGACATTCGCGTCGAGGAAGGCGAGCGCGGTATTACTGTTACAGTGTCATTCCCCACAGTTGATCCGGCAGTTGTGAGCGTGACTTATGACATGAGCATGTCACTATTGCTCGATATGTGTCGCATGAATGCCGGCGCCGCGTTGCGCCCGTTGATGGTCAGCATGACCCGCGACAGGCCGGGCGATGTTCAGCCTTATCGCCGTTTCTTTGGAGTGCCGGTGCGCTTCGGTGCCGAGGAGAATGCCTTCCAGATCGCGGCGAACGATGCTGACCGCTTGCTCCCTTCATCGAACCGGCAACTCGCGTTGGTGTTCGACAAGATGCTGACCGAAGAACTCGCCCGTCTGGTCAAGAATGATGTCATTACGCGCTGCAGGGCTGTCGTGCTCGAACATCTTGCGGCCGGCGAGACCTCCGAGGAAGAGACTGCCAAGGCGCTTCACATGAGCACTCGCTCGTTACAAAGAAAGCTGTCTCAGGCCGAAACCAGTTACGTTCAACTGGTCGACGAAACGCGTAGGGATCTGGCGCTGCGCTACATAGAGGATCCGGCGCGCTCGAGCACCGATATTACGTTCGAGCTCGGCTTTTCGGCGCCGAGTGCTTTCACCCGCGCCTTCAAGCGCTGGACCGGACTCAGCCCGACCGAATACCGGGAGAAGCACGCTGCTCAGGAGGTGGACTGACGGCGCTGAGAGGGTCCAGAATGCCGGGAGAGACTACGCCGCAACGGAATCCCCGTAATCAGTACTAATGTCGCCCGCGACGTTGTCCACCACGATCGGGGTTTCGAAGAACTGACTGGTCGGTGTTGCGCCGTACAGCTCTTTGACGCGTTGGCGGAATTCTTCGCCGTGCCATTTCAGCGCATCGGCTTTTTTCTTCCAGAGGTAGACACCGCCGGCGACACCCGCTTCGGCGTCATAGAGGTAGTTCTTGCGGACAAGATCCGGGTTCTCACTCCAGATCGCTGCTGTCTTGTCAAACGCCGCGAAGATATCCTCGCGCTTGCTGCCGGCTGGCAGCTTGAAAGTGACGATTTCTGTGATCATTGGTCGGTTCTCCCTTGTCAAAGACTTTGAATCAATGAGTTAAACGCCGGCACGTACTCCCATATGGGGACGATTCCAACAGCTGTCGTGGGTATTGTAGACACCAACTTTGCTCCGCACTGCAATCAAATCGCGCTCTGGTTCGTCTAGGTAACTAATGGCCAATTCTGGTCAGAGACATAATCCACAGGAGACCAAGCATGAAACGTGAGAATCCCGTAGTGACCGCGACGCTCGTCAGTATCTTTGCACTGGGTGCTGCAATGACGGCGAGCAGCGTATTGGCGGTGCCGGATCAACCCAAGCAGTGGGAAAAATGCGCCGGAATTGCCAAAGCCGGTATGAATGACTGCGGCTCGCTCGATGGCAGCCACGCATGCGCTGGCCAGGCAAAGGTCGACAATAGCAAGAACGAGTGGGTTTACGTTCCGGCGGGTACGTGCACCAAGATTACCGGTGGCCGAGTCGCTGCTACCAAGCCGGCCAGGTAAGGACATATGAAGCAACGCGACGCCACTGCCGAGCGTCCAATAGCGGAGCCGGTTTTACAGGGTACCGGTCTGGGGCTGCGAAGCACCCATATTGGACGAATACTGTCAGAGCGGCCTGCAGTGCCGTGGCTGGAGGTTCTGACCGACAACCACGTTGCCGCGGGCGGGCTGATTCCCCGGCAGTTGGCGGCCGTGCGCGCAGACTATCCGATTTCATTTCACTGTGTCGGGATGTCACTCGGCGGCACCGATCCGTTGGATCAAAACTACCTGCGCACGCTCAAGAGAATGATCGATACGTTTGAGCCTACACAGGTATCCGATCACCTGTGCTTTACCAGTCACGCGAGTTATCACTATCACGATCTGTTGCCACTGCCGTACACCGAAGAAGCGTTGCGGCACGTCAGCGCGCGTATCAAGCAGGTACAAGATATTCTGGGTGTGCGCATTCTGGTCGAGAACGTATCGAGCTACCTGCGGTTCAGGCACTCGATTTTGGCCGAACCGCAATTCCTCGCTGCGCTGTGCGAAGAAGCCGATTGCGACCTGCTGTTCGATGTCAACAATGCTTATGTAAACGAAGTCAACCACGGCACGCCGGCTGCGGATTTCCTGGCTAAACTCCCGCTCGAGCGAGTACGCGAGATTCATCTGGCAGGCTACGAGGACAAGGGCGCTTATCTGATTGATGCCCACAATAACCGGGTGTCGGACGCAGTGTGGGAGATTTTCTGCGATGTCATCGAGCGGTTGCCGGACGTGCCGGTGCTGATCGAATGGGATAATGACATCCCTGAATTGGAAGTGCTGCTCGATGAGGCATTGCGGGCGGAGACGTTCCGCAGCAACTGTGTCGAGGGTGTTCCTGAGGTACTCCAATGAGTATCTGTGTTGATCTGCTGAAAACGCAGAGCGCATTCAGCAACGAATTGCAGTCGGTCGTGGGCACCTCACGCAAGGCACAGGTGAGCGATACGTATTTTGGGAACCTGGTTGCCGGGAATCCGCGCATCCTGCCCGATGTCGCTTTAGGTATCTATGCCAATAATATTACGGGCGGACGGGCCAAGGCGTTGACGTCTGCGTACCCGGCCTGCGCCCGGATATTGGGGGCGGATTGCTTCGAAGGCATCGCGCGTCGTTTCGGTGAATCGACGCCGGCGAGGCAGCCGGACCTGAATTTGTTTGGTGAAGCGTTCGCCGATTTCTTGGAAGAACGCGTCGCAGTGTTGGCAGGTTTCTCGGATTACACATATCTTGGCGATCTGGCGCGCCTGGAGTGGCTGTGTCATGTTGCCTACTATGCAAACGATGAAGCGCCGTTCGACTTTGACGAATTGGCGCGAAACGCGGGCGACGCAGGGGAGTCCCTGAAACTCAAATTAGGCGATAGTGTTGGCCTGCTTCATTCAGAGCATCCGGTGATGTCCATACGCGAAATCAATCTCGCTGATGGCGATGCGGCAAGCGTCTCGGCCGCCGACTGCCCGCAGCATCTGGTCGTGTGGCGAGAAGAATTCCATCCATGCGTAGAGCGTGTAGACGAAACCACGTTTGATTTACTCGCTGCACTCAAGTCCGATGCGACCCTGGGAGAGATCGCTTCTCAGCTTCCACACGTTGCTGGGGTGCTTTCCGAAGCGGTGCCGCGACTGATTCAGCGCGGCTGGATTTCGGGTATTGCTGACGGTAACAATTGTCCATCGGGGGATGCATAGATGCTCGACCGCGGCAGATTGCAGCGGCTTTATCGTTACGGCTACTCGCTGACTCGCGACGAGCACAGTGCCTACGACTTGTTGCAGGACGCGGTGGAAGCCGCACTGCGCAAATCGCCGCACGATCCGCAGGCCATGCTGCGTTACGTTCGCACGATCATGCGTAATCGTTTTATCGATGAGTATCGCCGTGAGCAACGTCATCCGACGCTCAGTCTCGACGAGCAGGATGATTGTCCGGTTGATATTGATCCGCGAGTACTGGAGGAGGTAGTGATTGCCCAGCACGATCTGGACGTTGCCATCGCTGTTCTCGGACCGATGGAGCGGGAGCTGTTGTTTTTGTGGGCGGTAGAGGGCTATACCGCTCAGGAACTGGCGGATCAGACCGGTGTTCCCCGGGGCACGGTGCTGGCCAGACTACACAGACTGCGTAGCAAGATAGTTCGGCATGTCGGTTCTGATGTTCGCGCGGTCGGTGAAGGAGGTGGACAATGAAGCGCCCGTTCAAAGATACCGTGCGTGCACATTTTGAACGACAAAGTCTGTCGTCCGATCAGTTTGAAAAACTTGAAGCGCTTATGGGTCAGCGTGATTCGACAGGCACTACGCTGCGCCGGAGTGTACCGCGAGCGATTGGCTGGATGGCGGGGATTGCGGCGACGGTGGTGATCGCGATTGGCGTGCTGATACTTGTGCAAGGCGTTGATAGCGCGTCGATGACTGAACGTATTGCGATGGAAGTGGCTCGGAACCAGATCAAGTTGAAGCCGCTCGACATTTCGACCAGCAGTTTCAGCGAGGTTCGCGCTTATTTCACGGATCTTGATTTCGTGCCGACGCGCAGCTCGTTACTGAAAAACGCGGATTTTGAATTGATCGGTGGGCGTTACTGTTCGATCCAGAGCGTGCCGGCTGCGCAGTTGCGCGTGAAGCTGCCGACCAGCGAAGGAACGCAAACGCTCTACCAGACAGAGTATCGAAAGGACGTGTTTGGTCCACTGCCGGTTATCGAGGACGGTGATGTGCCTGTCACCACCAA
The DNA here is from genome assembly GCA_020346185.1 of Betaproteobacteria bacterium. Classification (GTDB taxonomy): domain Bacteria; phylum Pseudomonadota; class Gammaproteobacteria; order Burkholderiales; family Eutrophovitaceae; genus SG8-40. Next base: position 238,445 of record CP070775.1, on the reverse strand, counting down.
TGCCAAAGGCATGCGAATCAGCGTGTGGGTCGAGAAAGGGTTGCTGTTCTCTCTCACCGAGGAAAACTGGGAGGAATCGGTGATCGCGCCGAAATAGCGGCAACGAGGTTACTGATCGATGGCAGCGAGGGTCAGCGTCCGGCCCAGACAATCACTGCCGCAATCGGCTCGAACGTTGAAGGGAATGCCAGTACCAGGCCGGTTGTGCGGAGGCGGGCTTCGTTGAGGTTGTCGAGCGACATGTGCATATCGTTAGAAACCTTGGCGAGTTTGTCGGTCAAAGACCAGCGATTCAATCTTGACCCTAGCGCCGGATTGGCTCGCGGCGAGATCGGCATCATGACGCCGAGTACAAAGGCAAACAGGCCACCGGGAAGCAGAAAGTACCTCTGGCTGTTGACCAACAGCTCGTCAACCACTGGCTTAGCGTATTGGCTCGGCGCATCAACGAGGTAAAGGAATTCGACCACGAACAACAAAACGAAGACGGTATGGGCACCGCTAATCGAGAACACGTCCCGTACCAGCGCCGCCGCTTCTAACTACTTTTTAAGTTCGTGCAGTGCAACGATGATATGCCAGTGTTTTGGTGACACTGGCCGGCGATTTTCTAAGACCTGGTTACGATGCATCCCGGAATCGCACTGCGTTGCCCGGTCGACTCGGGCGCCACGGCCTGAGCTAGCGATTGTTCTTCAACTGCTCGATCAGGCGCTGCTCCATTTCCACCAGCTCCTTGCTCAATTCGTCCTTGATTTCCAGACGATTGGCTTTGGCTGATTCGTCGGCGCTGCTGTGCATGGCGTTGACAATGATGGCAATGAACAAGTTGAGCATGGTGAAAGTCGTTACCAGGATGTAGAGTACAAAAAACCCCCATGCACCAGGGTGCTGCTCCATCACGGGGCGCACGATGCCCATCGACCAGCTCTCCAGCGTCATGATCTGAAATAGCGTGAACATGGTCTTGCCCAGTGTTCCAAACCACTGCGGGAACGTATTACCGTACAGATGGGTGCCGATAACTGCGAAAACATAGAAGAAAAGCAACATGACAGTTGACACGGAAGCGATGCCCGGAATGGCGGACAGCAGACCTTCGATGACGCGCCGCATGGTCGGCACTACCGATACCAGCCTTAGTACACGCAGCACCCGTAGTGCGCGCAGCGCAGCGTAGGCTTCACCTGCAGGAACCAGCGCAATGGCTACTACGGCGAAATCGAACAGGCTCCATGGCTGCGTAAAGAACCGCCAGCGGTAGGCGTAAATACGCAGCGCGATCTCGAGGACAAACATCTTCAGTATCACCGCGTCGAACGTCGTCAGGACGTCACCGAAGCGCGACATGAGGTCTTCAGACGTTTCCATGCCGAGAATGATCGCGTTGATCACAATCAGCGTGACAATGAAATTCTGAAATCTTGGCGCTTCGATAAATTGCAGTATCTTCGCTCGCATGGTGTTAAGCCGAACGTGTCTCGTTTATGGCAAAGTAAGAAGGAGTGCCAAGGATGATACTGATCGGCAAAGTGATTGCCATCGAAATCAGTGGATAAATCTTATCCCTGGCGTGAAGCAGTGCAAGCTGTATAGCCTTCGTGACTGAAACGGGGGGCGCCTGCTAAGTGGCGCTGACCATTTGCGGAGCGGCACGGCGGGCATTGAACAGTCCGGCGAAGATGGCCAAAGCCGTCATCAGCGTGAGCACAGTGACAATATATCGGGATTGGAAAAATAAGTCTTTGACGAAGGTGAACGCGGTTTCGAAGGTGATTATGCTGTCGATGCATAGTGCGCGGCTACCGCTACTGCCGGGCTATCCGGCCTGCTGGCCCATTTGAGCAGGGGCGGAACCGAGAGACGCACGCGTAACACGCGTAGCGAGCCCGGTGGCGATGGTGGCGATAATCTGAGCATTTATTTGGGGCATTTCGGCAATTGCCATGCCGCCTTTGCTACCGATTGCCATCATCAGCTAAACAATAAAATATCGGCTGGTCAGGTTAGGCACATCGAGGTCGGACTTCAAGTATGCCGCGACGATTGCAGGTGGAACAAACAAGATCTGCAGTGAAAACGGATTCTGCAGCAACAAATTCCGATGAGCGTCAAGCGATGAATTTCCGGATTGGCTGGTCGTGTGCTCTGCGTGCTGTTGCCTTGTCTCGTCAAAGGCAGGCGAGGCCAGACCCGGCGGAGCGCGATCATACGCCAAGAAAAGGGCTCGTCTTGTTGGTTTTTGCCGTTCGCCCGGTCAACTCCAAATGACCGGACAGCGATTCTGGAATCGGCAGAGCAAGAAAGACATAGTCACGACTCGGACCCGTGCACACCGGAAACGTTATCTGAAATGGGTTGGCGATGGCAGGTGCTTGCTCAGTCCACCATTACGCTTTCGTGTTGATGCAGCTAAGCGTGATTCAACCGTAACAGAGCGACAGACGCGTGCCTGATCCCGTTCCGATCGGTTCGGAGACAGCACTGGTAAGCTGGTCTGGCATCAGGTTTGCCTGAACGCACCGATTATCGGCACGCCGCCAGAGGGAGACGGTCTCCCATTTGGACTTGTTGCGATGCGGGATGGCGGCAATTACCGGCGCTGTGAGCCCCAGAACCGTCTCGGAGCGGTGGGCGTGGGGATCTGAAGCGTGCAGAGCAAGAGGGTGATGCAAATTGGTTTTCACTGCCGAAAACTGGCAAGAAACTGGGAAGGATTCGCCGCACAGCGGCGAACATCGTAAGACCGCGAGTCGTACTGGTCTAAACTATGTTACCGATGGCATGGCGGGGATTTCGAGGCGCCGTGCGGGAAAGGGCTGGGCATACTATTACCCCAACGGTACTCGCATCACAGATCGGCACGTGCGGGCACGGATTGGTTCGATGGCGATTCCGCCGGCATGGACTGATGTCTGGATTTGTCCGGACCCGAGAGGGCACATTCAGGCGACGGCGCGCGACGCGCGCGGGCGTAAGCAGTACCGCTATCACGCCTCTTATCGTGAAGCGCGTGACCATTCGAAGTTTCGCCGCATGCTTGAGTTCAGTGAGGTCTTGCCGGCAATCCGCGAACGCGTTGAACGTGACCTCCGCGGGCCCGATATGAGCCGGCGTCAGATTCTGGCTGCGACGGTACGATTGCTGGACAAGACGCTGATCCGCGTCGGGAATGACGAGTATGCGAAAGGAAACCGATCGTACGGGTTGACGACGCTTCGTAGAAAACACGTCAAAGTTGAAGGGTCGCTATTGCGCTTCACTTTCCGAGGCAAGAGCGGTGTGCAACAGGCATTCTCGCTGACGGACCGGCGGATTGCGCGCATCGTACAGCGCTGCCAGGATTTGCCTGGATGGGAGTTATTCAAGTACGTGAACGGTGATGGCAAGCGCCAGACGATCACCTCGAACGACGTCAACAGTTACTTGCGTCAGGTCGGCGGCTACAACGTTAGCGCAAAGGATTTTCGCACTTGGGGCGGCACCATTCATGCTGCGCTGGCGCTGCGTGAATTCGGGCCGGCGTCGACCAAGCGCGAAGCGATGCGCAATATCAATCGCGCCATTGATGAGGTAGCCGATCGGCTCGGCAACACTCGCGCTGTGTGTCGCAAATACTACATTCATCCGGCGCTACTGGCTGCGTACATGCGGGGACTGACGGCTGGGTCGAGCGTGGCCTATTCGTCGAGCACAGATCCTGCAAAGGCGGAGTCGTCGGGTACGTCAGCGAAGACGAGCATATCAGATGCAACGGCGTCAATCACAACAACGTCGAAGGTGGCGCCATCAACCGAGGCCCAAACATCAGATCCGGCTTCAGATGTGCCCTCCCCAGTTGGCGCAGCCTTATGCACCACAAAGCCAAATCGCGCCCGACGCAAACGCACGAGATCGGCGCTGCGTCGCGACGAGGTGACCGTCTTGCAGTTTCTGCAAGAGGTGACATAGACTCCATAGGCAATTGGGCGTTCGCAATCAAATTGGTCGGAACGTCCGTCGAATAATTGGCTGAGACGGATGGCCAGTTTTTGGCGCTGCGTAAGAAGGCCCAATCTTTGGAAATGATCCCGCCTCTTTGAGTCGGTTAGCGGCCGGCGCGCAATCCGTGGCGCAGGAATTTACGTATTGTTCTCACGTCCGTGCTGTACTCGCGTGTCCGTAGCCTTCGGCGGAGTTCACTGTGCGACATCACTGCTCTTTCCGTAGATTGACTTGTGCCGTTGCTATCTTGATCGCGCTGGCGGCGATGCTGCCACTCGGAAATGTGTCGTCGAGTTTGATCGACGCCGGCCGCGGGTTCCCTTACCGGGCTTTTTCCGAGCTACCCAGTACACCGATTAAGCTGAAAGGGGGCTCACTGGAGGTGGCGTTTGCTCCCGGATCTACAATACTTCCGCGCGCTGACATTCTTGGCTGGGCAGAGCGTTCTGCGCGCTCCGTCGTCTCCTACTATGGTCGCTTACCGACGCCGACCGCGAAAGTGTTGTTCGTTCCGGTACCCGGGCGGGAAATCAACGGCACGACCTACGGCTATGGCGGTGCGGCCAGCCGAGTCGTGCTCGGTAGCGATGCGACTGCAGCCGATCTTGAAGCGGACTGGGTTCTGATACATGAATTGGTACACCACGGTTTTCCATTCATCGTTGGCCCGCGGGACTGGATGCACGAAGGCGTTGCCACCTATGTCGAACCGATTGCGCGGGCGCAGAGCGGTTTGATTCCGGTCGATGAAGTGTGGCGTCAACTCGTGGTTGGCCTGCCACAGGGGCAGCCCCGTCGTGGTGACCGGGGCCTTGACGGGACACCGACCTGGGGGAGGACCTACTGGGGTGGTGCCATGTTTTTTCTGCTTGCTGATGTTGAACTGCGTCGGCGCACAGGTAACCGGACGGGATTGCAGCAGGTCCTGCAATCAACGGTAGCGGAAGGCGGAAACATCACTCAGCAGTGGACGATCGACCGCTTCAACGCGGTGGGGGCGCGTGCCACTGGTACCGACGTACTCGGTGAGTTATATGAATGTATGAAAGACACGCCCCGTAACGTCGATTTGATTGCTTTGTGGAGAGATCTCGGTGTGAAACTGGTCGGTCGCAACGTGCAATACGATGATGCTGCGCAACTTGCGCATATCCGCGGTGCAATCACGGCTCGCCTGGCGAGTCCGGTACGCGAGTCGTTATCTGCTCTGCGCCCGGGCCTGGTAGAGCGTTCGCAGGTCAATGCTGAACCAAAACAGTATAGCGGCAATGAGGCTCCGTGCCGGTCATTTCCGTGGATCAGCGAGCGCTAACCACGTACCTCCGTCTGCAGAGGAACAGGGTGGTCGCGCGAACGAATTTGTTCTCGGTCAAACGATCTGGCTGCATCGTCGGATCCTTGTCTCGAGGTTCCTGACTTCGCCGCGTGCGATGACTGGCGATCAGGAACCGGCGCGAATAGAAGGGGCGTGCAAATATTGCTACGATCTTGGCTCGACCATTCAAGGGGATCACATGGAGTTGGGTATAGCGGGGTTGCGGGTCATGGTGACTGCAGGCGCTGGCGGGATCGGGCTCTCGGTGGCGAAGGCGTTCCTGTCCGAAGGAGGCAATGTATATGTCTGCGACATCGACGGCT
>CP070775.1:221548-232723 GCA_020346185.1 Betaproteobacteria bacterium | reverse complement strand
CTGGAGCGGGTGAAGGGAATCGAACCCTCGTCGTAAGCTTGGAAGGCTTCTGCTCTACCATTGAGCTACACCCGCCTCGTGCAACCCAGTCTTTCCCTTGACCCCCATCATTCGACGCGCCGAAGCGGATCACGAGGCCCATCGCTTTCCAATCGCTCCCGACACCTTAACTATCTGATTCTCTTGGTGGAGGGGGAAGGATTCGAACCTTCGAAGGCTGAGCCAACAGATTTACAGTCTGCCCCCTTTGACCGCTCGGGAACCCCTCCGAACGAAGCCGCGGATTATGGATAATTAACTGCGCTGTGTCAAACGCTTGCGTGATATTTCAGACAGCCCGTCAGAAGCCGATGAGATGCCCCGGTACGGTGGAAAAAAGCGCCGCGCACGCCGCAAGGTCAACGGACTGCCTGGTCGTTGTTCAATCGAGCCGCTAGAGGGCCGGGTTGGGATAGTGCTGATGAATAGAGTCGATTTCCTCGGACACTGCTTCGGTGAGTTCGACGTCGATGCTGTCGATGTTTTCCTTCAGTTGGTCCAGCGTGGTAGCACCAATGATGGTGCTGGCAACGAACCAGCGGCTGCGAACAAACGCTAGCGCCATGGCAGCCGGGCGCAGGCCATGGCGGTTGGCGAGTTCGACGTAAGCTTGAGTGGCCGGCGCAACATTCTCCTTGGCGTAGCGCTGGCCGAACGGTGGAAATAGGGTCAGCCGGGCGCCCGCAGGTTGGGCCGCATTGAGATATTTGCCCGTCAGGTGGCCGAACGCCAGGGCGCTGTAAGGAATAAGCGGAATGCCCTCGCGCCGAGTCACCTCGGACAGTGCCGGCTCGTAGGTCCGGTTGAGCAGGCTGTAAGCATTCTGGATCGAGGCCGGAATCGGTAGCTTGCGCTCGCGCGCAATGCTCAGGAACTGCATGACCCCCCACGGGCTCTCGTTACTCAAGCCGATATAGCGGACTTTGCCCGCTTTCACGACGCTATCGAGCGCTGCGAGTTGATCCTCAATCGGGGTCTGCACACGCTCCCGGGCTGGATCGTAGAAAGCCTGGCCAAAATTTGGCAAGTAGCGGTCGGGCCAGTGAATTTGATATAAATCGATGTAATCGGTCTGCAGACGCTGCAGACTGCCGTTTAGCGCTTCTTCAATACTGACCTTGTCGATCGCCTTCGGGCCGCCACGAACCCATTCGAACCCGCGTCCGGGCGCGGTAATCTTGGTCGCGACGATCACCTTGTCGCGTGCCTGTTTTTTCAACCAGCTGCCGACAAAACGCTCAGTAAGTCCCTGCGTCTCAGCGCGAGGCGGAACCGGGTACATCTCGGCTGCGTCGATGAAGTTCACCCCTTTTGACAGCGCGTAGTCGAGTTGCTGATGCGCCTGTGCTTCGCTATTCTGCTCGCCAAAGGTCATCGTCCCGAGGCAGATTTCGGAAACCTTCAGCTCGCTGCCGCCAAGAAGCTTGTACTTCATATGTGTCCCCAATTGGAATTTTCAGAAACTTGTCTCATGATGGCTGGCACATGCGATGGCAACAATTCTCGCTTCAGCTAGCCAGATGCGGCACTGTGCGACCATCGTGTTCTGAAAGTAATGCATAGTGCGATCGATGATGAGATCCGTTGCAACGCCCGCGCCGGCTGACCAACGGGCATCGTTTTCAACACCAGCATGCGCATCGCGAATTGCCGCGCAGTGTATCCGATCACCGCAGGGTGCGCGAGCATCCGATGCTGACCGCACATAACATGTACACGCCATATTATGTTCACGCAATTTCGCAACTCTGCGGTAATGTAGCGATGCGACCGGCCGTATAACCGGACGAAGAAGTCTTCGGAAAAGAAGCATCATGAAGATAACAAACATCGAAACAATCGAAGTTCGCATTCCCTACACGGCCGGCTCGGCTTCGCAGACCAGCGCCTGGGGCGGGAAGGAATGGCTGACTGCCGATGCGTTACTGGTAAAGGTATCAACCGATTCCGGCCTAACCGGCTGGGGAGAGGCATTCGGCTACAACGTAATTCCGGCAACGCGCGTCGTTCTCAATGAACTGGTCGCGCCCATCTGCATCGGCACAGATGCAGATGACATCGGTTCATTGATGCTCGATCTCTACCGTAAGCTGCATATTTTCGGCCGGGGCGGTCCGGTCATATATGCCTTGTCGGGCCTGGACATGGCCCTGTGGGACATTGCTGGCAAAGCCGCCGGTCAAGCACTGCACCGAATGCTGGGCGGCAAGCGTCGCGATCAGGTCAACGCCTATGCGAGCCTGGTTCGCTATGTCGAGCCGGATCAAGTCGCCAGCAACGTCGCGCGCGCCTGCGACCTGGGGTTTCGCGGCATCAAGCTGCACGAAATCACCGTGCCCGCTGTCGCGTCAGCACGTCAGGCCGCTGGTCCCGACGTGGCAATCATGCTCGACGTGAACTGTCCCTGGACGTGTGACGAGGCAATTGAAATGGCCAGGCAGTTACGGCAATACGATCTTGCATGGCTTGAAGAACCTGTGTGGCCGCCGGAAGACCACGCGTCACTTGCGATCATTCGCGAACAAGGCGGCATCCCCATTGCAGCTGGCGAGAATGCAGCAACGCTGCAGCAGTATCGGCATCTGTTCGAGGCGGGTGCACTGGATGTCGTTCAGCCAAGTCCGGCAAAATCGGGAGGTGTGAGCGGACTACGCGACGTGTTCGCCCTGGCAGGCGAATTCGGCGTGCGTGTTGTACCGCACAGTTTCTATGAAGGCCCGGGACTGCTCAGCGCCATCCACTGCTGCGCTGCCCTGGCTTCAGAACCACTCGTCGAGTGGCGATTCTTTGATTGCGAAGCGCGCCTGTATGGTGACGATGTCGTCCCGGCCGGCGGCAAATTCGTAGTACCCGACGCGCCAGGGCTCGGACGCGAGCCTGATCCCGACGTGATCGAGCGGTATCGAGTGAGCTGACCAGAAATGAAGTCAAAGCCCGACTACTGGGCCGGCATCTGACTTGCCAGCGGCACGCTTTTTCGACGGACCGCTATCGACGGAGCGCGATAATGAATTCGATCTCGACCGCAGCGCCCCGCGGCAACTCGGCAACGCCCACCGCGCTTCGCGCGTGCCACCCTTTCTCGCCGAAAACTTCACCCAATAGTTTGGAAGCCGCATCGATAACCTTGGGCTGATCAGTGAAACCGGGGGCCGAGGCGACGAAGCCGGTCAATTTCAAGATACGCTCGATTGCATCGAGACTGCCGAGCTCGCGTTTCAGGTTGGCAAGCGCATACAAGGTACACAAGCGCGCGGCCTCCTGAGCGCGATCCAGTTCAATATCAGCGCCGGCCTTACCGCTGATGACATGAACTGCGTCAAGCCATGGCAACTGGCCACTAACATAGGCGATGTCACCATGTACTGCGACCGCGACATACTCAAAGGCCGGCTTCTTCGCTGCCGGCAAGTCAACTCCCAACTCCTTCAATCGATTTTCGATTGCAGACATTCACACATCTCCCCCAAAATTCCCAAGAAAGCAATGCGTCTCGACTTCCCCAAGATCAACGTCCGTGGCCTTTCCTCTGCGCCCTCCGAGTATTTAGCGGTAAAAGCGTTTTTCGGTTTTTTGGCTTCTCGCATAGGCTGCTGTCACTAAATGACAGCGACTTTAATTGGAGATAGCCAGGCGGAAGCCTCCGCTTTTCTCTGCGTTCTTGGCGACCGCTGCGGTGAGCGTGTCATCACGCGCTCGGAGAGCGCGCTAATCGTGTAGTGGCTTCATCGCAGTCCAAGAGCGTAGGCCATAACGTGGAAGACATAGTGCTGTTCCTGCACGCCGTGAAACAAATGCGCCATCGGTCCGCCTGCGTAAATGGCAACATCCTCGCCACTATGCGTTTCCTTGGGCAAAGGCACAAGCGCTTCCTGATGGAAGCCCTCATCGATCGTATCTACGTCGTGGAGGTCAGCTCGTCCATGATGGATCGGCCTGCGGTAGCGAGTGTCTCCACCGCGCTCGAGCTGAGCGAAGCCGCGCCCATTGGCATATGACAAAGTAGTGTAGGGCTTGCCATCAGCTGCCCTCGCCGGCTCTGATTTACCGGGCATAACGACTGTGCCAAGAATCGGGTTGCCCCGTTTAGGATAGCCGCCCATCGTAAACACATGACTGTGATCCGCGGTCACTATGATTAGCGTCTCCGCCGGATCGACCATCTCCATAGCCCTGCGCACGGCGTTGGAAAACTCGATCGTGTCGGTCAGCGCGCGGTAGGCATTCGTGGCATGGTGGCCATGATCAATGCGCCCGGACTCGACGTGCAGGAAATAACCTTTCGGGTTCTTCGAAAGTATCTGTATCGCTTTCTCGGTCATTTCAGTCAGCGATGGCTCTCCCGCCATGTCTTCGGCGCGATCCGCTTCGTACTCCATGTGTGAGGCTTCGAACAAGCCAAGCAGATGATCGGTGGTGGCGGAATCTACCTTATGGAATTGTTCGCTGTTCCAGACGTAGGCCGCATCGTCGTATTGTTCGAGCCATTCACGCGTCAGATCACGGTGGTCCTTGCGCCTTCCCCTCTTGCCCTCGCCGTCAGTGACCGACACCGGAAGAAACTCACGCCGGCCACCGCCCATCGCGACCTCGAGACCATCACCATAAGTGAACTCGAGCAACTGGCGGGCGATATCGGGTACGTCGGTATCCACAGGCAGGTCAGCGTCACTTTCCCATTCACGCTCGGATGTATGGGCGTAGCAGGCTGCGGGCGTTGCATGAGTAAGGCGTGCCGTTGTTACCACACCGGTCGACAAGCCGCGCGTTTCAGCCTTCTCAAGCAAGTTGACCAGACGATGCTTCTGGATATCTTTCCATTTTTTTTCCTTGCGCTTTACCGCTGCGCTGAAACCGAACACACCGTCATTGGTCTTCACACCTGTCATCATCGCGCTCATCGTCGGCGCCGAGTCAGGCGTTTGCTGATTGGCACTATAGGTCTTGGAAAGAGCAACGTAAGGCAGTCGTTCGAACGAAAGCAGGTTGTCTTCGCCAGGGCCACCGTTGAGCTGACCGTCAAGGATTCGAGCCGCAGTGACGGTCGACATGCTCATTCCGTCGCCAACGAACAGGATGACGTTACGCGCTTTTGCAGTGACCGGGGTGAGTTGTTTCGCCGCCTCGAGCGCGGCACGACCCTGTAAGAACCACTCCGGCTCATCCGCGTACACCGGCCCAATCACAAGCACGATGACCAGCGACGAAATTGCGCACTTGCAAAAATTTCTAGTCACTTTCGGGGTACCTTCAAGAGCTTGCGTAGAAATATTTTGTGGTTGTGACCGGGAACACCCTTGCCCTACTCGAACACGTGCACACGCGTTGCGTTGCCTTTGATGAAGTCCCAGTCATAGACCACGCCTAGGCCGGGAGAGTCCGGCACCGGGAAACAGCCGTCACTGCCAACACCATCCAATTCGTCACTAAACCCGCAGGTATACACGGGTGGCATTGCATTCTTGCATCGTGGACCGACCAGCGCCACTTCATAAAAGTTCGTATTGCGTATCGCCGCCATACAGTGACGGTGCGCCGGCCCGGAGGCGTGAATTTCCACGTCGAGCCCAAAACTTTCGGCGAGATGCGCGATCTTCATCGTTCCGGTAATTCCCAGGTCGTATTCAGGATCGGCACGTACAAAGTCAGTCGCCTCGGCAACAATGAAATCGGCCTTGGGTTCGACGCCACGAACATGCTCAGTCTGCAGCAGCGGTGTTTTGATGAACTGTCGCAACTTTCGGTGCGCGAACTGCGACCAGCCCGCATCGCGAAATGGATCCTCGTACCAGAAGAAGCCCGCTTCATCACAAGCACGGCCAACAGCGAGCGCGGCCGCGAAAGTCCCCAGCTCGCAGGCAGGATCGATCATCAGGCTCAAGCGTCCCCGGAACGCCTTGCCAAGGTCGAGCACCGTCGCCACTTCTTCTGCAACGTTGCCGTCACACCAGCCATGCACCTTGAAGGCGCGATAGCCCGATTCATAACACTGCTCGGCAAAGTCGACGTAGGCTTGCGGCGACGACAGGCCGCCGTTGCGGTCACCGTGATAAGTCGAGGCATACGCCGGGAGCCGTGTGCGAAAACCGCCGAGCAATTGCGACACCGGCGCATTGAAATGCTTACCGGCCCAGTCCCACAGCGCGATGTCGATACAGCCGAAACCCATATGGTCGTACTGGCGGTGTGCGCGCTTGAAGTCGTCGTAAATCCTCTCGCGCTGATGCGCGTCACGACCGAGCAACTGCGGTGCAAGCGCCAGTGTCTGTCCCAGCGCCATCGGCGTACCGCCCCACAGCGTCACATACTCGCCGCGCCCGCCATCGGCGGTACGAATCACGACAGCGTATTTGGATAGCGACAGCGTATTGTTAGGCTGGTAGACAATATTGAAACCACCGGCGTCCCATCCAACGTCCGCCAGTTCAAATGCAAACTCGTGTACTTCAACGCGATCGATTGTGCTCATGGTGTGATTATGCGCCCGTCCCAGGAAACATCGTCAGCGCGCGACGAGCCCGGCGGTTGACGGAAGGACTCTGGGTCGGGTAAACCCCTACCGAGAAAAGGCATTGAGGAGCGAGTTCAGGTGAGCGCTGATAACAAGGTCAATTCAGATGACGACCCCACGACGCTGGGGCCTGCTGATAAGCCACCGGAACGGCCGCGCTGGTGGCTTCGCAATCCCGCTGCGGGCGTGCTTTCCGCGGCCATGCTCGGGGTCGCGGCCCTGTCCGTCACGGCATCGATCAAAACGCCGGACCCGGCTCCCGGCTCGACACTACTATATATAGTCATTCTGCCGATCGCCCTGTTACTGCCAGCGATCGCAGTGGGCGCTGCCTTCGTTGCCTGGCGCGCGCTCGGGGCGGCACATGGCGGATTGCGGCTGGCGCTCGCACCGGCAGCGGCGCTTGCGCTGATTCTGAATCTGACGGCGGTTGGTCTGTTCATACGCTGGATGGGACGGGCTTTCCTTGGTTAACAGTCGACGCCTCAAGCGCACTTTAAAGACAAAGTCTAAAAGCACGTGAGTAATGGTTACGCAAAGTATCATTTAGCCCGTGTGCGACTGATACATCAATACCTGAGCACGACAAAGTGCGATCAAATCACGACAGCATTGAGCACTAACGAAACTAGGGTACAAACTTTGGCAACGTGACGAATCAAGACGATCGCAGCAGGCACCTTACGGCCATCTTGAGTGCAGATGTGGCCGGTTACAGTCGTATGATGGAGGCGGATGGGATCGAGCCAACTACAGCGCTCAATGTCTGCCGCTCCATTTCCCGAATCAGTATCGCAGGGCACCATGGTCGGGGAGTGGACACCGCCGGTGTCAGCGTTCTTACGGTGTTCGACAGCGTGGTAGAGGCCGCCGAATGCGCCGTCGAGACCCAGACAAGAAATCAAGCGACGCAATATCGCTCTTTACCGAGGATCGACGCGTGCTGCACCGCACCGGAAGATGCCCGCCGCAACATTCGTCTCCGTTTGGATTTGCATTCGAAGATATTGGAATTCACAAGCTGAACGGATATCGCAGAGCCATCTCGCGCCTTCGAGATTGTCACTGAATCCAAGACCGCATCAGCGCCTACTCGGGACTGCAAAGCCAGCACTTTGATTGCCGTAACTCAACCGTCCGTGAAAACGGGGTGGAACCCTTCGGAGAAGGTTTAGGATGGTTTACGCGAAGCAGGTTTACCCGAGAGCCTCGGACTCTGGAGAAGAATCAGAGACAACCGGCACTGGCGGGGAAATTCCGCATCGATGATGCTATATTATTGTTTCGTCTAAAAGTTTATCGATATGCGTGTCGACCTGAACTACGGAAGAGGCCACCTGCCGGTTGATCTGGACGCCAACTGGAACGTGTCCGTGATTCGCAAGCCGACTATGCCGCTGGAGGCCAACCCGCTCGATGCGGTGGAAGCTGCGCTGGGCAACCCGGTCGGTTCCGGCGCCCTGATCGACGAAGCGAAGGGCAAGACCAGCACTTGCATACTGGTGTGCGATATCACCCGCCCGGTCCCCAACGGCCAGCTGCTGCCGGTAATCCTGCGCCAGCTTCTCGAAGCCGGTATGAGGCGCGAGTCGATCCGTATTCTCGTCGCAACCGGTTTGCATCGTCCTAACGAAGGCGAGGAACTGGCCGAACTGATCGGCGACCAGTGGGTGCTCGACAACTTCCGCGTCGAGAACCACTTCGCTCGTAATGATGCCGACCATGTCGACCTGGGGGCGACGTCCAAAGGCACGCGCGTCAAGCTCGATCGACGCTTTGTCGAAGCGGATCTGAAAATCGTTACCGGCCTGGTCGAGCCGCATTTCATGGCGGGCTACTCCGGAGGCCGAAAGGTAATCGCACCAGGCATCGCGCACAAGGACACCATTACCACCTTCCACAACGCGCGGTTCATGTCGCACGCCAAAGCGGACAGTTGCATACTCGAAGGTAATCCGCTACATCAAGAACAGCTCGAAATCGTGAAAATGCTGGGACGAGTGCTGGCGGTGAATACGGTACTGGACGAACATCGCCGCATGTCCTTCGTGAACTTCGGCGAGGTAGCGAAGAGTCACCTCGACGCGGTACGATTCACCGAAGACTACACTGTGGTTCCGATTTCCAGAAAATTCAGAACAGTGGTGACCAGTGCCGCGGGTTATCCACTTGACCAGACCTATTACCAGACGGTCAAAGGCATGGTCGTTCCGATCGACATTCTCGAGCCGGGCGGCAATCTGATTATCGCTTCGGAATGCACTGAAGGAATCGGTTCAAGCGAATATGCCGATGCCCAGCGTCGACTGATCGAGAAGGGTGTCGATGGCTTTTTCGATGACATCAGCGCCAAGGATTACGCTGACATCGACGAGTGGCAGACGCAAATGCAGCTCAAGCCAATGCGCACGGGATCAATTCACCTCTATACCACTGGATTATCTGACGAGGACAAGCACATCACAGGGGTCAACGTAGTTGATTCGATCAACGACGCAGTGCGTAAGAGTGTCGAGGAGAGCATTGCAGGCAATGGCGACGCCAGTGTCGCGGTTATACCTGAAGGGCCGTATGTTGTGCCTGCGTACAGACCAGCAGCCTAGATTTCGAGCGTTAAAGCCAGGAACAATTCATTATTGCTCGGTTGAAAAAGTAAAGCTAGCAACACGAGAGCACGGCGCCGCCGGTTTTGCAAGTATTGATGCGCACGACGAGAAAACGAGCGCAGCGAGTTTCAGTGAAGGCTCACGTCAGCAACGCGAACGTTATGCCGGAACTACGTACTCGGTAGACTTGCGCGACGAGTAAGCGAGCACCCGACACAGCAATCGAGGGACGCAGTAGCTTTTTCGACAGAGTAGCCAGTAAGGAGTGAGACATGATTGACGAACAAATCGAGGTAAACATTGCCGGCGGACTCGACGTCACTATTCCGAAAATGGTCACGGTACGGCAAAAATTCGACTCACCTCGCGTTGGCGACATACCAACAGTGGTCGCCAGCGAGTTCGAAAAACCGGAGATCCGGTCCAAGGTCAAACCTGGCCAGGTGATTGCGGTGGGTTGCGGCAGCCGCGGCATCAACAATATTGCCAAGATCACGAAATCGGTCATCGAGGGATTACAAGCACTGGGAGCGAAGCCGTTTATTTTTCCTTGCATGGGCAGTCACGGGGCGGCTACCGCGGAAGGCCAGAAAGAGGTTCTGGAAGGCTACGGGATATCGGAAGCGAACATGGGCGTTGCGATACGTGCAACGATGGACACCACTATCGTGGGACAACTCGACGACGGCACGCCGGTACACATGGACGCCAATGCCGCGAAGGCCGATGGCATTGTTGTAATCAATCGCATCAAACCGCACACTTCTTTTCGCGGTCCCACCGAGAGCGGCATTACCAAAATGCTCGCCATCGGCATTGGCAAGATCATTGGCGCTGCCACGTACCACCAACATGGCATGGACGTGTTTCCAACACTGCTTCCGAAGGTGCGCGACGTCAACATCAAGGCGCGGAATGTTTTGTTTGGGGTAGGCATCGTGGAAAACGCCTACGATCAGACCGCAGTGATTGAACTGATTGCGTCCGAGACTATCGGCGAACGCGAGCCGGCTCTGCAGGAAATAGCCAAACGCAACATGCCTCGGATCCAGTTTTCCGAGATCGACGTGCTGGTCATCGAAGAAATGGGCAAAAACATCAGCGGTGCGGGCTTCGACCCGAACGTAACCGGTCGCAACAGACGCCACGTCGACTGGTCCAGTGATCCGTTGGTCAAGAAGATCGTCGTTCTGAGCCTGACGCCGGAAAGTCACGGCAATGCCACCGGCATTGGCGGTGCCGACGTCATCACCATGCGGCTGTACCGGGATATGGATGTCGGCGCAACCTATGCAAATGTGATCACCTCCATGAGTCTGGGTGGCGCCGCCATTCCAATAATCATGAACTCCGACAAGGACGCGATTGCACTCGCAGTCAAGACGGTGGTACGCGTAAAACCCAAGGACTGTCGCATCGTACGCATACGCAATACCTTGGACCTGGCACAGATCGAGGTGTCGGAGCCGATGCTGGCCGAGGTGAAGGCTAATCCGGAGTGCTTCAGCATCATGTCGCCTGCACGGCCATTCGTGTTTGACCGCGATGGTACGCTGGCGCCGCTGGCGCACGGCGAGGACCTGGAAGCCGCAAACGGATGAGCCACGTGCATGCGCCCACGTCGTTTCGGTGCGGGCGCATGCACAAAGATGCTGAGGTCTGTCGCGCCTACCGCGATTCCCCGACAGGTTATCGACTCTGCCAAAGACGCCCATCAGGACTACCGTGCCGCGCGGTTGTCAGTACATAGTTTCGCGTTGATAAGTCACTCTGCCGCTCGCATTACCTAATATTCTCTAAAAATATATCCAGATTAATAGATAAACAACGGGAGAATAAAAACAAACGAAATAGAATCGCGGCTAGAGTGTGTATGCGTGCTTCGTTCATCAGGCAAGTCAATTTGTTCTGTGAGCAACATGACAATCTCGTGTCAAGCCGATTACATCTATCCACAATTTCTGTGGATAACCTTGTGGATTGCATCGCGGTATGAACACAAACTCTTTTTGCAACATG
>CP070775.1:208836-221448 GCA_020346185.1 Betaproteobacteria bacterium | reverse complement strand
AATGCACCGCTTCCTTTTTTGCGGCCCAATCAAAACTGACCCTGTTGGCTTCGGCTTCCGCGATCCACTGCATGATGAGTTTGCCAGTCTGGATCGAGTCGAGCCCAAACTCGCACATGAACCCCTGCACGATATCGGACAAGTACTGATTAGTTTGCACGGATCCCAACCACCGTCGCATTTCGTTTGTGAGCATTTTCCTCCTCCTGCCTTCCCTTGGTGACTTGCTGGCGATATTGAGGGAGTGGTGCGCCCTGCTCCCGCCTAACTTGCGACCAGGTCCTCCCTCGGCCGGGTGGGATGGGGGCGCGGTACCACTTTCGCAAGCGCGATACCAGATCGGCCGCGCCCGCGCTTGAAAACTGTTGCTCCGTTGGCGATCAGCACCTTGGGACGCATTCGTGACAACGGGTCTAAGGAGCGAGGCGTCAGATCGACACCATTGAGGGCCGTATGCGTGTCGAAACCGACGACTCGGTGTCGATGGTTCGCCGTTCTCGGGGTACGGCGCCTCAAAGCGATGGCAACATCTAACCGGCGTCGTGCGGGCCCGTCGCTGCTCAATACGGAAGATGACCGGGAGGAGTGGCCAGCATGCGCGACCGAAGGACAGGCACCGGGTAGTGGGCGACACCTTCGGTGAGCCCATCGAATAGCTGAGAGATTCATTTCGAAAGGGGCAGACAAGAAGATACTGTTGGTACTGCAATTGCTTTCCAGAAACCTGGACTCACTGCGGGGAACAGCCTTGAAAGCACGACTGGGTATTTTCATGATCACGGCGGTGATGCTGGCCTCGCCCGTGCACGCGGAATTTGTAACCGGCAATGAGCTGTATCAGTGGGGCAAGGAATTCAAGCGCAGCGATACCACGAGCTGGATCGAAGCCGGGGCATACATGGGGTACATACAGGCCATCAGTGACGCGTTCGACGACGTGATGTTTTGCCTGCCCGGTAACGCGACAGTCGGCCAATCGTCCGACGTGGTCATGCGATATCTCGAGGCTCACCCTGAAAAGCGTCACTACACCGCCGACAGTCTGGCTGGTGCAGCGTTGAGCGAGGCTTTTCCCTGCAACTGATGAAGGTCGAGGCGAGGGCGGCACTGAGCTAGCTCAGATACCCTGCGCTCATCAGTTCAAGCAAGCTACCAGCAGGCGGGTGGTCTTGCTGTTGCAAGATCGATAGCAGGCCAAATCGCTGTTATCTTTCTGGGGGATCCTGAATTGGCGCATCGCCCTATCCCGGCTGCTCAGCATCAGCCCTACAGCATAAGCATCACTCTCAGCGTCGGATCTCAAGGCATCAAACATCGCCGGGTTGCATGTCGAAGATGCCCAGTGGGTGCTGACAGCGGCGCCGCGAGGTTGCCGTCCTGGGGGGGCAGGGCCGGGTCCGGCCGGAACGACTACAAGTAATGCAACCGTGGCTACCTCATCGGTCGACCGATAAACGAAAAAGAACAGCCCCGTGAACGGGTTTAGCTTTCCTCACAGTTCCTGGAAAGCTTGCGTCGTATCGTCGCACTCCCTACCCCCGAGTGGATCGAGCTGGTAGCCTGACGCTGGCATCTCTCCTGTGTTTGTCCGGGGTCGCCTCCCTTCCCCGGAGCTTTTTCACTGATCTAAGCCTCGCCGCCTCGAATTGCTTTCCCGACTCCATATTGCTGCAATGCTCTGCTGAGACCTGCCGCGATACGCGGTGATGCGAGCGCTATTCCGCGTGGCAGGCTACTTTTCAAATGGCTGCTTCACGGCCCGCGGTTGCTGTTCTCCGCGTTGTGCAGCACGTTTGCCAGTCGTGGGCTGTGCAAGGTGACGGTCGGTGAGCTGGGCGATTGTGGCGCGGTCCGCTTCGGTGCGGTCGAGAAAGGCTTTAAGTTGTATTCCTGATTCGACCGCTCGCGCCATCGTGTTGCATCTTTTTCACCGCTGAAAAGCTCTTCCGCCGGTTTGATGCTGGATCGTCGCATTATGGCTTGCCAGTCTGCGCCCTTGCGTTGCCTTGTAATTGTCGGTTTGCATCCCCATCTGCAAGAATGTAACGGCAGCCTTGACGTGGCTAGGCGCAATGTCAATAAACCCTTGAAGGCACTGGCGCCCCGAGAAGGAATCGAACCTACGACCTACCCCTTAGGAGGGGGTTGCTCTATCCACTGAGCTACCGGGGCGCGGCAAGCAGCATTCTATCTCACTGGCAATGGCGCATTGATGGATATTGCCTTGGCGGACGCAAACCGGTTTCCCTGCCAAAAGCTTGCCGAGTGGAATAGGGCGGTAAACGTTCGAGGCTGACACATGCGCCTTGCATGCAGACCGAACGGATCCCATCAGTGCCGACCCGCAGGGGGAAAACCTTGGATAATCCGTAGGTTCTTCTGTACCATGGGCGCCTGATACCGAACGAGAGACACACCAAGTAGTCGACGCGTTGTCTGTATCGATGGCGCAGGAGTTGAATATAAATGCAGTTTTCTGATCTGGGCCTGACTCCCGAATTGCTGAAGGCAATCGAGGAGCAGGGTTACTCAGAGCCAACGCCGGTCCAGCGAAAAGCGATCCCCCCAATTCTTCTTGGCCGCGATGTCATGGCGGCGGCACAGACCGGTACCGGCAAGACGGCCAGCTTTACCTTGCCGATGCTGCAGAGGCTGAAAGGACATGCAAGTACCAGCGTGTCACCGGCCCGCCATCCGGTGCGGGCGTTGATTCTTGCGCCGACGCGCGAACTCGCGGCGCAGGTTGAACAAAGTGCACTAACCTACGGCAAGTACATTCCCCTGCGCGTAGCGTCCGTTTTCGGTGGCGTGCCAATCGATCCGCAGATTGCGGCACTGCGCGCTGGTGTTGAGATTCTGGTCGCGACGCCAGGCCGGCTTCTTGATCACATTCAAAGCAAGATGGTGATGTTTCATGCTGTCGAGTTCCTGGTGCTCGATGAAGCCGACCGCATGCTCGATATGGGCTTCTTGCCCGACATCAAGCGCATCATTGCCATGCTGCCGGTCAAGCGACAGACGCTGTTGTTCTCCGCAACCTACTCGGACGAGATTCGCAAGCTCGCCGGGCAATGGCTGCGCGATCCGGCGCAGGTTGAGGTCGCGCCACGCAACGCCGTTACCGAGTCGGTTACGCACACCATGTACAAGGTCGATTCGCGCGCCAAACGTGACGCGCTCGTCAGGTTGCTGCGAGACCGTGACATGAAGCAAGTGCTGGTGTTTTGCAATACCAAGATTGGTGCAAACCGGCTGGCTTACCGCCTTCAAAAAGACGATTTGAACGCCGCGGCCATTCACAGTGACCGTACCCAGGCCGAACGCATGCAGGCATTGGCACAGTTCAAGGAGGGCAAGGTTCGCATTCTTGTCGCCACCGATATCGCGGCGCGCGGGCTGGATATCGAACAGTTACCGTTCGTGGTGAATTTCGACATGCCTTCGAATCCGGAGGACTATGTCCACCGGATCGGCCGGACCGGCCGCGCCGGTTTGAGCGGCGAGGCGATCTCACTGATTGCTTCAGAGGATCGTGATTATCTGGCCGCGGTTGAGAAGCTGATCAAGAAGAAACTTGAGCTCAACGATCTGCCGACCGCCGCACGCGTGACGCATAAACCAGCGCGCCCGGCATCTCACGGCGGTGACCGACTTTTCCATGAGCCGTATGTATCTGCGGCTGCGTCCAGGCCAAAACCGGCATCCGATTCTAAAGCACTCGGCACCGTGTCAAATCGAAAGAAGCAGAAGCAGATTGCTGCGTTGTTTCTCCCGCCTGTGTCGAAGCCTGATGCATGAATCGGCGAGGTGCGATTGCATGGCCGGATAGTCGCGTGAGCGGTGAACTGGCAGAGCGGTTGACGACGATTATCGGCGGGCCGGAGCGCGAGATTCGGTTGACCGAAGCGGCGCTGCTGGTTGCGACGCATCGTTACCCCAATCTCGACGTGCGCTACTACCTCGACACGATTGAGGACTTCGGCGACACCGTGGCGAGGCAGATCGCCGGCGATTCGTCGACGGCGGACAAGGTGATGGCGCTTAACCGCTACCTGTTCGATCAGCTGGGTTTCGCGCCGAATGCACAAGACTATTTCGATCCGCGCAACAGTTTTTTGAATGATGTCGTCGAGCGGCGCACAGGTATTCCGATTACGCTGTCGCTGGTCTACATGGCAGTCGGCAACCACCTTGGTCTGACGCTGAACGGGGTCTGTTATCCGGGCCACTTCCTCGTCAAATGCGATATGCCACACGGCATTATCGTGCTCGATCCCTTCTCCAGGGGGCGGTCACTCGACATTGGTGATCTGCAGCGGCTGTTGCGCGAAACGCAAGGCGGTGAAGTGTCACGCGCAATCGTCACAGCGTGTCTGGCCGCCGCGAGCAAGCGGGAGATCTTGCTGAGAATGCTGCGCAACCTAAAGACGATCTATATGCGCAATCAGGAGCTGGAAAGCGCCTTGGCAATATTAAACTGGATCGTCGCGGCGAATCCACGCCAGGCGGCCGAAATACGTGATCGTGGAATGGTCTATCAGGGGCTGGATTGTTTCCGCGCCGCGGTAACTGATTTTGAGCGCTATCTCGAGCTGGTGCCGGACTGCAGCGACGGCGATGATATTCGCGAGCGTGTGCTCCAGTTAAGGCGCAGTGTTTCGCTGCTGAACTGAATCACCACGTGGTGAATTCAACTCATGCTGCCGATGCGGTGCGGGTAAACCGTGCAGGTCGTTGCATTGCAGTGCTATTTCCGTATCTGTTGCTATCTCTGGCGGTCCTGTCATGGGCCGGCAACTGGGTGATTGGGCGCGCCATGCGCAACGAAATCGGCCCCGTCGCGATGGGATTCTGGAGATGGACCCTCGCGCTGGCGTTGATTTTGCCATTGTGCTGGGGTGAACTGAGGGCCAAATGGCCTGCAGTTCGTCACCATTGGTGGCGGCTGGCGTTACTCGGCGTATTGGGTGCGATCGGCTTCAACACCATGGTCTACGTTGGCCTGCAATACGCGCAGACCACCAACTCGGCACTGTTCAACTCGGTCGTTCCGATCTATATCGTGCTGATCTCGTGGCTGGCCTTTGGCGAGCGAATATCCTATCGCCAGGGCATCGGCATCGCAGTTTCCGTGTTAGGCGCGCTAACCATAGTGACGCGTGGCAATCCGCTCTCGCTGTTTGAGGTCAGCTTCAACGTCGGGGAAATCTGGATCGCGGTCGCAATGCTGTTGTGGGCGATCTATACCATCCTGTTGAAATGGCGTCCTCGCGAACTGTCTGCTATTGCCTTCCTGGGCGCCATGCTGTTACTCAGTCTGCCGGCACTGTTACCGTTTTACGCTTGGGAACTGTTTCAGCGCGGCACCTTCGACGTGTCGCTGGCCACCGTTGCCACGCTCGCCTACTACGCGACGGTTCCCTCGGTTATCGCCTACCTGATGTGGAACCGGGGAGTGGCGCAGGTCGGCCCGACTCGGGCGGGCCTGATTGTGCACCTGCTGCCAATTTTTACCGTTGTCCTGGCGGTGATTTTTCTCGGCGAGCAGCTGCATGCGTTTCACTATATCGGGGCCGCGTGCGTATTCCTCGGCATCGGCTTGACCACATTGCAGCCTGAATAGCTGCAACAAGCCGGATGGCCGTTGTCGCACCCTTGTAAGGCGGTGCGAGTCGGTCGCGGGTTCATGCTCCTGCTTTACCGGCCCTCCACTGGGGACCGCGTCTGCCACCGTTACTGCCAGCAGGCCAGCTTGCCGTTCAAGCGCCGAACGACCCAAACCTTATTGCGGCGCTGGATCTTCCTCCAACACTGGTTCGTCACCAAACTCTTCTTGCTCCAGTTCGAGCAGTGATTTGGGCCGATCCGCTGCAGGGTCGCTTTGTGGTGGTAGCGCTTCATACAGCGGCTCGTCGCCGAATTCCTCTTCCTCCAGCTCGAGCAGCGATTTCGGCCGCTCGGACTGATCGTCCTTTTCGGGTTCCGCGAACTTGCCATCATTGACAAGGTATTCGCGGCGCTGCAGGTAGCTATCGCGTACGAAACTGTACTCGTCGAGAGCGGCTTGCCTGAGAAACGTTTCCGCGTCGATCAGGTTGGCCCGCGTGTCGACTATAAACAACGCCAGCAGCCCCCAACGAACGCCCTCGTCGCCAATAGCGTCGTAGATCGGACTGACGACAATGTCCACTGGCAGGCCGATACCATCGCGCACATTGCTCGGGCCGAAGAACGGCAAAACCAGGTAGGGTCCGGTGTCGAAACCCCAGTAACCGAGTGTTTGGCCGAAGTCCTCATTGTTATACGGTATGCGCGCATAGGTCGCGACATCGATGAGTCCGCCCAAACCGTACAGCACGTTGGTGGTGAAACGAATGATGTCAACCGGCACGTCCTTGATCTTGAGTTGCAGCACATTGTTGAAGCCGGTCACGATGACGCCGAGGTTGCGAAAAAAATTGCTCACCCCGGTGCGCACCGGGCTTGGCAGGATGGAACGGTAGCCGGACGCAATTGGCCTGACAAAGGCGTCGTCAACACCTCTGTTGAACGCGTAAATCTTTCGGTTCATTCCCTCCCAGGGATCTTGCGGATTTTGGCTGGTAGCGCAGCCAGGGCCAATCGTGCTGATGCACAACAGGAGCAAGAGTCGCGTCATGTGGCTGGGTCGAGAGGCATTGCCGAAGATTATAGCCTCAGAAACCGAAGCAACTTCCTTACCTTGAGTAACGTACGTTGCATTGGCGGCCAAGGTTCGCCAACATACGTGACTCGGTATTCTCGGACGGCGCATCTGGCGACGAAAACCGAGAACGAAATGAGTGACTTTTGGGATTCGGCTCAAGCGCACAATCGTTTGCTGGCAGCAAGGGTGTCGGCAACCGGGTTTGTGTCGCCGGCTTGTCGCGCGGGACGCAGATGCACGATGTTGCAGTCAACAACCTGCTGCCGGGCGCATCCGCTACAGACACGATGACCAGCCGGATGGAGGTCATGGCAAGGCAATCGGGGAGGATGAGCGACGCAATCGCGCAGGCTGCCTGCATCACCAGACGTAATTTTCTGATCGATGGGATCCTGTTGCGGGATCTTTCGACACAGTGACATCGTCCTCGAGCACGCCGCGTACGGCCGCGGCGCTGCCGGGATCAACGAAAAACCAGCAAGAGGAGGTTTGAAATGAACGCACCCACAGACGCCGACTTTCAGGTCCGGCTGAAGGATCAATCGTTATTTCGCCAGCAATGCTACGTTGACGGCGGCTGGCGCGATGCCGACTCAAAGGCCACGGTAAAGGTCGTCAACCCAGCCGACGGCGCTGTCGTCGGCACGATCCCCAAGATGGGGCAAGCCGAGGCCAGTCGTGCCATTGACGCAGCACGCGCCGCGCTGGCCGTTTGGCGGGCGAAGTTGCCCAAGGAGCGCGCCAATATTCTGCGCAAGTGGTTCGAGCTGGTGATGGCAAACCAGGACGATCTGGCTTTGATCATGACGACAGAGCAGGGCAAACCTTTAACTGAAGCAAAAGGCGAGATCGCCTATGCCGCTTCTTTCATCGAGTGGTTTGCAGAAGAGGCGAAACGCATCTACGGCGATGTGATTCCACAGCACCAGGCTGACAAACGCCTGGTTGTCATCAAGCAGCCGGTTGGCGTGTGCGGTTTGATCACGCCGTGGAATTTCCCGGCGGCGATGATTACGCGCAAGGCCGCTCCGGCATTGGCGGCGGGTTGTACGGTAGTCATCAAACCGGCGACGCAGACACCGTACTCCGCCTTTGCGTTGGCGGAATTGGCCGAGCGCGCCGGGGTGCCGAAAGGTGTCATCAACATTCTGACTGGCAGTGCCTCGGAGATCGGTTCCGAACTGACCTCCAATCCGACGGTGCGCAAAATCAGTTTTACCGGATCAACCGAGATCGGTTCGCTGTTGATGCGGCAAAGTGCCGCCGATATCAAGAAAATCTCGCTCGAACTCGGCGGCAATGCACCTTTCCTGGTGTTTGACGATGCCGACCTCGACGCTGCTGTCGAAGGCGCGATGGCCTCGAAATATCGCAATGCCGGCCAGACCTGTGTCTGCGCCAATCGGATCCTGGTTCAGGACGGGGTCTATGATGCTTTCGCAAACAAACTGGCCGACAAGGTCGCTGCACTGACGGTCGGGCGTGGCATCGATGATGGCGTGATCATCGGCCCGCTGATTGACGAGAACGCGGTCGCGAAGGTCCAGGAGCATGTTGATGACGCCGTCGCGAAAGGTGCGAAAGTGGCAGTGGGCGGCAGACCACACAAACTTGGCGGCCTGTTTTTCGAGCCAACCGTCTTGACCGATGTGGACACGTCCATGAAGGTCACGCGCGAGGAAACGTTTGGTCCAGTCGCGCCACTATTTCGCTTCAAGACCGAGGATGAGGCGATCGGCATGGCCAACGATACCGAGTTCGGGCTGGCTGCCTATTTCTACGCGCGCGACCTGGGGCGGGTGTGGCGTGTCGGCGAAGGCATTGAATCGGGGATGGTCGGGGTCAATACCGGCATCATCTCCAACGAAGTGGCGCCATTCGGCGGCGTAAAGCAATCGGGAATCGGCCGGGAAGGTTCGAAATACGGCATCGAGGAATATCTCGAGGTGAAGTATTTGTGCATCGGTGGCGTCTAGCCGTTTGTAAAAAAGCTACTGCGCGGTTCGATTGCTGCCGTCACGTGCTCGCTTACTCCTCGTCTGTTCTTGGAGTATGTGGCTCCGACGTAACATTCGCTCCGCGGCTCCTTGTACTCGAACGCTCAATACGTTTTTTCCAGCAAACTGCCCGTTTCTCGGTCGTATTCTTGCTTGTGCTGGCGGGAGAGAGTAAGGACTGTTGATGCCATTCAATCAGCCGCCACCGCAGCTCGGGGACCAGTATCAGCAGGATCGCGTGCTGCGCAGTTACCTGCGTCGCGCCCTGCCAGAGTCTGTTTTGGCAGCGATCGAGCCGGAACTGGAAAACATGGGCCGCCTCGCCGGTGGCGACTTGTATCACGCGCAACTGGCCGATCGCTTGAACGAGCCTCGCCACACGCCCTGGGACGCCTGGGGCAACCGTGTTGATCTGATCGAAGTGACGCCACTGTGGAAGCGGGCGGAGCCACTGGCAGCGCAATCCGGCCTGGTTGCCGCTGCCTACGAGCGAGCGCACGGTCGTTACTCGCGCATCCATCAGTTTGCGCTGGTCTATCTGTTCACGCCGTCGACCGATGTCTATAGTTGCCCGTTGGCAATGACCGACGGCGCCGCGCGCATTCTGGCAGCTTGCGGCAATCGATCATTGGCCGAACGCGCCGTGCCGCGGCTGACAGACCGCAACCCTGATACCTTCTGGACCAGCGGGCAGTGGATGACCGAGTCAACCGGTGGTTCAGATGTCGGCCTATCGGAAACCGTTGCCACGCGAGTGCAGGAGCAGGGAATTGAACAAGGCTGGAGGCTGTATGGTCGCAAGTGGTTCACCTCGGCAGCGACGTCGCAAATGGCACTGACGCTGGCTCGGCCCGAAGGCAACCGGCCGGGTGGCAAGGGCCTGGCGCTGTTCTATCTCGAAACGCGTGGTGCGGATGGCCAGTTGAACAACATTACGGTGCACCGACTGAAGGACAAACTGGGCACACGCAAGGTGCCCACGTCAGAACTTACGCTTGATGGCTCACTTGCCGAGCCGGTCTTCGGCCTGGACAACGGTGTTCGCAACATCGCGCCAATGCTCAACATTACCCGCACCTGGAACGCGATCAGCGCGGTGTCTTACATGCGGCGAGGCCTGGCACTGGCTGTGGATTATGCTTCCCGGCGCGTTGCGTTCGGTGCACCGTTGTCGCAGAAAGCGCTGCACGTGGAAACGCTTGCCGGGCTGCAAGTCGAATTTGAAGCTGGATTTCATCTTGTCTTCGCTGTCGTCGAACTGCTGGGCCGCGAGGAAGCAGGTGAAGCCGACGAGCCGCAACTGAATCTGCTGCGCTTGCTTACCCCGGTCGCCAAGCTGATGACCGGTAAACAATCAGTAGCAGTGCTCTCGGAAATCACTGAAACGTTCGGTGGTGCCGGATATGTCGAGGACACCGGCATCCCGCAGCTGCTCAGAGATGCCCAGGTATTTCCGATCTGGGAGGGCACCACCAATGTCCTTTCACTCGACGTGCTGCGCGTAGTGACGTCGGGTAGCGCTCTTGAGGCACTCGAGGTCGAAGCGGAGACGCTGGCATCGGCAGTTCGCGATCCCGAGCTGGTCGACTGCGCGCGGCAGGCGCAACAAGCGCTTGCGCATGCCGCGAAGTGGCTCTCCGGAGCGCGAGCCGAGCTGCTCG
The DNA here is from genome assembly GCA_020346185.1 of Betaproteobacteria bacterium. GTDB lineage: Bacteria > Pseudomonadota > Gammaproteobacteria > Burkholderiales > Eutrophovitaceae > SG8-40. Next base: position 211,105 of record CP070775.1, on the reverse strand, counting down.
AAGCAGGCGCGCGTGCCATTGCGATGACGATCGGACGTGCTACCGCGCTGCTGCTCATGGCGCGGCACGCGCAGTGGCTTGTTGATCACGATGGCGATCACAGTGGCTGTTATGCGACGCTGATCTTTTGTCGGCGAGGCGTCGACCTGATCGATGAACAACTAAATCATGCGCATGCGCGCGGCCTGATGGAGGACCGGGCGCAGTAGCCACGGGCCGCACAAGAATCTGAAAAACTAAAGAAAAAACTTGAAATTCCGGCGAGAAAACGTATAGTTCGCCGTTCAAGTTTTGACCGGCAAGCGAGCTGGTGTCTCCGTCCGGTCGCTGGGTCGCTGATCCCACAGCAGCGAGCAGTGCCCTTCAATGGTTTGGGGGGATCGCCGGGCAGTTCAGCGGGAATCGGTTGGTTTGGGTACGCGTCCTCGACGCAACGCTGAAGTTCCGAAAGGGCTTCGCCTTACGAGGAGGAGAAAGTGAGATGCGTAATCTCAAGCTGAAGAAGGTTCTTCCGGTCGATACGGAGATAGAAACGCTTCAGAATTGTTCTCAGGTCAGAAATGGCCTTCGCACGGTATCGGGTGCCTCAAAGCTCGATGCCTCGTCGACACGGCTGCTTCATAGCGTCAAGGAGACTCCCGGGCTTCACGTCATGGGCGATCTTTACGACGTGAATTGCGACTCGGCGTTTATGGTTGACGCCGACCTGCTGAGGAAGCATTGCCTGCAGCTGGTCGAAGAGGCAGGACTGACCAGCGTCGGTGATTTTTTCCATCAGTTTGATGGCGCTGGCGGTGTGACCGGCATGGTCGTACTCGCGGAATCGCATATGTCGATTCATACCTGGCCGGAGAAGGGGTACGTCACCGTCGATGTCTACGTGTGCAGTTACACGCAAGACAATCGTTCCCGCGCGCGTCATCTGTATCAGTCACTGCTCGACACGTTCCGGCCGGAACGCGAGAATTCGCACTCGGTGGAACGCTTGTAGAGACAGCTTTCGGATTAGTGACCAGTAAAGACGACCTCTACCTTCTCGAACACCTGAACGATACCTTTGGTTTCTGGGTGCGCGCGCGGCGCCAGATCGCGCACGTAAAATCCGCGTTCCAGGATATCGAAGTGCTGGATACGCCTGGATTTGGCCGTGCCCTGCGCATCGACGAATACTTCATGACGTCGGACAAGGATGAGTTTTTCTATCACGAAAACATGATCCACCCGGCGGCGATGGCGCATCAGGCACCGCAGCGGGCACTCATCATTGGCGGCGGTGATGGTGGTGCGGCGGAAGAGTATCTGAAGTACCCCACGATGCGGGAGGTCGTTATGGCGGAGATCGACGAAGTCGTTGTCGATTTTTGCAAGGAGCACCTGCCGCAAGTGCATCGTGGTGCCTTCGATGACCCACGGCTGACGGTGCTGATCACCGATGGCAAGCAATATGTCGAGCAATGCCAGGACCAGTTCGATCTCATGATGCTCGACCTGACCGACCCGTTCGGTCCGGCCGAGGCCTTGTACCGGGTGGAATTCCTTCGCGAATGCCGGCGGATTCTTGGCTCGCAAGGCGTGCTGTCCATGCATCTGGGTTCGCCGATCGCGCGACCCAACGTGTTTCACCGCGTTGTGAGCTCACTGCGTCAGGTTTTCAAATGTGTTCGCCCGTATACGGTCTACGTCCCTCTGTATGGAACGCTCTGGGGCATGGCGACCGCGTCCGACGAAACTGACCCGCTGGCGTTTTCTGCCGAACAGATCGATCGGCGTATTGGCGAGCGGGGCATCTCGCATCTGCAGTACTACAATGGCGACACGCACCGCGCCTTGTTTGCAATGCCAAACTACGTGCGTGACATTGTGGCGAGGCCCGACAAGCCAATCACCGCAAAGACACCAATGGACGAACCTGGTCTCGATCCGGCAAATCAGATACCGCTGAGGGTTGTTCACGTGGGCAAATAACCGACGTTGATCAGGCAGCTCGAATGGAGGCAGGCGCACGCCTGCCTTTTTCGTTCTCAACGAGCTTGGCAACCAGCCAGCGGCGTGGCGAGATAGACTGGCTTTATCTGCTTCCTCGCGCCGAAGTGCAGCGCAGTGGCTTCTTCCATGAACTTGGCTTCACTTTGGATACGCCATGTCGGGGCATTCCGAGGGGCTGGCCGACCAGGACAGCAGGGATCTCATGTCACACGGCTGTGTCGATGCGCGACTCGCGGCACACGCGCGCTATCGTACTGAGAGGCGTTTCACAATCTGTCGCTCA
>CP070775.1:196003-208736 GCA_020346185.1 Betaproteobacteria bacterium | reverse complement strand
CGAACGCCTTCAACCGTCTGATGCCGAATCAGAGCAAGCGTAACCCCCCGCCAGCAGAAGACGGCATCCACGATCCCGTCAACGACGGAACCCTGATGCTGCAACCACCGAAGGAAGCATTCAGCGTCTTGCCCAAAAGTTCGTCGGGCAACTACGTCGACTGGGTCAAGGCGTTGAACGGCGGCAAGATAGCACCCCGTTATGACCGGCTGAACCCAAAAGCGGAGCCGATCGTCATGGATCTCGATATTATCAGGGAAGTAAAGGGATCAATGCCCGATGTCGTGTACCCACACAAACAGCATACCGAGTGGCTCGATTGCTCGAATTGTCACCCTGCGATCTTTATTCCGCAGAAGGGCGCAAATCAGATCAGCATGGCAGCGATTCTGATGGGAGAGAAATGTGGTGTCTGCCACGGCAAGGTTGCCTTTCCCGTGTCGCAGTGTATTCGCTGCCACTCGAAGCCGAAGTCTGCTCCGAAAGCGACCGGAAATGACTCGCAGCCGGCGGCCAACGCGCCGTCAGGTTCTCAAAATGGCGCGACTCGGGCAAAGTGATTGTTGGCCCCGCCCCGAGGAGGGCGCCGTTACCGGTTTTGTTCTCGGCGTGCTGGCATCATTCGCCCTTTTCTCGGCGCAGGCGAGTGCAGACGAGCGGCCGGCAGCGGTGCGGGATCGCGCGCTGGCGTCGCAGCAAAAAGTGCTCGAGAACAAACTTACGCTGATTAAGCGGATGCTCGAGGGCCAGTCGGCTCAGCGTGTGCATGCCGCCGACAATTCCGCGGCACTGGAAAAGCTCAATGCAGCGCGAGTGGCCTATGCGGAAGCAGTCAGTGCGCACGATCGGCAACAGATTGCCAAGGCCAGCTACCATGCCGGCGAGGCGCTGCGGCTGGGCGGTCAGGCGATTCGGGAAGTGGCGCACCGGTCACCCGATAACGGGCAGTGGGCCGAGCGGTACAAGGATGTACATGAGCGCGTCAGGGCTTACCATCAAGCCTATGCCCGCGTGTTGTCGGACAACTCGCGCATCAGTAGCGCTGCTATCCCGGAAGATGAACTCAACCAATTGATTGTGGAAGCCGAGAAGCTTGCTCGCGGCGGTGATTATGAACGGGCGGTGACGAAGCTGTCGGCTCTGGCCGCGAGGCTGGAAGTGGAATTGGTGCGATTGAGGCACCAGCAGACGCTGATTCATGAGCTGAAGTTCGACACTATTGAAGAGGAATACGTATACGAACGCAAGCGTAACCGCAGCTACGCGATGCTGCTGCAAATGGCGATTCACGAGGTGGAAGTGCGTCCGGCGGTCTCCAGTCAGCCGACGAAGACCCTGCAAACCAACGAAAGCGAGCGTGATCGTGCGGAAAGCGCTGCGCGTGCGGGCGACCCAGCTCAAGCACTGAAGATTATCGAGGCTGCGACCAACGAGCTGGTGCAGGCCCTGCGGAAGACAGGGATGTATTTGCCATGAGCGTCGTAACGGTGAAATGGTGTCGATCATGGTGGTGATCGCGACAAATGCGGGAAAGTTACACAGCGCGCTATGGGCCGTGCGCGCAAGTTCATTCATGGCATTTGTGTTGATGATTGGCTATGCGACGCTCGTCCGTCCGGCTGAGCAGCAAGCCAACCAACACGGCGGGCGATTGGGCCATGTGCAGCGCCTCATAGAGGAGTCGTCGGCCGCCAAACGTATCGAGGCGAGTGGCAACGACCAGGCAAAAGCGCTGCGCGCGAAAGCCAGGAGTATGCATAGGCAGGCGTATGACGCTCACGCTGAAGGAAAGCATGAACGAGCTGATGAATTTCTGGCGCACGCAACGCGACTGATGTTAGAGGCAGTCCAGCTCGCGCAGAGCAACGGTGACGTAAACGCAAAAAAAGTCCGCGATTTCGACGCGCGCGCTGAAAGTGTTGAAGCGCTTGCCACGGCATTTGAGCGCATATGTGGCGAGAAGAAATGTAAACCGGACGAGAGAGACAAACTTATACGAAACGTAAAGGAAAAGACCGCGGAAGCGACGCGTTTGAGGGATTCCGGCGACGTTGATGCGGCGAGGGCTCGGCTTGACGAAGCCTATGTCGCGATCAAGATTGCTGTCGAGCATCAGAGAAGCGGTGATACGCTTGTCCGGTCTTTATCCTTTGCGAACAAAAAGGAAGAATATGTCTACGAACTCGACCGCAACGATACGCACCAGATGCTGATCAAGCTGCTGCTCGAGGAGGGGGGGCGTAGCAAGGCACCCAACCTGCAGAAATTTTTGCAGGATGCGCAAACGTTTCGCAGCCGGGCCGAGAAAGAAGCTGCTGCCGGCAAGTATGAAGCCGCCGTCCGATTTCTGGAAAGCAGCACGACGGAACTGGTGCGGGCACTGCGCCGGGCAGGGATTTACATTCCGGGATGAAACTATCTCGATCCTGTATGGTGGGTCTGCTTGCCAGCGGGCTACTGGGTGCTTCTTCATTGTATCTGTGGGCAGCCGATTCGCGGCAGTGGAAATCTCTTGAGAAAGATGGCCTCCATGATCCGGAAAACCCGGCACTGAAGGTAATGCAACCGCCGGGGGCGGCACTGCGACTTCTGCCGCCCGACTCCGCGGGGAACCTGGTGAACTGGGTGAAAGCCCTGCGGGATCGTTACATCAATCCACGCACTAACCTGTATGAAACGACGCAGGTTCGTATTCTCGACTCCGACATCCTGATGAAACGCACCGCCGAAATGCCGTATGTGCTGTTTCCACATCGTGCCCACACCGAATGGCTCGATTGCAGTAACTGCCATGAGAAGCTGTTCAAGTCGCAGGCGGGCACGACCCCGGTGAACATGTTAGCAATCCTGCAGGGTCAGTATTGTGGACAGTGCCATGGCGCAGTCTCGTTTCCGCTGACTGAGTGCAATCGATGCCACAGTGTTCCGCGCAGTTCGGTTGGTGTGCCCCAAACGGCAAAGTAGTGGAATCGCGGCGGCAAAGTTGCGCCGGAACTGGCAGGATAGGCTGATGCTGAAACTGTTGAAGCACGCCTTGCCGGTACTGACCATCGCCTTCGCTCTCTCTCCTGTGCCAGAGGCTTGGTCGGAGTATGGCGACGTGGTCCTCAACCGGCGGTCCGAGCAAGCGGGCATGGCGCCGGTCGTGTTTCCGCATTGGTTTCATCGAGTGCGTTTTCGGTGCAAGGTATGTCACTCCGAACTCGGTTTTGAAATGCGCGCGGGCGCGAACGACGTCACAATGAACGAGATCGTGCAAGGAAAGTTTTGTGGGACCTGCCACAATGGAGAGATTGCGTGGTCGGCCGAGAACTGCGGATTGTGCCATTCTGGCTTGCCGGGACTGAAGAGCCGAATTCATGGTGGCCATGAAACCTTGGGCCCGGGACGCTGGTAGGGGGGCAATGACAGCAGCGACATTCAGGCGACGCAATGTTGCCGTCGTACTCAGCCTTCTGCTGTTCGCCAGTGGCTGCGCAGGCGATCCCGCGACAGGATTGGCGGCCGCCGACGCGTGCGCAAGGTCCGATGAAACGGTTACCGCGACGCAGCTAGGTTCTATCCGTACATTTCTCGAGGCGGGCGCACCCAGCGAGGCGCCGACGACTTTTGGATCGCTGATGCGGCCACAACAAGTTGCTACTGCACCCGGAGCGTTGTTCATTGCTGACGGCGGGTTGCGCCGCATACTGCGTGTTGACCCGGTTCGGGCTACGTTCACGCCGCTGCTGTTTCTCAAAGAACGCGCGGCTGGCTTGACTGTTGATCGATCGCAAACGCTTTATGTAGCGTTTCCGGGAAGCCGGCGAGTGGTCCAGGTTGCCGCCAATGGTCAGGTTACGAGCATATTCCAGGATCCGGCGGGAAGAATCGTTCCGGTTGACGTGGCAGTGAGCGCGGCAAGTCGCGTTTTCGTTGCCGATGGGGTCAATGCCCGCGTGCTGGTGCTCAACCGGTTTGGGCAGGTCGTAGACAGTATCGGTGAGAGAGGGGACCGCCCGAATCCTTTCAGGAGTGTCGATGCGCTGTGGTTCGATGGCAATGTACTCTACGTGCTCGACGCCACCGCGCGCAGGGTCTTTCTGTTTGGTGGCCGCGATGGCCGGCCGGTCGTTATCGAACTCGGCGATGCGGCAGCCTTGCCCATGGCGATTGCAACTGATCGCTGGCAGCGGATTTTTGTTGCCGATCGAGCCAGCGGCAAAGTAATCGTGTTTGACCCCGCAAGCACCGCTCCGCCGGGCCCTCTGGTCGGGATGCCAAGGGTTCAGGATCTCACTGATATCTGGGTCGACGATTTCGATGTCCTGTATGTTGCAGACGCGGTAGCTGCGACTGTTCTTTCGTTTCGGATCGCGAGTCCCTGCCAATGACGCTGTGGTCAACGATGCGGGTTCTCGCGCCTCTTGCAGTGCTGAGCATCATCGGTGGTTGTTCGTCGCCGCCTCAGCACATGGAAATGTTTCCCGGCCTCGTGATAGAAGACCGACAGCGAGTCTGGCCTGCGCCGCCGCAGGTACCGCGATATCGTTACGCTGGTCAGTTACTCGGCGAGGTGAATTTTGAGCGCGCGTCGGGGGCTGTCTCCGCCGGAGAGCGCGCGCTTCGCTGGATTGTCGGTGCTGGCAGACGCACAAGGGAGACGCAAATGCTTGTGCGTCCGCAGGGTGGCATGGTCGACGCGGTCGGCCGCATCCTGGTGACCGATGTGGGTCGACAGGCAGTATTCGTTTTCGATCCGGACGCCGGGCTCAGTGTCTGGGATCAAGCCGACGGTGGCGAGAATTTCGTTAGTCCTCTCGGCATTACCGCGGGGCCTTCGGACGAGATCTATGTTGCCGATGCCGAACTGGCGCGCATTGTACGACTCGATGTGAAAGGAAGTCCGATCGGCAGCTTCGGTCAAGGCATTGTCGGGCGTCCGACCGGGCTGGTTCGAGACGCACTGACGGGGCGAACCTATGTTGCCGATACCGCCGAGCACAACATCAAGGTTTTTGACGAGACCCGAAGGTTAGTGGGTACGATCGGTATTCGCGGCGTATCTCCCGGACAGTTCAATGCACCGACCTTTCTGGCACTCAGGGAAGACCAACTCGTTGTCAGTGATACGCTCAATGCACGCGTGCAGGTGCTGTCTGACAAAGGAGAGTCCCAATTGGTTGTCGGTGAACGTGGTTTGTATGTCGGGAATCTTACCCGGCCCAAGGGTGTCGCAATTGATGACGGTGGACGTATTTATGTTGCCGAATCGTTTTATGATTATCTTCTGATCTTCGATGTGGATGGCCGGCTGTTACTGCCGATCGGCGGCAGCGGAAGCTCACCGGGGCAGTTTTTTCTGCCTGGCGGTATCTGGACCGATGCTGGCAATCGCATCTTCGTTGCGGATGTTTTTAATAGTCGCGTGGTGATTTTTCAGTATCTTGGGGACTAGCGGTGGTGCATCACAGCGTGCAGCGATTGCTTGTTCTGACTGCCACCGCGATCGTGGCAAGCGGAACGCTGCACGCAGACCGCATCTCCAACATCGTCAATACCAAGCACAACCTCTCGGCGACCGGCTCGGGAACGACGCGTGCGACCACCCAGTCCGAAGTCTGTGTTTTTTGTCATACGCCGCACGGTGCGAGTTCTGCACCGGCTGCGCCACTGTGGAATCGCGCTTTTTCGACGCAATCCTATACGGTCTACGAATCTTCGTCTCTTGACGCGCAAACGATTGCCGGGCAGTTACTCGACCAGCCCGCGGGTACCAGCAAGCTGTGTCTGTCATGTCATGATGGAACGCTCGCAATTGGAACCGTCAATGTCCTGGCAGGACAACAAGCTGTCGACATACCGATGACCGGGACTGGTCCCGGTGGAACCATGCCGCTCGGCCAGGGATCGCTCACGGGCTATACGCGCAATCTAGGCACCGACCTGACGAATGATCACCCGATTTCCTTCAACTACGACAGCGGGCTCGCGTTTGTTGATGGTGAACTGCGCGATCCAAGCCTTACCGCGCATATCGGTATGCGCACACCCGGCGCGAACTTGCTGGTTCCTCTTGAGCCGACCGGGTCGGGTGGGCAGGCGCAAGTGCAGTGTGGCTCATGTCATGATCCACACTTGCATGACCCCGTTGCCGGCGCGCAGATCAAATTCCTTCGTTTGCAACGTTTCCAGAGTTCGCCGCCGGTTGCCGGCTTGTTCAATCAGGCCTCCGACATGGTGTGCCTCGGTTGTCACGAGAAAAACGGCTGGGCGACGTCGGCCCACGCGTTGTTCACGGTTGCGGACGAACCCTATACTACTGCCGCCGCGAACTTGCGGGAGTTTCCGGACGGGATGCAGGTCTGGCAGGCAGGCTGTCTGAACTGCCATGACCCGCACACGGTGCACGGTGCACGTCGTCTTGCGCGCGAAGGCACAGACAGTACCTCGATTCCAAAGAGCGGCGGCGCATCAGCTATCGAAGAAACCTGCTACCAGTGTCACAGCAGCACGCCGGCGATCATCAATTCCGCTAACCAGGTCGCGGATATCAAGACCGAGTTCTCGCTGGGCTCACACATGCCGATCACGTCATTTGACCAGCAGGCGGGAACCGAGGTGCATGACGTTGTTAACGCAGATTTACTCGAGCCGCAGGATCGGATTGGAAAGTCCGCTCCGATGAACCGTCATGTCGAGTGCACGGACTGCCACAATCCGCACCGGGTGATGCGCAACAGCCGTTTCAACTCGACCGGGTCGGACACGGAACGAACCCACACGCACGTGACAGGAGCGCCACACAGCAACGTCGCGTCGGGTGCATTACGCGGTACCTGGGGCGTGGAACCGAGATACAGCGGCGCAGAATTTCTCAGCTTGCCATTTCAATATGACGTAAAAAGCGGCGACGCAGGCGATGGTGCCAGTACCGCCGTGGTTAGTCCCCACCTGACGCGAGAGTATCAGCTATGTCTCAAATGTCATTCGGATTTCGGTTACAACGACAACGGCTCCTATCCGCTTGGTGGCAGACCCAACCCGGGTGATTCAGGCGGAACCACACCGTCCGGCACCAATAATCTGACTCAGTACACCAATCAGGCGATGGAGTTTCAGGCGCCCATTAGCCATCTCGGTGAGGTGACGGCACCGGATTCTGGTGCCGGCCCCGGATTTACCACAGGTAATCACCGGTCCTGGCATCCGGTCATCGACGTAACCGGCAGAACAACTGCGGTGCGCAACCTTTCTCCGCAGGCGTTGCTGCCACCATGGCAAGACGCGATCGGGAATCAGACGATGTATTGCTCTGACTGTCATGGCGGAAGCACTGCTGCAGACACCGTTGTCCCGTCGGGCAACCGGCCATGGGGGCCACATGGATCGGAGCACGCCTTCCTGCTAAAGGGTACTTGGAACGCGTTTACCGGCAGTGAAACTCGCGACGCCCCCGCGCCGACTGATCCCAATAATGGGCTGTGCTTCAAGTGTCACGACTACCAAACCTATGCTGATCGGAACGGCGACAACAACGATAGCGGCTTCAGCGGCTCCAAGAGTAACAATCTGCATGCGCTCCATGTGGATCGCATTGAAAAGATTCATTGCAGCTGGTGTCATACGGCGGTGCCCCATGGCTGGAAGAACAAGGCCTTATTGGTGAACCTCAATGACGTCGGGGCCGAGGCGGGTGTTGCTCCTCCGATCGAAGTTTCCATTTCCGGGGATAGCAGCGTCTACGATCAGGGCCCGTATTACTTGAACGCCAAACTCAAAGTGCGCACGTTTGCCACCAGTGGTTCTTGGGAAGACACTAACTGCGGATCGGCAAGCGGCGAACAGGGAGTAGGGCAAGAATGGATGAAAAACGTATGCACCAATCCGCCGTAATCGCGAGCCGCTTGAGCCGGCTTGCCTCCTTGCGGCTGACGTGGGTTGCCATGCTCACGCTTGTCGTGATGATCGTCGTGGCCCGTTTCAGTGTGCATGTCGGTTACATGTGGATTGCGCTGCCGCTGGCGCTGCTGGTTATTAATTTGCTCGCTGCACTCGCAACCAATGTTCGCCTGCGCCGTGAACCGGCTTTGATCGTGTTTCATCTGGCGTTGGTCGCACTTTGTCTGCTCGCCGGTCTCGATGCTCTGACCCGGTTTCATGGACGTATAGAACTCGTTGAGGGACAGATCTTGCAGACCGCCGAAGTGCAGGTCGTGGAGCGCGGGATCTTGCATCGGCTGCGGTTGAATGAAGTCGCTTTGAAACAGGACGCGATCGAGGTCGAATTCGCGCCTGGCTTGATTCGGCAGCGAACACGGTCGACGGTTTCAACACTCGATAACGGGCGCGAAAAGCGTATTGAAATTGGGGAAGCACGGCCGCTGATATTGCTTGGTTACCGCCTTGCCACTACCTCCAACAAAGGCCATGCGATGGTGTTGTCGTGGCTGGATGCCAACGGCAGCGTCATGCGTGGCGCCGTTCATTTCCCGTCCTATCCGGCGCAAGAGTGGCGGCAACAGCGGACATGGCATACGCCAGCGGGTGAACCCATAACGCTTGCTCTTCGGCCGCATACCCGTCCGCCCGTTGATTCGGCGTGGGTGTTGCGAAGCCGGGAAGTGCGTGCCGATGCGACTCTCTCGGCAGGTGGTGCGAGCCGTGCGCTTGTGCCCGGGAAATGGCATCAGCTGCGCGGTGGTGCACTGCGCCTCGACGAGGTGCGGCTGTGGATGGGCTACCGCATCGATTATCAGCCCCTTATGCAGTGGATGCTGTTTGCGGCGCTGGTCGGAATTTCAGCGCTTGCCTTCTATTTCTACAAGCGATTGTGGCGGCCGATTTGTGACCACCGACCCGCTGCCGCTCGGGGCGACAGTGACTTCATGGCTCGTATCTGAGGCCGGCTGGGTGCGCGGCGGCATCCTTTTGCTCGCAGCGGACGCCGCTTTCGTGCTGTTCGGATTCCGTGCGCAACGCCGACTGGGTCGCGTGACCGACAGTTTGTTGGTGATAGCAGTTGCGGCGATTGGAATCGGTCTCGGGCTGCGATGGCAGCAGAGCGGACAGGGTCCATTTCTTACTCTGTACGAAATTCTCGTGAGCAACGTGTTCAGTCTCGGGTTGTTCATTCTGATCGCGATCCGGATCTCTCCCGTGGCCCGCAGGAGCCTGCCGTTCGCCTTGCCGCTAATTGCCTTTCTCGGAATCTGGGCGATGTCCGTTCCGAATGAGGTAACGCCGTTGCCGCCCACCTTCGACAACCCCTGGCTTTGGGCGCACGTTCTTGCCGGTAAGCTTTTTCTCGGCTCGGCTCTGGTCGCAACGGGTTTATCCGTCCGCTTGTTGTTGCGTGCTCGCGGGGAAGCAGGCGCGGCTTCGGCGCGAAATGATGACAGTCTTGATACGCAGGTATGGCGGTTCGCAGCACTAGCTTTCCTGTTTGATAGTGCCATGCTCGTTGCGGGTGCAGCTTGGGCGCGTGACGCCTGGGGACGCTATTGGGCCTGGGACCCACTGGAAACCTGGGCTTTGTTGACCTGGCTGGCATTGGCGCTGGTACTGCACGCACGAGTCGGACTGAACATACCGAGATGGTTGGGATGGCTCGGCATGTGCCTTGTCTTCGCGCTCGCTTTCTTGACTTTCTTTGGTGTACCGTTCTTGAGCGTCGCAGCTCACAAAGGGGTCATCTAATGAGTGGCCAAGCCATGCAACAAAATGTCCAACCCGCAAAGTGCGGGGAGATCCGTCTTCCCCAACGGAGGGCGTGTCTAAGTCACGTGTTGAGCCCGTACTGGTACGGTACCGACTGAGACGACGTATGGGCTTAGTCGCTAGTGTCTTTTCAGCGACGTTCAAGCAAACGGGCTAGACATGTGCGGGTTGTGGCGCTGAGGAGTTTGCTGTTGTGCTGACGTCAGTGCTCTTGATCCCCAGGCACTAGAGCGTACCGCGAGAGCGCGGCAGGCTGTGCGGAAAGGGGTCTGGAACGTGAAGCTTCACCCAGCGCCACGCATGTACGGTTATTGTCTTAGTTGCCGTAAGAGCAGTCAGCAGACCGGAGACAGTGCAACAACTGGTCGATATAGCCGGTCAGGTCGATCGGGCGAAACAGCACGGTCGAAACCGTATTGTTTTCCCGGCTGGCTGAAAACCGGGTCACCGGTATCTTGGCAAATGCTGTCCATGCGATCAAGGGCAGTTGTGCCCAATCGCGGAATGTCCCCGCCATACTAGCCGGCAATCAACTTCGGCATCCGTGGCGGCGTAATCATCGCGTCGGGCACCAGTACTTTCATCGACTTCTCGAAGTCGCGCCACGAGTGCTGCTCCCAAGTGTAATCCTGATTAATGCCGGCGATGCGTTTTACGTCTGGCAATTTCTGTATCACGTATTTCGCAGCGCCGACGTTTTCCATGGTTGCGGTTGCGTTGGTGCGGAACACATAACCGTGGCCGCGTTTTCTTGGAAAAGCGTAGCGAGCACATAACGCCGCAACTGAACTGTGATGGGGCTTTGTAAGAAAACTGCTACTCGTCGGCGGGCGAAGTAACCACCACAAACTTTATGTCGGTCATGCCGGTGTTGTAAATCGCGTGCTCAATGCCAGGCGGAATGAAAATCACGTCGTCCTTTCGCACCACCTGCTTCTTGCCGTCGAGCTCCATCAGTCCCTCGCCTTCGAGAACGTGATACACCTGCTCCTGTATGCGATGCTTGTGCGGCGCCACGTAGGCGCGGGGCTGATAAACAGAGATTCGATAATCAATGCTCTTGGAGCCGCACGATTCCGGCCGCACCAGCATTTTGGAGAATGCGCCGCCGTAGTGCGCGGGCGGTTCGTCCCAGATGACCTCTGCGGCGGCGCGGATGGCGGCGGTTGGTTTCTTGTCTTCTGTTTTTTTCGCCTTACTCGTCCTTGCCATTTTTCACTCTCCCGAATATTGTGGATACACAAGTGTAATCGCTGAGGCGGTTTTATGTTTTCGCCTTTGGCAAATGTTTTACTCGCGGCGCACTGCATGGATGTAAGCGACAAGCCGCGAGCGGTTGCATCTGGAATATGCTTGAGTTTTCGCCAAATCGCTATTCATCCCGAATCAGCGCCTCGAGCTCGAATACGTGCGGATCTGAAGCGTCGAGCTCACGTAAGGATTGCGCGAGTTCCAGTACATAGTCAATGTTGCGGCCGCTCTTGCCGGCACAGCGTTTGATCTGTGCGACCATCTCGTCGAGTGGTGCGTCACCGAGAAAGGCGAAGTTGTCTAGTGCGGCGCGATAGACGACGCCCGGCTCTTGGCTACCATCAAAATAAATTTCGACATGATTGCGCTCGTAGCCGTTAATCTCACGCTCGTCAAGATGCTCGAAAACGTGCGGCTCGATCAGAAAAGCCCGACCGTGGCAGCGCTTACCTGGCGCTTCCACCAGGGTGACGACCCGGCCAGGATCACTGTGCACGCCGCGATGATCGTGCGAGCCTTGCCAGAAGCGTCGCGCCCACCCGTCGATGTATGCGCGACGGCTGTCAATGTATGCGAAATCCTGCCGCCAGATGAGCGAGCCGTAACCGAATACCCAGGTGGGATGTTTCATGCCACGACTCCCGGACAATCGGCATCCGTTGAAGTCGGTTTGTTGAGAATTTGTTCGACTATTCTTGGCATTAATTTCATTTCACATGAGCTTGTGTCTGTTGCTCGTGTTGGTCGTCGATAACCCGAGCATGCATGTTTGTCCTTAACTACTGCAGGGCCTGGTTTGCCGTCCGTGTCCACGAAACAACGAACACCATTGGATGCCGAATGGTCAGCACAATACTAAAGTGACCGGCCACGCGTCTCTTCAACCTTGCGCTTATTCTCGAATGACTGGCCGCAATGCGTCAACATAGGCGGCAAGTCCCGCGCGGATATCAAATTGTGGCGCCCAGCCAAGTTCTTCTTTCGCCCGGGTAACGTCTAGCGCGCCTTTCCTGACCAGTTCGATCTGGTTGCCGTGCCGGTACTGACCAGGGCCTACTGAAAGCTGTGCACCCGGTATCAGTTCGCCGATAATCTGCGCCAGTTCGGTCACAGTACTGGCTTCGCCGCTGGATACGTTATAGACATCGAAACGATGTTTGCCATGATCGAGCACGGCCAGAACAGCACTGACCCAATCGTCGACGTAGGTGTGATCGATCTTCGTTTCCGCACCATGAGGAATATGCAGCGGTTTCCCCTCTAGCGCAGCCAAAACCATATTGCGCGGGATGCGATCGCGTGGCAGTCCAGGTCCGTAAACCCACGACGTGCGCAGATTGATTACTTCCAGCCCGTGCAGGTCATGGTAGGTGCGCCCAAGTTGTTCGACGGCCGCCTTGCAAATCCCGTACGGCAACACCGGTTCCAGCGGATGCGTTTCGTCGATACGGTCGGCGCCAAATTCGCCATAGGCTTCTTCGGAACTGATGTGTATGCAACGCCTGATGTTACCGAGTCGCATCGCTTCGAAGACGTTGATAGAGCCTTCTACGTTGATGCGCACGATATTGACCGGGCTGCCGATCGAGGACAGCACGCCGACGATGGCGGCACAGTGAATGACTGCTTCCGGCTGCTGCGTTTGAACGACTTGCGCCAGTGCCGCCATGTCAGTGATGTCACCGATGATACGAATATGATGATCGGATTCAGGCGGGCTGTCAGGAGAAAAATGCGTGTCAAACGCGACCACTGTGTCGCCGCGTGCAATCAGCGCATCGGC
>CP070775.1:183082-195903 GCA_020346185.1 Betaproteobacteria bacterium | reverse complement strand
TGCTTCGAGGGGAGTGGGCGACTGGAAACACAAAAATTGGAACCGTAGTTATGCGTTTTTTATGCGTTTTCCAGAAAGGGTATTCGTAACTACTTGATTATTGGTGGGTGGTACTGGGTTCGAACCAGTGACCCCTGCCGTGTGAAGGCAGTGCTCTACCGCTGAGCTAACCACCCTGAGAGGCGCGCATTAAACCATGCTGGCTTTGGAGGGGTCAACGCGCCGGCGGGTTAAAGCCCGCCCGCCAGGTATTTCCGTTCTCCATGAAATAGGTTTACATTATCTAGCTGAGGCAAGCCCGAGCGCCATGCGGCGTAAGAGGGTCTTATCTTTTTCTGGGGGCGGCGCGTCCTGGCCACGGGCACGTCCCACTAACGAGGTATAAGCGGTAGTGACTGACGTCATCTCTTCGGAAGACGCGCGGTTTGTCAGTCGGCTCACGCGTCAATCGCTGGCGCTGGTGCTTGCGGGCGGGCGCGGCTCCCGGCTGTGCGAGCTGACAGACTGGCGTGCCAAACCGGCAGTCGCGTTCGGCGGCAAATTCCGAATCATCGACTTTGCATTATCGAATTGCGTGAATTCGGGTATCCGGCGCATCGGTGTGCTTACCCAGTACAAGGCGCACTCACTGATCCGGCATCTGGTGCGCGGCTGGAGCAATCTTCGTAGTGAACTTGGCGAGTTCCTCGAGATATTGCCCGCCTCGCAACGTGTCGACGAGGCCTGGTACAAGGGAACGGCGGACGCCGTGTACCAGAACCTCGACATTATTCGAACCCACCGGCCAGAATATGTGGTGGTACTCGGCGGCGATCACGTTTACAAAATGGATTACGGTCTGATGCTGGCAGAGCACGTGAGTAATCAGGCCGACGTGACAGTCGGCTGCATCGAAGTCCCGGTGGGCGAAGCGTCGAAAGCTTACGGGGTGGCCGTCATAGAGGAGGACGGTCGAATCCGGGATTTCGAGGAAAAGCCGGAGCATCCCACTCCCATCCCCGGGCAAGATGAGTTGTGCCTTGGCTCTATGGGGATTTATGTCTTCAACACGCGCTTTCTCTACGAGCGCCTCATCGGCGATGCGGACGATCCAAGCTCGAAGCACGATTTCGGCGGCGACATCATTCCGGATTGTGTGCAGCGCTATCGAACTTTCGCCTACCGGTTCCGCGATGCAGAAGGAAATCGGGCTTACTGGCGCGATGTCGGTACGCTGGACTCCTACTGGAGTGCCAACATGGAGCTGGTCGATGTCGTTCCGGAACTCAACCTGTATGATCAGGTCTGGCCAATTCTTACCGATCAAGCACAGTTGCCGCCGGCCAAGTTCGTGTTCGACGAGGATGACGGCCGTCGCGGTCAGGCAATCGACTCTATGGTTTCCGGCGGCTGCGTATTGTCGGGGGCCACTGTGCGCCGCTCTTTGCTGTTTTCCAACGTGCGCGTAGAGGCGCGCACGCGCCTGACTGAAACTGTGGCTTTGCCTGATGTGACGGTAGGACCGGAATGCGATATCCACCGAGCGATACTCGATCGCGGTTGCAGCGTCGTGGCTGGCACAGTCATCGGTCGCGATCACGATGCCGATCGAGCGCGCGGTTTCCGTGTTACGCCGGCCGGTATCGTGCTTGTAACTCCCGACATGCTTGGCCAGCAATTGCATATCTTCCGCTGAATGACGCTGCACGTCTTGATGGTTGCAGCGGAGAACGATGCCTTGCCCGGCGGCAAGGTTGGCGGTATCGGTGACGTGTTGCGCGATCTGCCACTGGCGCTCACCGAACTCGGCTGCCGAGTGACCGTCGTCACACCTAGTTACGGCAGACTCGCTGATTTGCGCCAGCTGGGGCACGTCGCCGCGCTCGAGGTTGCCTTTCGTCGTGCAAACATCCCTGTTGAGGTCGTCGAGGTTGCTGGCAGAGAACACGTGCCGCAGGTCAGGCACATCGTATTTGACCATGTCGATTTCAGCCCTTGCGGGCGCGGGACGATTTACTGCGATGATCCGCCAGACCGGCCTTTCGCCACAGACGCGTCGAAATTCGCGCTGTTCAACGCCGCGGTTGCAGAGGCACTGAAGCAGTACTGCATCGGCGAAATTGACGTCGTCCATTTGCACGACTGGCATAGCGCACTGCTGTTGCTGCTGCGCAGGTACCATCCGGCTTACCGCAAGTTGCGCTCGATGCGCTTCGTGTACACCTTGCACAACCTCGCGCTGCAGGGCGTGCGGCCGCTGCGGGGTGACCCGTCGGCATTGGAGTCATGGTTTCCCGGGTTGCGTTATGCGAAGGCGCTGGTCACCGATCCGCGCTGGCCCGATTGCATCAATCCGATGGCAGTCGGTATTCGCCTGGCCGATGCGGTGCACACCGTTTCTCCCTCCTATTGCGACGAGATTCTGCGGCCGAGTGACGTGGCTGGCGCCGGTTATTACGGAGGAGAAGGTTTGCAAGCCGACCTGGTCGCTGCCCGGCAGGAGGGACGCCTGCATGGCTTTCTTAACGGCTGCGATTATCCCGACCAACTCGCACCGGTGCCGGAATGGAGCAGCCTGCTCGAGTTGATGCGTGCGGAGAATCTCCGCTGGACTGCCGCGCGTGCGCAGGTCGGTGGCGCTCACTTCGTTGCGCATGTGCGGCTGAGCGAGATGAGTGCGAAGCGCCCAACCTTCATTTTGAGCAGTGTCGGCCGTATCACTTCGCAGAAAGTGCGCTTGCTGGCAGAGCACGCCGGTGACGGGCGAGCGGCGCTAGAGGGCGTGCTCGATGCGCTGGGCGACGACGGCTTGCTGGTCATACTCGGTAGCGGTGATCCGGTGTTGGAACAGTTTCTCGCCATGACTTCAGCACGGCGCCGCAATTTGCTTTACCTGAGCGGGTATTCGGACGTTTTGTCGCAAGCGTTGTACGGCTCCGGAGACCTGTTCCTCATGCCCAGTTCGTTTGAGCCTTGCGGTATCAGTCAGATGCTGGCGATGCGATCTGGGCAACCCTGTCTGGTGCACCTCGTTGGCGGCCTCAAGGACACCGTCAAACCCGGCATCAACGGCTTCGGGTTCGAGGGCAAGTCACTGTTACAGCAGGCCGATGGCCTGCTTGCCGCATTGCGCGAGGCATTGGTGTTGCGCTCTAATCATCCGCGCCGCTGGTCAACCATGCGCAAGGCCGCAGCGCGGGCCCGCTTCTCGTGGCGGTCGACAGCTGAGAATTGCCTCAACCTGCTGTATCGAGCTGGGTGAGCGCAATGATGACGATCGTATTTAAGCAAGGTACGGGAGCGTGAGCCTCAGTGATCAGTTCGCAGCGCTGGCGCGTGGCGAGCACCGTGATCCATTCGCCATTCTCGGGCCGCATGCCGGGCGCAAGAACTGGGTGGTCCGTAGTTACCAGCCGCAGGCAAACCGCGTCGACGTGATCAGTATGGCGGGTGAACTTCTGGGGAGCGCACGGCCACGGGGTCGCTCTGGTGTATTCGAATTGCGTTTGCCGTTGCCTGTGTGCCCGTATCGACTGCGGCTGTTCGAGAGCGATAACGTACGCGAGGTCGAAGACCCTTACCGCTTCGGCCCGGTGGTGGGTGAACTCGACCGCTACCTTCTGGGTGAGGGCCGCCATGAGCACCTGTACGAGGTACTGGGTGCGCGTCCGATGGCGTTCGAGGGTGTCTCCGGAGTGCAGTTTGCAGTGTGGGCGCCAGCAGCGCGGCGCGTGAGTGTGGTAGGGCCATTCAATCAGTGGGACGGCCGGCGTCATCCAATGCGCCTGCATCCGACCAATGGCGTATGGGATCTATTCGTTCCGGGACTGACTTCTGGCGAACTGTACAAGTTCGAACTCATTGCAGCCGACGGTACGCTGCTGCCGCTCAAGGCTGACCCCTTCTCGCGACGAATGGAACCGCCACCGGGCAATGCCTCGATCGTGTACGAAAGCAAGCACGAGTGGCGCGACGGCCAGTGGATGGCCGGGCGCGCGCAACGCTGCGCACTCGACCGTCCGATGGCCATTTACGAAGTCCACCTGGGATCTTGGCGTCACCGCGCCGGGCAACCGCTGCCCTTGGTCGGACCACGCTTGAGTTATCGCGAATTGGCAACCGAACTGGTTCAATATGCGCGCGAGATGGGCTTCACACACCTCGAATTGCTGCCAATCACGGAGCACCCTTTCGACGGCTCGTGGGGCTATCAGCCGATTGGATTGTTCGCACCAACCTGGCGCTACGGCGAGCCAGACGACTTCAAATTCTTCGTCGACGCGTGCCATGCCTCTGACCTCAGCGTCATCATGGACTGGGTGCCAGCGCATTTCCCGCGTGACGCGCACGGACTGGCCGGCTTCGATGGCACGCCGCTCTATGAGTACGCTGACCCGCGTTTGGCAGAGCACCGCGACTGGGGCACGCTAGTCTTCGATTTTGCGCGCCCGGAAGTCGTGAACTACCTCATCGCCAGCGCCTTATGGTGGGTGGAGGAGTACCACGTGGATGCGCTGCGCGTGGACGCCGTGGCATCAATGCTCTACCTGGACTATTCGCGTTCGGCAGGCGAATGGTTGCCCAACCGTTATGGCGGTAATGAAAACCTGGAAGCAATTGCCTTCATGCGCCAGCTAAATGAAGTTATTCATGCGCGCGGTGCGGTGACGATGGCGGAGGAGTCGACAGCATGGCCAATGGTGTCGCGTCCGACCTATGTCGGCGGTCTTGGTTACACTTACAAATGGAATATGGGGTGGATGCACGACACCCTCGGCTACATGCGACAAGATCCGGTGCACCGGCGCTACCATCAGGATGGTTTGACTTTTGGCCTGCTTTACGCCTTCTCGGAAAATTTCATTCTGCCGCTGTCACACGACGAGGTGGTTCATGGCAAGGGCTCGCTGCTGGGAAAAATGCCGGGTGACGAGTGGCAGCGCTTTGCCAATCTGCGACTGCTGTACGCCTACATGTACACCTACCCCGGCAAAAAACTGATGTTCATGGGCGGCGAATTTGCGCAGCCAAGCGAGTGGGACTTCAATCGTCCGCTCGACTGGAACCGGCTCGAAGATGCTGGTCCCAGTGGCGTGAAGCAGCTGGTCCGTGATCTGAATCACGTGTACGCTCGCTATCCGGCACTACACGAACGTGATTGCGATGCTGGCGGGTTTGAGTGGGTGGACTGCTCTGACCATGAGAACAGCGTCATTGCATTTCTGCGGCGGGCGGCCGATAGCTGTGACCAGGTACTCTTGGTGTGCAATTTTACGCCGATGGTGCGCCACAATTACCGTGTTGGTGTGCCCGTTGCCGGGCGCTACCGGGAGTTGCTCAATACGGATGCGCGGGACTACGGCGGAAGCGGGGTGGGTAACTTCGGTGTGGCAGTGACCGAAGCTGTCGCGGCACATGGCCGTTCCTGTTCGCTTCGCTTGACCCTGCCGCCACTGGCAGCCCTACTGCTTGTCATCGATCAACCGAGCTCTAATTAATGAGTACGACCCCACAGTTTGCCCGCCGGCCCCAGCACGTGACGACGTCTGGCCTCGACTCTGCTGCCTTGTCGCAGGATTTCTTGCGCTATTTCAGTCACACACTCGGACGGGACAACTTCGAGACGTCTGGTGAGTACCTGTTTCCGGCCTTTGCGCTGACAGTGCGCGACCGGCTCAACGAACGCTGGAACGCGACGCGGCGTGCTTACGAACAGGACCGAAGCCGGCGTACCTGTTATCTGTCGCTCGAATACCTCATTGGCCGGTCGCTGCTCAATGCGCTCATCAATCTCGACGCGGAAGGGGAGGCCCGCTCGGCACTGGAGTGGCTGGGCTTGTCGCTGGAGAAGGTTGAGAGTGCTGAGCACGACGCTGGACTTGGCAACGGCGGACTGGGACGGCTGGCGGCGTGCTTCCTCGACAGTTGCGCCAGCCTTGCCCTGCCGGTCATCGGTTACGGTATTCGTTATGAATACGGTATGTTCCGGCAACGCATCGACAACGGCTGTCAGGTCGAGTCGCCGGACCATTGGCTGCACGACGGCGGTCACCCGTGGGAGCTGGCACGTCGCGAGTATGCACAAACGATTCACTTCGGTGGCCGCAGCGAGTTTTATTGCCACACGGATGGCCGCCAGCGGGTGCGATGGGTCGATACCCACGACGTGCTCGCCGTGCCCTACGACGTGCCGGTCCCTGGCTATCACAACAACACGGTTAACACGTTGCGTTTGTGGTCTTCGGAAGGCACTGCTGCGTTTGACCTGGAAGAATTCAATGCCGGCAGTTACCCCGAAGCCGTCGCTGCAAAAAACGAGGCCGAGAACATTACCCTGGTGCTGTACCCGAACGATGCCAGCGAGAACGGCCGAGAGCTGAGGTTGCGCCAGCAGTATTTCCTGGTCTCGGCCAGTCTGAAAGACACGTTGCGGCAGTGGAAGCGCGCGCACGGCGGAGACTTGTCGCAGTTCGCCGCCAAGCATTGTTTTCAGCTCAATGATACCCACCCAGCGATTGCCGTAGCGGAGCTGATGCGTTTGCTGGTCGATGAACACGATCTCGGCTGGGACGCAGCCTGGGACATCATCACGTGCACAATGGCTTACACCAACCACACACTGTTGCCGGAGGCGCTGGAGCGCTGGTCAGTGGCACTGTTTTCGCGTCTCTTGCCACGAATACTGGAGATCATTTACGAGATTAACGCGCGCTTTCTCGCTACGGTGGCACAGATCTGGCCAGGCGATACGGCACGCTTGCGTCGCATGTCCATTATCGAGGAGGGCGCCGAGCCAATGGTGCGGATGGCCTACCTTGCCATTGTTGGAAGCTTTTCGGTCAATGGTGTGGCGGCGCTGCACTCGCGCCTGCTGACGCGCGGGTTGTTTCGCGACTTCCACGAATTGTGGCCGCACAAGTTCAACAACAAGACCAACGGTGTCACACCACGGCGCTGGCTGACGGTGTGCAATCCGGGCCTGGCGCGACTGATCAGTGAGACCATTGGCGACGGTTGGCAAACGGCTCTGACGCGCCTGGAACGACTTGCCGCTCACGCCGACGACCGTGCATTCCGCGCACGTTGGGCTGAGATCAAGCACGAAAACAAGGGACGGCTCGCAGCGCTGGTCAATCACGAGTGCGGCGTCGAATTCGATACGAACGCCATGTTCGACATTCAGGTCAAGCGCATCCATGAGTACAAGCGTCAGTTACTCAACGTGCTGCATGTTATCCACCTTTATTGCCGCATCAAGCGCGGTGACACCAAGGACTGGACGCCGCGCTGCGTGCTCATCGGGGGTAAGGCCGCGCCGGGATATGCAATGGCCAAGCTCATTATCAAGCTGATCAATAACGTCGCGGTGGTCGTCAACAACGACCCGGACACGGCGGGGCGCTTGCAGATGGTGTTCTTTCCCGATTACTGCGTCAGTGCGATGGAGGTGATCAGTCCGGCGGCGGATTTGTCCGAGCAGATTTCGACGGCGGGCAAGGAGGCTTCGGGAACAGGAAACATGAAGCTGATGATGAACGGTGCGATCACCATCGGCACGCTCGATGGAGCCAACATCGAGATTCTCGAGGCGGTGGGACATGACAATTTCTTTTTGTTTGGCCTCAACGCCGACGAAGTCGAAGCACGGCGCGCCGATTACGATCCGCAAGCGATCATTGCCGCTGACCCGGAGCTAGGGGAAGTGATGGATCTTCTGGAGAGTGGGCATTTCAATCAGTTCGAGCCTGGCATATTCGATCCGTTGATCGGTTCGATAACTAGCGCCGGCGATCCGTGGATGACCGCTGCCGATTTCGCCAGCTTTGCCGAAGCGCAGCGCGACGCGGCTGCGGCGTATCGTGACCGCGATCGCTGGCTGCGGATGAGCATACGCAACAGTGCAGCGAGTGGGCGCTTCTCCAGCGATCGCACCATCACCGAATACAACGACGAAATCTGGAAGCTTGAGCCGATACATCCCAGTCTGCCCGAAGTCGGTCGCGAATCCTCTGTAACCGAACATGGCTGAAGCCGTCCGCGCGGGGGTGCCCGCGCCGCTTGGCCCCAACTGCAGGGACGGCGGCGTCAATTTCGCGCTGTATTCAGCCAATGCGGCGCGTGTGGAACTGTGCCTGTTCGATGCCAGCGGCACGCAAGAAGTCTCGCGCCTGACGCTGCCTGAGTGCAGTGACGGTGTGTGGCACGGTTTCGTACCCGGGATGGGGCCAGGGCAGCTGTACGGCTACCGCGTGCATGGAAGGTACGAGCCTGACGCCGGGCACCGCTTCAATCCGCACAAGCTTCTGATTGACCCTTACGCGCGCCAGCTCGCCGGCGAACTGATCTGGTCGGACGCCAGCTATGGCTTCATTCAGGGCGATGCCGCAGAAGATCTCAGTTTTGACACGCGTGACAGTGCTGCTGGCACACCAAAGAGCGTTGTCATCGCCGAAACGGGCGGCTCTCTCACGGTCGGCGCACCGCGGGTGCCCTGGAATGATACGGTCATCTACGAAACACATGTGCGCGGGTTCACGATGCAGCACCCGGAACTGCCACCCGAAACCAGAGGCACGTTTGAGGGGCTTGGTCACAAATGTGTGACTGATTATCTGAAAGCGTTAGGTGTCACTAGTGTCGAGCTGCTGCCGGTGCACGCGTTCGCCGACGATAACTTCCTCGTGCGCAAGGGAATGCGCAACTATTGGGGCTACAGCACGCTGAATTTCTTCGCACCGCAGGCGCGTTACCTTGGCGAAGGTGGGCTCGCTTCATTCAAGAACATGGTGCGAGCACTGCACGATGCCGGGGTCGAAGTCATTCTCGACGTCGTGTACAACCACACCGCCGAGGGCAACCGCATTGGTCCGACATTGAGTTTCCGCGGCATTGACAACGCCAGCTACTACCGGCTGCAGCCGGACAACCTGCGCGAGTACGTCGATTTCACCGGCTGCGGCAATTCGCTCAACTTCGAGGACCCGCGCGTGGTTGCGCTGGCAATCGACAGCCTGCGTTACTGGGCGCAGGAGATGGAGGTAGACGGTTTTCGTTTCGATCTGGCAGTCACGTTGGCACGCTCGGTTAGTGATTTCGATGTGCATGCGCCGTTTTTGCAGGCAGTCGCCGGCGACCCGTTGCTCTCGAGGCTCAAACTTATCGCCGAGCCATGGGACATCGGCCCGGGGGGGTATCGTCTCGGCGGTTTCCCGCCGGAGTGGGCCGAATGGAACGACCGTTTTCGCGATTCAGTGCGCAGCTTCTGGCGCGGTGACACTGGCGTGTTGCCCGACTTCGCACGTCGTTTGCACGGCTCGGGCGATCTTTTCGGCCATCCTGAGCGTGGGCCGTGGGCCAGTGTCAACTTTGTGACCAGTCATGATGGTTTTACGCTCGCTGATCTGGTCAGTTACGAGCAGCGCCACAATGAAGCCAACGACGAAGACAACCGCGATGGGCACAGGGAGAATCTGAGCGCCAATTACGGCGTTGAGGGGCCTAGCGACGATCCACAAGTGTGCGCCTTGCGCGACCGGCAGCGGCGAAACCTGCTGGTGAGTGTGTTCCTGTCACAAGGTACACCGATGCTTCTGGCGGGAGACGAACTTGGGCGCAGTCAGGGTGGCAACAACAACGCCTACTGCCAGGATAACGAAACCAGCTGGCTCGACTGGTCCGGAGCACAGCATTCGGATGAGTTTCTCGCATTTGTGTGCGAGTTGGTCGGGCTGCGCGCGAGTCACCCGGTGCTGCGGCGGCAACGTTTTGCGCACGGCGAGCAACGCACGCCATTGAGCGGTTTCGCCGACATCGAGTGGCTGCGCGAGGATGGCGCAGCCATGACCGAGGACGATTGGCACGATCAGCAACGCCGCTGCGTTGGTATGCTTCTCGCCGAGTCCCTGCCGGAGGAGCACGTGCGCGCCGACGAGGACACGGTGCTGGTGATTCTGAATGCCGGCGAACAAGCCGTCGATTTTGTGCTGCCCGCTGGCAGTGCCTTCATCAGCGGTTGGCGCTGTGTGCTGACGACTGCACGCTTGCCGGTGGGCAAGCTGCACGCGCTTGAAGTTGAAGCGCGCGCGGCCTATGTGCTGATTCCACTGCGATGAATCCCGATTCGCCGCTCGCGCGGCTTGCCTTGGCCTATGGTATCGAGCCCGGTTATCACGATATCTGGGGCAATTGGCACGGCCTTACCGAAAACACCGCGCGCCGTGTGCTTGGCGCGATGGGCATCGATGCCGCCAACGAAGATGCCATCGAGAGTGCACTGCGTGCACATCACGACGGGCAATGGACTCGATTGTTGCCGCCGGTGTGTGTTCGTCGCGAGAGTGAATCTGCGTGGTTGCCGCTTACCCTGACAGAAACCCAGGAAAGCACGCGACTGCGCTGGCGACTGCGCGAGGAGAATGGCACCGAGCACCAAGGTGTGCTGGAGATCGTTGCACAGGATCTACTCGAGGAAGTGGAACTCGACGGCGAACGATTCCGTCGGCGACGTTTGCAGCTGCCGTGGGTGCAGTGTCCTGGCTATCACCAGGTAAGTGTGTCCTGCGCGGGTCATCAGGCGCGCACTACGCTGATTGTCACACCATCGCACTGCGTGCGGGTTCATGCCGGAGGTGCGCGCGGCCGCGCCTGGGGCATTGCGCTGCAACTCTATGGTGTGCGCTCTTCACGCAACTGGGGTATTGGCGATCTCGGTGATCTGGCCACGGCCGCAACGCTGCTCGGAGGCCTCGGTGCCGATCTGATCGGTATAAATCCGCTCCATGCACTCTATCCGGACGAACCCCAGCGGGCGAGTCCGTACAGTCCGTCAAGCCGCTGTTTCGCCAATCCGTTGTACCTGGATGTCGAAGCAGTTCCAGATTTTGCGGAATGTATGCCGGCGCGCGAGTGCGTCCAGGCGCCATCGTTCCAGGCCGAACTCAGGAGACTGCGTGGAGTCGACCTGGTCGACTATGCCGGCGTGGCCAGACTCAAGTTGCCGTTGCTGCGCCAACTCTACGAGCATTTTCGCGACGAGCATCTTGCCTCATTGCTCAGTGTGCGTGGCGCGGCATTTCGGGACTTTCAGGCGAAGGGCGGGCGAGCATTGCATTTGCACGCGATATTCGAGGTACTGCACGCACACATCGCTGACCGGGTATGGCCCGAGAAGTATCTCGATCCGGACTCAACCGCCGTCGCCGGCTTTGCCCGAGACCACGCAGCAGACGTCGAGTTTCACGAGTACCTGCAGTGGTTACTGTTCGAGCAGATCAGTCATGTCCGCGACTGTGCACGCGCTGGTGGTATGCATATCGGTCTGTATCGTGACCTCGCAGTGGGCAGTGATGAATCTGGTGCCGATGTGTGGCGAGGGCCGCATGCCCACGCATCTCGAGTCAGCGTCGGCGCACCACCGGATGACTTCAATTTGCAGGGACAGGTTTGGGGTCTGTCACCGTGGTTGCCGCGCCACCTCGAAGAAACTGCCTACGCGGATTACGTCATGACGTTGCGAGCAAACATGCATGCCAGTGGCGCGTTGCGCATCGATCACGTGATCGGTTTGATGCGCTTGTTCTGGGTACCCGCTGGCGCCACGTGCGAAGAAGGTGCGTTTATTCGCTATCCGCTAGACGATCTGGTGGGCATTCTGGCTCTGGAGAGTGTGCGTGCCCGTTGTGTGATCATTGGTGAGGACCTGGGCACAGTGCCCGACGGGTTGCGCGCCGCTCTCCACGATTCCGGGCTATTGTCCTATCGCGTACTCTATTTTTCGAAACACTGGCACGCTGATCACTCGTTCCTTGCGCCCGATGAATTTCCGGCCCAGGCACTGGTGACGGTGAGCACACATGACTTGCCGACGTTGAGTGGTTACTGGTGCGGTCGCGATCTTGATTTACGCGAATCGCTCGGCCTGTTTCCGAACGCCGATACCCGTGATCGCCTGCGCGCCGAGCGTGAACTCGATCGCAGGCGCCTGCTGGAGGTCCTCGATCGGCAGGAATTGCTACCAGAGGTTGTTGCCGATGCCGAGACAGGCAGGCCGACGAGCGAAATGATCACGGCGGTGCATCGTTACATCGCTCGCAGTGAAAGCGCGATCATGATGCTGCAGATGGAAGACGTGTTCGGCCAGATCGAGCAAGCCAATGTGCCCGGCACCGTGCAACAGCAGCCAAACTGGTGCCGACGCCTCGATCTGCCGCTCGAGCAGTGGGCGCAGTGTCGGCCGTTAATGGAGCTTGCCAAGGCCATGAGAGGGGAGCGCTGTGGTTGAGGATCAACTAGTGATTTCTGTCGTGTCGAGTAGAATCTCACACTTTGCCCGGCGTTGCAGCCTTTGAAAGATCCGATGATCCGCAGCCGATTTGCTCCCAGCTCGACTGGCTTCCATATCGGCGGTGCCCGTACCACGCTGTTTTCCTGGGCCTATGCGCGACGCCACGGCGGTCAGTTCGTCTTCTGCATCGAAGACACCGATCTGACCAGATCTACCAAAGAGTCGACCGAAGCCATTTTCGACTCCATGAAGTGGCTTGGTCTGGATTGGGACGAAGGACCGCATTTCCAGACGCAGCGCTGTGGTGCTTCTACACAACGGATAACTTCCGTGATGAATCGCCCCGGGAATTGAGGAGGCTCCTTTTCTTGAGAGAATGGAGCGATGACCAAGAAATATTCCCCCGAAGTACGAGAACGTGCCGTTCGAATGGTGCAAGAGCACCGAGGCGAGTATCCATCGCTGTGGGCGGCGGTTGAGTCGATTGCATCGAAGATTGGCTGCGCCCCACAGACCTTGCACGAGTGGGTCAAACGAGCCGAAATCGACAGCGGCAAGC
>CP070775.1:169862-182982 GCA_020346185.1 Betaproteobacteria bacterium | reverse complement strand
GCCAATGCCGAGCGCATCAAGTGCAAGTTGCTGGCCGAGGGCGCTAATGGCCCCACCACACTCGAGGCAGACGAAATTCTGTCGAGGCGCGGCGTGTTCGTCCTGCCCGACATCCTCGGCAACGCCGGCGGTGTGACCGTATCGTATTTCGAATGGGTGCAAAACACCCAGGAGTTTGCCTGGACGCTAGAGGAAACCAACGACCGGCTGCACAAGATCATTACCGGCGCATTCCGTCGAACGCTACTACGCAGTCAGCGCGATGGCATCGATATGCGAACCGCAGCATTGATCGAAGGCATTGAGCGCGTTGCCCAAGCAAAGCTTTTGCGTGGTGTGTTTCCTTGAGAACTGACGCTGGCTCACCGGATACACTCGGCGCTTCATTGTTTCAGAATTGGACAAATCTGCCCGCGGCAGATTATTGAGGGCTCGCGCGTGCTGCTGCTCAAACATCTGGCGTTGACTCGCTTCGCGGTATAAGCTGATTTCAACTAATGCGCACGGGCAGCGTAACCGTGGATTGGTAAGGGCATGGACAAGCAAATTGATTTCGGATCAGCCTTGATGAATGGCGTGACGAAAATCGTCGATCACGTTCTCTCATTCCTGCCGAATATTGTTGGCGCAGTTGCGCTGCTGATCATTGGCTGGTTGCTCGCACGTCTGCTGCGGGCAATCACATGGCGTGGCGCCCGGTTGCTGGACAAGCTCTCCTCACGTCTGCTGGGCCGTCAGGCGGAACGGTTGCGTGTGGCAACCGCGTCGCGCGTTCTCGGCAACATCGTGTTCTGGCTGGTACTGCTGTTTTTCGCGACAGCCGCCACAGAAGTACTGGGCCTCGCGCCGTTCACAGACTGGCTGAGCAGGTTCGTAGCTTATCTGCCGACGCTTGCTGCCGGCGTATTGATCATCGCCGCCGGATATGCAGTGGCGCGCATCGTTGCCGACGTGGTGCGTACAACGGCGCCCGGCTTCACGCCAGCCCAGCGCGCGACACTGGCGCGGGTCGCGCAAGTGACCATCATCGCTGGCGCGATACTGGTCGGTGCCGACCAGATCGGCGTCAAGGTCACATTCCTGGTCGTGTTTACGTCAGCCATTGCGGCTGCAATCGTCGGCGGTGTGGCGTTATCAGTCGGTCTCGGCGCGCGCGATTACGTGGCGAATCTCATTGGTGCTCACTATTTGCGCGAGGCAGTGACCGCCGGGCAAATTCTGCGGATTGGTGAAGTGCAGGGCCGTGTCATCGATGTCACGGCAACAACGCTGATCATGGAAACTGCTGAAGGCAGGATCAGCATGCCGGCGCGCGTTTACAACGAACAGGCGATCACGGTGGTCGCAAGCGACGACAATGGCTGACCGCGAAAGCCTGACGCTGGCTTTCGTGACCGCCCACCCGGCCGAAGCAGCACGCATACTCGAGCGACTCAATGTGACCGATGCGGCTGCTCTTTTCGATCGCCTACCGGCTCGCTCCGGTGCACCGGTTCTGACGGCAATGCTGCCGTCGGCGGCTGCCCGCATTCTCACCTTTGTCAGCCCTCTAACGGCGTCATCGCTGCTTGCCAGCTGCGGGACACAGGCCATGGTCGCGATCTTGCGCCAGATTGCCGAACCGAAACGTAGCCAATTAGTCAAGAGTCTGCCGACCACCTCGGCAGTGGCATCGAGGTTACTGTTGCACTATGCAAATGACTCGGTCGGCGCCTGGATCGATCCCGACATCGTCGTGTTACCGCCGGATGCAACCGTCGCCGAAGCGATTGCGCGTGTGGCCAGCGGCAAGGAACACGATGTCGAAATGGTTTTCTCTGTAGACCATGAACAGCGCCTGGTCGGTGCCATCAGCGTGGCGGCGCTGTTACGCGCGTCCGGTGTGGCGCGACTGTCCAGCATTGTGCGCAAACCCCACACCGTGCTCACTGCGAGCGCTACCATCAGCGGCATGGCACGTCGACGTGGTTGGCGACAGTCCGCCGTGACACCCGTAATCGATCGGAACTCGCGGCTCATCGGTGTGCTGCGACGCGATGCACTCGACCGCGCAATGGCAACCGGGCATCGATTAACCCGACATGATGACACCGAGCGAGTTGCCACCATCATGGCACAAGGCTACTGGAACGCATTCGCCGCACTCACCCAGGCATCCGTATCACTGTTGCCAAAAGCGAAACCAATTGTGGATACAAAATCGTGAGTGAAACGACGCTTCCGGCAGTGCTGGCACTGAACCAGCGTTTCTTCCTGGATTTTCCGCACGAGGCGGCCCGGCGCCTGGAAAGAATGACACCAACCGACGCGGCCGCGTTGCTCGCCGCCCCGACTGATGACTCGGCCGTTCGGACCTGGCAGGAATTGTCACCGGACGCGGCACAAGCCGTTCTCGAGCATTTGCCACGGGCAACCGCTGTGCACTTTCTTGCCGAGTCCGAGCCCGCCGCCAGCGCGGCAGTGCTGACACAGTTGTCCACGGAGAAGAGGGAACGCTGGCTCGACGAACTCGATCCGCAGGTGGCGCACGAGCTTCGCGACATGATGGCGTACCCGGACAACTCAGCCGGGCAGCTGATGGACCCGCGAGTAACGTACATTCGCGACGACCTGAGCGTGGCTGACGCGCTCGACCGGCTGCGGGCAATGAAGCGCCGACGAATGCGTGAGTTGTTTGTCGTCGACGACAACGGCAACCTCAGCGGGCGTGTCGAATTGCATGAGCTCGCAGTGGCGGATCGGGCGCTGGGCTTGCGGGAGATCATACGTCCGCTATTGGCCGTAGCACAGGAGCTCGATCCGCGCGAAGACGTCGTCAACATACTGCAGCGCAGACCGATTACGGAGTTGCCGGTCATCAATCAGGAAGGCCGATTTGTCGGCGTCATTCATCAGGATGTTCTGATGAGTGCCCTCGAACAAGAATCCAGCGTCGACATTCAGACCATGGTCGGCGCGAGCCGCGACGAACGCGCACTGTCGGGCCCGATGTTCGCCGTTCGCAAGCGACTGCCGTGGCTGCAAATTAATCTTCTGACTGCATTTCTTGCGGCGGCAGTTGTCGGCTTGTTCGAAAGCACCATTGCACGGTTCACAGCGCTCGCGGTGTTGCTGCCGGTTGTGGCCGGGCAGTCCGGCAACGCCGGCGCGCAGGCACTTGCTGTGACCATGCGCGGCATCGTATTGCGTGAGATCACGCTGCGCTCCTGGCCGCGCATGGTGTGGAAGGAAGCCAGTGTCGGCTTGGCAAACGGCTTGGCCGTCGCGTTGACGACCGCAATCGGAGTGTGGATCTGGAGCAAATCCGCCGGCCTGGTACTTGTCATCGCCGTTTCGATGGTGATCTCGATGACCATCGCCGGTGTCGCCGGTGCACTCACGCCGATCCTGTTACGCCGCTTTGGTCAGGATCCGGCGCAGTCGTCCTCCATTGTTTTGACAACCGTGACGGACGTTGCCGGCTTCATGTCGTTTCTGGGTATTGCGACACTGCTCTCACAGATGCTCGAGTGAAGTGCGAACGCAGAGTGCAACGCGTTTCAATAATGCCTCTTCGCACTTCAACTGTCAGCGGCCTCGGCTTCAACCTTTACGGTAATTTCCAGCGTCTCGCCACCGCCGCCTTTGAACAGCGTTCCAGTGGTCGGCGTCGCATCGCGATAGTTGCGCCCGCAAGCCACGCGCACGTGCTCCTGGCCCACCAGTGTGCCGTTGGTCGGATCGAAACCGATCCAGCCGGCGCCAGGAAGGTAGAGTTCGGTCCAGGCATGTGATGCTTCGGACTGAAGGGGGTTGTCGGTGGCGGCATGCGTGTCGACGTAGCCAACCCGGTAGCGCGCCGGGATGTTCATTAGCCGTGCCATGCAGATGAACAGATTGGCAAAGTCCTGGCACACTCCCTGATGACTGCTGAAGACTTCATAAGGCGTCGTCTCCAGAGTCGTCACGCCGGGAAGGTATCGGAAGTCTTTGTAAATGGTCCGATTCATGTCGATCAGTGTGTCACGCAGATTGTGGTCATTGCGCTCAACAAAACTCATCGCGAAGTCCAGCAACTCAGTGAGGTGCGTCTCGGGCAGTTCGGCCGGCAACATGTAAGCGAGCATCATCTGTCGCTGCCAGGGCATCCACACCAGAGGAATCTGTTCGCGTCGGTGGGGTGCCAGCGTGTACAGCGCTGGCGCCTCGCTGACTCGAACCCGCGATTCGGCTCGAACAACAAACTCTGTAAATGGCTGATCCACGCCAAGCTCGACAGTGTGGTTCCCGAACACGTCCTCATAGTTATGCACTTGCCCGTCGACACTGACGCGAAGGTCGAAGCTTTCCAGAGCCTGTAGCGAATCATGAACCGGTTGCAATCGCAGGACGTGCTGGCTCGCTTCAACCCGTCGCGCATAACGGTACACGGTCTCGTGCAGAACGTTTAGGAGGCGACTGGGACGCTGCTTTTCGGATGCCCCGTCCCGCTTGCTCCAATGCAACGGCCATTGATCGGTCGCTTCAGGGGAACGCTGTACCCCGGAATCGGTTAATGCTGCATCGGTGTCGGATCGGAGGTATGTACTGCCTTCCAGAGCTGGCGGGAACAGTGCAATTGCCGGAGAAGCAGCTGAGACCGCTTGCTGCGTCGCCTGCTGTTGCAGCGAATCGGCTCTGTCCCACACATTGAGACTGTCCCAGAAAATCTGCCCACGGCGCGCAATCAGCAATTGCCCTGGCGCCATCTTTACCCACGCTTCGTCAGTAAGCGGCGTTGTCGCAAACACAATGTAGCTGCGGTGCGACTGGTGGGCGTCGAGTGCCAACGTGAGCACGTTATTGGACATTGGCACTTGTGCGTGCGGTGGAATGCGCCGGCTCCAGAAAATCGGTTGGCCGTCTTCGTAATCGTGGTAAACAGCCAACGATTGCCCATCGGCGAGCAACAGGTTCAGTGGCCCACGCTCGTTGATGTGGTTGAGGTCTTCAGCTAACTGACCCCAACCGTAATCACGCAGTGAGCGCGTACCCGTCGCCTGCATTCTGTTGAGCAACCAGCAAAACATGTGTTCGGTATCGGTGCGACCCACCGGCTCAAATCCCGGTTTATCGCCAAGCGGCAGTTTCTCGCGCTGATCGCCCTTGAGCGTGCCGCTGTGTGCAAAGATCCAGGCGCGTCCGGAGTAGTTGCGCAGGAAAGGTTGCGCATCGCTTTGCGAGCGGTGCTGCGCCGAACCGAGAAAATGGCAAACAAAAATGGTAGAACCGAAACGACTCCAATCCTTGAGGACACGGGCCGCAGGGTCCTCAGCGCCAGCAGTCGGATTCTTGATGATCTGCCCTGCCAGCTCGGCACCCGGATACCAGCCAAAGCCCCAGCCGCTCGCCTTGCCCGCGATGCCGCCGGTGCCACGGCGCACCAGCGCGCTCCTGAGCGAAATCAGCGGCGCAGTGACGGCGTCAAACGACAGCCCCAGTAACTCGCTCATGCGGTCCTTGTCAGTTTGCGCCAAGGCGCAGTCCGGTGGCGACGCACCTGCGGCGGCGCAAGAAAGTAGTCCTGTTGAACCGCAGAACAGACGTCCTCAACCGAGGCGATAATCCAAAGCAGCGTCTTGTGCAGGCCTCGCCGCATCATCTCATCCATCGACATGGCATCAAGTTGATCACGCAGATCATTGAGCGCAGTAACCGACCGTTCGTTTTTCACTGCTTTGCCGCGCGGCCGTACCAGGTTCAGAAACTTCTGGGCCTGGTCCAGCGCTCGCGTCACGGAATGCGGGAACTCCTTCTCGAACAACAAAAACTCGGCAACACGCTGCCCGCTCAGTTCCCCTTGAGCAACCTTGAAATACGGCTCAATCGCCGAGCAGGAACGCAGGATTGCCTGCCACTGGGCAATCTCTCTCGGCCACTCGATGCTGCGTCCGGTCGGTCCTAGGGCGTGATACTTCACGTCGAGAATCCGGGCAATCTGCGCGGCACGTTCGAGTGAAGTACCCAACCTCATGAAATGGTAGCCCTCTGACTGCAGCATCGTTTCCAGTGCGAAACCCTGAAATAAAACGCACTGGTCGCGCAGGTACTGGTAGAACTCATAGCGCTCGCGCTGATAGAGGCGGCGGCCCTCTGCACTGTTGAACCACAACAGCAAACCGTTGAGCGTTTCCCACATCTCGAGACTGATGGTCTCGCGAATGGTGCGCGCGTTCTCGCGGGCCCGGTCGAGCGAGGACGCGATCGAGCCTGGATGTTCACGATCCCAGCACAAAAACTGCTGAACAGTTTCGCCATCATCGCGATTCGCTCTTGTCGTATTTGCACGGAACTCCTTCTCGGCGCCAACCGCGAGCACCAGTGGCCACCAGCGCGGCACGCCATCAAGGTTCACATCGAGAACAAAGTTGACGTTGACATACAGAATACGCGCCAGATCTTCGACCCGCTCCAGATAGCGGGCAAGCCAGAAGGCACTCTCGGCAACTCGGCTGATCATGATTTTGTGTTCTCCAGTACCCAGGTGTCCTTTGAGCCACCACCCTGGCTCGAATTCACCACATACGAGCCGCGCACCAATGCCACTCGCGTCAAGCCGCCGGGCAGCACCCAGGTATCATTGCCTCGTAGAACGAATGGCCGCAGATCAAGCCTGCGTGGTGCCGGGCCGCGCGGTGTCCACGTCGGGCAAGCCGACAGTTCAACCAGCGGCTGGGCGATGTAATTACGCGGGTTGGCGTTGACCTTTCTTACGAATTCGGCGCGCTGCTGTTTGTTGGCTTTCGGACCGACCAGCATGCCATAGCCACCCGCCTCGTTGACGGCTTTGACGACCAACTTGTCGATATTCTCCACGGTGTGTTTTCGTTCGGCTTTACGCTCGCAGATGTAGGTTGGCACTTGCTCAAGTATCGGCTCTTCGTTGAGGTAATAGCGGATGATGTCCGGCACGAACGGATAGATCGCCTTGTCGTCGGCCACACCGTTGCCGATGCCGTTGGCGAGCACGACGTTGCCTCGCGCATATGCTTCCACCAGCCCCGGCACACCGAGCATGCTGTCTTTGCGAAACAACTGCGGGTCGAGAAAATCATCGTCGATGCGACGATAGATACTGTCGACCGGCTGCAGACCGCGCGTTGTCTTGGCGTATACGCGCTTCTTTATGACGACCAGATCCCGCCCCTCAACCAGGTCACAGCCCATGCGCCGAGCCAGAAAACTATGTTCGAAGTACGCGGAATTGAATACCCCTGGCGTCAGCACCACCAGATTGGTGCCACCGCCCGCAATTGCCGAGGTCACGGCACGCCGCAAGCGGTTCGGGTACTCTTCGACCGGAACCACGTTATGCCGGTCGAACAACCGGGGAAAAGTTTTCTTCATGACGATGCGGTTTTCCAGCACGTAAGACACGCCCGAGGGTACGCGTACGTTATCTTCCAGCACTCGATAGGTGCCATGCTGGTCGCGCACCAGGTCGATGCCTGCGACATAAATGTAGTTTCCGTTACGCGGCCGGATGCCCTGCACCTCGCGACGGTAAACAGGCGAACCCAGCACGATGGCTGCGGGGACCTTCTTGTCCCTGAGAATCTGCTGCTTGCTGTAAATGTCGCCGAGAAAACTATTCAGCGCCTCGACCCGCTGCTTGAGCCCGCGGTCGAGAAAACGCCATTCAGCAGGATCGATAACACGCGGCAGTGGGTCAAACGGGAACACCCGCTCCCCTCCCCGGGCGTCGGAGTAAACGGAAAACGTGATGCCGCCCTCGAGAAAACTCGCGTGCGCCACCCGCATGCGGCCGCGGATCTCGTCACGGCCCAGCCCCTCCAGGTGCTGCACTACCGTGCTTGCTTGCGGCCGAACCTTCCCGGCTTCGGCGAAGTATTCGTCATAGGTCGCGACCAGAGGTTTATAGCCAGTAAATATCGGCTCGCTAACTCTTGCCACTTTCTTTGCACTCAACTTCTTTGCCATATCCTCATGTCCAACCCGTAATGGAGTCACGAGCGCCATCGCAGTGCGTTGGGCCAACTCGCCGCGGCGCACACTACACCATCCCATCCAAACCCGCATCACATTTTATAGGGCTATATGTGGCTGGCACATGCCAACGAACCGGCGCAACGCCGGCCGGTAAAGATATAGCCGCGCCTGCTGATTATCCGATAATCGCGGGGGATTCGCGCACCGGCCACCACGAGGCGCTGCGCCAGTTTGATAAAGAGTGCTTTGCGCCTAAGCTGTCCTCGTTTGGCGCACATTGCATCTTCCGATGCGTATGGCCGCGCAGCAATCCGCCGGCCGCAATACCGATCATCACCAGGAATACGAAAATCAACGCGCGTGACATGCCAAGTTTCCGGAACAAGAAGCACAGTTGGACGACTTCCGCGTTCTGGACGATAAAGACTGCCACCAATGCAATCAGCACCAGTACGATGAATAGTTTCGCGTTCATAGGCGTGTACCGGTGTTCAGTGACTGTTTTTAGCGACACGATTGTACTGCATGCGTGTTACTGGCATCATCGGCGCGGCAGATAAAGCCATCACGCTTCGCCGTGGCAGATGTCCGGGTGAATGGTCGACGTGTTTTCGATGAGAACGGTCGCGTTGCTAGCTGTTTCAAACCGCGAAAACCTGATTTGCGAGTTTTCGGTTTCAAGCAAATGCAAGGGGCACATCTGAGGTCTTGTAAGAGCCAGGAGGCCCTCTCATTTGAGGTGGCCCCTTTTTTTTTGGGGACTCAAGTTGCCAGTGCCCCGCAGGGGTACCTCGTTCCCAACACGTTGATTACACGGCTCAGGTTATGAGCGGTCACGGCCAAAACCAGCTCGGCTTTGACCTTCTGTAAGCCTTGCACCAGGAAGGGCCCACCGTCCACCCGCCGCTTCACAAGCTCTGCGAGCGCCAAAGGTGCACTAACGCCCGCCAGACGCGCGTGAGCGTTACCC
This sequence comes from Betaproteobacteria bacterium, assembly GCA_020346185.1. GTDB lineage: Bacteria > Pseudomonadota > Gammaproteobacteria > Burkholderiales > Eutrophovitaceae > SG8-40. The sequence continues at coordinate 174,044 of CP070775.1, read as the reverse complement.
GGTTGTCCACCCGGCAATTCGCGATCGTCTTCTGATCGGACGCCCGTCTGTTCAGCAGCCACAGCACCTCGACGTTCTTGTGGCTCTCGCGCTCAAACCCCCGGGAACTGCGTAGGCGGCAATCGCTCGCGCGGCGTTACTCGAGCGACTGCCTTACTTGCGAGTCGGATCATTTGCTTGGCGCATCGCAGCACACGGCAATCACTTTTCTGCCTCGAGCTGAGCGCTACACAATGTGTTTTGGCCATCTGAAAGGATTAGTGATGCCCAATTGTTATTGGCAAGCGTATTATTAGTCGGCGAGTCCGTTCAATGAGGCGCTCGCCTGTGATTACGTCCGGCAACATCCGGTTGCTCGATTTCATCGCAAGTATCAACATGGGAGATACGCGAAAATGAAGAATCAGATGAAAAGCGTTTATTCAAGACTTGGTGTTATTTCAATCGTAGCGTCCGTTCTACTTGCCTTTTCATCGGTCGCAAGCGCGCAAAACTCGAAGCCTGTCGGCCACTTCGGCTGGTTCGGCCTTGGCAAGGCTCACCAGATCGAGGAAGGTCATTTCTATTGGGTAGGCGAATTCAGCGGGACTTTTTTCAGTGACCAAGGTGCAGGCGGCCTGTTTCATCTCGCCGGCGTCAAATGTCCCGCTTGGTACGACCTCGATTTGAATAACGACAGGGCTAAAGCGGGCGGTTATTGCATCGTAACGGACATCGACGGCGACCAGGCCTATATGACCTGGGAAAACGCAACTCGATCAACAAAGCCGGGGTCACCCGGGCCAGGTACATTCACTTTCACAGGTGGCACCGGCAAGTACGCCGGCATTTCCGGCAAGAACAGGTTTACCGGCATCACGCAGGTGAACTGGGCCGACGGCACTACCAGCGGCTATGCCACCTGGAACCGCTAGAGGAACAAGAACGATTTCACAGTAACTCGCACCACAACTCGTTTGCTGCCAAAGCTCGCAAGTGCATGAAAAGGCGGGCCGGAATATCCGGCCCGTTTGCATTTTCTGGGGCGTATAATCATCGTTTTAGTGAAACCAATCAGTGCTCTCGCACTCACATCACTTTCTGCCAACAGGATTGACAGTCATGCCCAGATCCAAGGACTTCACACCCAAAGGCGTCATACCGGCAACGTTGCTGGTTCTCAATTCCGATCTTTCGATCAATGAAAAAGCCACCCGTAAGCACACCGCCGATTGCGCGCTCGTGCCGGGCGTGACCGCGGTCACCGTCAATGGCCACGCCTCGGAAGTACACGCCTGCACCTTTGAAGAGCAGGAGCGCATTCTCGTCACGTCGATGGAGGAAGTGGGCGACCGTGTTCCGGTGATCAACGGCGTTTACGCCGACGGCAGCATCAAGGCTGCACGTATTGCAGCTATGGCGGATCGTAACGGGGCGTCGGCATTACTGGTGTTCCCGCCCAACAGCATGTCGATGGGCGGTCAATTGCGACCGGAAATGGCGATCGCGCACTTCCAGCGTATTGCCGATGCTACTGACCTGCCATTGATCTGCTTCAACTATCCGATAGCCACTGGTCTTGGTTACCCATTTGACACAATGCTGCAGTTGTTCGAAAAAGTGCCAACGATCCGTGCCATCAAGGACTGGTGTAACGACCCGATGCTGCACGAAAAGCACATCCGCACGTTCCAGACCCTGCCGCGGCCGATAAATGTTCTGACGACGCACAGCGCTTGGCTAATGGCATCGCTGTCGATGGGTGCAAACGGACTGCTGTCGGGTGCCGGCAGTGTCATTGTCGACCTGCAGGTCGCATTGTTCAGCGCCATCAAAGCGCAAGACCTGAAAACGGCACAAGCCATCAACGATCGCGTCTATCCCCTGGCGCAGGCGTTTTACGCACCACCCTTCCTTGATATGCACAACCGCATGAAGGAAGCGCTGGTGTTGCTCGGTCGCATCAATGAAGCACACGTACGTCCGCCGTTGATGAAACTGTCGCAGGCGGAAATCGACCGACTTGCAAAAGCACTGAAGGAAGCAGGTATCACTCGCGAGTGGGCATTCGCTTCTGCAGCCTGATGTGGCCGAACATGATTTGACAGCGGTACAAGACGCCCCGGCACAAACCGGGGCGTTTTTCGTTAAGCCTTCGCACCTGTTCACACCCGGGAAAATCGGGCCGCTGACACTGAAGAACCGCGTAATCATGGCGTCGATGACGACGCGCACCGCTGATGAAGCCGGCTTCGTCACCGATGACAGCATCGCCTATTACACCGCACGCGCCAGGGGTGGAGTCGGGCTGATCACGGTCGAGATGGCCGCACCAGAGCGCGCCGGCAAGCACCGTCATTTCGAACTCGGTATATGTGACGACAAGTTTGTTCCAGGGTTGCGCAAGCTGGCCGATGCCATCCACGAGGTCGGCGCAAAAGCAGGGATCCAGCTTGGGCATGGCGGCGGCCATACGCGCGTCGACATCTGTGGAGAGACTCCAATTGCGCCGTCGGCAATTCCGCACGTCGTGCAGGAAGGACATACCGAAACCATCATTCCGGAACAGATGAGTGTCGAGCGCATTGCGCAAACGGTTCGCGCCTTCGCCGACGCCGCCGTGCGTGCCCAGCGGGCCGGTTTCGACATGGTGGAAATTCATGCAGCGCACGGCTACCTGATCTCGCAGTTTCTGACGCCGCTGGAAAACCAGCGAACCGACCAATACGGCGGATCGCTCGAAAACCGGTCGCGCTTCGGCCTGGAAATACTGAAAGAAGTTAAAGCAGCGGCGCCGCGGCTCGCTGTCATTTTCCGACTGAACGGTGACGACTTCTTTAGAGACGGCCTGACTTTCGAAGAAGCGAAGCAGGTGGCTGTCTGGGCTGCCGAAGGCGGTGCCCATGCCATACACATGTCGGGCGGGCATTACCGTTCGCAACCATCAGCGGCAATCATGATTCCCCCCATGGCTACGCCCGAAACACCGTTTTTGCATTACGCCGATGAGGTTCGCAAAGCCATCAACGTGCCCGTGATCACGGTTGGACGCATGGGCCAACCCGGCCAGGCGATTGCTGCCATTGAAAATGGTCATGCTGATTTCGTTGCACTGGGTCGGCCGCTGCTGGCCGATCCCGAATGGGTGCAAAAAGCGGAGAACGGTGAACCGGTGCGGCTTTGTCTGGCCTGCAACACCTGCGTTGACGGAATGCGCGAAGGGAATCCATTGCATTGCTTGGTCAACCCGGTGGCTGGACGCGAGCGAAGGTTTTCCGGCTTGACACCGGAGCTGCGTGACAAGCACATCGCCGTGCTCGGCGCCGGACCAGCGGGGCTGACATACGCGGCAAGCGTTGCCGCATTCAATAAAGTCACCGTGTTCGAGAAGTCTACGGCTGCCGGCGGCGCGTTCCGCTTTGCGGGGTTGGCACCCAAGTTCCAGAACGTAGAGGCCAACGCACGAAGCCTGCTGGGCTATATCGATTCACTGGTTAATGAATGCGAAGAGGCTGGCGTGACGTTCAAGTTCAGTTGGAATCTGCGACAGCACTCGAGCGAACTCACCAACTTCGACCATGTTGTCGTCGCGACCGGCGCTGTCTATCGCGCTGGCATGAGCACATTTATTTCGAGCTTGCTGCGCGCCGGGCTGTTGCGCGCACCCCTGTTACAAAAGTTCACCGAACACCCCGCCATACGCAAGTGGTTCTATGAGAAAGCACGCAAGCCAACCTCTAAATCGATCACGCGCTGGCTGCCAAAGTCGATACCGGCGACCATCATCGGCGACGCGCGCGTTGCCGGCAAGAGCGACGCAGCCGTGCGCGATGCTGTGTTTACCGCGTTCGGGTTAGAGGCGGAACCAGAGTCTGATTTGCGGTACGAGACGCGGTCAGCGGTTTAAAACGGTACTAACCAGCCCGCACGATCGAGCGCCGGCGCATCCAACGCAACATTCTTGAGTCGGGGACGGAATTGGCTTGCTTTCGAGGTGCGGTTCGGGTGCTCAGATGTCTCATCGGCCTCCACGGCTGATGTGAAGAGACCATTACCAACATGAGACGATTACCAACAGAAGAGCGATACCAAATAGGAGAAACGAGACGAATGAAGACGGTTTGGCTTGCAAGTCTGCTGCTTGGCGCCGTTGCATTGGTAATCATCGTCTCGGGAATTGACTTACCCGGCCACCGAGGCGTA
>CP070775.1:155093-169762 GCA_020346185.1 Betaproteobacteria bacterium | reverse complement strand
ACCGCGAGCGGAGTCGTAGAGTTCGAGCAGGACGGTGACGAGATGCTGGTACGCCTGCGCATTGAAGGTCTTTCGCCGAACGACCTGCACGGCGTTCACATTCATGAAAGAGGCGATTGCCGATCGTCCGATGCGAGCAGCGCTGGTGGGCATTTCAATCCCACCGGCGAGAGGCATGGCGGGCTGGACAGCGAGTTCCGTCATGCTGGTGATTTGGGCAATATCCGCGCTGACGCCGATGGCAAAGTCGAAACGGAGTTCGAAGTCACGGGAATCAGTCTCAAGGCGGGAACCAACAGCGTCATTGGGCGCTCCGTTATCGTGCATGCTCAGGCCGACGATCTGGTCAGTCAGCCCAGCGGCAATGCCGGATCACGCATTGCATGTGGCCTCATCAGCAAGAATCCGGACACGTTCTTCTGAACCTCATATCCCCTGGCGATGCGACCGATGGTGTGATTCCCTGGCTCAGTCCCGGTGACGATTTTCCTCCGCTAACACGAGCGTTACGTGAGCCGAGCGGCTTGCTCGCCGCTGGCGGCGACCTTTCCACCGATACCCTGCTACGAGCCTATCGGCAAGGCATTTTCCCCTGGTTTGGCGACCATGACCCGATTCTTTGGTGGAGTCCGGATCCTCGCATGGTCTTGTTTCTCGAAGAGCTACACGTGTCTCGATCAATGCGCAAGACATTGCGCGGTGGGCAGTTCGAAGTCACTGCCGACCGCGACTTTTTGCATGTCATCAAAGGTTGCCGAAAACCGCGCAACGGTATTGGCGGCACCTGGATAACCGAACAGATGGTCGAGGCGTACCTGGAACTGCATCGAGCCGGGTACGCTCACTCGATTGAAACCTGGATCGGTGGTGAACTCGCGGGCGGCCTGTACGGCGTGTCTATCGGTCGCGTTTTCTTTGGTGAATCGATGTTCACGCGAGTGACCAATGCGTCGAAGATTGCACTCGTCTATCTGGCCCAGCAGCTTCATGCCTGGCAGTTCGGAATGATCGACTGCCAGATGCGCACCGAACATCTGGCCGCGTTCGGCGCGCGAGAGATACCACGCGCGGAGTTCGCACAGTTGCTGGCTGACTTGATAGACTATGGGCCGGCGCCGGGGCCGTGGAAGCTGTCAGTGGATGCGGGTGTCTAGTTTGCAAGACTATTCTGATAGAACCATTCGTGTCAGACAGTTGCGATCCGGCTGTTGGGATCAAAGCGATGCACCCAAGGAACCGGTCAGACAAAAGGAAATTACTAGTCGCGTTTTGGCGAATTCATGACACAGTTGAATGACCTGCCATTATCGGTTCTGCAATTCTATGCTACTGCGCCTTATCCTTGCAGTTACCTGCCCGACAAGTTGGCACGTTCACAGGTAGCCACACCGAGCCACGCCATAGACAGCCAGGTCTACGCCGATCTCGTGAAGGTCGGTTTTCGCCGCAGCGGTGCATTCACCTATCGACCATACTGCGATCGCTGTCGGGCGTGTGTGCCGGTTCGTATCGCGGCCCGCGAATTCACTCCCAATAGATCACAGCGCCGTGCGGCCAAAAAGCACAGTAACCTCGAAGCACACATGCTCGAACTCAAATACCATCCCGAGCATTACGCCTTATACCTTCGCTATCAGTCACGTCGCCATAGCGGCGGTGGGATGGATCAAGATAGTAGAGAGCAATATCGTCATTTCCTTCTGCAAAGTAACGTGCGCTCCAGTCTGGTTGAATTTCGCGAAAGTGGCAGACTGCGCATGGTAAGCATCGTCGACCGTCTTGATGATGGCTTGTCATCGGTCTACACTTTTTTTGATCCGGAAATCGCCGGGGCGAGTTACGGAACGTTTAACGTCGCCTGGCAAATAGGCTTGTGCAAACGACTCGGGTTGCCCTATCTTTACCTCGGCTACTGGATCGCACAGAGCCCGAAGATGGCCTATAAAGTCCTGTTTCAACCAATCGAGGGACTGATCGACGGCCGCTGGCAGAGACTGCCTCGCGACGCGGTCGTACCAGAGGCGTGACATGCCCATCACGGCTCATCTGCGGTGCAGTCGCGCCTGACAAAAGTCCATGCTGTATTCGTTAGCGCGGCCACTGCTGTTCGCGCTGGACCCGGAGCGCGCTCACGACATCGCGCTCACCGGCCTGCATATGGCAGCACGCCTTGGAATCGCGCGTGGTTTCGCCGGTTCCAAGGTCAATACGCCGACGACGGTCATGGGTTTGGCTTTTCCCAATCCGGTTGGCCTTGCCGCGGGTCTTGACAAGAATGCCGAGCATATCGATTCCTTGTCGCAGCTCGGATTCGGCTTTCTCGAGGTCGGCACGGTTACGCCCCGCCCGCAACCGGGCAACCCACCGAAACGGCTGTTTCGCATTGCTACGGCACGAGCATTGATTAACCGCATGGGATTCAACAACTGCGGCGTGGAACAATTCGTGTCAAACGTGCGAGCCGCGCGCTACAAAGGCGTTTTGGGGATCAACATTGGCAAGAATTTCGACACGCCGATCGAACGCGCACTGGACGACTACCGCTATTGTCTACGTGCGGTCTATGAATATGCGAGCTATGTGACCATCAACATCTCCTCACCCAACACACAGAATTTGCGCAGCTTGCAGGAGGGCCCGGCACTGGACCAATTGCTAGCCGGATTGGCGCGGGAGCGCAAGGACCTGAGCGAAAAACGTGGCCGACGGGTACCCATCGCGCTGAAAATCGCACCCGATCTCGACCGCGCCGACGTCGACTTCGCTGCGCAATGCGCATGCCGAAATGAGATGGACGCAATCATCGCCACCAACACCACCGTCGCTCGCCCGGGGATTGAGGACCTGCGAGACGCTGATCAGGCCGGTGGGCTTAGTGGCGCACCGCTGCGCGAGCGGGCGACAACCATCGTCGGCTGGTTATCCGAATCGCTGGCCGGACAACTGCCCATCATTGCCGTGGGTGGCATCATGAACGCGGTCGATGCGGTCGAGAAAGTTTCGGCCGGCGCTTCACTGATTCAACTCTACACCGGCCTGATCTATCGCGGCCCGCGATTGGTCAGCGAATGCGCGCAGGCGTTGCACACGTATCTGAGCGAACACCGCTGATATAATTCGCGCCGCATCGTTTGACCGCCGCAACATGCTCGTCAACGCAACGACATCTATGCCCGCCTCCCGCCTCACCCTCGCTTTTGGACTGAGCTTCGAGCAACTATACGAACGCGAAGGATTGAAGCGACTGGACGCTCGCTTCCTCGATGTTCTGCACCAGACAGACCCGGAACTGGAGCAGCGCTTGCGCTCGGCCCGGATCCAGCCAGATGCAATGGCGCGTAAAGATGAATCGCATCTGCTGATTGCTGTCGCCGAGCATCTCGACGATTTTCTGTCACAGCTGTTCGCAATCGATAGCGAAGTCGAAGCGCTGTCAGCAAAGCACCAAACGCTGGCGCCGATGTACAAACTGAAACGCCAGTTCGTTCAACGAAAAGCGGCTACCACCTTCAAAGCGCCGGAGGCGGACGCCTTTGACGGCACCGAACTCGAAGAGCGGCTAACGCAGTACATGCAAGAGCCTTTCTGCGAGCAAGCGTTTGCGCACCATTTGCAGCAATGGCTGGAAGACAGCGATGGCCATAGTACCGAGCTAGAAACGGCGATGCGCTACGCCGCCTGGGCGGTACACACGACAGACGGGCGCAAACGGCACGCCGAAGGTGTTTTGTTCAAGGTGCCGCGTAAACTCGACTTTCAGAGACTAGTTGCGGTAGAGACAACCGAGGAACACGGAGCAACGACGCACCGACTGGGGCATCTGCGTCGCCGCAGTGGATTTGCGCTTACTGATCAGGGCACCGACCTTGTCGGTGCCCTCGATCAAGCCAACTACTGCATCTGGTGCCACGAGCAAGGCAAGGATTCCTGCTCGCACGGGCTGAAAGACAAGACCGGCGCGTTCAAAGACACCGTATTCGGTGTCCAACTCGCCGGCTGCCCGCTCGAGGAACGCATCTCCGAGTTTCAGAAGCTCAAATCCGAGGGCATTGTGATCGGCGCGCTGGCGATGATTTGCGTTGACAACCCGATGGTAGCGGCGACCGGACATCGCATCTGCAACGACTGCATGAAGTCTTGCATCTACCAAAAACAGGAACCGGTAGACATTCCTCAGGTCGAAACCCGCACGCTGAAGGACGTTCTCGGTCTGCCGTGGGGTTTCGAAATCTACTCCTTGCTCACGCGCTGGAATCCGCTCGATTTGAGACGACCTACTCCGAGAGAGAAAAGTGGCCGGCGTGTACTCATCGCCGGTATGGGACCGGCCGGTTTCACCGTCGCCCACCATCTGATCAACGACGGCCATACTGTGGTCGGGGTCGACGGCTTGAAGATCGAGCCCCTGCCGGCAACGGTCTCTGGCGTTGACGCTTTTGGAGAGCGCGGGCCATTCGAGCCGGTTCGTGACATCGCGTCTCTCACCGAGCCGCTCGACAAGCGCGTCATGGCCGGCTTCGGCGGCGTTGCCGAATACGGTATCACTGTTCGTTGGGACAAGAACTTCCTCAAAGTCGTGCGGCTGCTTCTAGAACGACGCAGCGAATTCGCCCTGTTCGGCGGCGTTCGTTTTGGTGGCACGCTGGATGCTGCAGGCGCGTTCGACAACGGTTTCGACCACATCGTCATGGCAACCGGCGCCGGTAAACCGACAGTGCTCGATATTCCCAACTCGCTTGCACGTGGCGTGCGAACTGCCTCTGATTTTCTGATGGCGCTGCAACTGACCGGTGCCGCAAAGACAGATTCGATTGCCAACATGCAGCTGCGCCTGCCGGTCGTCGTCATCGGTGGTGGACTGACCGCGATTGACACCGCGACCGAGTCAGCCGCTTACTATCCATTGCAGGTGGAGAAGTTTCTTTCTCGCTACGAAGCGCTGGTTGCAGAACACGGCGAGGAAACAGTGCACGCGAACTGGGATAGCGAAGAATGCCTGATCGCAGACGAGTTTCTTTCCCATGCCCGAGCCATTCGCAATGAACGCGAACTCGCGGCAAGAGAAATTCGCCAGCCGCGCATCGCCGAGCTTATCAACTCATGGGGCGGCGTCACGATCGCTTACCGCAAACGTCTCATCGATTCTCCCTCATACACACTCAATCACGAAGAAGTCGAGAAAGCCCTGGAGGAAGGCGTGCGCTTCGTCGAGATGCTGACACCAAAGTCGATAGAGGTGGACGAATTCGGTCATGCCAGTGCTCTAACGGTGGCTATGAAGGTCAAAGATGACGAAGGCAGCGTCACCGAATCGGCTTTGACTTTGCCGGCGAGAACCATATTGGTGGCTGCCGGCACCCAACCCAATACGGTTGCCGCAAGAGAGGACGTGACGCATTTTCGCCTCGACGGGCGTTACTTTCAGGCTGTCGATGAAAACGGCGCCCCGGTTCATCCCGAGCGTACAGCGAAACCGGATCATCCACAGGTGCTTCTGGAGCGCCAGGACGATGGCCGCTTCATCAGCTTCTTTGGCGATCTGCACCCGTCTTTCTTCGGCAACGTCGTCAAAGCCATGGGAGGGGCGAAGCGGGGCTACCCAATTGTGAGCAAGGTACTTCAACAAGTGCCACCCGCCTTCGACGGAAACGACAAGGATTTCTTTGCACAGCTCAATCAAACCTTGCGCGCCAGCGTGTACGAGGTCATCAGGCTCACCCCAAATATCGTCGAGGTCGTGCTGCTTGCGCCGCAGGCTGCGCGGCGCTTCCAGCCCGGACAGTTCTATCGACTGCAAAACTTCGAAACACTGGCACCCGAAGTCGATGGCACCCGCCTGGCGATGGAAGGGCTTGCGATGACCGGAGCCTGGGTCGACCGCGAGCGCGGCCTGGTATCGACCATCGTCCTGGAAATGGGCGGCTCATCGGATCTGTGCGCCCTGCTCAAACCGGGTGAACCGGTCGTGCTGATGGGACCGACCGGAACGCCTACTGAAATCGTTGCCGGTCAGACAGTCGTTCTGGTTGGCGGCGGTTTGGGCAATGCCGTGTTGTTTTCGATCGGTGAGGCATTGCGCAAAGCCGGATCGCGTGTGCTGTACTTCGCCGGTTACAAGCGCATGCTAGATCGCTACAAAGTGGATGAAATCGAAGCCGCATCCGATGTCGTGGTGTGGTGCAGCGACGAAGCACCCGGCTTTGCACCGCGACGGCCGGACGACAAGGCTGTCGTCGGCAATATCGTTCACGCCATGCGGGCTTACGCGCAAGGTGAACTGGGTGGGCAACCGATTGCCTTGCGCGACTGCCAACGGATGATCGTTATCGGCTCGGATCGCATGATGGCAGCCGTTGCCGCCGCGCGTCACGGTGTGCTCGCGTCACACCTGTCGGAGTATCACTTTGCGATTGGTTCGATCAACTCGCCGATGCAGTGCATGCTCAAGGAGATCTGCGCACAATGCCTGCAGCCGCACATCGACCCGAAAACCGGACAGCGGACGCACGTGTTTTCCTGCTTCAATCAGGATCAGCAACTCGACTGGGTCGATTTCGACGGCCTAGCTGCTCGCCTGAAACAAAACTCCCTTCAGGAAAAGCTCACCGGGCAGTGGGTCGACCGTTGCCTGCAACACCTGGGCGTCCGTGCCAACGGCAACTGATCCACCGGTGCGCGCCAGCATGGACGCCGACACTGGTGATCTGAATGAATCGATTGAAGCAATTGAAACCCTGCTGCCGCAAACCCAATGCACACGCTGTGGCTATCCTGACTGCCACGCTTACGCCGTTGCCATCGCCGCCGGCAAGGCACCAATCAATCAATGCCCGCCCGGCGGACAGGCCGGCATTGAACGTCTGGCCGCGCTGCTGAACGTAACGGCTGAGCCGTTGAACCCCGAATTTGGCGTTGAGGGCCCAAGAACTACCGCGTTCATTGACGAGCAGCGCTGCATCGGCTGTACGTTGTGCATTCAGGCCTGCCCGCTCGACGCAATCGTCGGCACAGCCAAGCGCATGCACACCGTGCTGACGGCATGCTGCAGCGGCTGCGATCTGTGTGTTGCGCCCTGCCCCGTCGACTGCATCGATATGGTCAGTCTTGAAACGCTGGCAGCAAATGGCTACTTGGAAGCAAAGCGCATACTCGACCATTCGATCGATGACCTGGCACCGGTCTTCCGCCGCCGTTACGCCGAACGTCAGACACGAAACCGGCGACAGCAAGAAGAAAGCGAACGGCGGCTTAGAAATAAGGCAGGCATAAGAGCCAGAGACATGCAGCGCGAGTCCAAATCCGCAGTCAATGACAAGAGAGCAGACACCATCGCAGCAGCACTGGAACGGGCTCGCACGCGCCGCAGAGTCGACACATGAGCAATCGGCGCACAACACGGCGACACCTGTCGGGGTATTTCCGAAACTCAAAATGCCGTAAGCCACATAAGGTGGCTGGAAGCTTATCAACGCGATGAACAAAGCAAAGCGCGTTGAGATTTTTTCGCGGCTGCGCGCGACCAATCCTCACCCGTCAACCGAGCTCGTCTATCGAACTCCCTTCGAACTGTTGATCGCGGTAATCCTGTCGGCCCAGGCAACCGACAAGAGCGTCAACCTGGCAACAGAGAAACTGTTCGCCACTGCGACCACACCAGAAGAAATACTGAAACTCGGCGAAGCGAAGCTATTGCCATTCATCCAGAGCATCGGCCTGTACAGAAACAAGGCCAAGAACATCATCGCGACTTGTCAGATTCTGCAGGAGGAACATCGAGGCGAGGTCCCGCGGACTCGTGAAGAACTCGAGGAGCTTCCCGGCGTGGGGCGCAAGACTGCCAATGTGGTGCTTAATACGGCTTTCGGTGAACCGACTATCGCGGTGGACACACATATCTTTCGCGTTGCCAACCGAACCGGTATTGCCCCTGGCAAGAACGTAATCGAGGTCGAGAACAGATTGATGCGTCTGGTCCCCGAACGATTCAGAAAAGACGCCCACCACTGGCTTATCCTCCATGGCCGTTACGTGTGCAAGGCGCGCAAACCGGACTGTCCGAATTGTCCCATCGCGGATCTTTGCGAATACCGCAAGAAAACGGAAAACGAATGATGTTCAACCCGTCCCGCAGTCAGGCACGCGAGCTGTTCTTCGACACTTGGGAGAAATACCGTAGCGGGCAGCAACTCGACGGACTCGAATCGACCGCCCTCGAGGTAATCATGTTGCACCCGGAATATCATGCGTTGCTTAGCGATCGCGAGCGCAATATCGAACGTGACTATCCGCCTGAATCGGGTGCCATCAATCCTTTCTTGCATCTGAGCCTGCATCTGTCGATTGCCGAGCAACTGGCCATCGATCAGCCACCGGGCATCGCTGATCTGTTGAAGGCGCTGGTAGCGAAACACGATGACCGCCATGCCGCCCTGCACGATGTGCTCGAATGCCTCGGGGAGTCAGTATGGCAGGCAAACCGCAGCGGATCCCCACCGGACCAGAACGCGTACATCCAATGTCTGCGCGACCGGCTGGAAAATAAGCCAACTTAGGTGCAAAAAAGGGGCTGCCAGACAGCCCCTTCTTCAAATAGTGTTTGTCGAACCGGTCCAGATCAGAACCGATCCAGTTCACTTAAGCGTGTACAACTGTGAGTCTTGTTTTGCGAAATAGGCGGCCAGCGCCTCAATCTCGTCATCGCTGAGCGGCTGCGCAACGCCGGCCATGAACACGTTATTGCGGCTTCCGCTCCTGTAGTCCTCCAGCGCTTTGGCAAGATAATCGGCTCGCTGACCACCGATTTTCGGAGTCTCCGGCGTCAGCATCTTGTTGCCATCCTCGCCATGACACGCGGCACAGATCGTCTTGACGATGTTTTCCGCATCGACCGGCGGCCTGGCTTCCTTTTCAGCCACTGCGCTGCCGGCCGCCGCGCAAGCTACCACGGCCATCAATGTCAAAAGCGGTCTTTTCATTTACTTATCCCCGTTCGCAGCTCGTTGCAACGACGCAATCCTTGCCCACATTGCCCATTTGGATTTCCCGGCGGTGGTTACTCGCCGCCGCTGGCCGAATAGTAGGCTGCCAAGTCGTTGATATCCTCATCGCTCAGGCTCGCGGCGATCGCCCTCATCGTTGCGTTGTTGCGATCACCGGCCCGGTATGCCTTCAGTGCGGCAGCAAGATAAGCCGCGCTTTGCCCACCCAGCATCGGAACCGAAACGACCTTTGGATAAGCCATCCTGAAGCCTTCGATGCCGTGGCACCCCTTGCACTGCGCGTTCTTGAGCTCGCCAGCAGTGGCATCGCCCTCCGCGCTTGCCGGTGCGCTTGCCAGAACGAACATTGCCAGCAAGCCAGCAGCGCTGAATGTCCTCACCATCATCCGATTAGCTTTCTGATTACGTTATAAAAAACTTGCGCAACTTTAACGGAACCGGCGCCCTGTGGTCAATGGCGGCAGCAGAACCTAGTGCGTTTGCGTCGACTCGCCTTCACTGACCCGCATCGACTGCGAGAACACGCTGTCGTGCGTATCCTCTACCCTGACGCTCAGCTCGCCTTCGGCGCGAGGGACAAAGTAGAAGCGAAACACGGGATTATCGGACAGAGAGAAGTTGACCTCTCCAGACATTACCGGCTGGTCGTTGTAGTTGACTTCAACACTGCGAATGAACTTAGGCACATGGCCCGGTTCAAGGTCCGAGGCCAGTGCCGACTCGTTGGGATGTCGTACCTGTACCTGAACCAATTGCGGCTGATCATACTCAACCGCATCGTCCAACCGAAAGCGCATCTTGCCCACCGAGGCCGCCGAGACGTTCTTGCCCATCGGCGCCGAGCAGCCTCCGGCAGCCTTAACCCAGCGCTGAGACATGTAAAGTTGACCATCGTTGAGTTCCGCCACCGCCCGAACAAAGCTGTACTTCTCGAACCGCAGCCGCGTTTCCATCTTGACGCGTCCGCTATCCGGCGTGAAGTGAAACACGCCGGCAGTCGGTGTCGGGTTGCCGTCCACAATCACATACAGGGTCTTGATGTAGTCGTTCACCGTCTGGTCAATCTGGCCATTGATCATGATCGGGACGGTCGCCGCATCATCGGCACGCGTATTCAGGTACAGCCGAACCACATCACGGTCGTCCGGGTTAATCTCGCGGTCGCCGAACATGAGCTTGCGAATGACTTGCCATTCCGGAATCTTTGTATGGTCGGGCTCGGGATTGGGGTTGCCCGAAGCCGCGAACGGCGCAGACACCAGAAGCGCAGCTAGCAGCAAACATCGCAGTTGCATAGACTCTACTCCGTGTTCCAACGTTTCAGTATAGCTTACTCCCACTCCAGTTCGGTGTAGGCGGTGGTGACGTTACGGCGATGATAGGTTTCGAAGTTAATCCACTGTTCCGCTTCAGACAAGCCAACCTGGTTGACGGCATCCATCAGTCGCACGTTGTCGCGGATAGCGCGCCGCGTCTCCTTCAGAATCACTTCGAAATAACGCTGCTGGGCATCCATCACAGCGGGCCAGGCCGCGTTGCTGCGTCCGTGGCCCGGCACGTAATGACGCGCCTCGGCGCCACGGAGCGTCTGCATCACAGCGAGGAAGCCGGTAATATTGGAATCCAGCACCGGCGTATGCTCGACGAACAGCAGGTCAGCCAACCACAAGGTCGATGTTGAACGGTCAAAAATACTAACATCGTGATCGGTGTGCGCCGGCGGCCATGCCCGAATATCGACTTTCCGATCGCCGAGATCGACGGTCATTGTTTCGCCCGTCGCGACCGTTTTGGTCGGCATGACAATGTCGCTGCCAGCGGCCAGTTCGCCGAGATCTCGCTCGAGGCTTTCGCGATAGAACTTGCCGCGCGCAGCCAACTGACGCGGTAGATTTTCGTGGCCGATAATAGCCGGATCATCCGCGATCAAGGCAGCCACGCCAAAAATGTGATCGGGATGGACGTGGCTGATCACCACATAACAAATCGGTTTGTCAGTGACTTCGCGAATGGCATTGAGCAAGGCGCGGCCAACCGAAAACGATCCACCCCCGTCAAACACCAGTACGCAGCGCTCGCCCACGATAAAACCGATGTTGGCCTGGTCACCAAGGTTTTCCCGCGAACGCTCATCGTGCACGCCATAGTGCACGTAGTTACCCGGTGCGACGATCTCTAACTCAACAGCGCTCGTTTCGACAGAACCAATTTGCGCAGCGCTGGCTTCGACAGCCACGGTATCTGCACAAGCAGCGCCACCATGCGCCGGACCGTCGACCCAAACCAGCGCGCCAAACAACACTGTCAGCACCGATCGAACCTTAGACCGACGGAATATGTCCCCCAAACGGGTACGATAATGCACAGACTGTCGCGCAAAGCCCATGTTTTTTATGACCGAACTGATTAAATGTACGCCATTTTAAGGCTGACTGGAGTGAAATCACGCCTGCTGGGATCTCGTCAGGTAGTACTCGCAAGCCTGATCGTAATTTTGTTGCTCACAAGCTTGATCACAATGCCAGCGTGGGGGCAAGAGCCGCACGTTGTCAAAGTCACCGACGACGTGTATGCGCTGGTCGGCAACACTGGCAGGCTCACGCCTGACAATCGCGGCCGGGTGGCCAATGCCGGTTTTATCGTCGGCTCCTCAGGCGTCATCGTCATCGATAGCGGTGTTTCGTACCGTCACGGTAAGCAACTGCTGAAAGCAATTCGCAGCGTCACCGACAGGCCAGTCAAGGTGGTGATTCTCACCCACGCCGCCAGGGAGTTCGTGTTTGGTGCCGGCGCCTTTGATGAGATCGGCGCGACCATCGCGGCTCATCGCAAAACCCGCGAGCTGATGAAAGCACGTTGCACCCAGTGCCTGAAACAGCTGCATGAACAGTTGGGTGACGAAATGAAGGGCACGCGACTGGTGTTGCCGCGCTACCTGATCGACGCCTCGACGCACATCGATAGTGCCGGGACGGATCTCGAGGTCCTGTACTTCGGCTGGGCCGCAACTCCGGGGTCGGTAGCAGTGTTTCACCGCAGCAGCGGGACCCTGTTTGCCGGGGGGCTGGTGTCTGCCGGCCATGTGCCGGCAATACGCGACTGTTATTACGAGGGATGGCAAGCGGCTTTGGCGCAGCTCATCGACCTGCCAGTAGAACACGTTGTACCGGGCTACGGGCCGCCGTCCGGAATGGAGTCAATCCGCGCCACCGCGCACTACCTCGATGCTCTCGACGCGCGCTCGCGCGAACTTTACGAGCAGAGCGCCAGCCTGCTGGAAGCAATGGATAGCGCTGCGCTCCTCGAGTTTGCCAACTGGCACGCCTATGATCCGAATCACCGCCGCAATGCCTTGCATCGCAGGCTGCAGTTGGAGATTGAAGATCTCGGTGGTGATCCACGGTCGACCGCACTGCCTGAGAGCAACCTCTAGATTGCGCATCAGGTGAAATTCGACATGCGCATATAATCGGGGCTCTTTATCTCAACCCACTTGAACAGGTAATCGATGGGCAACCGGCTATCAAAGATTTACACCCGAACGGGCGACACCGGTACGACCGGGCTCGGCGATGGCTCGCGAGTGCCCAAGGACAACGCTCGTATCGAAGCAATTGGTGCAGTAGACGAACTGAACAGCGCCATCGGCGTGGTGCTCGCCGAGCCCGTTCCGGACGATGTCGCCGCTGTGCTGACGCGCGTCCAGCACGAGTTATTTGATTTGGGCGGTGAGCTAAGCATTCCCGGTTACACCGCGATCGACGAGCAACATATCAATCAGCTCGAAAAAACTCTCGACGATTTCAATGCCGAATTGCCGGCGCTCAAGGAATTCATATTGCCGGGCGGGGCGCCCTCTGCGGCACTAGCGCACGTGGCCCGAGCGACCTGCCGTCGCGCTGAAAGGCGCCTGGTAAAGCTGGCACTAGCGGAACAGCTATCGCCATTGCCGCAGCGCTATCTGAATCGCCTGTCCGACCTGCTATTTGTGCTTTGCCGGGTGCTCAACCGCAGCGCCGGCCACAGTGACGTGTACTGGCGCAGGACACGCGCCCACGACGCATGACCGCACCAACCAACGACCAGCTCGCCAACCTGCTGTCACGCTGCGCGCTTGCCGATCAGAGAGCATTTGCTGCCCTTTACGAGGCATCATCGGCGAAACTGTTCGCCGTCGCAGTGCGTATAACCAGAAGGAGAGATTGGGCCGAGGAGGTGCTCCAGGAGAGCTTTGTCAAGATTTGGCACCACGCCGGCAACTATGATGCCGACAAGAGTGCGCCGATGACCTGGATGACGGCGATCGTGCGTAACCGTGCCTTGGATTGGCTGCGTCGGCCACGCGAAGTGCAAACTTCGGAAGATGTCGAGGCGTTCATGGCAAGTGTGCCCGATGAGGGCCCCGGCCCAGAAGAGCTGGCAACGCTGGCCGTCCAGGCCAGGGAATTGTGGCAATGTATGGAGCAACTCGGTCCAGATCAGCAGCGAAGCATCACGCTCGCCTTCTTCCACGGACTCTCCCACGGGGAGCTGGCGAAGAAGTTGGACAAACCCCTGGGAACCGTCAAAACCTGGGTGCGCAGAGGATTGGAAAGATTGAAACAGTGTCTTGAAGGTATGAAAGCGAAATGAAGTACGAAAACCCGACCATTCGCGATCGACTCGCCGCCGAGTACGTGCTCGGAACCATGACTTGGCGCGCAAGACGGCGACTTGAAGCACAACTCAAAACAAGCCCCGCGCTGCGAGCCGCTGTATCGCAGTGGGAAGCACTCCTTTCGCCGATGGCTTCTGCCGCTGCCCCCCTAACACCACCGCGACGCGTCTGGCAGAAAATTCAGCAGCGCATTCACGGCGATGCCAAGGCGAGAGCGCGCACCGGCTGGTGGTACAGCCTCGGATTCTGGCGCACGGCAACCGGTTTCGCCCTTGCCGCGGTAGTGGCGCTCGGTCTTGTTGTAACGATTCCTGACCGACTTCCTACCGCGGAAAAGACCATGATGGTCGTCGTGATGGACGACATGCAGACGAAGTCACCGGCCATGACCGTTTCATGGGAGCCAGGCGGTAGCAGTTCGAAAATGCTTCGACTGCGTGTGATTGGCCACGCCGAAATGGCGCCGGACACAGCATGGGAGCTTTGGATGCTACCCGGTGAGAATCGCCCGCCGGTATCGCTCGGTCTGATTACGACGCACGAACTGCAGACACTACAGGTTCCGGCGCAGCTGGTGCCGACGATCGATGACGCCTGGGGTCTGGGCATGACAGTCGAACCTGCCGGCGGCTCGCCGTCGGGGTCGCCGACCGATCAGATGCTCTACATGGGTCAGTGCGTCAAGACCTAATCTGCCTGGGCCCAGTCCGGTAAGACGAGATCCTAGTCGGTAGCCACCGGCATAGCCGGGAGGCCTTCCACCTTGTCTTGGCTCGTCTCTTGGCTCGTCGCTCGTTAATCGAGCAATCACGGACCTCGGTACCGCCGCCAACCTCTCACCGCCGGGCGCGGAGACGGACAGAGATCCATTACGTTCGTTGCCACCTCTGATGGTGTCGCGTCGGCCCTCGGCTTCCACAAGAACCCTCGCGAATTTCCGCCAACGAATACGCACCGCGTAGACTCTGTTACACCTTACTTCGTGGAGGCCCTGCACGCCTCCAGGGGTCGCA
>CP070775.1:135468-154993 GCA_020346185.1 Betaproteobacteria bacterium | reverse complement strand
CGCGCCGAGACTGAGCTGCGCTGCGTTAAACAGTTGCGACGGCGCATAGCCAACAGATTCTGGAAGGGTGAAAGAGAGTATCCGTTGGACGAAATTTGTGAAACAGAGGCTGGATATACAACTAGGAAAAAGGCCGAGGAAGAGCGTCGCCGTATCGAGGAGGCGCAGCGTGTCGAACTACTGCGCATTGAAGAGCAACAGCGCCGCGCCGAACAAGAGCGGCTCAGGCTGGAGCGCGAAGCCGCTGAGAAAAAACGCCGGGAAGAGCAGGCGCGGCAGGAGCGGATCAGGCGCGAGAGGGAAGCAAAGGAACGGGCTGCAGCCGAAGCCCGGGCGAGGCAGCAGGCACTGGTCAACGACTACATAGCGCGCATTCAAGGGAAAGTGCGCTCACGTGTGGTGATGCCGCCGAACATGACGGGTAACCCGGAAGCGGTGTATCAGGTCACGCTGCTGCCGGGCGGCGACGTTCTCGAGGCGAACCTGACGAAATCCAGTGGTGTGCCGGCTTATGACGACGCTGTGGGCAGGGCGATCATGGCGGCGCAACCACTGCCTGTGCCCTCCGGGCCGCTGTTCCAGAAGTACTTCCGAAAGATCACCCTGAAATTCCGTCCCAGAGAGTGAGTGTCATGCGCAGTTTGATAATAGTGAAGACGTGTATTCTTTTTCAGTTGTTATTGATCGGTTCGCTGCCGGCCCATGCTCAGTTGACCATTGATGTGATCGGGGGTGGTGCCAGTCAGATTCCCATCACCGTAGTGCCGCTTGGTAAAGAACAACGATACGAACAGAAGATCAGCGAAATCGTGTCCGCTGACCTGCGCCGCAGCGGCCTGTTTCGTCTCGGATCCCTCGGCAGCAAGCGCCCGTTCCCGACGCAAGCAAAGGAGGTGGATTACGGCTATTGGCGAAGTGAAGGCGCGCAGAACCTGGTGATTGGCGACGTCGTGGCGCGTCCCGGCGGGAAAGTTGAAGTGCGTTTTCGGATGTTCGATGTCAGCAGTAGGCAACAGGAGCTCGGGTTCTCTTTCCTGGTTGATGTGCGCGAGTTGCGGGCTACTGCACACAAGATATCTGATCTCATTTACGAGAAATTGACAGGCGACGCCGGCGTCTTCTCGACGAAGATTTGTTACGTTGTCAAGCGGAACAAAACCTTTGAATTGCAGATCGCAGACGCCGACGGATACAACCCGCAAGTAGTGCACAGATACGATGAACCCATTATTTCGCCGCAATGGTCGCCGGACGGCACGCGTGTTGCATACGTTTCGTTCGAGAAGCGCAAGGCGATCATCTATGTGCTCAATGTTTTTGACGGGCGTCGCACAGTCCTAGCTGATTTCTCGGGCTCCAATTCGGCGCCGGCCTGGTCGCCGGACGGCAAGCGTCTGGCGGTGACGTTGACCAAAGATGGAGTATCGCAGCTGTATTTGATCAACGCTGACGGCCGTGGCGTGCGACGACTGACCTACAGCCAGTCGATCGACACGGAACCGAATTTTTCGCCGGATGGGCGATATTTGCTATTCACCTCGGACCGCGCCGGAAGCCCGCAAATTTATCGCATGCGCGTGGATGGCAGGGGTGAGCCGCGGCGCATGACTTTCGAGGGTAGATACAACGTGACAGCGAGGCACAGTGCGGACGGCAAGTCGTTTGTCTTCATTCACCGTAACCAGGGGCGCTTCAATGTCGCAATACAGGACATTGCAACGCGGCAAGTACAGATTCTTACTGCGGGAAGGCTGGACCAGTCACCGACCTTCGCGCCGAATGGCAAGATGATTCTCTATGCGTCTGAAATTAAAGGCCGTGGTATATTAGCCGCCGTTTCAAGTGACGGTCGGGTAAAGCAAAGAATTACCGCCCAGGACGGGGATATCCGTGAACCTGCGTGGGGGCCCTTAATGAACAATCGCCGAAAGGAGTCGCTGGAATGAATAAGGTAATCTTTGCCTCGAGCATTGCTTTCTTGATCGCCGGGTGTGCGGGGCAAGGGCAGCAGGTTGCCGAGGTAGAACAGCGCGACATCTTTGAGGAATCGCAAAGTCAGGCTGAACTCGAGCGTGCAGAGGCGCAGAAACAGGCACAGATCCAGCGGGAGCAGGAAGAATTAAGGCGTCAACTGGAGGAGCAGCAGCGGCGACAGGAAATGGCTGAGCGGCCAGCCGGGATCGACGAACCGGTCATTCGTCCGTTGCCTGACGAAAGCCTTGGCGGTAGTCAGACCCAGCAGGATGATCCTTGGCTGCAATTCAGCGAGCCGGGTAGCCTGCTGGCCGAGCGCAGCATCTATTACGATTTCGACCGCTACGACATCAAGGAAGAATTCGTTCCGATCATCGAGGCGCATGCCAACTTTCTGCTGGCGAACCCGGAGTTGAGAATCAAGGTCGAGGGTAATTGCGATGACCGGGGCAGCCGCGAGTATAACCTTGCGCTGGGTCAACGTCGTGCCGAAAGTGTCAAGCGAGCCATGACGCTGCTAGGCGTTGAGGAAGACCGAATCGAGACAGTGAGTTTCGGTGCCGAGCGGCCAGTCGCGTTCGGCCAGGATGAAGCGAGCTGGTCCCAGAATCGTCGCAGCGATATTGTCTATTTCGACCAGCCCTGATAATTCGATCGCTTGCGTCTAACTGCCGTACTTTGCATGCTCATTTGCGCGGGTTCGGGCAAAAGCAGCCGTCAATATCTGTAATGAACTCCTCGCTCTGTTTGCTATTCCCCCGTCATCCGTCGCGCGGCGGGTTTCTGGCGGTGACGATCTTTGCTGCAGTTTCGATGATGGCGGTGCGCGGCGCGTCGGCGGATTCTCTGTCAATGAATTTGTCATCAACCGCGTCGCCAGCACGCTCTGACGCGATAATGATCGCTCAGGCTGAAGCGGCGCGTCCCGACGCCCGCGCAATGGTCCAGTTGATGAATCAGATCGACGGCTTGAATCGCGAACTGAACAAGCTGCGCGGCAAGATCGAGGAACTGAACAATAGCATTCTCAATGCCGAGAAGCGCCAGCGAGATATGTACCTTGACCTCGACACGCGGTTACGGCGGATCGAATCGTCTAACACGGAGATCTTGAGCGACATTAAGCAGACGTCCGGCGCCCTATCGAGCTTGCAGACGCGCATTGAGACACTGGAGCAGACGGCAGCGACCAGACCTGTCCCGCCGTCCGTGACATCGACGTCGCCAGACGATCGGGAGACGAACCTGGCAGTCTTACGCGGCTATGAGGTGGCGATGACGAAGTACCGTGCCGGTGAATACCAAGGTGCCATTGCCGCGTTCCAGCGTATCGCGCAGCAGTACCCCCAGCACCCGTTGGCAGCGAACGCGCGGTACTGGACCGGCGATTCGTACTATCAGTTACGCGCATACCGCAACGCGATCGACACGCAGAAAGAATTGATCGCAGAGTACCCGAACAGCGCCAAAGCCGCCGATGCAATGCTCAATATGGGCAGTGCGTTTATCGGGCTGGAGGACGCCTCTGCAGCGCGCGACACGTGGGAGAAGCTGATTGCGACCTACCCCGACTCCCGCGCAGCCAAGAACGCACAGGAACGTCTGAAGCGCCTGCCGTGAACCGCATACCTTCCTGTTGCGTGTTTGTCAGTTTTGTCGCCGATCATGCTTGTCGGCCGGCGGTACTTCGGCCTAGTGCGGGTCACCAGCACTGGGCGGGGCGCAACCAATAGCAGATCGCTGCCGCCGTGCGTTGATGAAACCGGCCGTCATACTCGTTTCGGGCGGACTTGATTCCGCTACGACGCTGGCTCTCGCGTGCCAGTCGGGGTTCGACTGTTATGCGCTGTCGGTCGATTACGGGCAGCGTCATCGGGTTGAGCTTCAAGCCGCTGCGCGCGTCGCTTCGATGCTAGGCGTGCGCGAACACAAAGTTATCATGCTCGATCTCAGGGTGTTTGGTGGTTCGGCGCTGACTGACGAGAGCATCGCTGTACCGACGTCCCCCTCGTCTGGCATACCGCCGACCTATGTGCCAGCGCGCAACACCGTCATGCTATCGCTCGCACTGGCCTGGGCCGAGGTGCTCGGTAGTAGCGATATTTTTATCGGTGCCAATGCGGTTGACTATTCCGGTTATCCTGACTGCCGGCCCGAATATCTGAGGGCATATGAAGAAATGGCGAACCTCGCGACCAGAGCGGGCGTCGAAGGAGTGCGGCTGCAGATTCACGCGCCGCTGGTGGATCTGAGCAAGGCGCAGATCATCCGGCGAGGCGTTGCTGCGGGTGTTGATTTCTCACGGACACTTTCCTGTTACCAGCCAAGCAGTGACGGGCGGGCGTGTGGTCAGTGTGATTCCTGTCAAATTCGTCGCAAAGGCTTCGAGGATGCCGGCATCGCCGACCCAACGGTGTATGTCTGATTGGAGTTCAGACTGCCAGGCGAGCGATAGCGGGGAGCTTGGTTGACCGTGAAAGCGGCCAACCGCTACAATGCGCGTCTTTTTTTGGGCGGTTAGCTCAGTTGGTAGAGCAGCGGACTTTTAATCCGTTGGTCCGGGGTTCGAGCCCCCGACCGCCTACCATTCATCGGAAAGGGGCAGCTTTGCGCTGCCCCCTTTTTTGTGCGCATTCTGTTGTCTTCTTGCCAGTTCTGAAGCAGAACATACCGGCAAGCCCGAGCGAGACACAGCCAGACAGCCAGCACGCAAGATAGCATCAACCAAGTGCAGGAGAGCGAGACGCATGCGCCTTTGTACGATCCGAACCGAACAGCAAAGTGAACAAGCGGCTGTCGTCACTACACAAGGCATTGTGCCGGTTGCCGCGATCAATGCACACTTGGGAAAAGCGTGGCCCGTCAACGTGTACGACATCATCGTACAGGGCCTGTCGACCGAGCTTCTGCGCGATGCCAGAGCGACACCGGTAAAGCTGGCAGCAGATACTGTGCAATTCGGACCGTTGTACCGTCATCCCCGCAAAATTCTCGGTATCGGACTGAACTATCGTGACCATGCAGCTGATCTCGATGCGCCGTACCCCACGGAACCGGCCTCGTTCATGAAATGTGACAACACCATCATCGGACCCGGAGACGTGATCGAGCTGCCGTCGCAGTCGCAACGCGTTACTGCGGAGGCAGAGATCGGTGTCATTATCGGCAAGACCTGTCGCCGCGTAACGGAAGATAAGGCGCAGTCGTATATCGCCGGCTATTGTCTGATCATCGATATGACGGCTGAAGATATTCTGCAGCAGAACCCGCGCTTCCTGACGCGCTCGAAGAACTTCGATACTTTCTTTTCATTCGGCCCGGAACTGATCACAACTGACGAAGTCACCGACCTGCTCGGCTTGAAAGTGGGTACCTGGAAAAACAACACGCTGCACCGTGAGAACGTCGTTTCCAATATGGCATTCCCGCCGTTGTGTCTGGTTGCATTCCACTCGCATGTTGCGACGCTGTTCCCGGGCGACATCATCAGTACCGGAACGCCTGGTGCAGTAGTGATTGAAGACGGCGATGTAGCACAGTGTCGAATCAGTGGCTTGGGCGAGCTGTGCAATCCCGTCAGGCGCCGTGACCAATAAGGATAAGCGCCGCGCATCTGCGGGTAATACATTCGATCGGAAGAAGCTGACGAAGCTCAGCAATATTTTCGATTTCACCCGCGTCGCACCCGGCCCTGTCGGCGAACTTCGTGGGTAAGCGCCCCTAGCGTCGGCGATAAAGAGGCGAGCTAAAAAAGAAAGAAAGGCCGCAATCCTGCGGCCTTTCTTTATCAAGCGCTAGAAACGAGCGCTAGGGGGGAGGAAGCAAACGATACAACCGGAACCGCGCGTGACGAGTCGTCGCTGAGCGACAGTAATCCGAACGCAATGGGCAACTGTTTGTTTTGCAGAGAAGATCCGATGTCGGCGATAAGCGACATCAGAATTGTCGTGCAGGCAAACAGCACTCAGAAGGCGCCTGTAGTGATCAGCCGCAGTCCGAAGAACGCTCCCATTGCAAGAAAGCAGAGAACCAGCACGTCACCGCTACGACCAATTGCTCTTGGTTGCCGCTTGAACGAGCGCCGTAGCCATACCAGGCTGATCGCCAATGCGACTAGCGCGAACAGAATATAGGCCGGACCAGCTTGCCAAGCGCCGTGAAACAGCCTCAGAAGCAGCCCGTCGGGGCCGAATGCCTTGTATACGAAGCCGACGATGCCCAATAACAGAAGTGAAACCATCAATAACTCGAACAGCGTCTGTACGGCTTCTTGTAGAGCGCCGCTCAAGGCGCGTATCGGTTGATGCCGGAAACTGCTAACCGGGTCGAGCATTTGTATTCCTCCGCTGTCCATGTGCGTTCAATGCTATGCGTACCGGCTACAGCAACCGCCGTGCCACTGACAATTAAATATTTTTTATCAGAAGGTTATTGCGCAGCAGGTGAAGTTAACCAGAGCAAAACAGCGTCTTCCGTCGCCGTTCGGAGACGCACCTGTTTGCTGTAGAGTCTAGGGCTGTCGAGCGCCGCCGGCCGTGGTGTCGCGACTTCAGGTGCGAAAATTGACTGGTGAGCCAGATTCGCTCGCTGCTGTTAGCCCTCGCCGCAGCTGAGGAGATTACAGACCCGCTCGCAGTCTTGCGAAAAGCCGCACTCAAACAAACCGATGATCGGTTCGCCGGCATCGTTCACACCGCATTGTTCGGCAGCTGGTTTCTGATTGAGCTTGGGACGCCATTCGCAGACGTGGCACCCGGCCGTTAGCCCGGGAATTTCCAGCGATTCCTGCCGTTCATACTCGACGTCGAGTTCTCCATCTGCTGCGCCCGGGAGGCCATAAGAACCAAGTACAACCAGCGCGATGCATAAGATAGATAACTTCATTTTTTTTGCCTGATCTGATTCTATGTCGTCATTATAAAAGCACCGTGCCACTTTGCTTGATGCAGATCAAAATCGTCGCGCGTGGCAATGATCCGTGTCAGGACTTCAAGCGGATGACGCGCACTACTTCGGGGACGCTGCGCAAGCCGCGCATGACCTTGGCCAAGTGCAGTCTATTTGCGACCAGGACGGTGAAATTTATCTCCGCGTAAGCGGACGAATCAAACGGTTCGAGACTGACAGTCTCGATGTTTGATTCGGTCTTGGCAATCTCGGCGGCAATTTTGGCCAGCACGCCACGTCCCTCCGATGCCAGCACCCGCAAACTGACGGTGAACATCTTCTTTGAATCGGGCGCCCACTCAACGTCCATCCATTTGTCCGGATCAGCGCGTGAGCGGCGTGCGACAGGACAATCATGGGTGTGAATCACGAGTCCATGCCCTTTGCGTAGGTAGCCGACGATGGGATCCCCGGGAATGGGATGGCAGCACTTGGCGAACTGCAATGCCATACCCTCAGAGCCGTGGATGACCAGGCTGCCCGGCTGGCGAGTGCCGCCATCCTGGTCGCCGACGGACAGCAATCGGCGCGCAACGACAACGGCAAGTTGCTTTCCCAGGCCAAGATCAGCAAGGAGTTCCTCGCGCGATTTTTCCCCACTGCTTTTTAGCAGTTGCGCCCATTGCTCATCGCTAATCTCGTCCGGCGCCGATTTCAGCGCGACCAAAGCTTGCGCCAGCAGGCGCTCACCCAATTTAGCTGATTCCTCGTATTGCATCGTCTTCATAACGTGACGGATGCGGGAGCGTGCCTTGCTGGTCACGACAAAATTTAACCAGGCCGGATTCGGTTTGGCATGTGCGGCAGTCACGATCTCGACGCGATCACCACTTCGCAGTTCAGTGCGCAGTGGCACCAGTTCGTGATTGACCTTTGCAGCCACGCAGCGATTGCCAATGTCGGTATGCACGGCATAGGCGAAGTCAACGCAAGTAGCGCCATGCGGCATTGACATGATCTGCCCTTTCGGGGTGAAGACGTAGACCTCGTCGGGAAACAAGTCGACCTTCAGGTGTTCCAAAAACTCCGTCGCATTGCCAGATTGCGAATGCATCTCGAGCAGACTCTGCATCCATTGGTGCGTTTTGGTCTGCAAGTCGGACAGGGATGAGCCGCTTTCCTTGTACATCCAGTGCGACGCCACGCCTGCCTCGGCTATCTGGTGCATCTCCTCGGTCCGAATTTGTACTTCGATCGGTGTGCTGAACGGTCCGAACAGTGTCGTGTGCAGGGAGCGGTAGCCATTGTCTTTCGGAATCGCGATGTAGTCCTTGAACTTGCCGGGGATCGGGTTGTAAAGTTGGTGCAATGCGCCCAGTGCCAGGTAACAAGACGGAACGTCATTGACGATGACGCGAAAGCCGTAGATGTCATACACCTCGGCGAACGACAACGTCTTCTCGATCATTTTCTTGTAGATGCTGTAGAGCGTTTTCTCTCGCCCGGTGACGACGGCATCGATATTATGATCTCGCAACGTCTTGCGAATCGCTTCGAGGATCTTGCCCACTACTTCGCGCCTATTGCCGCGCGCTCGAGTGAGCGCCTTCATCAGTACTTTATAGCGGTTTGGGTAGAGGTGCTGAAGTGATAGGTCTTGCAGCTCCTGGTAGAGAATATTCAGGCCAAGACGGTTTGCAATCGGGGCGTAGATCTCCATTGTTTCACGGGCGATGCGGGCTCGCTTATGCGGCTGCATGGCGTTCAGCGTGCGCATATTGTGCAAGCGGTCGGCCAGTTTGATGAGGATGACGCGCACGTCGCGTCCCATGGCCAGCAGCATCTTACGAAAGTTCTCCGCCTGCTCATGCTCTTGGGACTCGAACTGGAACTTGTCGAGTTTGGACACGCCGTCGACGAGTTCGGCAACCGTCTTGCCGTACTTGTCCTCAATCTCCTCCTTTGTTACCGAAGTGTCTTCCATCACGTCGTGCAGAAGGGCTGCGGTCAGCGCTTGAGCATCGAGCCGCCACTGCAAGAGAATCTGCGATACCGCTACCGGATGGGAAATGTAGGGGTCACCGGTCAGGCGAAACTGGCCGTGATGTGCGCTATTACTGAACTGGTAAGCGCTTTCGAGCTGTGTGACGTCTTCCGGCTTGAGGTAGTCGGCCGCCGTCCGGAACAGAACATCCGCTTCCGGGGTCGTAACGGGTGGGTTTATCTGCTGTCCTGTTCGTACGAGAGTCATCGTGTCGATCGTTTCTGCCCGCTCCTGACCGAGGCAGAGGGCTCAAGAGTCGACCCTACGACTTGGTGTTGAGGACCTCTCGACCCACTTTGCCGGCTGCAATCTCCCGCAGCGCAATCACCGTTGGCTTGTCCTTGTTGCCTTCGATCTGCGGCGAAGCACCGGTCGTGATCTGTCGGGCCCGATAGGTTGCCGCGAGCGTTAGCTCAAAACGGTTGGAGATACGACTGAGACAATCATCTACTGTGATTCGTGCCATACGCCGATCACCTCAGGCTGTTGATAAGGGCTTGGTTTCGATCGAGTTGTGTCGCAAGCTGCAGTCGCGCGCTGCGCACGATACTGATCAGGTCTTCTACAGCGTCGCCAAAATCGTCGTTGATAATAACATAGTCAAACTCATGAACATGTGCGACTTCGCTCCGCGCAGCGGCCAGGCGGGCGGCGATGACGGTGTCGCTATCCTGCGCACGCTTCGTGAGTCTGCCACGCAAGGTCTGTACCGACGGCGGCAGCACGAAGATGCCGATCGCCTCAGGGATCAACGTGCGCACTTGCTTGGCTCCCTGCCAGTCAATCTCGAGCACGACGTCGATTGCCTGTGCCCGCTGCTGTTCGACCCATTTCTGTCTGGTGCCATACATATTGCCGTGTACTGTAGCGCTTTCCAGAAACTCCCCGGCTTCTAGCAGGCGCTCGAAGGTGTCGTTTTCCACAAAGTGATAGTCGACACCGTCGGTTTCACCCGGTCGGCGCGGGCGCGTCGTGTAGGAAACAGACTTGTGGGCACATGGGTCACGCGCAATTAGTCCTTTAACCAGCGAGGTCTTACCTGCCCCGGATGGTGCAGATACGATAATGATGTTGCCTTTCATTCGATATTCTGGATCTGCTCACGCATCTGCTCGATCAGTACCTTCAGGTTCATCGCACCTCGGGTGATCGCGACATCGGCAGATTTGGATCCCAGCGTATTGGCTTCCCGATTCAGCTCCTGCATCAGGAAATCCAGGCGCTTGCCAACCGAACCGCCTTTGTCGAGTATACGGCGAATTTCCGAAACGTGTGCTGCCAGCCGCTGTAGTTCCTCGTCGACGTCGATCTTCGCCGCAAACATCACGACCTCCTGTTTCAGTCGGTCATTTTCTGGGTCCAGCATTGCCTCTCGCAGCCGTGTGGAGAGTTTCTCCTGATAGCTGCTCACCAACTGCGGGATGCGCGGCGACAGGTCGTTGACGATCTCTTCGACACTTCTTGCCCGTTCAAGCAGTACTGCCTTGAGTTTCTCGCCCTCGCGAGTGCGCGCAGCAATAAGTTCGGCTAAGGATTGGTCGACCAACTTCAGACATTTTTCTTTCAGAATCTCGACTGGAGGGCTGTCACTGCCCAACATTCCGGGCCAGCGCAACACATCCGCCACGCGCAGTGATTGCGCATCCGGCAACGTCAGCCGTACCCTCTCATCGAGCCCTGTCAATCTCGAGAGCAACGTCTCATCGAGCTGCATGGCATTCAGCTCGGGAGGCACGCTCAAGCTGATCCGGCACTCGACCTTGCCACGTGTGACGTGTGCCGAGATGCGTTCGCGCAGATCCGATTCCAACAAGCGCAGTTCGTCCGGTATGCGGAACTGGATGTCGAGATAACGATGGTTTACCGAGCGCAAATCAAGACTGAGCCCGCCAACTGGCGACTCATCAGTGACCGCCGCGTACCCCGTCATGCTGGAGATCATTCGATTCGAGCTTTACAAGGCGGGAGCAATCCCACCACAATCAAGTACCGGAAAACGATAACACAGAATCAGTGATCGGCCGTGTTGCTGGCATTTCTTGCCGCGTGGTGTTGCCGTACATCGTGATTGCCATAGCCAGTCAGTGGAGGAGTCGAGATGCGTCAAAAGGGACGCGGTGCACGCAATTTGCGCCCGATCCACATTCATCGTGGCTACACGCGCCACGCCGAGGGATCGGTGCTGATCGAATGCGGCGAGACGCGTATCATTTGCACGGCCAGTGTCGAAGAGCGCGTACCGGCGTTTCTCAAAGGCAAGGGACAGGGTTGGTTGACCGCCGAGTACGGCATGTTGCCCCGCTCGACCGGCACGCGAATGGATCGTGAAGCGGCGCGCGGAAAACAATCCGGACGCACGCAGGAGATTCAGCGCCTCATTGGCCGTAGTTTGCGGGCAGTAACGGATCTGCTATTGCTTGGCGAGCGCACGGTGCACATTGATTGCGACGTCATCCAGGCCGACGGCGGCACGCGCACTGCGAGTATTACGGGTGCATACGTCGCGCTGCACGACGCCGCAAGCCAGCTTTTGCGCAACGGTGTGATATCCCAGTGGCCGATTCTTGATTTCGTAGCCGCCGTGTCGGTTGGCATTTATCAGGGCGAAGCGGTGCTCGATCTCGATTACGCAGAGGATTCCGGCTGCGAGACTGACATGAATGTGGTGATGAACGGCCAGGGCGCGTTTGTTGAGCTTCAGGGAACCGCGGAAGGTGTGGCATTCACGCGTCCCGAGTTGGATGCCATGATCGACCTGGCCAGTGAGGGTATCGGACAGCTGGTTGAGATACAGAAGTCGGTGCTGGGACTGTGATCGAGTTGCCTGCCTCGGGCAAGCTGGTGATCGCTTCGGGTAATCCGGGCAAGCTTAGCGAGATCGGCCGTTTGCTCATGCCGTTTGGCCTCGAAATCGTCGCACAGAGCGAGCTTGGCGTGTCACCTGCGGAGGAGCCGCACCCGACATTTGTCGAAAACGCGCTGGCCAAAGCGAGGCATGTCAGCGCGGCCACCGGACTGCCGGCGTTGGCCGACGACTCGGGTATATGCGTGCCGGCCCTTGGAGGTGAGCCCGGCGTGCACTCGGCGCGCTATGCCGGGACGGCGGCGACGGATGAGCTGAACAACGTACGCTTGCTGCAAGCAATGTCGTCGGTCACCGACCGGCGGGCCCACTATTACTGTGTCATCGTCTTGCTGCGCCAGCACAACGATCCGCAACCGATCATTGCCGAGGGTAAGTGGCATGGTGACATCCTGCGCGCGCCGCGTGGCGCGGGCGGCTTCGGTTACGATCCTGTGTTTCTCGATCCTGGTTCAGGCCTGACCGGTGCCGAGCTTGCGCCATCGCGCAAGAACCGGGTCAGCCATCGGGGCAAGGCAATGCGCAAGCTGCTGCGTGCAATCAAGTCATCGTAAGGCTAAACGCGACCGGGCAGGTAACCGACGGCGGGCACCTTACGGACGCGGCGCCGCTAGCGCTGGATACTCAGGATGGTAAAACCTTCGCCGATCAGCACCCGGTTGGGCGCGCCCTTGAATCCGGCATTGGCCAGCAGCTGCTCCTGCTCCTCGCGCGTGGGAATGACATTGCCCCACGTCATCTCCTCGAAACCGGTCTGCAACGGGAACTGGAATTCCGGCCGCCGCGCTTCCTCGAGGTTGGACGGGTAGGTCTCGTCCACGATCAACAACCAGCCGCCAGGTTTGAGCACGTGGGCGCAGCCATTGATGACGTGTTGCCTGATTTTCGGTGCGATTTCGTGCAGCACTTCGATCATGACAACTGCGTCGAAGCTCGCCTCCGGCAGGTCACCAACATCGCTTTCGATGACTTCGACGCGCGATTCCATGCCGGCCATGCCGATCTTGTTGCGGGCGATTTCGACTCCGGTCGGATCGATGTCGGCGCCGGTGCAACGCGCATTTGGCCATGCCTTGGCCAATTGCATCAGGAAGCGACCGGTACCGCAGCCGACTTCAAGCACACTTGCATCCTTTTTCAGACGCTCGGCCATGGATTCCAGATCGGGCAGAAACTTGCGCGCCGTCGCCGCGTGCAGCCCGCCAATGGCATCGCCAATCGTTTCAGCGAAGGCGTGACTGCGGCCCTGGAACGGCACTATTTCCCCTGTGTGAAACGCTTTGCGACACAGTTCGAAATCCTCGGTCATGAACGCAGTACCGAGCCGGATGTAGCCGGTCAGGTCGCGCGGGTGCCCGGGAGAGGCGAGGATTTTGTCCATGTGCGCTGCTAGCCTGAATTGGCGCTGCTCGTCGGCATCGAGCAAACCGAGCCCGAAAGCGGTCATACACCACACGTCCACATAGGGAGAATGCAATTTCAGGTCAGCGGCGATTTGGGCCGACGTTCGCCCGGGTCTCTCGGCCAGCGCCTTGAACAGGCCGAGCTCAACCCCGATATCAATCAGGAATACAGCGTTGAATCCGCGTCGCCAGGTGAATATTCTGGCGACCTGTTCGTCGACGCTGATTTCTGGTTTTTCGGTGTTCGGACTGCTCATGTTTGTTTCCTTCAGAGTCGCTATGCGTTACTGGCGAGGTTAGCAGATCACGTTGGCACCAGCCGAGCGGCTAGAATGGCTCAGTAAGACCCGCCCGCGAATGCCCGCGTCTTCAACAAACAACTTGTCTCCGTCAAATATACACTCCCCAGGCGCTGTACGACTCACCACGTTGCCGCCGCTATCGCTGTACGTTCATGTTCCATGGTGTGTGCGCAAATGCCCGTATTGCGACTTCAATTCGCACCAGGCGCGCGGCGACATTCCGGAGCATGCCTATATTGATGCCCTGATCAGTGATTTGGAATTGGCGTTGCCCTCGGTATGGGGGCGCCCGGTCCAGACGGTGTTTATTGGTGGTGGCACGCCGTCGCTGTTGCACCCGGAGTCGCTTGACCGGCTACTCTCGGCAGTGCGCGCCCGCATGATGTTGATCCCCGATGCCGAGATCACGCTGGAAGCCAACCCGGGCACCGCGCAGGCGGCGAGATTTGACGGCTTTCGCGCCGCCGGTGTGACGCGGCTATCAGTTGGAGTGCAGAGCCTCAGTGCGCAGCATTTGCGTGCGCTAGGGCGTATCCACGATGTGCAACAGGCGCAAACTGCAATCGAGGCGGCCCGCAACTGTTTTGATAACATCAATGTTGACTTGATGTACGCGTTGCCCGGGCAAACGCTCGAGCAAGTTCTGTCTGACGTGCGCGGCGTGCTCGAGTACGCGCCGCAGCATGTGTCCGCGTATCACCTCACCATTGAGCCGAACACCTGGTTTCATCGCTATCCGCCGCAGTTGCCCGACCATGATTCGGCGGCCGAGATGCAGCAAGCGATCGAATCGTTGCTGGCTTCGCACGGCTATGGTCATTACGAAACGTCGGCGTTCGCCCAGCAGGACAATCGTTGTCGGCACAACCTGAACTACTGGCAGTTTGGTGACTACCTTGGCATCGGCGCCGGGGCACATTCGAAGCTTTCGTTTTCGGATCGGATCACTCGCCAGATGCGCTACAAGCAACCGCGTGAATATCTGCGCAGAATGGCGGCAGGCGGGGCGATTCAGACGTCGAATGTGGTTCTGGCAAAGGACCTGCCTGTCGAGTTCATGATGAATGCGTTGCGGTTGGTTGATGGCGTCGAGCGGCGTATGTTTGCCGAGCGGACCGGATTGTCGATCACCGTAGTCGCGACCCGACTGATGCAAGCAGTCGAAGCCGGCCTGATGGTTGACAGCGCTGAGCGCTTGCAAACGACACTGAAGGGGCAGCGTTTCCTGAACGACTTGCTGGCCTCGTTTGTCGAGTCGCAGTAAGGCTGCTCGCACGGTTTCAGGCGCCGACCGGTTTGCTTGCGCGAATAGTCGCGCCGATCTTGAGAACGTTTAGCGGCGCCGAAAGATGACGTCCCACACGCCGTGGCCGAGTTGCAGGCCGCGGACTTCGAATTTGGTCTGCGGCCGATACGCCGGCCGCGAGGCATAACGCTCGGCGGTGTTCTCCAGTAGTGTTTCGCGTCCCAGCACGTCGAGGATGTGTTCGGCGTAATCCTGCCAGTCCGTCGCCACATGCAAATAACCGCGCGGGGCGAGCCGTTGCGCCAGTTCGGTTACGAAATCCGGCTGCAGTAGACGGCGTTTGTGATGGCGCTTTTTCGGCCAGGGATCAGGGAAGAACACATGTATCCCCCGCAAACTGCCGGGCGCGATCATGTCACGCACGACTTCGACCGCGTCATGTTGCACGATACGTACATTCTCGAGCTGGCGATTGGCAATCTGTGTCAGGAGGCTGCCGACCCCGGGCGAGTGGACTTCGATGCCAATGAAATTCCTTTCCGGTTGATGTGCGGCGATTTCTGCAGTGGTCTCGCCCATGCCGAACCCGATTTCAACAATAGTTGGCGCGTGGTGGTCAAACAGGGCGTCGAACTCGAGCAGGCTGCGTGTGTAAGGCACGCCGTAGACCGGCAGTAGCTTCTCGCAGGCGCGTTGCTGAGCACGCGTTATCCGGCCTTGGCGGAGAACGAAGCTGCGAATCGGGCGATGTGTGCCTGTCACTGGGCGCACGAGGAGGGGTGCCAGCTCGTAGTACCTAAGCGGCTTTGTCGCCTGCCTCAGAGGGGCCAATGATCCCCGCGGTCGGCGAACTTGGAGCTGCGCGATAGCTTTTCTTCGGCATGCGGCCGGCAAGGTAAGCTTCACGCCCGGCTTCGATCGCTTTGCGCATGGCCGAAGCCATCAACACCGGATCCTGTGCCGCGGCGATGGCGGTGTTCATCAGCACCGCGTCACACCCCAGTTCCATCGCAATCGCAGCATCCGACGCGGTCCCGACACCGGCATCGACTACCACCGGCACGTCGGCGTTATCGATGATGATCTGCAGGTTCCACGGGTTGAGAATGCCCATTCCGGAACCGATCAGCGAGGCCAGCGGCATGATCGCCACGCAACCGGCATCCTCCAACTGCTTCGCCACGATCGGATCGTCGGAGGTGTAGACCATCACCTTGAAGCCTTCTTTGACCAGCGTTTCGGCCGCAGAAAGTGTTTCGATCACATTGGGGTACAGCGTTTCCGGGTCGCCGAGCACTTCCAGTTTGACCAGGTCGTGACCGTCGAGCAGTTCGCGCGCCAGTCGCAGAGTGCGCACGGCGTCGCGTGCTGTGTAGCAACCGGCGGTATTGGGTAGCAAGGTGAATTGCGATGGCGGAACATAGTCAAGCAGGCTTGGTTCCCCCGCACTCTGTCCGATGTTGGTGCGGCGGATTGCGACTGTCACTATTTCCGCGCCGCCGGCGTCAATCGCCGCGCGAGTCTGCTCGAAATCCTTGTATTTCCCTGTTCCAACAATGAGGCGCGAACGGAATGGCCGTTCGCCGATAACTAGCTTGTCCATGTAACCATGACTCAATGAGTTTCATGCGGTGCGCCACGCGCACCTGCTCAACAGATGTCGCGGGCCTTATCCTCCGCCAACGGCAACGACAATTTCGATGGCGTCACCATCGGTGAGCTCGACTGCTGTATAGTCGCCGCGAGGCACGATCTCGCCATTGCGTTCGACTGCGAGGCGTTTGCCTTCCAGTCCAAGGCTGCGCACCAAGTCCGCGACTTTCATCGCTGCTTCAAACTGTCTGGGTGTTCCGTTGACGTTGAGCGCAATCACTGATTTCTGTGCACAACTTCAGGTTTACCAACGCAACATGTTATCACGCGCGTTTCCTGCAATGGCAGTAGAGCGCCTCCACACATCGCCGCGTAGTTCTCCGCCGAGAAGTGATGAACCACTCCGCGACGTTTCGATGTCCTGAGTCACGAACACGTCAACTCAGACTAACGAACTGATTGCGAGAACGTTTCCGAGTATCCGATTTTCTGGCCTGACTTCTTCAGCCCGGCCGCGGCGATCGCGACCGCAATGTATTATGATTCGCATTCATTAACGGCTGCTCCAGGGGAAGACTCCGCATGATTTCGCTGAAGACAGTTTTTGCCACGCTCATGCTGTGTCTTACGAGTTCCGTTGCACTCGCGCAGGACAAGCCAAACATCGTTCTGGTGTTCATGGACAATTTCGGATGGGGTGAGCCCGGCTTTAACGGTGGCGGCATTATCCGCGGCGCGGCAACGCCAAGACTCGACCAGATTGCCGCCGAAGGGCTGCGCCTGACGAATTTCAACGTCGAAGTGCAGTGTACCCCGTCCCGGTCCGCACTCATGACCGGCCGCTATGCGATTCGCAGCGGCAACGGTACCGTCCCGCTGGGTGAAGGCGTTTACGGCCTGGTGCAGTGGGAAGTGACCATGGCTGAGATGCTCTCCGATGTCGGCTACGCAACCGGGATGTTTGGCAAGTGGCACCTGGGCCGGACGAAGGGCCGCTTTCCGACCGACCAGGGTTTCGACGAATGGTACGGAATCCCAAATTCCACCGACGAATCCACCTACTCGTCGCTGCCCGGCTTCGCCGAGAGCGGTGTTGCTGAAACTTATGTCATGGAAGGCCGCAAAGGGAGCGCGCCGCGCAAAGTGCGGCCATACCGGATCGAATACCGGCCGCTGATCGATCGCGACCTGACTGACCGGGCCATCAGCTTCATGAAGCGGCAAGCCAGTTCGGACAAGCCGTTCTTCGTCTATTTGCCCTATACCGCCACGCATTTCCCGACCATGCCCCACCCCGAGTTCGAGGGAAAAAGCGGTAATGGCTTGTGGGGCGATTTGCTCATGCAGATCGACAGCTACGTTGGTGAGTTGCTCGATACGGTCGATGATCTCGGTATTGCCAAGGAGACGATTTTCATCTTCACGGCGGACAACGGTCCAGAGTCACTCAGTTCCGGCGAAACGTCTCTTACAGTTGAGACAGCCATACACGGGTCTGCGGGGCCGTGGCGTTCGACGTTGTTCAGCGGCTACGAGGGGGCGCTGCGCGTACCGTTTGCAGTTCGCTGGCCGGGCAAGATCAAGGCGGGTCGCGAGAGCGATGAAATCGTGCACGCCATGGATCTCTTTCCGACGTTGGCTCGCATTGCCGGTGGCAAAGTTCCCGATGACCGCGTCATCGATGGCATCGAAATGAGCGAATTTCTGCTTGGCAAGCGAAGCAAATCGGGTCGCGAGGGCTTTGTCGTCTACATGGGCAACGATGTCTTCGGCATCAAGTGGCGAAACTGGAAACTGCATTTCAAGGAGCAGAAGGGGTGGAACGGCGTATTGCGCGAGTACACGATGCCGCGCATCTACAATCTCATGAATGATCCCCGGGAGAATGACAACGTGCTCTTCCCTCATACCTGGTTGCCCAAAGCAGCGTTGGGTCTGTTGACCGAGCATGTCGCTTCGTTGCGGAAGTATCCGCCGATCACCGCAGGTGCTCTGGATCCGTACAAGCCGCCGAAGTACCCTTGAACTTGTAGAGCGTGCCGCTGGCCATACGTGAAATTTCATGATTGACGCAATCGAATACAGAGAACTAGACAAGACTTGCCACTGCAGCCTGAGTAATTGTGAGCCCCGATCCGTACCTGTCCGTGATTGCCGCAGCCGTTCTTCTCGTCTCGCTGCTCAGAGTCCCGTGGGACCAGTTTCGCGACACTGGCTTCCAGCACGTCTTTTTCGGTGCTTGCGTTGCGGCGTTCTTCATTTGGCAGTTGCGCGTCGGACTCGTGCCAGCGATGCCAACGCACTTGCTGTGCCTGACCACACTGACATTGATGTTCGGCGCGCCGCTCGCAACGACTGCTGCAGCGATCCTGACGACCGCGATGTGTATCACGGGCTTCGAAGTCTGGCAGTCTTGGTCGGTTGGTTTCCTCGCGCTCGGCGTAGTGCCGATTTTGGTCACACGGTTAGCACTGCTTGCAAGCCGGCGGCATCTGCCGCCGAACCCGTTTATCTATATCTTCATCTGTGGTTTTTTCGGTGCTGCGGCCGCCATGTTGGCAGCGACCGTGGCCAACAGCATGTTGCTGCTCGGTGGTGACCAAGTACCTTTCAGTCAGCTGCAACAAAGTTACCTGATGATTGTGCCGCTGATGATGTTTCCTGAGGCTTTCATCAACGGCCTGATTGTGACTGGCCTCGTTGTATTCAAGCCGGCCTGGATTTCGAGTTTTGACGACGAGGTCTACCTGAAAAGCTAGTCTCTACAGGCGAGCGAATGCCTGGAGCGCAAAACTGGCACGCCGAAGTTTTGACGCGATTTGCGTTGTCAGGGTTTCTCGAGTTTCAGCGGACCATCGATTGACCTGACCGGCGAATTTTGTACCACCTTGTGAGAGAGAATATTAATCTCGACCATGAGTAGCAGGAGATGCCTAAGAAGTGATTTAGCCCGGAACAGATCATAGCGAAGTTGCGCCAAATCGAAGTACTGATTGCGCAGCGGAAAGCGGTTGCACTGGCGTGCAAGGAAGCCGGGGTCAGCGAACAGACCTACTACCGCTGGCGCAAGGAGTATGGGGGCCTGCGGCAGGCCAAGCGGCCGAGGGAACTGGAGAAGAGGTGCGGCGTCGGTTCTCTGGTGCCGAGCTGATCGAGGTGCTGTCCGATGTCATGCTGATCTACGGCATCCCCGAACACATTCGCTCAGATAAC
>CP070775.1:115568-135368 GCA_020346185.1 Betaproteobacteria bacterium | reverse complement strand
CTGCTCATATGGCCGCAACTGTCAATGAGTAGCGCATTCGAGCTCGATCTGGTGATGTGACCGCAAGCACAAAGCGGCGACGATCGATCATGCTCATATCTGTGGGTTGGCTACCACCGTTTATTGGTTCGTCGTGGAAGCTGCCTCGCTCTAACGCCGCGGGTCGGTTCATGATCGCCGATCTAACACTGATGACTGTGTCTCAGTGTGTGGCTCGGCACGGCTCGCCGTGCAACCTACGTCACCGGAGACGGGTCGCCTGCAACGCTACGCGCGGCCATAATGTCTAAGTGGACAAGCCGCTTGAAGTGATGCTGGTCGGAGCCGCCGGCCACGTGTTGTCAGCCCTGCTCGAGGACTCGCGATTTTTTCGTGTTGTTGCGC
Source organism: Betaproteobacteria bacterium (assembly GCA_020346185.1). Lineage (GTDB taxonomy): Bacteria > Pseudomonadota > Gammaproteobacteria > Burkholderiales > Eutrophovitaceae > SG8-40. Next base: position 134,984 of record CP070775.1, on the reverse strand, counting down.
CGACACGCCGGCCACTGAATGAGCACGCCAAGTTGCTGAATCCGGTTGTGGATTTTTCACGGCTTCCTAAGGACGTGCCCTGGTGGCGGATCGATGCGGTTATTTGTACCCTCGGCACCACCATCAAAGTCGCTGGTTCACAAGCGGCCTTCGCTGCTGTTGACCGCGAACTGCCGATTCGTATTGCACGTCTGGCAAAAAAAGGCGGGCGCAACCCGCTTTGCACTCAATTCGTCACTCGGTGCGAGTCGGAACGGAAACTTCTATCTGCGCACCAAGGCCGAGGCCGAAAGTGGTATCCGCGGCATCGCTTACCCATACTTCGCAATTGCCCGGCCGTCGCTAATCGACGCAAAGCGCGAACCGTCGAGACCTGCGGAATCCGCCAGCATGATTGCTGCCCGGGTGTTGAAGCCACTGATGCCGCGGCGAAATCGCGCAGTGACGCCCGATCGCATTGCACGTGCCTTGATTGAATGCGTGCTGGCGGACGCGCCAGGCGAGCGCATCGTTGAGTCGGGGCAATTACAACCCTGACCCATGGCCACCAACAGGATAGCGGGCCGCATGTCGCGGCCCGCTGGTTCAGTCCTGATAAGCGATTAGGTCTTTGACACGGTCACGCTGCAGCCGCGTGATCCGCTGCCACCTCGGTTCCTGATTCGAAAGGCAAGTTCGCGGTTTCCCAATCCTGTTTGCCATCCCGATACACCGAAACGTTGGCGTAACCGAGCACGGCGAGCCGGTGGGCTGCAATGTCGGAGTTCTGGCATTGAACGTTGGCGCAGTACACGACGACCTCGGCGTCTTTGTCCGGCAGCAACTTGGGCGCAAGCGCACCGACCTGGTCGTGCGGCATGTTCACAGCGCCGGGCAAGTGCTTATCCGCGAATTACTTTTCGGGGAGCGTCTCAACGATAGCGGGGCGCGGCGCTGACAAAAGTTTGCGGATCAGTTCTTCACGCGTAATGGTGCGGCTCATGATGATCTCCTTTGTATATAGTTAAAAATACAATGATTGTATTTGCAACTATAATTTGAATTGGAGGTATGGTATGAGTAAAAGCGTTTTAAAAACAGATGCCTCAGTCTGGCCCCTGTTCCTGACTGTCCACGCAGTGCTGGTCGCGAAGATTGAGGCGAGACTGTCCGAGGCCGGGTTGCCGCAGTTTGTCTGGTACGACGTACTATGGGCGCTCGAGCGTGCGCCTGACGACCGGCTACGCATGAGCGAGCTGGCTGAAATGACTGTTTTGTCGCGCAGTAATCTCACACGGCTGGTTGACCGCCTTGAGTGTGCCGGGTTGGTCGAGCGCGCGCGGTCCGAAGCCGACCGCCGTGGTGCGTTCGCGGTGGTAACTCGCAAGGGCAAAGAGATGCGTCGCAAGATGTGGCCGATTTATTCGAAGGCAATCAAAGAGTTATTCGAAAACCACATCGATAACGACGAGGCAGCGTGTCTGGCGTCGGCACTTCGCCGCGTCTTGGACGCGACGCGTGAATAGCCGATTGCGCGACAGCCAAACTCGGACATCAAGTGTGCCAAATTCGGACAGGCGACTTGCCGACGAGCAAAGTTGTATCATCTGGGGCACAGTTTCTTGTCTGCGCGTGGAAATTCCTTGACTTTGTACTGCGGAAGGCGCCAACTAATATTGTTCCCGTGCACTGGATCGGGATGGATTCTCAAGTCAAAGCATAAAAATCCGGTCGTTGCCCAGGAGAAGCGCTGTTGCGCGCGCCAGTCTGTGATGGCGTGCCTGATGCGAACGGAAAGCGACCACCTTATCCCCGTGGCTTGAGGGCTATCTCACCCGGAGCGCAGGAACCAATCAGAAAGGGCGTAACGAAAGTCACGCCCTTTTTTTGTTACCAGAGAGTCATTGCGCAACGCGAGAGGCTACTTTTTCTGCCGTGCGCGGCGCCCTTTGACGAACTGCGAATGCGTGCCGTGTCAGAACTCGTAACTGATTCCCACGGTGAACCGGAAGTCGTCCTGTTGCGGGACGGCACCGCTCTCGACCGGTTGGGGTTTTTCCGTTCTGTCCCAGACAATGGTCAGGTCGAGATCCAGGGCGCCAGTAATGTCCGACGACAATGTCGTGACGAGGTTATGGATATACTGACCGTTCTCCTCGTCTACGATACGTGCGGTGTATTTAAGATAATAATCGAGCCACTTGTTTATCTCGACATCGTACAAGGTTCCAAATGTGATAGCGGGCGAGGTGTTGCCCGCGTCTTCACCTGCTTCAACCGAGACCGCTTCTTTGTACAGTGCGCCGATACCAAACGATACGTCCCACTCGGTTTTCGCGGTGCGAATGATGTCGTAACCAACTCCGGTGCCGAACGTGACCTGATTGTTGACGTTCTGAAACCGGTCGCGGAAATATTCTGCGAAGATTATTCGCCAATACCACCGTCTGGTTTTGAACGAGTCGAAGTAGGTATTGATGCGGTGATTGTTGGATGTTTCGACACCTTCGGCTTCACTGAAGTTGGCACGGTAATCGGCGTAGAAGCGATTTTCGGCTTTGCGTCGTTGCGCCATCAGGAAGATTGCCGCATCCGCCAGGTCCGAATTGCCCGAACGAACGTTGGCGCCGATAGTAATTTCGCCCGACCAGAAGTCCCTTTCTTTTTGCGTGCCTTTTGCAATGGAAATGATCTGATTGCGCCTTATTGACGTTGCGCCGGGACCGGTACCAACGACTGCGACTCCTTCGATCATGACCAGGTTTCCGAAGGCGATGAGTGGGGCGTCACTTTGTTCCAGGTCGACATATCGAACCGCCTGGGGTCCGGCCGAACGGATGGTGAGGACGTCGTCCCAATCAAAAGTCAATGTATCGAGTTCGTCGCTCTCGAACTCGAACTTGAAGTTGTAAAGACTTTTGATCTCGCCCTTGAGCCACTCGCCTGACACAATCTTGATCCAGTCGAATGAAGGGTCAGGCGGCGGATAGAAATCCCTCCACGGATCCGGAGTCTCCGCCACTTCAGTCTCCTCAGGCAACATGGCTTCGTCCGTGACGGTACCATCTTCGGCGCTGTCTTCGTCGCGCGGTGCTATCGAGGCATCTGGTGCCGACGCCTCATCCGGGACTTCATCGGCTTCCACTAGCTCGTCTTCGGTAGCCTGAGCGTACACGTCACTCCCGGGTGTCCAGGCCGCGGCACAGGCCAGCACCAGAGCGAGCATCCAACAAGTCCATGGCCGGGAACCAGAAGTTCCTTGAATTTTCATTTCTTTTTATTGAATAGCGCGGCTGGTCTCCTTCCCCAAGGGGGTCACCTTTGTCCGGGTGCGCTACGGGGCAGACGCGGCAGGGCCTACAGTCCTTCATCGAAAGCGCCGATTTTAACCGTTTGGCGGGGCTCGCTCCAGCAAGTTGATTTCAATCGGCTCAGGCGGGCACCGCGCTTGCCAACTGGCCGGGATTGTTTAGGGCGCCGCGTGGTGGTTGCGGGCGGTGTTGCCGCCTGTGCGCCGCAGCGTCCACTTGTGAACTTCGACGGCAATGAACACAATGCTGGAGGCAGCCAAGCATAGCGCAAGTTCGAAGGGTGGCAGCGGTGTGGTCCTGAAAATCGGATTCAGTTGTGGCACGTAGATGGTTGCCATCTGCAGAATAATCGTCAGTACCACGGCGCCCAGAAGCGGTTTGTTGGTAAACAAGCCGAGTGAGAAGAGCGACTGGTCCTCGGAGCGCAGTGCCAATACCTGGCCGATCTGCGATAACGTAAGCACGGTAAACACCATGGTTTGCCAGTGCTCGGAGCCGGCATTGAGTGCCCACGCCTGTATCGACAGGCACACGCCCGCCATCAACAGCCCCACCCAAATCATGTGCTGCCACATGCCGTGCGCAAAAACGCCTTCGTCCGGTGGCCGCGGTGGCTGGTTCATTACGTTTTTCTCGGCTGGTTCACTGGCCAGTGCCAGCCCCGGCAAGCCATCGGTGACGAGATTGATCCACAGAATGTGAATCGGCAGCAGCGGAATCGGCAAGCCCAGGAAGGGCGCCAGTACGATAGTGAGTATTTCCCCCGAGTTGCTCGTCATCGTGTAGCGGATGAACTTGCGAATGTTGTCGTAGATACGACGTCCGGCGCGCACGGCCGACACGATGGTCGCGAAGTTATCGTCTAGCAGTACCAGACTGGAAGCTTCGCGAGCTACATCGGTCCCGACTTTGCCCATCGCGACACCAATGTCGGCGCGCTTCAGTGCCGGCGCATCGTTCACGCCGTCACCGGTCATGGCCACGCATTCGCCTGCTTCCTGCAGTGCGCGCACGATGCGGATCTTCTGCGCCGGATCGACCCGCGCATACACGCGAATGTCGTGTATCTGCTTTTCAAAGGCGTGGTCGGGCATGCGGCGCAATTCCTGCCCCGTTACGACGCGCCCATCCGCCTCGAAAATACCCAATTGCGTGGCGATTGCGCGTGCCGTAGCCGGGTGATCGCCGGTGATCATCACCGGGGTGATACCCGCCGTTTTGCACATCTGGATCGCACGTGCGGCTTCAGCGCGTGGCGGGTCGTGCAGTCCGGCCAGCCCGAGCAACGTGAGACTTTGCTCAATGTGTGCCGCTTCATCGGTGGCTGGCAGGGCAGTCCAGTTCCGATAGGCAATGGCCAGCACCCGGAGTCCGGCTGTCGCCATTTCTTCCGCCTTTGCCAAAACCGCATCGCGATCAACCGTAACCAGACCATCCGATGTCAGCATGTTGTCGCACAAAGGCAGCACGTTCTCGGGTCCGCCCTTGGTGTAAGCGATGAAGGCGCCATCGTGCTCATGTACGGTACTCATGCGTTTGCGCTCTGAGTCAAACGGCGCTTCCATGACTCGTGGCCATTGTTTCTTCAATTCGGACTTTTCGTAACCGGCTTCGGCCGCGGCCTGGAACAGGGCGACTTCGGTCGGATCGCCGATGATTTCATCGGTGTTATCTGAACCGGCTGATTTCTGTTGCGCATCGTTGCTCAACGCCAGCGCGCGTAAAAGGTTTGCGAAAGGCTCATTCTCGTGAGGCAAATCGGTAATCGGCATCAACTTCGAGTCGGCGTAGATCTCCTCGACCCGCATCCGGTTTTGCGTCAGCGTGCCGGTCTTGTCGGAGCAGATCCACGTCACCGAGCCGAGCGTTTCAACTGCCGGCAGGCGCCGTATCAATGCGTTCTCGCGCACCATTCTGTGTGCGCCGAACGCCAGTGAAATAGTCACCACCGCAGGCAGCGCTTCCGGAATGGCGGCGACTGCAAGGCTGACCGCGGTCAGGAACATCAATAGTGGTTCCTCGCCACGCAGCAGACCAACGGCGAACATGAGCGCGCAGATCGCCAGTATCACCAGGGCGAGTCGTTTGCCAAACTGCGCCAACCGTTTTTGCAACGGTGTCAGCGTCTCGCCGTCAGCTTCGAGCAGGGCAGCGATGCGTCCGATTTCGGTCTGCATTCCGGTCGCGACCGTTACGGCGCGTGCCCGGCCGTAGGTCATGATGGTTCCCTTGAACGCCAAGTTGCTGCGTTCACCAAGGGGCAGGTCGGCGTTATCGAGCGCGTGGGTATCCTTGTCGCTGGTTTCGGACTCACCGGTGAGCGCCGCCTCGTTGATTTTGCAGTGAGCCGTTTCGAGCAAACGCAGATCAGCCGGCACAATGTTGCCCGCTTCCATCACCACGACATCACCGGGCACCAGTTCGCTAGCGGCAATTTGTCGCGCTTGCCCATCACGTACCACCTGCGCACTGACAGCGGCCATCTTCTGCAGGGCTGCAATTGCCCGTTGCGCACGGTATTCCTGCACGAAGCCAATCACCGCGTTGAGAACGACAATGACGATGATGGAAATGGTGTCGGCTAAGTCACCAATGATGCCGGACACCACCGCAGCACCAATCAGCACCAGGATCATGAAATCGCTGAACTGCGCAATCAGGGTGTGAAACACGCTGCGCTGTGCGTGTTCCTGTATGGCGTTCGGTCCGTAACGCTCAAGCCGGCTTGCCACCTCTGTTTCACTCAGTCCGGTTACGGTGTCCGTGTCAAGCTCATGTGCCACTTGCGCTGCGGCGAGGCAGTGCCAGTGCACTTCCGCCGGGCTTGTTGGCATTGTGGATTTGTCAGGCATATTTGCAGATGTTGACCAGCGTTCGCAAACTTCTCAGCGCTGAGCGCAGAGTAAAATCGATGACGGCATTAGTCGCCGATACCCCGCTCGCCTGGGTAGGGCGCTCTTGCACTCTTACTTTATCCAGCATGAGGGCATACCGGCGTACCAACCGTCTTTCGAAGATTTGATCGTCGGAGGGACACCCTTTTTCATCGATGCGTTTCTGATATGGATGTCGCGCGTCGACATTCCTTTGTGCCCTTGCGGTCAGAAAATGTCTCGCCCCTTGGCTTCATTATTGAGACTGTTTGGCTATCCATTGCTGCTGGCGAGCACCACTGGGGTCCTGTCGGTTTTTCAACCGCCATGAATAAACAGGATGTACGAGTTGATCAGATAGACCGAAAGCAGCATCAGACTGGCCCAGCCTATGGTCCGGTACAGGCGGGTGCGGGAACGATAGAACAGGCCGACCACGAAAATGCCGGTCATGATCGTCGCCGACATCGCCGATACTGCGTGCACCACCGACACGTTGGACAGTATTGGGCCTTTCGTGTAGAGCAGGTCGACAACCGGAACGATTGCAATGTTGAACAGGTTCGATCCAAGCAGATTGCCGATCGCCATATTGAGCGCCCCCAGGCGCAAAGCGGTGATGGTTACGACCACCTCCGGTGCCGAAGTCGCGATGGCGATCAGCAGGGTGCCGACGAAACTGTGTTGCCACCCCATCTCAATGGCCATTTGGTCGCCGATCACAGGCAGAAAGGCACCGGCGACGATGACGAATATCGCCGCCACCGAATAGCGTACCGTCGCATCCCGCACGGTGATGCCCGGCATTTTCTCAGTGGCCTCCTCGACGAATTCGGCGCGGTGGTCACGCTCGTAACGGAATACCGTGCGTGTCGCCAGCAAATAACTCACGAAAATGATTGGTGTGTAAATGCCGACGTGGGACAGTGGCGGCAAAATGCCCACTGTGCTCTCGAGCACGCTGAAGCCGGTGAAACCGATGACGACGACGCCGAAACCGGCCGACAGCACATGCCCTTGATGCGCCTTGCTGTAGACGGACTCTTCCCGGTAGAGAAAGTCGAGAATCACGAGCAGGGCCAGGTTGAACACACAGCTGCCCATCAGCGAACCGATGGCAATGTCAGGGACGTTTGCGATCGTCACTGCGCTTATGCCGGTAATCAGTTCTGGCAGCGAAGTCACCGCGGCCAGCAGAATCAGCCCTACTAGGGTGCCGCCCATGCCGGTGCGTTCGGCAATTACGCTGCCGTAGATCGACAGTTTGTAGCCGGCAATCGTAATCACTGTAACGCACACTGCGAACTCGAGCCAGATCAAAAGCATGCGGTCTCCGACTGCGGCCTGGAGGTCATGGAAAAAGGAAGCATTGCGAGAAAAGCAGTTATTCGGGGCCGCATCAAGTTCTCAAGCGGCAAGCAGCTGCCGGTTGTGCCCGCGGGCCGGGATGTTGCTTGGTGAACCGCATGCAAATGGCAACGCACACGTTTGCAAAGCCGCATTGTGGCCAAAATAATTCCGTTTGTAACGGCGCGATGGCTCCGATTACAGCAGGATAAGTTCTCAGTGGAGGTGTCCAGATGCTTCTTGCTCTTGTTCACAAAGTCAGTGATATCGTATCCGCAATCGACCCCATCGATGATGCCCCTGCATTTGTCGACAACTGGCTGGAGCATCGCCCCGAGCAACGCGACCTCGCGTTTACTGATGTGGTTGACGGGTCATCGCGTGAGACCGTATTCCGGATGTTTGCCGCTGGCGCGCTGACCATTGTCAAGCGCATACCGCGAATGGTGGACGTAATGATTGAACGCTTGCACTCCGACAAGGTCGATCCCGCCGTACAGTGCGCAGTTGCGACGGTGCTGGCTTACCTCGTACAGCCGCGCGATTTGATTCCGGATAATGCGCCGGGCGGCTATGGCTTCATCGACGATACCATCCTACTGCACGCCGGATTTCTCGACATTCTCGCAATGGAACCGCCGCACGCCGAACAGTTCAAGACACAGCAAGAGTATCTATCGTACATCAGCAGTTTTGCGCCACCGAGTGTAATGTCGGCGCTGCAGCAAACCGTTCAGAGCATGGAGTCTACACTGTCGGTGTTTCGCATGCTGCCGCGCGAGGCGCTCGAAGTGACCACCCGTATCATCATCGACGAACCGCTGCGCGTATCGACCATCCCGGTATCGCGCAGGGAAGAGTTTCATTCAGCGGAGTTTCTGGAGCACGCTGGCGAGGAGGTTGTTCAGCAGATCACTAGCGATGGGGACACCATTGTCTTGCAGTTTCCAGGCGGTGGCATTGCCAGCGACGGCGAACGCATCTACAGCGTCTGATCAATTGCGTCCATGCTAAACAAGGCCGTGATTTGGGGACGGAGTGTATATTTATCGGCAACGTAGCGGGCTTGCATTCAGTGTCGAGCGACGTCAAATGAGACGCCGAATTTTCGTGAGATACTTAACTTTGTAATCCAACGGGTACTTTAGGAATGCCGTTTCAGTCATCACAAATAGATTTACTAGAAAAAGCGCTTGATCGTCAGTATGTTGAGCTATTAAAAGAAGTGCGAGAAGAACTCAGGCATATCGGAGAGGGCGAGTACGTACAGTTGCTCGGGCGCGTCGGCGCCGATGCCGCAGAGGAAGCCGTACGAGACTTGCTCTGGGGATTGAATGCAAACTTGTTCGATCGTCATATTTGCGCGATTCGCGAAATCGAGGAGGCGCGCGACCGGATTCGCGATGGTGCATACGGTGTATGCGTCGCCTGTGGCGAAGACATGACTCTCGAACGGCTGCAAAGCCAGCCTACCGCCAGCCGTTGCGACTATTGCCAGCGCCAGCACGAACGCACCGACGCAATCGAGGCAACATCCAACATGTAGGCGACAGGCGCCTTTTCTGAAGGTTCTCCGGCAACGAATAGCGGAAATGAGGTAAGGGGCTTGTCTTAGGTGGTGCAGCCCCGTAATGATCGAATAGCTCGATCGGATTCTGCCCGGATTTTTCCTGTGATCGTCAGCGACTTCTCCAGTGACATGTCAGCAGATTGGCGTTCCTTGTAGAGCTAGTTCCACCGGACATTCTGATGCATTCAGTGAGTAGGTTGGTTCTCAGTTGAGTCGGATTCTCATTCTCCTCTGCATCCTCATCCGTTAGCATTTTTTGGCTTTGGTTGATAATAATCCGAGGCCAATTGGTGGGCGAAGCACCAAACTGATCTGCGTCCGAGACCTCAACATTCTTCGCGATGGAATGCTCGGCATTATCAACAGGCATAATGCGACTTGTCCCTTGGGCATAGTTAATCTTTCAGTCTGTACACGTTTTGAGGCCATGACCGCAGTCTTTTCATTTGCCGGTACGGAAAACCTGCTCACCGGCTACACCGTCATCGATTTCACGCGGGTCCTCGCCGGCCCATACTGCACACGCCTGCTGGCCGATCTCGGCGCGCGTGTCATCAAGGTAGAGCGGCCGGGGGAGGGTGACGAGATTCGCTACATCGTGCGCCAGCTCGATCCGGACCGTATCGATCAGAGCAGCTACTACGTCCGTCTGAATGTCGGCAAGAAGGGCATTGCAATTGACCTCCGGCACCCGGAGGCCAAACAGATCGTCACGGACCTGGTGAAAACTGCTGACGTTTTGGTGGAAAATTTTTCGCCGGGTGTGATGAAGCGTTATGGCTTCGACGCCGAGACGCTTCGCGCGATGCGGCCGGAGCTTGTCTACTGCTCGATATCCGGGTTCGGACAAACGGGGCCTCTCAGTTCGATGCAGGCGTATGCGCACTTGATCAACGCAATCTCGGGCATGATGGAACTCGAGCGCAGCGGACACGCAGATCCCAAGGCGTCTAATCTGCAGGCTGCAGATGTTCTTGCCGGAACCCAGGCGTTCGGCGCGATCTGCGCCGCGCTGCTTCGCCGGGCACGTACTGGTGAAGGTGCAACGCTAGACATCTCAATGCTCGAGTGCCTTATTTCCGCCGATGACATCAGCTTTAACGCTTTGTTAAACGGCGGGCAGGTCGAGCGCAAACCGCGCGCCGGAATGATCGTGCATGCAGTTGGCGATCGCCATGTCGCGATGCAGACCGCAGGTGCGCCGCACCTGTGGACGCGTTTGTTGAACATGATCGGCAAACCGGAACTTGCCGATGACCCACGCTTTGCTACGGTGCAGGCGCGTCGCGACAACTGGAGCAAATTGCAGCAGATCTATAAAAACTGGCTGGACACATTTGAGACTGCCGACGAAGCAATTGCGGCGCTGGCGCAAGCGCGCATACCACATGCGCCGATGCTGATGCCTGAGGAGGTGATCGAGCATCCCCACCTGCGGGAACGTGACGCGTTTCCAGAGGTCGACCATCCGGCTGCAGGGTCGGTGCGCGTCACGGCGACGCCGTTCCACGTCGACGGCATGCCGACCCATCCGCAGTCGCGGGCACCCTACCGCATCGGCGAACATACGCACCAGGTGCTTGCCGATGTCCTTGGCTATACTGAAGATCGCATCAAGGAGTTGAGTGCTGCCGGCGCCATTGAGACGTCTCACTGATCTTAGTGCTTCGGATTGCTTTTTGGATCACCGCGCAGTAGCAATGGGTTTGAAATTGCCAAGGGAGCAGAACAATGAGTGAACTTCAATCGAGTCCTTTGTTTGACATCGCGATTAACGTCGACCCGCCCCACAACCTGGGGGTGACGCCACTGGGCACGCGGCGCATAGTACCGGTAACCGGCGGCAGCTTCAGCGGCCGGCGTTTGAGCGGTACGGTTATGCGTAGCGCGGCAGCCGATTGGATTCTTGTGCGTCACGATGGTTCGGTACTGCTCGATGTTCGCCTCACGCTGAAGACCGATGACGATGCGCTGATCTACATGACATACCGCGGCATTCGGCACAGCTCGCCGGAAGTGGCGCAGCGGCTCGCTAACGGCGAGACGGTCGACCCGTCGGACTATTATTTCCGTACCACGCCGGTATTTGAGACCAGCCATGAAAAGTACGAGTGGATGAACAACATCATTTGTGTGGCGGTAGGCGAGCGCCTTGCTTCGGAAGTCAGGTACAAAGTGTTCGAAATTCTGTAACGTCCGGTGCGGCAGTTTCTCACCATGGCATATGACTTGTTGATCAAGAACGGAACTGTCGTCGACGGTAGCGGCAAGCCAGGTTTCAGGGCAGATGTTGCCGTTGCCGATGGCAAGATCGTCGAAGTCGGTGAGCCGGACGGCTCGGCAGAGCAAACCATCGACGCTGGCGACTGTGTGGTCGTCCCCGGTTTCATTGATCCGCACACCCACTACGATGCGCAGATTTGTTGGGACGGCGCCGTTACGCCGTCCTCGTGGCACGGTGTGACTTCGGTGGTGCTGGGTAACTGCGGTGTGGGAATCGCTCCGTGCAAGCCGGAGGCGCGCGAAGTCGCGATGCACGACCTCGTCAACGTCGAAGCCATTCCTTTCGATGTGCTCAACAAGGGAATCACCTGGGACTGGGAAACGTTTCCCGAATACATAGATGCCGCGGAGAAGAGAAAACCATCTGTAAACCTCGGTTTTCTTGCGCCGCTCACGCCCTTCCGCCATTGGGTGATGGGTGAAGAATCGATGGAGCGTGCTGCCACGCCTGAAGAAACGCAAAAGATCGCAAGATTGATATCCGAGGCAGTGGATGCGGGTGCGTTTGGTTTTTCCAGCACGATCCTCAATCAGCACATGGGCTATGGTGGCAAGCCACTAGCCTGCCGGCTCGCAAGCGACAAAGAGCTAACGGCGTATTGCAACATTCTCAAGCGCAAGAACAAGGGTGCCATCGAAGTTGCACTGACCCGCCGGATTGGGGTGCTCGAAGAAGACCAGTGCGAAACGCTCGATCTGTTACTAAACGAGAGCGGCCGCCCGGTTACCTTTATTGCCTTGTTTGACCGCGACGACATTTCAGAAGCGGTGCGCGATACGCTCAAGCGCGCCGCGCCACAAATTGCCAAGGGCGCGCGTCCGCAGACTTCACCGCTGCCGCTCACGCGTGAGGTCGACATGCGCAATCCGTTTGCCTTTGCTTCCTACCCGTCGTGGAAACGTGTCTTTGAAGATAAGTCAAAGGAAGCAATGATTGCGGTCTACGGCGATCCGGCCTTCCGCAATCAGTTCCGAGAAGAATTGAAAAATCCGATGGGCGTGAGTGACTTTTCGCATGTTAGGCTGCACGAGGGTCACAACCCGAAGGTGAAACGTTTCGAAGGCATGACGGTGGCGGAAATCGCCAAGGCCCAGGGCAAGGACGAAGTCGACACGCTCCTCGATCTGACGGTTGCCGATGATTTGCAGCTCGAATACACCATTACCTCGTTCAATACGCGCGTCGATCGTATGGCCGAGTTGCTTAACAACCCGGCGATCCTCGTCGGGCTCGGTGACGGCGGTGCGCACGTCGACATGCTCTGCGACTGCGGCTACCCTACTTATCTGCTGGGAACCTGGGTGCGCGATCGCGGCGTGCTGACGCTGGAGGAGGGTGTTCGCAGGCTGACGTCCGACCCGGCAGATTTTTTCGGCATCAAAGACCGCGGACGCCTGCAAACAGGACTTGCCGCAGACATTACTATCTTCGACCAAAAGACAATCGGCTCACCCAGCCATGGCGAGCGCCGCTTCGATCTTCCCGGCGGGGGAAAGCGTATGGTCATGCCGTCGTATGGTGTGCGGTACACATTTGTGAACGGGGTTGCAACGTATGCGGAAGGGGAGTTGGTTGGTGCGGGGGCGGGGAAGGTTTTGCGGTCATGATGGAAGAAAACGCGGTCTGTCCCTGAGGTTTTCCCGCATTTTCTATGGAAATGGCATGGGCATCGATAGCCTGTTTTCTGTGGAATTAGGTCAGACTCGATATCTTGAGATTTTCCTGCGAGCCGCCCTTTGGTTCAAATCGAGTATCAGCTGACCCTATCGATTATGGAAACGGTTCGCGACTTAACGTCTAAAGCCCGGCTTACCAATTTTCCGTCCACGGCCTAAGGATCACTTCGAAGGTCCACGTTGACTTGTGCTGCCGGTGTATTTGCAGATAGAGGTCAGCGATGTGGTCTGGATCGGCCATGTTGTCGTCGTTGGTCTTTCCTGCCAGCCAATGAGCGCGCGTCCCGTCTTCCTGTCTCCGCCCGATAACGGCATCAATAGGAATCTGGGCAACGTGAATACCCTGCGGCATTAGCTCTCTGGCCATACTTTGGGCAAGACCTGCCTTGCCGTGACAAGCGGCAGCGAACGCACCACTTTTTGGATACCCCTTCATGGCGGCGCTAGCGTTGGTATAGAGAATGGTGCCACGATGTCCGTCGACTCCTTTCTGTTCCAGCATGTGCCGGGCAGCCTGCTGACCGACCAGAAATGCGCTGAAGGTCGCGTTGGTCAAGGTCTGCATAAATGGCCCGGGTTCAACCTCGGTAATTCCTTTGCCAAAGACTTCGCGTGGCCGTCCGTCAATGTTGTGCACCACGAGCCGCGGCGCTCCCATTTGACCGGAAACTTGTTTGAACATGGCCTCGACCGAGCCCGGGTCAGATGCATCACACTCGATTAGTGCGACGTCATGCTCAGTCTCAAGTTTCTTCAGTGCAGGTTTGTCGAGCTTCCTCGCGGCGACGGCAACCTTCATACCTTCTCGCGAAAACAGTCGCGCGCAACTGGCACTGATACCTGTTCCACCTCCTACGATCAGGGCAACTTCCGGGTTGCTCATTTTGTTCTCCTCAAGTTTGTTTCGGCGCTGGTCCTCGTCCTTCGCGACCAGGCACTCTTGATTGTACGTATGTATGCCGACTCTTGTGATTGCCGGGCTGGTAACAGCTGTCAGGGTTCGTTCTTTACGTTATGACTTTGTCGAATCGGGCTTTTTGTTCAGGCCGCCCACGGGTTTCATGGCGGCAGGCCTGCCCCTGGTTTCTGATGGCGGCCACGCTGAAGTAAAAGGAGTTAGGCTAGCGCTACGATGCCATACTTGATCATCATCCTCGTGCTGCTGGCGGCTATCCTGGGCCCTTCACTGTGGGTCAACAGGATCATGAACCGCTACAGCAAACCCGCCGACCGTTACCCCAACTCCGGCGGCGAGGTTGCGCGCCGCCTGCTCGACGAACTCGGCCTGCAAGACGTTGGTGTTGAAATCACTGAGAAAGGCGACCACTACGATCCGAGGGAACGCATGGTCAGACTGTCGTCGCAGAATTTTCAAGGCCACTCACTAACGGCCATCACCATTGCCGCGCATGAGGTTGGCCATGCGGTCCAGCACGCCAGCGGCTACATGCCCCTCATCTGGCGCACCCGACTGGTGCGCTTGGTCGGCCCGGTGGAAAAAACCGGAGCAGCCCTATTGATGGCTACGCCGCTGATCATTGGCATTACCCGGGCGCCGATCGCAGGCTTGTTGATGATGTCCGGCGGATTATTGACGTTGGGGTCGGGGGTGGTGATGCATCTGCTGACCCTGCCGACCGAATTCGATGCCAGCTTCGGGCGCGCCATGCCGTTGCTGAAGAAGCAGAATATTCTGGCTGTGCCTGATGAACCACATGCGCGGCGTTTGTTGCGGGCAGCGGCGCTGACCTATGTATCCGCGTCGCTAATGAGCTTGCTGAATGTGGCGCGTTGGTGGGCAATTCTACGGCGCTGAAACCTCGCGTGCAGCCTGCGATGCGAGGCCATGATGTCTAGGCACCCGCCGTCCTGGCGTTTACGTTCCAATGAAGTTGAAGAAGAGTTCTTTGAAGACAATGGGTCAGCTCAGACCCCTTTGCCTTTGGATCGAGCCAACTGATGATGGCGGGCGCGAGTGCGATCTGCTTTAATCGACTTTTTTGCTATTGCGGACGAATTCGGCTTGAACCCGAACAGCGACGACCTGTACATCATCGCGCGCCAACCCGGTGCTGAAAACCCGAGCATTCCAACCTGGGCGAGTCGTAGTGACAACCCGGCAGCGCTCACCGACACGCCAGCGCTGCAGGTGACCCGCAAGGAGGTTGACGGGGTTCCCGGTGCTTTCCAGTTGCTGAATGTGCTCGCCCCGGACGAATGCGAACGCCTGATCGCGTTGACCGAGAGTCTCGGTTATCTCGCGGACGCGGCGGTCTCGCTACCGCGCTCGGTGCGCCACAATGACAGCACCACCTGGGTTGCCGACGACATCACGACCGAGCTGCTGTGGCAACGCTGCAGCTCACACGTCCTCCGGTCCGATGAAATCATCGGCAGTCAGGCCGTTGGCCTGAATGCCCGATTTCGCTTTTACCGCTATGGCGAGGGCGACTATTTTGGTGCGCACACCGACGCTTCGTGGCCAGGCTCACGTGTGGTCGATGGCAGGCTGATCGATAACGCCTACGACGATCGTTGGAGCCAACTGACTTTCCTGTTGTTTTTGAGTGCGGATTTCAAAGGTGGGGCAACGCGCTTCTACGTCGAGGCGAACGACCGCAGGGACTGCATTGACGTGCGCACGCCGCTCGGCGGCGCTTTATGTTTCCCGCACGGCGTGCACCCACTGCACTGTGTACACGGCTCGGAACCAATTACCTCTGGCGTAAAATACATCATCCGCTCGGACGTGCTGTTCGAGCTTTAGAAGAAGCCAGGCTTGTGCCTGGTTACATGAAACAGGTCACAAGAAATTGATCGCGCTGGCGAGATCTAGTGGCATCGATGCCGAGTTCATCATGCCCGTGTGAAGTAGTTCCGCCTGCCGGGACCTCATCGCCGTTTACAGTGTGTGCACCACCCTGATCAGGATTGTGCAAGAAGCCTTAAATTATCATTCCCAAATGGAGGATACCAATGACCCAAGCCATCATCATCAATTCCACCGGCGGACCGGAAGTTTTTCAATCTGCGGAAGTTGACGTTGCCGATCCTGGCCCCGGTGAAATCAAACTAACGCAGACGGCCATCGGCCTGAACTTCATCGACGTCTACCTTCGCACCGGACTCTATCCGCTAAATGATTTCCCCGAGGTCATCGGGATGGAGGGTGCCGGTGTCGTTTCTGCTGTTGGTGACGGCGTCACTGCCGTCAAGGTGGGCGACCGTGTTGCCTATCCGATGGTCAAGGGTGCTTACGCCCAGGAACGCCTGATCCCCGACTGGAAGGTTGCCAAACTGCCCGAGGCCATCTCGGACGAAACCGCGGCCGCGATGATGCTCAAAGGCATGACTGCGCATTACTTGTTACATCGGACATACAGGGTTCAGCCCGGTGATCCGATTCTGGTCTATGCGGCGGCGGGTGGTGTCGGCCAGATCCTCTGCCAATGGGGCAGTGCGATGGGTGCGATAGTCATCGGATGCGTCGGTTCGGAAGCCAAAGCCGAATTGGCCAAAGCCGCCGGCGCTACCCACACAATCAATTATTCGACCGAGAACATCGCCGAAAAAGCCCGTGAAATTACGGGCGGCGAAGGTGTCGCCGTGGCCTATGACTCGATAGGCAAGGCGACTTTCCATGCGTCGCTCGACTCGCTTCGGCCGTTCGGCACCTACGTGACCTACGGCAACGCGTCGGGCCCGGTCGATCCGTTTAGCCCCAATATCCTGGGGCCGAAGGGCTCGCTCTATGTCACACGACCAACGCTGGCGACCCACACGCGAAACCCGGAAATTCTGGCCGAAGGCGCCAATGCACTGTTCGATGTGGTGACATCAGGCAAGGTCAAGATCAACATCAACCAAACCTATCCGCTTGCTGACGTTGCCCAGGCGCATCGCGATCTCGAAGCACGCAAGACGACGGGCTCGACGATATTGATTCCCTAGCAAGCTGTTGAAAAACTACTGAGTGGACTTGATCCGGGCTCGCAACTGATTTGACCATCAAAGGGGACGGGGCCCTTTACTCCCAGGGACACCACATTCGGACATACAGGAGCAGAGAAAATGGATCTGGAACTCAAAGGTAAAAAGGCACTCGTGACGGGTGGCACTCGAGGCATTGGTGGGGCGATTGCCGAGCGGCTGGCGCGGGAAGGTGCGGATGTAGCGATTTGTTCGCGGACCCCCGCGGCAGTGGAGGCGATGACGGCAGCCCTCGAGGCGCATGGGGGCAAGGTTTACGGGGAGGCGGTAAATGCTACGGACGGACCGGCCCTGCGCGAATTCGCGGCCAACGCAATCGGCGCCTTGGGTGGTGTGGATATTGTTGTGCACAACGTCAGCGGCTGGGGCGGGCTGGACGAGGCCGCTTGGCGCCAGACCTTCGAGGTGGATGTGCTGGGTGCCGTGCGATTGGTGGAAGCCACCATTGAAAGTCTGAAGGCTTCAGGTAGTGGCAGCGTGATCTTTATTGCCAGCACGGCGGCCGTTGATGCGTTCCGGGGGCCGCGTTCTTACAATGCCCTTAAGGCGGCGCTCATCGCCCACGCGAACAGCCTGTCACAGGAATATGCGAAGGATGGCGTTCGTTTCAATTGCGTATCACCTGGCCCGATCTTTCATAAGGACGGCCCATGGGACAACGTCAAGAAGAACGACCCCGCCATGTACGAGAGTGTGCGCGCGCGCGTTCCCATGGGTCGCATGGGCGCACCCGAAGAGGTGGCGAACGCGGTGGCGTTCCTGGCCAGTCCGGCGGCCGCGTACATAACCGGTACCAACGTGATCGTGGATGGGGGCTTCACGAGCCGCGTGCAGTTCTGATAAGCGGAATAGATGGGGTCAGACTGAGCTAACCCGGGTTTAACAGACACTGCGAGTCTTACCGGATTGGGCAGCGACTCCGGTGGTGGTTCAAACGATTATCTTTCGTGCAGTGTGCTGGGGTTGTTAATGCGCGAAGGGAAATTGGCTCTCGAAGGTCGCTCTGAACGCGGTGTCGTCCACGTGAGCTAATCCCGTTCATGCAGTCTGCTGCCTTTCCGCTTGCTGGGAAATCTTTACGATAGTCGAATAAAAAAGGGGCCAGCTCGGTTTGACCCCGTTTGTGCGATTTGTACCATTTGTATTTCCAGGTTGTATCGACATGAGGAGAGCGAAATGACGACGCTTGGAAGACGATCTTTCTTAAAGAACGCAACGCTAATGACTGCTGGCGGCATCGTCACAAGCTTTGCAATTCTGCCCGCAGGCCCAGGATTTGGCCAAGGGATACTAGGCAATTCGCAATACGGTGTCAAAGCGCTTTTCTTCGATATGTTCGGCACAGTACTTGATTGGCGCACGGGGGTTGCGCGATCGGTCGAGGCAATACTCAAGCCACTAGGCTATTCTCTGGACTGGTTGGATTTCGCGGATGCGTGGCGCTCACTATATGGGCCAGGAATGGAGGAAGTTCGATCCGGCCGCATTCCATACATCAATTTGGATGCCGTGCATCGCCGCATGCTTGAGATGGTTCTGCCACGCCTTAACATCACGGGTTTACCAGAGGACGTCCTGCATGATCTGACCCTCTCTTGGCACCGTCTTGACGCCTGGCCAGACGTCGCCAGTGCGTTTCCCCGATTGCGCAAGAAGTTTCTTTTGGCGCCGGTATCCAATGCCAATATCAGATTGATGGTCGATATCGCTCGGCGTAATGAAATCCGTTTTGATGCAATCCTCGGGGCAGACATTGCTCGGGACTACAAGCCAAAGGCCCGTGTCTATCAGTCCTCGGCAGAGGCATTCAACCTCAAGCCACGCGAATGCATGATGGTTTCAGCGGCAGCGCACAATGGGGATATGGCTGGTGCCGCGAATGCTGGTTTGAGAGTTGCAGCGGTCTCGCGTCCTGATGAGTTTGGCCCGGGGAAGAGTTCGTCAATTCCGAAGGTTCCCGTGGATATTGTCGCCAAGGATTTGAACGATCTGGCCGACAAGTTGGGGGCTTAATAAATCGAGTCCGGCTCCATTTGTATCTACGCGCGCAAGAAACAGATGGGGGTCAGACCCTGGGGTTTCCCCCCATTTATCTATTTTTTAACAGCAGGTTGAGCGTTATTGTTTGGTCAAAACTGCGCATGCATGGTAGTCATGCGTCACGGTTTTTGTTGTCGAGACAAAACTGCGAGGCCTACCATGTATGCACATGCAATCGTAACGCGAGTACTCGGTCCGTGTCTGTGTTCGTTGCACGCCAAGGCAGTGCTTCGCGCAACCAGCGCACTTGTTCAAGGCGCGCTGGCTAGCCTGTCGGGTATCGCGCTTAGCCTCAGTGGCACCACGGGGCTCAAGCACCGAATCAAGAGTGTGGATCGGCTGCTTG
>CP070775.1:94048-115468 GCA_020346185.1 Betaproteobacteria bacterium | reverse complement strand
TTTGGTCAGTTCATAGAGCCTCTCCACCACCAGCTGTGGCTTGATGATCTCGCTGTCGCGGTCAAATTTTAGGCAGTCACGTGAGCGCCAAGTCCCAATCCGCTCCCACCATTTCTTGAGCGACTCAGCATCTGTCCTTTCCGCAGTCTCATCAAGCTGACGGTTAAGTTCAGTAAGGACCTCCCTGACGTCGCCGACGATTGGCACATCGACACGGACACGTTTGGAGATCGACGAGGGATCAATATCGATATGGATGATCTTGCGACTTTCCTGCGCGAAGTGCTTGGGATTGCCGATGACTCGGTCGTCAAATCGCGCGCCAATGGCAATCAGAACGTCACAGTTCTGCATTGCCATGTTTGCTTCATATGTTCCATGCATTCCAAGCATGCCGAGAAAGAGCGGATCGGTTGCCGGATAAGCGCCCAGACCCATGAGCGTGTTGGTACACGGAAAGCCGAGCTGGCGCACCAACTGCGTCAGCTCCTTCGCGGCATTACCAAGTACGATGCCGCCGCCGCTATAGATTACTGGACGCTTGGCCTGTGTCAGCAACTCGATGGCCTTGCGGATCTGGCCGCTGTGGCCCTTGGTGACCATGTTGTAAGAACGCAGCGACACAGTCCTAGGATAGAAAAATTTTGCTTTTTCCAGAGTGATGTCTTTGGGAATGTCGACCACCACTGGTCCCGGCCGACCAGTGGCGGCGAGGTAAAAGGCTTTCTTGATCGACGGCGCGATGTCTGCCACATCCTTGACAAGAATGTTGTGTTTTACACAGGGACGGGTGATACCGACCGTATCGACCTCCTGGAAGGCGTCCTGTCCGATCGCGTGCGTCGGCACCTGACCTGTGATGACAACCAACGGAATCGAGTCCATGTAGGCGGTGGCAATGCCGGTCACGGCATTGGTCACGCCGGGCCCCGACGTCACCAACGCAACCCCCACTTCATGGGTGCAGCGCGAATAAGCGTCGGCAGCGTGGACGGCCGCCTGCTCATGCCTGACGAGGATGTGCTTGACCTTGTCTTGCTTGAACAACTCGTCGTAAATCGGCAGAACCGCCCCACCGGGGTAGCCGAAGACAAGTTCGATTCCTTCCTCGGCAAGGCAGCGCGCGACGATCTCGGCGCCGGTCAGTTCGGTGGTTTGGGCCTCTGTTAATTCCATGGCAACACCCAAGTCGACAGGGGATTATTGTGGAAAACCAGCGACAATACCGACTCGGTGTTACCCGGTCAAGGTAACAGGCTGCGATGCAGCGACTTGGGCCTGCTTACGAGCCGGATGGATCACATATGCTGGCGCACCCAATAAACCCAGGCACCAAACAGCTCCGGTGTGCGCGCCGCGACGACCGAGCGCTTCCAACTACCCTCGGTCCAGAAGTCGTCACTGTCAAGCGAGCACATCAGGCCACCAGCCTCTTCGAGAATGAGGGAACCGGCGGCATAGTCCCACAACCTCTGGCCACCGTGAAGGTATACGTCAAAGCGACCGGCGGCAACATAACACCATTCCAGCGTGCTCGCTCCGAAATTACGCTGAGATGAATAGGGCGGCGACGACGCCAGCGCCTGTGCCAGCGGCTTCGTCAGTCGCTTGAAATCGACCTCAGCCATCGCCCGGCGCAGCTCCGGCACGTAATCCCTGATCGGCAAACGCTCGCCATTGAGATACGCCCCCGCGCCGCGCTCAGCACAGAACATTTCCTCCGCCACCGGATCGTAAACAACGCCCAGAACAGGCCGACCCTGTCGCATCAGGGCGACAGAAATCGCAAAATACGGCAGTCCGTTGACGAAATTCGAGGTGCCGTCAATTGGGTCGACACACCACACTCCGCTCTTACCTGCAGACCAGCGCTGCTGCTGCAATTCCAACGGCATCTCCTCGCCCACCACTTGCGCCGGCAGAATGTTGCGCAGCAGCTGCGACAACTTATCCTGGGCAGCAACATCGGCTTCTGTGAAGAGACTCCCGTCCGATTTTCGTTGATGGGCCACTTTGAGGTAGCGCGGCATAACTTCCTCGGCCGCAACACGACGCACCGCGTCGCTGAGACGATCGAGGGTGCTTTCCGAGTTGCTCAGTGCTGCTTCCATCTATCCTCCGCAGACGCGCCTTGCCGGTACCGATTGAACCTTGGCCGCAAAGCGCAGTTCGGAAACACAGGCCAACCATTCCAGACACTGAATCGGGAGAAGATCACCGACTCGCCACTCGCAGAAATAGACCGATGCGACCAGCGGGGCTCTTCCAATACTTGTTCCAAGGTCAGTAGATAGTGGTGCGGTTCAAGGCTTGCGGAGAAACTTGAATTTGGTGCGTCCACCGCTTCAGTTACTTTCCGCAGGCACTGCCGGCGCGATGAGGATCACCGCGCTTACTGACACAACTCCAGCGGGCCTTATGCAAGGCCCGAGAAGATCATGACCAGTTATTTGTTGCATGGCAGAATTCTAACAATGAACAAGAAGTTACAAAAGCACCGCGTCAAACCCGGCGCTCGCTTTTTTTTCGCCGACAAGCTCGGCAGCGGCGCGGAAGTATGTCTTCCGGCGAACACTGCTCACCACGCCATACGGACACTCCGGCTTGGCATAGGTGACCCAATCATATTGTTCGACGGTCTTGGCGGGGAATATGAAGCCAGCATCTGCCGCATTGATCGTAAACGAGTAGTAGCAAGAACCGGCCCATTCGTTGACCGCAGCACTGAGCCACCTGTGAAACTGGTACTCGCTCAGGGGATTTCGAGCGGGGAGCGTATGGATTTCACCATTCAGAAAGCCGTCGAGCTCGGCGTGTGTGTCCTTCAGCCGCTGTCCACCGAGCGTAGCGTTGTCAAGCTCACCTCAGAGCGCGCGGCGCGCAAAACAGAGCACTGGCGCAAACTAGCAATTGCCGCCTGCGAGCAAAGTGGCCGCAACCGTCTCGTCGACATTGCCGAACCGCGGCCACTTGCAAACTGGCTCAGCCAATTGTCGCGAGACAGCAGCGGCGACGAGTTGCGACTGCTGCTATCACCTCAGGCAGAGAACAGCTTCAACAACATTGCCGGGCAGGCCAGCCGCATCATCCTGGTCGTCGGGCCAGAAGGCGGGCTCGCGCCCGCAGAGATCGCGATTGCGCAGCGCTGGAGGTTCCAATGTGTTCGTATCGGGCCGCGGGTTCTGCGCACCGAGACGGCGGCACTGGCAGCACTGGCAGCCATCCAGACGCGGTGGGGCGACTTCTGATCAGTGTGTCGCTATACTTTCTGGTTTGCGCGAATCACTGCTCATAGAAAGACCCTCCCGAAATGGACATCAGAAACAACACATTCGTCGTGACCGGCGGCGCTTCCGGGCTTGGCGCAGCAACCGTTGAAATGGTTGTCGCCGAGGGTGGTAACGTCATTATTGCAGATCTGAGCAAGGATGCAGGTGAGGCGTTGGCGTCGGGGTGCGGCAAACAAGCGCGATTCGTCGAATGCGATGTATTCAGCGAAGGCCATGCCAAAGCCGTTGTCGAGGCTGCCACACGGCAGTTCGGCGGAATCCACGGCCTGGTAAACTGTGCCGGCATTGCCATCGGCGAAAAGACGGTGGGGCGCGATGGCCCGCACCGATTGGAAAGCTTCAGCCGCGTTGTCAACGTCAACCTGATCGGTTCGTTCAACATGATCCGGCTGGCTGCCGAAGCAATGACAAAGCAGGAGCCCAATGCCGAGGGAGAGCGTGGCGTCATCATCAATACCGCTTCGGTCGCCGCTTTCGACGGCCAAATTGGACAAGCCGCTTACGCTGCCTCGAAGGGGGGTGTCGTCGGCATGACCTTGCCGATTGCGCGCGATCTGTCGCGCAATGGCATCCGAGTGCTGACGATTGCGCCCGGGATATTTGAAACGGCAATGCTCAAGGGCATGCCTGCTGAGGTGCAGGAGTCACTTGGCAAACAAGTTCCGTTTCCATCACGCCTCGGCCGTCCGACTGAGTACGCCCAGCTGGTACAGTCGATATTTTCGAATGTGATGCTCAATGGCGAAGTCATCCGGCTCGATGGCGCGATTCGCATGACCGCAAAGTGAGCAGCACCCTAGAGAACTAGCGCGCGAGCAAGTGGCGGCGAAATTGAGCATCGCCGCGGCGAGCGGCGCAAAAGACTAGAGCCCGGTAACTGTCAAGCTAACTTGCGGGAGGACACACAAAAAGGTATGTCCGGCATTTCCACCTCCGCCTTCGTGCATTGGTTTCGCTCCGCCGCGCCGTATATTCATGGATTTCGCGGTCGCACGTTCATTGTCGCCTTTGGCGGTGAAGTGGTCGAGGACGGCAAATTCGTTGAGCTGACGCACGATCTGAATCTGCTGGCAAGTGTCGGCGTCAAGCTCGTGCTGGTGCATGGCGCGCGGCCACAAATCGAACGCGAGCTTGATTTGCGCGGCATAGAACAACGCTATGCTGGTGCGGTGCGGGTGACCGATGAGGACGCGCTTGGTTGCGCGAAGCAAGCCAGTGGCCGCCTGCGCGTCGAAATTGAAGCCCTGTTGTCGATGGGACTTCCCAACTCACCAATGGCAGGCAGCGAGATCCGGGTTGCTTCGGGCAACTTCGTTGTCGCACGTCCCCGCGGCATCGTCGACGGCGTGGACATGCTCTACACGGGTGAGGTTCGCAAGATCGAGGCCGATGCGATTCGCCGCAGGCTCGATGACAATGAACTGGTGCTGATTTCTCCGCTCGGATACTCCCCGACCGGTGAGATTTTCAACCTAACGCTGGAGGATGTTGCCGCTGAGTGCGCGGTTGCACTGCAAGCCGAAAAGCTGATAGTTCTTACCGATGAAAGCGGCGTTGCCGGCCGCAACGGCAAGCTGATGCGCGAACTGACCGTTTCTGATGCGCAAAGCCTGCTTGAGTCGACCGATAAAGCCGATCCCTTTGCAGTTCAGCACCTCCCCGTCGCCATCAAGGCCTGCCGCGGCGGAGTCAAGCGGGTCCACCTTGTAGATAGAAAGCTCGACGGTAGCCTGCTGCTCGAGCTATTCACTCATGAGGGCGTGGGTAGCATGATCAGTCAGGATTCGCTCGAAATGTTGCGGCAGGCAACGATAGAGGACGTGGGCGGGATTCTGCAGCTGATCGAACCGCTGGAAGCGAACGGCACCTTAGCCAAGCGTTCACGCGAGCTGCTGGAGATCGAGATCGATCGCTTCATCGTTCTGGAGCATGACAAACTGATCGTCGGCTGTGCCGCGCTGTATCCCTGTTTCGAAGAGAACGCCGGGGAATTGGCCTGTTTAGCGGTTCACCCCCTTTTCCAGAATGCTGGAAGTGGCGAGATGCTGTTGCAGGAAGTAGAGAGACGCGGGCGCGAGTTGAAACTGAATCGACTCTTCGTGCTAACGACGGCTGCCTCGCACTGGTTCATCGAACACGGTTTCGAGAGTGTTTCGTTGTCGGTTCTTCCAGCGCCCAAAGCGGCTATGTACAACTATCAAAGAAACTCCCGCGTGCTGCAGAAGACGTTGTCATAGCCAGGCAATCAATCGCTTGCCTACAGTGAACTGCTCGACGCTCACGGCCTCAAATAGGTTGTATATCTGCAACAAATCTGCGAAAATTTTCAGCCGCTTACGTGTACCAGCCATGAATAGAAAAGTCAGGTGCGTCAAGCTCAACAGGGAAGCCGAAGGGCTTCAATTCGCGCCTTTCCCGGGCGAACTTGGCGAGCGCATCTTCGAGAATGTCTCTCGGGAAGCGTGGCTGGGCTGGCTCGAACACCAGAAAATGCTGGTCAACGAAAACCGTCTTAATCTGGCGGATCCAGCGGCGCGCAAGTACCTCATGGAGCAGACAGAAAAATATTTCTTCGGCCCCGGCGCCGATAGCGCCAGCGGATACGTACCACCGAACAACTGATTTGCGCGCGCCGACGGCCAGCGAGATTGCCCGCCGCCCGCGGCGCAGCATCAAAACGAAACGATGCTGTTTAATAAGTTGCAAGCCCAATCCATTGCCGGCGCCGCGCCCACTGCGCGGGCCAGGCGCAGGAAAGCACTGCTCGCAAGTACCAATCCGCCACGCAAAGCGATCGCCGAACCGAAGCTGTTCCTGAACCGCGAGCTTTCTCAACTGGAGTTCAACCGGCGAGTGCTTGCCCAGGCCGAAGACCCGGAAGTGCCGTTGCTCGAGCGGTTACGCTTCTTGTGCATCTTCTCGAGTAATCTCGATGAATTCTTCGAGATCCGCGTCGCCGGCCTCAAGGCGCAGATCGATCTTGGTGTTGAAATCAGCGGTGCCGACGGCGCCTCTCCTGCCACCGTCTACCGCCAGGTTACGGCCGTGGCGCATGAACTCGTTAATCAGCAGTACGCGCTATGGAACGACGAGCTGCTTCCGAGGCTGGCTGAGGAGGAAATCCATTTTCTTAAGCGACGTGTCTGGAACGATACGCAACGCGACTGGATCAGATCCTATTTCATGCGCGAAATCATGCCGGTGATGACGCCGATCGGACTGGATCCGGCGCATCCTTTCCCGCGTATCCTGAACAAGAGTCTCAACTTTGCGGTTCAGCTCGCCGGCAAGGATGCGTTCGGCCGCAGTTCGGGAATTGCTCTGGTGCAGGCGCCGCGAGTGCTGCCGAGAGTGATTCAACTTCCCGAAGAGCTAGCCGACTCGTCGCCTTCTTTCGTATTCCTGTCGTCCGTCATTCATGCCCACGTCGGCGAGTTGTTTGCCGGCATGGATGTTGAGGGCTGCTATCAGTTCCGCGTGACGCGCAATTCGGATTTGTATGTCGACGAGGAAGAAGTCACCAATCTACGTATTGCCTTACAAGGTGAATTGCCGCAGCGCAATTTCGGCGATGCCGTTCGCTTGGAAGTAGCCGACCTGTGCTCGCCCGAAATCTCGGAATTCCTGTTGCAGCAGTTCCGCCTGTCGCGCCACGAGCTGTATCAGGTCAACGGGCCGGTCAACCTGGTTCGTCTGATGCAAATCCCCGATCTGGTGGACAGACCCGACCTCAAGTACAAGCCGTTTGTGCCAGGGCTCCCATCCGGCCTGCGCGCGACACCCGACATGTTCGCGGCAATGCGCGGCGGTGACATTCTGCTACATCATCCGTATCAGTCGTTCAAACCGGTTGTCAACTTCATTCAACAGGCGGCCGTCGATCCTCAGGTGGTTGCTATCAAACAGACCGTCTATCGCACCGGAAGCAATTCCGAACTGTTGGAAGCGCTTGTCCATGCGGCGCGCAGCGGTAAGGAAGTAACGGTAGTAGTCGAGTTGTTGGCGCGGTTCGACGAAGAAGCTAACATCAAGCTGGCGCAAAAACTCGAAGAGGCCGGCGCACACGTGGTGTATGGCGTCGTTGGCCACAAAACCCACGCCAAAATGGCAATGGTCGTTCGCAGAGAGGCCGACGGACTCAAGCGTTACGTGCATCTGGGCACAGGCAACTATCACGCTCGCACGGCGACACTTTATACCGACTTTGGGCTGCTGACCTGCGACAAGAAGATGTGCTCGGATGTCAACGATGTATTCATGCAGTTGACCGGGCTCGGAAAAGCCGGCGAACTCAATTACATCTGGCAATCTCCATTCACGTTGCACCCGCGCATGCTGGATGCAATTCGCAGCGAGGTCGAGGCTGCTCACGCCGGCAAACCGGCCGGCATCATTGCCAAGATGAACTCGCTGCTCGAACCCGAAATCATCACAGCACTCTATTTCGCCTCGCAAGCGGGCGTTTCTATCGACCTGATCGTGCGAGGCGTGTGCGCGCTGCGCCCGGGCGTACCAGGCGTGTCAGAAAATATTCGCGTGCGATCCATTATCGGGCGCTTCCTGGAGCACCATCGGGTGTTCTATTTCCTCAGCTCTGATTCGGTGTACCTCGCCAGTGCGGACTGGATGGACCGTAACTTCTTCAGACGCATAGAGACTTGTTTCCCGGTCCTCGAGTCCGATGTGAAAAAGCGCGTGATCGACGAAGCACTGCGTATCGGTCTAGCCGACAACACGCAGGCGTGGGCCATGGATGGCAACGGGGAATATCAGCGTATGCGGTCACAAAACAAGGAACCGACGTCGTCCCAGCTTTTCCTGCTCGAGACACTGAGCGCAAGGCCCGGCACCAAGTAGCCTTGAGCTGTCGCTCGAATGGCCGGCTTGTTTTCAATCGTTGCGTCTGCGAAGCGGGCAAGCGGATCGGAATTGCCTGTTGAAACCGAACTCAAGCTGAGTCTGCCGGCGGCTCAAGCTCAGCAGCTCTGGAAAATTCCGCCACTGTCGACGCTGCTTGTAAACAAACCGACGCGCCAGCGGCTTTTTTCAGCGTACTACGATTCCCCGCATCTGGATCTGCACAAGCGCGGAGTTGCTTTGCGCCTGCGCCGTCATGGACGGCATTGGGTGCAGACTGTGAAGACAGACTCATGCCCGGGTGGTGGTTTACAGCGACGCATCGAGTTCGAGGTCGTAGTCCCCACAACCGGTGCTTGATCAGCAGGGGCTGAAACACACCGGAATAGCCGAGTTCACCGACGGGAGAATTGCAACGAACGATCTTGGCGTCGTTTTCACTACAGAGTTTGAACGCAGTTCTAGCGTCATCGAACCGAAGGAAGGAACCCGGGTCGAGGTCAGCATTGATCAGGGTGCCATCGTCGCCGGCAAGAGACGAGAATCGGTCTGCAAGGTCGAACTGGAGCTGAAGCAAGGTGCGCTGGCACCACTGTTCGATCTTGCCGAAAAATTGGTTGCGCTGCCTGACGTTCGCATCGAAGCCGTTTCGAAGGCGCAACGCGGCTACCGAACGGTGGCCCGCGTACGGCCAGCCCCTGTCAAAGCAATCAGAGACAGGCTGACCGGAAGTGCCGACGTGGACACAGTGTTCAAGACATTGGCGTTCGGATGCATCGCCCCTATGCAAGCAAATGAGCACGGCGTATTACACTCTCGCGAAATTGAGTACGTGTATCAGGCACGGGTGGCACTACGCCGGCTCAGAACTGTTTTCAGCGTTTTTTCCACTGCCATCCCGAAGAGCCCTTTCAGCGGGCAACTGGCTTGGCTGCGTGGGACCGGCCGCAAGCTCGCCGAAGCACGCGATTGGGACGTTTTCGTAAGCGAATTTCTGCCTGATGCCGCGAATAACGTGACTGATCGCTCGGTGCTTGCAGAATTGGCAAGAACTACAGAAAGGTTGCGTGCCGAAGCGCGCCGTCGGGTCCGCACAAAGTTGGTCAGTGCAGATGGGGCTGTACTGAATTCTGTGTGTGAGCCGGTTGTGGAAATCAGTCCTCGAGCGTAAACCGCTCGCCGAATTGTATCGCCAGTTGTGACTTGGCGGCTTGCCATTCCCTCGGTGGTCGCTTCCATTTCGCCTCGATTTGCCGCAGCGCCAGATAGATCAGCTTGATCGCGGCCTCGTCACCCGGGAAGTGCCCTTTGTTCCGGATTGTCTTGCGGACCTGGCTGTGCAAGCTCTCGATCGCGTTGGTCGTGTAGATGATCCTGCGGACCTCCGGCGAGAACGCGAAGAACGGAATAACCTGCTCCCACTTGCGGCGCCAGCTGGCAACGATCGGTGGGTACTTCTGGCCCCAAGCGCCCTCTTCGAAGGCCTCGAGGGCCGCTACCGCGGCCTCGGCGCTGGACGCTGCATAGATCGGCTTCAAATCCTTCGCGATCGCCTTGCGCTCCTTCCACGACGCGAAGTGCATCGAGTAGCGGATCAGGTGGACGATGCAGGTCTGAACAACGGTATCCGGAAACACGGCCGTGATCGCCTCAGGCAAGCCCTTGAGGCCGTCGACAACGGTGATCAGGATGTCCATCGTGCCGCGGCTGCGGATCTCCGTCATTACGCGCATCCAGAACTTGGCACCCTCGGTCTGCTCGATCCAGAGCCTGAGGATTTCCTTGGTGACGGCGCAGTTCACGCCGATGGCCAGGTAGACGGCCTTGTTGCGGACCAGGCCCTCGTCGCGGATCTTCACCCGCAAGGCATCGAAGTAGACGATCGCGTAGGTCGTCTCGAGCGGCCGGTCCTGCCAGGCTACAGCCTCATCCACGACGGCCTCGGTAACCGCCGAAACCAGGCTCGGCGAAACCGTGATGCCGTAGATCTCCTCGATGTGCGCCTGGATGTCCCGCGTGCTCATGCCCCGGGCGTACAGGGCGATAATCTTGTCATCGAAGCCGGGGAACCGGCGTGCGTACTTCAGGATCAGCAGCGGGTCGAACTGGCCGTTGCGCTCGCGCGGAATGTCCAGAACCACCCGGTCATCGGCCATCGTGACCGACTTCTGCGAATAGCCGTTGCGGTGATTGCCGGCGGCCTGCTGCTCCTCGTCATCGAGATGCATGTCCATCTCAGCGCACAGCATGCGTTCGGCCAATCGCTTCTTCAGTTCTCCGATCAGGCCGTCGTTGCCGAGCAACGCAGCACTGTGCTCGCGGCCTTCCAGCAGCTTGTCGATCAGTTCGTCGTCAATGGTGGGTTTGGTGCGTCGTGCCATGAGATCCTCCTCGGATCGCTATCATGGCTCAGCACACAGAATTTCCTACACCCTCGTGCAGATTACAAGGTTCATATGTTGCGCCTGACGAAAATACTGCACGGGCAGGACTGGGTCGGTAGTCGCAATATGAAGAAGCAGGAGATCGCCGTGCTTGCGCCGAAAGCATTCGCAGCATCAATTCTTGACGAGGCTCACCGCGAGGTTTTAAGGCACGGCAAACGACTAAACCGTTCCAGCTTAACTGGCTTTCATAAACTGCGCATAAATATCAAGAAGCTTCTCTATGCGAGTGAATTGCTTTCACCGTTGTTCGGAAACAAGTCTGCTCGCAATTACCTGGCACACTTGGCGGATCTAAAGAGAGTTCTCGGTCAGCTCAACGATGCAACAACGTCCGAAAAGCTGATCGAACGACTCGCTCCCGGGAACGATGACCCGGCCTAATTACAGTCTATCTCTCAGTTGAAGGCTTACGTTGCTGCCAGGTCGCGACTTTCCCTTTCCGATTTCAGTTCGGTCTGGAAGAAGTTCATCGCCACTGCAACGCCCTGGTGAGTATTTGTTAGACCGGCCAACAGGGCATGTACTGGAAGCGGGCGGATAAATCGTGCCAGCGGCTGACCACACTCTAAAGCCCGGCCCGACACAAATTCCAGTCAGGGGAGGAGTATGCTTGGAAACCAACAGTCCACGTTCAATGGAGCAGCAGACATGCATTTGATCTTGTGGCGCCACGCCGAAGCCGTCGAAGGCGTGCCTGACATTGAACGCGAATTGACCCGCAAAGGGCACAGGCAGGCAGCAAAAATGGCAGCTTGGCTCAACCAACAACTGCCTGCCCACGTGCGTGTCATCACGAGCCCAGCGCAGCGCGCGATTCAGACTGCCAGCGCACTCACTGACAATTTCGATGTCATTGACTCAATTGCCCCGGGAGCATCATCCGCAGCGGTTCTTGGTGCCACCGCATGGCCGGGTTCTAGGCGGGCCGTTGTTCTTGTCGGGCACCAGCCAACTTTAGGAGAAGTGGCGGCGTTGCTTGTTGCGGGCAGAAAGCAACCGTGGAGTATCAAGAAAGGTGCGGTGTGGTGGCTCACACACCGCGTACGAGACTCCAAGGCACAGATTGTCCTACGGGCCGTAATAGCGCCTGATATGTTGGATTAGTCGCGCTGACGCGCGAGCTAAAGCGCCGCTGCGTATCACCTCAATCACCAATCATTGTGATCGCGAAATTCCACCGATAATCAAAGGCTCAGGTCTTGGCGCGCGCCAATGCGGGAATAGAAATATTAACCCCGAGCTTGCGCCAGGAAGCCATTTCATCGCGTAGTTCCGCCGCAGTCAGCGGATTGGCATCCAGCCAACCGGCATCAATGTCGAGCGTGTAGGCCGAGCCGCCCTTCGCAGCGGGCATGCGTGGCAAACGCTTGTCGCTGCGAGAGCGATAAATCAGCACGGCGAGCCGCAAGGCGACCAGTAGAGTCCAGTCCGTCTCACGGGAAACCCGGTTGCGCAATTTCTCGATCGACCCCCGATGCGACCGCACCAATAACGCGGTGTGTTGTTGCTCCATACGTGAGAAACCAGGCATGTCGGCGTTGGACACAATGTACGCCGAATGCTTATGGAACCCGCTATGTGCCACGGACAGGCCAATCTCATGCAAGCGCGCTGCCCACGAAAGCAACCGAGCACCGTACTCATGGTTGACGCCGTCAGAAAACTGCTCGTAGAACTTCTTGGCGAGGCGTTCGACTCGGCGCGCTTGCGCGGTATCAACATGGTAGCGCTTCATGAACTGGCTAACCGTCGCCTCACGAGTATCCTTGCGACGGCTGCGCCCGATCATGTCCCACAGGATGCCTTGACGCATTGCGCCACTGGCAATCTTCATGTGGCGGACATCGAGCTCATCAAAAACCGCTTTCATGATCGCCACGCCGCCAGGCAGCACCGGCAAGCGGTCGTCACGTAACCCGGGCAGATCAAGTTCTGCGACGCGCCCGCCATCGATAATCGCTGAGCGTAATTTCTCCAGACCCGAGCGGCTAATGCCGGACTCGCTCCAACCGCAGGCCTCGAGAACGTCGCTAATGGCGCTCGCTGTTCCGGATGAGCCGATCGCTTCAGACCAAGAATCGGAGCCAAACTGTTTCCTGATTGCTTCGAGCTCGATACGGGCGGCAACCTCCGCACGCTTCATACTGGACTTATTGAAACGCTGCTCAGGGAAATAGCGCAGGCTCCAGCTAACACAGCCCATGTAAAGACTCTCGGTCAACTGAGGTGCGTGACCTGAGCCAATGATGAACTCGGTCGATCCACCGCCGATGTCGACTACTAGGCGCCTCTCGGCGCTTGGTGCAAGTCCGTGGGCAACACCGAGATAGATGAGCCGCGCTTCTTCGCGACCGGCAACAATCTCTATCGGGAACCCCAGTGCCTCCTCGAAGCGTGGCAATACTTGCGCTGTATTGCGTGCCGCCCGCAGCGTGTTGGTGCCAACGGCTCGCACTGCCGCGCTCGGAAAGTCACGCAGCCGCTGCGAGAATTGTTTGAGAGCAATCAAGGCACGCTGCTGCGCCGCTTCGTCAAGCTCGCCGTTGGGCGACAGACCCGCCGCAAGACGCACCGGCTCGCGTAACGAATCCACGGCGTACACCTGTTCGTCGTTGACACGCCCGACCTGAAGCCTGAACGAATTGGAGCCGAGATCGACTGCGGCGATGGTCGAGAGTTCCTGCATTCGCTATTTCACGCCGGAAGGAATCGTCCGTGTGAACTGCACCTCACCGCGGCAAAGCCTACTTGTAGCCAAACACTCTTGCAAACTGTCTGGTGAAATTGCAGCTCAACTAAGGACTTCGCGTTCGATCTCCTCAAGTGACACGTGACGAACATCCTTGCCCTTGACCATATACACAACATACTCAGAGATATTCTTGGCATGATCACCAATCCTCTCGATCGCTTTCGCAATGAATAGGATTTCGATACACAAGGAAATGTTTCGCGGATCTTCCATCATGAACGTGATGAGCTGGCGGAGAATGCTGCGGAACTCCTCGTCCACATTGCGATCCTGCCGAACCACGTCAGCGGACGCGGGCAAATCGAGCCGCGCAAACGCATCGAGCGAATTGCGCAGCATTTGCAGCGCCATTTGAGACATGTGGCGGATTTCTGCCGTGCGTGGCAACTGCAAACGGTCATCGCTGTAGATCAGCTTCGCCATACGCGCAATCTTGTCTGCCTCGTCGCCAATTCGCTCCAGGTCGGTAATCGTCT
Organism: Betaproteobacteria bacterium; assembly: GCA_020346185.1. Taxonomy (GTDB): domain Bacteria; phylum Pseudomonadota; class Gammaproteobacteria; order Burkholderiales; family Eutrophovitaceae; genus SG8-40. The sequence continues at coordinate 101,646 of CP070775.1, read as the reverse complement.
TGACAACAGTCAGCAGCATACGCAAGTCACCGGCTGCAGGCTGACGACGGGCGATGATTGTGCTCACGTCTTCGTCGATACCAACCTCGAGGGCATTCACCCTGTGGTCGGCATCCTCGACTTTGTCGCACAGCCCCAAGTCGCCGGTCATCAGACCTTCAAGCGCAAGCTTAATCTGCTCTTCGACCAGACCGCCCATTTTGAGTACCCGGGCGCGCAACGCCTCGAGTTCGAAATCGAACTGTTTCGAGGTGTGATCAGCATTGTTTGGCACAACCAGATCCTCCTGAGGCAAAAACGCTGTTAAATCGGATAGTCTAAGTTTTCAATATTACACAATCGTTGCAATGCCATTGCGCCGCGCCGACGGATTTCGTAGATACAGTTGATTCACTCCGCGGAAAGACCGCCAAGCTTCTTGACCCCTCCGACGCCCCCCAGCAAGGCAACATCCGCGCCACGCCGGGCGAACAGGCCATTGGTAACAACGCCAGCAATCTGATTGATGGCCGCCTCGAGCTCGATCGGGCTCGAAATGTTCAATCCACCTACGTCGAGGATGATGTTGCCATTATCAGTCGTGACCCCTTCACGCAGCCGCGGCCTGCCACCGAGCCGCATTAACTCCCGTTCAACATGGCCACGCGCCATCGGTATGGCCTCGACCGGTAGAGGAAAAGACCCTAGCACATCGACCAACTTTGAATCGTCCGCAATACAAACAAAGGTGCGGGCGACTGCCGCGACAATCTTTTCCCCGGTTAACGCGCCTCCGCCGCCCTTGATCATATGCAAGCGCGGCGTTATTTCGTCAGCGCCGTCAACATACAACGGCAAACAGTCCACGTCATTTAACTCCAGAACGCGGATTCCCCCAGACAGCAACCGACTTGCAGTTGCCTCCGAGCTGGCGACCGCCGCCTCGATGCGGCTGCGTACAGATATCAGCTCGTCAATAAAGCAGTTGGCCGTCGTTCCAGTTCCAACGCCGATAATCGCGCCTTCCGGCACGTATTCAATCGCAGCCTTGGCAACAGCCAGTTTCGCTTCACTGTTATCCATATCGTATTCCCGCCATATTCCCGTTAGGATAGCGGCAAGACCTACTCGCCGCCAGCACCCTTGATTCTGGCACTCGCTATATGAAAGACGATTATTTGGAGCGTATCCTTTGCGCTCGGGTCTACGATATCGCCACCGAGTCGCCACTCGAACTCGCTCCCGCGCTGACGGCTAGACTGAATAACACGCTGCTCTTGAAGCGCGAAGACATGCAGCCTATTTTCTCATTCAAGATCAGGGGTGCCTACAATAAGATGGTCCGTCTCCATCCGGCTCAGCTCAAACGTGGCGTCATTGCTGCGTCGGCCGGGAATCATGCCCAGGGGGTGGCATTAGCGGCGCAAAAAATCGGCTGTGGCGCCACCATCGTTATGCCAGTCACTACTCCGCGTATCAAGGTCGCGGCAGTCAAAGCAGCTGGAGCCAGGGTCGAACTCTATGGCGACTCCTATAGCGATGCCCACCAGCGCGCCACGCAGCTCACACGACGCAAGCGTCTGACTTTCATCCACCCGTATGACGACCCCGATGTCATTGCCGGGCAGGGCACCATCGGTATGGAGTTGCTCAGACAATGGAGTGCTCCGTTGCACGCAATCTTCGTAGCAGTAGGCGGAGGCGGCCTGATAGGTGGAATCGCCGCCTACGTCAAGCGCTTGCGGCCAGAGGTGCGCATCATCGGCGTCGAGCCGGTAGATTCTGATGCCATGACTAGGTCACTTGCTGCTGGGCGCCGAATCAACTTGCCGCATGTCGGGTTGTTCGCTGAAGGCGTGGCAGTAAAACAAGTTGGCCGAGAGACCTTTCGATTGGCGAGAAAGCTGGTCGATGAAATGATTCTTGTCGACACTGATTCCATCTGCGCTGCCATCAAAGACGTATTTGAGGACACGCGCGCGGTACTGGAGCCAGCGGGTGCACTTGCGATCGCCGGTGCCAAAAATTACGTCGAGCGGACCGGCATTCGTGACCGGAATCTGATCGCAGTGGCATGTGGCGCTAACATTAACTTCGACCGTCTGCGCTTCGTCGCCGAACGCGCCGAACTAGGCGAACACCGTGAAGCCATTTTGGCTGTGACAATCCCCGAGATGCCGGGTAGCTTTAGACGGTTCTGCTCGATGCTGGGCTCGCGAAATGTCACCGAGTTCAACTATCGCTACGCAGACCCTGAGAAAGCGCATGTGTTTGTCGGCGTCCAGGTAAGGGACCAAAAGGAGACGTTAAAACTCGTCTCGCGCCTCAGGCGGAAAGGACTGACAACACTCGATATTTCAAATAACGAAATGGCAAAACTCCACGTGCGGCATCTAGTTGGCGGGCGCGCACCCCAGGCCAGCAACGAGTTGCTGTACCGTTTCGAGTTTCCGGAGCGCCCGGGCGCACTGATGAGATTTCTGGAAAGCATGACTCACAATTGGAATATCAGCCTGTTTCACTACCGCAATCATGGCGCTGATTACGGACGGGTACTGGTGGGCATGCAGGTGCCGCCGGGTGAGCGCAGCGATTTCCGGCATTTTCTCTCCGAACTCGGCTACAGCTACGTTGATGAAACAGACAACGCGACGTATTCCCTGTTTCTTGCCTGATTGCGATTTGAAACCTTCGGTAGCATGTGTTTTGCATACCCCACTACGGGCTCGAATGACCACTAAACCTTCACTCAGGCGTGATCACTGGCAAAGTATGCGTCCATTTCGCTTCTTAGCGAGCTTATTTCTTGCATCAGTGCTGCTTATTAGCAGCGTCGCCCATACGGGGACCCCGGATCAGGCATTCCAGGCTGCACGACGAGCCTACAAGAATGGCGAAGTCGCAAAGCTGGAGGCAAATCTCCCGGCGCTCAGCGACCACGAATTGCTGCCCTACGTAGAGTACTGGCGTCTTCGCATGGACATCGAGCGAGCAGACGCAAAGCAGATTCAGGCGTTTCTGAGCAAGACCGATGGCATGCTGGTTGCCGAACGGATGCGCGCAAGATGGCTGCGCGAAATAGCGAGACGGGAGCAATGGACTGATTTCCTGGCTATCTCAGGACGGCTTTCAACATGGGACACGGAGCTGACCTGCTACTCGCTACAGGCACGCATCGCATCGGGTGAGACCAGCGCTGTGAAAGAGGCGCGTGACCTGTGGTTTACCGGCAATGCACAACCGGGAAGCTGTTTGCCGTTGTTTGAATCCCTATTCGAGCAAGATTTGCTCGGAGTGGATGACCTGTGGGCGCGCTTTAGACTGGCAATGAATTCCGGGAATCGGCGCGTGGCGAAGGCAATCCTGAAATACGCGCCCGAGGCCGAGCGGCCCAGCTCGCGGGACATCAATCGGGTAGCTCGCCGTCCGCAGAATTATCTCAAGCAATTGTCCATGCCCTTGAAAAATCGCGGACAAGCCGAACTGGCACTGTATGCACTGTATAAAGCGGGACGTTCGTGGCCACATCTTGCGACAAGGAAACTCGAAGAAATCGAAGACCATCTTTCCGAGGAAAATCGAAGTTACGCCGTGGGGCAGATCGCGATGGCAGCTGCTTGGCAACACCATCCGGATGCGCACGATTGGTTCAAGAAAGTCCATCCGCGAGACCTGGATGACAAGCAGCTTGAATGGCGTGTCCGGGCTGCTTTGCGCAACGGCGACTGGCACGACATTATCGGTTGCGTCGAGGCAATGAGCCCGGAGAAGCAAACAACGTCACGTTGGCGCTACTGGAAGGCTCGCGCACTGCAGACCACCGGGCAGCAATTCGAGGCCAGTGCCTTGCTCGCTTCCTTATCCAATGAGTTCAACTTTTACGGGCAGCTTGCCGCCGAAAAACTGGGAAACACGATGAGTTTTGTTCCCCAGACCTATCGTCCTAATGCCCGTGATGTGGCGATAATTGCCACAGACCCGGGCCTTCAGCGTGCCATGGCTTTCTACCGTAACAGCATGCGCTATGAGGGGGCACTTGAATGGGCCTGGACCGTCAAGGATTACGATGACCGGCAGCTTTTGGCTGCGGCGGCATTGGCATCGCGAAACGAATGGTATGAACGCGCCATACATACCGCCGAACGCACCAAAATCCTGCACGACTTCTCGTTGCGTTTCCCGGCGCCCTATCGTGATGTGATGCGCCTGTACACCGAGGAGATGGAATTGGACGAGGCATGGGTGTACGGTCTGATACGTCAGGAGAGCCGGTTCGTTACGAGTGCCCGTTCGACTGCCGGCGCTGGTGGGCTTATGCAGCTGATGCCATCGACTGCCAAATGGATGGCCAAGCGACTCGGATTGAAGGGACATCATAGCAAGCTGGTAAACAGCGTTGATACCAACATCAGCATGGGGACCTCCTACCTGAGACAGGTGATGGACACATTGGACAACCATCTAGTGCTGGCATCGGCGGGCTACAACGCCGGGCCGCGGCGCGCTGCGCGGTGGCGCGACGTTAAACCGCTTGCAGGCGACATTTACGCAGAAACAATTCCGTTTCCTGAAACGCGCAGCTATGTAAAAAAGGTTATGAGTAACACGATGTACTATGCAAGACTGTTCGGACAAACCGGATTAAGTCTGCGCGATCTGCTTGGAACGGTGTCCCCCCGCCCGGTCGATACCAATTGATGTCTCCCGCCGAGGCTTCAGCTACTATTAGCTGCCTGAACTGTAACGGTGCGCCGACAATATGTGATGTGCTGTGCTGGCGTGGTCAAAATCAATCTGGTTCGGCTCAGCGTGATTGCAATCCTTGTGGCCAGAAGCGCGCAAGTTAGAATTGCACAGTCGAATAGAATAGATTGGGTCATCACTGCTTACGCTCCGAGCTGAGTCACATGACAAGGGGGTCAAGCTTGAACGAGGCCGCACACGTACCAACAGTTTGTCTGATTGGTGGATCCGGATTTGTCGGTCGACATGTCGCGAATTTGCTCTGCACCCAGGGTGTTGCGTTGCGTATTCCCACCCGGCGCCGGGAGCTTGCCAAGAGCGAACTGATCGTCCTGCCGAATACCGAGGTCATCGAGGCAAACATAGACGACGCAGAAGTTCTCGCCAGACTGGTTGCCGGTTGCGAGGCTGTAGTCAATCTGGTCGGGATCTTGCACGAGAAATCAAAGGGCGATTTCCGGCGTGTCCACGCTGAGCTCCCCAGGAAGATCGTCGACGCTTGTCGGACAAAGGGCGTTCCGCGACTGGTGCACGTGTCTGCGCTCAACGCTGCGCATGATGCGTCCAGCGAATACCTGCGGTCAAAAGCAGCGGGAGAACAACAAATACGCGCGGCTCAGCCAAGCGGAGTGCAAACCACCATATTCCGCCCATCAGTCATTTTTGGCCGTGATGACGCGTTTCTGAACCTTTTCGCTCGACTGGCACGACTGTCACCGGTCATCCCACTGGGCTGTCCGAATGCGCGTTTCCAACCGATTTACGTCGACGATGTCGCTCGTGCCATTGCCACTTGTCTGGGCAAACCCCAGACATTTGCGCGAACCTTCGAACTGTGTGGGCCGAAAACGTATCGCTTGCAGGAACTGGTCTCTTATGCCTGCTCGATAAGGGGATTGAGGCGACTCATCATTCCGTTGTCGCCCGGCATGACGCAACTGCAAGCGTTCTTTCTGGAACACCTGCCAGGCAAGTTGATGACCCGCGACAATGTGCGTTCGATGCAGGTCGACAGCGTCTGCGGGTGTGCATTTCCCGAGGCGCTTGGATTTGATCCAAGCGCCATGGAGGCGGTTGCGCCGCTTTACCTTGCAAAGAATGCGCAGGCTTCGCGGTTGAACCGATACCGCATACGCGCCAATCGTTGACTCCCGCTCGCCGTGGAGTTCACCGATAGTCTCGCTTTGCAGACCGCGGTCACAAAGGCAAAATTGATTAACTGCGGGCGGAGATGAGTTTACAGTCGTGAAGGTATATGCGGTCGGCGGTTCGGTTCGGGATCAGTTGCTTGGGCTCGAAGTCCGCGATCAGGACTACGTTGTCGTAGGTAGCACACCGGAGGAAATGTTATCGCTCGGTTTCAAGCCGGTCGGAAGGGATTTCCCGGTGTTTCTCCATCCCGAAACGGGCGAGGAGTATGCACTGGCGCGCACCGAGCGAAAAAGTGGCCGAGGCTACCGGGGATTCGTCGTTCACGCCGCGCCCGATGTGTCTCTCGAACAAGACCTCGAGCGCAGGGATCTGACCATTAACGCGATCGCCCGGGATGAAAACGGCAACATCATAGATCCATTCAGTGGAGCTGATGACCTGCGCCACGGCATATTGCGCCACGTCGGGCCAGCATTTGTCGAAGACCCGGTGCGGGTGTTGCGAACCGCACGTTTCGCTGCCCGCTTTGGATTCGAACTCGCGGGTCAAACGCTCGAACTAATGCAACAGATGGTTGCGAACGGTGAGGTCGATCACCTCGTCGCAGAACGTGTGTGGCAGGAGCTTTCCAAGGGTTTAATGGACTCGAAACCATCGCGAATGTTCGGCGTGCTGCGTCAGTGTGATGCTTTAAAGAGAATCCTGCCCGAGCTTGATGCTCTGTTTGGCGTACCCCAGCCGGAAGAACACCATCCGGAAATAGACACCGGTGCACACGTCATGATGGTCGTCGACTACGCTGCAAAGCAGGATTATTCGCTTGCTGTACGCTTCGCGGCTCTGACTCATGATCTGGGAAAAGCTGCTACCCCGCGCAGCGAATGGCCGACGCATCGTGGCCATGAACAGAAAGGCGCTGAATTAGTGCGTTCTTTGTGTGCGCGGTTGCGTGTGCCCGGACGATATTGCGATGTCGCACGATTGACCGCTAAATATCACGGCGATGTTAACCGTGCACAGGAGTTGCGGCCAACGACGATATTCAAGCTGCTCAAGTCAACTGACGCGTTTCGCAAACCTGAACGCTTCGACGAAATCCTGCTTGCAGCAGAGTGCGACTTTCGGGGCAGACCCGGTTACGAGAAACGAGCGTTTCCGCAACGCCAATTGTTGAGCGCCCTGAACAGGGCAGTTCGCAAGGTAGATGCAGGAGCAATTGCCTCCGGTGTGAGCGATCCGGCCTGCATTCGCGAGCTCGTCGGTGAAGCGCGGCTACAGGCCATCAAACAAGCGTTGGCTGCATCGAGTCCACAAGACTAACGACCCCAACAGCAGGGAGGGCGGCGCCGGAGCGGGCGACACACAACTAGGGCCGGCTAGCGCAATAACCAGAAAATGAGGCTCGCCAAGAGTGACAGCAGAATCGTCGAACCAATCGGAAAGCTGAAGCGTTTGCCGCGACGTTCGATTTCGAAATCCCCTGGAACATGCCGTTGCCTTATCCTGTCTGGCCCGAGCCTTCCTATTCCTGTATTTCTGATCCATGGGGTAAACACGCCAATGATGAGTACGGCAAGAACCAGCGTGAACAGCCACTTAAGCATGCGTCCCTCCAGGCGGGTGGTCAACCCGATTATACGTAAGCACGCACTTATCTTGCTTTCAATTAGAATTCATCCTCATGTTAAGGAGGAGGTGAGCATTGATTGACCTCTACACTTGGA
>CP070775.1:72429-93948 GCA_020346185.1 Betaproteobacteria bacterium | reverse complement strand
GGCGGGCATCAAATCAACAAGTACAAGCATTTGATGACCAGAGTGGATGGCACACAGATCGACGCCTTGGTCGCGGCCAACACGGAAAGCCTCGAACCAACACCGCAGTCGCATTCGCGGCAGCGCCACGCGCAACATCAGGAGAACGCAGTGGAAAAGAGCACGCAGGAAAGTAAACCCGAAGAAGCACAAATCATCACCATTGATGATTTTACCAAGGTCGATCTGCGGGTTGCGAAAATCGTTGACGCACAACACGTCGAAGGCGCAGACAAATTGCTGCAGCTCACGCTCGACATTGGAGCTGAGACGAGGCAAGTGTTCGCCGGCATAAAGTCGGCATACGACCCGGAAGCACTCAAGGGACGCATGACGGTCATGGTGGCCAACCTCAAGCCGCGCAAGATGCGTTTCGGTGAATCGCAAGGCATGGTGCTCGCCGCGAGCGGCGACGGGTCGGGGATTTTTCTGATTTCGCCTGACGACGGGGCCGGGCCGGGAATGAAGGTTAGGTAAACACGCCGCCGCCGGGAAAACGTCGCGCCCCGCAAGCGAGACGATGGTCACCAAACATCTGCGAATCCATGGCCGCGTGCAGGGCGTTTACTTTCGTGACTCAATGCGGCAACAGGCGCGGCAACTCGGAGTCACCGGCTGGGTAAGGAACCGATTGGATGGCACCGTTGAAGCATTGGTGTCTGGCGAGCCGCAAGCGATTGCCAAAATCATCGAATGGGCCCGGCATGGCCCGGCAACTGCCAAGGTGACTGACGTTCAAATCGAAGAAACGCAAGGGCAGTTCGACAGCTTCGATCTGCTGCTCACTTCATAGTTATGCGCAAAGAGAACGAACGCTATGAGTATTAGATGGAATGACAGGGTCAGTTCTTTAGTTTATAGCTGCTTAAGGATCGCGGCTCAATTTCCACTTGGGGACGAGGAATCGGCCTCGGAAATGCGGGCAATTAATTGTTAGCGATTATGCTTGATGTACTACAAAGTAAAGAACTGACCCCAAGTTCCCTCGAGTTCCTTCACGCCGATTTTCAAACTGTCCCAGGTGGAAGCACCGTAATCCCGTCGCACAACAAGCGGCCAGAGAAGTGACCCGCTGTTGTGATCTAAACTGAACTTCCGCGTAGCCAAGCCATCAGCTTTCATGAACTCAGAATCCAGTCAGCCCAAGACTCAGGTGAACCTGGCCTTGACCAAGTGGGACTTGCCAATTGGCGCCTTCCTCCGGTGACGACCATCACTCTCTACTCGGGAACAGCTCCCGTCTCGTTTCTGCGCCACAGAATTGCGCTGATATTGGAGAAGAATCCGTGGCTGACGTCGCGCCTTGTAAAGAAGACCACGACAGATGGTGTTCTCGCGATGGCCTACGACAATGCCAGCGACACGGCTCAAAAGCTTGATGAACACTTTAGAGTTTGCAGGCCGGGCGAAGTCCGCTTATTGCTCGATATGCAATATTGGGAGTTGGTCGAGAGCGTGCTCCCGCTTCAATGCGCTCGCACTCAGCCGGCAACTGACGCAAATGAACCCCTATTCAAAGTCGCCGTTGTAACCCTAGAGAAGTCAACTGACAGTTCGGGTTCGGCCCCGATGCAAAACAAAGTGGCCTTGCCTGGCTTCGCCCTGATCGTCTCAATGAACCACACGATGGGCGATGGTCACACGTACTACAAACTGTACGGGATGCTGAGTGCCAACAGGAAGTCGAGGCGCTTGATCCGGTGCGTGTCTCTGGATTTGAGGAGGCCAAAACCACGGTCATTGGCGAAGCCGAAAGCGCGATGCTCTCTTCTCCCTGGTTTGGGTTGGGCATCGTCGGAACCTACTTAGCCGGAAAGTTGGCCGGTCGCGAGCGACAGAATGTCTGCGTGCATACGGTCGATCCCGCCTGGATTGCTCAGGAGAAAGCCAAAACGGCAAAGGAAGCCAAGGTCCCTTTCGTTTCCACGAACGACGTACTGACGTCGTGGTTCTTTCGCGAGATGAAGTGCAACATCAATCTCATGGTTGCGAACTTCCGAAGTCGAAAGCCGACAATTCTGGATCTTGCCAATCATCATGCGGGAAACTACGAGGCCAACATCCCCTACTTCCCCGGCGATGTCGAAGAACCCGCCCTCATTCGTCAGTCAATACTCGGTCCTGACAATCAGTTCCGCGCCCGTCGAGCCGGGTCATCTGACACCGAGATTCCCGGATTCACCACTCTGCTCCGCAATAGGTCTGCCATCATTACCAACTGGGCGAGCTTTTATCGCGACATTTCACTGCAAGCCGATCCGATGCGAGAGAACGCAGAGACCTACAAGCCCAACTTGCATCTGCCCATCATTGAGTCAAATGGCTTAATGATTTCCGTCTGGCACTGCGGTATCGTTTTTTGTCCCCGTGAAGGCGAAATCGGCATGTTGATGATTACCAGACGTTTCGACAGCGAAGCCTTGGCTCAACGCAAGAGGGAGGCAGGCTCTCGTGCGCCAATGGGTGCGCGACTGATCTGATCGCTTGCTCGTCGGACGACCGCAAGAAACATTCGGTGCGTGCGTATCTAATTCATTATCGGCGCACCTAAGCGGGAGGAGCTAGGCAATAGCATGAAGCTATTCGAAATTCCCTAGCCCGCCCCCGGGGAGGTGTTCGATCCGCGGCCCTGCATCTCACCTGTGGCCCTCACATTTGTGCACTTCGACCGTCGCGTGCACGACGTTCAGTTGCGAGGGGATCAACGATTTGTAGTAGTCGGGATCACGGGGTTCGTCGCAGACGACGGCAATCTCCGCCGCGAGTATGCCGTGGCCGATACTCCAGACATGCAGATCCGCGACACGATCTGTCGACTTGCTCTCGATCGCTTCTCGCAGCGCTGCGATGTCATTCGCATCGGCTTGTCTGTCCAGCAACACCCGTGACGCGTCGCGAATAAGACCATACGACCACCTTGCGACCAACATCCCGCCGACGATGCCCATCAACGGGTCGAGCTGCACCAAGCCCAGGTACTTTCCGGCGAGCAATGCGAAGATGGCCAGTAACGACGTCAGTGCATCGGCCAGCACGTGCAGGTAAGCCCCGCGCAGATTGTGATCATGATGGTGATGATGGCCGCGCCCATGATGATGCTCGTGCGGCGTAGACATCAACACCCAAGCGGAAACGCCATTGACCACCAAGCCTACTGTTGCCACGATCAGTGCTTGGTCAAAAGCGATTGAGAGCGGGTTAACCAGGCGCTCGCTGCTCTCAATGATCATGATCAGCGCAAAACCCATCAGCATCACCGCGCTGCCAAACCCGGCAAGGCTGTTGATTTTCCCTACTCCAAAAGCGAAACGGCGATCTGATGCGAGGCGCCGTGAGATCACGTAGGCAAATACCGCAAGCCCAAGCGCCGCGGCATGTGACCCCATATGGAGACCATCCGCCAGTAACGCCATCGAACCATAGATCAGCCCGCCGGCGATCTCGACCACCATCATGGCTGCGGTGATCACCACAACGATCAACGTGCGCTTCTCACCTGCTCGTCGCTCATTTTGGTTAAAGATATGGTCATGTGACCAACGGTCAAGTCGATGCGTGTGCACGGTAGAAGTCCTCAATACCGGAATCGAAACAACAAAGAACGAGGATACCGAATTTCGAATCTCAAGAACGCCAGCTCAAACCGCCAGGCTGAAGGTCAACAGTAGCCGGCGACATCTCAGCATGTCCCCGATTTTTTACCTTGACCGAGGAAAGATGGGCGTAAGCCAATCACACTCACAATACCGGTAATCGTGACGAATCAAACAGTCATTTCATAAGTTCGTCTATCGCGGGGCATTTCTTCGACCTGCCGTCGGCACATCTCGACTGCAAGCGTATCAGAGATTTTTCGAGCTGTTTAAGCTCGCGTATCCTTGTGCTGACCCGCTGGACGTGACTGGATAGCAACCTGTACACATCCTCGCATGCTGCTGATTCGTCGCGGGCAATCTTAATCAACAGTCGCACTTCATCCTGCGGCAAGCCCAGGTCTCGGCTCCTACGGACTAACTGAAGCCATTTTCGGTGCTCGTCGGAGTAGACGCGGTAACCGTTGGCCGCCCTCCGCGGCGCCGAGAGCAAACCGACACTCTCGTAGTAACGAATTGTCTCTACCGAGCAGCCACAAGTGCGTGAAAGCTCACTGATTCGCATTGTCTTGACCCTGTAGCAACTAGAGGGTCTACCTTAACAGTTTCTGCTTACGGAGCGACGGGGCAACCATATTGTCGATCATCGGCAACAGTGTTCTCCCAATGACTTCGCGACTCTCCGAGAAGGTAGGATCGTTTGGAACGATTGTCGCTGCCATGGGCTGCGCCTCATGCTTTCCGGCGATTGCCTCCCTTGGCGCTTTGCTCGGTCTGGGTTTTCTAAGTCAGTTCGAAGGTTTGTTCATCAATACCCTACTGCCGATATTTGCGATCGTGGTGCTCGTTTCCAATGTATGGTCTGCCTGGTTTCACCGTCGGTTGGGTCGGATGCTGCTTGGTATCGCCGGGCCCCTCATGATCCTCGCCACGTTGTACGTTTTCTGGACGGACAACTGGAGCACCTACATGTTCTATCTGGGCCTCGTAATGATGTTTGCGGTATCTATCTATGACATCGTTGTGCCACCAACGAAAGCCTGCAGCGTTTCCACGGAAACCGGGACTTCAACACCGGCAGCCAGATGAGCAATGCAAAGTTGCAAACTGAACTGATATCAACAATTACATGCCCAGAGTGCGGACACAGTGAAACTGAAACCATGCCAACCGACGCCTGCCAGTTCTTCTACGAGTGCAAGGGTTGCGGCGAGCTGTTACGACCCAATCGCGGTGACTGTTGCGTGTTTTGCTCGTTCGGAACCGTACCTTGCCCACCAATACAGGAAGCGCGTGCGAAGGGCGACGGGTCAGCTGGTTGCTGCGACTAAAGGATTCGCAAATGCAGCAATGCCTTAGGGCGCCATGTGTAAGCAAGGGGCCGCACCACGCAGCCCCTTGTTTGTGGCTGGCGCGCAGCACCGGGGACTCCAGGCAATCATTCGGGTCAAGCCACGCGTAACGTCTTTAGAACCTGACAATTCTTTGCCTTGCCCGAGACACGACAAAGCGTGCGCATCCGGTTCAGTTCTCTGGCTAGTCTTTGCAGTTCAACGATTCGCGATTCCACTTGAGCAACATGGTCGTCAAGCATGTCGTTAACCGCATCGCACTGTCGCTGCGGATCAGCACAGAATTGCAGCAGCGCACGAATTTCGGCGAGCGACATGTCAAGACCGCGACAACGGCGAATGAAGGCTAATCGCTCGACATGAAACTGAGAACATGTGCGATAGTTGGAGGCGGTGCGTTCGGGTTCGGGCAATAATCCGACCCGCTCGTAGAATCGGATGGCGTTCGCCCCTAATTGCACGCTCTTGGCAAGCTCCCCGATACGCATGATACTTTTCTCCAGCTTCTTGACTCTGTACTAACTCCAGGGTTTCCAAAAACGATGTTATCAAATGCCTGACTGAATCACATGAGTGAGTGCTGTAACAGTAGCTTTGGTTCATTGCCCCCTTCGCATGAACGGCGCTTTCGTCGCACTTTATGGGTCGCGCTGACCGCGAACTTCGGCATGTTCTTTGTTGAGGCTGGCGCATCCTGGAAAGCCGAATCCACGGCGTTGATGGCCGATGCCATCGATTTCCTCGGGGACGCAGCCAACTACGGCGTCAGCCTCTTAGCGCTCGCCGCAGGTACTCTGTGGCGCAGCCGCGTGGCTTTGGCAAAAGGCTGGGTGATGGGCGTGTACGGAATAGCAGTTTTACTGGTAGCGGGCTGGAATGTGCTGCGGGGCGCCTCACCAGAGCCGGGAACGATGGCACTCGTGGCGCTGCTGGCACTGCTCGTCAACGTCGGCGTTGCAGTGTTGCTATACGCTTTTCGGAATGGTGACGCCAACATGCGCTCGGTGTGGTTATGTTCGCGCAACGATGCTATCGGGAATACTACGGTGATGCTGGCGGCGGCTGGCGTGTTCGGCACCGGGACCATTTGGCCAGACGTAGGTGTAGCCGTCCTGCTCGCCGGGCTTGGGCTGCTGGCGGCAAGACACATCGTTGGACAAGCACGGAAGGAATTGGCAGCGCAACGAGCTGTAACACGGGATAACGCCAAGCGGGCTATCCCGATGATTGATAAATGAAGCGATACAGTCCTGGGTCGCGTAGTTGACTTTCCAGTAAGGAGGAAATATGAACGCTCGCCGGATGCTTTCAGCAATTTTATTCCCGGTTGTTATTGGGATCGTGACCTTGGGTCTGCCGGCCTGCGGGGCGGAGGATAGCAACGCTGCGCCAGCGCCCAGCGATGACGAGATTCAAGAACTCCAGCGTCAGATTCGAGCGCTTCAAGAACAGCTCGATGCACTTGGCAAGACGCAGGGCGCACAGTCTAAGCAAAGACTAATGCAGCAAAACTGGCAGTCGATGATGGAATACATGCGGGGCGTGCAGTCGATGCCGTGGATGATGCGCGGTCGCGAAATGGGTCCAGGAATGATGGGACGGGGAATGATGGGATGGCGTCATCACGGCGACTGGATGATGGGCTGCCCGATGGTGGGTGGACCGGAAGGCGGTTGGCAACTTCCGCCTGATGTGGACGCTGAACGATACCGTTCCCAGATGCTGGAGAACATGCAACAGATGCACGATCAGATGGCGAAGATCTGGTCTACTCCGAATTCAGCCGAACGGCGAAGGCTAATGCAAGAACACTGGCAAGACATGTACCGAAACATGCAAACAATGCGCGGCATGGGCTGGATGTGGGGTGGCCCCATGTCCGGCGGGCAGGCCACAACGCTTCTTCCGGACCCGGACTCGCGGGGCGCGAAGCTGGTCAGCCAGTATTGCACTCAGTGCCACGCAGAACCGTCACCAAAACTCCATACGGCTTCAGAATGGGAGGCGGTGACGTCACGGATGGAAACGAACATGCAGAACCTCCGGTCCGGGAACTGGCGCGGCGTTGAGATTCCAAGCAATGCCGAGATGAAAAGCATTCTTGAGTACATGCAGAAGTTTGCGCGGTAGGCCACCGCTGCTTGCGTGTTAGCCAGAAGTCACCGCTGGCAACAAGTAACAAAAAGGGCTTGCGGAGTTGCAAGCCCTTTGTTTTTCGCGCGACCAACAGGATTTGAAACCACGACCCGTGCTTCGTAGCGAAGCCTACTGGTAGACGACTCGCACGTTCTCCGGGTCTAGCCAGCTGCCGAGTTCTGAAATCAACGCGTCGTCCGGCCTGACCTTCCAGTCCTCACCGAGATCAAACTCTGCTTGCGCTCTTGCACTGGTGTAAGCAACGCAGACTCTCAAACCGCCATTACGGTAGGGTTCGAGCAACTGGCGGAGTTTTTGCGCATCGGCGGCCCCGTTCATCCCCAACCGCAGCACGCGCCCGAAGCGTTCCCTCGCGCCTGCCAGGTCATAAATATTGTCGGCGGAAATGCGAACAAACACGCTGGCGTCGCCGTTGTCACCGCCGCGACGGAACGAGCGCACTTTCGCTTCGACGAGAACGACGGCATCCTCTTTGACTAGATTGCGGCGCCGTTCGAGCAATTCGTCGTAGAGAACCACTTCCTGACTGGCGGTGCCATCGGAAATCACCATCACCATCATGCGGCCGTTACCAGCCCTTTGCATTCGCACCGATTCGATCACACCTACCAGCAATTGCTGACGCGCGCCTTCATCGGGCGAAGGCGGTTGAAACCGGTCGAGTCGCGTGCTGACAAACGATGCAAATTCCTTTTCGTAGAAACGGAACGGATGGCCGCTGTAATAAAAACCCAGCGCCAGCTTTTCGTTCTGCAGTTGCTGCCTCTCGTCCCACTCGGGCGCATCGACCATCGCGGCACCACCGACCTGGGCGGCGTCGTCGCCGAACAGGCTGACCTGCGACGCCGACCGGCTTTCCTGCTCGGCTGCGGCCATGGCGATACCGACCGAAGCAAACAAGCGGGCGCGATGTTGGTCGACCGAATCAAACGCGCCGGCACGCACTAACGACTCAATAACGCGCCGGTTAACGAGGCGGCGATCGACGCGGCGGCAGAAATCAAACAGGTCGGCAAACGGACCATTAGCGCGCTCGGCGATGATGTGCTCGATCGCCAGCTCGCCGGTGCCTTTCACGGCTCCCAGGCCGTAGCGGATGGAACTGCCGTCGACCGGCGCAAAACGATACTCTGACTGGTGAATGTCGGGCGGCAATACTTTCAGACCATTGGCAACCGAATCGGCATAGAACTGTTGCACCTTGTCGGTATCGTCCATCACCGCCGACATGTTGGCGGCCATGAACGGTGCCGGATGATGCGCCTTGAAATACGCGGTCTGATAAGCGACCAGCGCATAAGCTGCGGCGTGTGACTTGTTGAAACCGTAGCCGGCGAACTTCTCCATCAGGTCGAAGATTTCGTTGCCCTTGTTCGCGGACAAACCATTCTTTGCCGCACCTTCAAGAAAAATGGTGCGGTGCTTGGCCATTTCTTCGGGCTTTTTCTTGCCCATGGCACGGCGCAACAAGTCGGCGCCGCCGAGCGAGTATCCGCCGATGATTTGCGCCATCTGCATGACCTGCTCCTGATAGACCATGATGCCGTAGGTCTCGGAGAGAATCGGCTCGACTCGCGGATCGGGATAGGAAACCTGCTGGCGACCATGTTTGCGCTCAACAAAGTCGGGAATGAGATCCATCGGTCCGGGGCGGAATAACGCAACCAGCGCGATGATGTCTTCGAATCGGTCAGGCCTGGCCCGCTGCACCAGATCACGCATGCCGCGCGATTCAAACTGGAACACTGCCGTGGTGTTGCCATCGACAAAGACCTTGTACGCCGCGGCGTCATCGAGCGGCAGATCCTGCAAGTTGATGTCCGAATCCGGATCGAGGCGGCGGATGAACCGTAGTGTCCAGTCGAGAATCGTCAGCGTCGTCAAGCCAAGAAAGTCGAACTTGACGAGTCCGATTTGCTCAACGTCGTCCTTGTCGAGCTGGGAGATCACGCTCTCTGAGCCCGAGGCGCAGTACAACGGGCAAAAATCACTGAGTTTGCCGGGCGCGATCAACACTCCGCCGGCGTGCATGCCGACATTGCGGGTAAGTCCTTCCAGTTGTCCTGCAAGCGCGAGCAGTTCCCGCGTTTCCTCATCCGACTCTTCGCGTTCCTTGAGTCTTGGCTCCATCCCGCGCGCCATCTCGAGCGTGATCAGCTTTCCTGGCTGAAACGGAATCAGTTTGGCAAGCTCGTCGGTACGACCATAATTCCACTCCATCACGCGGCCCACATCGCGAACCACCGCCTTGGCCGCCATGGTCCCGAAAGTAGCGATCTGCGAAACGGACTCGCCGCCGTATTTCTGGCGCACGTACTCAATGACGCGGTCGCGGCCCTCCTGACAGAAGTCGATATCGAAGTCGGGCATCGACACCCGTTCCGGATTGAGGAAGCGCTCGAACAACAAGTTGTATTGGAGTGGATCCAGGTCAGTAATACCGAGTGAATACGCCACCAGCGATCCGGCGCCCGAGCCACGTCCCGGCCCGACCGGCACACCGTTGTTCTTGGCCCAGTTGATAAAGTCGGAAACGATCAGAAAGTAACCAGGAAATCCCATCTGCACGATGGTTTCAATTTCGAACTCGAGCCGTTCGCGATAGCGCGGAAACGCCTCGGCGCGCTTTTCAGGATCCGGATACAGCTGCGCCAGTCGCTCGTCGAGTCCCGCCGCCGCCTGCTGCGAGAGATACTGCTCCAACGGTATATCGCCTGGCGTGGGAAACTGCGGCAGCTGCGCTTTGCCCAACTCCAGTACCAGACTGCAGCGCCGTGCAATTTCCACAGAGTTCTGCAATGCCTGCGGCAAATCGGAAAACAATTCCGCCATTTCCGCCTGGGTCTTGAAGTACTGCTCTTCGCTATACGGTCTTGGCCGCCGCTGATCGGACAGCACGTAACCTTCCGAAATGCAGACACGCGCTTCGTGAGCGAGAAACTCGTCGCGGCTGAGGAACTGAATCGGATGCGTGGCGACCACCGGCAGACGCAGCTGTGAAGCCAGTG
Organism: Betaproteobacteria bacterium; assembly: GCA_020346185.1. Classification (GTDB taxonomy): domain Bacteria; phylum Pseudomonadota; class Gammaproteobacteria; order Burkholderiales; family Eutrophovitaceae; genus SG8-40. The sequence continues at coordinate 83,799 of CP070775.1, read as the reverse complement.
CAACCGTCTGCCGCACGAGTGCTTCGGCGTTCGCCTGACCGGAGCGCTGCACTTCCAGGTAATAACGGTCAGGGAACAACTGCGCCCAGCGCCGCGCGTTCGAAGTTGCCGCCGCGTGGTTGTCGGCGAGCAAGGCGTCACTAACGTCGCCGGCCGGTCCGCCGGAAAGAGCAATCAGCCCATCGGTCCTGTCTTCGCCAAACCAGTCACGCCGAAACTCGGCACGGCCGCGCTGCTGGTTCTCCAGATAGGCACGCGTAAGCCAACCGCACAGTCGCAGATAGCCCTCGTGATTCTGTGCCAGCAACAACAAGCGGTTCGCCTGGTCGGCTTTTTCACCACTGATCCAGACGTCGCAGCCAATGATCGGCTTCAGACCTTGGCCGCGGGCGGCCTGATAGAACTTGACCATGCCGAACAAATTGCCAAGATCAGTCAGTGCCAGTGCCGGCATCATGTCCTGCGCGGCTTTGGCGCAAGCTCCCTTGATCCGCGCGACTCCGTCCGAAATCGAGTACTCGCTATGCAGCCGCAGATGTACGAAGCGCGGGTTTTCCATGCGCGTATTCTACGACGCGTTGTTTGCCTCGGCAGCCGTGATATTGCCAATTACAACAATTAGCGCACCACGGCCGCTGCACACCAGTGTCAGCCGCTGCTGCGTTTTATTGATCTACGCATTTATCTTCGGCAATTTCAATGACATGCCTCTGGCAACGACGTCTTAACCGGTGAGACCCAGTGCACCTGGATCGTGATGCTGCTGCTGTTCCTGCTCTGGGGATATAAATGGATCACAGCCAAGATCGCACTGCGCTAGGCTAGCGTGCTGGACCTTCAGTTCGTTCACCCTGTATTCGGCACATTAGTTTCTGTTTGCCTTTCTGCGCTGGTCAAAGGCCTCGCTGCGCGCGGGGCACTGGAAGTGGCTGATCGTCATCGGCCTTTTTGCATACGGCAGGCCTTACCCTGTTCAACAATCTCGGACCGTTTCGAGGCGAGCCGGGCAGGATATCAATGCTTGACTTTCACCATGCCGTTTCGGGTGCTGGTGATCGCCTGGCCAGCTCCGGGCGAGCGCATCCGCAGCTGGCAATGGCGTATCATCATTGTGGCCTTGAGGTTCTCTTACTGATCATGCAACCGTGGAATCTGCGCGCCTCGCTGATCGGGAAGGTGTACGCCGTGCTCGATGGTACCTGCTGGGCGATCGCTATCATCTGTGCCAAATAACCTGCAATCATGTATGCGTGTTGATATGGTCAAGTTCACGCTCTGGCAGACCGTCATCACCACCACCCCATCATGCTTGCGGCAGCGATTTGCGACACTACAGCCACTGAATGGAATCCGACATTCGTCGTGTGCGCACCGGTTATCGGTGTCGGCACGACTGGTTTGGGTTAATTGATGTGACTTTACGTGCCGCAAATGCTGCCGGCAGGCAAGGCCAATCTTGCGTCGCTCGTCTTGCCGCTCGTCGCGGGAACCAATTCGTGGCTTCAACTGGGCGAGCGGCCGGGGCACCGCTCACGCTGACAGCAATCATGCTGATCGGTGCGGCGCTGGTGCGGGCGGCATGGCTCGATGTCCGCCAGCACCGACCTTCGGGGGCACCCGCGCAGGATTAATTGCGCCAGATGAATTACACAGCAATAGCACCTGCGGGCTTGCTCAGGCTGAATCAGCCGAGTTCCATACAAGTATATGATGCAGTTCTTCTCTCCATCCGACCCAACTGACTGATGTTGCTATGAAAGCCGCCGAATGGTATTTCGACTTCATTTCGCCTTACGCTTATCTGCAATCCACCCGGCTCGATGAACTCGCAAAGCACGTGCAACTTCGACCAAGGCCAGTGCTGTTTGCTGGGCTGCTGAATCATTACGGTAACCTCGGGCCGGCCGAGATCCCGCCCAAGCGGCAGTTCGTTTTCCGACAGACGTTGTGGCTCGCCCAACGCCACGGCATTGCGATGAGGTTGCCGCCGGCACACCCCTTCAATCCGTTGCCGCCGCTACGGCTCGCCCTGGTCTTGGGTTGCGGCATCGAAGCGGTGCAAGCCATCTTTAACTTCATCTGGCGCGATGGCGGCAATACCGACAATCCGGAGGACTGGAAGACGCTCGCTCAACTAACAGGTGTCGATCCGAACGATGAACGACTGTCGGACACTTCGATCAAGCAAGCGTTACGTGACAGCACCGAAGCGGCGATTGAAGCTGGCGTATTCGGAATACCGACGCTCGTCGTAGACAACGAATTGTTCTGGGGCCACGATACCGCCGATTTCTTTCTCGACTACCTCAAAGACCCGGATGCGATTCGCAAAGATATTTTCGAACCGGTCAACCAACTTGCCCAGGGCGCGGCAAAACGAAAGCGCCCCGCATGAAGGAGGCGAAAAGTATTTTCCTCGATATTCGCGGGCTGCGTTATCACGTACGCAGTTGGGGTGACCCTGAAGCGCCGAGGTTGTTCATGCTGCACGGCTGGATGGACGTGTCAGCATCATTCCAGTTCACCGTTGACGCGCTGCAAGGCGACTGGCAGATCCTCGCGCCGGACTGGCGCGGGTTCGGATTGAGCGAATGGGGAAAGAGCGTTTACTGGTTTCCCGATTACGTCGCGGACCTCGACTGGTTGCTCGCTGAATTCTCCCCGGATGCACCCGTGACCATCGTTGGCCACAGCATGGGCGGCAACATCGCCGGTCTGTATGCCGGCGTTCGTCCCGAGCGAGTCGCTCACCTGGTACTCGCGGAAGGCTTTGGCATGCCGCCGACCGTTCCGTCGCAAGCGCCAAAACGCGTGCTGAAGTGGCTCAATCAGAATCTAAGGCCGCCGCGGCTGCGCCCCTATGCCTCGTTGGAGGAAGTTGCGCAACGGTTGCTTGCCAACACGCCGGAACTTGGGAAAGAACGCGCCGATTTCCTTGCACCGCATTGGGCGAAGGAGATCGAGCCCGGCCGATTTGAATTACGCGCCGATCCCAGTCACAAAATTGTCAATCCGGTTCTCTACCGCTACGAGGAAGCGATCGAAATCTGGCAACGGATTCAAGCCACGGTGCTGTGGATTCACAGCAGCACCGACTGGATCAAGCGATTTCTGAAAGAAGACGAACAGCTGCTCGACCGATATCGGAATGCATATGCGCAACTGACCGAATGCACCCTGGCGAATGCAAGCCACATGATGCACCACGATCAGCCGGAACAATTTGCGGGAGCGATCGAGGAATTCCTGAACTCGTACCCGGTCGTGCGCGGATCATGAGCAGTTGGCGAAGCGATTTGAAGTTGCCGAGCCCACGCTGACGAAAGCCGATCATCAGGCACCACGGAAAAAGACCATCCCACGCCACAGCGCCAGCAACCCAACCAATATGAAGCCCGATGCATAGCTGTCGGTAATCGCGTGCGTCAGCCACACCAGCGACGGCGACACCACGACGCCCGAATAAGTCATGGCCAGTGACGCACCGGTGGCGGATCCCGCCTGTCCCGGCGGCGCGATGCGCGCCACCTCAGCGAGGTAAACGCCGTTCCAGCCAATCGCAGAGGCACCGAACACGAACGACAAGAGGTAGATCAATCCCATCGTCCAGGTGTTGTCTATAAGCGTGATCAATACTGCGCACGCCGCCATCATCACACCAAGCAACCCCAGCACCGATCTCGACGAGAACCCGTAATCAGCCAGTACACCCCACAGCAAGCGTCCGATGATGCCGGCGACCATCGCTACCGATAGTGCGCCGCCGGCGGCCGACACCGACAAGTGCGCGCGGTCGGCGAGCACTACTACCAGATAGGTCCCAAGGCACATCTGCATTCCCGAAAATGCAAAAGAGGAAATCGCCAGTTCGCGAAGCCGCGCGTGTGAAAACACCAGCCGCAGCGGCTCGAGCAAACCGCCCCCCCGCCTTGCAGCGGGATACGGCTGCGCCAAGTCGATGCCGCGCCGAATTGGCTGCGCGGCGGCAATCACCAGCACACCGATCAGCGCAACCGCAATCGCAGCCGATTGCCAGCCAACCAGCACCAGCAGAAACGGCACCAGCGCGCCTGCGATGGCGCCGCCGATCGGCACACCGGTCTGCTTGATCGAGAAAATCAGCGCCCGCAACCCACCCGGGACCTTGTCGGCCAGCACCGTCGATGAAGCTGGCGTGACAGCGCCGTAACCGATACCAATAATGAGTGCGCCCAATGCAATTACCCACGGATTGGGTATTGCCATCAACGCCATCCCGCAGGATGAAAACAGCAGGCATAACTGACTGACGCGAATCGCGCCGAGACGCTCGATAGCTTTGCCTGAAAACAACGCCGACGGCACCGACAATACATAGACCAGTGCCGTCACCAGACCCACAGCGGCAGCGCTGACGCCGACGTCGCCTTGTGCTACCGGCGCCAGGATTGGTGGTGTAAACACTACCAGTGATGCCTGCACCTGCACCGCCAGCGTAATGATGAGCGGTAGCAGAAAACCGGTCATGTTGTCACCTTGCGAGGACCATGCACTTGCGGGCACCTGTCTTCATCGCCTGCAGCGACTTATCCACCGCAATGCCTGAGCGTCGAAGGGCTTCTATCAACAATGCTCGTTGTTATTCTCGAGGTCTTCTTGTTGTGCTGCCGGGCTCAGGCTTTCGATTGTGTCAAAGCCTGATCCAGATCCCAGAGAATATCGTCAATATCCTCAATTCCGATCGACAAGCGGATCATGTCAGGCGATACGCCAGCCTTGAGTTGCTCTTCCTCGGACAACTGGCGATGCGTCGTCGATGCCGGATGAATGACCAGCGTCTTGGCGTCGCCGACGTTGGCTAGATGAGAGAAGAACTGCAACGCCTCGATAAACCTGACGCCGGCTTCGTGCCCGCCCTTGATACCGAAGGTCATGATCGAACCGCAGCCTTTCGGCAGATACTTCCGGCCCAATTCATAGTGCGGGCTGCTCTTGAGACCGGGGAAGTTCACCCACGACACCTGTGAGTGCGATTCGAGAAACTCGGCAACCTTGAGTGCGTTTTGCACGTGGCGCTCCATGCGTACGTGCAATGTCTCCAGCCCCTGCAACAATAGCCACGCATTTATCGGCGACAGCGCCGGGCCGAGTGTGCGCAAGGTTTCCATGCGCGCTTTCATGGTGAAACCGAAATCACCAAACGTTTCATAGAAGCGCACGCCGTGATAGCCACGCGAAGGTTCGGTCATCATCGGAAAGTTGCCGTTGTCCCACGGGAACTTCCCAGACTCGACCAGTATGCCGCCCATGGTGGTGCCGTGTCCGCCGATGAACTTGGTTGCGGAATGCAACACGATATCAGCACCGAACTTGATCGGCTGACACAGCACTGGTGAGGCAAAGGTATTGTCAATCACCAGCGGAATGCCGGCGTCGTGAGCAATCTTTGCAACCGGTTCGATGTCTAGGACATTGATTTGTGGATTGCCCATTGTTTCTGCATACAGTGCCTTCGTTTTCTCGGTGATCGCCTTGCGGAAGTTCTCCGGATCTTCGGGATTGACAAAGATGGTGTTAATTCCAAACTGACGGAACGTCACCTCGAACTGGGAGTAGGTACCGCCATAGAGCGTGCTGGCCGACACTAGCTCGTCGCCTTCCTTGAGCAGGGTCAGCATGGCGCACATCTGCGCCGCCTGGCCGGAACCGACCGCGAGTGACGCACGACCTGCCTCGAGCGCGGCAACGCGTTCTTCCAGCACGGCAACGGTCGGATTGGATATCCGCGAATAGACGTTGCCAAACGTTTGCAGGTTGAACAAACTCGCCGCGTGATCTGCCGAATCGAACACATAAGATGTCGTCTGGTAGATCGGCGCCGCGCGCGATCCGGTCACCGCATCGGGAATCTGACCGGCGTGCAGGCACAGTGTGCCAAGTCCGTATTCTCTGTCTGCCATGACTAAGTCTTTCAATAAGCAACGCTGCCTAATACGGCAGCCAATGCGGGCGCTTGGAAGAAATCACCTTGGTATTAACCCCGGCCCAGTTCAGTCCACCGAACAGGCGACCATGCTCGATTTTGACGCAGCGGTCTTGCACCACTTCAAGGCCAGCTTCGCGAGCCATTTTGGCGGCTTTTTCATTCATGACACCGAGTTGCATCCACAAGACCTTGGCGCCAATCTCGATTGCCTGTTTGGCGATCGGCTCGATATCCTCGCTCTTGCGAAAGCAATCGACGATGTCGATCTTTTCGGGAATCTCTTTCAGGCTCGGATAACATTTTTCACCCAGCACTTCCTCATACGCTGGATTAACCGGAATCATGCGGTAGCCATGCTCCTGCAAATACTTGGCGGCGAAGAAGCTGGGGCGATACCAGTTCGCCGAGAGCCCCACAATAGCCAGGGTATGCGACTCCTTGAGAATGCGCCGTAGTGTATTGATGTCGGTGTTGTCGCTCATCGTTTCATTCCGAATTGTCTCGTTCCGAATGATTTCCTGCCGGGCTAATAATTAGCTGACGGGCTTCAGGCCGAAAAAACAGACGGGGCCCAAAGGCCCCGTCCTATTCGCCTCGTGAATTCTAGCACCGGGCTGCCTATGGCTGAAGCAAGGCCTCGATGGTTTCGGTGAGCCGGTGCGGGCTGATACGCCCGAGTCGTACCCCGGCAATCTGACCATCCCTGCCGATGAAATACGTCGTCGGTGTCTTACGGATCGCTGGAAAACCGTCCTTCTCGCGCGAATCGAACCGCCACACCACCGGCACTGTGTAGGTATATCTCTCAAGAAACCGATCCAAGGCTTTCTTGTCGCGATCGATGCTGACCGCAACCATCTCGAAGTCGCTGCCCTGGTAGCGTTCATACACCTCTTGCCAGACTGGCCAGTCGGCCCGGCATGCAGGGCACCAGGTCGCCCAGAAATTCACCATCACGACCTTGCCGCGCTGATCGACCAGATCAAATGGCGTACCGTCAGTCAGGAAGCCGCTTAGCCGTGTCCCGCCATCGCCCGCAGCATGGCTCAGCGCTGCCACGCCGAGCAGCATTGCCAGAAACACAGCATGCACAAATCGTTTTGCCAAACCCATCGCTATCCCCAAAAGAATCGCCCGCCCGACTGGATACGCAAGGACCACAGAAACAGACTCAGCTTTCCACATCCGACGCCTCGGCGGCGCACTCGGAGCATGGGATTTCGCTAAACCCCAGCCGCGCCCGCCGCTCTTCGATCGATAAACGGGTGAGCTCGACCACCGCTTCGTAGAACGCGTTCATGTCGTCACCCTTGTCAGCCAGCAACTGCTGGAAACCAGGCACCAAGTGATTGTAGGCAGCGACGGAACCGATTTGCGCGTTGTTCATCGGGCCTTCGAACCACAGGTCATATCCGGAATAACCGCCCCATTTCTGCTTGAGCACCTGATATCCGTGACGCAGATTTGAGTAAGCGTTCACTTTCTGCGAGAGCTTTACCTCGTCAGTCCCCTCCGACTGATAAATGACCTCTAGTTCCTCACGGGTACTCATCACCAGATCAAGAAAATCCTGTTGACGGCTGAGCGCTGTCTCGAGCGCCTCCGACATCGCAGCGCGCCCCGAGGCAGCCATCCAGCGCTTCACACCCTCGAGTTCCACTGCAGTGGCGAACGACTCGTTGAATGTCGTATCACCCGGCGCGTACGCAACCTGATGCGCCAGTTCATGGAAAATCAGTTGTGCCAAATCAGCGTCCGAATAGCCGATAAAGGTGTTGAGCACCGCGTCGTCGAACCAGCCGAGTGTCGAGTACGCCGGTACACCGCCGACATAAACATCGAAACCACGTTCGCGCATGCCGCTTGCGAAACGCTGCGCACCTTCCTCAGAGAAATATCCGCGGTAGCCAACGCACCCGGCAATCGGGAAACACCAGGTCACCGGGTCCAGTGACAATGCCGGCGCGGCGAACACATTCCACATGACATACGTGCGCTCAAGGTCGGCATAACGTTGGTAACTGCCACTGCCTGGCAGGCTCAGTTCCTCCGTCGCGAACGTCGTTATTTCCAATACCAGTTCGAGACGTTCGCGCAAGACGGGATCCGTATTCTCATCTGCCAGCAACTCATCGATCGGTTCGGCCGCACGCCACAGTTCCATCTGCCCGCCCGCTGCTTGCGAGTAATACGCAACCGTCTGGCAACTTGCGAGCACCACCACGAGGAAAACTGCAGTGCAACCTACGAATACCAGTCGGAAGCTGCAATTTGGAACTAGGAGACGCATTGGGGGCTTCGGACGCAATCAACCTGTAGCGACATGAGAAAAGCAAGCATGCTTCAAGAAATGGCAGGCCTGCCGACCGACCTCCGCCGAGAACAACATGGCTGAGTGCGAAACGCGCAGATGTATGGTGTCCGCCGCGCCTTCCAGTTTCGTCTCTGCGACGCTCACGGCGCCATCGTGTGGGCCGGGCAATGGTCCCACTATCCAACCCAGGCCGACCGGCAACGTACCTGCGATCACGCCAATCTCGACCCCGTCGGGCACCGGCACCGAATGCCGTTTACCCCACAAATCGAGGTTGGCACCAAGCAGCCATTTGCCTGCATTGAAGCTCGCCAATCTGCGCCCGGACAGGCTGCCAGCAACCGGGCTGCCCATCAACACCATTCTTCTGACCCGCGTATCGGGATTCAGTTCAAGCGAGCGCAACGTCACCAGCCCACCCATACTGTGCGCTGCCAAGTGTATCTCATCGGCTTGCAGGCGCCGGAGCAATTCCGACAGGCGAGCAGCGCTCTGTTGCAACCCGGCACGTACCGTCGGATAGCCGAAGCGAACTGCGTCGAAACCGCAGTGGCGCAGCCGCATTTGCAATACCAGCAACGCAGCGGCGTTCATCCAAAGCCCATGCACCAGCACAACGCGGGTGTGCAGCGCGCTCCCTGACTTTGCTTCAGTCAAATCGAGTGAACTTTCAGTTCTCTTCTGCCTGCAAAATCGCCAGTGCCGCCTTCAGCGCCTTTGCATAACGCGCGCGTTCGACTTCAATTTGCGCATCGTCCCACTCCCAGAAGCCTTTGCCGGTTTTCATTCCCCACTCCCCCCGGGCCACCTTGTCGACGAGACAATTAGGTGGCGTGTCGTCCTTGCACAAGTCCGGATACAGGCTCTTTCCGGCGGCCACAGTGACATCCAACCCAGAGATCTCCTTCTGCAGGACTGGCCCGGCGGCAACGTATCGAAAACCAAAACCATATCGAACGGCGCGATCGACATCCTCTGGTGTGGCGATATCGCGATCAATCAATGACCACGCCTCCCTAGACAATGCTGCCTGCATGCGGTTCGCCAGAAATCCTGGCACGTCCCGTTTCACCATCACTGGCTTAAACTGCAGCGCTTCCATTTCTTCATACAAACGCTGCGCCATTGCCTGGTCAGTATGATCAGTCAATACGACTTCCACGAGCGGGATCAGATGCGCGGGCATGAAGAAATGCAGCCCCGCCATGCGCTCTTGCGTTTCGAGCCCTTCGCCAATCCGGCCCACCGAATAGGTAGATGAATTACTTGTCAATGGCGTTTGGGGCTGCGCAAGCCCGACCATCTTGCGAAAAAGCTCTTGCTTGACGGCAAGGTCTTCTTTAACGTTCTCGATCACCAGATCAAGTTCCGCCCACGGTAGACCTTCAAGCGTCGAAACAAGCTCAATTTTCAGTTTCGCCAAATCCGCACCCAAGTCTGCCGCAGAGCGGCGTGCCCGCGGTGCATAATTATCGCGGCTCTTTCCAGGACGCGCCATCAAATACACGTTGCATCCCGACGCCGCGAACCGCACCGCCATATCGGTGCCCATGGTCCCGGCCCCGACAACGGCCAGGTTCTTCAAGTTTGTCGCCATGATTTTTCCCGCCAAACAACGATCATCGAAGCATTATAGGTGAGGCAGTTCTGAGACCCGTTTGCTAGACTCACCTTTGTCCTATGCCCTTCCCCATTGAAACTGTTATCGCAATGGCGCTTATCGCCCTTGTCGCTTACACCATCCTCGGCATATCCGGCTTCGGTTCGGCATTGGTGAACATCCCGTTGCTTGCGCACTTTCTTCCGCTCACAACGATTCTGCCGATACTCGTGTTGGTGGACTTCACCGCCACCTCAACGAATGGTTTGAAATTTCGCAGTGACATCGACTTGGGTGAGCTCAAAAAGATTGTTCCCATTATGTGTGTGGGTATTGCCATCGGAGTCATCTTGCTCAAACGGGCACCCGGTGCTGCGCTGTTGCCCGCCCTCGGTATTTCGATTGCGCTGTACGGGCTCTATCGTCTGCGAGAGCCGATGACGACCAAGTTCATTTCACCGGCCTGGGGTTATCTCGCGGGGCTCACAGGAGGGCTAATGGGTGGCTTGTTCGGCATCGGCGGGCCAATGTATGCCACCTACATGTCGCGCCGAACGAATGACTACGGGAAGATGCGCGCCACCATGGCGGCCATATTTACAGTGAGCACTGCGGTTCGTATCGTCGCGTTCCTGATTGCCGGGATGTTTCTCAATCACGAAGTATGGTGGGGTGTTGCCATCATCCTGCCCTTCATGTTCATCGGCCTGAACATCGGTCACAAGCTGCACGGGAAACTGGAACGCAAGCACCTGTCGTATTTCATCAGCTTGCTTTTGGTCGCGAGCGGCGTATCGCTAGTGGCGCGGGTATTCACCTAAATCTATACGGACAGGTGAAAGGAGACCGTGGGGTCGGGCCTGTGTGTATTTGCATTAACCTGTCAGATTATGCGAAAAGCACGTGTTGAGACAACCGAGAAACAGTCATGATCGAACATGCTGATAACGCCGAGGGTCCCATTACGATCACAGTATCAAGAACCGTAAAACCAGGTCGGGAGGCAGATTACGAGGCGTGGAGTAAAGAGATCATCCGTGCCGGCTCGGCATTCCCGGGCTTCCTTGGCGTCAACGTCCTCAAGCCCGCCCGTGAAACGGGAGGTGAATACGTCAGCATCTATCGCTTCGACACCTATGCTCATGGTCGAGCGTTTCAGAACTCCAGCGAGCGCGCCAAACTACTCAAGCAGTTGGAAGACAGGGATATTGTCGAGGGCGAACCGGACATCAAGCAGGTTACCGGTCTGGAGACCTGGTTTGAGCTGCCAGAAGTGCCGGCATCGGCCACCCCGTCACCGCATCGTATGGCGATCGTTTTGATCGGCGTCGTATTCGTTCTGGTCCTCGCTATTTCCTATACCTTGGGCCCATACATGCAATCGCTTCCGCTTGCTGTCAGGGTATTGATCCTGGTCACCCTTCAAGTACTTCTCATGACCTACGTCGTCATGCCGAGAGTGACCCGCTTGCTCAAGAACTGGTTGTACAA
>CP070775.1:50757-72329 GCA_020346185.1 Betaproteobacteria bacterium | reverse complement strand
GGCGCAACATTGGCGTGCGAGAACGTCGCCGGTATCCACGCCGTCGTGCGGTGGCAGCTGTCACAGGATGCATTAGTCACGACATGGTTGGAGGACTTACCAGTCGCCGTGCTGCCGTTATGACAGGTTGCGCAAGTACCGGGCGCAACATTCGCGTGCGAGAACGTCGCCGGTATCCACGCCGTCGTGCGGTGGCAGCTGTCACAGGATGCATTAGTCACGACATGGTTGGCGGACTTACCAGTCGCCGTACTGCCGTTATGACAGGATGCGCAAGTACCGGGCGCAACATTCGCGTGCGAGAACGTCGCCGGTATCCACGCCGTCGTGCGGTGGCAGCTGTCACAAGGCGCACTGGTCACGACATGGTTGGCGGACTTGCCAGTCGCCGTGCTGCCGTTGTGACAAGTCGCGCAGGTCCCAGGCGCCACGCTGGCATGCGAAAATCTCGCTGGCGCCCAGGCCGTCGTGCGATGGCACGAGTCGCACGACGCCGACGTCACCATATGGTGTACCGGTTTGCCTTCGCTCATCGCATTATTGTGGCAAGTCGTGCAAGACCCAGGAACGACGCCTTGATGTCGGAAAAATGCCGGCGTCCATGCTGTCGTACGATGGCAACTCATACAGGGTGCGGTGGTGGGTATGTGTTCTGCCGGCTTGTACGAGCTTGAGAACATGCTGCCTGCGGTATGGCACACAGCACATTGCCGGGGTGTGCCGTGCAGAAGCCCGTTTACATGGCAGCTCTCACAGCGCGCAGTTCGGTGTGCGCCAGTGAGTTGGAATCCCGTTATCGTGTGATCAAAGTTGAGCCGACGTTTATCGGCCGCCGCCGCATTTACAGTTAAGACACTGGCGAAGGCGATCACTGCCAGCACCTGAACGACCAACCCTATGGGGCATTTCACAAAACCAAACATCGCCAAAGCACCGCTCGGTTCGTGTGAAAGACTGATGCTGCCGGTTGTTCTCTCCACGACACTCCCCATCTCCCCGTCTAGTGCTGTTTTTTTTCATGTTCGTGGCAACGGTCATGCCATCTGCCTGCATTATTTTTAAAAATGCTTTTTGCGCAGATACCTACACGTCATATGAGGAAACGCGACCGGTCAAAGTGCTTTTCCTGGATTCATGAAAACGTCGTCGCGGCACGACGGCTCGACAAGCGGCGGCCAACCGCAAAACCGTCACCGGGCACGGACCTTCACGCCAGTTCGGAGTTCCTGGAACGTGGTTGTCAAATGACACCGGGAACACTCCCTACCGAAGCCGCCACGGTGAACATCATCCCGATCATGACAGTCGATGCAGCGCGCGCCCGCGGTATAGACCACCTTGCCTGGACGGGTGTGACACGAAGTACACGTGAGATTTTCGTGTGCTCCATCGATTACGAACCCGGTCTGCTTGTGGTGATCAAAATCCCAGATCCGCCAGTCTCGAGCGTTGTGGCAAAGATCGCACGTCGCACCTAATTTGCCTTTGTGGGCATCATCACCCCGATGACAGCCAATGCAGGCTATCGGAGCATCCATGAAGCGCTTGGTCGCATGGCATTCGTTGCACTGTACATTCAGGTGTCTACCGACCAAGGGGAATCGCGACTTTGAATGATCAAACTGCGCCGTTTTCCAGCTCGACTCCGTATGACATTGCTCGCAGCGCCGGCCCTGCTGACCGGCATGAACGTCGTCTCTTTGATGGCACGCTATGCAGTCCGTTTTTGGCTTCTTTCGGAATGTGTTGTCAGCGTGGCAGCCGCTGCAACGAACTTTCGCATGCTTGCCCAGCAAGGGATACTTGGTGTGCTTCGAGTGATCAAAGCGCGTCTTGTTCCACTTTGCCTCCATATGGCAGGCGCCGCACTCCGGACCAAGCGCGCCACGATGGACGTCATCTTTGGTGTGACACCCACGGCAATTGGTAGGTGGAGTCTTGTTCTGTAATTGTGGTCCGTGACATGCATCGCATCTGGCACTCTGATGCGAATGACGCAGCGGGAAATTGGTCTGGCGGTCATGATCGAAGACCAGCTTTTTCCAGCGGACCTCTGAATGGCAATTCTTACAGTTGGCCCCGTAGCGACCTTTGTGTACATCGTCTTTCTTATGACATCCGATACAGGTCGTGGGTAGTTTCCGTTTCTTCTTCAAAGGCGTTGTGTGGCAAGCAATGCACCGTGCTGCACGATGTGCCTCACGAAGGGCAAACCCCGTTTCCCGCTCGTGGTCAAAACGCACCACATTCCACTTCGTTTCGGAGTGGCAGTTTTCACAGCGTTTGCCAAACCGCCCCTTGTGCACATCATCGCTCTGATGACAATCACCGCATATGCGGGATGGCTTGTCATGAAATGTTGCACTCTTGTGGCAGGCACGGCAGGGCACTGGCCCGTGACTGCCACGCAAGGGAAAACGCGTACGCGAGTGATCGAACGTGCCTTTTTTCCATCCGGCGGCCGAGTGACAGTTGCCACAGTCTACGCCGAGCTTTCCCTTGTGCACGTCGTCCTTGCGGTGGCACGCAACGCAGGCTTTTGGTGCCTCACGATACTTCTTGCCAGCCCGGTGGCAGGCTTCACATTTGACCTTGGTATGCAGCCCCAACAGTACGTAATCAGTCAGCGTGTGATCAAACGTCGCCTCTTCGAGTGCGACAATGTCGGCTCGTCGCCCCTTGTGCTCGGTGTGGCAATCATTGCAAGGTCGTTTCCGCTCGAGCCTACCGTGGTATCCACTGCGAGTCGCCACATCGGCGGCGATGTCCTTGTGGCAATCCAGACACAGCTTGGGCTGTTCGTTTTTTTTGAAGGGAATGTGACATTTTCGGCAATTGCCCTCAATGTCCGCATGCCCCTGGATGACTTTTCCCGGCATCAGCAGCGATTCGAGATCTCCAGGCGATATCGGACCTGAATAGATTGCCAGGGCGATACTTACCACGACGCTTGCCAGGCATTTTCTAGTCCGACAAACGCCGATCATGGCTGCCATCGGAAATGCGATGTCAATACATGTGAACGGCGATTACATGAAGCACCGCACTGACCAGCAGCAGTGCCACCAGTGGCAGGTGAAGCACATGCCACAGTGCAAACAGTCGCTCATAGACAGCAAATTGCGCGACGCCCTGCAGTCCTTTTAGATACGGTTGAAGGCCTGCCTCGATCTGCACGCAGCGGCGGGGCTCCACCGTTCTTGCCAGTTCCCGGCGCACGGCCCGTAGCACTGTGCGCCGCTCCGAGGCAATACGCAAGAAACGAATCGCTTGCCGAAGCAGCGTATCCGGCTGCTGCGCAACGCGTGCTTCAAACGTCGCGAGAATGTCTCGCACACGTTGGGGTAGCGCACCGCTGCGTTCTATTTGCACCAACCGCCTTCCCAGTTCCCGGTTTAATTCCGCAGCCGCCAGCCTTTGCCCATTCAGCTTGCCGTGTATCTGCCGATAGATGAAACGACCGACCACACCCGAAGACGCAACGATGATCATGCACCAGAATGCCACCGCGCCGTTAGCGGACTGAATCCGGAAGCCGGAGTGAAATACGATCAGAAGGGGACCACAAACCCCGAGAATCATATGCAATCGTAACCAATCCGATAGGCGCCCCGCGTGACGTAACCAGGTAATGTGCTTACGTAACGGATACAACAGCAGTGCCAGCATCATCAACGACCCGGCAAGACCGAGTCGATAGCCGGTTACTGATCCCGGCGCGTATCCCGTGCGCATAATTGTCATAACACCGTAGATCATTACCATGCAGATGAGAATCACACTTATGATCAGGCGCGGTGGCACAGGTCTTGTTTGGTTCGTCCTCGACGCAGCGACAGTCATTTTGCTTTTCACCAGTTGAAGGGCGGGAAAGACAACGGCAAGACATATGCCCAAGACCGAATACCTTTTGGAGACAAACGGATCGTTTTGCTGCAATAAAGACCATAATCGCGCCAGCGTCGTCGGCGTGCGACACGTTAGCCAATGTGCGTCACCTCGTGAGTCTCCTCATCATGAAGGAAAGCGCTGGAGATCTTGCAATGTCGTTGCCCAACGACATACTCAGGCACGCTGCAAGCGTGTCACTCGCATTACTTTGTCATTTCGTCATCGTCGCCTTGTCTATTGATCGCGGCGATAAGGCCAATCAGTTCCCTACCGTTTTAGGCCATTGCAATGAAAACAGATGTGTTAGCGATTTATGCTCTGCCGCTAATCGCGGCGTTTCTTTTCTACGTCGTCAGCCGTGCACGACGTACGAAAAAGGATGCGGCGACCCTGCAGGAGTCATTGGAATCCGGACTGACGGAACCACCGTCACTTCACCCTGAATTCGATACGTCCGTGTGTATTGGCTCGGGCGCCTGTGTCGCGGCCTGCCCGGAGCAGGCGGTCGGCATGGTGCATGGCAAGGCACAGCTGGTAAATCCATCCGTGTGCATTGGGCACGGCGCCTGCGCCGCACAATGCCCAATGGATGCAATCGAATTGGTGTTCGGCACCGAGCGTCGTGGCGTCGACATTCCAGACGTGGCACCCAACTTCGAGACCAATGTTCCCAACCTGTTTATCGCCGGTGAGCTCGGCGGCATGGGCCTGGTTCACAAAGCGGTGGAACAAGGCCGAAACGCCATGCAGACCATCACCCAGCGACCGCGGTCCAAGCACATGCTCGACGTGGTAATCGTCGGCGCCGGTCCAGCCGGCCTTTCCGCCTCGCTCGCCGCGAAGGAACACGGCTTGCGCTTTGCAACTATCGAACAAGAGGATGCACTCGGGGGCACCGTTTATCACTATCCCAGACACAAACTCACCATGACCTCCCCGATGCGTTTGCCCCTCATCGGCAAAGTAAAACTGGGCGAGGTGAGAAAGGAAGCGTTGCTTGCGTTCTGGACCGACATCGTCGAACGTGCCGGACTTGAGATCGAATTCTGTAATCGTATGCTATCCATCGAACCACGCAACAGTGGCTTCCACATCAAAACCCAGAAGAGAGATCTCGACGCCACCCATATACTTCTGGCAATCGGAAGGCGCGGTACGCCACGAAAACTTGATGTTCCCGGGGAAGATCTGCCGAAGGTCAGTTATCGTTTGATCGACCCGGAACAGTATCGCGGTCAGCACGTGCTCGTCGTCGGCGGCGGCGACAGCGCAGTCGAGGCGGCAGTCGCGATCTCCGAAATTACAGGTACGGTCGTCTCCCTTTCCTATCGCGGAAAGGCGTTCAACCGCATCAAGCCCGGCAACCGAAAACGGCTTGATACTGCGGCGTCGGAATCACGCTTACGGGTGCTGTTGGAGTCCAATGTGTTGAACATCACTCGAGACAAGGTCACTCTGAAGCACGACAACCGCAAGTTCACCATCGCTAATGACGCAATCATCGTTTGCGCCGGCGGTGTTCTGCCGACAGAGTTTCTTCGCTCTCTTGGAGTTCAAATTTCCACACACTTCGGAAAAACAACCCAAGTTCCCGCAGCGCGACCAAAACCAAGGCTGAAATCGCGAAGCTCGTAAGGGCCAGTCAATCAGGTCTTTTCGCGCGGCTGTGACGGTGACCGGCGGGCGGGCAGTTGCGGGGAGACTGCAGGTTTGATGGAGGCTCGTCCCCGGCCTTTTTGATCAGCAGATTATCCAGCGAAGTACGCATGCGCCTCCAGTGCGAGCCTTCCCAGTAGATCCTCTGGCACAACGGACAGGTGAGAAAACGTTCGTAATACTTCGCCACTTTCCCGGGTAGTTGATCGAGAACTACGGCTTTGTCGATTGCCTTGAGTGGCTCGTTGCAGTGCAGGCACAAAGTGAACGGTCGCGCGTCTTGCTGCAGCCGCAGCCTCTCGACCACTTCCTTCCACTGATCCATCGGCCGCAGCGCATGCACGTAACAGCCATGGGTGATGTCGCGGCACTTGAGCAACTCCCGGTCACGGGTCAGCACTACGCGGCCATCACGCACCGAAATCGCGCGAATGTCGTCATCCTCGAGATGGTTGCTGTACAACGTGTCGCAACCAAGCATTCTCAGCAGTCTCGCCAAACCGCCGAGATGCGCATCGGCAACGAAACGCAGTCTCCGCAAAGGTTCGGGCCGCATCCGCAGCCGCGGCTGGATATCGAGCGCTTCGAAGGTCGGATACACGGCAACGCGGTCTCCGTCTTGCACCATATGGGAGAAGTCAACCGATTTGCCATTGGCAATAATCAGCTCAACTTCAGTATGCGGAACGCCCAGGGCTTCGATTGCATTCTTTACCGTCGCTGCTCGCGCGCTATCGTACTTGAACTCGCGTTTGCGCCGGGCGCGTGCAAGAAAATCATTCAGCTCTTCGTAAAAGCGGTATGTCGCAAGCGCCATTACGGCGTCCTCTGAAGCACCCCGATTCAGATAAGCGCGCTTGTTGCCTCAGCCGCCCAGTACTGCCTGTTCGTCGCCATCCAACGCAGCACTGAGTGTGACCCAGGCCAGCGAAGCGCAATTGCGCCGCGATGGAAAATCGCGAACGATGCCAAGTACCGCTGCCTTTCCGTAGTGCGCGTCGTGCTCGGGATGCTCTTCGGAAAACGACTCGAGCAGGTCGGCAGCAATGTGTTTTGCCTGGTCGACCGATTTCCCCGTGACGAGTTCGGTCATAATAGAAGCGGAGGCCATGGAAATGCCGCAACATTGGCACTGGAACGCTGCTTCGCGCACCACGTCCTCCTCGATACTCACATAGACTGTGAGGTTGTCGCCGCACAGCGCGTTCACGCCGTCAGCCTGACCCGTTGCCCCGGATATTTCCCGGTAGTTCCTGGCGTGCTTGATGTGATCCATAATCACATCGTCATAGAGCTTCTTCACGTCCGCCATATTGCCATCGCCTTTCAGTGGCTTGGCATCAACCCAAGGGCCGGCCGCCATCGACCTGGATGATGCAACCGGTCGAGAATTTCATATGTGTTGCAACTGCCAATACCGTGTCTGCGACATTCTCCACCGTAGCGAAACGTTTCATGGGGGTGAGCGCTTTTTGTTGCTCCAGCCATTTCGGATTCAATTTCTTTGTGAAGTCGGTCTGCACCATTCCCGGCGCCACCGATACAACCCGAATTTCCGGCGCCAGAGCACGGCCGAGCGATTTGGTCATGGTGTCCAACGCCGCCTTTGAGGCACAGTACGCTATGTTGCTACCCACTCCATGTATGCCGGCAACCGAGGAAATGTTCACGACCAGACCGTCACCAGTCCTCTTGAGAAGATCATGAAACGCACGCACCGCCACGAATGCACCACGCCAATTGACGCGAAACATTTCGTCAATCAGATCATCATCGAGAGCAGCTAGATCTCTGTGGGAGACGAACCTCGTGATGCCGGCACAGTTGACGAGTACGTCGAGTTTGCCGTGCTTTTCATCGACAAGGTTGGCAAAACCTTCCAGAGCCGCCGATATGTCTACGGGAACATAGTGTGCCCAGTGCCCTTCACCGTCGAGCGAGGCCACGACATCATTCGCTTTCTGCTCATCGTTGTTGTAGGCAACGATGCAGGTCGCGCCCACGCTCGCAAAAGCGCGGCATATCGCAGAGCCAATCCCGCCTGAACCCCCAGTTACTGCAACAACTTTATCGTTCAGCATAGCGATTACCCATTCGCACTACCGGACCCAGTCCCACCGGAGAGCAAGGAAGACCGCCACATGCACTTACGCTGCACGCCGGCGCCCGTAACGCCGCACCCTCAAATCCGCCTGTTCCTTGTGACCGGCAAAGCCCTCGATGGCGCATAACCGCGAACAGTACTCGCCGATCATGGCGGTGGCCTCGGGCTTGACCCGCTGGTAAGTGCAGGTCTTGATGAATTTACCAACCCATAGGCCTCCAGTGTAGCGCGCCGCCTTACGTGTTGGCAGCGTATGGTTGGTTCCGATCACCTTGTCGCCGTAGGAAACGTTGGTCTCCGGACCAATGAACAGTGCGCCAAAATTGGTCATGTTTTTGAGGAAGTAATCATTGTCCTTAGTCATGACCTGGACGTGTTCGGAGGCGATGCGGTCGGCCTCTTTCACCATCTCGGCGTTGTCCTTGCAAAGAATGACCTGCCCGTAGTCGTGCCACGCCTGCCCGGCGACCCGCGCCGTCGGCAAGACCTTCAGTTGACGCTCGATTTCTCGCATGGTGTCTTCCGCCAGGCGGCGCGAGGTGGTCAGCAAGATCGCCGGCGAATTCGGTCCATGCTCGGCTTGACCCAAAAGGTCGGTAGCACACATCTCACCATCGACTGTTTCATCAGCTATTACCAATGTTTCGGTAGGCCCGGCAAACAAATCGATACCAACTCGGCCGGACAACTGGCGCTTGGCTTCTGCAACGAACGCGTTGCCCGGTCCGGCAATCATATCGGTGGGCTTGATGCTCGCCGTGCCCAGCGCCATGGCACCGATCGCCTGAACGCCACCAAGCGCATAAATCTCGTTCGCCCCGCCCAGATGCATCGCCGCCACGATCGCCGGGTGCGGTTCGCCCTGAAAAGGCGGCGCACACGCGATGATACGCTTTACTCCCGCCACCTTGGCGGTGACGATGCTCATGTGTGCCGAAGCGACCATCGGGTACTTTCCACCTGGTACGTAACAGCCGACGCTGTTGACAGGAATGTTCTTATGGCCGAGCACCACCCCAGGCAACGTTTCGACCTCAACGTCACGTAACGCATCGCGCTGAATTTGCGCGAAGTTGCGGATCTGCTGCTGGGCAAATTTGATATCGTCAATGACCTGCTTTGGCAGGCTTTTCACGCACTCGTCGATCTGCGCGCGCCTGAGGCGGAATTCCTTGGGGTTCCAGTTATCAAACTTCTGCGACAATTCACGCACCGCTTCGTCGCCGCGCTTCGCGATGTCAGCAAGGATCTGTTCAACAGTGTTGCGAACCTTTTCGACCTGTACCGCGTCCTCTTCGGCAGAAATGCCTTTCTTTAGCCAGATAGCCATGGCCTTGACCTTTCAGGGGAATAATGTTCCGAACGGAAGATGCCCGGAGCCCGGAACCGAACTGCTGCTGGTTGCGCTCCGGGCGTTATTTTCGGTGGTATACGACGCAGCGTCAATCTGGCGCGCCAGCCGGGACACCGTTGAGGCCCTGCCGGTCCAGCTTAACTCATTGTTCAGGAATAGCAAAAACCCGATGTGCATTGCCGAAGGCAATCTTTTCAGCAATGTCTTTTGGGAGGTCGCCAAGCCACGCCCGGGCGCTTTGCGCCAGCGCTATCACCGCCCCCCAGCGCGGGGTGATCCAGGTGTCAGAGCCGTAGATGAATCGGTCCGGATACTTCAGGAACAGAATGCGCCAGCGCAGATCGAGCTTGCCGTCACTAGCCACGACATCACGGTATGACAGCTCGGCAAGCAAGCGCGGATAGGTCGCAAGCATCCGGTCGACCTCTAACGGCGGCGTGCTCATGCCAGCGTGTGCCCAAATGATCGTGAGCGAAGGCGCATGCGCGAAAAAATGCTCGACAGCGACCGCGTCGGAATGGGCGTGTAGCCAGAGGCCTTTGCGCTCGGCCAGTCGCGCGATGGCGCGCATCTGCGGCGTCGCCGCCTCATCGCCGTTGGCGTGGAACTCTCCGATACCGCGATAAAAACCGGATTCGAGTTCCTGCTCGATAAACCTGATCGTCTCTGGGTCGCGGTACCAGCTGGCGCGCTCCATCGTCCACGTTTCGAAATCCCGTGTCTTGCGATAAGGCCGAAGCTCCGGGATGAAGCGTTGCGGATACAGGTCGAAAAGCAAACGCGTACCATCGTTAGGCGTGCTCGACAACAATGCTCCGGTGATACCTGCCTCATCGAGAATCCGCACCACTTCTTGAGGTGGGTAACGCTTAGGAGCATCGACGTTGTAATGAATGTGGCCATCGAACAGCGGTAGCCGCTCCGCTACTGCCTGCCCCGTCGAAAATACTGCCAGCAGCAGAGTGCAGAGCCAAAGCCTCCCGGCCCGCGCCGCTGCTTTCCTGACCGATGGTTCACGTGACAATGTCATTTTGCACCACCCTCCAAACGCTGTCTCCGGCGCGTCAGAATGATGCTGACAACCTTGGAAACCGCCGCTGCGAAAACACCAATGCTCAGTATCGCAAACACAATTGTGAATATTTTGGAAAACGACGATGTGGGCACGAAGTCGCCGTAGCCAATTGTTGACATAGTCATCACGCAAAAGTAGAGCGCGTCCAGCACGCTCCACCCTTCCACCTCCCAGTAGAAGTAAGTTCCGCCGGCAAGCAGGAGCAACAAAAGAACCATTAATATCCGGAACTCGTCGTCCTTCTTGAGACCGTATGCGATTGCAACAAGAAGATTGAAGAGATTGACGAAAAAACTGATCATTGGGTGCTCGTGTAAATCATCAAAGCCTCGACGGGGCATCCAGTCTGACTGGCATTGCAATATCGACCAGGCTCGGATTAGTGCGCACTGAGCAGCAAGGTACTTACCAGTGTCGACGCCACGCGCTTCAGCATCGTGTTAATTTGTCTGACCTCCACTGCTACATCAAGTATCGGGCAACATTTTTTTGTACGCACCATTGCCGTTAGCCGCGCCAAGCACACACGTGCTTGCCGACTACAAAATCGGTGCAGCGAGACGAGAAAGGTTGACCGCCAGATGCCACCAGAAAGGCTTCTTGTCCAGCTCCGCCGGGTCGATTATCACCGCGTGAGCGAAATCCTCCTCGAACATCTTCTCCATTTCACTGGCGAAGGCTTTGTCAACGATCAGTGACGTCACTTCGAAGTTGAGCCGGAATGAGCGGTTATCGAAGTTGGGCGTACCCACGGTCGCAAACTCATCGTCGACCAACGACACTTTCTCGTGGAGAAAACCCGGTTGGTAGGAATAGAACTTGATGCCAAGGTCGCGCAAGTAATCGATATACTTGAAAGCGGCCAGATAAACCGGCCAGCTGTCGGGTTTGCCGGTCGTAATGATGCGGACATCCACGCCGCGTAATGCCGCCAATTGCAGCGCCTTGAGTATTGCTTCGTCAGGCACGAAGTAAGGTGCCGACAACCAGATCCGTTTCTTGGCCGAATTCAGCGCCGTCACGAAAAAAAGACCTGCCGTTTCAAATCGCGATGAGGGCGCGAAAGGCACGATCATGGCTTTAACGTCGGCGCCCTCTGCAGCCTGGGGTTGCCAATTCAGCTCGGGCAGCTCGCGCGTCGCCCAATACCAATCGCTTAAGATGACCGCCTGCAATTGCTGCACCACCGGGCCATCAAGGCGTACGTGAGTGTCGCGCCACGGACTGAAGTCCGGATCGCGTCCCATGTATTCGTCGCCAACATTATGGCCACCGACCCATCCCGTTATCCCGTCGACAACGACCATTTTGCGGTGGTTGCGGAAGTTGAGCTGGAAACGGTTGCGAGAGCCCTGAGTGGGTTTGAAGGATGACACCTCTGCCCCAGCGGCGCGAAGTTTTTCGACGTAAGTGTCAGGCAGACCGTGGCTGCCAATCTCGTCATACAGTACGTATACGCGCACCCCGGCCTTGGCTCTTTCGATCAGCGCTTCCTGGACCTGCCGCCCGAGCTTGTCATCGTGAAACATGTAGAACTGGAATAGCACGTAGTGATTGGCCCTCGCCACGCCGTCCAGGATGCTGGAGAACGTTGAATCGCCGTTGATCAGCAATTCGGCGCGGTTGCCGTGAGTCATCTCCATCTCGGCGAGCTTCCGCACGGATCGGTACATGGAAGGATCGTCGCCCGCAGGGATCACCCATGGATCCATGTTCTGACGAAACTGCTTTACGAGCTCATCGATCTTGTCTTGGCTCTGATCGTAAGCGGCCGTGATGCCTTCAAACTTGCTGCGTCCCAACACCAGGTAGGCTGGCAGCGCCACGAACGGCATAGTGACTAGCGAGACGGACCAGGCGACCGCGCCCTGCGCCGTGCGCACTGTCATCACGGCGTGTATCGCAGCCACAATTCCGCCCACATAAAACAAAGCCACGATCGCGGTAATCATCCTTGTTCTCCTTTTGAACCGCATATCCAACCCCTCTTTAGAATGGCCCTGATCGCGAGCATCAGTCCACGCGGAGCACCTCCTCCGCTATCAGGTCGATTCGTTTACGATATTGTTCGCACTTGATCCGCGTCAACCGAAACCTTAGCGCTGTTGCTGACAACATGCCAAGTAAGCTGCGACCGCACTCGAACCAATTAAAGACCTAAAGCCGCACCGGCCGGTTCGGCAGCTCGTTCGGATTCTCCTCGCCCGACGGAAAATAGTTCTGCAGCAGCGCGGTGATTGCTTTGATTGCTTCAAGCGCGCCTTGCTCATAATTGCTGGAATGAAAAGCAGCCTGCATCTTTTCGCAGATAGCGTTCCATTCAAACTGGTCTACTTTTGCACTGATGCCGCGATCGGCAACGATCTCTATGCAGTGATCAATCAGCTGTACATAAATCAACACTCCGCTATTTTCTTCCGTGTCCCACACGCGCATCTGGGCAAACACGTCCTCGGCACGTTGCCGTGTTGTGATCCCGCCAAGTAGTGGCGATAACTCCAGATCGGCTTCAATGACAAAAGAAAGTTCGCCCCGGTGCGTCTTTTCGGACTCGTGTACCGCCACGTTGATACGCTCCAGAACCTGTTTCGGAAACACCCGATGCGCCCACCAGTCAGGAATCAGGAGATGCCTTGCGATTCGGATCAGGTTCATCGTGCCGTTCGCCCTACCAGCGCCCGCTGGCGCCACCGCCTCCCGAAAATCCACCGCCGCCTCCGAAGCCACCACCGAAAACACCTGAAGACCATCCTCGCGACGAACCGCGGCCAGAGGACCAGCCGCCGCCCCACGGGCGATAGAAACGCCTGCCGGGGATGCCCGAAGAGAGGCTGAAAACGAACACAAGGAAAGCGACCAGCAGTGCAACGAACAGCGAGCCAACGACCAGCCAGGCAATAATTCCCAGCATTGCGCCGGACAGGCCCGCGCCTACGAACCGTCCGAACACAGCCGTCAACAGCTGCCTGCCGATCAACAGCAGCACAAAGGCGGGAAACAACCAGTCAAGGTTGATACGTGCCTGCGACGCTCTGCCCTTTCGCTGTGGCGGCGGCAGCGGCTCGCCTTCGATTACGGCCATCATGCGTGTTACGCCGGCACTGATGCCGGCGTAGACGTCACCGTTTCGAAACTGCGGGATAATGTCTTCCTCGATGATGCGCTTCGCAATCGCGTCGGGCAGTGCGCCTTCGAGCCCGTAACCGACTTCGATGCGAACTGTGCGATCCTCGCTTGCAACGACCAGAAGTACCCCATCGTCAACACCGGCGCGTCCGAGTTGCCATTCCTCCTGAACGCGAACGGCATATTGCTCGATGGTTTCGGGTTTGGTCGTCGGCAAGATCAGTACGCCAACCTGCGCCCCCTTCTGCGCCTCGAACTGCGTCAGCCGACTTTCAAGCTGTGAGCGCTGCTCGTCAGTCAGCGTTTGCGCAAGATCAGTAACACGCGCGCTGAGTGCCGGTACCGCGACCTCAGCAATTGCGCCCTCCCCGGCGAGTAGCGGCGCCAGAAGCAGCGCAACTGAAAATAACTTTCGCAAGCTATTCGCTGCCAAAGTCGACCTTGGGCGCCTGCTGGATCTGTTGCTCGTTCTCGACCGTGAATTGTGGCTTCGTGTCGAACCCGAACATCATCGCAGTCAGATTCGACGGGAACGAACGCACAATCACGTTGTAGTCCTGCACCGACCTGATGTAGCGCTGGCGCGCCACCGCGATGCGGTTCTCGGTGCCTTCCAGTTGCGCCTGTAAATCGCGGAAGTTGGCATCAGACTTGAGCTGCGGATAATTCTCCACCACAACGAGCAATCGCGATAGAGCCGAACTCAACTCACCCTGTGCAGCATCGAACTGTGCCAGCGCTGCCGGGTCGTTCACCATTTCCGGGCTCACCTGGATCGAACCCACTTTCGAACGCGCCTCAGTTACGCCCAGCAAGACATCCTTTTCCTGGGCGGCAAACGCCTTCACCGTTTCGACCAGATTCGGGATCAAGTCGGCACGACGTTGGTACTGATTAATCACCTCTGACCACGCCGCATTGATGCTCTCATCCGCCCGCTGCAACGCGTTGTAACCACAGCCAGAAAGACTCGCGATTACGATCACAGTGAGAGCCAGCTTGATGAACCGTTTCACTATTGCTCCTTGCTGTGACGATACCCGGCTGGGCGCGCGCAAACGAACCGATCACAAACTACTGAAGATGCGCCAAGCGGCCACGCCGGATTTGACGATGCGGCGCCTCGACCAAGGCTCGACTATCACGCTTGCGCGAGCCCTTTTGTCACACCCCGCGCGGCTGATCCGAACATAATCAAGGTCCAGCCGCCGAAGATCAGCCTGATGCCGACCAGAATTCCGACCGCCCATGCGCCGGACATCGGAAATTCGTTCCAGATCATAATGCCAAGAAGCACGGAGACGATGCCGCTAAACAGCGACCAGCCCCAGCCGCTTGCAGGTTTGGCCTGGAACGAAAGGACTGCCTCAAGAATCCCTGACACGATGAAATACCCCGCCAAAAACAAAGTGAGCGTTACCAACGCAATACCAGGATTCGAAAGCATGTATCCACCAATCAACACCGACAGAACGCCGATAATGGTGCTGACCAGGCCGGTTCCGACGCTGACAGCAAAAGTCGGGATCGCAAATATCACCTGACCGACGCCGCCGACGATTAACAGAATGCCGACCGCGAGGGCGACGGAGACCCCCGCGATGAAAGGAGACCCGATAGCAAGAATGCCCGTTATCAGGACGATGACGCCCATTACAATGGTAAGAGCGGCGTTCTTCTTGATCTGCCCGAGAAATCCCGAGCCAACGTTCTGTTCATTCTCTGCCATGCCGAAACCTCCTCGTATTTATTCTTAACTTGCTGAAACTGCATGCTGTTTCGAGCTTGTGACGCGCCCTGCCCGGGCATTCTAACGCGCATTGATTCCATACGCATGCATGCCGAGGAAAAAGAATGTGAGGGCAAATGTCGGTGCAGCGGGCAATGGAAGGCGCTCGCAAATCAGTCCTATCCGAATCCGATTCGATGCCGGCGCGCGCACCTATCGCATAGCCGTAACCGGTTTGCGTACACTATTAAATGAATGAATGAAGCCGAGGCGAAATCTCCGTCGCGTTGGATCGCGCATCTCGACATGGACGCTTTCTACGCCTCCGTTGAATTGCTGCGCTACCCCGAGTTGCGCGGCAAGCCAGTCGTCGTCGGCGGGCGGCGGGCGCACGCGCCAGACCAGCTTGCCAATGGATCGCACAAATTTGCGCGCTTGCGCGATTACGCCGGCCGCGGTGTCATCACCACCGCTACTTACGAGGCGCGCGCGCTCGGCGTGCACTCGGGAATGGGACTGATGAAAGCCGCTGCGCTAGCCCCCGAAGCGGCATTGCTTCCTGCCGATTTCGATCAATACCGCGACTATTCTAGGCAGTTCAAGACAGCAGTAAGAGACATCGCGCCACAGATTGAAAACCGTGGCATTGACGAAATCTATATCGACCTGACCGAGCTAGCCGTTGCCGACGATGCCAGCGATACTGACCCCTACTCCGGAATCCGCGATATTGCGCTGCGCATCAAGTCACGGGTGCACAAAGCCACCGGGTTGACCTGCTCGATCGGTGTCAGCCCCAATAAGCTGCTATCGAAGCTGTGTTCCGAGCTCGAGAAACCGAACGGGCTGACCATCATCACCATGGCAGATCTGCCAGGGCGCATCTGGCCGTTGCCGGCAAGCAGGATCAACGGCATCGGCCCCAAGGCCAGCGAGAAGCTCGCTTCGCTGGGCATTAACACCATCGGCGAGCTAGCCGCCAGCGAAGTAATCTGGCTCAAGCAGCACTTCGGCCCCAACTACGGTGCCTGGCTACACCGGGTCGCACACGGCCGCGACGAACGGCCGGTCGTCACTTACAGCGAGCCCAAGTCAATCAGCCGCGAAACAACGTTCGAGCGCGACCTGCATCCGCGGCATGACCGCGAAGAACTTGGCAAGCTGTTCACCCGCCTATGCGAGCAGCTTGCCAGCGACTTGCAGCGCAAAGGCTACGCCGCAAAAACAATCGGCGTAAAACTGCGCTTCGATGACTTCAAGATTGTTACCCGCGTACTGACTGCCAACACCTGGATAAAGGACGCCACCGGCATTCGCCACTGGGCCGGGCGCGCTCTGAAGAAAGCGCCGCTCGAACAGAAGCTGCGACTGCTCGGGGTGCGCGCTGAAAACCTGTACGCAGCCGATGCGCTGCCGCTGCCGGCAGAAGACATGGACCAGGAGCGACATGATCAACTCTCACTTGGGCTGTACTAATTGCCGTCGTATGGCGCGAATTACCTTGATCCATCTCCTTGATTTGATTCAGGGCATGGTTTCAGGAGACCGGCAGAGCGATAATGCAATGGTGTCATTTTTACAACAGGAAAGATTAGATGACGGGTTCAATTCTGACGGCTGAACAGCGCGCCGACTACGAGCGGGATGGCTACGTCATCTCACGCAAGCTGTTCGATGACGAAGAGATCGCGATCCTGCGCGCAGCCATTGAAGGTGACGAGGCCTTGCGCAGCCGCATCTATAACCGTAACGATGCTTCCGGAAAGAATACGCGAATGGCCATATGGAATCATCCGGGCAATAGCGTCTATGGCCTTGCTGCACGCAGTCACCGCGTGGTGGACACCATGGAAGATCTGCTCGGTGGCGAGGTCTATCACTATCACTCGAAATTGACCGCGAAAGAACCGCATGAAGGCGGAGCCTGGGAATGGCATCAAGACTATGGCTACTGGTATCACAACGGCAATGTCTATCCGTACATGGCCAGCCTGATGGTCGCTCTCGACCGCTCGACCCGCGAGAATGGTTGCCTGCAGGTGGTAAAAGGCTCGCATCACTGCGGCCGCATCGAGCACGGCATATTGAGCGGAGAGCAGGTCGGCGCTGACCCGGTGCGTGTTGAACAGATCCTCAAGCGTCTGCCAGTTGAGTACGCAGAGATGGAGCCGGGCGACGGGCTGTTTTTTCACTGTAACGTCCTGCACCGCTCGGACCAGAACCGGTCCGAGCACCGCCGTTGGACGGTGATTCATTGCTACAACGCGGCGCGCAATGATCCATACATCGAGCACCACCATCCTTTCTACACCCCACTCGAAAAAGTCGATGACGCTGCGATCAAGCGTGCCGGTGTCAAGTTTGCCGACTCGGTCGTGGAATTCAAT
Organism: Betaproteobacteria bacterium; assembly: GCA_020346185.1. GTDB lineage: Bacteria > Pseudomonadota > Gammaproteobacteria > Burkholderiales > Eutrophovitaceae > SG8-40. The sequence goes on along the minus strand of CP070775.1, from coordinate 55,007 downwards.
GAAAAATCGTCGAATCCGCCCGAACTGAAAAAGCGAATCGCCTAGCCGCGATTTTCGGAGAAAGGCCGTCCGCGAGCGAGATATGGACGCCGCATATAAGACCGAGAAACCATGACGGAGAAATCGGAATGATCGTCGAACAGATCTGGACTGCCAACGCATACCGCAACTTCAATTACCTGATCGTCTGCCCCGAAACCGGCGAGGCGATGGCGGTCGATCCCCTCGACGCAAAGAAATGTCTTGCTGCTGCCAAGAAAAACGGCTGGACCATCACGCAGATACTCAATACTCACGAGCATGGCGACCACACCGGGGGCAATCGGGCGATGATCGAAGCCACCCAAGCCAAGCTGCTGGCACACAGGAATGCGGGATCGGCCATACCCGGCTTGGACCGTGGTCTCGGGGCGGGCGACATCATAAGAGTTGGTAAAACAGTCGAACTCGAGTCGCTCGACACACCCGGCCATACCATGAGCCACGTCTGCCTGCTGTCACACACTGACACGCCGGCACTGTTCTGCGGTGACACGCTGTTCAACGCCGGCGCCGGAAATTGCCACAATGGCGGGCATCCGAACGAGCTATACCAGACCTTTGCAAGCCAGCTGGCAAAGCTTCCCGACAACACGCTGGTCTATCCCGGGCACGATTACATCGAGAACAATCTGCTGTTCACGCTCGATCGTGAGCCCGGCAATGCCAGCGCCAAGCAGTTGCTCGACAGAATTCACGACCAGGATCCGAACCGCGCGCTGGTTTCCACGCTCGCGATGGAAAAGGAAGTGAACAGTTTCTTCCGGCTGCACAACCCCACTATTATTGCCCGGTTGCGCGAAGCATTCCCGGACCTGCCGGAACACCCCGACCCAAAGACCGTATTCCTCAAGCTTCGAGAGCTGCGCAACAGCTGGTAGGCACGCTGGATCGCAAGCCGCCTGTTCGTTTTACTCGCTGATGCTGCAATCGCTGAAACAGTATCGCCAATGAAGAATCAAAGACTGGAGCCCGCAATGCAGTACCAAATTGTGCCCGGTACCGAAATGAACGTTTCGCGAGTCTGCCTGGGGACGATGACCTGGGGAGAACAGAACAGCGAGGCGCAAGCCCATGAGCAACTCGACTACGCGGTCGACCAGGGAATCAACTTCATAGACACCGCCGAGATGTATCCGGTGCCGCCCAATGCAAAAACACAGGGGCGCACGGAGAAATTTCTCGGTACCTGGCTGAGGAAACAGGCGCGCGACAAGCTGTTTGTCGCCAGCAAAGTGGCCGGGCCCGGGCGACGCGACTGGATTCGTGGCGGCAGAACCGATTTGACACAGGATGTCATCGCCGAAGCGGTCGACACCAGCCTTCAACGGTTGCAAACCGATTACATCGACATTTACCAGATCCACTGGCCACAGCGCAACGTGCCGATGTTCGGTGGCGTCGAGTACGACCCGCACAAAGAAAAAGGGGGACCTTCCATACAAGAGCAGGTAGAAGGCATGGTGGCGATGATAAAAGCCGGGAAGATTCGCCACTACGGCCTGTCCAATGAAACCGCGTGGGGGGTGTGCGAGTTTCATCGAGTCGCGAGAGAACTGGGGGTGCCTGGCCCGGTGACAATTCAGAACAGCTATAGCCTGATTTCGCGCAATGCCGACAACGATCTCGCGGAAGCGATGTTCCGCCAGAACATGTCCTTACTGGCCTATAGCCCGCTTGCGGCGGGATTACTTTCCGGAAAGTACATCGGCGGCGCCAAACCGGAAGGTGCCCGCTTCACCCTGTTTGACAGTCTCGGCGCGCGCTTCAGAAAACCGATTGTGCCGGAAGCGATTGATGCCTACGCCAAGCTCGCGAAGGAACGCGGGCTGACGCTGGTGCAACTGGCGCTGGGATATGTTGCAAGTCGATGGTTCGTCGGTTCATCGATCATTGGCGCCACCGACATGAAACAGTTGGAGGAAGACATCGCCGCTGCGCAATTGGAGCTGGATGAGGACACGCTCAAGGCGATCAGCGAACTGCAGGGGCGTTACCCCAATCCGGCGCCGTAGTCCGTTGTTACAAGAAAAGTGCTCACCGCCACAAGAAAAGCACTCACCGCAGAACACGCGGAGGACGCTGAGAAAAACACCCTCAAAAGATAACGATCGGGTTCGGAGCACGCATGCTCATGACATAGTTATATAAGGTCTTTCTCTGCGCTCTCTGCGTACTTTGCGATGAACGCATTTTATTCCGCAAACCGCTTTCGCCGCCAAGGTCGCCGGAGGATGCAGAGGAAAAACAAAAAGCAATAACGTCTGTACAAAGACTCACAGCCACAAGGTGCCGGAGAAAGCGACGACTGCTCGAATCGAACTGCCCGCCAAAACAATGCCGGCTGGTCTAGTCGTCTAGTATTGGTTTACTCCGCGTCCTCGGCGACCTTCGCGGTGAGAGAGTTTCGTCTTTCACTTTGTGGCCTGCGCGGTGAGAGAGTTTGGTCTGTCACTTCGTTGCCTAACTCAAGGTCCGGTAGTCGTAGACGAATCGCGCAGACCGTACTCGGCAAAGAAATCGCAGATCAGCTCACTTGCATCGGGCCCTCGCGGGTCGCTGAAATGCTGATCGCCGGGCCCACCGCTCCACGCGTGACCGAGCCCGGCTACCATGACCTTGCGAACGATCACACGCCCGTCATACGCCAGGTCGGTGACCCCGTACTTATAGCCCGATCTTGCGCGGTTGATGATGCTGCTCCGGCTCGGTTGCCCTGGTCGGCCATGCTCTTTTTCGTACAGCAGCTCGTTCATCACTGAAAATTGCGCAACGGTCTGCCCGGCATTGACCGGGTGGACCACCTCGTCCGCTTCGCCGTGAATCACGATTGCGGGCATTATCTCGGTTTTACCGCGAGAAAGAACGAAAGCGCGCTTGCCAACTTCATGCGCGTCAGAACGAACACCTTGCTGCATCGCCTTGATTGCGGCATGCGACGAGCTGGCAGCACCAAACGCCAGTCCCGAGTGCAGTGCACACGCCGCAAACAGGTCAGCGTGGCACACTGCCAGATTGTTCGCCATGGCAGCGCCCGCTGAAAGGCCTGCGATGAAGATACGCTTGGTGTCGACATGATGCTCGTCTGCCAGCGATCGAATCATGTCGGCCAGGATCGCTGCCTCCCCGGCGCCGGTTTGCGCCGACCGCGAAAACCAGTTCCAGCAGCGCAGTGAATTCGCCAAGCGGCGCTGCTCCGGATACAGCACCAGAAAGTTGTCACGGTCAGCAATACCGTTCATGCGCGTCAAGCCGCCAAACGCATCGGCATCCTGGCGGCAGCCGTGCAACATGACGACCATCGGCCAGTACCTGTCGACCGTGTAGTTCTTCGGCAGATACAACAGATAGGGTCGACGCCCGGCAGTAAGCTGGACCAGCGCAAAGGTGCGGCCGAACGCCGAATGGCTTCCCTTGAACAGCTTGCCCCTCGGTTCGCGCGGGGCGCGGCGGAACCAGGAGGCTATCCTTCTTGCAATCGCTTTAAATGTGCGGGTGATCACGAATGTTCTTTAGAAAAACTGACGATTGCCAAACTGCTCCATTACTGGCAGTTCAAGCTCGGCTGAGGATTCTCACCCATCAATCATGACAGTGATTGCGTCAAATCGGCACCCGCTGGCAGATACCGCAAGAAATTGCATTGAACGGATGATGGATATGGCTTCGATAGAAAACCGACCTTTGGCGTCATGCACGGAATAGCAAGAAAGCGGCCATGCCGGCAAATGTCACCTTGCCGCGGCCGCTAGCCGCGGATACACCGATTATTGTCAGCTCATGGCAAAATGCTTACGGCAGAAATTTCCGAATGTCCGTCGATGTTGCATCTTCCCGTCACATAGACGCGCACTTCTTTTCTGTATTCGACAGCAGACAATAACGTGCGAAACATCTGTCGCGATCCCGACGCAGTGTAATCTTGAAAGAAGAACTCTTCGTCCCTGCATCCGCTGGGGTTCTCGGAAACCTTCAATCTAATAATGTAGCGTACCTGGGAGGTCGGCCTGAGTTCCGTAACAGACGCAAAGTCTGTCCAGCCCGCGTCCGCGATCGCGCTCGGGGCGACGCCAAAAGGCAACAGAGCGAGCAGTACCCAGACGGATCTTGAAATCATAGCCCTAAAGAAAAAAATCATTCAGACATTGGCCGCGGCCGAACTGACATATCGCCAGCAAGAACTCGACAATCACCGCATTCAGAAACAAGAT
>CP070775.1:26286-50657 GCA_020346185.1 Betaproteobacteria bacterium | reverse complement strand
CGATCAGCGATGCGTCTGGAGTCTGCCCAATCACCCCGGTGTCTACCACGCCGAGCAAAGGCGTGGACAGATTCGAGATCATGATCGGCACAGCGATCGCCAAAATTGAGCGATGCGTGATTGCTTCCCGCGCAGTTGGGGAATTTGGTGTGCTCATGTCAGATAATTATCAAAGCGCTCACCGCGCAGGCCGCGGAGTAAACCAAACCTAGACGACTAGACCAGCCAGCATTCTTTTGGCGGGCAGTTGGATTCCAGCAGTCGTCGCTTTCTCCGGCACCTTGTAGCTGTGAGTCTTTGTACAGACGTTATTGCTATTTGTTTTTCCTCTGCGTCCCCGGCGGTGAGAGTTTCCTGACCTGAAGACAGCTGTGAGGATTGGAATCTGACTTGGAAATACAGCTACCCTATGCCGGCCTTTTGCGCTGCCCGGTAGTTGGCGGTGTAACCTTTGTAGACGTCGACACCGATCGAAAAGAAACGCGCGTTCTCTTCTGACAGCGGGCGCGATCGGCGCGCCGGGTTGCCGGCCCAGATGGTGCCCGCCGCGACTTCGGTTCCGGGGGCGGTCACCGCGCCAGCGGCGATGACGCCGCCTTTGCGCACGATGGTGTCTTTACCAACGATGGAGCCCATGCCGATAATAGCCTCGTCTTCAATTTCGCATGCATGCATGCGCACATTGTGCCCAACGGTCACGCGGCGCCCAATGTGCATCGTTTCCCCGGCTTCGAGATGAATGCGTGAGTTATCTTGGATGTTGCTCGCTTCGCCGAGTTCGACAAATGCGCCCTTGGCGTCGATCTCCACGGCAAACCAGATACTCGAATGCGGCGCGAGTTGAAGATTTCCAACAGTGCTGGCGGTGGGTGCAATGTAGATGTCATTTGCTTCGAAAGCATCGACACCGGTACCGGGGGCGCGCTGGAATTCACCAATTGGCATGCGGGCGCGAATGATATCGGCGTTATCGATCACGGCCCGGTTGCGAATTGACTCATGTAGTTCGGCCAGCCGCGCGGGCGAAATCGGTTCAACCGGTTTTGCCGGCGTACCTGCGTACAGCCAGCCGCCTTCGAGAGTTTTGCCTGGAGGCACAACGCTTTCCGCGGCGATGGCCGCGCCTGGACGAACCACGGAATTGTCCATGACCACGGCATGCTCGCCGAGCACGCAATGGTCCCCAATCGTGCAGGCATGCACCAGACCATAGCGGCCGACTGTGACGTGGGTGCCGACACGCGCACCATAAATGCTGTCGGCGATATGCACCGTCGTGGCGTCACCGAACCAGCATTCGGAGCCGATGCGGATGTATTCACCGTCAGCGCGCAGAGTGGCGAGTTTGCCGAAATAACAGCCGGCACCAATTTCGGCGCGGCCGATGATGGTGACCCAGTCCTCCGCTGTGACGTTGGATGCGATCTGCGGTTCAAAATCCAGATAGGGAATTACGAGCATTACGTTCCTTGGTATTCGCGATCTATCCGGCTAGAACACGGGGTTTTCGCGATAGGTACCCCAGACAGTTTTCAGTTTTTCGACGATGTCTCCCATCGACGCACCGGCACGCACCAGTTCGATGGTAACCGGCATGATGTTGCGCGTCTCGTCTTTCGCTACTGTAACCAATTCCTCGAGCAACGCTTGCAGTTTGGCCTCGTCGCGCGTCTTGCGCACATGGTTGAGCCGCTCGATCTGGCGCTCAGCGGTGGTCGGATCGTAGGGGTGGGTTTCGATGTCGACGTCCTCTTCCGTTTCAACGTACTTGTTCACACCGATCACAGGTTTCTGTCCGCTTTGTTTGCGCAACGCGGTTTCGTAGGCGAAGTCGGAAATGTGCTTTTGGAACCACCCTTCCTCGATCAGCTTGATCGTTCCACCACGTTCTTGCACTTCGTCAAGAATCTCGAAGATCGTCTTCTCGTATTCGGTCGTGAGGTTTTCGAGGAAATAAGAGCCGCCAAGGGGGTCGATGACGCTGGCAATCCCGGTTTCGTCGGCGATTACCTGCTGGGTTCGCAGCGCGATCTTCATCGCTTCCTCAGTCGGGATGGCGAACGCCTCGTCCATGCCATTGGTGTGCAGGCTTTGCGCGCCACCGAGCACGGCCGCCAGTGCCTGCAGCGTAGTACGCATGACGTTGACCTTGTATTGCGGCTTGGTCAATGATGCTGCCGCCGTTTGGCAGTGAAAGCGCAAACGCATCGATTCCGGCTTTTTCGCGCCAAAGCGCTGTTTCATGATCTTGGCCCATACCCGGCGAGCAGCGCGGAATTTGGCAATTTCCTCGAAGAAGTCGGACTGACAGACGAAATAGAACGCCAGCCGTGGCGCAAACGCGTCGACATCCATACCTGTTTTCAATACCTCTTCGACATAGGTCACGGCGTTGGCCATGGTGAATGCCACTTCATGAATTGGCGAAGAGCCTGCCTCGCTGATGTGATACCCGGAAATATTGATCGGGTTGTAGCGCTTCATGTTCTCGGCGCAGTAGGTGATGCAGTCGCGCACGATGCGAACCGACGGCGCGATCGGATAGATGTACTCCTTCTGCGCCATGTATTCCTTGAGAATGTCCGCCTGAATGGTGCCGGAGAGTTTGTTCAGATCATTGCCGCGCTCTTGCGCCAGCACCACGTACATTGCCAGCAGGATCCACGCAGTCGGGTTGATCGTCATCGACACCGAGATGTTCTCCAGGTCGATGCCGTCGAACAGGGCCTCCATGTCGGCCAGCGTGTCCACTGCCACGCCTTCTCGCCCGACCTCGCCTTCGCTCATCGCGTGATCGGAGTCATATCCCATCAGCGTCGGCATGTCGAAGTCGGTCGACAAACCAGTCTGCCCCTGTGAGATGAGATATTTGAAGCGGTTGTTGGTGTCCTCACCGGTGCCAAAGCCGGCAATCTGGCGCATGGTCCAGAAGCGGCTGCGGTACATGGTCGGGTATGGGCCGCGCGTGAACGGGTATTGTCCCGGCAGTCCGATGTCTTCCAGCGGTGTGTCAGCGATATCGAGAGCGGTGTAGGTGCGCTTGACCGGAAATCCACCGAGCGTCTGAAATTGTTCCTCGCGCTCGTGTTGTTTCCTGAGGAAGGTATCGACTTCATTTTTTTCCCACAGCTCCAGTTGTTCTTGTAACGCCGCGAGCTGTTTCGAATCAGTTGGTGCGTTCATGTTCACCCCTACAAAGCTACATTACTCATCAATTCGTCAGAGGCCGTAAAAGGATCGAGTTCGCGCCTTGAAATGCGTTCGACCATAGCCGCGACGCGCTCACTGGTGGAGGCAAAGAAACGCCCGCGCAGCAGATCTTCTGCGGTCTTGAAAGTTCGGTACTCGGCGATGCGGCGCAGCCGTTGCGGTCCGAGTGCGCTCGAGCGGTGCACGTCGCGGTGGCGGTCAATCGTCTCGAGCAGACTGCGGATGCCTTCGCCGGTCTCCGAGCTGGTTCCGACCACCGGCACCTGCCACAGCGGTTTGTCATTCATGTTTTTCATCGAAACGGTTATGCCCATTGCCAACATGGTCTTCAGGTCGGTAATGGTGCGGTTGGCATCAGCACGGTCACATTTACTGACGACGTGAATGTCGGCGATTTCCAGAATCCCGGCCTTGATCGCCTGCACGTCGTCGCCCAGGCCTGGCGCGGACACCACTAACACACTGTGCGATGCCCGCGCGATCTCCACCTCGTCTTGCCCGACACCGACGGTTTCGATAATTATGATATCGAACCCGGCAGCATCGAGGATGTCGACAGCCGCGAGTGCCGAGCGCGCCAGTCCACCGGTGGAACCACGCGTGGCCATGCTGCGAATGTACACGCCATCGTCCATCGCCAGATTGCTCATGCGAATGCGATCGCCCAGTATCGAGCCACCGGAGAACGGGCTCGACGGATCAATTGCGATGACGCCAACTTTGCGACCGTCCTCGCGGATTGCTTCCACCAGTTTGCTGACCAGAGTCGATTTGCCGCTGCCCGGCACGCCGGTCAAGCCAACAATGTGCCCCTTGCCTGCAGCCTTGTAGATTTTGCCGAGTGTGGGGCGCACTTCCACGGCGCCGGCCTCGGCGCGCGACATCAAGCGACCGGCAGCGCGCAAGTCGCCTTTGAGCAGGCGCTCGAATAACTCCATTGACGGCACTGGCACCGTGATTACCCGTTGTGGAGTTTTTGTTTCAGTTCACGAAAAACTTCGCGATCGTCCACCACGCGACGCGCCTTGAAGTCAGTGCGAGGAATCGATCGCGGCTCGACCACCTCAATTGCGGTTCGCAGTGCCAGCGTTTTCAATATCCGCCGGCCAACCTCGTCCTTGAACTTCTGTTCGCGCGTTGCATCGGCATGTGCTTCTGGGCTTGGCTCGACGCGCAACAGCAGTTCATCCATCGCGCCCTCGCGCGTGATGTGGATGCGATGTTCGCCGCCGTAGTCGGGGATTTCATTCAACACCGAATCGATCTCGCTCGGATAGACGTTCTCGCCGCGAATCGTGAACATGTCGTCGATGCGCCCAAACACGCCCAGCGGTAAGCGCGGGTAGGTCCGCCCGCACGGATTTGGCTCATTTTCCCAAATGGTCAGGTCACCTGAAACCAACCGGATCATCGGCTGCGAGGTTCGTTCCAGATGAGTGTAAACCGGCGTGCCGCGCGAGCCGTACGGTACGCGGTAGAAGGTCGACGGATCGCACACCTCGGTGTAGATCATGTCCTGCCACAGCAGCATGCCGGGCGAAGATTCCACCGTGCCTGCGGCATTCATCCATGGCGTCATTTCCGCCATCGATCCGGCATCGAAGACCTTTGCGCCAAATACGGTTTCCAGTTTTTCGATAACCGATGGGATGGATGCACCTGGTTCGCCCGAAAAGATCATTTGTTTCAATCCGAAGTCGCGCGAGTCAAGCCCTTCCTTTATGGCAGTCTCGGCCAAGTGCAGTGCGTAGGTTGGGGTCCCGTAAAAAGCGGTGGGCCTGATCTGCGCCATCCAGCTCACCGCTCTTGCACTCATACCGCTCGCGCCCGCGCCGAAAGGAAATGAGGTCGCGCCAAGCCGCTCGGTGCCGGCCAACGCACCCCAGCTTCCAAGATAAAGACTGAAAATTGCCGCCAGAAACACAGTGTCGCCGGGACGAACTCCCATGCCCCACATGACTCGCGCTTGTGCGTTGGCGATGGCGACCCAGTCATTGCGGCCGATGGCAAACGCAGTCGGACGGCCGGTTGTGCCCGACGTGCCATGCACGTGATAAACGTCTTCGCGCGGAATGCACAGATAATCGCCGAACGGAGGTGCGTCTGCTTGTGAGGCGCGCAGGTCACGCTTGGTGATTACCGGAACTTTCTCCTCGAAATCCTCGAGCGAGCGCAGTTGGTTCGGATGAAACCCGGCCTCGTTCCATCTGCGTTTGTAGAACGGCGAGTGCTCGTAGGCGTAAGTACATACTTCCTGCAGACGCTTGTTGATCGCTGCGTCCCGGTCGCTCTGTGCCATTGTCTCGCGTACCGGGAACCAGTACCGGCTGGACGGATCAGGCTGATAGCTGTTGTCGTAGCGAGGCGGAAAGCGCCAGTCTTCCATGTCCATGGGTCTTCCCTATCTAGCGAGGCCCGCGTTCAGCCACCAAGTTCTCCAGCGTTTCCACGATCTGATTGGGTGGCGTGTCCTGCAACAGCAATTCCTTGACGCCCATTTCTTTCAGGGGCGCGACGTCCTCGTCGGGTACGACTCCGCCAACAACGACGATAGTGTCTTCCGCACCCTGTTCCTTCAGTAGCTTCATGATTTTCGGGCAGATCGTCATGTGCGCACCGGACAGCAAACTGATGCCGAGAACGTCGACATCTTCCTGGATTGCGGAGTACACCACTTCTTCGGGGGTTCGATGCAGTCCCGTGTAAATGACGTCCATGCCGGCATCGCGCAAGGTCCGCGCGACGACCTTGACGCCGCGGTCATGACCGTCCAAACCGACTTTGGCGAGCAACACGCGAATAGGTGAGCTCATGCTGTGCTCCTCTGACCGATCTCGTTGTATTGTGTAAGTAAGTCTTCCTTTCCGTCCAGAGCCACACTAGAGGAAGAACAAGTGGTCACTGTGGCAGCGTGATTGTGCACTAAGTTGCCGTGACTGGAATGGGGGGCAGCGCGAATTACCACGCCAGTATTCACCCTTAAATAAAACTTTGTATACAGAATACAAAACTTGCAAGTGTCCATCAAGCCCTATTTTGCGACGCGGCGCTAGCGCATGATGGACAATATGGTCATGTATGCGAGCCAACAGCAGGAAGCGGCGATCGAGCGCATGGTGCGCGTGTTTTACCAACGTGCGCTGGCGAACGGGACTCTGGGGCCAATCTTTCGTGAAGCGATCCATGACTGGGAGCCGCACATCAAGACGGTGAGCGATTTCTGGTCAGGCGTGATTCACGGCACCGGACGCTACCGGGGCAACGCCTTCGCGCCGCACATGAAACTGAAGTTCGAACCCGAAGCGTTTGACGACTGGCTTGCGGTGTTTGAAAGCGCTGCCACTGACGAGTTGATGCCAAAGGACGCCAAGGAGGCGATCCGTATTGCTCACCACATGGCGAACAGCTTCAAGGCGGGCATGTTTCCGTTCACCGACGCAGAAGGGAGGCCGTCACGAACGCCGCAACTTTGACCGGTGCACGACTGAATCAATCCCCGTGCGGCCGCCAACGATCCAGTCGGTGTGTTTAGCGCCGCTCTTCAGCGACCAGCCGCTGAGCTGTGCGGCGAAGGCTTCGTCGTTGTCGCGAATCAGTTGAGGCCAGGACCAGGAGACGCTATTCGCAAGCGGTAATGGTGTATGGCTTTCTGAAAAGCGTTTTGCCAACGCCGCGAGAGGATTTTTCTTTCACCGGAATGTTGTACTCGAGCGGCGTCTCGACGGTCTCGGTCACCCAATTACAGCTGCGGGACCCCACGCAGCGTCGCTTAGTGAAAGTCCGCTCCGTGTACAGGTAGTCTTTACCGAGTGAAACGCTGTTATCGGTCCTGCCGGAGGTAGATCGGCTGCGGATGTTCCTCTTGTCTTTGGTGCGGAACGTGTTTTCGTCAACCAAGCAGACATCTGTGACGGGAATCGAGTTGGAACGCTCCTCGGATTTGAATTCAATATCGGGCACTCTGACATCAACGTCTCGCGATGCCCTGATTTCGTCCCAGGAACTGTTCACGTCTACTCGTGCCGCGTGAGCGAAAGATGCGAGTGCAAGCGCTGCTAGGACAACAATGGATCTCAACATATGCCCTCCTTAAAGAGGCATCAAAATAAATGGTCTCGCTCGTTAATCGGCGTGAGCGCGCAAGGCGAAGGCTTCGCCCGCCCCCGTCAACCGCTCGTCATCTGAACAGGTTGTTTAGATGGCGTACTTCTTCACTGCTGCTTCGTCCCATGCGATACCGTTTCCGGGCCGGTCGGGAACAATGATCTTGCCGTCCTTGACTTTGAACGGTTCGGCAACGACTGCATTACCCCAGTCGCGCGATTCGATCCAGTCGGCCGTTTCGTTGGCGCGTAACAGATGTGCGGAGACCTCGGGGTATAGATGGCTCGACAGCGGTAACCCGGCGGCGCCGGCAATTGCGGCCGAGCGCATCCAGCCGGTGACGCCACCGATGCGCATCAGGTCAGGCATATACATGTCGGCAGCGTGTGCAACAACTGCTTTGTAGAACTCGCGCGGGCCGTAGATATTCTCGCCAATTTGTATCGGAGTTTTTACTTCGCGCGCGATCTGTGCGCACGCCTCGATGTTGTCGTACACGATCGGCTCTTCAAACCAGTACAAACCCTGATCATCGAGCCCGTGCAGGCGCAACAGCGCTTCACCGAACGGTAGGCACTGATTGAAGTCGGTCATTATGTGCACGTCTTCACCGACCGCCTCACGCACGTTGGCAATCGCCTTGATGTCATCCTTGAGCGATGGACGTCCGAGCCGAAGCTTTACACCACCGTAGTTACCTTCACTTACCAAAGCGGCGGCTTCATCGCCCAGTTTCTCGAGTGGTATTCGCCACAGTCCATTGGTGTTGTACGTACGCAATGGGCCCGGACTTCCGCCAAGCAGGGCGGCAAGCGGCATGTTGGCCGCTTTGGCCAGGGCATCCCAGATCGCCATGTCCATTCCGGACATTGCGATAAGCGTGATACCTTCTCGGCCGACCGTGTGTAACGAGCGCATGCTCGCATCGTAGATGTCAAGCGGTGCCAACGATTGTCCCTTGAAGAGTTCTCCAAGGTCTTCAATGCAGTGCTTGATGGCGGCAATCGAGCGAGGACGGTACGGCTCCAGATATGCGCTGCCTACCACGCCTTCCTTGGTGCGAACGTCGACCAATATCAGTGACCATTCCTTGAACGTGCCGACGGCAGCCACGATGGGCCGCTTCAGGGGTATCGATACTGCGCGAACCTGTACGCTTTCCAAAGTCAGTTTTTGCATCATTCTTGCTCCTCCGAATAGATTCTCTTGTTATGCGGTGCCAGAGGCGCCGACACTACATGTTTCGGCGATATTTTCCTCCGACTTCGAACAAGGCGTGGGTGATCTGACCCAGTGAGCAAACCCGTACCGCGTCCATTAGCACTTCGAACACATTGTCGTCGTCGATCACGGCTTGCTTGAGCCGATCGAGCATCGGTCCGCTCTCGGCTTTGTGATCCTCATGAAACTCTGACAGCCGCTTTAGCTGCGATTGCTTTTCTTCCTCCGACGAGCGGATCAGGTCGACTTTATCCGGAATCGGGTCGCCATGCGGATTACGGAAGGTATTAACGCCGATGATCGGGTGCGAGCCGTCGTGCTTTTTGTGCTCGTAATACATCGATTCTTCCTGAATCTTGCCCCGTTGGTAGCCGAGTTCCATTGCGCCTAGTACACCGCCACGCTCAGAGATCGATTCGAATTCTTTTAGCACTGCTTGCTCGACCAGGTCGGTCAGTTCTTCGACGATGAAGCTGCCCTGATTGGGGTTCTCGTTTTTCGCCAGCCCCCATTCGCGATTGATAATGAGCTGGATCGCCATCGCCCGGCGCACACTTTCCTCAGTGGGCGTGGTGATCGCCTCATCGAAAGCGTTGGTGTGCAGCGAGTTCGCGTTGTCGTAAGTTGCGATCAGCGCCTGAAGTGTGGTGCGAATGTCGTTGAATGCAATTTCCTGTGCGTGCAACGAACGGCCCGAGGTCTGGCAGTGATACTTGAGTTTTTGCGAGCGTTCATTGGCACCGTAACGGTTCTTCATTGCTACTGACCAGATACGTCGCGCCACGCGGCCGATCACGGTGTATTCCGGGTCCATGCCGTTGCTGAAGAAAAAGCTCAGGTTTGGCGCGAAGTCGTCGATGTGCATGCCGCGCGCCAGATAAGCCTCGACGAAAGTAAAGCCGTTGCTCAGCGTAAACGCCAACTGCGAGATCGGATTGGCGCCCGCTTCGGCGATGTGATAACCGGAAATCGATACCGAGTAGAAATTCTTCACGTTGTGATGGATAAAATAATCCTGAATGTCGCCCATCACCTTGAGACTGAATTCGGTCGAGAAGATGCAGGTGTTCTGCCCCTGATCTTCCTTCAGAATGTCGGCCTGGACCGTGCCGCGCACTGTTTCCAGCGTCCATTCCCTGATTTTTTCTGACTCGTCTTCGGTGGGTTCGCGGCCATTGTCGGCGCGGAACTTGTCGAGCTGCTGGTCAATCGCCGTGTTCATGAACATCGCGAGGATGGTCGGCGCCGGGCCGTTGATGGTCATCGACACGCTGTTGTTGGGCGCGGTCAGGTCGAAACCCGAGTACAGCACCTTCATGTCATCGAGCGTGGCAATCGATACGCCGGAGTTTCCCACCTTGCCGTAAATGTCCGGACGCAGATTCGGGTCGAAACCATACAGCGTTACCGAATCAAACGCGGTCGACAACCGCTTGGCCGGCATGTCCTTGGAAAGCAAATGAAATCGCTTGTTGGTGCGGAAAGCATCGCCCTCACCGGCAAACATGCGCGTTGGGTCCTCGTTTTCACGCTTGAAGGCAAACACGCCCGCAGTGAACGGGAATGACCCGGGGACGTTTTCCAGCATCATCCACTTCAGCAACTCGCCATGATCTTCGTAGCTCGGTAGCGCGACGCGCGGAATATCGGTGCCGGATAAGGATCTGTAGGTTAGCTTGGTGCGAATTTCCTTGTCGCGAATTTTCACCACGTATTCGTCGCCGGCGTAGGCTTTCTGCATATCCGGCCACATGGCGAGCAGTTTCTTCGCGCCGATGTCGAGTTTGCTGTCGCGCGCCTCGGCGAGCACGCTTAGGTTGCCAACCTCTTCGCCGCATTCGGCGGACAGCATAGACTTGGCGGCGAGCAATTGTTGGCGCTCGCGCGCGATGCGCGCCTGTTCGAGCGCGTGCTGTTTGTAGTCGCGGACAGTCGATGCGATATCGGCGAGGTAGCGCGCCCGATCCGCCGGCACCACGCTGGAGACTTTGCTCGAAGCTCGTCGGGAAAGTTTTTCGAGGCGACCTTTTGTTAATTTCAGGCCTTTCGGTTTCAGCGCCCCAATGATCGCCTGATACAGGGCGGTGACGCCATCGTCGTTGAACCTCGAAGCAATAGTCCCGAATACTGGCATTGTGTCCGGAGCAACGGAGAACAGCTGGTGATTGCGTTGATACTGTTTGGAAACGTCGCGCAGTGCGTCTTCTGCGCCGCGGCGGTCAAATTTGTTGATGGCGACGAAGTCAGCGAAATCGAGCATGTCGATTTTCTCGAGCTGGCTGGCGGCGCCGTATTCCGGCGTCATCACGTAGAGCGAAGTATCGACGTACGGCGCGATTGCTGCGTCGCCCTGGCCAATTCCCGAGGTCTCGACAATGACCAGATCGAAACCGGCACACTTGCACGCAGCAATTGCCTCTGGCAGGCAGGCCGCAATCTCGCTGCCGCCGCCGCGGGTGGCGAGCGAGCGCATATAGATGCGCTCGCCAGACAGCGCATTCATACGGATACGATCGCCCAGCAGCGCGCCGCCCGTCTTGCGCCGTGACGGATCGACAGCGATGACGGCGATGTTGAGCCGGTCGGACTGATCGAGGCGGAAGCGGCGAATCAGCTCGTCAGTGAGCGAGGATTTTCCCGCGCCGCCGGTGCCGGTGATACCGAGCACAGGTACCTCGGCGAGTTGTTCCGCCTTAGCCAGCAATGACTTGTGCAGCGGTTCGGGAAGGGCCGAGCCTTCGATAGCGGTGATCAGTCGGGCAAGGTCGCGATGATTCTGGGTGTTTAGATTGTCGAGCGTGGTTGGCAGTTCGGCGCACAGGTCCTGGTTGGCGCGCGCCAGCATGTCATCGATCATGCCTTGCAGCCCCATCGTCGCACCGTCCTCCGGCGAATAAATGCGGGCCACGCCATAGTCATGCAGTTCCTTGATTTCCGCTGGAACGATAACGCCGCCACCACCGCCAAACACGCGGATATTGTCAGCGTCACGCTCGCGCAACAGGTCGATGACGTACTTGAAGTACTCGATATGTCCGCCTTGATAGGAACTGATGGCAATGCCATGCACATCTTCCTGAATGGCCGCGATGACAATTTCTTCGACCGCACGGTTGTGACCGAGATGGATGACTTCGGCGCCACTGGCCTGCAGCATGCGGCGAATGATATTGATCGTCGCGTCGTGTCCGTCGAACAGACTGGCAGCAGTCACGAAACGGATTTTGTGGGGCATGCCGGCTTTGACGGCGGCGGGTTTGTCGCTTAGATCGGTCATCGGCGTACGCTCAAAAGTCGTTTCAAATTAATGGGATCACACTACAGCGACGTGACGCTCCGGGCCGTTATTATGATTAACGTTTACGTCAACGTAAACCCATTTCTCATGCCGTTAGATTATGCTGCTCTGGGCAGTGTCTCCCCGCGAAGCTGGCTGAGCAAGGTTTCGCGCTCCTTTTCATAGGCGACAATGCTTTCCGCCTTGACGTGGCCGAAGCCACGAACCTTTTCCGGCAGTGCGGCGAGATCGACAGCGAGCGTGTAGCTGTCCTTCGACAACGTCGTTAGGCAGTACTCGATAGTGGTTTCATAGTCGCGAATCAGCCGACGTTCGGTCTGACGCTCTTCGGTGTAACCGAACGGGTCGAACGCAGTGTGACGCAGCCATTTCATGCGTCCCAGCAAGCGAAAGGCGTACTTCACCCAAGCGCCGTACTGGCTCTTGACGAGATGGCCCTTCGCATCGCGTTTTGACAGCAACGGAGGTGCCAGGTTGTATTTGATGGTGAAACTGCCATCAAAAGCGCGGCGCAGCCGCTTCTCGAACGCAGGTTCCGAATAAAGCCGGGCAACCTCGTACTCGTCTTTGTATGCCATCAGCTTGAACAAATTCCTTGCGACCGCCTTGGCAAGCGAGTCATCCAGACCTGCCGTGTCAGCGGCGGCGCGCACGCGGTCGACGAGCTGGCGATAGCGCTGGGCATAGGCTGCATTCTGATAAGCGGTGAGGAAGTCGATGCGACGCGCGACCAGCTTTTCCAGCGTTTCCGGAGTATGCAACAACATCGGCTGTGCTGGTGACGCCACGCGCTCAACAGCCGCGAGATCAACTGCAGCGCGACGACCCCACTGGAACGCCTGTTTGTTGGACTCGACGGCAACGCCGTTCAACTCGACAGCACGCATCAAGGATGCTTCGCTCAGCGGAATGAGGCCCTTTTGGAAAGCGAAACCAAGCATGAACAGGTTGGTGGCGATCGAATCGCCCATCAGTGCCGTGGCCACGCGGGTCGCCTCGAGAAAATGGGCACGATCGTCAACCGCTTCATTGATCAGTCCGCGGATTTGTTCCAAGGGGAATGCCCAGTCGGTCTGCTGGGCGAAGTGGCCGGTTGGCTGCTGATGCGTATTGATGACGGCTACGGTGCGCCCCGCGCGGGTCTTGGCGATGGCATCAGCCGCGCCGGCAGTCAGCATGTCGCAGCCAAGCACCAGGTCGGCCTCGCCGGCAGCGACGCGCTGCGCACGGATGTTCTCCGGCGTCAGCGCGATGCGCACGTGCGACGTGACCGCGCCGTTTTTCTGGGACATGCCGGTCATGTCCAGCGCCGAGGCGCCCTTGCCTTCGAGATGTGCCGCCATGCCGAGCAATGCCCCAACGGTGATCACGCCGGTGCCACCGATGCCGGTAATCAGAATGTTGTAGGGCGATGTGGTGACTTGCGGCAATTCGGGCTGCGGCAGAGGAGCGAACGCGACCTGCTCGGAAGTCGTCGATGCCTTTCGCCTACGTGGTGTCCCGCCCTCGACCGTCACAAAGCTCGGACAGAAACCCTTTGCGCACGAATAGTCCATATTGCATGACGATTGGTCGATCGTGCGTTTGCGGCCGAACTCGGTTGCCAGCGGCAGGATCGACGTGCAGTTCGATTGTGCGCCGCAATCGCCGCAGCCTTCGCAAACGGCTTCATTGATGAACATGCGCTCGCTCGGCGTGGGGAGCGTGCCTTTCTTGCGTCGTCGTCGTTTTTCCGCGGCGCAGGTTTGGTCGTAAATCAACACTGATACGCCCGGCCAATCTCGCAATTCGCTTTGTATCTGATCCAGGTCCTTGCGATCGTTTAACGTCACCATGGATGGCAGGCTCGAGCGGTTGCGGTAGCGCGACAGATCTTCCGTGACCAGCGCAATGCGCTTGACACCTTCGCCGAGCAGTTGCTGCGCAATCATCGGCGCCGTCAGGGTGCCGTCGATCGGCTGGCCGCCGGTCATCGCGACGGCGTCGTTGTAGAGCAACTTATAAGTGATGTTTACATTTGCGGCGAGCGCTGCGCGAATGGCGAGCAATCCTGAATGAAAGTAGGTGCCGTCTCCGAGATTGGCGAATACATGTCGGCGCTTCGAGAACGGCGCTTGACCAATCCACGTAACACCTTCACCGCCCATCTGTGTCATCGTTTTGTTGTGCTCCGGATAAATCGCAGTTGCCATCACGTGGCACCCGATGCCAGCTAGAGCAAGACTACCGTCGGGAACTTTGGTCGACGTGTTGTGTGGGCAGCCAGAGCAATACCATGCTGGTCTTGGCGGTGTATCGACCGTTTTTTGTAGCGCCGCTTCTTTGGCATCGAGAAACGCCAGCCGCGCCTTGATCAAATCGCTTTGATGAAAGCGTGCGATGCGCGATGCGATAACCCGTGCAATCTGGGCAATGGAAAAGTCGGCTTTGGCCGGCAGCAGCCACTCGCCGCGCGGATGCACCCATTCGCCCTTGTCGTCGAACTTGCCAATGACACGCGGCCTCACTTCCGGATGCCAGTTGTAGAGTTGCTCTTTCAACTGGTACTCGACCATTTGCCGTTTTTCCTCGACCACCAGAATCTCGTCGAGCCCGCGGGAGAATTCGCGGATGCCGTCCGGTTCAAGTGGCCACGGCATCGTTACCTTGAATAGCCTGATGCCGATGTCCGCGGCGCGCGATTCGGAGATACCGAGTTCGTCGAGCGCTTCGAGCACATCCATATACGACTTGCCCGAGGCGACAATGCCAAGCTTTGCCTTAGGCGCTTCGATAGTGGTGCGGTTAAGCTGGTTGGCACGCGAATAGGCGAGCGCCGCGTAAATTTTGTAATCCTGCATGAGCGCCTCTTGCTTTCGCGCTTGTAACCGGAGTGTGTCTCTGGACAGGCGGGAGTTCAGTCCGCCGTCCGGCATCACGAAGTCCTCTGGAATGACGATTTCCGGTTTGGTAATGTCAGCGTCAATGGTGGCCGATGATTCGACCGTATCGGCGAGCGCCTTGAACCCGACAGCGCAGCCAGAGAAGCGCGACATGGCGATGCCATGCAGGCCCAGCTCCAAATATTCCTTCACATTGCATGGGTAGAGCACCGGAATCATCGATGCCGAGAACAAGTGATCGCTTTGGTGTGGCAGCGTTGACGAGTAAGCGCCGTGGTCGTCTCCGGCGACCAGCAGCACGCCACCGTGCTTGGCAGTGCCAACAAAGTTTAGGTGCTTGAATACATCTCCGCAGCGATCCACGCCGGGCCCCTTGCCGTACCACAAAGCGAACACGCCGTCGTAGTCCGAGCCGCCGGTCAGGTGCACTTGCTGGGTACCCCACACCGCGGTAGCGGCGAGCTCTTCGTTGACGCCGGGCTGGAAAGTCACATGCTGTGCCTCCAAATGCGGCTTCGCTTTCCAAAGCGCTCCGTCGAGGCCGCCCAAGGGCGAGCCGCGGTAACCGGACACGAATCCGGCCGTGTTCAGCCCTGCCGCAGCGTCGCGTTGGCGCTGTACCAGCATCAGCCGCACCAACGCCTGGATGCCGGTCAGATAGATACGCCCATCGGTGGAAACGTACTTGTCGTCAAGAGTGACGTCTTGCATGGTTCGACTCCTTTTGGGATTCGATCGATCAGTCAGCTGCGGGCCGGTAAGCCCTGTAACTGATTATTCAGTTGGATAACGAAACGCGGCCGTTGGTTTCGTAGAAGCGATTCTTTTCGAGCAGGATCCGGTTGTGCGCGCAACCGGACGGCATCATCGGGAAGCAATTCTCCAGCGGTTCAACTGCTACATCAAGGAAATACGGTCCGTCGTGTGCCAGACAGCGGTTGATCGCTTCGTCTAGCTGGAGCGGATCGGTCACGCGTTCTGCGGCCCAGCCAAAGCCGCGCGCCACGGCTACGAAATCCGGCAACGCTGCCGTGTAACTATGGCTGTATCGCGCTCCGTGATTAAATTCCTGCCATTGACGCACCATGCCCATGTAACTGTTGTTCGATAGAACGACTTTCACGGGCGCTTGGTGTTGCGTCGCTGTCGACAACTCCTGAATGTTCATCAGTATCGATGCATCACCGCTGACACAGACGACGGTCTTGTCGGGGTGGGCGATCTGTGCGCCGATCGCGGCGGGAAGCCCGTATCCCATGGTGCCGGCACCACCCGACGTGAGCCAGCGGTTGGGATGATCAAAGCACAAGTGCTGCGCGGCCCACATCTGGTGCTGCCCGACGTCGGTGGAAACAATTGCGTCTTTTCCGGCAAGCCCCGCTTGGAGCGTGCGCATCAGTTGCTGCGGCACGATGGTCTGGTCGTTTTCTGCAAATTTGAGTGAGTCCTGAGCTCTCCATCTGCCGATCTGTGTCCACCAGTCATCGAGCTGGCCCGTCGGGATCGGTTCGTGCTCGACGGCAGTGAGCAGGGACTGCAGTACCTGTGCGCAGTCGCCGGCCAGTCCGACATCCACGCTGACCAGCTTGTTGATGCTCGCGGGATCGATGTCAATGTGTACTTTCTTCGCATGCGGGGCGAATCCGGACAGTTCACCGGTGACCCGGTCGTCGAATCTTGCGCCAACGCAGACGATGAGGTCGGCCTGATGCATCGCCAGGTTCGCTTCCAGCGTGCCATGCATCCCCAACATGCCGAGAAATTGCGGATCGGAACCCGGGAAGGCACCCAGTCCCATCAGCGTGAGCGTGCAGGGGGCACCCGTATGCCGCACCAGCCTGGTAAAGGTCTTGCACGCTGCCGGACCGGAGTTGATCAGGCCGCCACCGCCGTAGAACACCGGTCTTTTTGCTTTGGCAATGCATGCCGCTGCGGCACGGACGTCTGCAAGCGGCGGCACCGGCGGTGTAGATTCCACGAAAACCACACTGCGCTGCTCGGGTGGTCTCGCCGGCGCGGCCTGCAGATCCTTGGGGAAATCCACCAGCACAGGCCCGGGGCGGCCCGTTGTGGCGCGGCAGAATGCTTCGCGCACCGTCGATTCAACTGCATCGGCCTGCTGGATCTGCGCGCACCATTTTGTCACCGGGCGGGCGATACCAATCGCGTCACATTCCTGGAATGCGTTGGTACCGATCAATGGTGTTGTAACCTGACCGCTGATGCATACGACCGGAATCGAATCGCTCAAGGCATCGAGCAAGCCGGTAGTGGTATTGCTCATGCCCGGACCCGAGGTAACCAGAACGACGCCGGGTTTGCCGGTCGTTCGCGCGTAACCCTGTGCCGCGTGTACCGCTGCCTGCTCATGCCGCACCAGCACGTGCCGCAGGCGGTGCTCGCTGAAGAGCGCGTCATACAATGGCAGCACGGCGCCGCCGGGATAGCCGAACACCACTTCAACGCCCTGATCGATCAGCGTCTCCACCAGCAAGCTGGCTCCCGACTTAGGGGGGGCGTCGGGTCGGCCAGCGGCGGCGGGTACTAGGGGGCAAAGGGCGCAATCATTCATGGGCACATGATATTGACAACATCCCAGAAAAGGCTCCCTAATTTTCTGCTAATCTCGTGGAATAGCAGGAAGAGTTTCTCAATTTCTTGTAGATACGAGAATGAATCTGGGTAAACATGATTTGGCAATTCTGGCGGTACTACGTGAGGATGCGCGAGCCAGCCTGCACGAAATCAGTGCGCGGGTCGGGCTATCGACGACGCCATGCTGGAACCGCATCAAGAAAATGGAAGCCGAGGGCGTGATTCAGGGATACACCGTGCGCATTGACCCCGGTGCGATCGGATTTACCGAAACGGTGATCGTTCAGGTCACTCTGGATAGTCACACTGATGAAACATTGTTTGAATTCGGCAAGCAGCTCGAACAAATACCGGAAGTGCTCGAGGCGTATCTGGTGTCGGGAGACTATGACTATTACATTCGCATCGCCGTGAAGGACACGCGTGATTACGAGCGCTTGTTGCGTGAGAGTTTGTACCGGATTCCGGGAATTCGACACAGTAAATCGACGTTTGTGCTGCGCACTCTGAAAGAAAGTCCGCTTCCGTTGCCGACGGCGCCGGAAGCGGGAATAACGCACAAAAGGGCCAAACGATGAGGCTGTTGCGGCCTATCGCGGCAGCGTGCGAACCGATTTGATGATGTCGGTTGCTTCACACAGGGTAGATGCAATCGGCGCCTCGCATCGGGTGGTGACCGGCAACGCGCGTATCGTCTGTTTGGTCCCGAGCATTACTGAACTGCTGTTTGATCTCGGCCTCGGTGACCAGATTGTCGGTCGTACCGGATTTTGTTTTTATCCGAAAGCAAAGGTCAGGAAAGTCCCCAAGATCGGTGGCACCAAAGACTTTGACCTGGAAAAAATCCGCCGCCTTGAGCCGACGCACCTCGTTGTCAATGTAGACGAGAATCCGCGCGAACGGGTCACGTCCGCAAAGGCATTCGTGTCGAATGTCATTGTCACGCACCCGCTCGGTCCACTTGACAATGTGGCGCTGTTTCGCTTGCTCGGTGCAATCTTCCGTCGCGAGCGCGAGGCCGAAGAGCTGGTTACCCGCTTCGAGTCAGCCTACGGTGAAGCGATCATTGCGACACAACATTTAGCGCGCGAGCGTGTCTTGTATGTTATTTGGAAACAGCCGTGGATGACCATTTCGCCTGACACATATATTGCGCAAACGCTGGCCGCTATAGGTTGGGATCAGGTTGAAGTGGGCGGACCAGCCCGTTATCCCGAGGTCGAGCTCGCATCACTCATGGGTTCGGTAGATCGCGTGCTGTTGTCTTCTGAGCCGTATGCGTTCCGGCCAAGAAACGTGGCGGAAGTGGAGGCAATGATGACGAACAGTAGTCGGCCGGCGGTGTGCCTGATCGATGCCGAGATGACGTCGTGGTACGGAAGCCGTGCTATTGCCGGGATGAAATATCTGGCGCACTTGCGATCAGGTTGCTAGGGCCTTGGCGCACGGTTAGACCGCTTCGCGAGGTCAGTTTGTTTTACCACGAGTCCTATTCGGGGAATCCGTTGCCTACTTAACAGGCTGTTATTTATAAATAAACATGGCTTTTGGCTTATTTTTATTGCATTCTGTATTCAGAATGCAATAAACTTGGCGCGTCTAGGCGACAGCTATTGAGAGCCCCATGCGAAGGCTTCAGCCACAACCAACGCTTGTTGATCAGGTTTACGAGGCGATCCTTTTGGATATCTCGGCCGGCAAATTCGGGCACGACGCACGCCTGATCCAGGAAGAACTGGCCGAATCGCTGGGCGTATCCCGCCAGCCGGTGCAGCAGGCGCTGTTGCTGTTGCGCAACCACGGCATATTGCGCGATGCGCCGGGCCGGGGCTTGATGGTTGCCCCGCTCGAAGCGGAGTTTGTGCGCAATCTCTATGAAGTGCGTGCTGTTCTTGACGGTCTTGCCAGTAGCAAGGCTGCCGAGCGGGGTAGCGATGCCGCGCGCGAGGAGGGGCCGGCGTTCATCACCCGCGGGCGCGAAGCAGTCGCCAGTCGCTCAATCGCGAAGATGATTGCCGCAGACATGGATTTCCATTTCTTTTTGTATGGTCTGTCGCAAAACCCGCTCATCGCGGAAACGAGCTTGCCGCACTGGAGTTACTTGCGTCGCGTGATGGGCGAAGTGCTGCTGCACGGCGAAACGCCCGGAGAAATCTGGGATCAGCACGAAGCCATATTGAACGCAGTCATATCTGCCGACGCCAACGAAGCCGAACGGGTGGCCCGACTTCATATCTCGCACGCAGCGACAACGCTGACCGAGCGGTTGCCAACGAACCCGCAACCCGAGCCGGTTGCTGCGAGTGCATCACGCCGCACCGGAAAACGTGTCGAACTCCGCCACAAGAAAGCGGCTGCATTGAAAGTCTGATTACCAACTTTTGACGATCATGGACGCTTCAAATTACGGAACGCTATACGATTCTCTTCTACGTACTGCCAGCAAGTACGGGGAGCGCACAGCCTACGTGGTGCCTCCAATGGCGAACCGCGCCTATCACCCCGAAGGTTGGGAGGCGACATGGGACGAAACACTAATCGCGGTTGAAGAGAAGAAAAAGGTCTACCAGCGCGCGGGGATCGGCTACGGCCATCGGGTCGCAATGCTCTTCGAGCAACGCCCGGAATTTTTTTCCCATTATTACGCACTGAATGCGTTGGGTGCGGGCATTGTCCCGATCAACCCTGACTACCGCGTCGATGAAATCCGCTACGTGGTAGAGCATTCAGAGGCGAGTCTCGCAGTATGCGTCGAGTCTCGCCTCGGTGAGATGCAAAGCGTCGCAAAGATAATCGGCACCGGGCTTCCGGTTGTTTCTTTCGATCAGTTTCCGCAAGCGTTGCCGGAGCCGGTGCGCCCGCCGCTGTCGGGGACGCCAGGTGCTGACACTGAAGCGACGTTGATCTACACCTCAGGCACGACCGGGAAGCCAAAAGGTTGCATCCTGACCAATGAGTACTTTCACACGTTCGGCGCCTGCTACCTGTCGTTGGGCGGCCGCCTGGATTTTGGCGAGGCACAAGACCGTCTCTACAACCCTTTGCCGTTGCATCACGCAAACTGCCTGTCGATATCGACGCCTTCGATGTTGTTGAATGGTGGATGCCTGATTTTTCCCGACCGGTTTCATGCCAGCACCTGGTGGAAGGATCTGGTTGCCACACGAGCTACCGCGGTGCAATTCCAGGGGATCATTCCGAACATCTTGCTGAAGTTGCCGCCTTGCCCGGAGGAGACACAACACCAGGTGCGCTTCGCTCTGTGCGCCGGAGTCGAGCCGAGCCAGCACGAAGTGTTCGAGAAGCGATTCGGGTTTCCTGTTGTTGAAATGTGGGCGATGACGGAAACGGGTCGGCTGATCAGTGATAACCATGAGCCACGCTCGATCCATACACGTGCTTTCGGGCGGCCAAATGACTGGGTCGAAGCGCGCGCCGTCGATGAAGACGATTGCGATACGTTGCCCAACGTACCCGGTGAACTGGTGATCCGGCACAGCGAGGCCACGCCACGCAAGGGATTCTTTTCCGGTTATCTGAAGAACGAGCAGGCGACCGAGGAAGCGTGGCGTAATGGCTGGTTTCACACCGGCGACGCTGTTGTGAGGGACGAGAGCGGCATGTTTTATTTTGTCGACCGCAAGAAAAACATCATCCGCCGTTCGGGTGAAAACATTGCGGCGGCCGAAGTCGAAGCCTGTCTGACTTCGCATGAAAAGGTAAGGCAGGTCGCAGTGCTCGCTGCGCCTGACGAAGTGCGTGAAGAAGAAGTCATGGCCTGCATCATTGCCAAATCGTCGCAGGACGTGACCGAACCGGCGGCTCGCGACGCCCTCGCGAATGAATTGTTCGACTGGTGCTACGAACGAATGGCCTACTTCAAAGCACCAGGCTGGTTGTTGTTTGTCGACAGCTTGCCAACGGGCACGTCGGCGAAAGTACAGAAGATCCACATTTTCCCTGCTGGAGACGATCCGCGTGAACAGCCCGGCGTGATTGATCTGCGCAAACGCAAAAAGCAGAAACAGGCTGTCGCTCACTGAACAATCAGGAATAAACAATCGATGCCTCCAACTCCGCTTACTCAGGATACTGCTGCGGGTGTTATTGCCCGCTTTCTCAAAGCGCGTGGCGTGGATCGTATCTTCGCGCTGTGCGGTGGTCACATCATGCCGATGTGGATGCGCGCCGATGCAGAAGGTATTGAAATTGTCGACGTGCGTGATGAGCGCGCGGCTGTCTACATGGCGCATGCGCACAGCGAGCTGACCGGCAAGCTCGGTGTGGCGATGGTGACTGGCGGACCCGGGCTAACCAATGCCATCACCGGTATCGCCAATGCCCATGTTGCCCGGGCAACGGTGCTTGTGTTGTCCGGCGTGCCCCCGCGTGCGCAGGAGAACCGCGGGGCGTTGCAGGATATCTCCCATACCGAATTGGTCAAGTCAATCACCCGTTATGCGCGCACGGTGCGCGAACCGGCTCTGGTGTTGCAGGAACTCGACGAGGCTGTGTCGCGCGCGTTCGGGCAGGGCGGCGAACCCGGTCCCGTCTACATGGATTTCCCCACCGACACGCTGCGCGCCAACGTGCCGAAACCCTTGCAAATGGAAGAGCATTTCCGGGCCAAGCCGCGCTCGTTGCTGCGTCCAAACGAAGCTGACGTAGAGGCGGCCGTCGATTTGTTGTGGTCGGCGAGACGGCCGCTGATCATTAGCGGGCGCGGCGCGCGCGGCGCCGGAAAAGAGTTGTCTGATTTCCTTGATCGCCTCGGTGCGGTCTATCTCGACACCGGCGAAAGCAAGGGGCTGGTGGACGATTCGCATCCCTCGGTGGTTGCCGCGATGCGCGGAAAAGTGATGGGCGACGCAGATCTGGTTGTGACCGTCGGCCGGCGCCTGGATTTCCAGTTGGCTTACGGATCGCCGGCTATTTTCGGTGACGCACGGTTTCTGCGTATTGGCGATTCGCCGCTGGAAATACGTGACAACCGCCGTGGCGCAGTAGAGCTGTTCGCCCAGCCGGCAGCAGCGCTCGCCGCTATCGTGCGCAACGCCGGCGGCCGGTCTCCTGCGGTTGATCGTGCCTGGGCCGAGGGTTTGCGCGCGAAACACCAAGAGCGGGTGGAGAAACTGAGAACAACTATGAAGTCTGCGCCTTCCGACAGCGAGGGCCGAATCCATCCCAACCGCTTGCTCGCCGAGTTGCAGGAGCGGTTGCAAAACGACGCAGTGGTTATTGCAGACGGCGGCGACTTTTTGAGTTTCTCCCGGGTGGGGCTGGCCTCCTCCGCGTATCTCGACCCAGGCTCCTTTGGCTGCTTAGGCGTCGGCACGCCGTTCGGAATTGCGGCTAGCCTCGCCTTCCCCGGGCGTCAGGTTGTGGTCGCGACCGGAGATGGCTCGTTCGGATTCAATGCAATGGAGATCGATACCGCCGTGCGCCACAACGCGCCAGTGCTGATCGTTGTCGCGAACAACGGCGCATGGCAAATCGAAGTGCACGATCAGACCGATACGCACGGCAAGGTCGTCGGCACCCGCCTGCAGCTCGCGGATTATGCGCAGATGGCGCGCGCGTTTGGCATGCACGCCGAGCGCGTTGAGAAAGAAGAAGACCTGAGTCAAGCGATCGAGCGGGCGATGGCAAACCGGCCGGCGCTGCTCGATGTCCTTGTCAGCCCGGAAGCGCGTTCGTCGGATGCCAAGACAGGGCTTGCCTGGGTACCCGATTTGCAGCCTCTGGTGGCGTGGGACGAGGCGGAGAGGCAATGGCGCGATGAAACGAATTGAAAAACCGATCTATTCCTTTTGAGGTGTATCCATGATGAAAATCAGTGACGTGAAAGTTCTGGCTTTTGCAGCATTGGCGGTTGTGGTGCTGGCAGTGTCTTCGCTGGTCTCTGCCGACGACGCGAAGAACGATTTGCTGGCTCGGGCGCAGGCGGTGTTCAAACCGTTGCCGGAAAGCGCGGCAACTGCCGATCGCCCTTTGACTGCGGCGCGCGTAGAACTCGGGAGGGCACTGTTTTTCGAAACCCGTGTTTCGACCGATGGCAAACAAAGCTGCGCCCAGTGTCACCAGCCGATGTTCTACGGCACCGACGCGCTTGCCGAATCAGTCGGTAACCAGGGCAAGCGAATCCCTCGTAACGTACCGACGGTGCTCAATACAGCTCTGCAGTTTGCCCAGCATTACGGCGGTAACCGCGTCGATGTCGAAGAGCAAGCGGTAAAAGCGCTGCCGTCCAGCCTGGCTTACGGCAATGCCGATCTGGCCGCCGCCGAGGAACGGCTGCGCGCCATATCCGGTTACAGGGCCATGTTCGAGAAGGCATTCCCGGGCCAGGCCGCACCCGTTACTGCCGAGAACTGGGGACTGGCGATCGGCGCCTACGAGCGCACCTTGCTTACGCCGGCACCGTTTGACGATTACCTCAAGGGCGACACTTCGGCGATCGGCCCGGACGCCAAGCGCGGGCTCGAAAAATTCATGAGCTATGGATGCGCAGGCTGCCACGGTGGCGTCGTCCTTGGCGGGCAGATGTTCCAGAAGTTCGGCATTACGCAGAACTATTGGGAACTCACCGGCAGCACCGAAAAGGAACTGCTCAAAGGCCGCGACAAAGGCCGCTTCCACGATACAAAGGACCAAGCGGACGCTTTCATGTTCAAGGTGCAGCAACTGCGCAACGTCGCGGTGACGCCGCCTTACTTTCACGACGGCTCGGTTGCGACGCTGCCGGAGGCCGTTCGTATCATGGCGAAACTGCAGTTGGGCCGCGACCTTGGTGCGGAAGACGTATCGGATATCGTGGCATTCCTGGAGACGTTGACCGGGGAGGTGCCCGAGAACTTCGCAAACGCGCCGGTGCTGCCGACCGCGCCTTTCCTGAATTAGTAAAAGGGGACAGACCCTGAGGTTTCCCCGCATTTTATAGGGCAATGTCATAGCGGTTGATTGCCTGTATGGGTAATAGCTGCTTGAGCAAATGAGGCGGTCCATCGAGAATTCGCCGAGCCAGGCTCAGCACCGATATCTCCGGTCGGTCCTTGCGCCGT
>CP070775.1:0-26186 GCA_020346185.1 Betaproteobacteria bacterium | reverse complement strand
GGCGAAGACTCACATGGGCAAGCCCATGTTATGTCGCAGCCAATTGCGCTTTGCGAGTTTCGGCGAAGACTCACATGGGCAAGCCCATGTTTAGGTCGAAGCCAAAAGCGCCTTGCCAGTTTCGGCGAAGACGCACGTGATCAAAGCGAACGTTATGTCGGAACGACATACTCCAGTTACTTGCGCGAGGAGAAAGCGAGTACGCGACACCGCAATCGGGTCGTACAGCAGCTTTTTTACAAACCGTCAGCCGCGGTCCATGCCATCGGACGTCACATACCCCCCGTCGACCGCGATACACATTCCGGTTACGTGATCGGACGCTGGCGAGACGAGATACAGGCAGGTGCCGATAATGTCATTCGTGTCACCCAGATGCCCACTGGGCGTTCGTCGGATTAACGCCTGCTCCAGCGGTGTGCCTTTGATTTCAGCAGTCATGTCGGTCAGAAAGAATCCCGGCGCGATCGCGTTCACCTGAATGCCGTACTCGGCGAGTTCTACCGCGTTCACCTTGGTCAATCCGATCACGGCATGCTTGGAAGTGGTGTAGGCAACCTGAAGGCCCTTGCTGGGTGCAGTCAACCCGTAAATCGAGGAAATGTTGACTATCTTCCCGCCATCCTGCGCCTTCATCAGACGTGCCGCATGCTTGGTGCACAGAAATGTCCCTGTCACGTTGATATTCATGACGTGATCCCAGGCAGTGCGCTCCAACTCCAACACTGATATGCGGTTCACCACTCCAGCGTTGTTGACCAGTATATCCAGGCCTCCGAATTGGTCAGCGATTGCCTTCATGGTCTGCTCGACTGAGGCCTCATCACTTACGTCGAGCTGAAACGCCGCGCAGTCTGGGCCGAGTTCCTCGAGCACCTCTGTATTGCGATCAGCGCGACGCGAACCAATCGCCACCCTGGCGCCGGCATTGCGCATCGCCAGCGCCATCTCGCGACCGATGCCGCTGTTGCCACCGGTGACCAGCGCTACGCGCCCCTCGAGCGAAAACAGGGAACTGCCCATTGTCCTTTTCTCCTTTTCATTCGTCCTGCCCCTCTCCTCATTGCCACTGGCGGGTTGCCCCACCGTTTGGAAATAATCTTTGCCTCAAGCTCTTGTGCACTCCGGGAGCGAGATGATCGACCAGCTTGCGAGCAATCGGCGGCAGCGCTTCGTAGCCACCATACATGCGACGCCGAGTCCATCGATCACTCAGCCCGATCAACCGCAGCTTCATGTCTGCCTCGAACGGGCGTGCGACACCCTCAGGCAACACTCCAATACGATGACCCGACTCGACCACTTTGCACAATGTGGCAAAACTTTCCACTTGTACACGCAAACGCAGAGTCTTTCGGATGACCGCTGCCTGATCTGCCATCAGACGCGAAATCGTCGTCGCGCTGTCAAGACCAACAAAATCATAGTCAAGCAGGGAGGCAAACGAGACACTCTTCCCCTTCGGTAGATGCCGCCACGGCACCAACGCGACCAGCTTGTCGACGTTGTAGTCACAGCACTCGAGGTCAGCAGAAAGCGAACGCTCGCCTGCGCCACGCCAATACTACTCCCCGACCGGGAAAAAAGTCAGGCCTTGCCTGACTGGCGACATGAACGACACAGGTACGGTCAGAACGACCGCGGCAGTCCAAGAACGTGCTCGGCCAAATAGGACAGAACCAGATTCGTAGAGATCGGCGCAACCTGGTACAAACGCGTCTCACGAAACTTGCGCTCGATGTCGTACTCAGCGGCAAAACCAAAACCACCGTGTGTTTGCAGGCAAACGTTAGCAGCTTCCCACGACGCCTTCGCGGCAAGATACTTCGCCATGTTTGCTTCCGCACCGCACGGTTGTTTGCCATCAAACAGCTCGCAGGCCCTCCAGCGCATCAGGTCCGCCGCCTCGACTTCTATGTACGCCTCGGCGATCGGAAACTGCACGCCCTGGTTCTGCCCAATCGGACGATCGAATACGACGCGTTCCTTGGCATAGCTGCTGGCACGCTCGACGAACCAGTAACCGTCGCCAATGCACTCGGCCGCAATCAACACCCGCTCGGCGTTCAAGCCATCGAGTATGTAACGAAATCCCTGGCCTTCTTCGCCAATACGGTTTTCCTCCGGAATCTCCAAGTTATCGAAAAACAACTCGTTGGTTTCGTGATTGACCATGTTGGCAATCGGCCTCACGGTCAGCCCCGATTTCACGGCCTCACGCAAATCGACGATGAAAATCGACATGCCTTCCGATTTCTTCTTCACTTCGGCAAGCGGCGTCGTTCGGGCCAACAAGATCATCAGGTCGGAATGCTGCACTCGCGAGATCCACACCTTCTGACCGTTGACAATGTATCGATCGCCCTTGCGAACAGCGACAGTCTTGATCTTTGTCGTATCAGTTCCGGTAGTCGGCTCGGTCACCCCCATCGACTGCAGACGCAGTTCTCCGCTGGCGATCTTCGGCAGGTATTCGCGCTTCTGTACATCCGATCCATGACGCAACAGCGTGCCCATGTTGTACATCTGGCCATGGCAGGCACCAGCATTGCCTCCCGAGCGATTGATCTCTTCCATGATCACTGAAGCTTCGGCAAGTCCAAGCCCGGAACCGCCGAATTCCTGCGGGATCATTGCGGCCAGCCAACCGGCTTCAGCCAGTGCGTTGACGAATTCCTCGGGGTAGGCGCGTTCGGCATCGATACGGCGGTGATACTCGTCCGGATATTGCGCGCACAATGCGCGCACACCGTCGCGAATTTCCTGGTAGCGATTCGATCCACCCTTATCGGTCATATTTCGTTCCGGTCTACCTTTGCACTTACGGAAACCTGCCTTCGGCAAAATCGGCGTTCATGCAAGGCTGGCTTCGGCCTGCATCGTCAGCCAACCCTCGTGATCACGCGCCCACAACACCGCCTTGTCATCACCCTCGAGGCGCCCGCAAACCATGAAGTGATGCGTATCAAACAGCGGGCGAATTGCACGGAAGCTGAACGTGCGCAATCTTGCGTGAGGCAAGTTTCGCTGCAGCAGATCGACCAGCAAGGTTGCAATCAGCGGGCCGTGAACGATCAGCCCCGGATAGCCTTCGACTTCGGTTACATAGGTCCGGTCATAGTGGATGCGATGTCCGTTGAAAGTCAGTGCCGAGTAGCGAAACAGCAAGACTGGATCGGGATTGATTTGCCGCGAGAACGCTTCGTCAGTCGGAGCCGGCTTCGGCGTCGCTTGTACCGCACCCGGTTTTGCCGACTCACGATAAACAATATCGTGTTCTTCGGTAATGGCAATGCCACGCAAATCACTGATATCGTGCTGTAGCGTCACGAACACCATTTGCCCAGTTCGTCCCTGCTTTGCGGTGACGCTCTTTATTGTCGACAAGCGCTTGATCTCGTCACCCACGCGCAGCGCGTGATTGAAAACAAATCTCCCCCCGGCAAACATGCGTCGCGGCAGCGGTACCGGCGGCAGAAAGGCGCCCAGCTTTGTGTGGCCGTCGGCGCCGATGCCTTCCGGTCGCGTCAATGAAACAAAGAACATCCAATGCCATAGGGGTGGCACTTCGCTGCCACGACCCGGCTCCGGATCATCACGGTCCAGTGTCGCCGACATGGCCGCTACCGGCTTCCCTGTTACCATGTCATGGCGCGTTTCCGTGCGCCCGACCCAACCGCGCAGATGGTCAAGATCTAACTCAATCGCGTTGGCACTTGCCCCAGTCAATGCCGCTATCCTCCGTCTGATGGCTTGCCCTAGCCGTGGAAATGCACGACAGTCTTCGTCGTTGTCATGTGCTCGAGTGCAAGGAAACCTTTCTCACGGCCGTGTCCGCTTTTCTTCATACCACCAAACGGTAATTCGACACCACCACCGGCTCCGAAATTGTTGATGAAGACTTGGCCGCAGTTCATTCGCTTGGCGACACGCTGTTGGCGATCGCCGTTGCTGGTCCACACCGCGCCAACCAGACCGTAGTCGGTCGCATTCGCCAGTTCTATCGCATCGTTTTCGCCATCGAACGGTATGGCCGACAAAACCGGACCGAACACTTCTTCGCAAGCGAGCTTGTGATCGCGCGGCACGTTACCAAACAGCGCCGGCTTGACCCAGTAGCCATTGGGATTCAATCCTTCGGCGAGCGCACCCTCGGCAAGCAGCGGAATCCCGTTGTCCATCGCGTCTTTGGTGAAGCCGATCACCTTGTCACGCTGGGTCGGATTCATCAGCGGACCACAGTCGAGATCCATCTCCGGCGTGCCAACGCGCAGTCTGGAAAACGCATCAGCGATCTTGCCAACGAACTGGTCATAGATCGATTGCTCGACCAACACGCGACTGCCCGCCGAACAGGTTTGCCCGGCATGCTGGATGATGGCCTTTACCACCACCGGCAATGCCATGTCGAGATCGGCATCGGCAAAGACCAATTGCGGCGACTTGCCACCCAATTCCAGGGTACAGCCAATATGATTACGCGCCGCCGCCTGCTGCACCAGCGTTCCGACTTCAGGCGAACCGGTAAAGCTGATGAAGCTCACGCCTGAATGAGCAGACAGCGCAGCGCCCGCTTCCTCTCCGAGACCGGTCACGACATTCAGTGCACCGGCCGGCAATCCGGCTTCGACGCCCAACTGCGAGATCTTGATGGTGGATAAACAAGCATCTTCGGACGGCTTGACAACAGCAGCATTACCGACGGCAATCGCCGCCGCAACGGTGCGCGCATACTGTTGTGCGGGATAGTTCCAAGGGATGATGTGACCGGTCACGCCGTGCGGCACCCGCAGCACATTGACGCTGTAGCCGTCGAGGTAGGGAATGACCTGGCCATGCAGTTTGTCGGCGGCACCGGCGTAGAACTCGAAGTAACGCGCAGTGGCGGTGATGTCGGCGCGTCCTGCAGTCAACGGCTTGCCGGTATCGCGCGACTCCAGCGCGGCCAATTCCTCAAAGTGTTCCATGATCAATTGGGCCCAGCGCTGCATGATGCGGCTGCGCTCGACTGGCGCTGTCTTGCCCCACACACCATCCAGCGCAGCCTGCGCAGCGCGCACCGCTCGGTCGACGTCCTCGGCGCCGCCGGACGGGATACGTGCGAAGGGTTCGCCATTGCAAGGATCGATCACCGACAGGCTTTCGCCGCTTGCCGCCTGTACCTGCTTGCCATCGATCAACTGTGCGTACGACTCAATCTCAGCTGCTGTCATTTGCTGTCTCCATCAGTTTCCATCATCCAGTCTACGGGGCGTCTGTTCTTCTCCTGGTGCGTCAAACAGCACCGGTTTCGCGCAGGCGTGCAATCTGTTCTTGCCCATAGCCCAGTTCTGCGAGTATCGCATCGGTGTGTTCACCAACTCCTGGAATCGCGTCCATGCGCGGCTCGAAATCCGCAGGCATACCCGGCGGCATCATCGCCTTGACCTTGCCCACCGTCGTGCCCACCTCGGCCCAGCGCTTGCGCGCCGCGAGCTGCTTGTGATTCCAGACGTGGGCCATGTCGTTCATCGATGAATTGCCGATCTTTGCCGCGTCAAGCCGCGCCACCACCTGCTCGCCCGTCATGCCGGAAAATGCATCTTCGATGATCTCGCGCAACGCCTCCCGCGCATCGGACCGGCGCGAACTCGACGAAAACCGCTGGTTATTTTTCAGTTCCGGCTTCTCCAGCACCTTGTCACAAAACACGGCCCATTCGCGTTCGTTCTGCAGGCCGACCATGACGACGCTACCATCTCCGGCCTGGAACGGGCCGTAGGGATAAATAGTCGCGTGTGATGCCCCCGTCCGCGGCGGCGGTGGAGCACCCTCATAGGCATAATAGAGTGGAAAGCTCATCCACTCGCACATGCTCTCGAGCATGGAAATATCGATATTGCATCCTTTGCCGGTCTTGCCGCGCTGAATCAGCGCAGCGAGGATATTGCTGTAGGCGTACATACCCGCGGAGATATCGACGATGGAACAACCCGCTTTTGAAGGCGCTTCAGGGGTACCGGTTATCGATACAAGCCCCGACTCGGCCTGGATCAGAAGATCATAGGCTTTCTTGTCGCGATAAGGACCGTGCGCACCGTAGCCGGAAATATCGCACACGATCAGTCGCGGAAAACGCTCTCGCAGTGCATCGTAGGAAAAACCCATGCGCGCCGCTGCACCGGGAGCGAGATTTTGCAGCAGAACATCAGCTTTCTCCAGTAACTTGAAAACGACTTGTTTGGCCTCGTCTTGTTTGAGGTCGAGCGTGATGCTTTCTTTCGAACGATTGGTCCACACAAAATGTGACGCCAGACCGTTGACACGATCATCATAGGCACGGGTGGGATCGCCCACGCCGGGCCGCTCGATTTTGATTACGCGCGCTCCGAGATCCGCGAGCTGCCGGGTACAGAATGGCCCGGCAATGACGTGCTCAAGTGCAACGACAGTAACGCCTTCCAACGGTCGCATCAGAAAATCTCTCTCCTATCAATTTTTGCTTCGCGGCAAAGCAAGCCATTGCCGCTTCAGGTTACGGTGTGGGCCACGGCATCATTTCTAGCTAGCGGAGTGTGAATCTGCACCGAGTAATGCTTCACGAAATCGGTTTTTCAAGAATGTGCCATCGCGCGGCGGCAGCACCAGCGGCATCTGCTCGGATGCCACCTTGATCTGCGCGAACAGCGGTCCTTCGCCGGCATGAATCGCCGCGCGCAGCGGGGCGAGTTCGCTTTCTGCTCTGATGAGCGATGTTGACGCAAAGCCGCAAGCTCGAGCCGTCGCAGCCAGATCAACGCCGTAGCCGGTGTGCGTCTTCTGCTGACCGGTTTCTCCGTAGACTTCGTTGTCGAGCACGACCACGGAAAGGCTCTTCACCCCTGTGATCCCAGCAGTGGCCAGCGAACCGAGCCCCATCAGCATTTCACCATCGCCGGTGATCACCAGCACGTTTCTTGCTGGCTGTGCCAGTGCCAGTCCAAGTCCGATCATAACCGCGCCACCCATGCCGCCCCACAGCGGAAACGTCAACGGATGATCACCCGCTGCCGTCGCATCCCACGCCGGTGCACCCAGCCCGGCGACAACCAGCAAATCACCACGTTCGGCCAGAAGATCCTTGACGACCTCGCGTCTTTGCAACTGTTTTCCGGTAGCCATACTTTCGCTCTCTCTTCCTCCGCGACCTGTTACTTGCCGAATGTCTTCGCGCCGAGCAGACGCTGCCCGATCAACAAGGCGGCCGGGCGCAGCGTGTTGAAGGCGATGCGCAGCGTTCCTTCCGCCAACGGCGCCAAATCCTCAACATGATCAGCGCGACTCACCAGTGTGCCCATCTCTTCCATCACGGCCTGCGTCGCGCGCCCCATCGGCACCTGCCAGGGGTTGAATTCGGCCCAGTCGCCGCGCATGGTGATCAACATCGGCAATGGCACCTGACAGACGGTAAGCATCGACAGCATGTTGATACAGTTGCCAACCCCGCTCGATTGCATCAACAACACGCTCTTCGCGCCGCCCAGCCAGCAACCAACCGCCATTGCCACGCCTTCTTCTTCAGTGGTGAGGCGCACAAGCTTGATGTCCGGATCGGCTTCACACAGGCGAATGAGCCGCGCGTGCCCGGCATCGGGCACCATGCTGACCTGCGTAACGCCCTGCTGCTTCAATGTCTGGAAGAGGTCCTCACTCCAGTGGGAAGTCTCGGTATCAATGTCAGTCATTCTTGGCATACGAAGCCCGTTCCTGGGTAAGACATTAAAGAATGCCGCCAACATAGAAAACACGGAATGCGAGATTGAGCAACGCCGCGATCGAATCTCGCGAAGACTCCGGCACTGGCCATCAGCATAGTCACTGACGCACCAATACCAGTCGTTAGATCTTGATCCCGATCTTGCCGAAATGCTGTCCGTGTTCCAGACGTCGGAAGGCATCAGCAACATGGTCCAAGTCGAACGTGGAATCCACCGCCGGTTTGAGTTGATGTGCTGCGATAGCACGGTTCATTGCCTCGAAGCGGGTTCGCGAGCCGACCGCGATACCCTGCACCCGAATCATCGGGCCGATCACGGAACGCACCGAGATTTCGGCCTGGCCGCCACCAACAAAACCGATTACGCCAATGAATCCGCCAAAGGTGACCGCCGCAAGTGATTTCGGCAGCGTCGATCCAGCCGTCTCGACCACAATATCGACACCCCTGCCACCGGTCGCTTCCTTGACAGCCACATCCCACTCGGGATGGGCTCTGTAGTTGATTCCGACGTCCGCGCCCATTCTTTTAACACGCGCGAGCTTCTCGTCGCTCGACGACACCACGATCACGCTGGCACCCGCCAGCTTAGCAAACTGCATTGCAAACAGGGCAACGCCGCCAGTGCCCTGCACCAGGACGACGTCACCACTTTTGACCCCGCCTTCCTGCAGGGCGGACCATGCGGTCAACGCCGCGATAGGCAGTGTCGCCGCCTCGACATCACTCAGGTTTGTCGGCGGATGGACGGCATCCTCTTCGGGCACCGCGATGTATTCCTGCAGCACTCCTGAAAGCGGTGCACCAAGGGTGCGGCCCGTTCGCTGCTGCGGCGTGGGCTTGCCATCATGCCAGCCCTGGGTATAAACGGGAATGACCCGGTCACCTTCCTTGAACCGAGTGACGCCTTCGCCAATCTCGATCACCTCGCCACAGCAATCCGACGCCGGCACGTAAGGCAACTTCAACTTCGGCATGTACTTTTGGGCAAGGATTGCGAAGTCACGGTAATTCAGGCTGGCGGCACTGATCTTGAGCAGGATTTCACCGCGCCGCACCTCCGGCACTGGCCGTTCGGTCAGAGCCAGGGCATCGATGGAAAAATCTGTTGCCTCGACGGCGCGCATCTTCGTTCCAGGTAACACGTCCTTACTCCTCCGGAATATTCATTTCGCCGGCCCCAACCACGCGAATATGGTCGATTACCGCAGGCAGACCGCTATGGTACTGAATCGGTCCGGCCAATGAAGAAAGCCGGACTTTACACGCTTGGTGACTGCATCGCGAGTGGCGCTCAGTTAGAATGCGCGGGTTCTGCAAATGTCGGTTGACCGACTTACCACCCATTTCAGGAAATCACGATGAGTTCATACAAGATTGCTGTTATCGCCGGTGACGGTATCGGCAAGGAAGTCATGCCGGAGGGCATTCGCGTACTGGACGCTGTTGGACGCAAGTTCGGCATCGAATTCACGTTCGATGAATTCGACTGGAGTTGCGACAACTACGAGAAGCACGGCTGGTGGATGCCGCCAGACTGGCGCGACAAGATTGCCGGACACGATTGTGTTTTCTTCGGCGCCACCGGCTGGCCGGCTATCGTCCCCGACCACAAATCACTGTGGGATTCGCTTATCAACTTCCGGCGCGATTTCGACCAATACGTCAACCTGCGCCCGGTACGGCTGATGCCGGGCATTACCTGCCCGCTCGCCGGACGCAAGATCGGCGACATCGACTACATGGTCGTGCGCGAGAACACCGAAGGTGAATATTCGTCGGTGGGTGGGCGCATATTTGCGGGAACCGAGCGTGAAACCGTTACGCAGCAATCAGTCTTCACCCGCAAAGGCGTCGACCGCATCATGAAGTACGCATTCGAACTCGCCCAGAATCGGCCCGAGAAACACGTCACATCGGCAACCAAGTCGAATGGCATCTCGATCACCATGCCGTTTTGGGATGAGCGTTTCAAGGCGATGTCGGAGAACTACCCGGACATCAAGACCGATCAGTACCACATCGACGGCCTGATGATCCAGCTGGTACTCAACCCGCAGCGCTTCGATGTCATCGTCGCTTCGAACCTGTTTGGTGACATCATCTCCGACTTGGGTCCAGCAACTGCGGGCACCATAGGCATTGCACCATCGGGGAATATTAACCCCGAGCGCACCTTCCCCTCGCTATTCGAGCCCGTTCACGGTTCAGCGCCGGACATCTACGGCAAGAAAATCGCCAATCCGGTTGCTCAGATATGGTCAGGGGCGATGATGCTGGATCATCTTGGACATACCAATGCGTCGGCGGCAATGATCAAGGCGATCGAAAACTGCCTGACCGACGGCCCTCGTACCCCGGACGTGGGTGGCAAGTCCCATACCGAAGACGTGGGCAAGGCGATCGCTGCGGCTATCTGATCGGGATTCACACAGCCGCGCGCAGGCTACCATTGCGCGCCGCAGCATCAATATTTCTTGCGGGCCTGCCCGTCTCGGTTATGCTCCTGCGAAACCGTGTTGATCCGGTTCGCCGGCAACGAACAACAACAGCTGGGGGGACGCATGTTCGATTGGTTTAAGGAACTGTCGGGCAAAGAGCGAAAAACGCTCGGCGCCGCATTCGGCGGATGGTCGGTCGACGCGTTCGATTTCATGGTCTATACATTTGTCATCCCGACCTTGATGGCCGCGTGGATGATGACCAAAGCCGAGGCCGGGCTGATCGCAACGGCAACGCTGATCGTATCAGCCTTTGGCGGCTGGCTCGCCGGCATCCTGTCCGATCGCTTCGGACGCGTAAGAATCCTCCAGATCAGCATCCTCTGGTTCTCCATAGC
This sequence comes from Betaproteobacteria bacterium, assembly GCA_020346185.1. Taxonomy (GTDB): domain Bacteria; phylum Pseudomonadota; class Gammaproteobacteria; order Burkholderiales; family Eutrophovitaceae; genus SG8-40. The sequence continues at coordinate 15,612 of CP070775.1, read as the reverse complement.
AACTTTCCTGTGCGGCTTCACCAACTCGTACGAACAGCTCCTCGTGCTGCGCGCTATACAGGGGCTCGGCTTCGGTGGCGAATGGGCTGTCGGCTCGGTTCTCATCGCCGAAATGGTGCGCGCCAAACATCGCGGCAAGGCCGTTGGCACGATGCAAAGCGGATGGGCCGTTGGCTGGGGGATGGCTGCTGTGCTGTTCGCAATCGTGTTCTCGGTATTTCCCGAAGAGTATGCCTGGCGCTTGATGTTTTGGGCCGGTGTGCTCCCAGCGTTGCTAGTGCTGTACATTCGCCGCAACGTCCCGGAGACAGAGATCTTTCGCAAAACCCGTGAACACGCAAAGAAAGCCGGCACCAGCCACTTTCTAGAAATTTTTTCCCCGTCTCAAATTGGAATTACGATCCTCGGCTGCCTGCTGGTGACAGGAATGATGGCCGCGTACTATGCCATCGTCACCTGGGTGCCCACCTATCTTAAAGTCGTGCGCGGGCTGACAGTACTCAACACAGGTACCTATAGCGTCGTGATTATCGTCGGCTCCTGGTTCGGCTTCATGACGGCCGCCTACCTCACCGATCACATCGGCAGACGCATGACCTTTCTGCTTTTCGCCACCGGCACAGCGATCGTCGCCCTTGCCTACACCAGCTTGCCAATCAGCAACACAGCGATGTTGTTCCTCGGGTTCCCGCTGGGATTCTTTATATCCGGCAACTTCAGCGGCTTCGGGTCCTATCTCGCAGAACTGTTCCCGAGCCGCATGCGCGGTTCGGGTCAAGGATTCGTCTATAACACCGGTCGTGGACTGGGGGCGTTTGCGCCGCCTTTGGTGGGTTACCTGGGCGATCACCCGCCCGCATGGTTTGACCGGCTTTCATGGCTGGTGTCGGAACCGCTGGCGCTGTCAATCATGGTCGTCGGAGTGGCTTCCTGCGCGCTTGCCATGCTCTCTCTCATCTTTCTTCCGGAGACCAAGGGCAAGGAACTGCAGATATTTCATTAGCGCTGCAATGCAACTGCCAGATCATGACTCACGCTGGTCGACGAAGGCTTGTGAGCAGCTTCTGTAGAGGCCGCCTGAGCCGCCAAGCTGCAACTGACCCAGCCAATCGCCGGGTTGCCAGCATAGCCAATCGATTCGGCATGGTTGGCTATCATTGCGGTGAGGTCACGCGTGCCGGGAAATCGAGGTGCCCGGCCGCTTTGTCGGACGCACTGTCAATTCTGGGGATGCAGTAATGGCATTCGTTGAAACCCCCACCGGAAATCTCTGTTACGAAATCTGCGACCTGACGCCGCCTTGGCTTGAGGATCCGCAAACCATCATCTTTCATCATGGTGTCGCCGGGCATCCTGCCATGTGGACCGGCTGGCTCGGTGTTCTCGCTGCCAAATATCGACTGGTTCGCTTCGATATGCGCGGGCATGGCCGGTCTGCGGTTCCAGAACGAGGCTACCAGTGGTCATTCGACGGACTGGTCGACGATGTGCTGCGAATTGCGCACGCCGCTGGAGCAAGGCGCTTCCACCTGGTCGGCGAGTCGATCGGCGGCACCATCGGTATCGCGCTTGCTCTGGCCCATCCAGAACGCTTGCATTCGTTAACGCTGTCCAATGCGTCTCCGGTGGGAGGACTGCTTGGCAACGTCAACGTCTGGCGCGAAATGGTAAGAACCGGTACCCAGAAAAAATGGGCAGCGCAGATGATGCGGTGGCGCTTTCATAATAACGCCATTGATGATGCGGCCTATGACTGGTATCGAGAAATCCACGAGAACGGCTCGATGGACGTATGTCTCGACCTGGCCGATCTGCTGCTGGGCGCAGACTTTACCGCAGACCTGAAACGCATTGAAGCGCCAACGCTGCTGCTGTCTCCCGATGACAGTCCGTTCATTCCCGCCGCCATCATGCATAATATGCACGACAGCATACCTGTGTCGGAAGTGCAGGTGTTCGCTCACTCACGACACGGTCTGCCCTTCTCCCACGGTGAGGCATGCGCGCGCGTGCTAGCCGATTTTCTGGCGCGGCTGACCTGAAACGAGCAGCGTGTTGTGAGGACTATTGCGCTTCGCTGAGGCGGATCAGAGCCGCGCCTTCTACGCTCCCGTCCTGCACCTTTTGATGAATCTGCGGTGTTTCGGCAAGTGACGCCTCGAGCCCAATCCGATGCCGCAATTTGCGGTCACCCGCCAGTTCATGGACTCGCTCGAAGTGTGTCTGAAGATTGGTTCGGCTCAGGCCGAAAATTCCGACAAACCGGCAAGACGCGTTCTTCGTAACCAGTCGTGCAACGGGCATGGTAGGCGCCGAATCATCATCTACACCGTAGGCGGCAATAACGCCCTTGCGCGCAAGGATTCGCGCGTTCATTGCCACGTTGTTACCGAATCTTGGCTCGACCACCAGGTCGAAGCCGTGCTTGCCGGCGTAGCTGCGCAGTCTCAATTCAAGATCCGGATCCCGGTAATCGACACAGGCATCGGCGCCGAGTTGCTCGACATCCGCACACTTGCTCTTCGATGCGGTCGCGATGACGCGTGCGCCCTGCAACTTGGCAATCTGTACCGCGTAGGCGCCGACGCGCCCGGCGCCACCCGACACCAGCACCGTCTTGCCCTCCAGCAAACCGGCTGCGGAAAGCGATTCCAATGCAGTCACGAACGGAATCCCGAGGCACGCACCGTGTTCGAGAGCGACACCGTCCGGCAGATCGATCGCTTTCCACGACGGAACCACGCAGTACTCTGCGCACGAACCTTGCGCTTGGCCAACCTGCGCCCCGAACAACCACACGCGCTGACCGACTCGCCGATCCACGATGCCGGCGCCGACCTTGTCGATCTCACCACTGCCATCAGTGTGCGGAACGATCCGCTGCCAGGTCGCGAGATCGCGGCCGTTGGTGCGCTTTTTGATATCGAACGGATTCACCGCCGAATAGGCGACCCTTACGCGCACCTCGCCTTCCCGAGGTTCCGGCAAATCGTTTTCACCCAGCTGTAGTACATCTTCTGCCGCGCCGCCCTGCTCATACCATATTGATCTCATCATCAAGCCTGGTCGTCACTCGTGGACAACCGCGGTGTCTCGACATGATTCAATTCGCAGACGTATTCGAGCAATGCGGAAAAATCCTTGTCTGCGTAATTGCCGGCACGCGCCGCACCGTACACCGCATGCACCGACGCACCTACCGGCAGCCCCAAGCGAAATTCCGAGGCCGCGTCCAGAGCGAGACTCAGATCCTTGTAGGCAAGGTCTATGGCAAAGCCGGGGCGCGTGTCGCCCTGCAACACCTTGTTGGCAAAATTGAACTGAAACTGGCCATTGTTGCCACTCGTGCCGGCGTTGACCTCTTTAAGCGTTGCAATATCGACCCCCATTTTGGCTGCCAGCGCAAGGCCTTCTGCAGTCACCTGCACCAGGCTGATGATCATGAAGTTGTTGACGACCTTGGTGCGAATGCCAGCCCCAACAGCGCCACAGCGATGGATGGTGGTGCCCATCGCCTCGAGCAAGGGTCTGATTCGTTCGTACACCGCATCATCGTCACATCCGACCATGAACAGCGATTCGCCCAGTTGCGCGTGATGTGCAAGACGCCCTACCGGCGCATCGACAAAGGCAATGCCGTGTTCGGCACATGCGCGGGCAATTCGGTCTGTTCCGGTGGGTGCGATCGTACTCATGTCGAGCATGACGCCGCCTCGATTCATATTCGCGAGAACGCCGTTGGCTCCCTTTACCACTGCTTCCACATGCGGCGTCGCCGGCAGCATGGTAATGACGATATTCGCACCGGCGGCAGCCTCGGCAACCGACGCTGCACCGGCGGCACCGACCGCGACCACCGGCTCCATGCGAACCGAATCGATGTCATACACCGTCAGCGAAGTGCCTTTTTTCACGATATTCGATGCCATTGGCTGCCCCATGGCACCGAGGCCGATGAAAGCGATTTTCTGTTCTGCCATCCCTCTTCTCCCTCTCCAGCCGCAATAAAACTGCGATGACGCCGTGCCGGAAACTCAGAGCGAGCCGGTCGGGCGCGCAGCTGACTGCGAACTGTGCAAAAATCAGGTCACTGATAACCCTCCACATCTTAAAATGGATTGTCCCGCGATGTGTAGCACAGAAAAACACGAAATCCTGATAGCCAATCGATTGCGCCTTATTACTGTTGGTGCGAATTTCCCAGATTGGGCCGGCAACGAACGTCATTGGCGGTAAGCGACATTGGCCACTATATAGATGTTAGTTCGCCACCCTGGAGTTCATTGAGCAATGCCTGATTCGTCGCGCGAAGGTGCCCTGTCACACATTCGAGTCCTCGACTTGTCGCGAATTCTGGCCGGGCCATGGGCCGCGCAAATGCTCGGCGATCTGGGTGCCGAGATCATCAAGGTCGAACGACCTGGCGTCGGTGATGATACGCGCGGCTGGGGGCCGCCATACGTAAAAGACGTCAATGGTAACGACACTACTGACTCAACCTACTGTCTCAGCGCGAACCGCAACAAGAAATCGGTCACCATCGATTTCACCCGGCCCGAAGGTCAAAAACTGGTCCGCGCACTCGCTGCGCGATGCGATATCGTGATCGAGAATTTCAAAGTCGACGGTCTGAGAAAGTACGGCCTCGATTACGAGTCACTAAGCAGGATGAATCCGGCGCTGATCTATTGCTCCATTACCGGATTCGGCCAGACCGGGCCCTACGCAACGCGCGCCGGTTATGACTTTCTGATTCAGGGCTTGGGCGGACTGATGAGTTTCACGGGGCGTCCGGACGACGAGCCGGGCGGTGGACCGATGAAAGTTGGTGTCGCGCTGACCGACATCATCACGGGCATGTATTCGGCAACGGCGATATTGGCTGCTCTCACCTTCCGCGCCGAAACCGGCATCGGGCAATACATCGATATGGCATTACTGGATGTGCAGGTGGGCGTGCTGTCGAATCAAGCGATGAATTATCTTCATACCGGCGCGCTGCCCGAACGCATGGGCAACGCACATCCCAACGTAGTCCCGTACCAGGACTTTCATACCAACGATGGCTACGTAATCATCGCTGTTGGCAACGACACACAATTCGCGCGTCTTGCACAAGCCCTAGGCAAACCGGAGTGGGCAAGCGATCCGCAGTTTTCGACAAATGCGCAGCGGGTCATTAATCGCGGAATTCTGATCGATCAAATGAACGAGATCACTGCTACTCGCCGCACCGACGAGTGGGTCGCGCTGCTCGAAGACGCCGGTGTCCCGTGCGGACCAATCAATGACCTCGAGCACGTATTCAAGGACCCGCAGGTGGTCGCGCGCCGGATGCAGATCTCGATGCAGCATCCAAAATACGGTGACGTGCCGTTGGTTGCGAATCCGATGCGATTGTCGGAAACACCGGTCCAGTACCGCAGTGCGCCGCCCGCATTGGGCGAACATACCAACGAAGTTCTCACCGGGTTGCTCGATATTGATTCCGAACGGCTCTCAGAGCTGCGTCGCGACAACATTGTTTAAGAGTTTTACGCCGTGCTCGAGACGTTGACGCTGACTTCAATTCCGCAACATGCCGAATCGCTGCGCCCGGCAGTGCGCGAGTTCGTCGCGGCGTACACCAGCAGGATTCCACTCGAGCAGCGCGCCCGGTCATGGATGGGTTTCGATGCTGATTTCAGCCGCGAGCTGGCAAGACGAGGCTGGGTTGGCGTAACGCTGCCCAAGCAGTACGGCGGCGCAGGCCTGGACGCCTTTTCGCGCTTCGTGCTGATAGAGGAATTGCTGGGCAACAGCACGCCGGTGGCAGCACATTGGATCGCCGACCGGCAAAGTGGACCACTGATCCAGAAATACGGTACAGATGCACAGAAAGAATTCTATCTGCCCCGCATTGTCCGCGCCGAAGCATTTTTCTGCATTGGCATGAGCGAGCCGCAGTCTGGGTCCGATCTCGCCAGCGTGCGCACGCGCGCCACCAGGACCGCGAAGGGTTGGAGACTCAACGGCCAGAAAATCTGGACGACCAATGCGCATCGTTCGCACTACATGATCGCGTTGGTGCGCACATCCGGGGCAGCCGAAGATCGGCACAAGGGTTTGTCACAATTCATCGTCGATTTATCGGCCCCGGGTGTCACCATTCGGCAGATTCGCGACCTCACCGGTGATGCGCATTTCAACGAGGTTTTCTTCGAGGATGTCGAGCTCGGCGAGGATACGCTGGTCGGCACCGAGGGCAGCGGCTGGGGCCAGGTCACCGCCGAACTTGCCTTCGAGCGCAGTGGCCCGGAGCGCTTTTACTCGGCAATTGCATTGTTCGATCTGTGGCTGGCTTACCTGCGCGAGCATCACTCGGCGGACGCCTGGGCGCGCGAACTCGCCGGGCGCATTGTCACGCATCTTGTCACGCTACGAGCCATGTCGGTCGCTGTCACCGAACAGCTCGCCCGCGGCGAGAGTCCGGTCCTCGCCGCTGCGCTGGTGAAGGATTTGGGCACGGAACTGGAGCAATTCATTCCGTATGCCATTTCCGAACAGCTTGGCCGCCATCCGGGCCATGCTGTTCCTGACGGGCTGCTGCGCGCGCTCGCCTACGTGACCCAGATTTGCCCGACCTACTCGCTCCGGGGCGGCACGCGTGAAATTCTGCGCGGCATGATCGCGCGCGGCCTCGGGTTGCGCTGATCTGAGATAGGTTCTGAATGATGGATTCGATCTTCTACGATTCTTTCGACCGTTTATTGCGCAACATTTCCACGCCCCAGGCAATCCGTGATATCGAATCCGGGGAGTCACCGCCAACGCTAGAGGAACAGATCGTGGAGTCGGGCTTTGCCGATGCCATGCTCGACGAGGACTGCGGTGGAGCAGGTCTGCACATGGGAGAGGCATTCTCGCTGTTTTTCCTGTGCGGTCGTCATGCATTTCCGCTTCCTCTGCCGGCCACCATGATTGCGAGAAATGTGCTCGCAAGACAGGGCATTGACATCCCGGAGGGAAACATCGCGATATCTGCGGCACCGGTGGCCCATGCCGATAAAGCAGTTGAGTGTCGTAATGTTCCGTCGGGCAAGCTGGCGCAATGGGTAATCGTGCCGCATGCGCTCGAGTGTGCTGCACCCTGCGATCTGCTGTTACCGACCGACGGGGCGGAGCGGGTGGAGACCGGCGTCTACGGCAGTTTGCAGGCACACCTCTCCTGGTCGGCACCGCATTCTGCAGGGGTGGTTATCGAGGGTGCCTATCCCTGGCTGGAGGTCGCCGCCGCCATGACTGCGGCGCAGATGGCGGGTGCGATGGACACAGTCTTGAACATGACTGTGCGCTATGCCCAAGAACGGTCACAGTTCGGCCGCCCGATCGGAAAATTCCAGGCGGTGCAGCAACAGCTTAGCGTACTCGCGGAACTGGCGAGCGCGTCACGCATAGCGGCAGAACTCGGTTGCCAGGAACCCGCCAAGGGCACATCAAATACGCTCGCAGCCGCAGTCGCCAAAGCGCGCGTCAGTGAAGCCGCCGGCACCGTGGTATCCATCGCACACGCGGTGCATGCGGCGATGGGCATCACCGAGGAGTACGATCTGCAACTGCACACACGTCGCCTGATTGAATGGCGCACCGATTACGGTTCCGCCGCTTACTGGAACCGGCGAGTGGGGGATGCAGTGCTGTCCGCGGACGCGCCCTGCACTCTGGAGTACATGTTGCCGACGTACTTTTCGGGCAGCACGTCCGATTGATGCTTCAACGCGATTAATCACTTTCCCGGAGATTTTCGATGAGCAAGTTTCTACTCCATGAACAAGACGGACCCATCGTCACTCTGACAATGAATCAGCCTGACGTGCGCAACGTGCTGACTGGCAATACTGCCGCGGCCGAGTTCGTCCAGGCCTGCACGCAAATCACTGAGAACAAATCAGTCAAGGTGGTGATCGTCACCGGCGCCGGCCCGGCGTTCTCCTCGGGAGGCAACGTCAGGGACATGCGCCGTTTTTTTGAGGAAGACATCCCACCAGCGGCGATCCGTGAAGAGTATCGCCAGGGCATTCAGCGCATCCCGCTGGCGCTGTACAACCTCGACGTACCGACCATCGCGGCCGTTAACGGCCCCGCCGTCGGCGCCGGCTGCGACCTTGCCTGCATGTGTGACATCCGCATTGCTGCGCAAAGCGCATTGTTCGCCGAGAGTTTCATCAGGATCGGCATTATTCCCGGTGATGGCGGGGCCTGGCTGCTTCCGCGTGTAATCGGCATGTCGAAAGCGGCAGAAATGAGTTTTACGGGCGACCCGGTGGACGCGCAGGAGGCACTTGCTTGCGGACTGGTGTCGCGCGTCGTGCCGGACGACAGACTGATGGAGGAGGCGCGCTCGCTGGCGGCACGCATCGCCCGGCATCCGGGACCGACCATGCGCATGACCAAGCGTCTGTTGCGTGAAGGCCAGCACACCAAGCTCGATTCACTACTGGAGTTGTCAGCCGCTTACCAAGCGATCGCCCACAAGACACCACAGCACAAGGAAGCGGTGATGGCGTTCATAGAAAAAAGGAAACCCGAATTCACCGACGATTAACATCCGGCTAAGTTGCAACGTACTGCGCGAGCCGATCGCATGCTTTCAGCTGGCGCCTGGAGCTGGTCAGAATGCGGCGTTTCTCCACTACTCAACCACCTAGCGCGTTGCTGAAACGCTCGGCGAGTTCTGCGCCGGTGGTACGGTTCCAGGTCTCGTTTACCTGAAGCCAAAACGCCATGTCGTCATCTTTTCTTGCGGGGCGGGGAAGCATTACCCCCTGATCGGCCAACCTCAGGCGCAAGGTCTCGGCTCTGTGACCGGCAACGATCAGCCTGAACACGTTGCTGCCGTTCGGGATGCGTTCGATGCGCACGCCCGCGCCGTTGATTTCTCTAATGAACGCCTCGGACACGGCGATGGCATGCTTCATATGGTCGAGATAGCCGTTTGCAAAATGCCGAGCCAGTATCGCGAACGGCCAGGCGTTGAACAGCGCACCACCGAACATGCGGCGTACATGAAACATGCCATCGAGAACGTCTGCCGGTCCAGCGAGAATTGCACCATTGAGCGAATTGAAGTACTTCCACAATGACACATATACCGTGTCAAACGGCTTAGCGTAATCTGCTGGCGAAATGCCGGCATATGCACAGGCAATATAAAGTCGCGCGCCGTCCAGGTGCAGGCGCATACCCTGCTCGCGGGCGCGTGAGCAAATGTCCGTCATGTGGGCCTGGTCGAACAATTCACCAGCCAGGCGGCGCACCGGCGATTCGATGGAGATCGCGCCGACCGGTGCAGCAACCCTTCCCGATTCCGTCCGGCGCAACACTTCTTCGACCTGCTGCCAGGTAAAAGTAGCTTGCCCGGGGGCGAGCGGAAGCAACGTGAGGTTGCTCAACGTCTGGCTCGAGTCGCCAGTGTCGTTATAGATGTGGCTGACCTCCTGGACAATCACCCGGCGGCGCTCCCCGGCGAGTTTCCGAATTGCCAGGTGATTGGCGAGTGTTCCGGTCGGCACGAATAAGGCGCGCTCCTTGCCGAGTTGACGAGCGAAGTAAGCTTCGACTTCTTCGACCACGCCACCAAGACCATAGGTGTCCGCCTCGGCCGATTGCTCAGCAGTCAGGCGTGCCAGCTCGGCGGCAATCTCGGCTGGTGACAGATGCAGATCATCACCGTACAGATAGATGTTTGCACGCCGGGTCATCGCTCGGTGCCGAATTTGCAGAACATGATAATGGGTGCAACGCTGTCAGTCGCATCGCTGTGCGGCGGCTCAACGCTTCATATTACAGGCATCGAGCGATCGGCAACAATGGTCCATACATCGAGGGATCGTTCTCAGCTAACGGCGGTTGTCAGCCGCAAGGAGGCTAAGCAACCGCCTTTGAAACCCTTCGCGGGCTTAACGCGGATGCAACGTGGCCACGAAAAAGCTGGCCGGGCGCAATCCGGTTTTCCAGAGGGAATTACTCACCACCGGCTAGCACGGCATTAAGTTCGTCCCGGGCTTTCTCGACAGCGCGTTCATTCTCCGCCTGGCGCTCGAAATAGGCCTCGGTCAAGCGGCTCGCTCCGCCGGCGGTGCCAATACGCTCGCCTGGCAGAGGCTCCTTGCCGTTATCGAGCGTAGCTTTGGCGTCAGCGAGCCGTCGTTCGGCCTGTCGTATTTTCTCTTGCCGCGCCGAGGCTTCCTGGGAGCGTTGCGTTGCGCTGTCAGCTTGTTCTGCTCTACTGCGCGCGGCGTCCTCTGCTCTTTGGCGGGCCGCAGGGTCGACTTCGGGCGGTGGCGCAACTTCGCCAACCTGGCGGGCACCTTCTATTGGCTCGTCGGAGTAAATGACCCTACCGTCCGGAGTGACGTATTTCTTGATGACCTGGCCTGCTGCCGAGCCGGTGGCAATCAAGACAATCGCGGCCGCGAAGAATGCGAGTCTGTTTGTCATACTCATCGGACGCCCTTTTCACCCAAGTGTCGTTGATCAAACACGCCCGCAAGGAAAAGCAAGTTCCGGTCCGGCCGGTCCGCGACAAGGCCCGATTGTGGCTGTAGATACAATCCTTTCATTACTGCACATTCAGTGTCGATCGATAAATAGTCACACCAGCGGCATCGGTGACGCTGACCGTCCACTCCCCGGCAAGGTGCAGAATCTTACTGGACCAGGTGCGCCACGAGTCACTACCAATGCTCAACACCACATCGAACGACTGGTCGCCATTTGACCAGGTCACCTTGACAGATTCACCGTTGCCACCCACCACTCTCATCCAGACATAAGCCGTTTCGTTCAGCGTGAAGGTGGCGGTTTCGTCGACAAGCTCGAGGTCGGCGATGCCCCTCCCAATTCTTGCCTCCGAAACTGTAGCGGCGGAGAAGGCCAACGCTGGGACAAAAAGAAAAAGGGAAACAATCACCGCAACAAATTTGCTCATTTTGAAGCTCCTTTTACTTGAACACTGTGGTCAATCAACAACGCTCGCACAGCGGTACCTGAGCCGTTGCGAACAGCATATTACACAGACCAGTTTCTCTTTTCCAAGAAGTTCGCTGAATAACGCTGTCCCGCCTGCTCTTGCGCGAAACAGTCACTTACGAAGCACAATCCTTTCTATCGCCACCAGTAACTCGGGAGCAACCAGCGCAGAAATACCGATCTGCATTTGCCCCCCGCGGTTTCGGAAACCTATTCCTGAACATCTTGCCGATCCACAGCCTGTCGTCGGGCTGAAGGTTGACGACACAGTTCGTAACCTTGGCAGTGTCTGCCATTGAACCGCCAACTGATTCCACCGCAACGCGCAGGTTCTCGATCGCCTTTGCCGCCCGCTTCTTCATATCGACAACACCGATAATTTCCACCTCGTCGTCACGCACCGTCTGACCACTGATGAATACAAACCGGTCGCCCTCTGCCACCGCGATCTGTATAAACGTGCTCGGCTTGGCTTGAACAGACCGTCAGGATTTACAAAAGCGCATGGCGTTATCGGCGAAGCGCGGCGATGCCGACAGCGAGATCAATAGCGCCGCAAATATTCAGTATTGCCTGGTCATGATTCTGACTTTCACTGACAATGAAGGCGTTAACTCCGGTAACGCTTGAATGGCTGTATATTGGCACTCATTGCACGCATGTTGTCGGGTGGTGCCGGCGGGTATCTGCTCGTTTCGGCCGACAGCTTGAACATCTTGTGATGTGGCGCTCAAGTTGCGAACCGCAAGACAGTCACAACCAACATAGTCATGACTAATTGTGGGAGGCACAGAATGACCGCGCGTTTCTACCTGGCAACAACGCTGCTTCTGGCAGCTTCATTTCTGCCGCCAACCGGCCTCGCCGAGCATCACGAAGAAGGGAAACATCACGGCGGAGAAAAACGCCATCAAGGTCATGGCTCGAAGCGCAAGTCTATCGAGAACCTGTCACCGGAACTTCGTGCGCTTTTCAAGCAGGAAATGCAGGCATTGCAAACCGGGATGGTCAGCGCCGTTCCCGCCTTGGTCACTGGCAACCTGGCGGAAGTAGCAGAAATCGCTCGCAAAATGGAGCAAAGCTATATTCTCAGGCAATCAATTACGCGAGAACAAATGCACGAGCTTCACGCTTCTCTACCGACATCCTTTCTCAAGCTAGATAGAGCGTTTCATTACTATGCCGGCATGCTCGCCCACGTGGCTGACCGGCATAAACTGGAGCTCGTGAATTTCTATTTTTCCAAGCTGACCGAGTCGTGCGTTACTTGCCACAGCGAATATGCCGCTCACAAGTTTCCCGGTTTCTCTGGGAAGCGGGACGAAGGTGATCACGATCACCATTAGCATCATGTCGCCTGCCAGGGCCTTCGTCTAAGATCGGCTCTGCGCGGCGAAACGCGCCAGTCATCACTAATTCGCATGGCCCTCGACGCATCGATATTCATTCCCGATATCAGTGGCTATACCGAGTTCGTATCGCAAACCGAGCTCGAACATAGCTCTCACATCATCAATGAACTGCTCGAAGTTTTGGTCGAATCCAATTTCACCGACCTCACGCTCAGCGAGATAGAGGGCGACGCGCTGCTTTTCTACCGCACCGGTGCGCCGCTGCCATTGGTCGAGATGACGCGGCAGGCGGTCGCAATGTTCAGCAACTTTCATAATCGCTTGAAAATTATCGAACGAGATTCGATCTGCCAATGTGGTGCATGCCAGACTGCCTCCAAGCTTTCCCTGAAGTTCGTGGTGCACTACGGTGCAATCCAGGAGATGCGAATAGCCAACTTCGTGAAGGCCTCGGGTCTCGACATGATTATTGCCCACCGCCTGCTGAAAAACAGTCTGGCCTCCGACGAATATGTTCTAGCCACTGCCAGCTATCTGGAGGCGGCCGCAGATAGAGTAACGACCTCTGAATTAAGTTGGATTGCAGCGTCCGAGGATTACCCTGCCGTTGGCACGATTCCATTTCAGTACGCACTGCTCGACACGATACGCGAGTCACTTCCGCCCGCCCCAACACGCCAGCAGGCTAAAGTTCGTCTCGACGATCGAGTCGTCCAGATTGAGTTTGCTTCATCGATGATCGATGCGTACCAGGCGTTGATCGATTTCAACGGACGCAAGCTCTGGATTGATGGGCTGCGAAGCGGCGATGGCGAGCAACCGATCGATCGCCTTGACGCGAAGCATTTCTGCTATTTCGACAACTTCACGGTGCGGATCGTACCGCTTGAGCGTGTCATCTCTGAGGATTCGATTCGTTACGTCGAGCAGTTCTCGATACCCGAGCAGGGCTTGACAGGCATAACGGAGTTCATTCTCGAGAAACTCGGATCCTGCCACACGCGACTTACTGGGCGTGTTGGATCACAGGAGGGCGCTGAACTGGCAGCCGACACCGCGCTGGGTTTGCTTGTGCGGATGAGAGAAAACCTCGAGAGACTGAAGCAACTGGTGGAAACGGACACTGTGTAGCAAAACCGCCGGCTGGCGAAAGTGCAGTCGCGTCCGGCTGTTGTCCGTCATGCTAAAGTCGTGTCGAACATCCGGGCTCGTGCCGGGCAGCTAGCTGGCTACGCGTTGGACCACGCCGGTGTCCCGCACCCGATATTCGAACTCTAACAAGAAGGCCGGCAGCAGTTACTCGCCGAATACGTCAACGCTGCCCCCTTTCACCGACAATTCCACACTCTGCTTTGCGCTGGCTCGTCGTCAGGGCAAGAGTGCTGCAAAGTATGCGAGAAACCGAAATCTTGACCGGTCCGGTGTTCAGCGCGGTAGCGGGTCTGCCACCAAGATCCGCCGTGCTATTGCCTTGGTAGTCTCGACGTATTTTCGTTGCGGCCAGCCGCAGTCGATGATTAGTTCTTCCCAAGTACGGACCGATAACATCGTCCACAAAATATCGATCGCGTCCTCAAGTGCATATTGAGGTGAAAGCCTTCCATCCCGCTGCAACGCCAGGATGGCCGCCTCGCAACCATGCCGCATTGCCTGCATCCGGTCAGCCCACGCCGCTGCCGCGGCTTCGTCGGTGTCCTTCATCGCCAGCAACGCTCGCGCGACACCATAAATTTCCGGAATGTAATTACCCCACGCTTCGATATAGGCGTCGAGACGCTCAACTCCGGTCGCAGCACCGCGACTGGGTGCCAGCCGTGCCTCGACACCCTTCACTACGTCTACGTAGCGAGTGGTGGCAATCAGCAATTCGGATCGCTTGCTGAAGTGAAGGTACAACGCCTGGCGGCTGATTCCTGCCTGCCTGGCGATGTCACTCATCCGTACGCCCGTGCCCTGATTGATCTCCAACTGCTTCCAGGCGGCCTCGAGTATCCGATCGCGAGTGTCCAGAATAGCGCTTGACATTGTGTCAAGTATCGCGTTTAATTGACATCGTGTCAATTGACATCATGTCAAGTCATAAGGAGCTGAAAATGAGAGTAATTATATTTGGAGCGACCGGCAGCATCGGGCAACACCTGGTCACCCGGGCACTCGCCGACGGTCATGAGGTGCGCGCCTTTTCGCGAAATCCGGCCGCATTACGCATCAAGCACCGCAATCTGGCGCTATGCTCCGGGAACGCATTCGACCCATCTTCAGTAACGGCGGCCATCAAAGGGTGCGACGGAGTTCTGGTGGCGCTCGGTTCGAGCAGACTGACCGACAAGGTCCGTTCGATTGGAACTCGGAACATTGTGGACGCTATGCAGCAGCAGGGCGTAAAACGCCTGGTCTGTCAGACAACCCTCGGTGTCGGTGACAGCCAAGCCAACCTCAATTTCTTCTGGAAGCACCTGATGTTCGGGCTGATTCTGCGCGCTGTCTTCAAGGACCACATTGTTCAGGAGGACATCGTCAAATGCAGTGGACTCGACTGGGTGATTGCTCGGCCGGCTGCCTTCGTCGACGGTCCGGCCACGGGCGCGTACAGACATGGATTTGCACCCGATAACAAAAACCTCACCCTCAAGATTACCCGGGCCGATGTAGCCGCCTTCATGCTTGAACAACTGACCAACGACAAATACCTGCACCAGACGCCCGGACTGTCGAATTAGCCACCAGCGGTCCCGATCGCGCATCATGCAGGTCACTTTTTTGCGCCCGAACCTTACGCGCAGACCGATTGCTGGCGCACGGGGCCGGGCGCAAGGAAGTGACGAAAACCGGCTCGGCTTAGCTCAGACCAGCCCTTCACTCGAACGCGCGAATTCGTCGTCCGCGCTCGCTGCATTCCCCGCGTCTGCGCCTGGACTTCAACACACAAGCATCGGCCCGATGCTTTGACTCGCTTGCTGACCGCTCAGAGCCGGGCCCGCCATATCAGCGATTATGGAGATCGTCGTAAGCCACTACTCATTTGCCCGCTCTTGCAACTTTTTATCCCGAACTGCATCTTCCTAACAGACACCTAAACAATCCGCATGAGAAATCCTACGACAACATCTGGCGGCTCCTGGAGTGTCGACCAGCAGCTTGTGGCTCGGGCACGCGGCGGTGACTCGACCGCCTTCGAATTGCTCGTCGTCAAATACCAGCGGCGCGTCGCGTCACAGATCCGCGGGCTGGTGCGCAGCGCAAGCGTAGT